>CBDCNV010000001.1:0-2158098 GCA_965219535.1 Opitutales bacterium | reverse complement strand
TACCTAGATAAAAATCATCGTCCCATATTTCCTTATCGGCGTTATAGGAATGAATCCCAATATATTGTTTATCTATAAACTCTAACGATTGAACTACCTTTTCCCTCTCTTCCTTTAAAGGATCTTCATTCCAGAAGACACCTAACTCCATGTCTGAATGACCGTCAGCACAGCCTCGAGCGGCAGAGCCGCCTAAGAAAACGGCATCAACTTTACTGTTCTCAGCGTAACGCTTTGCAATTTGTTCTGCAATCTGTCGACGCCAACGACTGGCTTCACTAATAGTATTCATTCTTATGACTCTTACGTTATTCTGCTTTAAATGCCAAAGGATTCATGTCCCTCATTCCTCCAAGATGCATCATGAACCACGATAGATTTTTAGTCCGAATACCACCCAGTGCACATTGAAGCTCAAAGGTACCCGCGCAAAATCGAGCACGGTCTATGGCTTCACTAAGTTCCGGATAATATTTATTCATTCTCTGAACGAAACTTTCTCCATAGTAATATAACATGCATGCTAGATCAGCCGCGGGGTCCCCAACGCCCGCTGTCCCGAAATCTATAACCCCGTTAATCTTTTTCTGGGCTGAATCATAGAGGATATGATAAGTACCCATATCACCGTTAATTAAAGCGGGCCGATATTCCATTGGAAGTTTATTCGAAATAACTGGTTCAAAATGTCTCCTTACCAATTCTTTATTGTGACTCATCATATGCGGGGAAGAGTTGTTCTTGAATATCTGTGTAGAGTTTACACCAGACTTCACGGTTTCTATTGACATCTGAAGGTCCAATTTCATGTTCCAACCACAATACCTCCGGGAGTGTATGTAATGCTTTAAGGAATTCGGCTAATTGTTGAGCTATCTTGTCCTGATCACTGTCATTGAGAATTACGATATCATTTCGCAGCAGTGGTTTTCCTGAGATAAATTGATAGGAGACAAAGTCGTCTTCTAAAAGATCGAAATCAGGAACGTTTAGCCCAACGTAGGGCGCTATCAATTTAACAAACTGTATTTCATTTTTTAATGCCTTCTTTGCGCCTTTAATATCCTTTGCAAAGCGGAATACCCGATCTTCATTAATGATTAAAACGTCATTAATTAGGCCATCATTATTCTCACTAATATTATTGATATCGATGTTGGGAAAATGTTTTTTAATTCTATCTATATATCGAGACTTCATGCTTTAATCGCTTTAATATAAAATCGGTGACTCTGAACTTTGAGGTTTCCTTCTATTTGAATCTGCTGATGAATCTTAAATAATCTTTCGCGGTATTTGTCCAAAGTAAGATCGGGAATCTGCCAGGGGATCATCCTTAAGTAATAAACAACGGCGCCAATATCAAGAAAGCGTGTCGTTGGAAAAGCTTCTACTTTTTCACCAATTTCAAAACCTGCAAATTCAATTTCCTTAGCCGCTGGTCGGGTTACACAAACAGGTCCACTGAGAGAGTTAGTCTGGAGAGGTTAATGTTGAAGTTAAGTTGGTAGAGGAAGTCAAGACTTGGGCGCAATGAGGGCGTAGCCCGAATGGAGCCCGAGCCTTCGGTATTGAGGTTTTCAGCGAAACGTTGTGGAGTAATATTGCCGAGGCTGCGGTGGGGTCGAACATGATTGTAAAGCCAGCGCCAATCTTCGATCACCACACGGGCTTCGGTCAAAGTCCACAGCTGTTCACGATTTAGACACTCCTCGCGAAAACGTGCATGGAACGATTCGATGTATCCGTTCTGCCAAGGGCTTGCTGGTTCGCTATAGAGGGTATTGATTTTCATCGCAGTTAGCCAGACTCTCAATTCACTTCCAATAAATGGCTTCGCATGTCGTCGCTTCGCTCCTCGGAACCGATCCATTGTCGCTGCGAATATATTTTGGTGGCCCATGACGGTCGAGCAGTTTTTGCATGACCCCGCGCACCTTCTCCGCATTGATATGGCGATCGACATGGATCACCCGACACTCGCGGGTGTACTCGTCAAGGACGGTCAGCATTTTGAGATTCCCACCGCGGACCGTCTTATCGTGGATAAAGTCCCAGGTCCAAACATGGTCGGGATGTTCGGCCTTCGTCGGCAGCCCGGTGGAGACACCCCTGCGCCGGCGTCTTGGCTTGCGTGGGGGGATCGCCAGGCCCAGTTCACGTCGCAGACCTTGCACGAGCCGTTTACCCACCTGCCAGCCTTCGTCCTTCAACAGCTTCGTGATCTTCGGATAGCCCCACCTCGCGTATTGCCGTGATAACCGCCTTACTGCCGCCTTCAGTTTCGTTAGCCAGGCATCAGGATACTTCGCCCGATACGCATAGGTGGAGCGGTGCAGGTGAAAGTATCGGCACGCTCCACGTATCGAACACTGGCCCCGGGCCACAAGTCTCTCTGCCACTTGCCGCTTGTGCCCAGGGCTTACTACCGAGCATAAGCGACATCTACCATTTTTTTTCGAGCGTCTTCTGCAGAATCTCTATCCCCAGCAGCTTGTCCGCCAGCATCCGCTTTAACCGCGCGTTCTCCTTCAAAGAGTTCCTTCATCCGCTTGGCCTGGTTGACATCAATCATCCCAAACTCACGTTTCCAGCGGTCGTAGGTCTGTTCGCTTATGTTGTTCTCGCGGCATACTTCCAGGATCGTTTTCCCTTTGTCTGCCTGCCGTAGCATCCGTATCTTCTCTTCAGTTGTATATCTTTTGCCTTTCATTGTCTGAGTCCTTTCCAGGTGTCCCAGACTAACTTTTCTAGTGGACCTGTTTTCGTGATCTCGACCAGCTGGGAACCGACACCTCGCTACCCTACTATCCCTTATGAGGTTGTTGTTTCCCCTATACGCCTTTTTATATCAAAACAAAATCAAAACGAATCTTAGGGGCACTAGACGGCCTTGCTAAAACAAGCACATTGCTTGTTTTGGATTCTGTTGAAAAGAAGCGACACAATCGCTATTTTGGATCCGATCAGGGTTTTGTGGAAGTGAAATTTTAACTCCTATCTCGCCTGTGGGTTTATCTGTTCCCTTTTTCCACTATAAATATTGCAATTTAATATAAATTGACTATTTGTATATAAACAATGATTTACATTAAAAAGATTGATCGACGCGGATTGCGAGTTTGGGAGTATCATACGGCCTCGCTAAATCAAGCACATTGCTTGTTTTGGATTCTATTGAAAAGAAGTGACACAATCGCTATTTTGGATCCGATCAGGGTTTTGTGGAAGTGAAATTTTAACTTTTGTCTCACCTGTAGGTCTAACTATTCCCCTTTTTATTATAAATGTTGTAATTTAATATAAGTTGACTCTTTGTATATAAACAATGATCTACGTTGAAGAAATTGAGGAACTGGTCAACGCGGTTTGCGAGTCTGGGGGCATTACTCCACTGACTTTGTTTGCCAAAGCTACAGGCAATGCCCATGCTTATAGTGCAATCAGGTATAAATCAGGTCGGATCACAATAAGGACAGTCGATTTATTGGTGCGTTACTGTGCGGATCATTACCCAGATATAAGCTGGCCTGAACCCGCCAAGCGGTTAGCTGCTCTAAGGGGTGAAACAACTAAACCCGCAGCCCGGTTTATGAGTGATGAAAGTGCACGGCGTATCAAGCTTGGTATTCCTTTAGATGTCGACCGTTAGGAATTACGAAACAAAAAATAAAAGTAACGAAAAAACGGGCCAAGGCCATGGGCAAGCAACTAGAAGCCGACAGTTAGGTTTCCTCTCTAAGTGATTCCAGATATTCTACAACCTCATCACGTCCCGCTTTTTGCGCCTTGTCCAGGAGGTGCCATCTACATCAGATTCTGGGAATAGATCGGCGCCTGAGTCGACGAGAAATCTGACCAGCTGCAGGTGCCCCCACTGCGCAGCCATGTGCATCGGAATGTAGCTATTTCACACGCTCGGTTTATGTTGCCTCCAGACTCGACCAACAGCCGAGCTAGTGGAACTGACTCTGGTGAAGAGCCCTGAGTAGCAAACCATAGCGCGGTGTTGCCACCATCACCATTCAGTGCTCTACCATTGAGGATATCAACGTCGACACCTAACGCCAACTCACACCTGACACTCTCTATGTCTTGCTGCCGAGAGAGTGAGTGAATTCTCTCTAACTTTGTATTAACCGTGCCTCAAGGAGCATCTTCAGGTTTCGTCATCTGATTAAATCCTAACAAGTGGTTTTTAAGTTCTGTTTATTCGTGTATAGGTGATCTGTCCCCGATAACCTCTCTCTGTAAATGATACCATCTTTGGGGGTCACTCCAGCCAGACTAATTCTTTACGTTGATAGATCGAAGTCCCCCTATTTTATTAAGCTTACCGAACTAATTGATCGCTCAGTGGAACTATCTGCCAGAAGCGATCTGCTTCCTCTTTAGTTACCAGGTCGAGATAGTATTTGCGGATCACGGATTCAGAGTTACCCGCCTGAAGGGCGGCGTCTCCTACCGAGCGGAAGGACCCCACCGTCATCGATATATAGGTATGACGAAGGACATTCTGAGAAAGTTTGTGCTCTTTTCGGACATGAGCCCACATGTCACTGAACCTCCTTGCTGGGATGATTGGGTATATAGAAAGAGGATATTTCTCCAGCCACAGACTAAGGTTGGGTTGGATTTTAATGGCTCGCTTTTCCTTTACTTTCGAGACCTCCGGTTCGATAAGGATAACCCCGGTATCCATACGGATGTGCTTGGTTTTGAGTTTTCCCATTTCACCGTGCTCCCAGTCGGGCCTGATTCCTGCAAACAGGGCTAATGCAAAATAGGGAACCATGCACCCGGATTCACCCCAAAAGGATCCGTCCTTGTTCTGCTTTCCACGATAAGTTTCCAGCCACTCCATCAATTCGGATGCTTCATTAGCAGAGAGAATCTCTGCGCTACCCCTGCGTTGCTTTATTTTATACTGGGGAACTTCCAGGATCGGGTTTTCTCCCACATATTTCTTTGACACGCAGTATTTGAAGAAAGTGCTTAGGTATCCTCGGCGGTTATTCCAGGTTTTAAGGGAGAGCACTTCTTTTGAACGATGGTGTCGTGTGTCGAGGTAAGTATTCAACTCAACAGGTTGAATTTCGTTAACGATCCGTCCCCCAAAAATACCCTTTAACTTTTTCATCTCACGCGTGATGCCCTGCTCCTGGCATAATGAGATGATCCCACGCTCCATTTCCTTGGACTTATGATCGCAATACTCATGGACGGCCTCTTCGACGGTCATTGTTTCAGCAGCTTCTTTATAATGCCCTAAAAAATAGTTAACAGCGAAGGTGAGAGACTTATTGGACTTGGCTTGGTTAAGAAGATTAATAGCTGAAATGGCCTCTTTGTTCTGCAACTGGGTCAGGGTTGTCCATACGGTCTGCCCTTCGGATTGTTCGTTTAAATATCGAATCGATAACCGCTGACGCTCGGCGACAGCATCGTTGCGGGATTTGAAATTCTTACGTATTTGCTTACCATTCAGGGTGCCGGATAAGCGCCAGGCTTCTGAGCCACTCGGGTTGATAAACCTGGTAATCTTAAATCTCTGTTTCGCCATCTAGATTAAAATTTGCTAATTATAATTAACAAATATTGACAAGATGTCGATAAATAATGGCGGAGAGGGAGGGATTCGAACCCCTATGAACTGAGCAACCTCGGGTCGGATTCTCGACTCAAACAGGTACGTAAGGATCTCGACGAGCGACTTTTGCCTTGGCTCGAAGAGGTAAAGGACCCCATTCTTCAAGGGCCTACCCCTACCGCTTACTACAAAATGGCCATAGCTGACCTGACGACGGGCAACACCTGAGGATGGTCGTCTACGGAAGCCACGCGAACCAACGGTTGCACACATCTTATATCATTCCATCACTAAAACTTGAGCTCTGAATACCCTGAGCATAGTCAAAGAGCTTGACTCCTTTTAAAACCGATGCAAAGAAAAGAAAAAAAAGATGTCAGACACAGTAGCCGGTAGAGTAGAGCAGGTCGGAGACTCCCTCTTTCACAATCGAGATGGTGAAACGATTTCCATTACACCGTGGGGTCCCGACGGCCTGCGGGTCCGTGTCACTGCAGGTGGTACCATTATCGATACTGCCTGGGCATTGACCGAAAAGGTTGTCCCCACTGAATCAAAGATCACTATCAACGACGCCGAAGCTACTATTCGAAACGGAAAGATCTCAGCATCGATAAGCGATATAAAAACGCAGCCCGGGTACCTGCAGTTTTTTCGCCACACAGGAGACGGTGAAAAAACCTGCATCCTCAGTGAGCATGACTATGTCGCCCCCGCGCACAACCCGGGAACGCGCATTTTCCAGCCTCGGGATGACGGCCTCTTTTACACGGAAACGCACTTTACGGCGAAGGATGGGGAAAGGCTATACGGTATGGGGTTGAATGCCACGGGGCGGGTGAACCTGAAAGGCTGTGTCATCGACCTCTACCAGCGCCATGTGAAACATGTCGTGCCCTTCCTCGTTTCCAGCGAAAGATACGGGTTCCTTTGGAACAACCCTTCGCTGGGGCGAGCCGAGTTTGGTCATAACTTGACCCGCTGGATCTCTCGCGGTTGCAGACAGGTCGACTACTACCTGACGACCGGTGATTCCTACGCCGAGATCATGGAGCACTACGCTGACGTGACAGGTCACGCACCGGTGTTGCCTTACTGGGCTTCTGGCTTCTGGCAGTGCAAGAACCGCTACAAAACCCAGGAGGAATTTCTGGAGGTGGCGAGGGAGTTCAAGCGGCTTGGCCTTCCCCTCTCGGTGCTGGTTATTGATTACCTTCACTGGAGTTGCACCGGCGACTGGAAGCTCGATCCGGAATTCTGGCCGGACCCGGAAGCGATGGTGCGAGAGCTCGATGAGATGGAAGTTCGTATCATGATATCGCCATGGCCCGTGGTCGACAAAACGAGCGAAAACTTCGAGCCGATGAAAAAGCAGGGGTTGTTCACCAGCTCAATCGATGGAATAAAGGACACCGTCAATTTTCGCGGAGTACCGGGTGAAGATCCACAGAAGTACTCCTACGACCCGACTAATCCCGAAGCCGGAAAGTATCTCTGGAACAAATGGAAGAAAAACTACTTCGATATCGGCATAAAAACTTTCTGGCTCGATACCTGTGACGATTTTCACCAGTTACAAGATTACGACCAGGTGCTCTATCATATCGGACCGGGAATTGAAGTAAACTGCTACTATCCGATCGCCCACCAGAAGAACATCTACGAGGGTCTGCTTTCAGCCGGAGAAAACGAGGTCGTAACCATCTGCCGCAGTTCCTGGGCAGGTTCGCAGCGTTATGGAGCCTCGCCGGCGGCCCACGATATCATGTGTTCCTTCGAGCACCTGCATGAGTACATGATGGCGGGGCTCAACCTGTCGATGAGTGGCATCCCTTGGGGAGCATCAGAAATTGGCGGGTTTGTCACACCCGATAATGCGAGCGACCGTTTTCATGAGATCATGATCCGTTGGTACCAATACGGCATTTTTACGCCCATTTTTCGCTCGCATGGTCATAGCCATAACAACGAAGCCTGGACCGTAGGTGGCGACTCTTACAAATACATCAGGGCTGCAATGATGTTAAGAGAGCGACTGCGCCCCTACGTGATGGATCAAATGAAGTTGGCATCAGAGCGGGGAATTCCACCCATGCGCCCGCTCTTTTTCGACTTCGATGACGATGAGAATACGGCCGAGATAGAAGACGCGTTTCTCTTCGGATCGGATCTTCTCGTAGCCCCGATCACCAAGTATCAAGCCAGGGAGCGCGAGGTTTACTTGCCAGCCGATTGTCAGTGGGTGGATGCATGGACAGGTGAGACCCTGGACGGTGGATCCACCGTCACCGTCGATGCTCCACTTGAACGCATCCCGGTTTTTTCACGTAACGAAAAACTGTTGTGCCTGTTCCAGGGTTTGTATGACCTGTAATCCGAATCAACGTGTCATGTCTATTTTATGCAGGTTAAAGCAAGTTATAAGATTCACGATTCACGTTTAAAACGATCTCGGATTGCGGATTGATCCTAACGGAATAATCTATCTTACTCTGAACCCTGCCTGCCCTGAGAGCCTTACGCCTTACCCTCAAGCCAGTTCGACTCTTTTAATTACTCGCTTCAAGATCCATTCGGCGACGTGTCTGTCTCTCTCACCCCTCTGCTTGACTAATTCCTCATGGCAATTTTAAATCCTCCCCTCCACCGAACATTAACACCTAAAGAGAGAAAGTTATGGCCTTTAAAAATTCGCTCTCGTTCTTAATAGTCACAGTTTTATCCCCTGTTCTTCTCATCGCCCTGCCGCAAGACCAGGAAGTATTCATCGACTTTGAAGATGTTGAAGGATCTGGTGATTTTACCCTTGGTGAACCACCGAATACCATCAAGTTTGTCGGCTTCACGATAGAGACTTTAGAAGATCCAGCGCTTTTACACTCAGGAACGAAAGCTTTAACTCTTGGGCCCGGTCAGGAAGGGAAAATTATAAGCTTTCGCGGAATTAATACCTTAGAATTTTACGCAGCCGAATCAACAGGGGGCGGCAAAATCGAGGTCAGAGGAGATAGAAACAACGAGGGAGGACTTGCCGGCGGATTTCCTAATGTTATAACCGTGATAGGAGATAATGGCGAAGTTGTAGGACTGCCGGCTAACATCAGCCCGGGAGCCAACCCTGTCTTGCAAAGCTTTCTCGCTGACAGCGGCAATTTTCTTGATGCTACGGATCTGGAATTCCTTGAAGGGATAAAAGAAGTAAGAATTTTCAATGTTACAGGAAAATTTTCCATTGATGATCTTGGCTACACGCCCACGGATAAGCCCAACAATAATACGGTCTTTACCCGGTTTGAGTCGAGTGATGGATTTGGGGTAGGTGATGGTAGACTGGAACCTATTTCTATTGGGACTTCTCCCCATACCGCTATTTTTACCAGTACTGGTGGTAGCGGAGGTGGAATTAGAGCTAGTGGCGGCGGCCCATCAGTTCATTCTGGTAACCAATCTTTTATTGTAGAGGCTGGAGGGGGGGAATTCACCATCACCTTTGAAACTCCGGCTTATGAGGTGGATTTTTATGCAAATTGTGAACCTGTAAGGAATCAGACAGATATCGATTGCACAATTGAAGTCTTCGATACTAATGATAACCTGCTCGTGACGGTAACAGATTTGGAGACGGCTCTTGATCCACTATTTAAACCTACTTTTCTTACCTTTAATGCAGATGAATTGGGAGCACCAGGAGGCATTGGGAAGATTGTTTATAGTGATGAAGAAGATGTGAATGTTGGTGTATTTACCCGTAACGGTATCGACGATTTCGGATTTACCCCGATCGGTGCCCCGGGGAGCGGCACGGACGGACCGCCCCCTGCGCAAGGACCCGCGATCACCACCCAGCCGGCGAGCCAGGAAGTACAGTCGGGCGCTTCGGCCAGCCTGTCCGTTGTCGCCAGCGGTGACGATCATACTTACCAGTGGTACACCGGCAGCAGTGGTGACACGTCTAGTCCCGTCGCCGGGGCCACTGGCAGCACCATTACCACGAGCGCGCTCACCGCGAGCACGAACTTCTGGGTGCAGGTAACTAACGCTGGAGGTAGCGCTGACAGCGATACCGCGGTCATCACCGTGACCGCTCCCCCCGTTCCCCTCGTTCTCGACGGCTCGGGCGATATCGCCGGTGAAAACATTCAGCATGCCAACGGTAATGTCTTCGACCAGATATTACTCACCGGAGAGTCCGTCCAACTCCAAGCCAAACCGGGACAGATCACCCGCGTCTCCTTCATGGACGAAACTGAGGACATTGTACAGGTAGAGTTCTCAGGTAACGGTACCTTTACCGTATCCCTCGACCCGGCCACTTTCCTGCCTCCGGCCGTTCCCCCACGCTACAACCAGGCCGTCGAATATGTGACGGGCAAGCCGAGCGTGGTCATCGACGGAGCAGACACCAATACCTTCTTTAGTATCTTCACCGTTGGTAGAATCAATGCCTTTAACCAAGCCCTCTTCCCCGAAGGACAGGTCTATGACGCCCAGGCCGACGTGGCCCTCGTGGAAGTAGTCAACTCCACGGGAATGGGAGGAGTGCAGTTATCGAATGCCGTGTTCAGTGGAAGCACGGGCAAGGTCGGCTTCGATGCGCGTGGAGTACCGATCGCGGTACGCTTAACTGTAGGTGACATCGATGCCAGTGGTGATGCGGTACCGCATTTACTATTTGGGACAGGTTCCTTCACGGTGGCCGCGGGCAACCCGGGGTTGCGGATCACAGGAGGTGACCTGGCGCAGACGAACGGTGCTTCGATCGTGGTTGCTGAGAGTGGATCGACGACGCGCGGCTTCGATCGATTGATCACCCAGAACAACTTCAAATCCGACAACACCCCTCAGCCAACACAGAGCATCAATGCTACCTTCGTTAATGAAGATGACGTGGAGATCACCGTCGAAGTCGATGAGGTAACGATTGAGTAACCCTTCAAGGGGTATCCAAGTATACCTCATCTCCCAAAAACGCTCTCACCAGCAGCTTGACCTGCTCCCGTTTACTGTACCAGAGCAAGTGTTAGTTCCGGCAGGGTGGTATGGGTTTTAACTTTCTTAGACATGGCTCTCTGGGCGTATTCGGCCGGAGGCCGATAGCCCAGAGAACTGTGTGGTCTTTGAGTATTATAATCAAGCCGCCAGGCTTCAAGTTTTTCTTTCGCTTCAGCGAGCGTACAAAATAGCTCGGTGTTAAGAAGTTCATCTCGTAAGCGTCCATTGAAGCTCTCAATATAACCATTCTCTACGGGTTTACCTGGCCGGATAAAATCCAGCTTGATGCCATGGCCATAAGCCCATTCATCCAGTACTTTGCCGGAAAACTCGGGCCCATTATCGACGGTAATGGTTTGGGGAAGACCGATTCCTGCAGCGGCTTTCATAAGTGCTGCAGCGACTTTGTGCCCACCGATGGACGTATCGACCAAAAGCAGTGGGCAAGCTCGGGTGTATTGATCGACAACGGTGAGTATGCGGAAGGGGCGGCCGTTGGTCAGCCGATCGCTCATAAAGTCCATCGACCAGCGCTCCTGGGCTGCTGAAGCCGCGGGCAGTGAGACCCGTCTTTGCGCGGCACGCTTCTTTCGTTTCTTCGTGCGCACTTCCAGCCCTTCGGCCTTGTAGATACGATAAACGCGTTTCTTTCCTACCGTCCAGCCTTCCCGCTTTAATAACACCGTGATTCGCCGATACCCGTAGCGCACGCGCGCTGCGGCGAGGTCACGGATGCGCATGATCAGCGCACGTTCGTCCTTCTTCACCGGCTGGTAGTTATAACTCGACCAATACAACTTCATCAGCCTGCACGCGCGGCGTTTGCTCACCTCATAAGCTTCCACTAACCAGTCAGCAATCACCTTCTTGCGCACAGGCTTTATAATTTTTTTGCGATTACTTCCTGCAGCATGTGCTTGTCCAGGCTCAGATCAGCTACCAGCTTCTTCAAACTGGCGTTCTCTTCATCGAGTTGCTTCAGCCGTCTTAATTCGCTCATTCCCATGCCCGCGTATTTACCCTTCCATCGGTGGTAGGTCTGTTCGCTCACGCCTAACTCTCGGCACACTTCGGCGATCCTTCGACCGCCTTCTACCTGCCTTAGGGCATAGATGATTTGTTCTTTATTATATCGTTTTCCTTTATTTTTCATGGGTGGTTCTTTCTCCTATTTTTTATTAGGTTTTCCACCCATGCCAGACTAAATCTTTGCTGGTCCAGTTTTACGGGGACAGGTCAGGTGTTAATGGTTTTAGGATTGATGTATATGAGAGATCTTGGCGAAGTGAGGGCGTAGCCCGAACGTGGCCAAGATCGGAAAGGAATCTGACAAACTCTTGTGGGCTTTTAAAGCCTAAACGACTGTGGGGATGTTCATTATTGTAGGTATGACGCCATTGTTCGATTACCACTTGGGCTTCAGCTACGCTGAGCAACACTTCACGGTTCAAACACTCATCGCGTAATCGGTTGTGAAACGACTCGATGAAACCGTTTTGCCAGGGGGAGTTTACTCAACAAGAATTTTCTCGCCGGCTGGAGAGCCGACAATGAGGCTTTTCCCATTCGCGAATTGGAGGGTAATCGCATAAGCGGCGGGTTCTCGTTCCTGAACTGTCAATTTCACTCCCGGCATGAGTCCACTTTTATTAATAAATTGAAGAAATACAGGTGATTGATCAGTAATGCGCGCAATGTGCAAAGGCTGATTAAGCTCACAATTACACAGATTCTTTAATTGTTCTTTATTTAGATTTCCGGATTCCGTGGGTATAGGATCTCCGTGGGGATCAACCTTTGGATGACCGAGTAAGGCGTCTATTTTTTCGAGAACCCTGTCTGAGATGGCATGCTCCAACTTCTCCGCTTCTTCATGGATCTCAGACCAATCGAGGCCTAGTTTTTCCACGAGGAAGAGCTCTATAAGACGATGACGTCGTAACATCTGCAAGGCCAGCTCTTCACCCGCTTCCGTTAATCTTACTCCCACGCGCGGTTCGTAGTTCAACAGCTCTGAGTCGGCCAGGGATTTTACCATCGTCGTTGCGGTTCCCGGAACCACGCCCAGAGAATTTGCCACACGCCCCATGGATACCGGACCATCAGCTGATTCTATCTGCTCCAGATAGATTTGCTTAATGTAATCTTCTACCGTGCTTGTGACCATGGAAGGGGCTCTTTAAATTCTGATAGGGGTTATTTATTTTCTTATCAAACTTAAATTATTCACAGTTATTTTGATTATTCAAATAAAATATTTTATATTTACAAAAAGTCCTTGACCTATGCCTAAAAATGCAATCTCATCCAGATCCGCGGTGATAAAAGCAAGTACCTATATAGATATGAATAAGGAGCTTACATATAGGACCGAGAAAAACTTTGGTTATTTTTTGGGTAGGGTTTTTCTCAGCGTAATATTCATTTCTAGCCTTACCGTGGCGCACAGTGCTTGGGCTCAAGAGATGGCACTCTTTGAGGAAGCAGGTATGGAAACGAATAGCGCCCACGCCGCGGATTGGGTAAGCAGCCAACTGGAAGAGAGGGAGAGGGGAGTGCAACCCTTTCTTGGATATACGGGTGAGTTTTTCAGTGTGCTTGACGGTGGAAATGAAACAGCTACTACCTGGCAGGGATTGGCCGACTTTGGAGCGGATTTTTATTTAGAAAACCTGGTAGGAATACCGGGCGCGTTGGTCCATATCCATGGACAAACGATTCACGGAGATGACCCCAGTGCCTTTGCTGGTGATATCAATGCTTTAAGCAATATTGTCGCCTTTAATACCTCGCGTCTATTTCAACTGTGGTACGAGCAGGAATTAATGGAAGGATCAATGGCAATAAGAGTTGGGTTAATTGATCTCGATGACGATTTTATGATCGCGGATTCATCGGGACTTTTTATTAACAGCGGTTTTGGTCCGATGCCCACGCAGTCGCTTAACAATGCAGCTCCGATCTGGCCGATCGGAGCGCTCGGAGCGTTGTTATATGCTGAGCCGAGCGAGAATACGTTTATACAAATGGGAATTTACGATGGCAATATCGGTGATGAAGAGATCAATGACGATGGACTGCATGTCAAATTAGGAGGGGTAGAGGGATTTCTCTACATGTTTGAAACCGGGGTAACGTCGAATATATTGGGTCGAGAAGGTGTATATAAGATCGGTGGTTTCTACCACAGTGGGGAAGAGTTTATAGATTTTAATACCGGTAATACGGTAAATGGCAATTCGAGTATTTACTTTGCCATCAACCAGGAGTTATCGGATTCATTCACCGGTTGGTGGCGATTGGGATATAGCCCCGATGCAGAAAAAAATGTCGTCTCACTTTATACCGACTTCGGTATTAATTGGATTGGTCCTTTTGGACAACGTTCAGAAGACATCCTCGGAATAGGATTTTTGCATACCGATTTCAGTGACGACTATGTAAGAGCAAATCCTGGGGTATCCAGTACAGAGAGTGTGCTTGAATTAACTTATCAGGGAGTAATTACCCCCTGGTTTACGTTACAACCTGATCTACAGATAATCTTTAATCCACATGAAGGCGAGAAAGACGCCATCGTCTTCGGAATAAGATCTCAAATTATTTTTTAAAGATAAATAGTTGCCGAAGTTATATATTTATCTTTTTAGGTTCCATTGTTCTCATGGGTGCCGCTTATATGGCACACTCTGTATCTTCTTTAGAGATGGAGAATAAGGAGATACCTCGTGGTCTCGATGGCCTCGATCTCACACCCTTTCGCAATAGAACGGTGGGAGATGTGACTTCGGAAGCGCTCGATCTCGATCGATATTTAGACAATTATATGGAGGGGACAGTTTCAAAACTTCCCGACGGGCACACTCTTCGATGTTCATGCCGTTAACAAGGAAATTGAAATTGCCCCGGGAGTATTTTTTCCCGCCTGGACATACAATGGGCATGTTCCCGGACCCACCCTTCGCGCTGCTGAGGGTGAGCGAATAAAAATTACTTTTCTTAATTTGGGAGACCGGCCTCACTCGATGCACTTTCACGGGTTTCACGCGGCGAGAATGGATGGGGCCATGCTCAAGCAGTTGGTTCCCCCGGTTCGATTAAGGAGGGCCTTTTTTTTAAGCGAGAATTACTAATTTATCATTGAATAAATATATTAGTCTCTACTAAGATTTCGCTAGCTTCAGGTTAAGCCGGACCATAAACAGTCCTATGAAAACAGTATCAGGAACCAGAAGGATAAAGAAATGAGCGCACATATCACAGGGAAAGCGCGTGAAACGCGCTCCACGAACGCTTATGTAAACTCCCGTCACAGAAACCAGAACGAGATTGCGGAAGACTATGTTGAACTCATCGATGATCTTATCAGCGAGAAGGGGGAAGCGCGAGCGGTCGACCTCGCCCATGCCCTGGGTGTCTCGCACGTGACCGTCTCGAAGACGATTGGACGCCTCAAGCAATCCGGACTCGTGCGTTCCCAACCCTACCGAGCCATCTTTCTCACTTCGATGGGACGAAAATTGGCCAGCAAGAGCAGGGAGAGGCATCGCATTGTCATCGATTTTCTGGTCGCTTTGGGCGTTCCAATGAAAACCGCGGCCATAGACGCCGAGGGAATCGAGCACCATGCATCACAGGTTACGATCCGGGCCATGAAACGATATCTGGAAAAGAAATAGTTTTTTCCTTGACGAATTATCAATTCAGGACGATAGATATCACGAATGTAGCATATGCTAAATTTATGTTCCTTTGGTAAAACTTTGACACAATACTACAAAAAAAGAGTCCGAAAGCGGGTGTTAATGTTAAACAAAAACCTTTTAAGAATGAAGCAGGCAGTGGAAAGAACAGCGGTATCGAACGGTGTCGAGTATAAAACGGGTCTCTGTTGCAGATTGAACGCGGCATTCAACTATGCCTTCTGGATTGCGGCATTCAGTATAGTCAACGCGCCGCTACTGGCGCATATTGTTCCTTCGGAGACCTACCATCCGGTCGCGGAGAGCTATCGCCGGATGTCATTTGTTTTGAATCTTAATCCCGTGCCCTGGGAACTTGTGAAATCCGATATCGATAACTTGACTGCGGGTTTCAAGGAATTTGATGCGGAGCGGACGGCGCAGATCAGAGGAAGCTTCAGTGAGGCGCTTGCCGAACTTGGGGATGAGATGGGACCGGAGGAAAGGAAGCGCATAGCGAGGAATATATTCGAGATCAGCACGCCGGTTGTGGCGGATCTCCTCATTGAACAGCTCGAAAGATCGAACAATTCTCTGAATGATTACCGGGCTGCTCAAGCTTCTTTGGATACCGCCCGTCAGCTCTGGGCAAGTTTCCATCACGAAGTGAGGTATACCGATCCTCCAGGATTCAAAATGATTGGGGAGGCGTGGCTCGAGTTGAGCACCTCTCTCGGATCACCCGGTTTTCTTAACGACCGCGCGGTGCCGCCGGAGCCCGAGCGATTCCTGACAAACATGAGCATCATCAGGGATTACGTGGAGGCGAACTACTGCGGAGAGTTTCAAGTTCCGCAGGGAAGCAGACTCGAACCGCTTCCCCGGGCGAGCGCAACTTATGATGGTAGTAGAACAATCCCTACGAAGCTTCCACCAGGTAGCGAAATCAACAAACAATTACCGCGTCCGCGACAGATTCTCAACATGGCGGAGCGAGGCGTAGATGAAGGAGAGACAGTCCTGATCGCGCTGGGAGACATGGCCTTCGACAGCCCCTTCATTTTAGGCAATCCTGCGCGATCGCTGCTGATATCCTGCAATACCTGTCACAACAAAAGTATTACGAACCCAAAGTTTTCCATACCGGGCTTATCGACGCGAGCGGGTGGTATCGATGTCTCCAACAGCTTTTTTGCTTCCCATGCCAATAACGGACACTTTGATCCATTAGACATCCCGGATTTACGGGGCATCCGTTTCACAGCGCCCTACGGGAGAAACGGCCGTTTCGATTCCCTGCGCGAATTTGTCCGCAACGTCATTGTAAATGAGTTCAATGGTTCGGAACCGGATCCTGTCCTCATGGACGGAATCATCGCCTATATGCTAGAGTTTGATTTTCTGGCGAACCCGAATCTGAATCTCGACGGTTCACTCACCGACTTAGCGTCGGAGGAGGCAAGGCGCGGTGAAGAACTTTTTCACCGACCATTCCGCGGGATGAACGGGCGCAGCTGCGCAACCTGCCACGTCCCCTCAGCGAATTTTGTCGACCACAAACGGCACGACCTGGGAACGATCATGAGGAGTTCAACCTTTTCCCGCGACGGCTCCCTGGACACGCCGACACTGCTCGGTATTAAATATTCGGCTCCCTACTTTCACGACGGTCGACTCCCAACTATTCAAGCGGTCAGCGTCTGGTTCAACGAAAACTTCGATCTGGGATTGACAGAGCGAGAACTCGGTGACCTCACCGCCTATGTCGAGACCGTAGGCAGTGGGATCGCAGCTTATGAAGACACCATGCATACCCTGGAATCGGAACTGGAGGAATTCAGTTTTTTCCTTTCCGCCTATGAATTCCTGAAACAGAACGGAAAATGGGAGCTTATCGATATCACGATGCAGACGATTACGCAGGAGATTCATGCTCACAAATGGGATATTCAGGACGCTCAATACATGTCCATCCTCAATCTGATGGCAGAGACCACGGAGGACGCGAGCGAAGCCATAGCCATTGACAACTATGAAACAGTCGATGTTTTGGTGAGCGAGTACCGGACACTCTACGCAGAATATGCAGACCGACTACATTAGTAATTGAGGGTATCATGATTATGAAAAATAGAAAATTATTGCTCGGAATCTGGCTCTTGCCACTGGCGCTCATTATGACTGAGAAGCAGCGCCTCGCAGCGGCCCCATCTAATGCAGAACTTCGGATTGCATTCATTGCCTATCAGAATCCCGACCAGCTCCTGGAGAATGTGAAACCGGTTGTCGGTTACCTGAAGCATCGTCTCGGGATGGGAATCAAGGAGTACGTTGCAACCGACTATTCCGGCGTTGTTGAAGCGCTTCGAAACAAGACAGCCGATGTCGGCTTTATGGGTCCGCTGCAATATGTGATGGCAAATCGCCAGGCGGGTGCGATTCCGATCCTGGGGGAGATCTATAACGGAAAGGCTACTTACGTTTCGCAGATATTCGTTAGAAAAGACAGTGGTTTGAAAAACCTGGAGGATCTCCGGAATAAAAACATCGCCTTTGTCGATCCGATTTCTTCATCCGGATACATGTACCCCCTCGATATTTTCAGGTCGAAAGGATTGACCGATAAATCAGCGGAGAAGTTTTTCAATCGGGTTTACTTTGCGGGTGGAGATGAACAGGCGATCCGAGCCGTATACAACGGGTTCGTCGACGCAGCCGGTATTGGTCAATACTCGTTCAACCTGCTTCGACCGGTAGAGCGCGACGAGGTTGTCGCAATCGCTTCGTCTCGCCCGATCCCTTCACACTGCCTGGTCGCAAGAAAAGGACTTTCAAAGAAAACGGTTGAGAAGCTTCAAGAGGCCCTTCTCAACTTAAGCAGCGATGACGAAAACAGCTATCTGCTCAAGTATCTCTACAGCGTGGACGGTTACGTTAAAGTTACGCACGAGAATTACCTGGAAGTCGAGGAGCTGGGAAAGCGGTATGACTTTATTAAGTGATAATCTGCTTCCCGTTGTTGAACTCGAAGCTGTTCACGTACTATTCGAGAACAACTGCGCATTGGATATCGAGCGGTTGAACATCGCGCAGGCCGAAAGGGTATTTGTGCTGGGGCGCAGTGGATCAGGTAAGACAACCCTTTCCCGCATCATCAAAGGGCGCCTCGCTCCATCGACGGGTAAAGTGACCGTGCTTCAATCGGTACTCCGTAAGCAATCAATTGACAGGAGTGGCGGTCACACGCGTAGAATCGCGATGATCGATCAGGAATTCTACCTCGTTCCCCGCCTCAGTGTAATCGACAATATTTTGAGTGGATGTCTTGGACGTGTCTCAACATGGAAGAGCATCTTTGACTGGTATCCCGCATGCGAATTGGAAAAGGCCGAGGGAATTCTACGCGAGGTCGACCTCGACGGTCTTGGCGATCGCCGTGTTGAAACATTGAGCGGGGGGCAGAGGCAGAGAACAGCGATTGCACGGGCTCTCATGCAAGAGGCTGATATCATCCTTGCTGATGAACCGATATCCAATCTGGATCCCGAATTGGCCGAAGATGCCCTCGAACTATTGATCGACTGTGTGCTTCGACGCAGCGTGACGCTCATCGTTAATCTGCACCAGCCAGCCCTCGCCCGTCGTTTTGCCAGCCGGATCATCGGTCTTTCTGAGGGTAAGATCGTCTATGACGGAATCCCTGAGGAATTTACGGAGGAAGCCGCTAAGTTCCTCTACCAAGCGAATGGAAATGGCGATACGGTGATAACGATGTCAGTGAATACCGGCGCCGTTTCTCCAGGAAGCTGACAAGAATCCATTGAGCTTATGACACGACTCCGCAATCGTTGGTATAAAAGAACTGCAGTCCGATTCGCTCTCTGCTTGTTGACCCTCGCGCTTTTCATCTGGTCATTGCGTTGGTCAGAATTCGATCTGGAGCTTTTGTTCGGCGCTGCACCGCGTTTGATTGAATTCTTTTCACGCCTCGTTCCTCCGGATTGGAGCGTAACGACTCTGGTCCTGAATTCCACCATTGAAACGATGATGATTACGTTGGCCGGTACCTTTCTGGCCGTAGTCGTTTCAATTCCTCTCGGCTTCCTCGCAGCCTCGAATGTCAGTCCTGCCTGGATCTCACATCCGGTTCGCTGGCTTCTTGGCGTCATTCGTTCAGTTCCACTTATCCTCGTAGCCCTTATTTTTGTCGCTGCGGTCGGTCTTGGTCCTTTCCCCGGGCTGTTGGCCATTGCTTTCCATTCCATTGGAATGCTGTCAAAATTCTATGCGGAAGAGTTTGAGACAGCCGAAGAGGGCATCATCAACGCCGTGCGCGGCACAGGGGCGAGCTGGCTTCAGACCCTGCGCTTCGGACTCTTCCCTCAATGTGTGCCCCAGATCGTATTCTTTACCGTCTATAGATTTGAAATGAATTTCCGAGATGCCGCAGTCCTCGGGCTCGTCGGAGCTGGAGGCATCGGGTACTACATTCAGCTCTACGTCCGCGGCTTTCAGTATGAAAAAGTCGCCATCCTCCTCCTGGTCATCATTATTGTCGTCACTTTACTGGATCAGCTTACCTACTGGGTGCGCCGTTTAGTGCGCTAGCATTCCCTTTGCCATGATGAACTACTTCCAGCGTTAATGGCGACCCCTTTATTTTGAACCAGCCTTATCTCCTTCCTTCACTGGCGACAATGATAAAAAATATCTATTATATCTAGGCCAAAACTAGGCCATTAGAAAAAACAGCCTAACGGTAGGTGGTTGTAAGTAATTGATAAACATGGTGCCATGGGGGAGAGTTGAACTCCCGACCAAAGGCTTATGAGTTCTTATTTAAGACGTATGGATTGTTTTATAATTGAAGATTTTTCTATTGATTTAGATAGCTAAGATTTAGTCCATTTTGAAGTATTGAACCTTAGTGATTTCATTAAAGTCGATTATAATTAGTTCAGCAATCATAGTTATTTTCAGGGGGTAGTCGTGAAAAATATCAAGCCAAGATTACATAAACACAATGGTATGATTTCAAAATATTAAAAGTCCGGGTGGCAGAAGAACTGGACGGACTAATCTTTTATTAATTTCCGTAAGTAAGAAGATGAAGCCCAATTAAGGTCATGAAAATGGATAACTTTTATTAACTAATTAAGAGTATAAAAAACACAGACGTCATCGACGTTACTATTCTCACTATTATTTTCACTTAGTAAGAAACAGATATATAATTAGCAACATATATCATTTAACTATGTAAAATGACAGAAGGTTTGGTAATCGGTGACAGAGGTTTGGTAACTTTTGTAAAAAACTTACAATTAGCGAGTCCCATTTATCGCCATTTCAGGAGTGTTGCAAGTCTCTTGAATTGGCAATTCCTGGACCTTTCTCAAGGCTGATCCTCAGGCTTCCTAGAAGTCAGATTAATCTTCTGTGGTTTCACCCTATCGGGACCCTCGTGGACGCGTGCTTTTTCCTTCACAAGAGCTTCAGTCGCTGGGTCATTTAATTGGGCTTCTGCCATGCCTGGCGGGCAGGTCCCAGTTCTAAGAATTTTCCCCGTCACTTTATCGTATACGGTAAAATATTCTTTTCTTCTTTCGATACTTGGTCTCATCGTCTTAAAACAGATACACTGAGGTGAGGATCACGAATGGATGGCTTTGCATTGCTGCCACCACCTCGTGGTCTCACCTGAAGTTGATAGCGGGTGGGGGTATTATCGTCGTCTAAATAAGAGAACGCTTGCATCTGAGTACCTCCTTGCCCCACAGTCCAGTCATGCTGTAAGACGAGAGTTCCTGAAGCAAGTATTCGCATATCAGCATCTGTAGTAAAATCAACGCCATCGTCAGAATATCCAAACCCTACCAATATATTAGCGACTTCACCTGTTGTCATTGTAACTGTGAGACTCGCAACCTCGGTCCAGACGTTGTTTGTAATTTGTGTAGCCGTTGATGCTTTAACCGTAAAATTGCGGGTTATTTCATTAGCGATAATTTTTTCAGCAACAATGGTATCGGCCTGTATTTTGCTGCCCGCTAAATCAATTATTTTAGCGCTGCTTATAATTGCGTCTTTAATATTGGCCGTATTGGCGACAATTTGATTGGCGCCAATTGCCGCGGCAGTGACAGCAGCAGCAGCAATCTTACCCGCGGTGATGGCATTAGCAGCGATCTTTTCAGAGGTTATAGTTAGGGCTGTGATCTTCGCAGCGGTAACAGCATTGGCGGCAAGCTTTGGTGTTGAGATAGCACTGTCGGTGATCTGTGTGGTTGTTATTTGTCCGGTTAGATCGGACGTTGCTACCGCTGCAGTCCATGCCCTTCCAGTGTGACGGTATAGCTTATCGTCCGTTGTCAAAAACACCGTCCTTCCCTTAAAATTGTCAGTCGTTGGTAATGAACTCGCGATCTCGACCAGTCCCATGTTAACACCCAAGTGTGAGAGATCAATGCCGGCAATTGTGGTCCCGCTGTGAGGGCCGGTATCGGCACCCACATTACCGGCAAAATCGACCGCCTCGAACCAGAAATATCGCGTCGTGTTCTTAGGTAGATTTCCGACAAAAGTATTGGTCACTAATTTACCTACTATACGCGTTGGACTTTCCGGCTTAACTGTCGTTGAATTAATGTAGATATTTATTTTAGCGAGGTCTGAATCTGATGGATTGGTCCATTCAGCAACGAGAAATTCAAAGCCACCTGTTATAGTTACATTTGTCACTGCCCCAGGCGGTGTCGTATCATCTGGATCTAAGAGTCCTTGCTCTGCACTGACGGTGATATCGCTAGAATCCAATTCGGTGTAACCATCAGGATCGTCGCGCACGTCGCGCGCTCGCGCCCTGATCCTCCAGGCCCCATCACTTGGAAAAGTTACAAGCACATTAAAATTAAAGGCGTCAGTTTCAGCAATATAACTGGATGCGAACACGATTTCCTCACCTGTGCTTGATTTAATACCACTGATAGAATAGAAATGAAGGTCTGCGCTGGCATCTAATATTTGACCCGTTACTGCAACGGCCACGCCAACAGTAGCAGTAGTCGGGACAGAGGTAAAAGAGATCGCTGGTTTATCTGCACTGCGGTCGGAGAAGGTGAAAGAAATTTTAAGGGAATTGGCGAGATCCTCAACGGCGGTCGAGTTAAAAGACTGAAGTTTAAAATATCGCAATACATCGGAAGCAAAACCGATGTGGTTAAAGCGCACCAATTGTATTCTTGGTATTATCCAAACCACTGCTGAAATCAGATGCGCTGCAGCAGATGATCCTCTCCGACCACGTAGTGTGACCAGGTCATATTCATTGCTACCTTGTGCGGTCACGTTTCCAATAGATATGACTTCACCATCCACAAATAATAGGAGTGAATCATCATTCTTTGCCTCATCAGATTGAGGCTGTAATTTAACGATATCCTCACCTGTTGCCGTAATAGCAATATTAGTAACCGCGTTATCAATGGCCGCATTAAGAGTTCCCCTGATTGCGAATGATGTCTGGAGTCCAATTCGATCATAGGTTGAATCATCGATACTATACCAAACGTGGTTGCCGATAATGTCTGCAGCTGGTCTTTCAGCGAGCACGGTCAATGTAGTTAATTCTGTCTCCGCCAGTATTCGCGGAAGCTCCACTAGCCTGGCATTCACAATTGGGATTAGTGCCAGGGATTGAACCCCAAGCAGAGAGTCAAGAGGTGGCGTGAATGGAGTTGCAAAAAGACCACGTTCAGCGACGAAATCCAATTCAACGTCCCTATCTGATCCTGAGTCGAGACGGTTCGTTACCCTGAATATTTGATTTAGACCGTGAGGCTGATAGTTGAGCTTGAAGCGATCACCAGGTAGCAATGGTGTTGTATCCAGATTGACGGCCTTCTCTTTACGCACAGGGATCCGGCCAGTCTCTTCAGGGAGCGATACCACCTGGGCATATTCATCCGCATAAGCCCGCTCCTGTGCCCGATCAACAAAGAATGGCATTTGAATAACTTCATGACGCGGTTCCCCAGTAACCTGACGATTATATTGAGACAATCCAATCTCTGCATTTTCTTTCAGATCGCGAGTGCGGTCTCTACCCACAATCGTAACCTGATTCAATGTACCTTCCCATCCAGGTGAATCAATTTGTGGTTCACCAGCCAATTCATGAAGCGTGAGTTCAGTCACCGTGGGAACGACACCATCATGGGGAAAGTATCCGACCTCAATTAAACCTCCCTTGATCCGAGCAAACCCATCAAAATAACTCATGATTTCACCGATCAAAGCGCGTGCCGATTGCTGCCTGGTTACAAGTGGTGAGATATAATAGGTGGCGGGAGCAGCTGCAAAAGCATTACTTAAGGTCTGAAAGACTGTTGAATTTAAAATGGCGTTATTTAAATTTAGCCCTCCACGTTTCTCAGTGAGAATTTCAGCAATCGTTGTTATCGAGTTAGCGCCTTGCGTCTGGATATCTTCATCAAGAGTCATACCAGGTGCACGTGCAGCTCTCTCAAGAATAAACTCAACATTCGGTGCACTCGTTCTATCTTGCCCAAAAAACAGCTGCTTCATTGCGGCATAGCACTGTCCTCTGTAAGCTGAATGCTCATCAGGTATTGCGCCAAATGTTACAGTCCGCTTCTTATTGTCGATCTCCGGCTGCGTCCATACTTTGTCAGGATAATTATCTCTGAACTCCCACCACTCTTTGTCCGGGCTGACTTCTTCAGTAGTGGACCCGCTGTATTTTAAAACTAAATCATCAAGAGGTTGGGTCTCAGTGCCCCAATACAAACGGAAGGTACCATACTCACCAACCACCCACTCAACGTATTCGGGATTTGACACATCACGAACAAGCGACCCGGTCCACCGTGTCTCACCATCGATTATGACAGCTGTCACTTTATCAACAGGTCCTAAACAAAGCGCTCCTGCGATATCGGCATAATAGTTAAAACCGACTGTGGTCTCTTTCTTGCCCACCTTCTCTTTAACCTCAGTTACTCTTTGGTTATAGGCAGGGCTGATCCAATGAACGGCCAACCTGGCAATTCCCGTGAAATACGGAAGCGGCACTGCCTCCTGGTTAGTAGAGAGCTGATCACTGTCCAGGTTTAGTGGGCGATTACCTGAAGCAGGTGCATTAGGCTTTGGAAAAAGAAAGCTCATTACGCAAGGTTTTCAAGTGGTCGGAATATCCATTTCAACCGCTCTGAAAATTCCTTTTCATTAGTGGGTGTTAAAAGCACACCGTAGGGTTTCATACAGTGTATAAATCGATTCCTTAGTAACCGAACGCCCAAGTGATGAACACATTTACCGATCTCAAACGCGAGAAGATCACCTGGCAAAGCATAGGCTGTTGGTGGTAACTTTTCCAACCTGCCTTTCGTCTTAGGCAATGTTTCAAGATATTTAAGCAATACACTTTCGGACTTATGGCTGCTCCAATCCATAGGGAATGGTGGGATCTCACACCGATCCATCACTCCACAAGCAGGGTAGATTTCATGGCAGATATTAACACAGTCAACACCGCCGCCTTTTCCTTTAGCCCGGCTATGAGGGAAGAAAGGAGTGCCACGCCAACTCTCTGCTTCAGCTTGAAGCCTATCAAGACGTTCAGACTATCAAAATATAATTTCATTTCTTCCTCACGTCCGTCTGCCGGTCCATTGCCTTGAGCGTGGGATTTTGCATTGGCACGAACGGATGCCCTCCGAAATTAATTAAGTTACTAAATTTTGTCTTACACGTTGATGCCTGACCATCGCACCCTGGGTAAAAATCAATTGACTGAGTGACGACCGCATTTTTCAGAGGCTTTAAGATTTCGAACTGAGCACCGATATTTGAGAGTATAGGTCTAGTCTCAAAATTTGCGCCGGTACCCGTTTCGATCCAACCACCAGCATAGTAGTCATTGCCCTGGGCTACGGTTTGAATAGTAATCTGGCTGCCGTTAATAATACTGATCGTTGAAGTCTCCAAGAAATTCGCTTTGTTAAGGCCGCAGGTATCATCAAAAACGATGTAGTTACAGGTTGGCTGGATCAGAAACCGTGGGAACATTCGATCCAGAGCACCACCGAATGCCACTGCCTTTGCTATTACGCGTTTACCTTCAATTCTTGCCGATTTGATCTCTCCTGAAAAAATCGTCTTAGCATTAACGGCATCGAGCGGGTCCGCTTCTTCAATCGTTACTTTGAGAGGTTTCTCCAGGTTAAACGGAACAAATAAAAGCAGAGAATTTCCCGTAAATATGTGTGTGATTATTTCAACCTCTTCTCTCTCAAGGATCATACTCTTACGAAAATTGCCGTGCTCAATCGTTTGTGATGTGTGGACACCGCCCGGACCTGTCAATGAACTTTCGTATGAAGTATAACGGGAGATTTGAGCAGTTGGCAGGTCGTAGGTAAAAGTATAGAGAAATGCCTGGGCTGGTTGTTCGGCGACTTCACCAACCGGTGGTGTAATTTCCGAGGGCAACTGCCAGAATCGAAGTTCGCACCTGGCGACGACATCCGTCATGTAATTAATTACAAGGTTGTCGGATGCGAAGCGAACTTTCGTATTAAAGGGTGTGCTCGCACTATCTGATCCGGGCTGAAACCAAAGAGGCATATCGAATGCACCATATCGGCCACGTTTAACATTATAAAAACTCACCAGGTTTCTGGTCATCAGTCGTGTTTCAAGGAGGATCTCTACCTCTTGCCCCCAACGCATAACAACATCGTCCCCTTCAACTGCCTTAACACGGCCTTTACCTATATCAACGTAGCTCAAGCCATCACGACTTAGGTCCATGACTTTTGCCCAATTAGGTTCGAGCAGTGCTGGCCAATTTGCGCCGACACCAGGATCACGAGGTGAAATACGGTATGCCCAGGGACCCTCCTCGATGACAGAAATAGTCACACGACATTTGTTATCCGTCAGCGCCTCGATGCGCGGTCGATCCCTCAATCGTCCGATCAGAAGCGGTGCAATCTTTGTGAATGGCAGTGGCGATGGTAGAGCGCTGTTAAAATGAATGGCTTGACCGGCATCGTCATAGTTCACCACAACCTCTCCCTGGTAGACACGTATATTATTAAACGGATCTTCAACCAACGCATCTGGCCATAAGGGGATGGCCACTCGATCATCACCGAGACTCGCTAGATGAACGCGTAGGCTCTCACCCTCAGATGCTTCCAGGATATAGCTGCAGGTTTCTGTCAGCCGTATGGTACCGCTCGCCTGGCTGCGACTCTCTCGCCCGGACAAACCCTCATCTAAAAAAGTCTGATGCCTGTGCTCAATCTGGATTCCACGGTCCCAGGTGGGCTCGAGGAGGATCAGATGCAGCGTTTCGCCGTTAAAACTCTCGGTCGTTACCAGCATTTATCATTCTACCGTCTGAAGGGCTGATGCTCGTTTATTTTGCCATTCGGCAATTTCAGAGGGTAGTTCGCTTTGAGTGATGATTTCCTTAGTAGTTAAAAACTTTATAAAGCTATCGAGTGTTTGGGCCGCTTGTTGGTCTGTGATTTTAATATCCTCTTTGGCCTGTCTGTTTTGCTCAGCTGAAGAGTCAACGGGCGCTCTTTTAAATTCAGATTTTACCGAGTCATAGGAATCGCTTTTTGAAATGATTAAATTATCCGCACGGACTAAAGTATGTTCACTCACGTAATCTTCTGGTCTCTCCAGCTCGATCACGTTAAGCACTTTGTTTTGATTATCTATAATTGCGTATTTCATTTCTCTTTCTCTCTCTTTAGAATGTGGTCGTGACCACGAAAACTGGTCCACTAGAAAAGTTAGTCTGGGACACCTAGAAAGGACTCAGACAATGAAAGGCAAAAGATATACAACCGAAGAGAAGATACGGATGCTGCGGCAGGCAGACAAAGGGAAAACGATCCTGGAAGTATGCCGCGAGAACAACATAAGCGAACAGACCTTCCACCGCTGGAAACGTGAACTTGGGATGATTGATGTCAACCAGGCCAAGCGGATGAAGGAACTCTTTGAAGGAGAACGCGCGGTTAAAGCGGATGCTGGCGGACAAGCTGCTGGGGATAGAGATTGTGCAGGAGACGCTCGAAAAAAAACTGTAAGCCCTGGGCACAAGCGGCAAGTGGCAGAGAGACTTGTGGCCCGGGGCCAGTGTTCGATACGTGGAGCGTGCCGATACTTTCACCTGCACCGCTCCACCTATGCGTATCGGGCGAAGTATCCTGATGCCTGGCTAACGAAACTGAAGGCGGCAGTAAGGCGGTTATCACGGCAATACGCGAGGTGGGGCTATCCGAAGATCACGAAGCTGTTGAAGGACGAAGGCTGGCAGGTGGGTAAACGGCTCGTGCAAGGTCTGCGACGTGAACTGGGCCTGGCGATTCCCCCACGCAAGCCAAGACGCCGGCGCAGGGGTGTCTCCACCGGGCTGCCGACGAAGGCCGAACATCCCGACCATGTTTGGACCTGGGACTTTATCCACGATAAGACGGTCCGCGGTGGGAATCTCAAAATGCTCACCGTCCTTGACGAGTACACCCGCGAGTGCCGGGTGATCCATGTCGATCGCCATATCAATGCACAGAAGGTGCGCGGGGTCATGCAAAAACTGCTCGACCCTCATGGGCCGCCAAAATATATTCGCAGCGATAACGGTTCCGAGTTTATTGAAAAGGAATTGCGAACTTGGCTAACTGCGATGAAAATCAATACCCTCTATATCGAACCAGGAAGCCCTTGGCAGAACGGATACATCGAATCGTTCCATGCCCGTTTTCGCGAGGAGTGTCTAAATCGTGAACAGCTGTGGACTTTGACCGAAGCCCGCGTGGTGATCGAAGATTGGCGCTGGCTTTACAATCATGTTCGACCCCACCGCAGCCTCGGCAATATTACTCCACAACGTTTCGCTCAAAACCTCAATACCGAAGGCTCGGGCTCCATTCGGGCTACGCCCTCATTGCGCCCAAGCCTTGACTTCCTCTACCAACTTAACTTCAACATTAACCTCTCCAGACTAACTCTCTCAGTGGACCAGTTTGTGTAACCCGACCAATACCACAAAATTTTGCGAAGAGAGAAACTGATTGATTACGACCAAGTTTTGTATTTCGCGTATGAATTACAACAACGCATTCCGGAAATATCTAATACAATTGGGGAAATTATTCGCTTGTTGTGTATTGATGAAATGCAAGACACACAAGATCTTCAATATGCCATCCTGGCTTCAATTGTAAAGTATTCTAACACTACACCAATATTGTTATGTGTTGGTGATGCTGACCAAGCGATCTACGAATCATTGGGAGGTGTTGCAAAAAATATTGAAGAAATAGCAGAGGAGTTTGGTCTCGATAAGCTGACTCGTTTTGAGCTCACTGGTAATTATAGGTCAACTCAGCGTTTAATAGATTACTTTTGTTTATTTAGATCTACAAATTCAACAATTAATTCAAGGACAAGTTATGTTAATGAACAAGGAGCCATTACTTTTCATAATCAATGCATAGATCAAAAGGAGATTCCATCGTTCATTGCAAAATTGATTAAATATGCACTCAAAGAAGGAATTCAACAAAATGAGATCTGTGTATTAGCCCCTCATTGGTGGCATGTTAGAGCATTAGGTCGATCACTTGTACAACTACTACCAAATGTTGATTTTGAAGCACCAGGACTCTCTCCCTTGTACGCCCAGAGAGACAGTATTTGGTTTAAGATAGCTCGCCTATTCTTGACGACACCGTCACCTTCTTATTTTAGAACTCGTCACCGTTGGGCGAAAGAAGTAATTAATGATTTAGACAAGAATTATGGCATTGTAATACCAGCAGCATATAGACAGGCACGTACTTTTTTACGACTTATCAACTCGATTCATTCTCAAGTGATCGATGGTCTAGAATTTCTTCAGCATGTATTTCAAAGTCTAATATGCAAATTAGCAATTGATATTCATAGCCATAAAACTTTTTATGAAGATTATTCCAAATTTTTTAAGGAAGCTGATAATCTTATTGAAAAATCAGAGGGTCGAGTGCCGCGTGACGTTGAATCGCTAAAAAAGCTATTCAAACATCCTTCAGGTGTTGTCGTTAATACATGCCATGGTATTAAGGGTGAAGAATATGATACGGTTATCTGTTTTGGGCTCCTTCAAGGGTATATCCCAAATTGGCAAGACATTTATAATAGAGATGGTGAAAAAGCAATAGATCGTGCGTCAAAATTACTCTATGTAATTTGTTCAAGAGCGAAGAGACGATTACATCTAATTGCAGAGTGCGGGAGAACTACTAGAAAAGGTAATCAGTATAAGACTACTCAGGTACTTCAAAGCATTCAATATGATTATGATGAAAATATATTATAGCAGAATTAAATTTACCCTCGTCTGTGACCACTTTATTAGATGCGATTTATATTTATGAATATAATCAACAGATTAACGCTTAACCAAGTTGGTCGTGAGCACGGAAACTGTGCCGATCGGAAAGTTAGTCTGGGTAACGTGGCGTGACCCCTAAAATCGTATCATTTACAGAAAGAGGTTATCGGGATAAACCGATAACCTCAATGAAAAGAATAAGGAACAGATTGGTCGGGTTACACAAACTGGTCCACTGTGAGAGTTAGTCTGGAGAGGTTAATGTTGAAGTTAAGTTGGTGGAGGAAGTCAAGACTTGGCGCAATGAGGGCGTAGCCCGAGTGGAGCCCGAGCCTTCGGTCTTGAGGTTTTCAGCAAAGCGCCGTGTGGTGATATTGCCGAGACTGCGGTGGGGGCTTTACATAATTGTAAAGCCAGCGCCAATCCCCGATCACCACGCGGGCTTCGGTCAAAGTCCATAACTGCTCACGGTTTAAGCACTCCTCGCGAAAACGGGCATGGAAAGATTCGATGTATCCGTTCTGCCAAGGACTTCCTGGTTCGATATAGAGGGTTTTGATTTTCATCGCAGCTAGCCAAGCTCGCAATTCCCTTTCAATGAACTCGGAACCGTTGTAGCTGCGAATATATTGTGGCGGTCCATGCCTCTCGATCATTTTTTGCATGATACCGCGCACCGTCTCCGCATTGATATGGCGATCGACATGGATCACCCGGCACTCGCGGGTCTACTCGTCGAGCGCGGTCAGCATTTTGAGATTCCCCCCTGCGGATCGTCTTTTCGTGGATAAAATCCCAGGTCCAAACAGGGTCGGCAGCCCAGTGCAGACACCCCTTCGCCGACGCCTTGGCTTGCGTGGGGTTATAGCTCAGACCCAGTTCACGTCGCAGACCTTGCACGAGCCGTTTACCCACCCACCTACCTTCGTCCTTCAACAGCTTCGTGTTCTTCGCATAGCCCCACCTCGCGTATTGCCGTGATAACCGCCTTACTTCCGCCTTCAGTTTCGTTAGCCAGCCATCCGGATACGTTCGCCCGATACGCATAGGTGTAACGGTGCAGGTGAAAGTATCGGCACGCTGCACGCATCGAACAATGGTCCCGGCCCACAAGTCTCTCTGCCACTTGCTTCTTGTGCCCAGCGCTTACTACCGAGCGTAAGCGACATCTACCATTTTTTTCGAGGATCTCCCGCAAAATCTCTATCCCCAGCAGCTTGTCCGCTAGCATCCGTTTTAATCGCACGTTCTCTTTCAAAGAGTTCCTTCATCCGCTTGGGCTGGTTGACATCTATCATCCCAAACTCACGCTTCCAACGGTGGTAGGTCTGTTCGCTGACGTTATTCTCCCGGCACACTTCCTGGATCGATTTGCCTCTGTCTGCTTGCCGCAATATACGTATCTTCTCTTCGGTGGTGTATTTTTTGCCTTTCATTGTCTGAGTCCTTTCCAGGTTACTCAGACTAACTTTTCAACTGTCCCAGTTTTCGTGGTCACGACCATCTTGACCTTGCTCCCTAAAACTAGGCCAGATTAATTGTTAGGAACTTCGATTTCAGGAAAGAGGCTGGGCATGGCAAGGAAGCCGTTTATACCCGAGCAGATCATCATCATGCTGCGTGAGGCGGAGGTGGCTCTGGTTCAAGGGTGAGAGTGTCGGCCAAGTATGCAAACGAATAGGGGTGGCGGAGCAAACGTACTACTGGTGGCGGATGGAGTAAGGAGGCCTTTCTGCCCAAGACGCAGGTTGGGAGTTCACTCCCATGGGCTTGACTCCACATGATTCCGACTCTAACTTAGCGGCTGGTATCACTTGTGGGTGCAGGTCAGTAGGGTTACCAGCCGATTTTGGGCGATGTCACACTGGTGGTGGATATCAGAATGTGTAGAGTGGATGAAGGATAGATCAAAACGATGCTCTTGGTAGACCAAGTCGAGTTACTGCGCCAAAACCTTGTACAATTACGGGAACAACAATTTGCGTTGCCGTTGACGGGAGGGTCGTCCTTCACGAGGCAGACCTACCAATTCAAGTCCCTTGTACACCCAGCCCGCGATATTGCCACGACGATCGCGGAAGCCGACCCGGGTGGGAACAAATTACCCATCCATCTGCGTGGCTGGAATTTGGATGTCACAGACGAGTTCGGGAAGACCAAGAACATACATTTGAAGAACCTGTTGGGGATGGTCATTCATGTGTACTATTTGAGGATAGGAGATGGTAACCTAGACATCTCCAATGATCTGGGAGAGAGGGTTATCATTCCCTATAACCTGTTTCTCGACTCTGTCGAACGCCTCGTGTTAACACCTGAAGATATCTTCTTGGTAATTTGTGGTTTGGCAGAAGAAAAATTCAATAATATGAACAAGAAACAGGCGTTGGTAGTGCTTAAGCAGGGGTTGGGCGATTTAGAGCACTGCCTTGAAACGATTAAGAAGTGGCCGCTCCTACAGGAGAGCATCTGGAAAACATTCTTCGCCAGTCAGTGTATGACTGTGAGAGCCGATTGCCGAACCGAAAACGATAAACCTTTAATTAAGAACAGGCAACTTAAGGAGACACCCGTGATATGGCACGTAGGGTGGCGGAGAAATAACGCCTACGCCGAGTCATGGATAGACGTCTCGCACCTGATAGGGAAAATCCAAGATTACTTTGATAAACCACATCTGAAGTAAATTGGGATGGGCGATGCCGAGAATGGGTGAGATCGATCTGACGGACCGAGTATGGACGATTCCCGCTTCACGGATGAAGGCGAAGCGCGATCACCGGGTACCGCTGTGCGAGCTGCTCCAGAAATACAAGATCGCGGTCGCCAACAAAACCGTTCACCATGCCATATAAGGTTCCGGTGACGAGCTGCGGGAAAAAGGATCTGCGTCGTAGCCAGGTACAGCGACGCGGCCAATTCCAGCAACGTGTGGCCTTAATCTGACCGGATTAGACTGGTGATGCCGACGAGGAAGATCGAACCGCCTAGAAAAATTCCACCCGTAAGTGCCGCTGCTTTGGTATCGAGTCTCATATTCCATCCCGACAGATACTGTAGGTTCCCGGGCTCGATTCCAAAGCGTTCTTTTCAGACGTCCGCTACGCGACCAAGACATTCGTTACACAACGCGTGAACGCGGCTCTGAGGTCCGACGATCCGGTTAGTGCCGCGCGCTTAATCTCACGGGCATTCCCGAGCGGCCTTCATGACGTCGGTTGAGTGGCCAGCGCCGCTACGTGCCGAATAATCTCTACCAAAAACCGGATTCGAAAATGCCAGCCAACACGCCGGTGACGAAACGCTCTTGTCTGATCAAGACCATCAGTCGCCGACTTAACTACCTGAGCGTCACTGAATCGAACGCGCCCGGGTCTTCGCGAAGCTGACTGGCTTCGTCCGAGTTCTTCCGTCGACCCTGCTTCTCCATTCCGAGCTGTCGAAACCCTTCCCAATCCAACTGGTCTTGTAGCAGGTGGAAACGAAACCCGATGCGACAGGACTCAACTCAGATTCCGGGATCAATTACCCTGCACGTTCGACTCAATGACCGAACTAGAAGTCGGGCGCCTCGAACTTGGACAGGAACGGCACCAGGGTGCGGAAACGCTCCATGTCATCGGTCCCTGCCTCTCACGCCAGTCTTCGATAGCGGTCTAATGCGGTTCGTTTCATATTGTGAGGAAGTTTTCTGGCAACCATCTTAAACGCACTATCCAGGCCCCATGCATATCCAATGTCCACCACTACTTCCCGAGACACTTGCACATTTCTGCGAGCAGGTATCTTGTTGCGGTTTGACAGTTCAATGAGTTCATGAATTCCGGTTCGGTCGGAAACAAAGACCGGCGCGCAACATTCAATTGCTCGGCCCATCATGAGCATTGCCAAGCGCGACGAATCTGTTGGAAGCTCGTCCCAAGTATTCCATAAAATCGGGGTACACCCCTTCTTTTTTGCCGTGTGCAAGACGGCAAAACATTTGGCTGCATCCAAAATCCGTTCGTCCCGTATCACTCCAACGTATACTGATCCGGAATCAGTTTCGAAGATACGCCCGGGTTCTTCCACAGTTTGCCAACCCGCGACTCCCAACAATGCGGGTTGTTGTTTGATCATTGCAACACGGACAGGACGCTGGAGTTGACCTGACCGATCTACTTGTGCCTTCTTAGCGCATGGCAGTTGAGACCAATCCAGCGGTTTATCAGCAGAACGCATGTCGAGATCGACTACATAGATGGCATCGGATTCGCTGCATTTAGAAAGCGGCCTAGTGACGGGGGAACCCACGTGTCTTCCCATGAGTTCTTTGCCGTCTGGCGAAAAGGCAAAGGGATGAGTTCTTCCACGGCCGTTATCATGGAGCGTACACAGAGCGAAGAAGCGATTCTCAACTGCCCGTAGCCGCAGTATTGATGACCACTTGATGTCCTTGACATTGTCGAAACTTGGATTCATGGAGTGACCCCCAAAAATCGTATCATTTACAGAGAGAGGTTATCGGGATAAACAGATAACCTCAATGAAAAGAAAAAGATACACAACAGAACAGATTATAACAATATTGCGGCAAGCCGATACCGGTAAAACGGTACAGGAAATCTGCCGTGGAAACAACCTGAGCGAACAGACTTTCTATCGCTGGCGTAAAAAATATGGCAATTTAGAACTTGCCGATGCGAAGCGATTTAAAGAGCTGGAAAAAGAATTCACGAGCGCAAGCGAGAAGGCCTGACATACCGAGCTGAAGAAGCTGCTCGCAGATCAAATGCTCAAGAATCAGGTAATGGAGGAAACGCTGTCAAAAAAATGGTGAGCCCAAAGCAGAAGAAACGAGTAGTAAAAGCTGCGGCTGAGAAAGGGTTGTGCTCGTTGCGGAGGGCTTGTGCTTATCTCAGCCTGAGTTGGTCAACGTTCAGTTACCGGCCCAAACAGGCCAGTGAGAAAGCTCAGCGGTTGGTCGAGCGGATTGTGAGCTTGTCCTGGAAACATCCCCGCTACGGTTACCGGCGCATCCGTGCCTTGCTGGTAAAGGAAGGCTGGACAACAAGCAGGAAGTTTGTCCAGGCGGTACGACGTTCAGAAGGGCTGCAGGTAAAGCCCCCGAAAAAGGGCAGACACCGTCAAGGAGTCTCTACGGGGTCACCTACTAAAGCAAAGGGTCGCAATCACGTTTGGTCCTGGGACTTTGTCCATGATCGTACAGACAACGGCGGTCCATTAAAGATGATGACTCTAATCGATGTACCGAGGAGCTGAAAGCGACGACACTCAAGCGAAGCGAAGACATATACGCGTAAATGCCTGGATATCCGGGTCGCTCGTCAACTCACCTCAACCGATGTCCTCTCTGTGCTTAGCGAGGCCATTGAAGAGGAGGGACCTCCCAGCTATATCCGTAGTGACAACGGCAGTGAGTTCATTGCTCATCAAGTGCAGCAGTGGTTGTCCGGTAATAACATAAAGGCGATCTATATCGATCCGGGCAGTCCCTGGCAAAACGGTTTCATCGAGTCGTTTCACAACCGCTTACGCGATGAGTGTTTGAACCGTGAAGTGTTGCTCAGCGTGGCTGAAGCGCAAGTGGTAATCGAACAATGGCGTCAGACCTATAACCATGAACATCCCCACAGTCGTTTAGGCTTCAAAAGCCCACAAGAGTTTGTCAGATTCCTTTCCGATCTTGGCCGCGTTCGGGCTACGCCCTCACTTCGCCAAGATCTCTCATATACATCAATCCTAAAACCATTAACACCCGGTAACTCTCTCACTTAAATTGGTACGAAAAACGGGGTCCGATCAAAGCCCTCTATCCGATACAATTACCCCCTCCTGACCGGGCCCGAGGGTTATCGCTTTTGTTCCGGAGTGTAAAAGCGCAGGATCCTCTAAAGTTTCAACGGTGAATCCAACTAACTTGACTCTGTTTGGCTCTTCGCCGATGAAAAATTCACCTTCACCGCTGATATTCTCGAAATCTGTGAATACCTCAAGGTCTTGGGGCACTGCTATTAGAAGGAGAGGGGATAAAATAGAGAAAATTAAGAACGTCAGCGAATTTTTTAACATGAAAATTTCATATTTGGTGTTAAAATTCAAAAGATTAAATCTCCATTTAGTCAATTTATTATCAATATATTAGGTTATTTAGTATACTTAGTTAAATCATAAGTAGTTAATATCAGATCTTAAATGATTAAATCGCTGGGGTGGCTAACCGGATTCGAACCGGCGACCCCTGTATCTATTACAGCAACAACTATTGGTGTTTTTGGAGTATATATCTGCATGGCCTCAAGCCAATCGATATCAACATCTATACTACCCGATATTGCATTAACCTTTTGCCCAGTATTATTAAGGCTCCATTGAAAGAAAAAGTCAGGGTCGATTGAACTTTGAATATTTCTTATATAGTTTGGCTCTATATATCGAATCCTTTTTAGCTTCATTGATTACCTCAGATACAGTTTTATCGCTAATTATTTTATAATGACATACATATAGATGATGGAAAATCTTAAAGCGTCTTAGTTGATATCTATTTTCAAAAGATTTTATCTGTATTTCAGATATATCCTTTTTGAAGCCAACCAATACTTCTTTCTCTACAAATTCACCTTCATAAATTGGAGGTTGGCTGAATGCATATTGCAATTGATCGGACCCCGTTATTCGTACCAGTTTAAGTGAGAGAGTTACCGGGTGTTAATGGTTTTGACCTGCTCCCGTTTACTGTACCAGTGCTAGTGTTAGATCCGGCAGGGTGGTATGGGTTTTAATTTTCTTAGATATAGCCCAGAGAGCTGTGTGGTCTTTGAGTATTATAATCAAGCCGCCAGGCTTCAAGTTTTTCTTTCGCTTCAGCGAGCGTACAAAATAGCTCGGTGTTAAGAAGTTCATCTCGTAAGCGTCCATTGAAGCTCTCAATATAACCATTCTCTACGGGTTTGCCTGGCCGGATAAAATCCAGCTTGATGCCATGGCCATAAGCCCATTCATCCAGTACTTTGCCGGCAAACTCGGGCCCATTATCGACGGTAATGGTTTGGGGAAGACCGATTCCTGCAGCGGCTTTCATAAGTGCTGCAGCGACTTTGTGCCCACCGATGGACGTATCGACCAAAAGCAGTGGGCAAGCTCGGGTGTATTGATCGACAACGGTGAGTATGCGGAAGGGGCGGGCGTTGGTCAGCCGATCGCTCATAAAGTCCATCGACCAGCGCTCCTGGGCAGCTGATGCCGCGGGCAGTGACACCCGTCTTTGCGCGGCACGCTTCTTTCGTTTCTTCGTGCGCACTTCCAGCCCTTCGGCCTTGTAGATACGATAAACGCGTTTCTTTCCTACCGTCCAGCCTTCCCGCTTTAATAACACCGTGATTCGCCGATACCCGTAGCGCACGCGCGCGGCGGCGAGGTCACCGATGCGCATGATCAGCGCACGTTCGTCCTTCTTCACCGGCTGGTAGTTATAACTCGACCAAGACAACTGCATCAGCCTGCACGCCCGGCGTTTGCTCACCTCATAGGCTTCCACTAACCAGTCAGCAATCACCTTCTTGCCCACTGGCTTTACAATTTTTTTGTGATAACTTCCTGCAGCATGTGCTTGTCCAGGCTCAGATCAGCCACCAGCTTCTTCAAACTAGTGTTCTCTTCGTCGAGTTGCTTCAGTCGTCTTAATTCACTGATTCCCATGCCCGCGTATTTACCCTTCCAACGGTGGTAGGTCTGTTCGCTCACCCCTAACTCTCGGCACACTTCGGCGATCCTTTGACCGCCTTCTACCTGCCTTAGGGCATAGATGATTTGTTCTTTATTATAGCGTTTGCCTTTGCTTTTCATGGGTCGTTCTTTCTCCTATTTATTATTAGGTTTCCCACCCATGCCAGACTAAATCTTTCCTGGTCCAGTTTTACGGGGACAGGTCAGGCTCGAACCGGGAAAAAATCAAGGCCCAAATTGCGACACTTATAATCGATTTATTTATATTCATGGCAGTAATCATGAAGATCTTATCGGCACCCCGCAGTCTTCCGGCTGTATCGAAATGAAAAATCAGGATGTTATCACCCTTTTCAATGAGGCCCCGAAAGGAACACTTGTTTGGATTAAATAATTTTCAACTAATTAATGAGATCTATGCCATACACCAGGAAACGCGGATAGAAAACTCACTATTTGACAATTAATCTTATTAATTTAGCTTTTAGTTCAAACAGACATAAGAACTATAAAAAAGAAACCTATGAGCAACATAAGCAGCGCTAGTGATAAGCTGGCAAACAATCTCCCAAAAAAAATTGAGGCCTCTCTCAATGAACAGATTAACATGGAATTAAACGCCCAATACCAATACCTCGCGATGTCGGCGTGGATGGATGGGCAAGGGTTCCGGGGGTTTGCTAACTGGTTACGCATGCAGGTGGAAGAGGAATTTCAGCATGCGATGAAAATCTTTGATTATCTTCTTAATAGAGACGGTAATGTTGATTTAAAGCCGATATCCTCACCGAAAAATAAATATAAGAGCATCATCGATGTCTTTCAGACGTCCCTTATGCAAGAACGTGAAGGTTCGGTTAAGATAGGTGAGATCTATCAATTAGCAGACAAAACTGGAGATTTTCAGACAAAAAGCTTTGTCCGATGGTTCATTGATGAACAGATAGAAGAAGAAACGACAGTGCGACAAATGTGTGATAGCAATTAAAAATTGCCGGTAATGAGCCAGCCGCACTATTCATGCTTGATAAAGAAGCTGGGCAGCGACAGACAATTGGAAATCAGTGACCTGCGATTGATCTGTCGCTCTCAAAAAAAAGTGAATAGTCCCAACTGAACTGTTAGCTCCAGCTTTTCCGACCTCGGTATCGAATTTTTTTGTTATCTTAATATTTAGTTGAGGGTGAATGGTCGTGACCACGAAAACTGGGACACTTGAAAAGTTAGTCTGGGTAACCTAAAAAGGACTCAGACAATGAAAGGCAAAAGATACACGACCGAAGAGAAGATAAGGATGCTGCGCCAGGCAGACAAAGGGAAAACGATCCTGGAAGTATGCCGCGAGAACAACATAAGCGAACAGAGCTTCCATCGCTGGAAGCGTGAGTTTGGGATGATTGATGTCAACCAAGCCAAGCGGATGAAGGAGCTCGAGAAGGAGAACGCGCGGCTAAAACGGATGCTCGCAGACAAGCTGCTGGGGATAGAGATCCTGCAGGAGACGCTTGAAAAAAAATGGTAGATGTCGCTTATGCTCGGTAGTAAGCGCTGGGCACAAGCGGCAAGTGGCAGAGAGACTTGTGGCTCGGGGCCAGTGTTCGATGCGAGCGGGGTGCCGGTACTTTCTGTCTACACAGCTCTACATATGCCTATAAGGCGTTTGTCATAGCAGTACACCAAGGTGGGGCTATGCGAAGATCACGAAGCTGTTGAAGGACGAAGGTTGGCAGGTGGGTAAACGGCTCGTGCAAGGTCTGCGACGTGAACTGGGTCTGGCGACACCCCCACGAAAGCCAAGGCGTCGGCGCAGGGATGTCTGCACCGGACTGCCGCCCAAGGCCGAACATTCCGGTCATTGGTCGTGCAAGTTGCTGTAAATGACCTCACACGTGTTCTGGCGAAAAAATGATCGGGTAAACAGGTCATCCTTACTTGGCGAAGAACCATAAGTAGTATTGTTGGTCGTTTAGGTCTCGACCAGCTTGACAAGAGAGTTACAGGCTGTATGGATGAAATCGTAGAAACAAATAAAAGAGAGATGGCTGTGACAACGATGTCGGGAGATACAGAGCACTGGGATGCTTTCGTCTCTCACGCTTGGGAAGATAAGGAAAAGTTCGTACGACCACTAGTGAAGGCCCTCGGCGGATTAGGTGTCAAGTTATGGTACGATGAGGTTTCTCTAAAACTTGGTGACAGCCTATCAGGTTCTATTGATCGGGGGATGGCTAAATCACAGATCGGAATTGTTGTAGTGAGTCCATCGTTCCTGAAAAAAAAATGGCCCGAAACCGAGCTACGCGCACTTATCACGCGCCAAATTGAAGCTAGACTCACACTTCTCCCTATCTGGCACAACGTTGGAAAGGAAGAGGTCGCATCCTTAAGCCCCATTCTGGCCGACATGGTTGCTCTTCCTACTGCAGACCGAACAGCGCAGGAAATTGCGCTTAGTCTCTTGGCTGTAATTCGCCCTGATCTATATGCGGCTAAGGGACGATCTCAGTTAGAGAAACTTGCGACAGGCACAGCTTTTGAGGAGCTAGAGAACGAGCTGTTGAACCTTCGAGAATAAGTGTCCGAATTGCTCTGCTCTCATTGCGAAGCGCCACTTGTCGAAAGGATTGTGTCTTACGATGATCAAGATCCGAACCAAGAGGAAGTTGACTCTTTCGAGTGTGGGTGCGTCATCGGCGGAAACTATCCGCAAGCCTGCCCCCACGATCCGAACTTCCCTCCACTGAGCGAATACGAATTGAGGTGCAAGTCATTAGAAGTGGATACTTGGTTCTGTTCTGCCATTCCAAAAGGTCCAGTAGCACGGCGTCATCGTCTCCAATCAGAGAAAGGATCTTCGGAAAGAGAGTCCCGGGATCGACTGATCGAGAGCTACAACCGGGGTGCTCCACCTGAAAAGCAGGTTCAAACAGGTCAGTGACAGCATAAAGCGGGACCTCGATGTCCCTAGGATGCCGCATCGACCCGGTGAATAGCCGCCTTCCGGCGTGCGTGCAATCCCTCGGACGCATCCCTAAGGTGGCCCGGTAAGGGCCTCAAGCCCGTTACCGCTATTCGTATAGCCGCCGGAATGCCCGCAGGATTGATTACTAGGACATGCCCCACGCCACGGAAAGGGTGAGTCCAGCCGTGAGCGGGGCAGCAGGTGACTCCAGAAAGACGTCCCCCTGATCGGACCCCGTTTTTCCTACCAATAATTAAGTGAGAGAGTAACCGGGCGTTAATGGTTTTAGGATTGATGTATAGGAGAGATCTTGGCGAAGTGAGGGCGTAGCCCGAACGCGGCCAATCACTGCGCTTTCCTACTGGCCTGCTTGGGCCGGTAGCTGAACGTTGACCAACTGAGGCTAAGATAAGCACAAGCCCTCTAAAACGAGCACAGCCCTCTCCCAGGGGAACTGATCAAATTTATTTACGGAGCAAGATAATACGGTTAGTATTTGTGCCTTTAGTTGAATTGGATACACCCCAGCAATTTGAAGTCTTCGTAAATTTTTGATCATTGATCAGGACGAAGATTGGATTTAACCCAGCCTTAATGGCAGCCGGTACTACCAGTGTTTCTAGCAGTAAATTACCTCCACTAACTTCACCAACTTCAAACGCTACGTGTCCGCCGGGTATTAAAACACGTTTTAGCTCGCAGAATACTCTAGTCATTGCAGCCATCCAGTCTTCCTTTTTTTTCAACTGCCATATACTTACGCTGTGTGAATCAATCCCGTTAAACCAACAACGTAACCAATTGTCTTTTTGGTAATCTACGACATCAAGAAAAGGTGGGGACGTGACAACTAAGCGAATTGTAGAATCTTTTAATTGAGGGGTGCTGTCACAGCTTCCGGTTATAAAACATGAATTGCGAGCCGATTCGCCAATTCTTTTTAGAGTAAAAGAGTCAACATTGCTTAGTAGGGATCGACTTTTTTTAATAACAAGCGATATTATGTCGCGTTCTGGTGGTACTTGGTTGCGCTTCGCGTTGATCTTTATTTGTGATTCGATTGATAAAGCTTGGTTTGGAGGGAGTGTATAAACTGAGAAAAATCCCGTCGAATGGCCAGTGAGGCGATTGGTCGCAACCATTCTAATCCAAGAGTCAATTGGGTCAATAGTTCCTTCTGATTCTCGGGCCAGTAAATATTTTCTCAAATTAGTGATGCGAAGCAGAGTTACAGGGTGATAGAATGCCAGAAGTTTGTCGTTAATTGAAGTTGGAGAATCTAAATCAAGGTTGCGTAACCTATCGAATATTGCAGTTAGTGCTGGTGGAGTAAGTCTTGGCTCTACTAAAATACGACTCAAAGGGTTAATGTCACAACCTGTGGCATACCTTTTAAGTAGGGCGGATTCGATTAACGTCGTACCTCTACCCATGAATGGATCGTATACTATATCGCCAAATTGAGATAACCTATTTATAAAGAACCGCGGAAGTTGTGGCTTAAAGCAAGCTCTATAGGAAATTTCATGCAACGAGGATGCGGCCCTTTGCTTAGAGGTCCAAAACTCATTTACATAAACAGGCAAATCAATATCAGAGTCAGGGAAATCTTGTATAACAGTATTTTTACCAAATTCGTTGAATTTCGTCAGTTCTTCTTCAAACTCGTGAGTTGTAAGAATAGGTGTCTCAGGAATTTCTTCTTCTATTAGTGACAACTGTTCGACGTCCATTATCCTGAATGTAGCAACTCAAGCATTTTTTTGCGAGTAATTTTAGTAGTAGTACCTAAGCTGCCTTCTTCCCACCAGCGAACTACCTCATACGCGGGAATAATCCAGTAAGGAATAGCCGGAAATTTTTCAATATCCGTGACAATGAAGCCTTCGATTTCTTCTATTTTTTGGAGGAATCCCGATTCATTGAATGAACGCCCTGATCCAACCATATAGCTAGGGCAAAAGTAAATACCGCCCTTTGAAATGCTGCGCACCTCCCATTTGTAACCCTTGTCATCTATAACATCATACCCAGCTCCCTCGCTCGGTGCCAATCTGCCATTTAGCACCTCGTAGGCTATTCTACGTTCCATTAAAAATGATACTTTTCTACCATCTGTAAAATATAGGCGAGCGTCATTCAGTGTAATACATAGAGCGGAAGATATATCTCGAATATCCCATTCAAATATTCCAGTATTAAATTCAGTCATTTATTAAATTAGTCAGGAAACATTTACACATCTGCGGATAGGCTATAATTTTCTTTGAATCGAATGGATCAAGTGAATTGGTAACCGCTCATGCCGAATTTACCAGCGGCTATGAGTTGGGATCACTCGGTTGTTAGAGAAAATGAAAACCGCATGAAAGCAGGGTGTCCGAATTTGCGGGTGGGAATAACTACATCGCCAGGAAAGCCTCATTCACTTAATACCTCCTCCGCCTCATACAGGTTAATGGATCATCGATTGTTGAGGAATGTGTTTTTTTATCCCTCTCTTTTCAATAGAGAAAAGTTATTAAATAGTGTCTGCGACATCCTTGAATGTTGGTGAGTTTATTGTAATAACCATTGTAATTTTGGCATATTATTAAATTATAACATTCATAAAGTTATTATTAATAATACCTTATAAAATGGCGGAGAGAGGGGGATTCGAACCCCCGGAACCTTTCGGTTCAATAGTTTTCAAGACTACCGCAATCGGCCACTCTGCCATCTCTCCAACTGTCGGAATTTATTTATTTTTTCTTAATGGTCAATGGTATACGGGATGCGGGATGAAATGGGACTTAATAGTGGGAGGGACGAAGACGATGAGGCAGACGAAGACGAAGAGTGTTGGCTATACCAAATCTTATAAAGCTTCGTCTTCGTCTGCCTCATCGTCTTCCTCTAAATTAATTTTAAGCAACAATTAATTATAATTATTGCAACCCAATGTGGAACGCGCTGTCCCTAGCGCGTTTGAGAATGTCATAACTGAAGAAGCGTGCTAGAGACCAACCTTCGCCAAGGCTATGGCTGGCAGGTAGCCCGCTCCACCTACCTTGTTAGTGCTAACAGCTCAACTCACAAGGAGTGGATTGAGGCTTTATCAACGGCCATGGCGGCTTCTTTAAGGGATTCTGAAAGGGTGGGGTGAGCGGTTACGGTTCGGGCCATGTCCTCTGCGCTGCCGCAGTACTCCATGTGTACGACGGCGGCGGCAATCAGTTCGGATGCATTGTGGCTGATAACTTGAACACCGAGTAATCGATCGGTCACGGCATCGGCAATTACTTTTACCATCCCATCGGTGGTGCCCGATGCTATTGCACGACCATTCGCGGCGAGAGGGAATTTGCCGATGCTGATTTCTAAATTTTGGTCTTTGGCATCTTCTTCGGATATTCCTACACTTGCCATTTCGGGTTCAGTGTAAATGACGTTGGGTATCGCCTTGTAATTTACATGACCTGCTTTTCCGGCAATTATTTCCGCGGCGGCGACACCTTCTTCTTCCGCTTTATGAGCGAGCATCGGTCCTTCTATGGTGTCGCCAATAGCATAAACCCCCTCGACGTTCGTGCGAAAAGATTCATCGGTTATTATTCGTCCACGATCATCTTTACTTACCCCCACCTTTTCGAGGCCAAGCCCCTCACTATAGGGCACTCGTCCTACACTGAGGAGAACTTTGTCCGCCCCAAATTCCAGTGTCTTACCCTTTTTATCAACAGACACTATGGAATAATCGCCATCTATTTTCACCCCAGTCACTGCAGCCGAAGTTTCAATTTTCATTCCCTGCTTTTTAAAAATACGCTCTGCCAGCTGGGTGATGTCCGGATCATAGGTTGCTGCTATGCGTGGCAGGAATTCAACGATTGTTACTTCACTTCCCAAACGCGACCAGACAGAACCCAGCTCCAACCCAATCGCTCCACCTCCTATAACAATGAGTCTTTCCGGCGCACTATCGAAGGCGATCGCATCATCGCTTGAGACAACATGTTTACCGTCACATTTTAAGAATGGCAGTTCAGCGACTTTGGATCCTGTAGCGAGGATAATATTGCGCGCAGCTATTTCTTCTGAATCTTTTTCTCCTTTAATTCCAATCTTACCATTGCCGAGCAATTTACCGTGGCCTTTGAAGATTGCGATTTTCCTCTTTTTGACCAGCGTTTCGACGCCGCGGCGCAGTGTATCGACGACACCGGTTTTCTTTTTCATCAAGGTCGCGATATCCATTGAAACTTCACCTGTATTTATTCCGTGAGCGGAACTCTCGTGGGCGGCGAAATGGAACATCTCCGTTGAGTGCAAGAGTGCTTTACTGGGAATGCAGCCTACATTCAGGCAGGTCCCGCCAAGATATTTATCTTTTTCAATAATCGCGGTCTTCAATCCGAGTTGGGCGGCACGAATCGCGGCGACATAACCCCCGGGACCTGAACCGATCACCGCACAATCAAAAGTATCCTCAGGCATAAATCAGATTTTTATATCTCAAACATAAGCCTTGATGGATCTTCTATCGCCTCTTTTACCTTAATGAGGAAGGTAACGGCTTCACGACCGTCAACGATCCGGTGATCGTAAGAAAGTGCGAGATACATCATGGGACGTATGACAATTTCGTTATTAACGACGACGGGTCTTTGTTGAATCGTATGCATACCCAGAATACCGCTTTGCGGCATATTGAGGATAGGGGTGGAAAGCATAGACCCGAAAATTCCGCCGTTGGAAATGGTAAAAACTCCACCCTGGAGATCTTCAATTGCTATACTACCATCATTCGCTTTTTTCGCATATGAAATGATATTTTTCTCAATCTCGGCGAAACTCAGTTTATCGCAATCACGGACAACGGGGACGAGCAATCCCTTTTTCGTCCCGACAGCAACCGCGATATCATAAAAATTATTTTCAATAAGTGTTTCTCCGTCGATTTGACCATTGAGTGCTGGTACTTCAATGAGTGCGTTTACGACTGCTTTAACAAAAAAAGACATGAATCCAAGTTTTACTCCATGTTTATCAACAAATTTTTCCTGATAAGTTTTGCGCAGTCCCATGACAGCGCTCATGTCGGTTTCGTTAAAGGTAGTAAGAATAGCAGCCGTGCGCTGCGCATCGACTAAACGTTCAGCGATACGCTTGCGCATCGGTGACATTTTCTTTCTCGTGCTGCGTTCTGTAGTTGAGGCACGAGGAGGAGAGGGCATTGCATCCACTAGTGTTTTAGAAGGGGCGGTTTTTTCAACAGGGGTAAAATTGCTTTTACTTTCCGCTTTTTCCTTACCATCAGCACCCGGACTCGAGGTAATTAAATCTTCCTTCGTTACACGACCTCCTTTTCCCGTGCCTTCGATCGACGCTGGATCAATTCCCGATTCCGAAGCCAGGCGGCGTACTGCGGGTGAAACAGGTTGGGGCTCAAGTGGTTTTTCTTCCTTTACCACTGTTTTCTCAGCAACTGCTTTCTCTTTAAACAGGGCGGGAGTCTTCTCTGGTTTTTTCGGTGCAGCTTTAGCGGGTGCGGCTACAGATTCATCGATCGTGGCAATGACTTGACCGATCTCTACTTCATCTCCTTCAGCGACAGCTAATTTAATTTGACCACTTACATCAGCCTGACCTTCAGATGTAATTTTATCGGTCTCCAACTCGTAAAGGACCTGACCGCTCTCTACGATGTCTCCATCTTTAATATGCCAGGTGGCGATTATACCACTCGTAATCGATTCCCCCATTGAGGGAACTTTTATTTCGGTAGCCATATTTTTAGATTGTAGACATCACCTTAAAAAAGCAAGCGACTCTTAAATTGAGGGTGAGCTCAACCCAGAAATGCTGTTTCAACCAATGCCGCCTGTTCGATTCTGTGAATCGCAAGTGATCCCACAGCCGGACTAGCACTGGCATCACGTCCGGCATAAAACGGTTTTTCATCAGATATCTCTTCTAAAATTGGAGATATATAAGTCCATGCTCCCATGTTCTGTGATTCTTCCTGACACCAAACCAGCTTTTTAGCATCTGAATATTTTGTCAGTAATTCTAACAACAGTTTTTTGTTGAGAGGATAAAGTTGTTCAACCCGAAGGAGGGCAGCGTTCTCTATTTTATTGTTCTTCCTGTAGTCATTCAAATCATAATATATCTTACCCGTACTCAGAATGATACGCTCAATTTTCTTCCCCGGTTTTGAATCATCCAGAATTTCCTTAAATGTCCCTTTGAGGAAATCATTATTGTGAGACACAGCCTGTTTATGGCGTAACAAGCTTTTAGGTGCCATGATAATAAGCGGCATGCGAATATCACGCTTCATCTGTCGCCTCAGGACGTGAAAATACTGTGCGGGAGTACTTAAATTGCAGACCTGAAAATTATCTTCCGCGCATGCTTGAAGAAATCGTTCGAGTCGCGCGGAGGAATGCTCCGGCCCCTGCCCCTCATAGCCATGCGGTAATAAGAGAACAATGCCGCTGACTCGCTGCCACTTTGATTCCCCACTGGCAATAAACTGATCTATGATAACCTGCGCGCCGTTTACAAAGTCACCGAACTGTGCTTCCCACATGCAGAGCATTTGCGGATAGTCGAGCGAATAGCCGTAATCAAACCCAAGAACGGCGACTTCCGAAAGCATTGAATTATGAACGCATTGAATGGCTCTCCGGTCATCCAATTCCATAAGAGGAAAGTAGCCTTCCTTTGTTTCGACATCATAAAGGACAGCGTGCCGTTGACTGAAGGTTCCTCGCGCGCAGTCCTGCCCGGAGATTCGCACCGGTGTCCCGTCGAGCATGAGGGTTCCCCAGGCGAGCTGTTCAGCGAGCGCCCAGTCAATCCCCTGATCCTTCTCATAAGCCTTCCGTCTATTACTTAGGAGGCGAATTATTTTCCGGTTAAGTTTCAGATCATCGGGATAAGAGGTAAGCGCTTTAATAACTTTTTCCAGGGCTTCTTTTCTGACACTCGTTTTCACGGGTCGAAAACTATAGGGTGGCTGGAAAATGGCATCAGACCCATGAAATTTTTCATTTTTCTTTTCCGCTATCTCCGATTCCTCTTTCTTCGTGCGGGTGAATGCCGCATCGAGGGTTTTTTGATATTTTTCTTTGATCGCTTCCGCTTCTATTTCTTCCAATTCACCTTCTTCGATCAGTTTTGCACATAAGGATTCGCTGATCAGCGGATGTTTAGAAATTCTTTCGTAAAGGAGGGGTTGGGTAAAGGTCGGTTCATCCGCTTCATTGTGACCATGTCGCCGATAACAGTACATATCGATTACCACGTCCTGGCCAAATTCCTGTCGATAATCGAGTGCCATCTCCGTAACATACACCATGGCGAGTGGGTCGTCTCCATTGACATGAAAAATAGGTGCTTCAATCATTTTTGCGACATCGGTGCAATAACGACTAGAACGGGCCTCAGAGGGATCTGTTGTAAATCCGATCTGATTATTTATAATAAAATGCAAAGTCCCGCCGGTTGTATACCCTTTCAATTGCGAGAGATTTAAGACTTCGCTTACAACACCCTGTCCCGCGAAAGCCGCGTCACCATGAATAAGAATAGGGAGAACTGTCTTGCGTTCAAGATCACCGAGTATGCGTTGTCTCGCACGGGCACGGCCTTCAACTACCGGATTAACTACTTCCAAATGACTTGGATTGGCCGCGAGGTGAAAGTTTATAGTTTCACCACTGGAGGTGTTGAGTTGAGCTTCATAACCCAAATGGTATTTTACGTCGCCATCCCCATGTATCGTTTCGGGAACATAATTTTCTGCAAATTCATGAAATATAAAGTCGTAGGATTTACCTAGAATATTAACGAGGACGTTCAGGCGCCCGCGATGTGCCATACCCATAACAATTTCCACAATTTTGAGATCGAAACATTTTTCAATAGTGGCATGCAGGCACGGGATAATAGTTTCACCGCCTTCAAGGGAGAATCGTTTCTGGCCAACATAACGAGTCTGGAGATATTTTTCAAAACCTTCTGCTTCGAGGATATCTTCGAGGACGGCCAATTTTTTTTCTCTTGAAAAATTAGACTTATTAAGGGTCGGTTCAATTCTCGCCTGAAGCCAGCGACGGGGTGGAGTATCTTGAATATGTAGATATTCTACTCCTATTGCGCTACAATAGGTCTCTTTTAAATCATTGAGGAGTTGACCAATCGACATGACTTTTCCGTCGAGGTAATTTCCGGTATGATACTCATGGTCCAATTCGTTATCTTCGAATCCCAAGCGCTGTAAAGAAAGACGCGGATTAAAAGCCACCGATTTTTCAAGGGGATTAAAATTCGCCATCGTATGCCCAATTGATCGATAGGCATAAATAGCTCCCGTAAATCGGGCCTGTTTTATGGCCGCTGTAGCTTCGCTATCGCGTACCTTAGGAGCAGAAGATCCATTGCCATTAGTCGCTAACTCAAAACCCTCAAAAAAAGCGATCCATTTTTCGTCGAGTCCTTCGGGATTAGTCAGCCAGCGATCATAATATTCATCTATGAGGTCAGCGTTCCAGCGATTTGCAAAGCTAAGTTGTTTCATTTTGATTGATATCGGTGCCTTTACGTGAAAAATTAAATATGAATTTATTGACTTAAAATCAAGCAATTAGGTTCCTTTAGTGTCGGTGGAAAGGGAACGCTTACAGCTTAGAGGCCTTTTAAAAGCTATGTTGAACAAGGAAATTGAAGAACGATTACAGATCGTCGTTGAAAGTGCGGAGGACGCGGATAAAAACGACATCGTCAGCGCTATTAAGGATCTCGATTTGCTGGTGGAAAGTCGCGCTGATGAAATGGATGATCGCTTAACCCATTTCCTCCAACGGAGAAGTTATCAGAAGGCGCTTGAATATCTTCGCAACCTGGCTGAAGCACCTTAAAGCCGGACTGGAATACCTGCCTTCAATAAGGTTTCTTTAGCCTCTTTTATTTTATAGGTGCCAAAATGAAAGATTGAAGCAGCGAGAACGGCATTGGCTTTGCCCTCTTTAAGAACAGATACGAGGTGGTCGAGATTGCCGGCACCACCCGATGCGATAACCGGGACGGTTACGGATTCACTTAATTTCCGCGTAAGATCAATATCGTATCCATTTTGCATGCCGTCCTGATCCATGCTTGTGAGTAAGATCTCACCAGCACCCAGGGAGACAACTTTTTGAGCCCATGAAATCGCGTCCAGATCAGTGGGGTGACGGCCACCATGTGTATAAACGCGCCATTTATCTTCGGAGGGTTCACGCTTTGCATCAATCGCAACGACGATACATTGGTTGCCGAACTTACTTGCCGCTTGTAGAACCAGATCCGGGTTTAAGATGGCAGATGTATTCAGGCTTACTTTGTCGGCACCCGCGTTTAACATTTGTCTTATGTTATTGAGGTCGCGAAGTCCGCCACCTACGGTTAGGGGCATAAAACATTGTGAGGCTGTTTCCTCCACAACATGATGCATGATTTCCCGCTCATCGCTAGAGGCCGTTATGTCGAGAAAGACTAATTCATCTGCACCTTGCTCCTCGTAGGCCTTAGCTGCTTCTACAGGATCTCCAGCGTCAACCAAATCCTTAAATTTGATTCCCTTGACAACGCGTCCTGCGCTTACATCAAGGCAGGGTATAATTCTTGCCGAAAGCATCGAGTGAAGCTAACTGTTTTCTCCGACAAATGCAATGTCGGGCTCAAATGATACGGTAAGCCTATATTGTTGGCTGGGACGCATGATGAGTGGATGATCACGGATAAGCAATTGCATGTAATGTATATTGCCCCAGTAAGTTTTATAGTTCGGTTCGTTAGTGACCAGTTCTGGTTCCTGCCAAACAGCTTGAAAATCATCTTTATGGACTTTGCAACGCAAGCCTTCCTGGCCAAGGCAAAAAGCGGTACTGGAATGGTAAGTAGAATGGCTGGTTGCAATCGCAAAGACATAGCGCATCTGATCCATCTGGACTTGGTTTTTAACCTTGAATATAAAATCGCTCGTAACTTTATTACCGGCAAAAGTCCAAGAAACCTTTACACTGCCGAGACCGGACACGATTTTTTCTTCACGCGTGATGAGGTCAGGTTGTTCAAATCGAAAATAGAAAGAATTTCGCAGACCCAATCCAGTGACGCAACGATGGCCGTAAAAGGAGGGGACAATAACTCTGTCCCCAAAGGTCAGTTCAGGAAGCATGATGGGGACATAATTATTGACCGGCCAATCGAAAATCCCCGGGCAATGAGGAAAGGAGAGTGAATCTGAGCTGCTATGATTTCCCTGGCCTACGAGAGGTAGATTAACATGCATCCCGCTATCGGGATCTTGATAGATAAATACACCGCGTTCGCGGCGATTGTCCTTATCGAAAATAACAAACCGGCCAGCAGGCCTTGCCGGTGAAGGTTTGGCATCCATTGAACCGCCGATTGACTTGGCGAGGCGAGACCATTGGCAAAGATAGCGTGCACCATCGAAATCTGCCAGACGTGAAGTGTGTTCATCTATGGTTGTGCGTTCGCTATCTCTAACGACTAAGATTCCCTCTTCCTGATCGAGGTAAGTCATAAAGAAGTATTGGAAAAGACGGCGAAGTATATTGAAGTAACGTGGTTTTTGATCCTCATTTATCCAATCGTCGCGCATGGCTTGCAGGATAATACTGATACAGAGCATTTGGCCGTAAGCGCCAATCCCTTCACCGAAAATCCAACCCAGCCCATCCTGTCGCACAATATCTGGCATCATCCGAATATATTTCTCAGCGAAAGTGCGCAGACTGGGTAATTTGCGATCACGCAGATGCAGGTTTGCATGCAGCTGAAGTGTCTGACGGATGAAGACAAAACTTAATATACCATTAATATTATAAACACCACCCAAACCGATTTCCGGAGCGTCGTCACAATATCCCCCTGTGCTATTTTCATTGATGCGCTCAATAAAACGGTCAATTAACTTTCCCGTTTCATCTTTTTTGGAGAGCCCCATGCTGAATCGGGCGACGGACTTCGCTATATTATATGCCTGCAGATGGTTATCATAATCACTCCGGACAAGCAACCGCTTATCAAGGTGTTCGCGCGTAGGATCGAGAAGACGTTCCCAGACGGGATTGCGGTCTTTTGCCGGACCAAACGAGAGTAAACCTAAGGCAGAGTAAGCAAGACCATTTTCATTCTCTTCTTCAGTAAATACCTGTGCGGTTATACAGCGGGCAGTAAGGTCAATGAGATCGAAATTACCTAACTGTGTTTCCCCTGTAGCGCGGTAATATTCGCCGATCGCAAGAGCGGCATGACCCGGTTCATCAAACCGTGACGTTTCACCATTAATTGGACTTATGGATCCATCTTCATTTATGGAATTCAAGTTGTGTCCCAGTATTGATTGGGCCATGTCCAGACATTGATCAGCAAAATTGAGCATTAGAGAAAACGATGAGGTTACTGTTTAAGATTTAAAAATCACGAAAAAAATTAAATTTTTTACGAATAGAGTCTTCAAAAAGTATTTATCATGAAAAAAACATCTGGGAGGGAAAGATTCTGAGTTTACAGGCACTTATAATAGAGAAGCCCTATAGAGCATCGTTTGCCTATAAACTGATTGGTATTTGAAAGGATTACTGATTTTATTCAAATGTAGAGAATAAATTACACTTAAATTGCCGGAAAGTAATTTTATTATGATTTTCAGTCTAATCGTGATAGGTTGATACAAACCTGTAATGAGATGAAATATATATTAGCGTTAGACCAGGGAACCACGAGTTCGCGGGCTATTTTGTTTGATCATGATGGAGGGATAGAGGCAGTAGCGCAGAGAGAATTCAAACAGCTGTTTCCTAAGCCGGGATGGGTAGAGCATGACCCCCAGGAAATAGTATCGTCACAATGCGCAGTAGCGGATGAGGTTCTGTGCAAGAGTGGTCTTACGGGCAATGAAATTGAAGCGATAGGAATCACTAATCAGCGTGAAACGACGATTCTCTGGGATCGAATTACAAGTAAACCGATATATAATGCCATTGTATGGCAGGATCGGCGCACCGCGGCCATTTGCGAAAACCTAAGGGAGGAAGGGTTAGAACCTCTCTTCCAGAAAAAGACGGGACTACTACTCGACCCCTATTTTTCGGGGACTAAAATAAAATGGATACTTGATAATATACCCCATGCCCGAGAGAAAGCGGACAAAGGTGAACTGGCATTCGGTACCGTCGATAGCTGGTTAATCTGGAATCTTACGAACGGAAAAAAACATATTACCGATGCGACCAATGCGTCCCGAACACTGCTCTATAATATTCAAAGGTTAGAATGGGATAACGAACTATTATCTATTCTCAATATTCCAAATTCCCTGTTGCCTGAAGTTAGATCATCCAGTGAATATTATGCTGAGGTTGAAAGCGTAAAATCAATAAGAAGTATTCCTCTGTCAGGTATCGCAGGGGATCAGCAAGCTGCGCTTTTTGGGCAGAACTGTCTGCAATCGGGGATGGCTAAAAATACTTATGGAACCGGTTGTTTTCTTCTTTTAAATATCGGAAAAACGCCGGTGGCATCTAAGAACAAACTGCTAACAACCGTGGCCTGGAAAATAGGGGAGGAGGTTGAATATGCACTTGAAGGAAGTATCTTTATCGGTGGAGCGGTTGTTCAGTGGATGCGGGACGGATTGGGGCTGATTAATAACTCATCTGAAGTTGAATCCTTAGCGAGAGAAGTTGGAGATTCTGGCGGCGTTTATTTTGTTCCCGCGTTTACTGGGTTGGGCGCGCCTCACTGGGAACCTCATGCCCGTGGCACCCTTGTCGGATTAACACGGGGCACTACCTCGGCTCATATTGCACGCGCCGCATTAGAAAGCATGGCTTTCCAATCTAGCGATGTCCTTGAAGCCATGCAGTTGGATTCTGGAATAGACTTACAGGAATTGCGCGTGGACGGGGGTGCGTGCGTAAATAACCTACTCATGCAATTTCAATGCAATCTTTTACAAGTTCCCGTTGTCAGACCTACAGTGATAGAGACGACGGCACTCGGTGCTGCCTATCTAGCAGGTTTGGCGGTCGGCTATTGGAAGGACCTCAATGAAATTTCCAATCATTGGCATGTGGACCAATCTTTTTCCGTAGAGTGGTCGTCTGAAGAGAGAGAGAATCAGAAAGTCGGATGGCGACGTGCATTAGCGTGTGCAAAGGAATGGGGGATGGGGGAGAGAGGATGATTGGGAAGAGTGGAAGAGTGGATGTTTGGATGGAGGGGATTTAACTACGCTTATCAACCAATCATCCCACCTTCCACTCATCCTCTCCAGCTGGATGAGGCAGACGAAGACGAAGCTTAATTACCTCTTAAATAAGCCCTGCATCTTCAAAACTGTAATATCCTTTTCCCTTAGGGTCATCCGCAATTTGACCAATTACGAGGTGATCGAGCATATCAATAGATACTGTTTTAGCCGCGTTTTTGAGTTGTCGTGTGACTTGAATGTCAGCGCTGCTCGGAGTGGGGTCACCGCTCGGATGATTATGTACACATATGATTGCAGAAGCGCTTAATCGGATTGCATCGCGGAAAACTTCACGCGGGTGTGCCAGGCTACTGCTCGCTGTTCCTGATGTTGTCTCCACACATTTTATTAAGCGATTTTTTCGGTTCAAGCAGAGGACCCAGAATTTTTCTACTTCGATTCCAGCAATTATAGGTCGAAAATATTCAAATACTGAGTCCGGGGTGTTGAATGATGGCTCAGAATGACGGTTTTGTAAAAGTATGCGGCGCGCAATTTCCATTACCGATATGAGCTGAAGAGCTTTAATTTTACCGATCCCTTTAATTTTCTTGAAATCGGATACTGTCCAGCTAAGCAAGCCAGCGAGTGCACCTGCTTCAGCAATGATAGTTGAAGATAAGGTGAGTACGCTTAGGTTTTTTGTCCCACTGCGCAAGAGCATCGCCAGTAATTCGGTATCACTCAAAGCGGGTGCCCCGTATTTCTCCAATCGCTCCTGCGGGCGTTCATTTATCGCTAAATCGCGAAGAAGCAAAGGAGCGGTGTATATTTCATTCATTTCTGTTGAAAAGGGATGAGTGATTATCCTTTTGTCAAATAACGCGGTCATAAATCAGGGTAATCCGGAATAGAGTATATCACTTCCTTTCTCTACCTCTTCATACGGTTTAATCCCCACTGAATTAAGTGTGTAATACACTTAACCGGCACGTCACCGATTTTACTTAAACCTGATATCCTGGCTTATGACTCAGTTGAAACGCCAACGCTTAAATGCTTCAATCGCTTCATACTCGGCTAGTCCGAGAAGATCATAATTTTTTGCAATGGCTTGATTCCGCGATTCAGCATTTTGCCAGGATTCTCGCAGCTTATTCTCCGTGGAAAGTGTTTGTCTTCGCTGAGACACATGCTGGTAAATAGCATTTATTTTTATGGCCAGTTCATTCGGGCTCAAGGGGACGGCCATTTCAATCTCATCCATTAACCATTCTTTTTCCGATCCATGGTAGAGCCATACAAAACAGTCCTTAAGCCATGAAGAATCAGTAATTCTTTGCAGGGCATTACGCATAGATTCAAAGCAAAGGAATGGCACCGAATTTGGGTCGGACTGCCATCCAGTCGCGTATATCTGGTGAGGTTTAATTTTATTAAGTAATTTTGTCACCTTACCTTCGTCTTTGCCACTGAGATTGAACTGTCGATACCGACCTTGTTCGTAAAAAGGTAAATCAAGAAAATGAATATTTTTTGAACGCAATCCACAGATTCGACAGGCCGCGCGCGCTTCACCTCTTCGTATCATTGCTTTAATTCGACGTACTTCGGGTGTGTCTGTGCTGTTGTTCCCTTTCTTTTTCAGGTCTTTAATTACTTGACGGGCAAAGTTAACCTGGCTTTCAGTCTCGTTATTATTATTCATTTTGCTGTCGATAAGGAACTCTGCAAATTTTACCGCTTCATCATCAGGGACCGCGAGATTTCCGGAAGTCTGATAGACAACTTCTATATTATGCCCCTGTTGCGTCAGTCGGTGCAGTGTGCCACCCATGTAGAGCACATCGTCCTGGGGTTCAGGACTAAAAACGACGACGCGTTTAGGAAAGGGTTGAGCGCGTTCCGGACGACTGGAGTCATCAGCATTTGGTTTACCGCCGGGCCACCCGGTAATGGTGTGCTGCAATTCATTGAAGATTCGAATATTCAAATTATAAGCGGGACCTTGTTCAGTGAGAAGTTCAGCCATTCCGTTTTCACTATACTCTCCGTCAAGGAGTTTAAGCACGGGTTTTTTAATACTCTGGCTCAACCATACTACGGCGCGCCGGCACAGTGATGGTTCCCACGAGACGTTACGGACTAACCAGGGGTGTCGCACCCGAGTTAATTCTGCAGAAGCAGATCTATTGATTATAAACCTTGTATTGGGATGTTCCTGGATAAAGGAGGCAGGTAAACTTTCTGTTACGGGACCTTCCACTGCGCGTGCGATCATTTTAGATTTAGATTCACCCCACGCCATAAGGATAACTTTTCGCGCTTCAAGGATAGTTCCGACACCCATCGTTATCGCATAACGAGGCACGTTTATTTCACCAAGGAAATCACGAGCGGCGTCCAAGCGTGTCAACCTGTCAATAGAGACAAGGCGAGTACGTGTGTCTCTTGTCGAACCTGGTTCATTGAACCCAATGTGTCCGGTGCGTCCGATACCCAGTATTTGTAAATCAATACCACCAATTGCTTTGATTGCATTTTCAAATTCTTGACAGGAGGTAAAAACATCCTGGCGTGAAATGCTTCCGTCGATAAGATGAATATTTTTTTTAGGAATATCAATATGTTGAAAAAGCTGCTCATGCATAAAGCGGTTGTAGCTTTCGCGATGATTTTTCTCGATTGGATAATATTCATCGAGGTTAAAAGTATGAACGTTCTTAAAACTCAACCCTTCATCATTGTGCAGTTTAATCAATTCACGGTAAAGATTAACGGGGGTTGAACCTGTGGCTAGACCGAGGACAGTGGGCTCTCCTTTATTTTGTTTCTCCCGGATGAGCGTATCAATTTCCCTCGCGATTCCACGACACGCTCTTTTACTAGTGTCGTAAATTCTTGTTTTAATTTTCTCAAATTGTTCCGCCTCAGACAGGGAGCCACTTTTTTGCTTGTTCATAAAACTATTACTTTTGGCGACAGACAATAAATGTCACATACAATCAGATAGAGAAATTGACAATTGAGGAGGTCTATCGGGCCACAATTCTTAAGGAGATTCTATCGCGTGCTGTTTTTGACGCATTTTTTTTATAATCATTTGCACTTCATCCAGGCGTTCTTGAATTTTGTCGTAATTTTCCATTACCTGCGGGTTGTTTTTTATCTCACCATGCATTAAATCCAAGTGACCACGGATAAGAAATAATTCTCCATTTAGGTCGTGGATAAGTTTTCTTAAGGAATCTGGAGCTGGGTCGGACTTATTCATTATAAGTAATATTGGTAAATAGAGCAAAGTCGCATAAAGTGATGATTTGCAAAAATTGATAATTGAAAAGCTTTTCTTAACATAAATTTTATTATGTCGATTATTTCATATTATACATGTTTTTAATAAAACAGCGGTTTATTTCTAATAACTGTCTATTCTTTTAATAGATGACATGACCTTTTGAAATGCTCTTGACGACCGGTAACCAGATGGGCTAATTTTACTACAACAGCGACTACCAGATTGCAGCTATTTTTTAAGTAGCGATTATTAAACGGTAGACACCCATAATAGCTCAAACGTTCGCGCTGTATAAAAATGAAGAGCAATTATCACTATCTTATCCTCATATCCAGATTCGGACTTTTCGCGCTCAAAGGTCACCGAATCATTTTTAGACTTCTATGCTACTCGGATTAACAGGATCTATCGGCTGTGGAAAATCAACGGCACTTAAATATTTCCGAGAATATGGTGCCCAAGTGGTTGATGTTGATAGTTTGGTCAAAAAGCTTCTCAGTGGTGATAAGGAGGTGCAAGAGGCCATAGATCGACATTTTGGCAATAAAGCGAAAGACAACGCTAATCGAATAGATCGAGGAAAACTTGCGCATATTATTTTTAATGACCCAAAAGAGCGGGAATGGCTCGAAAATCTATTGCACCCAAGAGTTCAATCGATGTGGCAGTCCTTAGTGAAAGCTGATCCCCACTCATTTTGGGTGATAGAAATCCCGCTCCTTTTTGAGAAAAAGCTTGAAAAACTCTTCGATTTTTCTGTTTGTATAGCTTCAAGTACTCCGCTTCAGGTAAAGAGATTGAGGGAGCGTGGACTCGATGAGGGCGACATTAACGCCCGTATCGCCAATCAAATATCCACGGCTGATAAGATCGAACGCGCTGATTTTGTTCTTACCAATAACGGAAATATCGATTTTCTCCAAGAGCAGGTGAATAGGCTTTGTCATCAGTTAAACCATTCCTGAGGAAATAATCGCCAACTACCAAATAGTAAGCGGTTCCTTCCCCATTAATAATATTATAATCTATTAAGCGGACACATTTATGTCCAAAACGAAAGATAACGAAGAGATTGAGATGACCGATACACGGGATGTATCCGGTGACGGTAAGCAATCTCAATCTTCTTCAGAGGATTACGGAAGTGATGGAGGTTCGAAAGGAACTGAAGCAAAAGGGGAAAGGAATGACAACTCATCCAGAACAGAAGATGATAGAAAATATAATTCAAATTCTGATCGCAGACATTCGAGATCTTCGAGGTCTGATCACAAAAGGGATTCTTCAAGGAATCAGTCTAAAAGGCATAGATCATTTCCGAAGAAGCAAAATAAAAAGAAAAAAAGTAAACGGGCTGGTTGGGACGAATATGATAATTCTGGGATTAAGGTTGGAAGCCTGACTGAGTACGAACTGTTTAATGACTTAAGTGCTCTAGAAACACTCGCTGCAGATTCAGGGACAGGTGGTGATCCCGTATACATTAACGACTATTTAGCTATGCCTTTACTGCAGTTGGCAGATGAAGCGCGGGAAGCTGGTGTTGATAATCAATCTGCACCTAACCGAAATGTTTTATTCAGTGAAATTTTAAAGCTTAATTTTGAACGTAAAGTTCCTCTTCATGCCCGAGGGTGCTTTGAAATTACTGATGAAGGCTATGGCTTAATTGTTTTCCAGCATGAAAATTATCAGATTAAACCGCATGATATTTTTGTCCCCCTATCTTTAATTAATCGATACGGGCTTTTACGCGGGCATATCGTTGAAGCGCAGGTGCATCCACAGCGCGAGGGCGAAACTTGTCCCTTTGCATTACGGATTCTGAAAATAATGGATCGCGACCCTGAAGAAAACAGTAAGGTCACTCCATTTGAAGACCTGATTCCCTATTATCCGTTGGAGCGATTTTTTCTAGAGACCAACTCAGGTGTTTCATGGGATAACATATCGATGCGCGTGGTGGATTTACTTACACCTATAGGTTTAGGTCAACGTGGACTGATTGTTGCGCCACCTCGCACCGGGAAGACCGTGCTTCTGCAAGGGATTGCTAATTCCATTGCGGAAAATAATCCGGATGTTCATCTTATCGTATTGCTTATTGACGAGAGACCAGAAGAAGTGACCGATTTTCAGCGTCAGGTAAAAGGAGAAGTTATCAGCTCGACTTTTGATGAGACTGCCTGGAGCCATGTTCATGCCGCAGAAATGGTTATTGAAAAATCGCGTCGACTTGTTGAATGCGATAAACATGTAGTCATTCTTCTCGACTCTATTACGCGTCTTGCACGCGCTTATAATACGCTCATGCCCAGTAGCGGAAAAATTCTTTCCGGCGGTGTGGAAGCCAGCGCGTTACAGAAGCCAAAGCGATTTTTTGGCTCTGCACGCAATATAGAAGGCGGGGGCAGCATCACGATAATTGCGACTGCCCTGATCGATACAGGCAGTAGGATGGACGAAGTGATATTTGAAGAATTTAAGGGGACTGGAAATATGGAATTGCATCTCGATCGCGGCCTCGTTGATAAACGCGTATTCCCCTCACTAAGCCTGGAGAGAAGCGGTACCCGAAAGGAAGAATTGCTTTATCATCCTGATGAATTGGAAAAAATTTACTCCATGCGTCGAGCAATGAAGGGGGTCCCCTCAGACGAGGCAGTTGAAATGTTAATTCAGCGAGTGCGTAAAACTAACTCTAATGCTGAGTTTCTCATGTCGATAAACCGTTAGTTTCTCTCAATTGTAAGTTCATAATATCTGGATTCTAAATCAGTGGGCCCGTCGCTTGATTACGTTGTAGAATTAATTCTGGAAAAAGGGCTTGTATCGAAGCTTGCCGTTAACGCCGCCAAAGAGTCGGTGCGAAAAAATAAGAGTTATGGGAAAGATAATGATAATCTCCTCAATGTGCTCATTAAAATGGCGCTATAACGACTCAGGAGATTTATCGGTTATTATCAGATGAGTACGCTTTAAGTATTATCGACCTTTCAGAATGGGAGACCTCGGCTGAAGATTTACGGTTAATTAATCATCGGGTAGCAGTAAAAAATTGTGTTTTCCCACTACGTTTAGATGGGAGTACTCTCAAGTTGGCTATAAGCGATCCCCTGGACGTCGATTCACTGGATAGTCTTAGTTACTTCTTGAATCTCTCAGTTGAACCTCAGCTTGCACCAAGGCACAAGATTCTCGAGGCGATTGAAAGGCATTATAAAGTTTTTGCCAATGTACCTGATTGGAAGAGCGGCATTGCCCGAAGTGATGATGACAAAGCGGAAGAGAACCGAAGGGTTGAGATAAGGAGCGGTCGCAGTTATGAACTGATAAATGAGGAAACTCCAATTGTTCAGTATGTGGAATGGCTTATAGGAGACGCCATTAAAAAGCGGGCATCGGACATTCATTTGGAACCCTTAGAAAAGCGTTTTCGCGTTCGCTACCGAATTGATGGTGAGTTGGTCGAAGTGAAAAGCCCTCCTCAATATCTCCAGCATTCGATTATTTCCCGCTTAAAAATTATGGCCGAAATAAGTATTGCGGAGAAAAGAGTTCCCCAGGATGGGCGCATTCATTTTAAAACCAGTGAGAAGAGGGTAAATATACGTGTTTCAACCATCCCTTCAATTTACGGGGAGAGTATTGTTTTGCGGATTCTCGATCAAGAAGGGTTGCTCCGCGGACTGTCTGATCTTGGTTTATTTAGCGATGACGAGGTGGTTCTGGAAAGGCTTATAAATTTGCCTGATGGCTTAATTCTCCTCACCGGGCCAACAGGTTCTGGTAAAACAACCACGCTTTATTCTTCTCTGCATACTCTAAACGAATCAGACCGTAAAATTATTACGATCGAAGATCCGGTAGAATATCAATTAAGAGGAATCAACCAGATGCAAGTATCCGATCAGGTAGGGTTAAGTTTTGCTTCAGCGTTACGCGCGATACTTCGTCAGGCGCCCGACATGATCATGATAGGTGAAATCCGTGATCTTGAAACCGCGGAGATTGCGATAAACGCTTCGCTAACCGGTCATATGGTATTTTCTACCCTGCATACAGCTGACGCCCCAAGTGCAATTTCGCGACTGATGGACATAGGGATAAAGCCATATCTCGTTTCGGCTTCACTGCGTGGTGTTTTAGCGCAACGTTTGATACGACTGAATTGTGAAAATTGTAATGAAAATTACCTCCCCTCTGATTTAGAATTACGTTCAATTGGTGTTAAAAAAGAAGCTATTTTATCTGGTTATTATAAAAAAGGATCGGGTTGCAGTCATTGCCATGGCAGCGGCTATTTTGGGCGTAGCGGTATTTTCGAGATTTTCGAGGTGGATGAAAATATTCAGCAATTAATTTATGAGCATGCGTCACTTGTGGATCTTCGGCAGAAAGCGCTTGCTTGTGGTATGCGCACGATGCGGGATGACGGCTTACGAAAGATTGAAGCTGGTATAACGACGATAGAAGAAGTACTTTCGGCTGTGAGCATCAGCATTACTTGATTTTGGTATTAATTCGCGGTTAAATAACTTTATCTTCTGATTCAGCATCTGAACTATTTCCAAGCTTGCGCTTATTCAATAGAAAGCTTATATATTGAAAAAATTTAACTAGCTGGTGATTATAAATTATTCAAAGAGGAGTTGAAGTCATAGATAATGGTTATGAGATGAATGAACTATTGGAATTGATGGTGGATCAAGATGCATCAGACCTTCATTTACAGGTTGGGCAACCGCCCACATTACGTTTATCGGGATCGATGACACCAGTAGACGGACCCAATCTAAATCCCGAAGACACCGAAGCATTAATGATGTCTATAGCCAGCGAGCATCAGCAGGAGAAAGCAAAAACTGCTGGAGGTGCCGATTTTGGATTTGCTTATATGGATAAGGCACGATTCCGCGTGAGTGTGTTAAAAGCCAAGGGAAATTATGGAATTGTCCTCCGTCAGATTCCTAACGATATGTTTGGCCTGCGCGCGATAGGATTACCCGATATGGTTAAAGAATTATTAACCCGTCCACGTGGATTAATTCTTGTTACGGGCCCTACAGGATCTGGTAAATCAACCACTCTCGCTTCGATGATCAACTGGGTAAACGAAAACCGCGATGGTCATATTATTACGATTGAAGATCCGATTGAGTACTATCATGAGCACAAAAAGTGCATTGTTACCCAGCGCGAGGTTGGAACAGATGTAAATTCATTTGCTGATGCCATCCGCGGAGCTTTACGCCAGGATCCAGATATTATTCTCGTTGGTGAGATGCGAGATTTAGAGACGATTGAGGCTGCAGTCACCGCTGCTGAGACCGGCCACCTTGTCTTCGGTACCTTACATACAACGGGCGCGGCGCGTACTGTCGATAGGATCGTTGATGCTTTTCCCTCACACACTAAGGATCAGATACGCACTCAATTGGCATCTTCAATTGTCGCTGTTATCTCTCAAGTATTATGCAAAAAGCTAGGAGGAGGGCGTATAGCCGGTTTTGAAATTATGGTGGCGACTACGTCAATCGGTTCTCTCATCCGTGAAAACAAAACTTATCGTATCACCTCTGACATTCAGACAGGATCTCAATTAGGAATGATTACGATGGATGCTCACCTGATGAGTCTAGTCAATACCGACCAAATTGATCCTAATGAAGCGATCGAAAAAGCTCAAGCGCCAGATGAGATGCGGAAAAGACTTCTGGAAACAGGTGCTGAAGTCACGACCTATTAATTGATTATCCCATAAGCGTATCGGTTAAGGTTAACGAGGGGAATTAATTCTTCCCTGGCATCATTATAGAAGTGATGTAGAGGATGCGTATGCAATAGTCGTTTGCTTTCGGCTAAAATATGTACCGGACGATAAGCCAGGTATCAGTATTGGAGACTGACGACATCCTCCCCCCGGTATTAACGGGTTCACTTCATAGTGGTCTTAAAGAATAATTTAAAATGCCTAATCGCTTTTATCATTTCTCCAGTAGCTATTAATTAATTAAGCATAAACCCGATTATCTATATAAGATGATCGAAGCCAGTGATGGTAGAGCCGATTTGAAGATAGAGTCGCCACTGACTGCTGCGATCTCTGAGCTGGAGACAAACTTAAGTGAAGGCCCAACGAGTCAGGATTTGAACGAGAGGGTAAATGAGGAGCCCATAATTCGCTATGTAAATCTAGTAATCTTAAAGGCGATTAAAGAGAAGGCATCGGATATTCACTTTGAACCCTTTGAAGATGAATTCCGTATTCGCTATTGATCGGACCCCGTTTTTCGTACCAATTTAAGTGAGAGAGTTACCGGGTGTTAATGGTTTTAGGATTGATGTATATGAGAGATCTTGGCGAAGTGAGGGCGTAGCCCGAACGCGGCCAAGATCGGAAAGGAATCTGACAAACTCTTGTGGGCTTTTGAAGCCTAAACGACTGTGGGGATGTTCATGGTTATAGGTCTGACGCCATTGTTCGATTACCACTTGCGCTTCAGCCACGCTGAGCAACACTTCACGGTTCAAACACTCATCGCGTAAGCGGTTGTGAAACGACTCGATGAAACCGTTTTGCCAGGGACTGCCCGGATCGATATAGATCGCCTTTATGTTATTACCGGACAACCACTGCTGCACTTGATGAGCAATGAACTCACTGCCGTTGTCACTACGGATATAGCTGGGAGGTCCCTCCTCTTCAATGGCCTCGCTAAGCACAGAGAGGACATCGGTTGAGGTGAGTTGACGAGCGACCCGGATATCCAGGCATTTACGCGTATATGTCTTCGCTTCGCTTGAGTGTCGTCGCTTTCAGCTCCTCGGTACATCGATTAGAGTCATCATCTTTAATGGACCGCCGTTGTCTGTACGATCATGGACAAAGTCCCAGGACCAAACGTGATTGCGACCCTTTGCTTTAGTAGGTGACCCCGTAGAGACTCCTTGACGGTGTCTGCCCTTTTTCGGGGGCTTTACCTGCAGCCCTTCTGAACGTCGTACCGCCTGGACAAACTTCCTGCTTGTTGTCCAGCCTTCCTTTACCAGCAAGGCACGGATGCGCCGGTAACCGTAGCGGGGATGTTTCCAGGACAAGCTCACAATCCGCTCGACCAACCGCTGAGCTTTCTCACTGGCCTGTTTGGGCCGGTAACTGAACGTTGACCAACTCAGGCTGAGATAAGCACAAGCCCTCCGCAACGAGCACAACCCTTTCTCAGCCGCAGCTTTTACTACTCGTTTCTTCTGCTTTGGGCTCACCATTTTTTTGACAGCGTTTCCTCCATTACCTGATTCTTGAGCATTTGATCTGCGAGCAGCTTCTTCAGCTCGGTATGTCAGGCCTTCTCGCTTGCGCTCGTGAATTCTTTTTCCAGCTCTTTAAATCGCTTCGCATCGGCAAGTTCTAAATTGCCATATTTTTTACGCCAGCGATAGAAAGTCTGTTCGCTCAGGTTGTTTCCACGGCAGATTTCCTGTACCGTTTTACCGGTATCGGCTTGCCGCAATATTGTTATAATCTGTTCTGTTGTGTATCTTTTTCTTTTCATTGAGGTTATCTGTTTATCCCGATAACCTCTCTCTGTAAATGATACGATTTTTGGGGGTCACTCCACTATCGAATAGATGGTGTTCTCTATGATCTTTTATCGCCGCCTACGCATCTCATATTGCCTATTATTTCGCGGGTGAAAGTTCTCGCGGGCATGAATATTACGGAAAGAAGAATTCCACAAGATGGGCATTTTAAAATTACTGTCACGGGTGGGTTTGTGGATTTCCGCGCATCGACACTGCCGGTACAATTTGGTGAGAGTCTTGTCTTACGCGTCCTCGACAAATCAGTCGTAAATCTAAATTTGGATGAGCTTGGAATCCCCGGTGCGCTCTTGGCAAAAGTCAGAAAAACGATTGAGCGACCTAACGGAATATTCATCATTACCGGGCCCACTGGATGCGGAAAGACAACTACTTTGTATAGCGCATTGAGAGAAATTAATCACAATAAATATAAAATTCTAACCGCAGAAGATCCGGTTGAGTATCAACTGGATGGCCTCATCCAAGTAACGATAAATCCAGAATACGGATTAACCTTTTCTCAAGCCTTGAGGTCATTCCTGCGTCAGGATCCCGACAAAATAATGGTTGGCGAAATTCGTGATTTAGAGACAGCCCGTATTGCTGTTCAAGCCGCCTTTACGGGACACCTTGTTTTCAGCACCCTGCATACGATTGACAGTGTCGGCGCGATTACACGATTCGTAGATTTAGGGATAGAGCCCTATCTGGTAGCAGCTTCACTTGAATGTGTAATGGCGCAGCGTTTAATACGCTGCATCTGTCCCTCTTGTCGAAGAGTGTATTCCCCTGGTATAAAAAATATCGCATTGCTCCAATTGCCCCCGAAAGAGACTGCTGATCAGGTGTTTTTTTGCGGCACAGGTTGCGCCCTTTGCTATGGGACAGGTTATAACGGTCGCACGGGGATTTTTGAATTACTCATTACCAGCGATACGATGAGGGAGCTAATCGTTAAAAATAAATCGACTCAAGAACTAAGGAGACAGGCAAAGAGCGAAGGTTTAGCAATGCTGCGTGAGGTGGGGGTTCGTGCGATACTGGATGGTGTTACGACAGTCGAGGAGGTATTAGCGGTTACCTGATACAGGTTGTAATCAACTCAAGTTTATATCCCAGGCAATTGTTAATGTTTTCACAAGATGAAACCCGAATTACAATAGAGGACTATTTCACGTGGTTTAGGGAATATAAGTGATTAACATAAAAAGATCATAGGGAGCAGGGTTCTTTATATGAAGGAAGAGAAAAATAGGTGACATTCCACCATTCGGTAAATCATCAAAGCATAAGCACTTTTACTCGGCAACTGGCCACTCTTCTTCAAGCCAGGGTGCCGTTGTTTCGTAGTCTTGAATTGCTATTTAAACAGGAAAAAAATGCAGCTTTGCAGCGCGTAATCAGCGGACTTCTAAATAGTGTTCGTTCAGGCGACACTTTTTCAGAGAGTCTGGCTAGATATCCGAAAGTATTCGATCAATTTTATCTTAATATCGTTAAAGCCGGTGAATCGGGTGGGGTACTGGATACCGTTTTATTGCGTCTAAGCCAATTTTTAGAGAAAAAGTGGAAATTAAAACAAGCACTGATCGCAGCTATGATTTACCCCTTAATCGTATTAATTGCCGCGCTTCTTATTGTGGTATTACTTTTTATTTTTGTCGTCCCTCGATTTCAGGATATCTACCAGGAGTTGCTGGCAGGTGATTCACTGCCCTTGCCGACTCATCTAGTCATCGAGGCATGCGAGTATTTACAACAACAAGGTTGGCCACTTGTTACCTTTATAGTGATCGGTGTTATTTTAATAAAATATATTTTTTCAATCGACTCACTCTCACGTTTACTTGATTGGATCAGTCTCCGGATGCCGTTCTTAGGTGAGCTTGTGAGGAAAGTTTCAATAGCTCGATTCACAAGGACATTGGGCACGTTGCTTTCCAGTGGTGTCCCTCTCCCGGAATCGTTTTCTCTTACTCGTGATGTAATGAGTAATCGCGTAATGAAGGATTTACTTGAACACGTCTATGTTGGCCTGCTTGACGGCGAGAGTATGGCCGCGGCACTTGAAAAGGTTTATATATTCCCACCTCTGGTTTCCGGGATGATTCATGTAGGTGAGGAGATTGGTGAGCTCCCCCCCATGCTCAATCGAATTGCTGATATTTACGATGAAGAGGTGGACTTTGCAGTGGCTGGCTTAACGACGATCATAGAACCCTGCATGATTATCATTTTAGCAATAGTCATTGGATTTATCGTCATTGCCTTATTCTTACCGATTATCGATATCATCCAGAATCTAACAGGAGGTTAGATAATTGTGAGATGTCGCCCACCCAATTGTGGGGCTCGGTAGTTGATTTGAGGGATGTCCATCCGTCGCACGAGGCTATGGACGACAAGCGGGCTTCGCCCTCGGTATGATGGTTTACTGCTGACCTCAACGTATTGGCTTAAAGAGGAGTTGAATAAGCGTGCCAGGCGGCCCGCTCCAGCTTATCTCATACATCAATACTGCCTTGAATATAGATTGGCGTATAGATCGTTTGTTTTCAAAAGCATATCATGACTTCCACTGGCAATCAGTCGTCCGCGATCAAAAACCAATATGCGATCTGCCATTTGAATCGTGCTGAATCGATGGGCGATAATAATGACTGTTTTTCCTTGTACGAGTAATTCGAGCGCTTCCTGAATTTTATTTTCACTCTCAGAATCTAGTGAAGATGTAGCTTCATCAAGGATGAGTATAGGGGCGTTTTTAAGAAAAGCTCGCGCGAGGGCAACGCGCTGCTTCTGTCCTCCTGACAGGCGTGTTCCCCGGCTCCCTACGATGGTTTCATAGCCTTGCTCAAATGATTCAAGAAAGAGGTGAGCATAAGCTTTTCTCGCAGCCTCATGCACCTCTTCTTTTTCCGCATCGGGGCGGCTGAGAAGGATATTATTATATACGGTATCGTTAAATAACACTGGGTCTTGCGGAACAAGTGCGATGTTCCTGCGTAGACTGTCTAATTTGATATCACGTAAATCTATTCCATCCAAGGAAATGGAACCTTTTTCAACATCGTAGAGGCGGAGGACAAGGTTAGCGAATGTTGATTTACCGGCGCCACTAGGTCCCACTAAAGCGTGGACCTTTCCCGGATCCAGTTGACAACTGACACCTTGCAATACCGGTTCTTCCCCGTAGCTGAAATGCACTTCTTCAAATGCAATCTGCCCGGTAACGCCTTCGATCTTTTGAGCTCCAGGACGATCGGTAACGGTGTCTGGAGCATTGATGATTTCCTCAATCCGATTCAACGAGGCGAGCCCTTTTTTAAATTCGCTGTTTATAACCCCAAAATTTTTTATCGGATCGTAAGATAAATAGAGAGCGAAAATGAGAGCAATCACCTCTTCCAAAGGAATCCGCATTTTAGCGGCATAAGTAATAGCGATGGCGACACCGATTGAGCTTACGAATTCAATAGAAGGGGATAATGCTTTCGCATATTTGATTACTTTGAGCTGCATTTTAAATAAAGCTCGGATAGTATTTAAAAAAGATTGAATCTGAAGTTTCTCCAGTGAAAATGCGCGCACTTCACGCACGGCGATTAAATTTTCACTCACGAGATCAGTTACTGACCCCATCTCTTCCTGCATGGCCAACGCTTTCATATAGAGTTTACGTCCGATAAACCGAATGGGGAAAACAACGATGGGAACAATCATAATACTGAAAAATATAAAGATCAGCTGACTGTTTTGAATCGATAAATAAATAAGCGAACCCAATGCGCCTAGAAATGTAACGGGTTGTTTTATGAGGTCGTTTGAAACACCTACGACAGCGGTTTGAACCTGGTTGGTATCACTCATTGTCCGACTGAGGAGGTCACCGGGTTTATGGATTTCAAAAAAATCCAGAGACAGCGATTGGAGCTTAGTGAATACCTTCAGACGAATAGCTTCTAATACGCTGACACCACAGTATCCGATGAGATAGGCATTGAAAAATCCGCTCGTATTACGAATGAGGAAAACAGCAGGGAGATAGGCTACCGCGAAAAAGAGCATCTTATCAGTGGGAGGATTATCGCCAAAGATAAGGGGAAAAACTTTATGACTCATAAATGGCAGACCGAAACCGCTGGAGATTCCATAAATAAGGCCGCATAAAAGTGCGCCGATAAAATGCCACTTAACCGGTTTGAGCAATTTGAAATACGGGAATAGCTTTTTAACGGACATGACGATAGCTAAAGAGAGTAAAAGATTTCATATTCGCTTTATTGTCAATAATTTATGAATATTGAAGGGTATCTGCATACCAGGATCCGTCAAATAGCGATGGCTTTATTTACCGGTAAAATGATGAGTAATCTTTATGCTAAGAGAAGTGCGTTTATTTCTGAAGTAACATCCACATGTTATCGCTTAAGGGAAAGTGATCCACGAAATTAAATCGTCCAATACGATATCCACAATCTTTTACCAGGCGGTTAAGGGTATGAGGCGTAAAATAATTAACGTGGTCTGGATAACGGAATCCACACCAGTGATTTTTTCGCACCTGGCGGTTCCAGGACGAATAATTAGGAACTTTGATAATTACTCCTGCACCCTTCTTTAATACCGGATATAATTCCTTCAGAAGTGTGTCAGGATTGGATTCATGTTCCAGGAATGCACTCAATAATACTCCGGAGAAAAAGTCCTGAGAGAAAGTTTTAACGCCATCGATGGCATTGGCATGCACGATTTTTCCACCGCGTCCCTCAACCCTTTTACTTGAGGATTCTGCAAGATCCTTTGAGATTTCAATCCCATAGGGGTGATAGGCTTCAGGTAAGTTCTCCAGAACATGGCCAGTGCCACAACCGATGTCCAACACATTACCTGGCTCAATGTAACGTCTTAGCCATTTACCTAACTTATCTCTTTTTAATACGCGTCTTCTAAATTGTTTTACACCTTCACTTATTCGTCTATTCCAGGGACGCGATTTTATTCGCCTTTGAGATTCTTCGAGGGAAGTTTTTTCCCAGGCAAATTGGCTTTCCAGCAGTGGATAAGCAGGTACATTTTCCAAGTATGTAAATCCACACTGGGGACAAGTCTTGATATTCCAAGGGTCCTGCGAATAAATCCCAGGTGGACAATCACGATTATCACTCCCGCATAGCGAGCACGAACGCAAAATAAGTGGTTCCTCTTCTTGAATGGATTCTGGCATTTAATGTAGATGGTTGCCGATTAGATTAAGAATGATATTCAGGATAAATTTTAATCCATGTATTTATTTACGAGGGAGATCACCGATTCCGGTTTGATCTCACTGAGCGCAAGACCACCGGTCGGTGGACAAGCTGGTGGCTGCAAGATGTGGACTGGCGCTTCATAAGCTGGACCTGTTCGCAAGGGGTTGGTCGGTCCAAAGAGAGCGATCACCGGTAGACCGAGGGCATTTGCGAGATGCATACCCCCGGTATCATTACAGAGGATAAGTCGACATTCCCGAATTCTGTTACAAAAGTCCAAAAGATTCGTTTTACCTGTACTATTAGTGACCCGTTCTGGCGGTAAGGCTTCGGCAACTTGTTGCGTTATCTCTCGATCCCTGGCAGTTCCAAAAAGTATGAGTTTTATCTTTGGATTATCGGCAAGTATTCGGTCTGCTAATTTACGCCAGTGATTCACTGGCCATCGTTTTTGAGGTTCATTTTCTGATCCACAGATTAAACCGATAAATTCACTTTGTCGATTCACGCCTCTCCCTGTCAATAATGGGGTAAAGTCTAACTGTTCACGCAGTCCAAAATCTTGAAAATACATTTCTAATACGCGAGTCTGATGGATCGTGTCTTCATTAAAATGAGGGGGAGTTTTCCATGCATGAGTCAGGAGAGGGCGCCATTTACCCGGTCGAATGATGCCGAAGCGTTGTGGGCATCCGGTGAGAAATGCTTCAATATCGCTTCTCAGTGAATTCGTAAAAAGGATGTAGGTATCGGGATACTTTATTCGCAGCGATTTAAAATAAAAAAAATAGGCGATACTTTTTGAAGGCAGTGAGATCAGGTTATCGGCTAATTCAGTTTTATCCAGCAAGGGAATGAAGTCTGCTTTTGTAAGGAGAGTAATTTCGGCATCAGGACGGCCTCTTTTTAAGGCGCGTATCAAGGGTAGTGTCATCAGCATATCGCCCAGCCAATTTGGTAAGCGTATCCAGAAGCGGGTTTTACGAGGGATTGATTTCCAGTTGTGATAATTAATACTTTCAGGAAGCCAGTTTTTTTTCTGCTCCAGGTGAAATCGTTTACTTGGCATGTCCTGGTTTTTCCAGCGATCGTGAATCCAAAGCCAGTCCGCACAGGTATCGTCGGATTGATTCAAATATTTTTCCAACTTAGCATTTGCTTCCAAGGTTGCGCACAGGGGCTCCGCTTTACAGTTTAATGGTTCGGCAATAAAGTCGGCACGCCAGAATGCTTTTCGACGCGCATAAAAGAGGATCATCGGAACCTGCATTTTCTTGGCAATTAATCCGGGGAGGGTGGTGGCTGACGCGACACGTTGAAAAGTGGTGATCAAAGCCCCGCCGGGTCCAGCATTCTGGTCGAAAAGCACGGTCACCCAACCACCTTCTCGTACTAAGCTCAATGCTTGGTTGAATCCTTCTTTGCGGGAAAATAATTTAAATCCATATCGTTCACGCGTTTTTCTTATCCATTCATCCAATGTCTTATTACCTAAGGGGCGAAATATCGCACTCCGAGGTGGGAGTCCTGGAAAGACGACAGAGAGCATTATGAGGCTTTCGGTCAAGGTGAAGTGAGGAATAAATCCAACTCCACTCGGCATTGAAGCTTTAATTTCATTTAAAATGATTAATGAGGGTTCGGGAATGGTCAGAATTTTACGGGCGCGTTTTTCGTTAAACCAAGGTGAAGCGAGGGCAAATGTACCCATTTCGATTAATCGCCGACAACTCTCACGAGCAATTTTTCGATGCCAGGCAAGGGGCCTTTCCGGATAAGCGTGGTGCAGATTGCGAAGCATGGTTGTTCGCCGTCGCCGGGCGAAAATATACAATAAATTACCAAGAATCGCACACGCTACACGTACGAAACTTTCTGGAAGAATGGCCAGGACCCAGCCCGCGCTTTTTAAAATTAACAGGAACACAATAATTAACTCGAAAAAGAAAATTGAGTTAAAATGAGTTTATCCTAGATTCCGCAGTCGAATAAATTATTCAACTGTGTAATTATATTCATAAAATAATCACCGCTTATTAGCACGAAAAAGCTTTTTATGCCAGACATTCTAGTCATTAAACCTTCATCATTGGGCGATATTGTGCATGGGCTACAGGTAATACAAAGTCTACGCGATCAAATGGACGGATGCCGTATAAGTTGGGTCGTTCGTGATTGCTTTGCGCCTTTGTTGAATAAATGCGGAACCGTAGACGAGATTATTATTTACCATCGTTATGGAGGCTGGCGCAAATTTCTCTCCCTTCTCCGAGAAATACGCGAACATGAATACGATACGGTTATCGATCTTCAGGGGCTTGCGCGGTCCGGATTGATGACTTTTGCTTCTCGATCGAAGCAGAAAATCGGCCGTACGGATGCACGAGAATTTTCCAGGTGGGCATACGGGAAGAAAGCGCCCTTGCCAGAGGGAGGTAAGCATTCTCATGCCATAGAAATCCTCCTACAATTTCTTCCTCTTTTGCATTGTGAACCTCGCTTGAGCAATGGATTAGAATTCAATAAAAATAAACCGTCCAATAATCCACACCAGATACTGGATGAAAATACACTGCTTTTTTTCCCGGAAAGCCAACGATCAGAAAAAGAGTGGGGCGAGTATCCTTCTCTTACGAATAAGATATTAAAAGAAAGAAATGACTTAAGCATCATATGGTGTGGAGCTTCGAGGCGTGAGTCTCCGACCCTAACTCAATCTGAAAGGTTCTATAATCTAACCGGGGAAACAGGAATCGAAGAATTGACATACTTAATCACAAACGCGCAGCTGATCGTCGCCAACGATAGTGGGCCGATTCACCTGGCAGCAGCATTGGGTGTCCCCGTCGTCGCTATTTTCGGACCAACTCAGCCAGAGCGGTTTGGGCCTTACCCGCTCGATGATCCTCAACACCATGTTATCCGTGCTCCGGGCGGTGACTTAGGTGAGTTAGATGGTGAAACTGTTTTTCAAGGTGTTATGGATGTACTGGGTCAATTGTTATAACGTCTATAGTTTCCTTGACCTTGTGCTGATTACGATTTCGACTGCTCCGTAAGAAGCCATAATGCAATAGAATTATGATCGACACGAAATTTTTACGTGAGAATCTGGATCTGGTAAGTGAAGGTATTCGAAAAAAAAAGTTTGATTGCAATTTAGATAACTTTCTTGCCCTCGATGAAAAACGACGAGCGATTATCGGGGCAGCTGAAAAAGCCCGCGCTGGTCAAAAGGCAGCCAATAGTGAAATGGCCGAGCTTGAAAAAGGGTCGCCTGATTTTTTGAATAAAGTGAAGGAGCTTAAAACTCTTTCTGCTCACGTAAAAGAGCTTCAAGCTGAACAACAGGATATCGAGTCCTCATGGCAATCGCTTGTCATGACCATTCCTAATTTACCTCATGAATCTGTTCCCTTAGGTGAAAACGAAGATGATAATGAAGTTGTAAAAACTTGGGGTGATCAAAACGCATCTTCATCTCACGCAATGCCGCATTACAACATACCCTGGTTTGAAGAGCATGTCGATTTAACGAGAGGATCAAAGGTCACGGGTGCCGGATTTCCTTTTTTTGTCGGGGATCTGGCGCACCTCACAAGGGCGTTAATAAGCTTTTTTCTCGATGAGGGGGATAAAGCTGGCTATATCGAGCTCATTCCCCCGCTACTTGTAAATGCTGAAAGTGCGACGGCCACAGGTCAATTACCAGATAAAGAGGGACTCATGTATCAGACGAGTTCCGACGAATTTTATCTCATTCCGACTTCAGAAGTTCCTTTAACTAACTTTTACCGCGATGAAATACTCAGTATTGATCGCTTACCTATTTATCACTGTGCCGCGACTCCCTGCTTTCGCCGAGAGGCGGGAAGTCACGGTAAAGAAGTTCGCGGTCTCAACCGAGTGCACCAGTTTGACAAAGTCGAGTTGGTCAAATGGACGCATCCGGAAACCAGTTTCGAGGAGTTGGAGAAACTACGCAATGATGCCGAGCAGCTTCTTGTAAAGCTGGACCTGTCGTATCGAGTCTTGTCCATGTGCACAGGAGAACTCGGGTTTCCACACGCTAAGCAATATGACCTCGAGGTCTGGGCTGCGGGGCAGAAACGCTGGCTTGAAGTATCGAGTTGCAGTAATTTTACAGATTTTCAAGCGCGCCGAGCAGGGATAAGATTCCGTGATTTAAACGGGGAGAGACAATTTGTTCATACCCTCAATGGATCCGGGCTCGCTCTTCCGCGCGTCCTAGCGGCAATACTCGAGAATAATTTGTGCGAGGACGGCAGTGTTACAGTGCCTGAAGTTCTACAGCCCTGGATGAAAAAGAAAACCATTGGCTCAGGTTAAGCAGCAGGTAGTTCTCAGCGATCAGGGTAATGGGTCTATCGCTCAATTAGAGTGTTCACTTCGAAAACGGAGTACTCATAGTCAGTCTTATTTCCATTTCCGTATAGGCCCTGGTTTTTCCCAACCCGGATATTTTAATATGATTTGAACGATCATTGTGATTTTAAAAATATCCGGTGTAATCACCTTTTGGTATTTCAATCGATGTAATTTCTGTAGGACCGAGCGACTTTTTATACTCTTTTCCATTTCCCTTTAAGATTACCGTAGCGCTGATACCAATATGATTCCTTAAAATGACTTTTACATAACCTTCGTGGACCGATTTTTCTCTGGCATTTTTCAGAGTGTTATCTTCTTTCGGAGTAATTGCATCATTCCAGAATTTGTTGGCGTCCAATTTATCAGATTTCGTTTTTATCCAAATAAATGCGATGATAACAGCCATTATTATCAAAGCTTTTTTCATAATATAAAGGTGATATGAAGTTGAGTCGGTAGCTTGCTATCTACCCGTTGATGAATTCCCTTTATTCTTCATTAGTTCTTATTATTGATTAGTCTAAATTTCCTTATAATATCAGAGAATATATTTTTGGGTTAATATATTCGCGGAATTGGCTTAATTAGAAATTCTCAATTAAATATTAACATATAACCGTCGACAGTTACAGCTTAGAATTTAGTAACTCATTGCATATTTTTTGTTATGCCAAAACACCCTTCAGACAAGCCGTTAAACTGGCATGATTATTCCGAACAAATGGGTAGGGCTATTTCTCTCGCGCGGTTACATGCCTCGGTGTTAGATTGGATTGAATCAGATAAAGAGAACAAGCCCTGGTCTATCGCTTGTTCGGGTGGATCAGACTCGGTTTGCGCGGTTTTATTACTCTATGCACTTTTTCCTCATCAACGCGACAGGATGCATATTTTGCATTTTAATCATCGCTTACGCAGTGAAGCATCGGACAAAGATGAGTCTTTTGTGAAGGATCTCGCTGGAAGTCTGAAAATCGAATTTCACACAGGTATGATGGCGCTGACCGATAAGAATAAAGTAAATGAAGCGGTGGCACGTGAAGCCCGTTTCAAATTCTTTAAAAAGGAGATGAATAAATTCGGTGGACGTGCGCTTTTTTTAGGCCATGTAAAAGAAGATATTACTGAGACCATGTTTATGCGTCTTGCCAGGGGAAGTGGGACGAAGGGATTAGCCGCTCCGCGTCCAGTCCACACTCATAGAGATGACATTGTGCACTTGAGACCGTTATTGAATATCGCTAAAACTGAAATTCAGGAATACATGGAAGAAAATGGTATTCCCTGGTGTGATGATGAGAGTAATCTGCAGGATCAATTTTTGCGCAACCGGCTGCGGCATTCAGTATTGCCCGCCTGGCGCAAGGCTGAAGAGCGTAACGTCGATGACGGGGCTTCGCGCGCGCGGCGCTATCTGGAAGAAGATGATCAAGCGCTAGATCTCTGGTTGGATGAAGTTGGAATAAAGCCTCAATCAGGCGAGAGTTACGATTTCGGTCATCTGATGGATAAACCAGCGGCATTAATTCGGCGTATGCTATCCCGTTGGCTTGATGCGCAAGGTTTGATGGCAACACTTTCACGTGAAGCGATGGATAATTTATTGAGCAGTATATTAAACAGGAAAATGCTCCGAATGAGTGCTGGGGATAAGGATTTCATCGAACTCCATAAAGACTGTCTGAAGTTAGTGGGTGACAGGTGTGAACCTGAATGGCCACCTCTTTCCGTCCCGATCAATTCAGAGATTTTTTTACCCCATGGCACACATTTGGTTACAGAGGCGATAGAAATTGATGAAAAATTACGAAAATCTATCATGAACGGTCTATACGATGAATGTAGTTATGCTTTTATCAAAAGTCCTGCTGAGAATGCATATTCGAGCTTTGAAGTTCGCCAGTGGAGGGCGGGGGATCGTTACCGCCCTTTGGGGGCGCCGGGAACTTCGAAATTACAAGATTTGTTTACAGACCGTAAAATTTCTGTTGAGGAACGAAAAAGATTACCCGTTGTCTGCAATGATCAGGATAATATTTTATGGATCCCGGGTCTGCCACCAGCTGATTCCCACAGGATTGATGATTTCACTAACAGCGCTCTAAGGTTGACTTACAGGTCATCTTAGCTTGAAATAAAATCGAATTATTATGTCTGAAGAAGAAAAAGACCAACGCAATAAACCCCTGCGCAAGGATTCGCCGGAACGCTTCCAGCCCAAGGTTCTCATTATATGGCTGGTCATCATCGGCGCCATTTTAAGTCTCTACTTATTTAGCGAACCCCAGGGCCAAAAAAGCCAGGAATGGACAATTAAAGAGGTTCTCAATGCGGTGGAAGATGGCCGCATTAAAGAAGGAACAATCAAGGCTGAACCGACAGGAGGGCAAAACTGGTCGGAAATTCATCTTGTGCTTACCGGCATGCAGGCTGAAGGGGGACAAAGAGTGATCGCGCGTGGCAGGTTGACGGATGAGAATCTTGAGCGTTTACAGGCAACCGGCCTTTTCAAGGAAGTTCCAGCCAGTACCTTGCTGACGGAAGTCATTCTTACGCTGCTGCCTTTCGTCATAATTATCGGTATCCTGTATTTTCTTTTTGTGCGGCAGTTGCGTAACGCAGGGCGTGGCGCAATGAATTTTGGTAAGAGCAAGGCTAAAATGCTCACCCGTGACAGGGATAAGGTAACTTTTGCAGATGTTGCCGGATGCGAAGAGGCAAAAGAAGAAGTTCAGGAAATAGTTGAATTTCTTAAGGATCCAAAAAAGTTTCAAAGAATAGGTGGGCATATCCCCAAGGGAGTATTACTTGTTGGCGGACCGGGAACGGGAAAAACTCTTTTAGCGCGTGCTGTTGCCGGTGAAGCGGATGTCCCCTTCTATAGTATTGGTGGGTCTGACTTCGTAGAAATGTTTGTTGGAGTCGGTGCCGCTCGCGTTCGCGATATGTTTGAGCAGGGTCGTAAAAATGCACCTTGTATTATATTTATTGATGAGATTGATGCAGTAGGACGTCAGCGAGGTGCCGGTCTCGGAGGTGGAAATGACGAGCGTGAACAAACCTTGAATTCCCTGCTCGCGGAAATGGATGGTTTTGAATCACACGAGGGGGTAATCATTACAGCGGCAACTAATCGCCCCGATGTGTTGGACAGCGCCTTGTTGCGGCCCGGTCGTTTTGACCGACAGATAACAATTGATATGCCGGATCTTGTAGGTCGTGAAGAGATCCTAAAAGTTCATGCTAAGAAGATTACGATGAACAAGGCGATTGATCTCAATATCGTCGCACGAAACACATCCGGTTTTAGTGGTGCGGACCTGGAAAATCTGCTCAATGAGGCTGCTCTGCTGGCCGCGCGCTATGGTAAAAAGGAAGTAGAATCGACCGATTTGGACGAAGCGCGGGATAAAATTGCATTTGGACGTGAGCGCCGCCGTCTAATGGACGATGAGGATAAAAAAATATCGGCCTATCACGAAGCGGGTCACGCCTTGGTGGCAGCACTAATCGGCGACAAAGATTTACCTGTCCACAAGGTAAGTATAATCCCTCGCGGTCAAAGTTTAGGGAGCACGATGTTTATTCCCAAGAAAGACATTCTCAATCAGCAGAAAAAACGGGTGGCCAATCAAATTTGTACCCTCATGGGTGGGCGTGTGTCTGAAGAGGTCGTTTTTGATGATATTACCAGTGGCGCATCACAAGATATAAAAATGGCTACGGAAATAGCCCGGCATATGGTATGTGATTGGGGCATGAGTGGTATGGGTCCTGTGGCGTATGGTGAAAATCAGGATCATATATTCCTTGGTAAAGAAATTACTCGCGATCAAAATTACAGTGAAAAAACTGCACAGCATATTGATAGTGAAATCTATAAGATAATTGATGCGCAGCATAAACGGAGCACGGAACTTATTACTGAACGCCGTGAAGCCTTAGAAAAGATTGCACAAGCGTTACTTGAATATGAAACGCTTGAGGGAAAACACGTTTATGAAATTATTGAATTTGGCGAGATTCGGTCACCGGTCTTTAAGAAAGTTGAAGTTCCAAAAGCGATCGTGAATGAAAGCCCAGACGAAGAAAAAGAAAAAGTTAAAGAGGGCAAGAAAGGCGAAGAGCTTGGGCCTGACACCGAACCTGCTTTAGCTTGAGTAATTTATCTTCGTCTACCTCCTCGTCTATGTCCTCCAGTTATTTACTGCAATATCTTGGCGGAACGCGCTGCCTGCCTATCGTCCGCAGCTGAAAGTGACGGCTGATCTCTAGCTTGGTTGAATTTGCCTTAATTAAAGAAACGTGCTGAGGAACAATTCTCGCTGTGTAATGTTGGGCTACGGTACGTCAAGCAGTCCACGCCATTCTGGAATGAAAGATTTTTATACTTTATTTTCAAATTTTATTGAGACGATGAGCCAGAGGCAGACGAAGCTATTAAATATCATCCGTTGCTACTACTCTTCAACTCAATCGTCATTCGACAATCTGCATTCTTCAATCGAGTACCCAGCCTCGACACTGAGAAGCGACATCTCACCCTGCGTTTCTTTATTCAATAAAGACCAATAACATGGCCTTGTGCTAATTTTATGATAAATACGCCTGAATTGCTCACCATGTGAGCTGCGATTGAGGGCAAAAGGGACTTGGTTTTATTAAATACGAAAAAACGAACCGTATAAAACCAAAGAGAATTAATAAAGAGTATGCTCGTCCAGTAGCAGGACGCTAAATTAAAATCGAGTTCAAACCAGCCATATTTCATCCCTTTCCAATCGATCCAGTGGAAATGGATTATTGCGAATAAGGCCGAAAAGACAATAATACTTAAAATTAATACGCGTCGGCCCTTGCTCTCTATGACGAGGTAACCGCGAAAGAGTATCTCTTCATAAAAACCCGCCGAGAGCATAAGAAGAAGAAATAACCAACTGATCGTTGACTGCTTTTCATCTATCCCCAATAGGAGTTCTCCGCAAGTTTCAATGGCTAGAATTACTAATGCGCCAATGATGGCGATGATTAATGCGATAGCTGTTGTTGGATAAGCACCGGGGAGTGAGGTGGGTGTTTGCTGCCCCAATTGATTTTTCCTAGTGTCATTCCACCAGTATATTGCAATGTAAATTGTCAATCCCGTTATTAGGAAAATGGTGGTCGGATTTTGATCCATCGCTAGTCAATAGAGTTACAAGGGCGCATAACGATACTGTATATACTTGCTATTGAGGTTTTATCAATTAATTTCGACCCCATGTTTCTGACCTCGAATAACAGCGGAGATAATGCGACTTATACTGAGTTAAATTTAATTGTACAACCAGCATTGAAATACTTGCAAGCGCTGGATTCTTTTATGGATGAACAGGCTGAAGAATTTGAAGTAGAAATACAAGAGCTTGTTCAATATTGTCTTAACAATAGTGGAAAACGACTCCGCCCTGTTTTGGTATTTTTCAGCGGTTGGACCTCAGATGGTCATATTGCGAAAGATTTAGTTAAAGCAGCAGCGGTTATCGAATTTGTGCATATGGCAACCCTGGTTCATGATGATGTCCTGGACGAAGCTAAAATCCGGCGCAGCGAATCAACCGCGAGTAAAAAATTTGGCTCCAGTGTTGCCGTTCTTCTTGGCGACGCACTTTTTTCTCAAGCATTGAGGTTAGCCGCTGAGTTTCCGGTTATTGATGTCTGTAGATTAGTGTCTGAATCGACACGCAAGGTCTGTGCCGGTGAAATAAAACAAACCTTCCAGCAGGGAAACCCTGAGATCGGCATTGAAGATTATCTCCGGATGATTGATTTAAAGACCGCGGAACTATTCTCTGTATCCTGTACCCTCGGGGCAAAACTCAGCGCTTACGATGACGATTTTGTAGGTGCAGCCGGTCGCTTTGGGCGACACCTGGGGACCGCGTACCAAATTTATGATGATCTTATTGATTTTATTGGCTCAGAAGAATCTATAGGAAAAACTTTAGGAACAGATATTAATAACCGCAAGTATACTCTCCCTATCATATTACTCTTGGAACGTGCAAAAGGTAAGGAACGTGAGATTATCCTAAACGAAATACAAAATGCGGATTCCGTGGATATTAATAGTATAAATTTATACATGGCGAAAAACGGTGTTTTTGAAATAGTAGAAAATTACTTTCGCGGTGAGATCAAAGCAGCAGAGAAAGCGTTAGATGGTTATTTTGAAAAACCGCCGATTAAACATTTAATGGAACTTAGTAGCTATTTCGATACTCAAATAAATAAACTGTTGGTATATTGAGGATTGGGCGATTTGAGGCACCTTTATTTTTGAGCTGATTCGATTTTATTTAGCATAAATGATTAAAGTTGAATTATTAATAGATTTTTATAAGTTAAAGTAGCAAATGGCTTTCACGAAAGCAGTTGATGAGACTCTCGCTCCTGGTGCAGTCAGGGAGCAAAGCAAGATAGATGGAGATCTTTCGACGGTGCGCCGTGTACAAGCCGGAGATGTGGCTGCATTTGATCAACTTATATTAAAATACCGAGAGAGACTCTATTCTATCATATACAATCTGTGCTCTAACCGAGAAGATGCTGCTGATCTCACGCAAGAAACCTTTATTAAAGCTTTCAGTTCGATTAAACGATTTAAGGGGAAATCCTCATTTTATACCTGGCTCTATCGCATTGCGGTAAATTCCACCTTGAGCTATCTTAAGCGCAACCGGATGCGGCACTTTTTCAGCTTTGAAACTATCAATGAAGAGGTTAGTTCTTCGGAAATTGTCGAAGCGCTCTCAATTAAAGTGAAATCGGAAAAAACTGCACTTATGAATGAATTGCAGGAAAAATTGAACGAAGCGCTCCAAAAATTGTCTGATAAACATAGGACAGTAGTGGTATTATATGAAATAGAAGGGTTAAGCCACCATGACATCTCTAATGTTATGGAATGTTCTGTCGGCACGGTGCGCTCGCGTTTGCACTATGCGAAGCAGCAATTGCAAGCTTATCTCAAGGATTATTTAGATTAAAGTATCATCGCTCATAACATGGCATTAGAAAATCATAATACGGCCCCCAAAATAAGTTTGGAATCCTTGCTTCTTCTGAAAAGAGAAGAAAAGCCAAGTAAGGAGTTCTGGGATAATTTTGACCGTGATTTACGTCAAAAGACACTTCAGGCTCTCGTTCATCCAGAGCCTTGGTACGCGTACTATTGGCAATTTATAAAAATGAATCTTTATGCTGTGATCTCACTGAGCGCAGCGACAATTTTTACCTTGGCATTTACGATTCATCATTACGGCTGGATTACGTTTGATGATAATAAAAATTCATCCATTGCCGAAGTATCAGCAGCCCCCAGCATTTTAGAAGTAAAACCAACTCATATAGATTCAACCGCTCTCGCGCTGGCAAAAAATGATCCTGAAAAGCAGTCCCATGCGTTCTTTGTAATCGATATTATGCCCCATAAAAGAGTGAGAAGAGAAAATTTTAGAAAAGTAATGGCCTCGCAAACCTTTAGCCTAGCCCCTGCTTATGATAATGACCCCAGGTTTGCTTCTGATCCATTTAACAATAAATCCCATTCTACTTTTCATTCTACTCCGACCAACTTCGTCCACGAGTAATTAGCAGATGAGGCGCTTCTTTGATTACCTGCCGCTTGTCTGTTTTTTTTTTGCCATCCCTCTTGTTGCAGCAGGTTCTGAAAACGGTGATTTTTTAAGTCTGCAAAAACGTCTTGTCGGCATTTTTGAGGAAAACAAGGATGCCATTGTTCACGTTAAGGCCGCGTATCAACGTTTGAATGAAGACGGGGACCCAGATATAGAAGTCAGAATGGGGACTGGATTTTTTATCAGTCGTGAAGGTCATATTTTAACCAATGCCGTACTTGCTTCAGATGCCGACCGTTTATGGGTAGTCCACCATGGGATCGAATACCCGGCAAAATCATACGGTTACGATAAATCCAATAATCTTTCTCTCCTTCAGCTCAACAATCTACCGCGAAAATTTAATTTTCTCCATCTGACCGATTCACCGGATCTCCCACCGATTGGGACAATGGTGGTTCGATTAAGTACGCCTTTTGAATTGGAACCGACCCCGTACTTGGGATTAATAGCCGGTCAAGAAAGTGGATTTGGCGAACGGATGTTTCCTTGCACTTATATTCGCACATCCATACCTCGGGCGGTTGGCGAAGACGGGGCCCCGCTTCTTGATCTCAATGGCAACCTGGTCGGTGTTCAAATAGGTATATTGAAAGAACTGCAGGCTTCTTATTTTCTACCTACCCGCGCAGCCCGACGCATAAGAGATGATCTCCTCTTTTCGGGAAAAGTTACTTATGGTTGGATTGGGTTTGATGTGGAAAAACAGAATACGATTAAAGATGGGATGCAGATTGTTTTAAGTAGAATATATGCTGATACTCCGGCAGAAAGTGCAGGGATGTTTCCCGGTGATGTCCTGGTCAATATTGGCGACTACACTATCAAGCAAGTGAGCGACGTGCGCAATGCCATCTTCTATACGAGAGAAGGTCAGTTTGTCAGCATTAAGGTAAAACGTGATAACGAAGAATTAGACTATAATATGCGAGTTACCGCTAAACAAATCGAAGAGCTTGAAGAAGACATTGAATTGACGCAGGAACTTTCAAAGGAGGATATCGAGCAGACTATCCCTCCAGCGAAACAACCTGCTGCAAACCACGAAGCACCATTGGAAAAAGCTCCAGCAGCTGATTCAGTTGCAGAAACGGGGTAAGGCCTATCACCAATCCCTGTTATCTCCGGCAGTGGTTTGTAATATGGCTAATAATGATTGGATTGAGGGCGGTGGAATTATCCAGCGATTCTTTAACGCGCACCGCTGTTCATACCCCGCTAAAGGTCAAAATGATCTTACGCTCATGAGGTGCCCTGCGGTGCTCCCATAAGAATATACCCTGCCAGGTGCCGAGACAAAGCCGGGTATTCGTAAAGGGGATGACTTCCACGGTGCGGGTGAGCGCCATCTTTATGTGACTGGGCATATCGTCAGGACCTTCCATTGTGTGGGTAAAGTCAGGATTATTTTCCGGGACCAGTTTATCAAAATATTTTTCCAAATCGGTTCTGACCGTAGGATCGGCATTTTCCATAATGACGAGGCTGCAACTGGTGTGCTGGCAGAAAACAGTAACTGTGCCTTCGTTAAGGCCGCTTTTAATTAGCCCCTGCGAAATCTTTTCACTTAATTCATAAGTCCCTTTACCGTTCGTATTGACGGTAATTTCTTCACTGTAAACAGCCATAGAATTAATGGAACAAGATTTATGATAAGCGGGTAATGAATTCTGAACTTCCCCTCACACCTTAAAGCCAATCATCATTTAAGCGCTTCCATCAGGCTTTATCATCTCCATGGGGTTAAGGGCTTTATCCAGGGTCGCCTCGTCAAGCAATTCACGTTCAAGAATCACCTCTCGCAAGGTTTTATTTTCGCTCAACGCGGTTTTTGCCACTTCGGCAGCTTTATCGTATCCGATATAAGGATTCAATGCAGTGACAAGCATAAGCGAACGGTCAACTAGTTCCTTACAGCGTTCACTGTTCGCCTCTATACCAGATACACATTGATCGGCAAAAGTGCGGGCGCCATTACTGAGGCAACGAATAGATTCGTGTAATGCATAGGCGATGAGAGGAATGGTTACATTGAGTTCAAAATGTCCATCGCGACCACAGATCGAAATAGTATTACACAGACCTTGCGTATAGATGCATACTTGGATCAGCATTTCGCTCATTACCGGGTTGACTTTTCCCGGCATGATGGAGGATCCCGGTTGGGTTGCGGGCAAAATGATTTCCCCGAGTCCCGAACGTGGACCGGAGCTGAGCAAACGGATATCGTTAGCGACCTTAGTCAAGCTGGTGGCGATGGTATTGAGTATTCCAGCCACTTCAACGGTGTCATCACGTCCCCCTTGTGCTTCGAAATGATTATCGGCTTCGCGAAACTCGATTCCGGTTTTCTCTGAAAGTATTCTGCAGACTTTACGAGGAAAGTCGGGATGGCAGTTTATGCCCGTACCGACTGCGGTGCCACCGATAGCGAGTTCACGAAGCAGTTCCACGCTTTTCTCTGCTCGTTTTACACTCTTATTCAATTGTGCGGCATAACCGGAAAATTCCTGACCCAAGGTCAGGGGTGTAGCATCCATAAGATGAGTACGACCAATTTTGACAATGTCATTAAAGGCTTTTGACTTTTTATCGAGAGCTGAAGCGAGATGATTGAGTGCGGGCACGAGATCTTCTTTAATCGTGATAGCGACACTGAGATGAAGTGTTGACGGAATAATATCATTAGACGACTGACCCATATTCACATCATCATTCGGGTGCAAAGGATCTCGTGAACCGATTGGTTTCGCGGCAATCTGACTCGCGCGGTTGGCGATCACCTCATTCACATTCATATTCGTTGAAGTTCCAGAGCCCGTTTGAAATACGTCGACGGGAAATTGATGGCTATGTTTTCCATCGGCTATTTCCTGTGCGACCTCTTTCAAAATATCTGCTTTTTCACTGGGTAATTTCTCCAGTTCTTCATTTCCCTTGGCGCAAGCCCATTTCATCAATCCTAAGCCCTTAATAAATCCCTCTGGCATCTGCCGACCGCTGATGGGAAAGTTTAAGACTGCACGTTGAGTTGAAGCCCCGTATAAAGCTTCATCCGGGACTTGCATTTCACCCATAGAATCACTTTCAGTTCTCATAACGCTCCCACCGTAGAGAAATTCAAAAAATATTCTACTCTAATCTTTATAAATGGACAATTGCCCCTTATCTAACCACGATTTTCACTCATGCTTAACTTTATAATTACTGATCCATGAATGCTGAAATTGGAATCGGGATGATTGGAGCGGGTTTTATGGGCCGCACTTATTCGGAGTGCCTAGCTAAGTACACTCATGGAGCGCGTCTGGTTGCTGTAGCGGGCGGAAAACGTTCATTGCAGCTTGCTGAGGATTATGAAATTAAGCACGAGGAAACGGTTGAATCATTGATCAAAAGAGACGATGTCAATGCGATCGTCATTACTTCGCCTGAACAAGTGCATAAAGAACAGGCTTTAATGGCTGCAGCTGCTGGTAAGCATGTCCTTGTCGAGAAGCCAATGGCACCTGACTTGGCGCAATGTGATGCAATGATAGAAGGCTGCGCGCAAGCTCGTGTTAAGCTGATGCAAGTAAAGCACTGGAGGTTTAGAGGCGTTTTTAAAAAGGCGCGCGAGATTTTGAATGAAGGGCGGATTGGTAAGGTAGGCCAGTTATTTAATGTCTGTCATGTCCCAATAGAAGCTTCACTTCACGAAATAGAGACGCGACCTTTCTATCTCGATCCGGCGGGTGGTGGAATGTATATGGGTCTCTGCTCTCACACATTTGATCTCATCCGCTTTCTAATCGGTGGGGAGGCAACTAGCATCTTTGGAAATATTCAAAGTTTTGGTGATCACCAGGTATCTGATTTGAGTATAATGGCCCAATTGTCTTTTGATAACAGTGCTATTGCCCAGATGTGGGTCTCGGGTGAAATGCCCGGTAACACCTTTTCAGGAACACGCATGGGTGTGCAAATAATGGGGGATAAAGGGCTTCTCGATCTAGACGGTTTAGGAAAATTGAATATATCCACCGATAAAGGTTGGGAGACGATCTGGGCGCAACCCGCCCTGACGATTACGAACCCTGCTGATCCAGTGCGGTTGGAAGCATACTCTGCGATGATGCAAGAATATATTGATGCCATACTTGAAGACCGCGAACCCTCAGTTACCGGTAAAGACGGTCGCACTGCGGTAGAACTTTGTCTTGCCGGTCTTCAATCTGCGCGCGAGGAGATCCCGGTCCAATTACGTTCGTAATTAGATCGATATTCTCGGAGATAGCTAGCTGCGGTATTTTCCTTGGGACCGTTGTAAGGCGCAATCTTGCATTATTAGTCGTGTATTAAATGTCTATAAATTCGTCTTCGGATTTTCTCTCAGCCAGTTTTTTTCGAAATTCCGCCATTTTTTCTTCATCGACTTCCGAAAACGCTCTTTTTTCTACCGCTTTCTCGATATGGTGCCCCACCAACCAGATAAAACCGAATATGAATGCCAAGAAAAAAAGTGGTGTTATCCGTGCTATGTCGAGTTGTAATTTCCTGAGGCTGGCAATGCTGATTCCAATCATCGCGACAAATCCTATCATCCCAAATTTATTCATATGAGAGGCGTAGGGCTCTATTAACTTAAACAGTTTCACAAATATTTTTTTTAAAATATATTCTCACTAAGTCAATATGTCACTCATTTCCGGATAGTTAAAATCCAGATATTAAACAAGTTTGTGAACTTCGCCGTTCGCCTTGTGTGAGAGCCGCGCCCTTCATTAAATTATCCTGAACCAAAAACCTAAACGATCCCAGGGTGTAAAATTATTTCTACAAAATTCAACTCTTCTCATTCACCCGTACAAAATTATTGCTAAACTCATCGGAGATAATAAGATATCTTACTTTTATCCCCTACACTTCAATCGATAATGCCAGAAGAAAATACAGGCGATAACCTATACAAGGTAGTAAAAGGGTTAAAAGGAAATCACGAGTTTCTGTATGATTTAGACGCACTGCGGAGTTTTTCGACCGATAATAGTGTTCTTATAATTAGTGGCTGGTGTTTTTCAGAGAACTTAACCGAGGTGACGAGTGTCAGGTTGCAAACGGAACATTCCGAAATTATTGCGCGTTACGGGATTAAGAGAACTGAATTAGTTAATTTTGGTAAAGTTAATGCAAGTCTTAATGCCGGATTTGAAATCTCCATACCGGCACCTGACGGAGAGCTATCGTTTACCCTGGAAGCAAAATTAAATGGTTCAGATGACTGGTTAATCGTCATGAAGGGAGCGCTGGGCAGTGAACAACAAACTGTAGAAGATGAAGGGATATATAAGCGCATCGATATGAATGGTAAGCCATACCGCGTTAAAAATGGTTTTCTTTTTAATCTCTACGAGACTGAAAATATAAAAGCCGACGGTTCTGAGTATTATTTGCGTGGGTGGTGTTTTAATGAAGACCTATCAACAATTAAAGGTATTCGTTGTGTCACTGATCGTTCCAGTGTCATGGGAAGATACAATTTGGAAAGTATTGAATTAATCGAAAAATTTGGTGATAACGATACAATATTCCATTCTGGGTTTGAGATTTCTCTCAATCCTCGACCAGGGACAACTCCAATTACCCTCGAAGCGCAATTGGAGGACGAACATTGGTTGACGGTAATTCAGGGAACTCTCTGTCTTCCTTTATTCCCGCGTAAGGTTAATTTTATTCATGAATAAAAAAATATCGATCCTCTTATCTGATTGTTATCCTCGATGGGCTGTTTGTCTCGCCGCAGCGGTTCCCCTGCTATTCGGCGTGGCTATTACAGGAATACCCTTTGCTTCCTTTTTTATATTCGCCGCGGGAATAATTACCATATTTCTCATCGCCTATACTGCAATAAGAGCCTCACAGCTGCGTAATTCTCATATCGATATTTTGAATCGTCGGTACAAGGAAGACCTTAGAGATTTTGAATATAATTTTGGAAAAGAATTTAAACGTACCTTTGATGAATACCGAACTGAAATTACGTCTCATTTGGATAAATTTAATAAGGTGGTAGCGGAGCAAAGTGAATCAACGAGGAAAAAGCTTCACAAGGATCTTGAAGCGGAAAATCTGGTAATGCTTCGTGCCCTGGATAAGAAAATTAAAGTTCTAGCATCAGAGAAAAACAAGCAATTGAAAGATGTAATCCACGAAGACGATCTCGTTGGACACGGAGACCGTCTTCGTGAAGAAATTCAAAAATCTTTTGATAAACTCGAAAGATCAATTGATACTAGTTTAGTCAAACAGGATGCTAAGTTGAGTAAGCTTAAACAGTTTTCTCTCGAGGCGAACAAGCAATTTAAAGACACCCTGCTAAAGAAAGATTTAGAAAATTTCAGTGTTCAATTTCGCAAGGAAATGAAAAAATCCATTGAAGATACAATTGCAGAACTTAATGGAAATTTGATTAAACGTTCAAAAGTAGTTGGACAAAAAAGCCAAAGTAAAAAAGCTAAGGAAACGAAGTCTAAATCCAAGGTTAAGGAAACGAAAAAGAAGACAAAAAAAAGTATCTCGGTTAAGAAAAAAACAAAAACGCAACCGAAAGGCTCTTCCCGGAAAAGTAAAAATGTATCAACACTTAGAAGTACTCTCTCTAAATCGAGGGTGAAAAAAAAGAGGAATAAGAAGCGATAAGAAACCTATATTCTTATAAATGTTACTATCCTTAATTAATCATCGATTAAGGAAGCCGATTCTTCCGCTATACGCGTTAGTTAAACGCAGTTCTGTTACTACCCCAATACATTCTATTTACATATAAAGAATGTATAAGCGTTAATCAGAAGTCCGAATGTAAAAAGGTTTTCTGTAAATAGTCTTTTGTGATTGGATAAAAACATATATAATAATTTTAATAGGCATCGCTCATGACTTATAGCAATCTACTGAAATATAAAATTGATATATGTCATCTTCGTTTCGTAAACTGTGAGGTTCACTTTCTGCTGCTATGTTGTCTAATGAAGATATAGCATTAACGGGTCTTAGTCCGTATCTACCCACTTCTCCTAAAGGAACAGGGTTTCTGGGGAATAATGGATTTATTTATGAGATAGAGACAGTGCGGAAATCTACACTCGATGAACGATTAGCTTATATCAGTGGATGGTGCTTTTCTGAAGATTATGCTGAAATATCAGAAATACGCTGTGTTACAGAAGAAGATGAGAGCATAGGCAATTATGGGATTAAAAGGTCTGAATTAATGTCGTTCGGTGAGAAAATAGCGATCATTCATTCTGGCTTTGATCTCTCAGTTCCGATGACTGCCGATAGAGTTCCATTCAGTCTCGAAGTAAAAAAGATGAACTCGAGTAGCTGGTTCCCCTTTGTTGGGGGCACGCTTGCCGATGCGACGATACTTAAAGGCGGGAGTAAATTAAATAAAGCAATTAATGGTAATAGCTATCGAGTGAATCATGGTTTTAATTTTCAGTTAGATGAACCTGAGAATTACAAATCAAATGGCAATAATACTCGACTTCGCGGTTGGTGCTTTTCAATAGATGGTGCGAAGATTATAAACATTCGCGGTAAGGCAGGAGATAAGTTTGTCGAAAGCCAATATTTAATTGAAAGGAGAGAGTTGGACTATATGTTTGAATCGGAAGATGAAATTCTGCATTCGGGATTTGAATTTTTATTTAAACTGCCATTTGGTTCCACATCGATTACGATTGAAGCTCAAATGGAAAACACAAAATGGGTTGCGGTGACACATCTTAGTCTTTGCAAACCACTGCTCTTCGGAAAAATCAATACTATTCATGAGTAAAAGAAGCTCTGTACATTTAGCGGATATATATCCTGTATGGTTTTATATTTTTGCCCTTTCAGTGCCGATGGTATTTGGGATGTCCGTGTTTGATGTTAATTACAACTGGGCTTATATGACCGGTGGGGCAGCATTAACGATCATACTCATTATCTATACCGCAGTAAAATTATTTCGGCTTTTCGAATTAAGACTTATTATTGAGCGTCAACGCTATGACGATGATCAACGGGCTCAAGGCTATCATTTTCACCATGGTTTTGAAGAATCTGTTGAAAACATAAGAAACATATTCAACTTGAGATTGGACGAACACCGTAAGGATAGCACAAGGCGGATTAATGATATTAGTAGAAAAGTTGAGACTGAAAGAGACAACTTAAAGAAGACGATGCAGCATATGCTGGGCAGCAGTTTGGATGCCTTGCACCGTCATTCGACCCAATATTTGGATGAGACGAAAAATCAATTACACTATCAGCTGGATGCCTATATCAATCAGACAGTCAATGAATTGGATAAAAAGCTTCAATCTGCTGTGGTGATTTCAAATAAACTGGAAAGTGATAGAGTAGGGCATAAAGAGTTTATAGAGCACGAACTTCATTTGCGCCAGGAGTTTCAAAGATCGCTTAAGGCGACGACATCTTCTCTTATCAATAAAATTGGAAGTAGTAGTGAAAAAACAGCGCGAGAACTACTGGAAAAGACTGAGCAACGGTTATTAAGCGAAAATGAAATATTACGTCATAAGTCCCTTGAGCGAATAGAAGCGAGCGAGAAAACGACGCGAGAATTACTGGAGAGAACCGAGCAACGGTTATTAGGCGAAAGTGAAAAATTAAGGCACAAATCAAATGAACAAATAGAAGCGAGCGAGAAGAGATCTCGCGAGGATATTTCACAGATTATTAAAATAATCGACCGCAAGCAGGGGCGAAAGATCGATAATTTGCGTCACGAATATTCAATTAAACTTAATGAAACCGAGCATCGCTTGAGAGATAAATATTTAACTGCCAGCACTGAATCGTCGGAACTCGAACGTAGAGAGATTGAATCATTAAAGGGTTTAGCAAGAAAACAGTCTCGCGCGCTTAAAGAAGATATATCTGCAAGGATAATGGCAGTAGAAGAAATGCAGCAGGGAAAATTAGCTGATATGCGAAAAGAAATGGAAAAACGCATTCAGGAATCAAGTCGGCATAATCACGATAGTATTATTAGTGCAGTTAGTCGTATTCGAGTAGAGCACAGTCAGAAAAACGGGTTAGAAGATTTTAAAGATTACACTAAGCATCAAACACAAGCTTTAAGAAATGAATTGCTGGCTAAGATAATAGAAGCTGGAAAACAGCAAGAAGGTATGATCGCAGTCATGCGAAATGAAGCAGAAAAACAGCTGCAAGAATCGAATCGGAGGATTCATGAGAATTTTTCCTACAATCTTTCTCGTGCGAGGGAAAACTATGATAATCAAATAAGAGATTTACGACAGGAAGTGGTGAAGCGAATGAATGCCTCGTAAGCCCTAGCTTATACTGTAAAATAAGCAGTAATAATTATAAGCTCAAGTGAGCAGGTTTAATTCAGGCGGGAGCCATGTTCTCACCATCCTGTTTAATAGTGATTATTGATCCAGCACAGTGACGATTAAGATTAAAGGGACATCTTACCGTTTAACCACTTGGGAAACTCTCAAAATGAATAATGTTAAAAACGCGATCCACCCATTGGGGTTGAAGGATTTTTGCAGAATGGAGATTATTACCAAGCTCTTTGATAAATCTCTCACTATCTTGATTGGTTAATCTGATTTCCTGGCGGAGTTCGACTAATTCACACTTCATTTCGAGCCATCGGGCTTTAAAGTCTTTTATCTTAGAGAATTGTTTTATCATTGTGCACATAGCGGCACGTTTTTTGAGATTAAAAGGCGATTCAAGATCCCGACAGATCTCATTCAGGCAATGCCGCTCTTCATCCTTCAATAATGACGTATCAATTCCGCACATTTCACAGCGCATGTTTAGAATCAAATCATGCAGATCTTTACTTTTTAATCTGCATGCTAAACTGATCCAATGTCGATGCCAGTTCTCCATTTCATGGGAGACGAGAAGAAAGCGAAAATAAGGGCGAATTCTCATTATCTTACCCTTTAATACATTATGAGAAATTGACGGTGAGCCTTTTTCTCCAATTAAAGCAAGGGTGAGCATACGTTCAAAGTCAGACAAACGTGAGGTGTAAGGCAATAGTTCCCAAAGCCTGAAAAACAATCGCTGTGCTTTATCAGATACTTCTGAAGTGCACCCCCCGCCATTCAAATACATGTACTCAACGACGAGGTTGAGGTATTGGTCGACGAGAGAAAGGTAAGCGTGATGATCGCCCTGAATTGCGAGTCGCAATTGCTTACGAAGATCTGGACGAGGTGCTGCGTTGCGCGCAATGAGTTGTTCTACCTCTTTCCAGATTACCATGAGTTCTATCGCTCTTTCTATTCTCCGTCCTGATAACGACGTTGTAATTCATCACGGCAATCTCCCATCATGCGGAGCCATACTTCGCGCAAATCAAAAAGACGTTTCATGGATACCTTTTTTAATTGTGGTATGACGCCCGAATTTTTATTTGGCAGCGCTTGCAGGATGCTGATTGACTGATTAAGGTCGCTCAAAGCCGTTTTGAGGTGACACACAGCAAGCGCGTAATCTCCCATATCAATTGCCTGAATAGAGAGGATAGCATTCATTTCACCACGATGGATACTATTGCCGTATTGCCAGGCAATAATGGGAGTTATGGCCCGCGGACAGCGTTTCATAAACAGCTCCCAACATTTCTTAAGATCGAGATAGAGGCCTCTCGTTACGACAAAAACAGGATGTCTATGCAGGGTATAAGGATCCAGATCATCATAATCAGATTCCTCATCCTCATGGAGTCTCTCGCTGATTTCACCGGTGCCGCTACTGTTGAAATCTTCAAAAGCAAGATCGAGATGTGACCAATCCTCATGGTCCCAACCCATTAAAAATGCAGCTTCATTTACCGGGTTTGCTTCGTTTTTAACTCTTTCATAAAAGGAACGAAATTTATCGATATCACGTTCATTTTGCTGAAGGTAATGCTGCCAATCGAATTCGTTCCAAGCGGTTTCCCCGCGATCTTCCCATTCACCATCCGAGTAATTATCGAAATCATAGTTGCTCATAAGACTTCTGGGATCGGTTCTATGAACCTTGGTTAATATGTATGAAATGTAATCTCGTTCAAGTGCGAACACTTGTCCTCTTTTCGGCATTTATGGCATGAAAAAGGGTCTAGTGCGTCAAGTGAAAATTGTATAGCATTTTGTGAATAAACAGGTAACTCTCTTTGCACCAATGGATATGGATATTTTTCATTGTCGTGTTTATTTTTCAGGAAAAGTACAGGGTGTAGGTTTTAGATACGAATGCATGAAAATTGCACGGGAATTCGAAGTTTGCGGGTATGTGGAAAATCTTGCTGACGGTCGTGTATTACTCGAGGTTGAAGGTAATGAGTCAGAAGTTAAAAAATATGTCGCGGAGATAAATGATCAAATGGAAATATTTATTAAAACCGCAGATGAAAAGTTTCAGCGACGCCCTGCACAGTATAAGGCGTTTTTATTGAAGTAAGGGGAAAAATCAAAACCCTGACAATGTTCGTTGAACAATAAGAATTAAGGGATAACGACACATGAAGAGTCTTTCATTGCCCGTCGATATGCTAAATGACAAAGGTGGATGGTTCTAGAATGCGTCCCCAAAATACTCATTCATTTTTACTCGAATGAGTAGTATAAACATTTTTCCGCCACGCTATTAAATTTCTCAAGCGCTTTATTCTAAAAGGTTTATAGTTTTATCTTCCTCTTTGGCCAGAAGCTTGTGACGCATAATGATACGGGCACAGGTATTCCACCGAAGAACCGCATCATCATTACCCTCTGGACGGATGGGGATTGCTCGATCATAGCATTCCATCGCATCACGAAATAATTCATAGGCAACAAAGTTTGCGCCAGGCGAGCTTTTATTCAATTGTGCTTTTGCACGTTTTTCACGAGCGATACCTGAGTAATAGGTTCGTTCGTAATCATTGCTTATTCGGGTTAGAACTTCCTGGATCTTTTTATTGCTGACATTATATCCTTCGAGAAACTGGTCAGTCATAGCCAAGAGTAATAGAACCCATGCATGTTGATTATCGGGATCAATTTCTAATACATCGAGACAGATACTTTCAGCTGCAAACGATTCATTGAGGAGACGATAACGCGTGACCTTATCTAGTGCGGCGGGAATGGAATCTTTATGTAATGGTTTTAGTTCAAAATCCGACATTACATTTCCGTTTTTTTGGGATTATTGAGAACTGAATAATCTTATGAATCGAGTGACTGGATCGTATAATTCATCTACGACACGTTCCTTAAGAGGGATGATTGCATTATCCGTGATTGTAATTTCTTCAGGGCAGACATTGGTGCAGCATTTAGTAATATTACAGTAACCGATTCCGTGAGCCTTTTTTAATTCTTCATTTCTGTTTTCGGTGTCGAGGGGATGCATTTCCAAAGCGGCTACATAGACAAGAGCTCGAGGGCCGATAAATTCATCGTGTAATGTATGCTCGCGCAGTACATGGCAAACGTCCTGGCAAAGAAAGCATTCGATACATTTACGGAATTCTTGAACGCGGTCAATGTCTTCTTGGGCAATACGCCAGGAACCGTCAGCTTCGTCGGGGGGGCGAGGTTTGAATTTTTTTATCTTTTTCTTCACCCGATAATTCCATGATACGTCCGTTGTCAGGTCTTTAATTAACGGGAATGACTTCATGGGTTCAACCGTCACTGGCTTTTCCAGAGGCAGATCGTTGAGACGAGTCATGCACATTAACTTTGGCATACCATTAACTTCAGCTGAGCAAGACCCACATTTACCTGCCTTGCAGTTCCAGCGACAGGCGAGATCATTAGCTTTTTCAGCCTGAATTTGGTGAATGGCATCGAGAACTACCATGCCCGCTGATACTTCTGTCTCGTAATCGACAAATCGACCACCGGATGCATTGCCTCGCCAGATGCTGAATGTTGCTTTTGCCATTACTTCATTTCCTCAATTATTTTATTAAGTTCATCGGGCATTGGGGGAATGGGATCAGATTTCACCTGCATGTTAGCATTACTGTCTTTTTGAATAAAGATGTTGATATTCCCGAAAGCGTCTTCTTTTTGTGGGTAATCTTCCCGGAAATGTGCGCCTCGACTCTCTTTTCGTTCGAGTGCAGACAGCGTAATCGCTTCAGACACGGTGAGTAAATTTGACAGGTCGAGAGCTGTGTGCCAGCCAGGGTTGAACTCACGATTACCTTCAACGCTGACATTACTAAAGCGCTCCCATAGTTCATTGATCCCTACCAGAGCCTTTCGCATCTCGTCTTCATTGCGCACAATACCAACAAGATTCTGCATTAATTCCTGGAGGTCATTCTGAATTTGATAGGGGCCTTCAGTCGCGGTTGAGCCATGGGCCCGGTCAAATGGTTTAAGCGCATCTTTCGTCACGGTATCAACATGATCCGAGTTTATTTCACTTGGGCCATTTTCATTAGCGAAGTTTGCTGCGTATTCGCCAGCACGTTTTCCAAGGACCAATAGATCGGAAAGAGAATTGCCGCCAAGTCGGTTGGCGCCGTTGATTCCCGCGGCACATTCTCCACAAGCAAAGAGGCCGGGAAGGGTAGACATTTGAGTATCAGCATCGACACGAATCCCCCCCATCACATAGTGAGTAGTAGGTCCCACTTCCATTTGCTCTTGGGTGATGTCGATGTCAGCCAGTTGTTTAAATTGATGGTACATGCTGGGCAGTTTTCTTTTTATATGCCCAACAGCGTCGGGTAGCTTTTCTTTAATCCAGGAGATGTCAAGGAACACGCCACCATGGGGACTTCCTCTTCCCTCTTTGATCTCATTCACAATACAACGCGCTGTGTGGTCGCGTGTGAGCAGCTCAGGGGGTCGTCGCGCTGATTTATCCCCCTGGGTGTAGCGCCACCCTTCTTCTGGACTGTCGGCGGTCTGTGATTTATAATTTTCAGGAATGTCATCAAACATGAAGCGACGGCCTTCACTATTAAGTAAAATACCTCCTTCGCCGCGTACGCCTTCAGTGACGAGGATTCCTTTCACGCTCGGTGGCCAAACCATTCCTGTGGGATGAAATTGAACAAATTCCATATCCATTAATTGAGCGCCGGCTTGATAAGCAAGCGCGTGCCCGTCTCCGGTACAATCCCAACTGTTACTCGTAATTTTGTATGCTTTACCAACACCGCCGCTAGCCATGATGACCGCTTTTGCCTTGAAGACGACGAAACGGCCGCGGTCACGGGTATAGGCAACTGCGCCGATTACACGATCTCCGTCTTTAAGTAAATGTGTGACGGTGTATTCCATATAGACTTCCATCCCCTGGTGAATTCCGTGATCCTGGAGGGTACGAATCATTTCGAGGCCGGTACGATCACCGACGTGAGCGAGGCGTGGATATTTATGTCCACCGAAATTCCTTTGCAGGATGCGTCCATCCTTTGTGCGGTCAAAAGCCGCACCCCATGCCTCTAGTTCGCGAACACGTTCGGGTGACTCCTTGGCATGTAACTCTGCCAAGCGCCAATTATTGATATACTGACCACCACGCATCGTATCGGAGAAATGGACTTTCCAATTGTCACGGTCATCGACGTTTCCCAAGGCCGCGGCAATGCCACCTTCAGCCATAACGGTGTGAGCTTTTCCGAGCATTGATTTACAAACTAAGCCCACAGAGACACCATGGATGGATGCTTCGATCGCCGCGCGGAGTCCAGCGCCACCCGATCCAATAACTAAGACATCGTGTTCGTAAGTCTGGTATTCGCCCATTAGAAGATCCTCCAATCCGTCCAGATTCCCATCGAGCACAACCGGACATATATGTCAGAAAATAAAACCCAAATTAAGCTCAACCATGCCCACCTCATATGGTTTTTATTTAAACAGCTGACGCAGCCATATGCCCGTTGACGCACGGGAGATTTTGATAGCTGATCGAGAAATCCACCGACTAGATGTCGCAAAGAGTGACAACCTAAAGTATAGCCCCCGAGAAGGAAAACGTTTACTGCAAGTACCAGAGTCCCTGTACCAACTCCAAATGAAGCTTCATCACTCCCGGGATCCCTAAACCACATTGCGTTCCATACGTCATACGAAAGGAAGATAATAAAAAAGAGAGCGAGATAGAGAAAATAACGATGAACATTCTGGAAGATAAGGGGAAAAGAGTTTTCACCTCGGTAGGCGTTTCGCGGTTCTCCGACCGTGCAGGCGGGGGGGTCTGCCCAGAACGCTTTATAGTAAGCGCCCCGGTAATAGTAGCAGGTAAGACGAAACCCGGCGGGTGCCCAAAGAATAAGAAAAGCGGGTGACCACGGTAACCAGTCTGGCCACCAGGTCGGTTTAGGGCCAAACCAGCTGTGAGGAGAATCGCCTAAAAGCTCAGGGGAATAAAACGGGGATAAATAGGGCCCTGAGCTATAATGCTCACCTTGAAAAGCAGCCCATGTCGCGTAAACAATAAAAGTAAATAGGCCAATAAAAATCAGCAATGGTTGCACCCACCAGGAATCTGGGCGCATGGTCTGACCAAAGGAGGATTTTTTGAGAGTAACTTCTGTCGATGTCATCCTAATTGGCGTGAAGTAAAATGAATCAAATGCACGGTGAGAAGCTTAAAAGTAAGTAAGCACTAAACTGATTAGGGATATAGAATAAGTTATATGACCTTAAGGCTGTGCGTACTAGCGTATCTAATCATCTCTAACCTGCGTTTAGGAAACTTAATAGTTTCTAGCAAAATAGATTATAATTGAATATGCGTGTGTGCCAGCTCTCTCGATTGCGAATACTTGGCCCACAGCGAGGTGGCGGCTGCAGCTTCTGTCTTAAGTAAATTAAAGCTAGAGGGCTGCGTATAAATAAAATCTTTAGCTATTCCTCATTTTATCGATCTTCTCGTTCAGCTATTATTCCCCCAGGTGTTTATTAGGGATTAGATAATTTATTATATAATCTTCAACTGCCGAGGAGATTTCGGTTATCGAGGTATTGTATCCATTTTCCTGTAAACGTGATATATCCGCTTGGGTGAAATATTGATACTTAGAACGTAAATGTTCAGGCATTTCGATAAATTCAATTTCCTCTTCAAAGTTCATTGCCTGGAAAATTGGAGAAACAAGATTTTTCCAGGTAATTGCAGTTCCGCTACCGATGTTAAATATTCCGGCTTTATCTTTTTCTTCAGCGAGAAATAAAGTCATAGCTACCGCATCTTTAACGTAGAGAAAATCGCGTTTTTGTTCGCCGTCTTTATATTCCGGGCGATAACTTTTAAAAAGTTTCACTTTACGGGATTTACTTATTTGGTGAAACGCTTTGTTGACGACACTACGCATATCACCCTTGTGATTTTCGTTCGGACCAAAAACATTGAAATATTTTAATCCAACGATTTTGTCCAGTAACCCTTTATGTTGGGCGTAAATATCAAACAGGTGCTTTGAATATCCATATAAGTTGAGCGGTCGCAGTTGACTAAGTTGAGTGGATTTGTCACTCAGACCATGAGAACCATCACCATATGTAGCCGCGGATGAGGCATAGATAAAACGAATATCTCTATCCAACGCCCAATGCGCGAGACGTTTAGTATAGATATAATTATTATCGATCAGGTAACCGACATTGCGTTCTGTTGTACTCGAGCAAGCTCCCAGATGAAATATTGTTCGAATCTCTTTAAATAAATTGGGTGAGCTATGGATTTTATCTATAAAAGAGTCTGCTTCCTGGAAATCATCATAAGCGAGTGGTTCAAGATTCTTTAATTTTTCATCTTTGTCTTTATAATCCACGACAATGATATCATTTATCCCCTGCTCATTTAATGCCCAAACGAGTGCACTGCCGATAAATCCCGCTCCACCTGTAACAACGATCTTCCCTTTCACGAATTTAGCCATCAAAGATATAATTGCTTATAAAAAATTTATCTAGGGAGATAGATTTTGCGGGAAAATGAAGATAGGTAATAAGTCTCTCAATCAATCCAGATGAGCATACTCTAAGCACTTAAAAATTATTCTTTCGCCAGTTCGATAGACCGTTTCTTGGCGGCGAGCACAGTGTCTGCCATGATTTCACGAAAGTTTCTATTTTTCATAACTTCGAGACCCGCGAGAGTTGTTCCCCCAGGAGAACTAACAAGGTCGCGCAATATTTCGGGCGATTCATTTGTGCGAGCGAGCAGGCGTGAAGCTCCAAGAGCAGTCTCCAGCGCGAGTTTGTATGCGAGATCCGCATCTAACCCAGCTTTAACACCACCATCACGCAGGGCAGCGACAAACTCAAATAGATAAGCAGGGCCGCTTCCGCTCACCGCAGTTACAGCATCCATGCACTCTTCTGAAACAAGTATGGCGGGCCCCAATGCGCCAAGAATTCTTTCTACGGTCGCCACATCATCATCGTTTATTTTCTCTCTCGAAGCAAAACAAGTGATGCCTGCACCGATCTGACCGGGTGTGTTGGGCATGGATCTGACTATTCTGTTAGTTTGAGGAAATTTGCTCTCAAGTTTTTCAATCGTAATACCCGCCAGTATAGAGATAATAAGTTTACCTGCGCTAAGGCTAGCGTGAACTGAGCTGATATCACGTAATTGCTGAGGTTTAAAAGCAAGCACGAGTGTCTCAGCTTCAGTAAATAAAGTTTCAAGATTATCTGTATACAAAATTCCAGATTGCGCTGAGAGGGATTCACCTGTCCCATCCTCCGCGCTTGTACATATGAGTTCATTGGGGCGGTATAGTTTACTCGTAAGCAAACTATTTATTATTGCGGAAGCCATTCTACCAGCGCCAAGAAATGCCACTTTAATCATGGGATATGTAGGTAAGTGGATAAGTGCTTATGGGGTCAAGTGGATTAAAAAAAGGTGAATTGCCAGAGCGTTGAGCACCAGTTGAGAACTGGCATAATTTCAATCAGGTAAGGAAAGAGGGGAGTGTCCAAATTGGCACTTCTATTTACCCGGCCCCTGGCATTTACCCGACTCGTACTATCCTGGTATCTTCTCTTATAACGGGTGATTGAAAGTCACAAAAGTACCCCCGCGGGGATTTTTTGCGAGCGTGATATCACCACCAAGACTGCGTATGCTATGGCGCGCGATAGTCAGCCCCATACCGCGACCGACTGAAGTTTTTGACGTTATAAAAGGTTCAAATACATGATCTGCGATCTTTGGATCAATACCTTCCCCATGGTCAGAGACTTTAACTTGCAGATGTTTACCTCCCTGGCGCTGGATGATTTTTGTTCGAACATCAATTTTACGTTCTTTAGTGCATCCTTGTGGGTAACTCTCCCAGGCGTTCATAAGCAAGAGCCCCAAGATGTTTTCAAATGCCTCGGCATTCGCATTAATATTCGTTTCTGGCTCCGGGTTGGAGAGGTTGATTTTTGAGGTAATATCGTTCTCGGTGCTGAATCGATTAATGCTATTAATCAATAATTGCCCGACAGGCATTAAGGTGAGTTGAACTTTATTTTTTGTAGCAAAAAGACTTAATTGTTGGACAATGTTAACAATGCGTTTCACTGCCTGGTTCATCAGGCCAGAACTGCGTTTTACCATTTTCGGGTCATCCGAACAGTTTTCGATAAGATCGAGGTAGCCTACAACCACGCCAAGCAGGTTATTTAGATTGTGTGCGATGCCCTGGGTAATCGCGCCGATAGCCGCAGACTGACGAGCATCATTCAGGCGTGCTTGAAGATCTAAATTTTGGCGATGAATTTCTTGAATTTGCAATTGGGTCTTAATCCGAGCAATCGTTTCATCGAGATCGATGGGCTTAGTGATGTAATCCGTTGCCCCGGCACTGAGTCCGGCGATTTTCCCTTCTTTAGAAGTCTTAGCGGTAATAAATATAACTGGTATGGTCTGGGTCTTTTCTTCACTTTTCAATCGTTTACAGACTTCAATACCATCAAGACCCGGCATCATTATATCCAGTAATATGAGGTCAGGCCTCCGCTTAGCTATCTTTTTTAAGGCAGCTTCACCATCAAAAACAACATCCACACCCATCCCTTCTTTCTCAAGCTTGCGTTGCAGCAATTTGACATTGATAGGTTCATCATCGACGACGAGAATGTTAGGTAGGTTATTCAAAATGATTCGACTGTTTGATTTTAACTAAAATATCGATATTTGCGATAGAAGTTCAAGTCCGCACTGGGTGATGTTTAGTTATAGAGGATAAGTTAACAAATAATTTACATTCAACGCTTGAATTAGCTGTGCGAAAAATGACAGATGAAGTTAATTTAATCTTATGAAAGGATATTTTTTAAGGGTCATGCCTAGAATAGACACATATCAGATGTGTAAGCTATTCTAGACAAATGAGAAATAAGTATGTACATCGTTCAAAAATTTCTGAGGCCAAATTTCGGCAGTTAGTAAAGTGTTTTAGCTTGGATATGGAAGCGTTGAAGATAGCCCAATTGACAGGATTGAATCGTAACACGGTCAACCGTTATTTGCGCTTGTTGCGGGAGCGTTTGTTGCAGCAATGTGCGCAGGCCTCGCCTTTTAGGGGGTCGGTGGAAATGGATGAGTCCTACTTTGGAGGCAAAAGAATTCCAGGGCAAAGAGGTCGGGGTGCATTCAAGAAAGTGCCCGTCTTCGGGTTGCTCAAGCGTAATGGGAAAGTCTATACCCAGGTTGTACGCAACGTCTCCAGAGCCGCTCTGCATGCGGTGATCCAAGGGAGAGTTACTTTTGACAGTGTGCTTTATTCTGACGGGTGGCGTGCTTACAACGGCCTCGTGGATCTGGGCTATAAGAAGCATTACCGTGTCAATCACAACGACAACGAGTTTGCCCAGGGACACTCCCACATTAACGGGATTGAATCTTTTTGGGCTTTTGCTAAACTTCGATTGGCTAAGTTCAAAGGTCTTTCTCGTAGGACCTTCCAACTGCACCTCAAAGAAACTGAATATCGCTTTAACCATCGTCATCAAAACCTCCATCGTAACATCCTTAATATGTGCTTAAGATACCCTCTGTTCTAGGCATGACCCTTTTTTAATTATCCTCATAGAGGAATCTATAAAACTGTTTGAGAACAATAGAAGCCAGAGACAGGCAATGGACGAGGAGGATGTTTGCAAGGGGGAGCATGACATATCGGTTATAGTAGACTACTAACCGACTGAATATTAATCGGCGAGATGAGCTTTTTTATAAGCTTTAAGTGTATTTCGCATGAGAATTGCCACCGTCATCGGGCCAACGCCACCGGGAACGGGGGTGATTTTAGAAACGAGAGGTAAAACATTATCAAAGTCGACATCACCGACGATCCGATACCCCCTTTTTTTGGAATCATCCGCAACTCGATTAATACCTACATCTATTACCACTGCTCCTGGTTTTACCATGGCTTCAGTGATAAATTCAGCCTTACCCATAGCGGCAATTAAGATATCGGCCTGTTTAGTAATTGCTGATAAATCCTGTGTATGGGAATGACAAATCGATACCGTCGCGTTACCGTTTTGGCTCTTTTGCATTAAAAGCAGGGCACAGGACTTACCTACGAGAAGGCTACGCCCCACGACCACTGCATGCTTCCCGTCGATTCCTACATCTGACCGTTTCAGTAATTCTATAATTCCTGCCGGGGTACAGGCGACAAAACCCTCTGCATCTTCTTGGCATAAACGGCCAAAATTTTTAATATTCAGTCCATCTACATCTTTATCGGGGTTCACCCGGTTGAATGCCGTTTCTTCGCTGAAAGTGTCAGGCAGAGGAGATTGAATAAGAATGCCATGAACCGAAGTATCCTTATTCAAGTTGTCGATTACTGCGAGCAGTTCATTTTCGCTGGTGTTTTCCGGGAAAACTTGAACGCTGCTGTCGATGCCAATCTCCATCGCAGTTTTCTGTTTTTTATTAACATAATAAACAGACGCAGGATCTTCACCCACGCGAACAAAAGTGACCCGAGGTTGTGGACCTTTACTTGCCGCGATCTCAATTTTTAACTCTTCTAGTATCTGTTTAGAAATGAGATTTCCATCGATAATTTTTGGGTCAGACATAGCTTGTGTTGATGATAAACTAAGGATTCAGCAGGTGCACAAGGAAAAAGTGTATTCGGCTATTAGCGGTGAACTGATATGAGAGTAATCAATGAACAGTAATGAGTATTATGTAGTAAATGAAATTATCTGCTTATTCAGATCTATCTTTCTTCATTTACTAATACGGTCTGCTTTAGTGCCTCTATTTCAATTGCTGACATCGAGTAATTTTTCGATATCTTTGGGATTGAGGACGCGGTAATAACCAGGTTTTATGCCGCGTATGGTCAGGCCTCCGATCTGGTGACGGGCGAGTTTTTTTACGCGATAGCCAAGTGCTTCAAATAGGCGTCTGATTTCACGTTTCCGACCGTGGTTGAGATGGATCTCCAGTCGGTTGTTTTGATTCGGACTTTTTTTCAAAGAAATAACTTTTTCCACACGCAATATCTCGTCATCGACGTTCAGCCCTCGTTTTAATAACGGTATCTTCTTCAAGTCGAATGGGTGATTAAGGGTGACCTCGTAGCGTTTAATTACCAAGGCTGAAGGGTGAGTGAGGCGATGGGCCAAATCCCCATCATTCGTTAGAATAAGGAGCCCTTCACTTTCTTTATCCAGACGACCTGCACAAAATAGACGTTCCCTATGTAGTTCTTTTGGCAGCAGATCGAAAACCGTTTGATTATGGTAGGGATCATGATTGCTGCAAATAAGACCGCGAGGTTTATTGAGTGCGAGGGTGAGGTTTTTCCTCGACCGTGCCGCAAGGTTTCTACCTTGAACGGAAATATGATCTTTACTCGGTATTATTTTTTGCCCAATCTCTGCGACTTTCCCGTTTACCTCTACTAAACCCTCTTTAATCAATTCTTCAGCATCACGTCTTGAACATATTCCCTGTTCAGAGAGGAACTTATGAATACGAATAGACTCTTCCTCATTGCGCATGGTCATTAGTTATATTAAAGATTTAAAAAAATGAATAAAGGTGATCATAATTTATTTTAGAGGGATAATATTGAAATTTAATACAAAGCGAACATCTTTTTGAGGTTACAATGAGTGAAATAAAATCAAATGTGGTTTATACAGTAAAAAATCCATTTATCGCGCAGATGACAGAAAGGCGCATGCTCACAAAAGAAGGATCCGCAAAGGATACCCAGCACTATGTAATCGATATTTCGGGAAGCGACCTTATTTATACCTGTGGAGATTCCCTGGGAGTCTATCCCACAAATCGTATAGAGGAAGTCGACGCGGTTATCAAGGCATTGGGGCTGTCAGGTGAGGAAAAAGTGCGCATGAAGAATGACCTTGATGATATATCCTTGCGCGATGCGCTATTCCGCAGAGTTGCCCTAGCCTTACCAACAAAAAAATTCCTTATCACATTGTCGGAAAAAGTATCTAACACAGAAGAAAAAAAGAAACTTGAAGATCTGCTTTCTGAGGATTCAAAAGAAGCGACTAAAGCTTTTCTTGTGAATCGTGAATTCATTGACCTATTGGAGGAGTACCCCAGCGCAAAATTTGATGCTCAAGAATTTGTCAATTGCTTACGCAGACTGGTACCCCGCCTTTATTCCATAGCTTCTTCACCCAGCGTCTACCCGAATGAAGTTCACTTAACGGTAGCTGTCGTCCGTTATGAAACAAATGGGCATGAACGTGTGGGGGTGGCTTCAACCTATCTTTCTGATCGTGTTGAGGTATTTGAGAAAAAAACTCCGGTTTTTATAGCCAAGTCTAAGTTTGGATTACCTGAAGATGAAAATGAGGATCTCATTATGGTTGGTCCTGGAACAGGTATTGCCCCTTTTCGCGCTTTTCTTCAAGAACGTATCAACCGTGGGAGTAAAGGTAGAAGCTGGCTGTTTTTCGGCGATCAACATGAAGCCACCGATAATCTCTACGGTGCGGAATTTGATGAATATTTGAGCAAAAACCAGTTAACCCGTATTGATAACGCCTGGTCGCGTGATCAGGATTATAAGATCTACGTTCAAGACAAAATGCGTGAAAGCGCCGCTGATTTATGGGATTGGATTAAAAGCGGCGCTTTTTTCTATGTTTGTGGTGATGCTGAACGCATGGCTGTAGATGTTGATAATGCCCTCCATGATATAATCGAAAAAGAGGGAGGTATGACTGAGGAAGATGCAAAAAATTACGTCAAGCAAATGAAGAAAGAAAAACATTACCAACGTGATGTTTATTAAATTGAACTTGGTATACCTGTGTGGATGGGGAAATCGATATTTCTTGCCACCATTCTTCATATTTGAAGACATGTGCCCATGCAGCTGACATTCGATAATAGGGTGGCCCTTGTGACCGGTGCGGGTCGAGGAATTGGACGTGCGATAGCTGAGGATTTAGCCGAAAGCGGGTTGACCGTTATTTGTGTCAGCAAATCTGAATCCAATTGCAGTTTAGTAGCTGATTCGATCGTAAAAGCTGGTGGAAAGGCTAAGGCCTACGCGGTCGATGTATCTGATGGTGAAGCTGTGGCAGCTACCGCAAAATCGATTCTTACAGAGTATGAATGCATAGATATCCTCGTAAATAATGCCGGGATCACACGCGATGGGCTAATCCTTAGAATGTCGGATGACGACTGGGATAGTGTATTGCGAACGAATTTATCGAGCTGTTTTTATTGGGTAAAATCACTCGCTCATCCGATGGCACGGCAGCGCTGGGGCAGAATCGTCAATATTAGCTCAGTAGTTGGTCTGATGGGCAATGCTGGGCAGGCTAATTATGCGGCATCAAAAGCGGGAATCATCGGTTTAACCAAGAGTTTAGCTAAAGAATTTTCCAGTCGTACGGTTACCGTAAATGCGGTAGCTCCGGGGTTTATCGAAACGGATATGACCGCTGGAATTGACGAAAAAACGACCGAAACAATCACAAAACTCATCCCCCTAAAAAGACTGGGGCAACCGAAAGACATTGTCGGGCTAGTCTCTTTTCTCTGTTCAGAAGAAGCCTCTTATATTACGGGCAAAATTTTTTCCATTGACGGCGGCCTTGTGATGTGATTCCGAATAAACATACTTCTTGTAAATCAGTCGAATAATTATGGCAGATAAATCAATCGAAAATCGCGTTCAAGAGATTATCGTAAACCAGCTCAACGTAAATAATGAGCAAGTTACCTCAGAGGCGTCCTTTCTGGATGATCTAGGGGCTGATTCCTTGGATACAGTCGAGCTTATTATGGCCTTTGAAGAAGAATTCAAAGATGAGATCGAAGGAGAAATCCCTGAATCAGAAGCAGAAAAGCTGCAAACCGTTGGCGATGTTACTAAATACATTGAGGAAAAAGCGGGTTGACGATCCCCTTTGATTCTTTCGTAACGAGCTGAATTCCCCTAATGGAGGTTTCTAGCCTCCATTTTTTTGATGGATACACTTTCACCAAAACGCAGGGTAGTGATTACCGGTCTGGGAATCCTTCATTCATTGGGCAATGATATTCAGACTTTCTGGGATAATTTGTTAGCTGGCCGCAGTGGTATAAAAAGGATCTCCCGTTGGGACCCTAGCGATTTTCCCACAAAAATTGGTGCTGAGGTTCTGGATTTTGATCCTAAGGATTATATGGATCCGAAAGAAGTCAGACGCAATGACCGTTACACCCATTTTGCCTTAGCGACGACGAAGATCGCGCTCAAGGATAGTCAACTTGATTTGGGGAAAGTGGACAAGACCCGCTTGGGTATCATTATAGGATCAGGTATTGGTGGGATGGATACGATCGAAACGCAAACTCGCCGATTTTATGAGATGGGACCGCGTAAAGTATCTCCCTTTATGATTCCGTCTTTAATTGCAAATTCTGCCTCAGGAATTGTCGCGATGGAAATTGGAGCGATGGGACCTAATTTTAGCGTGGTTAGCGCTTGCGCTACGGGAACTCACGCGATTGGTGAATCCATGCTTCATTTGCAAACGGGGACTGTAGATATCATGATCGCGGGTGGAAGCGAAGCTGCAGTTACTCCCTTGGGTTACGCTGGTTTTTGTAACATGAAAGCGATGAGCACCTCATCCAATGATGAACCTGAGCGTGCCAGTCGGCCATTCGATATGAAAAGAGATGGATTCATTATGGGAGAAGGTTCCGGAATTGTAGTCATGGAAACTTTGGAACATGCTCAAGCGCGTGGTGCGAATATATATTGTGAATTGGCAGGATACGCGGCTACTTGTGATGCTTACCATATTACCACTCCAGATTTGGATGGGAGGGGGCTCACACTCTGTATTAAGAATGCATTGAAAGAAGCCAATTTAAAGGCTTCTGATGTCGATTACATAAATGCACATGGGACATCGACAGGTCCGAATGATAAAGTGGAGACGCTAGCAGTTAAAAACGTGTTTGGTGATCATGCCTACAATGTTCATATCAGCTCAACGAAATCCATGACCGGTCACCTTTTAGGTGCAGCCGGAGGAATCGAATCCGCAGCAGCAGCGAAAGCTATCCAAACGGGAGAGATCCCTCCAACGATTAATTACGAAAATCCTGATCCTGATTGTGACTTGAATTATGTTCCCAACAAAAAAAAGTCGAGTACCGTCAAAGTTGCGATGAGCAACAATTCTGGATTTGGCGGTCATAACGCCAGTATTGTACTCAAGGCACTGTAAATATATGGAACGACGTTTTATTGCGCTCACACATTGTCTGAGAGACAATGACAGGGGGTAGGGTACCGATTACAGCATTTTGATAAAACGCTTGGTTTTATCGTGGATTTCCAGTTTTAGTTTCCAGCAGGCATCTGGTAGCCAGTTTTCTAGATTTTCGGGCCACTCAATGGCCAGGCAATAGGGGGACGACAGGAATTCATCGATCATCAGCTCTTCAATTTCACTTTGATTTTCCAATCGAAAAGCATCGAGGTGAAGAAGGATTCTATCACCGCGATAAATAGCTAGAATATTATAGGTTGGGCTGGTGACGGGTTCATTGATCTTCCATGCGCTGGCCAATCCGCGGATAAAAGTGGTTTTTCCTGCCCCCAGTTCCCCATATAGTGCCAGTGTCAGATCTTCAGGGATTTGAGACGCCAGAGTCCTCGCAATTGCCTCGGTTTCCACGTCCGATGTAGAGATTATTCCAGCTCTAAGACGCGCTAAAATGTTCATATCCTACGAGCCCCTCGAGTTCATGACCGGTATCTAAATTAATTATACGGCGTGGTCGATTTTGATTTAAATCCTCCATCATTTCTCCGATCCGGGTAATGGGAATTTCAAACCGTTCGCTCCACTTTTTATGAAATAACTCAGAGTCGCACGTGTTGCTTAAAGTAAATAGCAGTTCATAATCCTCGCCATCGTTCAAAGCATGTTCAGCAGGAGATTGATCGTCTTCCGCGGATAGGGTTTGAGCGGCTTCGCTAATGGGGAGTGATTTAATACTTAAACCTGCCGAACAGGTCGGCGGGATCAAGGTCGGTAAATCTTTCATTAGACCATCTGTTATATCAATCATGGAATGTACATCCGATTGTTCTGACAACCATTTGCCTTCGGCCAAGCGCGGGGTAAAATCCAGGTGCTTGCCGCAGCTACTCCCTCCCAAGGTTCCACTGACATAAATAAAATCACCACTATCAGCCCCTGTGCGTGTAACCGGACGGCGGGCATTTCCCCAAAGTGTAAGTTGACCTCCAAGAAAATCTTCAGTCTCACAAAGATCACCACCGACTATTTTTATATTTGAATCTATAGATTCGTCTCGAACACCGGCGTAAAATGCAGATAGCCAATCCAAACGTAAAGTGGGTGGAAGAAAGAGACTGATAACTGCACTGCTTGGGGTCCCCCCCATGGCAGCAATATCGCTTAAATTACGTTTAACTAATTTGGCTCCTGCCTGTTCAGGTTTTACGGCATCGTTAAAATGACATTTATAGGCGAGTGTATCGGTAGTAATTAAATTAAATTGATCGGGTTCAATGGGGAGAATTGCAGTGTCGTCACCCATTCCATGCGGTGCGGGTGGTGAGGTCTCTCCAAGCCAAAGGCGTATTTTTTCCAGCAGCTTACGTTCGCCTAGCCGCGCGATTGATTCAGATGAATTTTTAGTGAATGGATGCATTACCAGTTCAAAAGGAGGCCTAAACAAGCAAGATCAGAACGAAAAAGGATGAGAATAATAGAGTTCAGATTAAATGCCGAATGAAAAATTATAGGAACCATGATATTTCCACTTAATTCGTAGGCCACGCAGAGAGAAACCCCGATAACGACTAATGAGAAAAAACTAACAATATTCGTGTGGAGGAGAGAAAATAGTATTGCACTCAAAATCATTGAAATAACTGTCGGCAATCGGCTTTTAAAGAAGCGGTAAATACCTGCGCGAAAGACCAATTCCTCGGCTACTGGAGCTATTAAAATTGCCATGATTAAAAGTACCGTTAAAGCGACGGGGGATTTTGTTTTTTCGAATATGCCAACCAGGGGTTGTTGATCCAATGGGATTCCCCATCCCACCTTATTGAGGCTTTCGAAAACAAAAACTGAGCACAAGCCGGTCACCCAAACGAGTGGAAAAGCCGCTAAGAAGTAGTATGCCCCTAATTTAGCAGCCTTCAAAAAGGATATAATTTCAACATTCAAAGACTGAGGGAATAAATGTGGCTGAAAATACCGGAAAAGGACGAAGACCAGAATCATTCCCAGGTGCAAAGTGACGCCCCCCGAAATTATATTCCAAACAGCATAAGAATCTTCAGTATGAGATACGGTGTTCAGGAGGTAAGGGGCTATCATTTGTGCGAGAATCATACTGCAGATCAAACACCAGATAAATAAACCGAAATCGAGCCAACCAATTTTCCAAGCGGGGACCTTGCTTTTTTTACCGGGATCTTTGGATACGAGTCTTAGCTTAAATACGAGGGAAATCAAACACCCCAGCCCCGATGCCAAAAGAAGGAAAAAATAAAAGATTAAACCTTTATGATGCTTTAATATCTCAATGGCTTCCGCTTCTGTCATTGTGAGTCGCTCCCTAGTATATGAAAAATACTGATCGAGTATTCAGTCACGCAATTAGGAGTAAAGAAGCCGCATTATGCATCTCCCATGAGGGATTCAGCGCATGAATGGCTAGCCATTGATATCTTCTGGTAAGATAACGCGATCGCCATCCCATACTTTTCGGCCCGCGACAAAAGTCTGTTTCACCTTACCCCTTAACGATTTATCAATCCAAGGTGAGTTCCTGGAGCGACTTTGGAATTTATCTGGATCCACCACCCATTCTTCATCGGGATCGAATAGAGTAATGTCTGCGTCTGCACCTGGGCTGAGCGTGCCTTTCCCTAATTCAAGTAAATCTGATGGATTGCAGGTTAATAATTTTATGAGCTGCGATAGATCGCATTGTTTACTATGAACTAAGACTTTCAGGCAAACAGCGAGTGAAGTTTCTAATCCAATAACTCCGAACGGAGCTAGATCGTACTCGACATTTTTCTCGTAATCTGTGTGTGGCATGTGGTCTGTGCTTATGCAATCTAGAGTGCCATCAAGGAGTCCTTCGATAAGAGCTGCCTGGTCTTCAGGTGTACGCAGGGGAGGATTTGTTTTAAAATTGGTATCATAATTTTTTACGCATTCATCACTGAGATGTAAATGATGGGGTGTTACTTCAGCGGATATATTGACGTTGCGCTGTTTTGCCCGCCGAATAATTTCAACCGCATTCGAAGTGCTTACTTGCTGAAGGTGGATATGCGCTCCTATGTAAGTAGAAAGTATGACATTACGGGAGACTATAATGTCTTCTGCAGCACTCGGCCATCCGCGAAGACCGAGGCGTAATGACCATATTCCTTCATTCATAACTGAGCCTTCAGTAAGCGCCCGATCCTGACAATGATCCATAACAACGAGATTGAACATATTGGCATATTCAACCGCTCGGCGCATGATTTCGTTATTCTGCACACTTCGGTAACTATCGGTGATGGCGACTATGCCGGACCTTTGGAGTGATCCGGCGGGCGCGAGTTCATTACCTTCCATCCCAATGGTCAATGCGCCAGTCGGGAAGACATTAACGAGAGCATCCCTATCTACGGCATCATTTATTTGCTGTATAGTTCCAGCATTGTCACTTGGCTGATTAGCATTCGGCATACAGACAACAGTGGTAAAACCTCCAGCCGCTGCTGCCCATGTTCCGGTCTGTATGGTCTCGCGGTGGGTATCTCCTGGTTCACATAGGTGGGTGTGAATATCGACAAAACCCGGACAAATAATCAACCCCTCGGCTTTAATTTGCTGGGCCTGTTTCTTTTCTTTATCACTCAAACTCGGAACAATTTTACCGTCGACAGCATAAATATCACCTGTCGCGTCTCGATTGTTTGCGGGATCTATAACCCGTCCCCCAGAAATCCAAGTAAGGATGCTCATGTTAGCTTTTTCGGCTGAGTCTGACTGCTTGCACTGGCACAAAGAAAGAGAACTGCCATGCGGCAAACAATGCCATTAGTGACTTGTTGAAGAATTACGGAGCGGTTAGAGTCAGCGAGTTGGGAATCGATTTCTACACCACGATTAATAGGACCTGGGTGCATAATTATAGCGTCAGGTTTTAGCCAGGAAGCGCGCTGAAGATTGAGCCCAAACATGCTTTTGTATTCCCCAATGGAGGGGAAGTGGGTGGAAGTTTGGCGCTCATGTTGAATACGTAAGAGCATGACCGCATCAGCGTCGGCGAGGGCTTCTTTTAAAGAGTGAGTGACCTCTACCTGGAGTTCGCAAAAAAGTTTGGGGACAAGAGTCGATGGACCCGCCAGGGTAACATGCGCGCCAAGTTTCTGCAGTGCCCAAATATTAGAACGCGCGACTCGACTGAATAAAATATCACCCAAGATGGTTACTTTTTTTCCCTTTAACTCTCCCAGTTGTTCTCTCAAGGTAAAGGTGTCAAGTAAGGCTTGAGTCGGGTGTTCGTGTGCCCCGTCTCCGGCATTAATAACAGGGATATTAATAATTCGGCTTAAATATTGAGGTGATCCAGCTGCTGAGTGGCGAATGACGAGGAGATCAGCATTTAATGCTTCAATATTTCGCGCCGTATCACGAAGTGTTTCTCCTTTCGTCAGGCTGCTGACATTTGAAGTTATAGAGATAACATCAGCGCTGAGGCGCTTTGCCGCTATTTCAAAAGCGACTCGCGTGCGTGTGCTGGGTTCAAGAAATAGATTAACTATAGTTTTGCCCCGTAGCGAAGGTAATTTTTTTTGCGATCTCTGGAGGGTGCGTTTGAAAGAGTCGGCCACTGAAAATATAGTTTCCAATTCCTCCCGACTCAGGGCTTCAATTGAAAGTAAATGTTTCCGTGTCCAATTAGATGCTTTTTTCATGCGCTTAAAATAACTAGGCTATCATTCGATGGATCTTCAATGTTCAAATTCACCACGACTTTCTGATTGATGGTCGTTTCTTTTGAGAAACCGATGTAGTTGGGCTGAATAGGTAGACGCCGGTTGCCCCGATCACAAAGTACTGCCAGCTCGATAAAGCCAGGCCGTCCCTGATCGAATATTTCATTGAGTGCAGCTCTTGCTGTTCGTCCGGAAAAAAGCACATCATCCGCTAAAATGACGGTTGCGCCTTCTATATTTACCGGTAAGACCGTAGGATTATCGATCGATGTTATAGGTTTGTGTCCAATATCATCGCGATGAAATGAGATATCAACACTGCCGCAAGGTACCGTGTGGCCCAGGTTTTTTCCCAAAACTCGAGCGAGATTAATGCTAAAGGGGATGCCCCCATTGGCAATTCCGACAATAACCAACTCTTTATTATCGCGGTGTTTATCCGCGATGCTATTGGCAATACTATCTATATACTGGTGTAGCTCCTCGCTTTCAATTCTTGCGACTTCGCTCATTAAAAAATTATTTGTGTAATATTTGTCTTAAGAGCGCAAGCTGTAAGTGTGATTATTTTCCTTGATGCCAATTGAGCAAACCTTCTTCAGATTTTATCTCATAGGCTTGCCGGTATTCTTCTGCTAATAAGTTGGTGTAAGATCGTTGAGCAAACCGTTTACAGTGTAGTAATACGCGAGCCTGTTGCCCTGGTGCACGCACTAGTCTGCCCAGGGCCTGATTAATTTTCATCATCGCCGGCGTTTGATAAACTTTTAAAAATGCTTCATCGCGCGAAAGGTAATCGCATTCTTCCATTTTAGCTCGTTGAATTGCATTAACCTCGGGTAAGGCTGGACCAACTACCATAACAGTCGTGACACGCCCTCCGAGCATGTCTATGCTCTCAGAAAAACTACTACCGAGGACAAGGAATAAGGTATCCATGTTAAGGAGTGCTTCTTCGATAAAGAGATCTTGCTCAGCAAGATCAAGATTACGCGGTTGTATCGCTGTTCGAATTCCGGAGGAGGCCACACTTAGATATTCACCGATTGTTTCGGCATAACGGTAGGAGGGGAAGTAAACAATTATCGGGTCGTTAGCCATCTGACACAAAAGACTAACGGTCTCAGCAGTCGTGGCGTAATGACGGGAACGGTTCTTTAAGCTGGTATCTACCCTTAAATCAATGGCAACCTGATAAGCGCCCTTTCTCCACTCGGCCTCCGCTTCCACCCATTGACAGAGTTCAGGGTTGATCCCACAGGATTCACTGAAGTGTTTTTTTGGAGTGAGTGTGGCTGACATTATCAGAGTTTGACCAAAAGATTGAATGACAGACTCAATTTCTATCGCAGCATTTAAACAGGTGAAATTTAAGGCACCAGAGTCTGGAGCCCAGATAAGTTTTTCGAGACTCTCATGATCGAGGAATTTTTTAATTATTGAGCATGACCAGAGCTTATCAAAAGCAGCGTTTGTAAAGAGAGATTTATCAATTGGACTTTGCCTTAATTCTTTAACTATCGCATTAATATATTCCCGTACTTGAATTTCTGTTTTTTCATTGAGTCGGTCAGTAGCTTTCACCTGATCAAGCAGGTGAAGCCATTTTTCATAAGCCAGATAGAGGGGGGCAGAGATGTTCGCGAACTGCAATTCGTTAATCACTATTTCAGCGTCTGACTGGGAATAGGAAAGAGAATAACGATCAGCGACACGCGAAGGTAAATTATGCCCTTCATCTATGATGAGTAAAGTTTGACTCGGTTCAAATCCAGGTTGTTCAAAAAAAATATTATTATTAGTTGGACTGAATACATAATTATAATCTGCCACCCAGACATCGGCGAAGGGTAAGGCAGATCGAGAAATTTCATAGGGGCAAACCCGATGGGTATCCCCTAATTTTTTTATTTGGGATAAAGTGAGTGTTCTGTTTTCAAAAAGGAGCATTGGAGCAATTCCCGCTTTCTCCCATTGTTCCGCTAAGTTATGCCTACAACCGTATCCATTGTCACAATAGCGAAGATTACAATCCTGGGCATGCTCTATTTTATTGCGCAATTGGAAATATTGCAGTCCTCCGTCTTCAGATAACATCGACTCTAATTGGCGAACAACTTGGATTTGCCCCGTAGATTTACTCGTGAGGAAGATGACGCGATCATAATGACCATCACGCAAACGACCAAGTGCGAATTCGAGGGCGGTACCGGTTTTACCGAATCCGGTTGGAGCTTCAAAGAGGATAACCTTGGACTGATTTCCTGCGCGGTCCAGCATCTCACGGGTATATTCCTGACCTGAACGAAGCGACGAGAATGGAAGATTAAAATCCAATCGGCGCAGACGTTGCATTGACAACCAGCGTTGCTCGAGAAATGAATAAAGGATCTCCATCTGTTTTAAAAAATGATCTTTAAAATCCGTACCGATCATCACGGATTGTGAATTCTCTTCTGTGATATCAATAAAGAGAAGCTCTCCGTGTATAAGCAGATCTCGGTAGGAAGGATTGTTGTCCGCGAGAACGAGGTATGTTCCTAATTGAAGAAAATAGGTGCGGAATCTGTCCAATAACTCATCTTCGGCTAAGGGCAGGGTAGCATTTACTGTTTTTATTTCTCTGAATGTTACACTATTACCCTGGTGTATTACCTGATCGATACGTCCCTGGATGGAAACAGCCCAGTCTTTTTGAAGCCAGGTGCCACTTACAGGGATTTCAAATGTCGCATTGCTGTATTCTGCGATAGCCTGGGCTTTTAACTCTTTGTGCCAAGTCTGACCCAGTTCAACACGCCAAAGCCCGGTTTTACTAAAATCAGAATTGCTCGGCCCAAGGTGAAACTCAGAAAATTCCCTTACGCTTAATGAAACTTTTTTATCGTTCAGGAAAAGCCGCATTGATGCTGAAGAGAAAAGCTCTACCTACTTTTCTGACGTAGAATAAATTCTTTCACCTCGGGGACCTCAAATAAAGAGTCAGGTATATCTATATTGGCGAGGATTTTTTCGTAGTTAATTTCTTTATAGACTCGACCTTCAACCACGTATTGCTTTTTTCCCTCCATCCACACCCCTTTAATTTTTGTGAAATTAACGGGAATATAATCAGCATCAACAAGCGATCCGGCAAATCGTTCCTTGAAGCCAAATTGTCTGAGAAGAAAATTCTGTGGGTCGAAATAATAAAATACATCGCGCCCGTCTTTGAGCTTTCCTTGTACAAAATAGGTCGGCTCTTTGCGGAGCTTGATTTTATCAATGTAATTAAAGCGGTGACCCTTTTCACGCCAGTCGATCAGGTGATTATAAAATTCCGCTTCTTGAGCAAAGGCTATAAGATCACCTTTACTCATATTTTCAGGAGGCAACATTTCAGGGGAAACTTCTCTCACCCATGCGTTTTCCCCGTCATAGGCTTTTACCGTAATATAGTCTCTTCCTAAAAGACGATGATGGCGCTCGACCCTGTATTTATTCGGTGCTTTCTTGAACCAGGTCATATTCCAACTTTTTTTCCCTTCACGAAATTCTCCCTCCATTTTAAGGGTATTGATAGCCTTTAAGTTTTCTACTCCCCCTAACGCTTTTAGGTGCAGGTCAATTAATTTACTCGAGGTGGCGTCAGTTGGCTTAAGCTGAACTTTATCTTCTGTTTTACTCTGCTCATCGCTTTCGTAATCCAGTTCCTCACTTTCGTCTTCATCAAGGAACTCGACTGAACGATCAGAATCGAAACTTTCATCTTCTTCGCCATCTTCCTCGATAAATTCCTCTGAATCATCAGAATCAAAGCGACCACTATCCTCTTCCATTTCAACAGCTTCACTGTCACTATCTTGCGCAACGAGAATGAGACTGCAACAGATGAGAGAAATCAATAATAAAAAACATATAAATTTATTTATCATCACGATTTGGATTTAGCTAGAGACTATTTTAGCGACAAAATTTAGCAATCAATAATATAAGATTGGGTTTCATCAAGGATGAATGATCAGCTGTATGTTATAACAGGATTATGGAAGAATAGTTTCGTGATTATAGTAATATTTTTCCTTTTAATTTTTAAAAACTCCAAATACGCGGGATGAGTGCCATACTTACAATAAAAAAAATTATATTGAGCGGTAGACCTATCTTGTAGAAATCTGCAAAACGATAACCGCCGACACCAAAAACAAAGGTGTTAGTCTGATAGCCGATAGGTGTTGAAAAACTGGCAGAAGAAGCTATCGCTGCGGTAATAATAAAAGGGCGGGGATCTACACCCAGGGTTTCCGCAATACCCATGGCAACTGGAGCCATGAGGACGATAGTCGCATTATTAGAAAGAAATTCTGTAAGCACGGTAGTACACAAGTATAGCCCGGCGAGCATGATGTAAGGTTTCAATGGATCAGAAAATAAAGATTCAGTAAGCGCAGCGAACTCATCCACGAGGAATGTTGCGGTACCTGTAGAAAACATCGCCATGCCAACACCTAGCATACCGTAGATGAGAAAAATGATACTCCATTCGATTGCTGCGTATCCCTCATTCGGCTTGAGGCAACCGGTGAGAAATAAAGCGCCAACACCGGTTAAAGTTGCAGCTACAATGGGAACAAGATTTAAAGAAGCTGAGATAATGATTGCCGCAATGATAATAAATACGATTGGCATCTTTTGGCGCATACTTTTAGCCGGAGTCGTTGGACGATCAAGAAGGAGAATATCATCACTTTTTCGAAGATCTTCGACTGCGGTGTCGGTCCCCATCATCAGCAGGGTGTCGCCTAATTCGAGAGGTACCTGGTCCAGTTTTTCACGTAGATTTACGCTGCCTCGATGAATGGCCAAAACAATCATTCGATAGCGTTGTCTGAAATTAGTCTCCCTTATATTTTTCCCTCTTATCGTTGATTTAGTACCGATTACACCTTCTACGATTGAACCTTCATGCGCGGCGATGGTTTCCAGCCCCTGGCCCATTTCTGCGGCCAGATTAACCCCGTCGATCATCCGTGCGTGAGCCACGCCCGAGGGACGTAGGGCCATGATCAATCGGTCGCCTTCAAGTAAGACCAGATTATTGAGATCAGTAAAGAGAGCTACTTGATCGCGGATAATTTCAAGCACCCGCGCGCTGCCGGTTTTTAATAGGCCTGATTCGGCGAGTGTTTTACCTATAACCGAGGAGTCGTGCTGAACATAAGCTTCTGTTATATATTCTTTGCGCTCTTCTTCTGAGAGGATAGAAGTCAGTGTTTCGCGAACGGGGAGCAATCGATTCGCGAAAAAAATGAGGTAGATGCTTCCCACCAATAGTAAGGGAACGCCTATCCAGGCTGTTTCAAACATCCCAAGGGGTGGTTGTTCTGCGGCTTCTATGATGCTGCTGGCAAGGATATTGGTACTTGTTCCGACAAGGGTGCAGATTCCTCCGAATATCGAAGCATAAGAAAGTGGAATGAGAAGCTTGGAAGCAGGAACCCCCATTTTTCTTGAAAGACTTAAAATAACAGGTAGTAAAACTACCACGATAGGCGTGTTGTTAATAAAAGCAGAAGCGACAGCCACACCTAAGATCATAACGAGTAAAAAACAGCGGTAGCCCAGACCAGCTAATTTTTCGAGAAATACAGCTAAGACTTCAATCGCGCCACATTTTTCCAAGGCGGCGCTGATGATGAACATTGAAGCAACAGTGACTGGAGCGGGATTAGCAAAAACGCTCAGCATCATACTTGTCGAAGGCAAAGTATTCGCAACAGGGAGTAATCCTACTAAGAGAATAATAATAAATAATGTAATCGCCGTCAGATCGCTTGGGATTTTTTCCAAGACAAAACTGGCGATTGCCAAGATGAGCAGAATCAAAACAAATGCGATTTCCCAAGTCATAAAAAAATTTAATTAATCTTATTCAGCCAATGAGATTGGTTCTATGCGTCTTCTATAAATTCGTTTATTACTTAAGCGCTTACGATTTGTGGATGCCAGGTCAGAATTGGATGTCTGAAGGGAACCATTGATAGAGAAAAAAATAAACAAGCACACCGGTGATGGAAACATAATACCAGATAGGGAAGGTAATTCTGGCCCAAAAACGATGCCTTTCAAATTGATTTGTAAACGCCAGGAAAAGAGTGCGCAACACTAATGGAACGATGATAATTGCTAAAATAATGTGACTGATAAGTATACTGTAATATACGGTTCGCCAGAATCCTTCACCGTTGAAAGGCGTATGAACACCCTGTGCAATGATTCTATGCGTGACATAACTTATAAGAAATACAATTGAGATAATAAAAGCTGTGACCATTAAATATTGATGAGCTCTAATTTTTTTAATTTTGATAAATATAAAACCTAGAGTCAGCAACACAGTTGCCAGGCTATTTAAACTGGCGTTTAATTCAGGAAATGGAAACCCCATCATGAAAATTATTTGACTTGTGACTCCGCTTTAAGAAAAAGCGCGGATAGATTCTATGAGAGTGATAGCCGGTTGGCAGAATCAATGAGCTAAACGATAAACCAGCGATCGATTACAAGGGCGGCCAACAATAAGGGGAGATAGGCGATTGAAACCATGAAAAGCTTATGTGCAGTTTTATCGCGATTAGCTGCCTGCATGAAACACAGGGCCATGATTAGAAACCAGGCCCCCAAGCTGGCGGCGACCAGTGCGTAAAAAAGTGAAGTATAGCCCAGAATGGTCGGCGTGAGACTACTGATAATTAATAAAAGAGTGAAGATGAGAGATTGTCTTGCGACGCGAGACCCGCTCACGTCAATAACTGAGAGCATGGGAAACCCTGCTTTTTCGTAGTCCTTCCGGAACTTCCAAGCAATGGCCATAAAATGTGGAATTTGCCAGGTTAGGAGAATGGCAAACAATATCCAACCGAGGGTGGAAATTGAACCTTCAGCTGCAGCCCACCCAATTAAGGGGGGAATGGCTCCTGGAATGGCACCTATCTCCGTGCACCAATGGGAACGCTGTTTAAGTGGAGTGTAAACTAAGAGATAAGCTGCTTGGGTAATAAGAGCCATGCTCGCTGCTAAACTGTTGACCCCGAGCCAGAGTAGAAGATCACCTGTTATTGAAATCACGATTCCATAAATAAAGGCGGCTTTCGGGCTTATCGATCCAGAGGGGATCGGGCGGTTGCGCGTCCGCACCATTATGGCATCCGTTTCCCTTTCTTGCCAATGATTAAGAACCGCTGCTCCCCCTGCTGCCAGTGACGTCCCAATGAGCAGGTTCATGAATAATAAAATATCTTTATCCGGTTGAGCTACAAGATAACCAACAATAGCTGAAATGACCGCGAGTAGACTCAGACGTGGTTTGGTTAATTCCCAATAATCGAAAAAGAGCACCCCACGTTCAGAATCTTCTCTGGTGATAAGCTCAGATTGCGATTCTGTCTGAATATTATATTGGGTGGGACTAGCTCTCATTTATTAATGAGGATGATTTCTAATTAACTTCTATCCTAAGTGGCAAGTTTAGAACCTTTATGGGGGATAAAAAAAGGGGGTGATAAACGCATACTTAAAAAAGTGAGCATCCAACAACTGGCAAGAAGAAAAGCCCCGTTTAGCATATGAGCGGTGGCGGCATGTTCATGAATTCGACTCCAAGTTACAGTTGCACCGAGAAAAATTTGCAAAAAAAGCAATAAAAGAGGGAGGATACTCAACCAGCCTAATGTGGGTGAAATTCGCGCGAACTTCCATATATTAGCAATGAAAAAAAGGATGGCAATGGACGCGAGTAGAGCACTTACGCGATGGGCGAAATTTATGGACACAGCCCAATTCCAATTGATTGGCAACCAGTTGCCCTCCCATGTGGAGTAGGGAAAGGTGCTAATAGCCAGGCCAACGTCAGCGTGGCGCATAATAGCGCCAAAGGTGATCGCGATAAATAGTGTGATGCAGGCAATTAATCCCGCCCATCCCACACTGTTCGGAGCGGGTTCTTTCAACCCGCCGTATCTTTCAATCCAATGACGTGAGCAGACAAGTGAAAGCGTTACCAGGAGACAAAGGATGATTTGTGCACCGCAAGCATGAATTATCGCAAAAGATTGTGCTATAACGTTGTTTTCGCTGTGAATGTTAAACCGGTCAAATACTACGCGTGCGCCCCCTAAACACCCTTGAAGAATAACCATGAGCAAAAGAATCAGGGCAACACGGCGAACCCAGCGTCTATCCTCTCGAATTTGTGTCCAAACGACTAAAATTATTGAGAGGATACCAATTTTCATACCCAGTAGTCGATGGCTGTGTTCAGCGCGCATTTCCCGATCTTCCGTCCATCCCGCTGGGTTTATTGACCCATTGGAAAGTGGCCAGTCGAGGAAAGCCATTCCGGCTTCAATACTGGTCGTAAAGCCGCCGGCATAGAGCAGTAACGTGATCCAGAATAGTGCAAAAATGCAAAACCAGGCCAGGCCCGGTTTGTACTTATTGTCACGTCTTATCTTGAATAAAATCACCTTAAAATAATCACTAGGGGCCTATTTTGCCTTTAGCAAGCGCTTTGAATATAAAGGAAATGAGTTCCTCGCATCCTGTATTTGAAAAGGGTGCACAACGGATCGAAGTGCAGTTTAACTCCATATAGAAATAAAACACATAACTTTAAAGCTGCTTAATCTCTCAGTAAAATATTGCAGATTTTATCAACACACCGTTGCATTAACGACTGGATGCCAAGAATCTATCTTATAATAATAAAGAGCCTCTTACCAGCAGCTCTGAGTTTGAGTATCGCTGGATGTGGAATTCGGGAAACTAACGTTGAGCGTGGCAACCGTGAACAGATATTATATATTGGCAATGGTACCGAACCTGAAGGACTGGATCCACACATTGTAACAGGTGTTCCTGAACATAATATTGTTTCGGCTCTTTTTGAAGGCTTAGTATCAGAAGATCCGATCGATCTTCATCCAGTACCAGGGGTGGCAAAAAGTTGGGAAGTATTCGAAGAGGGGAAACGGTATATTTTTCATTTTCGCGAAGACGCAGTTTGGTCAAATGGGGATGCAGTTACAGCGCATGATTTTGTCTATTCTTATGAACGTATCCTATCACCCGATTTGGCGGCTGAAAATGCTTATATGCTCTACGCGATGAAAAATGCACGAGCTTTTAATGGTCGAGAAATTACGGATTTTTCCCTCGTTGGAGTCAAAGCTCACGGTGATAAGAAACTGGAGATTATATTGGAAAGTCCTATACCCTATTTTCTCGAACTTCAAAGCCATTTATCCTGGTGGCCGGTGCACCCCCCGACAGTTGAAAAATTTGGTGGCATGACCGAGCGGGGGACACCTTGGACTCGCCCGGGAAACATAGTTTCAAATGGGCCCTTCACTTTAAAGGACTGGATCATTAATCAAAGGATTAGTGTAAAAAAAAATCCGCTATACTGGGACGCAGAACAAGTGAAGTTGAATGAAATTCGTTTTTTGCCTATAGAAAGTAGGGATGCAGAAGAGCGTGCTTTTCGCGTAGGTTATATTCATATTACTAACACCATACCGTTTCATCGTGTCGATTACTACCTTGAAGAAAGACCGGATATGAGTCGGTTTGATACCTATCTTGGAACCTATTGCTATTTGTTTAATGTCAATTCACCACCCCTGGACGATATTCGTGTGCGCAAGGCGTTATCATTATCTCTGAACCGAGATGAGATCACTCAATATGTAACACGTGCAGGTCAACAATCTGCCTATCACTTTACTCCCCCGGATACGGGAGGCTATAATGCGAGGGCCCGAATAGAGTACGATAGTGAAAAAGCACGTGATTTACTTGCTCAAGCAGGGTACCCTGATGGAGAGGGTTTTCCTGAACTTGAACTGCTCTATAATACCAGCGAGCGCCATCGCACCTTGGCTGAGGCCATTCAACAGATTTGGAAAAAGGCGCTTAATATTAAGATAAAATTACTGAATCAAGAGTGGAAAGTGTTTCTAAACAGCATGCATAGTAAAAATTATCAAATAGGGCGCTTTGGTTGGATCGGGGATTATAATGACCCCAACACGTTTCTCGATTTATGGATCACGGACGGAGGTAATAATCGAACCGGATGGTCAAATCTCGAATATGATAATTTAATTTCCCTCGCCAGTAAGAATTTAGCTAAAGAGGAACGCTTTAGTCATTTCCAAGATGCAGAAGAAATCCTCCTCGAGGAATTACCCGTTATGCCAATCTATTTTTATGTGCGCAGTTTACTTATCCAACCCAGTGTCCGCGGTTGGCACCCCAACATCCTCGACCGTCATCCCTACAAGCATGTGTACCTGGACAGTGAATAATTAGTTTATTGAGAAATCATTAAGAATGTTTAATTTTATTTGCAGGCGAGTTATCTATGCCATTCCCGTCATCCTTATCATCGCGACTGTTACTTTTTTTCTGATTCGCCTCGCGCCAGGTGATCCTCTTAGTGATGAAAAAGCCGTTCCTCCCGAAATCCGGGTGAACCTCGAGGCACATTACGGTTTTGATAATCCCATGTGGCTGCAATACCTCCACTACATGGGGAATTTATTTCAAGGTGACCTCGGTCCATCATTTAAATATGTAGGTTGGACGGTAAATGAATTGATAGGGCAATCTTTCCTCGTCTCCCTGGAACTGGGGTTGCTCGCTTTAATTATCGCCGTTTTATTGGGAACAATTTCAGGTACGATTGCCGCGGTAAATAAAAATTCGTCATGGGACTATTTACCGATGTCAATTGCGATGGCTGGAATTTGTATGCCGACCTTTGTTATGGGGCCACTCCTGGTTTTGTTTTTTGGACTCTATTTAGGATGGTTTAATCCCCTTGGTTGGGAGCAATGGAGCGACCGGGTCCTACCAGCTTTTACCCTTGGCATATATTATGCCGCTTACATCGCGCGGCTCACGCGCAGTGGAATGCTAGAGATTCTCAGCAGTGATTACATCCGCACTGCACGCGCTAAGGGATTGTCTGAATGGCGTGTTGTCCTGGTGCATGGAATCAAGACTGGGCTGTTACCCGTCGTGGCGTTCCTTGGTCCGGCTTCCGCCGGTTTAATCAGCGGGTCATTTGTCGTGGAGACAATATTTCAAGTTCCAGGTTTGGGCAGATTCTTTGTCATGGCCGCATTCAATCGTGATTATACGATGGTCTTAGGCACGGTTCTGTTTTACGCCACGCTTATAATTCTTTTGAACCTCATTGTGGATATTATTCAGGTAATAATAAATCCCCGTTTAAAATATGAATGAACAATAGTTTCTCTAGTAATAATTCAACTGATGAATAAAGATCATTCGATTTCATTGTGGAAAGACGCCTATGACCGGTTAAGGAATAATAAATTAGCCCAATTTGGACTCATCGTTTTTATCCTCATGACAGTGTTAAGTGTGTGCGGACCTTTATTATCACCTTACACTTATGAAGAGCAGGATCTCCTATATGGAGCACAGGTACCCAGTTTAAAGCATTGGATGGGCACGGATGTTCTCGGTCGCGACTTAATTACTCGTCTGCTCTATGGGGGGCGTATTTCATTGGGGGTTGGTTTTATGGCGACCCTAGTGTCTATAGTGATAGGTGTAATATACGGTGCAGTCGCGGGATACATTGGTGGGAAAACAGATTCCTTGATGATGCGTTTTGTAGATATCCTGTATGCTCTGCCATTCACGATTTTTGTTATCCTCCTCATGGTGGTATTCGGACGTAACATTGTTTTATTGTTTATCGCAATAGGTGCTGTAGAATGGCTAACGATGGCTCGGATTGTGCGTGGTCAGGTACAATCTTTAAAAAAGCTGGAATTTGTTGATGCCGCGATCTCATTGGGTTCTTCTCAAAGCCGAATAATTTTACGTCATCTTATTCCCAATTCACTGGGGCCGATAATTGTTTATGCCACTTTGACCATACCGGCAGTCATGCTTTTAGAAGCGGTCTTAAGTTTTTTAGGGCTTGGTGTGCAACCACCAATGAGTTCCTGGGGGCTCCTGATTAAAGAGGGAGCAGAAAAAATGGAAGTTTATCCTTGGCTGCTTATGTTCCCTGTGCTTTTTTTCTCACTCACTCTTTTTTCACTTAACTTTCTAGGAGATGGATTACGAGATGCGCTCGATCCGAAGTCTGCCAGAGATTGATCGATTTGATAATATGAATTTACAATAAAGTTTAAATAAATGTCTGATATCGCCATTGTCGTTCCGGCTCGATTAGCTTCCAAACGCTTTCCACGCAAGTTACTTCATCTTGTGCAGAATAAACCTTTGATTTTGTGGACTGCTGAACGTATTTCTTCCGAGGCACCTGATATACCTTTGCATTTCGCCGTAGAGGATGAGGAGCTTTTTAACCTTCTTGAGGATCACGGTTACCAGCCGATAAAAACCTCGGCTGAACATCCCAGTGGGACTGATCGCATAGCAGAGGCAAATGAAAAAATTCAGGCTGACTATATAATTAACGTACAAGCAGACGAACCTCTCGTGACCTCAAGCCAGATTGAAACCCTTAAAAAATTGATACTCGAGCCTGATATCGATATGGCGACAATGGCTGCTCCATTTAGTCAGGCGGATGATTTTCGGGATCCCGACAAAGTAAAAGTTGTCTTTGATAACCAGAACCGGGCCCTGTATTTTTCTCGATCACCCATCCCGTTCGCAAGAACTCAACGGGGGGCTATTGAAAATGAAAGTTTGCAGGAAAATACATATTATTGGCATTTGGGATTATATGCCTACACCGCAGAATTTATTAATAAATTCAGTAAGCTGTCGCCCGGTAGATTGGAAATGATTGAAAGATTAGAACAGTTACGCGCTCTTGAAAATGGTTATAGGATCGCAGTTGGAATAACAAATGAACCGGCGGCGGGAGTAGATGCTCCGGAAGACATCGAGGGATTTGAAAAAAGAATAAGTGTATAAGAGAAATGGATGTGTAAATGAATTCCCCTTATCTGTTCTGCAGATATTCCTCTACAAGGTAATCGAATTAAACATCTAATTGCTTACTAATTCTAAACCGATTAACATTATCTACATTGAATTGTTTCGGTCTTCGACGAGCTTATAAAACTTCTCGAACAGTTTATCTGTATCATGTGGTCCAGGTGAAGCCTCGGGGTGGTATTGAACCGAAAAAACAGGTTTATCTTTAAGACGCAGACCTGCCACTGTTTGATCATTAAGATTTATTTCAGTGACAATCGCGTCTGTTTTTTCCAGTTCCTCCCTTGTTGCGGCGAATCCATGGTTTTGCGAGGTGATGTAGACTTCTCCCGTTTCTAAATTCTTAACGGGTTGATTAGCGCCCCGATGACCGAACTTCAACTTGTAGGTTTTAGCGCCAAGGGCATGGGTAATGATCTGATGTCCGAGACAAATTCCAAAAGTAGGGTAGCGTTGAATTAATTCAGCAACTGCTTTATGCGTGTAGGTTAGAGGTGCCGGATCGCCAGGGCCATTCGATAAGAAAACGCCATCGGGCTTTAATGCGTCAACTTTATCTGACGGAGTATCCGCAGGTACGACTTCGACTTCAAAGCCATGGTAGCGCAGTTTTCGAAAAATATTGTATTTTGCACCAAAATCATAGGCGACAACCTTATAGTTTTTCTTTTTTTTCGCCGGGTCTAAAAGGCGCGTTCCCTTTACCGTAAAAGGGTGTTTGTCTTTTCCCTCAGGATCCCAGGTGTAAGTCGACTTGCATGTGACTTCCTTAACATAATCTACACCCAAAAGGCCTGGCCAGTCACGCGCGCGTTGAACGGCTTCATCGCCAGATATTTCTTCCGTGCTGAGGCAAGCCTTGAGAGCTCCATGCGTGCGTAAATTTTTTGTGATGGTGCGTGTATCTACACCACTCAATGCGGGGATACCAAATTCAGTCAGATAATCATCGAGCCCTTGCCGGCTTCGCCAGTTACTGCTAAGGGGGCTGAGTTCGCGTACAATGAACCCGGCCACCTTTGGGGAATCGGATTCAACATCGTCTGGATTGATCCCATAATTGCCGATTTGAGGGGCGGTCATAGTTACAATTTGCGCATAATAAGAAGGATCGGTCAGAATTTCCTGATAACCTGTCATGCTTGTGTTGAAGACGCTCTCTCCAACTACCGTCTTTACTGCGCCGAATGCCTTGCCCCGATATATTTTCCCATTTTCAAGGGCTAAAATTCCGGCTTTAATTTTAGACATTGCTGCTGTAGTAACTGCTATTATCCATCTGTTTTTAGTTCAGATACTAGCCGGATCTTTAAAAGTGGCTTCTTCTTTATAGTCTAAATGTAAAGCTGTGCGCATGCTTTCCAAGACTGCGGCTGTAGCTTCCAATTCGATCCAATAGAAACAATCACGACACATTTTTTTATGTGAAACTAACCCCGCTTGTCTCAATATTCGTAAGTGATGGGAAATGGTTGGTTGGCTCAACCCGAGCTTCTCCGCAAGCTGGGAAACATTGTTATGATGTTCGCAGTTGGGAGTGTGTGGCAATAGCTGCAGGATTTTTAGCCGTAATGGGTCACCCAGCGCCCAAAACTGTTTTGCCAGTTCGTCATTCTTATCCACTTATATCCCTTTTTTAGCTGTCTAATATATCACCATTTAGACGTGGTGCCTGATTTAATGCTCTATCTCCGCATAATGTATTGACTTATTTAAATATATGGATTCTTACTGACAAGATAAAAATCATTAAATGATTAATGCATTTATAGTGAGCTCGAGTGCAGATTAAAGAAATATAAGCATACATGTATCCTGAAGATAAATTGAGTAATTGGTATCGTGGTCAAGGCCTTTGGGCAGATGTAGCGAAGAGTGATTGGAATAACTGGGTCTGGCAACTACAGAATCGTATCACAACTGCTGCGCAATTGAAGCAATACATGACACTTACCGAGGAAGAGAAAGCGGGTTGTCAATATGCTGATCATAAACTGGCTGTGGCGATAACACCCTATTTTTTTAATCTTATCGACCGGGAGGATGCCGATTGCCCCATAAGACGCCAGGTAATCCCACGCGGAGAAGAAATGATTACAGCACCGGAAGAAATGCTCGATCCGGTGGGTGAAGAAAAAACGATGCCGGTGGAAGGGCTGGTTCATCGCTATCCGGATCGGGTCCTTTTTCTCGTAACCGATCGTTGTGCCGCTTATTGCCGCTATTGTACACGTAGCCGACTTGTTTCCAACGCCCAGGATTATAATTTTCACCCCGAGATGGAAAATGGGCTGAAATATATTGAAGAACACAAAGAGGTTCGCGATGTACTCCTCAGTGGTGGGGATCCACTTCTTCTTTCAGATAAAAAATTAGATTACCTCCTTACGCGTCTTCGTGCTATCGAACATATTGAATTTATCCGCATAGGAACGCGTATTCCCATTTTTCTCCCTCAACGTATTACACCAGAACTGTGCGAGATATTAAAAAATCACGGGCCGATTTGGATGAGCATTCATGCCAACCATCCTAAAGAGTGCACATGGGAAGTAAAAGAAGCTTGTGACCAACTCTCTTTTGCCGGTGTCCCTTTAGGAAACCAATCTGTTCTGCTGAAAAAGATAAATGACAATGTTGAGGTGATGAAATCTCTCGTTCACCGACTACTTATGATGCGCGTTCGACCCTATTACATTTATCAGTGTGACTTGATCACCGGTAGCTCTCACTTGAGGTCTGATGTCCAAACTGGCATTAAAATTATAGAGGGGTTGCGTGGTCATACTACGGGTTATGCCGTCCCTCAATTTGTTATTGATGCTCCGGGTGGTGGTGGAAAGGTGCCGGTTAACCCCGAATATGTAGAGAGAATAACAGAAACTGAAGTGGTGATGCGTAATTATGAAGGGAAACGCTACCGGTATGCATTAGTCAATGGTTCGGTGCCTGTAAAACATGCCCTCGACGGGATTGTTGAAGAGATTTTAGTTTAATCGGTGATCGGCCTTTAATCTATATAAGGGATGATCGATTCGAGGAAGAATTAATGTTGATATATGAGATATCATTTACTTAATATTGTTTAAAATTATTAAAACGGGGAGCCCTTCGCGTAGGGCTGAGAATGAAGCACGATCGACTTTGCTACCCATGGAACCTGATCCGGGTCATGCCGGCGGAGGAATGCAAGTGTAAGATTCTGCGTGTGTCCTTTACCGGAGTGGCTTTGTGAAGACACATGACGAAAAAAACTCATACAATCGAGAACAGCTTCTGGGGTTTTCTGTCGAATTTTATAATCGTCTTCTCAATACCTGGGTTGGTTTTGGCTCAGGAGTCGAGTTCTGATGAATCTATCCATACTATGGATGAATACATTGTAGAAGGATTGTCTTATGAAGATTCTATTAACCCTCTAGCGCGTTCCGTTGCCTCCCTGTTTGGTACTCGCCGCAATATTCTCGATACCCCACGTGGGGTAAGCCTCATCAATGAAGCTCTGCTCCGTGACCACGGAATTGAAACAATAGAGGAAACAGTATTATTCAGCCCGAGTGCATCGGCCCCATCACGTTTCGGAAATCTGACGACGCCAACGATTCGCGGTGATGTCGCTGAGGCTTACCTGAATGGACAGCGTCGCTCTGCAAATATTAATGGAATGCAGCCCGGATTTAATAATGTTGAGTCGATTGATATCGTGCGAGGACCGGGGTCATCGGTATACGGCCCCAGTTTTTACAGCGGAGGGTATCTTAACTATATAACAAAACAGCCTCACCTGGATGAGTCCTTTACGAATGTCCATATGCGCTTTGGTTCCTGGGTTCCTGAGAACAATTCATTTTTTAGTAGCTTGTGGCGTATTGATATTAATCAACCGCTTGTTGAGGATACTTTAGCTGGGAGACTCAGTTATGCAGGGCAGGAAAACGAAACCTTGTTCAATGCTAATGGCGCACGCAATGACCGTCAGGATATTCATCTGGCATTAACCTGGAGGCCGAATAAAGGGGTGAAGATGGATTTTAATACCCAGTACAGTTGGCAGGCAATTCCTCAGCTCCTTGGTGTTAATCGCCCCTCTCAGGAACTCATCGATAAAGGAATATATTATACCGGAAAGGTTGATGATATTGGTGGTCCCTTTGTCGAACCCTGGTTCCTGACACCAGACGGGACGACCTCTATTGACCCCACCGACACCCTTTATTCCGATAGTGATTTTAGCAATGCGAATGTTTTTCATGCTCAGTTAATTACTACAGTGAACGAAGAAAATACCTTAGCATTTACAAATCGAATTTTGTTTGAGTATATTACGCGCCGTCGATTTCATGAGCTGGAGTATATAGAATACGTCGACCAAATTACCTGGGAGTCGCGATATGAGTTCAATTTTCATCCTCAGTGGGGGGGGAGAGAACATGAAATATTGAGTGGGATTACCTTTCGCTATGAGGAGCGCGAAAATTACATAAACTTTTTCAATGAGTATTTTTTCAATTACGATATTACGCGTCCGCCGACAGATTTTAACTTCAGTGAGCAGTTCAGTCAGACATATTTTCCTGGGTTGCCTGGACCTGGGGAAAGACCTTTTTTTGGAGCCGAACTGTTCAGCCCCGAAACAACTCATTCAAAATTGTGGAATATCGGACTTTTCTGGCAGCATGAATTTGAGCTGACCGATAATTTACATTTTCTATACGGTTTGCGTGGAGACTCCTTTTTTGCAGACGTCACAGACCCGCTGCCACCCCCCGGTGGAGATCCCTGGAATGACAATCATGACTTTCACCACTTTAGCGGTCATCTCAGCCTTTATTATAAGCCCAATACTTCATCTACTTTTTATTTCACCTATAATCGTTCCCGAGCGGTCAATGGAAGTGTGACGGGCGGCGGTATATTTCTCTTCAATAATCAAATCGATAGAAACGATTTTAATAATCGCAGCGATCTTTACGAAGGTGGCATGCGATTTAGTTTTTATGAGCATAAGCTTTTCGTTGGATTAACTGCTTTTTCTCAAGATCGAAAAAAAGTAGAGTTTCGTGGAGGTAAAAACGATATCCGTGTACAAGGTTTTGAATTAGAAAGTGTCTATCAACCGAAAAACGATTTCTACATTTACTCTAACCTTACATTTAGCGAAGGGCATTACCGGGATTCTGCCCCTTTTCAGTTGGGGGGACGTTCGATATATGATCTTTATGCGCCTGGTACCGGTCCGGGAGCTCGCGGAACAGGGCTCGGTTATGAATCTTTCCCCGGGGCCAACCAGGCGCCGGCTGCAGATTGGCGTATTCCAGGAATGTCCCGTTGGCTGTTTAACGCGGGAAGTAGTTACCGGCCCACCTCCGGCTTAGGATTCAGGCTTTGGGGTTCCGTAGAGAGTGAGCAAATTGGCAATCTAGACGCGGAATTTCACTTTCCAACACAATTTTCTTTGAATGCCGCGATTTCCTATAGTAAACCAAAATGGAAAGCAGAGATCACCTTATACAATATTACGGACGAGACAAACTGGGTTCATAACGGTGATACTTTTGTCAACAACTTACTTGTCTCTCGTGAATTACCTTTTCGACTCGAAGGGCGAATAAACCTGTTCTTTTAATTTAACAGGAAAGCTTCATTCAGCGTAAAAAATCAAGCAACATTGGCGACTGCTTGTTGTTTTATGGGCAGACTAATATAAAAAGTAGTCCCTTTACCTGTTTTAGTTTCAAATCTTATTTTCCCATTATGCGCTTCAACGATTGATTTCGCTATGGCACTGCCTAATCCGGTGCCACGGCTTTTCCCATAAGTAATAAAGGGTTCGAAAAAATGTTCTCGTATCGTTTCCGGAATTCCGGAGCCATTGTCTTTTATTTCTAATTTTAACTCCTCACCTTCTACCTTACCGGTAATACTTATTTCCCCTGGATTCTCTTCAAAGGCATCAATCGCATTGCCCACAAGATTTTGTATGACACGCAGGAGCTTATTTTCCTCACCTTCTATTACAATATCGGGAACGTCGATTTCAATTTTAATGAGATCATCTTGAAAGAAAGGGAAATTTAATGCTTTAAATCGCTCGAGCAGATTATTCACGTTAACCTTTTCTGGTTTCAATTCATGCTGACCCCTGGAGAATTGAGCTAATTCTTCAGCCATATCAACCATTCGCTGTACCTGCTCCTCAATGTTATTACAAAGCTTTTGTGTCTTCTCATCTGCGTGTGATTGCATGATGAGTTGAGCACCGAGGCTGATTAAACAAAAGGGATTTTTAAAATCGTGTATGATTGTATTAATCATATTGCCAACGACAGCTAGCTTTTCCTGTGCTACTAAATCATCTATATAGTGTTGGGTAGTGTCGTGAAGATGGCTGATAATACTCTGGAGGATATTGTCAATGGGCCCCTGGGTGCTTTTAAAAAAGCTAAGCAGGTATTCACTTGGAATTTTTGCGAGTATCACTTTACCTCTCGATTCAGCTTGTGATGAACGTGTTTTTCCGGTGAATAATCCGATTTCCCCAAAAAAATCACCCATGGCAGAGTAACTAACGGTTCTGAATGTATTCTCGGGAGTTTTTTTAGAAAACGCAACCGTCCCTTCGAGGACTAAATACATGCCGTCAGAACGACTTCCCTCTTCAAAAATAAGAGTGTCAGGGGTATACTCTTCAATTATTGCATGACGTATCAATTCCTGGCGCTGGTCACTTGAAATTTTTTCAAAAAATGGATGTGATTCAATTTCCATTCTTTATAGTGTAAATTTGTAATCTAGATGACTTGAGATTAAATGTAAGTTGAGCAGGGTATTCACGAACTTTTAATCCAGATGCAGGATATTTCACTTTTTTAAAATAAATAAGGGTTTAGGGTCGAGAAGAAACGCTTCACCGGTTTATAAAATAGTATAAATTCTAATTATCAAGGTATCTCTTGATTCTTATTTGCTCATTTAGGTTAAGAGATAGTTTGCCGTTAAAGCACTTTTTTAAAACTTGCTATGAAAAAGTGAATAGTAAAAATTATGAGAATGGGAATCTGCAGATTGGTCCGTAAAATTGTATGCAATTCCAGGGATTTCTTTTATCTTCAATCATGCGATTAGTCTGATCGATCCGCAAGTCGAATAATAATAGTAATCTTTAAGATCTAGAAATGCGCACGCGTGATTTAAAAATAAAAATTCATGGGGCGACTAGTTTCTGGGTTAGCAGTGAAAGAGTTGAATTTTATCTCAGTGAGATAGGTGGTCATCTTGCTCCTGTTAATTTCAAATTAAAGCACCGCTGGGTCTCACCTTTTTCGCTGCCACCTTGGGAAGCCCATGAAATATCATCCCAGGTTTCACCGATTGAAAGAATATTACGTGGTGATTTCTTCTGTTTCCCCTTTGGGGTAAACAAGGGAATACCCCATGTTCACGGGGATGCCCCTAATTTGAAATGGAAATATATTAAGAGCAATGTTTACAGCATCGAGTTGCAGCTATCCCTTAAATGCGTGAAGGGAAAGATAACAAAAATAATTTCATTAAATCCGGATCATCGCGCTTTGTACCAGGAACACATAATTGAAGGCGTGCAAGGGCACTTTAACTATGGTCATCACGCCATACTTCATTTTCCTGAAAAAGGCGGCCCCTATCATATTAATGTGAGTCGATTTCTGCACGGTGAAGTCTGTCCCGTACCTTTCAGCAATCCAGCAATAGGTGAATACAGCGCCTTAAAAGTTGGAGCCAAGTTTAAATCACTTGATAAAGTGGCTTTGGCTAACGGAGGTTTTACTTCTTTGCATGAATACCCGGCGCGCGCCGGGTATGAAGACCTCGCTATGGTCTCAAGTAGTAAAAATAGATTTGCTTGGACGGCGGCAACACTTGACGGTTATGTCTGGTTCTCCCTGAAAAATACAGAAACTTTGCCCAGCACAATTTTTTGGTTCACCAATGGTGGCAGACATCAGGAGCCATGGGGTGGACGACATCGCAATCGGGTCGGTCTTGAAGAAGTGAATACTTATTTTGACTCACTATCCGAATCACGGAAAAAACCCCTCCATAATCGTGGAATAGCGACAACCCGGTATTTCTCTCGCGCTCGCTCAACTTCAATCAGACTTATACAAGCAGTACACCAGGTACCGACAAATTTTGGTATGGTTACTGATATTGCTGCAGGTGAAAGCCCGAATGAAGTTTCAGTGAGTAATAAAGAAGGGCGTAAGATCAAGGTCCCGCTCGATTGGAGTTTTATCCACCCCGGTTCTTGATCACCAGTTTTCTGGATCGGCGCACTCGCCAGTTATCCTTTATCGCTCCTAACCCATAATTTTAGAATAACTAGCTATTGACAACTTATCATTAGTGTATTACCTAATATAGTAAACATAAGTAAATTAAGTATTTAAAAAATTTTCATGGAGAGTATAGTCGAACAAGTAGAATTGCAAGTGATAGAAATAGAGTCACTTAGCGTAATTGAGAGAATTGAATGGGCCAATCGTAAATTTGGAGATAATCTGGTTCTGAGTACAAGCTTTGGCATTCAATCAGCCGTAATGTTGCACATGGCGACTCAAGTAAATCCTCATATTCGTGTTGTCTTCATCGATACTGGCTATCTCTTTGATGAAACTTATCGCTATGCCAGAGAGCTGACCGAGCGCTTTAAACTTAACATAAAGAAATATCAGCCCCTGATGAGTGCCGCAGAACAAGAATCACTAGAGGGCAAGTTATGGGAACAGGGTGAGAAAAAGTTAAAGGAATATAATTTCACGCGTAAAGTTGAACCGATGAATCGAGCGCTTCTCGACTTAAAGGCTAAAGCGTGGATGGCTGGGTTGAGGCGTGATCAAGCGAGCACACGAAAATTGCTAAAAGTCGTTACGAAGCAAAACAACATGTATAAAATTTATCCGATCATTGATTTCATAGATGAAGATATTGATCATTATATGTTAAAACACGATTTACCCTATCATCCGCTTCGAAAAGAAGGTTATGTTTCTTTAGGTGATTGGCATAGCACCCAAAAACTCAAAGAGGGTATAACTGCTGAGGCGACAAGATTTAATGGGATGAAGCGGGAGTGTGGGCTTCATGAATCGACTAATCTAGTGGATTATCAGATTTAAAAATCTTGCGATTGGCATTAGTGGTAAAATAGCTGATCGTGTCTCTTGTTCGTAAGAGACTAATGATAATTAGAATTAATTGATTGTCCTAATTTTATATTTATTCAGGAAGAGATATTTTACATTTAGCTTTTACATCAAGTGAAGGTATGAATAGTAATTTTCCCCAGCGGGCTAAACTCTAACTTATTCTTTAATATATAATGACTGGTAAACCGGAGAATATATATCCGAAATTTGATTCCAAGCTGGGTAAAGTAGAAAAGGAAAATCTTCTCAAACAACACGGCCACATCATCTGGTTGTACGGGTTGTCTGGATCTGGTAAAAGCACGCTGGCCCTAGCTTTGGAAAAACGACTTAAAGCTGAAGGTTATTTAACGCAAATTCTCGATGGGGATAACATTCGTTCAGGGCTTAACAGTAATCTGTCGTTTTCTGATGAGGACCGAGAAGAAAATATTCGGCGTATTGCAGAAGTGGCAAAGTTATTTCTCAATGCCGGAATCGTAACGCTTACCGCATTTATTACCCCAAGGATTAAATTTCGCGATATGGCCAAAAAGATTATTGGAGTGGATAATTTTTCGGAAGTCTATGTTAAGTGTCCCTTTGATATATGCGCGGCAAGGGATGTAAAAGGACTCTACGCGAAGGCTGAATCTGGCCAGATAAAGGAATTCACGGGCAAAGATTCAGTGTTCGAAGAACCGATTAAAACTGATCTGACGATCGATACTTCAGAATGCAGTCTCGAGGAGTGTGTCGAAACACTCTACACTCGGATCATACCTCATATCCTTTTCAAATAATAGATTTATATCAATATACTGGCTTGGATAATAATACTACAGTTTTAATCTATTCAATTTAACCTGCACATGCATCAGTCTTATTCCGTAAACCACCTTAAGCACCTCGAATCTGAAGCTATTTATATCTTTAGAGAGATAGCAGCTCAGTTTCAGAATTCTGTGTTATTGTTTTCCGGTGGAAAGGACTCCATCGTCATTACACGACTAGCGCAAAAAGCGTTTTGGCCAGCGAAGTTGCCATTTCCTTTGCTGCATATCGACACCGGGCATAATTTTCCAGAGACGATAGAATTTAGAGACCAGATGATTGAAGAGTTGGATGCTCGTCTGATTGTCGGCAGTGTGCAGGCATCAATCGATAATGGCCGTGTAGTTGAAGAGAAGGGCCACAATGCAAGTCGCAATGTTTTACAGACCATAACCCTTCTCGACACAATCGAAAAATACAAGTTTGATGCTGCCATTGGGGGCGCTCGTCGCGATGAAGAAAAAGCCCGTGCGAAAGAACGAATATTTTCACACCGTGATGAATTCGGGCAGTGGGATCCTAAAAATCAAAGACCCGAACTTTGGAATATATTCAATGGTCGGAAAAAAGCAGGAGAACACTTTCGGGTTTTTCCGCTCAGCAATTGGACGGAAATGGATGTCTGGCAATATATCGAGAAAGAAGAATTGAATTTGCCCAGTATCTATTTTTCCCATGAACGGGAAGTTGTTCAACGTAATGGGGTCCTGCTGGCAGTGACTGAATATATTTCATTACAAGCTGAAGAAAAACCTGAGTGGAAACGCGTTCGCTTTCGAACCGTGGGTGATGCCACTTGCACGGGCGCTATAGAATCTGAGGCGAGCGAAGTAGATGCGATCATCCGTGAAATAGCAGCAGTGCGGGTCACTGAGCGCGGGACGCGCGCCGATGATAAACGCTCAGATACAGCGATGGAAGATCGTAAACGCGAAGGCTATTTTTAATATTCACGAATCGCTGTGATGCTCTAACTTTAATATAATTATGGACCATAATTCATACCGCGAAATGGATCTATTGCGATTTACTACCGCAGGCAGTGTAGATGATGGAAAAAGCACTCTCATTGGGAGAATGCTGCATGATTCAAAGACGATTTTTGAAGATCAGTTACAAGAGATTGAAAAGTCTAGCAAACAGCGAGGTGATGATTACATTAATCTTGCACTGCTTACCGACGGTCTGCGTGCAGAGCGTGAGCAAGGTATTACAATCGATGTCGCTTATCGTTACTTTGCCACACCGAGACGAAAATTTATCATCGCCGATACTCCTGGTCATATTCAGTACACGAGAAATATGGTGACCGGAGCTTCGACCGCGAACCTTGCGGTAATATTAATTGATGCCCGCAATGGGGTAGTAGAACAAACGTGTAGACATGCTTTTATCGCGTCCCTGTTACGCATCCAGCATTTAGTCATTTGCATAAATAAAATGGACCTTGTCGATTACAGTGAATCTGTCTTTCACGCGATAATGGATGACTTCACGAATTTTGCCTCACGGATGGATGTCTCGGACATGACTTTTATGCCCATCAGTGCATTACACGGAGATAATATAGTCGATAAATCTGAACAAATGCCTTGGTACAATGGTCCCACATTTCTTTATCATTTAGAAAATGTCTACATCGGACCGGATGCTAATCAGGTTGATCCACGACTTCCGGTCCAATGGGTGATACGCCCACATTCGCAGGAGTATCATGATTTTCGCGGGTATGCGGGACGCATTGCCGGTGGCGTATTTAAACCGGGAGATGAAATAGTTGTGATGCCGTCAGGTTTCAGTTCTCGAATAAAAGGCATTCACTCAATTGACGGAGAATTGGAAGAAGCATTCTATCCATTATCCGTATCCCTTACTCTGGAAAACGAATTGGACATCAGCCGTGGGGATCTAATATCAAAACCAAATAATAAACCGCAGATTGGGCAAGATATTGATCTTATGCTTTGCTGGTTTTCGGAAAAAACAAAATTACAGCCCAAGGGTAAATATATCCTCAGACACACGACAAAGGAAGTGAAAGCTTTGGTTAAAGAGATCAGGTATAAAATAAATATTAATACATTACATAAAAAAGAAGGTGACTTTGACATCGGGCTTAACGATATAGGTCGTGTTATACTTCGAACTTCGAGTCCGCTGCTATTTGATAGCTATCGTCGAAATCGCATCATGGGAAGTGTAGTTCTCATCGATGAGTTCACGAACGAGACTGTCGCGGCGGGAATGATTCGCTGATTGAACTGTTTAAATCTGTAATCGAAACACGGTTCCAATAGTAAGGGGATGGGACCGAATTCAGATAAACTCTCCATTGAGAAAACAGTATTTTCGATTAACTAAGAGGTCAGTTGGTCCCCTTGTCTTATTGCCATTAATTAACTGTTTGCTCTACGGAATTCATTGAGAATGGTCTCTAATTGGTCGGTGTTTTTACCCCCGCCCATGGCAAAGTCGGGTTTCCCTCCTCCTTTTCCGTCCAATTTTTCGGATAATTCGCTTACCATTGTGCCCGCATGCTGACCGAACTTAACGGCCTCTTCAGAACACAATACGAGGATGGTAACTTTCTTCTTAATAATGCTTCCAAGAACAACGACCGATGCGCCGAGTTGTTCTGAAACGCTGACCGCAAGGGTGCGCATTTCCCCGGGGTTATTCACGTCTATCTTTTCGATCACCCAGCTTAAACCAGACACCTTTTTTGCTTTTCCCGCCAAATTGTCAGCTAAATGTGCAGTGTCATGCTGCTGGTGGCTGCGAACTTGTTTTTGAAGATCATTGCGTTGTTCGATAAGCGATTCGAATCTCTGTTTTAGTTCGTTGGGGCTACAGGATAATTTTTGCGCCAGATCGTGTAATAGATTATAATCCCGGGTCATAAGATCATAAGCGCTTGTTCCTACGACTGCTTCAATACGGCGTGTTCCCGATGCGATTGCGGACTCACTTATGATTTTCAGGAGCCCGATTTCACCTGTCTGCTGAACATGGGTTCCTGCGCAAAGTTCTTTAGAGTATCCACCGATATCAACAATACGGACAATAGGGCCATATTTATCACCAAAAAAGGCGAGAACATCACTTGGTTTTTTCGAAAAGGGAATTTCATAGGCGGAAACTCCATCGTTCTCTAGAATACGGCTGTTTACACTAGACTCGATCGACTTCAGTTCATCTTTGTTTGTCTGTTCAATGTGGTTGAAATCAAAGCGTAGATAATCATCAGCGACAAGTGACCCAGCCTGATGGACATGTGTTCCTAATATATTGCGCAATGCCCAGTGCAGTAAATGCGTAGCCGTATGGTTGCGTTGAATGGACTTTCTCCTGGCTGTATCCACGGAGAGTAATACGGACTCTCCTAAAAATTTATCAACTCCTTGAAAATTCGTTTTATGCAGATAGTAATCCGACTCATTCTTTACCGTATCCAAGAGGGGAATGCGGATGTCATTTACTAAAGCAAATCCAGAATCCCCTAACTGACCACCCATCTCTGCGTAAAATGGTGTTTTATCAAAGATAATAAAACTATCATTACCCTCCTGAATAACGTCTTTGATTAGAGCAGGATAATTATTGAGATTCTCAATTTCATATCCCACAAAAATTGTTTCTTCCACTTGAAAATCTCGATCTTCTTTTACTGAAATGGATGTCTTTTTCTGGGCGGCCCGTGCCCGTTCACGTTGTTTATCCATTTCTCTATTAAAGCCAGCTAGATCTATTTCTATGTTACGCTCACCCGCGATTATTTGCGTTAAATCAATAGGGAATCCATAAGTATCAAATAGCTTAAAGGCCTCTTCCCCCGAGATCGTTTTTTTCTCATCAGCAGTCAGCTTTTCAAAGTGCTGCAAACCACGGTCGAGAGTTCTTTCAAAGGTATCCTCTTCAGTACTAATGCATTTTAAGATTATATCCCTTTGCTCCAAAAGCTCAGGAAAAATATCTTTAAGTTTATCAATTAAGGGGTCGACGAGCTTTACAAATGAGCCATGCGGCAATTCGATCCGCTTCGCAAATAAAACTGCCCGTCTTAAAATTCGTCTGAGAACATAGTTGCGGCCCTCATTTCCCGGAATAATACCGTCAGCGATTGAGAAAGTGAGCGTGCGAATATGGTCACTAATGACACGAAATGCACAATCTCGTTTTTCTATATCTGACATATTATTTCTATCTTCAGGGATTGTCGCCTGGTATTGATGTCCGGTTAATTGTGTCAATTGGCTGAAAATATCCGTGAATAAGTCGCTGTCATAATTTGAGGCGGGTCGGGAAAAATCACTAAAGTTTTTTGTCGATGCGAATATACCGGCGATGCGTTCGAAACCCAACCCGGTATCAACATGTCGGGAGGAAAGCGGAGTGTAGTTACCGTTGGCTTCCGCGTTAAATTGAATAAAAACCAGATTCCATAGTTCAAAACAAGCTGGACTATCGGCATTCACAAGCTTCCCTTGCGTGTCCCCCTTTAAAGTAAGATCGATATGGATTTCACTCGATGGGCCACAGGGGCCAGTATCGCCCATCATCCAGAAATTTTCATCTTTACCCCCCGGGCAGATATGGATAGCGGGATCCATGCCTTCAGCGGAAAATATCTCCGTCCAATAATCGTAGGCGTCCTGATCAAATTCTGCGGGGTCGTTTTTTCCGGGTTTATAGACGGTTACATATAGCCGTTCTTTAGGCAAATTCCACTCTTTTGTAAGTAATTCCCACGCCCAATCGATAGCTTCCTTTTTAAAATAATCATTAAAGGACCAGTTTCCCAACATTTCAAAAAATGTGTGATGATAGGTATCAAAACCAACCTCATCCAGGTCGTTGTGTTTTCCACCTGCGCGTATGCACTTTTGGGTATCGGCGATACGTTTGTGGGGCGATTTCTGTTCCCCCAGAAAGTAGGGTACAAATGCATTCATTCCTGCATTAGTGAATAGCAGGTTGGGTGCCGTGGGCACTAACGAAGCAGATGGGATGATGGCGTGACTTTTACTTTTAAAAAAATCAAGGAACGATTGCCTGATATCTCCTGACTTCATTAAGACTTTTTCCTAAACTTGCCGATTTAAGTTTGCAGGGGAAAGGGAATGTAAGCTCAACCTGCAACTAATTCTGCAATGATATCACCCACTTCACTTGTGCTATAGCCCATGCTACCTGCCCCAAGTCCCTTAAGTTTTGTTCCAGTAACCTCTTTGACCGCATTTTCAATTGTCTTTGCAGCCTCACCTTCACCCAGAGTCTCAAGCATCATCATAGAAGCACAGACCGCAGCCAGTGGGTTGATGACATTTTTCCCTGTATATTTCGGAGCCGATCCACCTATAGGTTCGAACATACTTACTCCATTGGGATTGATATTACCTCCCGCGGCTATACCCATACCACCTTGAGTAATTGCCCCCAGGTCAGTGATTATATCACCAAACATATTACCGGTTACGATGACGTCAAACCACTCGGGGTTTTTAACCATCCACATGCAGGTAGCGTCCACGTGATAGTACTCACGCTTAATGTCAGAAAATTCATTTTCTCCCATCTCTTCAAATGCACGTTCCCAAAGGTCATAAATATAGGTAAGGACATTGGTCTTACCGCAGAGTGCGAGGGTCTTATTTTTATTTCTTTTGCGCGCATATTGAAAAGCGTACCTAAGACATCGATCGACTTGGAAACGATTGTAAACTGCACTCTGTACCGCGACTTCATTGGGGGTCCCCTTCATAGAAATTCCCCCCGTCCCGGTATAAAGGTCACCGCTGTTTTCACGTACAACCACATAATCAATGTCTTCAGGTCCCTTATCCTTCAGCGGTGTGTCTACCCCTGGATAAAGTATAACGGGGCGTAAGTTTATGTATTGATCTAATTCAAACCTTAAATGCAAGAGGATGCCCTTTTCGAGAATACCTGGTTTTACATCAGGGTGTCCGATTGCTCCCAGGAGGATAGAGTTGAATTTGCGCATCTCTTCGGTCGCGCTTTCCGGTATTACTTCACCGCTGCGCAGGAAGCGGTCTCCGCCGAAATCATATTCCTCCAGTTCCAGTTTAAATCCATATTTGTCAGCCGCAACATTCAGTACTTTTGTCGCTTCACGTGTGACTTCTGGTCCCGTGCCATCACCAGGAATTACGGCAATTTTATAACTTTTACTCATATTAGGTAAGTTTTATAGGTCTATCGCTTCAGGTTTAAAATTAAATTTTAAACGATAGCAATAAAAACAAATGAAGTGCGTAATTCTAAAGACGGGTGCCAACTAATGATTCTATTTTTAAAGAGGTGGGAACAAATATGGATCAGAATTGTTTTAATCCCAGTCGATGTGATGATTAATATAAACATTTGGTATAGATAAGGAACTTGTACTCAATCAGAATGCCAATTGTTGAGATTTAGAACTCTGATTTATATGTAAGCTATTATGGGTCAATATCTTTAGATATTCTAAGAGAATGCTCATCAATCGATAAAAACTCTTGTATCTGATGACAGGAAAAGATAATTTCCCAAACTTCAAAATACCCTAATACACTTTCAACTTAAGCAGATAAATGAGCTTAAAGTAACTATTATGATATCCTCGCTTAGAATCTATCTATTTATCTCCACGCTATTGATTGGATCGGCCGTTTGCTTGACTGCGGCACCAGAAGATCAAGAGGTATACACTGACTTTGAAAATATCCCTGAAGAATCGAGTCAGTTTTTCTCAATTGGGACACCGCCATTTACTGCCCTTTTTACGGATGGCGTTGCCGGTGCTGGAATATTAGCCACTCAACTTGCCCATTCACCTACACATACATGGTCCATACTCAATGGTGAAACTGGGATTATAACTTTTGAAACTCCAGCGCTCATCGTGGAGTTTTATGCGGCAAACCTAATTGGGGGCGATGGTACAATCGAGGTTTATGATACCAATAACAACCTACTCATTTCCGTATCGGACCTGCCTCAGAGGCTCTTGCCCGAGGATAATCCCCAATTTATTACATTTAATGCCCTTAGTCTACTTGCTCCTGATGGTATTGGAAAAATTCATCTCCTAGATGATCCCATCCCTGTTTTCAATGCTACTGAAAGTTTAACGGCAATCGATGATTTTGGCTTTACCCCTTTGACCGGGGAGGGTTCAGTCGGGGTAGTTATTGATGGATCAGGTGATACTGTAGAAACCAATATTCAACACCCTAATGGTAACATTTTTGATCAGGTACTTCTCACCGGCCAAAGTGTTACTGTCCGCGCCGGTCTAAATAAAATTACCCGGGTATCGTTTATTGATGAAAATGATGATATCGTTCAGGCGGAGTTTTCAGGTAGCGGGTTGCTTACGATTAACCTGGATCCTGCAACCTTCAGTGGTCCGGCATTGCCTTTGAAATATAATCAAAATGTAGAATACATTAAAGGGCGGCCCAGTTTTGTAATTGAAAATGCAGATACGGACACATTTTTCAGTTTTTTTAGCGTTGGCACAATCAACGCGGTAAACCAGGCACTTTTCCCCGCAGGTGAAGTGTATGATGCTCAAGCGAATGCATCACTATTAGAAGTTATCAACTCAATAGCGATGGGAGCGATCAATTGTGCAAATACTGTATTTGCGGGATTGAGCGGAAAAATTGGTATTGATGCTCGTGGTGTCCCCGTTGGGATACGCACGACGGTAGGCGACATCGATGCTTCGGGCAGTGCAAATCCAACCCTTATTATCGGCGACGGGTCTTTTACCATTGGAGGAGCTAATCAAGGAATGAGAATTACGGGAGGTGATTTACAGCAAAATAATGGGGCCTCGGTCATTGTCTCACCTGGCGCGACGACGGCGCCCGGATTTTCTACTTTGATTTCACAGAACAATTTCAAATCGGATGAGACAGCACTGCCAACGCAAAGCATCACTTCAACGTTTGTGAATGAAGATGGCGTGGAGATATTTATTATCGTTGTTGAGACAACGGTTAATTAATTCCCGTCCAGCAGTTAAAGATTTAGGCTAGGATTTAAATTTGCTCTTATCGGTTTCCCACCCATGATTCGGGATATATACCGAGCTCTCATTTAAGATGGAACCAGACGCTAAACTCCACATGGAGCGGGCATTGCAAATTGCATACAAAGGATGGGGGAAAACTCATCCTAATCCCATGGTGGGTGCAGTGATACTCGATCAAGGTGTGGTGAGAGGCGAGGGCTATCATCTCAAAGCGGGTGATGCCCATGCTGAAATTAACGCATTAAAGCAATTGGATGGGGATCTCTCATCGGAGGCTACCCTGTATGTGACACTTGAGCCCTGTTCGACCCATGGTCGCACACCGCCCTGTGTTGACGCGATCATTCAATCCGGAATTAAGCGTGTTGTTGTGGGAGCGGTTGATCCCAATCCACAACACGCAGGTAGAGGACTGGATAGGCTTCGAAAAGCCGGGATTACGGTTATGGAAGGAATATTAGGCAAGGAGTGCGAAGATTTGAATATTCTTTATAATTTTTGGATCAAATGCAGATCTCCTTTAATTGCAGGTAAAGTAGCAACCACGATAGATGGTCGGGTGGCTACACGAAAGGGAGATTCCAAGTGGATTACCGGTCCTCAAGCTAGAAATGATGTGATGAGCTGGAGGCGCCTTTTTCCAGCGATAGCAGTTGGAGCCAATACTGTTATATCCGATAATCCGATCCTGACGAGTAGAATGGAAAATGGGAAGAAATGGTGTCCAATCCGAATAATTCTAGACCCTCAAATGCGTACCGTGAATAAAAATTTGGCAAACGTATATGACGATGAAGATAAAGCGCGAACGGTGATTGTCGTCAGCAATAATATAGATATTGAAAAAAAAAGAAAATTGCTCGACCCAGAAATAGCATTGTGGAAAGTCGCCACCAATAAAGAGGGTATTGAATGGAGCGCGTTTCGTCAAAAGTGTGTAGAAGAAGGGCTGATCGGGGTGTTTTTTGAAGGAGGTGCAAAAACAATCAGCTCATTAATTAATTCCAGAGAGCTGAATTACTTATTTTCTTATCGCGCGCCTAAGCTTTTAGCTGATCCTGAAGCACTTTCACCATTCGCTGGGCATAATCCTGAAATGATAAAAGATGCAATCACTCTGCGAGAGGTCCACCACGCAACATTAGGTGATGATGAACTTATGCGTGGATATGTTGAGTATCCGAATAGAGATAGCTCATGATGACAATTTACCTGGCGACACGAAATGCCAACAAAATTAAAGAATTATCGGGCATTATCAAAGCATCAGATTTAAAAATCAGCGTAGCGTCGGCCATGGATACCGGTGATATGCCCGTTGTTGAGGAAACAGCTGATACTTTTACCGGTAATGCTAAACTTAAAGCCTATGCTTTGAAAGAGATGATCGCGAAAAACACCTGGATTTTAGCGGATGACAGTGGATTAATGGTAGATGCTATCCAGGGTAAACCTGGAGTATATTCATCTCGTTACGCAGGTGCTGATGTAAATGATACTGAAAATATAAGTAAATTACTGAGGAAAATTAAAGGTGTTGAAGGAATCGATAGATCGGGTCGTTTTGTCTGTGTCCTTGTGTTATTAGGTCCCGATGGATTAGAAAAAACCTTTGAAGGAATCTGTGAGGGATTTATCGCGAGTAAACCTGAGGGGGAAAATGGATTTGGCTATGACCCTGTATTCATCCCAGCAGGGTATTCCCAGACTTTTGGATTACTAGGTGAATCAAAAAAATCCAAAATCAGTCACCGGGCAAGAGCATTGAATGAACTTGTGTCTTGGCTACAATCAAGCATCGAGAATTAAAAGGAAGGGTACAGGCTCTTTGTAGTTGAAATATGGCGATCCTAGATAGCGGAATCGGTATGATAAATTCTCGGGACGCGCTTAGTTATCGAGCAAAATGTCTCCCAGGGAATAGATAGAGCCCAATCGCTGAAGGTTGTAACATCAATGTTCTCATTTCCCTGCCTTCCAATGAAAGTCACAAAGTCACCAATCTGTGTGTCTTCTAACCCGGTTATATCGACGACTGTTTGATCCATTGTTACGCGCCCGAGGATAGGGCAGTGCTTCCCATGAATTAACACTGAACCTTTGTTGCTCATTGTCGTTGGGACACCGTCACCATAACCCGCGGTAATGACGGCGATTCGTGAATCACGAGTTAAAATATGAGTGCGACCATAACTGATACCTGTTCCTGCAGGTAAGTCTTTTACTAACCCAATGCGACTGTGGAAACTGAACACGGGTTCTACTTTAACTCTCGAAAGTAAAGAGTCAGGGTAGGGAAGCACGCCAAACTGAAGCAAACCAACACGGACGGCATTAAAAGGTTGGCCTCTTTTAAATGATTCCAGTCCGGCGCTATTATCAGCGTGAATGAGTAACCTTTTAGGGTCTATTCCCGGTAATCGATCAAGCGTTTTTAAAAATAGTTCCCTTTGTTCATGAGTAAATTCAGGATCACTATCTGCGCTGGAAAAGTGAGTATAAATACCTTCAAGACTCAAGTCTGGTTTTTCCCGTATTAGATTATATAGATCCAGCGCATGTTCGTGCCAGACACCTAATCGCCCAAGACCGGTATCAATCTTTAGGTGAACGGAAATTTTACGTTTAACTTGCTTTCCAAGAATGGAAAAACGTTCGGCTTCCTCCACTGTCGATAGCGTTGGAATCAAATTATATTCAGTAATTTGCTTATCTTCTTCGGGAAGGATAGAACTTAATACTAATATTGGCCAACCAGAGCCAATTTCCCGTATTGCTGCTCCTTCGAGAACATTAGCTACGGCAAAAAGATCAGCACCGCAATGCATGAGACGGGTGACCGTCTGTGCCATACCATGACCGTAAGCGTCGGCTTTTACTACCGCGACATATTGAATATGTGCGGGCAGTGCAGAACGTATAAGCTTTAGATTACGCTCTAATGCCGAGAGATCAATTTCCGCCCAGCAACGCTGCTGTGGTTCTAATACAATTGATTTTGGCATCCAATAAAATCCAATTAAGTACTTTTACGATGGCGTTGGACCTGCCACTTTAAAAATTCAGATTTACCAGGATTAATTTCATTCATATCATCGACTTCGTGAAAAAATGACGGTTGGCTGAGAAGTAGAGGCAGTGTTTTGAGAGAATATTTAAATTCATTAACCGGAAGTGGAGGTGGGTACTCCTTTTCACGCTGGCGAATATACCATAGAGGGCCAGACACCTTTTTTAAAGATTGGACGTTAACCTGTTCCAGGTTTTGAAAACTACGATCTTTATCAACGGTGAGTAAATTCCAAATGTCTTTTTTGGAATATGAAATGAAATGTAAAGGTGGTTCAATATCTTGTAATAAAAGTAATTGTGCTGCGATCTCAAGACTTCGATAGAGATAGACGCTCGATCGTCGCGGGGAGAGGGTAGAGCGCCACGTTTTAACGGCCATAAGTACTAGCCGGAGACCTAAAATTGAACCCGGTCCTTCACAAATCAGAAATCCATCTATTGCATTTATATCAGATTGGGCCTCTTTTAAACATTTACTCGTATCCTTAAAAATTGCGTTTAATGATTCATTTTTATTCTCATAAAAGGCCAGCCAGTTACCATCGCGCAAAAATCCAGTCTGAACAATTGAAGTGCTTGCGTCCAATAAGAGCAGATTCTGAGTAGAGAGTGATTGCTTAATCGCAGTTGACATTTTCTCTGCAAATTCTCCTTTATCTATGGGTTAAAGATTATAACTCAATTAGGAGTAATATGAAGATGTTAATGAATTATAAAATCTTAGTGTTATTAATGATACTATCTTTGGGAACGTTTGCACCCGATGCGTCCGCCCACTGCGAGATACCTTGCGGCATCTATGGAGACGCAATGCGGTTCGATATGATTGAGGAAAACTGTCAGACGGTTGAGAAATCAATGGCAAAAATTATTAGCCTTTCATCAGAAGGTGAAGGAAATTATAATCAATTAGTGCGTTGGGTAAATAATAAGGAGATCCACGCTAATAAAATTCAAGACATCGTCACCCAGTATTTCATGTATCAAAGAGTTAAACCCGTGACGAGCGACAATGTTGAGGACAGAGAAGCTTATAATAATAAGCTTGTCCTCTTACATAAAATGCTTGTTCACGCGATGAAATGCAAGCAAACGACTGATATCACCCATGTAACGAAAATCCGTGAGCATCTCGATTCATTCAGGATAGCTTATTTTGGTGAAAAAGCGATAGCTCATTTGGAAGAGCACCATTCGCTTAATCCTTCACCGTAAATAAACACGTGGGGATTAAGAATACCTTCGGCGAAGATTGGTGGCGGGAATACCCAATTCTTCCCGGTATTTAGCCACCGTCCGTCGGGCTATTTTGATATCCCGCTCAGCTAGTATTTTCACGACTTCCTGGTCACTATAAGGTTTGGACGAGTTTTCAGTATGGATTAAATGCGCGATCCGTTCTTTAATACTGGTATTAGAAATCGCTTCGCCACCATCTGCCTGGTAGCCGGAGGTAAAAAAGTATTTAAAAGGCAAAACACCGTGGGGTGTATCGATGTATTTATTTGCGATAGCTCGACTAACCGTGGTTTCATGAACCCCTACCGCATCAGCTACCTGGCTCATCGTCAGCGGCCTCAGATGAGATACTCCTTTTTCAAAGAAATCATTTTGGAATTTAAGTATTTCTCGTGTTATTCGCTCTATTGTCTGCTGCCTCTGTTCGATTGAACTTATCAGAAATTTCCCTGATCGAACTTTATCCTGGATATACACTTTTTCGGTGGCTGACAGTTTTCCTTTCGCAATAAGATCCTTGTAGGTTGAACTTAGTCTGAGTCTGGGGATATAGTCATTATTCATCACCACCGTCCACGAATCACCAACTTTTTCAACTTTTACGTCGGGAACAACGACTCGATTATTATCATCGCTAAACCGGCGACCGGGTGAGGGGTCAAGTGATGCGATTTCTTCAATTGCATTTTCAATAATTTCAATGCTCACATTAATTTTCCGTGCAATTTCTGGAATACGGCGGCGTAAAAGGAGCTCGAAATGTTTTTTTATAATATCAGCGGCAACGCCCTCTTCTTTGCCTTGAATTTTGAGCTGTATGAGAAGGCATTCTTGCAGATCGACACTTCCTATACCTGGAGGATCGAGAGTTTTAAGCAGCTTATGCGCCTCTTGTATGGTGCTTAACGGGAGTTCCGACATGAGTGCAATTTCAGGAATTGCAATGGTGAGAAAGCCATGATCATCAAGGCTGCCGACAAGATACTCTAATGCTTTCATTATTTCTTCAGATGCGTCAGAAAGCTCCGCTTGACGGATGAGATACTCTTGAAGTGATGTCTCGCTCGTGAGCGAATCAAACAGATGCTGGCGACGATCAGCTGCTTCCGAAGAATAACTACCTCCATCCTGGGTATATAATTCAGCCCAGTCTTCCTCCATTTGATTCAAGACTTTAAAGTCATCACTAAATTCCAATTCCTCTTTAGAGGAATCATTCTCGCTATCTTCACTCGTGCTATTAGACTCTTCAATACTGATCCCTTCAATTGGCAATTCTTCAAGTGCGGGATTACTTTGTAATTCTTCTACGATAACATTGCGCAAGTCGAGTGCGGGGACCTGCAATATCTTGAGCGACTGCCGCAATTGCGGAGCTAAGACCAGATTTTGCGTCTGTTTCTGAACTTGATGGAATCCTTGCGCACTCATTAATAAATTCAACTATACGATCTGCGTTTATTTTTAAGAAGAAGACTGGCTCGTTGATTGATGGGCCAAAGGTTCAGACTGTTTTTTATCGAAAATATCTTGCACGTAATCTGCCAATTTTTCATTAGTCGGCCCATATCCATCACTATAAAGATAAACTTCTAACGCGGTAAGTAATTCTGCGGCACTTTGATATCTGTCATCTCGATTACGCTGGAAAGTTTTGTGAAGGATGTCATTAAGTTTGGAATCGATTTCGGGCCGTAATTGAGTGAAATCCGGTATTTGCATTTTGAGAATATTACGGCGTGTCAACTTCGGGTTATCTTCTTCAAAAATATTTTTATCGAGTAATAATTCAGCTAAAACGATCCCGCATGAAAAAAGATCGGCTCTGGCATCCGTAACCTCTCGCTTTGCCTGTTCCGGAGATAGGTATTCATCTTTCCCTGCAATGACTTCGCCTTCAACATTGTACATGAGATCAAGCGCTTTAGCGATTCCGAAATCAGTCAGCTTTACATCTCCTTCATAAGCCAGCATAATATTCTTAGGATTGACGTCTCGGTGAACGATGTTGAGAAGTCGGCCTTCCTTGTCACATTTTGAGTGCGCGTAGGCCAGCCCCCGACATACCCGTGAGACAATAAATACTGCTAAATCCACAGGAACGGGAAGGCCTAATGCTAAATGTTTAAAATGAAACTCTTCAAGATTGATGCCATTTACATATTCCATGACGATGAAATACTGACCATCAATTTCTCCCAGGTGATAGGTTTGAACGATATTGGTATGGATAAGATCTGCAACTAATTTGGCTTCTCCTATAAAATTACTGCGGAATTCTTTAATCTTAGAATACTCTTCACGGATTAACTTGATCGCCACTGTTTTGGAAAATTTATCTATTCCATGTTGTTGTCCTTCATAAACCATACCCATACCGCCCTCTGCCAAACGGCGAACGAGTTTATAGTTTATTTCATTTAATAGATGTTTTAAGCGCGACACGGTATTACTATAAAACAACCTTTGATTTTATTTGCAAGTGGCTAATGCCATACCAATTCGAAAATATTCTCTCTCTATAAAAACACACAATTATATAACTGGCAATTTTGATGAACAATTTCATGAATTGACAAAATCGCATTTGTCGATTGGTTTTCATTATATGATTATATTGACAGAAAATGCAGCTACCCGCATCCAGCAATTAAGATCAGAAATTGCTGATGACAGTAAATACCTTCGCTTGTTTGTGGAGACGGGTGGATGTTCTGGCTTGGAATATGGCATGTCTTTTGATGATATAAAGGATGATGATGTTGTAGAAGAAAGTCAGGAGATCAAGTTCATCATAGACCCCAAGAGCATGGTCCATCTAGATGGGTGCCGTGTTGATTTCGATGACGGATTAAATGGGAAAGGTTTTGAGATCCATAACCCCAACGCACAAACAACTTGTGGGTGTGGAAAATCTTTCAATTAAAACTGGCAATAGGGTGATGCCCTATGCTCATAGCTCATGATGTAAAGGGCTGCGGTATTTAATTGAGGTCGTAAGACAAGATGTAAATCATCCATTGCATTTAAAATTGATTAGTGGCAGTAGGCAGAGTGAAGACACCATTAAACCTGGAATTATAAATAACCGCTATGAGGTTTTATAAATATCATGCACTAGGTAATGATTATCTCGTGCTGGATCCGGAAGATGCAAAAACTGTTCCTTCAAATGAAAGTATTCGCCTCATTTGTCATCGTAATTTTGGCCTTGGCTCGGATGGTATTCTTTATGGGCCAGAAAAAAGTGATGCCGCTGACTTTGGTTTACGTATCTTTAATCCTGATGGGAGTGAAGCGGAAAAAAGCGGTAATGGCTTGCGGATCTTTTCGCGTTATTTACTGGATCGTGAGCGAGTATCAGAAGAGCCATTTACGATATCAACAATAGGGGGAGTTGTTACCTGTCAGATCCATGAAGGCGGTCATCTAATTACCGTGGAGATGGGGAATGTTAGTTTTAAGAGCGAAGATATACCTGTGACCGGTGCATCACGGGAAGTAATAGACGAATCTATTGAATTAGAGGGAGAAAAATATAGGTATTGCGCTGCAACGATTGGAAATCCGCACTGCGTTTTACCGCTTACAGAAATATCGGAAAAAATGGCTAGACATTTGGGGCCCTTGCTTGAGACCCATCCTCTCTTTCCCAATCGAACAAATGTTCAACTGCTTAAAGTCATAGATCGAGAGAATATACAAATTGAAATTTGGGAACGTGGAGCAGGTTATACTTTAGCTTCCGGCAGCAGCAGCAGTGCGGCTGCCGCGGTCGCGCATCGACTCGGTATGATAGATAACGATGTTACTGTGCACATGCCTGGGGGTGATATAATACTCCATATAGGTGACAATTTTGCTATCACAATGACAGGTCCAGCGACACGCGTTGGTGAAATGCTATTTGATGAAGAAGCACTGGGTTAAACATGCGTTACTGGAATTCCACGCATGAGTATTCATAAAGATTTAGTGGCGTTGTCTCATGAAACGGCTGAGAAACATATAAATAAAGGTGATAAAGTAATAGATGCCACCGTTGGTAACGGATATGACACCCTTTTTCTAGCTGAACGAGTTGGTAATGCAGGTCATGTTTTTGGATTTGATATCCAGGAACGGGCAATTAGAAACACGAAAGCTCATTTGGAGAGCGCAGGTATGTTTGATCGTGTCACTCTTATTCATGCAGGACATGAAACGATGTTCCGGCACATACCGGAGATTTATCGAAAAAAGATTAAAATTGTTTATTTTAATTTAGGGTATCTTCCAGGTACCGTTAAATCAATTATCACAAAACCTGAAACCACCCTATTAGCACTGGATATGGCCTGGCGATTAATCTCAATTGATGGATTTATCAGTATTATTTATTATCCCGGCCATCCAGGGGGCGAAGATGAAGCCGCGAGCGTCAATTCCTGGGTATATAATAATGAAATAAAATATATGCATTGCGAATTTCGTGGTCATTCAAGAATTAGTCCCGGAATTTTCATCATCGGAAAATCCCCGCTAAACAATTCTACCACCCTAAATTAATCGGCCGCTCTCAGATCACTTATTGATTGGGTAATGCTTTATCGGCAATATCATTTTTAATAAGATTAACGAAGTCTTCCAGGCTGTAGATGCCCTCATGGCTTTTGTTAACCCTCGATCTTACGGTCACATTTTTTGATTCCTCTTCTTTCGCGCCCACGACCAGGGCATAGGGGATCTTGTCGATCTCTGAACGTCGGATTTTGGCACCCAGTTTGTCGGAAATGTTATCCACTGTAGCGCGCACATTTCCCTCTTTTAAGAGAGCACATATTTTATCAGCGTAGCTGTTGAGATCGTCATTGATCGGGAGTATGCGTACCTGTTCAGGAGCAAGCCATGTGGGAAAATTTCCTCCAAAATGTTCGATTAGCAGGCCGACAAATCTTTCCATTGATCCAAATGGAGCGCGATGGATCATTACCGGTCGGTGTGGTTTATTATCGGAACCAATATAATTAAGATCAAAGCGTTCAGGAAGGTTATAATCGACTTGGACTGTTCCCAATTGCCATTCACGTCCAATCACATCCTTGATCACAAAATCAATTTTAGGCCCGTAAAAGGCGGCTTCTCCTCGCTCTTCTTCGAAATCAACATTCAGGGTCTGGGCTGCCTGGCGCAGAATATCTTCAGCTTTGTCCCAAAGTGTCGAGTCGCCGGTATATTTTGAAGAATCAGGATCGCGCAAACCGATACGGACACGATATTCTAATATACCGAGTGTGCGCAGGATTATCTTTACGACATCAAGACTAGCGCTGATTTCATCGGCAAGTTGATCGTCGGTACAGAATATGTGCCCATCGTCCTGGGTCAGACCACGGACTCTCACCATACCATTTAGTTCTCCGGATTGTTCCCAGCGATAAACAGTGCCGAATTCAGCGAGCCGAACTGGTAGATCACGATATGAATGGGGTTGCGCATCAAATATTTTTATATGCATGGGGCAATTCATCGGTTTGAGGAGATAACCTTCGACTTCCCCTTCTTTTAGACGATTAGCGAGTTGGGCACAGGAACAGTTTTCCTCCGCCATCAACTGGATCACCTCATTTTCGATTATCGGTGGATACTGACTGTCTTGATAATAAGGAAAATGACCTGAAGTGCGATAAAGTCCAAGTTTACCTATATGAGGTGTAAATACCTGATAGTAGCCTTGCTTTGTAAGCTCTTCACTAATAAATGTTTGCAGTTCCTGCCTGACAATGGCCCCGTTGGGTTGCCAGAGGACGAGGCCCTGACCAACACTCTCATCGATATGAAACAGATTCATATCTTTACCCAGCTTGCGGTGGTCACGTTTCTTGGCCTCCTCCAATTGTTCCAAGTATTGATCAAGTTCTTTTTTCGTTGGGTATGCGGTGCCATATATTCGCTGCAGTTGCTTATTATTTTCGTCACCCCGATAATAGGCTCCGGCAATAGAAAGTAATTTGAAGGCTTTGACTTGCTTAGTGTATTTAACGTGCGTACCTGCGCAGAGGTCTATGAATTCTCCGTTCTGATAATAGGTAATGGGTTCATTTTCTGGGATGTCATCAAGGCGTTCCAATTTATAGGGTTGATTTTGTTCTTTAAAAAACGAGACTGCCTCTTCGCGATTCACTTCCAGGCGTACAAATCGCTGATTTTCTTTAATTATTTTCTTCATTTCAGTCTCGATATTTTCCAAGTCTTCAGGGGTGAAATTATGATCCAGGTCCATATCATAATAGAACCCGCTACTCGTTGGCGGACCGATATCTAATTTGGCATCAGGCCAGATACGTTTTACTGCCGCCGCCATAATATGAGCTGCGGAATGACGCATTTCCTCTAGAGGTGTCATCGACTTCATGGTTGTTTCTTATCTATTTAATAAAAAAGTCCAAGGCTTAATAGCGCTCGGACTTGGTTAGACGATTGAAGGTTACTGTGTTTCTTTACTCTTCGCAAAACCAAGTCTCTACCCTGATAGTTCGGGTAGTCGTGGTGGTTGTAGTCATCCGAGCAAGAATAGTCATGTCTTTTTTTCAGCGTATGATCATCGATCCTAAAGTCAACCCGGTAATAAGTCCCAAGACTATCTCAGACTGGTTCAAGGTCATAGGTGTCTTTTCTATCATGCACCTGCCAACCTTCAGCCTGAATTTGTTCCCGTAGTTCATCAGCTTTGGTGAAATCCTTGTCCTGTTTCGCCACCCAGCGTTCATCAGCGAGTTTGCGTACGACATCTGGTGCGACTACGGCACCATTTTCTCCGTAAAAGAGCTCTAAGCCAAGTGCGTAAGTGAGTCGTGCGAGAGCATTCAGATTGAGTAAAGTTTCATTTTCCTTTAATTTTGATGCATCAATTTTATTCAGTGCGCTAAAAATATTACCGAGGCAGGTTGGAGTATTAAGGTCATTAATGAGCGCTTCCCATGCTTTATCAAATTGGCCCCAATCGCCAACTTCAGCAGTTTGCTGAAGCTGGATAAAATCTTCTTTATTCATTTTAGCTTTCTCTAAGATTTCACTAATAGATTTTTCCAGTTTATTAACTGCACTTTGAGCGGCTTCAATTCCGTTGAATGTAAAATTTAGGGGTTGGCGGTAATGACCGGAAATGAGAAGGTAGCGTAGAGCCATCGGCGATCCACCCCTTTTTTTAATCTCTTCCAAAGTGTATAGGTTCCCGAGACTTTTGCTCATTTTCCTTCCTTCAACCATTAAGTGAGCGCCGTGAAACCAGTGTTGGGAAAAGGGTATTTTGCCCGTCGCCGCTTCGCTTTGGGCAATTTCATTTTCGTGATGCGGGAAGCATATATCGATACCGCCGCCGTGTAAGTCGAAGCTATCGCCCAAGTACTCCATGCTCATTGCCGAGCATTCAATATGCCAGCCGGGACGTCCTTCTCCCCAGGGGCTTGCCCAGTAATTGTCCCCGTCATCTGCCTTGCGTGCTTTCCAAAGTGAAAAGTCTGCTACTGTTTCTCGATCATATTCATCTGCCAAATTGTGAGTGTCGCCGCTTCTCTCTGTTTGAGTTTTTAACTCTACACGATCGAGATGAGTTAGTTTTCCATAGTCGGGGAATGTGCTTATTTTAAAGTATACTGAACCATCGCTTGCCTGGTAGGCGTGACCTTTCTCTAGCAGGGTGCGAACGAGCTCGATTTGCTGCGGTATATGATCAGACGCTCGCGGTTCCTTGTGTGGGGGGAGCATATTCAGCTCCCTGCAATCGCTATGAAATAAAACTGTCCATTTTTCGGTTATTTCTTTTAGCGATTTTCCCTCCGATTGACTTTGTCGGATCGTCTTATCATCCACATCAGTTATATTACGGATGTGGTAAGTTTTCAGACCAGCTACTTCGAGTAAACGACGCAGATTATCCTGTAGGAGAAAAGTTCGAAAATTACCAATATGAGAGGGGCCATATACAGTCGGTCCGCAACAATAAAACCGAAAGGTCGTCCCGTCTTCCGGATCAATCGCTTTAACCTTCCGGCTCATCGTATCGTAAAGCTTTATTTCCATAATAATTAGTAATTACTTAAATTCTGAGGGGTTATAAAGAAAAGCTGATAGGATGATCGAGTCCAATAAAATATTCTGGCTTCTGCTTCTTATACAATTACTTTAATCGGTTTATGACAAAAGAGGAAAGATTCAAGTTCGAGCGCAGACCCCGTCGTTTACGAAAAACTCAAGCTATTCGCTCCTTAGTGCAGGAAACACAGGTTGATGTAAGTGATCTTATCATGCCTTTCTTTGTCATCGATGGGGATGGTGAACCTGAACAAATTGAGTCTATGCCCGGGCAGCAGCGATTGGGTATCTCACATCTTCAAAAGGCGAGTGAGGAAGTATTCGGCTTGGGAATTCAGGCTATAGCTCTTTTTCCCGTCTTGAATCCCTCCCTAAAGGATGCTTCAGGGTCCGATGCATTAAATGAAAACACGCTCGTTTTACGCGCGGTAAAAGCGGTTAAGGATACCGTGCCGGAATTGGCGGTGATCACCGATATAGCACTGGATCCTTATACCAACCACGGACATGATGGTGTTTTAAATAAAGAAAAAACCGACGTCGATAACGATCGAACCCTTGGAATTCTTGCCCGAATGGCCATCCTTAATGCTGCGGCCGGTGTCGATTTTGTCGCGCCTTCTGATATGATGGACGGGCGAGTAGCTGTTATCCGTGACGCACTCGATGAGTCCGGATTTGAGAATACAGGTATTCTGGCTTATTCCGCAAAATTTGCTTCATCATATTATGGACCTTTTCGCGAAGCCGTCGGTAGCGCACAGTCTGCAGGCACAAAGCTATTGGTGAAACAGACCTATCAGTTAAATCCTGCGAATCGTCGAGAAGCTAGAGTTGAAACGTTACTCGATGAAGGGGAGGGTGCAGATATCCTCATGGTGAAACCTGCAGGACCCTATCTCGATATTATTCGTGAATTGCGAGATAATACAGATTTACCTATTGCTGCTTATCAAGTGTCTGGTGAATACGCACAGATCCATGCAGCTGCTAAATTGGGATGGCTGGATTTTGAAAAAACTCGTGACGAATCGTTGATCGCGATTAAACGCGCGGGAAGTGATATGATTTTCACCTACTTCGCCGCTGAAATTGCGAGAAATCTGAAAGGTGGCAACGGGGTCCTTTAGTCCTTAGTAAGCCGATCGCGGTACGTTTATACTATCACCAGGGTAAAGCCTGGGATCATTAGCAGGATTACGTTCTGCTCCTTTAGCATCAACCATATATGAATTTTGTTCCCGGTTGAGGATCACTCCGGTTTTCTTCGCATAAATGGAGAAACCGCCCGCGGATTGAACGGCTTTAGTGAGCGATAGGTCGGGTGACCAAACTACACGACCCGGGCGTGATACTTCACCCCCAACGTAAACATAACGTTCAGTCACCGATATCGAAACATCAATCGAGTTATAAATTTTTTCGTTGATATAGGCGTTTTTAGTCTTAATCGCCAACTCTGAAACTGTAATGCCAGCAGCCGCTAAACGGCCAATATAGCGGAGACTTATTTCACCCTGGTCATCAATTTGAGTTTCGATTTGTACAGGATCGGGAATGCTTTGTAGATTGATTACAATCGTGTCGCCGGGCCGTAAATTGGCAGTACTCGCAGGCGGGATGGTAGTCACCGTCTCAACAGTAGTTTCGCATCCGACACCTCCTAAGCCGAAGGCGATCCCAAAAGAGAATCGGATAAAAAAAGCTGCGCCAAAGTGCTTCATCATTAATCTTTTATTAAAATAATGATTAGGCGTAAAGTATAATCACTTCTTTCGTGGGCGACCGCGACGGGGTTTTACGACGATGGGTTCCTCATCCGCTATTTCGTCCTGATTCTCGCTCGCGTCTTCATCCCACTTCATCGTTTCATCTTCCTCGATTTTTTCTTCGACTACATCAATATCGGGGAATTCCTCGTGCGTTTCCTTTTTGGTCGTACTTGTATCTTCACCAACGTCTAATTCAAAGCCGGCTGGAACATATTCAAGGATAGCCGTAATTTCGTTAAAGAAATGGACTGCACGGCCTTCAAAATAATCGTTGTTCTGACGACCGCGGATCTCTTCTTCCAATTCGTCTATGGTTAAACTTTCATCGAATTCAATAAGGACGTTTAATAATTTTACGCGGGATTTTGTTATCTGGTCGAAGAAGTCAGCGTATGGACCTTTTTCTTCATCCATTATTTCGGGCAGAGCGAAAAGTTGGTCTTCACTCTCCAATAGAGAATCGCGAACGCGAGTGAGGCGCACATGACCATTCTTTTGTTCCTTTTCAATGCGGAATTTAAAAAAGGCAGAATTAATAAGATCCGGATCGAATCCATAACCGCGTAGAGATTCGCACAAATCAATGATGTGATTTATCTGTTTCGGATCAATAATCGAAAGGCCATCCATATCCCAATGGATCGCATTGCTGATTTCAACGACCCACCAGTTCATATCGTCACCGAGGCGGATAATACACCATTCTAACTGTGAGCTAGTTTTTGCCATAGGAGAAGATTATATTAAACGCTTAATGCTGCGACGATTATTAATACAACTGAATAAGCCATGGACATTTATTTTATTTTTTAAAGATTAAATTTTGAAAAAAAACAATCAAAATTTTCGGAGTGCAAAGCTGGTAATCAATCCCTGCTTGCCCTTTCAGCTTGGATTACTCAGATTTTCTTAAATGGGATTAATCTATGAGAAGCTAATCCGGCCTGTTCTTTTTACTCAGGAACCGGAAGCAGCTCATGAAATGGTAACCACCCTGCTTCGATTGTTCAGTAATGCTCCTTTGTTCTGCCCTTTGATGGCGCGCTATAATCAACTCTCGAGCTATCAGAATGTCGAATTATTCGGATTAAAATTTCCCAACGTGGTGGGACTAGCTGCCGGCATGGATAAAAATGCGCAATTTTGGCGTGCCATGGGGGCATTAGGTTTCGGGTTTGTTGAGATTGGTACTGTTACCTATCAGAGACAGGAGGGGAATCCCAGACCCAGGATTTTTCGCTTTCCCGAACAAGAAGCGCTCATTAATCGATTAGGTTTCAATAATGACGGCGCTGAAATTATCGCCAGGCGATTAGAAGCCACTTCCCGCTATAAAAGATTGGTGCCACTGGGAATTAATATCGGTAAGTCAAAATTAACACCGCTTGAAAACGCGGCGGATGATTACCTGACATCTTTTCACCTCCTCGCTGATTATGCTGACTATTTTACAATAAACATCAGCAGTCCCAATACTCCGGGGCTCCGAAAATTACAAGAATCTGAATTATTATCTACGCTCTTAAGTACCTTGCGTGAGGCCAATTTGAGCCGTGCTAAAAAACGAGATTTACGCCCCATCCCTATGCTAGTAAAAATCGCACCTGATTTATCCTTTCCTCAAATAGATTCCGTTCTGCAAATTCTCAGTGAATTCGAGATTAATGGTATTATTGCAACCAATACTTCAATCGAACGTGCGGGTCCCTTGAATCGAATTAAAGAAGAGGGCGGCCTTAGCGGCACACCCATACATAAACGGTCGCTGGAAGTCATTAGTTATATTAGCCGCGCAACGAACGGTAAATTGCCGATAGTCGGAGTTGGTGGAATAAATGATATACGTACCGCAGAAGAGACTTTAACTGCTGGCGCTTCACTCATTCAAATATACACAGGAATGATCTATAAAGGCCCTTTTTTAGCAAAAAATATAGCCCGTTCCTTATCCTCAACCCGTTCTCATTAATGTATGAGGGTGGAGTTAAAGGTCGTTTATTCAATTATTGGTGCTCAGGAGGGGACTCGAACCCCTACACCTTTCGGCATACGCCCCTCAAGCGTACGTGTCTACCAATTCCACCACCTGAGCAATTTAAACAAGGTTTAAGTGGTATATAAGGGAGTAAAAATGAATCAATATAATATTTAAAAAACTGATATTGGGTTGCTCTTACTTAATTGTTAATTAAAGTGTTTAACAATACCCCTGGAAGCGAAATAAAGCACTTTTACTGTGCTTGCCTCTGATGAAATATTATGCTTTTTATTCATCCTACCATTAGCCCCCACTGAAAAATGGATGAGAAATCAGAGCAAGGTATAACCCCAAGTGAAGATCAGCCTTTGGATTTAAGCGAGTTGGCTGGTATAACGCTGGGGCCGGCGTGGAGTGATGTAGATAACACGTCGACAGTAGATAAATATACCAGGAAAACGGCAGGTAAATCCTCGCGTTCTGTTTCATCTACAAGTTCTCACCGTGATCGCAGACCGAGGCTAGCTCAACGCGTCGAAAAGCGCGCCGAAAGCGCGCCACCATTTAAACCGATCGCTGATGTTATTTTTTATCCCGATGATACGGCTTTCAAGACTCTGGTGAAAGCTATTCGCGCATCTAATAAAACTTACGAGTTATTTGATATTACTCGTCTTATTCTAGCAAAACCCGATCGCTTTGTTGCGATGATACGACCTGTCGCGGTGAAAGATGAAAGTCCGGGGCGCTTCAATATTGCTTTAGCTGACGGGTGCCCTTTTGAAAGCGAGCAGAAAGCATTCGAACATTGTATTGATAATTTCACAGATCAATATTTTAAAATAGAGACTAAGACAATTGATCCCCCGAAAGGTAATTTTCTAATGGTCAACCGATGTTCTATCACCGGAGAATTACTTGGCCCCCCTAATTATCACCGCTATCAGGAATTTATTGAACAACACCATACCAGCCGTCTGGCGAATATGTCTTTTGAGTCTTTTGTTTCAAAAATTGAAGCGATCAAAGATCCTGAAGTTATTGAGGAATGGCTTCAGAAAATGACCACCCAGACAAGTTATAGCTTAAAGGATGCAGAGAATTTAAATGATCCGCCAACTTTTGATAACTTAAAGAGCGCGGGAAAATATTTGTACGAGAATAAGATCGGTTCGATTGTAAGAGCTGTCTCTTCAGTGCGCTTATCAGGAAAATTACTATCATCAATGCCGGCAAATAGCGCGGTTCGACGATCAATTGAATTTCATCTCGAATCTCAACGTCGATTTCCACTTGAAACCGCGAATCATCTTCGAGGCCGATTGCGTCGTTTGAAAATTAATGTCTATAAAAAAGGGTCACGTGGAATTTCCTATATCTGTGCAATTAAACGTAGATTTCAAATGGAAGGCCAGAATTTTGCTGATTCAGTTCAAGCTTTGATTGATTTTATTGTGAAAACGTCACGTCCCAAAGCAGCTGATTTAGAGGAATCTTTTCTCGGAATTAAGAAAATGAAATCGGGCACTGAATCCCCCTCAAGTAACGAAAGTAAGGGTGAGGAATCTAAGGAACTACCTCCTGAAATGAAGGAAAAACTACATTTCATGCGTCAGGATCTGTTCTGGCTGATAGCGGAAGGCTATGTTGTCGAGTATGAAGACGGTAGCCTTTATGCCTCTCCGCCGCGATCCAAGATTAAAGATTCTCCGTTGTCTATGGCAGGTAATGCAACAGAGGCTAAAACAAAAGAGAGTGCGGATAATTTATCATCGGATGAAGATGCAGCATCAGATCCTGTCTCAATTGAAAAGGTTAATATTATACCTGATACTGCATCAGAAGAAGCTTTGAATTCTGAGTCATTGGTAAAAGAGGAAATTAAAGACTCAAAGAGTGAATCGGCAATAGAATCTAGTGATGAGGAAAAGGTTTCTGTGATCAGTGGGGGAGTTGAGATTGCTGTTTCAGAAGACGATGAAAATAACGAGAAATCAACTTGAACCAGCATTTAGAGCTGAATACATATAATATTAATTCTCGTTCGATTTTTTATCCTTGTTCTCAATCAGGTGAGCGGCATATTTTCTCCCACCTTCAAGATCAAAAAATGATCCTTCCAGTTGAGCGTCATAGCACTGACTGAGAATTTCTCCAAAGTATTTACCTGGCTTTAGGCCGATGTCTATAAGATGACGGCCAAGGATTAAAGGTTCGGGTGCTGAGTTCTTGACTTTCAAAGCGTTGGCACGGCTCAATAACCAATTTACCGCTGCTAAATCATGTGATCTAGGCGGACGACCTTGTTCATCGGCACTAGCCACTCGTACTAGCCGATCTATGCGTTTGACCTTATGTGCGAGGCGACGTATCGCAGAGTCCCCTGCATTCGATTGGAAAAATTCTACTGGACGCAAATGATTGCCGACAAGCGGGACAATAGCTTCAATCAGTTCTTCTTGATTCGTCATACGCGCAAGATAATTTCGAGTCAGCGATTTTCCCAGCGATTCATGTCCAGGGGATCGAATGCGACCATCTTCTAATACGGTTGTAGCGGGTTTACCCATATCATGGCATAAAACAGCATACCCGACGATAAGATCTTCCTCAGAGTCATCGAGACGCTCCCGCGCAAAGGCGTCCATACAGTGCAAAGTATGCGTCCAGACATCACCTTCCGGATGCCAGGTGGTATCTTGCTTGCAACCTATCATCGCAAAGAGTTCAGGATAATATTGAACCCATCCGCAATTTCGGAGAAATTGTAATCCCAATGAAGGAGTTACACCTTTCGTAATTAGCTTTTTCCATTCTTCAAAGATACGTTCTTGGGATAGGGTTTCAGGAGAAATATTTTTACAAAGCTCAATTGTTTCAGGAGCTACCTCTAAATTGAACCGAGCGGCAAATTGCATCGCTCGCAGAACACGGAGAGGATCTTCAGGAAATTGAGGGCCGGTATGGCGAAGGATATTTTTTTTTAAATCTTCACGACCCCGGTAGGGATCAATTAATTCTCCTGATTTAAAATCCCATAGAATTGAATTCATTGTGAAATCACGTCGCAATGCAGCTATTTCCGGCTTGAGATGAGGGTCGCCATAAACCGTAAAACCTCTATGACCGGGACCTGTTTTCGATTCCAGTCGGGGAAGGGATATATCGATATTCCCCCCGAGTATTTTAAATACACCGAAAGATTTCCCAACCTCTATGAGTGTGTAATTCTCTTGAAGAAGATTTTTTAAGGTTTCTTCATCTAAACCGAAAACTTCTATATCAATATCCTTGCTCGGGAGCCCTAAAAGGGCATCACGCACACAACCTCCAACAAGGAAGGCATGTCCCGAAGCATTAGCTACTAATTCAAAAACGCTTTGACAGTGTTTGTATAGATCCTTCGGGAGGGATAAAATAGGATTTTTTTGTAGCTTCACTGGTCATCTTTTTACTTTATGCGAAAAAGGCATCTTCCAGCATGAGGCACAAACAGTGATAAATAGGCAGATGGAATTCTTGCACCTTCTCAACCTCCGTTGCAGGAGCGCGGATACATACATCTACATTGTCCAAAAGTTGGCCACCACTTTGCCCGGTTAATCCAATCGTCTTTAGTCCTTTAGCGCGAGCAACGATTGTCGCATAGATTACATTTTTAGAATTACCTGAAGTGCTGATACCGAGGAGTGAATCTCCAGCTCTGCCCAGTGCCCATGTTAGTTGGGCAAAACTGTAGTAGGGATCACAGTCATTGTTAAACGCACTGTGAAAAGAATTAAAACCGGTTAGAGGAATGGCCGGTAAAGCTCCCTGTAGCTTATCTGAAAGATCTGGCCCTAATTTTTTTTTCCAGGCATCATCAAGGGGGCGTGGACGTGTGAAACCCTTGAGAAGTTCACCTGCGATATGATCACTATCAGCAGCACTGCCACCATTTCCACATAGGAGTAATTTTCCCTCGTTGGTGTAAACTTTCTGCAGTATATCAAAAACCTGCTCTATCTCATTCCGGCAGGAATCCAGGGTGGGGAAAGTTTCTACAAGTGAATTTAAGCGCTTATTCATTAAAATATTATAAATTGTTAAATATGGCTCACAGGGCAATCGAAATAGAACACCCGCCTGGTTAATGAACATCTATGTCCATTTCCCTGAATATTATAAAAATGGGGAATTATTTTTTAAAAGTTATGTAAAATGATTTATATATAGATTACTGGATTAAAATATTAAATAAACTATGCTATTTTCACTATAACAGATCTTTACCTGATTTGCTGAGATCTTGAATATATTTTATTCTTCTAAATATAATCGTCCAATTATGACTTACCCTCAGAACAACAAGCCAACAATATTGGTAGTCGACGATGATATTTCGGGACTCAAATATTTCAGCATGAGTCTGAGGAAAATGGATTACCACGTTCTCTCTGTCACGTGTGTAGACGAGGCGCAAGCGATGATCTTGAAGAAAGGAATTCTTCATATTGACTGCGTTTTAACTGATTTTCGCATGCCGGTTAAATCTGGGCTTGATTTACTGGATTGGGTAATGGGGGAAGATAGCAGTCTTTCTACGATCATTGTCACAGCGGAGGGAGAAAAAAATCTTGTTCGTGATTCACTACGTAGTGGCGCCAGTGATTACCTTGAAAAACCAGTGTCCCGACAGGCTTTAGGGGGCGCAATATCACGGGGAGTGGAGAGAACGATACGCAATCGCCAGCTTTTGGCTACGGATCAGGAGGTTGGGGCGGTTGGGAGAATGGATCAGATATTTCAGGCCGTTCGTGCTCCGGAAATTTTACCGTATTTTAAATATTACTATCGACCCCTCTATAAGGTAGGTGGGGACTTCATTAATGTATTACCGATTGGTCATGAGAGATATCTTTTTCTTGTGGGAGACGTCTCCGGGCACGACGTGAGGGCGGCCTTTGTCTCCGCGTATTTTCAAGGCATGATGCGCGGATTACTTGAGCATAATACTTCACTGCAGGATGTGCTTCAGTTATTCAATCGCATTCTTGGGAAGGAATGGATCCCCGATGTTGATGAATCTGATAGTGGTGATTTTCGGATTCAGTCATCATTGGCGATTTGTGCCGCAGTAGTTGAAAATAAATCGCGCAAAGTGCATATGATTAATTGTGGCTTTCCACCTCCCTGGATATGTTATCGCGATGGAAGTTGCCGAAGGACGATGAGGAATTATTCGCCCCTCGGCTGGTTCCCCGTAGAAGCGTTTGGAATAGAGTCATTATCATTGGATGATTTAGCTGGATTCTACATATGCACTGATGGGCTCACCGATTACGCAGATTATTTAAGGATTGATCCATTTAGTCTTATCTATAGACTTTTGTCCTCGAGTGACGAAGTCTGTAATAGAATTGTCACTCAACCTCCCGATGATATCTTAGTTATGCATTACCAAATAGATCAGGAATCAGAACTCGAAAACTTATATCAACCGCTTATCTTTGAACAATATTCTGGTGATGAATTCAAAGACATAGATCGGCTTCAAGGGATTTGGCGCCGCAGTTTACAGTTTTCACTGTCAGAAGAATTGGGGGATAAAATCTACGATGTATTACTCTGTTGTCGAGAAGCAGTCTTAAACGCCTTAGTTTATGGTTGTGATAAGTCGCCGGAGAAGACGTGTACTATTCAAGTTACAGTCAATCAAAAACTAGGGCGTATACGGGTAAGGATCGATGATCCAGGACATGGTCACGGCTTTGATATTACTGAAAGAGTGGAAAAGATGAAAGCGCTTGATGGTTCTCATCTTGGCTTGGCGATCATTGATAATTTGTGTGATAAATGTTCCATAGAAAACGACGGAACCAGTCTCATTTTTGAACTGGCTATGAATAATTAAGATTGATGATCAAAGGTGTTTTAAATCGATCAAAGCATAATCTGACGATTACCCTAAAAGGAGATGTCCTAAGCACAAACGCCGAAGAGTTTAGTGATAATATCAACCGTATAATTAAAAAACATAATCCAGCTAACTGGGATGAACTAAAGCTGGACCTGAATTCAGCCCGAATTATTGATTCCATGGGCCTGAATATGATTCTCAATACTGTAAAACAGGTTCAAGCAGCTGGTAAATCCATGAAAATACACATTTCAAGTTCCTCAATTCAACGTGTATTTATGTTTTCACGATTAGACAAGGCTGTTGAGATTGTTTTTAAAAAGCGCCGGCGCCGTTAATCGAGCCCTGAATACTAACCAATAACCGGGCTATTCGGGATTGAGAGAATCCCAGTTAATAGATTACATAACGGTTCGTCTACTCATAATCTGGGTTGCTGGTCGATGCGCCGGTATTTACCTGGATTTTTAACTTAGCTGTTTTCTTTATATTGATGAGAGTGGAAATATTTGAATTGTGAGTATCAGCTCTTTTTTCTTTCATCAGACTTTAACATTACTTCGGATCATCTTTACCGTTGTTATCCATGCCTAAAAATTTTCTAAATATTTTTCTCGTAGTAATTTCAACTATTGGCTCGAGGATCTTGGGCCTGTTGCGAGATATATTAATTTTTGCGGCTTTTGGTACGTCGGCTTTAAATTCAGCATTTATCCTTGCGTTTACATTACCTAATTTATTCCGGCGACTATTGGGTGAGGGTGCCCTAAATGCAGCTCTTGTTCCGACACTCACAGAGGAATTGGAAGAAAACGGGGAAAAAGGTGCATTTCTATTTATCAATCAAGTGCTTACGCGTGTTCTGTTGATCCTGTTAATCGTCGTGGCAACGCTCGGGCTGACCCTCGTCGCCATTGATTTCGTTCCTGGACTTAATGATCGATGGTACTTGGGAGTTGAATTAGGTATCGTATTGTTACCCTACCTCGTATTGATCTGTTTGGCAGCTATTATCCATGCTGGCTTAAGTATATTAAAGCGATTCACGCTGGCAGCTTTATCACCTGTTTGGCTCAATCTATCGATGATTGTATCCCTCGGTGGGTTTGGATTTTATTTAGCGGAATCTTCGATCGAGAGAGTAGCTTATTTATGTGGTGGGGTCATTATCGGTGGTATTTTCCAGCTGATTTTACCCGCAGTTTCACTCAATCACAAGGGGTGGCATCCGGCATTTGATCTTAAAAGAACGGCAAGAATGAATGAGCTCGTTTCCCTCTATCTACCTGGACTCGCAGGAGCTGCAATCTATCAAATTAATATCGTCGTGACGCGTTTTCTTGCCTTCTGGTTAGACGATGCAGCCGTTTCAATACTCTACCTGGCCAATCGTTTACTTGAACTTCCCTTAGGGGTATTTGCTATTGCCGTAACAACGGTACTTTTTCCGTCACTATCGCAGTTTGTCGCGCGTAACGATTTACCCGGTTTTACCGGTGTATTTAATCAGGGAGTAAGGATGATAACCGCTGTTACTATTCCAGCCGCGATGGGATTAATTATTCTGCGTGAACCTATTCTGAATCTTCTTTTTGTGTGGGGTGTGTTCGAGTCAAATGATGTAATGCAAACAATGCCAGTCGTTTTTACCTTGGCGCTGGCACTTCCGTTTTACGCAATCGGTGGTTTTACGACACGAGGATTTTATGCGTTGAAAGACACGCGGACTCCTTATCGATTGGCGATTTTGAATTTTATCGTCAATATATTTTTCAGTTTAATTCTTATGGGCCCACTAGGTGTAATTGGCTTAGCCATTGCCAATGTTTTAGCATCAGTTGTTCATACTTTTGTTCTCTATTGGATGCTAGGAAAAAAGATACCTACTTTGAATTTTGGTAGTATAGCATTACCTGTTATAAAAATAATAATCGCCAGTTTCACAATGAGTTGCATAACTGCTTTTTTCTGGAGCAGAGTGCACAGCTCGATATCAGACACGAAACTGGCCGCGATAATTGCAGTATTTATAATTATACCGACTGCTATAATATTTTACTTCAGTTTACTCTGGGTCTTTCGATTCGATGAGTTAAAAGAATTGTGGACTTTTATTATCAGTGTATTTAAGCGAAGAAAAACAGAGTAATTACTTAGGGTATTGAAATTTAACAGGGAGAAGATCCACGAGCATTTTAGCGCGCATTAAAAATTAATTCTATTAATATCCGATTATGATTATAGAGGAGATATCAATTTAATATGAAATTACCAATAAACGGATTTTTATTAGGATTAATTGTGTCCATAGGTGCTGCTTGGATCTTTCCTGATATAGGGGCACATGGAGGAATTTTAAAAAGTGAAATCACAACTAAACTTGGCGTGTTGGCCATTTTTTTCTTTCAGGGTGTTTTATTGCCCACTGAAAAATTAAAAAATGACATACTGGAATGGAAACTTCATCTCTTTGTCCAAATATTTAATTTTATTGTTATCCCGCTTCTGGCATTTTTACTCGTTAATCTTTTTGCTGAATATATTGAACCAGAATTGCGTATAGGAATCTTATTTCTCTCTATTTTACCGACGACTATCTCAACCGCGGTATTATTTTCAAGTCTTGCAGGAGGTAATGTAGGTGGAGCTATATTTAATACGTCTCTCTCTAATATATTGGGTGTATTCATTGTCCCTTCCTGGTCAGCCTGGCTCTTATCAAGTGCCACTGGACAGTCCATACCTCTAGGACCACTTCTTGCCAAAATCGCTATTCTCATTCTCTTGCCGATGATCGTAGGGCAAACTTTGCGGCCGTTTTTAAAAGACCTTGCACAATCACACAAGAAAGGGATCGGGCGGTTTAATATGAGCATGATCTTTTATATGCTTTATGTAGCTTTCTGTGGCTCGATAAAAAGCGGTGTCTGGAAAGAGCAGGGTTTGTCTATTGTTATCAGTTCTCTGATCATCTCAGCTATCTTATTGATGATCGCTAAGGGTTTGGCCTTTGGTGGAATTAAATTAGTCAAATTCAATCATTCGGTAGGTATTACTGCATTCTTCTGTGCTTCACAAAAAACACTTGCCGCGGGAGTACCTATGGCGACTTCTATATTTACCGCGGTCAATAATTCAGTAAACGCGCCTGAACTTGGCCTCGTTCTGCTTCCCTTGATGTGTTATCACCCACTTCAAATTCTCATCGGCGGATTCCTTATCAGTCGTTTTAAAGAAGACTGATCCCTTGAGTTAAGGTGAGGTTATTTTAATAATTACCCGGAACGCGTTGAGAGTTTCGGCACTGCAGAAAGCAGCTTTTTCGTGTACTCATCTTGAGGATTTTCGTAGATCGCTTTGGCGTCGGCGTGTTCGACAATTTTACCCTCGGTCATAACGAGCACATCGTCGCTTATATGTTCAACAACGGCCAGATCATGGGCGATAAAAAGGTAAGTAAGCGCCAACTCATCTTGCAAATCTTGAAGTAGATTGATGATTTGAGCCTGTACTGAGACATCGAGTGCGCTCACTGGCTCATCACAGATAATAAAATCGGGTTCAACGGCAAGGGCACGCGCGATACCTATGCGCTGTCTTTGCCCACCGCTGAATTCGTGTGGATAACGGTCGATATGCTTAGGTTCAAGCCCGACCTTGTCCAGCAACTCCTCGACGCGTTTTCGTTTACGCGTTTTATCCCAATCGGTGAAGTGAATTTCCATCGGTTCTGAAATAATTTGATAAACCGTAAGACGGGGATTTAATGAATTGTAGGGGTCCTGAAATATCATCTGGATCTTTTTTCTGTAAGGAAAAAAGGATTTAGCACTCAGCTTTGTAGTTTCCTCACCTTCATATAATATTGAGCCTTCAGTGATGGGTGCCAATTTCACCAGGGCTCGGCCAATCGTTGTTTTGCCGCTGCCACTTTCTCCTACCAGCCCTACAGTGCTGCCTCGATCAATCTTAAATGAAACACCATCAACAGCGCGAATAGAGTTGTTTGTTCGACGGAGTATTCCACTCATAACAGGGAAATGTACTTTTAGATTCCTGACTTCAAGCAGCGTATTTCCGTTATCTATTTCAGTCATATAAAGTTAGTATTTAACAAAGAATTTATGCATCTAACTGAGCATAATCGATGGTCGTAAGGCGGTCTTGTTCTTTTCCAATTTGTGGGATGCAGGCGAGAAGGGCCTTGGTATAGGGGTGTTGGGGGTTATTCAATACCGAATCAACTGATCCTGATTCAACAATCTTCCCGCGAAACATGACAATCACATCATCGGCAAAATCAGCGATAATTCCGAAATTATGGGTAATAAGAATAATAGACATTCCGAGACTCTCCTTAAGTTCCTTTAAAAGGTCCATGATCTGCTTTTGAATCGTGACATCGAGAGCAGTTGTGGGTTCGTCAGCGACAAGAATGCGTGGTTCACAAGCAAGGGCCATAGCTATCATAACACGTTGCTGCATCCCCCCGCTTAATTGATGAGGATAATCTTTGTATCGCTTTTCCGGATCGCGAATTCCGACCCTTCGCAATGAATCGACGACGCGCTCTTGGATATTTTTTACTTCGGGAAGATGAAGTTTAATTGCTTCTGCAATTTGATAACCAATGGAAAATACCGGATTAAGCGACGTTGAGGGTTCCTGAAAAATATACGCAATTTCCTTTCCACGTACTTGTCGTATTTCCTTTTTTGAAATTGTGAGCAGATTTTTCCCCATCAATTCCACCTCACCGCTAACTGTGCAGGTGGGTGGTTCAGGTAAAAGTCGGGTGAGGGATAGAGCAGTTACACTTTTGCCGCTGCCACTTTCACCAACTATCGCGAGGACTTTGCCGTCCTTTAAGGAAAATGAAATGCTGCGAACTGCCTCCGTCTTTTCATCACGCCCGTGAAACGTTATTTCGAGATCTTTCGCTTCAAGTAGTATTTGCTCAGTTTCTTCCATTACTAATTTAAATTTATATCAACTCAAAACATTCACACTTTCATCTTTGGGTCGACAATATCACGTAATGTATCTCCCAGTACATTGAAAGCGATTACTGTGATAAATATGGCCAGACCGGGTGTCAACAACCACCAAAAATTTAACATGAACACTTTCATGTTTTGAGCCTGTGAAAGCATGAGGCCCCAGGATGCTGATGGTTCCTGTATACCGAGTCCAAGAAAGCTCAAGGCAGCTTCACCCAATATATATCCGGGGATACTCAGTGTTGCCGCAACGAGGAGATAGCTCGTGAGATTTGGGAGTATGTGCTTAAAAAGTATTTTAAAACTAGATTGCCCCATGGATTCAGAAGCGAGGACAAACTGTCGACTGCGTATGGAAAGTGACATCCCACGTATGATACGTGCGGTTCCTGCCCACCCGATGATGGCAAGAATGATTACTATTACAAAATACATTTGAGCTGAGTCGAAATAAGGAGCCAATGCAGAACGCAATGCAAGTAACAGGTAGAGCCCGGGTATAGCCATAAGAAATTCCACGATGCGCATGGCGCAAAAATCAAGTTTGCCACCATAATAGCCTGATAGCCCTCCGACAATAAATCCCATGATCATAGTAATGGAAATTCCAATGAGACCAATGCTAAGTGAGATGCGTGAACCATAAAGGAGTCTTGAAAAGGTGTCACGGCCTGTAGAATCACTCCCAAGAAGATATATCTTATTGCCTTCATCTACTTGGAATAAATGACGTTCAGAAGGGATAAGGCCTAAGAATTTATAGGGATAACCTTTGGCGAAAAAACGAATGGGTGCGGAATTACCCTGAGCAGATTCATATTTTGCAGCTGTTGGATCAACATTCTCATAAACTTTGACATGCCATCCCCCTTCTTTCCAAATAATTCCTGTGGGCGGGTGATATGTTTTTTTTAGATTTTGTTCAGCGGTAGTGTATGGGGCTATAAAGGGAGCGAAAATCGCGGATAAATAGAAAACACTCAGTATAATAAAGCATGTTAATCCCAGTGGACGGCTGAGTAATTCTCTTAAAAGATTACGTTTCATTTTAATTCTTTTGCTCGAGACGAATCCGCGGGTCAGACCAGGCGAGAATAATATCTGCCATAAGGTTTCCCAAGACAAGGAGAGTGCAACTCATCATGATAGCCGCAAGTACGACAAATTGGTCTTCTCGAAGCAGGGATTGGTAGATGAGTTGTCCAAGTCCAGGATAATTCATAACAATTTCGACGAGAAGGGAGCCACTCAACAATGCCGACAATGCGAAACCGAATGCACTGATAAGGGGATTGATGGCATTGCGGAGTACATGCTTAAACATTATATAGCCTTCTTTGACCCCTTTTGCTCGAGCTGTCATTACGTATTCCGCACGTATAACATCGAGAAAATTAGCGCGCATGATGCGCATGATACTAGCAATACTACCAATTCCTATAACGATAGTTGGTAGTATTAAATGACTGATGATATCAAGGAATTGGCGCGGCGCAGTCATGAATTCATAGTCGATCGAGGTAAAACCACCTATAGGAAACCAACCTGTTCGGGCGGCGACATAGATGGCAACGATAGCGAGAAAAAATTCTGGTATTGAGAGCGCAGCATAGGCAAGACTTGCGCTCAAGCGATCAAAGATGGAATTTTGATAGATTGCCGCTAATACACCTAGGGGAATAGCAATTATCCAGGCGAAAGTTATTGAAGAAAAAGAAAGCAAAAAAGTGGCGAGGATACGATTTCCGAGCAGCTCGGTAACGGGAACTTTATAGGTCCAGGAATAACCAAAATCGAGTGTGAGAACGCTTTTCAACCAGAAAAAATACTGCTGATAAAAGGGTTTATCGAGGCCAAATTGTTTTTCCAGTTCTATAATGTATTCTTCTGATATGTCCCGCTGCTGTTTTATTGGAGTTAGAAAATCTCCTGGCGCAAGGCTCATGAGAAGGAAGACGAGGAGTGTTATCCCAATGAGAAGAGGGATAAGGCTAAAGAGTCTTCTAATAATAAATGATATCATTTCTCTATTGACCAGATTTCATCAATGTTCCATAGCAAGCCACCTAATGTAGGAACATTCACATTTTGCCATTTATTTTTTATACCTGAATATAAATTTGGCGTAACTAAATGAATGAAAGGTTGTTGTTCAGCCATGATTTCTTGAACTTCAAAATAATATCTTTTCCTGTCATCAACATTTAAAGTAGTTAGCTGTGATTTCATGAGTTCATCTATTCGTGCTTCCCATTTGGTCGCAGGTTCTTTCTGCTGAGGATGCCACATATGCATACGACCTCCGCTTGAATAAACATCCATGCCACTTGCGGGTTCACCCGAGCCACTGGTTAAACCAAGGAGACTTGCATCGTATTCGAAGGAGTCAGATATCTTCATAACAAGAGTATTAAAATCAACAAACTGCAGAATCACTTCTATTCCTAAAGCATACATGTTTTCTTTGAAAACAGTGGCCATTTCAGTTCGAATATCATTTTCTTTATTGGTTTGTAATTTGAAACTGATACGGTTGCCATCGGCGTCAAAAAGTTCATTTTTATCATTGTAAAAGTAACCTTCGCTTATCAGGAGTTCTCGTGCATATTCAGGGTTGTAGGGATATTTTTTAATGTTGGGGTTATGCCACTTTTTATTGGCTATAGAAACTGATGAATGTTGAGGGGCCCCACGTCCAAAAAGAACCCCCTCAACAATGCCATCCCGATCAATGCCATAGCTTACAGCTTGTCGAAATCTTAGATTGTTAAACCACTTTGATTTATTGGGATCAACATAGGGTTTGCCATCAGCATTTTTTCCGGGGTTCAAATTAAACCATATAAAGGTTCTAGAAGAGGAAGGGCCTCTATCTATTATTCTGAAATCATGGGTTTGTGAAGATCGCTTAACCCAGGCAACATCACCCGGTCTTATTGTTTCACTATCTGTCTGGCCTTGTGCGAACACGACAGTCATGGCATTCGTATCGCTGACCATTTTAGCAATGATATAATCTATATAAGGTAATCGTGTGGTATTTTTATCAATGGCATAATAATTCGGATTTCTTGCATAAACAATTCGTTCTCCCGGACGATAGGAGTGCAAAACACATGGCCCCAAAGAAATTATATCCTCTGGATTATTTTTAGCGGTACTAATACTCCATTCTTTTAGAAGCGTTCCTTCGTCAAATGCATTTTGGAGTTTGTGTTTGGGCAAAATTGATACACCGGCGACGAATGACAGAAATGGAGCATAAACTACGGGCGAAGTGATGCTTACTGTGTAATCGTCAAGTTTTTCAATCTTACAAGATTCTCCATCTATAGTGAGGAAAAATTTGGTTCGATTTGGAAACCTGTCGTCATAATAACATTCGTATGAGAAGATAATATCGTCAGCAGAAAAGGGTGCCCCGTCGCTCCAAAAAACTCCTCTCCTAAGATGAAAGGTAAATGTTTTCTGGTCTTTACCTATATCCCATGATTTGGCTAAGCCAGGGATGACTTCACCTTTTACCCAATCATAGCTAGTAAGTGCCCCTAATAATAAACCAATAGCAGCGCCGGATGAAGCATCTGATGCTACTAATGGATTTAATGTAGCTAACTCACCTGCTTCTGATTGTATGAATATACCACCAGTTTCCCCAGGGGTTTGACTAATAACATGGGCATCCTCCGAAACAGGCATTTGCTTGAATTCACGGATATTGGGTTTGGAACAGCCATTTATCTGTAACAAAAATATTAAAATCAAAATTACTCTAGCATACTGGAAATTGAATAATTTAATGTTAATACTAAATAGTCGCATGAGGATTTTTTATAATGAAACTAGCAGACTGCTATAAGTATATTCTCAGAAATAAAATTTTAAATAGAGTAAGGTAGAATCAATAAAAAAGGCTTCGATCGAGGCTGCGATAATGTATGGCTTCAAGGAGGTGGGGGGATTCGATATTTTTTGATTCGGCGAGGTCTGCGATAGTCCGTGAAACTTTTAGGATGCGATCGTAAGCGCGCGCCGACAAGTGTAATTGATCCATAGCCTGTTGAAGAAGAATTCCGAGGGAATCATCGATAGGACAATACTTTTGAATATGAGCGTGGGACATGCGCGCATTGCAGTGTGTTTTTGTCCCCGCAAAACGTTTGATTTGGATATCCCGTGATCTTCGAACACGTTCACGAATATCCACAGATGGCTGGGCTGGTTTTTGGTTGCGCATTTCTTCTATCGTAAGAGAGGGGACTTCGCTATGAATATCTATGCGATCCAGAAGCGGGCCACTGATCCGCGCACGGTAACGTTGGATCTGGGTTACGGTGCAGCGACACTCCCGCTTTTGATCGCTCAGATAGCCACAGGGGCAGGGATTCATGGCGGCCACAAGCATCGTAGAGCAGGGAAGGGTGATCCTCCCGGCACTCCGTGATATAGTAACTTCCCCGTCTTCCAGGGGTTGCCTCAGAACTTCAAGAGCAGATCTTTTAAACTCCGGCAATTCATCGAGAAATAGAACCCCGTTATGAGCGAGAGAGAGATCTCCCGGGCCGGGAATGGTACCTCCTCCCAGTAATCCGACGTCGCTGATCGTATGGTGTGGGCTGCGAAATGGCCGTTGGCATGCATTCAAATCTTTGCTTAAGGTCTTACCCGCTGCAGAATAAACGCTGAGGATTTCAAGAAATTCTTCCAGGGTAGGCTCCGGCATAATCGTGGGAATTCGCTTCGCGACCATGGATTTTCCAGAACCTGGAGGACCGATCATAAGAATATTATGTCCGCCCGCGACAGCTACCTCCACTGCTCTTATAAGTGATTGCTGGCCCTTTATTTCAGAGAAATCGACTTCGTACTCGCTCTCAAGATTGTGATTACTTCCTATATCTTTGGAGTGTTCGCATTGAGCTAGTTGTTTTCTTCCCGTAAGGAATTCACAGGCCTCACCAAGTGAGCCTACACTATAAACAGCCACCCCCTCAACGAGAGCCGCTTCGTGTGCTGATTGTGGCGGTAGCAGGAGGCCGGCCTTACCTTGTTCTCGAGCGAGAATAGTCATTGCCAGTGCGCCTTTTATCGGTCGCGTTTCTCCGGATAAACTAAGTTCACCGCCAATTAAATAGTCTTCTAAATCAGGTGCTTGTATTTGACCGGTTGAGGCCAGTATGCCCAGGGCAATGGGAAGATCATAAGTGGAGCCTTCTTTTCGGATATTTCCTGGAGCTAGATTTATTGTCGTGCGCGTATGAGGCCTGCTAAAACCGCTGTTGCTTAGAGCCGAGACAACACGGTCGTTGGATTCCTTTACCGCGGCATCAGGTAATCCCACGAGAATAATTTTAGGCTCTCCTCTCTCCCCTGAATTAACTTCAACCTGGACAGGTAAGGCTTCAATGCCATGTAAAGTTCCAGATGAAACAACCGCTAACATGCAGCCCACATGATAGGATCATCGATCACAGTGTCTATCTAAATCCTATGATCAGGCTTTATTGCTCCCGTTTGAGGAACAGATTTCGCGGACCTTAGAGACGTTTTCTTCTATTTTTTGAATATAGGGGTTCCTGCCATCGGGATAAGGATCCGAAAGATAGTATAATAAGCCACCACAGTCTTTTTCTAATTTTTGAATTACGATTTGTTCCCAAAAGTAGGGCGTACCAGTCAGTAACTCTTCTTTGCTTTTAAATAGACGGTTGTCTTTTGGGATTTCGCGGTAGTCATCTGATTCTTCAAATTCGAGATACAGAGCGGGTAATTTTTGGACGTAGTTGTAATCACTCATCTGACCAATGTAATCTGCGGTACAAACAGCTTCACCCATTAGACGTTCAGCTTTATTATGAAAGGGTATCGTGTTAATATTACTTCGTGGCCCCGTGCAACTTATGAGGTGCTGAACGGCAAAAATATCGCGTTTATTCCATCCTTTATCTGATAAATATATATCGACAATTTCGCAGCTGCGCCGTTCGTGAACAAACGTATATTTTGCACCCGTGCCTTCTTTGTCTTCATTGATTTTTAAATAACCGACATCATGAAATAAAATGCCTATTAATCCAATCTGAAACTCCTTGGGTGTGATGACTGGCTCCACCTTGAGCAGTTGTCGGTTGGTCATCAGGCGTACCCAACAGAGCGTCGCTTGAAGCGTATGTTCCAGATCGTGATAAATGGTATCCATCGCCTGGTAATTTCTGTACTCACCGGCAAACATGCCTTTCACATCATCAAATAATGGGAGAATGAATGAAGCATCTGTATCAGAAAAGCAGTGCTGATATAGAGCGACTATCTCTTCAGCGACATCATTGGGATAGCGAGTATCCACATCTTCCAGGTTGTAATTTCGGCTCATTTCCTGATTTTCAAGTGCGACTTTTTATATATCCTCTACTTTTATTGGGTTCGAGAATTCTTTTAAAGTTAAGTGTAGTGACCTGTCCCCGTAAAACTGGACCAGCAAAGATTTAGTCTGGCATGGGTGGAAAACCTAATAAAAAATAGGAGAAAGAACCACCCATGAAAAATAAAGGAAAACGATATAATAAAGAACAAATCATCTATGCCCTAAGGCAGGTAGAAGGCGGTCGAAGGATCGCCGAAGTGTGCCGAGAGTTAGGCGTGAGCGAACAGACCTACCACCGATGGAAGGGTAAATACGCGGGCATGGGAATGAGCGAATTAAGACGGCTGAAGCAACTCGATGAAGAGAACGCCAGTTTGAAGAAGCTGGTAGCTGATCTGAGCCTGGACAAGCACATGCTGCAGGAAGTAATCGCAAAAAAATTATAAAGCCTGTGCGCAAGAAGGTGATTGCTGACTGGTTAGTGGAAGCTTATGAGGTGAGCAAACGCCGCGCGTGCAGGCTGATGAAGTTGTATTGGTCGAGTTATAACTACCAGCCGGTGAAGAAGGACGAACGTGCGCTGATCATGCGCATCCGTGACCTCGCCGCAGCGCGCGTGCGCTACGGGTATCGGCGAATCACGGTGTTATTAAAGCGGGAAGGCTGGACGGTAGGAAAGAAACGCGTTTATCGTATCTACAAGGCCGAAGGGCTGGAAGTGCGCACGAAGAAACGAAAGAAGCGTGCCGCGCAAAGACGGGTCTCACTGCCCGCGGCTTCAGCAGCCCAGGAGCGCTGGTCGATGGACTTTATGAGCGATCGGCTGACCAACGGCCGCCCCTTCCGCATACTCACCGTTGTCGATCAATACACCCGAGCTTGCCCACTGCTTTTGGTCGATACGTCCATCGGTGGGCACAAAGTCGCTGCAGCACTTATGAAAGCCGCTGCAGGAATCGGTCTTCCCCAAACCATTACCGTCGATAATGGGCCCGAGTTTTCCGGCAAAGTACTGGATGAATGGGCTTATGGCCATGGCATCAAGCTGGATTTTATCCGGCCAGGTAAACCCGTAGAGAATGGTTATATTGAGAGCTTCAATGGACGCTTACGAGATGAACTTCTTAACACCGAGCTATTTTGTACGCTCGCTGAAGCGAAAGAAAAACTTGAAGCCTGGCGGCTTGATTATAATACTCAAAGACCACACAGTTCTCTGGGCTATCGGCCTCCGGCCGAATACGCCCAGAGAGCCATGTCTAAGAAAGTTAAAACCCATACCACCCTGCCGGAACTAACACTTGCTCTGGTACAGTAAACGGGAGCAGGTCACACCCGGTAACTCTCTCACTTAAATTGGTACGAAAAACGGGGTCCGATCAGTAGGATTGCAACACTTATTAATGATCGTTATATCTCAATAAAGAATTTTATAAGCTATAATATCTTATCTTTAATCCTTACTATAAATGATTTGTGAAATCATTTAAAGAAGATTTTATCATCGTGAGTCATTAATAACGGTTTATACTCACATTAGCTTTTCTTTAGTTTTCACTTCATGATATCCATGTTTACGCCGTTCAGCGTACTGAGATAATAGAATTCTGTCTAAAAACATATTTATACTTAGAATAAACTATTAATAGAGCGTGAAACCTCTCGACCTTATTTTTTATAACAATTATCTAACTAAATGAGTAATTATTAAGCTCCTTTAGAAAGCGTACATTTAAAGTTTCGGATCATAAGAAACATAGGCCAGCCTAAAGTCCTTAACCATGGCGATTGAGAAAATATTAGTCATCGATGATGAATTGGCGATTAGGAAATCGCTGCAAGAGCAGCTGATAAATAATAATTACAGTGTCGCCACGGCGGACACTATTGCCAGTGCAGATCACAGTCTAGCGAATGATGTTTTCGATCTTGTGTTTATGGATGTTCGATTACCGGACGGTGATGGTACGGATTTACTACGGACTTTTTCAAAGAAGGAGAATGCACCCTTAATTGTGATGATGACGGGGTATGCTTCAGTTGAATCAGCCGTGAACTGCATGCGAGCGGGTGCTTTTGATTATATTATTAAACCTTTTTATAGTAGCCAAATTGACATTATCGTTAAGAAAGCAGAAGAGTATAGCCATATACTTAGTCTCAATCGTTTTTATAATCAGATTGACGATCAGGATACGGAGATTTTAGGGAGCAGCCGAGCGATAAACAGTTTACGCAGACTTATTCATAAAGTGGCCCCAACCGGGGCTACGGTTCTCATTCAGGGTGAAAGTGGAACTGGAAAAGAGCTTGTTGCGAATGAAATCCACAAGGCAAGTGACCGTGTTGAAAAGCCCTTTATAAAAGTTAACTGTGCCTCGATCTCAGACACTTTAATCGAAAGTGAATTCTTTGGACATGAAAAAGGTGCATTTACGGGTGCGATGGAGCGCCGAGAAGGTAGATTTGAACTGGCTGATGGCGGAACAATTTTACTCGATGAAGTGAGCGAGATTTCACCTGCTTTGCAAGCTAAGCTGTTACGTGTTTTACAAGAGCGCGAATTTGAACGCGTCGGTGGTAATACTACCATTAAAGTAGACGTCCGTGTCTTGGCTACAACGAATCGCAATCTTGCGCAATGTGTTGAGCGCAGTGAATTTCGACAGGATCTTTTTTACCGGTTAAATGTATTCCCCATTACCAACCCCACACTTCGCGAGCGAAAATCAGATATTAATCAACTGTCCCGCCATTTTGCGATGCGTGCTGCACGCAAACATGGAGTCAAAATTGATGAGATTTCACCTGATGCGCTAGAGTTTTTACAGGCACAGGATTGGCCTGGCAATGTTCGCGAATTGCAGAACACAGTTGAGCGCGCAGTTATAATGTCAGAAAATATAGGGACACTTGATGCGGTCTCATTTGGGCAGAATAAAACTGCTAACAACATGAATAAGAGCAGTCTGTCTATCGATAATGCTCAATCGACTGGAATGGTATCTGCTCCGAGATCAGATGATGTCATATCACTAGAACAAATGGAAAAGATTCAAATTATGCGTGCTCTTCATGCAACTGATGGGAACAGGACGCATGCGGCCGATTTGCTGAAAATTACAGTGCGCACGCTGCGCAATAAACTGAAACAATATCGTCTCGACGGTGAAATAATTCCAGAACCTCAAGCTTCAGGAAAACGCCCATCAGAGAATGAAAGGTGATCCCACTTAAATACCTGGGCCTACAAATCTTGCGATTAATGGACTGCGTTTAAAGTTTGGAAGTCCCCCCGCATAATAGGGGGAAATTACTTAAGCTAGATAGTAATGAATTTATTTTTCCCTATTATCGGGTTTGTTCTGGGATTTGTTTTTTCTGTCACCATGGTATCCGGCGCTGTTTGGTGCGTGCAAATTACAATACATCGTGGCTGGGTTTGCGGCACCGCAGCGGGTATAGGAATCGCTCTGGCTCAATTTTTATGGTCCCTTCTCGCCGCAATTATCGTTTGGTGGTTGGCAAAATTTTCCGTAAATTTAGATTGGCTCTACCGTATTAGCGCAGCGGCGGTCCTGAGTTATATGGGCATGACGGTTTTTCAATCACCGCGGTTTAATACAATTCAATATGACGGACCACTGAATGGTTTTTATAATGTGTTAAAAGCGACTTTTAATCTCGCACTGGCAATGCCTATGCGATTGGTAGGTTACACTTCACTCCTGATTGCAGTCAGTCTTCACTTGCGCGTTCGCCCCATGGAATTTGCCTTTTTACTTTCTTTAGGTGTCGGGCTGGGATCGTTCATGTGGTGGTCCTATTTTACCCTACTCGCAGGCTTATTTGGTAAGCGCGTACCTGAAAAAATATCAGTTCATTCTATGAATAAACTCAGATTTTTAGGGGGAACTATATTTATAGTTCTCGTTATAATCTGTATTACACCACTCCTACCAGGATTCCATTAAATACCTGGTATTATCTGCAGTGCCCTTCTGGTTCCGAGGTTTTATCTCACTTGTTTTGCTTGAACCGTTTTGCCGCTTTCAGCACTCAGACAGATCATATCCATTAATTGTGAGAATCGAAGCCCAACTTCAGGAGGACATGGGTTTTCTATCTTACCATTGAGGACCCGAATAAATTGTTGCCAAACACCAGTAGACTTAGGGAAAGGTACTGCTTCATATTCCGTATTACCCTCCTTTAGCAAATTCAAGTATCTACCGTACATTCCCGTTTCGAGAACGCCTTTGTCACCAAAAACAAGTATTTCACCTAAACAACTAATGGAGTCTCCCACCGAACTCACTGAGAAAAACTGGCCACTGTTGAAACGGCCAATGACTGCACCGTTTATATCAACCTTAGTACCGCTATTATTCAAGCACGCGGTTACTTCAGTAATAGGTTTACCTATTAAGTCCACCATCGTATTTATCATATGAGACCCGGTATCGAATAAAAATCCGCCACCGGAAATATCTGGTGCTTGCCGCCATGTTCCCTTGGTGTTCGATTTCCAATTTTGGTGAGCATAGGCGCAGACACCATTTATCCGACCGATAACACCATTGCTAAGCAAAGTTTTTGCTTTTTGTACCGCGGGGGAAAGACTTCCGGGAAAAGCGACAACGAGGGCTTTTCCTGTTTTTTTGCGAAGTTTAATAAGTTTTTTTGCTTCACTTGTATTCATCACCATTGGTTTTTCCAGGAGAACATCCATGCCGGCATTTAGGCAGTCAGAGGCATTTTCTAGATGATACTTGTGAGGGGTAATGATAAAGGCAGCCTGAGGTGTTGGCTCGTTCTTCAAAAGTGTTTTAATGGAATCATAAAAAATCGGACATTTCAATTTGTGCTCCGTATATATCTCTCTGACTCTCTCTCGCGATTCTTCGCTAATTTCAACCAATGCTTGAATTTGAGTTGATCGTGTTTGATCAAGCATAATTTTTAAATGATGCCGGGCCATCCCTCCGGTACCGACGATGATCGTTTTTAACTTTCCCTTCATAACTGCAAAGAGAAAGCGAAAATAAAAGAGATAATCAACTAAAATTTAACCAATTCGGCTTAGCGTTTGATTATTTCATACGATCGAAAGTCTTCTGAAGACGGTCAATCGTATTCAGGTTTCCCTTTATGTCCTGGGATTTTTCAATCAGCGTCTTTTCCATATCATTTTTTGTAGAACGCGTGCATTCATAGAAAACGCCAAATACTCCCGGCCATGCAAGGTCGGCCAACCGATACGCGGCTTTCTCATCTCTTACATCGTGGCCTTCATCGTCTTCAGTCGTAAAATCATCTTTCTTTTCCTCGATTACTTTAAATTCACCGCCTTTGCGGGGAATAGCCGCATCAAACGCTCCGGGATAAAATTCGGTGCATTCAGATAGGATTTCTATAACTGAAAACCCATTATGAGCGATCGCGCGTTCATACATTTCCATCATGTGTTTAACTTGAGAGGCGTGGCTACGGGCGATAAAAGTTGCCCCGCTCGTTACCAATTTCTTCATTGGATTGATTGGCGCGTCATGGACACCAGATGGATCGGTTTTTGATTTGAACCCTATAGGCGAGGTTGGCGATGTTTGTTTTTTTGTCAGCCCGTAAACAAAGTTATCCATTATGACATAAGTCATATTGATATTCTTTCGCGCTGCATGGTCGAGGTGGTTGCCACCCATGGAAAAACCATCGCCATCTCCCCCGAATACAAAGACATGGAGGTCGGGACGAGCTAGACTGACTCCCGAGGCAAAAGGAACAGCACGACCATGGATGTAGTGACCGCCATGAGTATTGACAAAGTAGGGGAAGCGCGAGGAACAGCCAATACCGGCTAAAGTAACAATGTTCTCGTGCGGGAGCTGCAGTTTTTCCAGAACTTTATAAAAAGCGGCCAGGACCGCGAAATCACCGCAACCCGGGCACCACGTGGGTTGGTCTGAGGACAATATTTTTTTTGTCAGTTGTACTCTCGAGCCACCGTTCGATTTCTTATCAATCATGTATTTATTCGTTTTAATTATATTGAGAAATCAGTTACAAATCGGGAAATGCTGAGTAAGAAGCAGAGAGTTCACCGCCCAGTTCATCTTTCCCCCGAATAATTTCACGAACTTTAAAAGTAAGTCCGTCTGTTTTTGTAATACTGCGGATTGCCGGGTTACAATAACGGGAACGTAGGAGGCTTGCTAATTGCCCATAGCCGTAAAGTCCCATGTCATTGGATTCTACGACAAAAATCTGACGAAACTTACTAAAGATAGTCTCTAAATTATTGGGCAGTGGGTGCAGGTGACGCAAATGCAGATGACCTATCTTTTCTCCTTTACTGCGAGCATGTAGCGTTGCTTCTTGAAGGGGGCCCCAAGTTGAACCCCAACCAACGAGAAGCGTATCTCCATAATCGTCCCCTGTAACTTTGGGTAAAGGGAGGGTAGCCGCAAGCCGGCGAATTTTATTGCGGCGTTTTGCGGTCATTTTCATGTGTTGCTGAGGATTTGCGGTCGGGTGCCCCTCTTCATCATGTTCCAGACCGGAGACTACCGGGTAGTTACCACCTTCAATTCTCGTCCCTGGTGGTGCGTGGTGAGTTATGTGATCATGAGTATAAGGAATATAGTCACTGGAACGAGGTGTGAGGTCGAGATTGGGCTCATAAGTTAGCTTTTTAAGATCGGGTTCGTCAAAAGCTTCTATCCGTGTCGCAAGCGCCAGGTCGGATAAAACGATTACTGGAGTACTGTAATCACGTGCAATCCGAGCAGCTTCAATTGCGGTATAGAAACAATCTTCCACATTGTAGGGGGCAATTACGACGCGAGGTGAATCACCGTGACTCCCATAAATCGCCTGCATCAGATCGCTTTGTTCAAAGTTGGTGGGTAGTCCCGTGCTGGGCCCACCGCGCTGAATATTGAATACGAGGAGGGGCATTTCCGCCATCACGGCCCAACCGAGGCCCTCCATTTTCAGCGACAATCCCGGTCCTGCGCTACCCGTTACCGCGAGATGGCCGCTGTAAGAAAAGCCTAGAGCAATAGATATAGCCGCGATCTCATCCTCTGCCTGGACAAAGATGCCTCCATATTTCGAGAGTTCAGAACGCAATATCTCCATAATCGGTGTCCAGGGTGTAATGGGGTAACCAGCACCGTAACGAACACCAGCTGTAATCAAGCCGTAAGAGATGGCTTGATTACCATCCATTGTAACTTGTGTTGTCGCGCTGTCTTTATTCGATGAAGAAAATGTATAGTAGCGATCGAGAACATTATCGACGGGATATGCGTACCCAGCGTCAAATGCAAGCAGCGCATTGCGAAGTATGTCTTCACCTTTGCTTCCCAAGCGTTCCGCTAAGATCGCATGGAGCTTTTCGACATTCAGGGTAAATATACTGGCAAGCAGTCCGAGAACAAATATGTTTTTACCTTTGTCTCTCGACGTGCCGCCAACAGCCTCGATTGATAGACCGGTAATCGGTATGCCGACATAAACAATTCGCTTATCACTGATGTCAGGTTTAACATGATCCGTATCATAAATTAATACTCCACCGTCACGAAGCTGTTCAATATGGTCATCATAGCTATGCTGATAAAAAGCGACTAGGAAATCTGCTTCATCACCTGCCGATAAAACTTCACCTGAACCGATCCGGACTTGAAAAATTGAAGGTCCTCCCGCTATCGTCGAAGGGATACTCATGTAAGTCATCACTTCCTGTGCGCTCCGGCCGGCTAAACGAGCGAGAACTCCACCTACACTCTGTATGCCATCTTGAGAATTGCCCGCGATTCGGATTATCGCATCCTTAATCGTTTCTTCGCGAAGCTTTGATCTTTTTTTGACCCGAGCTTTAACCGCTGAAGCAGTATTAGACATTAGAGAACTTAATTAATATAGACAGTAAAACTAATGTCAACTAATTCTAGTTGAAGGGTTTCCATCTATACCTTTTTAACGACTAAGATTTGTAATTAAAAAATATAGATTAATACAATGGTCACCCAGTTACGGCTGGTGAAAAGATCAAATTTATGGCATAGAGTTGCCATCCGTGTGAATTTAATAAGAGTAACTGCTTTCATTAAAATCAGATTGGTAGAGGAAAATGTTTTATATCACTACAGCTATCGTTTATGCGAACGGGGACCCTCATTTGGGGCATGCCTATGAATTGGTGTTGACGGATGTTATCGCCCGCTACCGCCGTATGATCGGTGACGATGTATATTTTTTAACCGGACTGGATGAACATGGGCAGAAGGTTCAACAGAGCGCTAATAAGCTGGGTCTAAAACCGATCGATTTATGTAACGATATTGCGAGTAAATTTAATGATCTATGCGCCGAACTACAGATCTCCAATAATGATTATATTCGGACGACAGAAGATCGGCACAAGTGTGTTGTGCAAACTATCCTGCAAGAACTTTATGACAAAAAGGAAATATACAAAGATGACTATAAAGGATTTTATAGCGTAAAACAGGAACAGTTTCTTCAAGAAAAAGACCGTATGGAAAATGGATCCTGGCCTGAGGAATTCGGTGAAGTAATGGAAATCGTTGAATCCAATTACTTTTTTAAATTGAGCCAGTACCAGGACTGGTTAATCGAATTTATTAAGACTCACGACGATTTTATATTTCCTCGTTTTAGGCAGAAGCAGGTGCTCGAGTTTCTTAAAGATCCAATTAATGATCTGTGTATATCCCGCCCAGTTGAAAGGTTATCCTGGGGAATCCCATTACCTTTTGATCCTGGTTTTGTCACTTATGTGTGGTTCGACGCCCTTATTAATTACATATCTGCCGTCAAATACGGTTCAGATCAATTCACAGAGTATTGGCCGGTAAATATTCATGTCATTGGCAAAGATATAATACTCCCTGCGCATGGCATTTATTGGCCCATCATGCTTCATGCTTGTGGTATTGATTTACCTCAATCGCTATTAGTCCACGGATTTTGGAATTTTTCAGGTAGAAAAATGTCTAAAAGTAGAGGAGAAACTATTGATCCGCTTTCTCTCGTTAAAGAATATGGAGCCAGTGCTTTTCGCTACTTCTTCACTCGTGAAATGAATGTAGGGCAGGACAGTGATTATTCTCTCGATCAATTTGTAAAACGCTATAACAACGATCTTGGTAACGATCTCGGTAATCTTGTCAGTCGCCTATTAAATATGGGGGCCCGCTATAGTGATCGTTTGGTTCCGCCTGTTACCGTGCAGGATGAACCCGAAAAAGAACTTTTAACGCTTTGGGATACAACGCGTAAAGAGGTCCTCGAACTATATGACAGCATGCAATTTCATACCGCCTTGGACCGAACCTTCACTTTTATCCGGGCAATAAATCGCTATATCGAAATCAGAGCACCCTGGGCGCTGGCAAAGTCAGATGAACCGGATGACCGAAAAAGATTGGAGTCAACGCTGGGAACGATAGCTGAGAGTTTACGTCTTTCGGCAGCTTTACTCGCGCCCGTTACGCCGGATATTTCATTAAAGATCTATCAACTTTTAGGTCTGAATAAGATCTCCACCTGGAATCTCGAGTTGCCATGGTCATCCCGTCTCGAAGGTAACGCTTTGGGGGAGAAAACGATTCTTTTTCCTCGGTCACAATAATCAATTGTATCTACTCTAAGAATCTATTTAAGGCTGCTTTTTACTGTGAATGTAGTATCCCCACCGCCTTTAGCTGCACGCAACCAAGATGCTTTAATCCGATTTCTTCGGGACTGTAAAGAACAAGCCTGTCGGGATCATCATTATAAAGTGGCGAGCATTTCACTCGAGATCAAGCATATCGATCCACTCGCTGTTTTGGATTCAATATACGAGGAGAATGAACTACACTTTTATATGGAAAATGGTGTCCATGAGGAAGCTATCGCGGGCGCCGATGCTATAGTGTCCGCGTCCTTTGAAGGGCCGGGTAGATTCAATGCGGTAAAGAAGTTTACTCAATCTATTCTCGAAAATTCAATTGCCACTGGTGATCTGGAAATTCCTTTTAGCGGCCCGCATTTTTTCTGTGCATTTACTTTTTATAATGAATCTTCAGAGGAGGGTTGCTTTGCTCCAGCAACGGTTTTCGTTCCTCGGTGGCAGGTTTCGCGATGTGGGGGAAAATATGGAGCCGTTGCTAATATCCTTATCGATGAAGAATCGGACTTAAAAATCATCGCTGATCGGATTTGGAAAGCTCATCATAAATTCTCTTCTTTTAATTATGATACAGGTAGAAAAATATTGAAAGCGGACGGTCCCAGTGAGAGCACGATTAGTGAAGTGGGTGGAGAAGGTTGTTATGAAAAAGCGGTTCGAATCGCTCTCGATAAAATAGGTGCGGGCGACTATGATAAAATTGTCCTCGCACGTGCGTTGGACATGAAAAGAAGCAACCCTGTCGACCCCTTGGCATCTCTTAATAAATTGCGGAGAATTTACTCCGATTGTTATGTTTTCTCTATCGCAAATGGTGAAAAACAGAGTTTTATCGGCGCGTCTCCAGAGCGACTTTTAAAGATCCAGGGGCAAGAGTTGAAGACCGAGGCCATTGCCGGATCTGCGCCGAGAGGTCAGACTGCAAGTGAAGATGCTGTATTGGCACAGGCTCTACTCAATTGTGAAAAAGATTTGCGTGAACATAAGCTTGTGATTGATTCCATCGCCAGGCGACTCCTTGAGATAGGCGTCGACGCTCAGATTGAGCCTATCCCCGCTCTCCTGCAATTATCTAATGTTCAGCATCTTCGCTCTCACATTAGCGGTGAGATGCCACGCGATAAGCATCTTACAGACATTTTAGCTGTTCTGCACCCGACTCCTGCGGTTGGGGGCACGCCAAGAGAAAAGGCTATGCTCGACATCAAAAAGCTGGAAGCTTTTGAGCGAGGTCTATACGCCGGTGTTGTCGGTTGGCTGAATTGCCGTGGTGATGGGGAGATGGTTGTTGCCATACGTTCAGCACTGATAAACGGATCAAGTGCCAGGTTATACGCAGGTAATGGTATCGTGCAAGGCTCGGATCCAAAAATGGAGAAAATGGAAACTGATTTAAAACTTCGAGCCCTGCTCGAGACTATTCACTGAAAAACCGCGATCAAAAATGCCTAAACAAAATAGCGGGAAAAAAAATGAAACAGAGATTTTTGATCAACTGAGTTGCTCTAATAAAAATTCGCTTTGGGGGGCCATGTGCGCGGAAGTTCTCGTTCGATTAGGTATACGTGATGCAGTTATTACGCCAGGATCACGTTCTACGCCTTTGACTTTCGCTTTCTCCCGTCACCGCAATATCCTAAGCACAGCAGTACTTGATGAGCGATCGGCTTCATTTTTTGCACTCGGTCTGGCACAAGAAAAACATCGCCCAGTTGTACTCATTTGCACTTCTGGTACGGCCGCCGCAAATTTTTATCCAGCAGTTATAGAAGCAAGCCAATCACGAATACCACTTTTGATCATGACCGCCGACCGTCCTCCTGAGTTGCGTCACTGTCATTCTGGACAGACAATAGATCAGCAAAAATTATATGGCAGATATCCTAATCTTGAAACGGAGCTTTCTATGCCCTCCGTTGAAACTGCCCGTTTGAAGTATTTACGACAGACACTGGTCCATGCTTGGGAAAGGTGTCGATATCCTGTTGCAGGTCCCGTCCATTTAAATGTCCCCTTTCGTGATCCACTCGCTCCCAGCGATGATCAAAATGAGCAAACTTTAATGCAAGAGCTGGATTTGTTATCTTTAATCGATAACGTAGAGCCACTAATTGAGGTAAGAGAATCGCGTGCTTCGGTTGAAGCGATTAACCTGGTGAAAAAATTAAAGTCTGCAGATAGAGGTTTAATTATTGTCGGACCCAATCAACCTCAAAATGCTGAAAGCTTTGCTTCATCTGTTGGTCAAATAGCAACTGAACTAGGTTGGCCAACACTCACTGACGGCCTATCGCCATTGCGTGGATTCTCAGACTTAAATCCTTATCTCATTTGTCATTATCATTTCATATTGTCGAATCCAGATTTACACACTCGGCTTCGTCCCAAAGCCGTGCTGAGCATTGGTCCTCTGCCAGCGAGCAAGATATTGCATGCTTGGCTCGAACAGATATCTGCTAAAACCTGGGTTCTCAGTGAAGGCTTGGATAATGTCGATGGATTACACCGTGAAGCGACACCCCTGCGTATGTCTGTAGAGACGTTGAGGGCTGTTATCGGGAAAAAACGCAAAGCGCCCACTGCATATTGTCAAGATTGGCTAAAAGTGGAGAAAAGGGTTACAGCTATACTCAATAAAGAAATGAGGAACTGTAATTTCTTATTTGAAGGGAAAACTGCCTGGGTGCTATCCAAAAGTCTAACCAAAAAAACCCCTCTTTTCATCGCTAACAGTATGCCAATACGGGATGTTGAAATATTCTGGTCAGCAAATAATCGTCAAATACGACCCTATTTCAACCGTGGTGCAAATGGTATCGATGGCACGCTTTCAACAGCACTGGGCATCGCCCAGGCAAACAAAAAAGCCGTCCTTTTTACTGGTGACCTCGCGCTTTTGCATGACACTAATGGATTTCTAATTCATTCCTGTTTTAAAGGACATTTAACAATCATTCTTATAAACAATAATGGCGGAGGTATCTTTGAAAACTTACCGATAGCAAAATTCAACCCGCCATTCGAAGATTATTTCGCGACTCCACAGAATATTAGTTTTAAAAAGATAGCGACTGCTTATAGTCTTGAATATACGAGTGTAAAGAACCTTGAGGAACTCCGTAAAATGGTAAGTGTTTTGCCATCCTCTGGTATTCGCATTCTGGAAATTGAGACGAACAGAAAAAAAGATACACGGTTTTTAAAAGAATTGAGTCTTTCAATAGCCAATCAGTTAAAAAGTTAAGATCACCGGCAAACCAGGGGACGAATATGAAGTGGAAGAAAGTTAAGGATTACGAAGATATTATCTACGAAATATCGGATGGGATCGCTCGTGTTACAATCAACCGACCGGAAAAGCGAAACGCATTTCGCCCGAAAACTATTTCCAATATGATCGAAGCATTTAATGACGCTCTTGAAAACAGTGATATCGGCGTTATCCTTCTGACTGGAGCTGGACCTCATACCGATGGAAAATACGCTTTCTGTTCCGGAGGTGACCAAAATATTCGCGGAAAAGGCGGCTATATCGATGATCATGGCGTGCCCCGATTAAATGTTCTTGAATTACAAAGAATCATCCGATCTATGCCTAAAGTTGTCATTGCCCTTGTTGCTGGTTACGCGATTGGGGGAGGGCAGGTATTACATCTGATATGCGATCTTACGATTGCAGCTGATAATGCAATTTTCGGGCAGACTGGACCAAAAGTTGGTAGTTTTGATGGTGGATTTGGTTCCAGCTACCTGGCTCGTGTAGTTGGACAGAAAAAAGCTCGTGAAATCTGGTATTTGTGCCGCCAGTATAATGCCGAAGAGGCGCTTACAATGGGTTTAGTGAATAAAGTAGTACCTATCGATCAGCTTGAAGATGAAGGTGTTCTTTGGGCACGCGAAGTATTAGAAAAAAGTCCGCTGGCGATTCGGTGTCTAAAGGCAGCCTTTAATGCCGATTGTGATGGGCAGGTTGGACTGCAGGAGCTTGCAGGGAATGCTACTTTACTCTATTACTTATCCGAAGAAGGAAACGAAGGTCATCAGGCATACCTGGATAAACGAAAGCCAGACTTTCGTAAATATCCCTGGCTGCCTTGAGATTTCATAAGACCTATATTTTTCCAAACAAGGTTTTTCCGGTGGAGCGTAAATCATTACACCCCTGGATCACGCGTTGAGACATTGAAGATTCGGCCTTCTTTAAATAGGATCGTGTATCGTAAAATTTCTTGTTTCCTATATCGCCGTCGACCATAACGACCGCATCGTAATTTTTAAGCATGTGATCGGCAATAGGACGTGTAAAAGCATATTGGGTATCGGTATCAATATTCATTTTGATGACACCATAATCTAGAGTTTCACGGATTTGATCCAATGGTGATCCTGAACCCCCGTGAAAAACCAGATCGAATTCAGACTCCGCTCCATATTTTTCAATAACGGCATTTTGACCTTTTTGCAGGATATCCGGCTTCAATTTAACGGAACCGGGTTTATAATGTCCGTGCACATTACCAAAAGTAGCTGCAAACATATACCTTCCAATTCCTTGAAGATCTTCATGGACACGGAGCATATCCTCAGAGGTTGTGAAAAGTTTATCGTCAGGAAGATCAGTTCCACCTGCGGCACCATCTTCTTCGCCGCCGACGACCCCAGCTTCGACTTCAAGGATGATTTCATTTTCCGAACACAGCTTGAGGTATTTCTTCGATATCTCTAAATTCTCATCCAGAGATAATGCCGATGCATCAAGCATGTGTCCCTGGAAAAGATTGTTTTGGCCATTTTTGCGACGTTCCGCAGTTAGAGCAATGAGCGGATCCAAAAAACTGGCAGCCACGTCTGGCTGACAATGATCCGTATGGAGAGCAATGAGAATATCATGTTTTTCTGCGAGGAGGTGCACCGCTTCTGCCAGGACTTGGACGCCGAGAACCATGTCTTTAAGATTCAAGCCGGATGAAAACTGACCCGCTCCCGTTGAAAATTGGATTATCCCGTCTGACTTTGAATCGGCTAAGCCCTTTAATGCGGCATTAACGGTAACTAATGACGAACAATTTACGGCTGGGTAGGCATATGCCTCCTTTTGTGCCGTATCGAGCATAGCGGCAAATTGTTTAGGGGTCGCTACAGGCATTGGGATATATTAAAATAAAGTTAGAATTATCAGGGTTTAATTGAATAAATTGATTACTCGCACATTCAAATATTATTTGTCTCTGAATCAAGTCGCTTTCTTTTTTTTGGTAGATTTCTTTTTGGCAAATTCAAAACCTATTTGCCCGTTATCTTTAAGCACGAGATGAGCAGAAAAATATCTTTTTGTGCGATTTGAGCGAAATTTCTCCAAGAGATCAGTTTTTCCGTTATTAAGTAGCTTATCAAATTGTTCTCGAGGAATCGTTCGCCCAAGCAATGTTCGACTAACACGGAATTTACATTTTTTTTCTGTATCGTAATAATTGGCACAGATATAGGCATTGGGCGATTCATGAACTGGAGCCTCATCATTGGGACATTTTCCGACGACAGGAAATTGTGATAAATCTGGAATTTCACCGTCACTCGAACCATCTTCATTCCGTTGATTTTCAAAAATGAATTTTACTTTATTTTCCTCGTCCATTTTAAGCATCGCGGTAAATGGTTTACCTGCTTTGGACCTGAAGCCGTCAAGAGGACCTATTGATCGCTCAAGAACAAGAGTATTTATTTCGTCTTCATCAAACTTGCGATTGCCAATTGTTTTATAAACGAGGAAATTTCCATCCTGGGATTTATAATTACGTAGGGTTTCAAGCATCGGCTTCCCATCGGTTGGAGCTATAATTTTACTTACTCGCGCATCGGCATCTGATTCCGTAAAATTCTTAGTGCGATCGACAATCTCCGTGGTCATTTTGATAATACCTTTCATGAACTCATCGCGAGTTAATTTGCCCTTTTCGATCAACTGAAGCTTATGTTCCCATTCACCCGTCATGGAAGGACTGGTAAGCGCACTGGCTTTAACGGCTTCTAGAAATTCAAGTAAGTCTTCAGCTTTTGCTGTAGGTATTAAATCACGCCCATCGCGCACTAAATATTTTGTATTAATAATATGTTCAATTATCTGGGCACGTGTGGCTGGTGTACCTAAACCATTATCTTTCATTGCTTCAGCGAGTTCATCGTCATCGACAAATTTCCCTGCACCCTCCATTGCAGAAAGCAGGGTTGCTTCATTGTATCGAGACGGTGGTTTTGTTTCTTCATCTAGTTTTTCAATCGAGATCACTTTGGCTTGGGGAGGGGAGCCATCGGAAGCACTTAAGGCGGGTAAATTCTCATTTCCGTCAGTCGTTTTCTCGTAAACTTCGAGCCAACCGGATTCGACTAATACTTTACCTTCGGTTTTGAAAGGGTGTCCACTAACTTCAGATATTCGGGTAGTCACATCGTATTGAGCGGGAGGAAAAAAGATCGCGATAAAACGCCGTGCAATCATATCAAATATCTTTTCCTCTATATCTTTAAGTTTACTCGTGCTTTGACCCGTAGGAATTATCGCAAAGTGATCACTTATACGCGCATTGTTAAATATGCGTTTATTAGGTTTTATCCAATCGCTCTTGAGAACTTTTTGTCCAAAAGACTTTAGCTTTTCTAAACTATCAATGGTCTCTTTACAGGTTGTTATATAATCTTCTGGTAGGGCGCGAGAATCAGTTCTTGGATAGGTTATAACCTTATGTCTTTCATAGAGAGCTTGAGCAATCTGTAATGTTTGCCGCGCTGAGAGTCCGTATCGATTATTGGCTTCTCTTTGCAGGGATGTTAAATCATAAAGGAGTGGCGCATTTTGTCTGGTGCGTTTTTTCTCTTCGCTGACGAACGCATTATTACTTTCTTTAAGTTCTGTGATGAGTTTCTCGACCGTTTCACTATCCCAAATGCGATCTATTCGATCATGATTATCGTCAGATTTTTTAAAATCTGGACGCTGGTAGACCCCTTCATAGCTTCCTTCTGAGATCCCAAAATTTCCAATAATACGCCAATAAGCTCTTGATTTGAAATTGCGAATAGCAAGTTCCCGCGTGAGAACAATGGCGAGGGTGGGGGTCTGCACACGACCTACTGTAGCAACCTGGCCGCTTCGCGACCCATAGATTCGAGTAGTAAAAGCACGTGTGCCATTAATTCCAATCAACCAATCTGCCTCGGATCGACAGCGTGCAGCATCTTCGAGTGGCTTCATTTGCTCTATATCTCGCAGCGAAGCAAATGCCTTTCGAATACCATTGCGAGTCATGGATTGCATCCACAATCGTTTAATCGGTTTTTTGGATTTAGCTAATTCGTAAATATAAGTAAAAATTAATTCACCTTCTCGACCCGCATCACAGGCATTAACAAGAAGATCCACGTCTTTTCTTTTAATGAGCTTATGCAGTTCATTCAATTTTGCCTTTGTCTTCTCAATAGGTTTTAGGTCAAATTTTTCTGGAATAATGGGAAGCGCTCCGAGTCTCCAATACCCCAGTTTTTTATCTATGTCTTCGGGCATATAGAGTTCAACGAGATGACCGACGGCAGAACCAATAATGTATTCATCATTTTCGAACCAATTTCCCTGTTTTTTAAAACTACCTATTGTGGCCGCTACATCACGTGTAACGCTCGGTTTTTCAGTAATAATTAAAGTTTTCATAGCTGTATGAATCAGCGGTTTACCCGGAGGAGATTTTTTCGGATTAGGCTATTTCGCGTAATATAGAATCCAGATTGCTTAGAAGGGTCGAAATTGTTTCCTCGGTTTCATCCCCCATATTGGATATGCGAAATGTTTTTCCTCTGATTTTTCCATAACCTTGGTCGATAATGCAATTATAACGGCTTTTAAGCAGATTATTAAGTAGTGATAAATCAATATCTCGATTATTCTCTACACAACTCAACGTAATCGATGCGAATTTTTTTTCCGGAAATAATTTAAAACCGTTTTTTTCGATCCAGGCATGAACTCGATCATTCAGATTTTTATGCCGCGCATAACGATTATCCAGCCCCTCTTTAAAAATCTCCTCTAATTTAGAGCGCAGAGCATAGATAAGTGGGATATTTGGAGTTGATGGAGTCATTCCTTTTTCGTGATTCCTTTGAAATTCCAAAAAATCGAAATAATACCCACGATTGCCGAGTGTAGCGGCACGATCAAGCGCGCGCGTTGATACACTGAAAGGGGAAATCCCGGGTGGTAAGGCGAGAGCCTTTTGTGAACCGGTAAGCATAACATCGATACCGAGTTCATCTTTTTTGATGGGTAAAGCAGAAAAGGAACTTACGGTATCGACGATAGAAATGACTTCCGGAAATTCTTTAATTACAGCCATAATTTCCGAAAGGGGATTCATCGTTCCCGTTGAAGTTTCATTGTGGACAAGGGTTATCGTATCATATTGGCCGCTAGACAATTCACGGCGGACTTCTTCCGGATCAATAGCATGACCCCAATCACATTGTACGGCTCCTGTTTCTTTACCACAGCGTTTAGATACGTCGTGCCATTTATCGGAGAAAGCACCACACATGCAGTTTAGCACTTTTTTCAAGGTTAGATTGCGAATGGCACCTTCCATAACACCCCATGCACTGCTGGTGCTGATAAATACCGGGTCTTGAGTGTAAAAAAGCTGCTGCAGACCAGCCTGGATTGACTGGTAGAGAGACACAAATTCAGGGCTGCGATGACCGATTACCGGTGTAGTCATCGCCTTAAAGGTTATTGGCGATACCTCTACAGGCCCAGGAATGAACAGTTTATAGCTCAACAATTAGTAGTGTTAATTATTTTATTTTTCTCACCTAAGACGATTATCTTAGGTTTCCAATTCTCTGCCTCCTCCGGGGTAATGAGGGCAAAAGACATAATAATGATTCTATCTCCCGACTTACCGAGGTGTGCAGTCGCTCCATTCAGTATTATTGACTTTGAATCAGCCAGCTCAGGGATGGCGTAGGTTTCAAAGCGGTTCCCGTTATTTATATTCCCACATAGTATTTTTTCATAAGGCTTCAATCCGACTCTATTCATGAAAGTTATGTCAATTCCCAAACTGCCTTCGTAGTGGGTATTGGCATCCGTAACTTCAGCCCGATGAATTTTGCATCTGAGTAATTTAATTTGCATTTTCTGTTAGTTGGTATGAAACATGCCTTAAAAGCTTCATTTTGTAATCCGTCAAGAATCTTTTGGGATCCAAATGATCGTAATAATGTCGAGCACACAACGCACAAAGAGCACTCAACTGCAAGCGAATAAACAATTTCTGGGAGTATACCAGTTATCCGCTTTTATTTAATTAATTCATACTAATGTTACAGTAAATAACAAATTAAGCATTAATTTTGATGATTAAACAGGTAAAAGATATTTTAGGAGGTTGGCTCGAGAATTTCGAGAAGTTTACCGTCGACGTCATTTACGGTCAGCGTGAAGGGCGGTACATTAATGTCTACAAGTGTTTATTGATGGGGGTATCTAAAATTTTCAGCATCCTTGTACAAATTAGATTTCTTCTTTATAAAAACCGTATATTGCACGATCAACATCTTGGATGCCTGGTTGTGGTAGTTGGGAACTTGACCGTTGGCGGTACCGGTAAAACGCCGGTAGTAGAAATTTTTGCACGTCATTTAGCTGAACGTGGTCGCACCGTTGCTATTCTCAGCCGAGGGTATAAAAGTAAAAATGAACATGTCTTAAAAAAATGGTGGCGAATGATTTCTCATGGTGAGCCACCACCGCCTAAAATTGTCAGTGATGGGCGCAGGTTAATCCTTGATTCTGAAATGGCGGGAGATGAGCCCTACATGCTTGCGAAAAACTTGCCTGGCGTACTCGTAATCGTAGATAAAAACAGGGTTAAAGCGGGTATTTTTGCGATTAAAAATTTTGGCGTAGACACACTTATCTTGGATGATGGGTTTCAATACTTGGCACTTAAAGAACAGCTTAATCTTTTACTTATCGATAAAACCAATCCCTTTGGGAATCATCATTTACTTCCACGAGGTATTCTAAGAGAGCCGGTCAAACACATCAAGCGGGCAACTTATATTTTTGTCACTAAATCGAATGGCGAAACCGACAATAAATTAGAAGATATTATTCACCAACATAAACCTGATGCCGAAATCATTGAATGCGCCCATCGGCCCCATTATTTGCAAGAGGTGAATGGAGAAGAAAGATTGGAACTTTCGGCTCTTCAAGGTAAAAGTGTCGGTGCCATTAGTGGTATCGCAGATCCTAAAAGCTTTGAATCTTTCCTAAATGATAATGGTGCTCAGATTAAACACAATCGACGTTTTCTCGATCATCATCGATTTTCTCCCCGCGAGTTGAAGGATTTTTTTGAACACGCTATTGAGGATAATTTGGATATGGTTGTGACAACAGAAAAAGACGCCGTGCGAATCCCCTCTAACCATATAACGAAAATCCCATTCTATTATCTTAGATTAGAAATAGAAATTTTAAGTGGAGTGAGCGATTTTGATGAAGCAGTCTCACGTATATGTTTCCCCAAAAAAAAGATGCCCGCTACACGAACTCCCTTTCCAAATTGACAATATTAAACTAATTCTCAGTGTCTCTTTTAATTAAAAACTTTATTTTTTACAGTATACCCCGTTGTAATTAACCTTCGCTCAATTAGCCGTAAGCGACTCATACATTCCATTACTACTCATGCCGGACGCAGCCCAAACGAAAGTTGTCCCCTGTATATCAAAGACTTCGAACAAAGAAATTAATGAAGCCCGGCAAATGATTGATCATATCTGGGAAGAATTAAAAAATAATTTTACTGAAAGCAGGTTTCAATTACCAAAAAAAATATTCTGGCTTAATGGTGCTCCCGGAGGAGGTAAAGGTACACATACAGACTTTATTTTAAAATCCTTGGCCCTGGGGGATAAGCCTATTGTTACAAGTTCTCTCTTCGACAGTCCTGAAGCCAAACTTCTCATGAATTCCGGTCAATTGGTGGGAGATCGTGAAACGATCAATCTTCTTTTGCAAAAACTTATCGAACCCCAATATCGCAAGGGAGCACTTGTTGATGGATTTCCACGAAGCATGGTTCAAGTGGAGTTTTTAAAGCTACTTTATCAACAGTTGCTAGATTTACACCACACCCATCAGGATTCACCGGAAGAAAGTAATTACCCACATCCAGAATTCGGCATAATAGTTCTCTTTGTAAATGAGGAAGATAGTGTAAGAAGACAATTACATCGCGGGCGAAAAATTTTGGAAATAAATACTGAAGTAAATAAGTCAGGTCAGGGTACGTTGCAGAAAGCAAGAAATACCGACCTTTGTGAAGAGAAAGCACATCACCGCTATCGAACTTTTAACCGAACAACATATGAGCCATTGAAAACCCTAAGCGATGTATTTCCTTATCACTATATCGATGCGCATCGTAGTAAAAAAGATGTTCAAGATAACATCGGTAAAAGTTTAAATACAAAGCTATAGCTAGCGGGCAATTGCTCTGATTTAATCATGAATCTTGGATAAGAAATCTTAATAATGGATCCACGTTATCATGAATTGGCTCATGTCTTAACAGATTTTTCCACGAATCTAAAAAAAGGCGAAAATGTGCTCATCGATGCATTTGATGTTCCCGATGACATGGTTATCGCCATTGTGCAAGCGGCAAGAAAACGACGTGCAATTCCTTTCGTGGAACTTCACCAGGCACGTATTACGAGAGAATTATACAGGGCAGGAGTAGAAGAACAGTATCGAATCACCTGTAAAAATGAATTGCGACGCATGAAACAGATGGATGCGTATATTGCGCTTAGAGGTGCAAACAATATTTTTGAACTTTCAGACATACCGGCAAAAAAAATGAAGCTTGCGGCAAGTCTCTTGAAACCTGTACTCGACTGGCGCGTAAGGAAAACAAAGTGGGTAGTGCTACGTTGGCCCACACCTGCAATGGCGCAGCAAGCTTTACAGAGCACGGAATCGTTCGAAGACTTTTATTTTCGTGTGTGCACGCTGGACTACTCGCGCATGGTGATTGGAATGAATGCGCTCAAACGCCTGATGGAAAAAACGGACAAAGTTGAAATCAGAGGACCAGGGACGCGGTTGAGTTTTTCGATTAAAGAGATTAGCGCAATTTGCTGTGGTGGAACTCATAATATACCGGATGGTGAAGTGTTTACATCTCCTGTTAAAACCAGCGTCGAAGGCGAAATAACCTTCAACACAGCTTCCGTTTATCAGGGCAATTCATTCGATAGTGTTCACTTCGTATTTAAGAAAGGTAAAATCGTTGAAGCTTCTGCGAGCGGAAATAAAAATAAGTTGAGAGAAATATTAGATGCTGACCTCGGTGCCCGTTTCATTGGTGAATTTGCTATCGCTTTCAATCCGCATATCCGGGAACCCATGTGCGACATTTTATTTGACGAAAAGATTGCTGGTTCTTTCCATTTTACCCCAGGTCAAGCTTATGAAGAAGCAGATAACGGAAATCGGTCGCAGATTCACTGGGACCTGGTATCTATTCAACGACCCGATTATGGGGGAGGGGAGATATACTTTGATGGGAAACTTATCCGAAAGAATGGTCTCTTTCTACCGAGATCAATACAGAAGTTGAACCCGGACTACCTTCTGGGTTAAAATTTGCGTGTAACATCTATGGTCAGGTGATTAAATAATACTGATCCATAATCTCCATTAATTAATCTGTTGATCGTCGATGTCTTATCAACCTGATCCTGACCTTGCGGCTTTTATCAGGAGCCTCCCTAAAACAGAAACACACTTGCATATAGAAGGTGCCCTGCCTTTCGAGTTCCTACAAAATATTGATCCTGTTCAGTTCAAAGAGCCGCCACGCTCTTGGGCTGATGGATTTAAATTCCAGAGTTTCAGTCAATTCGAAGAAGCATTGATCGCTATGGCGCTACAATGGTTTACTTCACCCGAGCGCTATTATGAAGCGGCAGTTGCTATTTTTCGTAAGCATCTTGAACAGAATGTTAAGTATGTTGAAATCAGTTTCCACGCTGGAATAATTGAATTTCTCCATATTCCTGGACCTGAAATCATTGGCGCTATTCACGAGGCAGTACCGGATGGATTAGAGGTAAGAATTTTTATGGGAATGTTGCGTAATCATTATACTGAATTGATGGCCCCGGTTATTGATGATTGTGTGAATTGGGTTAATCTGGATGGGATAGATCTTCACGGCACGGAGGTCCTCCCCCTTGAAGGTTGGGCGAAATCGCTCTGGCCGCGCGCTCGCGAAGCTGATAAATTTACTAAAGCACACGCAGGAGAATTTGGAGGACCTGATTATGTAAGGGATGCAATTGATATCCTCGGCGTTAATCGCGTGGAGCATGGGGTGCGAGCGGTCGAAGATCCCGAAGTGATATCGATGATTATTGATAGGGATATCACTTTTGATGTTTGTCCAATCAGCAATCTTAAACTTAATGTTGTTGAGACAATGAAGAATCATCCTATTCGTAAGCTTTTCAATGAGGGTGTTCGCTGTACCTTAAATACTGATGATCCCCTGTCTTTTGGTAATCAACTTGAGGAGGAATATGCGGCTTTAGCAATGGAGTTGAATTTCAGCAAAAAAGAACTGGCGATTCTGGCGCGCAATGGATTTGAGATCGCTCTCATGCCTGAATCTATGACCCGTCCATTCATTAAGCAAATCGACGCAATAATTGGGAGTAATTAACTTGCATAACGAATCTCAAGAGTCGAAGGGAGATATCTCTTTTGAAGTGTCAGAAGCATTCAACCGCGTACGCGCGGATAAAGTGTTGCATGACCAATGTTCTGAACTCAGCCGTAATCAAGTCCAGAGGCTTTTCGAAGAAGGTCTAGTTTGGCATGACAATGAAGCCATCATAAAGAGCCAACGGCTGTCCGCAGGGGATATTATTTATTATTCTATTCCTCCTCTAAAAAAACTCATTCTTGAACCCGTGGAAATACCTCTTGATATACTTTATGAGGATGAACATATCGCTGTTATTAATAAACCGGCCGGGATGGTAGTGCACCCAGGTAATGGAACATTTGAACCTACTCTCGTTCATGCGCTTTTGTATCATTGCCGAGATTCGTTAAGTGGTATTGGCGGTGTCGAACGTCCCGGAATTGTTCACCGACTGGACAAGTATACGTCAGGGGCCATCATTATAGCAAAGACTGATGCTGCTTATATCGACCTCAGCCGGAGTTTTGAAAAACGGGATTTAAAAAAAATATATCTGGCTCTTGTAAGTGGTGTTCCGACGCTGTTGTCAGGGACAGTAAAAGAACCGGTTGGAAGACACCACGTGAATAGAATAAAAATGAGTGTAAGTCATCACGGCCGTTACGCACACACAGATTGGCAACGTGAAGAGGGCTTTGGTGATCGAGCAGCTCTATTAAAGATCCGTATTTATACCGGGAGAACACATCAGATCCGAGTTCATCTAGCGCATATAGGGCACCCTCTAGTTGGCGATACTCTCTATGGTTATAAACCTGAAGATAGCGACTCCCTATCTATTCCACGCGTGCTTTTACATGCCAGAGAAATAATATTTAACCATCCAATAACCAAAAACTTACTTAAAATTGAAGCACCAATCCCAGACGATATTTTAGCTGTCCTCAATAATTTCCGAAAGAAGTTTAGTAGCTAAACCATAGCGCAGATTAATTTTTGTATGAAAAATCAGATCGGCATCGATTTCATCGGCAATAAAAAGGAGTATTAATATCGCGATGGGTAATATGTCCGCGTGAGAAGCTGGCATTTTCGGTATCTTTAATCGCTGCGTTAAATTGAGCGCTGATATGTCAGTATAGAGGTTCCGCAGCGTTTTTACTGGAATTTGTGATGACTCATAATTTAATTCTGGTTTTTGTTTTAAAATTAATTTCTTCGCAACTGCCAGTGATCCACTTGTGACGACTAGGGGCTGCATCTTATTATCTAAAGTAAAACCGCTTGTCTTAATCTCCTCATGAATAAAGTGCTTAATTTTTTTGGCTACAGGTTCATTTAAATTACTGCTCCTGTTTTCTAAAAAATTATCAGCGATACGAATTGCTCCCGTAGGCAAACTTACCAATTGTTTGATAGAACCATTAAAGTAGTCAATTAGCTCAAGACTGCCACCACCCAAATCAATAAGATAAAAAGATCTAAATTTTGCCAGCACCGGATCTTGAAGGACACCTTGGCTGATTAACAAAGCTTCCTCTTCTCCACTTAGGACCTCCAAGTGGTATCCTGTCGATTCTAAGACACGTTTTTTAAAGTAACTCTGGTTTTCTGCGTCTCGTACCGCACTTGTGCCGACTAAAGTGATATTCTGGGGGCTGTATTTTTTAGCTCGTTGAACCAGCTCATTAATACTTTCACATGCCGCTTCAATGCGCTCTCCAGCAAGGCGCTTATCAATATTGTCTGCGCGTTGAATAATACGTGTCTGACAAGTTTTATCTTCAATTACATCTAAGGGATTTCCCTTTCCAGCAATCAATAACTTGATCGTATTACTGCCTACATCGATAATCGCAACGACTGGCGATTTATTATTCAACGGTATTTTCGCTAAAGCTGAAATCCCTTTTTAGCTATAACGACTACAAACTCACCTTTGAGACTGGCATTTAGCATTTTTTCGTGAACATCATTAGCTAAACCTATATGAAATGTTTCATGGATTTTGGTCAACTCTCGAGCAACGCAAATCGTGCGGTCTGGACCTAGTACCTCAATCAGGTCAGTCATGAATTTTGTAATTCGATGGCAAGATTCATAGAGCACAAGTGTGTATTCAAAGTCAGCAAACTCACCAAAAAACTTTTTCCTAGCTGATGTTTTAGGTGGAAGAAAACCTAGAAAGAGAAAACCATCACTGGGTAATCCAGAGGCTGAAAGTGCGGTAATGTGCGCTGAGGGACCCGGTAGAGGAACGACTGATAATCCGCGCCGTCGGCATTCACGGACCAGTCTGAATCCCGGATCACTTACGGTTGGCGTTCCTGAATCAGAAACGAGAGAAATAATATTTCCAGATTCAATGAGGCTGGCGATATTATTTGCCTGACGAATTTCGTTATGCTCGTGATAAGGAAGGATCTTGGTTCCAATCCCGAGATGGTCCAGCAGACGCTTGGTTTTTAAAATACTTTCAGCCGCGCTGGTCGTGACCACGAAAACTGGTCCACTAGAAAAGTTAGTCTGGGACACCTAGAAAGGACTCAGACAATGAAAGGCAAAAGATATACAACCGAAGAGAAGATACGGATGCTGCGGCAGGCAGACAAAGGGAAAACGATTCTGGAAGTATGCCGCGAGAACAACATAAGCGAACAGACCTTCCACCGCTGGAAACGTGAACTTGGGATGATTGATGTCAACCAGGCCAAGCGGATGAAGGAACTCTTTGAAGGAGAACGCGCGGTTAAAGCGGATGCTGGCGGACAAGCTGCTGGGGATAGAGATTGTGCAGGAGACGCTCGAAAAAAAACTGTAAGCCCTGGGCACAAGCGGCAAGTGGCAGAGAGACTTGTGGCCCGGGGCCAGTGTTCGATACGTGGAGCGTGCCGATACTTTCACCTGCACCGCTCCACCTATGCGTATCGGGCGAAGTATCCTGATGCCTGGCTAACGAAACTGAAGGCGGCAGTAAGGCGGTTATCACGGCAATACGCGAGGTGGGGCTATCCGAAGATCACGAAGCTGTTGAAGGACGAAGGCTGGCAGGTGGGTAAACGGCTCGTGCAAGGTCTGCGACGTGAACTGGGCCTGGCGATTCCCCCACGCAAGCCAAGACGCCGGCGCAGGGGTGTCTCCACCGGGCTGCCGACGAAGGCCGAACATCCCGACCATGTTTGGACCTGGGACTTTATCCACGATAAGACGGTCCGCGGTGGGAATCTCAAAATGCTCACCGTCCTTGACGAGTACACCCGCGAGTGCCGGGTGATCCATGTCGATCGCCATATCAATGCGCAGAAGGTGCGCGGGGTCATGCAAAAACTGCTCGACCCTCATGGGCCGCCAAAATATATTCGCAGCGATAACGGTTCCGAGTTTATTGAAAAGGAATTGCGAACTTGGCTAACTGCGATGAAAATCAATACCCTCTATATCGAACCAGGAAGCCCTTGGCAGAACGGATACATCGAATCGTTCCATGCCCGTTTTCGCGAGGAGTGTCTAAATCGTGAACAGCTGTGGACTTTGACCGAAGCCCGCGTGGTGATCGAAGATTGGCGCTGGCTTTACAATCATGTTCGACCCCACCGCAGCCTCGGCAATATTACTCCACAACGTTTCGCTCAAAACCTCAATACCGAAGGCTCGGGCTCCATTCGGGCTACGCCCTCATTGCGCCCAAGCCTTGACTTCCTCTACCAACTTAACTTCAACATTAACCTCTCCAGACTAACTCTCTCAGTGGACCAGTTTGTGTAACCCGACCAGCGACAATATTACAAGTCGCAAGAATATCCGTCGCCCTTGCGGTTATATCATTAAGATTTCCTATTGGTGTGGCTAAAACATAAAGCCGACCAGATTCGGAACAAGCGGTTGACCGCGACATAAGCTATTATTCTTTTACAAAATAATCTACTCACATATTAGGCATTCCAGGCGCTTTATTTTCCCAATCAGCAGGACGACTCCAAGGGATCGGATTTGCATCCTGATTTACTTTTGCGCAACCAGAGAAACAGATAGTCGTGGCCGTGAATAGACTCAGAAGTAAGGTTAGCTTTAGGATTTTCATTTATAAATGTGGAAGAAGGGACGCTGAATTTATTAAGCTTTAAATATTAAAACAGTCAATTTAGCAATTAGGACTTAAAATAATAATTTGTATTATAGAAAATAGCCGCAGGGGTTTTAATGATGCCTTTATCAGGGTTTGCACTTAAATGCTCCAGTAATTTGAAGATTATTTCTGTGTCAATTTCAAGGTTTAATTCAGATGCGAGAGCTTCAGGGGTATAAGTTTTTCCGGGATTAGCGATCATTTTTTCGAGAATATCACTTTTAATCTTCAGGTAGAAAGCAGCCGTTTGCTTACCCGCTTCTACACCCGGCTGATGATACGCATTGATGCCAATTAAGCTGGCGTAGAGACCTACTGCGCGTTCATATAATGCAATAAGTAGTGATAGGGTATACGAAGTTACCTCATCAATTGTAATCGTAATAGATTGGCGCCCTTTTTCATGTAACGCCGAGCGAGTACCCAAGAAAAACCCCTGCAAGTAATCACCAGTGGTAACATTGGGTTCAATTTCAAGAGAAGGCTGTTTTCTATCTCTAAGGACTTCAATGAAGGTTATAAAAAAGTTAGCGACCCCATCGCGTAATTGCTGGACGTAGGCATGCTGGTCGGTCGAACCTTTATTGCCGTAAACTGAAATTCCCTGGTTTACCCTATTACTTTCAAGGTCATTCTCCTTACCGAGTGATTCCATGACAAGCTGCTGTAAGTATCTGGAGAAAAGTAAAAGGCGATCTTTATAGGGTAGAATGACCATGTCTTTAGATCCCTTTCCATCAGTAGCGAAATACCACATAAGCGCGAGTAAGGCTGCCGGGTTCTTCATACTATCTTTAATTCGTGTAACATCATCCATCGCGGCGGCCCCTTTTCGCATTTCCATAATATCAATATTCAGCAAGGCAGCGGGTAGTAATCCTACTGAACTAAATAAGCTGGTGCGGCCTCCCACCCAATCCCACAAAGGAAAGCGATCTAACCATCCAGAAGCTTTAGCGTGCTGATCGAGAGCGCTACCAGGGTGGGTAATGGCAACTGCATGCTTATTGAAATCTAAACCGGCTTCACGATAAGCATATTTGGCTTCTTCCATTCCATTGCGTGTTTCAGCGGTACTCCCGGATTTAGATATGACAATTACCAGTGTATTACCCAGCTGGTTTTTTAACCGTGCGAGTGTCAGGTCTATACCATCCGGATCTGTATTATCGAAGAAATAAAATTGAATATTTTCATATTCCGGTTGGATAAGCGCGTCATTAATAAGTTGTGGCCCCAGAGCTGAACCACCTATTCCAATTATGAGGATATTTCTAAAATTACCCGATTCACCTGATATATTACCCGATCTTATGGCTGCCGAAAATTCCTGGATATGTTCTAAATTGGACTCTATTCCCCTTTGAATTTCTTTCTCCGGGGCAAGCCGAGAGGTTCGCAACCAGTAATGCCCAACCATTCTGTTTTCATCCGGATTGGCAATGGCACCGTTTTCCAGGGCTTCCATCGATTCAAATGCACGCTTCATGCGCGTGTCCATCTCCGTTATAAAAGATGGAGGAAAATCCATGCGGCTGATATCGAGCGAAAATCCCAGATCTTCGAACGGCAAATAATATTGTTTGAAGCGGTCCCAGCTCATTATTGTTAAATTTTGGGACTATTCTTATTATTGAAAAACTATTGATAATCTAAAGATCGGCATCAGTCACGGCACCTAGTGAAGCAGAATTAACCATTTTTGCGTATTTAGCGAGCACTCCACGCTTAACCTTCGCTTTCGGTTTTTTCCAAGCATCAAGCCGTTCCTTTAATTCTTCTTCTGATATCTCAATATTCAATTCATTGCATGATGCATCAATCATTATCCTGTCGCCGTTTTCAATCACTGAGATCGGTCCACCGATTTCGGCTTCTGGTGTTACATGGCCGACGACAAACCCATGGCTTCCTCCGGAGAATCGTCCATCGGTAATAAGGGCAACTTCCTTTCCCAGTCCACGTCCCATAATCGCGGAAGTGGGAGCAAGCATTTCACGCATTCCTGGAGCTCCTTTTGGTCCCTCATAGCGTATGACGACAACCTGCCCAGGCTTTACTGTCCCGTCGAGAATTCCCTTGAGGGCGTCTTCTTCAGAATTATATGTGATGGCATTACCACTGAAACTGAGCCCTTCTTTGCCCGTGATTTTCGCAACAGCACCCTCAGGTGCAATATTACCATAGAGAATGCATAAATGACTATCCGGCTTTATCGGATCATCGAATGGTCTTACAATATCCTGGTCATTAGGGTAAGGGGTAACAGCTTCGAGATTTTCACGCAGTGTTTTTCCAGTAACCGTCAGGCAATCACCATGCAACAATCCATGGTCTAACAATGTTTTCATCAATGGTTGGAGACCACCAATACGTATCAATTGAGCCATGCTATACCTTCCACTGGGCCTGAGGTCACATAGCACGGGAACGTTTTTACCAAGACGAGAAAAATCATCAATCGAAAGGGGCACCTCAGCAGAATGAGCTATAGCCAGAAGATGAAGTACGGCATTGGTCGAACCACCCAACGCTATCACGGTCGTGATTGCGTTTTCGAAAGCTTCCAACGTCATAATATCTCTTGGCTTGATATCATTATTAACCAGCTCAATGACCGTATTGCCGGCCTTGAATGCATCGAGTAGTTTATCTTTGGACACTGCTAGCTGCGCTGAGCTATTAGGAAGGCTCATCCCCAAAGCTTCAATCGCTGATGCCATGGTATTAGCGGTATACATGCCGCTGCATGAGCCTGGCCCGGGAATAGCACACGTTTCAATTTCACCAAGCTCTTGTTCATCTATTTTATTGTTCGATTCTAATCCGATAGCTTCGTAGACAGAAACAATGTCTACTTCCTTCTCCTTGTGTATTCCTGGTAGAATAGAACCCCCATAGACAAAAACTGCCGGGCGATTTAGTCGAGCTAACGCCATCAGACAACCCGGCATGTTTTTATCGCATCCCCCAATCGCAACAAGCCCATCGAAGCCTTCAGCCCCGGCAACTGTTTCAATTGAGTCGGCTATAACTTCGCGTGAGACAAGTGAATATCTCATCCCTACGGTACCCATGGGGATACCATCGGAAACGGTTATCGTCCCAAAAATGACTGATTTACCATTAATTTCATCAATCCCTCTTCCGGCTTCTTTCGCCAATTCATCGATATGCATATTACACGGAGTAACCATGCTCCAGGTAGAGGCCACGCCCACGATAGGCTTTTTAAAATCTTCCTCTTTAAAACCAACTGCCCGCAACATGGAACGAGCTCCAGCTCGAGTGGATCCATCTACGAGAATAGAAGAATAGGGTCTTTTTATTTTTTCTTTAGACATCATCAATTTTTATTGTAAGGTTACTCTTGCAGTCTGTTACCAGAATATTAGCAAAAGAATTGGGTTTTACATATCAAGAGATTGCAGATTAAACTACAATCACATTTTATCGTCATACATCCAAAAATAACCCATCCCTTTACTAACGGTATTAGATTATAATATGGAGTTTAATCTTCAAAGAATACTTAAAGCGCTTCTCTTTTCCTCATCAACACCATTAACGGTTAAGGACATTCAAGCTGTTATAACACGTTATCATAAATTGCCGGCATCCTCGAGAGAGGAAATGCTACTCGATGAAATCGAGGAACAGGACATCATGGAGGATATTGTCAAGCAAGTCCCTGCACTCGTTACGGCCACTCAAATACGCGATGCCATGGATGCTATGGCAGAGGACATGATTGAAAAAAAGGAAGTCTATCGTTTAGTTGAAGGTCCGACCGGCTACCGACTATCAATAAGCCCGGATTTTGCAGATTGGGTTCGCCTGCTTCGCGACGACCCCAAACCTCAAAAGCTCAGCCAGGCAGCGATGGAAACTTTGGCCATCGTCGCTTACCGTCAACCTGTAACCCGATCGGAAATTGAGTCAATTCGGGGGGTGTCGTCAGACAGTTCTATAAATACTCTGCTTGAGCATGAACTTGTTTTGGTGACGGGTAGGGCGGATTTGCCAGGACGCCCTCTTCAATACGAAACTTGTGATAAATTTCTTGAATATTGCGGGTTGAGCTCTATTGAAGAATTACCAGCATCAGATGTCCTATCACCGCAACAAATTAATGAGTGGATTCGCGAGGCATCCAACCGTGAGGCAGAAGCTCTGAGTGACGCCGACGTGGGGCTTCCTGAATCAGACAAAGTTTAATCGCTAAATGGACTTAGAGAAATTACGAAGTAAAATAGATTCTCTCGACAGCAAAATTGTCGATCTTCTCAATGAGCGAGTTAAATTAGCAATTGAAATAGGACGCGTTAAAGAGAAAGCGGGAAAAGATGTCTATGATCCCAGTCGGGAGGCAGAGATATTGAGCAAAATGGATTCTAAGAACAAAGGTCCACTCGGTAATGATGCTATCCGGTCAATCTATAGAGAAGTTATATCTGCCGCCCTGGCGCTCGAAAAACCAATAACCGTCGCTTATCTGGGTCCGGAAGCGACTTTCACTCATCAAGCGGCGATTAAAAATTTTGGTACTAGCTTGAACTATACTCCTTTAAACAGTTTTTCCGATGTATTTTCTTCGGTCGAAAAAGGTGAAGCTCAATATGGAGTGATTGCAGTGGAAAATTCAACTGAGGGAGCTGTCACTCATTCCCTTGATCTGCTCGTTGAGACAGACCTGAAAATTATTTCCGAATTATACCTGGATGTTTCATTGTGCCTTATCTCCCAGTCACCTCTGGCGGAAATAAAGGTGATTCACTCTAAAGATATTGCAATCGGTCAGTGCCGGCAATGGCTATCGCGTAAACTGCCAGGAGTAGAGGAAGTTTATGCCCCGAGTACTGCGGAAGCCGTTCGCTATGTTAAAGACCATCCCGGGACAGCTGCAATCGCTGCAGCTGCGGCTGCGACAATCTATAAAGTTTCAATAATCGAGGAGAACATTCAGGATAAAACGGATAATGTAACTCGGTTTTTAATTATCGGCAGTTCCCCTTCAGGAAGATTAGGAAAGGGGCGTGATAAATCCAGCTTTGTCTTTACCTTGCAGGATAAACCTGGCGCTTTACAAGGAGCTCTAGATCCATTCTGTAAACGGGGCATCAATATGAGTAAAATAGAATCGCGTCCCAGTAAGCGCAAATTATGGGACTACTACTTTTTTGTCGATATCATCGGACATTATGAAGATCCTGAAGTCCAAGAAGCTCTGGAGGAATTAAACAACACTTGTCCGATGGTGAAATGGTTGGGAAGCTATCCGAACTCTAAGAAATCTTGAATGCCAACGAGTGGGTGTTTCAGACTTGAGGTAAGAGTCATGACAAATGCCGCCAGTAATAAAATCTCGGGTTGGCAGGGAGAGAGACTTAAAATAAAGTTGAATTCACCACCTGTAGAGGGGCGTGCGAATAAATTGCTCATTGAATATCTTTCCTTTCAATTAAACCTTCCAAGACGTTCAATAAGCATCGCGCGTGGTGAAAAATCACCCCTTAAGACTGTCGAAATTGCTGGATTAGATTTTGATGAAATCAAAAAGCGGTTGCAGCTTTAAAAATATATCAAAAATTCTGACATAACTTAATTGTAGGGGAAAGTTACCTCTCATCATAGGTTAAGTGACTCTTGACTTTTATAACATTAAGTTGTCAGGTCGGCTTCATCAAAAATTACCGGATAAATAGTAAACCCATTTTAAGAATTTAAATTATGAGAAATTCGAAAGTGCTAAAGAAACTTCGCAGTGGTCAAGTTGCCAGGACGGTGTGTGCCGTTACTCCTGCATTTATGCTACCAAAACATGCTTCTGATAATGGATATGATGGTATTTGGCTGGAATCAGAACATAATTTTTGGAACCCTAAGGATATACAAAACTTTCTTATCAATACGCATTTTCATGATATCGATTGTATAATACGCCCCAGTTCAATTCGAGAACGAACCCCAATAGGGAAGTTTCTGGATAATGGAGCAACAGGTCTATTGATCCCCCTCGTAAATACGGCTGATCAAGCAAGTAGCATAGTCGAAAATGCTAAATTTCCTCCAATCGGGGATAGAGGTGTAGATGGTGGTGGTTTAGACGGTGATTATTATACAAACTTTAATTTAAAAGATTATACCGAACATTATAATCGAGAAACATTAATTGCGGTCCAAATAGAATCTCCCCAAGCAGTCGATAATGTTGAAGAGATAGCAGAGGTTAAAGGATTGGATGTTCTTTTTGTTGGCCCCAGTGATTTGAGCCATCGTTTGGGTTGCCCGGCTGACTTGAAAGACCCCAGGTTTCTGGAAGCACAGAAAAAGGTAGCCGATGCCGCAGAAAAAAATGGTCTCGCCTGGGGTAGGCCAACAGGTGGCGGTGATGATCTGAAAGGACTGCTTGATGCCGGTGCTAGATTTCTTAATTACGGAGGTGATTTTGGTGCCATTGTTCAAAGTTTTTCGCTATGGGGTAAGGAATTTGAGAGTGCTCTAAAAGCGAGCGGAAAATAAATTTCATCCTTCAATCTAATTTATGAGGTCAAATGTAAGTAAATGTCCTCAAGAGTTCCGTGCAGCTCTAACGGGGCCTTGCCCATCGGTACGAACACCATTTAAAATTAATGGTGAAATTGATTGGGACGGATTGCGGAATCAATTGGATTTCGTTATTGGGGCCGGTGCAAAAAATATTATACTTACTTATGGCGACAGCCTTTACTCTCTTCTCACCGATGATGAGATTGCAGAATTTACGAAAGTAGTCGTTGAGTATGTCGATAAGCGGGTGATGGTTGTTGCGGCAACCGGAATCTGGTGGACGGGAAAAACAGCAGAATTTGCAAAATATTGCGCAGAACTGGGTGCCGATATGCTAATGGTATTACCGCCTGACTGGGGGGCATCGACTACCGTAGAAACACTAGTCACCCATTATAGAACAGCAAGTGAACACATTCCGGTTATGGTAGTAACAAATTACCTGGGTAATCGACCCGCCGCATTTGCTTTTGAAGTTATCGAAACGCTTGTCGAACGGGTTCCTGGTATTGTCGCCCTTAAAGATGATGTTTGTAACGCTTTTGTCCGCAAGGTATGTACCATCGCTTATGATCATTGGGCGATTATAGCTGGCGGTATAAAAGAGAATCATATGAACATGCTGCCCTATGGGGTGGATGGTAATTTTTCAGTGTTTATAATATTTAAACCCGAACTTGCCTGGCGCTACTGGAACGCGATCTTTGAAGGGAATATAAAGGAGGCCGCAGCATTTATTCGTGATTATGATATGCCACTATTTGAATATATTAATACGGTAGAAGGTGGGCGTGATGCGGCGTTACACGGCATATTGGAGATCGCTGGGCATTCGAAGAGATATCGAAGAGCGCCTTATCACTCGATCAGCGATAAGGATTTCGAAAGCCTTCAAGCATTTATCACCGACCATTACGGGATGTAGAACTTACAAACGGTAATTTACATTTAATCCCAAAAGCATGGGGCAAAAAAATGAAAAATGCCCGGCCGAACTGCGTGAAGCCCTCACTGGGCCATGTCCCTCAGTTCGGACACCATTTGACAGAGGAGGGCAGATTGACTGGCCTGGGCTGCGTCGACAAATAGACTATGTAATTAGTGCTGGCGCGAAAAATCTTGTTCTGACTTATGGTAACAGCTTGTTTTCGCTCCTTACTGATGACGAAATTGCAGAAATCACAAAAGTTGTGATCGAACAGGTTGATAAACGCGCGCTGGTAGTAGCGGCAACCGGTAACTGGTGGACCGGCAAATCGGTAGAATTTGCTGAATACTGTACTAAGCTCGGTGCGGATATGCTTATGGTTTTACCGCCAGACTGGGCGGGATCGACAACTGTAAATACACTTGTCGATCATTACAGTGCAATAGGTAAGCACTTACCCGTTATGATTGTAACCAATTATCTGAAAAATCGACCCTTAAACTTTTCTTATAAAGTTATAGAAACACTTGTTGAAAGAGCCCCTGGTGTCGTTGCTCTGAAGGATGATGTCTGTGGGGAATTTGTACGCAAGGCTTGTCTTATCGCTCACGATCATTGGGCGATAATTGCCGGTGGCTTAAAACAAAATCATATGAATATGCTGCCTTATGGGGTGGACGGATATTTTTCGAATTTTATTATGTTTAAACCAGAGATTACCTGGAGCTATTGGAATGCCATCCTTGAAGGGGACTTAAACTCCGCGTCAGCCATTATTCGGGATTATGATATGCCTTTTTTCGATTATAATAACAGTGTTGTCGGAGGTCGTGACGCAGCTATTCACGGTATTTTAGAATGCGCCGGACATTCGAAAAGATATCGCAGGGCTCCCTATTACACGCTCAGTGATAAAGAGCAAGAAGAGCTAAATGCTCATATCGTAGAGCTCTTTGGAAGATGGGATTAACCCAGCCGGGCAAATACTCCTTAGTCTCCTAGCTGATAGCGGGCAAAGCGACGTATAATCATGTTTTCACCGAGCTTCGCAATTTTTTCTGTAAGGAGCTCCTGAACCGTCTGATCAGGATTTTTCACGAAGGGTTGTTCGAGCAGGCATACACCTTGGTAATATTTATCTAATTTACCTTCGACGATTTTCTCGATGATATGGGCAGGTTTGTTTTGAATTTGGGAGGTAGCTATTTCACGCTCTTTTTCAATTAATTCTTCCGGTACCTCTTCTCGTGAAATGCAAACTGGATTTGCTGCCGCGATATGAAGACAGATGTCTTTTACAAAAGTTTTGAAGTCCTCTGTTTTCGCCACAAAATCCGTCTCACAATTTACTTCAATTAAAACACCGACTTTCCCTCCCAGATGGATGTATTGTTCAATTAATCCCTCGCTGGCGCTGCGGCTGGATTTCTTTTCGGCGGCAGCTATTCCCTTTTTGCGCAGGATAAGCATTGCCTGCTCTGAGTCGCCATTTGATTCGGTCAGCGCTTTTTTGCAATCCATGAGACCGGCTCCGGTCTCTGATCGCAATTCGCTCACTAATTGTGCAGTAATTTCAACGCTCATAATATTGTCACTTCTATTACTCTAATCTCAGAAAGATTGGACTTATCAATTGGAAGTTGACGAAGAGGAATCATCATCAATGTCCGATGAGTAGGAAGTGGGAATTTCATCAGCTGCCTGATTTTCGTCAGTGGGTGCAGTGGTTGCTGTTATCGGTAGTTGTTCTTCTTTGGTGATTTCACGCACAATGGGTGAGATCCCCATTGTTTTTGTCTGCGATTCACGTTGAGAAAGACCATTCTGCACAGCTTCAACTATTGTCTCGACGATCACACGGATAGATTTAATGGAATCGTCATTACCTGGTATAGGTTTATCGATAAGATTAGGATCACTATTGGTATCGACGAGAGCGATGAGAGGAACTTTCATTCTATTAGCTTCGGCAACTGCTATTTGTTCATGATTGATATCGATTACGAATATTGCGGCAGGCAGCTCAGTCATTTCAAGGAGACCTTCGAAATTGCGTTGCATCCTATTCATTTCACGGCGGATTGCGGAAGCCTCTTTGTTGTGAAGTTTGTCAAGGGAGCCATCGGCATCCATGGCGAGATAATTTTTATATTTGTCCAAGCTGGATTTAATAGTCGAATAATTGGTAAGCGTACCGCCCATCCATCGATTTGCGCAAAAAGGCATCTGACAGGCCGTAGCCGCTTCGCGAATGATCTCCTGGGCTTGCCGTTTTGTGCCGACAAAGAGGACATTTTGACCGGAAGTTACGAGTTCTTCGATATACGTGGCTGCTTCATCGAGGAGAGCATAGGTTTGCTCCAAATCAATAACCGAAATTCCATGCCGATTATCGTAAACATATGGCTTTGCTTTCGGATTAAATCGGCGTAACTGGTGTCCGAAGTGCACACCTGCATCAAGTAGATCGTTAATTGTTATATTCATATATTACTGGTGATGGCCCAGTGAAGTGGGATCTGTTCTTGTAAATAAATAAATGTTTTATCAATAAATGGGTAAGCCTTACCGAAACCTGGGAACGGACGCAGCGAGGAGAAAGAAAAAGCAATAGCTTCTGACGTGTGGAAAGCAAGAAGAAATTCATCCTGAAATAGGCCTGGGAGCGGCCGATAGAGACGCTTGAATGCTTTTACATCCAGTTTTCAATTATGAACCTGTAGATTCAACACGAGCTGATTACAAATGCTTCTCGTGAAATTTGGGTGCAGGGGCGGGATTTGAACCCGCGACCTTCAGGTTATGAGCCTGACGAGCTACCGGACTGCTCCACCCTGCATCGTTTGTGAAGTTGAGTAATAAGGAGTGGATTGACTGCTGATACAAGTTTTTTTTAATAAAATTCAATCTGTCTATTCCCCACTGGAACAATGTAAGGGGAATACGCGTAAAAGATACTGATAACTAAATACTCTATAAAGATCGACAGAATGTCCCGTCTTAGACTGACATGAAAATAGGTAATCTAGAGAAAGTCTTTATTTCCAGGTAAATCTTTCGCTTCCGTTAAGGATATCTCAATGTCAGCTTAAATAAAATTTATGGCTTATTTAATATCAGCTAAGTAAAACTAAATTTATGACGGTCATCGTTAAAAAAGAGGCATTAGGCACTGCACAGCCTTTTCCGCAACGCTTATCACAGACGCTGTTCGAACCAGTTGATTGCACAAGCCTGATTTTTTTCCGCATTTCATTCTACCTCATCATGCTATGGGAAGCTTGGCGTTTTATTGGAGTGACCCCCAAAAATCGTATCATTTACAGAGAGAGGTTATCGGGATAAACAGATAACCTCAATGAAAAGAAAAAGATACACAACAGAACAGATTATAACAATATTGCGGCAAGCCGATACCGGTAAAACGGTACAGGAAATCTGCCGTGGAAACAACCTGAGCGAACAGACTTTCTATCGCTGGCGTAAAAAATATGGCAATTTAGAACTTGCCGATGCGAAGCGATTTAAAGAGCTGGAAAAAGAATTCACGAGCGCAAGCGAGAAGGCCTGACATACCGAGCTGAAGAAGCTGCTCGCAGATCAAATGCTCAAGAATCAGGTAATGGAGGAAACGCTGTCAAAAAAATGGTGAGCCCAAAGCAGAAGAAACGAGTAGTAAAAGCTGCGGCTGAGAAAGGGTTGTGCTCGTTGCGGAGGGCTTGTGCTTATCTCAGCCTGAGTTGGTCAACGTTCAGTTACCGGCCCAAACAGGCCAGTGAGAAAGCTCAGCGGTTGGTCGAGCGGATTGTGAGCTTGTCCTGGAAACATCCCCGCTACGGTTACCGGCGCATCCGTGCCTTGCTGGTAAAGGAAGGCTGGACAACAAGCAGGAAGTTTGTCCAGGCGGTACGACGTTCAGAAGGGCTGCAGGTAAAGCCCCCGAAAAAGGGCAGACACCGTCAAGGAGTCTCTACGGGGTCACCTACTAAAGCAAAGGGTCGCAATCACGTTTGGTCCTGGGACTTTGTCCATGATCGTACAGACAACGGCGGTCCATTAAAGATGATGACTCTAATCGATGTACCGAGGAGCTGAAAGCGACGACACTCAAGCGAAGCGAAGACATATACGCGTAAATGCCTGGATATCCGGGTCGCTCGTCAACTCACCTCAACCGATGTCCTCTCTGTGCTTAGCGAGGCCATTGAAGAGGAGGGACCTCCCAGCTATATCCGTAGTGACAACGGCAGTGAGTTCATTGCTCATCAAGTGCAGCAGTGGTTGTCCGGTAATAACATAAAGGCGATCTATATCGATCCGGGCAGTCCCTGGCAAAACGGTTTCATCGAGTCGTTTCACAACCGCTTACGCGATGAGTGTTTGAACCGTGAAGTGTTGCTCAGCGTGGCTGAAGCGCAAGTGGTAATCGAACAATGGCGTCAGACCTATAACCATGAACATCCCCACAGTCGTTTAGGCTTCAAAAGCCCACAAGAGTTTGTCAGATTCCTTTCCGATCTTGGCCGCGTTCGGGCTACGCCCTCACTTCGCCAAGATCTCTCATATACATCAATCCTAAAACCATTAACACCTGACCTGTCCCCGTAAAACTGGACCAGCAAAGATTTAGTCTGGCATGGGTGGAAAACCTAATAAAAAATAGGAGAAAGAACCACCCATGAAAAATAAAGGAAAACGATATAATAAAGAACAAATCATCTATGCCCTAAGGCAGGTAGAAGGCGGTCGAAGGATCGCCGAAGTGTGCCGAGAGTTAGGCGTGAGCGAACAGACCTACCACCGATGGAAGGGTAAATACGCGGGCATGGGAATGAGCGAATTAAGACGGCTGAAGCAACTCGATGAAGAGAACGCCAGTTTGAAGAAGCTGGTAGCTGATCTGAGCCTGGACAAGCACATGCTGCAGGAAGTAATCGCAAAAAAATTATAAAGCCTGTGCGCAAGAAGGTGATTGCTGACTGGTTAGTGGAAGCTTATGAGGTGAGCAAACGCCGCGCGTGCAGGCTGATGAAGTTGTATTGGTCGAGTTATAACTACCAGCCGGTGAAGAAGGACGAACGTGCGCTGATCATGCGCATCCGTGACCTCGCCGCAGCGCGCGTGCGCTACGGGTATCGGCGAATCACGGTGTTATTAAAGCGGGAAGGCTGGACGGTAGGAAAGAAACGCGTTTATCGTATCTACAAGGCCGAAGGGCTGGAAGTGCGCACGAAGAAACGAAAGAAGCGTGCCGCGCAAAGACGGGTCTCACTGCCCGCGGCTTCAGCAGCCCAGGAGCGCTGGTCGATGGACTTTATGAGCGATCGGCTGACCAACGGCCGCCCCTTCCGCATACTCACCGTTGTCGATCAATACACCCGAGCTTGCCCACTGCTTTTGGTCGATACGTCCATCGGTGGGCACAAAGTCGCTGCAGCACTTATGAAAGCCGCTGCAGGAATCGGTCTTCCCCAAACCATTACCGTCGATAATGGGCCCGAGTTTTCCGGCAAAGTACTGGATGAATGGGCTTATGGCCATGGCATCAAGCTGGATTTTATCCGGCCAGGTAAACCCGTAGAGAATGGTTATATTGAGAGCTTCAATGGACGCTTACGAGATGAACTTCTTAACACCGAGCTATTTTGTACGCTCGCTGAAGCGAAAGAAAAACTTGAAGCCTGGCGGCTTGATTATAATACTCAAAGACCACACAGTTCTCTGGGCTATCGGCCTCCGGCCGAATACGCCCAGAGAGCCATGTCTAAGAAAGTTAAAACCCATACCACCCTGCCGGAACTAACACTTGCTCTGGTACAGTAAACGGGAGCAGGTCAACACCCGGTAACTCTCTCACTTAAATTGGTACGAAAAACGGGGTCCGATCATTATAGAAATGCTATTACAAAGTATTTCTATATTCCATAAATCCAATCTTCTACCATTGATGGGGTATATTAACTCTTATCGCTCGATTTATTAAAGCAAACCAGCTTGCAATTTCGTAACTATCTGTGCTCTTTACGATAAGATCACTCTTTTACGCAATAGTTAGAAAACTCTATAACAAAGAGATTTAAAGTGAGTAGCGATAATCATCTTGGAAAACTTTTTGTTACAGGAGGAAATGGATTTATTGGATCTTACTTGCTTCCTCTTTTAATCGAAAATGGTTATTCCATAAAATGCCTGCTCAGGGAAACGAGTAACACCAAGCGCATCGAGCACCTTAGTTACGAATACACTGTTGGCGACATTCGTGATAGCTCTTGTCTGGCTGAAGGAATCAAAGGTTGTCAGGGGGTCATCCATCTAGCCGCGATAGCTAATTGGGCGGATATCGCTTCACCCCATGTGCATGAAGTTATTGTTGAGGGGACACATAATGTTTTAAAAACCGCAAAAAAATATGGCAATTTAAGGACAGTCTGTGTCAGCAGTGCGGCGGCAGTGGGGGGGACGAAAAGACCTAATATTCAGAATGAAAGCGAGATGTTTAATTTAAGAAGTAATAGGTATGCTTACGTGTTAGCTAAAGTTGAAGCGGAGAAGCTCTGTCAACAGTATGCTGCCAAAGGTCTGCCCATAGTAACGGTAAATCCGACCGAAGTTTATGGGCCCGGCGATACTGATCTCGTGACAGCGGAAACACTGATTAATTTTGCAAAATCTAAGCCGGTTCTTATTACTAAAGGAGGAACAAGCATCGTTCATGCCGAAGATGTTGCTCAAGGAATTTTAGCAGCTTATAAACAAGGAGCGGTTGGTGAACGCTATATCCTGGGTGGAGATAATTTGAATTTTCATGAACTTGCAGCCCTTACCCACAAGATACTAAAAACAAAAAAAACCATAATCAACGTACCACATATTTTCGTTAAACTGTATATTTTTTTAAGTCACCTGCTTAAGCTGCGCCGAGGAATTAATCCCGCCGCTTTGGAATACGCTTTACTCTACTGGTTTATGGATAATTCCAAGGCACAACGTGAATTAGGGATACAATTTCGCTCGGCAAGAGATACCTTGGCGCCCACGCTTAAATGGCTTCAAGAGATGAATTTTATCCCAGGGGATGAACATAACGCTTAATATAATAGCAACGATTAGAATGCAGCGATCCTTGAATGAATACAGAATTAGACTCTAAAAGATAACCGTGAATACATGATTTGAATGGTATAAAAAGTGACCGGAAAATGTCGTTTTGATTTTCCCGAGTGACGGAATATCTTTTAGTAATTGGATATTGAATTTATTTTCAACTAGGCTGGCTTCAATTTCAACGTCCTCAAAACCTACCCATAGTTTTGTCAGAGGATATTGATATTTGTAGAAACATTCTTTAGCGCTAAAAAGAAGAGCCGCCGATTGATCTTGTTCATCACCGGGTAGAGTCTGAATCCATGATTGCTCTCGAGAGGTGAAAATTTGTGGCCATAAATGTTTTCCCAATCTATCGATCAATTCCATATCAAAACCCAAAGAGGGAAAATCTTTTTTTTTCGCTACCGCGACGCCGCAATATTCACTCGTATGAGCAATGCTTCCTGAAATATCTTCGGGCCATTGAGGTGCGCGATCTTCCCCCATGAGGAGAGGAAAATCCGTATAACCCAACTTTTTAAGGGCGTTTCGGGCACAAACTCGTCCTGCAGTGAATTCACTTTTGCGTTTATTAGCGGCATTGCTGATACAGTACATCTCTTCTGGATACAAGCTGTCATTAATTTCAGTAATCACCGATTCCTCAGTTATTACCTCGGTAGGGAAAAGTGATCGCAATGGCTTCTTTGGAGACTGGTTTGAAAAAGTCACGGTATATTATAACGATGAAATGAACCTTTAGCAGCGAGGAGATAATGTTGCTTTTTTGAAATGGTTTTGCTCATTTATTCATTATGAGCAATCAAATACGAGTTGGTTTTATCGGTGCGGGTGCAAATACCCGCAGCAGGCATTTACCTGGATTTCAGGAAATTGATGATGTTGTATGTTCCGTGGTTTGTAATCGCAGTCGCGAATCGTCTGAAAAAGTAGCAAAAGAATTTAATATTCCTCGCATTGCCGAAACCTGGCAAGAGGTAGTCAATGATTCAGAAATCGACGCCATATGTATTGGCACCTGGCCTTACCTGCACGCTGAAATTACTAATGCGGCACTCGCTGCGAATAAACATGTACTGACGGAAGCGCGAATGGCCAGAGATTTAGCCGAAGCGGACTCAATGTTAGCCGCCTCCCAGGCAAAACCCGATTTAGTGGCGCAAATAGTGCCCGGACCAATGACTTTTGAATTTGATGCAACAATCACAGAACTCATTGCGAATGGTGATATTGGAGAATTAAGAGAATTGTGTGTGACAGATACAGGGTGTCAATTTGCCTTATCCGATGCACCAATAATGTGGCGTCAAGATTTCGAATTAAGTGGCCGCAATATAATGGGCATGGGGATTTATCATGAAATAATTCATCGGTGGATTAATGATGAACCGGTTTGGGTAATAGCTGATGCCGCAATTTTTACTACTGAGCGCGATGATCTTGAAAAAAAAGAAAAGGTGTCTGTAAAAATCCCTGATTGTATTTCTATCCTCGGGCGATATTCGTCTGGCGCACGGATGATATACCAATTCAGTGGGATAGAGTCTGGTCAGTCGCGTGTAGAAATCAGGCTAAATGGCTCAAAGGCCTCTCTGCGTCTGGATCTTAAAGAGAATGCCCTATACCGGGCAGACGTTGGTTCTGGGGAGGAGGAACGTATTGATATTCCCTCTGATAAAAAGGGAAGCTGGCAAGTCGAGGCGGATTTTATCGACAGTATTCGTAATGGAACTCCGGTAAAATTAACTAATTTTGAATTAGGGGTAAAATATATGCGATTCACGAACGCTGTCTATAAATCTTGGAGCAGTCAAAGCGACAAGATTACGCTCTAATAAAACCAATTGGGCAGGACAAAAAGAGCAAAGAGAAAGAACAAGCAGATCCCGATAACGACTGCGATACAGCCCACTTTCATCATCGGCGATTCGCCGCTTTGTGTTGCCTGATACTGTTGCGCAATAGTCTCTGTTACCGGATCTTCCCCGGGTGCAATCGGGGTGGTAGTTTCAACTGTTTTTACAGTTTCAACACTGGGCGCTGTTGAAGCAGCACCGGGTGTCGTTTCACTTTTCTCAGGTGTTTCGCTTTTAAGTTCCTCAATTTTTGAATTCAGCCATGCCAGGTGATTATCGAGCAGGCTTTTTTGCTTGAGGAGTTCCTGAAGGGTAAACTTCAAAGGGCAACAAATTTAAAATTCGCGTTAAATATCTAAAGTGATATTAAAGAAGAGTGGGGAGGGATTTTTAATGATGACCCCGAAAATCAGCGGTTCGATTTTATTCGAACAATATCACTAATTTGATTCAGCCTCTATGGATACTGTACGATGATTTGCATCCCATTTGACTTTGCCGTCGGCAAGAGCGAAGAGTGTAAAGTCCCTACCCAGTCCAACATTACGTCCTGGATGATAGCGAGTCCCTCGCTGGCGCATTAAAATGTTTCCGGCGAGAACAAATTCACCCCCGTATTTTTTAACACCCAGACGTTTGCTATTACTATCACGCCCGTTTTTGCTCGTTCCTTGCCCTTTTTTATGAGCCATTTTTTATTCTCCTTTTTATGCTTTAATCGACTCTATTTGGATTACTGATAGCTCTTGACGGTGTCCATGTTTGCGCCGATAACCCTTGCGCCGTTTCTTTTTAATAACTATCACTTTCTGCCCCCGCTTATTTTCAATAATTTTTGCTTTGACCGAGGCTCCATCGACGAGGGGTGAGCCGAACGCGACCTTTTCGCCTTCTCCAACCATTAATACATTGTCTATATCAATAATATCACCTGCCTTGGAATCCTTGTAGCGGTTGACGTGAAAGATATCACCTTTCTCGACAGTAAGTTGCCTTCCTTGAGTTTTAATCGTGGCTTTCATTCTAAAAAACGGCTAATTAAAAAGACTCAAGTGAGAAAAGCAAGGTCTATCGGTAAAAAAGAAAACCATGGAAATGGAAAATATCAAAGCCTATTACCGACAACCAAAAGTCGTTGAACACTATGCGTCAGCAGCGATAAATCTCGGGCTTTGGGTCGCGGAAGAAAAGATCTTTACCCGTATTTTTCGTAATAATGATACGATTTTAGAATTGGGGTGCGGTACGGGTAGAATTGCGATGGGTCTTTATGAATTGGGGTATAATAAGGTTTTAGGGATAGATTACTCCAGAGAGATGATTATGCGCGCGCGACAAATGGCCAAGATTCTCAATTATAATATCTCTTTTCAAGTGGGTGATGCTACGCAATTGAATTTTGCTGAATATGATTATGACGGCGCCATATTTGGTTTTAATGGATTAATGCAGATTCCCGGCCGTGACAATCGACGATTAGCGCTAAGTGAAATTTACCGAGTCATAAAACCCGACGGGTTTTTCGTATTTACCAGCCATGATCGTGAATTAAAGAAAGGATCCAAATTTTGGAAAAAAGAAAAACTTCGCTGGCATCATGGAAAACAAAAACCTGATCTTCTTGAGTACGGTGATCGTTATGAAATGACGCCTTTAGGTAATTCATTCATTCATGTCCCCACACGAATGGAGGTCATTGAAGATTTAAAATCAACAGGTTTCATTGTTGAAACCGATGTATTAAGAAAAGATATCGCGAACGAATCAGATCAAGTCCGAAAATTTTCGGACGAATGCCGATTTTGGGTCGCTCGAAAAACTAAATAAGACTACTCAACTTCCTCCTCAGTCTTTATTCCTAAAAGATAAAGAAAAGCATTAATAGCACCACGCAGGGGCTGAGGCCATCTTGACTTGTCCGCTTCACGTTTGAGTTCATCTTCCGTTGCCATTTGCCGTTGTAGAGATACCTGGTATAATTCTTCTAATTTATCCCTTTCCGCCGAGAGTCGTTGGATCTCTTCTTCCTTTACCATTAATTGATTGCGGGTAGAGGTGAGAGAGTCACCTTGGGCCAAACCGTCTCTTGCATCATTAAGCCCATTTAATTTTTCTGTAGCCTGTGACTGTGCATTTTCGAGGGAGCGCAATTTTTCATTCAAGAGATTTAGCGCGGTTTCAGCTTCGCGACGTTCCGTAATCTCATCGGTTAATTTTTTTCTAAGTTCTTCAATACGTTGCTGTCTCGCTTCTTCGTCTTCCTTCGCTTTTAATTCGGCCATACGCTGTGCTTCTTCTGCCATCATTCGCGCTTCTACTTCACTTTCAGCATTTAATTGAGCTTTCTTTTCACGTTCAGCATTTTCATTAGCCAAATCTTCCAGCATTTTTTCCCATTGCGCCGCTTGCGTCCTTTCTTGATCGAGTTGTTCTTTATGCTTAATTCTTTGAATAAGAAAAAGACTCCAAGAGATTGTCACGAGGCAGACTAAGACGCAAAAAATGATGATATTCTTTTTCAAGTGAATAAGTTTGTTATCGGTAAAATTACTCCTTCAAAAGAGTTCGTAGAACTATTATCCGATAATTAAGCGATGGTTTAAATAAATGGAAAAATTCGTGCCACAAATTATTTGTAGAGGGAAAATTATTGTCAAGTTAGTGATAATTGCAAAGCAGCTTTGACAGCGCAAAAGCTTTTAGCTAATCCAAAGATGTCGATTTTTTAATTGTGAAATATAATCTTCTTCGCATTGCATTATTGAACATAATAACTGTCAGATAAATAAAAATTAAAGCTCAGCATAATCAATTTCACCTTATGGCAATATATGAATATTATAGCCCAGATAATAACCGGATATACTCCTTTTACATTAAAACTATCTCCCAGAGTGCTAAATTACCCCGCTGTCCGGATAACCCCAATTATAAAATGGTTAAAATGATATCCAGCTTTTCCGTTACCGCGAATAGAAATAATTCCGAGGATGAATCAATGGGAGGTGATCTCAGTGATCAGGATCTTCAAGCGGCAATGGCCGAAATGGAAAATGAAATAACGGGAATTGATGAAAATAATCCCGATCCGAAACAATTGGGTCACTTGATGCGTAAAATGACCGAGATGAGTGGAGAAAAAATGCCTGAAAGGATGGAAGAAATAATGCGTCGCTTGGAAGCTGGAGAGGATCCAGAAAAATTGGAAGACGAGTTTGGCGATATCATAGAAGATGAAGTGGAAACAATGGAAAATCCGTCTGAAAAAACCGAAAATATTAAAAGTAAAAAAAGCGAAAGACAATTGCTTACTCGCGATCCGCAATTATACGACTTTTCAGATTACACTTAAGACTGCGGTCAAATTCAGTTTTACTTATTGATTGTGATGAAATGAATTTGATAGAGCGTTATAATATAACGACTGGAGGAGTCGTATGATGACAGCTACACTATTACTCTTTTTGATTATGGCATGATTTATGCCTGAACGACAATGGCAGTTTTCCGGATCTGTTTATCCGGCCAAGTGCAATTTTTAAAAGTATATAATTAAAATTGATTATGTTGATATTCGCTCAATAATTATCTAATCTAACAATGAAATAAAAATGATTTATTGAGCGGAAACTCTGGATTTTTAATAATGGCCGATAGCAAACTTAAACACCGCATTAACGCAGGCCGGGTCGCGATTAAAAAGCAAATTGATTTTTTTCATAAACAATTTGCCCACGGCCATAGTGAGTCGAAAGACGATGGTAATTGTGTTGCCTTTGCTGATTTTGCTATATCAGAAAAAATTTTTACAGAATTAAGAAAGTCATTTGTCGATGATAATTATTTTTCTGAAGAATCAAACTCCTTGGACGAATTGTTGGAATTGAGCGCTCGTTATTCGTGGATTCTCAATCCTATTGATGGCACGAAAAATTACGCTTTAGGGATACCTGCATGTGCCATATCCCTCAGTCTTCTAAAAGACGGATATCCAGTCTACGCTTATGTCTATGATATGTTACGTCAAAAAATGATTGAAGGGAGTCCGCGAGATGGACTCATTGCTGGATCTCGAAAAACTGCCACCAAACTTAGCTCGTTAGGAAAACATAGCAGGATAGGTATAGAATTTCCTCTTTCACAAGAAGTGTGTGAACAATTGGAGCCGCTTCTTACGAACTATCATCTATCAGATATGGGGTGCAGTGTTTTAAACTCTGCCTATACGGCGATTGGCTTTTTCGATGGATGCCTCGGCTTTGATCTTAAGGCATGGAATTTATCCGTTGCATACACTCTATGTTTAGCGGGGGGTAGGGAATTTCATTTTATTGGCAATTCCGTGTTTCCCCTGAGACAAATCAATGGTGATGCTCTTGATGTTAAATATTTTACAGGGACTCCTTCCTTTTGTGAATACATGGGTGACCTATACAATATTCCGATGGTCACCAAAGAAATGCCTTCAAGCACCGAACGTATGGCTCGCTAATCTGTTTTTAAACTCCTCTGAGAGTTTTAAAGTTTATAGGTTCTTACGGGAGTTGGATTGAGAACTTTGGGTGCGTTGGTGTTTGAGTTAATCTGTTTTTCAAACCAATTTTTAGCTTCAGCATCTCCATGCGTAAGGACAATCGTGCGAGGGTTTGCAGTCATTGCAAATTTAAGGAGATCTTCCCGTTCAGCGTGACTGCTAAGATCAAATTTCTCAATCTGCGCCTTAACCGGGCAGAGAAAATCAAGATTTTCAAAGAGAAAGTTATTTCCTGCGGGGGTTGCTAATAATTTACCTCCGGGCGTATCAGGATCGCAATAGCCGACAAAATAGATGCTGTTTTTAGGAGAGCCTAACAAACTCGAAGCGACTAAGTATGATGGGGTGTTACCAACCACCATACCGCTACTGACTATGAATAAACCTGGCCTTTGGGGTGATTTACCGGGAACTAATGAAGTCGGGAGCGGTTTGACCATAAGATCTTTTAAGATTTTACGGCGAAATTTAATTAACCCACTATTACGTGAAATTTCATCAAATGTATTTGCGAGTTCCATTCCAAGTCCGCCACAATATATGGGTGATTTAGACAGTGACCCATTATTACGAGCCTCGTAAATAAGGGTCAGGATTTCCTGCATTCTACCAAATGCGAAAACCGGAATCAGACAGGAACCACCCTTAGATAATACCCTCTCTATTTGTCTGATCAAACGTTGTTCTTCTTTATCACGTGATTTTTCTAATGATCGTTCTGTCATTCCGCGTGTTGTTTCTATAACCACGGTATCAAATTCCTCTTTAGGGAATTTTGCAGCTGGAAGCGTCTTTTGTGGTGTAAAATGAACATCTCCAGTAAAAAATATTTTTCTTTTTTGATGCAAAATACAAATGCCCGCGGCTCCGAGGACATGACCCGCAGCGTATAAGGCGATATCCAGGCGGTCACCATTTAATTTAAATTTCCGAGGTTGTCCAAAGTGCAGAGGTGAAATCTTTTTTATAACGCGTTTTATATCTCTATGATTGTACAGTGGATATTCGGCAATGTTAAGCTCATCTCGCTGTTTAAGCATCACGTTGCATGAATTTCTCAACATGAATGGGGCAATGATTTGCGACGGAAAGCTCATTAATATTGATGCTTGAGGCTGACGTTTTACAAGAACAGGTAATGATCCAAGATGATCAAGATGGCAGTGGCTCAAAATAATAAAATTAAGGCTGTTATCCTCTATCTCGTTATATATAGGCATCGCCTCTAACCCTGCGATTTTAGGATTCAAACCCGCATCAACGATGAATGAAAAGGCACCTAATTTTATATAAAGTGCGTTTGCTCCGATACCTCCTTGTCGGTTTAAATCAATCAGTAACATGCGTCGCTTTCTGGGATGAGCATTTCAAAAAGCGGGATTTTTACATGGATGTGCTGTTGTGTATCGTCAATTCCATGAAAACTTCCGTGTGCTCGACCACTGACAGCAGTCAGATGATAGCTGTTATAAGAAAACTTATCACCAGGAGCTATTTCAGGTGTTTGTCCAACAATTTTATCACCTTCAATGACAAGAGTTTCACCGTCAAAATTATTTATCACCCACTTACGAGCTTTGAGGGTCACCTTTCGATTGGAATTATTTCTGATCGTGAGAAAATAAATAAATGCATGAGGAGTTTTATCCGAAAATTTTATCGGATCCTTGTGATGGACAAGCCGGTCAACAACAACCTCTAAGCCATCCAATTCGATACTATCGCCCTGCATCTTTTCAACCACCGGCGACAATACGCACAATCTCGAGTGAGTCCCCATCTTCAATTAATGTATTCTTTGCATCCATTGGAGATAGCGCGATTCGATTGCGTTCAACTACCACGTTTTTTATGGAGAGATCGATACTTTCGAGGAATTGGGGAAGAGAAATTCCTTCACTGACATTAAAGGTTTTTCCATTCGCAACGATTTGAACGAGCTTCGATTCTTCCATCGGTAATTGAGGATATCATTCACTTGAAGTTACAAGCGATTGGTCAAAGTCTTTCCATACAGGTTCATAGCCTTGGTTTGAAATCATGGTTGCGATTTCACTGGGCGTTCGTTCGTCTGCTATATGAAATTGTTCACCCGGCTGTTCTAAATTAGGAGACCAATTAGATTCGTCGTAATGGCTGTAAGCACCCGGCTCAGTGCTGGACCCTGCACTCATGGTTGTAATACCAAGACGTACTAGTCCATTACGTAGTTGGGGCGATTCTCTTGTCGATAAGACAATGTTGGCATGGGGTAAAAGCATGCGAAAAGCACAAACGAGCTGGGTAATATCTCTGTCGCTCATAAGGTAGTTTTGATTGGGAGTAAAACTTCCCGTAGCCGGGCGAAGACGTAAGACACTGATAGACAATTGAGCTTTCCAGCAGTGTTGAAGCAAAAATAAAGCGTGCGCGGCTACGGAGAGTGCTTCATATCGCCAGTCGTAAAGACCATATAGCGCTCCGAGACCTATTCTTCTAAAACCCGCAGCATAGGCGCGTTGTGCGGTGTCCATGCGCCACGAGTAATTTTTTTTCGGCCCTGCGGGGTGAATTGCCTTATAGGTTGGTTGGTGGTAAGTTTCCTGATAAACAATCAGCCCTTCACAACCCGCATTGACTAAAGGTTTATAGCCTTCTGTTTCCAGCGGGCCAAGTTCAATCGCGATACTCGGCATGATTTCAAGGCAATGGGTAATGCACTTTTCGACATAACCATTTGAAACATATTTAGGATGTTCACCAGCGACAAGAAGAAGCGAGCGAAAACCTTGATTAGCCAACAGTTTCGTTTCAGCGACAACCTGTTCTAGTGGTATCGTGATGCGGGGTATCTCATTATTACGTGAAAACCCGCAATAGGTACAGATATTCACACATTCGTTAGAGAGGTAAAGTGGCGCAAATAGACGAATCGTTTTTCCAAAATGACGCTGCGTTATCTTGTTTGAATGATGAGCTAATTCTTCGATATAATTAGATGCCCTGGGCGATATTAAAGCTGCAAAATCTGCGGGAGAGCGAGCCCTTCCTTTTCGTAATATCGATTTCAATGTCCGCTCACTTGTATCAAGCGACTGTTGTACCCAGGCTTCAACAGGTATGCTTTGATAAATATCAGAAAAATTGCTCATTCTTATAAATTACTATAACTATACGCTATAATTTCAATATTTCCATATCAATCCAAAGAGGATGGTGAATGTCATCAAATGATGATATCCTCAATCAAGAAAACTAGTGAGGGGACTAGTAGCGTCAGCCATTTTAGTGACACGAGATGCCCCCATCTCGTAGTAGACTCGACCCGCTTGAACAGATAGAGCAAAAGCTTTGGCCATACTTACGGGATCTTCGGCAATAGCGATCGCCGTATTTACGAGAACTGCATCCGCACCCATTTCCATCGCTGATGCCGTATGAGAAGGGGCGCCTAACCCAGCATCTATGACAACGGGGACGCGGGCTTGCTCAAGAATAATTTCAATTTGTGCACGTGTCTCAATACCGCGGTTGCTGCCTATCGGGGATCCCAATGGCATTACGGTTGCACAACCGATATCTTGTAAGCGCGCTGCAATGACAGGATCAGCGTTAATATAGGGGAGAACGACAAAGCCCTCTTTAACGAGAATTTCAGCTGCCGCCAATGTTTCGACCGGATCCGGTAAAAGGTAATTTGGATCAGGATGTATTTCGAGTTTTACCCATTGTGGCAAACCCGCGGCAGCTGCCAATCTCGCAATTCGTACCGCTTCTTCCGCATTCATTGCGCCGGCAGTATTAGGTAGAATAAGAAATTTTTTTGCATCTAGATATTCTAAAATATCAGCGAAGGGATCTTTTTCACCACTCAGACTCGCTCTTTTAAGTGCCACCGTGACAATGCTTGCACCCGACGCTTCAATACTGTCCCGCATGATTTCGCCCGATGAAAATTTACCGGTACCGACAAGGAGACGAGAATTAAATTTGCGATCCGCTATAATTAGAGGTTTCACTGGTAATGAATTAATCATCTAAGCTCGATATGAACATTTTACTTATCCTATATTTAAATGTAAGTTGAAATTTTGTAAATTACTAAAGAGGAAAAGACTCATTGCGCTCATTAAATGCAATAAGATCAGTTTTGTTGTAATTTCACATTGAGTGAAGCTTTCTTTATCTGATTTTTCTTGCCGAAATAATATTCCTATTCAAAACAAAAGTATGGGTAAAATTGCGCTTATATCAGTGAATGATAAAACAGGTTTATTACCTTTTGCAGAGGCATTGGTTAAACGATACGGCTACCACCTGTTATCGACAGGAGGAACAGCTAAACTATTGATATATAATGGTTTGAAAGTTAACGAGGTAAGTGATCACACTGGATTTCCCGAGTTGATGGATGGAAGAATCAAAACGTTACATCCCAAAATTTACGGTGGAATACTCTGTCGTCGGGACATGCCGGAGCACCTGGCTCAAGCCAGGGATAACAATATTGATCTGATCGATCTTGTCGTCGTTAATCTCTATCCTTTTGAGGAGACTGTAGCTAAATCTGGAGTAAGCGTTGAAGAAGCGATTGAAAACATTGATATTGGTGGACCATCGATGCTGCGAAGCGCAGCGAAGAACCATGAGGCGGTAACTGTAGTTTGTGATCCGAATGACTACGATCGAGTGATAGAGGGGCTTGGCGATGAAAAGGCACTTCCAGATCTGCGCAGAGCGTTAGCATTAAAAGTTTTTAAGCGCACCTCAAAGTATGATCAGGCAATTGAAGAGTATCTGGAAAAAGCAATTGAGAATCCAGTGCCGTCGACGCAGGGAGAGTTTCCTCCTAATATACATTTTGATTTTCAACTTTCTAAAAAATTGCGGTATGGAGAAAACCCTCATCAAGAGGCGGCTCTTTACGGACGATTTTTTGACTGCTACGAGCAGCTTCATGGGAAAGAACTCAGCTATTGTAATATTCTTGATATTACAGCCGCGACCCACTTGATGAGAGAATTTGAAAAGCCAACCGTTGCTATCTTAAAACATACTAACGCTTGTGGCGTGGCCAGTGATGAAAATTTAATAGAAGCATGGGAGCAGGCATATGCTACTGATAAACAAGCCCCTTTCGGGGGTATCATAGTGACCAATCGTGAACTCGATAATGACTTGGCGAATAAAATCAGGGAAATATTTTGTGAAATCGTCATCGCACCAAATTATACGGCTGAGGGAGAGCAATTACTTAAGAAAAAAAAGAACCTCAGGCTTATGAAATTGAGAGATCAAGAGGGGGTGGGGGAGAACCGTGAAATACGTTCAGTTATAGGTGGCATCCTGGCGCAAGAGCCTGATTCACAAGCTATAAATTCAAAAGCGTTTAAAGTAGTCAGTGATCGTGAGCCCACAAGAGAAGAATGGGACGCGATGCTTTTTGGTTGGCGCGTAGTAAAACACATAAAATCCAATGCCATTGTATATGCCCGTGGAGAGCGTACCCTGGGTATTGGCGCGGGGCAAATGTCCAGGGTAGACAGTTCAAAGATTGCGGTATGGAAAGCGAATGAAGCAGGTCTCGCGCTCGATGGATCGATCATGGCCTCTGATGCTTTGATTCCCTTTGCTGATGGCTTGATTGCTGCAGCTGAGTCAGGTGCTACGGCTGTAATTCAAACAGGTGGATCACTGCGGGATGAAGAAGTTATTACCGCGGCTAACAAGCATAATATGGCTATGGTCTTCACCAATGCGCGTCATTTTCGCCATTAGTGGTGGAACTATTGATCCACTGGTGGTGTCTGAATTTCTAATACACATAGACTGATTAACACTTGTTTAAAACTATTAATCATTGCTTCCCTAGATTAATGTAATGAGAACAATGCTGAATATTTATTTGCGGTTAAGTATTACACTTGGAATATTAATTCTCTCTTCCCTCTTGACCGCTTGTCATACTGTTCCGGTTACTGGGCGTGCAGCATTAAGTATGGCTTCAGAGGATGAGGTCATTAAAATGAGTGCTGAAGCATTCCAGTCGATAAAAAATCAAAATCCAATTTCGCGGAATTCTAAGTACAACGCAATTGTTGAGAAGGTAGGGAAGCGTATCGCTGATGCCAATTCCTGGGATATTCTAAATGCGGATTGGGAGTTTATTGTCTTTGAGGATCCCGACAGGGTAAATGCATTTGCGATGTCTGGGGGAAAAGTCGGCGTCTTCAGCGGACTCTTTCGTATAGTTGAAAGTGAAGAAGATTTGGCCGTAGTTATTGGCCATGAGCTTGCTCATGTTGCAGCCAAACATGTAAATGAAAAACTCTCTCAAGATATGCTTATAAGAGGAGGTGCTGCTGCTGCGTCCATTGCTACTGGTGGACAGGGATATATCACGCAAAGTATTGTCCTCAACGCCTATGGATTGGGAAGTCAATTAGGCACTTATGCTTTTACACGAAAAAAGGAGATGGAAGCCGACCACATCGGATTAATTTACATGGCGCGTGCTGGATACGATCCACGACAAGCAATCGATTTTTGGGAACGCATGAATAAAGAAACCGAAGGGAAACCTGTCCCACCTCAGTGGTTATCGACGCATCCTTCTCATGAAGATAGGGTCTTATTGTTGCATAAACACATGCCCCAGGCAGTCGAAGCTTTTGAAAGAGGATCTGGAGGTTCTCGTATTCAAGTGATTCAGTAGATTAATTACTGTTAAATCCGGATAGTGATGCGCGCTAAATTAGAGGCTGTTTTTTTCGTTTACAGCAAATCAATGAGCGATACTTGTTATAGATGCTTTTCTAAAACAAGCCATTAGCAATGTTTGATCCAATAAAAGTTATCCAGGAATATTTGCGCTTTCCCAGTGTTTCAACTGATCCCGACTATAAAGAAGGAATGGAGGGGGCCAGAAGCTACATGAGTAGTCTATTGGAAAGTATTGGCTGTTCTGTTGAAGTCATTAAAACACCTTTACACCCGATCATATTGGCTACCCTGAATGACGATAAAGAATGGCCTCATGTAATAATTTATGGTCATTACGATGTCCAACCGGCTGATCCGTTTGATCTTTGGTCTAGTCCACCTTTTGAGCCTGAAATTCGTGGCAACCGTATATATGCCCGCGGCGCGGCTGATAACAAGGGTCCTCTGCTAATCCTTATTTCTGCGGTTGCCCGGTTACTGGAAAAACACGAGCAATTACCTTTACGAATAACTTTTCTTATTGAGGGAGAAGAGGAGACTGGCAGCCCGAGCTTTGGAGACTTTCTTAAGCAATATAAAGATAGATTAGAGGGAGATTTTCTTCTTCTGTCTGACACGGGTTGCATTAGTCCAGAGCAAATTGTAATCACCACGGGTCTGCGTGGCGTAGTTGGCATTGAGTTTGAAGTTACTGGATCGCAATCTGATCTTCATTCTGGATTTTACGGGGGAGCTGTCTTGAATCCTATTCAAGTTGTTTCCGAAATATGTGCGTCACTCCATAATCAAGATGGTACCATCAATATTGAGGGTTTTTATAATGATGTTCGCGAAGTGCCCAATTGGGAAATCGAGGAACTGAAAGGAATAGAATCAAGCGAAGATGATTTTGCAAAGCTCCTGGGAGTAAAACAATTCTATACAAGTGGTGGATATTCATCGTTCGAAGCAGTGAGGTTTTGTCCAACCATGGAATTCAATGGTATTGGTGGTGGCTATCAGGGAGAGGGGAATAAGACCATTATTCCCTCAAAGGCATTTGCAAAAATAACGAGTCGGCTCGTGGCCGATCAGAATCCTGAAGAGATTACACGATTAATCTCTGACGCGATTAAAGAGCGGTGTCCACCACACGTTTCTCTCGAGGTGAAAGAGGGGCATGGAGGATCTCCCTACCTTGTTGTTCCTCCTGATCGTCCAAATTCTCCATCTGATCAATCTCCGGCCCTAACTCAGGCCTTCCGCGCGGCTGATAGTGCAATATCTGATGTGTTCGGAAAACCACCCTTGTACCTGCGTGAAGGGGGCAGCATACCTATAATCGCAGATTTAAAAAAAGTAGCGGGTTTGGACTCTCTAATGTTAGGCTTTGTCACCCCCAGTGATAGTATACATGCACCTAATGAAAGCTTTAATCTCGATCTGATGGGTAAAGCTATTGATGCAACCGAGCGTATCCTCGCATCGATTGCCAATTCTAGATAAAACTGATTAGAGCACTGATTCAGCAATACTCTCCCTTGGCATATGTCATTCGTAAATAATTACACATGACTATTGATCCTAAGCTAAACGTAAACCTGTACCTTGTCGGGTTTATGGGGACGGGAAAGTCTGCTATAGGTCGCCAGTTAGCTAAGGCGATGCAGATGGAATTTATTGATTCTGATTCCGAGATTGTAAAAATAGCGGGAAAACCGATAAAAGATATTTTCGCTCAGGAAGGAGAATCGGTATTTCGTAAGATGGAAAGGGAGTTTGTTGTGTCAGGTCACGCTGAGACTGGTTGTATAATCGCCTGCGGAGGTGGGCTAATAATGCAAGAGGGGATGATTGATATTCTAAAGTCTAAGGGAGTACTCATTTGTCTCTTTGCCTCAGCAAGCACTATATTAAAACGAACATCCAGTAATTTAAACCGACCACTCTTGAATGTAGAATCACCTGAAGAAAAAATTGCTGAACTCTTAGCTGAACGAGAATCGATCTATCTTCAAGCAGGGACTGGAATATATACCGACAATCGATCCATTACGGAAATCGTCGAACACGCACTACGTATTTATCGAAAACAGGCAGCCATGTTCCCTTAAGCATTATATACCTGACGATGCTTCGGGGGAAAAATATTCTTTCAGCCTTGTTATAAAAATTTTGGGAGGTCTCGTCGGCTGCCCCTCCAAATTTGTAAAAGCATGGCGGGTATAACCTGTGGAGATCAATTTGCTTTCAACATACAATTCGTAATCAATGGTAAATCTAACAGTAGGCATTTCTTTCAATAACGTTTTTATCTCCACTTCATCGTCAAATCGTGCTGGCTGTTTATATTCGGCCTTCGTTTCAAGAACTGGGAGTCTAAATCCCTGTTCTTCTAATTCTCGATAGGGCATTCCCAGATCATCGAGCAGGTGAATACGCGCTACTTCGAACCAGGTGAAGTAGTTGCCATAATAGGCGATACCCATCATATCTGTTTCGGCGTAACGCACCCTAATTATAGATTTTGCAATAACCATGGTTTAGTATCAATTGCCGGTTCAGCTATAAAATTACAAACTAATAGTTGCATCAATCAGAAATTATTTTTCATCATAATGATATGCAAGTAATGCTCGTTAAAAAATACCTGAAAACAACTACTTACTGGATGGCTTTATTTTTGGGATACATGCTAAGTATTATCTTCGTTGGCACTGTCATTGGAGCAATCCTTTATCCATTAGTCGGGTCCCTATTAAGATTTAATTATTCTCTAATATTTATGACTCAAAAAGGTATGGCAGATCTTAGTTTTTTCTCATTCGTTTGGGCTCCCGGTGGCGCGTTCGTTTTATGTTTTATTAAAGCGCATCGCAAGAAGCTGTCCAAAGTAGGGATAAAATAATATTTTCGCTCATTGCATTTTTTTCCAACTCATTATAGCCCTAGTTTGTAAATTAGATATTTTCTTTTGATCAAATGATAGAAATAACTTTAAAATATTGGTTATAACTAGTTTATAGACTTCGAACGCCGTGTGTTTTATATTCATTTTATAAATTAGATGTAATCACCCCCCTTAATAATTAAAATTGAGAATTAATGTAATGAGTGAAAAAGCAGATCAGCAAAATCCTGAAATTAAAAACCAGTCTCTTCAGAAATGGATTAATGAGATAAGCACATTGTGTAAACCAAAGGACGTTTACTGGTGTGATGGTTCACAAGAAGAGTATAACAGGCTCTGTGAACAGATGGTGCAAAGTGGCACTTTCATTCGACTGAATGCTGAAAAACGTCCAAACAGTTTTCTCTGTCGCTCAGATCCTGGTGATGTTGCACGCGTCGAAGATAGAACATTCATATGCACAAAACAGGAAGAAGATGTTGGACCAACCAATAACTGGATGGGGCCCGGTGAAATGTGGGCGACATTGGAAAAATTATATGATGGATGCATGCGTGGCAGAACGATGTACATTATTCCTTTTAGTATGGGACCTATCGGGTCACCGATTTCACAAATTGGAATTGAAGTTACCGACTCACCTTACGTCGTCGTCAGCATGCATATTATGACACGGGTAGGGGAGAAAGTCATCGAGGCTCTGGGGGATAAAGGATCTTATGTCCCCTGTCTTCACTCAGTGGGTATGCCTTTGAATGAGGGAGACAAAGATGTTTCATGGCCCTGTAATCCAGATAATAAATATATTGTCCATTATCCAGAAACCCGATCAATCTATTCCTACGGAAGCGGATATGGAGGAAACGCACTCTTAGGTAAAAAATGTTTTGCCTTGCGCATTGCATCCAACATGGCGCGCGATGAGGGGTGGCTTGCTGAGCACATGCTTATTCTCGGTGTGGAATCACCAGAGGGAGACAAAACTTATGTCAGCGCAGCATTTCCAAGCGCCTGTGGTAAAACGAATTTTGCGATGCTTATACCTCCACAAGAAATGGATGGTTGGAAAGTGACCACGATTGGCGATGATATCGCTTGGATCAAGCCTGGTGAGGATGGTAAGCCTTATGGGATAAATCCCGAGGCTGGCTTTTTTGGGGTAGCACCTGGAACATCTTATGCTACTAACCCCAATGCTATGGATTCTATTAAAGAGAATTCCATTTTTACTAATGTCGCTATGACCGATGATGGAGATGTGTGGTGGGAAGAGATGACGGAAGATACACCGTCCCACCTTATTGACTGGCAAGGCAACGACTGGACTCCTGACAGCGATCGCCCCGCCTCCCATCCGAATGCACGATTTACGGCGCCTGCGAGGCAATGCCCAACGATTGATCCTGCTTGGGAAGACCCAAAGGGGGTCCCGATAGACGCATTTATTTTTGGGGGACGACGAATGTCCGATATTCCTCTCGTTTATCAATCATTGAATTGGACAAATGGGGTGTATGTTGGGGCGACGATGGGATCAGAGCAAACAGCTGCGGCAGAAGGTAAAGTCGGACAACTCCGCAATGATCCGATGGCCATGCTTCCATTTTGCGGTTACCATATGGGTGATTATTTCCACCACTGGATTAATATGGGGAATAAATTCACTGAGAAACCTATTATTTTCCATGTTAACTGGTTCAGGAAGGATGGGGAGGGGAATTTCATGTGGCCAGGTTACGGCCAGAATATGCGTGTGCTCAAATGGATTGTAGAACGCACGAATGACAAGATTGAAGCTGAAGAATCACCGCTTGGATGGATCCCATACTATAATGATATTGATTGGAGAGGGCTCGACTACAGTGAAGAGCAATGGGATCAACTGATGCATTTCGATCCTAAAATTGCTAAAATGCAATCCTTACAACATGAAGAATTTTTTCTTAAACTCGCAGACCGCGTGCCACATGAATTTAGCGATGAACGAGAACTACTAGTCAGCCGTCTTTAATCTTGGGTAAGTTAGTTTACTTACAATTAGTTACTTATAGGTACTGCTCTAATGTTTTCACGTTGACTTGCATGAAAGTCATATCCAGATATTTAGCGTATCTAACTTATGCTTAGAACTCATTGCAAAGGACAAAAACCGTATAAATATTAAATGCCCGAATCATTTATATTTTCTTCAGAATCTGTTGGTGAAGGCCATCCTGATAAAGTTGCCGACTATATTTCAGATAGCATCCTTGATGCTTGTCTCACCGGGGATAGGAAAAGTAGAGTCGCCTGTGAAACCTTAGTTAAGAGTAACTGTGTCGTCCTGGCTGGTGAGATTTCCACTAAGGCAAAATTCGATTATGAAAAAGTCGTTCGCCGGGCGATTCGTGAAATAGGTTATACTAATGATGATGACAGTTTTCATGCCGATAAGGTTTTTATTTCAAACTATCTCACTTCACAGTCAGCAGATATCTCACAAGGAGTGGATGCAAAGCGAGCCACGGGTAAAAAAACAGCTCAACAGGGAGCGGGCGATCAGGGGATCATGTTTGGCTTTGCATGTAACGATACCTCAGAAAAAATGCCTGCCCCGATAATGTTTGCGCACCGTTTAAATCGCCGTATAGCGGTAGAGAGAAATGGCAAGAATGGGAGATGGTTAAGGCCAGATTGTAAATCTCAAGTGGCAGTTGAGTATTCAGATGGAAAACCCGTGTCGATCAGAAATGTAGTGATTTCTACCCAGCACGTAGCGGAGATGGCTCACCGTGAAATTGAAAAATTTTGTATCGAGAAAATCATTAAAAAAGTATTACCGAAGAATCTATTGTCTAAAAAAACCGAATTTCTTATTAACCCCACAGGTAAATTCGTCATTGGAGGTCCGCAGGGAGATGCCGGCTTAACGGGACGTAAGATCATCACAGATACTTATGGTGGTTGGGCACGTCATGGCGGTGGTGCTTTTTCGGGCAAGGATCCTACGAAGGTGGACCGATCTGCAGCCTATATGACTCGGTGGGTGGCAAAAAATGTCGTGGCGGCGGGTCTCGCTTCAGCGGTAGAGATTCAAGTTGCCTATGCAATTGGCCATCCTCTCCCGACCAGCATCCATGTCGATACTTTCGGAACAGGGAAACTGGCTGATAATTCGATAGCTTCTGCGGTTAAAAAGGTATTTAGTTTTAAACCTGCAGATATTATTGTGCAACTTAATCTACTTCATCCTATCTATCGAAAAACAACGAATTACGGGCATTTTGCTAAAAGAGGATTACCTTGGGAAGACACAGGAAAAGCTAAAGAATTGATCAAAGTTATAAAATAATATAAGGCATAATTCATTATGAGTACGCAAACAGTAGTCGAAGAAAATTATAAGGTTAAAGATATCAGCTTGGCCGGTTGGGGGCGAAAAGAAATAGAAATAGCTGAAAAGGAGATGCCGGGCCTTGTGGCAATACGTGAGAAATATGCGAAAGAAAAACCACTCTCCGGAGTGCGTATCAGCGGGTCCCTTCACATGACGATCCAGACAGCTATTCTCATAGAAACACTTAAAGAGCTGGGAGCAGACTTGCGCTGGGCCAGCTGTAATATATTTTCTACACAGGATCATGCCGCAGCGGCAATTGCGGTAAGTGGCACTCCGGTATTTGCGTGGAAGGGAGAAAGTCTGGAAGAATACTGGGACTGCACATATAAAGCGCTCACCTGGCCGGACGGGAAAGGGCCCAATCTTATCGTTGATGATGGGGGAGACGCCACTTTACTTATTCATCGGGGATATGAACTCGAAAATAATAGTAAATGGGTCCATGAGCCATCCAGTAGTGATGAAGAGACAGTTATTAAGAACCTTTTAAAAAGAATTTATGCGGAAAATTCCAGTCACTGGAAGAATGTAGTAAAAGATTGGAAAGGTGTTTCAGAGGAAACGACGACTGGCGTAAAACGACTTTATCAAATGTATGAAAAAGGCACGCTATTAGTGCCGGCTATCAATGTTAATGATTCGGTTACAAAATCTAAATTTGATAACCTGTATGGTTGTCGTGAATCGTTATTGGACGGTATTAAACGGGCTACCGATGTTATGATTTCGGGTAAAGTGGGTGTCGTGTGTGGATATGGCGATGTCGGGAAAGGTTGTGCAAAAGCGCTTAAGTCGATGGGGGCTCAAGTTGTCGTTACGGAAATAGATCCTATTTGCGCTCTCCAAGCAGCGATGGAAGGCTATAAGGTATCTACGGTTGAAGATACTCTTGGGTGGGGGGATATCTATGTCACGACAACAGGTAATTTCGATATTATCACCGCTGAGCAAATGTCTAAAATGAAAGACCAGGCAATTGTCTGCAATATCGGCCATTTTGATACTGAGATTCAGATCAGTAAGCTGGTGAACTTCCCGGGAATTAAAAAGGATAATATAAAACCTCAGGTTGACCGATTCACTTTCCCCAGCGGCAATGCAATTTTCCTTCTCGCCGAAGGAAGATTAGTAAATTTGGGTTGTGCTACAGGGCACCCATCCTTTGTCATGTCTAATTCATTCGCAAACCAAGTCCTTGCACAAATTGATTTATGGAAGGGCGTGGAAAATTATGCTCCAGGGGTTTATATTTTACCTAAGCATCTCGATGAGGAAGTTGCCCGTCTCCATTTGGATAAAATTGGGGCCAAGCTAACAAAATTGTCTATAGAACAGGCTGAATACATTGGTGTTCCCATTGAGGGGCCGTACAAACCCTCTCACTATAGGTATTAATTAAGACGAAATATTTTTGTAGAGAGATCATCTGGACTCTCTTCACTCGCGATAGCTGACCACAGCTAATTATTATCAGCCGGGAAAATCTTATCGGGGTGATTCATAATTTTTTTTAAATGCACGACCTGTAGATGAAACGTTCGTGAAGATCTGGCTTATTTAGCCAAATATTTTTTGTGTGTCATTTGTAAAGATTTATCATATTTAATATTTATTAACCACGTTGGACACCGTGTTACCCGAATGTCATGAGTTTAGACCTGTTAAATAGATAACAATTTGTTTTTATGTTTATTGATGAAGTTATAGTCAAACTGAAGGCTGGGGACGGCGGGAATGGGTGTGTGAGCTTTCGTCGTGAAAAGTATATACCAAAAGGAGGACCCGATGGTGGTGACGGAGGAAAGGGTGGGGACGTAATAGTTGTCTGCGATGAAAATATTAGTGATCTTATAGCTTACAGATATAAACGCAACTGGAAGGCTCAAAATGGTGAACCAGGTCGTGGTAATGACCAGTATGGTAAAAACGGCCAGGATTGTATTCTCACAGTTCCCCAAGGTACGGTAATCTGGAATGATAACACTGGAAATTGCGTAGCTGAATTAATCACCCATGATCAGCGCTTAGTCATTTTAGATGGGGGCGAGGGAGGATTGGGAAATCTTCATTTCAAATCTTCTATAAATCGCACACCAAGAAATTCTACGCAGGGTAAACGAGGTGAAGACGTAAAATTCCGTTTCGAACTTAAAACGATAGCTGATATTGGTGTGATTGGTTTTCCTAATGCCGGTAAGTCAACACTCATGAATTTACTTACAAAAACACATCAAAAGACAGCTCCTTATCCGTTTACGACAATAAATCCTAAAGTTGGAGTTATCAAATATGACGATACCTATGATCAATTACTCATAGCTGACATACCCGGAATAATTAAAGGAGCTTGGGAAAACAAAGGTCTCGGCCATCGATTTTTGCGTCATATTGAACGTTGTTCTCTTTTGCTTATAATTATCGATATTTCAGGCGAAGATGGTCGCCATCCTTGGGATGACTATAATGATATCCTGGATGAACTAAGACTTTATAACCCGAATTTGATAGAAAAACCCCGGGTAATAGTTGCTAATAAAATGGATAAAACTGGATCGGAGGATACGCTTAAACAATTTCTTCAGCATCATAGCATACCAGTAAGAGCGATATCATGTCTATCCCGGGAAGGCCTGGATGAATTAAAAGAAGAACTCTATCAATCAGTTTCAGCTAATATAAAAGCCTGATCTTAAGCGCGCTAATCTTGTTGATCGGACCTCGTTTTTCGTACCAATTTAAGTGAGAGAGTTACCGGGTGTTAATGGTTTTAGGATTGATGTATATGAGAGATCTTGGCGAAGTGAGGGCGTAGCCCGAACGCGGCCAAGATCGGAAAGGAATCTGACAAACTCTTGTGGGCTTTTGAAGCCTAAACGACTGTGGGGATGTTCATGGTTATAGGTCTGACGCCATTGTTCGATTACCACTTGCGCTTCAGCCACGCTGAGCAACACTTCACGGTTCAAACACTCATCGCGTAAGCGGTTGTGAAACGACTCGATGAAACCGTTTTGCCAGGGACTGCCCGGATCGATATAGATCGCCTTTATGTTATTACCGGACAACCACTGCTGCACTTGATGAGCAATGAACTCACTGCCGTTGTCACTACGGATATAGCTGGGAGGTCCCTCCTCTTCAATGGCCTCGCTAAGCACAGAGAGGACATCGGTTGAGGTGAGTTGACGAGCGACCCGGATATCCAGGCATTTACGCGTATATGTCTTCGCTTCGCTTGAGTGTCGTCGCTTTCAGCTCCTCGGTACATCGATTAGAGTCATCATCTTTAATGGACCGCCGTTGTCTGTACGATCATGGACAAAGTCCCAGGACCAAACGTGATTGCGACCCTTTGCTTTAGTAGGTGACCCCGTAGAGACTCCTTGACGGTGTCTGCCCTTTTTCGGGGGCTTTACCTGCAGCCCTTCTGAACGTCGTACCGCCTGGACAAACTTCCTGCTTGTTGTCCAGCCTTCCTTTACCAGCAAGGCACGGATGCGCCGGTAACCGTAGCGGGGATGTTTCCAGGACAAGCTCACAATCCGCTCGACCAACCGCTGAGCTTTCTCACTGGCCTGTTTGGGCCGGTAACTGAACGTTGACCAACTCAGGCTGAGATAAGCACAAGCCCTCCGCAACGAGCACAACCCTTTCTCAGCCGCAGCTTTTACTACTCGTTTCTTCTGCTTTGGGCTCACCATTTTTTTGACAGCGTTTCCTCCATTACCTGATTCTTGAGCATTTGATCTGCGAGCAGCTTCTTCAGCTCGGTATGTCAGGCCTTCTCGCTTGCGCTCGTGAATTCTTTTTCCAGCTCTTTAAATCGCTTCGCATCGGCAAGTTCTAAATTGCCATATTTTTTACGCCAGCGATAGAAAGTCTGTTCGCTCAGGTTGTTTCCACGGCAGATTTCCTGTACCGTTTTACCGGTATCGGCTTGCCGCAATATTGTTATAATCTGTTCTGTTGTGTATCTTTTTCTTTTCATTGAGGTTATCTGTTTATCCCGATAACCTCTCTCTGTAAATGATACGATTTTTGGGGGTCACTCCATTAGCGATAAATTCCACCACCCAGAAGTTTTTCACTATCGTACAGGGCTATGACCTGGCCCTTTGCTAAAGCACGTTGTGGTTGATTGAATACGACTTGAGCCTCATTATTACCTTTAGGTTTAAATATAATATCTTGAGAGGGATCGCGATAGCGTGGCTTCGCGAGACATGCCACTTCAGTATCGAGAGGCCCATTGGTAAAGCTTAGGCTATGCAGGTCTTTTTTTTTGGAAAAAAGTCCTACAATTTCAGGTTCATCAAATGCTACAAGCAGATGGTTATTTTCCAGGTCTTTACCTACTACCACATAATTCTTGTGATCTGTATTCGATGGCACACCAATACCCTTACGTTGACCTAGAGTGTAACGGTGTAAACCCAGGTGTTGTCCTAGTATTTTTCGTTCAGGATTAACTATATCACCTGGATTATCTGGTATATGGTTTTCTAAAAAATCATTGATTTCTATTTTCCCGATAAAACATATTCCCTGACTATCCTTTTTATTAGCGTTGGGTAAATTTTCATTTTTCGCAATTTTCCGCACTTCCGCTTTTCTTAAATGCCCGATTGGAAAACGTGCATTTCTAAGTTGATCTTGATTAAGCATCGCGAGGAAATATGATTGATCTTTATTTTTATCGGCACCTTCCAATAGGTCATATTTGCCATGCGTGTTTTTTACCGCACGACAATAATGTCCCGTTCCAATTGCAGAAAACCCATTATCTTTCGCGTAGTTCATAAATAAACCAAATTTCATTTCGCGGTTACACATCACATCCGGATTTGGCGTGGAACCGCTTCGATAGCCTTCGACGAGGTAATTTACGACACGCATTCTATATTCTTTCATAAAATTAACTACGCGAAATTCGATTCCTATTTGATCTGCAACTGCCCGCGCGTCTTCTATGTCTTGCTGCCAGGGACAGTGACCTGATATATTTTCTTCATTTATCCAGTTTTTCATGTAAGCGCCAGAAACCTTGTAGCCATTGCGCTTTAACAATAAAGCGGCCACGCTGCTATCGACACCACCTGACATTGCAACAAGTATATTTTCCATGAAGAAGGGGCTTAGTTTGGTTTAATCAATAATTTGATTCACGTAAAATCAAGAACTATTAAGTGATAGGTGATTAAGATATTGGACGATGCAACATTCCTATAAATGCTAGAGGATATTGTGGAAAGAAAAATTATATCCGCTTATAAAAATTCATTTCAATCTGGTTTAATTGAATTGTCCGATGACTGGCATTCTCAAAATTTGCCGCCTCTTTTTTCATATCCGTCTCGATCACCACTCCTGGATTTACAACCGGCTTCACCAAATGAATATGCTTTCTTAAGCGCCTTTTTTAAAGATAAGCAAGGGACAACATTTATCGTTCATCCGGAGCTTTATCTGAATTTAGATTTTGATAATCTACCCTTATATGTGGTTGGTGACTTTAATGGGTGGTCAGAAGCCATTGGACAAAAACAATGGCAGTTGGCCCCTGTTTTAACGGATGATAAGATCGTCTATACACTAAATGTTCGCAGCGATAAAATAATTGGCGACAAGCCAGTTAGGTTCAAATTCGTCACTCATGATCGGCAATGGGTTGATGTACCCGCAGATGCTACAAATGCCGTGTTGATGGAAAATAAGTCATTGAATTATGAGATTAACCCACGACGAACAGGTCGTCATTTATTTAAATTTTCTTTTGCGGAAGAGACTAATGTAGACGATAAAATCCAAATACTATGGCTGGAAGATAACAATGAGGAGATCGCACCTATTATAAAGGGCCATTATTATTTAGAATTGGAATCTGAACTACAACTTGGAGCCAACGTAGATAGCGAGGAAACAACTTTCAGAATATTTGCACCGCAAGCTAAGCAAGTTACGGTAACTTTCTATCGCCAACCAGATAAATCCGATCGTCAAACGTTGATCATGAAATGTGTAGATGATCGGGTTTGGGAAACGAAAATCGATTCTAACCTACATCGTTTCTACTATTATTACCATGTTGTCGGTAATAATGAAACGCCACATACACATTTTAATTCCTCATTTAAAGTAATGGATCCCTATGCCATTGCAACCGTGGGATCGACAGGTCCAGCTATAATTTGGGATAAAGATTTAATTAAAAGACCCCATTCACCATTCATACCCCCTCATTGGCACGATCTCGTAATTGTTGAGGCGCATCTACGCGATCTTATGAAAAAAGCACCTCTAGAGCTGGAGACAAAAGAACGTCTAGGATTTAATGGTCTTCGAAAATGGCTTCAGGAGGATAATAATTATTTTAAAAAACTGGGCGTCAACGCAGTAGAATTACAACCGATCCTTGAATTCGACAATTATCACCCGACAGAATACCACTGGGGATATATGCCCGTTAATTTTTTCTCACCTGAAAGCAGTTATGCAAGTGATCCAACTATGGGGTCACAAATTCAGGAATTTCAGCTTTTAATTGAGGAATTCCATCGACAGGGACTGGCTGTTATAATTGACGTCGTGGTGAATCATACAGGTGAACCCAATCATCTTAAATATATTGATAAACAGTACTATTTTGAACTCGACCGTCAGGGTGAATATACTAACTGGAGTGGCACTGGAAACACATTGCGGTGTAATACACCCATGACGATGAAATTAATAATCGATAGCCTGTCGCATTTGATAAATGTATATGACGTCGACGGCTTTCGATTCGATCTCGCAGAAATAATAGGATTAAAAGCACTTAAAGCAATCGAACTCGCTTTAAAGAATGTAAAACCGTCAATCATTCTAATCGCTGAACCTTGGAGTTATCGTGGGCATATTGCCCATGCGCTAAAACATACTGGATTCGCCTTTTGGAATGACGGCTATCGGGATTTTATTACGAATTATATTCGTGGTCTAGGAAACCAAAAAGGGATTCGCTATTACCTCTCAGGCTCCCTTGCTTACCATGCCCGCTGGCCAGCTCAATCCGTAAACTATCTCGAATCACATGATGATTATTGTTGGATCGATCGTATTACAGAAAACCCGAACAACGACGGATCCGAACCTACGATTAATGATAAAAAGCGGACACACTTAATGATTGCCATTCTTATGTGTTCATTGGGGATTCCAATGATTGCAGCCGGTCAGGATATGCTACGCTCGAAAAAAGGACATAGGAACACCTATCAAGAGGAAGATATTAATGCTATCGACTATGAAAACGCTGTAAAGAATCTATCAACGCATGAATATTTCAGAGTTTGGATAAATTTCCGGCTAAGTGATAAGGGCAGCGTTTTCCGCCTGGCAGACCCGCCATCTAAAGATTTTTTTAAATTTTATTTCAACGCGAAAAATTCCTCTGTCGTGACTCTCTACAATGCCGATTTCAGTTATGACGTCGAAAGAATACTTTTTGCAATCAATCCTCTTTTTCAGAGTATTGAGATTAGCGTCGAGGATCTAGATTTATCCAGATTTCTACAAATAGCAGATGCCAAGCGTTTTGAAGTAGATGGGTTGCTAGACGAACTAATTAACACTGAAGAGGGCAAAATCTATTTGCCGCCATTAAGCTGCGGTCTATGGATTGAATCTCTTTGATTTAACAATTCTAAATGTAAGAAAAACTAATATTGACGGTTAGCTGACTTTTATCCTGACGGGATTAAATCGCAGCAAAAAGTAAATGACACTTGCCAAGTTTATCGGAGTTAGTTTTTCTGACCGTTCCTTTTTATTAAAAGTTTAAGTACTATTCGAATTGAGAAGATAATTTCAGATACGATGGCTGTTAAAATTGCGATAAATGGATTTGGTCGAATTGGAAGATTAGTATTCCGTGCATTGATCGAGAAAAATTTACTGGATGATAAGCTCGAGATTGTTGCCGTGAATGATCTTGTTCCTGCGGATAACCTTGCATACTTACTGAAGTACGATTCGGTCCAAGGCCGATTCAGTGGTGAGGTAAGCAGTGAAAAATCTTCTTCTTCCGCAACAGAGGATGATACTCTAGTAGTTAATGGTTACAAAATTAATTGCCTCGCTGTAAGAGAGGGACCGGCTGCGATGCCTTGGAAAGAATTGGGTGTTGATATAGTATTAGAATGCACAGGTCTTTTCACTCAGGATTCTCAAGCGCAAGGGCACATCGATGCAGGGGCAAAAAAAGTAATCATTTCTGCGCCAGCAAAAGGTGAAGTGAAGACAGTGGTGATTGGTGTAAACGATGAAACACTTTCCAGCGAAGACAACATTATATCAAACGCTTCCTGCACTACTAACTGTCTGGCACCAATAACAAAAGTGCTTCTAGATAATTTTGGCATTGAAGAGGGTTTAATGACAACCGTGCACAGTTACACTGCCACTCAGATGACTAACGATGGCCCTTCACGTAAAGACTGGAAAGGGGGCCGTGCCGGTGCAATCAACATTATCCCCGCATCGACAGGTGCCGCCAACGCGGTAGGACTGGTGCTTCCTGAAGTAAAGGGAAAATTAACTGGAATGTCCTTTCGCGTTCCGACTCCGACCGTGTCTGTTATCGACCTAACAGTAAAAACTGAAAAGGATACCTCATATCAAGAGATATGTGATAAGATGAAAGCCGCCGCAGATGGAGCATTAAAGGGTATTCTAGTATATACAGAAGAAGAAGTAGTCTCTACAGATTTTATACATGACCCAGCATCGTCTATTTTTGATGCGGGGTCGGGAATCGAACTCAATAGTCGATTTTTTAAATTAGTGGGCTGGTATGATAATGAATGGGGATACAGTTGTCGCTGTGCTGAATTGATCGAAAAGGTCGCCGGATTATTATAACAAGTAATTGTCCATAAATTTTAGGCTATAATTCTACTCTCATTTAAATAGCCCAGGTTCTTCTGGGTGATTGTTTATGATTAATCAGTAGGGGATATATATCCTGACTTTATTATAATTATACGTTTTTTTTGCATTTATGATGAACCTATTCTATGGAAAAAATAAAAACAATTGAGGATATTGAATTATTTGAAAAACGCATCTTAATGCGCGTAGACTTTAATGTAACCTTGGATGGTGATCAGAAGATTACCGATGACACGCGAATTAACGCTGCCTTGCCGACTATTAAGTATTTATTAAAACATGAATGCCGGCTTATTCTTTGCAGCCATTTAGGGCGCCCAAAAGGGAAGAGAAATTCAAAATTAAGCCTTAAACCCATAGCTGCCGATCTCGCGGCAAAAATTGGGCGACCAGTAATTTTTATTAACGAATGTACTGGAGATGGGGTTAAAGAAGCCGTTCAACTCATGAAAGCGGGTTCAATAATTCTCTTAGAGAATCTACGATTTCACCCAGGTGAAGAACAAAATGATACGGATTTTAGTAGAGAATTGGCTGAACTCGGTGACATTTATGTTAATGATGCATTTGGTGCATCTCACCGCGCTCACGCTTCAATAAGTGAAGTCCCCAGTTTAATGCCAGTAAAGGTTGCGGGATATCTTTTAAAAAAAGAGATTCATTACCTAGGAGAAAAAACGAGAAATCCCAAAAAACCCTACGTAGTTATATTGGGAGGAGCTAAAGTGAGTGATAAAATAAAAGTTATTAATTCATTCCTCCAAAAAGCAGATACAATTTTAATTGGCGGCGCGATGGCATATACCTTTAAACGAGCGATTGGAAAAAATATAGGTGATAGCCCTTGGGAATCTGATAAAATCGAAATCGCTCAGATTATAATGGAAAAAGCGAGTAAAGAAGGTATTAAATTTCTTCTACCCATTGATAATATCGTTACTGACACTTTGAATTTTGAAGAAAAGGAAGTAGGGGAAATTGATACTGTATTGGAGGATATACCCGATGGGTGGGAAGGGGTAGATATAGGCCCTCAAAGTGTTAATCTTTTTAGCACTGAAATTGCCAATGCGAGCACTATCCTTTGGAACGGACCGGTGGGAATCTTTGAAATTGATACCTGCAATAAAGGCACGTTTGCAATCGCTAAGGCAATATCGCTGAATAAGAATGCAACTTCTATAATCGGAGGTGGAGATTCAGCAAAAGCAATCAATCAAAGTGGATATGCTGATGAAGTATCATTTATCAGCACGGGTGGGGGCGCTACGCTTGAATTTCTTGAAGGAAAAGTAATGCCTGGTCTATCAGTACTCGATAGAAATCAGTAGTCAGAAGTACTGAAATTTCAATCATCAATAATTTAATTACAAATTATGGAAAGTGAATTAAGAAGATATTGCATAGCTGGTAACTGGAAAATGAATAAGACTCCAGTGGAAGCCAGTGAATTAGCACTAGAAATTAAAAGTTCGGCCGGAGAAGATACAGATTTAACTGTCGTGCTCTGTCCTCCTTTTACCGCATTGGATAGCGTCGCTCGAGTTCTTGAAAACTCTAATTTAGAACTTGGTGCACAAAATATGCATCCCGCACCAGAAGGAGCTTTCACGGGAGAAATTTCTGCTGAGATGCTGCGCAGCCTTTTTTGTAATTATGTTATTCTCGGTCATAGTGAGAGAAGAACTCTATTTAATGAAAGCAATGATTGTATCAATGAAAAGGTCCACGCTGCATTAGCCAACAATCTGAAACCAATCGTCTGTGTTGGTGAGTCTTTAAGCGAGCGTGAAGAAGGGAAGACTTTACCGATTGTAAAAGAGCAGATCGAAGAGGCACTCAAAGGGGTCAGTATTGATAGAGGTTCTTCATTAATAATAGCTTACGAACCAGTATGGGCCATAGGTAGCGGTAAAACAGCAACCCCGGAAATGGCCCAGGAAGTGCATGGCGAATTACGAAAAATACTTATTACCCTGTTTGGTGAAACGATCGCCAGCAAAATTAGAATTCTTTATGGCGGCTCTATGAACCCGGGTAATGCTTCAGATTTACTCGAGCAAAAAGATATTGATGGTGGTTTAATTGGTGGCGCTTCATTAGAAGCCAAATCATTTATTCAGCTTATTAAAATAGCGCGCAGTAAACAAAACAAAAAATAAAAGCATCCCTCTTTAGGTCTTCTTAATTAGCAATCCCCTATAATATTTTAAAGGGACGATGAGGCATGTGGGTGTAATCCTCTTTCTCGGCAATAAGAATGAAGCTTTTAGTTATAGAGGTTCAATCACGATAAAATCGGAACGCCGGTCTTCTTGCATTTGAGATTCAGAACCTTCCGTAACGGCTTCAAGATCACCCATCGAAACAGTTTCAATTCTGCTCGGGCTAATACCGAGATTAGATAAATACTCTTGTACACTATTCGCGCGGCGATCCCCAAGAGATAGATTATATTCAGCGGTACCACGCCAATCGCAGTGACCTTCTATGAGTAGGCGATTTCCCGGATTAGACCTGAGATATTCCGCTGCCTCATCAAGCTTATAGCGTTCATCCGGTCGAATAAAAGTCTGGTCAAAATCAAAAAGTATCGACGGTAAAATACCTTCAACATAGTTGCCTTGCATTCCGTCATCGCGCATTTGTAAACCTGCCGCGCCAGCCCCGTAAATATCAGTCGCGCTTACCCAATCTGGTCTACTGCTCGAAGACCCACCCAATTTAGTATCATCTGGATTGGGTGCTGTTGACTGCTTGCAGCCGACGGAAAATATTAAGCAAAAATTAACGATGATTGTAATTATGCAAAACCTGATCATGGTATAATAATATAATTGCATTTATTCTATTACATCAAACCTTTTAAGGTGCAAGCTATTTATAATAGAGGATCTTGAGATAGATGACAGGTGACTTACATCCGACCACTGATGAGCCCGTTTGCTTGTTGATGGATAATGGTTCACTCAATGCGGAAGCGACCTTGAATTTAAGGATCATTGCTGAAAAATTGTCGAAATTTACGCGGAGGGTAATCAGACCTATATCATTATTATATTCAAATGAAATCGATAGGGTTGAACTTCATGGTCACTCTGCAGAAATATTTGAACCAACAATTAATACTTTGGCATCGAAAGGCAGATATAATGTTTTAGTAATTCCACTTTTTTTCGGTCCAAGCAGAGCATTGACCTGCTATTTACCTGAACGTATTACCCAATTAAAAAAAACTCATCCTCGGTTAAATGTGCGTATCGCTCCATGCTTAGTGCGGACCGATGATGATGAAAATTATTCGATGGCCAAAATTTTGATAAGTGGAATTAACCGGGTCATAATAAATAAGAATTTAAATTATCCTGCCGTAATTCTTGTCGACCATGGAACCCCAGAGATTAAGGTGAATGAAGTACGCACTTTTCTTACCCGACAATTAGAGAGTTTATTGAAAGGTAAAATTAGAATATTGGCAGAAGCATCAATGGAGAGGAGAGAGGGGAAAGAATACTCGTTTAATGATCCTCTATTATTGCATCAGCTAAGTGAAGAGAATTTCAATCACGGTGATGTAATTATTTCATTACTGTTTTTGTCACCCGGTCATCACGCCGGTATCGAAGGTGACATCACACAAATATGTCTTGAGGCTGAAAGACGAGAATCTAAATTGAGAACTCACCTCACAGAATTAGTGGGAGCCGATGAGAATTTAATTACTCTTCTTAAAGAGCGTCTAGACCAAGAGCTACTCGCTTATGAGTAGAGAGCAGAAATTGGATCTTTAAAAACTTTCCCGCCTGATGCAGAGGGATAAACAGGGAAACGAATGAGAATCAAACTAATTGGTAATATTCGTGCTTTCAATCAATCCCTGTTCAATCGCGTAGCGAGTAAGACTGGCGACATCATGACGATCTAATTTTTTCATTAAATTAGTGCGATGATTTTCTGCAGTCTTCACGCTGATATTCAATTTCGCGGCAACTTCTTTTGTGCTATTGCTTTCAGCAATGAGTTGAAGTATTTCGCGCTCCCTGGCAGTTAATATATCTATACTTGGTGCTTTATTAGGAGAGGGGTTAGCTACAGCTTCACGCAGGAATTGAGCAACTTCGGGACCGAAATAACTACCACCATTGGCCACGACCTGAATACCCTTTTTCAATTCTGAAAGGGGAGCTGATTTTTCAACAAATCCATGAGCGCCAGCCTGTAAGAGGTCTCGTACTAAGGCTGGATTCTGGAAACCGGAAAATACCAAAACGCGCGTGCTTTTGAGGTGTTTTGTCAAACGGCGAAGGACCTCTGCTCCATTGAGTCCAGGAAGCATGATATCGAGAATGACAAAATCTGGTTTTAGTTCCATACAAAGATTATACGCAACCTGGCCATCACCCGTTTCCGCTACAACTTCAAAACCGGGTTCAGATTGCACGATTTGTGCAACCATTTCCCTGACTGCAGTCTGATCCTCTATAATTACAACACTGTTCATGTAGTTAAAACTCTAGTTTTCGTCATAAATGACTTCATGATTATTTTAGTAATTACACCCAATCTGCAATAAAAAACAACCTGTATATTTGAAAATAACAACTAATTAGTCATTTCTGATAGACAAAAGATAAATATCTTATTCAGAAACGGAATTGAATAGCTAAGATCCCATTTCAACCAGCGTTGAGTCGATTGCATTAGGCAGCTGGATTTTAGATCTTGAATCCAAGTTAGAGTAATAATTTCGAGCATCATTTATAAAATCTTGCTTGATGTATCTATATTGAACCCCAAAAGTTACTCTATGATTCCAAAAATAGCGGATGATTTAATCACAGGATTCTCGATACCATTTGTCCATCTATATGGATAATGAATCTTCTAGATATAAACTAGGAAAAGCAATAGGACCTGGATTGCTGATGGCCGGAGCAGCTATTGGCGTATCACATCTTGTTCAATCAACGAGAGCAGGAGCCAATTATGGCACGCAATTGATAATTGTTATCCTCCTCGTTAATTGTTTTAAATATCCTTTTTTTGAATATGGACATCGCTATGCGGTGGCAACAGGAGAAAGTCTCATGCACGGTTACCGCCGATTGGGGCTAGGTTATCTCTATGCCTTCTTATTCTTAAATTTCATCAGTGCCATCATCAGTATTGCAGCTGTAACTTTTGTAACCGCTGGATTAGCGCATAATCTATTGGATATAAATTTTAGCGAAACGGTCTACAGCGTCGGATTGATGGGGATTTGTGCAGCAATAATTATCGTCGGGCACTATAAATGGTTAGATTATTGTATAAAAGCTATCATGGCGCTCCTTTTTATTGCTACGGTGATGGCATTCATCGTGGCCCTGGCTCATGGACCAGTCGCAGAAATGGATTATAAAGGGCCATCAGCCTGGAGCATGGCTAATATGGGGTTTATCATCGCCCTTATGGGCTGGATGCCGGCACCGATTGAGTTATCCGTGTGGCAATCGCTATGGATTTTGGCAAATGAGAAATCAAAGGGGAGAAAAACATCATTGAAAGAAGCCATGTTTGATTTTAATTTCGGGTTTTCCCTTACTGTTGTTCTCGCGATTATGTTTCTAATGTTGGGATACCTCGTTTTTTACGGATCCGGAGTAGAACTTGAAAGATCAGGGACAAAATTTGCCACGCAAATAGTTAAGCTTTACACTCATTACCTGGGGGAGTGGGCGACTCCAGTAATCGCAATCGCCGCTTTTACCGCGATGTTTTCAACCTCATTGACGGTAATTGACGCTTACCCACGTTCCCTGGCTGTAGGGTTAAAATTGGTTTATAAAAAATTAAACTTGAGCAGTCGTCACTTACAATGGGTGTGGGTCGGAATAGGGTGCCTGATCAGCTTAATTATTATAAATTCTTTTCTGGAGCGTTTGACTGCATTAGTAGATCTGGCTACAACCATTGCATTTCTTGCGGGGCCTGTTTTTGCGTTCCTCAATTATCGCCTCATTACATCTCCGTTTACACCCGAGGAATTTAGACCGGGCAGGGGAATGAGAATAATCAGCATTCTGGGCCTGGTTTATTTCATTTCTTTCGGGATTATTTTCATAATAATTCGCTTTTTCTGAGTCTAAAATAACAAAATTTGCTGTTTATTGACCGTCTTCAATGGGAAAAAATTACTACGACTAGCTACCCAATCACTATTACCCTGTAAACACTAGAGATTTCAGCGCATTATATTGATTTTTGGATTGAGTTTAACGCAGAAAAATTGAGTATTACTGCGTTAATATCGAGAGATGTAAATTGATAATGCTCTATAAATGGCAAGAGATTGGTTAAAAGATGTTTCGGATTATTATGACGTCATTGTCATTGGCAGTGGATTAGGTGGATTAACGGGTGCCAACTACCTGGCCAAGTGTGGTCATTCAGTGCTGCTTTTAGAGCACCACTATCAATATGGTGGTCTAGCGACATGGTTTCGCCGTAGGGGAGGGCATATTTTTGATATTTCCCTTCATGGTTTTCCAATTGGCATGATTAAATCTTGCCGGAAATATTGGACCAAGGAGATTGCCGATTCCATTGTTCAATTGAAGAATGTGCGTTTCATCAATCCGCAATTTAATGTTTGGACGACATTCGATCGAGGTGATTTTACGCGTCTTTTTGTGGATAGATTCAAAGTGGCGAGAGATAAAGTAGAAGGTTTCTTTAATCATATGAAGAAGATGAACTTCTATGATGAAATAAAACAAACGACGGGTGAATTATTCGAAGAGTTTTTTCCCGGGCGGGATGATATCAAACGACTATTAATGGAGCCCATTGCTTATGCCAATGGTTCTTCCCTCGACGATCCAGCTATCACCTACGGCATTGTTTTTTCTAACTTCATGAACAAGGGAGTATATACATTTAGAGGCGGCACCGATATCTTGATTAAAAAGATGGTAAAAGAAATGGAAAAAAACGGTGTTCATCTCCGAAAATGCTGCCTCGTGGATAAAATAATCACTACTGAAGATGAAAACACGAGACGAATTACGGGAGTCAAAGTAAATGGCCGACAGATTCGCTGCAAAGCCATTCTTTCAAATGCCAATATTAAAAACACTGTTCAACGACTGGTCGGCCCTGAAAATTTCCCCAAAAATTTTGTCGAAGAAGCTGATAAAATACGCATCAATTCAAGTTCCTGCCAAGTGTATTTAGGGGTAAAAAAGGGGGAAAAGATCCCCTTTATTGGCGACCTCGTATTTACCTCAGATGCAAAGAATTTTACGAGTGAAGAACTGGTTGATATGCACACTTCCAGCCGTACCTTTTCACTTTACTATCCAGATACACGCCCTCATCTCAAAGAACCTAGATATAGTATTGTTTGTTCACTAAACAGTAATTGGGAAGATTGGAGCACGCTCTCGGAAGAAGATTACAAGCGGGAGAAGAACCGCATTATCGAAGAGTCTTTAAGCACTCTGGAAAAGCTTATTCCGGATATTAGAAGCAAACTAGATCACATCGAAGCTGCTACTCCTCGCACGATAAACCATTATACGAAGCATATGGGAGGGACTTCATTCGGAACTAAATTCGAGGGACTTAAGGTATCTATGGATCTTCCCAAGAATCTAAAAGGACTTTACCATGCAGGATCCGTAGGGATAATTATGTCGGGATGGTTAGGAACTATTAACTACGGAGTCATTACTTCACATAAAATTGATAAATACCTTAGTGATTTTAAAAAAAGCGTGAATAAGGGATTTCAAAAGTCATCCCTAAGCATTTAAAGTTTCATCGCTTATAGCAGCCCTCAATCTATGCAGTTAATTACTGCAAAGTGTTGCGAATCATCTTATCATTCGTGAAGGAAATATACCAAAGCATCCCCCATCGACCGCCGTTTCTTTTTGTCGACGAGATAGTTAATATCACGGATGAGACAATTACAACGACGAGAGAAATACGCGAAAATGAATTCTATTTTGAAGGCCATTATCCTGGAAATCCACTAATGCCCGGCGTATTACTCTGCGAGTCAGTGTTTCAGACAGGAGCTATCTATTTGAAAAATAAATTAAGCCAAGGTGATGATTCGTTGAAAGATCATACGCCAATTTTATCGCGTATAAAAGAAGCTAAATTTAAAAATATGGTGCGGCCCGGTGATAAAATTACGACTGAAGTCGTATTCAAAGAAACATTGAGCAAATTTCATTTTATGCGAGGGACTATTAGATCAAAGGATAAGCTTGTCCTAAGCATTGATTTTGCCCTTGCTTTGATTGGGTAAGAGGTGTGGTTTTATCCCGTTTAGTGGATGGTCTGTTTAGTGACACTTGTTAGTGCCAATCTTCGCTCTTAATAAACTAATGTAGAATGAGTTTTCTCGAAATCGAAAATAAGACTTTTCTCGTATTCGGTGTTGCGAACAAGAAAAGCGTTGCGTGGTGTATTGCCAATACCCTTGAAAAGGAAGGGGCGAAAGTTATTTACAGCGTTCGTACTGAAAATCGTAAAAAATCATTATCCAAGCTGCTTAAAGATAAATCCGTATTAACATGCGATGTTGAAGATCAAGAACAGATTGATCTTTTAGCGAAAGAAATAGAGGCGATAACAAGCTCCCTTGATGGAATAGTTCATTCTATCGCCTTTGCTAATTACACAGAAGGCTTTAAGCCTTTTCACGAGACCAAGCGCGAGGACTTTTTACAAGCTACAACAATTTCAGCTTTTTCCCTTGTTGAAATTGTCCGTGCAATGAAACCGCTGCTTACAGAACAAGCATCTGTGGTCTCAATAGGTATTTCTTCAGACTTAGTAACTGCGGAAAACTACGGTTATATGTCTCCGATTAAATCCGCCTTGGAAGGTTGTGTTCGTAATCTCGCAAAGTCATTTAGCAAAAATACAGCTATTCGCTTTAATACTGTGAATGCGGCACCCTTGAAAACAAGTGCTTCAGCTGGAATACCAGGATATCTGGAAAATTACCTTTATGCGGAAAAACTCACTTTTCGTAAACGAGCAGTTGAAACGAAGGAGGTTTCAGATACAGCAGTATTTTTATTGAGTGAACGTGCGAGTGGAATAAATGGACAAGGAATCGTGGTCAATGCGGGCATGGACTTAAACTATTTTGATCGCGAAGTGGTTGAGCTATCCATGCGACCGCCCAAATAGATAGAGATGCGATTCGAAGACGTATGCATCGAAGCGATGGCTTACGAGCTCCCCCCCGAAAGCTGGAGTTCAGAAGATATCGAAATTAAATTAGGTTCCCTTTATGAGCGCTTACGGCTTCCCCATGGTCGCCTCGAATTGATGACGGGAATTAAGGAAAGACGATTCTGGGACAGCCCTATTTTACCATCTGAGGCCAGTGCTTTAGCTGGAGAAAAAGTATTATCTGAATCTCAGATTAAAAAAGACGAGATTGATTTACTCATTCATGCGGCAGTCTGTCGTGATCGATTGGAACCTGCGAGCGCATCCTATGTCCATCACCACCTCGGTCTAAGTGGAAATACTCAGACTTTTGATGTATCTAATGCCTGCCTGGGTTTTCTCAACGCAATGAGTCTCGCGGGCAGTCTAATCCAGAATAAACAAATTCGCAGAGCAATGATAGTGGCGGGCGAAAATGGCCGGCCGCTAGTTGAAAGCACATTAAAGCTTTTGCTTAATCCACAGTTGAATCGTAATTCAATTAAACCTTATTTCGCTAATCTCACTATTGGTGCAGGAGCGGTAGCATTCATTCTTTGTCATACCTCGCTCGCTCATGAGAATTGCCCGAGAATATTAAATGCCATTGTCGAAACTGATACCAATCATAGCGAATTATGTGAAGGTGATACTGCAGCTGAAGAAGGGTTAGCAATGCAGACAAATTCAGAAGAGCTTCTCATTGCAGGTATAGGAGTAGCTGAACGTGCTTGGAATAAATTTAAGACTGAGACGCTCTGGAATGAATCAACTCCAGACCATATTATCTGTCACCAAGTTGGCCGAGCTCACCAACGTCAACTCTACAATGCCCTTAAGTTGGATTTGGATAAAGACTATTCAACATTCAGCTTCCTTGGAAATATGGGATCAGTATCGCTGCCATTAACACTTGCGATGGCAAAAGAAGAGGGCTTGATGAAATCAGGTTCTAATACCGCATTGTTAGGTATAGGAAGCGGTATTAGCTGCATGATGATGGCATTGTCGATTTAATGATTAAATGCTTACAATTAATAAAACACTTTATCCCCTTTATCCATTTGATAGTCACTATCTGGGTATAAAAGAAAATAGTTTGCATTACCTCGATGAAGGGGAAGGGGAGGTAGTGTTGATGTTACACGGCAACCCGACTTGGTCTTTTTATTATCGTAATTTAGTCTTAAAGCTCCGTGATCAATTTCGTTGTGTTGCACCCGATCACATGGGCTGCGGACTTTCAAGTAAACCTCAGATTTATCCTTACCGTCTTTCAACGCATATCGCAAATGTAGAGCAACTGGTAAGCAAATTAAACATCAAGCGTTTTCATCTTGTTATCCATGATTGGGGTGGCGCAATTGGAATGGGACTGGCGAAAAATATGCCAGATAGAGTAGGGAAAATAATAATTCTAAACACCGCAGCCTTTTTGTCGCAGCAACTTCCTTTACGTATTAAGTTGTGTCGAACACCAATCTTAGGTGCCGTGCTAATCCGCGCATTTAATGTTTTTGCTCGCTATGCATTAACCATGGCTACCGCGAAAAAAGGAGGGCTCAAAGGGAAAGTTCGAGAAGGTTTTCTCTTTCCTTACCATAATTGGAGTAGCCGAATTGCGCAGTTGCGCTTTGTCCAGGATATCCCAATGAGGCCAAAAGATAATAGTTATCCTTTAATGCAGGAGATTGAAAACAGTCTTCAGGAATTTCAAAAAAACCAGGTTCTCATCTGTTGGGGTGAACAGGATTTCTGCTTTAATGATCATTTTTTAGAAACCTGGATGAAGTCTTACCCAACCGCGGAAGTACATAAATTTTCGGATGGAGGCCACTATGTCTTGGAAGATGGCGGAGAAAAAATTCTGATCTTAATTCGAGATTTTCTTCTTAGGAATTGAGGGGGATACCTGTACCCTTCCATATATAGCACCGAGTTCCTTGAGGTAGCTTGCGCTATTCTGCCGTAAATTACTAATGGCTTCACGCGTATAGCGCCATTGCCAGTTTCCGAATGTACGGCCCGGGGTGTTCATGCGCGATTTTGTTCCTAAATTTAGTAAGTCTTGCATCGGTATAACCGCAATTCGGCTGACCGTTGAATATGACGCTCGCACAATATCCCATGCAATATCATCACCCGGGACGCCAAGATACTGACGGACTCGATGCTTAACTTCCTTAGAAGAGGAGCGATACCATCCCCAGATTGTATCATTATCATGTGTGCCAGGATAAAATACACTGTTCGCATTTACATTATGCGGTAAGTACAAATTATTCGCATCATTATCTTCAAAAGCAAATTGTAATACACACATCCCCGGAAGGCCAGTTTTTGCGAGTAACTCTCTCGCCTTGGGTGTAATAATACCTAAATCTTCCGCAATTATCTGTGCTTTGGGAAGCTGCTTTTTTAGTTGAGTAAAAAAATTGATTCCGGGTCCTCGGGTCCATTTTCCTTTTCGCGCATCTTTATCACCAATCGGGACTTCCCAATAAGATTCGAATCCGCGGAAATGATCCAGTCGAACGATATCATAGAGCTTAAAGTTGTGTCTTAACCGATCCATCCACCATGAATAGGCGTTAGATTTTAAGTAATTCCAGTTATAGAGTGGATTGCCCCATAACTGTCCGGTGGGTGAAAAGTAATCAGGTGGAACACCCGCTACTGAAGTAGGGCGATGCATCTTATCGAGCTTGAATAATTCTGGTTGAGCCCAGACATCCGCACTATCTAAAGACACATAGAGTGGAAGATCACCAATTACTTGAATGCCATTTTGATTAGCAAATTTCTTTAACTGTCCCCATTGGCCAAAAAACAGATACTGAAAAAAAAGATGGGCTTCAATTTTCTCCACAATCTTTTTTACAAGATCACTATTTTTTGCTTTTTCATAGGAACAATAGGATGGACCCCAATCGACCCAGGAATGTCCTTTGAAATGGCCTTTTAGAGCCATAAAACAGGCAAAAGGATAGAGCCATTCTGCATTCTCTTTTTTAAATTTATTATAATTTCCATATTCTGATACTGAAGCTCCATTGCTCCAAAAACGTTTAAATGCCAATCGCAAGACAGGCCATCGAAGATAATACTGTCGGCCATAATTAACTTTATCTTCAGGTAGTTGTCGTAAGTCATTTATGTCGTTAGATTTTAAGAAGCCATGTGGAATGAGGGAGTCTAAGTCAATGAGATAAGGATTACCGGCAAAGGCAGAAAAGCATTGATAAGGTGAGTCCCCATACCCTGTTGGTCCTAGAGAACAGAGTTGCCAATAAGAAATTCCGCTGACTCGCAGAAATTCTATAAAGTTAATTGCGTCTACACCGAAAGTACCGATCCCGGTATCGCCGGGAAAAGAGGTCGGATGAAGTAAGACACCCGCACCTCTTTTTTTTAACCACGGTAATAGGGTAGAGGATTTCACTTATTACTAATAGATAGGTTGATCTAATTCACCTTTATTTAGAATTAGACATAATATATATTGTGCGAATATCGTAATGCAGTTAAAAATCGATACAAGAATAGCTAATATTAGCTTATTATTTAGCTAAACCCCAATTTTTAGAAAAAGGATAATAGATAAATATAGCTTTACCAACGACTTCCGCTTCAGGAACATAGCCGAAATAGCGGCTATCAGAACTTTCATCTGAATTATCACCCATCGCATAGAAGTGATTTGATGGGATGGATTCTACAGAATCTTCGCTCAGTCGCCGCACATTAGTATAACCCTCGTATTCATCTTCTCGGTTAGCATTCTTGGTAAAGACTTTTACTCCCTCAATCGGCAGGCCATTCCTAAAAAGGACAGGTTCCTTTATTTCAAGTTCATCGGCCCCCCTTCCTACTAGACGTTTAATATAGTATTTATCGTCTGGCACTCCTCCATTCATACGGGTTAGTTCATTTATATTCCGAGTGCGAAAAACAAAAGGGTCTCCAATATCAGGCTGGATGAAATTGTAACTAAATCGATCAACAAATAGGGCGTCACCGGTGAGAATATCAAAGGCAAGCACGGTATCACCTTTTTCAAAGTAAACACCTGTTTTTAGTAGAGGGATCCCTGATTCATAGATAATGCCTTGATTATTATTTCTGCGGGTGAGCCAATCCACTACGCTATCCGTTTCTGGAGCAAATCTATCGTGGAGAACTTTGTATAAAGAAAAATCTGCCGGTACTGTTAAGCCCGTGGCAACTTTGCCTAAGTACATTGTGTATTTACGTTTTGAGCTGCGAGAAATCCCCCATTGACGTCCCCTGACACGCTCATTCTTAAAATAGCCATAACTTTCACCTAATTCACCTTGGCTGAAAAGAGGCAAAAGCAATTCACCGCTAACAGATGCTTTGACCTCATAATACTTTGCGCCAAAGAGAATCCAACGCCCTATTTGAGATGCCTTATTTGGTTTCGCCTCTTCGTCATGATATATTTCATAGGTCATCCCGTTGTAAGTGGGATACATTGAATTGGTGGGTATTTTAAAAGGTTGAAAGAAAAAGGTGCGAATCCCGATAGCGAGAATAGCAACGACAAGAAAGGTTTCCACATTTTCCGCCCAGCTGCTTCGAGGATAAAAACTACCCGCACACTTACTGAGAACTTTTTTGATTTTATCAATCGCTTGCTGAATATTTTTTGTTTCAATCGCTTGCTGATTTGTTAATTGCTCTAATTCATGTGTCGCTTTTTGCAGTGAATCAATTTGATTTTCATTAAGAAGGTCGCAGCGGTAATGGTATACTTTATCAGCTAACCGAAGCCAGTATTCCGCATTCTTAACGAGCTTTTTTTCAAAACCAGATTTTTTACTCATCAGCTAATATATTTTTCAGCTCGATTTTAATACCTTAATAAAAGCATCCTGAGGTATAGAGACATTGCCCACTTGCTTCATGCGTTTTTTACCCTCTTTCTGTTTTTCCAGAAGTTTGCGCTTACGTGAAATATCACCGCCATAACATTTAGCTGTGACGTCTTTGCGTACTGCCTTAAGCGTCTCACGAGCAATAACTTTACCACCGATTGCCGCTTGAATAGCGACCTTGTAAAGTTGAGGTGGAATAATTTCTTTAAGTCGATCACAAATCACCCTACCCTTAGATTCAGCTTTACTGTGATGACAAATCGATGAGAAAGCATCCACCGGTTCACTATTAACAAGGATGTCAAGCTTGACCAAGTCAGCTTCGATAAAGTCACCGTAGTCATAATCCATCGAACCATAACCTCGGGTTATACTTTTCAATCGATCATTAAAATCGACCAGGATTTCATTTAATGGTAATATGCAATGCAGGATGAGTCGATTTTGATCAAGTGATTCGGTGTGATCACAGTTACCTCTCTTATCCATAATCAGTTTCAATATATCACCAATATAGTCTTTTGGGGTATGGATAGTTGCGCGAATAGTCGGTTCTAAAATGGATTCGATTACTGTCGGATCGGGAAATGCTATAGGGTTTTCAATTTCAATTTCTTCACCACTACTCGTTTTAATTTTATAAATTACACTCGGATAAGTTGAAATTATATCGAGATCGTACTCACGACGAATCCGTTCCATGACAATTTCCATATGAAGTAGCCCGAGAAACCCGCAACGAAAACCAAATCCCAGTGCAGTCGAATTTTCCAGCTGGTAGACAATGGCTGAATCGTTGAGACGCAATTTGCCGATACTTGCCTTTAATTTCTCATAATCAACTGTATCCAGAGGATAAATACCACTAAATACCATGGGGCGCACTTCTTTATAACCGGGCAGCATTTCTGCAGCTGGATGATTTAATTTAGTGATAGTATCCCCTAATTTTATCTCTGCTACGTCTTTAATATTTGTAACGATGTAACCAACACTACCGGCATTCAGCTCGTCACTTACTTTCATATCAGGAGAAAACCAACCTACTTCCTTCACTTCGGCCTTAGCTCCGTCACTCATCAAAAGGATTGCATCTCCAGCTTTTAAAGAACCTGAAAATACACGTACATAGCAAATCACTCCTTTATAACTATCATAAACACTATCAAAAATGAGGATACGATCTTCAGGGTAGTCAACCCAACGTGGTGCGGGCACGCGCGAGATCACTGCATCGAGGACATCCTCAATTCCCATGCCATTCTTAGCGCTAGCGAGCAAGGCCTCATCCGCTGGGATGGCGAGTATTTCTTCAAGTTGATGCTGCACTCCAGCTACATCTGCACTATTTAGATCAATTTTATTAATCACAGGAATAACCACCATATCCTGGCTCATTGCCAAATTTGCGTTCGCTACGGTTTGAGCCTCGATTCCCTGAGCGGCATCTACCAGTAGGACTGCTCCTTCACAGGCGGTTAGACTGCGCGACACTTCATATGAGAAATCGACATGGCCTGGAGTATCAATAAGATTCAAGCAATACTCATTACCGTCTCTTCCCTGATGGGTCATTGTAACCGGATGGCTTTTAATCGTAATGCCTCGCTCACGTTCAAGATCCATGGAATCAAGAACCTGTTCTCTCATCTCGCGCAGCTCAACAGATTGAGTCAATTCCAGGAGACGATCTGAAAACGTAGTTTTACCATGATCAATATGAGCAATTATACAAAAATTTCGAATCTCTTTTGAGTTATCCATTAATAAAGATTTTCCATATCAGAAAGTATCCAAATGAATCAGAATTACATTAACAAATCGATTATCCTGCGAATTTAAGTCGTGTTTAGCACGACTATAATGTCATACCAGAGAACTCGCATTGGCTGGATACCTTCCAAGATCTATCTATACGTCGTGCTAATCCAGTCAGAACTTTTCCCGGTCCACATTCATAGAATTCAGTGACACCTTGAGCAGCCGCATAGTGCATACAATCAATCCAACGTACTGGAGAAACTATTTGATCAACTAATAATCGCTTTATTTCATCCACACTGCCCACTTCACATCCCGTGATATTAGACAATACTTTTATTGATGGATTATTAAATGTGAAATCCGCTAAAAAAGTTTCGAATTCTTTGCGCGCAGGTTCCATTAATCGGCTATGATAGGCGCCTCCCACTTTTAGTGGTACAACCATGCGAAAGTCGCCATTTTTGGCTGCTGCAACAGCTGCCTCGATTTCCTTTACGCCTCCTGAAATAACCGTCTGTTCAGGGCTGTTATGATTCGCAATTTCTACATCAAATTTATCACAGAGTTCTAAGATGGATGATTTATTACCGCCAATCAAGCTAGCCATCGTCCCATCGGTAATTTCACAGGCCATTTGCATCAGACTTGCACGTTCAGCCACAATTTTCAGGCCGTCGGTGAAACCAAAAGTACCGGCAACGGCGTGAGCGGTTAGCTCACCGAGGCTGAGTCCCAAAACGACATCAATCTGATCGATGCTTCCGGTTTCGCGCAAAATGGAATGAATAGCATAGCCACAAACAAATAGTGCTGGTTGGCATATTTTCGTCTCCATAAGTAATTCTTCCGGTCCCTCAAAAGAGATCGTAGCCAGATCCCAACCGAGTATTTCATTAGCCGTAGCATAAAGATTGCGAGCTAATCCTGAGTTTTCATACAGATCCGCTCCCATTCCGACTTTTTGAGCACCCTGCCCAGAAAACAATAGACCTATTGCCATATTTGGTCTGAAGTAATAATCGCCCTACTGAAAAGATCAACCGGTAAGTTTAGAAAGCCGACGCCGCAATCAAAATGAATCCAATTGCGGGAGATATTTCTTTAATTTGTCTTCAGCTGGCTGGTAAGTTCGGTCTTTAGGAGTATTAATTTCCACCGGTTTAATTAAAATATTATCTGAATTATTAAAACTGCGGGTCTTAAAGTTGCTATTGACAGAAATTGGATTTTTATCTGCTTTTGGTAAATTAAACGTCGTAGTTACAGTTATCTCCTGATTATTTAAATAAGGATTTATTACTTCAGACGATGATCCAATATGGGAGTTTAACCGTGAATTGCCCAATTGCTGCAAATGATCAGTCCCATTGTATAGCGTGACAATGGGTTTCTTGTAGCTTGTTTCACCCTCGAAGAGAGAAGCTGATGGGGTGAAGTCACCTAAAGGGGATGTTAACATTAAAATATTCTGGGTGTTATCAGAATGATACAGATTCAGGACACTTAAATCACTAAGGTTATTTAATGGATTCAAAGAATTAAAATCAGAAATTGAATCTGAATAATCATCATTTTCTTCAATCCCTTGACTTTCAGTTTTAATACCCGCCATTTCCTCTGCTAAAACGTAGCGATCGATCAAGCGCAACCCGCTTCCTGGCTCAAGTAACCGTTTTTTTTCGTCTTCAGTAAGAAGCTTTATTCCGGAGAGCTTCTCCATTCCATATAGCAGCCAATTCTTTTCTTCTTCTTCAGCTCTCTCTTCCTCTTCAGATTTTTGAGGTATAGCCGTAACCGAGTGCCCTCCACGACTGGGTGGCACATATGATAAATCTAATCCAGAATTAATCGTTCCTTTTGGATCATCGATTTTATTCTTTTGCTGCGATATATCATCGAGTCGTTTTAATTCTGCTCTCGAATTCTTAAGGAATTCACGATCTCCATTGCCATTTGCATAGAGCGATAATACCCAGAAAAGGCACATTGCCAAAATCCATAAAGGCAAATTTAACCTTTTAATGTAAGACATAACGTTAAACAGGAATAGACTTCAACCTACGAGACCGCCAGTACTGAGGAATATCCCTTTAAGGTTCATCTCCAGAGCCTTCGCATTAGGTGAAAAAGCCAAGCCGTCTTCTTTGCTAATCATCCCCGCTTTGATTAGACGATAGAGATCCGCATTAAAGGACTTTGAACCGGATTCTTTACTACCAGAATCGATTACCGAACTAATTTTTTCATATTCACCCTCCTCAATGACTCTGCGACCCATGGAATCGACGACAAAAATCTCCTGGGCTGGGACCCTCCCCTGGCCATCCAAGTCTGGAACCAGGCGTTGTGAAACAGTCGCCTTTAACGCACCGGCAATTTGCCGTCGCATATTTTCCTGTTGGTCAGCAGGAAAAAATTCAAATAAGCGCTGAACTGCTTGCTGAGCATTTGCTGAGTGAAGCGTTCCAAATACAAGGTGCCCAGTCTCCGCCGCGGCTAGCGCGGTCGCGAAGGTATCATGATCACGTAACTCCCCGATAAGTATAATGTCCGGGTCCTGGCGCAGGACCGCTTTCATCCCAAGCTCAAAACTCGGTGAATCAATCCCCACTTCGCGTTGGTTAAATACACTTTTGACATCAGTGTAAGCAAATTCAATCGGATCCTCCAATGTCACGATATGCTTATCCATGTTATGATTAATCCAGTTCAACATGCAAGCTAAGCACGAGCTTTTACCTGAACCGGTAGCACCACAAACCAGGATGATCCCTTCCTTATGATGGCAAAGTTGAACAAGCGTTTCCGATTCGAAATTGAGTTCTTCAAATGTCGGCGGGCGATCTTTGATGTGGCGAAATACCATACTGATGGTCCCACGCTGATAGAACCCGTTGACGCGAAATCGCCCCAGACTGTCCAGACTATAGGAATAGTCGATTTGGTTATCATCATGCCAGTTCTCAATAAACTGCTCGGGGCAAGTCGTCTCTATAAAGTCGCTTACCATTTCCCCGGTAAGAGGGTCCATATCTACAGATTGAAGACCTCCATTGAGACGGAGCATGGCAGCTTTGTCACTCTTGATATGAATGTCGCTTGCACCATTTTCCACAGCGAGAGTTAATAGGCTGTTAAAAGTATCGATTGATTCTGACATCTTCTATTAAATGATGAATAAATTAATTATTAGATTTACAAACTAAGGTGAAAAAATTTTTAATACATTATTATTATTTCTCTCTTCTCTAATTATTGATTTTTAACCATAATCTATAATTTAAACCAATATTAGTATGAACTCAACATCTATTTCCGGGGTTTACACGGCTCTCATCACACCCTTTTTTAAGGGAAATGTTTGCTATGAGGACCTGGAGAAACTGGTTGAGTATCAGATCAAGGAGGGAATTGATGGTATAATTCCCGTTGGGACCACCGGGGAATCACCTACCCTAAAACCAGAAGAGCATATTGAAGTGATTCGCTATTGTGTTGAGATCTCTGCTGGTCGAGTTCCGGTAATTACAGGAACCGGAGCCAACTCGACAGAAGAAGCCGTGGATTATACGAAGAAAGCTGATGAAGCTGGCGCCGATGGGTTTCTCCAGGTTGCGCCTTATTATAATAAGCCAAGTCAGGAGGGATTATTCCGGCATTTCGGGGCGATTGCCGAAATTACGGATAAGCCAATTGTCCTTTATTCCATCCCCTCTCGTTGCGGAATAGAAATCGCCATCGATACCGTTGAACGTCTCCGCGCGCAATATCCGCACGTCAACACGATAAAAGAAGCCGGAGGGTCTTGTGATCGTGTTTGCCAATTGATCAACGCAATGGGAAATGATATTACAGTAATCAGTGGGGATGATAGTTTAACTTTACCCTTTATGTCAGTGGGCGCAAAAGGAGTCATTAGCGTGGCTTCAAATCTCGACCCAGGTGGTTTAATGAGAATGGTTCATGCCGCCCTCGATAATGATTACACTCAAGCGACTGAACTGCATATTAAACTATATCCACTATTTAAAAATTTATTTATAGAAACGAGCCCTGTTCCTATAAAGTCCGCTTGTGCTCAAGCGGGTATTATTCGATCACCCGAAGTACGACTTCCTCTTTTCGCAATGTCTGCATCTAATCAGAAAATCCTCGATCACACCTTGGATGAACTGGGAATAAAAGTAGCCTGATCCCTGTCGATGGCGTTAAAAGTATTGCTTAATGGGTCTAAAGGACGGATGGGGCAGACTATCACTGCCGCCGCCCCTATGCACGATGCAAAAATCGAAGCAGCAATTGACATTGGCGATGATCCCGCTGATCTCATTGAGGGTTGCGATATCATTCTTGATTTCAGTTTTCACAGTGTAACTTGTGAAATTCTGGAGCTTGCCAAAACCCACAATAAGCCCGCAGTAATTGGAACGACCGGTCATAGTGAAGATGAGAAAAAGAAGATAACTGAGTTTTCTTCTTCTGTCCCTATGGTCTGGGCTGGAAATTTCTCTATCGGTGTTAACCTGTTATTTTACCTCACATCCATTGTCGCGAAAGTTCTAGAAAAAAATTATCACCCGGAAGTGGTAGAGATGCACCACTGTCATAAGAAAGATGCTCCCAGTGGCACAGCTGAATCCCTAGTTGAAGCAATCCTTCATAGCCGTAATCTCAATCCACAATGTGTGCGCCATGGAAGGCAAGGAATTATGGACGAGCGTAGTGATGATGAAATTGGCGTTCACGCCCTGCGAGGAGGTGAAGAAGTGGGTGAACATACAGTGATTTTCGCAGGGCCTGGTGAACGGGTAGAATTAGCGCATAGAGCGGGCAATCGCCAAGTATTTGCCGAAGGTGCTTTAAAGGCTGCGCATTGGGTTATCGATAAACCTCCAGCATGCTATAACATGCAAGATGTTTTGGGGTTAAAGGATAGATAGGAGTCAATCCGTTAACTTTTTCGACCATAATAAAAATGATTGCCACAATTGATGGCATATTGACAGAAGCGAGCCCACTCCTTGCGGTCATAGAAATCAACGGCTGGGGATATGAAGTAAATATTCCCGTGACAACCATGGAAAAACTCCCATCCGTGGGGAAACCAGTCAAATTGTTCACCGTCGTTGTCTATCGTGAAGATTCGCAGACTCTCTACGGTTTTCATAACCGAGAGGATCGCGATTTTTTTAAAATACTCGTATTTAAGGTATCTGGAATTGGACCAAAAATAGCGCTCAGTATTATGAGTAAACTTTCTGTATCTGTTCTCAAGAATGCCATTGCTGCATCAGATATCGGATTACTGTCAAAATGCCCCGGGATTGGTAAAAAAACTGCTGAACGGCTCGTTGTAGAACTAAGAGATTCAGTGAATGTTATTGATAATACGAACAATCAGCTGCGATCCCATGATAAAGATAAGGATTCACCCGATGGTGATTATCGAATTCAGGATGCAGTCATGGCCTTAGTCGCATTGGGTTATAAGGTACCTGTCGCCGACAAGCATGTGCGACAGGCTCTAAGTGAACTTGGACCAGAAGCAAGTACTGAAGAAATAATTCGCTCTGCCCTGGGTCGATTGTAACAACAAAGGCAGTACCCGCCTTATCGTTGAAATCTCAAACTCGTCAAATCGCTTTTAAATTGATTGCCATGTGGTCCGGCAGGTCCTAGTAAAACTGGCCGAAAACTATCATCATCGTAGACGGGATAATACCTTAATTCTTCATTTGTTCGAAGAATAAGGTTTTTATTAAAGCGTTTGGGTACGTACTTAAAAGCGTGAGCGTTTTTCGCTAATCGAGAATCTAATTCATCTAGCTCCGAAGTATATTCAGCTAATTCATTCATGCCATCTAAGATTTCTTTCTTTATCACCTCTTGATTTGAGGCAAGCACTACCAATTCGTGATTTTCCAATTTGGGTTTATGGACAGGTTCTGCCTTCTCGGGAATTGCAACAGAGGTTTCAGTTAATTTATTATCTTTTTGGCTTAGCATAAAAACCGAACTTATGATAACGAAGGTAAGACAAATGGATGCTGCCATTGACCCTAAATACCGATAGATATTCGACTTTTTTTCGACATTTCTATTATTAATGCCGGTGGCACTACCAATAATTTCACCACTTCCAAAGTCTACGGTGATTGTTTTGGCTTCTGTGAGTAATTCAGAATTGAAATTAGTGATTTGTTCAAAATGAGAGGGCCCCCCATTCATTCTCACCAGAGCAAGCTTTGTTGCCTGATGTAAGCGAAAGTAATACGAGAACAGTTTTCTTTTCTCTTCGTTTGAGCATATCTCCGCTTTCAGAAGAGAGAGCTGATCTTCAGAGATTTCCTTATCAAGATATAAGTTTACTAATTCCTTGAATTTAGAAAACATCATTGCGCGTTACTTCCAAGTTTATTTCTAAGACTATTGCGTGCCCTGGCAATTCTACTTTTTACGGTTCCGATACTTATATTTAATTTATCGGCAATTTCATCATAGGTCATATCATCTGCTATGCGTAGAGTTAAAATCTCCTTATGTTTCAAACTAAGTAAAGGCATGCACTCCCCTACTCGATCAACAAATTCGCGGGACAGCAAGTCGTCGTAAGGGTCCCGTCCTTCAGCTGGGATGATATCAATCAAGGTTGCGGCTCCTTCATCTGAAATATTTTGATCAAATGATATGGATGCATCACGTTTCCGACGCCACCAGTACCAATATTTATTATGTGCCAGGTTAGTTGCTATTTGAAACAGCCATGTTGAAAAAGAGGAGTCACCTCGGAATTTCTCCAGGCCACGGTGGGCCCGAACAAAAGCATCTTGTGTAACTTCCTCTGCATCTTGACGATTTTTCAATAATTGCATCACCCTGGCGAGTATTCGATCCCAGTAACGGGACACCATCTCGTCAAACGCTGACGCATCACCGCTCTTGATCCTATTCACCAGAACTTTGTCAATAGAGATATTCTCGGTTTTAGTAGACATGTCTTTTAGTATTTTCAATTAGAGTATCATTCGACTACTTTTGTTCCCGTAAAACTACTAAAATTATCAGATATAGACTCTAATATAATCTATAACCGTGTATTAATCAATCAATTGAGCTATTTTACGGATGCGAAGTACAGAATGATGTTTGATCTATGTTTTAGCGATAATTCAGTTGCTAAGGCGCAAATTCACGGTGGTTAATTTTTAAGAATAATTGAGCTTATATAAGTGATAACGAATAAAACGGGAATAGGTTACTAAAAATATCACTCTTTTGATTATAAAAGATAATATTCATAGCAGCAGCTATTACACAGAGATTGTGTAGATCATTAATAATCGTGGTAATTTACTCCACAGAAAACAACTTCCAAGAGACTTAATATGAAAAAAGGGACAGGAACTTATAACGTAATTGCGATTGGAGCAGGGACTGCAGGTCTTGTCACTACTTCCGCTATTGCTGGCTTGGGTGGTCGAGCTGCACTAATCGAAAAAAATAAAATGGGGGGCGACTGTCTGAATTTTGGCTGTGTCCCCAGCAAAGGACTGATCTCTTCTGCTCGGGTAGTTCAAACTATCCGCAAAGCTGAAAATTGGGGATTAGAATCACAGGAGCCGCAATTTGAGTTTTCGCGCGTTTTTGAAAGTATGCGTGCGCGGCGTGCAATAATTGAACCCCTTGACTCCCAAGAAAGATTTGAAGGTTTGGGTGTCGACGTTTTTCGTGGGGATGCAAAATTTATTTCACCTCACGAGGTGGAAGTGAATGGCCAGGTATTGAGAGGAAAGAACCTGGTGATTGCTTCGGGAAGCAGAGCGGGAATCCCCCCGATTCCAGGTCTTAATGAGATCCCTTATTATACAAATGAAACTATTTTCGATGATTTGAATGAGAAGCCGGAAAGTATGATTATTATCGGCGGAGGTCCAATTGGCTGTGAATTAGGTCAGGCCATGAATCGTCTGGGGGTTAAAGTTTATCTCTTGGATCTTGCTCCCCAAATTCTTATACGCGAAGACCCAGAAGTTAGTGCCTATGCCCGTAAATATTTGGAAGCTGAAGGTGTAAACATTTATACGGGAATTAAGACTAAAAAATTCAGTCAAATTAACGGCAAAATCCACTTGGAATATGAAGGAACACCTAACAGCCAAGGAGACGGTGTCAATGCCACCCTTGAAGTCGATGTAGTACTTGTTTCGGCCGGTCGCATACCCAATATTGAATCGCTGAATCTAGAAGCAGCTGGGGTTGAATTCGATAAGCGAGGCGTTAAGGTAAATGAATACATGCAAACGAACCAGTCCCATATCTGGGCCGCTGGAGACATTGCCGGATCCTACCAGTTTACTCATGTTGCCGATTTTCAGGCGCGCACCGTGGTACGTAATATCCTTATGCCATTCTCTTTATTTTACAGTAAAATGGACTACAGCGTCATTCCCTGGTCAACATATATTAGTCCAGAAGTGGCTCGAGTCGGACTTAATGAAACTGAAGCAAAGCAGCAAGGAATCGATTACGATCTATTTACATTAGAAATGAAAGACGTTGATCGCGCTATTCTTGATAACGCCGATCATGGATTCATAAAAATTCTTACCGAAAAGGGAAAAGACCGAATCATTGGAGTAACTATAGTTGCTGATCATGGAGGCGATCTTTTACACGAATTCGTGCTCGCTATAAAATATGAGATTGGATTGGGAAAGATCGCTTCAACTATACACGCTTATCCAACATTTGCTGAATTAGCGCGTAAGCTTGGGGATCAGTATAACCGAAGCCGATTAACTCCAAGAGCAAAATCTATATTCACTTGGCTTTTTCAACGTCAAATAAAATAGTTAAACAAACCATTAGGTTTATATCTTGATGATTAAAGATAATTTAGTATGGCCATTTAAGAAGATCTCCTGGAAGCTGGTTATTGGATCATTAATTATCGTGATTTTTCTTTCGATTGCTCGATTTTTGCCGATCAACGATTTGCTCGATGCCTTTAACAATTGGGTTATAGATTTAGGTTTTATCGGGTACATTTTATTTGTCACCGCCTACGCTCTAGCTGCTGTTTTATTTATTCCCGGATCTGTATTAACCCTGGGTGCGGGTTTTGCATTTGGTGTGATTGGCGGTTCTATCGCTGTTTCGTTTGGCTCCACGCTCGGTGCCGCTTTGGCATTTCTCGTCGCACGCTACTTGGCCCGCGATAAAATCGAAACTAAACTGGTCGCGAATGCTAAATTTAAATCTATTGATACTGCCATTGGTAATAAGGGAGGAAAGCTCGTTCTCCTACTACGGCTGAGTCCTGTATTTCCTTATGTCTGGCTTAATTACCTTCTAGGTTTAACCGCAGTAAAATTTTGGCATTACCTGATTGCCAGTTGGTTGGGAATGATACCGGGGACTATCTTATACGTATATTTAGGCTATATTAGCAAAGCCGGGATTGAGGCCGCTTCTGGAGATAGTGGGAAGAACCCGCTTGAATATGTGTTTCTCGGTGTGGGTTTGCTGATTACTATAATCGTAACCGTCTATGTTACTTCCATCGCACGCAAAGCACTTTCTAGTACCGCGCTTCAGCATGTTGCGGAAGAATCTATCTAACGGTAGTGCCGATTGAAAGAATATGCCTGTCTTAAAAAAACCCTATTGTCTTATATCAGGCTTCATATTTTTATTAATCATCGCTTACAGCGCTGATGCATCGACTACGATAGATCTTCCACGCGGTATTAACCATACCGAGTTTAGTCGCCTCCTTGATAAATACGTTAACAAACAAGGCCTTGTTAATTATCAATCATGGAAAAAAAATAAGGATGACCAAAAAGCCCTGAATAATTATCTTTTGCAATACGCCGACGCCACCGAGAGATTGGCAGAGGGGAGAGAAAAAGTAGCTTCATTAATTAATGCTTATAACGCTTTTACACTCAAATGGATATTGGAAAATTATCCCACTGAAAGCATCCGCGCGCTCCCTGATTCATGGACTGAAAAACGCCATATTATCGGAGGAAAGAAAGTTTCGCTTGATGAGATAGAACATGATAATTTGCGCCCATTGATTGGATGGCGAGTGCATTCAGCAATTGTCTGTGCTGCGCGTAGTTGCCCACCATTGCAGCCAAAAGCCTATACCGTAGAAAATTTAGATATTATGATTGATGCTGTTTACAGTCAATGGTTAGGCAATCCTGCGTTAAATACCTTTTATCCGGAAAAAAATAAGGTAGAGTTATCACTTATTTTTAAATGGTTTGAAGACGACTTTAAGTCATTAGGCGGTTTAAAAAAAATTCTCGTAAAATATAGTCCCAAGGAATATCAAATCTTCATAGCAGAAGATAATTATAAAATAGGTTTCAGAGATTATCACTGGGGCTTGAATGACCAGAGTAACCTTGGAGAAAATTACCATTTCAATATTTTTAAGTCGCTTTTTTAACCCCCATAATAAGGTACGCAAATTATGAATAAAAATTTAAACTCTTTGGCTAAAGATTTAAGAAAAGAATTTCCGCGTAGTCCCCATGAAACATTGGCCGGTTATGTCATTGCCGCACGCATGCTGGATAAATGCAGAGCATTTGTAAATAACACCAATGGAGAATATCATTTTGACTGTCCTCTAGATGGCTTTTTTTTAAATTTTTCAGGTATTAGTAATCTCGCTTTTAAGCAATTGGTTGAAAGTGATGCTAATGATGAAGAAGTGGCTGCTTGGATCATGGAACAATCCCATCACTCTGAAGATACTATTAAGCTCTGGAACCTAAAAATGCGCCAAACACGTATCACTGAACTCCCAATTCAATTACAATTATTTCTTGAAGGTTACATAAGAAAATCGATTCCTGAAAATCGGCGCGTTTACACTTGGTTTGATGTCTATGATATCGAGGAAGGCCGCATATAGTAATCCTCCTTTTAATTATACTTATTTACTAAAATACAGAGCAAAAATCCTGAAAAATCTCTTCGTTTAGAGTTCTTGATCGAAATTCGGTTCCAGGTTTATATATTAGAGGCAGCAGAATTATGTCTAGCCAGCTTAAACAAATTTACCGTTGCTGCTACTCTACCCTCGTTCTCTGGACAATAGCAGTATTATGGCTTTTCGATATCCTTCGAATAATTTTCCTTGTCGGCATACCGTTGAGAAATGTCAACTATACGGGTAGCCTCGAACTAACCACTATAATTTCAATAGTAACTTCCTTGATTTTAGTGTGGCTTCTAAAAAGCGAGATAAGCTCAGAAGGTGTTTGTAGTTACACTTGTTGGGGGAATACGTATTTCATCCCTTGGAATGAAATTGCTGAAGCCCACACGCTTAACTACTTAGGTCTGGGCTATTATCGTATAACAAGCGATAAAGGGGATCACATCTATATCGCCAGATATCTCTCAAGACAGAATGAATTTGAAATGATGGTATCTGCGATTACACATCATGAAAATCCTCTGCGTCTCTGTATTGAGGAAAAGAAAAAATCTATTGCTTAAGATTGAGCCCTGAATGTCAACGCATGACAGAGCGCTACACTTGCAGCATCTGCCTCGTCAAAAGTTAATTCAGATTTTGTCCCTAAAAGTTGCCCTACCGTTCGCGCTACCTGTTCTTTACTCGCTCGACCATATCCGACTACCGCTTGTTTAATCCTCAACGGTGGATATTCCATGATCGGAAGATCTCGCAGTGCGACAGCGGCAATTGCGGCACCGCGTGCTGCGCCGAGTATCTGTGCGGTTTGAAAATTTTGTACATAAATCGTCTGTTCCACAGCAACACAGTCTAGCGCGTATTTGCTTATCACTTCGTCTATTGCTCGTGATATAGCCGCAAGACAATCTGCCATTGTCAGTTTCGGCTTCAGCTTGATCGTTTGTCTAAATAAAAGCTGTGCCTGAGTTTTACGATTAAAATCCAAAACTGCTAATCCCGTCGAACGTAGACTAGGGTCGATACCAAGAATTCTGCCATAAAATACCTCGCCCAGCTTAAAATCGCCTTTACCCCAAACGAAGTTATTTTGTCTATCGCCTTTAACTTTTTCCGTCCAAAGTCTTCTCGCCGACTTACGCGCCATAAGAATATTCTATATTAATAGAGTTATGTGATATTATATCGAAATAATTCGTGTCTTGCTCGATCCGGATAAGGAAGTATTGAGATCTTTCCAGACCCGAATGAAGGCTTCACTTAGTTCGTGCCACGCTTTCCGGGAGGTATCACTACCCCCACTTATTCTTATTACACGGCGCATTTCTTCAGGAGAATATTTCATTGCCGCCAAAACATGTGAAGGACCTTCTTTACCGCTCGCACAAGCCGAACCTGTGGAAATAGCAAATCCAAGTTTATCCAGCAGGATTACCCAGCGTGTGTTATCGTGCTGTGGTAATATCAGAGAAACTGTGTTCCATAATCGGTCTGATTCATTCGCGACAATTTTTACACCGGAAACACTATTCGTTAGTATATTCAAAAATTCATTTTTCCATGATTCTTGGTCCTTTGCTCTAGCTTCGATATTTAATAATCTTTCTTCCAATGCAGACAGCATTGCTGCTATCGCCGGTATATTTTCCGTCCCACCGCGATGACCAGATTCTTGTTCACCCCCTTGAAGGGATCTGAAATCGGCGTAATGATCAGAAATTTTAATAAATCCGACCCCCTTGGGTCCCCCAAATTTGTGTGCACAAGCGGTCACAAAATCACATTTTCCAAGTTCCTCTGATCGCAGTTTTCCCACCCATTGTGATGCATCGCAATGATAGGAAATATGATTTTCATTACATATTTCCAATATTTTTTTCCAAGGTTGAATGACACCCGTTTCATTATTTGCGGCCATTACAGAAACTAGTGAATACTTTTCATCTTTAATCAGCGATCGTAATTTGGCAATCTCGACAACACCGGATGCTGAAACGGGAATAAAATCAGCTTTCTGAAAAAATGCGTTTTCCGCAGCTTTCAACACACTGGGGTGTTCGATTGCCGAAATTAAAATACGGGTATGGGGCAATCTATTCTTAGCGAAATAATCAATGACGGCATTATTTCCTTCTGTTGCACCTGAGTTAAAAACAATGTTATTCGACTGACAACCGAGAATTGAAGCAAAACGCTCGCGTAACGATTCAAGGTAATTTTTTGCACGCGCGGATGGTGCGTAGGGACTGGATGGATTTTGCCAGTATTCTCGATTAGTCTTAATCCAAACTTCTTCTGCAACAGAAGACAGCGGAGTCGTTGCATTGAAGTCAAAATATTTCATTATATTAAAATATGGGGTTAAAAATAAGGCGGATAAACGCCTCGAAATAAATCATATAATATCGTGATTAAACCTAACAGTGTTTTTCTGTAATATCAAATCATGGGACCCTTAACTCTTGCCCCACTCTGATTGCATGTGGACTAGGGAGCACATCCCGGTTCGCATTAAAAATATCTCTCCAGCGCCCCGGTGTATTATAAAGTTTCCTGCTTATCCGGCTAAGTGTGTCCCCAGGTTGGACAATATAAACTTCAGGTCGTATCACATTATTAATAACCGCAGGTGGTGTAACTGGTTGAACATTCTGAGTAGGATTATTCTCATTTTCTGCTGCTTGTGATTGCGCATGAGCGATAATTTGATCCTGCAATAAATTAAATTTCTTTTGTGACTTTTCAAATCGTTGAATGGACTCAGCGAAAGTCTTTTTAAGCTCAAGATTTTCATTTTTTAACTGTTCTATTAAATTCATTAAATCAAGTCGCTCAAATTCGCCTTCAAAAGGTTGCCCGGGCAAGCTTCTCGCAAAGTCCTTTTGAGCTGTTTCAATAAGCTGACGAACAAGTTTCGATTGCGTAGCGTCCGGTTTGAGTTCCAGATATTTACGGAAATGATAAATTGCAGCAATGGGATCCTTGATATGAGTAAGACTTAGTCGTCCTGATTCCAGGTGTGACTCTGCAGCATCATCGCGTTTATTCACAACTTTCAGAAAAGCTTCAAGCGCTTCTTGTTTTCTCCCTTCCCGAAGCAGGCTTTTACCTCTGAGGTAATGCTTTTCCTGAATTTCTGATATGACCTCGATCTGTTGATCAGTACAACCATTGAATATTAACAGTAGGAGAATAATAAAAATCTTTATAAGATAGCGGGGCATAATGTTTAAATTTATTATTCTTGTAGTGAAGGTAGATTAGATTAAAGCGAGAATAATTTTTTATCATGAATTCAAAAACTGAAAACAATCGAATCATTAAAGATCTAAATCGCAAAAAGCGCTTAAATAAAGCATGAAATTGTCTTCCCGTGAAAATTGAAGCTCTTCGATCAAACGCTAATTTATTAATGCCGGTTAAGGTTTGATTATCATTGTAGTTCATGTTGCGAATATCACAAAAATAAATACATAATGCGGATCCATACGCCTCGCTGCTATCTCCTCAGACAGTGTCTGTGCCCTTAACGATTGACAGACCTGATGGAGTAAAACTTAAAAAGTTAAATAAGCCACTTACGGCTATTTACTTAGAATTCGAGTCTATTAATCCCAATTTGATATTTCTTCTCTTAATCCAGGATCAAGGTTCATTTCCAAGGCACTAATAGCATTGTCAATATGCTCTGTTTTACGCGCGCCGATAAGCGTGCTCGTAACACAAGGATCAGTCATGACCCACGCCATCGCTAATTGAACCATCGGAATATCCATTTCCTTAGCTTTTTCACGCAATTGATCCACGACCCTAAAATTGTGATCATTAAAATATATGTCTGCATGACCGGGAGAAATATCGAACCGTGTGCCCTTTGGTAATTTATCTTTGTCAGGTGAATACTTACCCGCAAGAAATCCAGCGGCGAGTGGACTATAGGGTATCGTCGAAATTTCTTCTTTTAAGCATAAGGGTAAAAAATCGGCCTCATACCTTCGATCTGCTAAACTAAAGGGTGGTTCTGTAATTTCAAAACGTGCCCATCCATTTTTTTCACTGACTTCCAGGGATTCCTTCAGCATTTCAGCCGTAAAATTACTGCACCCAATTGATTTTACTTTTCCTGCAACTACCTGCTCGTTGAGGGCTTCAAGTGATTCAGCGATCGGGACATTTTCATCCGGTTCATGAAGCATGTAAACCTCGACACTATCCACGCCAAGCCGTTCCAGGCTGTCCCCTACTTTACGGCGAATGTTATCAGGATCATTGTTTCCCCCACTAACCTTGGTGCAAATAACCATCTCATTCCGGCAGTCACGATCTTTCATCCATCGGGAGAGTATTTTTTCTGAAGAATACATTTCTGTCGTTACTTCTCTCGTATCGTCAATCCCCATCCAATTTTTACGATTTTCCTTAGCGTTACCGCCCCCATACATTTCGGCGGTGTCGTACAACTTTATACCTGCTTCCATCGCGTAATCGAGTATCTTCCATGATGTCTCTTCGTCTATTTCTCTCCCGAAGGTTACGCAGCCCAAGCTAACTGACCTCATCATTATATCGGTGCGACCAATCTTTTTATCTACTAATTTAAATTTACCCATAGCGTATTTAAGAATCCTGTTTTTATTTATAAATTTAAGAAAACTTAAACCTGTCAATTTAAAATGCTTATTACTCTATTCACCATCATCAATAATTTAAATTATCGCTAATTAATTCGCCTTTGACGCAAGCGATCAAGTCCTACCGCGAGGACAATTACTAAGCCAATAATAATCTCTTGAGCATAGTTCGGCCAACCTACCTGGTCCGAACCGTTCCGCAAGGTCGCCATAATTAAAGCGCCGATAACCGCACCGAATATGCTCCCGGTGCCACCACTTAAGCTGGCTCCTCCAATTACAACTGCGGCAATCACATCAAGCTCAAGGCCAATAGCAACAGTGGGATCACCTTGTTGCAAACGGGACAGTTGCATAACACCTGCAAGGCCGTAAAGCAATCCAGCGAAAAGATATACTTTAAGCTTGGTCAATTCCGTACGAATCCCACAGAGACGCGCGGTTGCTTCATTCGAACCGATCGCATAAATATGACGCCCGAATACAGTTTTATTCATCACCGTACTGATCACGGCCGCCATTAATAGTGCCACGACTACACCAATAGGTGGAAGCCACAAGGGGATTTCATTACCGCCAATCTGTGACGGATTGTTCATGAGAAAGTTAATTGATGATTCGGGATCATAATTAACAGTCTGGTTCTTACCCAACCACTTGGAGGCTCCTCGCGCTACCCCCATCATACCCAATGTGACGATGAAAGGATTCATTTTAAAACCTGCGATGATGGTCCCATTAATAAGCCCAAACAAACCGCCTCCAATGAGAGCGATGATAATGACCAAGACCATCGGCAGACCTTCAGAAACTGCATGTGCACCAAGAACACTGGTAAATGCGACAACGGCACCTACGCTCAAATCAATACCGCCACTGACGATTATTTTTGTCATGCCAAGGGCGGCAATGGTAACGATCACCGTTTGAGTTAAAATAATTGTTATATTATTAGGAGTTAAAAATCCTCTTGTTTTAGAAAATAGTAATACCACGAGAACAAGCCCCAAAACAGGTCCTATTATTGGGTATTGGGAAGCATACTTGCTCAACTTAGTTTCTTTCATCGCATTCATTGGTTAGACGTTTTAATCATCCGCTTGCTGACCGATGGCGACACTTAAAATTTCATCTTCAGTCCATTCAGCTTTGGGCCGAGATTCCTGCATTACACCGCGACACATAACACCAATTGTGTCACATACCCCCAGTAATTCGGGCAGATAGGAACTTATAAAAATTACCGCTTTCCCTTCAGTTGCCAATTCACCCATGATTTTGTAAATTTCTGATTTACTTGCGATGTCGATACCTCGAGTAGGTTCATCGAGTATGTAGATCTCAGCGTTATGATGCAAGAGACGCCCTAATGATATCTTCTGTTGATTACCACCGGAGAGCTCATTAACTGACTGTGACAGTTCGCGTATTTTAATATCCAGGCGATCTATCATCTGTTTAGCGGAAGTATGTTGTTTGATTTTGTCAATAAACCCCCAGCTTGTAAATCTACAATAGTTTGTTGTCGTCAGATTCTCAGCCACATTCCGGTTAAGCATAAGCCCCTCTTCTTTGCGATTCTCGCTTAAAAAGCCAACCCCATCATCCAATCGCTTTTGAGGAATAGAATGAGTCTTGTCGCTACCATAGATAAAAATGCTTCCTTCTTCAACATCGTCGAGGCCAAAGCAGGCACGCACGGTTTCCGTTCTACCCGCACCGACAAGTCCAGCAATCCCAAAGATTTCACCTTTGTGTAAACTAAAATTGACGCGACTCGGTTTTCTGGAGCCGGCAAGATTACTAACCTCCATTACTGTCTCGCCTATGGTGTGTGGTGATTCAGGAAATATTTCATTAATCTCTCTCCCCACCATGAGATGGATTAATTCGCTAAAACTTACGTCACTCATGGACCCGTTTCCGACTGTTACACCATCACGCAGTACAGTATACCGGTCAGCTATCTCCTGGCATTCCTCAAGAAAATGACTGATGTAAATAATACTGGCTCCTTGATTACGCAGTTTTTTGATTATGGAAAAGAGATTGGCCACGTCGACATTAGTTAGACTGCTCGTCGGTTCATCCATTATTATCAGTTGTGCTGACCCGATACTAGCGCGTGCAATTTCTATTACCTGCTGTTCAGCAAGGGAAAGGAGATGGACTGGTTTATCCAGTGGCAGATGAGAATGGTTGAGATTATCTATCGCTTCCTGAGCAAGTTGACGTCGCTTCGTAGAATCAATCCACCCATACCGACTGGGCTCTTCACCAAGCAATATATTTTCCTCAGCGCTGAGATGAGGCGTGAGGTTTAGTTCCTGGTAAATCATTGCAATCCCGGATTTTCGGGCGTTTAAAGGATTGCCGGGAGCAAAGGGTTTCCCCTCAAGGACAATATCACCTTTATCCGGAGAGTATGCGCCGCTCAGTATTTTCATGAGCGTGCTTTTCCCCGCCCCATTTTCTCCAATCAATGCATGTACTTCACCCTGCTTAATTTCGAAATTCACATTGTTTAATGCCCGGGTTGCACCAAAATGCTTACAGACACCACGCATTTGTAACCGAACTGTATTTTCCATTACTTCAGCACACAGTCTAATATTTCAGGTTCAGACATAGGAGAGTTTCTGCTAATCGAGAATCCGTCATTTCGAATTTTACATTTCCAGATATTCATGCACCGGCGGAAAGAGAAGCTTTTGTATCTGCTCATCATATAAATTATCTGGAGTTACCAACACGGCACCCGTATCGACGCGTTTTTCTACTGATTGCCCACGAAGATGATCGACCATTAATTTTACCGCTGTGTAGCCCATCTTAAATGGATCTTGAATGATGAATCCTTGAATGTCACCTGCTTCCATCCCCTGCACGTTTTGCTCACCGCCGTCAAATCCAACGAATTTAACATCGCCTTGAGCTCGACCAATTGCCCGCAAAGCTAAGAGCATTCCGTTGGTTGAAGATTCGTTAGTCATAAATATGCCATCCACCTCGTTTCCGAAACGACTCAGGATATTTTGCGATGCAGTATAAGCGGCATCGCGAGTAGCACCAGTATACTTATCTGTAGAAAGAAGATTAATCTCAGGGTATGGCGAAACTACGTCGAGAAACCCCTGTTCGCGCGCTGTGTCACTTGCCGATCCGACCATGAAACGCATCATTATTACATTTCCCTTTCCTTCGAGAAGTTCGATCAGATATTCACCCGCCATTCGACCGCCCATGTAATTATCGGTGGCGGCATAACTAACAATACCGTCATATTCGAGTCCCGAATCAAATATCACGGTGGGGATTCCTGCGCGTTTAGCTTTAATCACTGGTCTGACCAGCGCTATGCTATCCAGAGGCGCAAGTACAATACCATCGACTTTTTGACCAATAAAGTTTTCTACGACGATAAATTGAGCTGAACGGTCATCCTCCTTTAACGGCCCTTTCCATATTATCTCTACCGGGACACCAGAAGCGTTAAACTCGCGTTCTGCCCTCATTGCCCCGGCGTGAATAGATTTCCAAAACACGTGGGTGGTCCCTTTCGGGATAACGGCGATACGATATTTTTCAACCTCTATATTGGAAGCAGTACAACCTGCTAAAAAAATACCGGCAAATATAAAAAACCCGATGCGTATATTCATAATTTATGGAAAGATTGCCTATTCCTTGAAATATCGCAAATTAAAGATTACCTAACAAAAGTGAGTGTCCCAGGTTTAGACTTATGAGAGTTTCAGGCAATCGAGAATCTATCCTCTCGAATTCACATTTCCAGGTATTGATCGAGTGGCGGAAAGAGTAGCATTTGTATATCTTCATCATCCAAATTATCTGGTGTTACCAATGTGGCACCCGTATCGACGCGTTTCTCTACCGATAGACTTTGAAGATGCTGGACCATTAACTTTACCGCGGTGTAGCCCATCTTAAATGGATCTTGAATTACGATTCCCTGAAGATCACCTGATTCTATACCCTGCACATTTTGGTCACCGCCATCAAATCCAACAAATTTGACATCACCCCCTGCGCGACCAATTGAGCGTAAAGCTAATAACATTCCATTAGTTGAAGATTCGTTTGGCATAAATATGCCATCCACCTCTTCCCCATAGCGATTGAGGATATTTTGCGAAGCGGAATACGCGGTATCCCGGGTAGCACCCGTATATCTATCTTCAGATAGGAGATGGATTTTAGAATGTTGCGAAATTACGTCGAGAAATCCCTGTTCCCTCGCGGTCGAACTTGCTGACCCAACCATGTATCGCATCATAATTACCTTTCCTTTGCCGCCGAGAAGCTCTACCAGGCATTCACCCGCCATGCGCCCGCCTCTATAATTATCCGTAGCGGCAAAGCTGACGATACCATCATATTCTAGTCCAGAATCAAAAATTACCGTTGGTATTCCTGCCCGTTCGGCCTTTATTACCGGCGCCACCAGTGCTTTGCTGTCCAACGGTGCGAGCACAATACCGTCAACTTTTTGACCGATAAAATTTTCAACGACATTGATCTGCGCGGATCGATCATCTTCTTTTAGAGGTCCTTTCCAGATTATTTTTACCGGTATTCCCGAGTCATTTAATTCATGTTCCGCTCTTATGGCTCCGGCATGGATAGATTTCCAGAACACATGTGTCGTTCCTTTGGGTATTACTGCGATATGATAAGCATCATTATCCTCTCTTGTAGAAGAACAACTAATTACAAGGATTCCTGCTAAGATAATTACCGCAATGCGTAAGTGCATAATTTCGTGGCAAGAATGTGAATTCCTTGTAATATCGCAATTTAAAATTTATCTGCTCAATAAATTAGCACATTGTAACATCCATTCTTGGAACTCGTGAATTCGCCACCATCACCTATTCGGACGTATAATGTACAAGGTATTGCGGTAAGCGCGATAAACATGAATTCAGCCCAAGAGGCCATATTAGCCGCTTTGAACAATCATCAGAAAGGGTACATTTGTGTCACCGGTGTCCATGGAATTAGTGAGGCCCAACATGACGCGCAGTTGCGTAAAATACATAATGAAGCCTTTCTCGTTACCCCCGACGGCATGCCGCTGGTATGGATCGGTAAATGGATAGCCGGAAAGTGTGTCGATCGCGTTTATGGCCCTGATCTTTTAATCTCTGTTTGCGAAGCAACAGAAAATTCATCCTGCAGACACTTTATGTACGGCGGGGCACCGGGAGTAGCGGAACGTCTTTGCGCGTGTTTAAGAGAAAGATTCCCGAGATTAAATATAGTCGGAATGTATACGCCGCCATTCAGGAATTTGAACGAAAAGGAAGAAACCGAATTGATTAAAACTATAGATAAAGTAGCACCGACAATAGTCTGGGTCGGATTAAGTACTCCTAAGCAAGAATATTTTATGGCCGAGTATCTTCAGAAATTAAACACCACGCTCATGATTGGTGTAGGTGCAGCATTTGATTTTCATTCTGGGAGTAAGCGTCAAGCACCCTATTGGATTCAAAGATCTGGATTCGAGTGGCTATATCGCCTCATCCATAATCCAACTCATCTATGGAAACGTAATTTTTAAAAACAACCCCCTGTTCATATTGCGTTTTCTCGCACAAATAACGGGCTTGAAAAAATATTCCTAGAAACGTAATACAAGTCTACTGGAAGTATATTTGATGGAAATAGATGATAAGATTTTAATTTGCGGCGCGGGTGGTTTCATAGGCGGTCACCTCATAGCTTATTTAAAAAAGCAGGGTTTTAATAACATTCAAGCGGTTGATTCTAAACCTTTAGAGACATGGTGCCAAATAGATCCTGAGGTTGATATTCTAGTCACTGACTTAAAAACCGAGGAAGCGTGTAACGCAGTGGTAAAAGATATGCATTGTATCTTTAATTTGGCTGCTGATATGGGGGGAATGGGTTTCATCGAGAAGAACAAAGCTTTATGCATGTTAAATGTACTTATTAATACACACCTTCTCTGTGCCGCTCGAAAATATCAGATTAAAGAATTCTTTTTTGCTTCATCAGCCTGTGTCTATGCTGAAGAAAAACAACGAACGGCAGATGTTGTCCCTTTAAAAGAAGTGGATGCCTATCCTGCAATGCCCGAAGATGGGTACGGCTGGGAAAAATTGTTCAGCGAAAGGATGTGCAGGCATTTCTATGAAGATTTCGGCCTTGGTGTGAGAATAGCGAGATTTCATAATATTTACGGACCTTTTGGAACATATTATGGTGGTCGAGAAAAAGCTCCCGCAGCTATCTCGAGAAAAATTGCCGAGGCTAAGATTTCTGGAAAAAGAGAAATTGAAATTTGGGGCGATGGCAGACAGACCCGAAGTTTTACTTTTATTGATGACTGTCTTGAGGGAATACGCCTGTTAATGGAATCAGATTTTCATGACCCGATCAATATAGGAAGCAATGAATTGGTAACCATAAACGAGCTTACCGATATTGTTGAAGAACATGCGGGGACTAAACTGAAACGTAGCTATAATCTCAATGCACCCAAGGGAGTTAATGGCCGCAACAGCGACAATACTTTAATCCGTCAGGTTTTAAACTGGGAACCTTGCACCACACTTCGCGATGGCATGAAAAAGACTTATGAATGGGTTTATAATGAAATAATTGCTCATGGAATTCCAAGCTGATTCCCAGTGAAAAAGCTTCTACCCACTATTCAGTCAGATCACTTCCTGCATACCTTGCTCTTAGAACGATCAATGCAATTATTCCCTTTAATAATCATCAGTCGTACAAAAGGATTGTAATTAGAATATCTTGAGTAGTATTAATACCTCAATCATGAATCTGATAATCATAAGTTGCAGTCTTAATACCGAGAGTCGCAGTTCAGCGATGGCGCAACTTGCTTATCAGCAACTCAAAGAATCTGAACATGATATAGAACATATAGATCTTGTGGATTGGAACCTTCCATTCTGTAATGGTAGTTCCTGCTACAGTAATGAGCAAGTCATAGTCTTGAGTCAAAAGATTGAAAAAGCGACAGGGATTCTCATGGCTACCCCGATCTATAATTATGATGTTAGTGCTGCTACTAAAAACTTACTTGAGTTAACTGGAAAAGCTTGGAAAGAAAAAATCGTAGGATTTATGTGTGCGGCTGGGGGAAGCGGCAGTTATATGTCGGTCATGCCTTTTGCCAACTCTCTTATGCTGGACTATCGCTGTACCATCATACCCCGTTTCGTGTTTGCCACCGGTGAATCTTTCAGTGACGAAATTATTCAAGATCCAGAAATAAATAAAAGGCTCAAAGAGCTAACCGATAATTTCTTGCGCTATTCAGCAGCATTAGGAGTAAATATGCAATCTGCATAAAGTACTTTGCTCTGGTTGAATTCAAAGCGCCAGGTCGTCCTATAAGTTAGAAAGTATTATTTATTAAATATTTTCTTCCAAGTTTCTCTCTTTATTTATCGGTCTGACTTCCGAGAAAAAAATCTATAGAAGAGTATTTTAGCGAGCACCATGCAGATTACGATGTGCCCTGCAAGGATTAGGATATTATATTCCCAATGATCCCAAAGTGCTTTCATTCCCGTAACGAGAAAGATTACACCGGCAAATAAATTTAATCCTACAAGGAATCGATTCATCCTCAATTCAGGCGGAAGAAATTTCCAATCCATCCATGGATTGAATAAACAGTACAAACCGCAGGACAAGACGCCGGATATAATGCTCGCGGGTGAGATATATTCAACGAGACTTATATCCGGAAATATTTTACTGAACCAAAGGAGAATAATCCCTCCGATTAAACACCAAAAGATAATGAATATTCTAATTTTTCGCTTTGGCACACGACCGCTGAATCGTGGCAGGGAATTAAAATACTCAAAGAACACTCTCGCTGTTAATTCAGGACCGCCATATATAATGGAGAGGAAAGCAAAGAAAATTGCTACTTTATAGACAGGTAGCAACCAGGGAGCGAGCGCGGTGAAAAATTGTCCCTGCAGATTTAACAAATTTACGTCACTCGGAAATTGATGTTGAGGGCTGAGAACGATCGTTCCAAGGATGGAAAAACAGCCAGAGAGAAAAATGATCATCGCAAAACTACAAACTGTATCGATAAGTGCCGCTCTTATCCAACGACGTACCGGATGGTCTTTGTCTTGGGCGATCACGTTAAGCTCCTCATTTGTAGCTATCTCCATATGGCTGCGCCCCCACTTTTTATCACGCAAAAAAGAAACATATCCTAAATAGTCGAAACTAGCTCCGCCAATTACGCCGGTGTAAACAAGAATTTCCACCCATGCGGAACGATTAATCATATCCGGTTTCACCTCGTATAACCATTCTGGAAAACTTACTGCGTGCGGTATTATTGTTCCTTTGATCACCGCCATCCAATCTGCCCCCAGGTAGAATATCGCAATTACCATACATAATGTCATCAGACCAATGATTACAATTTGGCCTATTTCCACAAAAGTGTAATTACCGATAAATAGAATAATTACCCCTATCGTCAGGAATAGAGTAGCCCAAATATAAATGTCATTTCCTGCAAAAATTGCCTGAACACCAAAGACCCACATGAATGCGGTCCCCATTACACCGGAAAGGAATCCATACCAGACAGGCCATAAGAGAAGGGGAATGCTGAACATGAATATCGGGAACCAACCCCGCGGCCCAGGAATAAAATTCCATCGTTGATAGGGATGAGCACCGCTCAAAATCATGTGCCGCATGCTGCAATAACAAAGCACCCATTTCAAAAGCGAGACATAAACAAAAATCCACAGAATATTGTATCCGAAAAGACTCCCTCCCCTTGTGGCGAAGAGTGTTTCTCCGCTCCCAATGGTTGCGGAGGCTATAATCGCTCCCGGTCCAAAATACCTGAGCCATTTAAGTGGATTATTGGCGATTAAAGCCGGGGGAGGAGCAATTACATCACTGTTTTCGTCATTCATTAATTTATAGCAATCGGGTTTCCTGGTGACCCCGTGGCACCTGTGAGTTTCAGTGGGGCAAAGAAAAACGCAAAAGTATAAACTTCATCTCGAGCTAGTTCCGAAGTATCCAGATTCTCCAGAATATATTTAGCGGTTAATTCATATATCACCATAAGCAAGACTCACCGTATCTTTGTATTTTTTCCGAAAATGATTAGAAAGCTTTTTTGCCATGATCACTTCTTCTATTTGATTTCTAGAGCGGACGGCTTTCTTAATTGAACCCCTCGATTCTTCGTAATCTATAGCCGATAAATCGCTGAACACGGCAAGGGCTTCAGCGGTAAAATTATTGTCAATTAATGCTGCCCAGGCAGCTTTTAACTCTTTATGAACATCAATAAATGCTACCTTTATGATAAAGCGTAATTCATTGAATAATGGTCCCGTCCACTTGCCCTCGTAGACAAAATCTCCCGCTTCGAGATAGGGATTAACTTCCGGGTCCGAACGAAAGGGTTTAAAATCATCAACGTAAAGCTCCTTTCGAACTGGGAGCCTTCTTAATGCATACTGCTGGGGACCTCCCGGTGTATTTACTTTAAAATTCCATAGTTTTTGACCCTCAATCGATAAAACATAAGTTATAAACTCACGCGCTAATTCAGCATTTTTAGCACCGCGGAAAATACCGATTGGATCTACCGAGACAGCGGACCCATTTTTCGGCATTCTATATCCGAACCTATCGCTCTCACCGCGATTCCGAATGAGTTCCGCTTGATAGCGGCCATAAAAATCAATGCTCATCCCTGCAGCACAATCACCATTTGATACATCGATAGAAATTTTTGTTGCTGAATCGGTAAAATAGCGTGCATTTGCCGCTATTTGCTGAATCAATTGCATTCCCTTAAGCCATCCATCATGTATTGCCCGGGTCTCCAAATCTTCTGATACCTGCGAATTTTCTTCTTTATATTTACTGTGAAGGTTTTGCATCTGCTGCTGCAGGATCATTTCAAACGCTTTGTTCACTGAACCACTTTTGGTTGGGTCAGCGACTGCAATTTCACCTGCATAACGAGGATCGGTAAGATCGCTCCAATCCATTGGTAGATTTTCAATACCGAGACGCTCGTGTGAATCTCGGTTATATATAATCCCAAATGTCGCGAGGACGGCACCTATCCACCGTCCTTCTCCATCCCAAAACGGTTCACCGGCAAATGTTTGTGGCATACCCGCATTACCAAACCAATCCGGATATCGCTGCAGTAAGCCACAGTCGATTAACCGACCTGCGCGTGACTGCTGAATGAAATCATAACTTCCACCACCAAAAAAGACATCAATTCCACAACTTACACTTGATTCAAGGAAAGAGCGACGCGCCAGTTCAGCAAGCGAATTTTCATTGGCTGAATCTTCTCTATCCAGGTAGTAGTTGGTGAAATTTTCCTGTACTTCTAAACTCCATTTTCGATTCAGCTCTTTCTCCCAATAGTTGCGAAACGAATTCGTGTATTCAGAATTAATAAAGCGAACTATTTCGCTCGTCCCTCCTGGAGTGCGCCAATCAATTTCCACCTTCAGGCCGGTAGTCTTTTTATACCATTTTTTAAATCCTTGCGTGAACTCATATCTAATAGATCCCAGGTGTGGTGAAATAATTACTAGTACTTCGTCTGGATCACCCGCTTTTTCTTCTTCTTTGCGCAGGATAAAGGGAGTGACGAGAATGAGTGTAATTAATCCGAAAAGAATTATATATCGTTTCATTAATTAGTCCTGAAGAACGACCACATCTTCTGCGTCAACGCATGCGTATAATTTCATTTCAGGTAACGCGCGGAGAAATTGTGGGTTTAGTTCAAATATTTTCAGGTTTATATCTCCACTTGAAAAATTATACTGCCCAATTTCGCCATAATATACGCTTTCGTTTATAGTCCCTTCAAAACTGTTGATATCAGATGCATTTTTTTCGATGCGAAAAGATTCTGGTCTAACGGAAAGCGTTACTTCTGACCCCTCAACAGGATCTGTTTTATTGTGCGGCAGCACACCCTGAATTTTACCGAGGGAAGTTTTTATTAGAATCTGCCTCCCTTCGCTGCTTAAAATTGTACCCGTTATAAAATTTGTTTCCCCGATAAAATCTGCGACAAATGAGTTTTGCGGACGCTTATAAACATCTTGCGGACTGCCAATCTGTAAAACTTTCCCTTCGTGCAAAATCGCTATACGGTCGGCAATGGATAAAGCTTCTTTTTGATCATGAGTAACATATATTGTTGTAAGATTGTGTTCTTTACAGACACGTCGGATTTCCATCCGCAGCTCAAGGCGCAACTTGGCATCGAGATTAGAAAGCGGTTCATCGAGGAGTAAACACTGGGGACGAATAACCAGTGCGCGTGCCAGAGCAATACGTTGCTGTTGTCCGCCTGAAAGCTGATTTGGCTTACGTTCTGCATAGCTTTGCATTTCCACTGCATCCAAAGCTTCTAAGACCTGCTTCTTTATTTCCTCCTTTTTTAATTTTCGTTGCTCAAGTCCAAAACTGACATTTTGAGCAACCGTCATATGCGGCCATAAGGCATAACTTTGAAAGACCATACCTGCATTTCTTTTATAGGGTTCCTGGTGGGTTACATCCTTATCGCCAAAGAAAACCTGACCTTCGTCCGGAATGTAAAATCCGGCAATTGTTCTAAGCAAAGTCGTTTTACCACAACCACTTGGACCAAGCAGAAAAAATAATTCACCGGGTTCAATGGAAAGATCAACACTCTCAAGTGCAATCGTAGTATCGAATTTTTTTACCAGTTTTCGGACAGACACCGAAATCATAGCACATTATCTGACTTCCACTTCATCTTCTGTCAAAATAAAAGGATGATTTATAAACAGTGAAAAATTTTGAACCTATTGAAATTGGGGTTTGAGATTGAGAAAAGTAAGCTTCATTAATCTATAGATTCACAATGAGAGAAGAACTGGAAAAAATATATTTTACTGAAGAGGATATTAAAAAGCGTGTCTCTGAATTGGGCCAGGAGATAACTGAGGCCTACAAGGACAATGATGAAATTACCGTTATATCTATAATCAATGGTGCGCTTTATTTTACCGTCGATATCCTGAGAAATATAAATGTACCAATTCGCTTAGATTGCATACGGGTATCGAGCTATCGCAATAAATCACAACCCGATAAGGAACCTGAAATTATCGATTCGATTCGACTTGATCTCAAAGACCGGCATGTCCTTCTCATTGATGACATCCTCGATACGGGTCATACAATCTCGCTCGTCTATGATCATTTAAAACAACGCCACCCCTCATCATTACTAACCTGCATATTACTTGATAAGGAGCGCCGACGTACAGTACCCTTTAAGTCTGACTTTGTTGGTTTTAAGATTCCCGACAAGTTCGTTGTCGGTTATGGTCTCGACTATGCAGAACGTTATCGCAACCTTCCCTGCATTGGCAGTCTCAAAACCGAATTACTAGACCCTATCTAAAATCAGTATTTACAGAGATTTTGCTTATTCAAAGTAGAGGAAATGTATTGTGCCCGTAAATTAACAAACTAATCAATTATTACCCATGAAGGTCACTGAAATAACAACACATTTGGTAAAGCTGGATTTCTCGGCCTGGTATGAGGACCGGCCAAAACCGGATACAGAACCCAGATTCTGGTACTATCCACTCATTTGCCTATCCACCGACGAAGGTGTTGAAGGCTATAGCATGGGCTACGGTGTAGTTGGATGTGGTCATGCTAATGCCAGTCTCATTCACGATGTATATTACCATCACGTCGTCGGGCACGATCCCCTTTGCCACGAAGCGATCTGGCAGGACATAAGACGCTTGAACAGACATCTTTATGGTCTTACGGATACGATTCAGGCTGAACTTGATGTGGCCCTATGGGACATCAAAGGAAAAGTCGCCGGTCTACCCATTGCCACTTTACTCGGTAAAGTACGCGACAAAGTACCGCTTTATGCCAGTCTTCCACCCCATTTGATTGAAACACCTGAAGCACTTGAAAAAGCAGTAAAGGCAAAGAAAGCAGCAGGTTATTCTGGAATAAAATTACAACCCCTGGGTGGTCCTGCCAGTGTCATCCCTCGCTTACATTTGGCGCGCGAAATCGTTGGCCCGGATTTCCCCCTAATGATCGATTCAATAGCAGAGCTAACTTTTGTTGAGGCTTTGGCTATTGGAAGAGAGCTGGATACATTAAAATATCTCTGGTTTGAAGAACCCATTCCCGATCGCCAAATCAATCAGTTAAAAAAACTTGCGGACGATATCGAAACTCCTGTTCTTGCGGCAGAAACGGTTAGATTACATGAGCTGCCACAATACTTAATCCAAGGGGCATTGGATATAGCACGCGGTGATGTACATTTGAAAGGGGGAATAACTTGGTTAAGTAAAGCACTCGCTATGTGTGAGCTGATGGGCTATGAGTTAGAGATTCATACCGCGGCCTCTCCCATTATTGATGTAGCCAATCTACTAGTTGCCTGTGCGTCAGAAGTCAGTAGATTCGTTGAAGCGCACCACCCTATTTTTCGCTTCGCGATTAAAGATAATCCTCTTGAAGTTGACCAGGATGGCTATCAACGGCTACCCGACAAGCCTGGTCTTGGTATTGAATTGGACTGGGATTGGATAGACGATAACACCGAAAAGGTAATCAAAGGTTACACATCAGCATAAGCAGTAAGCTTAACTGTGATCAAGGATCCAGAGAGGAAAATAAAAGGGGAACAGCCCTGATAATTCAGGGTAATTTTTCTCTGTAACTTGCGGGTGATAACCGAACACAACTGAAGTTAATTGTCGCCGTGTCAGGATAATATGTTCTTGTAGTTTTTTATCTCCCACTTGAAGCCCTTCAATTGAAAATTCAAAAGATATTATTTCATTTATATCTTTTATTTCCAGTGAAAACGCACGTTCCTTTCCCTTGTTCTTTCTCACGAGCCAGGGCGAAATACGTTCAAAAAATCTTTTCGGTAAGTTAATTCTTATCATCATATTACTCGTCCATGGCTCTCGCCGATCAGGAAGATTTTTCTCCATAACCAATCCGAGTTTTGAGGTAAGAAAATATCCATAGGACCGAATCGGATCTTCAACCTCAGGCCATTCCAATAATACATGCCTGATTAAAGTCTCAATAGCTTCTTCTTCTCCACCAGCTTCTATTATCCCTGGTTTATTCGTAGCTAAACTCGCAATAATGTAACCTGTTGGCTTTCCCTTATCCAGTGCGATCCAGGTTGTCATCTTAGGCAGAGAAAAATATCCTCTGTAAGTATCTTCATCACGCTGTGTTCCATAATCGTCTTTCTCATGCATGGATATAATTTCATCCAGGTAATCCCGAGAATGCGGGCTATACCTTACAATCTCATAACCATAGTCAGTGAATGCATAGGCATCCCTTTTATGACATAAGTAGACAGACATTTGTTTTCTTATCGCTTGAAAATCACAGTGATTGTAAAAATAAAATGTTGGGACCACGGTCCATAAAACAGACAGTTCGGTACCTTCCATTATCATTTTTTCCACATTCGCATTGAGGCAGGCCAAGGCATAGCCTTTTTTTCGATGATCGGGATGGGTCGATGTCGCAGAGATAATACCGATCCTGAATTCGACATCTCCCATCTTTATAGATCGCTGGACATAGGGAACTTCTGCTACAATCTTCCCCTGCTCTTTAATTACGTGAATGTTACTCAAGTTCTCCTTACGGAAAACAAGCGGATAATCAGTTAGCATACTCTGGTCGCTACCTTCTCGCATCACACTGTCGACCAACTCAATTAAATCAGTTATTTCTTTATCCGTGATAGAAACGGGTTGAAGATTTGAGTTTTTCGTCATTTTTATGCTTTCGATCAAACAAGTGTGGGATGATTGATAAGTTCAATTGCAGCTGTAACGATTGCGGGCTCTGATTCATAATCAAGAGCCGAAAGATCATGTTCATTTGCTCCCTCCTTATGGGCGAGAGGAGTGGCCAGGTAACCGGCTTCAGCTGAAGGGCTGGCTAATATTAAAACCTCTTCTTGAATGGCCGCCTCGCGAATTTTACTCGCTGTTTCAGAAAAGGGTTCACCCGGAATAAAGAGTAGGCAGGAAGAACCGATAGTAATGGCACGCAGTGTATAGGGATAGTTTTTCTGTCCTGCAAAGCGTGACGCTAACCAATATTTATACCTGTCATGATTATCTCTCGGCTCAATCTTTTCTTTATCTTTCCACTGCCAGGTTCCCTCTGAATTGCGAACCATAGGGTCTTGATCGTCCGATAATAGAATTTTCTCCACCTTTTGCTTAAGTTCATCTGGCGATGGTAGAGGTTGAAAGGGAATATCTATCGTTTTGCTTGCCAATTTGATTTCAACATCAGCAGTCGGCTCAAGAGTGTCGATGAGTTGATGCGCAATCTTCAATAATGCATTAGCCAGATAGTTGGCGGGGTCATCTGTTTTACGATTGGGGGCAATATCACCTAAAGCGCCTTGGATAAAAAGCGCATCAACCCCCTCAGCATCCATCATTTGACAAAGCCGACCACAGTATTCTCCTGATATATTACCAAACTCTTTAACCAGGCAAAGCGCATGATTGGCATAATTAATGAGCGCAATTGGACGTTTTTTTTCTCTCTTTATATAAACAATTCCCAGTTGGCGATCATGTGGTTTATAGACGAGATGGTTGGGTTGAGTGTGCCACTTTTGCATCGTGACAAAAACAAAATTGCCATTCTTGTCATAAGCTCTGCGATTATGCGCCAGCTCTTCTGGTGTCTCTGTAGTTCCGACCGCAATGCTCGCAGGTGAGACATCCCTATAGGCTAAGCGAATAGCTTGTGCTGCAGCTTCTGCGTAAAATTCTACTTTATCATAATGGCGCAGGGATTCAGTGGGCTGCACCATGTAATGATTAAAAAAAATGGGAGCTGTGCCCAGGTGACTGGGTTCTTGAAGTATCCAGTCACCATCAATTTCAATATCGGTGACCTTTTTCGCGACAAGACTCTTAAAATCGTCGTCGAGTTGAAAGAGATCAGCCGAGAGGAAAGTAACTTGCTTATCACCCTGTTTTAAGTGCAAAGCACGAAAATAGATCGGGTCTAAAACCTTGAAGGTTCCATCTGTCTGGGGAGTAATATCAGTTTTACCGAAACCTGCTAATAGATGGTCGCTCATATGAAAACTCGTGGTGCTATGATCGTTTAGCTAAGACTTGAATACATAATCAACCCTCATCACCTATCGATTAATAACATAGTTTAGTGAAAAAAGATCCAGCGAATAAGAACCTTTATGCTCGGTGTCTGACCTTGAGCTAAAATACCAATTCTGAATATCTTGCCCCCTGCCCAGACACAAAGAAGAGTAAAGCTTATACACAGAATCAGGCCTAAAGCGACTTCCCATAAAGCTGGGCCGGGAGGTATTGCCATGCGCACAAGCATGAGCAAGGGAGTAAACGGAGGAATAAGTGAGGCGATTACAGAGAATGTGCTGCTTGGGGATTGAATAACTGCGGGTCCGAGAATAACCGGGACAGCAATCATCATTACGGTCAGACCGGCGAAGTTTTGCGTGTCTTTCATTTCCGAACAAGCTGCGCCAATTCCTGCCCACATCGATCCAAAACTCAGCAACCCAAGAACAAGAAATACATAAAACCAAAAATATAGAGAAATCGGCACCAGATCAGACTCTGAATAAAAAATGAGCATCGCAAATAAACCACTGATATAAACAATTGAAAATGTTAACCCTACGAGGGTCGCAGCGAGTAATTTTCCCAGCATGAGATGAAATGGAGATATAGAAGCTACCAGAACTTCTGCGATCTTTTGCATTTTTTCTTCCATCACTGTGTTCAGCATCATAGGGGCACTCATATTCATGGTTACAAAAATTAAGATCATTACAATAAAGGGGATCCCAAATGTTTTTAGAGGATCATCTTTCTTGGGCTGAATTACCTTCCCCTCTTCGCTTAACACCGCGAGTCCCATTCGATCCATATCTATAGGGCGCATTAATTTATTGATGAACCGTTTATCGACACCGGCCTCCTCGAAACGCATCATTTCAATCTTCTCACTGATAACAGTCTTAAACCAGTCGGGGATTTCCACAACAGAGGGTGAATCGGTGTAGTATATAATTTTCGAACTCTCCCCATCAGCTTCATTATCGTCCACTACCCTCTGTCCAATAATAAGGAACCCGAATAATGAATTCCCTCGAACACGATCGGATAAACCAAGGACGGCATCATTAGTTTTGTAATCATGATCAAAAATCTGTTCGACAATGATCTTCGGTTTTACCTGTTTGCGATCACCGAGTTTCCCCTTATATATTTCATATTGATTACGCTGCTCTGCCTTACTTTCTATCTCTTCGTAGAGAATATTCGTTCGGTCTATAATACCGAGACGTTTATCTTTTAGATCGATATTCTCATTAGAAAACAGATTAACAAATACCATACCACCAAACAGAACAGGCATTAAGATAATACTAATGATAAATGTTTTTGAAACTACCGTCTGCCGGTAGTCATTCCAAGCTACGATAAGCAGTTTAATCATCGGTATCTATCTCTCTTTCCGGGCTTGCAATCTGCACAAAAATATCATGAAGAGACGGGCGCGCGATTTCGAATAGTTCGATCTCCCCAAGTTTGCTAGCTGCTTGTAAGATCAATTGTGGATCATCAGTCGTTTGGATTTCATTATACGATCCACGATTATTTACCGCAATGACACCAGGGATTTTATCCAGATTCAGAGTGTTTTCATCTCTATACCGCAACCGAATGGTGTTGGTTTGATAAGATTCTTTGATCGATGATAAAGTGCCATCAAGCACTTTTTCTCCACGGTAAATCATAAAAATAAAATCGCACATTCTTTCCGCGATCGTCATATCGTGAGTTGATAATATTACGGTCGTCCCATTCTCGCGCAGTTCCAGAATAGATTCCCTGATAATATCAAGATTAACAGGATCGAGACCGGAGAATGGTTCATCTAAAATCAGTAATTCCGGTCCACTGAGTGCCGCTGCGATAAACTGGGTTTTTTGTAACATTCCTTTGGAAAGGGTTTCAATATTCTTATTCTTCCACGCCGTTAGATCCATGCGCTCCAACCATCTATCTATCGATTCATTAATAGCGGAACCCGACATGCCCTTAAGCCTTGCGCAGTAAGCAAGCTGCCTTCTAACGGTCAGTTTTTTATAGAGCCCGCGCTCCTCGGGAAGATAGCCAATACTATCATTAGCCGCTCGTGTTTCTTGACACCCAAAAACCTCGACGCTGCCGCTATCGGGAAAAATGATATGCAAAATCATTCGAATGGTTGTCGTTTTACCTGATCCATTTGGACCGATGAATCCGTAAATCGAACCAGAGGGAACTTTCAAACTCAGGTTATTCACTGCCATGTGCTGTCCATAACATTTGACAACATTTTCCAGACTGACTGCGGGATTGCCCATTGCCATCAAGGATTATCGCGATAGATCAGTCGTCAATCTTTATAAAATTAATCTCCTGATCGGACCCCGTTTTTCGTACCAATTTAAGTGAGAGAGTTACCGGGTGTTAATGGTTTTAGGATTGATGTATATGAGAGATCTTGGCGAAGTGAGGGCGTAGCCCGAACGCGGCCAAGATCGGAAAGGAATCTGACAAACTCTTGTGGGCTTTTGAAGCCTAAACGACTGTGGGGATGTTCATGGTTATAGGTCTGACGCCATTGTTCGATTACCACTTGCGCTTCAGCCACGCTGAGCAACACTTCACGGTTCAAACACTCATCGCGTAAGCGGTTGTGAAACGACTCGATGAAACCGTTTTGCCAGGGACTGCCCGGATCGATATAGATCGCCTTTATGTTATTACCGGACAACCACTGCTGCACTTGATGAGCAATGAACTCACTGCCGTTGTCACTACGGATATAGCTGGGAGGTCCCTCCTCTTCAATGGCCTCGCTAAGCACAGAGAGGACATCGGTTGAGGTGAGTTGACGAGCGACCCGGATATCCAGGCATTTACGCGTATATGTCTTCGCTTCGCTTGAGTGTCGTCGCTTTCAGCTCCTCGGTACATCGATTAGAGTCATCATCTTTAATGGACCGCCGTTGTCTGTACGATCATGGACAAAGTCCCAGGACCAAACGTGATTGCGACCCTTTGCTTTAGTAGGTGACCCCGTAGAGACTCCTTGACGGTGTCTGCCCTTTTTCGGGGGCTTTACCTGCAGCCCTTCTGAACGTCGTACCGCCTGGACAAACTTCCTGCTTGTTGTCCAGCCTTCCTTTACCAGCAAGGCACGGATGCGCCGGTAACCGTAGCGGGGATGTTTCCAGGACAAGCTCACAATCCGCTCGACCAACCGCTGAGCTTTCTCACTGGCCTGTTTGGGCCGGTAACTGAACGTTGACCAACTCAGGCTGAGATAAGCACAAGCCCTCCGCAACGAGCACAACCCTTTCTCAGCCGCAGCTTTTACTACTCGTTTCTTCTGCTTTGGGCTCACCATTTTTTTGACAGCGTTTCCTCCATTACCTGATTCTTGAGCATTTGATCTGCGAGCAGCTTCTTCAGCTCGGTATGTCAGGCCTTCTCGCTTGCGCTCGTGAATTCTTTTTCCAGCTCTTTAAATCGCTTCGCATCGGCAAGTTCTAAATTGCCATATTTTTTACGCCAGCGATAGAAAGTCTGTTCGCTCAGGTTGTTTCCACGGCAGATTTCCTGTACCGTTTTACCGGTATCGGCTTGCCGCAATATTGTTATAATCTGTTCTGTTGTGTATCTTTTTCTTTTCATTGAGGTTATCTGTTTATCCCGATAACCTCTCTCTGTAAATGATACGATTTTTGGGGGTCACTCCACTCCATTAATTTTAATTACTGAAAAATTCCATTTGCAAAGATAACATCATGCTGTTTCCTAGTTATCGGACTCCCTCACCCTAACAGTCAGGTAAATGAATTTAGCAGATGATTATTACAAAAGCCTTGGTAAAATTACTGCCCGTGTATATGAGAAAAATCAGTCTACGATAAAGGAATTAGGAGTAATCATTGGCGAATCGATTGGTGAAGGAGGCGTCCTCCACACATTTGGTAGTGGACACTCGAGCATCATTGCACAGGAGATTATTCATCGCGCGGGTGGATTAGTTCCAGTAAGTGCGATCATTGATCCTACAGGGGGTTGGGTCGAGACGATCTCCGGATATGGCACCAAGCTTGTCCAACGTCATCATTATACCTATGAATTGCGGAAAGACGAAGTTGTCATCGTGATTTCGAATTCGGGAAAAAACCCCGTTCCCCTTGAGGTTGCTTTGGAATGTAAAAAGCTTGGACTGACATTAGTCGCGGTAACCAGTGTGGAAATGTCACAACAAGCTCAAACTGATCCTTTAATTAGTAAGAGACTTTATGAGATTTCTAACTTTGTTCTTGATAACTGCGGTGTCGTGGGTGACGCAGCAATTGAAATTCCAGGACAACCAGATAAGATAGGTCCTACCTCGACGATGACAGGGGCCCTACTCCTTAATCTTCTTGCGATGGAAGCGATGCAATATCTCGTAGAAAATAATATATCACTACCCATATACAGAAGCGCAAATCTGCCGGGTGCACGAGATTTCAACGAAAAAATATCTATCAAGTATAAAAATCGCCTCAGCCGACCGCTATAGAAAACTCATTCACTAATGACAAAGATGATTCGACCTAATTCATCGAAATCAGCGGCATAATTTCCCGGCTTCGCCGGCAACATATTTCCCATAGCGCCCGCCAGTAAGATATGACCGGGTTGAATTGACCATCCCTGAGATACAGTATTATTTACAAGCCACAGGGCGGCCTCCCAAGGATCACCGAGGAGATCGCTTCCGCGGCCACGATTTATAATCTCACCCTCTCGCGAGAGAATGAGTGATACTTTCGAAAGGTTGATTTTTTTCCGTTCTTGAGCCTCACCCAATATGTAGGCATAAGAAGAGACATTACCAGAAATGATGTCGACACCTTTAAGTTCGCTCATGTCTTCGAATTCCAGGTCCGGTAATTCAATTGCCGCTACAACCGAGCGGATTCTTTTTTTCAATTTTGAAATATTAGAAACCGGTTTATCGATTGGTTTACCTACGACAAATCCAATCTCCGTTTCAATCATTAGCTGGTTGCTATGCTGGCGATCAATACGCATATTGGCATCTCTTATTCCCGAGGCAAAAAGGACCCCGGAGACCGGCATCGTAACCCTGAATCGATTCTGTGACTTCTCATTTGTAAGTCCTGCCTTGAATCCTGTTATTTCATCGCGTGAAAGCCTTTTTTTCACATAGCTTGCTTGAACTTCGTACGCCGTTAATGCGGTTAATTCCGGCATCATAGTTGAAAAAACAGGCAATGGTTTATTATTCATATACGCATTGTATACCCGTGTTGCCAACCTATCTATATCCTCTTCGCTTTTTAGCGGGGAGAGTAATATAAGGAATGTGATTAAAATAAATATCATGCCATTCACCATGATATTTATTTAATCTTTAATTTCTTTTGGAAGCGTGAATATCGTAAACCCTTCAGGTAATATTTTATTACCACCTGTTACTACACTCGCCAGGTATCCCACGATGATACAAGTGCCTGAACTGACCAACAAATATACAAAAAAATGCAATGGAGTATACTTCTGTGTACAATACATGACAACTGCGCTTACTATTATCCCAATTAAAGTACCTAAAGCATTGGCGCGGTTCGTAAACATTCCCAGCCAAAAGACTCCGATCAGTGCACCCATGAAAAGACCATTATAAATGGACATTAGATCAATCAATGAAGGGAAATCGATGGTCGCAAAAATTAATGCCATTACCGTTCCAAATACACCAAAGAGGATGGTCAACCAGCGTGCTAAATTCAGTCCCTGGTGGTCAGTTATCGTTTTCTTCAACCGTCTACAGTCTGTAACGATACTGGTCGCGAGGCTGTTCATGGTGCTGTCCATGCTCGACATCGACGCGGAAAAGATGGCTGCGATGATAAATCCGGATATGCCGACGGGCAAGTTCTGTACAACAAACCAGGGGATTATGCCGTCCGTCATGAGGACCGGATTCAACTCTTCCGGCCGATTTTGGTAGTAAGCAAACATCGAAGACCCGATATAGAAAAAGAGAAAAGATGCAGGAATAGATATTATCGCTCCTATGGCTAATGCTTTACGAGCAGACTTTTCGTCTTTTGTCGTCAACCACCGCTGTACTTCGACCTGGTCTCCCGCATTAGGGATTATTACCGCCTGAAAACTCATCACGATAATAACAAATAGTGATGTCGTGCGAATATCCCAACCTTTGTTCACCCAATTAAAATTATCGTGCGTGCTGCATATTTCGAAGAATTGAGTGATCCCGCCATCAAGCCTGAAAATAGCAATGAAAAGAATAATAACTGCTCCGGTGTAGAATACAATCACCTGTAACACATCGGTCCAGATAACCGCTTCAATACCCCCCAACACGGTATAAATGGTACAAAGAACACCCATCGAAATTATACAAAAATAAACATTCAAACCTGTAGCAGCGGAAAGGGCAATCGCAGGTAGATAAAGAACAATCCCCATTCGGCCCAATTGCGAAATAATAAAAGAGAGACTGCCAAATAGTCTCACGAGGACATTAAATCGCATTTCTAGATATTCATAGGTCGTGGTAACATATAACCGGCGGAAAAACGGAAGTAGAACATACATCTGGATAATAACAACGATCGGCATATGCATACGTAACAGAAAGTAAGCCCAATCTGTCGCATAAACTTTTGCCGGTGTACTGATATAAGTGGCTGCACTTAAACCTGTCCCAATAATACTTAAACCAACCGCCCACCAGGGGACTCTTCTCCCTCCCAGAAAATAATCTTCAGTCGACTTTTCACGTTTGGAAAAGTAATACCCCAATACTACCAGGGCCAGGAGATAAGCCGCAAGCAATGTATAATCAATAGTACTAAAACGACTTTTCTTTAATACCGGTTTCCCCGCATAAAACTTTTCCGCCGATTCACTGGTTCCCAATAATAATATATCTTCTTTCCCCAATATCACTTCAGCCGCTGAAATATCATGCGGCAACTCACCCATCTTAACCCAGGTGTTGGTGAACGTATGATAGGCTAATATGGCAGCGCGAAAACTATTTATCTCAGGAGATAGAGAGTTAAGAAAAAAGTCTCTCTCGCTTTCATATCCACCATAGAATAATATGTGGGATTGCCCTACCCCAGTGCCCTTAGCTCCAAAGATCGGCCGGGGCGGGTCAGTGATTATGTCCCATCGCGAAATATTATCTGCAATCGGATTGTAACGATACCCATCATTCAATTCCTTTATAACCGATGATTGATTTCCAGCAGCACTAATCTCTAATCCACTAGTGAGATGAAGGATTTTGTAAAAGCCGTCATGTTGCACCGTTGCCACTGCCAGCATGCGACTGGGACCAGGCCATTCTTCCAGGACTTCCCATTGTTTATCAGGTAATGTAAGATCCAGTGACCAGAAGTTCTTTGATGATTGGGGACTGTTTAAGGTATCAATTCCTCCGGCAACATAAACAACACCATCAATAATTGCTGCTGCTGAATAGGATCGCGGTTCGGGAAGATTTGGGTAAACGTTCTTTTCAATTTTTCTATTGGTCGGATCCCATTTTAAAAGAAACACTTCGGCGTAAGACTGTTGATTATCTCGTCCTCCAATACAAAGAAGCCCTTCTTCGAAAGATGCTGCGGCTCCAAATGCCAGAGGATAGTCCAGCTCTAAGCCTGAAAGTAGCGTATATTGGGCATCTTCATTTTTTACGAGCACGGTAATACTTGAATAAATTCCCTCTTCATCGCTTCCTCCCGCAAGGATAAGCGCTCCATTACTCTCTCCGGAAAAGGAGCCCGTTTTTACAACTATCCCCGGCAACTCTCCGATATCGGTCCATCGGATGATTTCTTCCTCTGAACTCCTTAAGTCAACATCAGCAGCAGATAATATCAGGTTGCTGAAAATCAAAAGCCAAAAGAATAGTATTCTATTTTTTATAATCGCTATTATCAGTAATAGTTTCGCTCAGTAAATAATTTGAATTCAGCCAATTGCACATAAACTGACAAGCCTTAAATATTCCGAACATATTGCACGCTATCCATTTTAGGCTGTATGATTATCAAAGTGCATTTAGCTGTAAACGAGCCTAGGTCTAATAAAATAGTAGTGTTATTTAATGTTGAAAAAAATCGATTTTTATAAAGATGCTATTTTTTGTATAATTAATAACTTAATTGAGAACTACCTTGAAATCATTAGACGAGAAGTTAGCGCGCATCATAGCGGATCCATCCGGGACAAAAGATTTCATTATAGCTGATGCTAAAGACGCTGATATGGCTTTCGGTATCGCTGCTCCTGGACCCGAATTCGGAGAGTGCAAGCACCCCTATTCTGAGTCTGTTGGTTGCTGGAAAACCCTGGAAGACTACCGCAATCAGATTCGTGATGTTATTCGACAGGGTATTATCGATATTATGCTTCTCTCCGCTTCCAATGTGGAAAAGTTAGGTATTGAAGAGAAACTTTTTGAAAATTCTCCGATTACCCCTGCGGCACGCGCTAACGATACCTCGGACATTTGGGTTATTCGTGGAGGGAGCTATCCAAAATCCCCTTCTCGCTCTTTTCGATCGGCTACGATCGAACATATAAAGTATGGCCGGCTCAACTGTAACCACAGCGATCCTGTTCTTGGGAGCGATCTCGGTCTCTATTCAGTTACCTTTACGAACAACCTCGAATGGGATCATCGATCCCTGCAGGAATTTCACGACTTTCGGCTCGAAGCGGAAAAAAAGAGTTTTCGCTACTTCATGGAAGTATTCAATCCCAATGTCGATCCCGGTATAAATCCAAAAAAAATCTATGCTTTCCTGAATGACCATATCATTCGATGCCTGGCCGGAGTTACGAATAGGGGTCGACCCTTATTTCTTAAAATCCCCTATCATGGCCCCGCTGCACTCGAAGAGCTTGTCGCCTATGATCCCAATCTCATCGTCGGTATCCTCGGAGGAAGTGCCGGTACTACCTATGATGCTTTTAAACTCATTCACGATGCGCAGAAACATGGGGCACGCATTGCCTTGTTTGGGCGAAAAATAAATCTTTCTGAACACCCGTTGACATTTATCGAAATGTTGAGGCGTATCGTTGACAGTGAAGTTACCCCCGAAGAAGCGGTCAAAGCTTATCACGGTGTGCTTCAACGATTAAAAATAAAACCATTTCGCAGTCTAAATCGAGACCTCGTCTTATCTAAGAATAAGCTGAGTTACGGTTGATCTCAACACTCCTCAAGAGACTCATTAATTGTTTAATTTAATAGTATGATAAAGGGATGACGAAAATCGAAACGGCCGCTGAAATTCCCGCTCGAGAGAATATATTTAGTCCTTGTTGTCATGATAGTAGTGATTTCTCCCCATCAGAAGAGAAAAATAAAACTGACTACAGCTGGTTAAAAATAGGCGTGGCTATCGTCTTAGCTGGCCAGGGCATGGTATTTGGTCTCGGTATAAATACGGCCGACCCGGCTCCCGAATATGCGAGTAAAACTTACCTGATTTTACATGGCAGTTTAATCCTATCTGCTCTCATTGTGTTTTTTCTATTGGGTTCAGAGCTGCCTCGAGAGGCCTGGAAAGCAATACGAGGGAGGCAAGTCACTGTTGACGCTCTATTTCTTTTGAGTATCACCGGGGCTTTCATCGGTTCATTGATCTCAACTTTTACCGGTCAAGGTGGTGTTTACTACGAAGTGGTCGCTATTCTGCTTGTTGTTTATACCCTCGGTAAATTATTGAGTGCCCGATCGCGATCCAAAGCGATACGGGCGGCGGAACAATTGCGCAATGACTTTGATTGGGCCTGGGAGATAGGCCATGATCAACAGCGTCACCGCACCCCCGTTGCAGATCTTTGTCTGACTAGCTCACTCGTATCCGTAAACGAAGGGGAACCTATTACCGTCGATGGAATAATTCAAAACGGGACTGGCTTTGTCACGGAAACGCCATTAACCGGTGAACCGACGCCCGTGGTCAGGCGATCGGGAGATTATGTCTTAGCTGGAACTCATTCCGTTGATGGACGATTTACGATCAAACCAAAAGCCCTGCTGGGATCACGCAAGCTCGATTTAATTCTATCGGCAGTTGAGGATGCCAGAATAAAATCTTCAAGGATTCAGGTAAAGGCGGATTGGCTAATGCGCTGGTTTCTGCCTCTCGTTGTCTTCCTGTCCGCGGCTACTTTCATTGTCTGGTTACTCCTTCCCTCCACCTCCTGGTGGGAGGCATTATTTAATAGTATGGCCGTGCTTCTGGTTGCCTGTCCTTGCGCGATCGGTCTTGCAACGCCCATTGCGCTTTGGGGAGGACTCATGAAACTCGCGGAAAGCGGGATTGTTTCACGGACTGGAGATTTTATCGATCAACTAGCAAAAACTGATCTTATATATTTCGATAAAACCGGAACCTTGAGCGAGGATCACTTGACTCTTGTAGACTTTATTTCAACTGATCGTTTTGAGAGTCAGCGGAACAAGCTGAAGTTAATGGTTCAGACGATTGAACAAGAGCTCTCCCATCCCGTTGCAAAAGCATTTCAGCAGTGTGCAGTTTTAGACAATGAGACAAAATTCAAAGTAACCAATCTAAAAATCGTTGCCGGGAGCGGTGTTAATGCAACGCTATTGGACAATGAGGACAGCGTTCATGAATGTGTGGTGGGTGAACTTTCGATCATGCCTAAAGTCGCACAATCGGTATTCAATAAAAAGCTGCTCGAAATTACCCGGGATGCTAAAAAGTATGTCTTCGTTACGGTAAATGAGGAAGCCGCCGCGATTGCAATTCTCGACGAACAGCTACGTTCTTCCACCGAAGAGGTAATTGAGAATTTGCACTCCCTTGGATTAGAAACTCACATCCTAACGGGTGATAGTGCACCTAAGTGGGAGAATATTGCGGGAGTAAAAATTGAATCAGGATTAACTCCCGAAGAAAAAACAGATCGAATTGAGCAATCACTCGCGCAAAATAAACATATATTATATGTTGGCGATGGCATTAATGATGCAGCCGCCATGACTTTGTGTCCCGCGTCTGTAGCGATGGGGAGTGGAGCAGCGCTAACTCAATCATCGGCAACTGCGGTACTCATGGGTGATGATCTATCACTGCTGCCCCGATCAATTAAATTATGTCGCGGTGTTTGTGGCAGTATTCGTGGAAATCTGCGGTTTGCTGCAAGTTATAATCTAATAGGCGTTTCATTGGCTGCTTTGGGTCTTCTTCACCCCGTGGTTGCAGCTCTTCTCATGGTTAGTTCAAGCTTTATTGTGTCATTTCGAGCTTTAAGGAGTGTAGAACGTGGGGTGTGACCGGATTTACAAACCGAGTTAAGATTTTTGAATTTAGTTTACTAATACAGGATATTAAGCAGATTTTAATATTTATTATTATTAAAATTTAAGTTGAAGGAAGGGGCCTTATTTCTCTATAGAATTCATATGAGGGTTAATTTTACATCAAAGACACGGCATTGCTAACTAAAATGAAAAATCTTAGCCTATAATGGGATCAGAAAATAGACATCAACATGGCTACCAGTAAAATCCCGAGAAAACATTTTTTAGCAGGACTAGGTGCGTTTTTTTTAGGTATATGCAGCCTGATTAGACTGGGCGGAAAGACTTTGACTCCGCAGAAAAACACACGCTCGACGAGCACCATAATCGAAGTGAAGCCGGACCCTCGCTCGGTGGCGCGGGTTGAAGATTAACCAGACGAGAGTAGTTGTACCCCTATTAAACAACTCCAAAATGGCTAACATATTCCCCAAGTGGTCCAATAGCGTTCCAAAACAGCTTCTCATTGCTTTGGGCCTTATTACTATCGCGGTTACTATTGGCACTACTTATTACGCCACGCCAAAGTATATACGCGTGGGCTATCAGCCAATTCAACCTGTTGCTTTTGATCACAGTTTGCATATTGGGCAATTGGGGATGGATTGCCGTTATTGTCATACTTTTGTCGATCGATCTGAACATTCTAACGTTCCCGATGCCGCGACTTGTATGAATTGTCATAATCAGATTAAGCGAGACAGCCCCGCTCTTGCGCCCATTCGTGAAAGCTGGTCAACGGGAAAACCAGTCCCCTGGGTACGTATTCACAAGACACCTGACTATGTGTTCTTCAATCATGCCGTTCATGTAAATCGTGGCATTAGTTGCCTCGAGTGTCATGGTCAAGTGAACGAAATGGAAACTGTTCACCATGCCAAATCTCACAGTATGAAATTTTGCCTAGAATGCCACCGCAACCCCGAGGCGTTTATTCGCCCAGTGGATAAAGTTTTTGACCTCGACTGGATGCCTGATAGTGAGGAGAAGCAATTGGAAATGGGAAAAGAAATGGTTCATAATTGGAAAGTTAATCCACCTCTAAGCTGCTCTGGTTGTCATCGATGAAATCTAATTTAGAACAAACAAAGATAGTCCCTGAGGCGATTACCGGACCGCGCTACTGGCGCAGCTTGGACGAACTGGTAGATGAACCGGAATTCAGAGATTTTATAGAAAAAGAATTTCCCCTCGGAGCCTCAGAACTGGATGGCGTAAACCGCCGGCAATTCCTTAAAATCATGGCTGCCTCCTTTGCTGCCGCAGGGATGGGTATGGCCGGATGTCGGCGACCAGTACAGTATATTTTACCTTACTCAAAACAACCAGAGAATGTCATTCCGGGAGTCCCTGTATATTATACTACGTCCCATCCGTCTGCAAAAGACAACCAGCCTTTATTGGTTGAAACGCATCAACATCGCCCCTCTAAGATCGAAGGTAACCCCAATCATTCGCCCTATGGAGGAGCCACTGATATCTTCTCTCAGGCTAGTGTTTTAGATCTTTATGACCCGGATCGTTCGACTAAAAGCAGTGAAGGCACGCGGAGCATCACTCAAGGAAGAGTTTACGATTTACTTAAAGAAATTCATGATAAATTCGTGTCAACCGAGGGTCAAGGGCTCGCATTTCTCGCTGAACAATCCACTTCTCCCACTCGCAACCGCATCGTAGAGCAAATCAAAAAGATTTTTCCTCGATCCACGTGGGCAGAATATGAACCCATCAATTTCGATAATCCGGAAATTGCGACGCGCCGTCTCTTTGGTCGCCCCCTTCGACCTCAATATAATTTTAGAAAAGCAAAACGCATATTATCACTAGATGCAGACTTTTTGAATAGCGAGCCCGGTCAACTTGGTAATTCTCGTGATTTTGCCGCTGCCCGCAGGGTTAACAGCAGCCAAGAAGCGGAAAATATGAATCGGCTCTACCAAGCTGAAAGTAATTTCAGTTTAACTGGCGCCATGGCTGATCATAGACTGCGATTGTCCAGTGGGCAAATTCCCGCATTTACCGCGCTGCTAACCATTGAATTACTCAAACAAAAATCCATTGATTCTCCTCTTTCAGAGGAATTGCAAAAAAAGGCCGCTGGGCTGGAGACGGATGCGCACTGGATTGAAGAATGTGTAGCAGACCTTCTCGCATATCCCGGTAAAGCCGTGGTTACCACGGGTAGTCACCAGCCGATTGAAGTTCATGAATTGGTATTTTTTATCAATGATTTGCTCGGAGCTAACGGTCATACAGTCAATTATCTCAATCTTCCAAATTATAGTGCCAGCACGATTCAGGATCTGGGCTTAGCCCTGGAAAATGGTAGAATTGAAACGCTTATTATCGTAGGTGGTAATCCCGCTTATAATGCACCCGCTGATTTAAACTGGTTGGAGCTTCAAAAATCAGTCAATGAAGTCGTCCGTTATGGTTACTTTTTTGATGAAACCTCCATAGAAGCAACGCATCATATTTCGGCTACCCATTATCTTGAATCGTGGAGTGATGGCCGAACATTTGATGGCACAGTTGTGCCTGTACAGCCGATGATACGCCCTCTTTTTGAAGGTATGCAGGAGATCGAACTCCTGGCACGTCTAGCCGGCATGGACGAGACTGATCCCTATGCCCTCGTTAAAGAAACAATCACCAATCTGTCCGATGAAACAGATAAAGAAAGGGGCTTTAATCGATTTTTGAGTGATGGAGTGCTAAAAAACAGCAGATTCGCGAACATACCTGTTACCGTCAACCAGAGCCGTATAAAGCGAACGGTGGCGACGGGATATTTTCGGCCCGCTCAAGTTTCAAGTGACCAACTTGAAGTACGGATTATCCCCAGTCCAAGAATGTGGGATGGATCTTATAATAATAATGGATGGTTACAAGAATGTCCCGAGGGGATGACCAAACTCACTTGGGATAACGCGATTTCAATCAGTCCGCGTTTAGCTAAAGATATCGGTTATGATCCTGAACAGAATTCCTTCAAACAAATCGCTTCAAAGAAAACCGCGACCTTTAAAATGGGTCGTGAAGTCGCCCCACTTGGTGAAATAACAATTGGTGGAACAACTGTTCGTGGGCCGATACATATCCAACCTGGCTTGGCTAATTACACAGTTGTTATACCCCTGGGATATGGTCGCACAAAAGTCGGTCGTATTGGAAAAGGAACCGGTTTTACCGCATACCCTTTAGTTAATACGCAATCACCCGGATATGTCTCTGGAGCTAATCTGAATATTACGGACAAACCTTATCTTCTGGCAAACACTCAAGAGCACTGGTCCATGGAAGGAAGAGCCATTGTTCGTGAAGCGAATGTCGAGGACTATAGCAAACATCCCGACTTTGTAGATAAAATGGGCTTGGAACCACACTCACCCCCTATTTACGGAAATGACTCGGATCTAAGTTTGCAGGAAAAAGTGGCGCAACAACCCCGAGGAGCTTCCGCGTATGAGATTCCTCAATTTGGCGGTGATCACCAATGGGGCATGAGTATAGATCTTAATACCTGCACCGCTTGTAGTGCCTGTATTGTCGCCTGTCAGAGTGAAAATAATATTCCGATCGTTGGTAAGGACCAGGTAACACGCGGCCGTGAAATGCATTGGTTGAGATTCGATCGCTATTACTCGAGTGGTGATATTGATAGCCATAAACGAGAGATCCCTGAAGATCCTCAAGCGACCTTACAGCCTGTCATGTGCATGCATTGCGAAACAGCACCCTGTGAACAGGTTTGTCCTGTGAATGCTACCGTTCATGATGATGAGGGCTTGAATGTAATGTCCTATAATCGCTGCGTCGGGACGCGCTACTGCTCAAATAATTGCCCTTATAAAGTGCGCAGATTTAATTTCTTCGATTGGAATAAAAGGGATATCGGCAGTTTTTATGAAGGTCCGCTAGGACCCGGTGGTATGACGGAATTGGAGAAGATGCAGAAGAACCCTGATGTATCGGTGCGCATGCGAGGGGTAATGGAAAAGTGTACTTACTGTCAGCAGCGCATCCAGGAGGCTAAGATAAACGCTAAGGTAAAAGCCCGTGACTCGGGTGATATTAAAGTTCCAGATGGGACGATTAAAACTGCCTGCCAGCAGGTTTGTCCTACAGACTCCATTGTATTTGGAGATATCAGTGACCCTGAAAGTAAAGTTTCGATCACTAAAACCTTCGATCGTGACTATTCTGTCCTGGGTTATCTCAATACAAGACCGCGCACCACTTATCTCGCGCGTCTACGCAATCCAAACCCCCGTATGCCTGACTACAAAGAAATGCCGCTAAGTAGAATGGAATATGAAAATCAATTTGGGCATGGTGCTCACGGGGAAGATAACCATGAAAATGGCAATGGTCATGAAGATCATCATAATGAAGCTCCTGATGAGGATCATGCAAACGACACACATAACACCTGAGAGCAAGAAATAGTCTGATAAATACTTTTACCTTATGTCCTACATTGAGGAAATGAATCCCACAAAAACGGCTATCCTGGAACAAGCAAAGCCCAGTGATCTTCCCCGTCGACCCTTAGTGGAAAATGATCGGAGTTTTCACTGGATTACGGAAAAGATATGCGGAATCGTTGAAGACAAGACTCCATTATGGTGGTGGGTTTGTTTCTGTGTTACAGGCTTTATCGCATCTTTTACAGGTATAGGTTTGGCCTATCTTATATTCACTGGCGTAGGTGTTTGGGGATTGCGCGGACCTGTGATGTGGGGTTGGGCAATCGTCAACTTTGTCTTTTGGATCGGCATCGGACATGCGGGAACACTAATCTCTGCAATCCTTTGTCTCCTTAAACAGGAGTGGCGCACTTCTATAAATCGCGCGGCGGAAGCGATGACCATATTTGCTGTAATGTGCGCGGGAATATTTCCATTGTTCCACATGGGTAGAATCTGGTTTGCCTGGTGGCTCTTCCCTCTGCCAAATGCTAATGGAATCTGGCCTAATTTTCGCAGCCCTCTTGAGTGGGATGTTTTTGCCGTCTCTACCTATGCCACGGTTTCGGTATTATTTTGGTATATGGGGATGATCCCCGATCTGGCGACCTTGCGCGATCGTGCAACTCAGAAGTGGAGACAAATCTTTTATGGTCTTTTAGCGATGGGATGGCGTGGTTCCAACCGACACTGGAGTAATTACGAAATGGCGTATCTCCTTTTAGCCGGCTTAAGCACACCACTTGTGTTATCGGTGCATACAATCGTATCCTTTGATTTTGCGGTCGCTAATTTACCGGGTTGGCACACCACCATCCTACCCCCTTACTTTGTTGCCGGCGCTATTTTCTCTGGATTTGGAATGGTTTTGACTCTCGTCCTTCCTATAAGGGCGATCTATAAACTGCATGATTTAATTACACAGCATCATATAGATTGCATCTGCAAAATCACCCTGGCCACGGGGAGCATGGTCGGCTACGCTTACATGATTGAATTCTTCATTGCCTGGTATGGAGCCAATCCCTATGAGGGATTCGCTTTTATTAACCGGGCATTTGGACCTTATGCCTGGGCTTACTGGATTATGATAAGCTGCAATGTGATTTCACCGCAACTTTTCTGGTTTAAAAAAGTGCGCGAAAATGCGGCATTTGTCTTCGTCGTCGCCATATTTGTAAACATCGGGATGTGGTTTGAACGGTTCGTCATCATTGTCACTTCGCTCGCGAACGAATTCATGCCCGCTAACTGGGATTATTTTACCCCAACTATTGTCGATATCTTTATCTTCATAGGCACCTTTGGCTTTTTCTCCCTGCTTTTTCTTTTATTTCTACGCTTTCTTCCCCTCATGGCTTTTGCGGAAATTAAGGCAGTTACCCCGCAGGCCAATCCTCACAATGATCACCATTAATTTATCTTACTCCATTTAACCTATGGCAGAAATTCCATATGGTCAGGTAGCTCTTTTCGATACCGCGGCGGACATTTATCATGCAGCGGAAAAAGTTCGTGATGCCGGGTACAAAAAATGGGATGTCTATACACCCTTTCCTATACACGGGATGGACGAGGCGATGGGACTGAAGCGCTCGAAAGTTACATTTTTTTGTCTCATGGGTGGTGTGAGTGGATTCTTTCTTGGAATGCTCATGGTCTGGTTTATGAACGATTTTGACTATCCTTTAATTGTAGGCGCTAAACCATATTTCAGCCCGATCTATCCTTTTCCCGTAATTTACGAAATGACTATACTCCTCGCGGCCTTTGGGGCATTTTTTGGAATGTTTCTTACAAACTTCCTGCCCCGGCATTATCACCCCACTATGAATTATAGTAACTTTAACAAGGTAACTGACGATAAATTTATCATTGTTATCGAATCCAGTGATAACCTCTACGATGAAATCAAAACTAAGTCCCTTCTCGAAGAAATCGGAGGAAAGGATATAACAGCTTTGGAAGAATAGATGCGTTATTTCATTATCATTTTTATTTTTCTTATTATAGCGACGATCTCAATTATGGGGTTTCGCGGATCTAAAGCGCTAAAGCCCCCGCTTGAAGTATTTCCTGATATGGATCGTATGGGTAAATATAAACCCCAAGCAGAAAATTCTTTTTTTGCAGATGGTATGGCGGACCGCCCCGCTGTGCCGGGCACGGTCGCCGCAGGTTCTTTTAATGAAGATCAGTATTTTACCTCAGGAAAGATTAGTGATCAGTGGGGAAAAGGGTTCCCCGTTACCGTAAACCACGAGCTAATACAATTGGGAGAGGAAAAATTTAATATACACTGCAGTATCTGCCACGGGCTGTCGGGCGATGGTAATGGTATCACGAAAAGCTATGGCATGATTGCAACCCCTACTTATCACAGTGATCGCTTACGCGGGATGCCGGAAGGTGAGATATTTAACACCATAACATATGGCCGGAATACGATGGGGGCTTATGGAGTTAAGTTAAGGATTCATGAACGCTGGGCGGTCATTGCCTACATTCGTACGCTGCAAAGATCGCAGAATGCCCGACCAGAAGACGTGCCGCAAGATAGCAGAGGAGTCCTTGGACTATGAACGCTGAATCCGCAGCCCCAAGCATCGCAACTGCCGCGCCTGCAAAAGGAGATAACAATCTATCCACCTATGCCTTGATTATTGGCATCATTGGACTTGGTATTTCAATTGTCGGTTTATTTAAGGGCTTGAGTGAATCTGACCCGAGACCCTTGCTGGGCTGGCTCATTGGATTTAGTTTTTGGTTTTCGATTTTAATGGGCTCCCTTTATTTTATTATGCTTTTTTATTTGTTTGATTCTGGTTGGTCGGTAATTGTCCGTCGCCAATTTGAACATGCCGTATCTGGATTGAAGTGGCTCGCGCTAGTATTTTCTCCTCTATTGCTCATCAGCTTGTTTCACGATAAAAATCCCGGGATCCTCTGGGGATGGTTGAACGAGGAAAAAGCTCTGAACACAGGTGAAGGTCTCGAAATCGATGTCTTATACCAGGCTAAATCTGCTTACCTGAGTTCTAAATTCTTTATCCTTCGCGCTATATTTTTCTTCTTTATCTGGATTGGACTAGCGGAGATATTTCGCTCGTCTTCTTTTTCCATGGATCAGGATGGCGATCTCAAACATATTCGCCGTTGTAGGATCTTTGCCGCTATTGGTATTATCGTTACATCATTATCACTGACATTTGCCTCTATCGACTGGTTAAAATCACTGGAGTACCACTGGTTTTCTACGATGTATGGCGTATGGTTTTTTACCTCCTCCATCTTATCCTCTTTAGCGGCAATAGTTATTGTCTGTTACTTGTCGCGAACGCGAGGTCACCTTAAAGGGGTCCTCACAAACGCCCATTTTTACTACCTCGGTTGCTTGATGCTAGCCTTTACAGTTTTTTGGGCCTATATCAGTTTTTCACAATATTTCCTCGTGTATAACGCCAACATACCTGAGGAAACGTTTTGGTATAATATAAGGGAGATCAATCCCGATGGCGCAAAAAATTCATGGTGGTGGGTAAGCATGGGGCTATTATTCTGCCACTTCTTTTTCCCTTTTTTATGGCTTCTCTGGTATAATAACAAATTTGGCCTGCGTATTGTCTTCATCTCTGTTTGGATTCTAATCGTTCACTTACTGGATCTTTATTGGAATATATTACCCGGTAAAATCCATCTGGAGACGGGCGACACCATACGCCAATTCGGGATTTCACCCTGGGACATCAGCATGATTTTGGGCGCGGGCGGTATATGCGTCTGGGCTTACTTGAGGAGCATGAAAAAAAATCAACCCATTCCTCTTCGCGATCCTCGTATTCTTGAATCTATTAACGCCCATGAATAATCAACAATCCGATAGTTCACGTTTATCAGATTCGTCTACCTTGTTCTCAGCACTTGGGTGGATTGGTGTTATCGCGCTTTTTTTAATCATTGTATTAATTGCCTACTACCCGAATCGCCCCCCGGCAATCGGGGAAAACCAGAGTGCAGCGCATCTTGAAACATTAAATGAAGTTGAAACCAAGCAACAGAGCACAATTGACAGCTATGGCTGGGTAAATCAATCAAAGAATATTGTTCAAATCCCTGTGAGTGAAGCGGCGTTGTTACAGGTCAAGGAACTTGAGGACTCTCAACCAGAAGCATCAAAGGTAAAAGCATACGCCCCGCAAGTAATTGGCCCAGGTAATTAAATTATGGATTGGTACTCCTATATAATTATCGGTTTTATTCTCGCGGGGTTATTTTTTGCTTCGGCCCTATACGCTTTTCATTGGGCCTCAAAGAATGGCCAATTCCATGAATTCGAAAAAGGCGCATGTAGCATTTTCGACGATGAAGAACCTCTCGGCAAACAGACTGACTTTTTCCCCGGTCACAAGTAATTAAATCTGACACGAATAGTATTACAAAATGAGTGCAGCAGACTCAAACACAGACATGAGAATCAAACTCAGTGAGATTGATCAATCAATGAAGTGGCCTGCTTTATTCTTTATCATTTCAGCTATACTCTGGCTATTGGCCGGGACCGCATTAGGCTTAATTTCATCTTACAAAATGCATAATCCTAATTTTTTGGGAAATTGGGAATGGCTGACATTTGGTCGAACACGGTCTGCACATTTGAATGCCGTGATCTATGGCTGGTGTAATAATACCATTTTTGCTGTTGGCCTGTGGATTATGGCAAGGCTCTGTAGAACAGAAATTCGCCATCTCGGGTTACTTATTGTTGCCGGTATTTTCTGGAATATCGCGATAACAATAGGAATAGCAGGTATTTTTATCGGGGATATGACATCTGTGGAATGGCTCGAAATGCCTACCTACATCACGCCCCTCTTGGCCATCGCCTACGCCTTAATAGGTGTGTGGGGAATCATCGCTTTCCGCTATCGCCAATCGGAACATATTTACGTCTCACAATGGTATATCCTAGGTGCACTTTTCTGGTTCCCCTGGATCTACTCGGTCGCTCAAATAATGATCTTATTTGAACCTGCTCGCGGGACGGTTCAATCACTGACGAATTGGTGGTTTGCCCATAATGTTCTTGGTCTATGGCTTACACCTATGGCCCTCGCTGCCGCTTATTATTTTATTCCAAAAGTCATAGGCCGGCCGATCCACAGTTACTATCTCTCAATCCTTGGCTTTTGGACACTGGCTCTTTTTTATAATTGGGCAGGGGTGCACCATATCGTCGGCGGGCCTGTCCCCGCCTGGGTTATATCCTCGGGAATCGTCGCCAGTGTAATGATGGTCATCCCCGTAATTGTTACTGCTATTAATCACCATATGACTGCGATTGGGCATTTCAGACAAGTCATTGAAAGTCCCACCCTTCGTTTTGTTGTCTTTGGGGCAATGTCTTACACCCTTGTCAGTTTTATTGGTTCGACGATGTCCTTGCGTTCGGTGAGTGAAATTTCACATTTCACTCATTTGACCGTAGGCCACGCTCATCATGGGGTGTATGCATTTTTTACGATGATAATGTTTGGTAGCATTTATTTTATTTTACCCCGACTACTTTATCGGGAATGGCCCTCTAAGATTTTAATCACCTGTCATTTCTGGTTTGCCGCTTTGGGCATCACAATAATGATTGTCACTTTACATGTAGGCGGCTGGATCCAGGGGCTAGAAATGAACAATCCAGAAATTCCCTTTATTGAAGTCATGAAAGGAACCGTGCCCTGGCTGAAGGCAAGAACCGTATCCGGATTCTTTTTAGCCATCGCTCATCTCGCTTTTGCAGTTAATGTATTTTGGATCGTATTCTTCCGCCAGGGGCAGAAGGATGTAATCGGCACCCCAACTCTTTTTGCTTCAAAACAGTCTCGGTAATAGGAAATTAAATGAACAATCTACCCTTAACATTTTGCGGCATTTTTTTTACCCTCGCATTCGCTTGGATCGGTATTGTTTTAACCAACCAAATTCAATACGGAGCTCTCGAGCCGACAACGGAACAGTATGACCCCGAAACGGGTGGTCCGATTGAAGGAGATCCGCTCTATCCGCAAAAACCTGTCGGCCTCGCTGAACAGGGGAAAAAAGTCTACATGGATTTAGGTTGTATGTACTGCCACACACAGCAAGTCCGTCGGAAAGGTTACGGCAGTGACTACGAGCGTGCATGGGGGAGAAGACAATCCGTAGCCCGCGATTATATTTACCAGGACCGCGTCCTTCTCGGCACGATGCGCACAGGTCCGGATTTAATGGCTGTAGGGGATAGACTCCCGATCCCTACTTGGCATCATTTGCACCTCTATAATCCAACCATCACTTCACAAGGTTCGCTCATGCCACCATACGCCTTTCTTTATGAAAAGCGCGAAATAAAAGGTTCTGAAACCTCAGATTCCGCCCTTAAGCTGCCACCAAAGTTTGCGGTAGAAGCGGGGTATGAAGTAGTCCCAGGACACCGAGCAGACGCTCTTGTTGCTTATCTCATGAGTCTAAAACTGAATTATGATTTACCCGAGGCGAAGCGGGAATAAATTTTTAAAGAAGAAGCTATGCAGCACTCGAGTGATCATACCAACCCCGGATTATCGACTGATAAATCAGAATACCCTGATGAGGCATTGCAAGATGTTCATGCCCAACTGGTGAGAGAAAAGGAGGAGCCAACTGAAGGCCTTTCTCCACTACCTATTTTCATGTTATTTATTTTTGGGATTTTGGTTTTTTGGGGAGGTATATATATCGCTCAATACTCAGGAGGGTTTGATCCACTCATTTACAACGAACATTTGAAGCCCGTGAAAAAGACGCAATTGGCCGGTCCCGCACCCCCTTTTGACTACTTAGCTCATGGCAAGAAAATATATAATAGAGATTGTATTGCTTGTCACCAGGCGACTGGATCGGGGATTCCAGGAGTATTCCCACCACTCGTAGGTTCACATTGGGTAACAGGTGATGAGAAAATTACGGCCAATATAGTCCTCTCAGGGCTGATGGGGCCAATTCAAGTGGGAGACACCGTTTACAACAGTGTTATGCCGCCACTAGGCAGCCTGCTTAAGGACCGTGATATTGCTGGTGTTCTTAGTTTTGTCCGCCAGGAATGGGGAAACAGTGCAGCAAGCATTTCGGAGGACTTAGTTGCGGGGATCCGTGAAGAACAGGGATTACGCGCCGATCCCTGGACAATCGACGAACTCATATCTCTCTATCCTAAAGAGTAGAGTCGCTCTATAACACTATAAAAGGATCTCTTTACGCTACCCGTTCAACAATAAGTTGCGGCGGATTGGGCCGTTTGGGTGCCAGTCGATAGGCGCCTCGAAGATATTCAAGCGCATTTTCCAGTCGAGATTCATCATTATAGTGAATCATCATCAAGGGTTCCCCTTGTTTCATTTGCGTGCCGACTTTTCGGATCTCTGAAACACCGGAAGCAGCGTTCCAGCTCCCATTTTTATTTACCGAAAGCAGTTGAACACCACGCGCAATCATCCCTGCATTTATCGTATGGACATAACCGCGTTTTGGAGCCGGCAACTTACGAATATATTTTGCTTTGGGAAATTTATCAGGATCATCGATATACGATGTATCGCCACCTTGTGAAGCTATCATCTCTTTAAATTTATTAAACGCTTTACCGTTCTGTAATTGTTTCTGAACCGTCTGTTTCGCTGACAAAGTCGATCCTGCTACACCGGCAAGGCGCACAATCTCCATACCCAACTTTAATACAATTTCCTTCAATGCATCTGTTCCCTCGCCTTTTAACATGTTAATCGCTTCCTTGATTTCTAGCGCGGTTCCAACCGTATCACCTAAGGGCTGGTTCATGTCTGTGACGAGTGCTACACAGCGACGCTTCATCGAACGTCCGACCCGTGTGATTGAACGCGCCAACTGCCGGGCTTTTTCTACATCCCTGATAAACGAACCATTCCCCCACTTGACGTCCACAACAAGTCCTTCTGCGCCTTGAGCCAATTTTCGGCTCAGCACACTTCCGGTGATTAACGGCAGGCTGGGTATCGTTCCAGTATTCTTGCGCATATGATAGAGAATCTCATCAACCGGTGCTATTTCTTTATGCTGTTTGACCATTGCGCATCCGGTTTTCTTGATCTGCTGGACAAAGTCTTTCAGATCCAGTTCGGGTTTAAAGCCGGGTATGGCGGACAATTTATCCAGGTTACTAATGACAAATTCTTCATCCACCCCATTCATCATCGGCATGGCGACGCCCGAAGCAGCAGCTAATGGGGCAAGCACAAGTGAGGTTATATCCCCTACTCCACCTGTTGAATATTTATCGATCTTCGGTTTCGTGATTTTCGACAAATCAATAACCTCACCCGATAACATCAATTCTTCGGCAAGCGTAGCGGTTTCCTGGGCAGACATACCCTGAAAGTAGATCGCCATCGCCATCGCCGAGAGCTGGTATTGAGGGAGTGCCCCATCGATCAAAGAATCGACGACATAGCGAATTTCTTCCTGCGTAAATTCTCCCCCATCTCTTTTCTTTTCAATCAGAAAAACAAATGAAGGTTTTATGAACTTACGTGTTGATACTATTTTCTTTCTCATCATACAAATTCTTACCTTTTTGGAGGTGGGCGTAATATCGCAAGATACTAATTATTAAGCTATTAAGAAAAGATTTGTCGAGATTATTTTAGTTGCGGACACCTGTCTCAGCACCCGCTCTCGCGTAGACTAAACCTACTATAATACTACATGAGTCAAGTGTCCCTATGAATTTCGTTGTGCAGGGACATATTTTAGTCACTCTGCACAGGCAAAGCTCGCATCTGATATATCGCTGGCATAGAGCATTATTCCCATGAATATCTGGTTTAATATTCCTAAAGCCCTAAATGAAATAATCCTTTCCGCGGCGGCTGAAAATCCATTGTTTGACGACTCATTTAGTCCTGACATTCGGCCCACTGATCCCCGTTTTGGCGATTTTCAGGCTAATGGAGTCCTCCCTTGGGCAAAAAAAGCACGTCAAAATCCTCGTCAGGCGGCTCAAAAGCTCATGGAGACCGTTGAACATTCGGGAAATCTCGATCTCACACTTATCGGATACGAAATCGCCGGCCCCGGATTTATCAATTTTCAGCTCACGCCTAAATTTCTTCTCTCATGGTTAATGCGATTTCGTGAAGAGGACGATCTCAAAGCTGCTGCCGGTAATATTTACCGTGGTAAACGCATTATTGTCGATTTCAGCTCACCTAATACTTCAAAGCAGATGCACGTCGGTCATATTCGATCGATTGTCATCGGAGAGACTATCTGCCGTCTCCTGGCATTTTGCGGGGCTAGTGTAACACGCGACAATCATATTGGTGACTGGGGCACACAATATGGCATCCTGATGATGGCCATAAAGCGAAATGGCTATGATCTAACAGCCTCACACAATAACCCCCTCGATGACTTTGAGAGGCTCTACAGGGAGGGAAATGCTTTGGCGGAAAACGATCCGGAGATTCGGGAGCATGCGCGACAGGAGTTGGTAAAACTCCAAAGCGGTGATACCGATAGTTTTGCTTTGTGGGAGGAGATAAATAAAGTCAGTCTCCACGCGCTTCAAGAAATCTATGATCTCCTGGATATAAATTTCGACGAAGTTCTAGGAGAAAGTTATTACCGCGATCAATTGAACCGCGTTTACGAGGAATTGATTGAAACAGGTATCGCTGAAGAAAGCCAGGGCGCCTTGGTTGTCTTTCACCCGGAGCATGCACGCTATAAAAAACAGCCATTCATTATTCGTAAATCGGACGGAGCAAGTCTTTATTCCACCACTGACCTGGCGACGATTATGCATCGTCATGAACATTTTCATGCCGATGAAATTAATTACGTAGTCGATGCCCGCCAATCGGATCATTTTGAACAATTATTTCTTACCGTTGAAAAATGGTTTTCCGCCAAAGACCTACCGCGAACAAAATTAAAACATGTCAGCTTCGGCACTATTCTAGGTGAAGACCGGAAAGCTATAAAAACGCGGAGTGGTGAGCAGATAAAACTCAAGGATCTTCTCAATGAAGCAATTGATCGCGCCTATAATGTAGTCCGTGAAAAGAACCCTGACTTATCGGATCAGGAGTACAAAGATATTTCACAAGTCGTAGGTCTGGGAGCCGTTCGCTATGCAGATTTAATGCAGAATCGTACGAGTGACTATATTTTTTCCTGGGATAAACTATTAAGTTTTGAAGGGAATACCGCTCCATACCTCCTCTACGCTGTTGCCCGGATCTACAGTATATTTCGTAAAGCAGATTTACAACCAGGGTTAGCTGAAGATGACGCCAGTGAATTTGAAACCGCTACGGAAATTGCCCTGGCGCAAAAATTGATTGGGTTTGTCGCAGCTCTGGACCAAACGATCAGTGACTTGCGCCCTCATTTTCTCTGTACTTATCTCTATGAGCTCTCTGTTGTCTTCAGCACATTTTATAATGCTGATAAGGTCCTCATTGATGACCCGAAAGTTCGATCCCGCAGGTTTCTATTGTGTGCAAGAACTCTGCGTGTTCTTGAAACAGGGTTACACCTGCTTGGTCTTAAGACTCTCGTGAGAATGTAAATACCATACGCGTAGGAAGCTATGTTAAAGTCGCAATGAATTCCTTAAGATTTTCATAAACCGGAACCTTCTTGGGAAAATTAAAAAGATGTTCCTCCGTTTCCCTCTTTCCTGTTTTCACCGCAGCTACATTAATACCTGCATTGATTCCCGATTCGATATCGGTTAGGTGGTCCCCTACCATGGTACATTGTGTGGTATTCAATTTATACTTTTCTATCATCTCTAAAATAAATCGAGGTGAAGGTTTGCGGTATTTCGGAGCTTCATCGGGCGATTCCGGAGCAATACAGATCTCCTTAAAACCAGGTTCCGGTAAATCCAGCAATTCCAACATCCGACGATTGCAGACGTGCACATCATCCATAGAGTACCATCCACGACCAACGCCACTCTGGTTAGTCAACATAAAGAGTTGGTAATCACATTTTAACGCGCGGTGTAATGCTTCACAAACGCCAGGAATAAGCTCCACGCCCTCGGGATCTGAAAGATAGTCTTTTGCAACAATTAGAGTTCCATCACGATCAAGGAAAAGGGCCTTACTCATGACTGGCCGCGTATTCAATAATTTCGCTCGGATAAGCTACAGCTGCTCCCACTTTCCCTACGACTACTCCACCTGCAGCATTCGCAAAATGCACAGCTTCCTCTATGGTTGAACCCGTAGCCATTGCCGTCGTCAGCGACGCAATAACTGAATCTCCAGCGCCTGAAACATCAAATACTTCTCGCGCGTATGTCGGAATCTGAGAAATTATTTTACCTTTTTCACTGAGTAGCATCCCATCTGCGCCGAGTGAAATTATCAGATATCTCGGATGATATTTTTGCCAAATGGACTCACAAATTTTTGCCGCAGGATATTCATCATGCTGCCCCATTTGGAATCCTGCTAATTCTAACGCTTCCATGCGGTTAGGTTTTAATATGTCGACTTCGCTAAATACGACTTTTCCCTTTGGTTTTGGATCATAAGTGACTAATGTTTTATTAATTTTTGCCGCTTCCTGAACCAATTTAATAATTGCCTCATCAATAACCCCTTTCGCGTAATCAGAAAAAATTACCGCATCCGCAGCTTTGACCTTTTCTATGATGAGGTCCTTTTGTTTTTCACTATCAATTTTGTAATCCTCAGGTTTCGATTCACGATCTAATCGACAGAGTTGTTGTTGCCGTACCATGACTCGAGTTTTGAGGACCGTTTGCTTATTCGACAAAATAAAAGCCTCGTCAATCGGAACATTACATTCCGTCAGAATTCTTCTTAATTGCTTTCCGGAATCATCATTTCCAAGAATGCCACAAATCTCCGTCGTCGCGCCTAGAGCGTTTACATTTAGCGCCACATTTGCCGCTCCCCCTGCAGCATAACTATCGTGATCGACTTCGATCACCGGCACTGGCGCTTCAGGCGAAATACGCGATGCGTCGCCCCATATATAATGATCGAGGACTAGATCGCCAATAATGAGCACATCTAATTCACTTATTTTTTCTAAAAGCTGCTTCATGATATTTCCCATCGGTAATGACATTTAGAGAGCATTTCTACACCGTCTCGTTTGAGACGGACCATATCTTCAATTCGACAACCGCCCAGCCCTGGATAATAAAGTCCCGGTTCCACAGTTACAACCATCCCGGATTTTAGATTTGATCCGTTCGAGGATATTCGTGGTTCCTCATGAATTTCTAATCCCACACCATGTCCGGTCCCATGAAAATAACCTTCGATTACATCACCATTTTTGCGCGTGAGATACCCATTTTTCTCAAAAAACATCTGCACCTCATTATGGACCTTAGAAGCTGAAATACCTCCTTTTAACTTATCCAATACGTTGCCGTGTGCTTTCTTCACGGTAGCGATAAGTTTTCGCTGTTTTTCATTGGCTCGGCCTTTAACAAATGTTCGCGTCATGTCTCCAAAGTAGCCTGTCCGCTTAATTCGGGGGAATACATCTACAATGATCAAATCATTAGCGCGTAAAATACCATAGCCCAGGCAATGGGGATCACATGCCTGGTCGCCACCAGCGGCTATCGTGTGGCTTGCAATTCCCCCTTTTTTTAAACAGACAATCTCAATTTCTTCGCGCAATCGCTCTGATGTTAAAAAACGTTTACGGTAAAAAATTTTACCATTTTTAATTAATGATTTCTCTAAAATAGATTCTGCTGCTTTTATTCCTGCGGCGCTTGCTGCATTACCTTCGCGAATCGCTTTTGCCTCTTCATCACTTTTTATCACTCGATTAGGAAAAAGTGAACCTTCAGAAATTTTAATTTTTATCTTTTTTTTAATTAATTCCAGAGCCAATCCCGCTGGAAAGTCGGAGGCTATGAGAAAAGAGCGGAGGCTATACTCATCCGCCACAAGTCGTATAATGTCACTAAGACCAACCTTTTTCTTTCGAAATCTTTTTTCTGCTCTTTCCTTCCATTCCTCGAAAGAAAGTACTTCATCAAATACCGACTCTTTCTTTACACGCGTATACTCCAATGCATTTATAATTGCATATTTTTTTTTACCTATTCCAAATGAGAGGAAAGGATCAGGCACAAATACTTTGCTAAAGTATAACTGATCCGCATTGGATTCCGAATCCGCGTAGATCAATGGCGAAATTTTTGTTCCTTGCATTTATATCACCGAATAAAGCGATAAGCATTGAGAATGTCTGAAATATGTCTAGTTAAATAACCGCATGAAAGACCGGTATCCGGTATCGACGCTACTTTTTTACTTCATCTTATTCGTCTTTCTACTTGGCTGTAATCGTCAGGACTCTAGTGATATTATCACACCCTTGGGCCTGGATCATTACTTTGATATAGCGATTGAGGACAAGTTAATAAGATTACAATTAGCGGTCGAAGCAGAAGAACTTCGCCGTGGTCTTATGTACAGAAAAAACATGGGCGAAAATGAAGGTATGATCTTTCTCTATACTAAACCACAAAGGATGAGTTTCTGGATGCGCAACACACCCCTCCCTCTCGATGTTGGATTCATTTCATCCGATGGTGTCCTTCAGGAATTTTATCCTCTTTATCCCTATGATGAGACAACTGTCGTTTCGCGAAGTGATGAGTTACAATATGCACTGGAATTAAATCAAGGGTGGTTTCAGAAGAATAATATTAATCGTGGAGCAAAATTAGATTTAGAGATGTTTAAAAAGGCCATTCAGCTCCGAGGTTATGAGCCATCAAAATTTAATCTCCCTTAAATATAAATTAAAGCTAATAGCGGGATATACAGTTCTTACTTGACTAGCAGAACAGCTAAAGACGAATTTACTAGGGTGAAACCGTTTCTTTTACTAACTGTTTTTTTATTGTTGGGATACCATACCCTATGTTTTGGCGCAGGAGCTTTGGAAGCCTATTCCTTGGCTCAAGGACAAATGGCTGGTGAAGTTTCAGATCACAGCGTCATTCTCCAGACACGATTGACTTCATCCAATCCTCTCTTCGATAAAACGTGGTCTGGCATTCCTGGTATTTCTGGATGGGCTTGTTTTCAAATATCGACTGACGAGGATTTTAATAATTCATTTCAAACTCCGTGGATAAAAGCGATTCCCGATTACGATTTTATAATCAAAACAAAGGTTACAAATCTAAAGCCGGGAAAATTATACTATTACCGTGTAATCTACGGTCCTGATACTGAAAATTCAGCTAAAGGACTTACTTCAAGTTTCAGAACTCATGGGGGAAATCCTCACAATGGAGTCAGTTTTGCTGTCGTTACGGGTATGAATTACTCGAGATTCCACTATACTGGCCTTGAAAACGATCCTCTGAGAAAAGTACCCCCGGGCAGTGATGAAAATAAATTGCTCGGCTATCCGGCTCTCGTCTCGATATTAAAGCTTAAACCCGATTACTTTGTCGGAACAGGTGATAATGTTTATTATGATACTCCTATTGTCGGGCGTGCTGAAACGCAGCAGCAAATACGTAGAAAGTATCAGGAGCAATTTTCACAGCCCAGGTTTATCAATCTCTTTCAACAGGTAGCAACCTATTGGATGAAAGACGACCACGATTTTCGTTTCAACGATTCCGATCCGATAAACCCCTATTTAGTCACACGTAATTATGACTTGGATTATTATCCTAAAACAAATATTAACAAGCATGTCTCCGGTTCAGGTTCGCTGCCCTCCGCGGAACTGGGGATTAGAATGTTTCAAGAGCAACTGCCCGTCGTCGATCCTGAGGAAAGTCATCCCATAACTTATAGAACTTTTCGCGTTAATGATTTACTACAAATCTGGTTTGTCGAAGGCCGGGATTATCGCGATGCAAATGACCGACCCGACGGCCCGAATAAAAGCATCTGGGGATTAAAACAGAAAAACTGGCTGAAAGAAACACTCCTGCAAAGCGACGCGGTATTTAAATTCCTCATCTCTGCAACGCCCATGATCGGTCCTGAGGAGGAGGGAAAGCGCGACAACCATGTTAATCCCAGTGGATTTCGCTATGAAGGAGAAGCTTTTTTCGATTGGCTTTCTGAAAACGGCTTTCGCGATAAGAACTTTTATATCTTCTGTGGAGATCGCCACTGGCAGTATCACGCCATCCATCCCACGGGGTTCGAAGAATTTTCGTGTGGAACATTAGTGGATGCTAATACAGAAATTGGCCCTCGTCCCGGCGACCCTCATTCCTCGGATCCCGAAGCAAAGATTGTGCAACCCTACAACACTCAAGAACCCTCTGGCGGGTTCTTGATATTCTCAGTTAAGATGAGTAAGGATAAGAAACAGGTTGTTGCGAAAATTGATTTTTACGATGAAAACGGAATAGTTTTATACACTACTGAAAAGATCGCAGAGAAAAACTGATACTAAATAACGATATGCCACAACCAAACGTACTATTGATATGTGTAGATCATTGGCCCGGTCAATTGCTCGGGATCAGAGGACATGAGCACATATTAACGCCAACCCTTAATCAACTCGTCGCAAGTGGTGTGCTCTATACTGAAGCTTATACCACGACCCCCACTTGCATTCCCGCAAGACGCGCATTAATGACAGGGACAAAAGCGCAAACGCACGGCGATCGCTCTTTTAATGAACATCTTGAGATGGATCCTAACTTAACCACAATGCCTGCTGCTTTTCGACAGGCAGGTTATCAAGCATTTGCGGTGGGTAAGCTTCATGTCTACCCACAACGCAGTCGGATTGGTTTCGATGAGGTAATTCTTAATGAGGAAGGTCGCCATCAATTTGGGGGAGTGGTTGATGATTATGAGAGATTTCTTCGCGAGGAAGGTTATTACGGTCAGGAGTTTACCCATGCTATGGGAAGCAATGAATATTGCGTTCGCCCCTGGCATTTACCTGAGCGCTATCACTCAACGAATTGGACGACGAGGGAAATGTGTTATACCATTCAGCGTCGAGATCCAACGCGTCCCGCTTTCTGGTATTGTTCCTATCAGGCTCCCCATCCTCCTATTGTGCCCCCCGCGGAATATCTGGAGATGTATAGGCATTTAGGGGTGGATGAACCCTTCATTGGGGATTGGGCAAAAGATTATGATAATTTACCCTACGCGCTAAAATGCCATCGCAGCAGATGGGTTTCATATACGGCAGCCGAAATTCGTGAAGCACGTGCGGGGTTCTACGCACAGTGCACCTACATCGACCATCAAATTAGATTGCTTATTGGCACCTTAAGAGAGGAAGGGGTGCTTGATAATACCATCATTATGTTCATTAGTGACCACGGTGATATGCTGGGAAATCACAATCTTTGGGCTAAAACACAGATGTACGAGAATTCTGCAAAAATACCCATGATACTCGCGCCCACTTTTGATGATAATCGAGTCGCTCATCAACATCAAGATGGACGATTCGCCGCTTTGCGCGATGTCATGCCAACTCTGCTCGATTTATGCAATATACCGATTCCAGAAACTGTAGAGGGAGAATCGCTAATCAGAGATGAGAAGAGAGAATATCTCTGTTGTGAACATAATGAAGATGACAAAGCTGTTCGCATGATTCGTGCGGATGAGTTTAAACTCATATGGTTCCCTGTCGGGAATCATATTCAGCTTTTTGATTTAAAAAATGATCCCCAGGAAATGCATGATCTGGGTAATGACACCTCCTGTGTGAAAATTCGTGAACGTCTGACTAATATACTTATAGAAAATCTATATGGAAAAGATTTGGATTGGATCGAAGGAGGTAAATTAGTGGGAGAAGCAGATAGAAATATTGATGACCCTTCTGCACCCGAGTATAAGCCCCGCCGCGACTTGAATAGTCAACGCGGATGGCGCTGATTCACTTTAATCCTAATCGATCACCCATGTGCGCGTACAATTCACGACCTTCAAAACTGTGCTTGAGAAGATCCTCATCTAATTGAATTCGGCTTTTTTCAAAAAGCGTGATCACTGCTGACCCGCCAAAGGAAAAATAACCTTTCTCATCGCCTTTCATTATAGGGACGTTAGGATCGTAGGTATTGATGATGGACCCGACACAGGTTGCGCCTACTTCCAGAATCAACACCTGACCGAAACCATTGCTATCCAGGCATGTAAGCACTCTTTTATTTTCAGTTAAAATATTAATATTACGGCTTAGTGCGAGGGGGTTTACTGAAGAGAGAAATCCGTTTATTTGCTGCGGATTGCCCGGTGTTCCGCTTACGGGAAAATGAAAGCGATGATAATCTATTGGGCAGAGCCTTGAGATAACCATTGAACCATCGTGAAATCGCTCGATCAGTGAATTATTATTTAAAAGTTCACCCAGTTTGAGGATTTGACCCTTTACAAATATTCCCTCTATTTCAGAAATATCCTGAAACCCCAAATGCCTACCATCCGCGGGAAAAACAGCCGCATTTAGATCCGTGTCGATGGGCCGCTTCACTCGCTTAAGCGAGCGACAGAAGAACTCGTTGAAAGTGCGAAATGATTCAGGACTCTGTTCAAATTCGTCAGTATCTATCTTATATTTATGAATAAAGGGCAGGATCTTTTTTTGACTGCTGTGACGTTTCATTCGCCACCCATACCAGTGTGAAAACCAGGCGCGCTTAACCAAAGACCAGTGACTTATTCTTCCCCATGGATTGGTTGTTACCCAACGTAAATAACGTCCGCCGTAAATCTCCTCTTCTTCAATTTGACCGGAATAACGATTAAAATATGATAAGCGTTCATCGATCATAATTTAGAAGAAATACTTAATTACCTTTTCAATCTATATTTATAATCTCTTAATTATATCAACTCAAGAGCTATAGATTTACTCAGACGATAACGGTGTTCCCTCAACCGTGCTCTTATCATTTATCCGTTGGGCTTCGCTATAAATATTGAATCGTTCATCACGCACAAACCCAAGTAGAGTCATTTTAAAGGTGTTCGCGAGCTCAACTGCAAGACTTGATGGCGCCCCCACAGCTGCGACAATTGGGATGCTTGCGGCAAGTGCTTTTTGCAAAATCTCAAAGCTTGTCCGACCACTCACTAACATAAGATTATCATGAAGCGGTAAATTATCTTTGAGAATTTGTGCGCCGATAAGCTTATCTACCGCATTATGCCGCCCCACGTCTTCTTTCAAGTCTAGAAGTTTGCCCTGATCGTCAAATAGAGCGGCGGCGTGTAATCCACCGGTTGAACTGAATACCGTTTGTCGCTCTCTCAAAATTGCAGGCAATCGATGAATAGTTTCCGCTGAAATAACCGGAGTTGCTCTTGGTAAAACCGGACACTCGCGTAGATTCAGGGCTTCAAGTGAGGCTTTACCGCAAACTCCACAACTTGAAGTTGTATAAAAATGGCGTTCTAATCTTTTAAAATCGAAAACTACGTTCGCTTTCAAGTTAATCAGGATCGTGTTATCCGTCTTTACCTCTCCCTCTGCTTGATAGGGATACTTTATCGTCTCAATTTGATTTTTACCTGAGATAATACCTTCGGTAAATAAAAACCCCGTTGCCAACTCAGTATCTTGCCCGGGAGTACGCATGGTAATAGAAAGGTTGCGTTGTAATTGGTTACTGTCACGCATGTAGCCCAACCGGATTTCCAGAGGCTCTTCAATCGCAAGTGAATCCGATTGTATCGCCGAACCTGAATCTGAAATCCTTTTTACCTTTACCGGAATAACACCAGGATTATCCATTTTTCTCTATTTAAGGTTGAATTAAACTTTTCTCGAATTGCAGTAAATCACGATTTCTCTTATTTAGTCAGGCTAGTATTACTTAATGAGATAAGTTCACTTAGAGAGTTGAAATGGTTTTTAAAATCACTCATATCGGAGATTCCTCCAACTAGTTGATCAAAGAGTTCTCGTTTATTAATTTTCAACCTTTCAATTCGTTCCTCAATTGTGCCAGTTGTAATCATTCGATAAACAGAAACTGTTTTATCCTGTCCAATTCGATGAACTCGGTCAATCGCCTGCGATTCAACCGCCGGGTTCCACCAGGGATCGAGAAGAAAGACGTAATCAGCCGCATGCAAGGTAATACCAGTCCCTCCGGCGCGAAGACTTACGAGAATAATTGACCCCGCATCTCCTTCCTGGAACTGCTTAACCGGTTTCTCCCGATCAAGCGTTTTTCCCGTTAATTCGTAAATAGGAATATATTCAAACCTATCTTCTATCCCCAACCGGACACGCTTGAGGAGTGAAACAAATTGGCTGAAAATCACTACTTTATGGCCATTGGCGATAATCTCTTCCAACTTCTCGAGAAGTATATTTATTTTCCCACTCTGGTTTAAATCAGCCGATAGCCAGGGCAGTAAGTCTGGATCACAGCATACTTGGCGAAGCCGAGTGAGTAGAGTGAATAGACTTATAGTCCGCTCGCTGGCGACCTTTTTCAGATTTTCTCCCAGGGCACTAATCCCCTGCTCGGTAATACTCATATATTGCTGTTGCTGAATATCCGTAAGCGGGCAAATCAGATTCATCTCCAGTTTTGGCGGTAACTCTTTTATGACGTCTTTCTTCGTTCGTCGGAGGACAAATGGGGCGATCTGTCGATTAAGTTTCTCGAGCAAACCGGTTTCATTATCCTGAACAGACTTTTCAAATTTACGTCGCCCACCTAAAAGACCGGGCATCAGGTAACGGAACAAGGTCCATAAATCGAGGTGTCTATTTTCCAATGGAGTTCCTGTAAGTATCACGCGATGGCGTGCCTTTATATTCAAACAGGCAATCGTAACTTTTGCTTCGGGATTTTTAATCAATTGGGCTTCATCTAAAATAGCGTACCCAAATTCTACTTCATCAAGCACCGCTTTTTGTCGGCGTAGCTGTGTGTAACTACTAAGCCATATTACAGGATCAGAATGTGTGACAAAATTGTGATTACTTTTAAGGACCTCTGTTTTTAAATGTGGGAAATATTTATCGAGTTCATTTTTCCAGACAGGAACAACACTCGCAGGACAGACAACAAGGTGCCGCATTCCATTAATCGGACGATAATCAATAAGTGCCGCGGTCTGTAAAGTTTTGCCTAATCCCATTTCATCCGCAAGGAGGGCATGACATTCTTTCTCAAATAAATGAGCCAGCCAGGCTACACCTCGTTTCTGATAGGGTCGTAACAAATCGGGAAGAACTCCGTTCTTAAGGGGCGGTTCAAGTAATGAATCGCGCCATTGCTCTAATTCTGAAGATAGATTCAAGCGAATTACCTGTCGGTCAAAGAGAGAGAAAAGCATGTACTTTGGCAGGTCCCCGGTAATGTTCTCATCAAGATACTTTTGCCAATCGGCGAGGATGCCCGCTTTATCTTCTGGAACCTTCACCATTCCCAGATCGGGAAGAATCACACTGTTCCGACTACGCTTGAGAATGATTTGGGTCTCTTCGTCCGTAAGCGTCCGATTTCCAACCTGCATAATCCAGGTAAGATTCAATTTACCGTTATCTGTCTTCGCAACAGCCTCGACATCTACCGATTGCAAGCCGCGGATCAGAGTCCGGACTCTGTGATTAATCTCAACTCTGAAATAATTATGCCAAGTAGGGAGATCCTCATTGAGAAAAGAGCAAATACGCGAATGATCACTGAGAATATATTTTTTCTTTCTCTTTTGGTTAGTAAAACCAACTTTGTGAAGTTTTGATGTCAGACGTATGAGCGTTTCACGTTCCTTTGAATTGAGTTTAGCAATACCCTGCCTGCCATTTAACAATTTTGACCCCTTTAAGTGTTTCTCGGTTTCTTGCCAGGAAGTTTCCAAAGTTAATCCATTAAACGTAGAATCTAGTTTTAATATCAGGGCCCTCCCGTTTTCCTCGCTAGTTTCAGGATGAGGGACCTCTTCTTCTGGATGTTCTTCTTTTATTTCATCAGTGGTCTTCTCGAACGATGGAACAGGTGAAATTTCGTCCGCTACCAGTTCTTCAATTTCATAAAACCCCGCCGCGGCTAGTGATTTCCCCAAAATTCGATCTTCGGTAGAGTAGCGAATTTCAAATTGATCTTTTCCCCAATCGATCAAAGCATAGTACTCATTCTGGTGCAGCTTGTAATGGATGATCGCATCCCCATTGTTCAATTCGACTTCACGAATCTCTCCGCTTCTGTAAATCGAACGTCCATTGGATAATTCTTCTGGTGAAAAATATTTTTCCCAATTTGAAGACAACCTTTCAAACCAGAATTCCAGTGCAGAATTTGTGTAGATTCTCTTTGGACTCCGGTAAAGCATTATTTAATGGACATAAACGGGGAATGATTGAATTCGCATATATAGAAAATGTTAAAAAGTATATTATAATAATTGCTTGATCAAGATATATCGGCTTCAAATTAAAATCACCCTATTTATAGGGATAAAGCGGACGAATTATCGTTCAACGCGATTAAACTGCAGCGCACTCATCCAGTCCATAAGCTCATGCGAATAGGTTTTCCAACTCTTATATCTACGTGCACACGCTTCTGCCGAAAGCTTGCGGAATAGATCTGTATCGCGCAGTAAGTTACTCATTGATACTGCAATATTTTTCGCGTCAGGATCCTTTAAAATCAGGCACCCACCACCCTGAGCGCTTTCTGACAAAGCACCACCGTTGCTGCAAATACAAGGTTTGCCGAAACTTAAACTTTCCAGAATAGGGATTCCAAATCCTTCATATAGAGAAGGATAAACAGTGAATGTACATTCCCGATAGGCTGCGTGCAGCTCTTTTTCACTGAGCGGCCCAGTCCAAATAAGATCTCTCCCCTTTTGTTGTAGTTTTTGAATGTACTGAAATGCAGCTTCACCTGTCTCATTTTGCATTTTACCCACGAGTCTAAGACGAAAGTTAAAACCTTGCTCCCATAAGGTTTCCGCAGCTCGCAGTAGAGATAGATGGTTTTTTCTTCCTTCGATCGTTGCTACCGTCAAGATTGTCGGTTTTTTTTCAGCGGAACCTTTAGTTTCTGAAACCTCTCTTAACGGGTGTAAATTAGTTCCAAGGGGAATCGTTACAACGGGGGGATGAGTTTTATGGCCCTTGTCTTCCCAGTAATTGAGTAATTCATTTTTCGACGCTTCAGAAATCGCGGTAATTCCATCAAACCAGAGAAGTGAATTTAGGTAGGCGGGAAATTTTTCGATCGTTTTTTTAGGAGCATATTCAGGCAAACTTAAAGTTACCGCATCATAAAAGACTGCAATTTTCGGACCTTTTATTTTATCGGCGAGAATCTTGTATGCCAAAAACTGTTGGGGACTGAAAATCTCTGGAGCGATTAGACCTTCGTAGTGTGTGTTCTGAGGTAACATCTCATTAGTCTTAAGATTAAAAATGCGACCCATGTAACCTTCAATACGCATTTTTATTGGCCAGGATTTTCCGCGTTTACCATCGGGAACATCATTTTCTGAAAGGCAGAGATCTCGAAGCTCCTCTTTGTTTAGTTTTCTCCATGCATCGCGAAAGGGATCAAAGGTCACAGCGATTCCGCTATCATCCCCGATAAGCTCATAATATAACATTCTGCACACGCGTTGAATGCCGGTATTTACCCGACTGTGAGATGTGTGCGTTAGATCTATTAAGATCACCAGTTTATGACTCCCCGAAAATATTTTCTACGCAATCTTCCCATCTCTGATTCTCTGCCCAATGCACACCTCCTTCTCCCAGTTTCTTACGCAACGATTTATTTTCAGCTAATAATTTAATAGCGGCAGTGAGTTTCTCTTTATTTCCAGGATCAACAAGGATACCGGTTACATTATCTTTTACCGCGTCCTCAACCCCACCCACTCTATGCGCAATAATCGGGAGTCGATGAGCGGATGCTTCAAGATAAGTGAGCCCAAATCCTTCTACACTGCTACGGTAATCGATACTAGTCATCGCATAAATATCTGCTTCCAGATAGAACTCACTTAATTCCTTGTTATCGACGATCCCCAGGTATTTAAAATTTAACTTATTATTTTCTGCGTATGCCTGTATTCTTTTTAAATAGGATCTTTTGATAATTGGACCTACGATCCAATATTCAATTATGTTTTTGAGTTCCAATTCTAATCCATTCATCGCAGACAGTAAATCCAATTGCCCTTTTCGGGGATGAATTCCACCGACCGTTAAGACAATGATTTTATCCCCAGCCTTTTCTTTTTTTTGTATTTTCGCAGGACTGTAATCTGATTTAAGAGCGCCACCTGTAATGGTAATATTCGGTTTCAGGTTCGGATATATTTGAGTCAAGAACTCACGATTGTAATGGGATATGACACTCACTCGATCAGCAGAATTTAGTAACTTTTTAAAAAGGAATTTACGATAGGGTAAAAAAGTGAATTTCTTTATTTCTGAACCATATAGTGTAATCCATAGTGCTTTAGGTTTTATTACTGAGAACAATTGTAAATAGAGCATTGTTCTAACTGGACCTGGCTCGGCTAAATATAAAATAGCATCATGGAATTTGTGACGCGATCTAAATAATTCTATCCCGAGTTTTATCCGCGATAACCAGCTCTGCGTTCCTTTTAAATCCAATGCTTTTACTCGATAGGGGAACGTGGCATTGCGAAGAGCATCATTCCCTGGCGCCCAAACTACAATTTGATATCCCATACGGGTGGCACATTTTGCAATTTCCTGAAGAAACACCGAAATCCCTCTAAGCGTGGGATAAAACTCATGGGTAATGAGGAATACTTTTTTTAATGACGGCTTTTGGCTTTGCATTAATTAAGACAAAGATTACATAATATTCAGATAACCCACTGTTTATCGGAAACTAAATTTCAAAAAAATTTATTCTCCCCTCATATCTTGAGGCGTTATTAATCAGGCTTCCCTACGACTAAATTGATAGCAATCTTTTTCAGCCTGTAGTTTGGCGATTTGGAATAAGTTAAATCTTAATTCCTGAATATATATTATTTATACTGGTGAGAATCGAATATTCCCACTGTTAAATCATCTTGATTTTTAAGCCACAGATGAAAGAATGATCCCTTTTTTACACGGAACAGTCATCTGAAAACATACGCAACTGAGTTCCTCTCTATTTTTCATTCAATCATGAAGAACAAATTAATATGCTTAATACGGTGGCTCATTAGCATTCAATTATTGGGGGTCATTACATGGAGTCCAGCGCTTCGGGCAAATGAATACGGAACACTTAATACTCCCGAATACCTTTTCCCTCAGTTGGCGAATATTTACGCGGTCGCGAACAAGAAAGCTCCCGCCTTGCTAAGAGAAATTCAAAAGATCTCAGAAGCAGAAGGAATGAGCTATCTTTTTTCATCGGATAGATATCCACATCTCAATTTTGATATTAATGCCGGTTACGAAAGAAGAGAACGGGAAAAAGGAGAAGATTCAGATGAGTTTCGTAATTTTTTTAATCTATCTTTAAACCAACCCATCTATCATTGGGGAGGTTTACTTGCCCGAGAACAAGTTGGTGAAATTGATATCCATCTTGCGAAAGAAGAATATGAGCGATTCTATCAGAATCTGGCTCAAGAAATTCGTGTTCTCTATTTATCTCTTATCCTCGAAAATATTTCCCTGCGAAATGCCAAATTACGCGAAGAAATTATTTGTAAAAATCTTGATGTTTTAGATGAACAACGACGTCAAGGTGTCCTCTCTGAAGATGACTATACCCTTCAATATATTCAATTACAGGAAACCTTATTAGAAATCCAAAAAAATAAAAATAAAGGACAGCGAATTGTTGAAAGATTAGAATATATAACCGGGTATAAGGAGGTAAATTTAAATCAGCTCCCCCTCGAGGTACCTTCACCCAGTCTGGAAAAGAACTTATTTGCGGAAAGACTAAACGATTTCATAAATGGTGGGTATAAAGAAAGCCCAGAATTCAGCCTCAATGCGAAGAAAATTCAACGTGAGAAAGAAAGCCTGAAATTTATTGAATCGATTAACCGACCGCTTCTTAACATTCACCTCACCGTTCAGCAAGTTCAGGACAATACAGCTTCATTTAATGATGTCGATACCTTGATATATTTTGGTGGTCTAAGGTTAACTTGGAATATCTTTGATGGGTTTGCGACTAAAGGTAGAAAAATCGCAAGTATGGCGCGTATTCGTCTACTCGAACAAGAAGAGCTTGGAATTAACAATGACTTAAGTCGTGAAGCGCGTAAAATGGCTACCGATCTCGATCTATCTTTTCGCTCACTGGAGCTGAACGAAGCCCGCTATCCTTTTACCCTGAAATTTTGGGATCGTGATAATCAACTGTGGAAGGATAATAAAATCTCAGAATTGGAATACTTGGAAAGTCGTTTAAATTTTTTTAATAAACAAAATGACCTATATATTGCGCGAAGTAATTTCCTCCTCAATCTCTCAGAGTTTCTTTCGCATGTAGGGCAAGACCCTGCGATGGAATATTTCACTTTACCCCAAAACGATGAAAGAAATTAAATCGACCAAATGGCTGTTGGGGTCCGCGGCTTTTCTTATCCTCATAATCCTCCTCATCTGGTCATTCAAACCAACCGCATATACAGAGCAAGTTACACGTGGGCTAGCTGTGGATGCGGTATCGGCAAACTTAAAAATCGAGGAAACCTATCGTTTGACTATCCGCTCTGAAAGTAGTGGTCGCGTAATCTCGAGTCTTTTAAAACTCGGAAATAAAGTCCAATCCGGTGATACGATCATCCAACTCGATACGACGGAGCTCGAACTGAAAATCGAAAGTATTCAAATCGAACTGGAAGCTTTTCGGAATAGATTAAAATTGGGATCTCCCCTAAAATTTAAGATCGAGGAAGTTAAAGATAAATTGGAGGACCTCGAAGCACTGGATGAAACGGGCAGTGCATCACCCGATACCCTTAAAGCTCGGCGACGTCAATTGGCCGAACTGCTTGAAAAAATGGCCCGGGAAAAAATTGATAATGAAGCAAATTTAAAACGATTAGAAAATGAACTGGAGCAGGATCAACTAACTTTGAAAAGAATGAGTATTAAAAGTCCCGTTGACGGAATTATCGTCGCCGTGGATGTCTTTGAGGGCGATCTTATCAGTGATCGAACGGGAATTGCAGAAATCATCTCCAATGAACGTCGAGTAATTGCAAAGATAAGCGAAGAAGATTTTGCAAAAGTTAAGCTTGGGCAACGTGCAGTTGTGAGATTTCTCGGTTATGGCGATGATCTATTTAATGGAGAGGTAATCCAATTACTTCCGACTAATGATCCAGAAACCCAGCGTTTTAGCATCTTTCTCTCTGTTGATATTAGTAAAGAGCGCTTGACCCCCGGCCTGACAGGAGAAGCGAATATCATCGTTGCTGAGCGTGAAAACACACTCATTATACCCAGCCGAGCATTACTGGGAGACCAGGTATACGCAGTTAAAAATGGAAAAGTAGAAATACGCCCCGTACTTAAAGGCTATCAAGGTCTACACAATGTAGAAGTGCTCAGTGGCTTAGAAGAAGGTGAACTTGTTATCGTTGAAGATCTGGATAGATTCAAGCACGGTAATAAAGTAAAAGTGCCATAATAAAGGCCAGATTAATGCCGCCTGAAATCAGTATTGCCTTACGTTTTCTACGATCAAAAAAGCGGGCCATGATTATGAGCCTGACGGGCATCGTATTTGGAGTCGGCTTTATTATTCTCACACAGGCACTTACTAGCGGCTTCGAGATATTTTTCATTAAAACTATATTGGGAACTAAAGGCGCGCTTCGCATTCAGGATAAAACACAAAGCACATTGCGCAGTATAGAACTGGATCGAATTCGCGATATTAAATCACCCTTTTCTTACGCTCATTCCGAAGGGCGTAAATTCATCAAGGGCATTGATTATCCCAGATCACTGATCAAGGCAGTTAAAGAATTCCGCAATGTCTCAGCGGTATCGGAAGTCATTCGCGGTGAAGTGAGCATGAGTAATAATTTCATTACAAATCGTGTAAGTCTACATGGCATCGATCTTGATAATCATCTTTCGGTCTCCGACTTGGAGGAATATATAATGTGGGGAGACTTAAATGAATTTCGCCGCATGCATAATGGAATACTCGTTGGAAGCTCCTTAGCTCAACGTATGCTCTTAAATGTGGGGGATAATGTAGTTGTTTGGGCAAAGGACGTAAGCCATCAGATGCGTGTCAGCGCAATTTATGAAACGGGTGTATCTGATATCGATAAAGTTTGGGTCTTCACACACCTCGATCAAGCCAGAACATTACTGAAAAAACCTTTTGGAGTATCGTTCCTTCAAGTGAACTTACATGATAAAAATCGCGCACCGGTAAATGCCTTGCATATGCGTTCTGTATTGGGGCATAGCGTTGAGAGTTGGCAGGAGAGAGAACATGTCTGGCTTGATGTATTCTGGGCACTTCGCCTTTCATCTGCTATCACTGTCTCCACGATCATTATTATTTCGGGGTTAGGCATATTCAATACCCTCGCGATAATCGTTATGGAAAAGAGCCGTGAAATTGCGATCCTTAGATCGATTGGGTACTCACGTAATGATATTGGTTTAGTATTCATTATCCAAGGCATGATTATATATTTGATAGGGACGTTTTTCGGTCTACTCTTGGGCGCAGCTATGACCTATGCGGTTTCCGCACTTCCAATTGGTATCAGCGGAATATTCACGACCGATCATTTTATCGTTAACTGGAGTATCTGGCATTATGCTGCAGCCGCTATAACGGCTCTAATTGTAGTCCTCATAGCCAGCTATATCCCTGCTCGCAAAGCTTCCCGCTTAGAGCCGGCAGTAATCATAAGAGGGGCGGGGCAATGAGTGATCGTAAGAGTAAAGAAGAGCCCGTTTTACAATGCACGGGGATCAAACATAGCCTGAGTGCAAACGGTAATAAAATATCTATTCTACGGGGATTGAATATCACGCTGCGTCCAGCAAAAGTTTGTGCTGTTGTTGGGCCTTCTGGATGTGGTAAAAGCACATTTTTATTTCTAGCGGGTTTGCTCGATCGACCAGAATCGGGAGAAATTGTCCTCAAGGGAAAATCGATGACGAATGCCTCAGACCGAGAGCGTACACAGGCTCGAAACGATTTCATCGGCTTCATCTTTCAATTTCACTTTTTACTTCCCGAGTTCAATGTAACCGAGAATGTCATTTTACCGATGCTCAAGCAACGGAAACTACCTTTATCCGAAATGAAAGCCCAAGCTCAGAATCTCCTCGCTGAAGTTGGTTTAGAAGGAAAAGCAGACCGGCCGGCTCATCAATTATCTGGAGGTGAACAGCAGCGAGTAGCCATTGCTCGTGCGCTTGCCAATTCTCCTTCTCTCATATTGGCAGATGAACCAACAGGGAACCTCGATCTAAAAAATTCGAATCGAATATTTGATATTCTTCAGCGAATATCCCGCGAGAAAGGCCATGCCATTCTTCTAGCCACTCACAATGTCGATCTAGCACAAAAGTGTGACTATATATTACACATGCAGGATGGTGCTTTTATATAGGTAATCGCCAGCAAATAATGATCTTCAGCAATAGATTGCTGCTGAAAGACAAGGGATTATCCACCGTCTTTTTTTAAAGAATGGATCAGGTCGAAGCTTGAAAATTAAAATCCATTTTGGAAATGGAATTTAAGTATAGCTTTGCTTCATTAATTTCCCGCCGCCATTCAGACAGTGTCTCCCGGGATAGCTCGATTTTCTGCTCCACTGCCTCTTGCACTTCCTTGTATCTTATTGACAGTTTTAAAGAGATATCCTGCAGATATTCTAGGGAGTGCTGCAGAATTTGTCGCGTACTATCGGTCAAATGAATATTACAGGTTTCAATTCTCTCATCGACGAGATATCTCATCTCTTCAAGTTCAGAAAGTAATATCTTTTCTCTGCTAACTCTACGAAGATTTTTCACAAACCCGCATTTGTCCAAGAGCCAGATCGACCATTTCGTTGGATCGAAATGCCAGTATTTTACACCATTTCGATAATCGTGCTGAAATTCATGATGAAAATTGTGGTAGCCCTCTCCAAAAGTAAAAAATGCAATAAATGTACTATCACGCGCACTGCATTTACTGGAATAGGGGCGTTTTCCGAAGGTATGGCAATAGGAGTTTATTAAAAATGTCATGTGTTGGACAAAAAACTCTCTTCCGACACCCGCAATTAGCAAACCTCCCAGAGCTGCTTGTGGGCCGCCATAAAGATAGCCCAAAATTGTGGGTAAAATATAGCCGGCGAAGACCCCTATAGGAAGCCACAAGCGGTGCTGCCACGTGACGAGAGGGTCTCTTTCTAAATCCCCAACATTATCTAAGGGTTGATCAGGATGAAGCCTGAACAGGAGCCATCCAATATGCGCATGAAAAAAGCCCTTGTTAATGTTGTAGGGATCAGGATTGTGATCTACGTGTTTGTGATGATTGCGATGATCAGAAACCCACCCGAGGGCTGATTCCTGAAAGGCTGCTGCACCAAATACAAGAACATACAATCTTACCGGCCAACTGGCCCTAAAAGATACGTGCGCAAAAAGTCTGTGGTAGCCCAAGGTAATACTCAGGCCGGTAGAAATAAAATAGAACAGAAATAAAGAAACCTGGAACCAATCCAATCCATAGTGCCAGAGATACAGAGGCACTGCAGTGACCGCGAGAAACGCGGATCCAATAAGGAAACTGCTCGTTGTCCAGTTGATTTTATCATAGGGAATATTTAATTTCATATATACAGAAGATCTATTTAAACCGGGGTTAAACCAGATCGGAAAGGACTATCCGCAATTAAATATATAGAGACTTAAATAGCAATCTTTGTTTTGCTCCATTGACTCATAAATCATTAACTTATGATTGATTTACAGGCATTTTCTCTTCTGTCAATCGAGATTTTTGAGCACAGTAAATAACTTATAATTTGAACCAATTACCAAAAGCCGAATTAGAACAGCATCTTAAACGATTACAGGCATGTAACTCCTGCCCTAAGATGCATAAACCAGTAGTGACTTGTCCGTCTGTGGTCAGTAAAATAATACTCGTTGGACAGGCGCCAGGGGCGAGAGAACCCCTTTTGAAGAGACCCTTTGCCTGGACTGCGGGGAAGATGTTATTTCAATGGTTTGAAGATTCCTGCGGATTAAACGAAGAGCAGTTTCGCAAACATATATATATGGCCGCGGTATGCAGATGTTATCCCGGTAAAAAAAAGAAGGGGGGCGATCGTGTCCCCGACACCGAGGAAATTGCTAATTGTGCCAATTGGCTAAAATCAGAATTCAGCATTCTTAAACCCGAATTAGTTATTCCCGTGGGTAAATTAGCTATTACTCAATTCATGAAATGCTCAGCATTAGCTGACATCATAGGTCATAGTTTTAATACCCTATATAATAACAACAAAATCGATATTATCCCTCTCCCTCACCCTTCAGGTGCATCGCCGTGGCCGCGAATCGAACCAGGTAAGAGTTTGCTACAAAAAGCTTTATCTCAAATCTCCAATCACTCGGCAATGAAAAGAATTAGAGCACAATTATCACTCTAACGAAATCCCCTATTGCTTCTGATAGCACAGGCTACCGCAATTGTTTTTTCCGCGAATTTTGAGATTACTCAATCGTCGTTTCTACGATCGCAATGGGGATGATAGTGCCATCTTCATTCGCAAAAACCACATCTATATTTTGTGTCGGTTGCGGAGTCTCGTCCGATTTGAAGTTATTTTGTGCGATCAATGTCGTAAATCCAGGATCTGTTAAGTCGTTTTCAGCTACTAAAATCGCTTGCAATCCATTACTTTGAATCAGGTCCCCACCGGTAATGCGCATTCCTGAATTTGGTACATTTACCGTAAACGAACCCGGCTCAAATAATAAATGAGGCACCGCGAGATCACTGGCATCAATATCTCCTACTGTTAATCGTGTCGCTATCTTTACCCTGCGCGCATCGACACCGATTCTTCCCTCACTTCCAGCAAATGAAACATTCGACATTTGCATGCCTCCAATCGCCGTGGAGTTGATCACTTCCACTAAAGTCACATCCGCTTCAGCGTCATAAACTACTCCCTCGGGAAATAATGCCTGGTTTACCGCATTGATCTTGCCCACCGTGAAGATACTTAGAAAAGTACTTTCATCCGATCCTTCTACGCGTACTGTGGGACGGCCTTTGACATAATTCACGGTCGGCTGGTTATATTTAACTGGTGGTGCAGGAGGAGAAAATGTTGCGGGATCCAAATCAACGGACACTAATCCGGTGCCCGAAAACTCTACCTGAACGATATCATCATCTTCATCCAAAAACGAAACCCGTGTAATTTGATTAGTCTTCGCTCTCAGTTTAATGCTCTCACCCGTCATTAATACCTGGTCAAAAATATTTCCACTTGGATGTAAAATATTCTCGCCGACAACATTGCCAGTTCCTTCAAGAACTATACCTACTGGCGCGGTAGGAAGAGAGTTATAAGTAGCGCGAAATGAGCTTTCAGTCATAATATCATCTGTATCTACAGCACGCACCGTAAACTCAGCTGTCCCCGTCTGGTCGGGATTTCGATAGAGCTTTAAAATTGATCCATTAAGTGAGGCCGTAACCAAATTAGGATTATTATTATCAATTTCAAAACTTATGACCGCATTTTCTCTCGTTTCTTCCGGGTATAACGGCAGGCGAATTATAGAACGCACGAAAACAAAATTATCGGTGGTCAATGCTCCTCCCGTAAAATTGATAATTGGAAGCCGGGGGATTACGTCGCCACTTATAAATGTAACATCGAGGAGAGAGATGTCATTGATTACACCTATCCCAGCTCCAATCACTTCACCAAATACTGTATTATTAATGAAAAAATCTCCATTATCAAAAATATTGAAATGCCAACCACTCGTGGCACTGTTGGGATTACCACTATTAACTGTCGTTGAAATCGTTCCTCTATTATGCAGAAGCCCGGCTTCGCTTACAATTGGAGGATCTGTCGGTATGGGATCAAAAGGTATTGGGATTACGGTATAGGTCCCGCCTTGAATGATACCAAAGAACGATGTTTCAGAGAAATGAATTACTGTGTCTGTGTAATCTCCATCATCTACATAATTGAGGAAATTATTAACGGTATTGGGTGTTTCCGAAGCAAATAGATCCAGATTGAATGAGCCGAGGCTCGTTTCAAAATGCACTATTGGTTCTTCAACCCCTGGTATTTCAAAGAAATCCTTTAAATTAATAACTATCGGCTCATCGGTCGCTGGGTTAGTAATATCCGCTATCGGCTGAATTACCGTAGGGATTGAACTCTGGGCTAATGCATGGGTTAGTGTGAAAATGAGAAGGGGGGTAAGGTAGTATTGTAGGTGTTGCATTTTAATAAAATTAACTACTTAGGTCTTTTGGGATGAATAAATGTTCCCTCTAGATTAACAAGTGTTAATTTAGTTAGAGTTTAATCCGCCATTCCCCGCTTTTGCTCGAGCATCGAGTTCTTCGATTTTAAAGCGGACACTTACGATATACGGCTCCTCACCCTCTGTCCAATGCCCGTAAGTAGTAGTGACGAACGTCCCATCGGGCAAGAGCTCTAATCCCGGGTAAGCACAATCTCTATTATGATGATTATCCATGAATCGAATGCGATATTGCCCCTCGCGACCAAGTTTAATATCTTCATAGCTACCTACCCATCCAACCCAATCTCCTTTCGTTGGCGAAATATGTGTCGTATCGCGAAAGGTAGCAATCAATCTTCCATCAGAAGCGTAGCGCAGTTTATGCCTATCACCGGTCAAAGCCGCTGGTAATTCTTGTGGTTCGCTCCAGGATTCACCTTCGTTATCGCTAAAACTGACATATGAATTAAATTGTCGACTGTTTTCACGCATAAGCATCGCCAACTCCTTACCGTCGGGAGAACGAATCAATCCTGGTTCACAGAGATTGGCCAGGGCGTGCGATACTATCACTTTTGGTCTACTCCAATTCAAACCGCCATCTTTAGAAATTGTTTTATAGACGTAAAACTGCCCGCGGTCATTCTGCCCACCTTTAATAAATCTTCCATCATCATGAAAAAGAGCCATGTAGTTTCCATTTATAAGACGGATCATATCTGTCATTGCCACAATCCCTCCAAAATCCCCAATCGGTTCTAAAGCTGTCCAAACATTCCCATTATCATTTGAAACTGCCATGCGAATGGGGTATAATCCCGAAAACAGGATTAAACGTTTCAGGCCGTTCGAATCCATAACTCGATAAATAGTTGGCACCTCCAGAGAAGACTTCCAATTATCAGGAACCGGCAACCGATTGCTCCAGGTCAACCCCCCATCGTCACTCTTTTTCATTACAATAGCTCCCTTGCCGTGAACTTTAGGATAAACGACAATCATTGTCTTATTATCCTCGAGCAGAACTGTAGTGGGATGACCTAAATATTGACCCGGTTCTCGATCCACAATTATTTGCCGTTCTGATTCCGCCGCCAGGTCAATGATCGGAATTTTGTAATTCTTGCTCATCGCTGCGATGACAGGAAGCGAAAAGATTAAGACTGACGAACAATTAAACAGAACCGAGAGTGCTATCATTCTAAAATTTACATTAGAATCTATCCATTTATCAAGAGCCATTAATTAGAATTACTCTAATTCAATTTTAAATAAAAATTTCACTTATATACTTTGAAATAAATGCATTTAGTCATATAATATAAGGTGTAATCACAATCAGCATTTCTCAGTCATATCACAAATAACCTGATTATAAGTAATGAAGTCCTTATATTCGATATTCCATTTTTGCTGCGTTATTAATCTGTTTATTCTTTGTTTGCACCTCCCTCTACTCGGAAAAAGCGGCGAGGATAAAAGTCTTAATCAAGATTTACAGGTGCTTAAAGCAGTTAAACCAATCTTACCTGCAAACGTTGCAAAAACAGGAGTAACCGAAGGATTTGCAATCATTGTGTTCATTGTCGACAACAAAGGCCTTCAGAATGAGTTTGTCGAATTTGCTGCCTCACACTCCGCTTTTGCCCGATCGACGATCAGAGCGATAAAGAGATGGGAATTTTCTCCTAGAATCGTCAATGGAGAAGCCTACGCGAGTCGGGTATTTGTTAAAGCAAGCTATACCTTAGAAAGTGGTGGTGGTGGTGTCGTCGATGCATCAATTATCGATGAAGCGATGTTCAAGAATAAAACGATAAATAGATCACTGATTATGGTAAACGACATCAATGAATTGGATTATGTGCCAAAAATTAGTAAATCTATATCACCCGTTTATCCTCTGGAAATGTGGGAAGCTGAAGCAAGCGGGCAAGTCCTGGTAGAATTTTTTATTGATCCCACAGGTAAAGTCAAAGCCGCTGGAATCAAATCTTCATCGAATGATTATTTTGCGGTTGCCGCACTGACCGCGATAAAAGAATGGAAATTTCAAGCGCCAATGAAGAGAAACAAGCGAGTAACAGCTCGCGCCTATCAACCTTTTTTCTTTGAATATAAACATTTCGATAATAATTAGGTATCTCAGCCATCAGCGTTCAGTCATCGATTGATAATAGAGGGTAAATGTTTCAATTCCACTTATGAAGAAGATACTTATCGCAGAGGATGATGTATCCCTGCGACAAAGTTTACGGAAAGTTCTGGAATCGATAAATTATTTAGTGTTTGAAGCTGGAAATGGTGAGGAGGCCATTACTTTATTTAAAAACGAGAGCCCTGATATAGTACTTATAGATATTATTATGCCTATAAAAGAGGGAATAGAAACGATTATCGAAATGCGTAAATTAGATTCTCATACACGAATTATCGCCATGTCGGGAGGGGGACGATTAGATGCTCAGGATCTTCTCGAGATGGTGAGTAACAATCTGGTGGATGCGAAAATATTAAAACCCTTCAAACTTCAGGCATTATTAGATACCATCAATTCTCTTTCAGGTAATGATATATAAGATCGCAGCTAATCTGCACTTCTAACTTTTCCCTCAAATTTATTACTTTAATACGATCCCGACCGGGCAATGGTCAGACCCCATTATCTCTGGTTGAATAAAAGCTTTTTTCAACCGCGGTCTCAATAGAGGGGAGATGCCAAAATAATCAATGCGCCAACCGATATTTCTTCCTCTGGCATTAGTCCGATATGACCACCAGGTATAATGATTAGGACCCGGTTCAAATTCACGAAATGTATCGAGAAATCCCGCATTGACTATATTATTAAATCCTGACCGTTCCTCGTCGGTAAAACCTGCATTATGCCGGTTGCTCTGGGGGTTAGCGAGGTCTATTTCTTGATGAGCAACATTTAAATCACCACAAAAGACGACTGGTTTCTTTTTCTCCAGTTTCTTTAAATATTTAAGGAAAGCGGGGTCCCAAATTTTTTCTCTAAACTTCAACCGTGATAAATCATTTTTTGCGTTTGGGGTATACACGTTTACGAGGTAAAAGTCGGAGAATTCCAAAGTTATAACTCGACCTTCAGTATCACCTTCTTTTACCCCAATCCCGCAAACAACATCTTGGGGTTCTATCTTGCTGAAAATGGCCGTCCCTGAGTAACCTTTTTTTTCAGCTGAATTCCAATATTGTTTAAATCCGGGAGGTAATTCTAATTCCACCTGCTCTGCTAATGCTTTAATTTCCTGCAGGCAAAGTATATGGGGTTTCGATTTATTAAAAAAATCGAGAAAACCCTTTTTTATCGCCGCACGTATCCCATTAACATTCCATGAGATTATTGTCATATCATTTTCAAAGAAGAGCTTCTATTCATAAAAAACCAATTTAAATCGAGCATTCTTGTTCTATTTCACTTTCTTCCTTTTCTTTTTTTCCCTCGTTAAGATTTTCTTTAATTTACCCCATTGCTCTTGATTAACGATGTATCCCACGCATTTATCACTTCCGCAACGACACGGATGATCGCGAAAGTCATCCAGATCATAACCATAGTCATATGAAAGTTCTTCACCCTTCTTAATATCGCGGAGCGCAATTATCCATATCCGACCACGGATGATATCTGTCTCACAATTAGGATCGCATGAATGATTGACAAAACGAGCGGTGTTATAATTGACGCTCCCATCTATATCATGGCGCTTATTAAGCTCAAAAATATAAACTGCACCGCGACCAGTTTTATTAGCTTTTTCAATCATGCGATTGCTGCGCTTTTCAGATTCAACCTTTGTTATTTTATCACCAATATATTCAATTACACGCGTTCCCTCCGGAATATCCTGGATCGCAAAAGCTCCCCTATTGTGAATCGAGGATTGGCGAATTTTATAAATTTTATTCACTTTTATTTTATCCATAAATTTTAAACTCCGTCCTTATTCTTTTTAGCTTATAGCTATCTATTATTAACGTTTTACATCTAAAAGGTAAAAAACTTCGTTTTTTTTAATATAAATTACAATACACAAATTCTATGATTAAATCACCTGCTCCTATCGCCGTAGAGCTATCAATAATGAAAAATATGCTCGTCAATGCTTGAGAATATTGCATGCTCAAGCTTTAGTTCTAAGATGAGTAATCAAGATGTGCAGACCCTCGTTGAGGACGCAACGCTGGATTTTACCCTGGGCGATAATGAGGAGGCCATTAAAAAACTTGAACAGGCAATAAATATTAATTCTCAATCCTTTGAAGCATGGCATGCTTTAGCGGAAGTCTATTATTCGGATAAATTTTTTGATCGGGCATTGCAAGCTGCGGAAAAAGCCTATGCGCTCAGCCCAAAAGATATTCACATTAACACTAGTCTCTCTCGTATTTGGATGGAACTCGGAGATAAAACAACCGCCGAAAAATTTGGCGCTCAAGCTCGGATGTTAAACTGGAAAGACGAATTACAATCTCCAGAAAAATAAATAATATTGAATAATATTTTCCGACGGTAGTAATTATTTTCACTATTCATATGCATTTAGTATAATTGGAACCTATTTCTTAATCTCTCCTCAATATGGAAAATTCACAATTCACACTCGAATTTGAAAAGCCGCTTCGTGATTTAGAGAAGCAGCTCGACGAACTTAAACGGGAGTCAATGGTACAGAACCTTGATTTATCGAGTGAAATTGAAGCTATAGAAAAAAAGATCGATGCGACTAAACGTGAGATTTATTCAAACCTGACTTCCTGGCAAATAGTTCAACTCGCCCGACACCCTAAACGTCCTTACGCGCTGGATTATATAAATATCATTTTTACCGATTTCCAGGAATTTCACGGCGATCGACGATTTGGGGATGACAAGGCAATAATTGGTGGGACGGCTTTTTTTAAAGGTAAAGCGATTATGATTATCGCGCAGCAAAAAGGTCGCGATACAAAAGAAAATCTTGAACGTAATTTTGGTATGCCATTACCGGAAGGTTATCGTAAAGCATTACGATTAATGAAGATGGCTGAAAAATTTAATATGCCGATCATCTCATTGATTGATACTAAGGCAGCCTACGCCGGTATCGGCTCCGAAGAAAGACACGTAGCTGAAGCGATTGCAGTTAACCTGCGTGAAATGAGTCGATTAAAAGTGCCTTTTATCTCAGTCGTCATTGGTGAAGGCAGCTCAGGTGGTGCTCTCGGTATTGGGGTCACTGACCGCATATTAGTTTTACAATACGCCTATTACTCAATTTGCCCACCCGAAGCCTGTGCCGCGATACTATGGCGCAACCGCGATCAATCAGTAAAAGCAGCTGAATCATTAAAATTAAATGCTAAAGAATTAGTTAAGCTGGGGATTGCTGATGAAATTATTGAAGAGCCCTATGGCGGAGCTCATTGCGATCACCAGGCAGCTGCTGAAATTCTCCGCACCGCAATCGGAAGACACTTAAAAGAGTTACAAGGCAAATCAGCGGACAAATTAATCGAGGAAAGGTATCAGAAATATCGAGCGATCGGCGAATATACAGAATCAATTTCCGCCAAAAAGACTCAAAGAAAAGAAGCATAGGCTTCTCGGTTAACTTTTACAACCTGCACTTCCTTTGGATTAATTACCTCGAATTAGGGACTAATCCGCAAACCGTCATAAGCCAGGGAAACCCCTTGGGGGAATTGCCTGTTATATGTTTCGTGGTCTACCATAAAAGTCATATGTGTAAAATAGGTCTGGGGAGCACCAATATCCAGCGCCGTTTCCAGAGCCTCCTCAATAGACATATGTGTGGGATGAGGGTTGGGGCGTAAAGCATCAAGAATGACAATATCGGCGCTGCGAGCGAGCTCTCTTTGCTCCGGTCCTACTACTTTACAGTCAGTATAATAAGCTATTTTTTTCCCACTGCTGCGCTCTTCAAATACGAGCCCCAGCACTTGCATTCTACCGTGCGGCAGCAGGGTTGTATAAATACGTCCGGCATCTAATTCCAAGAGTGTTGGTATTTCTTTTAATTGAAAAGCGGGATACCCCCGAAACTCAGGTTTATCTCTTATCGCATAGGGAAAAATTTCTCGAACCCTGCTGAGTCCCAGTTCAGTACTGTATATCGGCATTGAGTTGCCCCCCAGCAAATCGCAAAATCGACGAAGATCATCCATCCCCAAAATATGATCAGCGTGACTATGCGTAAGAATAAAATTATCAATTTGCCGAATATTATTTTTTATGCATTGAAGCCTAAATTCCTGAGCAGCGTCTACCTGGATATGACACCCATCCATTATCACATGAATACTGCTTCTCGATCTCCAATTTTTAGGATTCTCAAGATCAATCCCATCGTGATCATGTGCAATCATCGGAACACCTTGAGAAGTACCTGTCCCCATAAATATAATTTCCATTGCCATTACTAGGATGAACTGCTGGAAATATCGCGAGCGAAAAATCAATTACGCAAACGATAAATGATAGCGAAATCCACTTTAGCAATGATTACCGGTTTAACCGTGCTCTTTTTAACGGTTGCTATAGTTTCATGTGCTAAAAGAGAAGCATTGACAATCTCAGCTGCGATAAGCTTGCGCGCACCTCTAATGGATATTGCCAATCAATTCAATCTCACCTATCCCCACTCCCAGCTAGTCTTTAACTTTGGGAGCTCCGGCTCTCTGCGTCATCAGATCGAAAATGGAGCACCCGTCGACATCTTTATGTCCGCTGCTTCGGATGATATGGAATCCTTGCTAAATAAAGGCTTAGTTGAAAGGGATTCTCATCAATCTATCCTCTCTAATAGCCTTGTTTTGATTACCCACAATACCAATTCCACGATAAATGACTTTATTGATTTGAGTGGGCCGAGCGTGGATAAGATTGCTGTTGGTGATTTTAATTCTGTCCCGGTAGGACGTTATGCGATGGATACGCTTCGCTCTATGGAGCTCCTTGAAATTATTCGCCCTAAACTGGTATTCGCAAAAAATGCGCTTCAGACAATTACTTATGTTGAAAGTAAAAATGTCGATGCCGGTCTTGTCTATAAGACAGATGCTCTAAAATCTAAATATATTAGAATTGTTGCTACGGTAGATCCCTCAACCCATCAGCCCATTAATTACTATCATGCGATTATTCAAACTTCACATCACTCTGAACTGGCAAACACTTTTTTGCATTTCGTGGAAGAGAAAAGTTCCTTAAAATTATTTCAAGATTATGGTTTTCGCACAGATGAAAAGCTGTCCCCACAGCTCACTGAATAAGCCCTTTAACAATGATCGATCTCACACCTCTGTGGCTTTCATTAAAAACCGCGTCGGCGGCAACTGCTATCACTTTTGTCTTAGGTGTGCTGACTGCACGGTGGCGTTTACGCTATAAACATCGTGGCCTCGATATCCTCGATGGCATACTCCTCTTCCCTCTCGCTCTACCACCAACGGTAATTGGTCTATGTCTGCTGATGATCTTTGGGAGACAATCCCCCATTGGGGAAGCGCTTTCCTCGATCGGAGTCTCCATCATTTTTTCTTGGCCCGCAGCTGTACTTGCCGCCACGGTAGTTACCTTCCCCCTCATGTATCAAACTGTTCGCGCGGCTTTTCTACAAATCGAACCCAATCTACTTGATGTCGCTCGAATATTTGGGTTCAGCGAATGGAAAATCATCTGGGTGGTTATGATCCCCTTATGCTGGACCAGTATGGCAGCGGCAATCGTGTTGAGTTTCATGAGAGCGCTGGGGGAATTCGGTGCCACACTTATGATTGCCGGTAATATTCCCGGTAAAACTCAGACTGTGCCCATTGCGATATTTTTTGCCGTAGAATCCGGAGAAATTAGTCAAGCCGTCATTTTATCACTCATTATTATGAGCATATCCGTCTGTGTCGTTTTCCTCATGAGCCTGTTGAGTCGATAAGAGCAGCCCATGACTATAAGTGTTCTTTTCCCACCATCGAGAACAACGATTTAAGCGGTTCGATCCTTACGAGGATGAAACTCTTCATGCTGTTCTATGAGGCGTTTTTTTTCTACTGCCGTATAAATCTGCGTCGTGGTAATATCAGCATGCCCAAGCATTTCTTGAATGGCTCTTAAATCGGCTCCACCACTTAGCAAGTGCGTAGCAAATGAATGGCGCAGAATATGGGGCTTTACCGGTTTATTGATATGCGCTTTTTCGGCGTAATTCTTAAGCATCAGCCAAACTGTCTTGCGCGAAATTGCTTGACCTCGATTACTGATAAAAAGCGCGCTCCCCGTTTTGGGTTTTACTAATTTCGGACGTGAAGTGGTGAGATAGACTTCTATTGCTTCACGCGCTTTGCTCCCGATCGGAACGACTCGCTGCTTATCACCTTTCCCCGCGGTTACCCTCAAGTATTCATTTTCCAAATCCACTTCATGCAATGCCAATGCCGACAATTCAGAAACACGCAATCCACTGCTGTAAAATAATTCGATTATCGCGTGGTCACGTATGCCCTGGGGTGTCTTGGAATCAGGTGCATGGAGAAGCTTATTTATTTCCTCGACCGTAAGGGTAACGGGCAGCCGGCGAGAAACCTTAGGACCGGTGATAAGGGCGGTCATGTCATCTTTACAGTAACCTTCCTTAATTAAATACCTCGCCATCATTCTGACCGTTGAAAGTTTACGCGCAATACTGGCGACCGCAAAATTTTTTCGTGATAGCGTACTTATCCATAAAGACACATGCTCATTCTCCACATTCCGCCAGTTATTGATTTTTAATGAAGTAAGATACTCAGCGCATTGAAACAAATCACGGTGATAATTTTCAACCGTATGCGCAGACATTCCTTTCTCTAATTCAAGATAAGCAAGAAATTCTTGAATCTTTTCTTCAAATAGGTCAGATATTTTATTTGATTTATGCTCGCTCAATTGACTTGAATGCAATCTTATTTAACTTTAAAACTTGCACGTGAACAGAATGCTTGAAAGCAAGGTCACATTGCAATTTAATATTATATTATGAGTAAAGTAATCAATTATAAGCCCGGCGACCTGATCATAAAAGAGGATGAAGATGGAAAAGGATTTTTTATACTGCGCTCGGGAACATTGAACGTTCTTAAGGGGGAAAAAGTTGTAGGTAAATTGAAGGTACCAGGGACGATCTTTGGGGAGATGAGCGATATTTTAGGACGAAAGCGCAGCTGCAATGTAAAAGCCGAAACAGATTGTAGAGTCGTCTATCTCTCTCAGGGGATTGATGAGATTATACGCACTCGTCCCCATCTCACCTGGCGCTTAATGCGCGATCTCGCTCAACGCCTGGAACAAATTACCGAAAAATATTCACGCCCGGGGACGAATCCATTGTGGTGCTTTGAAGAGCCTCTCGGTGATTACGATGAGCCGGATTAAATTTTTTCTTTTTCAGTAATTTGATATTTTCTGAATTTAATTGCTAAATATCTTCCTTCTTGCGTGAAGATTTAGCTAATTCGATTGCGCCATCCTCTGTAGCTTTATGATGATTAATTATATGTGAAAATCTTCACTATTTCAATCGATACTAAAATATTTAATACAGGCTAAAATATTTCAGATATCAAACCAGTTGATTTAAGAGGCATATTAAAATATGTCCCCCTCTTCCGAGACCATATTTTCGTTATTGCCATCGATGGCAGTGTTATTGAGAACGAAAATTTTGAAAATCTGTTACTAGATATCGCTGTATTAAGAAGTTTAAGTATTAAGATTGTAATCGTTTTCGGTATCGGCGAACAGCTCAAACAATTAGCCAATAAAGAAAAATTGACACTATCCGATGCTCACGGAGAGGGGGTAATCGATGGGGAAACACTTGCCTTGGCTATAAAAGCAGCGGCGCACGTCAGCCATATCACGACCCAAGGTCTCACGCAAAAGGCGATGAAGTGCTCACTCAGCAATGCCGTTCGCGCCACTGAAGTGGGTATCGTAGGCGGTGAGGATCAAATTAATCGAGGGAAAGTTGATAAAATTGATATTGATTTCATCAGTCATCAACTGAAAGAAGCTATTCTACCTATTTTCTCGCCCATAGCTTTTAGTCGATCTGGAGATTCGCTACGTATTAATTCGGATGACCTGGCAGCTGAATTGGCAATTGGTCTCGATGCGTCAAAACTCATCTATCTTTCTCTTTACCCCGGGATCACGATAAACGGAAAATTTATTCGCAACATCACTTTCCATGATATCCAAAAAACCTGCGATGAAAATCCACAATCAATTGATGAGGATATCCGAAGTAAAACTTATCATGCAGTGAAAGCGATTGCGCGCGGTGTCCCGCGCGCTCACATCATCGACGGCCGACTGTATGATGGCCTCCTCACTGAGGTATTCTCCAGCGAAGGGATCGGCACAATGATTCATGGTAATGAGTATCAACAGATCAGGAAAGCCGCACACACGGATGCTCAGATCATTTACAACATTACGAAAACCGCGGCTAAAGACGAGATTCTGAAACCGCGTACGCATAATTCAATTATGGACGAAATCAATTCCTTTTATGTCCTCGAGATCGATGAAAGCATCGTCGCATGTTCCTGTTTAGTTGATTATCCTGATGACGCGGTAATGGAACTGGCCGCCGTTTATGTCCTTCCTTTTTATCAAGGAAAAGGCGCAGGTAAAAAAATGGTCGATTTCGCGTGTAGCGAAGCTATACGTCTCGGCCGTGAAAAGATTTTTGCCCTGACAACGCAAAGTTTTTCATTTTTTCATGAGATATGCGGATTTTCTGAAGGCACAAAAAAAGATTTACCTGAAGTTCGGCTCAAAACTCTTCTTGAGAGTAACAGAAATTCGAAAATACTATTTAAAAATATCAAGTGATACCAGTCTGCGCTTTTTAAGCTCAAATATTCTCAATTCGTTTTACTAATTTTGGAATAATTCCGTCGAATGAACCATTGGTGAATAAAATTATAACCTGGTCTTGATCTATCGCTTTTAAAGTTAGCTCCCACAATGTTTCCAACAACGCTAAATTACTCGAAAATGCCTGAGCGGAAATGTTATCACTATTTAGTTCAGCCGCGAGTTGCGTAGTATTGAGTCTGGAGTCGGGAAGTAATTTTTGCCCCTCATGGACAGCGCCAATCAATACCTGATCAGCAGCACTCAATGAACGAGTGAACTCTTGCTGAAAAACATCGGATCTTGATGTATTGCTACGCGGTTCAAAAGCAACCGTAATTTTATGATCGGGGTAGCGACGGCGAAGGGATTCCAACGTCTGTTCAATTGCCGTTGGATGATGAGCAAAATCTTCCAGTAATTTAATCCTCTTATTATTGATCAGTAATTCCTGTCTCCGTTTAACGCCATTAAAATTATTGATCTCCTCAAGTGATAACATGGTTGGATTTTCAGGGTGTAATGTTAAACCTGCGGCTAAAGCCGCCATCGCCGCATTACGCGCGTTAAAGAGCCCTGGCTGACTCCAATTGACACCACCCCATAGCTCCCCACGCCAATAGAGATTAAAATGGGTTTCATTTGGCGACTCTTGAAAATCATCGATGCGTAATTCGTTTTCCTCGCCAACACCTACCTTGATGCTATGCGTCCAGGGGACAGGGAGAAGCGAGACAATATTATCGTCGTCACCATTAATTAGGACATGACCATTGGCGGGGACAATGCGTAATAAATGACTGAAGCTGCGCTTCACATCCGCTAGATCTCGAAATATATCACTGTGATCAAATTCAAGGTTATTGATAACAAGGATAGTAGGCAGATAATGTATAAATTTGCTCCGCTTATCAAAAAATGCGCTATCGTATTCATCTCCCTCTATGACAAAAGGTCCGCCTTTTTTTCCTTCACTAGCTCCCGCGGGCAGATCGTAGGGGACGCCACCAATAAGATAACCCGGGACAGAACCCGCCTTATCCAGGAGATAAGCAGCAATTGAGCTGGTTGTTGTTTTCCCATGCGTACCGGTAACGACAACGTTAAGACGATCATTTAAGAGAAAATCCTGGAGCAGAGCTGGCAATGATGTAAAAGCAAATCGCCTGGATTCGAGTAGCCATTCTATTTCAGGATTTCCACGTGAAATAGTATTACCCACTACGACTAGATCGGGTGTGAGATCTTCCAGATTCTTAGAGTTAAAACCATCCGCGATCGCAATACCTGCATCTGCCAGCACATCGGACATGGGTGGGTAGACACCTGTATCTGCGCCGTAAATTGTATGACCTAGTCTTTTTAACATGACTGCGGTATTGCCCATTGCCGTCCCGCAAATGCCCATAAAATAAATCCGCATGAATAAATATCAGGTCATAAAGAAATATAAGACAATTCAATTATAGATGATGAATACAAATTTAAATGATCACGTAATGCCAGTCACATATTCACTGTTGAAAAGCTCTAATACAAAACTTTACCCTGCAATTAATTTGCCTTTCTATGAATGCCTATTAACAAAAGATAAACTATATGAAAGTGTTGATAATTGGTTCAGGAGGTAGGGAGCATGCGATGGTCCGTGCTTGTCTAGCCAGTCCATTGGTAAAAAGCGTCATTGCAGCACCTGGAAATGGCGGCATGGCTATGGACACTAGTTGCCGTTCAGTCGATGTGGATGATGTAAAAAGTATTGTTAACCTGGCAAAAGAAGAACAGGTTGATTTCGTTATTGTCGGGCCAGAAATCCCTCTTTGTCTGGGAGCCATTGACGCGCTCCAGGCTGAAAATATACCTGCCTTTGGCCCTAACCGAAAAGCGGCTCGCTTGGAAGGAAGTAAGGTATTTACCAAACAGTTTCTTGCTAAATACGCGATCCCCACGGCAGATTCAGCAACTTTTTCACAATTGGAGCCAGCATTGGATTACCTGGAAGAAAGTTCATTTCCCATCGTCATAAAAGCCGATGGGTTAGCGGCGGGTAAAGGCGTAATTATTTCCGATAATAAAAAAGATGCTGAATCCAGTATTCAAAAGATGCTCTCTGGAGAATTATTTGGTGCGAGCGGAAAAGAAATTGTGATCGAAGAATATTTACAGGGAGAGGAAGCATCCATTCATATAATTGTTTCAGGAGAGAAATATCTGGCACTGCCACCCAGCCAGGACCACAAGCGTATTGGTGAAAATGACACCGGTCTCAATACTGGGGGAATGGGAGCTTACGCGCCTGCCTCGGTTGTTACAGATAAGATTCAGCTGCAAATTAATAAGGACATTATTGAACCGACGCTTGCGGGACTGAAGAGTGAAGAAATAGATTATCATGGAGCTCTCTATATCGGGATTATGATTACTGACGAGGGGCCAAAAGTAATAGAATTTAATGTCCGTTTTGGTGATCCTGAAACACAAGTTTTACTTCCCTTGATCGATACAGACCCAATTAAGCTGATCTACGCTTGCGCGACTAACACTTTGGAGCCCGAAGCCGTAAAATTTAAAAATAAAAGCGCATGTGTCGTAGTGCTGGCTAGCCAGGGTTACCCGGAAACCTACCCGAGTGGAGAAATCATTGATTTCCCCAATAATACTCCGGAAAATATTCATGTTATTCATGCCGGGACAAGATTGGGTGATGAGGGTAAAATCCTGACCAATGGTGGACGCGTATTAGGTGTCACAGCCTTGGGTAAAGACTTAGAGACAGCAGCGCACGATGCATACGCCTACTGTGAACAAGTGCGGTATCCTTCGGTTTATTTTCGACGTGATATTGGAGCAAGGGAGTTACGACGTTTAGTTTAATTAGCTCTCGATCAGTCAAAAACCAGGAGGGGAATTTATAAATTTATCAGTAGGCATTAGGAGAACCTAAGCTATTCTAACGCATCAGCAAGTACCCCCTATTCAGATTCATTGCAGCTTTACAATTAGTCACCTCACCGTCATCATGCTAAGTCTTCCATGGCTGAAAAAGCACCATTAATTACTTGTATCTGTACGGGTAATAGCTGCCGCAGCCCTATGGCTGCAAAATTACTGCAGCACGCCTTGGGCGCGGAAAATGATCCCTGGTGCACCTATCGCGTGATATCTGCTGGCGTTTCAGCGGTAAATAAAGGTCCCGCTTCCACTCATGCGATCAACGCTTTAAAAAAAGTAGGTTTAGACCTAACTGACCACCGAAGTAGTCAAGTAACTAATAAATTGATAGAGGATTCCATCGTTGTATTCTGTATGACCGAGTCCCACCGCCAATACCTCCGGAGGCTCTTCCCTCAATCCAAAATCCCGATTCAACTCTTTCGTGAACACATTCCCTCAACCACGGAACTGGAAATCTCTGATCCATTCGGAACTAATTTGTCAGTTTATGAATCTTGTCGTGACAGTATTGTCGAAGCTATTCCCTATATTATTAAATACCTTAAAAATAGTCATAAGCCTGAGAAAGATTAGACTATAATCCCATCTACCGAGGATTTAAACGTGTAGATCAGCCGAATGCAAAATTGACAAAATTGGGATAATAAAGAATTTTCTATTTCCACACATTTATACTAACCAATAAAATATAATTGCCCCTATGATCACTGACACCCCCATGATAAACAGTGAAAACCTGGAAACACTCGATCCTGAAGTTTACGAAGCTATCGCGCTGGAAAAAAAACGTCAGCATAACCATTTAGAACTTATTGCTTCAGAAAACTTTACTCTTCCTGCCGTAATGGAAGCAACAGGATCTGTGATGACGAATAAATACGCTGAAGGTTATCCCGGAAAGCGTTATTATGGAGGCTGCGAAAACGTCGATATCGTCGAACAATTGGCCATTGATCGTGCAATTCAACTTTTTGGCGGAGAACATGTTAACGTGCAACCGCACTCGGGAAGCCAGGCAAATATGGGTGTTTATTTTTCCGTCCTCGAGCCTGGGGATAAGATTCTTACAATGAGCTTAGTAGATGGCGGGCATCTAACTCACGGTCACTTTGCTAATTTTAGCGGCAAACTTTATGAGACCGTAAACTATGGTGTCAGTGAAAAGGACGGGCGCATCGATTATGAGCAGCTGTCAGAAATTGCCGCGCGAGAAAAACCTAAGATGATCACGGTTGGTGCTTCCGCGTACCCGCGAATTATTGATTTCGAATGCATGGGGCGGATCGCTCGCGATTGTGGCGCCTATCTCTTTGCAGACATTGCACATATCGCGGGTTTGGTCGCAACTGGGTTACACCCTTCACCCGTTCCTCATGCTGATTTTGTGACTACAACTACGCATAAAACACTGCGGGGGCCACGAGGTGGACTCATTATTTGCAAGGAAGCTTACGCCAAAGCCGTAAATTCGGCAGTATTTCCCGGAATTCAAGGGGGTCCGCTGATGCATGTGATTGCTGCTAAGGCGATCTGCCTGGGTGAAGCATTGAAACCTGAATTTAAGGAATATCAGTCTCAAGTTATCGCCAATGCCATTGTCCTGGCGGCGGTGTTAGTTGAAAATGGCCATTTCATACTAAGTGGAGGAACAGATAACCACCTCGTGCTTATGGATCTGCGGCCAAAGTTTCCCAATATGACGGGGAAACAAGCCGAGAAGGCACTAGAAAAAGCCCACCTTACGACTAATAAAAATACCGTCCCTGGCGAAACACGCAGCCCATTTAAGACCAGCGGTATTCGACTGGGTACCCCTGCCGTAACCAGCCGTGGGATGCAAGAATCCGAGATGCGCGTAATCGCCAATGGGATCCACCGGGTGCTCACTGATCCAGAGAACGAAAGCCTCATTTCAGAAGTTCGTAATGAGGTCATTGCACTCTGTGAAAAATTTCCCCTCAACTATTAGTGAGCCCAATAATGTGTCGTTAATACTACCATGTTTGTGTGCCGTGCGAAAAGCACCCTATCATCAAAACCATCTGCTTTCACCCTCGTTGAGTTACTCACGGTTATTGCGATAATCGGAATATTGGCCACTTTACTTATTCCAACGGTGGGTTCGGTTCTCGATAGTGCAACCAGATCTCAAGCAGCAAGTAACATCCGGCAAATTGCTTTGGCCTATATGACTTATGCCAATAACGGATCTAATCCAAGGACCATCCCGCTTACAGTTAATGACCCTTATGAATGGGCTGCTATTCTTGCCGAAAAGGCTACTTTAAACGACGCTTCTCTTTACTTCATAGGATCTGATCCGGCCGTCGCAAATTTTGGTGAATTACCGAAAACTGTAGGTACTTTCAATGAACAGGGAAGACTCATCCAAAACAATCTCATAGGCACTCCAGTAAGTTGGACTCTGGCCGCGGGAATTAGTCCACGCGCTCCTGTATCGACGACTCCCCTTGCCTGGACCCGCGGGCTAAACAGTAATGGTTATTGGGACATCGATTCTCCATGGGAAGGGGCGGGTGGTCATATTGTCTATCTTGATGGTCATGTCGACTGGCACGAAAATCTTGTTGGTGACAATCCAAATGGGGAGGGTCTTCTCGTCCGTTACACGGATAAAGGAGCGACAAAGAATATTTTAGAGGCGCTAAACCCCGGCGCTCGAATACTTGAAATTAATCCAGGCAACCCGAACCCTGGGAATGAGTAGACTGCCATTGCTAATTTTCATAAATTTAAATATCCTGCTCCAAATATTCGTTATTCGACATTAAATCGGAGTAAAAGCATTTGTCCGATTTAGGATATTTCCATTGTGCAACTTCTTCTCTTCAAACTAGAGAAGCGTCTGATTCACAAATTTGATTTAGTTACTAATATGACAAGATACCATAGAACACATCAACAATTCCTATAAGTTAGCCAGAGACAATTATTTACAATATGGAGAACATTGAAATTATAACGCGATTAATGAGTGAGCCGGACTATGTCCCGCATTCGGCCAATAAAATCGCCAATCAATTAATGATCAAAGGGCGCCGTCGTAAAGATTTCTTTCGTGAGATTGAAAAGCTATTACAGCAAGGCGTAATTGTGAAAATTAAAAAAGATCAACTCTGTATGCCTGCAGATGCAGACCTCATAGCCGGTATTATCCATTTTCGACAAAACGGTGCTGCTGTCTTAGTCCCCACCCCAGATTCTGAAAAAGAGCCCATTAATATTCGAGCAGAAGATACAGGTGTAGCAATGCACCGAGATCGTGTCCTTGCCCGAAAAAAGCTTACCAAACGCAGACAACCGCAAAACCGAAGAAAATATAAAGCTCGGAACATACGACCAGAGACAACAGAAGTTTGCCAAGTCATTCGCATCCTTGAGCGGCGAAATGAATCCATAACCGGAACGCTGAAACGTAGCCCTCTCAATCATTTTATAATACCGGATGACCCGAGAATTACATCTGATATTCTCGTTCCGGATCCCCAAAGTTCTGGCATTAAACCGATTCCCAGAGTGAATGATAAAGTAGTTGTCCATTTAGCTGAATGGACTCAACGCCATTTAAATCCCGAGGGAGAAATAATTGAAGTACTTGGTCAATCCCACGAACCCAGCGCAGAACATAAGGCCATCCTGCGACTTTACGATCTCGATCCTGTATTTCCACCTGCTGTTATGCGCGAAGCTGAAAAGATTCCTGGCGAAGTACTTCCCGAACAGAGAAAGGACAGGTTGGATATGCGTAAAGTTACAACCCTCACCATAGACCCTGAAGATGCAAAAGACTTTGATGATGCCTTGTCTTTGGAATCTCTTCCAAATAATGAAACGCGTATCGGCATCCACATAGCTGATGTCAATGCTTATGTAAAACAAGACAGTCAACTGGATAAGGAGGCTCAACGCCGTGGAAATTCAACCTATCTTGTCGGTGAGGTCATCCCGATGCTTCCCCCTGCCCTATCCAATGGTATCTGCAGTTTAGTTGAAGGCAAAGACCGACTAACCAAATCTGTCTTTCTCACTTTTTCAAGTAATGGGCATCTTGTTAAATCGGGATTTTCAAATAGCATTATCTGCAGTGATAAAAGATTAACTTATCAACAGGCATTTGCCTTGCTGAATGAAGATCAGCTAAACGCGATCCGAAACGTACCTCTTCCACCTTCCCATCAAACCGGATCTACCGGACGGCCTTTGTCTGATCTGTCGGATGATGAACTAAAGGTAATTCAATCATCGGTACGAAAGTTATGGAAAATTGCCAAGGTATTACGCGCGCGACGTTTTAAGCACGGAAGCCTGGATCTCGATATGCCGGAAGTTAAAATATTTGTAGATAAAGAGGGATATGCCGATCGCATTGAAAGTATCGAATATGATGAAAGCCATCAGCTGATCGAAGAATTTATGCTCGCCGCTAACGAGGCGGTGGCGAAATCCTTAAGAAAATACGGTCTTCCTCTTATCTATCGCGTGCATGATAAGCCAGATCCTGAGAAATTAAACGAACTACGGGAAACCCTCGCGACTTTTGGTCTTGAAACGGGAAATCTTATTCATCGAAAAGAGATTGTCTCTTTGATAACTAAATTAAAAGAGCACCCTCAAGGGCACACTTTGCGCATTCAATTTCTACGCAGCCTCAAACAGGCTTGCTATCGTGCCGACCCCGATGGTCATTTTGGATTGAACATGAATGACTACACTCACTTCACTTCACCGATTCGTCGCTATTCTGATTTAATCGTGCATCGTATTCTCGACTCCTTCATGGCTCGCGCGGGACAAAAAACAGCACCCAAAAAGAGTCCTTTAAATTATTCCAAGCAACACTTAATAAAATTATCGCTCCACCTATCGCTCACAGAACAGAATAGTACCGAGGCTGAACGCAATTCCGTTAAAGTAAAACTCCTGGAATTTTTTGAACGGGAATTAAAGAAAAAAAAGAAAAGTGTCTTTGATGCAATTATTGTTGATCTAAAGAATCACGGTATGTTTGTTGAACTTACCCCCTCTATGGCATTTGGCCTCATCCACGTATCCACCCTGCGTGATGACCTCTACGCGCTGACCCCTGACGGCACTGCGCTAATCGGCCGCCGGAGAAGAAAAAAGTTTACTCTAGGCCAGAAAGTTAAAGTGAAAGTAGATCGCGTTAACCGCTTTAAAAGGCAGATAGATTTCCGTATCGTTTAAACTGAAAACTATTTAAGATTACACTTACCGCGGTTTGAGGTTTCGATCTCACAATGTGATTTCAGCCCCTACTCAGCATTCTAGCTTGAAACTTATTATTTAATTATTTTTGCTCTAAAAATACATATTCGACCTTCAAAAAAGGCTAAAAATGAAAAATTATGACTATCAAAAGAAATTAAGCAAAATATGGGAAAAAGCGGTAAGTCTCTACAAAAAGAAAAAACGAGACGCCAATACCTACTTTACTAAAACAGAAAAAGCCTTTCTCGATTCAATAGGGGCTACCTCTCAAGAAATATATGATTTCGCGGAAGATTACGTCCATGATGGCGAACCGGATTTTACCACTATGGCGATGATCCATGACGTTCGCCGCTCCTATTTCCTCGAAAAACAAAAAGGTAAACGCTCTAAGCGTCAGCTTGTTCAGGAAAAACTTCCTCCCAAAGAAAAGAAAATTAGAGGAATTGTCTGGCTGCCCAGAATCATAGAAAAAGCAAAATTCAAATTGCGCGGTGAACTAGATCCCGACACGATGTACGACTGCGGGGGTGATCGGCGTTTTTTTAAGGCTAACGATGTCCATCCTGCAGAATTTCTCCGAGTCGTTTGGAAATATAATACTAACAATAAAGCTATAATAAACTGGGTAGCTTCACGAAGCAGATCCAGCAAATCGTAATAGCAATAGCTTTTTTATTTTTTATATACTTTCTCCAAGCTGACAATTATTCTTACAAAGGAATGAATTGAGCAGGTGACGAAAACTGCTATTCTTTAGAGCCTATTAACAGGGTGCCTTGGTGCTCTGTTATTATAAGTATGAGGACCGAGAGTAAAATCGGTCACGGCATAACTATCCACTCCAGGAGTGGTCGTTACCCTCACCCGTGCCTGGTTGCTGATTACAAATCAACATGATCACAACCGACGGTGACCACATCGATGTCGCCTGATATTTCGCACAACTCTTCCTCTTTCAGATTATGTAGATCGCTCTCAATCAATTTTACTTAAGTGATCTCTGGCTTCACTTGTAATAAAATTCACACCTCATATTATTTTATATCGCATCAATATTATGAATTACTTGAGATCCAGATACATTTTCGAACCAATTCCTTGCGGTTTGAAATTTATCTGTGATCCTCGATTAAATTAACTCTCAAATTTTAATAGAAAATGAAACGAGTAAAAGTCATCTTGATACAAAAAAACACTCCATTCATCGAATGGGACATTGGCCTGCACAATGAAATTGAAGCAACAATCGGTAAGGCCCATGATTTGACATTATTTGATTATAACAAACCGGTCGCGGAGCAATTTTCCGGGCAGGAAGTGGTTATTAACCTGGGCAAAAATCTTAATGATGAAATATTCGACAGCGCGGCGCGCCATGCCAGTCTCTGGCTTGTCCCCTCTGTCGGTCTCGATAGTATTGATCTAGATGCCATGCATAAGCGGGGGTTTAAGGTTGCACATACTCCCGGAATTTTTAGCGGAGCATCACTTGCCGAATGCGCTCTACTCATGATTTTATTGATCACACGCCGATTTGAGGAGACCCAGACAGCGTTAGCGAATCAGAAAATGTGGGATCCTGTGGGTGATGATTTAGGGGGGATGACCCTGGGGCTTATAGGATTCGGAGCCAGTGGTCGTGAGCTCGCTCGCCGGGCAAAAGCCTGTGATATGCGAATTATGGCGGTTGACCTCATGCCTGTGGACCAGGAAACCCTCGATCATTATGGAATAGATTTCTACGGGACGACAGAGAAGACCGATGAGCTCATAACACAAGCCGATATCGTATCACTCCATGTTCCACTACTCCCAGAAACGAGTAAACTGATCGATGCCCGCAGATTAAGGCTTATGAAGCAAAGTGCGATACTCATAAACGTCGCCCGCGGTGGACTGGTGGATGAACCCGCCCTAATTGAAGCCTTAAAGAGTAAAAGTATCGCGGGAGCAGGTTTAGATGTATTTGATCCTGAACCGCCTGATCCCAACTCCCCTCTTTTCAAGCTACCCAATGTAATTACTACGCCGCATATTGCTGGAGTAACCGTTGGGACATATAAAAGACGCATCGCTGCATTAAAGGAAAATGTTGATCGCTTTGCCGAAGGTTTGGAACCACTCTATCAGGGTTAGAGCTGTTTAAAGCTCCCTCACATTTTCATTACTATATATTTTAGGAGAACTAAAGATGCCGCTTATTGATATGCCGCTGGAAGAATTGAAAGAATACCAGGGAATTAATCCCCGACCGGATGATTTTGATAGTTATTGGGACCGGGCTCTCTCTGAAATGAAATCTTTAAAAGGTGAATCTGAGCTTATAAAAAGTGATTTTGAAGTTCCTTATGCCGATTGCTACCATCTGTATTTTAATGGCACTGGCGGAGCCAGGGTCCATGCACAACTGCTTCGCCCCACGCAGGCAGAGGATAAACATCCTGCCGTTATCACCTTCCATGGATATTCAGGTAACGTCGGTGATTGGTATGATAAACTGGGTTATGTCGCGATGGGTTATACAGTCGCCGCGATGGACTGTCGCGGCCAGGGTGGACGCTCAGAAGACAGTGGAAAAGTAAAAGGCACTACCCATCGTGGTCATATCATTCGCGGTATTGATGACCACCCCGACGCCTTATTATTCAGGAATATTTTTTTAGATACTGCACAGCTTGCTGGCATTGTCATGGCCATGGACGACGTAGATGAAAACCGGGTCGGCGCGAAAGGGGGATCGCAAGGAGGCGGGCTCACCCTCGCATGTGCTTCGTTGGAGCCAAGAATAAAATTGGCCGCGCCAGATTTTCCTTTTTTATCGGATTATAAAAGAGTCTGGCAAATGGATTTGGTTAACGTAGCTTATGAAGAGTTAAGACTTTATTTTCGTTTATTTGACCCGATGCATAAGCGTGAAGATGAAATTTTCACACGACTCGGCTATATTGATGTTCAACACTTAGCTCCACGTATCGCGGGCAAGGTGCTTATGGGAACTGGTCTGATGGATGAAATTTGCCCTCCATCGACACAGTTTGCGGCCTATAATAAAATTAAATCTCCAAAAGAGATGACAATATATCCCGACTTCAAACATGAAAACCTGCCTGGTAATTCCGATAGGGTCTTTCAATTCATGCAGGGACTTTAATTATATATCGATAGGTGAAAAAATAATTTAGCTATTATTTTTTCCCGTTTCCAGAAATTCATTATAACGTTTTATCCACGCATCAATTTTCTTGGTGTAATACTTAGGATCGTAAGGAAATTGCTTGGGATCAAATTCGGTGATATTGCGCGCGCGCTGCCAGTCAGAAGTCACACCCTTTTCTTTTGGAAGAATGTAATAAGTTACGCGTTCACCCATTTTAGGCATCGGATCCGTCTGCAAGGCTACTTCGAGGGATGCCCGTCGTGGTTTTTTACTTTGGGTCACTGCCCTTTTATAGGCTTCAGGTTGTTGACTCAGGTATTCTGATTTAGCAATACGAGATACATCTATGTGACCGCTTTCAATTTCAGCACGCAAGGTTTCGGCGCGTATCAATGGTGATTCCTTCTCAAGACCAAGAAGAAAGCGGATGAGTTGGTCAGTCAGTGATTTAAGATAAGGTTCGATCCCGCGCGATCGCAGTGCGGAACCTCTAATTGTCACTTTCGTCCCATCATAGAGTGCGTAATTTTTTGATTTATAACAGAACATGGCGTCGTAGCGGCCGTCATATTCTAAATCCAGCCCTTCAGGTAAAAGGGATGTTACTTTTTCAAGCAAACTTTCGGCACAGTTAAAATATTTTTCTGAAGAAAGATATATACCGTCAGTATCCGCTTCCAGGACTTCACATCGCAGTCTCGTGAATTCATCAATCAGCTGCTGCAATATCTCTCTACCCCGACGGGTGACTTCAGCCGCGAGATCACTGTCGGCAAATCGTGCACCATAAAATCCCAGATAACCATAAAAAGAATTTATAAGTATCTTAAAACTGTTTTGCCGAGCTGTATATTCTTTTTGGAGTTCAACATTTTCAGCGTTTAGCGCCAATTCCTTGTACTTCAAACGATATTCTCTCAATTCCTTAAGCAGGGGTATAAATATTCCAAGCGAGTCATTACTCGGATTACGCTCCATAAGGATGAGAAGACTCGGATAGAGTGAAGCGACGTCAAAATGCAGCACATGAGGGAATACTCCCGTTTTAAAACTTCGTGTGTAACCACCCTCAAAACTGCTTACTTCGGGTATACCGGGAAGACTTCGTCGTGCATGATAATATTTTTCTAATAGGATGAGATCTACTTTGCGCGCTGTACCACGGAGAAGAATTTCCTGTAAAGTCATCGGGAAAATCTGTGTTTGCGCAAAATATGTGGGGAGCAGTAAACCTGCGATCCCACGCGTCTCACGGAGATCATCAAGAAGATACGCGAGGAATGTCTCTCGATCTTCAAAATAGGCATCTTGGATTTTGTCGCCCGGAATATAGGTTCGGTTGCTTCCATCAACATCGGTAATTCCCAGGTAAATCGCTACATCTTTAAGACGGTATGAAATTAAATCTCGTGTCGTAATATCAAACAATTGGATGGCGAGGTAAGAATCAAAGATTGCGCGTCCTGGAATATCGCATCTTGTAAAATCCACCCAACGTTCAGCTACACGCAATCGGCTACTACGAAAGCTTGCCTCTTTATTAAATCGTCCCCACGCGCAGGGGACTTTAAACCGTTTGCTTCGCTGTTGAAGATATTGAAAATCAAAATTGTGGATATTGTGTCCCTCGATCACATCTGGATCTTCCTCCTCGAGAATTCTATTGAAGGTTAGCAATAATTCTCGCTCGGCATCGTCACTCATCTCATCGAGAGTCACGACGCGACCCTCCTTCTCTCCACTGAAATGCATGCCGATAGCCAGAACGCGATCTTCTTTTCGCTTCGGGTTACTGAATCCTCCCGATACTGAACAAGCGGTTTCGATGTCGCACTGGCAGCGGCGAAGATCACTAAAACTCATCTCGGTGTAGAGACGTTCTTTTTGTGACAGGAGATATTGGCTTTCGAGAGGTCTGATTATTTCAGTCGCGAAACCTCTTTGGGGATTTTGCGTGAACTCGCGAAAATCATCTATTGATTCGAAATTGAGTAAGTGTCTGAACGGCGCATCACTTCCCAGCCTTTCTTCACTGACTTTACCTGACAGGGGAAGAGAATCAGCCCAGGCAAAGGGTGACCACGATTGGACATTTTCTTTACGTTTATTATTATCCAAGCGTATTGAAAGATGAACTTCACCCGTTCGATCAATCCAGATCCCGCATATTGTCTCAGTTGCCATATTTATACTCTCTCACTATACCTCTTAAACCAATCATCTTTATCTCAGTTAGCAAATAGCAGTTCCACTAGGGCGGTTTCGGATTACTCCTGTTCTGAAAATCTTTTAATGCATCGGGAGCACCGACAACAAGGAGAACATCTCCGGCTTGTAGTATTTCGTCAGCGGGGGGTGAAGTCGTGCGCGTTGCACCACGTTGCAACCCGACCACATTTATCCCGTAACGGCGTCGCAAATTTGCACCGGCAAGTGTATTTCCTTCAAGCTCTGATCCTCGATTTAAATAAATCTGTTCGATACGAAAGGTGGTAAAGGGAGTGGAGGCATCAGCCGATACTTTTGTTGAAATGTAACTGATTGCTTTTTTCGTCTGTTTTTCGCTCCCTAAAAGAAGGAGTTGATCGCCATTAAAAAGGGGCGCATCAGGACTGGGATCAAAGATATGATTACCGTCGCGGCCCAGCGCAATGATTGTGCAACCTGTCTGTCTGCGTAAATCCAAATCCATAATCAAGCGGCCACTGGCGATTGTTCCATTTTTTACCGTCACATCCTTGAGATGAACGGGCCATGGGTACTTGCTCGAAATTTCTCTCATCACAGTCTCGCGGCGTTTTTCCCCAAGATCATGTGAACGTTGGTTAAGATTTTTCATGAAAAGAATTTCGATTCTGGAATTCAAGGTAATCATCAGCCGCCACTGAATAATGCCCACGGTGAGGATCAGACCCAGGAAGAGGAAAAGTGCTAAACCGCTCGGGAAATAGCGTGCCGCGGCTGAGAAATAAATACCACCCGCAAAGACTAAGACTAAAAGCAGAATAAGATTATTAAAAATATTACGCAGCCGACCTTGAAAAGTCTGACTAGTCGAACCGACACCAAAAGCAGCTTCCGTCACGAGCATAACAATCACATTTAAATTACGAATAATAGCAACGAGGGGAGGTAGCATTAATAAAGCGGCCAGTACCCAAATACCACTGTAGACTAAAATCTTATAAGACCCCCATGTGGCTTGAACCTGAACGTAGCGTGCGATAAAATAACTAATTAAGACAACGCCATTCAGTAAAAAAAAGTATATGAAAATTTGTCGCGACGGTCTTTTTATCAGTCGCAATAGAGTACTCTTACCCATTACGGAAAATAATGTTTCGAGCAAATTATGATAAAACTGACCGATTATCCTGACCGGTTCTGGTACGCCTCGTGCTATAGCGGTGTGAATTTTATCTGAGTGAGAACTCAATACTGGGGTTAATAGAATGGTAATAAGGGCTACACCGACTGCGGTGGTCGTCAGCTTCTGATCAGTGACCCCAAGCTGCTGCCCTAATCCTGCAATGATGAAACTGAATTCCGCGATTTGACACTTGACCATGGCCGCTTGAAAACTGCTTTTGGACGGCTGGCCCGCAATAAATAACCCAAGCCAGCAGCTTGTTATTTTTCCCAATATTACGAGAAGTGATAATAAAATAATCCAACCCCAATTTTCAACCAACAGTGAAAGGTCTATCAATAGTCCTATAGAAACAAAGAATATCGCGCAAAAAACATCGTACATAGGCCGGGTCGAATTTTCAATCTCTTCAACGTAGGTGGATTGAGAAAAAATTGATCCGGCAAGAAACGCGCCGAGAGCTACAGAGAAATGAAATACTTGAGCGAGTACGCTAATTCCAAAAACAATACCCACCGTAAATAGTGTGAGCATTTCAATATTTCCAATGCGGTAAATTAAATTAAGGAGCGGGGGGGCAACTAACTTTCCCAGGAAATAAACGACAAAAACAAAGACCCCGATAAAAAAAGTAACTTGCCAAACAGAAGCCCAGGCTAAGTGCCCTTTCACTGCGACTCCGGTGAGTAATACGAGAATCGCCACACCTAAAATATCTTCCAGGATAAGTATTCCTATTGCTAATTGAGCATGGGAATGTTTGGTCCGACCTTGATCACGCAAAGTCCTAAAGGTTACCATGGAAGAACTGATCGCTAATAGACTCCCCAGAAATATTGCATAGGTGGTATTCCACCCCAAGATTGGGGCAATGAGCATTCCCAAAATCATCATACTCACAGTCTGTAAAATAACTGCGAGCGTAGCTGGACCAATGACGCGTTGAAGACGACGTAAGTCAAATTCTAATCCAATGTTAAAGAGTAAAAATACTATTCCTAACTCTCCAAGAGCATGTATGGTATCCGTTCTCTGAATCAGAATATCTCCCAATATATTTGGATTGAGGAGAAGACCTATTAGCACATAACCGAACACTATCGGTTGACGCAATTTGTGAAAGATGAGAGCGGCTATAGCAATCCCTACAAGCACCACTCCTAAATCACTAATGATGCTGTAACTTTGTGAAATTATTTCAACCGCTGTCGTTTCTGATGAAGCGGCCATCTTATTTCAGCTTAAAGTAAAAATTTGTTTTAATACGCATTCGCAATAAACAGAATATAATCCTTAATAATTAAAAGTATACACAATCTATTTTATTAGAGATATAAACGCTGCCAAGACCTCATATTGAAGTAATTTAAATGGATCAAGCTTCGCAAAAACCTATCAATTAATAAATTATGTTTTTGACATTTGTACTATTAGTGTAGAGAACCTTACAAAAATAAGATAGCTTCAATGGTGAATACTCACACTTTAAAACGAGTAGTCGGCTTCTTTTCCAACGATATCGGAATAGACCTGGGAACTGCTAATACGCTAGTTTACGTTAAAGACAAAGGCATTGTCTTGCGTGAACCTAGTGTCGTTGCTATACGCACGGAGACACGTGAAGTCGTCGCAGTCGGGAATGATGCGAAGCGAATGCTTGGTCGAACACCCGATAATATAAATGTTATCCGACCAATGAAAGATGGTGTCATCGCCAATTTTGAAATCACCGAGGCGATGCTGCGCTACTTTATCAGCAAGGTTCATAATAATTTTAAAATTGTGCCACCGAGAGTGGTAGTCGCGGTACCCAGTGGAATTACCGAAGTGGAACGTCGCGCTGTCCGTGAATCTGCAACTCACGCTGGCGCAAGCAGAGTTGTCCTTTTACAAGAACCTATGGCGGCGGCAATCGGAGTCGGCTTACCGATTGATGAACCAACGGCAAACATGATTGTCGATATTGGAGGAGGCACGACCGAAGTTGCAATCATTTCACTATCCGGTATTGTATTCACAAGAAGCATTCGTGTTGGAGGTGATGAGATGGATCTCGCAATTACGAATTATTTAAGGAGGGCTTACAACCTGATGATCGGCGATAGCACTGCGGAAGAGATTAAAATTCGTATTGGGTCAGCGGTCACTTTAAATGAAGAACTTAATTTTGAGGTCAAGGGTAGAGATACCGTGGCAGGCTTGCCAAAAACCCTTCACATTACTTCGCAAGAAATTCGCGAAGCATTAACAGATAGCCTGAACTCGATTACAGAACTGGTGCGCAACGCTCTCGAGCGATGCCCTCCTGAACTTTCAGCAGACCTCGTCGATCGCGGTTTTATTCTCGGCGGAGGCGGCTCCCTCATTCGTGGAATTGATCATATGCTGAGTGAGGGAACCGGGATACCCGTGATCATCGCGGAAGATCCCCTCAGTGCGGTTGCCAATGGTACTGGCATCGTTCTTCAGGACCTCGGCTGGTTGCTTAAACACCGGACCAGTTAACCCCAAACATACTTCTCTCTTGGCTAAAAAGCTACCTTTCATCGGTAAGCCACTCGTTGTCCTGTTATTTGCGCTGTTACTCTGGTGGCTGGTACCAACCGTCGTTAAATCTTTTCTCCGTATCAGTTTTTTTGAATTTCAAGCTCCTGCATGGACGGCTATTTCTTACTTAACTAGCTTTCAAGACTTCTGGTCTCTCCGCAGCCGCTCAAAGATCGAACTTATCAAGGCCGGTCAGGACCTGGCTCGTTTAAATGCTGCCTATGAATTGCGCAACCAACAATATGAAGCGCTTGAAGCTGAAATATCACGGTTGGAAAAACTGCTTCAGCTCCCTTCACTCCCCGAGTATAGATTTGAAGTAGCGCGTGTTCTGCGCCGTGATTTAAATTCTTGGTGGCAGCAAATACTTATACGCAAAGGGAAAAATTATGGTCTTATCGAAGGCGCTGCCGTGGTATTTTCAGGAGGCGTCGTTGGACGCATTAAAGAAGTACGTCAGTTTACTTCTGTCGTCGAACTTGCGAGCAGCCCTACATTCCGAATAGCCGCTCAATTTGACGGTGATAATCGACCGGTCACCTATTATGGTAGTGTAAATAGAATTTTTACCATTCCCCATGGTTACATAAAAGATGTCCAGCCCGATGTATCAGCAGATGCCTCAACACCGCGGCGTATAGTTACGACTCGTCTTGGACGCATCTTCCCTGACGGATTGACAATCGGTCACGTTAGGAATCTTGGCCCCAGTAGTGATGGATTATTTCAGGTGGGCCAGGTAGAGTTAAACAAGGAATTACTCAGCTTAAATGAAGTTACCGTTCTCATCCCCATTATCGGTGAAGATGCTTTAGATAATGAATGAAAAGAGACAGATTTTAATTGTATTTTTCACAACTCTTGTGATCTACATTATTGTCGTTCTTTTAAACAATATCCTCTCAACATACTCCATTCATCTTTCATTAGATAGCCTTTACCTCCTTTTCCCTGGGCTCTACATGCTATTTTGGCCCGGCTATCTCATTGTCGCTATAATTGCCCTGATCGTCGACGCCTTAATCCCCCTGCCCTTCGGAACATTGTTTATAATATACAGTCTCGGTTACTTTTTAATTCGACAATTCAATACCAGGTTGAGGAAAGAAAATAAGTCACATGTAATGTTCATAGCATTTATTATTAATAGCTTTTCTATGCTCATCATTGCATTGATCATGAGCCGCAGCTCTTTTTTCGATGGAAATTACTGGTTAAGATTTTTAACAGATTTATCTTTATCCGGTCTGGTCTTGATTCTCATCGCGCCTATCATCCTGGAATTACAGCGCTTGTTTCTGCAATTATCAGGTATCAAAATGACCGGGGAAGCAATAAACGACTAAGAGCAATAATATTTAAGACGAATGGAATTTGAAATTCACAAAAATGACAATCCGCGAATCCTGCTCTTTTATGCGCTGTTCGCCCTGTTATTTGTTGTTCTTATTTTCGGGTTAATGATCAGGCAGTTAATCCAAAGCCGCAGCTACCGGGAACAGGAAGTTAGGCAAAGTATGCGTCGTATCCTATTCCCTGGTCCTCGCGGCAATATTTTTGATCGCGAAGGTCGTCTGTTAGTCGGAAATCGTCCACGATTCTCCGCCGTCGTCTATTTAAATGAACTGCGTCCAGAATTCCGAAAGGAGTATATTAACCTGGTCCGTCAATACCGAAAGACAGAACAAAAGGTAGACAATAAAGAGATTCAAATAACGGCGCGAATGAATGTCGTTCATCGTTACATGCAAAGGATAAATAAAATTCTTGGAGATAATAAGAAGATATCCAGAAAACAGATCGAACGCCATTTCCATCAAAACCTCCTCCTCCCCTTAAAATTAGTTACGGATTTAACATTCGAGGAATACGCTCAATTGGTTGAACGTATTCCAATTGAATCACCGATACAGATTAATACCGATAGTTCTCGATTTTATCCTTATGATTCAGCCTCGGCACACGCTTTAGGGTTTGTCGTCTCTACACTCGAAGTTTCAGAAGAGGGTGTCCCCGGTGAAGACCTTAGAACTTTTACTTTCAAAGGGAAAAGAGGTCGAACAGGAGTCGAGAGCAGTTTTGATGATACCCTCCAAGGCACAAGTGGCGGAGAAATCTGGATTGTTGATCCCTCCGGTTTTCAATATAAACTTGTTGAACAAAAATTACCCGTTAAAGGAAAAGATTTAACACTTAGCATCGATATTGATTTACAGATAGAGGCCGAGAAAATACTTGGAGATAAAGTGGGTGCCATTGTTGCACTCGATGCCAGAACCGGTGAAGTCTATGCATTGGCAAGCAAACCGAACTTCAATTTGAATGACATATCTCCCTACCTCTCTTATAAAGTCGACGATGAAATTCGCGCTAAGGGAGCCTGGTTAAATCGAGCGACGCAAGGACTTTATCCTCCAGCGTCAGCTTTCAAATTAATCACCGCTATTACAGCATTTAGAGCAGAAGCAATTGGATTAGATACAACTTTTTCATGCCCGGGTTATTTGCGTGTAGGCAATAGAATTTTTCATTGTCACAAATTAAGCGGCCATGGTAAAATCAATTTAATCACCGCTATACAATATAGTTGTAATGTTTATTTTTACGAAGCCGGCTTGGCTACGGGTATTGATCTTCTCAGTAAAGAGGCGAAAGACTTCGGCTTTGATGTTCCCACGGGGATAGAATTAAAGACGGAAACAAAGCATATGATAGTGCCGGATCCCGCTTGGAAAAAAAGTCGGCTCTTAGGCAGGTGGTCTGCCGGTGAAACCGCCAATATTGCTATTGGTCATGGCTATCTTCGCGTCACCCCGCTGCAAATGGCCGCATTTATCGCTTCTTTTTCCCGCAAAGAGATGCGCACGCGCCCCACCCTGCTTTTTCAAACTCACCGTTCACCCAAGTCTAATAATTTACATGAGCAAGCTATCCCCATAAGTGACGAACAATACAAGGCCATCATTAAGGGAATGGAGTTAGCGGTAGAAAAAGGCACGGCAAAATCGGTACGCATACCAGGGCTGCGCATTGCAGGAAAAACGGGCACAGCCCAATTTCGCGCTGACAACAAGAACCTGGATGTCGCCTGGTTTATAGGATTTGCGCCTATTGAAGATCCACAAATTGCTGTTGCTGTCTGTGTCCAGGGCGTCGATTCCGATGACAACTATGCCGGTGGCAGAACGGCAGGCCCCCTGGCTAAAAGGATCTTACAATCTTATTTTCAAAAACGAAAGATGATCTCCAATTATGCGTTGACGGCCGCATCAAATTCTAACTAAGAACACCCCGCAATTACTAAATAAATTTTAATATGAATAACTTTTCGGGATTGATACCTGGTTTAGGTACGTTGCCTCTTCTGACAGAAATGAAGACACGATCTATTTCAGCTGAAAACCCCACAGGGGCTAAAGGTAAAGGGGGGATGGCTATTCCCGACCCCACCGATCCCAATCTCCCACACTCAAGCCATGCTTCCAATCTTGGTCAGGGGTGGAAAGTGAGACCATTCTTGAATGCGAAAGCACATGAGACCGTAACCCTTATGGACGTTGAGGGTCCCGGAACTATTCAGCATATCTGGATTGTAACTGATAAAGAATGGCGGGGGCAAGGCCGGGCTTGTGTCTTGCGATTTTACTGGGATCATGAGGAAACGCCATCCGTTGAAGTTCCTCTGACAGATTTCTTCGCCGTCGGTCACGATTTGTTTGCTCCAGTCAATTCACTCGCGGTAATTGTCAATCCAACTTCTGCTCTTAATTGTTATTGGCCGATGCCATTTCGTAAACACGCGCGAGTAACATTTAGCAATGACTCCGATCTTGAAATTCCCTTAATTGCCTACCAGATTACCTATGCTGAAACCCCTGTCTCCGATGAAGCGGGTTATTTTCATGCTCAATGGCGACGTGCGGTAACGGATCGAAATAACCCCGATTATGTAATTCTTGACGGCGTTACAGGTCAGGGGCGCTATGTCGGTACCTTCCTCGCATGGACACAGTTATCAGATGGTTGGTTCGGTGAAGGTGAAATTAAATTTTTTATGGATGGGGATAAAAAATTCCCGACTATCTGTGGCACGGGAACAGAAGATTATTTTTGCGCGAGTTATGGATTCCCGGAGAATTACAGTACCGCATACGTCGGCAATACCCTGAATCACCCTGGTGAAAACGGCCCTCCGAAGTGGAGTTTATACCGATGGCATATTTTGGATCCTATATGTTACGAGAAAGATTTGCGTGTTACGATACAAGCACTGGGTTGGTGGCCAAACCGAAAATTTCAGCCCCTCGCTGATGATATTGCATCAGTTGCTTTTTGGTATCAGCAGGAACCGCATATGAATTTCCCTCCCATGCCCAATCTCGAATTCAGGCGCCCGAGGTAGGCAGATTGAGAGCAAATAAACAGCCGGACACTTGCACTCAATCTAAACTAAATACTTCTGTTTTTTTGTTTAAGAAGGCGACTGGCATTGCGAAATACGACTCTCGGACTGGGGCGATCGTGGCCGTCATTGAATCGAAGGGTGAGTAGATCGCGATAAATATCGTGCCATTCTTGCGTCATGCTATCTCGAGTTATTGCCAACTCGGATTGTTTGTTGCGAAACTTAACAACTAGCTTACCCGCTTTTTTACGCACCGGATCGGCACCTAAATCAAACCCCAATATTTTCGCTTCCGTGCTAAGTTGTGATAAGATATAAGAACGGTAACGGATGAGTAAAAATATTGATACCGAAATTATGAAAAGAATTATTATCCTCATCGCCTTATCATAGTTTATAGGTTGGTTAAACCAAGTCACAATATTGTGTAACCACTGCTTAATTTCAAATTGAAGGCCATCGATAAATGCCGTCCCCATCAGTTTTATTTGGCTCGATAACTCCTTTTGCGTGGTTTCATCAAAATTGACAATCCTGCGATACCAGAGAATACGCAAGCTATCGAAATACGCTCGCCAGGTATCGTCGATGTAAAACGTACTCGCTGTTTCTGCCATAACGCCTTCTGACGTGTTATAGCCTTGAGTGCCCGATGTAGGATCGACGAGAACCCAAGAACCTTTCCCATCATAAATTTCACACCAGGCATGCGCGTTGCGGTTACGGACCATGTAGTAGTTTTCGTAGCCGTTCCATGAGCCGCCCTTAAACCCAGTAACCACACGTGTAGGATGCCCAGCCATGCGAGCGAGTAAAGTAAATGACCCTGCAAAAAGTTCACAATGACCGGGTGATTTAGAATTGAGCCACCGGATAAGCACATCACCGTCTTCACCGCTGCCCGTTACATCGTACCCGAGATCATAGCTGTGGTTTTTCTTCAGGTAATCAAGGGCGCGCGTAGTAAAATCATGGGCAGAGAGTTTATTCCCCTCGGTTATTTCGTTTACGATGCGTTCCAGGGTTTCGATATTCCCACTCCCCCCCGGTAAAACCAGGGTGGTCTGCGGATATAAACCTGTTCGCTCCCCTTGCCGACTCGAACGATCGACAATTAAAGGTTTTAAATTAGCAAGTTTTCTCTCATACCAGGTCGCTGGAATCTTATCCATCAATTGCATATTCTCTACCTGGTAGAAAAGAACACCACTGCTGATGTCCTTAGTGCTATTAATTCGAAGCAAGCGGTTGATCTCAATATTCTGCCGTGTTTGAAAACGCATCATGTCAAATAGACCTAAAACAGGTAAATATCTACTGATTCCACCTTCTAAATAAAACGTCCACTTTGCCTCATCGCCCACCTCATTCAAAGCGAGGGAATCTTTTTTTAATTTTATGACATTATTAACATCGTAAATATTTTTAAGTCTCGCTGATGAAGACATACGAAAAGATTCATTTGAATAATCATCAAGCACGACCATTCGCCAATAGGGTGTTTGAGGTATCGCCATTCCTTGCGGTAAATCGACTCGAAGTGCCACACTGTTATCTTCAATAATTTCTACGACATCGCCAAAATGAATCGTATCGCTAAATCCAGAACGGCTCTTCTGGCTCTTGAGATTCAAAAATGGTATCGCCTGATCGAGCCTGAACCGCGGAATGACAACGAAGATGAAAGTAGAAACCAGGAGCACCCCGATAAAGAGAAGGCTGGCAAAGGCCACCATTCGCAAATCTACAATTTTTATTATCCGGAAGAAAAAATGAACAAGCTTGAATTCGCTCAACCCTTCTAGCGGGATCTCGTGTTCACGGTCGTGGCACTCCAGCAAGTTTATAACGAAGAGCAGTGCCATCGCGCACGGGGTAAATATAATTATTTGAAAAGCAAAAGTCAGTGATAGCGTGAGAACCCCTGATATAACAACGATAAATAAACATAATAATATCAGCTGCAGGTCTTCGCGTCGTTTCCGGTAGGCGAGGGACCGCGCTAGAACAAGAAGTATAACCATCCGGATAAGCGGGGGAATAATGTCTGGACGAGAAAGGAAAAAATCCGCTGCGATCACTAAGAGAAGTGATGGGACGGCCGCTTTCATAAAAACGGCTGGGATTTTACTCGGTAGCGAAGGCCAAAGTATACCAGCTGAAATCACCGCTGCGGTGAGAGTTATAAGAGGCCCACTCCGCACTTCAAGGTAGAGAAGAGTCCATAAGGATATTAGAGACAAACATCCCCCAAGTAATCACTTGAGCTGATAAAGCTCTTCGTAATTAAGCCGAACCTGCTTCGTTGCCACCGACATAAGCTTTTACCCGGTTGCCATTATCAGGAGTGAAGGTAATGATCGTCGCTCCCATAATATCGTTTACCGGGTTGTATTGTTCTAGAGGTTGAAGTTTAGCTAGTTTTTCTAAAAAGTAATGTAAATCGTTTATCCGCTTAATCGGTAATACTGCATCATCATTTATCGCTGTTCCCCACAAACGATTTTGCATATATAAGTCTTCTGCCAATGATCCGGCAAATGCACATAGTTTTTCAAATTGTTCACCGGGCTGCCACTTGCTTAACGGTGTTTCCAAAAAAATAAGATACGCGTCCTGGTTTTCCTCGCTCATTTGCCTGACCATCAAACGCTGTTGACGCGCACTGGCTTTCCAATGAACGAGCCTCTGTGGATCGCCAACTTTATAACTGCGCAAATTAATCAGTTCGGTGCCGCTCCCTGGTTTACGCAGTGTATTGCCCGGTTGGTGTCCACGTTTTCCTAATTTTGGCGAAAATTTGTAATCGATTCGTCGCGGCCAAACAACCACCTCTCGCGAGATCCCGCCACCAATGACTTTACGCAAAAATCCAAATGGAAACTGAGTCTCCAGACCTGCAACTTCTATAATTTCAGTGCCACGATTTTTTAATTCGAGAATCCAGTTGAGCTCACGTGTTGTACCCGCATCCAGTCGATCATGAAGGTAAACACGTTTGGATTCACGCGATACTTTTGCCTTCACCCGGAACCATAAGCTGTATGTGGGGAGTAGCTTTTTATGATTGGACAGTTCAATGCGAATAGGGGTTACTTCCCCTACTCTAAAGTGAGGTTCTAAATTAAGTCGCCACTGTGTGCCTTTAAAATTCAGCCACGCAAGAATACCACTTAAAAGCAAGCTGCTTAAAAGTAATGACAATGTCATAAAAAGGATGTTGCTCGAGGTATTGTAAGCAGCTGAACCAATACCGAGTGACAATGCGATCAGCACAATACCGACTGGAGTAGGCAACGTTTTATGTCCTTCAGGCGGGAATACGAGCTGTTTTAGGATGCGAAAAAAATTACGCGTGCGGGACTGATTTGTGAAAAACCCGGGATCTGCCCACTCCAGAGATTTGGGCTTCATGGATGGTGTCTCTATCGCCATATAAGCCCTATAATAACATATCTGCCGTTATTTTAAAACTGGCGCAACCAAATAATCTACGAACGCATCAATTACACAGGTATCGGTTCAGAATCGATTATGTTACGTAAGATCCCTTCGACAATACTTCTCTCTTCTAAAGCGTCCGATGTTTGACGTCGCAATCCAAGACGATGGGTAAGGACCGGTAATAAGATCTTGGTAACATCTTCGGGGATGACAAAGTTTCGCCCATCTGCTAAGGCCGTGGCTTGAGCTGCCACTTTAACGGATAAACTACCCCTTGTACTCACGCCTGCTAGAAATTCATTTTCAGCACGTGTTGCGGTTACAATTCGCAAAATATATTCCAGGACACTCTCTTCGACAAAAACGTGATGGACATATTCCTGGAATCGCTGGATTTCATTGCGGGTAATAACTGGATCAGGTTGGATACTGTCATAGCGCAGAGTCCCATTTTCTAAAATTTCCAGTTCTTTCTCCTGTTGGGGGTAACCCATTTTCAGACGCATGAGAAAACGATCCATTTGACTCTCGGGCAAGGGGAAGGTGCCTTCATAATCGACTGGATTCTGGGTGGCAAATACCATAAAAGGAGCGGTCACCGAATAAGTCTGACCGTCGACCGTTACTTTGCTGCGATCCATCACTTCGAGTAGAGCAGATTGTGTTTTCGGTGTCGTGCGGTTGATTTCATCACAGAGAAGGATGTTGCTGAATATCGGTCCACGCTTAAAAACAAATTCTTTTACTTGTTCATCGTAACCCGAGACTCCGATTACGTCGCTGGGTAAAAGATCACTCGTAAATTGGATTCTCAAAAACGAGCAGTCGATCGATCGCGCAAGACAGTAAGCCAAGGTCGTTTTACCCAGGCCGGGAAGATCTTCGATCAGGAGGTGCCCGGATGCGATCAGACAAATAAGCACATGCTCGATAACATCATCTTTACCTTTGATTACTTGCGCTATATTCGCATGTAAACTATCAAGCGATTTCTTTACAGCAGGAGCAGGTATAGTTTTTGTGACTTCACTCATAATTATATTTTCAGTTTCAGCAACAATGGCTAAAATTGAAATTCAGCAGTAGTAATAAAAACGATTTACGAAAACTTCTAACAACTATCTAATCACTATGCAATTGTTTGCTAATTTTACCGACCATTATAAATATTTTTTAACATATGACAAGACATTCTAGCCGTAACGGTACTATTAATCATAACATAATTCACTTAACTAATGAGTTGGTATAAGAACAATAATAATTGAAATATTCAGACCAGACTCGCTTCCACAAGTTCCATGATCACTGGCCAAGAAATCTTGCCCCATAATATCGTCATAAAAATCCACCTTATAAATGGAAAATTTTTATTCAGTTATTTCTGATTACCGTCAACCTCTGGCTATCTCGGTATTAGTCATTTTGCTTTTACTGGAGAGCACAAATCCCTTTTTCGATTTTTTCCATAAGAGATTTCGTCTGCGTTTCAACCATTGTATCCGAAACCTGATACTAGGTATAATTAATGTTTTCGCTGTAATCGTGCTTTTTGTCAGCCTTTGGGTAATGGCCATAGAGTGGACCGGACGTCATAACTTTGGCCTTCTGAATGTCACTTCACTTCCCGCTTACATCCATTTTACAGGTGCGATTCTACTTCTGGATTTCTGGACCTACTGGTGGCACCGCTTTAATCACTGCTTACCCTTTCTCTGGATCTTTCATAAAGTTCATCATTCTGATCCTCATATGGACGTAACAACCGCAAATCGCTTTCATCTCGGAGAAATCATTCTCTCTTCACTGCTCCGGCTACCTGTATTTCTAATCACCGGTATAACTCTCGGTGAATTGGTTCTATATGAAATGATCATGTTCGCTAACACGCAATTCCATCATGCCAATATTGGACTCCCAGAAAAATATGATCGTCTACTGCGTTTTTTTTTAACCAGTCCAGCCATGCACAAAGTGCACCATTCACGCGTAGTCTCTGAAACAAATTCCAACTACACATCACTTCTCTCAATTTGGGATCGGGCGTTCCGCTCATTTCGCCTGCGGAATCATCCCCGGACGATTCAATATGGTCTCGATGAGACTGATCGACCAGAACAACTGACGGTAAAAGGACTTTTTTTTATGCCTTTTGTCCGGACTAAAAAAATATCCCGTGAATCAATTAATAAAAGTGTGGGAGATGATTAAGTAAACAAGCGCTACTTTATTCTAAACTCTCTCTCTTATTAATGCACCAAGATTTTCTGCATCGGCTGCAAAACGCCTGATGCCATCAGCCAGTTTCTCAGTTGCCATTGCATCTTCATTGAGCAACCAACGGAATTTATTTTCATCGAGTATTACTTTCTCCAGGTCCTGTTTCTGAGCAGATTCGGGACTTAACTTCCTTTCAAGCGGCACTTGAGTGTCCATTAGGGTCTGCAGGAGATCGGGACTGATCGTCAATAAATCACAACCTGCTAATTCAACAATTTCATCGACATTGCGGAAACTGGCACCCATCACTTCAGTCGTATAACCATTTTTTTTAAAGTAATTGTAGATCTCTTTAACCGACATCACACCGGGATCATCGACACCGGAATAATCTTTTCCCGTTGCTGCTTTATACCAATCGAGAATGCGACCAACAAAAGGAGAGATAAGTGTTGCCCCCGCTTCGGCACAAGCAACCGCCTGGGGAAGCGAAAATAAGAGGGTCATATTACAGTGAATGCCCTCATTCTCCAGCTTAGTCGCAGCCAGTGTGCCCTCCCAGGTTGAGGCTATTTTAATCAGGATCCGCTCCCTTGAAATTCCATTATCCTCGTAAAGTTGAATGATCTCATGCGCTTTCCCAATCGTTCCCATGGTATCGAATGAAAGACGGGCATCCACCTCCGTAGAAACGCGGCCTGGAATTATATTTAATATCTCGAGACCAAAAAGTATGAGTAAATGATCAATAATTTTATTAACGAGCAGCTCACGATCAGAGCTTTGATCTTTATTATCAATCACGGCCTTATCTAATAGATGTTTATATTCATCTTTCTTTACCGCATTATATATCAGGGTTGGATTGGTCGTAGAGTCATCTGGTGAATACTGCTTGATCGCAGCAAAATCCCCGGTATCGGCCACAACTTTTGTGAACTGTTTGAGCTGATCAAGCTGACTCGCTTGGTTTTCTACCACGCTACTTCTTGCCTCTCCCATGATTAATCCACTCTTTCTTTGTTATTTTCTGTTATATTTTGAAATCGCTTAGGTCCATTTAAAAGCTGTATCCCAGACAACTGCTACTCTAGTGCGAGATTATTGGGTCTACCGTTATTTGCAATAAATTCTTTAAAATGTCGGAAAATTGCACCTCTCAACGCTGAATAACGATCGGGGCCGAGTGAGCCTTTTTCCTATATGTGGCTGGCATACAAATCTTTAAGATTATCGCGTGGCACATACTGCGCAGTGAATTACGCTACTGTTCAATTTTAGCCTTTTTTATCTCTCCCGACTTCAAATTTATTGGAAAATGCAAAAAAAAAAACAGTCATCGCCAAAATCAGGATGAAAATTATGATTGGCATACTTCTCGCTTATTTTAGCAGTGACCCCAATTAATCAATAAAGATTTCAAAACTACAAAAAAGAAAAATGATGAAAAGAAAACTAAGTATAATTGTTTTAGCCTCACTCTTGAGTATAAGCACGCTTTCGGCACAGGAATTGGGTATTTCGGCCACTTTCGCCTACGAGTCGGAATACGTATTTCGCGGGGTGCAGTTCGCTGATGAATCCTTTCAACCCGCCGTGGACATGAGTTATGGTGATTTTTATGCCGGCATTTGGGCAAACGAACCTATCGTTGATGGCGTCGGTTTTAACAATGAAATCGATTTCTATACCGGATACGGATTCGGGCTGGCCGATTGGCTGAGCGTGGATGTCGGATTTACCTACTATTGGTTTCCTGAAGATCCATCGTCTGACTCCTTCTCCAGAGAGTTTTATGGAGGATTTGCCGCAGATGTAACATTCGCACCTTCCGTCTATTTATATTATGATGTCGACCTCAATGGATTTACGATTCAGGGTTCTGCCGAACACAGCTTTGCCTTGAGCGATACCCTTCAGGGTTCTACTATAGACGTTGGCGTTTATGTCGCTGCTGTCTTCTTTGATACGGGGAGCGGGACCGATTACGCCTATTATGGTGCGTCCGTTGATTGGAGTTATGCTTTTAATGACGATGCGGCCTTCTCAATCGGTATGCGTGTGAGTGCAACCGATCTGCCTGCTACTCGCGATGCTAACTTCTGGTGGGGGGCCTCTTTTTCAGCTGGTTTCTAAAGAGCGATTTCCCTGATAACCACTTTGCAGCCCACATCTTTTAACAGATGTGGGCTGTTTCTATTTAGATAACTCACATATTAACTAAACTGCGGATATTCAAACATTGCCTCCCCTCATGAAAATTGCAGATCGCTACACCGCAGGGATTTAATTAATCAGTTGACAAGTGATGAAGTCCGACTAGCTTTTCCGCTTCTCATGAATTCGATGAAAAGCTTTCTAGCAAAAACTGGCGATACGGAGAAAAAATGGTATCTGGTAGATGCCGAGGAACAGATTCTCGGCCGTCTCGCTGTCAAAATTGCCAATATCCTGCGGGGACGAAATAAGCCTACTTATACCCCCCATATAGATACGGGTGATTTTGTTGTTGTCATTAATGCTGATAAAATCGTGGTTAGTGGAAACAAGGAAGAGCAGAAAGAATATATGTTTTACTCGGGCTATTTCGGAAACGAAAAACATATAAAATTAAAAGATATGCGTAATAAAAAGCCTGTATTTATAATAGAAAATGCAGTAAAAGGTATGCTCCCCAGGAATCGCCTTTCCCGTCAGATGCTTACAAAGCTAAAAATTTACGCAGGACCTAATCATCCACATGACGCGCAGCAGCCGATAATCTTTGAAGCTTGAATCTCGATTCATGAGTGCAGACAACAATAGTAACATCTTACTCGCTACGGGGCGTCGCAAAACAGCAACCGCGCGTATTCGTCTCATTCCCGGTGGCAGTGGAAAGATAACGATTAATAAACGCGATATCGATAACTATTGTTATCATGAAACGCTTTCAAAAATAGCAACCGCACCACTGGCTACAGTTGATGCGCGCGAGCAATTTGACGCAGTAATCACAGTTCATGGCAGTGGCCCTTCCGGACAGGCTGGCGCTATTTCTCATGGCCTAGCACGCGCCTTGGAAAAATATAACCCCGATTGGCGGATTCCCCTAAAACATGGAGGTTTCCTGAAGCGAGATCCTCGTGAAAAGGAACGTAAAAAATCCGGCCAACCTGGCGCCAGAAAAAGATTTCAGTTTTCTAAAAGATAGCCTATTCGAATTGGGACCCTATTTATTTACACCCTCCTCGGTCATGGCTACTGTGGAGGGTTTATTTTTTGGTCCACATTGCTCTTATTCTTATCTAAATTAATTGAAATTTTTCGTAATAATTCATCTAAATAATCTACACCCGCAGTAATTTACTGCAGGTAATTTCACTTATCATGAATATCGGAATTGTAGGCGCATCAGGGTATATTGGTGAAACGCTTGTTCGATTGCTAGCGCGACATCCGCGTGTAAATTTGACCGTCGTCACCTCTCGTAAACTTGCCGGTTCTGCGATCGGAGATGCCATTCCTACACTGCGTGGTCAGTTGCCTAAATTAAAATTCACGGATTCAGATGCAACCAAGCTCGCTAAAAATAAAGATGTCGATCTATACTTTTTAGCGCTGCCTCATGGCGTGGCGGTCGAATATGCCCGTTCCCTTGTCGATGCGGGGAAAAAAGTAATAGACCTCAGCGCTGATTTTCGGCTCGATACCTCGCAGCGCTATGAGGAGTTTTACGGCTGTCCCCACCCCGATCCTGAACTTCTCTCCCGCTCTGCGTATGTCATTCCTGAGATTCATAATGGCTCTTGGAAAGACGCTCCAATTATCGGGTGTCCTGGATGTTATCCAACAAGTATCCTCATTCCGATTATGCCGTTGCTCAGTGACGGTGTAATTTCAAATCAAGGGATTATTGTTAACAGCTTGAGCGGTGTAAGTGGTGCAGGAAAAAAAGCAGAGGAATATTACAGTTTCTGTGAACGCGCGGAAGACGCTACACCCTACGGTGTACCTAAACACCGCCATCTCTCAGAAATCGAGCAACAGTTATCGGAAGCATCCGGTAAAAACACCGTAATCCAGTTTACACCCCATCTTGTTCCCATGATACGCGGTATCATTACTACGATTATCGCGCCTGCGAACAATAATAAGAGTGAAGACATTTATGCTTCCTGGGAAAAAGCTTACTCAGGAAAACCATTCATCTCCATTCTCCCCTCGGGCACCCCCCCTCACACCTCAGATCTCCTCCATACGAATCGAATCGACATATCAGCAACACACGATCCACGGACGGACAACTTCATTATTCATTCCGCTGAGGACAACCTTATGAAGGGGGCTGGTGGACAAGCTGTCCAGATTATGAATCTAATCCTGGGTTTTCCGGAAGATGAGGGATTGATTTAGATAAATGCTTTCGGATAAGCTAACTGTCTCATGAGTGCATTCATAGAAGAAAAAAAATCCAGTGGTATCACCGATGTTCCTGGTTTCCAATCGGTCGGTACGTCCTGTGATCTACGTGACAAAAAAGATGACCGACTGGACCTGGCATTAATTTTTTCCCCCACTCCCTGCTCTGCGGCAGGAGTCTTCACTAAAAACGCTGTAAGTGCCGCGCCCGTTAATCTCTGCCAGGAATTGCTGCGCGTCGAAAATCAATTTCATGGAGTTGTCGTGAATAGTGGAAATGCCAATGCCTGCACCGGTGAACGTGGAATGAAAGATGCCTGGTCGATGCAGTTCAGCGCCGCTAGCGCTTGTAATACACCCCCGGAAACTTTCTTTGTCTGTTCAACGGGCCGCATCGGTGAAGTATTACCCATGCAGAAAATTCGTGTGGGGATTAAAGATGCTGCCGCGAATTTAGGATCGACGAAAGAGCATGGACTTAAAACCGCGAAAGCCATTCTCACTTCCGATACGAAGGAGAAAATCATTACCGTAAAAATACCCCATTTACACGCGGGGGACAAAGCGAGCGATCTCGATTATATTACAATCAGCGGGATAGCAAAAGGAGCAGGTATGATTCAACCGAATATGGCGACTATGCTCGCGTTTATTGCGACCGATGCTGATATCAGTAAAACCCTGCTTCAGAAAATATTAGCTGAAGCAGTCGAACTGTCTTTTAACGCGATAACAGTGGATGGTGACATGAGCACTAATGATACGGTGATCCTTCTCGCAAATGCTAAATCCGGGATCAAAGTGTCACCCACGCAATCAAGTTTGTTTCAAAATTTCGTTCTCGGATTGCGTCATGTCTGCGCTGTCCTTGCCGATAAAATAGTGTCCGATGGTGAACGTATCACCAAAGTAGTGGAGCTATGCGTGGAGGGAGCTAAGAATAAAACCGATGCGAATAAAATCGCCCGTTCGATTGGAAACTCTCTCCTTGTGAAAACCTCATGGTATGGAAGTGATCCTAACTGGGGCCGTATTCTCGATGCTGCCGGTTACTCGGGTGCTTCTGTTCAAGAGGAAAAACTTGATCTCGCCTATGCAACTCCCACTGGCACAACGAAACAACATTCGGTACCAGTAATTACGAAAGGACGATGTCTTTTAAAAAATAAATCACGGTGGATAGATATCGTAAGTAAAAAACGGTTTTCTATAATTTTGAATTTAAATCTCGGCAAAGCCTCTTACCGCTTATTGAGCACCGACCTCTCTGAAGCGTATGTGGATTTTAACAAGAGCGAATAAAACTTATGATAACCGAAGTCGACATCATTTCAAAAGCTCGTGTCTTACTCGAAGCGTTGCCCTACATACAACGTTTTAAAGGCTCTACTTTTGTCATCAAGTATGGGGGCCGTTTTATGGATGACCCCGATCCTCATGTGCGTCGCCGTGTCGCTACCGATATTGTTTTTCTCGCCGCCGTTGGTATCCATGTCGTAGTCGTTCATGGGGGTGGTAAAGCTATCAGCCGTTCGATGGAAGAGGCCGGGTTAGTGCCGGTTTTTAATAAGGGGTTACGGGTTACTGATGATAAATCGATTAAGATTGTCGAAAAGACGCTCAATGAAGAGATCAATCTCGATATTGCTGAAATTATTCAGCATAGTGCTGGTCGCCCGCTCCCGATGATCGGAAATAAAATATTTCTATGTGAAAAATTGACGCGAGATGATTCGAATAAACCTGTCGACCTGGGTCAGGTTGGAGAAATTAAAAATGTCAAAACAAGGATCATCCAAAAAGCGCTCGAAGAGGGCTATATCCCTATTATCTCCCCTATCGCTTTGGATAAAGAGGGTCGCGTTTACAATACGAATGCGGATACCGCAGCTTCCCATGTAGCATCCGCCCTGCACGCGCGGCGCCTTGTTTATCTTTGCGATGTGCCAGGCCTTTTAAATGATCCCGATGACCCCGAGTCTCTTATTTCCACCTTAAAAGTCGATCAAGTCGAAGCTTACAAAGCTAAGGGCGTCATTGGATCGGGAATGTTACCGAAAGTAAACAGTGCGGTAATAGCCATTGAGAACAGTGTTCGACGTGTTCACTTTGTCGATGGCCACGTGCCTCACAGCCTTCTTCTTGAAATATTTACCGACCGGGGGATAGGCACAGAAATCGTTCAAAATTAATAATCAACCCTAGAAAATCATGAATGCGCAAACCTCTAATCTTACCACCCTTTATGATAAATATATCCTGGGAAATTACCCTGTGGCGCCATTTACCTTAGTAAAAGGACAAGGCACCAAGGTCTGGGATGACACCGGAAAAGAATACCTTGATTTTGGCACCGGTATTGCCGTAAACGGCCTCGGTCATTGCCATCCCTATTGGGTAAAACGTATCCAGGAACAGGCGACGGAATTGATTCACTGCACGAACCTCTACCGATTCCCCCACCCCGCACAGCTTGCGGAAAAATTAGCAAAATATACAGGTCCGGGTAAATTCTTCTTCTGTAACAGCGGTGCTGAAGCAAATGAAGCCCTTATAAAACTTGCTCGACTCTTTGGGACAGATAAAGCGGGTGAGGAGGGGAAAAGCTATAAAATAATCGGTGCCGAAAATGCATTTCACGGTCGTACCTTCGGGGGCATGTCCGCAACACCGGTTGAAAAAATACAGAAAGGGTTTCGCCCCCTACTCGATGGTTTTTCCTTTGGTCAAATTAATAACCTCGAGAGTTTTTCCTCAAAAATTGACGAGCATACAGTTGCGATTTATCTCGAACCCACCCAGGGTGAAAGTGGTGTCCTACCCTGTGACGCTGAATTCCTACAAGGTATACGTAAACTGTGTGATGAACATAATTTACTCCTAATGCTCGACGAAGTGCAAACTGGTGTCGGGCGAACCGGCCGCTTTTTCGGCTATGAGCACGCGGGTATTGTTCCCGATACCATTGCCATGGCTAAAGGTTTGGGTGGAGGATTTCCTATCGGCGCAATCTGGATATCAGACAAATATGCCGGGCTTTTTACCCCGGGTACTCATGGTTCAACTTACGGTGGAAATCCACTGGCCTGTACGGCGGCTCTCTCCGTTCTCGAAGTCATGGAAAAAGAAAACCTCCTAGACCGAGTCGCTGAAAGCGGTACTAAACTCAAAGCTTCATTGTGTAAACTTGCCGATAAATATCCGCAGCATATTGCTGAAGTACGGGGCCAAGGATATCTCCTGGGAATTGGGATGAAAGAAGATCCTACCGACTTCATCAATAGCCTTTTTGAAAAAGGATTGATCACGGTACCCGCTGGAGCGAATACAGTACGAATATATCCACCTTTTAATGTGTCGGATGATGAAATAAAATCGGCATTGGATATTCTTGAACAGACATTAGAAGATTTAAAATAACGGGAGGGATTCCGTTATTAACACATCTGTATTGAGTCATGAAGCATTTTTTAAAAGAGACAGATTTTTCTATTCGCGAGGCAGCTGATATATTTTCACTCGCTCAAAAATATAAAAATAACCGCGGTGAGAATAACTCCTCGGTATTAAATAATCAAAGCTGGGCGTTGCTTTTCTATAAAAGCAGCACGCGCACACGTGTCTCCTTTGAAGTGGGAATCAATGAACTCGGTGGTCATGCGCTTCACCTGGATAAGGACACGATGCAACTCAGTCGCGGTGAGTCCGTAGCAGACACCGCACAGATTCTCTCCCGCTATTGTCATGGATTGGTCATACGCGCTTACGAACACGAGGTAATCGAAGAGTTCGCACGTGAGGGCACGATCAGTGTTGTGAATGCACTGACTGATTTCCTTCATCCCTGTCAGATTTTTAGTGATGCTTTCACCTTGGCTGAACGCTGGTCTGAAGATTGCAATGTCACATCGCTCAAAGACCGCAAAATTGTTTTTGTCGGGGATTGTAACTGCAATATGGCCAATTCCTGGATCCTTGGAGGTCATCTCTTTTCAATGAATGTCACTCTCGCCGGGCCGGAAGCATTTGCTCCCGGTGATGAAATAAAGAACTACCTCGATAATGCGGGTATTGCCCAAGCTTACACCTTCACTACCGATATCCAGGAAGCGGTTGAGAATGCCGACGTCATCTACACTGATGTCTGGGTGAGTATGGGAAAAGAGGATGAGGAAGCCATGCGGGCCGAAAAATTGTCTCCCTATAAAGTAACCTTGGATCTGCTCAATGCGGCAAAGGAGGATGCATTATTTATGCATTGCCTCCCTGCCCATCTCGAGATGGAAGTCTCACCTGAAGTTTACCACAACCCAAAATCGATTGTTTTTGATCAGGCTGAAAATCGTCTTCATGTGCAAAAGGCCATACTCTCATCACTCGCCGGTACTGATAAATCTTAATTTTTATTATTCTAACTTCGAAAATTTCGGCAAAAAATAAATAGGAATTTTAACATGAAAGTCGTTATCGCATACTCAGGAGGATTGGATACTTCCGTAATCCTCAAATGGATTATAGAGCAATACCAGGCAGAGGTCGTTACTTTTGCGGCCAACATTGGGCAGGAAGAGGAATTAAAGGGACTCCCTGAAAAAGCGGAATCCACGGGCGCTGTTGCCCATCATACCGTCGATCTGATCGAAGAATTCGCGCGTGAGTTTATCTACCCCATGCTGCGCGGAAATGCCATTTACGAGGGCCAATACTTTCTCGGAACTTCCATTGCCCGCCCTCTCATTGCCAAGGCGCAGATCGCTGTCGCGAGGGATGAAAACGCGACAACCCTCGCTCACGGGGCGACCGGCAAAGGTAACGATCAATGCCGCTTTGAACTTACTTATGCTTCATTGGCTCCCGATCTCGAGATCATCGCTCCCTGGCGGATACCGGCCTTTCGCGAGACATTCCCCGGTCGGAGCGAAATGATTACCTATTGCCAGGAACATGGAATTGATGTCGAGGCCACGGCCTCTAAACCCTACTCCATGGATCGCAACCTCCTTCATATTTCCTACGAAGCGGGAATACTCGAAGATCCGATGTTTGATCCAACTATACCCTGCAACAAGAGTATGTTTAAACTAACCGTGGCACCAGAGGATGCTCCTGATGAAGCTGAATATGTCGAACTCGGTTATGCAAAAGGTGATTGCATCGCGGTAAACGGAAATAAGTTAAATCCCGCAGCTGTTCTTAAGACTTTGAATGCACTCGGAGGGAAGCACGGCATCGGCCGTACCGATATTGTAGAGAACCGTTTTGTCGGAATGAAGAGCCGAGGCGTTTATGAGACTCCCGGTGGCACCATTCTCATGCACGCTCATCGACAGGTGGAAAGTCTGACCATGGACCGAGAGCTGATGCACTTACGCGATGGTTTGATCCCCAAGTACGCCGAACTTATATACAATGGTTTTTGGTACTCACCGGAACGCGAGGCGCTGCAAGCCCTTATCGATGAAAGTCAGAAAACCGTTACCGGCACGGTGCGTTTAAAATTATACAAGGGAAACATCATCACGGTCGGTCGACAATCCCCACAATCACTTTACGATCCTGACATAGCTTCGATGGAAGGTGTAATCAGTAGTTATAATCCCGACGACGCTACCGGTTTTATACACCTGCAATCCCTGCGCTTGCGCGCCCAGCATGCGGCAAAGACCAAGCAAAAGAAAGGGAAATAAAGAAATCCCTTAAAAAGTAATTGCCGGATACCGCTTTCACCATAGATTGATAATCATTGTGCGCCCGGATGGCGGAATTGGCAGACGCGCTGGACTCAAAATCCAGTTCCCGCAAGGGAGTGTGGGTTCGACCCCCTCTCCGGGCACCATGCATAAAAGGGGTCAACTGAAACGCTTTGTTAGGTTTAGTTATTATGTTCCAATGTTATTACTACATTCCCCACCTTCTGCCCCGTCTCAACATACTTATACGCCTCGACAATTTGATCTAACGGATATTTTCTATCTATTACTGTTTTAAATTTTCCAACTTCAATAAGCTTCTGGATTAAAAGTAGACTTTCCCTAACATCTGTAAAATTTGGAGATGCGGTTTTTTTGCAGCCAATCAGGGGTTTTATAATCGCTGTTATGAATGGTAAGAAAATATTCTGACCCATATAACCTAAGTCTGTTGAAAAATAAACTCCTCCTGGTTGTAGTAATTGTGTGCATTTAAAAAATGAACTTTTTCCAACAGCATCAAAAACAAAGTTATATTTTTCTTCATCTTTTGTAAAACCTTCTGTTGTATAATCAATTACTTTATCAGCTCCTAATGATTTCACTAATTCTATATTCTTCGTATTGCATGTTGCCGTAACCTTAACATCAAAATGTTTTAGAAGTTGAACTGCTGCCGAACCAATCGCTCCTGTTGCACCATTAACGAGAACTTTTTGCCCACTTTTTATATTTACTTTTTTGATAAAATATACGCATAATGTGCACCTTCAGAACTCGCTGCGGCCTGCTCATATGTTACGTTTTTAGGTATTGTTACTGCTTTGTCTTCTAATATTGTCATGTACTCTGCATGAGCCCGTGAACCGCTATCATCAAATCCAAAAACCTTATCGCCTACTTTATAAGACGATACGTTTTTTCCAACAGCTTCAATTTTTCCAGCACATTCGGTTCCAGGAATTGGATTATTTGGTTTGAATAAACCTGTCATCAATCTACCAATAATAAATGGTTTCGCTCTAATTGTTGCAGTGTCAGTTCGATTTACTGTTGTGGCATGAACTTTTATCAAGACTTCATTGTCCTTGGGAGTAGGTTTTTCTACCTCTTTGAATTGAAGAACATCGGGTGAACCATATATGTGATAAACAATAGCTTTCATAAATATTCCTCCAAGGTTACTATAATTCGCCTATTATCGCTATATTATACCACAATATATCCTGCATGCATAAAAGTGCATAATAGGGGTCAAACGTAGAATTTAAATGTTAACAGGGTGGTAAGCAATCCACGAAAAACTGTACGCTTAAAGCTGTATCTTTCCTCAATGTTTAACCATCAATTAAGCAATCGATGACATTTAAATTCTACGTTTGACCCCTTTCGACCTTCCCAGAAATAATTCGAATTCAAAGGAATTACGAATAGCCAGGCACATCTAATTATCTGGGGAATCATTTTAATTGGTTTAGGCGAATGGAAAAATTACAAAGTAAAATTACATTTTAAACCAGCTAACAAAGTTACAGCACCAAGAGGGATGCTTACAGAACCTCCTCACGCATTTATATATTATCTTACCGAAATAGATATATATCGATTGTCGGGTGATATCTGAAACTCAGGAATTTAGATAAGATATAGCTAACCTCTGAATCTTGAACTATTTGACCTTTAGACTTATCATTCAACCCTTTATCAACGGTCGGCATTTTTTTTATGCTCTTCGACGAGGGCTTTTACCATGGTCCATTTTTCTCGGGCACTGAGATCGGTACGACGGGCGATAATGCGTCCACCGGTCTCGAGTTCGCTAGTCACGCGACAAGCTTCGACTATCTCGTTGTGATACTCGGCGGGAATCAAGTGCACTCCGTTAATATCAGCATGGAGTAAATCGCCGTGATCCACGGTAACGTCGCTGACGGTGATCGGTTCATTGGCTAGTTTGTAATTTACGGAAGCATGATCACTCATCGTGCCGGAACCATAGACGGTAAAACCAAGGTGGTTTATCGCTTCGAGGTCACGAATACCCCCATCGGCGACAAGACCGACACAACCACCTGCCTGAAACATCGCGCACATATAATCGCCTGTTACGCACTCATGTGTCATTCGCGAACCCACTGATTTCATAACAACAATGGTTGGCACTTTTGAGGCGCGAATTTTTTCTTCCGCCTGCATTAAACCCTCGAGATCTGTCTCAAAGCCCGGCGTGCTCGTATTGACAACTAAGGTCACAGCGACACCTACGATGGGATGGAGAAAGGGAGTCATCAGCTTAACATCGATGCCCATGGTATATTTATGGTTGTCCTTGCAACCCAATCGCAACAGCGATTCAGCGATATCGGGAGTGTCATACTCACGTAATTGTTCAATCAATGCAAAGTCGACAGCCATAATTTTAAATTAATTGGATTTGCTTTATAGATGTCAATTACAGTTTGTTTAAACTTATGAGTTATTCCCTACAATTAGACTCTCGTTAGGCAGGTCGATTAAACGACGATTTCCCTCCTCAGTTATTAATATCGGGTCTTCGACGTGATAGCCCTCTCGACCTGGAAAGCCCAGGACAATTTCTACGGCAAAGACCATTCCGGGCTCGAGCGGTTCTTTCATATGAGGGCCCAAATAAGGAGATTCATGGATTTCCTGCCCGAGACTGTGACCGACCCAATCCATAGGAGTGACCTTGTAGTATGCTCCCATTCCCCGGCGATAAATCTCATATAATTCTCGCCCTTCGACCCCAGGTTTCATAGCTTCGATGACTTGTTGATACGCATCGAAGATCGTTGCGTAGATTGCCGTTTGTTCAGAAGACGGAGTTCCACATACGAAAGTTCTGCCCACGTCCGATTGGTAACCCTGGTAACGAACACCCATGTCAAAGCGGATTAATTCACCGTTGCGTGCAGCGCAATCGGAAGGCGTAAGATGTTCAATGGCGCTTCTAACGCCTGCCCCACAGACCATGAATCCCAGTGGCGGGGCTCCTTCGTGCAAGAAGACTTCGTAAGCAACAGCTGCCAACTGCCGCTCGGTCACCCCCTCCTTCACCGCGGCCCACATCGCTTTGTATGCCTTCTCCACAATTTGGCTTGACCGGGTCAGGCGGTTAATCTCCTCCTGAGTCTTAACCTGACGGAGGCGATTGAACACGTCGGTGGCTGCGATGAGCTGTGCATCGGGAAGATGCTCACGGATTAATTCGTAGACACTCACAGGAGTATATTTCTCGTCGTAACCAATCCGGCTATTTTGAAATCCCAACTCTGAAATTTTACTCGCGAGGTCGGCTTCGTGGGATCCTCCCTGGTTGCGATCAGTGGCTTCATCACCGGATACTCCGGTGAACTGACGAAAAGGAACAATGTCGGTGACACTGGTCTCTTCTCGAATGGTCTCATATTCGAAGTATGGCACAATCAGAGTTGGGTGTGCATCTCGGGTCATGAGAGCGAAAGTTGTATGTTCGCGTTCGAATCGGTGTTCCATCATCCGGGTCACACCACTGAAATAACTGAAATTCTCAGGTCGACAGGCGACGAGGATGTCGATGTCGGCCGCGCCCAGAATCCTACGCACTCGTTCGTCGTCATATAATTGCCTTGTCATATTTCCATTCCTAAATGCTTGCGTTCAAAAAACGCACTGGTGAAATTACCGTTCAGGGAGCAGGTCGTTATCCCGAAAACTCTCTTTGTAAATGAGATGCATAAAAGGGGTCAAACGTAGAATTTAAATATTAACGGGGTGGTAAGCAATCCACGAAAAACTGTACGTTTAAAGCTGTATCTCTCCTCTATGTTTAACCATCAATTAAGCAGTCGATGACAATTAAATTCTATGTTTGACCCCTTTGAATTCCCCGACCTTCCTTCATGACTCATGCCTTCATAATATAGGCAATCGTCAATTAAGAATCAGCGACTAGTTAGGCATTCTGCGTCTACTTATGCGCAACATGTATTTGAAAGCTGAATTGGTGGACACGGAACACTTCCATAGGAGCAGAACACACAACAATCTCCCTCTTTAGGTTTCAGTTTCTTTCCGCATTTCGGACAGTCCCAAAAATACTGGCATGCATCTGTAGGCATCTTTTCGCTCTTCTGGAATCCGCACTCAGGACAAGTGATGGTGGATTGTAAAATTGTTTCAGATTTCTTCCACTTCCTATTCAATACTGTATTCCATACTCCCGACAGAACGAGCAGACCAAACCCTGTGTAGATTAAAGGAGTCGAGAACCTTACATAATAATGAAAGAAAATTAGAAAAGTTCCTATTGCTGCAATCGTGAGAGGCCAGATCACGCGATGGTTGAGGTAGGCAAAATAAGAACCTATAAAAGCAACTGCTACGAGGAACTGAATCGCATACTGAAGTTGAGGTGCAAATTGTTCCAAGGCTCCGAATCCAAGAGCAGTGGTAATCACAGCGAGGAGAGGGAAGCAACAAGGCAATATGGATGCAGCAATAATTGCTCCTAGTGCACCTATTTTATCGAGATGTTGTATAACCTTCATATTTATAAGAGGAGGAAAGTTAATTTATATTTCTGCTTAATTCGATCCATCGACCGAAATACATCATCTAGCCCTTCCCGAATAGCTGACGTTGTCAAGGTTGGGTTTCCCGGATTCGCTTGTAACGCTATTGATTTCGGTAACGAATCTAACAATGCCCTCGGACACAAAAAGGCGGACACAAAAAGGGGTCAGGCTTCGCATCTCAGCATTTCTATTTTTTTGCTGAATTGCGAGGCCTGTCCCTTTTTGATTTCCTTATAGTTTTCTCCGCTTTAAAACAATCGCGGCGACGGCTATTACCGCAATGACTGCTAACGTGAGTGTAACGGGTACCCAACGCACAATTATCATGCTTGGTCCCTTTTTTGGCACTACGAGGGGTGTCGGTTCTTTATCTTCGTCAAGATGATCAATAGAAATAGTTAGTCGTGACATCCGCCATATAAATAACGAATAAAAAAAGGATTCACTTTTAATTGGTTCGTATTTTGCCGTTATAATATCTCTGTGGGTTCTTTTGGCATGTGCTTCGCTACCTGAAACCTGTATATATAATTTATTTTGATCCGATTTATCCCTGCGGTCTACGTTTAATAGTAACAGCGTATTTAAAGAGCCGGGATCAATCTCACCCAGATGCGGCGCAACCATGTGCTGCCAGGAAATTGTAATATCGTTATTGATACCAATCTCGTCAACCGATGTCTGTGCAACTTTACATTCCCAACTTTCAGTTACAAGATCCACATTCGCAGGTGAAAGAATTGAGTCATAAATATAGGTTGCAAAGGAAAATTCGGAATTTGATGTCACAATGGGCTTAATAAGATCGGCTGAAACTGATACGGGAATTGCTGTCAAGGCTATCAATAACAAAATCCACCCTACCCATAGCATCACTGAACCTAAGATAAAGAACGACGCTGATATTTTAATGAATAGCTTATTTTTCATTTTAGTTTCCGATAAATTACTGTATTATTAATCCCACATTAGATAACGAAAAAGGTTTTTAGCGAGACGAAATTATTTATAAACAATGCCGCAGCCATTCATATTTAACGCGGGCCTCGGGAAATGGGGCCGCATTTCCATGGAGTATTATCTAGTCTCAAGACAAAGTTATTTCGCTGATCTCATGCGCCCTGCCTATTTCAGTGCTTATCATTCTCTTGAATGTATGGCCAAGGGATTCTTAGAGTTCAAAGACCCTAAGATCGATGGTGAATCCTACTTACATAATTGGGGTAAAATATATAAAGATTTGATAAAACATTACCCCAAAGCAAAATCTATATCCATTCCTGAATACATGATTCAAGAGGGCAGGTATTTATTATCTAGATACCCGAGAGGTACCGTATTAATTGCCCCTCCTAATTTTTTAGATGATGTCGACAAGCGTTATTTAGAAATGCTTCAACTAATACCTCCAGTTCAATTGTTGTGGCTGAAAGAAATCATCAATGATAAGGAGGAAAAAACACCGGGAATATTCAGCCGCGAGAATCTCTACAAAAAAAAGATTATTGATTACTTTAAAAGCAGTTAAAAACTAAAATTTTGAAAGTAGTCAGCTCTCGCATCCCAGTTTTTTACTTTTCTGCTAATTAAATAGTGGTAGAGGATGCTCAATGAAAACCCTATCGCAACGGCGAGCTAGCGCTCCGTTCACTATAAATCGGGCGATTGAAGTGTTCGTACGAGGGTTTTCCTTCACACGAAGCTTTACCCATCCATGCCTCGCCGATTGCGTCGAACCCCTGTGGGTGGTGCGCGATGCACCGCGGAAGCGCAACAACTACCGCAATGAGGAATGGATTGCTTGCGGTGTGGCACCAAAGGTGATTGACCGGATCGTCCGCAAGCACACGCGTGGGCGGTTCTCCGTCTGCGCGATTCATGGTATTGATGACTCCGATGAATCGCTCCGCACTGGCTTCAAAAAACTCAGTTACCGGCTAGGGCTTACTGAACCGCTGATGATCCACAAGTTGCGACGGATTCCGCGCTGCGAAACACCTGTAAAAATTGAGCAAGTCACGACCGAAGACATGGCAAATAAATTGGCAAAGGTGGCGCGTACGCGGCAGATTCTTCCTGAATATCTGCCGAAGGGTTCACCGATGCGGGCCTATGTCGCGTTAGTTGATAATGAGCCCGTGGGTTGGGTTGGCAGCGTCGTTGTCGGTAACGCAACATGGTGCTCGAATATGCTTGTCCTTCCTGCTTACCGCCGCCGAGGGATCGCCCGGGACTTGTTATGCCGGATGCTTCGGGACGACCGCACAGGTGGTGCAAAAACTGCAGTTCTGCTCGCCAGTCACACCGGAGCTAAACTATATCCGGTTGTTGGTTACGAACAAATCGGCACCCTCCTCCTGTTCACCCCGATCAAGTGATTGTCTGAAGCTACCCTTTATTTATAGCCAATCGATCAAATGCCGCAGGTCTGGTTCGTGATCGCCACGCTGAGATCAATTTTTCGACGTTGCTTTGATTCGGTAAAGTCGAATCAACTTCAAAATCATACTCAGAGTAGCGGTGCACGGAATGAAAGTCCGTATTAGCTTCTCCGGTTCGCCGGTCAGCCCTTTCTCGTTCCCGACGCTCCAGCAAAGAGAGCGGGCAATGCACACCGACAAAATAGACATCAAAAGAAGAGAGCAGCTGGACAAGATCAGACATCCACTGCTCATTCTCAATAATGTGATCAACGATAAGGTTGTTGCCCGCCTCAGCTAAGGCTGGCAGACAGCGATGGAACCCATCAAAAACGGCAGGGCGCATGACTGACCAGTCGATGTCTCCTTTATGGATACGCTCCATCGGTAGAACATTGGTTTCGCGGAGGTGATCAAAAGAAAAATGTAAAAACGGCTCTTGCAGATTCTGCTGAAGCGAGCGCGAAAGCGTCGATTTTCCTGAGCTCGAAGCTCCGTTAATCATGATGATCTTGCCAGGCTCGCGATTATTGTTCATCTGCGTCGATTTGCAATAGAAGCAAACATTAGTTGTGCCATCAGGTAATTTAGCATGTCTCGGAATATACGAGGAGAAAGCTACCTGTAATTATAAGTGATCGAAAAGGATGCTCAACGTCCATAGACGGATACGCAGTTTTCACTCTTGGTTGTGAACGCTTCTCTACTCCAGCCGCCCCAACGCTCCTTTAGGCACAGACCGGCAATGCGTGCCATGAGATCGAGCTCGCTGGGCCATGAGTATCGTTGGACAATTGGGGTCATGCTAATTCCTTCGGGGGATAGGGATACGTGGCTCTCCTCGATCATCTGCGTCGCCATGTCATGGCGCAACACGTCCAGCTTTACTTCATCGACTCCGATGGCTTCCGCGTCCACGTGTTGATCATTACGCAACTTGTGAAGAAAGTCAGGCGTATAGGCCTCCACGACAAAGGAACCGTCGTCAGTGAGATGAGCGGCGACGTTCTCGAAGCAGCGAACCTGCTCGTCTTGGGTGAGCAGGTTGAACAGCGTGTTGAAGACCACGTAAATAAGGCGATAGGTGCCGGCTACCGCAACCTCAGCGAAGTCCCCCATCGTGACCTCGATCTTTTCTGCTCCCGGTTTGGTGCGTAACTCGGCGACCATCTCAGGTGAGAAGTCGATGCCGTCAACGTGGATTCCTCGAGCAGCCAAGGGTAACGCGATCCGCCCGGCGCCGATCGCAAGTTCCAACGCGGGACCGCCCCGTGCCAGTTGCTCCAGGAATCCGACGGTCTCCACCTCATCCCCACGTTGTGGGCTGTAGCCCTTGGCGGTATCCTCACCAAAGCTCATAATTGGCTTATATTTTTCCATATGACACTCTCCAGGTACCTGTTTTTTGAAATGCGAAATTTTTTTTTGGGTATAATGTCGGAGATGAAATCAAAAGGGCTCAGGCTCTGCAAATTAAAAGAGGTGCCGTTCATCGGTTTCGGTTCTCCAACCTTCCAGTCTTCTGGCCTTCCGGCTTTCAGGTTTATAAAAATTAGCCGTTATTTACCAACGTACTATCTTGATCACCATGTATCGAACGGTCGGGAATGGTGTAATTCATCCAATTGGTCATATCTAATTGTTCCGGCGTGAAACGCTTCCGAATGGAAGGTGGCATCCAGTAATGCCGGGCGTTGTGATGGTCTCTCATCGCGGCAGAGACTTTGCTGCTGTCCACATGGTTGTACTGAAGAGTCGTACGCCGCCGGGCAGTCGTTTTATCCGTACCGGTATGGACGAGTGCTTCAGTGAATATCATAACGTCACCCGGATCACCGGTTATTTCAACCGCGCCTGGGGTGTCCAGGCCAGACCAGCTCCAGGGATCCCCTTCCTTCGTCAGGTTTCGATCAACTATGTCGAAATTCTTTTTGTGTGAACCTGGAATGACGGCAAAACACCCGTCACCCGAATGATTGGGCGTTAGCATCGTGACGACATTCACCATCGGCGTATAAATCTTTCCGTCTCGTACCGAATAATCATAGGGCTTCAGGCCGCTATGCCAACCTGTCGCTTTCATACCTTTGTATTTTGAAATAGACCAGGTATTGACCAACTGTGGTTCATCCATGAATTCTTTAAGGTAGGGCAAGATTGAGGGATGGGCGATCAAACGATCAAAAACCGGGTCAAGTCGCGGCAGTCCATTCAGGCGCACGTGGTGTTCGGGGCCCAAGTCTTTGGTAAGGTGCTTGCCGAACTTGAACCGCTCGGCAAGCGGCTTGTCAAACAATCCTTCCGCCCAACTCTCATCGTGTTCGATCGCTTCATTTTCAACTACCGCCCGGTCCAGAGCTTTCACCAATTCAGGTTCGATTGCTCCCCGCAAGATCAAAAAACCTTGAATATCGAAAAGAAATTTATCTTCCTGAGTTACTTTAGACATATCACCCTATCTCCATTCTTTTAAAAATATGAAAGGGGTCGTGTCTATCTTTTTGCAATAATAGTTTTCTAAATAAATTATCGACTCGAATATTCATAAATTACAAAAGATAGACATGACCCCTTTTAACTTTTGATTTTATTTTAATGATACAGGAAAACTACAAGCTCACGGAAGAGCAGATTCAACATTTCAATGTTTTTGGATTCGTGGTCCGAAGAAATGTATTCAGTCCCGATGAAGTTGCAAAAATAAACGGGGAAGCCGATCGACGTCTTACTTCTACCCAGCAGGAAACCGATTCTGAAAGAAAACTGAATTCGTATTCCTGGTTCAATCGCAATCCGGAAACTCCGTTTACTTCCAGCTTACTTGAGGATCCGCGTATCTATGTACCCTCGGAACAACTGGTAGGTGATGATTCCATACCCATCAATTCTGGTACTGACAGCGTTGACGAGGGAATAGATTGGCATCCTGACAGGCAAGATCATAATATGTGTATACTCAAAAACCTCATGTATCTGCGGCCGACAAATGCTGATCGCGGCGCATTACGTGTCATTCCCGGTTCGCATAAAGACCCCATGCATAAAGAGCTTCTTAGTATTGGATTGAATATAAAACCAGGGCAAAAAAAATCCCAATATCTAGAAAAATCAGGTTTACGCGGTGAAGATATTCCCTGCTACATCTTTAATTCAAATCCTGGTGACGTAATTACCCTTAACGAATTACTCTGGCATGCCGCCTATGGTAGCTATAATGATCGACGTCTCTGCTATTTTAATTTTTATCGCAACCCAAAGACACCCGAGCAGATAGAGTCGATGAGAAAAGAGGTGGAGAAACTTGCTGAAACGAACAGAACCCAGGGAATTGGGGGATTGCAATATCATCCCTGGTGGTTGAAAAACCCTGACAATAACCCCAGGCGTGAACGTTGGATTACTTGGTTGAAGAAATGGAACTTTGTGGAATCGGGTGATAATTAACCCGTTGCAATAAATCCGGTTTTATTAGTCTTAATAGTTACTAATAACGTGTGCAGTTTTTAATAGATACTTCGTCACTGAAAGCATCTTGTGAAACTAAACTTAATCAGCTCGGAATCAAAATGGATCCCAGTAGTTATTACATTGCGCTAAAACCTGTCAGATAGCCTATAACAGAATTTAAGGTAAAATGCATAGTAGAGACAGCTTAAGGAGACTTCAAAACGCTCATGCCGATCATATTGAATCGGTTTACAAGCAATTGTCCTTATTGCCTGGGAATCCCATGGGAATAGAGCTCATAGAGATAGGTGGTACACGGATATTTCTATCGAATGAAAATCGATTAGAAAATCGAGCCATCTTCACAGGTAATGAGACAACAAAAGAACTGAAAGAAGTGACCTCTCTTTTTGACAAGAAGGGAGTAGATGGCTATTTCGAGCTAAACCCTGCTAATTTTTATAGAACTGAGCCGTTTTCATGGAAATCTGAAATCTTACCAGCTTTACTTGATTTAGGTTATCATCCAGGCGACTTTCGCTGTGTCTGGTATCTCGAACATCCAGATGATTATAATACAGTGGATGAAGCAGCTGGAAAAATCAGGCGATTTTCATGTGATGAAGCTGATCAGTTCGTCGAAGCAAAAATTATTGTTGAGCCAGTCCAGGATGAGGATTTGGAGAATGAGAAGAATGCGATCAAACATGGTTTCACGAAAAGCTGGCTCAATTATATTGGTTATGAAGACAATATACCCGTCAGCATATCGAATCTCTTCATCAAAAATGATTTTGGTTATTTCGCGTGGGGTTATACTTTAAAGGAATATCGCAGGAGAGGTCATCATAAGTTGCATGTCCTCGCGAGAATCAGAGATGCCTTTGCGTCGGGATGTAAAGTGGCATTTTCGGTTACAGATTTCAATATTCCCAGTTCAATGAGTTTGCAAAAATGTGGATTTAGACTTGCTTACAATTATCTACTACTGGAAAGAAGCTCAACAAATAGGTAATTACAATTCCGAGTTACGCTTACATCAATAGCGCAGAAATGCGTCGTCTGAATGACTTGCTTATACAGACCGCTTTTCTGAATAGCCCATCAACCAACCAGCGATGAAGGCCGCCTGCTTCTCGCGGATGTGCTCGTGAAAGTGAGCATGATCACAGTATAAGTCGCTGCCCAAATTCTTAGTAAAGGTGTGCAGATCCAATGACGGAATATGCGCTTCATTCACGATCAAGTCAGCTGCGCGGTTATAGGCATCACAGTCCGCCGAGAACCGATACATGTTCATATTCAGGCTTGGCTGGTTGTGCACTGCTTCATCACAGGGCGTCGTCCTTATCCATATCAGCGTGGGCTTCATTCTCTCAGCGGAATGCACGATAGCGCGCAAGTTCTCTGAGTATTCATTCATCGAAACCTGTCGTTCTCCAGTTTCAGGATTCGTCTTGATGTCATGAAGTCCGCAGTTGACGAGGAGGAGATCGGCATCAATACCTCCAGACTTAATCTTTGCTCTCAGAAACGAGAGAACCATTGACGAGTCGCCACCGTTTGCGCCCTGTGGATGGTCAAGATTCAGTAAAGCTTCCTCCTCACTTTCTTTTCTCGAGTACTCCATGCTCCCGTCAAGATACGCTTTCAGGTAAGGGCCGTACTGTATTGAAATACTATCACCGACGATGTAAACTTTCATCCTGTATTCCTTACCTAAAGTTAGAGTAGCTACAGCTATTAATAAAACCCCAGTTATTACGAGAGAAAGGTAACTAGCAATCTTAAAAGGGTGAAGTCCACCCTCTCCGAAATGATGGCATGAATGGAAATTTATTTGACATCAATTCATCCGTGATCAATGAGGTAAACACAATGCGTATACTGGTCCTCTGTGATGATTCTGCTCACCCGGTGATCGGACCCCGTTTTTCGTACCAATTTAAGTGAGAGAGTTACCGGGTGTTAATGGTTTTAGGATTGATGTATATGAGAGATCTTGGCGAAGTGAGGGCGTAGCCCGAACGCGGCCAAGATCGGAAAGGAATCTGACAAACTCTTGTGGGCTTTTGAAGCCTAAACGACTGTGGGGATGTTCATGGTTATAGGTCTGACGCCATTGTTCGATTACCACTTGCGCTTCAGCCACGCTGAGCAACACTTCACGGTTCAAACACTCATCGCGTAAGCGGTTGTGAAACGACTCGATGAAACCGTTTTGCCAGGGACTGCCCGGATCGATATAGATCGCCTTTATGTTATTACCGGACAACCACTGCTGCACTTGATGAGCAATGAACTCACTGCCGTTGTCACTACGGATATAGCTGGGAGGTCCCTCCTCTTCAATGGCCTCGCTAAGCACAGAGAGGACATCGGTTGAGGTGAGTTGACGAGCGACCCGGATATCCAGGCATTTACGCGTATATGTCTTCGCTTCGCTTGAGTGTCGTCGCTTTCAGCTCCTCGGTACATCGATTAGAGTCATCATCTTTAATGGACCGCCGTTGTCTGTACGATCATGGACAAAGTCCCAGGACCAAACGTGATTGCGACCCTTTGCTTTAGTAGGTGACCCCGTAGAGACTCCTTGACGGTGTCTGCCCTTTTTCGGGGGCTTTACCTGCAGCCCTTCTGAACGTCGTACCGCCTGGACAAACTTCCTGCTTGTTGTCCAGCCTTCCTTTACCAGCAAGGCACGGATGCGCCGGTAACCGTAGCGGGGATGTTTCCAGGACAAGCTCACAATCCGCTCGACCAACCGCTGAGCTTTCTCACTGGCCTGTTTGGGCCGGTAACTGAACGTTGACCAACTCAGGCTGAGATAAGCACAAGCCCTCCGCAACGAGCACAACCCTTTCTCAGCCGCAGCTTTTACTACTCGTTTCTTCTGCTTTGGGCTCACCATTTTTTTGACAGCGTTTCCTCCATTACCTGATTCTTGAGCATTTGATCTGCGAGCAGCTTCTTCAGCTCGGTATGTCAGGCCTTCTCGCTTGCGCTCGTGAATTCTTTTTCCAGCTCTTTAAATCGCTTCGCATCGGCAAGTTCTAAATTGCCATATTTTTTACGCCAGCGATAGAAAGTCTGTTCGCTCAGGTTGTTTCCACGGCAGATTTCCTGTACCGTTTTACCGGTATCGGCTTGCCGCAATATTGTTATAATCTGTTCTGTTGTGTATCTTTTTCTTTTCATTGAGGTTATCTGTTTATCCCGATAACCTCTCTCTGTAAATGATACGATTTTTGGGGGTCACTCCACCGGCTTCTCTTACCCGTGACGGATTGGGTGGCTTAGACAACAGTGACTACGCGTTTGAATGGCTCGAAGACCCAAACCTGTGGTCGGCCGAGCGAATGAACGAATTCCCGCTAACCATTTTTTCAAAAGCTAATAATACCTCAGGGGCTGATCCCACTCCGTGGGCCGATGAAACTATCGGGCAATCCTTTGTTAAATACGTGGCACAGGGTAACAGTGTCCTTTTTCTCCACTCGGGAACAGCCCTATACGGTGATGCGCCGTCGCTCTGCAATTTGATGGGGGGTATTTTTGTCGGCCATCCCCCCCAATGTCCTGTTACCGTGGAGATGCAAAAAGATCATCCCCTAACAGTGGGGTCTACTCCTTTTACCCTTCAAGATGAACACTACCAGATGGAGATGAACGACCCTAACGTTGACCTCTTCCTCCACACCAGCTCTGAACACGGTAAACAACCGGGGGGTTGGACGCGAACTAAGGGTAAAGGACGAGTCTGCGTCCTGACGCCCGGTCATAACCTGGCCATTTGGCATCACCCCTCCTATCAGAAAATTTTACGCAACTGCTTGAACTGGTGCTTAAAAACCTGACTGATTGACAATCTAATCTTCACACAACAATTCGTAAATAAGAACTACCCATGTCCTCTCCCCCGTTACCCCGCCGCCAGCTTGGTAAAACCAATCTGAATATTCCCGTCATCCCCTTTGGCACCCAGGGCTTTGGCAATAACTTTGGCCCCGTTTCCAATGATGAAGCCATCGTTCTTATAAAACATGCTATCAGCCTGGGAGTTAATCACTTTGATTGCTCCCGTTGTTATGGCGATTCTTTACGAAAACTAGGTTTGGCTTTAAGAGAAATTAAACGTGAGGATGTGATCATTACGGGGCGTCTCTGCTGTCACTCGGCGTCCCAATGGGGCTTTTATGGCAAAGGGGAACCGGATTACTCTTCAGAGCGGGTCATCCTCGATGTGGAAGACCAGTTGGAAATACTCGGCACCGATTATTTTGACGGGATGCTTATCCATGACCCGCTGGAAATCGATCCTACTCTGACCCCGGGCGGGACATTGTCCGGATTGCTGGAACTCAAATCACGCGGCCTGGTGCGTCATGTCGGCTATGGCATGCGACCCCATGATTTTCACTTAAAAGCGATCGAGACCGGCGATATCGATCTCCTGCTTTGCTTCAACGACTACAATCTCGTACGTAAAACCGTAGACCAGGATGTTATACCAGCAGCCACGGCTGCCGATATTGGAATTATGAATGGCTGGTCGATTTTGCGCGGCCTTTTAACGGGCACCGATATCGATGAAGCCCGGGAAAAAGGGCGTTACAAAAATGATAAGGACGCCGATGCAGCACGACAAATTCGAGCGTGGTGTCTGCAGGAGGGGGTTGATCTTCTCCAGCTGGCCATCCAGTTTTGCTTAAAGGAAAACCGTATTCACGGTAACCCTATTGGCAGCCTCAATATCGAGCAATTAGAGGCCAATGTTCACGCCGCAAGTACCCCTGTTGCCGATGAAGTCTGGACAAAATTCCAGACAAGCTTCGGCGCTCAATAATAGCCGGCTTCAAGATAAATAAAACGCAGAGAATTAAATCTTATAAGCGTCCACAAAGCCCCATTCATCCAACCATTTAATCCAGCGTTCACGCCTGGAGTTATTTTCAGGATTTTCCAACCACCACGGATGGTATTGTGACCCTATCTTCTCAATAATTTTTTTATCTTTACTCGTATAGGATCTGAGCAGTTCTAACTGATTATTCAATGACTCTTTCTCTTCAGGTGATTTGGGGTTTTGGTAAAAATTATAGGTACAGGTTCGACGATCTTCATAACCGCCAAAAGCAGCGTGCCAAGTCCGTTGATTAAACATAATCAAATCACCCGGTTGTGAACTGAATATATAGCTCGGAATATCTTCCCCGAGCAGATCACCCTCTTCTAAATTACCTGAACCTGATACTTGTTTATGGAATGATCTATCCAGTCCGATGCGTAGAAGATCTGTGTGCAATGGATTTTTATGCGAACCGGGAATGACCCGTAAGGCGCCTCGGTCACCGGTTGTCGGCTGAAGATAGATAACATTTTTAACCCTTAACAAATAAAGGTCTTCCGTATCAGGATGCCAATGGGTACTTCTCCTATAACTATTGGCATTGGATTCAACGGGAACGCAATCTTCACCTACCAGTTGCTCTGAAGGCACGTAAATACGTGGGTCATCAAGCAAACTGGCAATATAAGGCGTATCCGGATTGCGATTCGGCCAGTTATTGTTGGTAGGTGACTCTTTTTTTGGGTCAGCTTCGGCCTTAAGCCTACTAAGGCGACGTTCGAATTCCTTGTTTATCTTACTAATTTCATCGGGATTGAAAACATTTCTCCGTACTAAAAATCCAAATATTTCAAAAAATCGTATCTGCCCATCCGTAAGTCGATAGTTTTCCTTTATCACAATATTAATCTTTTCCGCATTTATAAGTGTTTATTGATTAACATAACACCTAAATATTAAAACCTAACACGCACATTAGTGCTCTTCCCTTTTTGACTTTTTGACCTTTTGACTAAGAGACTACATTTCTTAACCGCATCACGTGCTGTGCGTGATCGGATAAACTATCCCAGAGATCACGAGGCATATTATTATCTGTCTTGCCACGCATCTTTTCATTGGTAAACCAGGGACGGCTAAATCCCATGCTGAGTTCATCGCGCGGATGGTCAGAGACGTTAGGTGTTCCGCGGTGGAAAAGACGGGGATCATAGAGCCAAATAGTTCCGCGTTTCACATTGAGCCGGATTGGGTAGTACCTGCCAATGCGATTGGGTCCCTCTCCTAGAACATGGTCGAACCACTTTCCTCTTCTTTCATCGATCTCTTTATAACAAACCTCTTCATCAGCGATAAAGTGACTGGATGGGAGCACTTCAATACTGCCATTTTCCTCGGTTGTATCGACGAGGGGAATTCTGATCGCGACGGAAATTGTCGGAGTCATTAACCCTGGAAAAATCAGGGGCACATCGCGGTGCCATTTTTGATAGACAGATCCGGGAAATGGAGTGTTCGAATTATAATTTTGACAGACGTAATCTTCACCCAGCACATTTTCGAAAAGTTTTACCAGGGTGGGATGCTCAAAAATCACCGGATCAACAAAGGGGCGTTCATATGGAATAAGGATCGCATAACGGTTTGTACCCCGGTTAGGATCATCTCCTTGCCTTTCAATTTCCCGGTCTCTAATTGGTAACCACGCCTCGTATATGAGGTCTAGAATGTCAGTGGGAATAAAGTTTTCTAAAACAACGAAACCGTTGATTTTAAATTCTTCAATCAGTTGATCGGTATTATACTGGATTGCTACGCTCATTTATAAAACAAGTGTTGTTGTCATCTTTTAAATTATGTATATTCAGATGAAAGTGCAAAGCAAAATGATTTCCACTTTTCCGCATTAACTGGCGAAACTTAAATTAATATGAAAAGGGAGACAACCCTCCTCTTAGAGCCTGAGAACAATGATCCTTTACTCGCCAGTATGCTGGAGGGATCGATAGATGATTTGGCACAGGCGACACGACCGCCATTCCTGAATAGCACTGACACACCCGTCACATGGGGACCTGAAGACTGGGAAGCGATGAATGCTGCGCGAGCAGATATCTTCAATTTCTCGGCAATTGAGTCACAGTTCGATCCCGAGCGATTTCTCTCGGAAGGATACACAGTTCTGGAAGGAGTTATGACGGAAATGGCAAGGGAGGCGTGGGTAGAAGCCGCAAAGGCCGGACAGCAGATCAATGACACCTTACTTCGGTCGGACTGGAGGCAGATCGACTGGCAGGTTCTCGGACGGACTCCTCCTGACAAGTCACTGACCGCGATTGAAATCGAAAATGCGATCGGAGGGAGCCAGCAGGTTCCACAAAAGGATGACGATGCGGGCGTCCTGACACTGCGGGTCCACAGCGTATTCGCGGAGTATTTCCCAGCGGGCCATGTCCCCTTTCTGATGGATGTTCTTACACATCCTCAGATGCTTCAGCTTCAGCGAATGTGTCTTGGGTCCGACACTATTTACTTCGATCACAACCAGCTACTCACGCGCCCGGGCGGTTATCCCGGCAACAGCTGGCATTGCCACCCGATCGGTGCGGGACGCGATAACTGTGGTGTCGCCGACCTCGCTGAATACCGCGCTCAACCTAACACTAACCTTACAATCTGTTATCCCGAGGGTTTCGCGGCCGGGGAAGATGGCGGGTTAAAGATTGTGAAGGGCAGTCATTTATTTCGCGATCCGGCGAAGTGCCGGTTTGCGACTGACGAGGAGATGGAGCAGCAGTGGCTAGCAAACCGAGTTCATCCAGTGACGGGTGCTCCCCTTAAAATCGAACGGCTCTCTCTGCCGCCCGGCTCTATCGTGTGCTGCCTTACTCACGCGGCACACGGCGTGGACCCGAAAACCGCGGACCGGAAAACACGATGGTGCACACTGTATTGCTATAAAAAACCAGATGACCTGACAGGTCTTGTCCAGCCCCCAAGTGCCGTCCCCCCCGTTTGGGCGATGAAAGCGAAGCGTGGAGAATTGCCAGAAATATTACAGGTTCTGCTCAGACACAGCTTCGATCGAAAACTGACAGGCGGACGTACTGAACACGACGAAACCTGAGCAAAAAAAGAAGCTAATTAATCATCTTCTTTAACACGTCTACCGGTTTCGCAATCAATCTCCCTCAACAGCTCGAGTTTTTTTTCAAATGATAAATTACTGTTCGCTCGTTTATAATATTCAGCAGTCTTTTTATTTAATACACTATAGAATGATCTGACTTCCGGATCTGTATGTTTTTTCCAATAGCAGGTTGGAATAAGCGAGTCCTCGCTTAAATAAGGTTCATTGCGATGACCATAGTAAATTTGAATCGACTTTCTCTCTTTAGTCGTGTTTCGCGTCGTCGCTGTATGCAATACAGAGGTGTTGAATATAATTGCCGTCCCCGCTTCTCCATAGAGATCCACTCCCCCTCTTCTCTCTAGCTGTTCTTCGGTCTCAATAATTTTCTCGTCAACTGATTCAGGTGATAGGGTAAAGCAGTGGGTATTTTCGTCAACAGCTGTCAAATAGACCATAACTTGCAAAAAGTTTATCCGAAAAGGATGATTGGCTAAATGGGGACGATCGCGATGCCATTTTTGCTGTAGACCGCCCTGATAGGGTTCCATATGACGAACACAAATCTCAGAAAAACATATTTCATCTCCCATTAATTCACCTATTCTTCCCAATATTTTAGGGTGTCTGATGATAGAATCAAATTCTGGAGATGTAAAAAGCGCATCACAATTTATTGTTTGCGTATGAAAATTATACCAATGTTTTTGGTTCTTCTCCCTATCAAGATCAAATACGTTCCTGATATTTTCCAGTTCATTTTCATCGAGAAATTTACCTAGATTAATGTAACCATTATGATAAAAAAATTCTTTGTCGGTTTTATTAAATGAGAAATTCATCTTTTTTAATTTATTAATTTATATTCATTGGTAAAAATATCACTTATGAAAGGTCGTCATGCGTGCATATACCTATCCTGATTTTCAAGGTATGGTGGAAGATTACAACCGAAATGGGTTTGTCATTGTCCGCAACGTAATTGGTGCTGATCTATTGGCTGAACTGAATCGGCATATCGACTGGCTAATGCAGCGTAACCCCGAACTTGAACCGGAACGCCTCGGCCACTGGCTGATTGCACATGATCCTTTCTGGGTCCGTTTTCTGAGCGATGTCCATCTCTTGGATGTAGCCGAAACGCTGATTGGCTCCAATATCGCTTTATTCGCTGCCGACTACATATGCAAACAACCCGAAAAAGGTAAGGGAGTTCAATGGCATCAAGATGGCAATTACTGGCCGCTTGATCCAATGGAGGTCATCACTATTTGGTTCGCGGTTACGGAATCGGTACGCGAAAATGGGTGTGTAAGGATGATTCCCGGTTCGCATCAGCTGGGACTGCAAAAACATTCGTCAGATAAGGAGTCAGAGAACTATATCCTCAATCAAGTAGATCCATCTGCTCTCAACGAAAGCAATGCAGTCGACATAGAACTGGCTCCCGGTGATATCTCGGTGCATCATCCCTTGCTCCTCCATGGCTCTCAGCCCAACACCAGTAAGCATTGGAGACGCGGGGGTTCAATCCAGTACATCCCCACTACTACCCGAATTACGAGGGATTGGCCGTGCGCCTTCATGTTCCGCGGTGATGCCATAGAAGGGATCAATACCTTTCAACCCATTCCAAAGTATATCAAAGGAGGACATATGGCATTTGAAGGGAGAGAAGCATGGAGTTAGCATGGCCCTTTGGGGTCGGTCCCCTGATAAAAGTACTGGACGAAACAGGTTAGCTGATTGAAATAAGTAAGCGACAAAACACTCATTACAACATCATGAAAACTTTCTCCTCTATAATTCTATCCGCTTGTCTTGTTATTTCCAGCTTTGCTCAGGATCCAATTGATATTGGTTCGCGCTTGGAGCTGTTCGTAGATGATTATTTAATCGATGAGATGTCCGGTGATGCCAAAATGATTTTACACCATCCCACGCCGCAAGAAGTGGCCATTGTGCACGATGAACCCTGGGAAGGCAACGGCACCAATTACCACAGCGTATTTCAAGATGGCGATCACTATCGTTTGTACTACATGGCGCACGATTATACCATCACCGAAGGGGAAGTAATCTCATCGCACCCGTTATATTATTGTTACGCTGAAAGTGTTGACGGCATTCATTGGCACAAACCCGAACTGGGCCTTATTGAGTTCAATGGATCAATGAAAAATAATATTATGTGGGCCGACAACCAGACAGATTGGGACGTGCAGCCTGGTAGAGCGGTGATTATATCCATTAAATATAGCGGTGACGATTTGAAATATCAATGGTATATCGGCAAACCTGGTGACACTTCTAAGCCCATCACAGGCGCAACCAGCAACACGCTGAATACCGGCCCTCTCAATGAAAGTACAAATTTCTGGGTCCAGATTAAAACGAAAACTGGAGTTTATATTAACAGCGATACTTGTATGATCACTGTTGCAGCTTCCTCCGTTACTCCGGTGCATGAGAATTTGAACAACACTGCCAAAAAAGACATACAAGGTTCTAATGGGAACGAATTTGGCCCAATATTTCTCAATGCTGTCGACGCAGGACATTCCGCGGTGTTTAAAGACACAAACCCCGAAGCTTCACCGGACGCACTTTACAAAGCTATCCGTGTATCCGGTGATTTCGAAGGATTAAGGGTTTTCAAGTCGGCTAACGGCATTCATTGGACGACAATGAGTCACAAAAAGATTATTTCAGAAAGCGAAATGAAGATCTTTGAACCCACCGTAAAAAGTATTTATTTCGATTCGCAAAACCTGGCCTTTTGGGATTCTACCGGCGGAGTTTACCGTCTCTACTTTCGTTCCTGGCCGGATGAGCGCCGCGACATAATGATGATGACCTCGCGTGACTTTATAAACTGGGTCGATCCCGTACGTCTCAAATACCCAGGCGCGCGGCCCGATCATTTATACACCAACCAGATCAAACCGTACTACCGAGCGCCTCATATTCTCATCGGTTTTCCTACCCGCTTTATCAATCGTGGATGGACGGATTCAACACGGGCACTGCCGGATTTATTCGAACGCCGCCAACGAGCTGGGCTCGATGTCGACACTGAAAAAGAGGGGCCGGAACTTCATTTCAGCAGCGCTGTTACCGAAGCTGTGTTTATGACCAGTCGAGATGGGCAGACTTTCAAACGCTGGGATGAAGCGTTTCTGCGACCGGGCATTGAACGAAAGGACACTTGGGCTTATGGCAACCAGTACATTGCCTGGCAACTGGTTGAAACAACCTCGAGCTTCGAAGGCACTCCAAACGAGTTGTCGCTCTATGCCACTGAAGGTTATTGGACCGGCACCAGCAATCAGCTGCGCCGATATACGATACGCATCGATGGGTTCGTTTCGATCAATGCGCCCCTCAGCGGCGGTGAACTGGTGACCAAGCCGCTTGTATTCGACGGTGAAGAAATGGTCATTAACTTCTCGAGCTCCGCTGCTGGTGGCATTAAGGTCGAAATTCAGGATAAATCGGGTAATCCGATAGAAGGTTTTACTCTTTCAGATTGTTCGCCAGTATTCGGCGACTCGATCGAACGCAAGGTGAATTGGAAAGGATCTCCCAATCTTGCCAAATTAGCAGGAAAACCCGTTCGCCTCCGTTTTATTTGCAATGACGCGGATCTCTATTCTTTTCGCTTTCGTTCCTCGCCATGATTTTCAGTTATACACTTAGACGGCTATTATAGATTAGGAGAAAATTACTATGGTCTATGGTAAAGTAGAAGAACCGAAGCTTTTTAATGATGAACAAATGCGCCAGTTTATTGCAGACGGGTACGTAGTCTTTAAACCCGAAGTATCAGATGAGGTGCACAAGACAGTCAGGGAACAGCTTCAAATTATGGAGGATGAAGAATTTAATTTTGGCAATAATGTCCTGCCTCGCGTTCCAGAGATGGATCGTGTTTTGAACAGCCCGGAAGTGAAAGGGGCTTTGATCAGCGTACTCGGACCGGGATATATTGATCACCCTCATCGTCATTCTCATTATATCGCCCCCGATGCCGAACAGAAAACATTGGCGCAAAATTGTCACCAGGATTCTTATTCACCTTTAGGACGGCCGCGACAACACTACCCTCGTTTTGCGCGCATTATGTACTATCCACAGGATTCACCTGTTGAGATCGGACCCACCCATGCGATACCGGGCACAAATTATCACAAACAGTTGACCGATGAAGATCGACACAATGCAATCCCGATAGCTGGTAAAGCGGGGACGGTGTCGATTACCCATTTCGATATCGGACACGGCGCGGGCATCAATAAGATTAAAAAACCACGGCATATGATAAAATTCATCTATACTCGGGCTGAAGAACCGAGTGAACCTTCTTGGGATTGCCAGGATAGAATGTGGAGAAATCCCTCTACCGTTGAAGCCCCTCATAACTTGCACCTGGTGTGGTCTCACATTTGGGACTGGCTATGCGGCAAGAAGGATCGGTATGAAAGTTTTCGCGCTCTTAATACTGATAAAATTGATGAGGCGCTGAATGCGTTAAATTCCCCTGATCTGGATACCCGAATTTCAGCGATGCATTCGATTGCTGCACGGGGTGAAATCAAAGCGATCCCCTCACTCATCAGCTGCTTAAATTCCGACTCATCCTGGGAACGAGTGACAGCGATCTACACCCTGGGTGCACTAGGTCAACCCGCAGTAGAACCTCTGGTAGCCGCTCTTAAAGACTCGGCCAACGACAATGGTGGGGATCCGATGAAAAAATTCTGGAATGAAAATGCAATTTCAATGGATGACGCAACCCATGCACTGGCAGCGATAGGTGCGCCTTCATTGAATTCTCTGATTGAATTGCTGGATGATTCGAATGCGTGGCTACGGATCAATGCGGCATTCGCTTTAGGAGAGATGGATTCAACTGCGGCTAAAGCCGTGCCTGCTCTGACACGCTGTTTGGATGATGCCTCACATTGTGTGGTCAGAACGGCAGCAGACGCCCTGAGTACGATACGTCAAAACCGCGAACAATTTATCCCTTCGCTTGGACGTTTGCTCAAGGTCGGTCGGTCTGAATGGCAAACACCGGCTCTACGCAGCTGGTCACCTAATGACCAGGTCCGAGTCAATGCAGCGATGGCGTTTACGCGTTTGGGAAAAGATGCTGCGTCTGCAGAGGAATTGTTGCTCGAAAAACTGAGTGATCCCAATGGCCATGTTGCCGCGTTTGTTTTGGAAGCATTGCGTCGTATCGGAACACCTACAGCGATGGAGGGCGCGATCGATTATTTAATGACGAGACGGTGGGATGAGGGTATTATTAAAGGTCGAATGTATTAATTTCAGTTTGAAAAAACCGCAGGGATGAGGATAAGAATTCTTTACAATGAAAAATAAACACGAAGACGAATAGACGATTCATATTAGACATTACCTCAACATGAATATAATTCATACATTTAGGCAGCTATTATAGAATGGGAGATGATCACTATGACCTACGGTAATCTAGAAAAACCTAAGCTTTTTAATGATGAACAAATGCGACAGTTTGTTGCAGATGGGTATGTCGTCATTCTACCCGATGTGCCAGATGAGGTGCACAAGACTGTCAGGGAAAAGCTTCAATATATGATGGATGAAGAATATAATTATGGCAATAACGTGCTGCCCCGCGTTACAGAGATGGACCGTATTTTAAACAGCCCGGAAGTGAGAGGGGCTTTGATCAGCGTGCTCGGGCCGGGGTATATTGAACACCCGCACCGTTATTGTCATTATACCGGTCCCGGTACAGATCAGACAAAGGTAGCACTAAATTATCACCAGGATAGTTATACACCTTTGGCACGGGCGCGACAACACTATCCTCGCTTTGCACGCATTATGTATTATCCGCAGGATTCACCCATTGAGATTGGTCCCACACGGGTAATTCCTGGGACACAATATCACAAAAGATTGACGGACGAAGATCCACAAAATGGCATCACACTAGAAGGAAAAACGGGCACGGTGTCGATTACTCATTTTGATATTGGACACGCCGCCGGTGCCAATGAGGTTAATAAATCTCGGCATATGATAAAATTTATCTACGCTCGATCCGAAGAACCGAGCGGACCGTCGTGGGATTGCCAGGATCAAAGGTGGAGAGATCCTGAGACTTTTGAAACACCTCATAACTTGAGTCTGGTGTGGTCACATATTTGGGATTGGTTATGTGGAAAAAAGGATCCGTATGAAAGTTTTCGTTCATCAAAAGATGAATCGATGAATGAGGCGTTGGATGCCATGAGTGCTGACGATCTGGGTACCCGTATTTCGGCGATGCATTCGATTGCCACATCAGGTGATTTAAATGCGATACCCACACTCATCGAACGCTTGAATTCCGATCCACAATGGGAACGATTGACGGCTGTCTACACTCTGGGTGCGCTCGGTCAACCCGCCATCGAGCCTCTGTTGGCCGCGCTTAAGGATTCGACCAACGACAAAGATGATGATCCTATGACCATATTTTGGAATGAAGGGGCTATTTCGATGGATGATGCTACTCATGCACTGGCGTCCATGGGTGTAGCATCATTGGACTCTCTGATTGGTCTGTTGGACAATTCGAATGAATGGGTACGCATTAATGCCGCATTTGCCTTGGGTGAGATGGATTCTGATGCAGCTAAAGCCGTTCCCACTTTGACGCGCTGTTTGGATGATGCGTCTCATAGTGTAGTGAGAACGGCAACGGATGCTTTGAGTACTATACAGAAAAACAGTGAATCATTTATGCCCTCACTTGGACGGTTACTAAAAGAGGGTCGGCCTGAATGGCTTAAACCTCTAAGACGGAACTGGACCGCTTACGATCAGGTTCGAGTCAATGCGGCCATGGCATTCATACGTTTGGGAAAAGATGCGACATCCGCAGAGGAATTACTGCTCGATAAATTAGCTGATCCCAATGGCCATGTGTCCGCCTTTGCAGCGGAAGCCTTGCGACGCATTGGTACCCCTTTGGCCATTGAGGGCGTGTTGGAATATTTGATGACAAGGCGGTGGGATGACAGTCTTATAAAAGATCGAACATTTTAATTCAGATTGATAATAAAACGCAGTTCAGGAACTTTTTGCTATGATATACGGTAAGCAAGTAGAGCCAACGCTATTTAATGATGAACAAATGCGTCAGTTTGTTGCTGACGGGTACGTCGTCTTTCAACCCGACGTACCAGAGGAGGTGCACAAGACAGTCAGAGAGAAGCTTCAATATATGGTGGATGAAGAATATAATTATGGCAACAACGTGCTGCCTCGTGTCCCAGAGATGGATCGTATTTTAAACAGCCCGGAAGTGAGAGGGGCATTAATCAGCGTACTCGGGCCGGGGTATATTGAACACCCGCACCGTTATTGTCATTATATCGGCCCTGAAACAAAACAGAAGACATCCATGAATGAAGGGTTTCACCAGGATGGATATTCCCCCTTAGGACGGCCCCGACATCATTATCCTCGATTTGCGCGCATTATGTACTATCCGCAGGATTCACCCATTGAAATCGGACCCACCCATGCAATTCCGGGTACACAGTATCAAAAATGGTTGACCGCCGATGATCCCAAAAAAGCCATACCAATCGCGGGAAAAGCAGGCATGGTATCGATTACGCATTTTGATGTCGGACACGCTGCGGGCATTAATAAGCTTAATCAACCTAGGCACATGATAAAATTTGTCTACCTGCGGGCCGAAGAACCGAAGGAACCCTCGTGGAATTGCCAGGATAGAATGTGGAGGAATCCGGCAAACTATGAAGCCCCTCACAACTTAAACCTGGTGTGGTCGCATATTTGGGATTGGCTGTGCGGAAAGAAGGATAGGTACGAAAGTTTTCGCGCAACCAAAGCTGATTCAACCGATGAGACGCTAGATGCCCTGAATGACGCCGATCTGGATACGCGAATTTCGGCCATGCATTCGATTGCTGCATTGAAAAATATGGGGGCGATCCCATCACTCATTAATCGGTTAAATTCCGACCCACAATGGGAACGATTAATGGCTCTCTACACCCTGGGCGCGCTTGGTCAGCCGGCCGTGGATCCTCTGGTAACGGTGCTTAAGGATTCAGCCAATGATAAAGATGAAGACCTTTCGACTAATATCTTAGATTTTTCGCGTGATTCCTCGGATCTGCAATGTTCTATTTCGATGAACGATGCTTCTCATGCACTGGCTGCCATTGGAGTACCTTCATTGAATTCTCTGATTAGTCTGTTGGATCATTCGAGTGAGTGGGTACGCATCAATGCCGCTTTTGCTCTTGGTGAGATGGATTCTGAGGCGGCTAAAGCCGTGCCTGCTTTGACCCGCTGTTTGGATGATGCCTCTCATTGCGTGGTGAGAACAGCAACCGACGCATTGAGTATTATACATCAAAAGAGCGAAGAATTTATGCCCTCGCTTGGACGATTGCTCAAAGACGGTCGGCCTGAATGGAAAACTCCTGTTCGTTCCAACTACTGGACACCTTATGACCAAGTCAGGATCAATGCGGCCATGGCATTGACGCGGTTAGGAAATGATGCGACATCCTCAGAGGAATTATTGCTCGACAAATTAGCCGATCCCAATGGCCATGTGTCCGCCTTTGCATCAGAAGCTTTGCGACGCATTGGTACCCCTAAGGCTATAGAGGGCGTGTTGGAATATTTGATGACAAGAAGGTACGATGACAGTCTTATGAAAGATCGAACCTTTTAAATCAATTTGCCATGGCATATGGGAAGAAAGAAGACCCAATACTTTTTAACGATAAGCAAATGCGACAGTTTGTTGCGGATGGGTACGTTATCTTTAAACCTGATGTGCCAGGTGAGGTGCACAAGGTGGTACATGAGAAACTTAAATTTATGGAGGAGGAAGAGTTCAATTGTGGCAATAATGTGCTGCCTCGCGTTCCAGAAATGGATCGTGTATTGAACAGCCCTGAAGTGAGAGGTGCTTTGATCAGTGTTCTCGGGCCGGGATATATTGAACACCCCAATCGTCATTCTCATTTTATACCCCCCGGCAGAGAACCAGTCCCGGTAGCGCAAAAATGTCACCAGGATGGATATACTCCCTTAGCACGGCAGCGACAACACTACCCTCGCTTTGCACGCATTATGTACTATCCACAGGATTCACCGGTTGAGATTGGCCCTACGCATTTAATCCCTGGTTCATACGGCCACAAGGTGTTGCCCGAGGAAGACCGACAAAAAGCTGTCCCAATTGCAGGAGAAGCGGGGACGGTGTCGATTAGCCATTTTGATATCGGGCATGGCGCGGGTATCAATAAGATTAATAAACCTCGTGCTATGATTAAATTTATTTACGCGCGGGCTGAAGAACCGAGTGAACCCTCTTGGGATTGCCAGGATCGAGCCTGGATAAATCCAGAGCAATTTGAAACTTCTCATAACTTAAACCTGATGTGGTCGCATATTTGGGATTGGCTGTGTGGAAAAAAGGATCGGTATGAAAGTTTTCACGCTTCAAATGCTGACTCTATGAAAGGGGCGCTGGATGCCCTGAATGCCGTCGATTTGGATACCCGCATTTCGGCCATGCATTCGATTGCCACTTCAGTTGATTTGCCTGCGATACCAACATTGATCGAACGCTTGAATTGCGATTTGCAATGGGAGCGATTGACAGCTATCTACACCCTGGGTGCGCTGGGTCAACCCGCGGTGGATCCTCTGGTAACCGCGCTTAAAGATTCGGCTAAGGGTGAAGCGGGTGATCCCACTAATGAAATTTGGAATGAAAACTCTATATTGATGAACGATGCTGCTTTTGCCCTAGCTTCAAATGGTGAGCCGTCATTGGATTCTCTGATTGGGCTATTAGATGATTCGAGTGAGTGGGTGCGCATCAATGCAGCCTTCGCCCTGGGTGAGATGGATTCAACTGCAGCTAAAGCTGTGCCTGTTTTGACACATTGTCTGGATGATCCGTCTCATTGCGTGGTGAGAACGGCAACGGAAGCCTTGGGTACGATAAAACAACACAGCGAGGAATTTTTACCTTCGCTTGGGCGCTTACTCAAGATGGGTAGACCTGAATGGCAAACTATTATTCGACGTGATTGGTCACCGTACGATCAAGTCCGGGTCAATGCAGCGTTGGCTTTTGCGCGTTTAGGGAAAGATGCCGCGTCAGCAGAGGAAATCTTGATCGATAAATTGGCCGATCCCAATGGCTATGTTGCCGCATTTGACTTGGCTGCATTGCGGCGAATTGGAACGCCTTTAGCAATGGAGAGCGCGATGGAATATTTACTGTCAAGACGTTGGGATGAGAGTATTAGAATAGGGAGGATTGTATTAATTGCCAATTAAAGCGATTCTGGAGAATAAACAAATGCCTGATAAAACCCGAGTAGCGGTGATTGGCGCAGGACTTGGTGGTCTGTGTGCTGGTGTTAAACTCAAGGAAGCAGGTATAGAAGATTTTCTAATTTTCGATCGCCATCCGAAAGTTGGCGGGGTCTGGTACGAAAATAAATATCCCGGCTGCTGCTGCGATACACAGGTCGCGGAATATGAATTTTCTTTCGCGCCCAATCCTAATTGGAGTCACCTCTACCCCCGCGCCGCGCAAATCCAGGCGTATGCGGAGGCTATCGCTGGAGACTTCCAGCTTGCGAGTCATCTGTGTCTGTCTGAAGGGGTGGCAAATGTAACCTGGGATGAATCACTTTGTTTGTGGCTCGTCACAACCGAGTCGGGCAGAAAAATTGAAACAGATGCGATTATCACCGCACTCGGCCAGTTGAACCGCCCTGCCCTGCCGGAGATCGAAGGCCTTGATAGCTTTGCCGGTCCCTCCATGCACTCAGCCCGTTGGGATGACACTGTCAGCCTCAAGGGAAAACGCGTTGGTGTGATTGGCTCGGCAGCGAGCGCGGTACAACTCGTCCCCGAAGTCGCGAAGGAAACCGCCGAACTCACCGTCTTCCAGCGTTCGCCCAATTGGATTATCCCTAAAGTCGACCGGGAAGTCACAGACGAGGAAAAAGCGCTCATGATGACTAATCCCGACCGCGCGGCAAGCCTTGGGCAGCACAACCGGCAAATGATCTTCGACCGAAGTGAGTATTTCTTTTGGCAGGCATTTGAATGGAACGAGGTCGGTCGTGCCGCTTTTACACGCATTGCTCTCAATCATATGGAAGCCCAGGTATCCGATCCTGAATTGCGTAAAAAACTCAGGCCAGACTACCCCATCGGCTGCAAACGCGTTCTCCCAACCGACGCCTACTATCCGGCATTGATGCGAAACAATGTTTCACTGGTCACCGACGGGATCTCCCGGATCAACAAACAGGGCATTGAAACCTGTGATGGGGCTATTCACGATTTCGATGTGTTGATATTCGCTACCGGTTTTGAAACAACCGGCTGGCACTGGTCGATGGATGTCATTGGCCGCCACAGTCAGAACCTGCACGAACTCTGGACAAAAGGACCGGAGGCTTATCTTGGCATCACAGTCGCCGGTTTTCCAAATCTCTTTATGCTCTATGGACCGAACACGAATCTCGGCCATGGCACGATCACAAGAATGCTGCAACACCAGGTCAACTATGCTGTGAAAGCACTTCTCGCTCTTGATGAACAGGGGGTAAAAGCAATGGTCCCTACTCATGAAGCTCAAATCCGTTTCAATGACCAGCTCCAGAAAGAACTCGCAATGCGGGTATGGTCCGATCCAAATTGCACCTCCTGGTATAAAAACAGTGCTGGGCGCATAACGCAAAACTGGTCGAACCCTATCCGGGCCTATGGCGATGCGACTTCAACTGTCAAATTGGCGGACTACGAATTAATCTCTTAATTCTCGTGTCTTAATTGTAACAACAGTATCTAAGTATTGGAAAAATTTGACTCTACTATCCGCATTAATTAACTAATCATATGGCTAAGACCGCACGCGCATCCGTCATGGTAGGTAAAAATTTTGAACTGCGCGAGTATCCAATACCCAAGACCGCTCCGGGGACAGTGCTATTAAGACAGGAGCTTTGCGGTATCTGCGGCACCGATCTTCACAACTGGGAATACCAGCGTATGGATTTCGATCTTATACTCGGTCATGAAAATGTCGGGATCATTGATACCCTGGGTTCCGGTGTCGAAACTGACTATGTGGGTAAGCCGATCAAAGTGGGCGACCGTGTCGCCCTTTCACCCAAGTCTGGTTATGGTTTCTCCCCCTCAGAAGAACCACCTTACTTGCGAGGCGGCTTCAGCGAATACATCTATCTTTCGTACCCGGAAACCATGTTCCTAAAGACCGAGCTCACCCCTGAGATCGCGGTCCTCACAGAACCTGCTGCTTGTGCAGCCCATTGTGTTTCACGAGGGAAAATCCAATTAGGGGACACCGTTGTAATTCAAGGTTCAGGTCCAATCGGATTGCTCGCACTCATTTGGGCCAAATTCTCAGGCGCGGCGCGACTCATTGTTGTTGGTGGCCCTGCAGGGAGAATGGAAATGGCTGAAAAGATGGGCGCGGATATCACGATTGACATCGCGGAAGTTCCAAACCCTGAGGAGAGAATAAAAATTGTCCGCGATAATACCCCTCAGGGCAAAGGTGCTGACGTCGTCTTCGAATGCTGCGGTTTCCTCAGCGCTATCCCCGAAGGTTTGGAATATATTCGGTATGGCGGCACCTATGTAGAGTTTGGACACTTCGTGGACGTGGGTACATTCGAATGCAATCCCAACCAGATGCTTATGCGCAAGAATCTTCGTCTCGAAGCAGCCTGGGGGTTTGAAAATGAGCACTTCCTTCGCACATTGCCTATGCTGGATAAGTACGCCTCTTTCTTTGAAGGATTTGTCAGCCACATCATTCCCTTAGAGCAAGTCTCAGATGGGTTTGATGCCTTACATAGTAGCTACAATCTCGACGGTAAAGATGCTATCAAAATCGCGGTCAAAGGCGGGTTGGCTTAGCATAGGGTTTTTATTTTCACAGGTTGTTGGGTCTACTTTTTTGATTCGACTAATCAGCGTGAATTTCAAAACATTTGTGGATGGCAGATTCAGGCATGTCCATTGCGTCAAACTGCCCTCAACCAGGGACCGTTATCACCAATGAGCAGGTTCAGTTCTTTCACGAGAACGGCTATCTGATACTTAAGAACGTTTTGGTATCAGCTGAACTGAAACGTCTCCAGGAGGCATCCCACAAGCTGATCACTGCAGGTGAAAACCCGCAACAAACTCTTCAGGATTATTTGTACAAGGAAGGAAAACGTACAGGAAAGAGCATCTTAAGAAGGATCGATTATGTGGTGGATAAGGGCGCGGTATTTCGTGTTCTTTTAGGTCACCCGACAATCTTACGGTCGGTGGAGAAACTCAATGGGCTCCGACATGATTCCAACCTGGGACGCTATTGTGATCAAGATGCCACGCGAAGGTATTGAAGTCCCCTGGCATCGTGACGCCGCCGTTCAATGCGCCGATGAAAACCCGGTGTTCAATGTGGATTTTTATCTGGATGAAGCGGATCATGATACCTGTGTCTGGGGTATCCCCGGCAGTCATCGCTGGAGCGAGGAACGTGCGAAACCTTATTTCAAAAGTCTGAATTTTAAATTATCTGAAGCCGTCCCCTTATACATGCAACCCGGTGATGTGCTTTTTCATGAAATTCGACTTTTACATGGCTCACCTGACAGTAGCTCGCAAAAATTACGGCGTGTCGTTTACTATGAATTCAGAACCGCGCACCTGGAAGTTAAAAACGGCCCGCATACCCCAGACTATATTCCTCTCAAGCAGAATGTGCTGCGGGCTTGCATTGAAGAGCGGAATCAAGCGGACTACATACATCAGGATGAAATGTCTTTTGTCTATGCTCCACCCGCGCCTTTTGATCAGTTTGACGATATGCCAGCCGATGGCCCTGAGACTTACCGTTATGTGCATGCAGATTACTGGAAAGCATAATTTCTGCTCTACTTGAAGGTGTCACACGGCGATACAAATAGCCATTTCGTCAATAGATTAAATCTGTTAGGACCCGAACATCCCTGTTTGCTACCGGATAAAGTGCATCGCATGAATGCTTATTCTCTTTAACTGGATTCCTGGCGATCCAACTAATCGCTTAACCACTCTCTTTCCAGTTCACCTACGATGTAAGAGAGTTGCTCAGGAGGATCCAATATTCCCTGTCGCATACAATCGGGAAAGAATATACCATACTGATTTTCAAAGCGCCGATCCTCAAAAATTAGATGCCCCTCTTCGCTCGTGATTTTTACATCACCTAATGTAATATTTGACATAAAAGTAGTGAAACAGTTTCGGATGAAACTGCTTATCAGTTTTTTAAAATATCGACTTATACTCGCTCTTTTTAAGCGCCTCTTTTCAGGACACTTAAGTCACTCCCCTCACTAATCATTATAGAGAGAATTATTACTCCCAGGGTGGCTATTTCTGTTCCTGAATTTCCCCATTTATAGGCTGATAAGTCCGGAATCTTCCTTTTCACTCTTAAATGCAGCTCATTTTACTGGTTATAATTTCCAATATTAACGACAATTAATAACCTATCTCTTTTTATAAAAAGGGTTAATGAATATATAAAAAAATGTAAAATGGAGTTGTAATTAGTAATTTAATAGGGCAATATACCTATTATAGACTAAGCTTACCATCTATTATAATATAGGTATAAGCACCATTTTTAATAATATTTAACGTCATTTATAATGAGGAAAAGACACGATAATTCTGGAATCACTCTCGTCGAGATTATGATTATTGTGGTGATTATTGGGATATTGGCCTCGATGGCTATACCCGCATTCAGGAGAGTTCAACTTGCCTCGGAAAATTCTCGTCTCATGCATGACTACTCTACATTCGCTGAAGGATTCAAACGCTATTCCATTGAAAACGGGGCGTACCCGCCTGATGGAGCATTCAACCCCATACCGACAAATATGGAACCCTACTTAGGCAACGCGTGGTTGAATTCACCTGTTGGCGGACAATGGATCTGGGATTATAACCAATGGGGGGTTACTGCTGCGATAAGTATTCGATTATCCAATGCAACAGCTCAACAAATGCAAATGATTGATGAACAGATGGACGACGGAGATTTGGCTACGGGGCGTTTTCGTAGAATAAATTGGGACCGCTATGCACTCGTAATAGAGGAATAAAATTAATTTAGGATAGCTAAGTCTTTTTGCGGCATGCCCAGATTCTCTAGCTCGGGGCTGATATAGTACCCACCATCTATATTGTCGTTATTGCTTTTCTTATTTCACTCATCCCGGATTTCTTCGTCACAAATCCGTCGGCTTCACTCAGTTTTGCAATATCTGCGGTATGCTCATCAGCTAATCCTGAATAGATTAAAATCTAAATTTTTTGGAAATTTTGCTTTAAAAAAGTGTAATATTTCTAATCCATAGATGTCCGGTAAGCCGATATCCAAAATAGCGAGATCAGGTTCGAGCTCCCAGCATTCAATCAACGCTTTATGGCTCGTTCCTCTAGCACCGACTATATCTAGATCAGGAAAGAAATCCTCTAACTGGTTAGCAATAGTATCTCGAAGCATTTCATCATCTTCGATAATGTAGATATCTTTTAGCCGTTTTGACATTTTGGGTAAATTTTTTCGTTAACCCAAATTATCGGTTGAAAGCAGAATATCTTTAATTAAATTCTCTCTAAATCTCGGCCAGTAATTTAATTAAGTAAGTTATAATTTAAATACACTACTATTAACGGCAACACCTCAGTATTGCCTTTCAGTTGCTTCAAATTTTTCTATTTTCTTGTATAAATCTGCAAGTCAACTAAATCACATAATGAAATGTTTAGAAGAACGAGGAGAATTATAACACGAGTATAAATAATATGAACAAAGATGATGTAATTGGATTTATTGGGTTGGGAGTCATGGGCAATAGTATGGCTGGTCATTTACAGAACGCCGGCTACGCTCTTAATGTCTATAATCGAACAAAAGAGCGTGCCCAGTCACTCATTGACAAGGGGGCAAAATGGCAGGATTCGGTTGCCGATGTAGCTGCAAATTCGAATATTATTATTACGATTGTAGGCTTTCCTCATGACGTAGAAGAAGTATACCTGGGAGCAGAGGGTATTATCGCTAATGCTGAACCTGGTTCACTATTGATCGATATGACAACCTCTAAACCTAACCTCGCGCAACAGATTGCGAACGACGCGGCAGCCAGAAATATCGCAAGTGTGGATGCTCCCGTCTCTGGAGGGGATCTCGGGGCGAAAGAAGCAAGACTATCTATTATGGTCGGGGCTAACGAAGATGCGTTTGAACGCGCGAAGCCGGTATTAGAAATTATGGGGAAAAATATTGTCCTTCAAGGAACTGCAGGTTCTGGACAGCACACAAAAATGTGTAACCAGATTGCCATCTCTACATTGATGATAGGTGTCGTTGAAGCGATGGAATACGCGAAAAAATCCGGCCTCGACCCTTTTACCGTCCTTAAAAGCATCGAGAGTGGAGCAGCCGGAAGCTGGTCCTTAAGCAACATTACCCCCCGGGCCCTTAAAGAGGATTTTGCTCCCGGGTTTTATGTTAAACATTTCATAAAAGACATGGGAATCGCTATCGATTCGGCGAGAGAGATGAATCTGGATCTACCCGGACTTTCGCTCGCTAAAAAGCTTTATGACAAGCTTGCGGAACTAGGTTATGAAAATGACGGCACGCAAGCTCTCTTCCGATTATACAATGAGAGTGAGCAAACGATTGTGTAGTTAAATCACACAATACAGCTTCGTTTTTACCACTATTGTCATTGCGAGACTGTTTCATCCGTGGTTACCGAGGCGGGCTATCCTAGCACGCTTCTTCAATGTCGCAAAAATCAAACGCGCTGGGGACAGCCCGTTCCACCATTAGAATGTAGTAAAGAACTGGATGGACGAAGTCGTGTAGCAGACGATGACGAAGATTATTTCAAACTTCCCCTTGCTCAGCCCTCAATCGACGAGCATCTATCCTTTATCGATAATCGACAAATCCAAGGAGTAGGCTTTGCTTTCTCCCGGTTCTAGTTGAGGAAGTAGACCCTGGTTTCGAGCATCCACTCTGCCCATGATGCCCTCGGTGTTAGCAGGTTCAATCCCGGTAACATAGGCGCCCTCCCTCATCATCTTCCACTGATAAAGCGTTGGTAATTGAGACTTTTTATAGGCAAGTCTCACACTGAGTCCTAAATCGGGATTTTCCAATTCAACATTAACTAATCCATCGCTGTCCGCTTTCAGATCGTGCATAAATACCTGTTCTGTATAACCGGCAGTGGGGGCTTGAAATTTATCCCATTGATCAATGCCCGCTGCTGAATTTTCATCTCGTCCTTCTGTATTATTAGATTCCAATTTCAGCTGAGAATTCTCAGATACCAGGGGGAATCCAAAATTACAATGATACAATATCATATGCGGGTTGGCGTTAAACCCGTCATTAGTAACCGTATCGTTAATATGGATTGTATTCGATCCGAGTCTAGTGCTGATTTTTCGTCGAAGGACGAGATTTTCTTCAAAAAAACTTACCTGTCTGACTTCACCCGTAATTTCAAGCAGGTAGTCGTCACCCGCCCATTCACTGCGATATCCCACTGAAGTTGCGGGTATATTGCCAACTCGACCGTGAAGTCCAAATTCCACTCCTCCCTCAAATCCAAATTCGGCTTCTTCATCAATGCATGGCATTCCAAACTGATCGAGACCACAGGTTGCGACGAGACCTCCTTGAAAAGAGCGAAGAAAGCCAAAACCTTTTGTTTCAAAATAACTGGGGTGGACTTCACCGCTGGGTGCTGCCCAGGATATCGGTATCCCTTTGTAATGACAGGCGGTAATATCCAAAGCTTTTTCCGCTACGACATTGAAAGTCAATCCGCTGCCGGTCCACACTTGAAAAACTCTGTTCCCTCGCTCAATACCATCGGTAGACTCCAACGCTTTAATCCCCGCTACTTGATTAATATTTCCTACGCTTTTAAGAATATCATTTTTGCTTAAAACCTGGCCATACAGTTCTGCCATTATACTCTCCCCAGTAGTTGGATGTTTACTTGATTTACACGCTCTGAATAATAAATTTATCCAGGAGGTGTTAAAGACAGATCAATTTAGATTTTGCGGGGTACGACACAAGTCAAATTAAAGGCTGTCACCTTTACCAATACCAAATACCTCAAACCCGATGGACTGAAGATTTTCAAGATCGAGTATATTCCGCCCGTCAAAAATAAAAGCAGGTTTGAGCATCGATTGGAAAATGCGTTCAAAATCCAAATCTTTAAACTCGTCCCACTCCGTCAGTACCACTATAGCATGAGAACCCTCCGCAGCTTCATAAGCATCCCTGGCGGCTATGCATTGATCGGGATGCTTTGCATCCTGTGAACCCTTTTTAATATTCAGATCAGCGTAGATCTTATCTGGCTCAACTTTAGGATCGTAGATGCTGATTATTGCTTGTTCAGCCAATAGATCGCGACAGACAGTAATCGCCGCGGATTCACGCGTATCATTAGTATCTTTCTTGAAGGCAAATCCGAATACTGCGATCCGCTTACCCGCAACTGAGTTAAATAAAGATTTTACTATGCGCTGGGAAAAGCGACGCTTCTGGTAATCGTTCATCGTCACTACTTGCTCCCAGTAAGCCGCTACCTCATGGAGACCAAAATGTTCACAAAGGTAGACCAAATTAAGGATATCTTTCTGAAAACAGGATCCGCCAAACCCGATCGAAGATTTCAGAAATTTAGAACTGATTCGTGAATCCATGCCTATCGCCAGGGCCACTTCCTCAATATCCGCTCCTGTCGCTTCACAAAGCGCGGATATTGAATTGATAGAAGAAATCCGTTGGGCAAGAAAGGCGTTGGCGGCAAGCTTGGATAATTCGGAAGACCAGATATTTGTCTTAATAATTTTTTCCCGTGGAACCCAGCTAGAATAGATATTTGCAATCGTTTCCACCGCTTTCTCACCTCCAGGAGTTTTTTCACCCCCGATGAGGACGCGATCGGGATTGCCCAAATCTATCATCGCTGTGCCTTCGGCCAGGAATTCAGGGTTGGAGACGACCTGAAAATCCACTCCATTTTTATTGGCATCCAATATCCGTTTAATCGACTCCGCAGTGCGCACCGGGAGTGTAGATTTTTCTACCACTATCTTATTTGACTTTGAGACTTCAGCAATCTGCCTTGAACTATTTTCAATAAATTTCAGGTCTGCTGCGCGTCCTGCGCCAATACCGTATGTTTTCGTTGGCGTAGGCAGACACATAAAAATTATCTCTGCATCGTGTATTCCTTTTTCAACTTCATAGGAAAAAAACAGGTTTCTGCCACGTGCCTGCATAACGATATCGTGCAATCCAGGCTCGAATACCGGCAAGGAGTCAGAATTCCAGGCTTCGATGCGCTGCTTATCGATATCGACAACGGTAATCTTGATGTGAGGACATTTATCGGCAATGACCGCCATGGTCGGTCCGCCTACATATCCAGCTCCTATGCAACATATATTCATAAACAGATAAGTCTTCTAGATTACGCTCGTTAAATGCAGTTGTCTGCAATTATCCTATTATGCAAAAACAGGCAAATAGTTAAAGCATATATTACCTCCCCTGATCAGAGGTTAGGCTGCTAATATCTTTCACTACCTCAACGAATCGTTTCACTGCTTCTTGCAAGTGTTCATCATCGAGAGAGCCTATACTCAGTCTTACATAATAAGTGGGCTCATCGTCGGCAAAGCAAATACTGCCCGGCACATAGAGTACTCCATGATCCACGCAGGATTTACAAAAGGATGAATCGATATTTGTATTTAAATCGACAGGACCTTTAATCCAACAGAGCAGCCCCCCTTCAGGAATTTCCCAATCCCATCCAAGATCGCGCAAACCATAATCGTCCAAAGAATCCTGCAGCAGCTTCATCTTGCGTTTATAGTGTTTGCGAAGACCATTCAGGACTTCAGGGTAATGATTGTTACTTAAGACCGATTCGATAATTGCCTGGGTAAAATTTGATGTGCCAAAATCCTGACAGCCTTTCACGCGCTCCATCTTCTTCAACCACTCATAATCAGAACTATAGGCAAATCCAACTTTCAACCCGGTGGCAAAAGGTTTGGTATAAGTTCCGGTATAGAGACAGGGAATGCCTTCGTATTCTGGCAGACTGAGAATACTTCGAGACGGGTAAGGAACATCGTAATACAGCTCACGATAGGCGGTGTCTTCAATTACAGGTAAGCTAAAGTCCAAACTCTGCAATAATCTTCCAAGGCGGCTTTTATCTTCTTCCGGCATGCAGCGTGACGATGGATTTGAAAAATAACTAACGAGGTAGATTCCTTTCAGTCTCTCTCTCTTGCTTGAAACAGATAAAGCCTCAATCATTGCCGCAAACTGCTCGAAATCAATCCCTCCATCATCTTCAGTGGGAATAGAGATCGCTTCGACCCCTAAACTTTTCAACATTTCAAGAAATACAAAATAAGTGGGCCGCTCGACTAAAATAATATCACCAGGATCACACAACACCTGCACGGCAAGGTAGAGTGCTTGTTGCGACCCATTAGTAATTAACATCTGCTCAGGATTAAACTTCTTACCCGCCTCACTCGGATAAGCAGCGAGAAACTGACAGGTTAGTTCTCTCAGCAGTAACCGGCCCTGGTTGAATCCATATTGCAAGTACTCAGTGTTCTCGGTGTTTCCAGAAAGATTACTAACCACATTATTTACCAGATTTACGGGAAGCACGTGGTTATCAGTAAATCCAGCCGCTAGTGATAAAAGATCAGGTTTACTTAGCGCTTCAATCATCAGCTGAGTAATGACAGGATCTGTTATCTGATTACCCATCCGAGAATAGGCGAGCTTTCCCCTTTCCAGACTTCTCATGCTTCTCATTTTTTTAATCCAGGCATTGATGGCAACCATTATCCGATACTGAAAAACTATTGCTAAATATTTTAAGCCTAAATAGATTCATCTAACTTTTAATGAGCATGCAAAAATACAATAAAAAGATTAGTGAGATGATTATGGATACGCTTCAAATTATAGCCATTACGCTCCTGTTTGCCTATGGAATATTAGCAGTTATAGCATTGCTCTTTTCTGACGGGATGATTTTCCCTAACAAGCCATCCAGCTATACGGACAACCAACGTATAATAAAAATTCCGATTGATAATGGAAAAACGATTTCTGGAATCTATCTTCCTCATAAGCGTTCCCAATACACTTTGCTTTATAGCCACGGCAATTATGAAGACATCGGTGAGCTTTATCCCACATTCGAGGGTTTTCAAAAATTTGGTTTTTCCGTCTTTGCCTATGACTATCCAGGCTATGGCACAAGTGACGGCCGCGCGACAGAAAAAGGAGCCTATGCATCAATCAATGCGGCTTATGAATACCTCGTAGATAAACTTAAAATCAAGCCGGAAAAGATAATTGCTCTCGGTAGATCGGTAGGCGGTGGACCCGCCGTTGACCTGGCCTCACGAAAACCTTTGGGAGGGCTAATATTAGAGAGTACATTTGTCAGTGCCTTTCGGGTAATGACTAAATACCCTCTCCTCCCCTGGGATAAATTCAGTAACATCAGCAAAATAAATTCTGTGCAGTGTCCGATCTTATTTATTCACGGAACAGAAGATGAAGTTGTTTCTTTCTGGCACGGAAAAGCTTTAATGGAAAAAGCGAACAAACCAAAACTCTATCTCTGGGTCGAAGGTGCGGGTCATAATGATTTAATCATTTTTGCCGGAAAAACTTATTGGGATACATTGGAAAAGTTTCGAATTGATATCGAAAAATATGAACGTAATCCAAAAATGATGTGACCCTAATTATGCATGAGTAAAACTGCGTTAATTTTATTGGTTGAAGGTTTTGAAGAGATAGAAGCGATCTGTCCAATAGATTTATTGCGTAGGGCCGACGTCAACTGCACTATTGCTTCTACCGAAGATACACTGCTTGTCACGGGACGTGATGGCATAAAAGTAAAAGCGGACGCACTACTCGAATCAGTTATCGATAAAGACTTCGATACTATTATCGTGCCAGGGGGCCCCGGTTATAAACGCATGCGAAAAGACGCGCGGGTTATTGCTCTAATAAAGCAGCACGCAGCAAAAGGGGGTATAACAGGTGCCATTTGCGCGGCGCCGACTGTTTTGAGCGATGCGGGAATACTTAATGGGAAGCAATACACATCACATCCCAGTGTCATCGATGACCTCCAGGATCCAGTTTCCAATCAAGCGGTCGTTGTCGATGGTGAGATAATTACCTCAAAAGGAGCTGGTACCGCGACAGAATTTTCACTCGCTCTCGTCGCAAAGCTTAGGGGGAGAGAAAAAGCGGAGGAAATCGCTGAAAGTATATGTTTTCCCCATCAACGGGTAGAAACATAAGCGGCTTGAAAGACGTTCCCTAAATTATCCGGGCTGAGTCTCTGCATTTTCCCGGTTACCGTATCAATGAGTATAAGTCGCCGAGACTTTTTAGTTCTCGCAGTATAAACTAAATGCCGGCCATCCTGAGTCCAGCAAGGCTCAATCGCATCCCCTGCACCTCGCGTCAACCACCTGCTCTGTTTTTTATTAAAATCAAAGAGCGCAATCTCAAACTCTTTACCAACCGCAGCCGTAAAGGCTATAATATTAGCATGCCTTGGGTTCCACGAAGGTTCGGTGCAATTTCCACTATTATTGGTGGGAATCCGCTTCGCATCCCCTCCTCTTGTTGACACTTCAAATAGTTGCGGTTTTCCAAGTCGATTCGAAGTAAAGGCAATCCGCTCACCGTTGGGAGACCAGGTGGGGTCGGATTCCACCGCTGGACTACGAGTAATACGCCTTAAATTACGCCCCAGTGAATTCCCAATATAGATTTCTGTATTTCCCGTTCCAGAAAGCACCATTGCCACTTCTGTCCCGCGTGAATTGTACTCACCACCCGTATTAGTCCCCTTGAAACTGGCCATCGTATTACGCTGGAGAGTAGCCAGGTCGATAGTATAAATATCTGGAAAGCCATTTCGATAATAACTGGTATAATTTATTCTACTCCCATCAGGTGACCAATGAGGTAATACTGAATGAGACTGGTCACGAGTAATTTGGCGGACGCGTGTGAAGAGTAAATCGGTCGTATATATTTCTTTATGCCCGGATCGATCACCGACAAATGCCAGTTTTCCGGCAAAGAAACCAGGTGCACCGAGTGTTTTGAATACGGCGAGATCCGCGGCGCGCAGAGCTGCCTCCTCTCGATCACCGCCCGATACTGTCTCCGTGTACTGAGTTTTTAAAGGATTTCCACTTTCGATCGCCAGTTGCATACGATCTGATCCAACCGGGATGAATCTAAAAGTAAAATTACTTTGCCCGCTGGGTTTAATCGCGTATGCCCCGTGAAGATTAAAAGCTGTGATGATACGATTTTGAACAGCCTTGTCAGAAGATAGAATAGATATTAATTTAACCTTACGGTCACTCTGACGGACAATCTCTCCCATGTTAATTTCACGCGTTTGCCCTATCACTGGAACTGATGTCCAGAGTAATAGTGAACCTGTCACTGATAAAATAAATAGGATCCTCATAATTATTATAGAGGGGTGATTAAGCATAGCAAATTTCAGAACGCAATAGTTAACTTAACCGTTGCCATATGATTGCAGAACATTTTTTGTTACTCAGAAAAGTATACCTTATTTAATCGATAAATTCAGTAAAGAATTGAATAAAGAGACAATAGAAACCGCGCTCAAGGAAGTTAAGTATCCAGGCTTTAGCAGGGATATAGTTTCGTTCGGATTATTGCGTAATATTGATATCGAAAACCAAAATGTAATTGTAAACCTTGAAGTTAATACTGCAGACCCAAAGTTACCTCTAAATCTAAAGAATGCTGTTGAAGATGCTCTCGCTACGATCTCCGAAATAGGTAAAGTAGAAGTTAGAATCAATGTTAAGGCCACGACTTCACCAGCTTCATCAACTGAAAAGAATAGCGGTCAACTCGGTGTTAAAAACCAATTGCAAAAGGTTGAACGAATCGTCGCGATTGCCAGTGGAAAAGGTGGGGTTGGTAAATCAACTTTTACGGTCAATCTCGCCTGTGCTTTAAACGATACTTTATCAAGTCTCGGTAAATCTAATAAGGTCGGTATTATGGATTGTGATATCTATGGGCCCTCCATCCCTTTAATGATCGGAATAAATGGCCGACCTGAAATAGAGGATAACAATCTTCACCCGTTAGAGAATTTCGGTATTCGGGTCATGTCCATGGGATTCTTGATTGATGAAGATACACCTGTAGTCTGGCGGGGCCCAATGGTGACAAAAACGATCACGCAGTTTGTAAGTAATGTGAATTGGGGTGAACTTGAATTTCTCCTTGTTGATTTGCCACCGGGGACGGGGGATGCTCAACTGACAATTGTCCAAACGATGCCCCTCGATGGCGCTATCGTCATAACCACCCCCCAGATAGCAGCATTTAACGTGGCCCGCCGAGGCGCAACGATGTTTGGAAAAGTGAACGTTCCGATCCTGGGTGTGGTTGAGAATATGAGCTTTCTTGAACTTCCCTCATCCGAAGAACGTCATTACATATTTGGTAAGGGTGGCGGAGAAAAAACCGCTCTCGACCTGGATACTAAATTTCTTGGACAAATACCCCTTTATGAAGGAATACGCGTGGGATGCGACAATGGCATTCCCCTTGTCATTAGTGAGCCACAGAGCTCACCTGCAGTTGCCTATAAAAAAATCGCAGAAGATCTTATTAATTCAATTAGTTGATTTAGCGCTTTTATTGCGATTAAATCTATATTATAATTGCTTCTTTAATTATTAAGCGTCACTTTGAAGATTAAAACCAATATCCAGAATAACTTTCAATTATCTAAGCTGCAATGAGAGCCAATCAATCAATCTCAAAAAAAAATCAGGATATGATGAAAAGCTCTAGTCTCTATGCTGAGTTTCTCGCTGAGCGAGATGAAATCCTCAAGCACAAGTGGTTGGAGTCAGAAAAAGCCGGGCAGGATATCGGTTTTGAACGTGCCCTACTTGATTGGATACGTAAACATCGAGACTCCTGGCGCATGAGTCGGCGCACCGCCTCTACCCAAGTTTCAAATGGGTAATAGGCTCACGGTTGGTAAAAAATTATCGACCTGCAGAAACGACCAATCCGCTCTTAAAGGATAATTTTAAAAATAGGTAAGTCTATTTGACTTCCCGGTGAAGCGTATGACGCCTTAAAAAAGGATTATACTTCTTCTTTTCCAATCGTCCCTGTTGCAATTTTTTATTGCGCGTCGACATATAGCGGGAGGGCGATTTTCCTTCCTTGGCAGCTTCAGTGCACTCTAATATGACATTTTCTCTCGGCATTTGCTAAAGATTTAAGGGATAAGCTATCAATAGTCTGTGATCAAAAGCAATGAAAATCGTTAACACGATCCTTTATTGTACTCCTCCCATAGAATTATCAATCAATGGCAGCATTACACCGCGACGGAATAAGGTAACCCGACCTGAAGTAGCGGAAACGGCGATTACAATGCTATCGGTTGCCCGTGAAATAGCGGAAGCAGCCGCGTGGCGCGCACCGAAACCGCTAGGCATTTCTTGATAGTAATCACTGGGTGTGTTTATCAAGCTACCTGCAGATTCAATAATTCCGTTTCCTTTAATGATAAATGCTCCATCCATGAAGGATAACTCTTTGATCGTTTCATCCATGAAAGGATTCAAAACATTGCGATCCTCTTCCTTGTAGCCATGAAATGGATTTAAGACCAAAGGTTTTATCATCGTATTAACCTTTTTCGTGTCTCCTAAGACAAATAAACAGCCAATCGATCTTCCTTCACGCCCTTCGAGCGATAAATCAGTGGCAATTGCGAGGATTCTTTCAAGCACTTCGAACGACACGGATGAGGGTAAAAGATCCGCCTCACGCGTGAGTACCGATTGAAACTCCCGTTCAACATCGACCACAACCAATGTATCAAATTGATTGCTGTTTAATATACCAGCCACACAGCACAACCGATCATAATATTTAAAAACACCACGTGTCAGCCCGATCAAAACCGCACTTCTCAATTGTGAAAGACGATGATTGGAATAAGGTTTTACTTCAATCGTCGTCGTATTATTATTCTGCTCTAACAGTCGTTCAGGAGCCGATCGTGTTACCATGACCGTTCTGTATTTCGGGAAATCCGGGCTTAAATCAATACCGCCTTCGAAGGTGTCACTAAAGATAAGAATGGCTGAACATCGGGAGGCTTTAGCCACCTTCTCCCCTTCTTTGAGTAAAAGCTTATTAAACCTGGATTGACGTCTCCCCGGCCTTACCGGTAACCCACTGAACCCTTGAATGACTCGCTCTTGAAAAATCTCTAAATTGGGTGCACCTAAAATATTATCGATCAGAGTTTTTTCACGAAAGAGACGCGCTAGAGAAGCCAGAACGTTAAGGTAATTCTTCACCTTATCCGAGGCGAGAAGTAAAAGTAAGATGCGTACTTCCGTGCCTTTTGGAACCCCATCATACTTAAAGCCCTCACGGCATCGCCCGATCGCAAAGACAAAGGATCTTTTCATTTTTACCCGCAAATGAGGAATCGCCACTCCATTTCCCAAATAGGTCGTCATTATACTTTCACGATTTAAAAGATCGTTGAGCAAACGATTGGGCGACAGCCTTGCAGAAAGACGCTTGGTTGCAACTTTTAGCAATTCTTCCAAAGCACCATTCAAGTCATCACTCTGGATTTCAATGATTCGTGATTTGGCGAGATATCTTTCGAGAGGCATATTATATTAATGATTTAAGCCAGAAGATAAATAAAATCTACGGAGAAAAGATTGAGCTTACCGGCAAAACTTAAATTAACTTATACCACAAAATTCGGTATTATGAAAATAAATAGTTATGTTTAAGGTAAATGAATCCAGCGGATTTTCTTCCGATTGTAATGTCCCAAGCCCAAGCTTTGGGCATAGTTAAATACTTGGGTGTTTCTAACGATCCTCGTAAATCCATTTTCTTTTTTATGATAATTAATTCGTTCCATCACCAATGCATCGAGAACAACGGGATTTATACTCATCCATAACAAGGGTTCAGACCGTGTATAGAGTGAGTTAAAAATGGGGCCTCCAATGAATTGATATCGCTCTAAGCTTATAATTGAAAAAACCCATCCTGATTTCAATTCAGGAATAGCTGCGATTTCTGCGATCGCAATAGGACCATTAGCGGGACTGACAAAAAACCTATCCCGGTTGCTAATAGCCCAAAGTGTCGCATTAGTCAACGCCCCGGTTATTCCAAAAATCTGGTTGTCGAGGGCCATTGGCAGGTTTATCCAAAAATCCACATCCGTTATTAATGGCTTGGCGAGGAAACTTTTCCGATCTGAGACGCCTTTTTCTTCACCGTAACCACCAATCAATTCTGCGGAATGCGCCAACTGGCTTTGTGATGGCAGTGGACTTTCGTGGTACCAGAGTTCATCGTAGTAGTTTTCAGTTTCTAAGATGTAGACAGGCACCCTATCGAAAGTCACTTCTATTGCTTTTTTACTGAGAGGGGGGAGGAATCCACTATTTCTTAAATCACGCTCACTGACATCGAGGATAAAGAGTTCACTTCGCTTAAACCCACGTTGAACTAATTTATCAATAACTGCTATTACTAATTCAGTTGGGGTGGCAATGCCGCTACCTGAATTAGTATAAATTTTTATCCCTGCTTTACGCCGTTTTCCCGGAACAAGCATCTTTTTCGTTTTTTCTTCAAAGCTGCGGAAGAGGTTTTCAACACCGCGGCTATAGTTTCTCTGACTGAAATTATCCAAGTGATATTCCCATACCAAATCAAGATAGGCGCTTCTCTCTTCCTCATGTTCCCAGAACCCCTGTCCTACTAATGGGGAACAGAGAACTAAAAGAAAGGTCAGAATAAGGCTTTTAGGCATTTTCAGTTCTTGACAGGTAATTCTTGAACGCGGAAGTTTAAAGTATCCCCATATGAATCTAAATAGAGGCAGAACTTTGATGATTATGTTCCTCTCCACAGCATATTTTCTTCAAATAAGCTGTAGTCAACGGGAACCAACTATTGAGGAATCTATATCTCTCGCCAATCATAATCTTGAGACGGGTAATACAGATCGGGCGATAAATATCTTTGAAGACCTTAACGATAAGCATCCAGGGATGGCTATTATTCTGGAGCCGCTGGCATTCGCATACGCAGAAAAAGAAGATAATATCCTCGCTGCTTTTTATTTCACGAAACTAGGCGAAGTAGACCCGACACAGAAGCATTATTTTATTTACGCGGCCAAAAGTTTTATCCAAGGAGGTGATTTACGAGGCTCGGCTAATGCCTACAGGCGTTACCTTGAAGAATTTCCTCATGATCAAGCAGTGTGGAAATCACTGGGCAAAATTTATGAGGATTTGAAAGATTCCAATAACGCGATTGAATCTTATCTCCAAAGCTATCAATTGAAACCGGACGGACGGACCGCCACCCAATTAGGTCGACTGTTTCATGGAATGGGGAACTTAATCCAAGCAAAGAATTGGTATCAAGCGGGACTGGACTTAATGATTGACGATGCCGATGAACCTCTGCTCGGTCTCATGAAAATTGCCCTGGATCAGAAAGATTACTCACTAGCTGAAGAATGGTTACAAAAGATTGACGACGAATACCCCAACTTGCTCGCTACTTCGCCTCTTTTCTCTGCGCGGGAAGAATTGCGCATTTGGAGAGAACGCCAGGTGAAATTGGAAGAAAGCCTGGCCGAACAGAATCGGCTTACCGAGGAAATACGTGAGCAATCCCTGGTCTTTGAACAAGATATTAATGAAAACAATACTCTCTCACATTCAATTGAGGCTCACACCTCAATTGATGAAAATGAAGAAAGTAACGAGTCACCTGAAGAAGTATCCGATGAAATACCCGTATCAGAAATTGCTTCACCCCCCGATTTAGTAGACAATACTCAAGAGGTGGCGCATATATTAGCCGTACCCCCGCCTCCCACTTCCAGTAGTTTACTTCTGGAGGCCCGTGAACTAAAAGAATCCGGTAATAATAAATCCTCAATTTTGAAATTCAGACAATCTCTGGCTTTAAACGATAGAGAGGCTTCTACCTGGAACGAACTCTCGGAAACCCTCGAACTTGATGGACAATTGCGCTATGCTGAAGCGACCTCACTGGAAGCTATCCGGCGAGATACATTGAATATAACATACACCCAGCAGTTATTAAACATACTCAACCAGGATGAAAATCAATTTCGTTATTTTAGAGAACTTAAAAATGCGAAAGAAAAATTTCCTTATAGCCCGGAAATAACTCTTTCACTTGCCAGAGGGTACAACAATATTATCAATAATCCTCATAATGCTATAATTTTCTATGAAGAGTTTTTGCAAATGGCGCCGAATCATCCCCAATGGCAAAAAGCTAATATCGAATTTAAGTCGTTATCACCAACACCCTAATCTCAGAGCAAAGGATCCTCAGTTTTTATGTCGCGAATTTCGCGCAAATGTATCGATGATATTAAACAGCATGTTAATATCTATGATGTCGTATCCCCTGTAGTTTCACTTAAGAAAAGCGGGCGAAACTTCGTCGGCTTGAGTCCGTTTACAACGGAAAAGACCCCCTCTTTTTTTATCCATCCAGAGAGAAACATGTTCAAATGTTTCTCAAGTAATTACGCGGGCGATATTTTTCGATTTATCGAATTATATGAGAAATTGACATTTGCAGAATCGGTCGAAGCTATTGCCAATCGGTTTAACCAACCTCTCGAGTATGAGCAGGGGGCTGCCCCGACCAGTGAATCGAGATCCGTCCGTAAAGAAATTATAGAAATCCACGACCGCGCTTGTGATTATTACCATCGTAACTTTATGGGCGAACACCCTCTCTCGAAAGAAGTTCAGGACTATTGGACCGAAGAGAGGAAGTTTACACTGCAAATTGCGGAAAAATACAAAATCGGTCTTGCCCCGCCCAAAGATTCTAGATTGATCGAGCTCCTTTTTAAACAAGGGTACTCCCTCGAGGCTTTAAAGAAATGTGGCCTCTTCTACTTTCGTGACCGGGAAACTGAGCCAAGAAATTTCAAACCGCGATTTCGCGGCAGATTGCTCGTCCCGATTCGCGATTATCAAGGTCAAGTGATAGCTTTCACTGCTCGTCAGCTCCCAATCACCCCGGTTGACGATCCCTCTCGTCAGGCGAAATATATTAATTCCCCGGAAACGCCGGTATTTTATAAAAGCAAAGTGATATTTGGCCTCGACCATGCTCGCCACCATGTCGATGAGACCGGAAATTTTGTCCTCGTTGAGGGTCAGCTCGATGCAATACGTTGCTGGCAATACGGAATAAATACTGCCGTCGCCCCACAGGGAACATCCATAACCGAGTCTCAATTACTCTTACTTAAACGCTATACGAATACTATTGATTGTGTTCTGGATGGTGACAGCGCTGGACAGAAGGCCGCATTGCGTATTCTGCCCATGGCTTTACGTACGGGGCTCGAGATTCGCTTTATTGTACTGCCTCCAGATTCTGACCCCGATAGCTTGCTTGTAGAAAAGGGAAAGGAAGCTTTCGAGCAATCGCAGGAACAGGCGCTAGACGCGATCGATTTCCTCGTTCATTCGCTCCTACCTAAAAAAAACCCCTCACCTCAAGCCAAGGCGGAAGCATTATTACAATTATTTGAAATCATCAATGAATCGGACCTCCTCGTTACTCAGGATGAATACCTGCAAAAAGCAGCTGGGCTTATCGGCGCGGATCCAGTGTCAATGCGCGCGGATTTTAATCGATTTAAAAGGAAAAAGAGCAGAAAACCTGACCGTGAAAACGAGAATTCTGAGGGGAAATCTGCTACATCCCAGTTGACAACTGCAGAATTTGAGCTATTGTGTTGCGTTTTCCAGAGCCCAACATTGAGCCTACCTATTGCCGAAATTCTTGATGTTGAATGGATTGACACAGAATTAGTTTATGGAAGGCTCCTCGTACGTGTTATTGCAGATATTCAGGAAGGGCTTTGGGAAGGAATTAAGAATCTCGATCAATTACTTGAAAACGAGGAAGAAAAGAATTGTTTTTACTCCCTTCTTGCCGACGAAAGGCACTTTGAAGACCCAATCAAAGTGGCTAATGCCTGCGTCAAAGCTATTTTAGAAAAATTTCTCCGACAACGGTTGATAAAATTGGAAGAAAAAATCGCTAACTTACCTACTCCATCAGACAAGTTTCCGCAACTTCAGCGAAATATTATCGAACTGCGAAACCTGAAAAAAAATATTCCACCTATTCAAAATAGTTAAAATTAATTAACACCTCAGATGCCAAAGACTAAAGTAAAAAAGAAAGCAACCAGGAAAACAGCGAAAAAAGCTACCCGTAAATCAACCTTATCAGGTTCTAAGAAAGAACAGATAAATGATAAAATCCGGTCGCTTATACGTCTAGCTAAAGAACAGGGATACCTGACTTTTAAAGATATTAATAAGATTCTTCCTGAATCAGTTAACACTCCCGATGAAATAGAAAAATTCATTGTCATCCTCGAGAACCTGGAAATCGATATTATCGATGCTGAGGAAGTCGAAATGTATAAGGAACGCCTCGAAAAACATAACGAGGCGCAGATGAAAAGCAGTCACCTCGATATCCTCGATGACCCGGTACGCATGTATCTGAAGCAGATGGGGCAAGTTCCACTGCTTACAAGGGAACAAGAAGTCGCGATATCCAAACGGATCGAGTCAGCGGAACAAAAGGCACAAAACGAGTTATTTTCAATTGGCTTGTCGACCAAGTTTCAAATCCAATTAGCGCACAAATTGCTCAACCGTGAAGAGCGATTTGATCGTGTAGTTCTCGATAAAAAAATTAACAGTCGCGAAAATTACTTCAAAACCCTCCCTAAGTTGATTGAAAAGGCCGAGGATATAAGTGAAAAAATGGATAAGACCTGGGCTGAATATCTCGATAAAGCACCAAGCAAACTGGGGCAAAAACGAGCGCTCACACGGTTTTGCAAACATCAGGATACCCTCAAACCAATTTTTAAAAAATACTGCTTCAAATTAAAAGTATTTGAAGAATTTCTTCGAACAATTGATCCCTTGCAAAGAGAAATTATTGAGCATTTAGAAAATCTCACCCTTGCAGAAAAAGCGCGCACGAAAAAGCATCGTTCGATAAATACGCGAAAAATTCATGTTCGTTTAAAGAAAATTGAGAATGATATGTGCATCGATCCAGAGGAACTGGTGCGCATCATTAGTGAAGTGCGAAAAGGAATGAGACACGCACACCGCGCGAAAACAGAAATGGTTGAAGCCAACCTGCGCCTCGTAATCAGTATTGCAAAAAAATACACCAACCGGGGGCTCTCCTTCCTCGATCTTATACAGGAAGGCAATATGGGTTTAATGAAAGCTGTTGAGAAATTCGAATACCGCCGAGGATATAAGTTCTCTACTTACGCTACTTGGTGGATTAGACAGGCTATTACCCGCTCGATCGCCGATCAGGCGCGTACCATACGTATCCCCGTTCATATGATCGAAACTCTCAATAAGGTGATGCAGATTCAAAAGCAATTGTTACAGGAACTGGGTCACGAACCAACCGCTGAGGAGGTCGCAGAAGAAATGCAACTTCCTGTGGAACGCGTTCAAGCAATAATGAAAATGGCCCAACAACCGATTTCACTACAAAGCCCCGTCGGTGAGAGTGATGACACAAATTTCGGAGATTTCATTGAAGATAAGGGCGCTGAAAACCCATACGATATGACCGCTTACAGTTTGTTGCGCGAAAAGATCATGGACGTCCTTGATAGTCTTACGGAGCGTGAACGCCGCGTACTCTCGTTGCGATTTGGGCTTGTCGATGGATATAGTCGCACGCTGGAAGAAGTGGGCCGGCAATTTAATGTAACGCGCGAGCGCATTCGGCAGATTGAAGCAAAAGCGCTGCGTAAAATGCGCCACCCAACACGTATTCGCCAATTGCACGGATTCTTCGAACCCGATCATGCAACGCGTCAATTGGAAATCTCACAGAAGCGTGCTTGATTTCATTTAACAGCACTCAAAACGCTTAGCGTAGTGTTCAACTCCTCTTGAGCATTTTGATGATATTGGTTATTTACACTTTAGTAAATTCTAGTACTTTCAACTTATGTACGAATTACTGAATGGTAATTTTATCGCTTTCTTACAGGGAATCGGAACGACAGAGATTCTTATTATTTTTTTTGCTATCCTTTTACTTTTTGGTGCAAAAAAACTTCCTGAGTTAGCACGGGGTATGGGTAAGTCGATTAAAGAATTTAAGAAAGCAGCCCACGAAGTTGAAGAAGACATACGCACTTCGATCGATGCTGAGGAGTCAGAAGAAAATAAAGAAGAGAACACAATAGAAGCTTCTGAAAACGATAAATCCTAGCCCTATACCAGGCTTTTGATTTAGATGCTTATTACTTTTATAGGGTAATGGATTTCTTACTCGGAGGGGTTACTCCATTACTACCACTTCCTTTAACTGCCCCATCACCTCCTGAACGGACTCAGCCGTAAGATCAATAATCGGCACTTTGTATTCTCTATTTGTCCGATTATGTAAATATTTTTGGACTGCGTCTGCGGGCGTTTTAATCAGTGGTTTTAAAATCTTCTTACGTTCAAGCATCAGGGCCAGCAGAAACTTAATTACTTCCCGTTCTCGAGTTTTAACCCCTTCCTCTTCATAAAGAGAGAGAAATAATTCTTCGCTGGAATTAATGGCCTGCCTTCTTGCCTCAGCCTCATTATCATAGTTTTTCACTATTTGCTCCCACCACCCCAACAGGATACCGGGCGGATTGTATTCATTTGCATCATCGGCATGTATGTCATCGCGATGTATTTCACCACTATCATCTTTATAAATATAACTGATAATTCTCTGCCCTACTTCGAAAGGACTCCCAGTTATTTGCGATTGCCTTGATATCGTCTTTAATTGCCACTCAGTATTCACCATGATTTCTAGAAAAGTAACATTTCCTGATGCCTTGCCAATCAATTAAAATATTTATTGATCGTCGCTCGATTGATCTGATTTCGCAACGGAGTAATTATTTTAAAGCTTGCCCATCGTACTTTTTACCTCGATTAAGAAATGATACATCATTAACTGAAAACCTTCATCGCCTATACCTGTAATCTGTCTCACACCGACAACTCTAACACTTCAGATGACTGTAAATGAAACCAACTCCACTCAAACTGTAGCTTTGCTTATTGTCGATATGCAGGAATCTATTATGAAAGTTATAGAATCCTCAAAATTGCTCCTAAAGCGGTGCTGTTTCGCGGTTGAAGCAGCTCAGTTACTGGATATTCCGGTTTTATTTACCGAGCAAGTACCCGATAAATTAGGACCGCAACATCCAGAACTTTCTAAATTGGCCCCGCAAACAGCTGTTTATTCCAAATCTTCATTTTCTTCGATCAAAGCTTCAGGCCTTTTGGAATATCTGGAAAATCAGAATATTGAGCACCTGCTCATTGGAGGAATAGAAACACCTATTTGCGTCTATCAAACAGTTATTGATGCCTTGGAAAAAGATTTTTCTGTCACAATCCTTGACGATTGTACTGGCTGTCGCCGATCTAATGATGGAGAGACTATATTAAAGTTTCTTCATCATGCCAAGTGTCATACTTTACCCTCTGAAGCTGTTTTTTACAGTATCCTTGGAGGAGCGGACCACCCTAAATTTCGGTCAATGACCGCATTAGTGAAAAAATATATTTGAATCTCTCGTCAGGCCGATTTTCTTAGTTGAAAATAAAGGAGTTCAAGCACTTACCCTGCTTAATATTGAATATTTTTATAGATGGAAAATAAAAGACCAGCTCCAGGGCAGAATGTCGAAGCTTATACTTTCGATGAGCTCCTCGCCTATCCTCGAGAAGAACTGAATGAACTCGATCGTCAGCGACTCGCGGTGACATCACCAACCGTAGTCGCACGTATGCTTGAACGTATACCCGTCGATGATCGGCGTACGGTACTACGTAAATATTCAGAAGATTTCGCTTCTGAGATTCTCTCCGAAATGAACCCCGAAGATTCCGCTGAAGTAGTCGGCGCAATGAGGGAATCACGAGCTGTTCAAATTATAGAAGAATTTGATCCTGATGATGCCGCTGATATAATCGCCGAGTTGGACGATGATGATCGTACACGCCTCTTAGATAAAGTCGATCCAAAAACTGCCCATACCGTTCAAACTCTCCTCGCTTATGATTCGGATACCGCCGGTGGTATCATGACTCCGGAATATGCTTCCGTCTATCCTGAGATGAGCGCGGATCAAGCTATCAATCACCTGCGCGAACATTTCCGTGAAACGGAAGATCTCTACTATATATATGTTGTGGACAAAGAAAACCATCTCCTGGGTGTTGTTTCCATCCGTGACCTCATCCTGGCACAACCCACTCATAAAATTGGAGAATTTATGAATATTCAGGTTAAAGGTATCTGTGCGCCGGAAATGGACCGCGAGCAAGTTGCTCTTCTAATAGCAGAACACAATCTAGTTTCCCTTCCTGTGGTCGGTGCGAATAATGATCTTTTGGGCATCGTTACGGTCGATGATGTTATCGATATTATACAGGATGAAGCCACAGAAGATATACAAAAGCTCGTCGGTGCCGGCTCTGATGAAAGCATTCACGATAAAATATCATACAGCCTGGGGAAGAGACATCCCTGGTTACAAGTGAATTTATTGACCGCGTTCATGGCCGCAGGAATCATTTTTTTATTTCAAAATCAAATTAAACAACTCACTTTATTGGCGGTATTTATGCCCGTAATTGCCAGCCTGGGAGGCAATGCCGGTACTCAAACACCAGCCGTAGCTATACGGAGTATGGCCCTTGGCGAAGTGAATAGTGACGACCAATTAAAACTCTGTCTCAGGGAGTCGTCTAAAGGCTTAATCAATGGTACGGTGGTTGGAATCATTGCTGCCTTTCCCGTTTACTTTGTTACGCATAGTTTGGGCATCGCCTTAATCATAATTATCGCACTAATCCTGAATATGGGTTTAGCCTGCCTTTTAGGCGCACTCATACCCTTACTCTTGCGCAAGATTAATTTAGACCCCGCCCAAAGTTCATCAATTTTTCTTACCGCCGTGTCTGACGTAGCCGGATTTTTTATATTTCTAAGCTTGGGAACTTGGCTCTTATTGTAAGCTTTTTTTTAAGCTCACTTTTTAACGAGAGAATCGCAGGTAAATTTTTTGTCTCTATCTGGTAATTAGAACCAGCTTATGCCGTCTCACTTATCTCACCAGTTTTAATCGATTCCCTTCGACCAAAACATCATTCAATTGATTCCAGGGACCACTTAGCTCATCAGATGCCTCACTTTCCAAAAAACCTCTCCCCAAAAGATTAAATATGCGGTTCGGAAGATCAGCTATGGTGGGGATAGGACAAGATCCCAGGAATCCAGTATCTGCATGGTATGTATAAGAACCGCCCATGTTATAAAATGAACCGGTTGACTGACATATAATACTGCCACTCTTTCCCATTACGGATACATCCATTTTTGCCGATATTTGAAATTCACCATCGGAAATCCTGAAATTCGGTGCGGTTAATTTCAATTTAAAACCAAGAAGCCCCCCTTCATCTTTATTGCTGGGATCAGGTTTAAATGAATTGCGAGACCAGGAATTCAGTTCTCCCTCAGTAAGGATTAAAGTTCCAGCACTTTGTTGCATATAAGCTCTCGATTTAGCTTTCCAAGTACTACCTCCCTTCTCATCTCCGGGGACATAGTAAACCATTTTTTTCTCGCGATCTTCCAGTGCAGGAAGTTCTTTTACCGTTTTAATAGGTAAAAAAGCAGTGTTTATCCCGGCTAGAAGTAATCCTAAAAGACTCCCTAAAACTGCCGTAAGAATAATACCAATTAGACTGGGGTCGTATTCTTCTGTTTGCTTTGCCATAAAATTTATCGTTTATTCTTTACTCTGTTTTTCTGATTTCGCCGGTGGAGTCGTTACTTTCTCTTTCGACTCTTTTGAATCTTTAGACTTGTCCGCCTGTTTGTCACTCTTAGAAGCTGATTCTGATTCTCTATTTGAATCCCCGTTATTCTTATAATCCGTTTGATAAAAACCACTGCCTTTAAAAATAATACCAGCTCCTGATCCGATTTGACGCACTAATCCCCGCCGATTACAAGCTGGACATTTTACGAGCGGTTTAGCAACGATAGATTGAAATACTTCGATTTCTTCACCGCAAAATTTACAATTATATTCGTATGTCGGCATCCTATCAATAAATACATCTTCTATTTATTGGCCTTTGATCCGCCCCTTTTTCCATCTTAAAAAAAACACTATTTTTGGTATTCTAAAATCTAATAAAAGCCAAGGAAAAAAGGAAACCCATACAACGTGACGTCTGACAGCTCCCCTTATCATTGCAAAGAAGTAAAACTGGGACGAGGAGAATAAATGTTAATTGCGTTATTTTTTACTTATTAGTCTTAAGCGAATAATTTCAGATAAGATTATGAATGATTTAGAATTTGAATCCATGCTTGATCACTATAGTGAATTGGCGAGAAAAGGAATAAACCGTTATCTGCCCACCGCCAATGATCGACCCCCTCGATTACATGAGGCGATGCGATACAGCCTGGAAGGCGGTGGAAAATTAATTCGACCTGTTCTTGTCCTCGCCGGTAATAGTCTCTATCCAACTTTAGCTGATCCCATCCCGGCCGCGGTTGCCGTAGAATGTTTGCACACATACTCACTCATTCACGACGACCTTCCCAGTATGGATGACAGCGATTTACGCCGTGGTCGCGCTACATGCCACGTTCAGTATGACGAAGCTACAGCGGTATTGGCCGGCGATGCTCTCCTCACTCACGCTTTATGGTTGTTGGCAGATTCTTATCGAGATCTACCTGAAATAGCTACTTCCCTCATTCATGAATTAGGAGACGCGGCCGGTAGCCGTAAATTAATCGGGGGACAGATGGAAGATATCCTCGGCGAAAAAAATGATTACACCGCCGAACAAATAGATTTTATCCACCTGAACAAGACCGCGGCCTTATTTACCTCTTCACTAATGATGGGAGTTTATACGACGACGGCAAATCAAGCTACCCATCATTCTATACGCACGGTCGGTCGTAATCTTGGTCTGGCCTATCAAATCATCGACGATGTACTGGACGCAACAAGTGATACATCAACACTTGGTAAAACGGCTGGAGCTGACATGATAAATGAAAAAAACACCTATGTTAAACTGCATGGATTAGATCATTCCCGTGCTAAAGCTAAGGAACTTACCGGATCTGCCATCGAACATCTATCCCAATTAGATGCTGATACTACATTTATCGAAACTCTCATCCAACGCTTGGAGTTTCGATTAAAGTAAATTACAAATATAGATTTTATGCCCCACCTGTTGTACAAGTGACAACATTTTTACCAGTTTTCGCAATTCAACAATATGGGTAATTGACTTGCGTAAATCATATTAATGCACAGTTTTTAAAAAATGCAGAATGATGTTGTAGAAGTTAGTATTAAGGCCGTTGTACCCACTGCTAATTCCAATGGCTGTGCTATTTTCTTAGGGCCAGAAAATAAAACTTTCCACATTCATGTGGAGGCTCATATCGGTAAGGCCATCTCCATGGCTATTAATGATGAAAAAAAAACGCGCCCACTAACCCATGACCTCATAGGAAATATTTTCCAAGGTTTCGGTATTGAATTAGATCGCGTAGTTATAAATGAATTCAACAAAGAGTTTTATTATGCCCGCATTATATTAAAAATGCAGAATGAATTAGGGACGAAACTAGTTGAAATCGACTCTCGCCCCAGTGATTCCATGGTCCTTGCTGTTCAGTGTAAAAAGCCTATCATGGTAGCGCAAAAAGTGCTCAATGAAGCCGAGGACATGACTGAGGTTTTAGAGGGGATCCTCAAACAACAGAATTAATCTGTCTCCTTCGATATTCCCTTACAATAGATTGCTATTGCTGGATCAGAGTATCCTGTTTCCCCTCTAAATACTTGTTTAAGCAAATTGCGGTTAACGATTGCTTATGTTTTGTGATATTACTTCGTGGGCCTGTATAAACGATCTCGCCGCCCTTATCACCACCACCGGGGCCAAGGTCGATTATCCAATCGGCAAGGTTTATGACATCGAGATTGTGCTCAATGATTATAATTGTATTACCTGCGTCCCGTAATCTAAAGAGAAGGTCCATCAGCTTCTGGACATCATCCCAATGCAATCCTGTTGTCGGTTCATCCAGAATATAAAGTGTATTGCCCTGTTCACGTTTACTCAACTCAAGTGAAAGCTTGATTCTTTGTGCCTCCCCACCCGAAAGCGTATTTGCCGCTTGCCCAAGCTTGATATAGCCCAAGCCAACCGCCTGTAGGGTATTCAGCTTGTCCATAATCCGGGGTTGATAGCGAAATAAGAGAATCGCTTCATCAACGGTCATTTCAAGTATTTCAGCGATGTTATACCCTTTGAATCGAACATCCAGTGTCTCACGATTGTAACGTCGCCCAAGGCAACTCGTACATTCCACATAGACATCGCTTAAAAACTGCATATCGAGCTTCATCAAGCCATCACCTTTGCAGCGCTCACAACGTCCTCCGCGCACGTTAAAACTGAAACGACTCGGCTTATAGCCCCTCACTTTAGCAAGCGGACATTGTGCAAAGAGTTGTCGAAGTAGATCAAACAATTTAGTGTAGGTTGCTGGATTGGATCGCGGAGTTCGCCCAATGGGATCTTGGTTAACCCGTACCACAGATTGAAAATCATCCAAACCTGTAATCTCTTTATGAGCGCCTGGAATTGTCTTTGCGCGATGAAGTTTAAAGGAGGCCGCATTGGCCAGGATATCGTTTACCAGGGTGCTCTTTCCAGATCCGGATACCCCGGTTACGCAACACAGCATTCCGATTGGAAATGTCGCATCAATTGATTTTAAGTTGTGATGAACTGCTCCATTGATCGTCAAATGACCACCCCTCGGATTTAGCTTCTGTGCATTCTTTTGTATGCCAATTTCGCCCTTTAAATAGAGCCCAATCCGTGAGTTTTTATCATTTCCAGCGTCATTTGTCGGGCCGTGATAGATAAGTTGACCCCCATCCGCTCCAGCCCCTGGACCTAACTCTATGAGATAGTCTGCACTGCGAATCGTTGTTTCGTCGTGTTCGACTACGATAACCACGTTTCCACGATTACGCAGATCAAAGAGTGTATTCAGCAGCTTTTGCAGATCGTGAGGATGAAGACCGATCGTCGGTTCATCGAGAACATAAACGACCCCGACTAAGCCCATACCTAATTGAGTAGCTAATCGTGTGCGCTGGGCCTCACCACCACTCAAACTTGAGTAATCGCGATCTAAATTAATATAATTCAACCCTACTTCGTTAAGAAAATGAAGCCTTTGTTCTAATCCGTCCAGGGCGTCAGCCACTTTGTTATATATATCTTTTTTTCCACCCGAGCTGCGAATGAAACCCAATGCCTCACTGATCGATAAGGACATAAAATCTGCGAATCCAGTATTATTTACTCTTACCATCAAGCTAAGGGGCGATAAACGTTTGCCCCTGCAACTCGGACACAGGGATCCAATCTGGTAGGCCATTAGCCTCGCCCTAAGACCGTCACTACTGGTTTCAGATCGCGTTTTTATTAGATCTTCAATAACACCCCCAAATGGCATAATCTCTGCCTTGCGATTGCCACCGGATAGCTTGAAACTGAATAACCGCTCGCCGGTACCATGCAGAAGAGCCTCTCGAACAATCTCCGGCAGATCTTTCCAGGGGACTTTAGGGTCATACGGTAATTGTTCGGCAAGCTGTTTGAGGATAGCATTACGCCGGATAATCATGCGTTTAGATCCCAGTCTCCAAGGTTTGATCGCGCCATTTTTTACTGATTTGTCAGGGTCCGGTACGATCAGTTCATCCTTAAATTGCAAAGTTTGCCCAAGTCCGCCACAACCAGGGCATGCTCCTTCTGGATGGTTGTAAGAAAAATGTCTTGGAGTAATAGGATCGTATACAGTCCCACAACTCTCACATGAGAAGTGCTGGCTCACCGTAAATTCCGCCCACTGTGAATCTTCTTTCGCAATGAGTATTATCGCACTGTCTTTACCTTCACGAAAGGCCAATTCGAGTGAATCCGCAATGCGACTGCGTTGATCTGTTTCCAGGACGACACGATCGACAACAATCTCAACCGTAATTTCCTTTGCTCTGGAATCGATAAGATCAGTATCATCAAGGTCTTTTATTTCACCATCAATTCGCACACGTTGATATCCGCGTTGACGTATGCGTGGAAGCTCCTCACGCAGAATGGCTGGTTTAGCTTTGATATTGTGGGCGAGAATCATTATGCGGCTGCCCCTTGGCTCTTGATAGATGCGGTTTATACAATCATCCACAGAACGCCGGGCTATCGCTCCACCGTCCTTCGGGCAGAAAGAATCACCGCACACAGCCCAGAGCAATCGAGCATAATCAGCAATTTCTGTAACCGTCGCTACTGTAGCACGAGGATTTGCCCCCCCTCCACTACGCTGCTCGATGGCAATAACTGGAGATAGACCGTGAATATAATCTACATCCGGACGCGGAATCTGATCGAGAATCTGTCTCGCTTTTGGAGAAAGGCTATCGATATATTTGCGATGCCCTTCAGCATATATTGTATCAAATGCTAATGTAGACTTCCCGGATCCACTTACTCCAGTGATGACTACCAGTTGTCCTCGGGGGATGCGTAACTCGATATTCTTTAAATTATGTTCCCGCGCCCCTTTAATATAAATATTATCACTGCTCTTATCGTTTTCTTGCATCCAAATCTAAATTTACGTGCTATCGTCAATCATTTCGACTGATTTTTCAATATTAAGACTCTTAAATTATATCATTCTGAGTTAATCAATAAATCTTATATTTACATCGATGGATCATATAGTTTAAGTCGACAATTAATAAACACATCTTCAACCCCAAGCATGAGTAGCCCATTCTTTAGCCTAATATCCCATGGTATTTATTCATTACGATGGAAATAAAACCTGTATTATATATCAAAGAGGGATGTCCCTGGTGCAGCGAGGCGCTGTCATTTTTCGGAGACCTTGGTATCAAATTAGAGTTGAAAGATGTACACCAAAACATCCAGGACATGCATCGCTTAATCGAAGTTAGCGGACAAAGCCTCACACCTACATTTGTTTATGGTGACTTTGTAGTCGCGGATTTCAGTATTGATGAATTTCAAGAACAGCTGAATCAGGCACCGCGAATTAAGAAACAATTAGAGATATAAAAAAGAATCAATGGGGCGTCCCCTGTCCATTGCCCAGCTCAATTAACGAAGGGTTGAACTTCCCTACATATTTTCAATAATCGCGGTGGCAAACTCAGAGCACTTTACTTCTTTGGATTCCTCGATCAAGCGAGCCAGGTCATAAGTCACTACCTTCGCACTAATTGTATTTTCAATCCCTTTTATAATACATTCAGCCGCTTCATTCCAACCTAGAAAGCGAAACATCATTTCTCCCGATAGAATGACTGAACCGGGATTGACCTTATCCTGATCTTTATATTTCGGAGCAGTACCGTGGGTAGCTTCAAATATTGCATTCCCTGTATCATAATTGATGTTACCACCGGGAGCAATCCCTATGCCGCCAACTTGTGCCGCAAGCGCATCCGAAATGTAATCGCCGTTTAAATTGAGCGTCGCGATAACATCGTATTCCGAGGGGCGCGTTAAAATCTGCTGAAGAAATGCATCGGCAATGACATCTTTAATGATGACCCCATCAGGTAATTGGCACCACGGTCCCCCATCAAGTTCTTCAGCTCCAAATTCATTTTTCGCAAGTTGATATCCCCAGTCACGAAAAGCACCCTCTGTAAATTTCATGATATTACCTTTGTGCACTAAAGTAACACTTTTTCGCTTCTGTTCTATCGCATATTTAATTGCCGCGCGAACAATGCGTTCTGTCCCTTCTATGGAAACCGGTTTTAATCCGATTCCGACCGTATTGGGAAAACGGATTTTTTTATAGCGCTCGGGAAAATTCGTCTCCAGAAATTCATTCATCTTGCTTACCGCATCCGAACCCTGCTCAAATTCGATACCCGCATAGATATCTTCGGTGTTTTCTCGAAAAATCACCATATCGACATCCTCTGGTTTTTTAATCGGACTGGATACACCACGAATGTATCGGACCGGCCTTAGACAAGTAAAGAGGTCTAATTCCTGCCTGAGCGCTACATTTAATGATCGAATTCCACCACCTACGGGTGTGGTTAAAGGCCCCTTTATTCCAATTAGATAATCGCGTACCGCGTTTAAAGTATCTTCGGGCAGCCAGTTTTTGAATTTATTGTACGCTTTTTCCCCGGCAAATATTTCAAACCATATAATTTCCTTCTCGCCGCCATAGGCTTTTTTCACTGCAGCATCGAAAACTCGCTGCGCAGCAGCCCAAATATCCGGGCCAATGCCATCACCTTCGATAAAAGGTATAACGGGCCGATTAGGTACTTTTAGTTTACCCTTATCGAGGGTGATACGATCGCCTTGAGGTGGGGTCAATGATTGATAACTCATATATTATACAGGTCTTTCTATTCTACCAATTTATGTCAAAACAAATTCAGGCGATCCAGTCTTTTTTGGACTTATCCAAACAATACAGTTATTGCACCTATCCCCAGCTTATAACTTTGATAATTGTCTCAATTAATTTGCTCACTTTATGTGCTAAAATAATCAAAGCCGCAGGGTTTAACCTGCGGCTTTGAGTCATTTCGCTTGGGATTTAAATGTTAAATCCTAGCGAAGGGGTAACATTACCCGTTATTGCGGGTAATTTACACTTCGGTATCCTTTTCAAAGCAAATGATCTGCTCTGATGATTTAGGGATCCGAATTTTGTTAAGGTTATAGTAACTTATTAGTTATCTCCTGCTTTTCTTGGCAGCCTTTTTCTTCGCTTTCTTTTTAGCAGCTTTTTTCTTGGCTGGTCTCTTTCTGCTACTTTTTTCTTAGCAGCTTTCTTTTTAGCCGGTCTCCTTTTAGCAGCTTTCTTTTTAGCAGCTTTTTTCTTTGCTGGTCTCCTTTTAGCAGCTTTTTTCTTGGCTGTCTTCTTTTTAGCTGTTTTCTTCTTCGCTACTTTTTTCTTAGCAGCTTTTTTCTTAGCAGCTTTTTTCTTAGCTTTTTTCTTTGCTGGCATATGTATTTATGGGTTTGATTTAAGAACCCCTTTTTCAAGGGAGTTCTGCATTGATTCTAAAACTCTCCAAGCTATTTTAACCTGGATAGCTTCAGAAGTGTCCGTATACCGCTATTCAACAAGCATACGGAAATTCGGATATTGGGTATGAGTCTGGTTCATATCTAGTGAAGTAGAAATAATTAAGTGCCATAAACACTTACGCGCATAAATAACGCCTTATCCCTTTTTGATTTTATGTTTTTTGTTTTTTCAATGACCGTGTAGAGCCACTGGGGGTAACGAGATACTCACGAGATAAACTCATGGTGTTTTATATTTTTTTAAAACAATCTTCAGTTAGATCAACAAAACATTTAATAAATAATAAAATGTAATAAAAAATGTAATAAGTGCAATACTAAAATAAAATTTTTAACTTTTTCCAGTCATTTTTTCTTTTTTTTAAATTAAAAAAAATAAATTAAAATAATTTCTAACGATAGAGTGTAACTATTTCTTTAATTGTTTTTATTTTCAATTATGTCGTATGTCGTGATGCATTTTACCCGCAATTTACACTTTGTATTAGGCATTTTACCTATTTATTTTTCTGTTGCACTGGAATTTGATTTTATAGCATTATACTTCTTCCATGGCCGAAGTAATTTTAAATAATTTAATCAAAGATTATAGCGACGGGAAAAAATCAAAAGTCCGCGCCGTAAACAATATAAATCTAAAGGTTAATGACCGGGAATTCATGGTCCTGGTGGGGCCATCGGGTTGTGGAAAATCCACGACCTTGCGAATGATCGCCGGTTTAGAGGAAATTTCTGAAGGATCGATATCGATAGAAAATAAGATTGTTAATAATGTCCTCCCCAAGGATCGAGATATTGCGATGGTTTTTCAGAATTACGCATTGTACCCGCACATGAGCGTCTACGATAATATGGCTTTCGGGTTAAAATTAATGAAGTACTCAAAAACCGAAATAAAGAAAAGGGTCGATGATGCTGCTGCTATTTTAGGGATCGAAGATCTCCTTGACCGCAAACCTAAAGCGTTATCGGGTGGTCAACGTCAACGCGTTGCGGTCGGACGGGCGATCGTCCGTAAACCAAAAGTTTTTCTGTTTGACGAACCCTTATCCAATCTTGACGCAAAAATGCGAGTCTCGATGCGCACAGAAATATCAAAATTACATGCGCGGCTGGCAACCACGATGATCTACGTAACCCATGACCAAATTGAAGCAATGACAATGGGAGACCGCATTACAGTGATGAAAGATGGCGATATTATGCAGGTCGCGGAACCATTAGAACTCTATCATCATCCAGAGAACACCTTTGTCGCAGGATTTATCGGAAGCCCCTCCATGAACTTCTTCACCGGAAAGATCACGCGAGTTGATAATCAGATTAAATTCACAGAAAACAACGAATCCGGGAACCCTATTCTTTTAACTCTGAAAGAAAATGAATCACGTATAGCATCCAATTATGTGAATAAAGAGATAATATTGGGCATACGCCCTGAAGACATCAGAGATTTAATCACCGTAAATAATCCAATACCGGGTTACACCGTTCAAGCAAAAGTAGAAGTATCAGAGCCAATGGGAGCAGAGACTTTCCTCTATCTAAATACCGGAGCAACATCATTTGTCGCTAAGGTACGAAGTACAGACCGTTATGACATCAATCAAAATATAGAATTGCACTTCGAGCTGGAACGGGTCCATTTTTTTGATCCGGAAACAAATAATGTCCTCAAGTGATAAAGCGGGTGAAGTAAGCGACAAGGATTTCGCATCAATGATGAAATGTGAGCGAACGCTTTTCTCTCTCATTTAAGAAATTCAAACTTATCGATAGGAATTGGTCTTAGGACAGCGTTTAAGGGCTGGGGGGAAAAGAGTTCGTGAGGTAATTTCAAATTAAACGCGGCGGCCACTACAGAGAAACGTGTTTTATCTCGTGAACGCTCATCTAATAAATCTATACTTTTAGGAATCCATTCCTCCCCAACCTTCTTAAAGCTGATTATTTTAAAGGTTTTTGTGGGATTTTTTTTATCGTCGAACATTTCTATTTTAACGGGCGCATTGAAACGTGCGTCCAGCGACAATCGAACGACGCCTAAATCTGGGTTCTCTTCTTTTAATGAATCCGGTGGATAAAATATATAGGTATAAACCGGCCGTCCTTTTGTGCGTTCATAACCTTCAAAAACATAATGATTCCAATAGATAAAAGGCAATTGCAGGTCAAAAGGGGTGTATACTAGATGAGCAAATAGTGGTTCAAAAAGTTCTTTATCGCTTAGTTTATGGTAATCCTTCTCATCTTCAGCATCCTTATGAGAATAAGCGTATGGATCGATACCATTTTTAATTATCAAGTTCACATTCTTCCTGCCCTCTTTACCAACCGCGCTTAGATGGTACCTTTGAAGTGTCCCCCCTTCATCCACCGTGCCCCACATTTGACCATCATATATTGTGTCCCGTCCGCGCCGCGGCATGTGTCTCATCTCTATAAAAAAACTGAAATCACTAGACCATCGGTAATTGCGATAAGTTTCCAAAGCGGCATGCCCATGCTCCGGATCGCTAACGCTTGTCTTTATATCCAGATTTTTTGACTTTCCAATAGAGGGAGCGGCAGTGCATGCTACTAATAACAGTACAGCCCACATCAATCGACAATAGCGCAACATACACCGTACAGACCTCGATGCCAAAGCTGGTTCCAATGCAAAAACTACGGATTTTCTCCTTCGGATGAGTCTCTCTTATCTGGAAGATTGTTCAGCGGTGTATCAATTATATCAGGAGATTCCAGCACCGCTGGGGTGTTTATTGATTCAACATCAATCAGCGCATCCTGGCTATCAAGGGCTGACGCACTATTTTCACTGCTACTCTCAGACTGTATATTGGGTAAAACGCCTCCCGTATTTGCCGTATTATCTAAGGTTGCCATATAGCCAAGATAAAGCCCCAGACAGATAATAAAAAATGTAATCGTTGCGTAGATCGTCCCTTTGGTCAGTACATTTACGGTATCGGTGCCAAAAGTAGACTCAGCCATTCCACCACCCATAGCAGCGCCCATCCCGCCGCTGGAACTCGCTTTTTGCATAAGGATGATTAAAATTAGAAATACACTGACGAGAATAAGGATCAGCGTAAAAAGAGATATAAGAACACCACTCATCTTTTTATTAAATGTGAACCATTAGTTTGATGAACTCAAGAAGAATTAAAGACGATTCAAGAGCATTAATCTAACTGGAGTTTCTCCAAAATCCTTTGTAGATCATCGTTCCCATAATATTCGATAATAATTTTTCCTTTTTTCTTTGTGTGTCTTACAAGCACTTTTGTATTCAATTGAGAAGCAATCTTCTTTTCTAAATCTTGAATCGCGGCATTTTCTACATCCGCTAAGGGCCGAATTAAAGTCGAATGATTTTTTCCACTTTTTACTTTATTTATAAGTTTTTCAGTTTCTCTCACGCTCAAATCTTCTTCAATAATACGCCGTGCGAGGAGTAAACGCTGTTCTCTATCATCAATACTTAGCAGTACTTTTCCCTGACCTGCAGACATAAGTCCTAAGCTGAGAAACCCTTGAATATCCTCTTCCAAGTGCAAGAGTCTCAGCGAATTTGCAATCGTAGCCCTTCCCTTTCCCACCCGGTCAGACACGCCTTCCTGGGTGAGGTCAAAATCACGAATTAAACTGGCATAGCCTACCGCCTCGTCAATCGGGTTCAGTTCTTCTCGCTGCAGATTCTCAATTAGGGTCATGACCGCTGAAGACTTATCGCTGGCTTTCAATACACGCGCAGGTATGCTCGTCAGATGAAGTTCCTGGAATGCTCGAAAGCGCCTTTCACCGGCAATGATCTCAAAGGCATCTCCCCTGCTTCGAACAACAATAGGTTGTAACAATCCTTCCGAACGAATACTCTCAGCGAGTTCACTGATATGAACAGGATTCATATCTTTTCGCGGTTGATAAGGATTGGGCTTAATTTTAGAAATAGGTATTTCCAAAAACCCTTTTTCTTCGGCGGACTTACTACTTTTTTTAGTCACTACCGATTGAATACTCTTTTTTTTCAGTCCCGCAGTTGATTGCTTTTTACTTTTAGCCTTTTTACTTTTTTTGCTTACAGTTTTCGCTTTTTTCCTTGAGGAAGAATATCCAGCTTTAGTTTTATTTGAAGATTTGCCAATACCACCAGTAATAATGCTGTCTAATCCGCGACCGAGTCTCGATATTGATTTTGCCATAGGTCTATTTACTCGATTTCGGAATAAAGAGCGTTTCACCCACCTGCAATTTTTCCGGTACTGCAATGTGGTTGGCGTTTTGAATATCTCGTACCGTAGATCCATGAAGCTTTGCAATATTTGAAAGAGTATCACCACTCTGCACTGTGTAAGCTACACCTTCTCGAGAATAATCATTGGAAAATTCGATTGTCGGCACGGACGTTGGTTGAGCTTCAATAACCCCTGCCAATGCTTTTAACGCACTCTCAGTTTGAGCGGCTAATTTTTCCATTGAACGTGTAAATTCACTGATAATCGCCAGTTTCTGTTGCGCGTCATGTTCAATCAATTCTTGTTTTAGCTCATCCAGTGTCGATGAAAGATCCGGTTCCGTTACGAATTTATCATTTTCATCAGTTTTTTTAACCAGGGTGAGTCTTATTTCATTATTATCCCGGTTCAGCTGCTCCACCTGCATCGCAAGCTGAGCTATTTTGGCTTTAAGCATATTTATATCAGAACTTAGGTTTGCCAGCTCGTTCTGTGATATAGCCAGGGGTTCGTAATTATTCTTTGCGGAGGATGATTCACTTTCCTTTCCCAATAATTCAGAAATTTGAAAAGTGATTACCCACACGAAAAAACATCCTATGTATTTTAGCCAATGGTTCATTTTTAAAAAAGAGGTCACATATAAAAACGTAAATTGCGCGTATTTAACTACTTTGACAGAAAATAAGCCTAGAAGATTCAAAGAAAAGATAAAAAAGAATAAATGCGCTGGTTTATCTCTGAATCATCACTGAGAATTACTCTTTCCCTTTAAAAAGGGTTGAGAAGATACAAGGGGAAACATCCTTTTCTCAGGTAAAACGGTGCCACATTCCATCCTAAGACCTCTAAGAAATTCTTTCGCTGGCAACATGCGTCCCCCCGGGCGCTGTAATTCAAGGAGGCGCAAAATACCGGACCCTGTACTCACACATAAAGCACCGCCCTCTTCGCCAAGAATTACACCTGGCTCAATGGATGTAAGCTTGTTTTCAGTTTCCACCTCACCAATTTTAATTCTTTGCTCATCAAAATAGAAAAAGCAGCCCGGCCAGGGTTTTAACGCCCGAACTCGATTAACCAGATCATTAGCTGAAACTTGAAAGTCAAGGACCCCATCTTCTTTATTCAGAAGACGCGTAAAACTGGCTTCTTCGTCGTTCTGTGGCACAAATGTCGACTTTCCTTCTATAATTGCCAATAGATTTCTTCGCGTCACGATAGCTGCTGCTTGCCCGATTTTTTTACCTAAGGAGTGTGAATCGTCCTTTAAATCAATTCCCACTTTCTCATTATCGAGTATCGGCCCCGCATCAAGTTCCGGCACGACACGCATTATAGTGACTCCAGTAAAGCGATCACCCGAAGCGATCGCCGCTGGGATGGGTGACGCGCCACGATAAGCTGGCAATAGTGAAGCGTGTAAATTTAATACACCCAGCTGAGGGATTTTTAAAAGCTTATCCCTTAGAATACGCCCGTAGGCCATGACAATGATAAGTTCACATCCTTGCTCTTCCAACCAATCACAGATATCATTCCCCGGTCTTACAGGTTGTTGAACGGTTATTTTATTTTCTATAGCCCAACTTTTAATCGGATTGGCATGCAGCTTCATCCCGCGGCCAGAACGCCGATCAGGCTGTGTGATTACACCTTTTAAATGAACCTCTTCTTTGAAATGAGTGAATAGATCCTGTAGCATCGGTAAAGCGATGGCATCAGACCCCATAAATACTGTTGAAATTTTACCCAATAAATCAGCCCTCCCGGGATTTTTTCGAAATGCCATCTCCTTTTTCTCGAGCTGGCTTGCCAACAAGTTCGATTTTTATCGGACATCCCTGCAAATCAAACTCGGAAGTAAAATTAGATTCTAAATAGCGCCGATAGCTGTCATCCAAGCGTGCTATTTGATTGCAGTATAAGCGAATGCGGTGGGGTCGATTACCTGTCTGCAAAGCATAATATACTTTAAACCGTCCTCCTTTTATCATCGGAGGAGATTTGCGTACAACTAATCTAGAGATTAAGCGATTTATTCGCGGTGTGGATAGTTGACGGCGTGCCGTTTCGTCCAGTGCACGCGCTGATTCAAATATCTTATCTAAGTTAAAACCCGTCTTCGCCGAGACATAGATAACAGGGCTATCGGGTAAAAAAAAGAGTTCTTTAAGCACGGAAGCCGTAAATTCTTTGCGAAATTCCTCTTCGTCTTTATATCCCGGCAACGGATTGCGATCAAAGGATTCAAGCGCAAAGTCCCACTTATTTACCAGAACCGCTATGCTGCGCCCGAACTCTAATATTTTTCCAGCTAGTAATTTGTCCTGCTTCGTTACTCCTGTCTTCGCATCGAGGACTAAAAAAACCACATCAGCTCTCTCCACAGCATGATGTGATCGAATGGAAGAAAAGTATTCGACCGAAGAATTTATCTTATTCTTTTTACGCAAACCTGCCGTATCGATAAGACTAAATAGCCAGGGTGATTCACCATTTTTGCAGTAATCAAAATCAATCTCTACCGCATCTCTTGTCGTCCCGGGTGTTTCATTTACGATCAAGCGTTTCGACTTAATCAAACTGTTGCAAACGGATGATTTACCCACATTAGGCCGCCCCAAAAAACAGAGCTTTATGCGCAGATCCTCTTCTTTAATAATTTTTTCTCTTATGGGTCCAATTAGCCTGTCTATTTGAGCACGGAGATATTCAATCCCCCGACTGTGTTCAGCTGATATCATTAACCCTTCACCAAAACCCAGTCGTGAAAACTCCCCTGTCCCCTCTTCAAGTTTCGGGAAATCTATTTTGTTGATCACTAAAATAGGTGCCTTACCGCTGTTGCGAAGCTTTTCAGCAATAATTTCATCAAGGGCTGACAAACCTTCACGACCATCAACCAAAAAAAGGATTATATCTGCAGCTTGAATGGCAAATTCTATCTGTTCATCTACAGCCAAATTAAGATCCTGACTATTGGATTCTATGGCTAATCCTATGCCACCCGTATCCAGTAGAGTGAATTCGTCATCAACAACGACACTGTTCACGTCCCGTGTTACACCCGGCTCATCGTGTACAATCGCGACACGACTGTTTGAAAGGCGGTTAAAAAGTCGACTCTTGCCGACGTTGGGCCGTCCGACTATGGCTACATGTCGTAGGGTATTCATTTCAGAGACTTCCGACGAACCGCTCTATCCGTTCGGCAGCTTCGATAAGATGTTCGTAACTTGAAGAGAAACTGGCGCGGACATGTCCTTTACCGTCTTCGCCAAATGCGGTACCGGGGACGACGGCGACCTTTTGGTCATAAAGAAGACGATGTGAAAAATCGATTTCGCTTAAACCTGTTGATTGAACATTGGGAAAGGCATAAAAGGTCCCCTCAGGGACATGACAGGTTAACCCGATTTCATTAAATCGACGAACGATATAATCGCGGCGGCGCAAGTATTGCTGAAACATTCGCTGAACACTATCCTCACCATTATTAAGTGCTTCAATCGCAGCTTCCTGGCTTAATATGGGTGCGCACATCATACTATACTGGTGCACTTTCATCATAGCCTCAATAAGCGTCGATGAGGCGCAAGCGTAACCCAGTCTAAAACCTGTCATCGCAAAAGCTTTAGACACGCCGTGGAGATGGATAGTCCGATTTTTCATTCCGGGGAGTGAAGCGATGCTTATATGTTTACCTTCAAAAGTAAGTTCAGCATATATTTCATCACTAATCACAAGCAGGTCCTTATCTATAGCAAATCGAGCAATCTCTTCCAGCTTCTCACGATCCATTATTCCTCCTGTTGGATTGGTAGGAAAATTCAGGAGGAGCGCCTTACAACCCGGCTGCCAAGCGTTAATCAAAGATTCAGGTTCAAGCTTGAAATTATTATTCGCATTCGTCGGGATTGAAATAGCTTCACCGTGGGCCAACGTTACACTGGGATGATAAGAAACATAACAGGGTTCATGATACAATATCTTGTCTCCGGGGTTCATAATCGCGCGCAAGGTAATATCTAAAGCTTCAGAAACACCCGTCGTTACTAAAACTTCATTTTCCGGATTATAACTTATGCCAAAATGTGATTCGAGGTAATGAACAATTACCTTCCGTAATTCAATAAGACCTAAATTGTCGGTATAGCTTGTTTTACCTCGTTCGAGGGCAAAGATAGCAGCTTCACGTATATGCCAGGGGGCAATAAAATCAGGTTCGCCGATCCCCAGTGAGATGGCATCGGGCATTTGCGAAACAATGGCAAAAAAGTCACGAATCCCTGAACGTGGCAGCCCTTTTACATGGCTGGCCACATATTTTGAACTATCCTGGCTCATTACGGACTGACGGCAGGTTTATCGGTCCCGTGCCCTTTATCACCAAGGTAGTAACCTTGTTCCTTGTACGCTCTCAATAAAAAATGCGTCGCTGTCGATAAGACACCAGAGAGCGTGGCGAGTTTTTCCGATACGAATGCTGCGACTTTGTGTAGATTATCTCCTTTGACAATAACCAGTAGGTCATAGCCTCCGGACATCAAGTAACACGACTCCACTTCATCAAATCGACTAATGCGTTCGGAGGTACGATCAAATCCCCCTTCCCGCTCCGGGCTTATCTTTACTTCAATAACCGCGCGTACACGCTCTTTTTCTACGGCCTCGGGATTCAGGATCGGTCGCCAACCTAATAAAATATTATTATCCCTCAGTTTGTTCAACTCCTCTTCTACGGCACTTTCATCCATTCCAAGAATTTCTCCGATTTGAGCGGTAGAGAGACTTTCTCTTTCAATAATTGTTTTTAAAACTTCATTCATAATGAAAGGGTGTGTTAAAATGAAAGTTTACTATTTCAGTCGGTAATTGCATTTACACGTTTATTGTGAAAATGCTTGTCTGGGAATTACCGCTGCGTATCCACTGCGCAGTCGTATCGTTACCAATTTATTTCTGTATCAGTAGAGTTTTATTATTATTTTTCCTCAGGATGTAAATTAGACTATTCAAATTTTTTATTAGCACGCAATACCAATTAATATCATCCCTATTAATATAAATATACTCAATCCATCCTAATGAAAGGTAATAGTTCAATCTTTTGGGCTCCGAATTTCCCCCTATCGCCCGCTCGTTTCCCATTTTTTTACGGCTGGATAATTATGGGTGCGGGAACGATTTCCTTTATCTCATCGATGCCGGGCCAGACCGGCGGGGTAAGTGTATTTATAGATTACCTCATAACACATTTGGATCTGACTCGTGTTCATATGAGTTTCGCTTATTTTCTCGGGACGTTGTTTGGAGGACTGCTTCTGCCCTGGTCTGGCAGGCTCTATGATCGATATGGAGCAAGAAAATGTATTGTCTTTGCCTCCATAAATATGGGTTTAGCGCTTATATTATTAAGCCAATCAGATCGTATTGCGGCTTTCATCAGTTTTAACATTGTTCTGATTAATCGTTGGAGCGCTGCCTTTATTACTGTATTTACCGGATTTTTTTTAATCCGGTTTATTGGCCAGGGATTCCTTTGGGTCATGTCCCAAAACATGATGGGGAAATGGTTTGATAAAAAACGAGGACTGATCATGGCGATCAGCGGGATGATATCTACATTCGCCTTTGCTATTACACCTAAAGGTTTCAATGCTCTTATAGAATGGTTGGGTTGGCGAGGCGCATGGATATTTTTAGGCCTGTTCCTTATATTCGGTATGACCTTCATCACCTGGCTTTTATTTCGAGAGAATCCAGAAGATTGTGGACTTGTCATGGACGGCGATAATTCCCCGCTTAAAGATCCCATTAAAAATTCAGATATGATGATTGTGCGTGAATACACACTGAAACAGGCGATCAAAACCTATTCATTCTGGCTGATTAATATAAACTTTGCTTATAGCGCCATATTCTCCACGGGATATACCTTTCATGTCATTTCAATTGGTGAGGAACTTGGATTAGATAAAGCCATGACATTGAATTTATTTATCCCCATGGCTTTCGTCGGGGTCGTCACGAATTTCCTATCCGGGTGGATTGCGGATAAAACACGGCTTAAATATGTTTTAATTTTAATGTCCGTTGCCGGCGCTATAGCTCCTGCTGGAATGCTCATGATGCCATCATTTATTGGAAAAATCTTTATTGTCTTGGGCATTGGTATTCCCATAGGTTGTTGGCAGGTTTTGAACGGTGTTTCCTGGCCGCGTTATTTCGGGCGCTTACATTTAGGAGTCATAGCTGGTTTATCAGCTTCTATTACCGTAATCAGCAGTTCACTCGGACCTTTTATTTTCAGTCTCTCTAAGCAGTATCTAGGTCAATATGAACCCATTTTCCTCGCTTCAATATTATTACCCGTCGCTATAGCTATTGGCGGGTTCTGGATGGAAAATCCTCAACGAAAATTGATTCATCTAAGAAATGAAAGAAACAAAAATTGATCACTCTGATTTCAAATTATCTACGACTCAATTTATATCTCTTCGCGCTCTTCGAAAGTAACAATTTTAGGTAATAAGCGAAGATTCAAAAAATTTATCCCGGCGTGCACGATAACCGCGTAAACTAAAGTATTCGTCCACACACAAAGTACTCCGAGAATAATACCCATGCCAAATGCAAAAAAAGGCCAAAACCTCCAGTTTCTGTTTGGAGGCCAGTGTACAACTCCAAATATGATCGAGGAGTAGATTAATCCTATTTCATTTAACAACCAACCTCTAAAAACTATCTCTTCTCCGACTCCACTTACAAAAGCGATTATAAATATTTGCATATTTTTCATTTCGCCCAGCCAATGATTTAATTCCCGGGCACTTTGCTTGAGCGAGGGCCAACGCCCCACTGACCAGCGGGATAAGAAGTGCACAATAAAAATTATTGAAACACTGAGCGCTAAAAATATTGGGCCGTTGTCGATGGAGAAAGCCAGAGGATCAAATAAATATAATTCGTTTCTCCCCCAGAATACCAAACCAAGTCCGATAAAGGTTAAGGCAAAATAGAAAAGACAAATAAAGACCATCGATAGAATATTATAACCGCTGAATAATATCCTAATTAGCTTTAGCTGTATACAGCTCGTCCACTTGTCTTAAGCGCCTGCAAATATCGCGCGCGATGTTAAGAATGAGAATGGAAAATTGTTCAGGATTTATCTTATAAAGCCGGTGGAGGTCAGAACTGTGCAGCGCAAAAAGTACAGTCGGTTCATCCAGGGCGCGGACCGATGCCGACCGCGCCACCGGCTCGATAATGCACATCTCGCCAAATGTTTCTTTCACTTTCAACGTGGCGAGTACCGTCTCATTCGGTAAATCCAGATGCTTAACTACTTCAACGGCCCCCTCAGCAATGACATAAAGGGTGTCCCCCAAAGTCCCTTCGGTTATAACGATATTATCGGGTGAATAGTCGAAAGTCCTCACCCGCTCAATGAGAGAATTTAGTGCCTCATCATTGAGTCCTGCGAATATTGGGACGAGGGGAAATAATTCTTTCAGTTCGATACTCAAAATCCTATAAAGCAAAAATAAATATTTCAATAAAATAATCTATTGCCGATTATTTAATATCTCTTGAACATTATAGCCGTTATAATAATCTTGGGAATTGAAATAGTATTCGCGAAGGCAAATATAATTACTTGCAGAATAATAAATTACCAGGCTATGCATTTTAGACTAAAATCACTTCCTCCTGTCATCATTTAAATGACCGGCGAGTAACTTAATATATGGAACTGCTCAATAAAAAAGCTATTAATGCGGCAATTCTTATCATTGTCGCTATTAATTTATACTACTTCTATTTTAAAAAGGACAAGGAGGATGATCGGTACGAGAGAGCTGCAGAAAAATATGAAGCCAAGTCCGAAGAGAAAATAAAAGCCGGTGCCGCCAAGGCTGAAGAATTATGGAAAAAAACAATCGTCGCTTTGAATGAACATCGGCTTGAAGAAGCCGAACGCTTTTACAAGGCAGGCAAAGATAAAATTGGTTACGAAATAAATGAACATGGTTATAAAGAAATCAGGCCCGGCCTCACCCTAAGCGACTGGAAAAAAGAGCAGGACGCGTTATTACTTGAAGCACTGCAAGCAGAATTCAGATTAATTATTGAAAAGCTTAAATCCGCGGAAGTTACACCCTCTTACACGGAATCCTTTTATCGCACCTATAACGATTTTGCTTTTCGTGATTTAGAGCGCGAATACAGAGATCGCAATAAGGAGATTGAAAGAGCGCGCGCGGTTTTCGCTTCAAAATGGCTGCGCGTAAATATTTCTGATTATATTAATGGTTATCAATACCAGTATGGAAAAATCATCGAACGCGTACTGCAAAATAAATGGCGCGATCAAACGGGATACAAACTGGTATTTGCTCGGAGCATGGGGCAACTCGAAAAGCAGGCGACTTGGAAAACATTGAATATTAAAGTCGAAGAAGAAGACGCCGAGTACGTTTTCGAAAATTCGAATTCGCTGAATCGAGCACCTCCTAGCATTCCGATAAAGGCCATCGTCTCATTTGAAATGGAAGGTGATAAGTTTATAGAAACCGGTTGGGATAATCTCCGTTCACTGGAAGCTGAAGCGCCGGCGCCCGATTCGATTTGGGTGAAAGAAAAAAAATCCGGCGCCCTTGATGAGGCAGATGAGCTGTTAAATAAAAACCGGGCAAAACTGGAAAAAGACCTCACCGATGCACTTGAATCAATACCTGAATTCAGTTTCTTTCCCTACCACAAGGTTGAGGGAATATCCATTTTTGGAGATGATGGGAGTATCGACCGGAAAACAGCATTAGCCATGGCATTGACCGCGCCCGATCTATTCCACCCTCAATTTGCTGAAGCAATTAAATCAGCTTCCACCGATACGTTAGGAGAATTGTATTATCTTATTATCTCACTTGATCTGAAAGAGCATGGCAAGTGGCTTGCTCAATCATTAATAGAAGCCGACCTCAACAGCCAGAAAATCGTAATCGAATCTCTGAAAAATAAACCCTGGTTCTGGGGGTACGGTCCAATTCTCTTTCTCGCGCGCCGAGGTCATGATGATATAAGGACAGAAGCTCTATATTCTCTCCGTGGGCAGCTTTATGAAACAAAAGTAAAAGACACAATAAAGGTAATCGCAAATAATTCTCGCGATGCCAGACGTGTTGAATTTGCAAGTCTTATCCTGAATGAAGTAAAGAAGGAGGAACTTGGCGAATTTGCAGTCTGGATAAAAGATCGAGATCTGCAATTTGCGACCCAAGCTTATAATAATATCAGGAGGAGGGATCAGGATCTTGCGAGGAATTTAGTAGTGAAGTACTTTCCAGAAGTTAGCCCTAAACTTCAGGAAAGGATGTTATCAGGTTATAATATTAATTACAATAGCATCACCCCGGGAGAACTTGCACTTTTAAAAAATGCCGTCGTGCAAAATGTGAATACAAAGATGCGTACAAATAGTCTGAATTCCTTATTAAAGGCATCTCATATTCCTGTAGTTTGGTCGACGCTGAATGAATTAAAAACTGCTCCTCTTCTTCAGGAGCAAATTAGGCAAATCGAACTACAACTGGTTTATGGGGTAGACCGCGGCAATCCTCATAATGCGATAAAATATCTGGATTCTGAAATATTAAGAACTCAAGTCATAGTCTCACTTGATAAAGAGAGTATTAGCGGAAAGTCTGCAGTCAATTTGCAGAAAGCGGCCATCGGCAAACTTATGGAAATGGATGGGAAAAAAGACGCGAGGGTCACCTCTCTGGCAGTCATTATAGAGGAATATCCACTCGATCATGATTTCACCCACAATGTTTTATTTGCCATACAGCAATACCACCGTATTCGCGATGGATGGAACTGGGATCAAGAGGAATTAGTAGCTATCCTCAATAGAGGGATGAAACATCCTAATCAGCAAACACGTCAATTTACTTATAAAACAGCCGCCTACGCTTTAGAAAAAGAGCATCGGCAATATTCCGCGATACTCGAACACGCACAATCTTTGGAGACAGACCCCAAACTCATAAAGCAGATTGAAAATTACTTACAGTAATAATCAATTATGATTATTCAGTTGTCGTCTCCTTCTTTCCATTGAGGGCAGCCTCAAAGGTGTGCCAGGCTAGAGTTGCACATTTAATGCGTACCGGAAATCGACGCACCCCGGATAAGGCTATTATATCTCCCAATTCTTCCATTGAGTCATCCGGTTCTTCGGATGAAGTGAGCATTTGCTTGATAACGGAAGATTCTTCTTTTGCCGCTTGAAGTGATTTTCCCTTTATCAGGGATGTCATTAACGAGGCTGAGGCTTTTGAAATGGCACAGCCTTCACCTTGAAAAGAAATATCTTCAATCTGGTCTCCGTTTAAGCGCAAAGAAACTGAAATCTCATCGCCACAAAGAGGATTATGCCCCTCCGCACTATGGGTCGCATCGTCAATCCCGCGATAGTTGCGTGGTCGTTTATTGTGATCGAGAATAATTTCCTGGTAGAGCTCTGTTAATTCATTCATCAACTAAAAAACTTTTTAATTTTCAGTAAATTGGACGTTAATTTATCAATCTCTTCCCTCGTGTTATAAAGACATAAGGATGCCCTTGCGGTTGCTGAAACGCCAAGGCGTTTCATCAGAGGCTGTGCGCAATGGTGCCCGGCGCGAACAGCAATCCCTTCGCTATCAAGAAAAGTCCCGATGTCATGGGGGTGTATGTCTGCTAAAACAAAAGACAAGACATTTGATTTGTCAGGTGCATTACCCATAATTTTTAATCCACTAACTTGTTCCAAAGCTTCTGTTCCATAATTCAAAAGATCATTTTCATGAGCTTGTATAGCTTCAATACCCAAACTTTCAAAATAATCGATCGCTACAGATAACCCAATAACTCCACTGATGTCCGGAGTCCCGGCTTCAAATTTATCCGGAATATCTTTAAAAGTGGTTTTTTCCATTGTTACGGTACGTATCATTTCACCTCCCCCTTGATAAGGAGGCATTTCGCGCAGCCATTTTTCTTTACCATAAAGCACACCGACTCCTGTCGGTCCGAATAGCTTGTGCCCTGAGAATACAAAAAAATCACAATCCAATGCACTGACATCAATGGGGAAATGCGGAACTGACTGTGCGCCGTCAATTAAAACGGGAACATCCCATTGGTGCGCTTTTTCAATCATTTCTTTAACAGGATTTACCGTTCCGATAGCATTTGATATATGAGTGATGGCCACCATCCGGGTGCGCTCACTGAGCATCTTTTCATAAGCATCTAAATTAAGCACCCCTCGATCATCCATCGGGATTACTTTGAGTTTAGCTCCCGTCAGCTCGCAGATGATCTGCCAGGGGACAATATTTGCATGATGTTCAAGAATAGAGATAATGACTTCATCATCTTTCTGGAAAAACCGACGCCCAAAGGATTGCGCGACGAGATTAATTGCCTCAGTGGTTCCTCGGAGAAATATTATTTCCCGCGCATCAGATGCATTTATGAAATTGGCGATTCGAACACGGGAATTTTCGTAAGCATCAGTGGCTTTTTCACTCAAAAAATAGACCCCACGGTGTATATTGGCATTCTGTTCAGCGTAGAATTTATTTAAAGAATCTATAAGCACCCTTGGTTTCTGTGTTGTTGCCGCGTTGTCCAGGTAGACAAGCGGGTGATCCCCTATCCGCAAATCCAGGATAGGAAAGTCACGACGTATTCTTTCAACGTCAAAACCGCTATTTTGAATAGTCGATACTGAGGCTTTGGTTGTTTCAGTGGACATGTGTCAAAAGTTGATTCATGCGAAACATATCATAAATCCGAAAAAATATAAACCGTGGATCACATTTACCCCGCCATAATCCAGGCAAGTAGAGCCTACCTTACGCACTTACTACTTAAAACTCGAGGCTAAGACGGCAAGACAGCCAGTTACAACAAAACACTGCTCTATAACTGTCTACGATACCTTGTTTTCTCTACTATTATTTACGCCCCAAAGATTCCCCCATATTCATTAAAGGCAATGGCTGCGGGCTATCTCCGTTTAGAAAATATATTTTGGAGGATGGGTCCTTAGAAATTGATTTTAGAGCCTCCAGGGATTGAAGTTGAACATAGGCGGGATTGTTCGCTATAGCTTCATTGATTTTTTCAATTTCGTAGGCCTGGGCATCGGCCAGCAACCTGCGTTGTATAGCCTCTTGCTCGGCTGCTTCTCGCTGTGCATTAGCTTGGGCAACCAACTGTTGTTGTTCCGTCCGGTACCTCTCCAGTTCAGCCCTTTGTTTTTCCACTTCCTGTTCGCGCTCTTTCTTTGACTCAATCGCTCGGGTAATAAAGGGCGGGAGAGTAATATCACGAATGAGAACCGCTTGAGCGTCTATGCCCTTATCTTGAAGATAAGAGCGCAATCCCTCCTCGATGCCCACTTGAAGCATTTGCTGGGTCTCTTCGGCAAAGAAATCTTCCGCTCGTTCCACAGACTTGCCCTGTTCGCGCAAAAGCGAGCGCAAATTTGGCACTAAGTGTACATTGACCGCATCCTCAAACGAACCCGTCTCTTTTAATATTTTCGCCGCCATACTCCCAATAAGACGAAACTGGACGCTAACGTCGATCTTTGTCTGAAGCTGGTCCTGGGAAGGGACGTTAGCCTGGTCCTTAAGGGTTTTCTGACGTGCATCAAAAAAATACCATTTAAGAAGCGGATTAACGGGAAAATGTAATCCTTCATTGTACGGTTCAGCTTCGACTTCTCCAAACAAAGTCGCCACCGCGACGTGACCCGCCGGAACGGTAACGATTACTCGGCTACCAAACATTAGTAAGAGTCCAACAATGATTGCTAGAACGATTAATGGCCATGCATATCTAGTCATCGATTTCCTTTTTTATAAGATGTTTAAAATTGCGTTTAAAATTATTTTACGCAGCAGATACTTAAATGATAAGAATGAAAAAGTGCAAAGTTTTTTTTTCCTTATATAAGGAGATAAAATCCAGAAGATTAGCTACTGTGAGTCAAGTGCTTATACCTGAATAGTGGATATATTATTGACCGTTATAGGGAGGCTGTATATGATTTAGAGTTCTCATAATTATGCACTATTTCTTTATCCGTGGAAAGAAATGCATAGTGTGATTTTAAAAACCTTAAGTGTTAAGTTCTATTAGCCGATAATCTCACTGCCTGAATAACTTAGCTCTATCCCATTTTCATGACATGAGAAAACTGGTTCTTATTACCCTTCTTGCGCTAGGTGCCTCTTATAATCTGGCTATCGCTGCGGCAATAAGCAATTACGAGAGACAGATTATTGCTTCTTGTTTAGTTTTAGAGGCAGCTTCGGATGGTATCGAAGGGATGCGGGCGGTTCTAAATGTCATTTATAATCGCGCGGATCATCGGCTTGAACGCGTCGTGCGGGTGGCGATAAAACGTGGGCAATTCAGCAGTATGCACAGCATTTGGGGAAAACGGAGTCCAGATTATAGCCCTATCTTAAGGCGTGCTCAGCGAGATAGAATGTACGCATCCGCGGTTAAACTGGTATTACTCATGGAAAGAGGAATGCTTTACGATAACACTCAGGGATCTACATACTATTGCACGGTCAAGGGCGAGAATCCTTATTGGGTAAATCACTTTTATTATACTACGACTATTGGAAGCCACAAATTTTACTCTGATCGGCGGCACTCATCATTTACCAACCGGTAATTAACGATTGTTTAATCAATCAGATCCGGATTCGCCGTCACTTAGTTCCTCTGGAGTCACCAGTATCCTTAAAGCTTTCTCTTCTTTAAGGAATTTATTTGCGAGCAGATTAATGTCATCAACGGTAATTGATTTGTAATCCTCCGTTATACTGCGTGCCCAATCCAATTTTTGCGGGTACTCCTGGGAACTGAGTAACACCGTATTGAGCCAATAGCGGTTACTGCGCATTTGCACACGAAGACTGGTAAGTAAAGGTTCGATCGCACGTTCCAGTTCATCTTCATTAATTCCTCTATCTTGCAATTCATTTCCAATTTCCAGAATTATATTGGCGATTGTCGCCACTTCTTCTGGCGTGGTCATAACTAACCCGAGAAAATATCCAAACTGCTTATAGGTATCACTCGGTCGGCTTACGGAATAAGGGCTATATGCCTGACCCGTCTCTTCGCGTATTTTCACGCGCATCCGATCGTCAAAGACAAGTGACAGAACATTAAGGCGTCGCGTTTGGCTGATCTTCCACATATCATCCGTGGGCCAGTAGACAGCCGAAACGGCTTTAGGAATATTACTCTGGAAAGGAAAAATCTGTGCATCACTTGCTTGAGCGAAATGTACTTCCCTCTCTAATTTGTAATCGGGCTTTGTCGCTCTTCTTTCTGGGAGCGAGCCTAAGGTAGCGCTTATCCCTTCAATAGTTTCTTCCATCTTCAAATCACCGACAATGGAAACTTCAATGGGACCAGATTTTAAAGTATCGGTGAGCCATGAACGCACTTCATTTAATTCATAAGTGAGCACGCTTTTTTTATCCGGATAACCAAAGCGTTCGTCACCACTGGCAATAAAACGGCTAACTTCATTTTGCATAACTCCCTGGGGGGTGTGTTTGAGCTTCACATAGAGCTGATCGAAATCTTTGTGCGCTGAACGCAATGCTTCCTCACGATAACCGGGAGCAATAATATACGCGGTTAGCAATTGAAGCTGACTTATCAGATCTTCTGGTGTGGTTTTTCCGGTAAAAACAAATGCATCTGTTCCGACAGAGAAATTTAAATCAACTGTTTTATCAGAAAAGATACGCTCTAGTTCATCAGCACTGTGCTCAACAAGGCCACCTGCGATAAAAGTAGAATCAGCCAAAAATGATAATCCCGGTTTATAATCAGGTATAGTAAGTCCTCCCCCTCCAATCCGCACACCAACATAAATTGTATTTTTCTCAAAATCTGTAGGTTTGATATTAAGCTTTAAATTATTCTCATAAGCAATCTGTGTAATATCGATATCGTCATTGTATCCTCGAGATATGATTTTACCGGGTGGACCAAATTGGGTGTAGGCAAATGCCTTATCTTCTACCTCTTCAGGTGGCTCAACAGGGACTTTAAAACTTTCATTGAAAACTCCCAGGATAGTTGGCTCTGGATTTTCCAAGCTCAAATTGCCACTGATAAAAATCTTTCTCTTGCCGGCAGCCCAATCCTTTTTTAGCGCGTGATGACAAAGATCCGGAGTAATATCAGCAAGTATTGATTTTACGAGGGAGAGTTCATCTCCCGGAGATGTAAATACTTCATTTTTACTTATCCGCTGAACCAGTTCCCGAGCTAAAGTTCGCGACTTGCGCGTAGTTGCTGCTTTCGCCATTTGTTCATAGTTTTTAATTACCTTTGCCTTTGCTTCATCGAGCTCGCTCTGAGTAAAGCCAAAAGTAAGTGCCCGTCTTAACTCTATTTCCGCGGTTTCGAGGGCAGCTTGCCACTGATTGGGTTGGCAAGTTAATTCTATCCCGCTACTATAGACCCAGTTTAACCATTCGTATGAATAGGAGACCCCTTCGGAAAAGGGTGAATTTTCTTCCTTCGCAAGTATCTCTAACCGCCGTGTTATCATTTGATCAGCTATATTTCGATAGTGTTTTCCAGCTCGCTTTGCTCGACTATCTAATTGTTGAGCAGAGGCGGATACGGTTTGGATAGAAACCGTTGTTGCGGCTGCTTCGGGTTCACTGTGAAGCAAGGTTACAACCCCTGTTTCCGTAATCTCACCAAGATCAGGTTCAGCTGGAGATGTCTTTTTTTGTTCAAATGTAATAAAATGTTTTTCGATGAGCGGAATTAAAATTTCCGGATCAATCGAACCTACGGCAATGAGCACCATTCTATCTTGTCGGTACCATTTCTGGTAATAATGGAGAAATTGATCGCGATCGGATGCTTCTATTACCTCATCTTCACCAATAGGAAAACGTTTAGCAGCTAATGATTCGGGAAGAACAAATTTGAGTTCAGATTTATATGTTCTGTATTCAACCGAATCGCGCGATCGTTTTTCACTTAAAATAACTCCGCGTTCTTTATCAATCTCTTCCTCATTTAGTAATATCCCATCTGCGTAATCACGCAAGAGTTGCAATCCCTCTTCAAGCATCACTTGATCATTGCGAGGTAATTCGAGCATATATACGGTTCTATCATAACTGGTATAAGCATTGGTATCAGCACCAAAGCTCATCCCTAATCGCTGAAAGTATTCAACCAGTTCTCCAGAGGGGAAATGCTTCGTACCATTAAACGCCATATGTTCGAGAAAATGAGCCAGACCACGTTGGTCATCTTTTTCCATCAATGACCCCGCTTTAACATAAAGTCTTAAACTCACGCGATCAGGCGGTTCGGTGTTCGGCATCATCGCATAACGGAAACCATTCTCGAGATTACCCCAGGTAACATTGGGATCCGCACTGAGGTCGCTCGTTTCATGAGCCCACGACAAATCACTCTCGGCGTTGAGTGGAGTGAATAGACCACTTAATGCGAAGAGTCCAGCAATTGCAGAGGAACGCAGTCTATTATATAGTTTCATGTTTTTGTTACACTCTCTCTTAAAGAAAAGTATTTTTACTAATTGTTCAAAAAAGATCGCTCCGATGAAGATAAATTGTTCAATTAAAAATAATCGATCCCCCTTCAAATGATTTGGCTCTACCGTGTATTATTTATCCCTTTGCTCCTTATTTTCTCGCCTTACTATCTTAGGCGTATGCTCAAACGCGGTGGTTACGGAAAGGATTTTCATTATCGATTTGGACTGATTAAAGGAGTTCCTCCACGACGTAAAGGAGTAAAACGCATTTGGATACAGGCGGTGAGTGTTGGTGAATTACTCGCTATAGGTCCACTACTCTCTTTGCTTAATGAGGATGATCGAGTCGAAGTCGTACTAACGACAACAACAAGTACAGGATATACATTAGCGCGTGATCGATACCTCACGGCTACCGCAGCGGTAGGTATATTCCCACTTGATTTCTGGTTGTTCAGCACCCTTGCCTGGCGTCGTATTCAACCTGACCTTGTTCTACTGATGGAAGGGGAAAGGTGGCCGGAACATATCCATCAAGCGATGAAGCGGAGCATCCCTATTGCTTTAATCAATGCGCGTATCTCCGATCGTTCGTTCAGCCGCTACTTTCTATATTCATTCCTCAGCAACCTTTTACTAAAACCACTCGATCTTATTCTCGCGGCCACGGAGCAGGATCATGAAAGATTAATAACGCTGGGAGCTAAGACTGAGAACCTGATCCTGACGGGAAATTTAAAATTGGATGTAGAAATTGAACCTCAACTCAATAGCGAACAGATTGATGCTTTAATTACAGAAATGGGATTTGTGCCGGACAAAAATAATCCTGAGAATGAGATGATTATTTTTCTTGGCTCCTCAACATGGGCCGGTGAAGAAAAAGCTATCCTTCAAGCTTTTGATGATGCACTGGATGCAGGTATAGACTGCCGCTTGCTCATTGTCCCTCGCCATGCGGAGCGGCACCGAGAAATTAAAAACCTGCTCGAATTACAATCACTTCCCTTTCATTTTCGTTCAATTTCCAAGCAGACGCCAGAACCAGTCATGATTTATGTCGCAGATACGACGGGAGAATTGAAATTGCTGACGCAGACCGCTGATCTTGTTTTCATAGGAAAATCGCTTCCTCCGTGCGATGGAGGGCAAACGCCAGTTGAAGCGGCTGCGCTCGGTAAGCCACTTATTTTTGGCCCCAGAACAAGTAATTTCAGGCAAATTTGTGAAATTCTTGTTGAGAACGGAGCAGCGCAACGAATAAATGACGTGAAGGAATTGAGAAAGGTAACAGTGGAGTTGCTCCAATCGGAAGAGACACGCTTAAAGATGACCAAGGCAGCAAAAAAGTGGCATCAGAGCAATCGAGGCGCGACACAAAGAACCTTAACGGAAATAAAAAAGCTCCTATAAAGAAAGGGGTTGGAATTAAATTTTTTATTCAGCCCATACAGAATCGGGTGGCACAATGGACATATCCGCGGCACAGTTATAAACTGCATCCTCCCGGAAAGAAAATTCTTTTTCTATTTCCTCAGTCAAAGCGACCCCAAGGCCTGGCGTCTTTCCTATCGTTAATATCCCATTTTGAATGTCCCAAGGTTCCACCACCATCGCTTCACGAAGAGGAAACGGTTTCATCGGCCACTCGGCCATTGTTCCCCCACCTGCTAAAGCGGCATGGAAGTTTGCCATCATTCCCACTGGACCACCCCAACAGTGAACGATTACCTGGCATCCATAGCGATTCGCGGTAGAAAAGACCTCTAATACCTCACTGATGCCGCCAATCACTGTTCCATCCGGTTGTGCGATATCGTAGGCCCCCTTTTGAATTTGATTACTCAGTTCAGAGGCTGTCGTGATTATTTCACCACCCGCAACTTTAGTATCAACTTTCATGCGGAGCATTTTAAAGCCATCCCCATCCGTCGGGCCTAATGCCTCTTCGAGAAAGAGTATTTTCCCGTCTGAAAGCGATCTAACTTCATTTAAAAATTGTACAACTTCAGAAACCGAATTTGAGGGTATGGACATGCTTTGCACCATATCTATCGCGATCTCTATTCCTCTTTTCTTTCCTTCTTTCAGGTACCACACCGCTTTGTTCACCTGGTCTGTTTGAGCGCGAATTTTAAAAGCCGTAATTTTTAATTTTTCCAGATAATCAAATTCAATAAGGCCCCCTGCCGGCGTTGCAGAATCTCCACCACTACCATATACTTTAATTGAATTACTGAAAGCGCCGCCAAATAGTTCATAGACAGGAATCCCCAAATACTTGGCTCTGCAGTCGTGCATTGCTATCTCAACAGCGCTAAGTGCGTGCCTGGCCGCACCCTGGTAACTCCAATAGCCGGACGTCTTCCACAAATCACGGTATATATTATTGAAGTCCATGATCTCCCTGCCTAATAACGCCGGGGTATAGAGAGCCACTAATTCTTTGAAAATGTAGGGAGCAAATACAGCCACATAACCTTCCCCCAACCCTATTGTTCCATCATCGAGCGTTATTTCTACCATTCCGCAACTGCGATACCCCTGTTTCAAGTGACAATGAACTTCGGTATCATGTTCACGATCAGCGTAAGGTGAGCTAAGTATTACCGGGCGAACTTTTGTAATCTTGGGCATAATTAATATCCTTTATCAAAGTCTACAATGTTGAGGAGATCTTCTTTATTCTTTAAACGCTCGAGATTGGATAGAAATACATTAATTTTACCCTCCACTTCATCAGTGGAACCCCCACCCGTATGCTGCGTAAGAACCATATTCGGGCAATCCCAGAAGGGATGATCGTTGGGAATGGGTTCTTCATTTGTAACATCGATAACGGCTCCCCCTAATCGCTTCTGCGTAAGCGCGTCAGCCAAGGCTTCTTCATCTACTACCGTTCCTCGGCCGACATTTACAAACAGCGCACCGCTCTTTAAGATAGAAAGTCTTTCCGATTTAAATAATCCTATCGTCTCATCAGTCTGGGGAAGACAGCAAATGACGATATCTACGTCGGGCAGTCTACACTCCAATTCTTCTACCCTGACAATATCTGCTTTTTCCAGGCTTTTTCCAAATACCGTCACTTTGCATTCAAAAGCCTGGAGTAATTTTTTGATTTCAAGGGCAATAGACCCACTCCCGAGAATGATAACTTGAGATCCATGCAACACCTTACTCTCTGCCCGAATGTCCAGTTTCTCCCACGATTTTACCTTCCTCAGCGCACTTAAGTTATCAAGCCCCCGATAAAGACTTAGGATCCCACCTAAAACCGTTTCCGCTACCGGGATGCCGAAAAAACCTTTGAGATTGGTGATAGATATTCCTTTATCCAAAGCGGCTTTACCGAATGGTTGATAAGGTTCAAAGCCGACAGACTCCAATTGAAGCCATTGTAGACGATCGGTCTCCGTAAGCCACTCCCCGGGTATTGAACCGCTAAATGCAACGTCCGCTTTTAGAAATAATTCCTTCGCTTTCGTCTCATCATTCAGATCCCAACCGTATATTAATTCATCATCTTTGAGGGCCTCTTCAAAAATCTTTTTTTCTTTTTCATGTACATCATCTGAGTATATAAAAACATTCATCGGGTATAAAATATTAGGAATGCGAAAGAATAAGTGCTGTTCCAGCACATTATCCACTTAATGATTCGTTATTAATTGCTACTGATTGAGGAGCTCCAGGGAAATTTTCGCAACCCACTTTTTTGCCCGTATATTAATGCCATCATTAATTTTAACACTATGGCCGTCCTCCGGGAAAAAAATCACAAACCGCCCGGGTTTCATCTGCAGACTTGTTGGTGTTTCCTCCGGTGCGGGATAAAGGAGATAATCACCTTCCTCATTGTACTCATCTTGTGGAGTCAGTAATTTAATCGGGCTCCAATCAATGATCTCCCCGCCCTCAACCATAAATTGCACATCAACATAGACGCGATGGGATTCGAAAATACAATCTTCCCGCGGTTGAGTATCAAAACTTGTAACTATGATGTATAAATCCTTTCCGCGTAACTCATATTCACCCTCCTCAATGTCTTGGGGCGTGTTCTTAAACCACTCGAATGCTTCCTGGAGCGCGGGACTGCGCTTTATATACTTGATCGTGTCTATATTATCAATCGTGTCTAATATCATTATCGTTTATTTATTTGTTAATCTTTTAGTCTGTGAATTAAATATTTCTCGGTTAATTGCTTAACCCAGATTGTTAATAAGTTTTTGAAATTCCTCTCTTTTCGTTTTATTTGTCGCCAGCTGTTCTCTGGCTCCCTGAATGACTTTTTCCGGTGCTTTATTAAGGAAATTTTCATCTGATAAACGGGCCTCTGATCCAGTAATCTGTTTTTCCAGTCGAATGAGTTCTTTGTTCAGCCTTTCTTTTTCAGCGACGACGTCAACTGCGGATGTGAGATCGAGGTAAATGGTTCCCATACGCGTGACTTCTGCGGGTGCACCTTCTGGAGCCTCATCACACGCTATAAGATTAGAAACGCCAACTAGATGTTTAATATTTTCAATATTACTATCAACTAATTCATCATAACCCTCCCCCACACTGTAATAAAATGTTACATCGCGTTTATTGGCTACATTGTACTCGGCCTTGAGAAATCGTGCGCGCATTATAAATAATTGAAGCTCATCAACATTTTTCGCTTCAACTAAGTGGGTATCTTTTTCGATTCCTAGTTGAAATATCTGATTGCTTAATTGAGAGCTATTTTCAATGCAATAATCTTGGATAAATGAATGTTTATTACCATACCCTAGATTGTGCCAAAGCTCCTCTGTTATAAATGGAATAAATGGGTGAGCGGTAAGTAAAACTTGCCGCAAGATGAAATCCTGGATCGCTAAGCAATTATCCCGCAGCGACTCGTTTTTAAGCTTTGTCTTAGATACTTCGAGGTACCAGTCACAATAGTCGCTCCAGAAGAAGTTGTAGATCCCCTGGGCCATCAAGTTAAAATCATAGTTATCATACCCGGTTTCAATCTGATGAATTGTTTTTATTAGTTGATTGACGATCCAGTGATCGTACTCGTCAAACAGGTCAGGATCAAAACGAGACAGGATATTATCCAGTGAAGAATTGTCCTCGAGCTCGCCGGATAGCTGCCGGAAGCGACAGGCATTCCAGAGTTTATTGCAAAAATTACGCCCTTGTTCTACGCGCTCATCACTGAAAAGAATGTCCTGCCCTTTCGGGGCAACACTCATGATTCCAAAACGCAATCCATCGGCACCATAATTATTAATTAAATCAATTGGATCAGGCGAATTCCCAAGCGATTTGGACATTCTTTGTCCCTTGTAGTCGCGAACAATTCCTGTAAAATAAACGTTCCTAAAGGGAATTCTTTGTTTTACCTCTTCAGGCGAAAGTTTTTCCTTTTCTGGGCCCATGAATTCAAGCCCTGCCATAATCATCCGGGCAACCCAGAAAAAGATAATTCCAGGATCGGTAACAAGATCATTCGTAGGGTAAAAGAAGCTGAGATCCTCTTTTTCTTTTTTATTGGGATCCGGCCACCCCATTGTGGCAAATGGCCAAAGCCAGGATGAAGCCCAGGTATCAAGCATATCCTCTTCCTGATCCCAATTTTCAGGATCGGGGGGGCCGTCGATCGAGACATGCCAGTTGTCAGAATTATTTCGATCCTCACCTTTTTTGTACCAAACCGGAATACGATGCCCCCACCAAAGCTGTCGTGAAATACACCAGTCCCTGATATTATTCAGCCAGTGAAGATAGACTTTTCTCCATCGAGAGGGATAAAATTTGATCAATCCATTTTCAAGAGCCGATTTAGCCTCCTCAACTTTTGGATAACGCATCCACCATTGATCCGAGATGCGCGGTTCTATCGGGACATCGGTCCTCTCGGAAAAGCCAACATTATTCTCATAATCTTCCGCCTCAATGAAAAGATCCAATGCTTTCAGTTTCTCTACCGCTATCTTTCGGGCTTCAAATCGATCAACACCGCTAAAATCTTCTCCCGCGAGATCATTTAGCGTCGCGTCTGGATTAAAGACATCAATGACCGGGAGATTGTGGCGCTGACCGATTTGAAAATCCATTTCATCGTGCGCCGGGGTAACCTTAAGCACACCCGTGCCAAACTCGCGATCGACCACCTCGTCACCAATAATTGGAAGTTCCGCGCGGGGAAAGGGCCGCCACACATGTTTGCCAATGAGCTGATTGTAACGGGAGTCCTCGGGATGAACGGCGACCGCGGTATCACCCATCAGTGTTTCGGGACGAGTAGTAGAAATTTCAAGATAGTTGCCAGGATCTTCTACGAGCTCATAGCGCATCTTATAGAGAAGGCCCTTCTGCGGTTTCATAATGACCTCTTCATCACTTAACGCAGTTAGACTCACGGGACACCACTTGCCCATATATTTACCGCGGTAAATATAGCCCCGTTCATAGAGACGGACAAATGCGGTAAATACCGCGCGGCTGTAACCCTCATCCATGGTAAAGACGGTGCGATTCCAGTCACACGATGCGCCCAGTTTTTTCAACTGATTAAGAATGATATTACGATGCTCATCGCTCCATTCCCAGGCTCGCTTGAGAAACGTCTCGCGTCCTAAATCGTGGCGGGTTTTACCTTCCTTTCTCAATTCCCTTTCAATACGGGCGTGGGTGGCGATACTCGCATGATCTGTTCCCGGCAGCCAAAGCGCCTTTTTACCCTCCTGGCGCGCCCGCCGCACAAGAATATCCTGGATCGTATTATTTAAGACATGACCTATGTGAAGCATCCCTGTAACATTTGGCGGGGGAATAACAATCGTAAATGCCTCTTTCTTTTCGTCGGGTATACCACCGAATGCATCCGCATCGAGCCATGCCTGGTACCACTTAGGCTCAACCAGTTTAGGATCATAGGCTTTTGCGATTTCAGACATGAGAGTTATATTTTAAAAGGATAGGTTCTAATCGTTAAATAAGAGGAATCTTAGATAGGATGCCAATTTATAATACCCTATTTAACTTTAATAATTGATTGTTAGGGAGCGATTTTTCCCCTAGATGATAATTATCCATGGAAGACCCCTTATTAAGACGAATCAGGCTGCATGCCAGCCAAAAACTAAAGCATCCCGATAACCTGACCCGGGACGACTTACTCGATCACTACAAATCGTATTTGCGCCTGGAAGAAAAGATGTTACTGCGCAACCATCGCAAAGGGGATGGTGGATTACGCGTCGCGCAGTCACGTTCAATTGTAATCGATGTCTTAATCGAAAATTTATTCAATCAAGCCTTGGCCTCTTATATCGCAGAACATGGTGATCCCCCTTGCCCGATCGCGGTTTTAGCGCTCGGTGGTTATGGTCGCGCTGAATTGTGCCCTTATAGTGACGTCGATATCATGTTCCTTTACCCCGATCGGGTACGCTCGCAGAAACTCTCACAGTTCCTGAAAGCAGTAACGGACATGGTCCTCTATATCTTGTGGGACCTCAGTCTGAAGGTGGGGCACTCTACACGGACGATTAAAGATACTATAAAAGAAGCTAAATTAAATATAGAAACCAAGAATTCCCAGTTGGAGGCCAGGCTGATAATTGGTGAGGATAAACTCTTTAGCAAGTTTACCCAGTCATATAGAAATTATTGCCGCAAAAATTCACCCCAGGCTTATATCCAAACGCGTCTTGAGGAACAGAAAGAACGTCGCAATCGTTATGGTAACACAGTTTTCATGCAGGAACCGGATATAAAAAATGGAGTTGGGGGTCTGCGCGATTATCAAAACATTCTCTGGATGGCATGTACAAAATTAGATGTAAAAAGTATCGAAGAACTGAGTGCACAAGATTACTTACATAAAAATGAATATCAGAAATTTACTGCGGCCTATGACTTTTTACTCCGCGTTCGAAATGAATTGCATTTTCAGAGCAATAGATGCACCGATCTATTAGATTTGGAAAAACAGCCCCTCGTCGCGTTGCATCTCGGTTATAAACAACGCGATATTTTTAAACGCGTGGAGGCTTTAATGAGAGATTACTACAGCCATGCCCGCAATATCTACCTTATCTCGAAAACATTAGAGAAGCGCCTCACTTTAACACAAAATTACAAAGTAAGTTTCAAATCATTGCTCGAGGCCCACCAGTACTCACAAAAAAAACAGATCGATGGATTTATCCTTAGCGGCAAGACCATCTCCTATGAAAAAGAAACGGTCTTTGAGGAAGATGCAGAGCGGTTAATCAGAATTTTTCGCCACGGTCAGCAATTTCACGCTACACTGGATTTTGACCTCGAGAACCTTATCCGCGAATCCATACATTTAATAACGAAAAAAGTTATTAATTCTCCCTCTGCTAATCGCAGTTTCAGATCTATCCTTCAAAGTTTAGGCGATGTATTTCCCGCCTTAAGTAAAATGCACGAACTGGGAGTATTAGAACGTTTTATGCCTGAATTCTCGGGTCTTACCTGCCTTGTACAACACGAATATTATCACCGTTATACGGCTGATATCCACACCCTCAATACGATCAGTGAGCTCGACCAGGTATTCAAAAATGAATCGAAAATTGTGGAAAAATATAACCACCAACTTCATGAAACAGATACCCCCGGTCTCCTCTATCTTATCCTCCTCCTTCATGACATAGGAAAAAGCAGTGGTATACCAGGTCACGCTAACCGCAGCGCCGAAATGGCCGCGGATATTCTTGACCGCCTGGGAATTAGTTCTGAACACAAAGATCTGATTCTATTTATTATTATAAATCATTTGGAAATGGGACGGTATTCACGACATTTTGATATTGAAGATCCCCAAACGGCACTGGCTTTTGCGGAAAAAATAGGGGATCTCAATCGGCTCCGCTATCTTTATGTGCATACCTACTGTGATGCACGTGGGACTTCGTTCAACTTGTGGAACAGCTACAAAGACATGCTGCATACCGCGCTCCTTGAAAACACTATTGATCTTCTCGGTGGCACCCCTGCCGACAGACCGGGTATTGATTTAAATAAAACAATTACCGCAAAGGATTCAATAAGAGAACTTATTACGGATATCTCCGACGAAGAGATTACAGCCCACTATGATCTCCTGCCAGAGCAATACTTTAAATATAACAGTAAGCAGGATATCGCCCTTCATCTCAGAATGATCAACAATCTTCTGAAACATATTTCGGAAGCAGATTCTGCACAAACCCTCATTCCTGTCATCGAATGGCATGATGATGTTGATTTGAGTATGACTGTTGTCCATATCGTAACCTGGGATCGCGCTGGACTTTTTTATAAATTGGCTGGAGCTTTCAGTGTCGCGGGCTTGAATATTTTAAGCAGCAAAGCGATTTCCCGCAACGATCATATTTTAATCGATACTTTCTATGTCTGTGAGTTTGATGGAGGTGTTGTGCAAAATAAGAAAGCTAAATCAAAGTTCCATAAATTCCTCGAAGAGGCTCTCCTCCATAATAAGAATTTGATGCCTGATATTCGCAACCAGAGCAAAAAACATACGAAGTCCCCGCTCCTCAATAATGAGAGGCAACTACAGGTCCAACTACCGCCGAATGTCGATGTTTACCATGAAAGTTCGCTCCAAAGAACGATTATCGAAGTTCATACCAACGATCAAATAGGTCTCCTTTACCGTATTTCAAAAGCAATATTTGAACATGGGTTTGATATAACTTTCGCCCGTATTTCGACAGAACGCGGCGTCGCCGTGGATACTTTTTATATTGAATATGCTAACCAACCCCAACCCGAAGACACTGCTCATTTGTTGGCTCTGAGAGAAGCTCTCAATAATATCGTATCACACGATACCGAAAAAGTGCAGACTTGATGCTTAGTGATATATAAGCTCTCCTATTTCTGAGAAGCTAATAAATAGTGTATAAAGCATAGCTTGTTATGAAAAAAGTTGAAGAAGGTTTTGCTGCCATTGACTCTCTTTACCGCATCAGCAGCCTCGTCAGTAAAACGGACGACCCGCAGGAAGCGCTTGAATTAATTATGGACGAAGTCGTTGAGGTTCTCGGGGCGACCAGTGCATCCATAGCCCTTATTAACCCGGATAACAATAGCCTGGAAATTGAAGTTTATCGCGGGCTGCCCTCATTCTCACAAGAACTGCAGTTGCAACTCGGTCAGGGAGTCACGGGTTGGGTGGCATTCCACGGTACTCCACTCCTCGTCAGAGATGTAAGTAAAGATGCACGTTACGTTCAAGTTAAAGACACTATTCGCTCTGAAATGGCGGTTCCGATGATAGAACAAGGGAGTGTAATTGGTGTCGTAAATGTTGATAGCGAAACACTCAATGCTTTTAATGAAGATGATTTAAAATTACTCACTTTGCTTACCGATGATGCCACGCGTGTGGTGAGTAAACTCTGGCTGATTAAGCAACTGACGCGTAAAGCGAGTCAGCTTGAATCGCTCATATCCATGGGGCAAAAACTGGTCTCCAAGCTGGAACTCGGGGATCTTCTCGATAATATTACGAATGAAGCTCTGAATATAATGAATTGCAAAGTCTGTGCTCTTTTCATGTTGAGCAAAAACAGCAAAATTCTCACGCTTTGTTCCATGGCAGGGGTTTCGACTAATCCCGAATACGAAGAAAGTTTTAATCTTGAAGACAGTGCAATCGGAACGGCAATTACCCATAAAAAACAGGTAGAGGTAGTTGACCTCAGTAGAACTGAAGAGTACCACTTTATCCCCCTTGCCCAAAAAGAAGGTCTTATCTCGATGCTTTCTTCACCGATAATTTATGAAAATGAAGTTATTGGTGTTCTCAATGCCTATACCGATCGGCCACACCGTTTTAATGATGATGAAAAGAAAACGTTCAGCACCCACGCCAGTCTAAGTGCTGTAGCCATCCAGAATTCTCGCCTTTATTCCCGTATTTTCAGCAGCGAAGAACTATTACGTAAAAATGAACGTCTTACCACCCTCGGGCTTCTGGCCGCAGAAATAGCTCATGAGATACGTAACCCCCTCACCGTGATTAAGCTTCTATTTGAATCACTAGATCTTAACTATGATCCTGAAGATGTTCGCCATAAAGATACTGCTATCATCAGTGAAAAACTTTCTCAACTGGATGAAATTGTTGCGCGTGTCCTGGGTTTTTCAAAATCCAATCATGGACTGCATTCAAAGATCAACGTAGGAGAGATCATCCAGGATACCCTCCATTTGCTTCGCCTTAAGCTTCATCAAAATAAAATTAATCTTAGTTTTAACAGAGGTGGAAATCCACTCATCATCGAAGGCAATAAAGGCCAACTCCAACAGGTTCTTTTAAATCTTATTATCAACGCGACCGAAGCTATGCCGGAGGGCGGCGATATCAAAATTGATTCCTACCTCGAAAACCATGAAGGCCTTGCTGTCGCGGTGGTAGAAATAACCGATACGGGTGCCGGGATTCCTCTCGAATTGCAAGAAAATATATTTGAATCTTTTCTCAGCGGGCGCAGTGAAGGTTCAGGCTTGGGCCTTTCTATTGTTAAGCGAATATTGCAAAGCCACCATGGAGATATAGAATTGATAACTAATTCCAGCTCCGGGACGACAATGAAGCTTTGGCTGCCGTTGGTCTCAACAGACAATTAATTAGCGAAAGCTAAGCCATTGCGTTTAAGAAAGACCCTAACGCTTCGGTAAATAATTCCGGTGATTCAAGGTGCGCGGCATGACCAGCACATGGGATTGTCACATGTTGAACACAACTCGATTCCTTTTGTATCTGTCCGGCTAGTTGAGCAAATTTAATATCTGAATCACCAGTGACCAGCAGTTGACGACAATTAATCATCTTTAATTTATCCCATACCGGATTCATCACACCCGTGCCAAACCCACGTAGACTATTTGCCAACCCGATTGGGCGATTTAAACGGCGCCGTCTCTTTATTGCGTTTCGATTTGGCCCTGGGATTAAATCCTGGGTTGCAATTACAGGTTTGTATTCCCATTTATCCGCAAAGGCTTCAATCCCATAATTAATTATTTCATCTGCCAGCTCATTATCAGCTTTGCGACGACGTTCCCTTTCATCTTTGTCTTTGATTCCCGCAGTTGCTCCGATTAGAACAAGGGCGCTTACAGATTCAGGCCTCGCTATCGCGTATTGCAAGGCTAGCCTCCCACCCATCGAGTATCCTATTATAACCGGTTTAATAATTCTATAATGATCCAGCATCCCCTCTAAAGAATTTATCAGCGCTTCAATCCTGTATTCACTTAATTCACTTGGCGCATCGGATTCACCATGACCGATAATATCAGGAGCATACCAGGCAAACTTCTCAATTCTACCTTCAGCAGTGACTTCAAAGTCCTGGCCACTACCTGAAAATCCATGAAGCGCAACGACCACCCCACCCTGGGGGTCCATGGAAGGCCAGTGCCAGACGCGGTGATGGATATTATTGAAGCTAAAAGTGAGTTGTTGAGGAGCCACCGGAATACGAAAGGAATATTTTTTTAAATTTCCTTAATCGATGCTTTCACTATTTTCTTATCTTCTTCCGGGCGGTCATTGCCATCAGCCTCTGACTGTTCAATAATTTCAACCACATCATATCCGGAAACTACTTCCCCGAAAATCGTGTGCTTCATATGCAGCCAGGGAGTTGCGGCAGTAGTGATAAAAAACTGGCTTCCATTGGAATTGGGGCCCGCATTTGCCATCGCGAGTAATCCCTTGCGATCAAATTTAATATCCGCGCTTCCTTCATCTTCAAAAAATTCTCCCCAAATCGACTTGCCGCCCCTGCCCGTTCCCGTGGGATCTCCCCCCTGGACCATAAAATCTTTGATCACTCGGTGGAATATGACGCCGTCATAATATCCATTATTAATATGTCCGATAAAATTTTCACAGGCCTTCGGAGCGATATCAGGCATTAATTTTATTTCGACCGTCCCTTCGTTTGTTTCAATTACTGCAATTGTGTCTGACATGAATTAGTCCCTATTTAATTTATTCGTTGTTTTTTGGCACCAAGATTATTTGATCATCTACATATCTGAAGAATTCTAAATTTTAAATAATTTAATAGAACAGATCACTTTAAAGAGGTTTATTAATAAACATAAAGTCTGTCACTGGATTACCGCCAATCAGATGTTCCTGAATAATACGTTCCAGCACCTCCGGCGTGCAGGAGTGATACCACGTTCCTTCAGGATAGACTACTGCGATCGGTCCACCCTCACATATCCGCAAGCAGTTGGTTTTAGTGCGGTAGATGCCTCCATTGAAGTCAAGTTTGAGTTCGGTGAGCCGAGCCTTTAAGAAATCCCAGGATTTCAATCCAACATCTTTATCACAACATTTGGGCTTTGTTTGATCGCAACATAAAAAAATGTGGCGTTTATTTTTATCGACCCCAAAGCTAATCGCGACATCTTTAAGCCTTTCACTCATAATTTCTTTATAAAATATTATCGGTATGCGAAAAGTAAATAATTAAGATTAAGCATGATAATTTGTCTCCCTCTCATAATATTCAATCATCTTACATCGCTAGCCTGAACTTGTCATGACAATTGAAATTGACAATCTAAGCTCCTAGTATTGTTGCGTTGATTAATATCATCGCCGATGACGCAGAAAAAATCATACCTCGAAGACTACCAGCGAATACAAATATCGACTCGAAAAGTTGAGCCTAAAGCTCCCGTGTATGTGGGCTTTAAGACCGACACTGGAGATTTGTTCAAAGGGAGATGGATACCGGAGAATAAGGCATTCGTTTTTATTCCACCGGGCTTGAGAGGGGATATTACGATCGATGGTTTTTATGGGCTTACACCAGAAGTGAATGCCAATAAAATCGCTAAACCAATTTCTTTTTCCGTGCATTTAAATCGGAAACGGCTGCAGAACTTTACCTTAGATTGCTACGGTAAATTTTCTTTTAAACTTAATTATTCAGAACGCATACTAAAGAATGGTGAGAATCGTATAAAAATTTCATTAAATAAATTCAGATTAAGATCATTCTTCGCGAATCTCGGTCGAAGCCATTTGTATTTCATCTTCCCTGAAACAATACGTAAATTCCTCAATAAATATATTAATGAAACAGGAAAAAGACGCTTTAAAATATCCAAGATAGGGATAGGAGGTTTCGGTTTAATTGATTTCAATGCGACCAAAGTTTTCTTACCTGCTACAACCTTTCTCGAAGAGAAGAGAACCCTTGGCGTAAATATCGCCTCTCACTTCAGACACCAGAATGGGATCACCGAGGGCGCACGGCTGGCTGCAAAAGCTGCGCAACATGTAGGAATTGCAACAAAACTGATTGAATTAAGGACTTACTGCGCTTCTCCCTACGATAAGAATATTTTAGCCGGTCAGTTAACAACAGATAACTCTTATCCGGTAAACATCTTTCATATTGATCCCGGTTCGACGGATAATATTCCACGCGTACATGGCTCAAAAATATTTGAGAATAAACTTAATATTGGGTATTGGGCATGGGAATTAAGTGAATTTCCTGATGAATATATCAGGAATTTTGATTTCATCGAAGAAGTATGGACTCCGTCTGATTTTGCGCGTGATGTGATTATGATTAAATCGCCCGTTCCTGTTCTTACCATGCCGCATCCGGTTCAATTCGAGTGCGAAGGTAATACCGAGAAGAGTGAATTTAATATACCCAATAATGCATTCGTTTTTCTCTGTATGTATGATTATGGTTCCAACCAGGACCGTAAAAACCCCCATGCCGCAATCGATTCGTTTCTCAAGGCATTTTCTGATAATCACTCTGCTCACCTCCTCGTTAAGGTTCATAACGCCAAAGATGAATTTCCGGATTATAATAAATTAAAAGAGCACGTATCAACAATTCCAAATGTATCGCTCTTAAATGTTACATTGGAACGCAATCAGATCTATGAATTGATCAAGCATTGCGATGTTTTGGTGTCCCTGCATCGTTCAGAAGGCTTTGGCTTAGGGTTGGCAGAAGCGATGTACCTCGAAAAACCGGTCGTCAGCACCAATTGGTCGGCTCCCACTGAATTCATTAATGGGAATAATGGATGTCCGGTGGACTATGAATTAGTGAAACTTGAGCACGATGCCGGACATTATCGAGCCGGTCAGGTATGGGCCGACCCGGATACCGATCATGCCGCGCATCTTATGAAAAAATTATATGAGGATAAGGATTTCTACCGAAGCCTTTCGATAAATGCGGCTCAATCAATTAGAGTGAAATTTTCCTTTGAAGCGATTGGGAATAAAATGCTTGCTCGACTCAATGCGATGCTGGGTTGGTAAAACTCCTCATGCTCTTATCGCTACATCTGCCTGTCTAAATATATTCATCGAGTTTTTGCCAGTGCTCAAGTGATATTGTTTCCGGTCTAGCCTCAGCCTTGACCCCTGATGCCTCTAGATATTCTATCCACGGTTTATATTCAGGATAATCTTTTTGCAGGGTACGGATCTGTTTTCGACGCTGAGTAAAAATCATACGGATTTTATTTTTAGCTTTCTCCTGAAAAATGAAGGGGGTCCTTTTTCTAACTAAATTTAATAACACAGAATCAACGGACGGTACCGGAAAAAAACAACGTCTGGAAACCTTGTGTCCGGATATATGCTTATAAGCCGACTGAAGGAATATCGAAATTGCACCAAAGTTCTTAGTCCCAGCCATCGACGTCAAACGACCAGCCGCTTCCTTTTGTAACATAAGCACCATGCTCACCGGAAGTGTTCTCTCAAGGACTGCGTCAATCCATGGAGTGGCAATTGCGTAGGGTAGATTGGAGATAATTTTAAATCGCTCACCCGATTGCGGGTTAAATCCAGCCATTGGATTTTGAACTGCATCCCCCTGTGATAAAAATAAACGCGATGAGTAAGAGTTGGCCAGGGTGTCACCCAAATGTTTAATTAACAATACATCTTTTTCAATCGCGTATACTTTTGCCCCTTTTTTCAACAATGCGCCGGTTAAGGTTCCCAGCCCCGGACCTATTTCAATTACCGTATCATTTTCCTGAAGGTTGGACAGCTCGAGAGATTTACGCACAATATTTCCATCGATAAGAAAATTCTGCCCCAGTTTTTTACGGGGTCTTAATCCCAGACGCGCTAGCAGGTCGCGGGTCTGCGTGGGGGTAAGAGTACCATCGCCCATCATTCTAATTCAAATATTCTGTATTTCGGCGATTAGATTCTCCGGTTCTTCAGCCTTCATGAGAGCCTCGCCAATAAGCACGGCATCGGCTCCCGCTTCACGAACGCGAGCGGCATCGTCCGCGCTGAAAATGCCACTTTCACTAATCGCGACTACTTCATCGGGCAACTGTGGAATTAATCTTTCCGATACCTTAAGATCGGTAACGAATTCTGTTAAATCCCGATTATTCACCCCGACAATCATAGCTCCAAAATCTATTGCTCTTTCCAAATCACCTTCATTGTGAATTTCGAATAAGCATTCCAATCCCGCAATTTTAGCGGAATCAAATAATGCTTTTATTTCATCGTCGTCCAAAGCGCGCACAATTATGAGTATCGCTCTTGCCCCCGCTTCAGCAGCTTCAAGAACCTGGATGGGGTGCACCATAAAATCTTTTCGCAAACAGGGGGTAGGATCATCTCTTGAGTCCAAAAAATCAGTCACTTGCCAAAGATCACGCAATTGCCCGGAAAAAAACTTTTCATCCGTAAGGACGGAGATGGCGTCAACGCCACCATTGTAATACTTTCGCGCTTGTTCGGCGGCATCAATATCAACCGCGAATTCACCGGCACTAGGAGAAGATCGCTTAAATTCAGCAATTACGCTGAGCCGCTCCGGAACGGCCAATGCTTGATGAAAAGTCAGTCCCACTTTATTACTCACCGAAAATCGTATTAATTCATCGTCTTTTACCGGTCGTATTAGACTTTCAATCTCTTTCCGTTTCCACCCTATGATTTCAATTAGTTTATCCACTTTTTATAAGGATTTAAAATATTGCCGAATGCTGCATCTAATATTTTAATTAGATAGTGAATGAATTTTTAAGAAAACTGCAATCGTGGATGAAATACAAAGATTAAAAAAAATTGTAGCGCGATTGCGTGGACCCGATGGTTGTCCTTGGGACCAGAAACAAACACACCAATCGCTCGCAGAATGCCTGATCGAAGAATGCGCTGAGCTTCTAGATTCCATTGATCATAATGACTTGGAAAATATGTGTGAAGAACTCGGTGATGTGCTTTTACAAGTGGTCATGCATGCTCAATTAGCGGAAGAAGCTCATGGGTTTGACTTGAATACGGTGGCTATAAAATTAAATGAAAAGCTTGTACGCCGACATCCACATGTATTTGGCGACAAAATCATAACTGAATCTAATGAAGTGATTGCTCAATGGGATGCGATTAAAGCAGAAGAGAAAAAAAGCCGGCCCCATCATTCACAATACTTTAAGTCACTGCCACCGCGTTTACCTGCTCTCCTCTATGCGCGGGATGTATACAAACAAGTAATTAAAGGGAATATCAATACTGAAGGTGTGCTCGATGATGATAAAATTTCTGAGCAGGGTAAAAAATTGAACGAGCTCGAAGCTGGCGCCCTCCTCTTTGATATTGTAGCGGCATGTAGAAAAGCAAACATCGATCCCGAATCAGCACTTCGACGTTATGCTGACAATGTGATAAAAAAACTCGAAAATGCGCAGTCTCAAAAAAGAGATTAATAATTTCTGCGAAGTAGATACCAGTGAAGGTAAAATACTGGTCCATTTCGAAATCCGGCGTTCCAGAAAATCAAAACATTTTCGGCTGAATCACGATCCGATCAGGCCGCTAATGCTTACAATCCCCTGGCGTGCTTCGGAAAAGGAAGCGATGCAATTTCTGCGTAGCCAGGGCGACTGGTTGAATGAACAAGCTAGAAAAAGACCCCGCTCTACTACTTTACTTAAATATCTTCAGAAATATCAGTTTATATCTTCCCACTCTGATAAACTCAGCGTTGCATTCAGTTTTATAAAGGGGAAGCCAACATTTTCATGCGACGAGTCTAAGTCATCTGTGCTCATTCGCTTCGATCCTCAGGGGAACCATGATGAACAGGTTAAAAATGCTCTTATCACTTTTGCGCGTACGGCCATAAAAGAGCATGCATTAAACCTTGCTCATCGACTGGGAATCAGTGTGAAGCAGGTTAAAGTGCGAGATCAATCTACGGTTTGGGGTACATGCACCGAAGATTCGCGACTCTCGCTTAACTGGAGACTGCTCTTATTAGCACCAGAACTGCATGACTACGTTATTCTTCACGAGTTAGCCCATTTGAATCATTTCGATCACTCCGAACAATTCTGGAAACTTCTCAGCCAGTACGATCCGAAGGCCCTTACCCACGACCGCCGATTAGCCAGTCTCTCAGAAAAAATTATGATTTTAGGTCGTGATCGTTAACGGAGGGTGGATTGCCGGGATTTACCAGCTGTAATTTTCCATTCATCCAAACTTCCATCCTTCCCCTCTTTTATATTGTTCGTGAACGGGTGATCATCTAGCATCTTTATATGGCGCAAACGGCAGTTATCTATCATCCGGATTATGAATTGCATGATACTGGAAGCTCCCATCCAGAAACGAAAAGTCGCGCCAGGATGATCTATGATTTCATCAAGAAATCAGACATCGAAGATGAACTCGCATGGCTTGAACCCGAACCGATTGATATTCGATGGATTAAAAACAATCACTGCCTCGACTATATCAATCATGTCGAAAACGCCTGTCTATCCGGTGAAAGTATTATTGACCAAGGTGACACGAGAGCGTGTCCGGCATCCTTTGAAATAGCCCGCCTCGCGGCCGGGGCCGCGATAAAAGGAGTCGATTCCGTGCTGAATAATGATTACCAGAATGCGTTTTGCTGCTGCCGCCCACCCGGACATCACGCCCTTCACCGTTCAGCTATGGGATTTTGTTTTTTTAATAATATAGCTATTGCCGCGCGCTACGCTCAGGAAAATTATGCTATTAATAAAATCCTCATTATCGATTGGGATGTTCATCATGGCAATGGCACTCAGGACAGTTTTTACGAAGATTCATCGGTATTTTTTTTCAGCACTCACCAGTACCCATTTTACCCTGGAACAGGTGCTGCTGAAGAGAAAGGAGCCGGCGCCGGCTTGGGTTACACCCTAAACATTCCAATGCGAGCAGGTGCCAATATAGAAAGCTATCGCCATGCATTTAATCACTCGCTGGCTCCGGCGGCCGAAAATTTTCGTCCGGAATTAATTCTTATTTCGGCTGGGTTTGATGCGCATCGAGAAGATCCTCTCGCTGCTATTTCCCTCGAAGATGAAGACTTTGGTGAATTAACTGCTCTGATTAAGGATATTGCGGAACGTTTCTGTCATGGCCGCATAGTTTCTGTACTCGAAGGTGGTTACAATTTAAGCGCCCTTCCCCGTTCTGTATACCAGCATTTAAATATTCTCAAATCTGTTACGCCATAACTAAGGACCGGGAATTGAATGAGATGAGAGCTAATAAAACAGCGATCATTAGGCAGATAAATATATTGCTCCTTGCTGCCATCTGTCTCGGCTTACCACTTTTGGGGACGAGCTTAGCCGGTAATACACTCAAATCATACTTCCAGTTTCCACCAACGACACGATTGCAAGATTATACTCGTTTTTCTGTTCTCCATTTTTCCCTTCTCTCAGTCTCAATCGCCGTTATCCTAGTCGTCTGGCTGAGAATGAGAGATCGACCAGACGAACAACATTCTCTAAAATCTACAATTAAATGGCGGCATTTTCCCTTATGGGGATGGGTCGGTTTGATCTTTGCCTTGGTGTCCTGGATCTTAGCCTGGAATCGATTCCCCTGGTTCACCCCTCTGCAGAGCTATACCTTTACTCCCCTCTGGCTTGCCTATATAGTGGTCATTAATGGCGTTATATTTTGGCGAGGGGGAACGGCTCCGCTGATCGAGAACCCGAAATTCTTCCTCCTTCTCTTTCCTATCAGTTCCATTTTCTGGTGGGTATTTGAATATTTGAATCGTTTTGTCCAAAATTGGCACTACCTGGGGCTGGAAGAGATAAATGCCAGTGAATACATCATACATGCCTCAATTGCATTCTCTACAGTACTGCCCGCCGTATTCAGCACCCAGCAGTTACTCCTAAGCTTTCCCCACCTTCAAAGGTATTTAGACAGGAGCCCTCGCATAAATGTTTCATGGGAATCAGAATTGGCGTTCATTGCCCTTGTTGTCGTTTCACTCAGTTTTTTCTTTATCGGACTTTATCCACACACGCTGTATCCCCTTCTCTGGATCGGTCCCCTTTTAGGCTGGGTGGCACTCAATCGATTGTTGGGGCAACCGATCGATTTTGGTGGAATTACTCTGGGCCGGGGATCCTATCTCTTTACCTGGGCATTGGCTGCACTGATATGTGGATTCTTTTGGGAAATGTGGAATTATCTCAGCCTTGCAAAATGGGTCTATGCGACTCCCTATTTCCAGGCATTTTCTATTTTTGAAATGCCCTTGGCAGGTTATCTGGGCTATCTCCCATTCGGTCTAGAATGCGCTGTTATTATATCTTGCCTCAGAGAATTCATTTATCAGGAATCACTATAATTGATCCGAGATAATATTCTTCTCCCATTTTCAATAATCTTATCCTATCTTACTGAGTGTCTGGCACCCCTTGTTCAAGGATTACGAGTTTATTTATTTATAAATCATTAAGGACGGTCATTGATCCCTTTCCCGCGGCATATATGAGTAGTTTCCCCATGTTTTATTCTGATTTATTCACTAAATCATCTTAAATTATTTTTTTTCTTTAAAATTTGGCTGGAGTTTTAAAAACTTATTTAACGCATTCAGGGTAATTACTTTCCCATGACATTTTATATTATAATTCAATGCTCTAACGGTTCCGATAAAGCTCTAGCCGCTTTTAGCAGCTTGAGAAAAGCGGAAGAGTATCTTCAAGACGCGAAATCACCCGAGACAAGAATTGATGAGTATGAAGTACCTCGCGGTGCTAATTTTAGCACCGTAATGATGTACGCCAGCCATAAAAAGGATGAGTCGGGTTCCAGTAAAGTTGCCGGTTATTATTTTAATATTTACGATGCTGAAGGTGAAATTGGAAAAGACGGGTTTATAGAACGACTAGCCATTGATAAAAAGGATACTGAGCAATCACTAAGTAACAACAAGCAAGCCGGATATCAGACCTACAAGATAGAAGCAAAAAGAGAACGGGCGCTTCCCGAAAATCCGACTTTAAAACAAAAACTTTCTGAAGCTTTCGGCGATTTTCGTAAGCTGATAATCCTGGGTATTCTTGTCGTAGTTATTATCGTTGTTAATGTAATAATTTATAGTGGATCTGATTTTGAAATTGGAGAAAATCTTCACGCCGTCGATTGGTTACCTGATTCAGCAACAAAAATTTCTTACTATAAAGATGATCGATTCTTTGTTTTTGAATTTTCCATTGATGATTCCGAGTTTTTCAGATGGGTTGAGGATAAAAATCTAAAAATTGAAGAATTAGGTCAGAAACCATTGACCATTACGAGATACCGGTTTTACACGGATATCCCATTGGAAAATTTTGAAAATTTAAGTGAGGAAGAACTCTATCTAAAGTGGGAATCGATGACCAAAGCGACGATCACAGATGGATATTCCTTGGAGAGCTCAGATAGCGATGGTTCAAATAATATATCTGGTGGGTATGATTCATCGAATAATAGAGTTTACTATATATCTCGATAATAGCTTGAGCATTCGGACTTATTCCTTTCAACACTCTCGTCTATATCTAGATCATGGAGCTCAGTAAAGTGATCCCAAACTATGGATCACCGCCATGCTTCTCCTCCTGACCGCAAGTGTTTTCCTCGGCAGCGCGATATTGCAAAGTATTGCCGGGTTTGGCTTTAGCCTGTTTGCCATCGCTGCACTCCTTATGCTGGATTACCCCCTACCAGAAGCTGTTGTCCTATCAACGTTTGGTTCAACTATTCAACGCTGCATTGGCGTCGCCACCTTGCATCGCTCAGCTGACTGGCGGACATTAAGTCCTTTGATTCTTATCGGGATTTTTTGCTCCCGATCGGGATCTGGTTATTGCAATCTCTTTCCCTTCAAGAAAAATCATTTATTGAGCAAGTTTTTGGAATACTCCTTTTAGCCATCCATATGATTCGCTCGTTATTAAAAATAGAGCCTCAAGATAAGGTGCATTGGTCCTGGGAATATCTAGCTGCTGTTTGCAGCGGCATCCTTAATGGATTAGCAAATATCGGCGGTCCACCTCTCGTATTATGGATACACGCACAGCGTTGGACTACAGAGAGAAAACGCGTTTCAACCTTGTTATATGGTTTACCCTATGTCCCTTTCCAATTTATTTTTCTCTACCTCGTATTTGGTGATCTTGTTCCAAAAACATTAATCCTTGGATTATTTTTAATTCCCACAACCGTGATTGGTACATTCATCGGTTTAGCAATTGGTAAAAAAGTATCTGAAAAATTACTGCGTTCACTCTCTTTTGGAATTCTGATCGTTCTCGGCATTTTTCTCATCTTCAAACCATTCATCGAACAACTCCAGTAACGTATTTGATGCGCGCCAAAAATTTAATTTTAATTATTCTATCAAATTAGTTTCAGATAGATTTACACATTTAAATAAACACTTTTTATTATTAGTTTTTCATGGCTAAAATTGACATATATACGAGTAGCTTATGTCCCTATTGCCACGAAGCTAAGCGCATATTAAATCGATACGGGGTATCTTATCATGAAATCGGTATAATCATGGTTCTCGGTTGGAAATATCCTAATAAAAATTTAAAGTCGATGCTCCACCGAACGGGTGGGAAGAAGACAGTCCCCCAGATTATTATCAATGACGATTATTATGGGGATGAAGATACTTTAAAAGCCGATGAAGCCGCAGGTAAACTCGGCGATATACTATCTCAGTGACATTTTAGGCGCGTGAATAAAGTCTGCACTTTCGGCTATAGCTTCACACCCTAAAACCAATATTAACTACCACCGTTCCCATTAAAGGGTGCCCGTTCTACTTTACTTATATTCTTCGCTTCACCCCGCATCAGAATAGGCCTCCAGTCTTTCCCTACAGAATTCGCCGAAATCTGCCGGACATGTGCGGGGATAAAGCGTAGTGTCAACCCGCATCGTCTTCGCTTTGAGCGATTGGGTAGGCTGCCGTGTATAATTGACCCATCATGCAGTGAGATCTCCCCCGCTTTTAATATGAAATCAACCGCCTTTTTTTCCTCTTCATCATTCACTTCAACTTCCTGATTAATGCTCAATAAATTACCTCCAATTCTGGACTTACCATGCTCACGCACTCCCGCGATATGACTTCCCGGGATGCACCGCATACAGCCATTTTCGACATCACTGTCATCAATCGCGTACCAGGCAGTCATCGTCGTCGGTGGTTCCAATCCCCAGTAGGTGACATCCTGGTGCCAGGCAACAAACTTCGTTGCCGTGCCACCATCCCCGTATTTGCAAAAAAAGTGGGTCGCCAGGAGCATAATATGCGACCCGATCAATGCCTCAATGCAATCAAGAATAAAGCGTTTGCATCAAATTGTTCTCTAGAGAAACGCCTGAAAGATATCCGTCTTTGTGATAGTTTGAAATCTTGGAAGCAAGCTCCCAGATAAAGCGTTCTTCGAAGTGTCTACTTTGTAATCCGATCTGACACTTCTCATGGCCTTCTCTTTTCTCCAATGCATCAAATTGTTCTCTATAATGTCCAGCTTCTACTTCATTAAGAATAGAAACGCCTGAAAGATATCCGTCTTTGTGATAGTTTGAAATCTGATCCTGATTGAGCATCCTGCTATACAATTGAATTTCTATTTATTATTATCTTCTATGAAAAAATTTAAAGAAAATATTTAATATTTTACTGACTATAATTACTTTCAGGTAAAGAAACACGGTCAATAAACCAATCGTTATCAATTTTATCCCATTCCAGATATATTCCTACCAGGTCGCTATATTCGTCATTGATGAAGTCTCCACTGACTTTAACCGTTATTTTCATATTGGCGGAAATTTCGCTCGTCGCGAGAGTAACTGAACGTTCTCTTAAAGATAGTGAAATTGTATCCGATTGAGCACGTAGCTGAATTACAGAACCGGTTAGTAGATCACGCCCTGCTACCGTCCCCCTTCCGTAAGGAAGATCAATCTGACAATTTTCTGTAAAAAAATTCGAAATTCTGCGCGCTTTACTTACCGCATTAAGTTTATTTTCCTGCCCTGATTTTTCATTAAGCGCAATGAGCTTGTCTAGTCTTTTATTAATTTTGCGCTCTTCGCTCTCTGTTCCTAAAAAGATTATGATCCCCAATAGACAAACAAGGAAAACGGCGGTAGCGATAAATTTTAGAGAGTAAGTCATTGATCAAGCAATTGTCTGAGCAAAGATCAATATGATCTTTTTGATTTAAGGCCAACCCTACAGAAGGTGTAAGCTTGGACAAGAAAATCGATCTTAAGACTAACCTCAGCGCAGTGAGCAACAATTGCCCATTGCCTATTCCTTCATCCCCGGACTAAAAAAGCTATCACTATACTTCTCGATCATCCATTTAGATTCTTTTTGAACCATGGATACTCGTTGGTTATTGAATACCACTACTGTACCAAAGAGGGTGTCAATGCCTGGCGGATCAAGGCGAATAACTTGGCGGATTTCTAAATTGGCAGTCTTTCCCTTCTTGCCCCGCCTTATACTTCTTATTTTATAATAAGTAATACGAACTTCACCACGCAATGATTCACTGCGTTTTTTTCGTTTCGCAAACGGTTCCAGAGCGGTCTTATCGACAGCCAATTTACGCGCCTTTATTTTATTTCCATCCATGAGGGCGCTGGAATAACTCTTAAAGGCGATTACTTCCTGGCGGGTATGTAATCGGACTACATTAAACCCCCAATAGCCCAATCCTATAAGGAGGAGCAGATATACTACGTTCCTGACTTGCTTCGGAATCATATAAAGATTTTAACCCTATATTTTTAAAGTTATCTAACACTAACAGATGACTACAGAATATAAGTAAAGATATTATCTTATAATATTATATTATATACACTATAATACATTAAAATACCAGTCTGATTTTAAATAACACTTTTTTTACATAAATTATAATATTCTTTAAATCAGGTTATCGTTAAGACGATCAAAGCCTTTTTTCTACAGAAATTTAAGGTATATAAAGGGTAATTACTAATCCCTGTATTCGTTCCTCGTTAGCGGGAGTATTCTTTTGTAGTAAAATGCATTGTTAAACGAACAAAAGTGAAGCGTGATCATCCGCTATAACCCTTAGTTAATTTTCAATTAACAATTCCTTAACAATGGAACAAATCTTACTTCAATTTCATTCAAGCTATGTAATTGCCCGTCTCTTTTAATGAAAGCGTGAAGGATCTGCCTGTTTTCCGGGCCTACAGGTATCACCATTCTTCCACCCTCGGCAAGTTGATCTTTTAATGACGGTGGTACCTTGTCGACCCTGCATGCGACAAGGATACTGTCAAAAGGACCTGACTCTGACCAACCTTCGTAGCCATCTCCAGTGCGAAAATGAATGTTTTTATAGCCCAACTCATTTAGTATTTCATGTGCTTGTTCTACAAGGACTGGATAATATTCAATCGTATATACTTCTTTAACAATTTCAGCCAGGATCGCTGTTTGATAACCACTTCCAGTTCCAAGCTCAAGAACGCGATGATCTTTGTTAAGTGCCAAACCCTCCGACATCCAACAGACGATAAAAGGTTGTGATATCGTTTGATCACAGGCAATTGGCATCGCGCGATCTTCATATGCATGAGCTTGAAATGAAGGTTCTATAAATCGATGCCTTGGCACTTTTTTAAATGCACGGATAACACATGCATCTTTCATCCCACCTACCCGATAATGGATCAGCTTTTTTATTAAAGCTGATCTTTGTTTTTCAAAATCCATTCAATTCACTCTTCATCTTCGGTAAGATTAAGTCCCAAGAAATATTTAAATAATAGCTTAAATGATTATACTTTAATTAAATGTCCTACGCAAGCAAGTGCCACAGTTTGACTCTCCAGATAGGAAACCCGTTTTGCGTAAAAAAATCTGTTGCGCACAAAGGAATCATCTCGACCAGCACATGAACATCGAGTGAAATCCCACTGTAAGATCGGTATAAATCGATGGCCAGTACTTTAACCCATTCAATTAAACCTCTCCCTGTAAAATGTGTTCTCATCTCGATGTACGAATTCGAATCTGATGAACCAGGTGAATTTCAATATTTCAGAGAGGCCGAAGGGCTGGAGAAAACCCATGACTTCTCATATGGCCAAGATGGCATATGGTCAAATGAAGCGGGCCTCGTTGCCCTGACGATTGGTATTGGTGCAGCTAAAGCTGCTTCGACGACGATGGCTTTTGGTCTCGATCCACGTTTTGATTTAACTCACGCCTATTTTTTAATTGCCGGAATTGCTGGAATTAATCCGCGCTTTGGGTCACTGGCGTGCACCGCCTGGGCCGATTATTGCGTTGATGGTGATCTTGCCCACGAAATCGATGCGCGGGAAATACCGCCAGCTTGGTCTACCGGTATTCTACCACTCGGTTGTGACACCCCTTATAGTCAACGATCAAAAAAGGCTGCCGACCTGTTTCTCAATAGTGAGCTCTACACGCTCAATTCTAATCTTAGTGATTGGGCTTATAAAAATACGCGGTCTCTGAATTTATCGGATCTCGATAGTGATCTCCTCGCGAGCTATCGTAATCGCTATTTAGATTTTCCTGAAGCTCAACGTCCCCCTTTTGTCCTCAAAGGTGATAACCTTTCTGCTACACGTTACTGGCACGGGAAATTGTCTAATCAGTGGGCAGAACGGTGGGTTGAATTCTGGACGCATGAAAAGGGGCGGTTTGTAACTTCAACGATGGAGGATGCCGGTACGCTTAGAGCTCTTTACCAACTCGCCACTGCCCATAGGATTGATTGGGATCGTATTCTATTACTGCGTTCAGCGAGCAACTTTACGATGCAGGCACCCGATGGGATGACACCCCTGCAAAGCCTGCGTGGGGGGGATGATGGAGATGGAAATCTATTTCCTGGGTATATTCCCAGCTTGCGTTCTTTACAACGCGTGGGAAGCAAGGTTATTCATGAAATTATTGAAAATTGGTCCCGCTATAAAATCGCTCCTCCCATTTGATTATCGCCTAAAGGCGCATTCGTGAATAATTAGCAAGACCCCATGAGGGAAAAAAATAAGCCCTGAGCCTTATACCCTTGAAAGGGAGATAAACAATGCACCGACGAGAAATTCAGATAATGAATAACGAATTTTTCTGGCTATCTCCGGTTAAACTATTCTTAAATTCACTATGCCCAATGCTGTAATATTATTGTGCGCAGGAATAAGCGCCCGGATGCGAGACCAGGTTACCGATAAAATATTAGTTCCTTTAAAAGGTAAACCGGTCGTAAACTACTCCCTCGAAGCGTTTGCCACCAGTGGCACGGTGGATGAATACATTATCGCCTATCGCGATCAGGTTCAACGTATTGGTATTTCTCAAGCTATAGAGAATCATCCCATTGCAGACTTAAATATTCGCTGGGTGATGGGCGGGACAGAGCGTCAGGATTCGGTATATAATGCGCTCTCCAAACTCACCGATAATATAGACTATGTTTTTATACATGATTGTGCACGTCCCCTTATTGATCGCCAATCACTGAATAATCTTATAGATCGGGTTAAAAAAGATAAAGCGGTCACGCTCGCCCATAAGGTAACGGACACAATAAAACAAATTGATTCTGACAACGAGGATCTGCGCCAACTTCAATTAACTAATTTAGATCGAAGCAAACTTTGGGCGATGGAGACACCGCAGGTATTTGAACGAAATCTTATCGTCGACGCTTACCAGTCATTGAAAGAAAAAAAAATCAAGGCAACTGATGATACAACGGCAGTAATTAACTATGGACATACAATCAGCCTTCTGGAAAGCACTAAGCCGAACCCCAAACTCACGATCCCTGAAGACATCGCCATGATCGAAAACTTCATCGAGGATCTTAAGCTATCTTGATTTTCAACAGTGCCTTCACCCTATCGCATAGGATTTGGATATGATGTCCATCAGTTGGTGACAGGCCGAAAACTCGTGCTTGGCGGTGTAACTATACCTTTTGATAAAGGGCTTGAAGGACATTCTGATGCCGATTGCCTCACGCATGCCCTCGCAGATGCGATACTCGGCGCTGCTGGCCTCTCCGATATCGGCGCCTATTTTCCCGATACCGACGAGAAATACAAAGACCTCTGCTCACAGGAAATATTGAAGAAAGCGGTGGAGGAAGCAAAGGCTCATGGATATCAATTAGTAAACACCGATATCACGGTTATCGCTGAAGCACCGAAAATCTCTTCATATATCAGCGCGATGAAAGCAACGCTCTCCGCGACCTTGGGTATTGAAGTTTCCGAAATTGGTATAAAAGCAACGACCAATGAAAAATTAGGCGATATCGGACGTGGGGGTGGAATCGCCACTCACGCTGTATGCCTACTGACTGCTGAGGGGTAGGAAAAAGTGAACAGTAAATGGTTGTTAGATTAAACTCTCTTCATCTTCGTTTGCCTCTTCGTCATTTAATTACTATATAATTACAATTTGTATTTTTAGCAGTCACGACGGAGCGTGGCCCTCCAGAAGGGGTGGATAGGGAGGGCCACGCTCCGTCGTGGCCGATTGAAAAATAATATACCCAATAGTTCAAATCAGACGATTAGAGATAAGGGTGGAAATAAATTAAAAGACGACGAAGACGATGAAGCAGACGAAGACGAAGATTAATGCGATTTAAATACAACTTCAACAGCCACAATTTACTGACTACTATTCCTCAATCGCCTTAAACCTAAAGGTCGAAGACTTCGTCTGAAGAAAAAAATCTTTTAATCTCCAATTTGGCATTTTCGACACTGTCGGATGCGTGGACTACATTATGCATAAGATCAGTACCTAAATCTCCCCTGATAGTCCCCTTTTCAGCTTTTTTAGAATCAGTCGGACCAATCAGGTCACGCGCTTTTTTCACCGCATTTTCAATCTGCAATACTATAATAATTACCGGTCGTTTCGACATGAATTCTTCAATTACAGGATAATTTGGCAGTTCAAGGAGATGAGCATAGTGCTCGCGAAGAAGACCACTCGACAACGTAACCATTTTGCATGCACAGATTTCGAATCCCTTATCTTCTAAACGTTGTAGAACTTCACCCACTTGTTTCTTTTCAAGCGAATCCGGTTTAAAAATTAAAAGTGTTTTTTCCATTAGTTAATGTATGAAGAATCCGGGTAATTACATTCCCATTACTATTTGACAAGACAAAATATAATTAGCTTCTAAAATATCCACTTTTTTATGCTGCCCTTTATGGCTTAAATATATTCAACTGCCGTTTAAGTTCCTGATCGAGCATACTTCCTGATCGTGCTTCAAATTTTTCACGCGCATAGACTAACATTTGATAGGCTTCGCGTTTATGGCCACTTGCCCTCAGTTGCTGAACAAATGGCATCACAATACGATCATAAACATCGATTCCACCTATTCTTCCCAATTGGAGAAGAACCACACGGAAATAGCGCAGACGAGCCGCGAGGGGATCATCTATCATATTCACTAAAAGTCGGTCGGCTGCTTGTTGGATACTGATGTCCTTGCGGTCACTCTTATTCTTAATTGTTAATAAATATTTTTCCCGCTGGGCTCGACTCTGTTCACCTCGATTCTCCAGACTCTCAATCACACGATTCAAATAAAAAGTTTCGAGGTCCGGGTTATAACGGTATGCCTGGGCCGAGCGACGTAACACTTTTTCCGTCTCTCGCGGATCGTCGCTCAGTAATCCAGTAGCTGAAAAGAGCGCCTCCCAGGCAACCTGGTTTCTCTTTTCAAAGCGCAAAGCATTTTCTGCTGCTTCTTGTGCGGAAACCGGATCATCGAATTCGAGATAGCGGTGGGCAAAATAGGCATGAAGCAATGACTTTTGATAGTAATAACTATGGTGAAAACGCTCCCCCAGAAATTGAAGTTGGTGATCTGTTATATTAGCCCATGTTTGCGGATCATGAGCATAGCCAGTCACGTAACGGTTGTCCCCTTCTCTCCCTCCATTAAATTCCCAAACCCCTTTATCCGGCATAAAACCAAACCATGCATGCCGGCCATCCATCCCCGCACCGCGAAAGACGAGGGTGGGAATACCTTTTGCTTTACCTGCCTGTGCCGCAAAGTACGCTTGATCGACACAGATTCCCCCGTAATTAAGTATTGTTTTAAGTTGGTAATCCTTTCCGCGCCATATGAATTGGTTACTCGATACTCGATCGAAGCGATAGTTGATGCGACTATAGACTTCGGCAAATTTCTCGGGTTTGTTATGAATATTTTCCTGCACCCATTGAAAATCATCGATGGCCGGCGTATCGACGAGAAATTTAAGTTCTTCCACGGACATTTTGGAGAGATCGTAAGGACATTGCGCCCTTTCATTAAGTTCTACCCAGTAGTCGAACGCTGTATCAATATCCGGTAATTCACGTGGAAGGATTGAATCAGGAACCTGGAAATGAGGCCATCCCGGAGGCGGGGGCACATCATAAACAACGGCAATGGCGAGTGCTAACCGACGGTATTCATAAAAATATTTTCGGTTTTTTTTATGAAGATGATTAAGGATCTGAAGGACGCCGGGTAGATAATCATACGGGGAAAGTAGATCAAAAAACTCCCGAGAAAATGCAAAATCTCCAAGTAAAACTTTTTGCAGGGAGAGCGAGAAATGGCTATTTAATGGTCGTTTATACAGAGTATAGCGTTGAGCCATATTTTTATGTCCCAACCTGGCTTTATCAATCGCGTCAATCCAAGCACTTACGACATCCCCTTCGTTGGACGCTAAAAGATCCGCCCATCGTGAAAGATAATACCAGTTTACAGCTGTTTTCTCACCATTCTCATAAGCTTCGAATGCTTTATCTGTTAGTAGCGGAGTTACAGCTGTCCAACCCTCATCAGCAGCGAATTCGACAATCCTGTCGCTCCCTGATCCATAGGGCGAATCAAGATTCAGGGATGCGGAGGCAGGAAAAATGCTACCCCATAAAATTAATCCTACATATGCCAGGCGGCTATTCATTCGTTCATTAGTATCTCAACTGACCGCGATTTACGTAGAATGTTCTCCAGGCAGATCGATGCCGATAAATATTTCTATTATAAGCGTAGATCCAGATTTCACTCCAATAATAAACCGCGCTCTGGAAATGCAGCGCGGTTTATTTAAAATAAAACTCAGTTATACTTAAGACACACTCGACGCGGGTTGATCCTGGGTGAAGTCTAAATGATCATCTTCAACAATGACCGTAATCAGCTCATTTTTCTTTAAATCACCACGTAGAATGGCTTCGGCGAGGGGATCTTCCAGATATCTTTCTACTGCCCGTCGTAAGGGTCGAGCACCATACTTCTCATCATAACCTTTATCGATGAGAAAATATTTTGCTTCATCACTTACTTCAAGTTGAATATCATGTTCGATTAATCGCTTGGCTACTTTGATTAACTCCAACCCGACAATTTTCATTAAGTGCTCACGATTGAGACTGTGGAAAATCACCATGTCATTTATTCGATTAAGAAACTCCGGCTTAAATACACGTTTTGATTCCTCGAGTATTTTTTCCTTAATTTTTTCATAATCACTCATACAGCTGTCGTCATCGGTGCCAAACCCGAGCGAGCCGCCCTTCTGTATCTGCTGCGCTCCAACATTGGAGGTCATGATAATGATCGTGTTTCTAAAATCTACGGTACGGCCCAGACTATCCGTCAACCGACCGTCCTCAAAGACTTGCAGGAGAAGCTGCACGACATCAGGGTGCGCTTTTTCGATCTCATCGAAAAGGACAATGCAATAGGGTTTTCGTCTTACGGTTTCCGTAAGTTGACCACCTTCTTCATAGCCCACATACCCGGGAGGTGAACCAATCAGGCGCGAGACGGAGAATTTTTCCATATATTCGGACATATCGATCTGCACAATAGCGTCCTGATCGCCAAACATTTTTTCCGCCAAAATTTTTGCGAGGTGGGTCTTGCCAACACCGGTAGGCCCTAAAAACATGAACGAACCAATCGGTCGACGCGGGTCTTTTAAATCCGCGCGTGAACGGCGAAGCGCCTTCGCAATAATTTCGGTCGCCAAATCCTGCCCAATAACATCTTCCTGTAATTCGCTCTCCAGCTTGAGCAACTTTTCCGTTTCTTTTTCTTCCATTCGGCTGAGTGGTATGCCCGTCCAACCAGACACCACTTGAAGCATATCATCTTCATCGACCGTAATCGTCGTCTCTTCACGCGTCTTTTTCCAATTTTCAATCATCTGCTCGCGCTCAGCTCGAAGCTGCTTCTCTTTATCGCGGTATTTTGCCGCTTCCTCAAAATGCTGCTTACTGATCGATTCTTCTTTTTTCGCGCAAATTTCCTCAATTTTCTTCGCCAAATCTTCGACTTCGGGCGGCCGGTTGAGCGAATCAATACGCGCCCGCGCGCCCGATTCGTCAAGAACGTCGATAGCCTTATCGGGAAGATAACGGCCTGTAATATAACGATCGGACAGCTTAGCTGATACCTCGATCGCTTTTTCGGTGTAGACCACCTTGTGATGTTCTTCGTACCTGGACCTTAAACCATGGAGTATTTGAATTGTCTCCTCAACTGAGGGAGCTTCCACCATTACGCTTTGAAAACGGCGGTCAAGAGCACTGTCTTTTTCAATATACTTGCGGTACTCAGAAAGTGTAGTCGCTCCTATGCACTGCAACTCACCCCGAGAGAGAGCCGGTTTAAAAATATTTGAAGCATCCATCGCACCCTCGGCAGCTCCAGCACCGACAATCGTATGCAGCTCGTCGATAAAAATAATAATGTTTTTAGCCCGTCGTATCTCATCCATCACAGCTTTGATACGCTCTTCAAATTGACCGCGGTATTTCGTTCCCGCTACCATCAGTGCGAGATCGAGAGTAATCACTCGGCGATCGACGAGAAGTTCGGGAACAATTCCAGAAGCAATTTCCTGGGCCAGACCTTCGACAATCGCAGTCTTCCCCACCCCGGCTTCACCAATGAGAACAGGATTGTTTTTCGTCCGGCGACAAAGCACTTGAATGACGCGGCGGATTTCATCTTTACGACCGATTACTGGATCCAGTTCATTATTGCGCGCAAGTTCGGTGAGGTCACGGCCAAAGGCTTTGAGCGCAGGTGTCTTGACGTCTTTTTTTTCTTCTCCCGTTGCTCCGGTAGAAGAAGTTACCGGTTCGTCCTGTTCACCAGAAAAACTCGGGTCTAATTCACTCAGTATCTCATTGCGGCAGCGTTCAATGTCGACATCCAGTGTTTTCAACACGCGCGCCGCGACACCGTCCCCTTCACGTAGTAGACCGAGCAGAATATGTTCAGTCCCTACATAACTATGATTTAAAGCCTTTGCCTCTTTACCAGCAAGGGCCAAAACTTTTTTCACGCGAGGGGTGTACGGGATATTACCGGATGGTTTTGACTCTGGTCCTGTGCCCACTTGCTTTTCGACAGCAGTGCGCACCGTTTCAAGGTCCAAGCCCATCTTCTGTAAGACATTTACAGCAACTCCCTGGCCCAGGTTTATCAACCCGAGCAGGAGGTGTTCAGTTCCAACATAATTATGGTGGAACCTGTCAGCTTCTTTCCGTGCCAACGCCAGCACTTGTTGTGCACGCGGGGTAAAATTATTCATCGGTTCCATAGTGATACTTTTGGGTTTTGTATAATCTACGATTTATTGACTACTTTGTCAAAGTTAAGTGACGGCAGTTCCGCCAATTGTTCCCTCATATAACGGGAGCGAAATTCATCACGTTGATTTGGATCGATCTCAGTTTTTGCTGCGTATTGGATATGACCGGGCCGGCTCTCAATATACAACCGATCAATGCGCGACCGGAAAGTTTCAGGTATCGCCTGCAGATCAATCGCCAAGCGCAACAGCGAAAGCAGATTCATTGCTTCAGCTGAACTCAAAAGATGACTGTTTTTTAAAAGTCCATAAGCTCGCCCCATCTTGTCGAGGAGTTTGATCGGTTCTTTTTCTAAAAGTTTATGCCGGGAATTATTCTCCTGTTCGATTACCGAATTAAGAACATTTACGAGGCGTTTAATTATCTCATCCTCACTCTCACCGAGTGTCTGCTGATTAGAGATTTGAAATATACTTCCACTCGCGTCTGACCCTTCCCCAAATACACCGCGCACCGCTATTCCCAGTTGATTCACCGCGCGAATTACTTTTTCCATCTGGTTCGCGATCACTAAGGCGGGCAAGTGCATCATCGCTGACGCGCGCATGCCCGTCCCCACATTTGTCGGGCATGCCGTCAAATAGCCCAACTCTGAAGAAAAGGCGTAGTCGAGATTTTCTTCCAGTGCGCTGTCAATTTCGTTTATCGTCGACCACACCTGTTTGAAGCGAAAACCGCTGCGCAGGTATTGAATACGTAAGTGGTCCTCTTCATTGATCATCACTGAGCATGACTGGTCTTTACTCACAACTATACCACTCCCTTTTTTTGCCTTGCTCAACTCTCGGCTGATTAAGTGGCGCTCCATTAATATTTGTTTTTCCAGTTCGCTCAACTCATCCACCATTAAGCACGTTCCATCTTCCATTTGAGGTAGCGCTGTCAGCGATTCCATACAAGTGGCCAAAATTTCCCTTCTCTGTGCCTCTTTGGCCCAACCGGGAAATGGGATGTCCGAAATATTACGCGCGAGCCTGATCCGTGTGCTCAAAACCACAGGACAATTTAATTTGGCATTATGGGTCAACTCTGCCTCGGCTTCTATGAGTGGACTGATAATCATTTTCAGGTTTAAACTTTACTTTTTAACTCGTTTTTCAATTGGGTAATTTTATCCCGCCATTGGGCTGCATCTTCATAGCGTTCTGCTTTGATCGCGTTTTGCAGGTTATCTTCCCAAAGCTGGATTTGATTGCGCGAGGCGACACGTTGAGCTGACACATGGGGAACTTTACCCCGATGCGTCGCAGATTTCTGCATCTCTTCTAACATCGGACCCAGCAAGTCCTTAAAGCTTTCATAACACGAGGGACAGCCAAACCGACCGAGGCTTTTAAAATCAGCTGTCGACAATCCACAGCTTTCGCATCGGACCAGATCACCTTCGATTTCACTATCTGCCCCCCCCATATTGTCGAGCAAGTTAGCCAACGTGAAATTAGAGGGATCAGTCATTTTCTTAGCCAAAGCGCAATCTTCACAAATATCCACTTTGTGAATCTTATTATCGACGATCTGGGTAAGGTGGATCGTAGCTTCTTTTTCGCAATATTTACACTCTGTCGGTTTACCCATTATCAATATTGTATCACTTAGATCGTGAATTTAGAAGATTAAATAGTTCGTTTCAATATATAGACCCAATATTTCTATATTATATCCACCCAAAAGTAAATATTTCCTGCATGAATCATGCCAAAATATGGAAATCCCATTATAGGGAACTTTCTCAGTAGACTGGCTCTAAATTGTCGGCCCAAGCGACGAAAATTTAAAGCATTGTTCCTTCAATTGACACTTTTTTTCTGAAAGCCTCAATAAAGCGCAACGTGGTGGTCCCCGGTTTTCCGTTCCCTATTTCCCGGCCGTCAATTTCTGTCACCGGGACAACTTCCGCTGCCGTCCCCGTGAGGAAACATTCCTCCGCGTTCCAGAGATCATAGCGGGTCAACTCCACCTCTTTTAAGGGGATTCCCATAGCCTCCGCGATATTAAATGCCACCTCCCGCGTGATACCCTTGAGATTGCCCGCTGAAGTGGGTGTTGTATAGATCACTCCTTTGAAGAGAATAAAAACATTGTCACCTGTACATTCGGCCACGCAACCCCGATCATTTAGCATCAGTGCTTCAACGAAACCGGCATTTTGAGCATCCATTTTCGCCATGATATTATTGAGATAATTCAGCGATTTAATCATCGGTGGAAGTGCCGCCGGATTGTTTCGCCAGGTCGCAACGGTAATTATCTTCATCCCGTCCGTGTAGTAAGAATCCGGGTAGAGTTGAATCTTGTCCGCGATAATAATTACTTGCGGCGTCTCGCACAACTTCGGCGATAAACCGAGATCCCCGATCCCCCGCGTCACTACTAAGCGGACATAGCCGTCCGTGAGCCCGTTTTGACGACAGGTTTCACAAACCGCTTCGGACATTTCACTCCGCGACAAAGGCATTTTCAACATGATCGCCTTGGCAGACATTTCCAAGCGCTCCAGATGTTCATCTAACTTGAAGACACAACCCTCGTAGAGGCGTATCCCTTCGAATACCCCATCACCATAGAGCAACCCGTGATCGAAAACCGAAATTTTCGCATCCGCCGAGTCGACATGCTCTCCGTTGATATAAACTTTCATCTCTCTATCTTTAAAATTTGTTATCGGTTTAGAGTGAAATATCCCGATTGTCTAGCGATAAGTAGTTCACGATGTGGGGTACACGATGCACCTTCTCGATCCCCTTATTGTCTTCATCTATATTATGGATTTCACTTAACGCCGGTTTAGACCTTTTTTGCGGTCACACAAAACGCCCATAGTCGCCACTGCATGTTGTCAAAATTCGAGAGCTTGACCCTGATCTCGCACTCGCCCACCGGCAACTTGATCTTAACGGTGTCGATCTCAAAACCGCAATCATGACGATTGGAATGAAGCTCATTTCCATTGATCCAGAGGCGCAACCAATCATCGAAAGCGACGGCAAACACATAGTCACCCTCTTCAGGGATTAAAATTTTGCCTACGGCATAGGCGCTCACCTCGCTAGGCTGTGTACCCACGTTTCCTCCCTTTCTACCCCTGAAACACCGCGAAAAGTCACACCACCCGTGTTCGGTGTCCAATTGCTGAGGAAGATTAAACTCAGTTGGACTGTCGTTAACCAGGTACTGACCAAAATCCACGGTGTAAGAAGCAGGCCAAGTAGATATATCATTGTCAGCCCATTCCTTTTTCTCGAATTGCTCATACGAAATACACGGAAATGGGCCGGCAAGCTGCCATGAGGTGACAGTCAATACCTCGGGAACATTCCTTGGTTGTAGATAGGTATAGATCAAGCTCTCAAGGTCGTTCGCTTTCGAACCAAAACGAATTATCGCAGAGTGATCAAACCAGACCGGGTCCGGGCCAAAAAACCGATACATGACTCCTTCATATCCTGAACCTACGTCTGTATGTTCACCGACCTGATGGATGTAAGGCGCGCCGATCCAATCCGTCTGGGTATCCCATATACCAAAACTCATATTGAAAGCGTCCTCACCACCAATCCCGCGTAAGGCGCTTGGATTATGTTCCCCATCGAGCAGCCACAGATCACCCCCCGTGTGAAACCACCCATCACTATCATCCTTCGCACGCACGCCTTTCACCATCCCGGCCACAAATCCCTCACCCGAAAGGTCAGCCATAAGGAAACTGCCGTAAGTCTCTGCCGGGTAAGCCGATTTATGAATAATCTGAAGCCTCATATCAGTAAGCGGGGTGTCGCCCTTAAATTTCTGCCAATCTGCCATGAACCAGATAGTGGTAGTCCGTTTGCTCCGGTTCTCGATCTCGATCCGCAAGGCTCGAAAAGGCATCGGTAAATAAAAATTAAATGCGTTCGTCGGCAGCATTTTAATAGCCGCGCTGCCCATGTCATAGACATCGAGGTCAAAAAGAATGCCAAAGTATTTGGCCAGAGAAAGGTCTACGTCAGGGTTCGATTTTCCGTCGTAATAGATTTTTAGTTGAAGATCGTGAGCAGGATCACGCACGTCATGATCTTGCTTAATGCTGTAGCAAATCCACCAGTGAAAGATACACCCCGGGCCACACCCATCAAAAAGAACAACATTATCACCAGGATCAAGATTGGGCCGACGCGTGGTGCGCATGCTTTTTCCTCTGGTGGGCAGTCCAAGTTCTTCTGAAAACAGTTTGTTCATGATAATATCAAAAATTAATAAACCTACATGCGACGCCGAGCGGATAAGATGTCCCAAAAAGTAAGATCCTTGGTATCCGGTCTGGGACCGCCCTTAAGTTTGCTCACCAATAATCCGACGGCGACTAAAACAAAATGGCCGAAGGGGCCAATCAGGTACGGGCTTAAGGTGTAATTGAAACGCCCCAGATTAATCAATGTTGTTTCCATCCCGGGTAAAATAACCCGCGTAAATGTTGCCCAGGCCGTAAAGAAAATACAGATTATAATTCCAATATAAGCTCCCCATGCCGTTGTCCATCTAAACAAAAATCCCAGGGCAAAGAGACCAAGGATTCCACCTGTTACTATTGCAGCCACGGTCACGGACAATTCTACGACCGATTTAATCCCAATCCATTGCTGTGCAATGTAAATGGAGATTGCTCCAAACACTGCGACGACAATCTTTCCCAAAAGTAACCGATGTTTATCTGCAGCATCCGGTTGGAGTCGGACATAAAAATCATTGACCACCACTACTGCCAGTGCGTTCAATTCCGAGTCTATTGATGACATCGCTGCCGCCATCAAAGCTGCTAAAATAAGGCCAATCACTCCTGCGGGTAACTGGGTTTTAATAAAGTAAGGCATGATAAAGTCTTTTTCCCGAAGCACCTCAACCGGCAGTTGCTCCGTCGATAATTCATAAAATGCCCACATTAATGCTCCTATAACCAGGAAGAGAATCCAGATCGGAAGACACGCAGCTGCTCCCATATAAGCCCCTTGCGCTGCCTCTCTGTCGGTCCGTGCCAGGAGATAACGTTGTACATTATTCTGGTCACAGGCTAAATATTGTAGCGCGACCAATGTCCCGCCGATGAGGTAAAACCACTGATTATTTTCAAACCAGGTGAATTCCCAGTTGCCCAATGCAAACTTTCCACCTTCCCAGGCCTTGGTGATAATAGCGCTTGGACCGTCATCGGTTGAGAAAAGTAAAACGCATACGCAAGCCAGGCCGCCGAGGACAAGCAAGGTGCCTTGAATAACGTCCGTCCACACGACAGCTTCTATCCCTCCGACCATGGTGTAAATTACCGTCGCCACACCCAAGACCAGAATTACCCACCACACATCCCATCCACTCATGTAGCTAACAGCGACTGCCAGAAAATAGAAGGTAACACTTAAGTGTAAAACGCGACTGACAATAAATGCTCCTGCACCGTAGGCTCGCGCGGGGTAGCCAAAACGCATTTCCAAATACCGATAGGCAGTCATGCGGATCGTCCTGCGGTAAAAAGCCACCAGGTAACAGGAAATGAAAATCATTACGAGCGGCCAAACCATGAACATAGGCAATTGCCACATATTATTTTTAAATACTTCACCGGGATGTCCGATGAAGGTCGCACTGCCGACAGCCGTTCCCATGATTGAAAAGCCGACCACCCAACCGGGTAAGTTGCGCCCCGCAAAAAAGTAATTTTCCGTTGTCTTTTGCCTGCGTGAAAAATATATCCCAAGGGCCCCTAAGAAAACTATGTATATTACAATTACCGTTATTTCTATAATCCCCAAGGGCTGACCTTCCTTTCGAATTTCAAGCTGTAGAATTTAAAGGCATTCTTAATAGGTTTAATTGGATCCTTATTTTATCTGAGTTTTACTCTATGAACATTAAAGATCCCTAAAAATAGAGACTTTCTACTTTCAATACACTATGGCAATCACACATCCTATCAATCTTCGATCCCTCTTCAGATTAAGTGAATCGGCTGGCATCTAAAAAGATATCAGGATCTAGAAATATTCAGGACGGGTTGCATGCCGTATCTGTAGAGAACGGTTAGCTCTTTCGGTTAAGTCCGTCTTCGCTCCGTGAGCTTCAGCCGTCGTCCTGTCTCGCAATTTACCACGTCTTAGTTCCAGGACAAGCCCTTCGACAGGCTCCCTTCGATAAACTCAGGGCGGAGCAGGACACCATTCGACTCCGGCCTGTTAGCCTGTCTTAAGCAAGACCAAATGGCCTGCCATGAGCGACGGCCAACAAGCCGGAGTCGAATGGTGGAGGTGGCGGGAGTCGAAACCGCGATAGTGCAATTTAGTAATATGCATAAGATCATGCAATTACGAACGTTGCAAAATCTCCACATTATTTAATTTGGCACTGATAGGCAACGAATGTCCCCGAATACCCAAAATATCATGCACAAAACGCTCACATAAAAGAAGGGGGGAGGGGTCTCGCAAAAACACATCGACTCAATCCTCAATCCATAAACCCGTATGCAGCGGATTGATTTTCCTGAAGTGAATCAATAACGATTGAGCTCACTGGTGGGGATGGAGCGCAGTGGAATTACCGTCAAGTGCAGCGATTTGTTTTCCGTTCCTTTTCCATGCCTATAGTGGTTTTCTCGCGAGCGTGTAGCCACATCGCATATCATCCAAATAACGGCCTCTCGGGTCGTCAAGCCCCGGAGCTCTTCTCTACCCACTCCACTGGTGGGAAAGGTTCCCCGAAAAGTGCTTGCGTCAATTCGCCCCAGAGTCGTTCTGCGTTGCCGCTGTTGCCCATGAAGACCGCGCCGGTACGGGATTCGGGAAAGCCGATGACGAACGATCGTGTGCAAGGGTTTGAGCCCCACTGCCACGCAGCGAGCTGGTCGTCGTCGCGATGGATGCCCCAGCCCAAACCCCACTGGATCGTATCGTGCAGTCGAGTGGTTTTCCGTGGCCAGTCGTCGTGCCAGTCGATGGAGTCGTTGACCGGGACCTGCGGCGTGAACATCGCGCGGTGTAGATCATCCGAAAGTCGAAGCGGATGGTCGCGAGGCTGTGTCAGCACAATGCGCAGGAAGCGGGCGTAATCCAGCGCGCTGCAGTGAAGACTAGCGGCGGCATTCATCTTGGGCAGAATTGCCTTCGGTTTGGCTTTACCTTCCGCATCGTGCGTATGCGCAACGGGCAGGTCCTCGTTCCCTGTCCACACGAACGCAGCGCCTTGCATCTCGAGGGGCGTCATCACCTCCTGCGTGATGTAGGCGTGCACCGGCTCGTCGACCACTGAGGCTTGACGTTCTGCGGAAATGAAATCACAAGAGAATAGAAAAAATGCGATTCATTCAAATTGGTGTAGGTGGATTTGGCAAAGGGTGGGTACAACGGCTGACAAATAATTCATCTGTCGAAGTCGTTGCGCTGGTAGATGTGAATCAGACTGCCCTGACGGCTGCCCGCAAAGTTGGGAATTACGGAAAAGATATTTGCTTCTCAAAACTGAACGAAGCGTTGAAGAAGGTCAAAGCGGATGCCCTCGTATGCGTTACTCCACCTGAGTATCACAAGCAGTGTGTGGTCCAGGCCATGAAGGCGGGTCTTGACGTGATTACCGAGAAACCGATGGCCGATAATCTTGCCAGTTGCATGTCAATCCTGAGAGCATCACGAAATACCGGACAGACATGTGTTGTCAGCCAGAATTATCGCTATAGACCGGAAACATGGACACTCGCTCGTCTGGTCGAAAGTGGACGGATTGGCGATATCGGCCAGGTTAAGATAGATTTCTATATGGGCCATGATTTTGGCGGTGGATTCCGTCATGAAATGAGGGATCCTCTCCTAATTGATATGGCGATACATCATTTTGACCTCGTTCGCTTTGTTACCGGTCTCAATGCCATGTCTGTCCGAGGTGAAGCCTGGAATCCTGCATGGTCAAACTACAAAGGTGACAGTTCGTCTTCGCTGGTGTTTGAGATGGAGAATAATGTACGTGTCGTCTACAACGCGAGCTGGTCTTCTAAGGGTCAATTCTGTAGCGTGGATGGCAACTGGCAGATTGAGGGTAGTAAGGGGTCCATTTCATATGAGAATGGAAAGATTTCTCTCAGGAAGGTGCCCAAGCTTTACAAGGTTAATAGGACAGATACGTTTCGGGCAAAAGGACCGGAAAACACCTTGCAGGATTTTGTTCTTAACGACTTTATTTTTTCAGTAAAAAGAGGTAAACGACCGCAAACAGATGTATTTGACAACATACACAGCGTTGCCATGGTTTTCGCGGCAGTCAAAGCGGTCAGAACCGGTAAACGAGTTCCTGTCCTGGACAAACGTGTGCAGCAGTTGAATGTAGATGTATGGGAAGAAGCTTAAGATCCCCGGGAGTTAAGAAAGGGAAAGGTATAAACCTGAACGGGTTGGGCATTCTCAATAAGTCATATGGAATTACCCACCACTTTTATTTACCCCAAGGCTAGAAGCTTGACAGATATTTAGGAAGCTCGTCAACTTCATGATACCAAGATGATCACCCATTCCCCGAACAGGGAACCTTTGTCCATGAAGACATCTGACAGAGAAAAATACCAGGTGAGTCTTGACGAGCGACATTTTTTCGGCCGCAACGGCTATCTCAAGGTCGAAGGTCTGCTTTCCAACTCGGAGTTGCGGGAACTTGATGCACACTCCATGAACCTGCTTCACAACAAAGTGGATCTGAGCCAAATCAAAGGACTGGAACCGATAAACGACGGCACCTCGCCGGCCGATATGGAAGAAAAATATTTCCGCTTCTTTCAGTTCCACCGTCACCTCGAAATCCATGAGCGCTTCATGCTCCACCCCCGTGTCCTCGATGTCCTGGAAGCCCTCATCGGCCCCGACTTGATGGCCATGCAGTCGATGCTGTTCTTCAAGCCGCCGGGCCACCCCGGACAGGCCTTTCACCAGGATTCATGCTTTATTACCTCTGCGCCCGATACCCTCTGCGGCGCCTGGATCGCGATCGATGATTGCGACGAGGAAAACGGCTGCATGTCATTTATCCCCGGCTCTAATTTCGACCCTATCTATGAAAATACAACTTTGCCTGAAAACACCGAAGATTTTCATGCCCAACTTTTCGAACTCGCGGGTGTGGACCAAAGCAAGGAAATTCTGGCCGAAGCCAAGGGTGGCGATGTGATTTTCTTCCACGGCCACCTCATCCACCGTTCACACCGAAACCACAGTAAGAATCGTTACCGGCGCGCTTTTGTGAGTCACTACGCCAACGCCCGCTCTTATACGGAATGGAGCGGCGGTAATGCCAACCAAATCCTCGTCCGAGGCGCCACCCACCTGCCCTTTGCCCGAGCCCGTTTCATCGAGCACGAACCCGAATCCATCGAAAAGGAGTAATTCATGTCACACATCAAAGGTCCGGCTATTTTCCTGGCCCAGTTTATGCGGGACGATGAACCCTACAACACCATCGACAATATCGGCCGGTGGGTCGCAGGTCTGGGATACAAGGGGGTGCAGATCCCGGCCTGGGAACGATCGCGCCATCGACCTGGACAAGGCCGCGGAATCCAAAACCTACTGTGATGAATACAGGGGCAAGCTCCAGGAGGTGGGTCTCGAACCCGCCTTGTAACCTTATTAACTGTTTGATTTTTAAGCGGTAATAAAAGGCATCTGGCTGTAAAAGAAGGGCTTGGACGCGCAATCGTCCATTGCTTTAAATATTAGAAAAAGCGATCAAGCAGTAACTAGAGGTAAATAATGGCAATAAATCTGATACAATTTTGATACAATTAATGGGGGCGGGGGGCGGTAAAAAAACATACCCTTAATCAATCGATAATCCATTAACCCGTATGCGGCGGAGGTGTTTTTTCCCAGAGAGGATTTAATAGTTAACCAATCACAGGATAGTAATCTCAAGCGCTGAGGCGCTGACGACGTTTTTATGAGTGAGGGGATAACTGGCCATACCCCTTGAAGGATCATTCGATCGTTTCCTCATTCACGGTTACCGCAATCTCATCACCATCTTCGTTTGCGAAGATTGCTTCGACAGTCTGCGTCGGTTGTGGAGTGTTGTCTGGCTTGAAGTTGTTCTGGGAGATCAAGGTTTCAATTCCTTTCGTTGTCGGTCCACTCTCTACAAACCCGATCAAAAAAGAATTGTTCGGGGCGGGCGATGCCGGGGGTTTGTAAGGTTGCGCTGTTTGGCGCGACATCGGGAACATTACGAAAATTATTTTTTACCACGACAATGCCGTTCATAGCCGGTGATTGCCCGACAGTGCCAATAACATAGAGATTGTCTGAATGGATTCTCCATATTTCTTTTCCCAGTTCCGTTCGCATCGCTTTGGGCAGGCCATTACCTTCCTCAAATATTTCTATCAAACGTTTAAGATCGCCGTAAGGGGCTACGCCCTTTCGACCGTTAGATTCATACCATAAGCCGATTTGCGACGCAAAGGTACCGCGACTGAGTGGTATGGTCATGCCGGGTAAAGTCCACGGGTTTTCAGAACCGCCCGAAACCCACATGCTAAGTTGGTGATCGTTGATTGATTGACGTCTGCTATAATAACTTCGCTCTTCAACGCTTAAATGTATATTTATGCCGATATCCTTCCAGTGATTCACGAGAAGTTCAGCTATACCTTCAAAATTTACCATCGCCTGACTCAGCACTGATTGCGTAATAATCAGACGTTCCTTATTGTCAGTGCGCAGGCGGTATCCTTCGTTGTCCTTTTTATCCAAACCGATAGCGTCGAGGATCGCGTTGGATTGTTCCAGGTCGCGCACCGCATTCTTTTTTTCGTACTCCGGTCCGGGATAATACGGGTTATTCGGGAATGGGACCAAGGCCCTTGGCTGACCCATGCCCAGAAAGATCGATTCGTGTATCTCCTCTCGATCGATAGCAAGAGACAGAGCAATGCGAAATTTACGGTTTCTAAGCCACTTTTCTATTTCCGGATCTCCCTGCCAGGTTTGGTTAATAAATATTATGGCATCGGAACCTCCTAAATTAGGCCAGAAGAGTACGCGGTAATTACCTCTATTTGCTTCCCGCTTGAGAACAGGGACCTTGTCCAAGAGGACATGACGGTGCTGCATGTCTACTTCGCCAGCCATAACGCGAGCATTGAACACCTCTAAGTCCTCAACCAGATGCATTACAATCTTGTCGATATAGGGAAGCTGATTCCCTTCGGGATCGACGGCAAAGTAATAGGGGTTGCGTTCCAAAGAGTAAATTTCACTCGTTATCGGAGTAACCATCTTCCAGGGACCGACCACCGGTATTTCGGGGTTCTCGTGGGGCGAAGCCATGCGTTTGAAGAGTTGCACCCAACTTCTATCACCCGTAGACTTCATCTTAATTTTCAGATCACTTAAGGGGGTATACTTCGAGTGAAACTGCATTAAATAATGCCGGGGAGCATAGAGAGGGCTTTCCCATCGGCGGGCGAATTGGCCTCCCACGGCTAATCCACCAGCATTCTCGATGAATACATAGTTTGGTTTATGAAAGGTATAACGAACCGTGGTCTCATCTAACTTTTCCACTTTAAACCGTTGCCCATCCGCTTTTGTGTAGTTGGGTATTACCGGGTTGATATTATCATTCAAGGTCACGTCTTCGAAGGCGAAAACAAAGTCATCAGCCGTGAACGGCGTTCCGTCAGACCACTTCATGCCCTGGCGCAGATGGAAAGTAAACATTGTCCCGTCTACGCTGATTTCCCATCCTTTCGCGATGTGGGGCATCAGGGTATATCCGTCGATATCGAAGTAAATTATATGATCGTGTATTATCCGGTCGATGTTGTTACGATCGCCACGCCCCGTAAAACCGCGGCGCCAGGTACCACCGTATTGGCCGATGCGTTCAATGGGTGGAATAATCAACGGCTCTTCGGGCAGACGGTCTTCTACCGAGGGTAACTCTCCCGCAGCAACGCGCTTTGCCAGTTCCGGCGCTTCGTTGAAGGTTGTGGGAATCGAGCCCTTATAAATAAAACTAAATCCTTCAGTACTGACAGCGTCTCGTTTAAGTGTGTCCAGTTTTCCTTTTGATTGAGTGTCATTGCTCCTGCTGCAGCCAAATGCTGCAATAATGATTGCCATCATGCATAGTGTGATCGGTATCCGATACCTGCTGAAATAGAATACCTTCATAACGCTAATTAAGCTAAGACTGTGTAGTATCGATTAGGGCAGGTGATAATGTAAATGTTTCGTCATTGTTAGTGATCAGTATAATCGAGATAATCAATAATCTTCGCCTGCCTCTTGTAGGTTACCTGTTAATGAGAAGCGAGCTAATAGAGTCCTTCCGAGAATGGGTGCACATAACTCGTCGGAGGAAGGACTCGAAAAAGGATACACAGGTAGCTACGGTTGAGAGTGCCAGGAACTCCCCACTTCCAACGCTGGAAGTAGGGAGCAAATCGGAGCAAAGGTGGTCCACCATGCCAGGTATATCACCTTCCAGATGGCTGAGGTGGCCATTCCAAGGGTAATGTTCCGAACCATGCTGAGGCGAGTAGAGCGATTGCGACTCGCACTCGATACGGGGTGAGAAAGAGGATTTTTCGATACCAAAGGATCAAGTGCCGCGAGATTCTCTAACCGCACAGAATCACTCACGCCAGTATTCCTCGGGTAACGGTCAAATTCTCAATGAACAGTAATTACCGCCTATGCAACTTGCAGATACCACGGAAAGAGGATTGCCAAAGTGTCTTGAAAGGAGCAAAATGCTTTCGAAAGCTTCAGAGGTCGACAATTTTAACGATTCATTCCCGTCATATGGGAAATCCCGGATAACAAATCAAAGATATGAGTAAACTACGTGTTCTTATTTGGAATGAATTCGTCGATGAGAGAGAAAGGGATGAAGTGAAATCTATCTATCCTCAAGGTATTCATGAAACATTAATGAGGGAATTAATGGAAATTGGTAATGATCTGGAAATTGAAACTGCTACACTCGAAGATCCAGAACATGGCTTAACTGGCTCACGTTTAGCTAAAACAGATGTGCTGGTTTGGTGGGGACACAGTGCCCACGATAAAGTTGACGAAACTATTAGCGAAAGAGTACAAATACGCGTGCTTGAGGGTATGGGATTTATCCCCTTACATTCCGCTCATTTATCAAAAGTTTTTCTTCGCCTCATGGGTACGACATGTATGTTGAATTGGCGTGAAGCCGGTGAGAAAGAGCGGTTGTGGGTATGCAACCCGGGGCACCCCATCGCCGAGGGAATCGATGAATGCTTTGAAATAGAAAACACCGAGATGTATGGTGAACCTTTCGATATTCCACCACCTGAAGAACAGATTTTTATTTCATGGTTTGAGGGTGGAGAGGTTTTTCGCAGTGGGAACTGCTGGCGTCGCGGCAATGGACAAATTTTCTACTTTCGACCTGGGCATGAAACTTTTCCGATTTATCAAAATAAGACGGTTATCAAGATAATCTACAATGCGATAAAATGGGCCGCTCCGCAGGGGATCTGGCGAGAGTCTTTAAGAAATGTTCCGATCGAGCTTGCCCGTGAAAAAATTATCGGAAATCGTAGAAAAGAATCCTAAAAAGGGAGTTTGTTAAATTTAAGTTTTGCTCACCTATATGGTGCTTAATAGGAGAGGCACTAAGATAGTTAATAAAGCTTCGTCTTCGTCCGCAGAGGCGAGTTACCTGACCGCCGCTGTAACTTTAAATTGAATAGCGAAAGCTGATCTCTAGCACACTTCTTCAATGACGACATAATCAAACGCGCTAGGGACAGCGCGTTCCACCTAATCACCTAACACTTAAAACCTAACACGTGATCGGTAGATCATTCGATCGTCAATTCTTCTGTCGTAACCTCGATATCATCGCCATCCTCGTTGGCGAAGGTGGCATCGATGCTTAGCGTGGGCTGAGGCGTGTTGTCTGATTTGAAGTTGTTCTGCGTGATCAAGGTATCGAATCCCGTCGTCGTCGATCCACTCTCCGCTACCACGACTGCCGCACCGTTTGTCTGCAATAGATCTCCACCCGTGATCCGTAACCCGGGGTTGCCCGCGGGTACCGTGAAGGAGCCTGAGCCAAACAGTATGTGCGGTACCGCATCGCCACTGGCATCGATATCGCCAATCGTTAAGCGTACCGCGATCGGGACCCCACGCGCGTCGATACCGGTCTTGCCTGTACTTCCACTGAACGCGGTGTTCGACAGTTGTATGCCGCCCATGCCCGTGGAATTTACAACTTCAACGAGGGTCACGTCCGCTTGCGCGTCATAGACCTGTCCCTCGGGGAAGAGGGCCTGGTTAAACGCGTTGATCCTACCCACGGTGAAGATACTGAAGAAGGTATTGGCGTCCGCACCGTCGATCACTACGCTCGGTTTGCCCGTCACGTACTCAACGGCCTGGTTGTAGCGTGGGGGAATGGCCGGGGGCAGGAAGGTGGCTGGATCCAGGGTTACGGTAAAGGATCCTACACCTGAAAATTCTACCTGCACGATGTCCTCGTTTTCATCCATGAAAGAGACGCGGGTGATCTGTCCCGGTTTGGCCTGGAGTTGGACGGACTCTCCGGTGAGTAATATCTGGTCGAAGACATTACCGTTGGCATGCTGAATATTTTCTCCGGCGATATCGCCCGAGCCGTCGAGAACGAGGGGAACGGAAGGAGCGGCTACGGTGATCACAGCAGTATCACTGTTGGCGCTGCCGCCTGCGTTCGTCACCTGTACCCAGAAGCTGGTATTCGCGGTTAGAGCGCTGGTAGTTAAGGTGCCGCCTGTGGCACCGGCGACGGGGCTGGCGGTGTCACCACTGTTGCCTTCATACCACTGGTAAGTAAGATCATCCCCATTGGCAGCAACAGATAAGTTTGCCGATGCACCCGACTGCACATCCTGGCTGGCGGGCTGGGTGGTGATAGTGGGAGCATCCGCGGGTGGGGGACCCTCGGAGCCTGTGCCCGGTGCGCCAATGGGGGTAAAACCGAAATCATCGAAGACTGTCCGGCTGAAAGCTACATTTATATTGGGATTGTCCGTAACAAGCAGTCTGCCAATGCCGCCTGGAGCTCCCAACTCCACCGCATTGATCGTAGTTTGACGGGGTTTATTTAATGCATTAAGACCCCCAGCACCCCCACCACTTCCAGCACTTTCCAAGTCCGAAATATTAGCAAGAAGGTTATCATTAGTATCGTAAACTTCAATTGAGCCGTCGGGGTCATTACTGCCAGCCGAAATAATGGCTGCGGCGAAAACATCGATCTCAAATGCCGGAGTTTCAAAAGTGACCGTGAAGCTTTCTCCGTTAAAAATACCATAGGATACTTGTCCCGAGCGAACTGGACTGTCTGCAGCAGCAGCTAGTATCGAGCCACCCTCAAAGGTAGCACTATTGGGTGATTCTCCAACAATAATGGGTGCCGTTAATCCTGCACCCACACTGAATTCCTCAAATGTAGTGAATACGGTGTTATTGGACGGTCTTTCCGTTATCGTGAAACCCAGATCGTCAAGGGAGAATTTTCCTGAAACATTTTTAATTTTTAATTCTTTAATGCCGTCGAGAAAGTCAAAATCGGTTGAGTCGAGGAACATATCACTGTCTGAAACGAAGCTTTGTAATGGTGGATTGGCACTGGGACTGATATTGGTCGGTAGACCTTCGACAAGACCATTATCCGCTAGAACTAATACAAATATATTGCCTTCAAAAGAGAAATTTCCTCTGGGCTCGATTCTACCGGCTCCCGTATTCTCGGCCGCATAGAATTGGATTTCATCAATTCCTCTTTCCGATACAATTACCCCCTCCTGACCAGGTCCTAGGGTTATCGCCTTTGTTCCGGAGTGTAAGAGCGCAGGATCATCCAGAGTTTCCACCGTGAATCCGACTAACTTGATCCTATTGGGCTCTTCCCCGATAAAAAATTCACCTTCCCCGCTTATGTCCTCGAAATCAGTGAACACCTCCAGATCTTGAGGAAGAGCTGAGAGCAGAAGCGGCAAGCTCGATGCTGTTAACAATAACAAGAAAGAAACGCGATTTATAAAGTGCATTAGGAAACCCATGATAAAAAAATTAAAGAGGAAGAGCGTTAATGTCAAACGGGGTTGAACTTCTAAACTGTCCCTGAATATTGTCTATCAATTATCGTTGCATCTGCGATTGAGAAAGTTCTCTGCGATATTTCCCTGAGTGAAAACCGATCCAGCTGTCTAGGCTACCAAAAAGTGATGAGAGGGGTTTTATAATCGAAGGTATACCTTGGCACTCCCCTCTCAAATATTTCCTCAATAAATCGATGCTCTCTTTATTCTTATAAACTCACTCCTCCTCCAACCCCAAAATTTGCTTTCGTTTTTGCTCAAGTGCGATGAACCGCGGCTCTCGATGGATAGGCGCATTTTAATTTTTACACTATATTCGAGGATAAATAGAATAAGGATTTTATAAGGACATATTCAGACCGACACGCGCTCTCCAGGAACTGAAAATTCGGTCGGTCGGGCGCAGAACATCACCTTCGAAACTGTTCTGAGGTTGTTCTGTGAGATTGAAGAAATCTACGAATAGATTCATTTTAGGCCGAATCTGGTATTTGGCTGAGAAATTTATAATCGTTTCAGAAAAGGCAAAAGGGGTCAGGCTCTGCATTCCGACATATAATTATGTATGTCAGAATGCAGAGCCTGACTCCTTGCTGCGCTGTATAAATACACCTCGTGTTTAATTTTTTGCAAAGAGGTAACACGTCCTGTTGCAAGCATTTCCAATTGGTGAGCAGTAAGGCGGTGCGAGAGATTAGTCTAATAAAAAAGAACGATATTTTCTTTATTAATTAATTTTCCCGTTAATCAGTGCTTTCTTTTTCTTACGTGACCAACCTTTCAGTTGCTTTTCTCTTTTTATTACACTCTCTCGTGAGTCGTGCGCTTCAAAATATACTACTCTTACCGGTCGACGGTGCTTCGTATATTGGGGACCCTGTCCACTAATGTGTTTTGTCACTCTTGATTCCAGATTAACAGTATGGCCAATGTAGAATGATCCGGAATACATAAAGGGTCAGGCTTCGCATACACGTATATTTATTTTTTGTTAAAATGCGAGGACTATGGCTAGACAAGTCGACGTGGCAGCCCTCGCCAATGGCGAAGTGTTATTATTTTAGAAGTGTTTCTTTGCGAAAGATCTCCCAGAAGCAGTCTTGAGATACAATTCAAATGCCATTGCTCTTTTAGAATCGGAGAATGCAACAGCTGTTTTAATGCGCCAGGGAATATACTTTGAAGTATAAGGCACTTCGCCGTGATTGTGTTTGGTGAGCCTTGATTCGAGGTCAGTAGTTGAACCAACGTAAATTCTTTTTGGGTATTTTATAGAATTCATCATGTAGATATAATGGAATCCCTTCATAATTTAGCTACGGTCTGAATAGTCGCAACTTAAGAAGACGATTACTCTGCAAGTGAATGAACTGTGTAATTTATTAAGCTGGCTTGCCAAGCCGTAGCCGAAGAGAATGGTACGCTTGTACAGTTAAGCCCGTCTTCGCTCTATGAGCTACGACGTGGCAGCCTACGCCAATGGCGAAGGCTGGTGGAGGTGGCGGGAGTCGAACCCGCGTCCCAGGAGGTTTTGTGTATGGCCTCTACAAGTTTAGCTTGTTATTAAGTTTCGCCTTCCGGTTGCAAACAAGCAGACTTCCGGTCAACTAGAATCCGGATAGAACGTACCACCCACACTCCGGATCCCCGATGTGGGCTATACCTGCAAACGTCGCCTTTAATGCCTAGCAGGTGTCAACATCAAGACGTGTTGCGTTAATTACGCAGCAAGAGCAAGTTCTTGGTTGCCAATTATATGGTAATGGCGATTGATAACGGAGCCGAGCCATCATCTCCGACTTGCCACCATGCACTCCAACTCGAGGTCGAATTCCGGAACACCCCCAAATTCAATTTAAAGTTAAAGAGTTACTTAACTCTCAAAGATCAGATAATCCAGTAACAGTATCGTCGAAGTAAGGCTTAATTTCAAGCGGATAAATGATTATGGATTTAAGAGATAAACGAAGCAGAATCCATAATACCTAGCTTTACTCTCGCCTTCGCGGGGCAGTTCGGGCTTAGTCTCGCTATGAATCACCATGAAACCGCTGACCTCAACAGGCGCGTGTCTGTAACAGCACATAAGCAATTTCTTATCTGATGACCTTACATTCTTCACCCCACTCGCGGAGACGTTAAATGAGTGCTGAACAGCTGCAGTTTTTCGCCGAGAATGGGTACGTCATTGTTCCCGGTGCGCTCACGGCGGCAGAAGTCCGTACCATCAATGATGTCATAGATCGTGATCTTAAAGCCCGTCCTACACTGTGGCGTGGTGACCCGAACGCAAAAAACCAGGCACTCAACATCCTGTTGGCCAATCCCGAACTCGATTTTACGATGCGGCCCCCTGGCCTGCTTTCTTTGATGGAAGCCATCATGGGACCGGACATCTGCGCGGACGAACATACGATCATGATTCGAGGGGCCAACCCGGACGGTCCCACAGAGTGCGTCTGGCACCGGGACTCCTGTGGCGGGGAACCGCATCCACCCTACTACACCCGCTATCTGTCCGTCGTCTTCTACCTGACGGATGTCGACGACACCACTCACACCTTCAGCATCCTGCCCGGCAGCGCCCAGATGGCAGATCCTCTACCCAAGGAGGAGTGCGACATGTCGACGGCATTACACCTTACCGGCGGCGCTGGTACCGCCATTTTGTTCAATGCCTACTCGGTGCACGCCGGCAACGTCCGTATCACCGACTCTGAGCGTCGCACTATTCATCTCTACTGCGGGCGCACGACGGACCAGCACATCAGCGACTATACGATCTTTCCCCCTCGCCTCTGGGAGGGAAAGGACGAGGCAACACGCAAGTTCTACAGTCGTCGCAACGCGATCAGCCGCGTGCTCGCGACACACTTCTCCGGTTGATGAGTATGGCTGTCAATGAACTCCGCCGTGTAGCCGGCGCCGGTGCTGAGGAGAATACTGAAATAAGGTGGCATCCCACGGAGTACGCGAAAAGGGCATGAAGATGAGCGAATTTGTTCAGAAACCCGAAGACCCAGACCGCGTGAGTGGTCTTTACGAACGATCCCGCAGGCGCGGCTCCGTTGAGACCAAGGATAGGGCATGCAGTGGCAGCAGCGTTGATCTAGCTTGCAAGACAGAGCTCACTATGAAATTCATTTCTGATTGGGACGCGCCGGGGTGACTGGTGCGTGAAAGAAAATATGGAAGACGATAGTATGAGGAAGATGTCGTATGTCTCTTGATCGCAGTAGACGGACTATTGGTTGGCATAGAACAGCTGTGCCGCCCGAGGTGATGCAGGCGCTCATCAAGCGGAGCGATCTGAAAGGGTTGTTGCAGATTGGCACTCATATCGCCCTGATCCTGTTGACGGGTGCGTTGGCCTGGAAGGTGCAGGATCGGATTTATCTGCTGTTGCCCGTATTGTTCTGCTACGGGACCTTCTATGTATTTATTCTCAATGCGACGCACGAAATGTGTCATAATTCGGTGTTTAAGACGCGCTTATTGAACGCCTTCTTCTTGCGGCTGTTCTGCTTTTTGGGATGGCGCAGTCATATCCTGTTTTGGACCAGCCACGCTGAGCACCATAAATACACGCTGCATCAGCCGGACGATCTGGAGGTGGTGATGCCGCGCATGTTGACGCTAAAAGATTTTATCCGCAGCGGCTTTGTCGACCCGTGGACTTTTTGGGCAACGGTGCGGCAAACGGTGCGGCACAGCCGGGGCATACACGAAGGCGAATGGGAAAACCATATACTGCCTCCCGAAGACAGTGATAAACGCCGTCGGTTGATGTATTGGGCGCGTTTCCTTTTGGTCGGGCATGCGGCCATTGTCGGCGTTTCGGTCTATTTGGGGCTGTGGCTGTTGCCCGTGCTGACCACCTGCGGTGTGTTCTACGGAGGCTGGCTGCGTTTTTTATGCAACCATACCCAGCATACTGGACTCAAAGACGACGTGCCGGATTTTCGCCTGTGCACGCGGACGGTAATACTCAATCCCTTTTGCCGATTCTTGTACTGGCACATGAATTATCATATCGAACACCATATGTATATTGCCGTTCCGTGTTACAACCTGGGAAAGCTACACAAGCTGATTAAACATGAGCTGCCGGAATGTCATAATGGACTTTGGGCGGCGTGGAAAGAGATCATCTCCATCCTAAAAAAGCAGCGGGCGGATCCAGAATACCAGTATGTGCCCGAACTGCCTTCGCGCATCGCGGTGTAAAGAAACCGCTCGTTCAGGTCAGCCTCAAATGGCGCGTGTCTCTACCGGCTAAAAAGTGAATTCTTATCCGATCATGATATTCTCCACGCACACTTAAAGGCCTGAGCATTGATCACTGATACATTGTTTTATCTCGCCGCTGTGCCGGCAGTAATCTTGTTCGGCATTTCGAAAGGTGGTTTCGGGTCCGGTATCGGTATCCTGGCGGTGCCCTTGCTCGCCATGGTTGTCTCGCCGATTCAGGCCGCTGCGATTATACTGCCGATCCTGTGTTTCATGGACTTGCTCGGTCTCTGGGCATACCGCGGTAAATGGATCTGGCCCGAATTGCGAATTCTGCTGCCAGCTTCGTTGATCGGAATTTGCGCTGGCACATTAATGTTTGAATTCATGAGCCCCGCGCGACTACGTCTACTGCTTGGTGTTGTCGCCATCGCTTTTACACTTCATCATTTCCTGCAAGCCTATCTCAGCAAGAAAACTCACCCAAAACTATTCGCTCCGGCAATCGGTATGGGTGCCGCGGCCATTGCAGGATTTACTAGCTTCATCGCCCATGCCGGTGGGCCGCCTATCACGATGTACTTGTTGCGGCGGGGAATTGATCGAACGCAATTCGTTGCTACGACGGTCGTTTTTTTCGCAGTCATCAATTACGTCAAACTTGTGCCCTATACATGGCTCGGTCAGTTCGACGCCAGCAACCTTATGACCTCGCTCATCCTCACGCCGCTCGCACCACTTAGCATTGGACTGGGCGTATGGCTACACAATCGCGTAACGGATCGCCTCTTTTTTCTGGTGGCTTACGCGATGTTGTTTCTTGTCGGCGTCAAACTGATGTTTGACGGCATCACCGGCCTTTAATATCGCACAGCGCCTTTATGCCGTCGGTGCCGAACAAATCATTCCGCAAATAAATAACCAGCGGTAATCTATCGCCAGCATCGGCCACGCGCTCAATGTATTCAACAACACCCCGGGGGGCGACGTCGAAAAGATCAGGTCTATTAGAAACGGTCCAGGTTCATTACCTTGTCCCATGCTGCTGCAAAGTCCTGCACGAACTTCTCTTGAGAATCCTCACATCCATAGACTTCAGCCAAGGCACGTAGCTCTGAGTTTGAGCCAAAGATAAGATCTGCACGGGTGCCAGTCCACTTAACTTCGCCTGTCGCACGATCACGACCTTCAAATACGTCCGCCGACTCAGAACCTGCCTTCCATGTCGTGCCTAAATCAAGTAGGTTAACAAAGAAGTCGTTGCTAAGCGCCTCCGGTCGCTTAGTGAACACACCCTGTTGGGACTGATCGAAGTTCGTATTGAGGACACGCATGCCGCCAACAAGTACCGTCATCTCTGGTACTGTCAGCGTCAACAGTTGCGCCCGATCAACCAACATTTCTTCTGCGGAAATTGTGTATTGAGTTTTTAAGTAATTGCGGAACCCATCTGCTTTCGGTTCAAGTGCAGCGAACGATTCAGCATCGGTTTGCTCTTGAGACGCATCGGCACGTCCAGGGGTGAAGGGTACCGATACATCATGACCGGCATCTTTTGCCGCCTTCTCGATACCCGCGCATCCACCCAGAACAATCAAGTCAGCCAATGAAACCATCTTGCCGCCAGACTGAGCGCTGTTAAATTCTTTTTGGATATGCTCAAGGATCTCCAGCACCTTAGCTAACTGAGCCGGATTGTTCACTTCCCAATCTTTCTGCGGTGCAAGACGAATGCGAGCCCCGTTCGCACCACCGCGTTTATCAGAGCCACGAAACGTTGACGCTGAGGCCCAAGCTGTGGATACCAGTTGAGACAACGACAGTCCTGAAGCAAGTATCTTTCCCTTAAGTTCAGCAATATCCTGATCATCAATCAATTCATGCGTAACGGCGGGGATTGGATCTTGCCAGATCAGCTCTTCCGCAGGTACTTCCGGTCCTAGATATAGCGCTCGAGGACCCATGTCGCGGTGTGTAAGCTTGAACCATGCTCGAGCAAACGCATCGGCGAATTCGTCCGGATTCTCGTAGAAACGTCTTGAAATTTTTTCGTAATCAGGATCTTCCCTCAACGATAAATCGGTCGTAAGCATAAATGGTGCGTGACTCTTTGAAGCGTCGTGTGCATCCGGAACTGTCCCGGAACCTGCATCATCTTTCGGTTTCCACTGGTGCGCACCAGCCGGGCTCTTGGTCAATTCCCATTCATAACCATAAAGGTTCTCGAAGAAGTTATTGCTCCATTTCGTTGGTGTAGTGGTCCAAGCTCCCTCTAAGCCACTGGTAATCGTGTCACCTGCATTACCACTACCGTAAGTGTTACTCCAGCCAAGACCTTGTTCCTCAATGCTTGCAGCTGCAGGTTCTGGACCCACGTACTGGTCTGGATCGGCGGCGCCATGGGTTTTACCAAAGGTATGCCCGCCGGCGATAAGGGCCACAGTTTCCTCATCATTCATAGCCATACGACCAAAAGTCTCACGAATATCATAGGCTGCCGCGCGAGGATCAGGATTTCCGTTTGGACCCTGCGGATTCACGTAGATTAGACCCATCTGGACCGCGCCAAGAGGATTCTCCAGCTCTCGATCACCAGTATACCTTTTGTCTCCTAACCATTCTTCTTCAGCACCCCAATAAATGTCTTCCTCAGTCTCCCAAACATCCTCACGTCCTCCACCGAATCCAAAAGTCTTGAAGCCCATCGACTCAAGGGCGCAGTTGCCGGCAAGGATCATCAGGTCAGCCCATGATATTTTCTTGCCGTATTTCTGTTTGACCGGCCAGAGCAGCAAACGCGCCTTGTCGAGGCTTGCATTGTCAGGCCAACTGTTGAGTGGGGCAAAGCGCTGTGTGCCAGAACCCCCTCCACCACGACCGTCAGCGATACGGTATGTACCCGCGCTGTGCCAAGCCATCCGAATGAAGAGCGGGCCATAATGGCCATAGTCGGCCGGCCACCAATCTTGCGAATCGGTCATCAGATCAAAGATATCTTTCTTCACAGCATCCAAATCAAGCGACTTGAACTCATCTGCGTAGTTAAACGTGTCCCCCATTGGATTGGACATGCTAGCGTGTTGTCGGAGGATGTTTAACTTCAACTGATTTGGCCACCAGTCAAGATTTGACGTGCCGCTGCCTGCACTGTGTTTTAGCTCTCCACCGTGAAAGGGGCACTTACTTGCACCATTTGTATCTTTATTTCCCATTTTTTATAGAATTTTTAATTTATTTAATTCAATACTCAATATAGCTGACAAAATATTTATTATTATTCAAATCAATAGTTTTTATACATATATAAATAAAATTTATATGACATTACAGCAATTTGAATAGGGTGTAATAATAGATGAATGCAGGTATTATCTGACAACTGCTAAACGTTGTTTTGCATCTCAGTTCAATCTTACCCTGCAGGTAAAAAAATGGAGGAACACGCGAGAATGAATACCGTAGGTTGGCCTCCCCGAGTCAAGCCCGAACAGATCCAGATACTCTACGAAACACCATGAAACCTGACCCCTCTTTAAACGGCGCACGCCCGAATTTTCTTTGGATCAACACCCACGATGTGGGTGCCGACAGTCTTGGCTGCTACGGGAATGCTTACGCGACAACACCCAATATAGATAAGCTAGCGATAGAAGGGATTCGATATACCCATGCGTTCGCGTCCGGACCGATCTGCTCCCCTGCCCGCACGAGCATCTTTACGGCGATGCACCAGACGACAGTCGGCACCCATCATCATCGCAGTTTCGTTATCCGACCGGATTTCATCAAAATGCTGACTCACTACCTGGGAGATGCGGGTTATCGAAGCTCGCCTATCAATACGGATCTCAACACCCCGATTGACCCAGTCGAATGGGAGCAGTACCTGGATAACGATGCCCTGCTCGCAGAGGGAGCGAATGGGCAGCCCTTCTTTGCGGTTTACAGCTTTTCAGAATCGCACGCCAGCACCTACAAGATGACTCCTGAACAGGTTCGAAACGAACGGTCAAACCTGTTACAACCCGATGAACTACACGATCCCAAAAGTGCCCCGATTCCGAGTTTTGTGCCCGATACACCGCTCGCGCGTGAGCGGACAGCCCTCTTCTACGACACCCTTACCCAGGTCGATTACCATGTAGGTGAAGTGTTATCGAATCTCGAGAAACAAGGCCTGTCCGAAAACACTATCGTCTTTTTCTGGACAGATCATGGAACGGGTTACCCTCGCGGAAAAACCCACGTCTACGACGATGGGCTTAGGGTTCCTCTGATCGTCAGATTCCCGAAAGCGTATCAGCACTACGCGCCCGGCTCTCCGGGGTCCGTCGTGAAAGACTTAACAATGACAATGGACATGGGACCCTCGGTTCTCAGTATGGCCGGGGTGCCGATTCCGGATCACTTCCAGGGGAAGGCATTTCTCGGACCTGAAAGAAGTCGGTCCCGTGAATATGTCTGCGGTGCGCGTGACCGACTGGACAACTGCAATGAGATGATCCGTACGGTGAGAGACCAAAGGTATCGCTACATTCGCAACTTCCTTCCACACCGACCCTACGGATCATTCTTTCCCGACGGCGGATTCTTCAGGGAGATTCCAACCGAAGGTACACCCGAGCACGCTTTCTGGGAAACTTCCTGTTTACCGGGGGAGCAGAAGATACATGATCCCGATGGCGTGTTCCTGATGCCTCTTCCAGAGTCTCACTCCGAATATCTCATCTGGCAGGAATCGAAACCGTTCGAGGAATTGTATGCCCTCGAGGAGGACCCGGAAGCAGTTGACAACCTCGCTGACAACCCTGAGTTCGATGCGATCACTGAACGGATGCGGAAAACTCTGTTTGCCTGGATGATCGAGACGCGAGACCTGGGGCTTATCGATGAAACAGAAATGATCGTTAGGGCCGCAGAATACGGTGGCGTGAACTACGAAGTGGGCACTCAGTGTCAGAATTTCGAACGTATCCTGGAGACCGCCGATCTCTCACGTTTAGGTGAAGAAGGCAGGGCAATCCTGTTTGAGCGCCTGGATGACCCAGACAGTGCGATCCGTTACTGGGCCGTGACTGGGCTGATGTCATTTGATGCGGACGACGATACCATTCAAAAGCTCACCCAGTTCGTTAATGACAACTCGCTCAGCGTAAGCCTCGCCGCTGGAGACGCACTCTGTCGATTCGAACAACCTGAGAAAGCGATCGCAGCCTTTACCCGAGCGTTGGGAAGTGATCTTCTCTGGGCACGATGCCGAGCAGGTGCTAATCTCTCGTACTATGGTCGGGAGACCTTGGCGAAGATGAAGGTCCTGATTCCCGCGTTAGAAGCAGCACTGAAGAACCCATCCTGCTATGGCGACTATGATCCGGACCTGGACACTCTCATTCCATACAACCGAGATTTCTTCAGCGCTGAAAGAGACAGACACCTTGGCGAATGGATTCTCAAGCGAGTCATCAGAAGAATCGAACTCGCTTGATTGTGAATCTTAGCTATTCGGCCTTACACTTCATGAAGTAAAAGGCATTATCTCGATCAAACACAGTTGATGCCAATTAATTAAAAAAATCGACATGACCCTTTCTGATTCACCATAGTCACGCAATAATCTTGAGTTTGAGACCCATGACAGAAACAGAAAAAGCAATCCTCGATATCGACGTCTACGGCTTCACTATCCTCGAACGCGTCCTGACGGAAGATCAGGCGGTCGAAATGCGCGAAGCTTTGATACGCTGCGAAAAGGAAGTCGGAACTGAAGCCAGCAATCGGGGAACGGCTCGACACGTCGCAAACCTCCCGACGCTCGATCCTGTCTTCTTCAAAACAATCGACCATCCCAGAACACTGCCTGTCCTGGAGCACTACCTGGGCGAATCCATGATCCTGGGAAGCCTGAATGCGAGAATCGTTCGACCCGGCGACGGTTACCAGGGACTGCACAGCGACATCTCGACCGAAATGCTGAACATGACGTCACCCGTGATGATGAATACGGTATGGATGCTGGATGAATTTACTTCGAAGAATGGTGCGACCCGTGCAGTACCCGGCTCACACAAGAGCGGCTTTGCCGCGCCGCCAGAAGGCCTGGAGCTGAAGCACGTAGCCGATGCGATCGCACCGATTGGAAGCGTGCTCGTATTCAACGGCCAGACCTGGCACGGTGGGGGTCGGAATACCGGAGACAAGAATCGTCACGCACTCTTCGGCCACTACAGGAAAAGGATGCTCGTATTCCAGAACGATCCGCACGACGAATTTCCGGAAGAATGGTTCGACCAACTGACCGAACGCCAAAGGCAGCTCATGCGTATGAAGAATGGCCTCGGGGCAAAACACGCTGCAGACAGCCACCGGCTGTAGCGCTGGAATTCTTCTTCGATTATGTTGAGTGTTGTTACTTCGGATTATCCAAGACAGTTTCGCTTTATCAATTCTATGCCTGCAGTAATCCAAAGATTGAGAGATGCAGTGATTATGCAGCCAAAGAAGCGACTTACATGGCTATGTAAAATTACTCAAGAGAGGTGTGAAAAGCAAAACCGAATTCATTGCCAGATTTAAAGATCATCTGAACAATAGAAACTGGATCGATTACTTCAGTATGCTCTGCGCTTTGATTGTTATAGTGGCTCTCAGTATCTTGGCGATTCGATCCGTATTACGTCTAGGGCTTCGCTGGGACACGTTTAGTTACCATATACCCTTTGCGTCTTTAAGAGGAGGGTTAAACATTCCCTATGAAATGAATGAGGAAATGTACAATTTCTATCAAGGCTTTCCTCCTTTGCCCCATTTGATTCAAGGGATATTGTGGCGTATAACCGGATCCATGAATGCCACAGGAGTTATCAATTATATAGCATTTTGTATCTTCCTTGTCTTTTGCCATCGAAAATTAAATGCCCGGTTCTGGTTAGTTGCTTTGATTGCCTTAACTACTCCGATGATTTTAATTCACGTGACAGACAATTATATAGATCTCTTTTCGAATTCATTCCTAGCTATAGGAATAAGTTCATGCATCTACATGTATCTTTTTAATCAATATCAGGATCGTTCTTTGCTCATATGGAGTTTATTCGGATTAGTCGCTGCTGCTTGGTCCAAATACCAATTGGTCCCTTTAACCGCCGTCTTCTTTATTTTTTTGCTTATTATCTATCTACGGCCAAAATTTTGGGTAGCAAAAAAACGCCACAGATTCTTAGCGATTGTGGCGGTGGGATTGATAATCGCCGCTTCCCCTTACATTAAGAATCTTGCTTTTTACCAAAATCCTTTTTGGCCATTAAAATTACCTCTGGTGGGTGAATGGTTTCCGTACAAGTACGATCAAACAATATCGCTTTTAAAACAAAAGCCGCCCCCTTTAGCCCACTTAAGCCAGATTGAGCTTTTCATTCATTCCTTTTTCGAAATCAATCATCCAACCAGTTATACTCACCGACCTCGTTGGATTATCGATCAGGGTAATGCCAGGTTAGCTTTTCGCATGGGTGGATTCTGGAATATTTCAGTGGTAATAAATCTAATTCTGGTTGTGATTCTGTCATTGATTTTTCATAGGAAAAAAGGAACCTATCTGATTTTAGCTATGGCGTTATTTCTGTGTTTTCAAGCTATTCTCCCCCAATCCCATGAGTTGCGCTATTATCAATATTTACCACTGAGCTGGGCTGCTACTATTGCAATGTTATTTCCACACGTTTACAAAAAATTTCCCAGAATATCTCTTTGTATTTTACTATTATTAAGCAGTCTTTTCCTCTACATAACCCGCGTCAATTGGCATAATTATAACATTGAAAAAATCGATTATCTCACTGCAGCAAAATTATGGGGGGCATCTACTTGGTGGGATCAACTAAAACCTGGAGTGCGCTATTGTGTTGTGGGTATGCAGCCCATTAGTATTTTTATGACTGGGCCTACGATGTCAGAATTTTATATCATCGATAGATACGATGAAAAATGTTGCCCAGAAAATTCGGTGATTATAAAAAAATAACGGTTTTCTTATTAAGAAGCCAAAGGCTATTAGTTTAAACATGAATCAAAGGCTTGAAGATTAATATGACTGCAGAGAGCTCACTCCACATTGTGGTCGTCATCCCGGCTTACTGTGTCGAGAAACATATTGAGAGCGTCATCGGCCAAATTCCGCCTTATGTTCAGACGATCATTGCGGTTGACGACTGTTCGCCTGATAACACTGGAGCGTTGCTCGATCGACTGGCGCGATCGAACGAGCGTTTAATTGTAATCCACCATGAAAAAAATCAAGGGGTAGGAGGGGCAACAAAGTCGGGCTACCACATGGCTCTAGAGAAAAATGCCGCCATCGTAGTCAAGCTGGATGGTGACGGGCAGATGGATTCCACCTATATTGAGGAACTAGTGCAACCTGTAGCCAGCGGACAGGTGGGATATACCAAGGGCAATCGCTTTCAGAACTGGGGTTATGTCCAGAAGATGCCGCTGATGCGTAAGATCGGTAACTTGGGGCTTTCCTTCCTGATCAAGCTGGCATCCGGGTATTGGAATCTTTTCGACCCGACCAATGGCTTCACGGCAATTTCGGCTCAAACGCTGCAGTTACTAGATTTCGAACGTTTGAAACCGCGTTATCTCTTCGAAAGCAGCATGCTCGCCAACCTATATTTACACCATGTGCCCGTGATGCAGGTGGCGATGCCGGCCATTTACAGGGGCGAGCGGAGTTCCTTGAACCTGTTCAAATCGCTGGTGGAATTTCCGCTCTACCTGTTATCGGTGATGGTCCGGAGGTTCATGCACTGCTATGTCTGGCAGAATTTTACTGCAGTTTCTCTGTTCGTAGCCCTGGGGCTATTTAGCATGGGTTTCGGTGTTGTGTTTGGCAGCTACCACTGGATCCAGTCGATACGTTTCGGGCTGCCGGCCACTGCTGGCACGGTCATGCTTAGCGCATTACCAACCATCATGGGCTTCCAGCTATTGCTCGAAGCCATCGTCTTGGATATCGGTAATGTGCCCATGGCAAAAGTACCGGAATCTCCCAGAAAGTGAAGCGTGCCTGAGTTGATGCTTTCAGCGTTTTTACCTGGATTCTGCCAACTGCTCTATGCGCCGGGTAACGTATTCCTTCAGTTGCTGTATGCTCGCAATCTTCTCTGGCTGACGACTGCGAACGGTAATGTTTGACATCTTATAGTGATCATTGAGCGTGTTATAGCCTTCCCGCTCGTGTTCGGTCAGTGTTTGTGATTCTGGTGGCACGACATAGCGCAAGTCCACACTCCAACGCACCTTGTCAGTGGAATTAAGTTTGCTCGTATGAAAGGTAAGATTGGTGAAGAAAAGAATATCACCCACTCTCATGGGCAAAGCTACCGGCTCACCCTTTTTTTCTACATCCTCGAACGTGCGTATATTTCTATCTGCAGCGCGTTCGCCCTTCAGTATACCCCATTTATGGCTGCCCGGTATGATGTAAAGACAACCATTGCGCTCATCCGCATCGACCAGGGGTATCCACACACTCACTATATGGAGGTGTTTAGTTGGCTCGCCGTAATATTGGCTATCCTGGTGCCAGGGAAATGCGGTCAACTCATGTTGTGGTATTTTTGGTCTGGCGGCATAGCTGCCCGTCCAGGCAATTTCAGATCCCAGGAGCGACTCGACGCTGTCAAGGATAACCGGATGGAGTATGAGAGGGTACAGTTCCGGGGAATCGGAGACTTCTGTTACATCCCAATTTCTAGTTTTGAACCCAGCTTCCTCATTAATGACAACCATGCGACGCTCAAACGACTCTCCTTCATGTAAGGAAGAAATCTTTCCTGCATGGTAGAGTTCGCGTGCGTGCCTGTTCACGAGCTCGTCAATTAAAACGCGCGCGGATGACAAGCCATCAGGATTAATACACTGTCGCAGAACCAGGTAGCCCTGATCCCGGTAGGTGTTTACTTCTGATTGGCTTAATGATGCCATGGAGCCCTTCTTAAAAATCGGATCCTTATAAGTTCATCAATACGCACTTTATATAAGTCTCCCTTTACTCTCCATTACTAATGGCAAAATGTAAAACTGTAAACTTTGGCTCCATTGAGAATGAACCGAAATTTCACCGCGTCTTTGACTGTCGCAAAATCACCTTTTTTCCATTTAAGCTGCCATCGCAACTCATCGCTGTTCAACGGCACGCATTCATCCTTCGAAAAGCCGTTCAAGACCCTACCCTCTGCGTCGCATAGTTCTGCTGACAACTGACCACCTGAAGCATTGGCATTTACTTCCAGACTCTGGGTACCCCCTGGCAGGGTAAAAGTTCTGGTCGCAATCATACCGTCTTCTTTTGCACACAATGCGACAAAACGATCTCTCAGCCAGGTCGCACGCCCCAGACGTTTAACCCGCTTTTCCATATCCGTTTCACCATGGGTATGTTCACAGCCGGTGTAATACCAGTGAATCTCGTCGCCCTCGATAATCGGCTCTTTGGCTATTCCAAGAATCATCCCCCGGTCAAATGCGTCTTCGCCACCCCGGGGTATTGCCGCAGTCCGGTTTCTATCGGCGCGCGCCCAACTGATGCCGTCCCGGCTATAGACGATCTGTGAATCGATGGGTCCGTCACAGGGCACCTGGTTTTCCTGGCTGGGAATCTGCTCTGCTGTCACATAAAGAACTCCCAGTAAACCAAGATAAATATTATTGTAACGAAAGGCAGACATGTTGTGAAACTCGGCGCGCAGCGCTTTGTAATTCCGGCGCCCTATTTCATCGTCCCAACTATTCGGCTCGAGCATCGGTTGCGGCTCCTTCCAGGGTCCTTCCAAGGATGGGCTCTCCGTGTAACAGATAACCCTCCTTTTTTCTTTATCATTAAACCGCACGATTGAGTAAGCCCGGAAGATATGATACCTCGAATCATAGATTACATTGAAAGAGCCCTCGTTGCCGCGTCGGGACACGGGTTCGATATAATCTTTGTCATCCCAATGAATGCCATCGGGAGAAGTGATCATGAATATATTGCGATAGCGCCGACAGAAGCCGATGGCCTTGTACCTTTTGTCGGAGTCTTTTTCCTCCCGGTCAATGAACACCGAGGCCCCGTGAAAATCCCATATGATATTATTCTCAGTGCTTCCGTTGAAAGTGAAGATGCCCAGTTTAGGTTTGTCCCAGTTGATGCCGTCATCGCTCTCTGCATACAAGGTCAGATCACCCCGGTCGTTGTCGACAAAGGATCTCCCGAACTTATCTTCGGTAACACCGTTGCAGTTGTAAGGTTTTTCGTCAGTGCGCGGTACAAAGAGTCCAGGTATCTGATAGTTGCAAGCGGGGGCGCGCCAGTGAGGGCCCATACGGCCGAAGTACCACATCCGATATTTTCCCACTAGGTCGTCATAGAGCGTTGTACCGTATAGGTGGATTCGCTTGCTCATCCCAGGACCGCAATACTCCCACGGTTTGTCTATGTCGGGCTCCATAACGAAAGGTATCGTCTTCCCCGGTTGGACTTCCCTTCGGATACCGTTCTCCTCCTCGATCAAAGTCTCATCAAGGAGTAATACACTCTCATTGGCATAGAGCTTGTGGGAAATGTTGTCTGGGTTATTCAATTGCCTCCTGAACAGATCATCCCATTACACACAATCCTCGAAAGATCGGCCACACACTTGCTTAAACGGAGGCATTTTTGGCGCATCGGTGACTGATTCATCTTTCCTGGAGGTAGCGCGCATATAGTGAACTGAGTAACCTCGTCGTCGTTTGCCCGAGAGATTAGCAGAGGTCCGATGAAGCGTTAAACTATGGTGAAAACTAATACTGCCCGGTTTCATAGTTGCTGAGATGACGGGCCATTGATCATTACCAAAATCCGATGAAAACCATTGCACTTTATTCTTGTGCATCATCCCCCAGCGATGTGTGCCCGGTACATAAGTGAGACAGCCGTTTTCTTCGGTCGCTTCGTCAATCGCCGTCCAGGCACTGACTAACTCCATGGGGAAAATATCGCGCCACGACGCCGAATCCTGGTGCCAGGGCACTTCCGTTCCCACTTCTGGCGGTTTCATAAACAATTGGTCCCCGTACAATTTGATATCCTTACAGCCGAGCAGATCGGTAATGATAGTGACAATTTTTGGATGCACTACATGCTGCCACATCACCGGATCATAAACGGCAATATCATATAATTTACGCGTAGAGAGCACTTGATTTTCAACCTGCTTTTCACCCTCGCGAAATACCTGCTCAAGTTGAAGGCTGGTTTCCGGGATATGATCGGCTTCACCGGCGGCAATCATATCGCATCGTTCTGACAACACTTTGACTTCGTCCGGCGATAGAACATCTTCGACAATAAGAAAGCCGTTTGTTATAAATGATAACAACTGGTCTTCAGTTAAATGGCGTAATCCTGCTTTCGACATGGGTTTAACTTCTAAGTATTTCGGGAGTATACCTTATGCGATATAGTGAGTCGGTGTTCGGGAGCGTTCATATTGGGCGTTGGGATCAACATTTTTTACACACTCGGGGATAGCGCGCGTCCACCAGCTTGGGGGCTCGGGAAATTGAAAGACATCGTGCCAGGCCAACATCAATGTTCGGCGTTCTGCGGTTTGATTCGGCCAGGCTGAGTGCATGAGACGTGCATCGGCAATAATCAAATCTCCCGCTTTGAGCGGGACGTCAATGGCATCGGGATAGTCAGCAAAAGCAGGATGTGAGAGATCATCGATAGCCTGGAGTTCAGCGTCATGGGCATCGGGTAAAAGATCATGTAAAGGGTGACGTTTGCGATGGCTGCCGGGAATGACGCGTAGGCAGCCATTTTCACGCGTCGTATCCGTCAGGTAATAGGAGAGAAAAATCTTGGTCGGCCAGGGTGTTGCCGCTTGGGGACTGTTCCAATCCATAAAATCCTGATGCCAATACAAGGGCGGCCCATGACCGGGTTTGGATAAAATGATGAGAGACCCATCGGATTTAAGATTTTCCAAGCCGAGTTGTCGGCAGACCTCCAGTTGGGCTGGTAAATCTATCACTTTTTCGGCAATCGGATCTTTGAAGTGGGGATGATCACCCTTCATGGGTTTACCATTTGTTTTTTCCCACTGGCGCTCTGTAAATACAAAAATATCGCTACCCTGATAGCGTATCCTATCGTCAATTTTAATCTTCGGCAATCGTTCAGCAGACCAGTCGCTTAATTCATTAAGCAGAGATTCCGGCATCATACCAGGCAGAATGGTATAACCCATATCTACCAGCTCATTGCGTTTGCACAGCGCTTCCTCAGGCCTTAAAATGGACATAATCAATTTCCTCTCATTTAGCGTGATTTGAATCGGGAAATCAAATCTTTTACCCAGGCATGATTCGCATCGATTGTTCGACCGGCGTTGTGTGGTGTGTGCACCACGTTGTCCCGACCAAGCAAGAGGGAATCCAGTGCCACAGGTTCGGGTTTAAAAACGTCGGCGGCGAGCGCAAGCTCATCGTTCAATACGCGTCGATAGAGGGCGTCGGTGTCGCAAACCGCGGCCCGTGTCACCTGCACGACCAAGCTTCCATGTGGTAGTGCATCAATCAACTCAGCGGTTACTAAACCGCGGGTATCATCTTTTAGAGGCACCATGGGTACAAAAATTTCTGAATCTTTTACCAGTTCAGATAAATGGAAGCAGCGTTCGGCACCGGCGACAACAAAAGAGGCATCGGGTGCATAGGGATCCCATATTGCTACCTGTGCGCCCAACGCTGTGCAAAAAGATGAATAACGGGCCCCGATATTTCCTGCCCCGACTACGCGCACCCTTTTGCCCGCCAACGTGCCATTGGTAAAGCGGATATCATCTCCAAATTGCGCACCGCGCTGCCCCGGTTTTCCCACCTCTGGAATATAGTCCCAGGGTTTGAGACTTTCTTTCATCGCGGCGTAGGTCTGCGGTATGCGACGGAGCGCACAGAGAGTCAGTGCGAGGCCAAATTCGGACACCGATTGTCCCCAATAGACATCGACCCGGTGGGGAATAAAGCTCACACCGCGAGCGGTTGCCTCTTCTATACCCCTGGCAGTTGATTTGAATTGGGATTTTGGGTAGCTTTGGGATTCTTGGTAGCACTCCTCGAGTGCGGCAAAGGGCTCGAGATCCTCGGGACCCGCGGGCAAACCTAGAAGCACCAAACGGTGCACTGAGGCGGGGTCCGACACAATTTGAGAGGGACATGCAGCAGGATCTTCGGTGCGGTAGAACTCGCAACCACCATTCTGCTGCCAGCGTTTGTGCCAATAATCGGCAGCAAACGGCCATATCGCATCAAATCTTTCGTGTACACAGATTACAGATCTCATTTTCTCATCTTTCCTTTCAGGAAAGTCAAAAGGTCAAAATGTCAAAATGTCAAAATGTCAAAAAGGAAGATCGGTGTCACAGCTATTAATTTCAGGTTGATCTATATATCTTCATTAACCCTAATACGAATAATCGATTCCCCTTTTGCCTTATTACCCAACACGCGCATATGTCGCCCACTGTTTTTCGATCTGCTCGGGTGGAAGCGGTCCGTCGTGAAGGATCAGGCGGTAGCGATGCCGCAATTTTGCTCCAGTCGGCATCTCAATCTCAGCAGGAATACAGGGCGCCGGGTTGATTCCGCAACTGCCGTCCACCCGCCAGTGCGCGGGGTGGTTGGTATTCTCGGGATGATCACAAACCGTGATGCCAGCGCCGTTCTCGCTATTCTCTATTGGCATGTGCAAGTCTACCCAGGTTGCTGCCTGCTGTTCAGTATCTTCGTCTCGCATGCCACTGGCGTTAATTACATCGCCCCCACTACTCCGCCGAAATGGCATTCGAATAAAAAGACCTCCGTAAGCGTGCTGTTCTATTTTCACATCGGGGATTGCTTGAAGCGTCCAGTCAAAATCTAAAAACAGTAGCGTTTCGCCCTCGAGCAGGGACCAACTTTGCTCTTCTGCCAGGAGGTCACTGCCGTCCGCATGCCGCCATAGCGCTTCGATCTTCCAGCTTGGCGGTTCCTCGCTCGCAATACACGGCGCGCTGGGTTCGATCGTACCAGTCACCACATTGGGTTGCTGTCCGGGATCGAACCAAAAGTCACAGCCGTTAACTCCATGAAAACCGGTCTGGATACCATGTTGCCAGGGATGGTGCCCGGGACTATCCTCGGTCAGGCAGACACCGCCTCCCCGCATACGCAGTGGGTGAATGTAAGGTCGAAGACCCGGGCGGGCATTGTGCTGTATTGCCACCTTGCCGTTTGATACGTCATCGACAAAGAGGCAATTGTTTTCTGTGCGAAGTTTCCAGTGTGATTCTTTAGACATAAAGTAATTAATTTATGGCGGGCCTGTTGTTCCACTTGTCCTGCCATTGCTCCCAACTCATGACTTTAGTGGCGTCGTCGCTACGGGCAACGAAACCTGGAAAAATTGAATCCAACTTATCGCCCAGTTTATGCCAATGAACGGCTTGGCCGGTTGGTGAGTAGCGCAGGTCGATGTTCCAGCGAACATGGTCGGAGTCATTGTTACCTGAAGCGTGCAAGGTTAAATTGTTAAAGATGAGCACATCGCCGAGCTGCATCGGTTCATTGGCCACTGTCCCGTATCGGCTCACGTCTTCGACCGGGGTCCAATGACCCAATTCGTTTCTTTGAGCAGCGACAGTTCCATGACGATGGCTCCCGCGAACGAGCTTGAGACAGCCGTTATGCTCGTTGACGTCGACAAGCGGCACCCACATGTTCAGTACTTTCCCCCCTGGATCGGACATCGCGTCTACGGTGGCACTATCCCCCTTGCCGATGTAATAGTTGCTGTCCTGATGCCAGGCGAGCGTGGTAATCGGGTCACCGGGAACCTTTGGCCTGATCCAGTAGTCGCCATTTGCGGTGATTTCGGGACCGAGTAAAGACGCCATGATGTCAGTTAGCCTCGGGTCGGCGATCAGGTTATAGACCGCCTCGTTGAGCAATCCACTCCCCGCTCCCCATTGGGCGACACGATCTTCACCCTTCTGTAAATCATTTTCTTCACAGACGATCGCCCATCGCTTCTCGAAAGAAGCTTCAGTGTGAGGGTCTCGAACTTTTCCATCGGCCTGCAGTTTCTGAATTTGCAGATCGACAAATTCGGAGATCGACTGGCGTAAAGGCTCAAGATCCGCTGGATTGAGCACCTGACGCAACACCAGACAACCATCCTCTTCGTAACGGTTTATTTCTTCTGCTTTGAGCATCATTAGTAAATTAAATTTAAGATTCAATCAAAAAGGTCAAAGCCGAATGAAAAAAGTTTCGCCGCGTTAATTATAAATTGCAGGTGAACTGCGTGACCTTTGACACTCCCCATTGAAAATCCATTTTGCCACTTAACAACGCCGTCTGTTACATTCTCTTCGATGGGTTCGCCTTCGGCGAGCACCTGCTCGTTAGATTGATCGAATAACTTCACTTTCACCGAACCAACACTCTGAATATCCGCACTGAGCTGAAGTTCATTACCTATACATTCAAAAGATGCGGTGTTGATAGACGCAGGTCTCTTATCAGATTTTTGCTCGTAACCGGCAAAACCATCCGGCCGCAAAGTTGCGAGACAGAAAAAACCATCGCGCCAGCCGAAATGCAGACCGTTACTCGCGCCATAATAAAGACGTATTTCATTTTTGAGAAAAATCGGATAAGCAGATGAATACGCACAGCCCCAGTCGTAACTGCCGATGGGATCGCTATTGGCTATCAAAGGTGAACCCGGGCAAACGCGATGCCATTCAACGGTGTCGGCACTCCACGCTAATTCAGTCCATGCCCGATCACTCCGCTGGTTGTGGATAACCGGTAATCCGAGAAACACACTTCCATGGCGAAAAACAGGCATCGAATAGATCTGCAGGTTTTCATTCAATCCTTCCATAACAGGCACCGCTTGTGACCAGTGGATGTAGTCTTGTGAGGTCGATCTTCCCACTTGTCGAGGTGGCCACGCGCCGTGGCGCTTTTTCATTGAATCCGATCCGATTTCCTGCTGATCGCGCATACGCGTAAACCCCACCCACTCGCCGAGTTCATCAACCCACAACGTGTTGTAATGCGTGCCGTCAACGCGATAGGGATTGATATCAGGACATACGGTGATCGGGTCCCACTGAATGCCATCCGGTGAAAAGGATATGGCCATCTTCGCTTGACCTGATGAAGTGAACATCTTGTAGCGCTTCGCGCCCTCTTTTTCACTGAGGTCTTTGATCACGCACGCGCCGTGAGGCCCGCGATAAACAATATTATTATTCACACTCCCGTCATATTCAACTAAGCCTAAATTGGGTCTGTCCCAAACAATGCCGTCCTGGGAGGTGGCATAACAAACCCCCATCTCCCTGCCTTTTTGAGGCTTATACTTTTTTTTCTGGCGCTCTCCAATTTTCATGCCACGAGAAGATTGATCGACGATAAAAGGACTGTACCAACTTTTATAGAGATTCTCCTGCTCATCGTAGAAGACATTCGCGTAAAGATTGTCATAACGTTTCTCCCACGGATTATCTTCACCAAAGAGGGGGTTGCGCGGGTCCTTCTCCGCTGCCGTGACGGCAAGCTTTGCATTGACCGTACTTTCGATTATGCGTGAATCAAGAACAAGGTATCTAGTATTCATTGAGTCCTCCTGAATTTCGCCCCATCATTTAAGCTAATTAATTTTAGTCAACGCTGTGATTAATCGCTAAAGGATTTGATGGTGACATCATGGACGAGACAATAGAATTGTTAGCCAATAAGGTGGAACGCGGTGTCCCTACCGCGTTTTAGAAAGTTGCAATTGAAGAAGCGTGCTAGGGAACAGCCGTCGCCAAGGCTATGGCCGTCAGGCAGCCCGCTCCACCATTGGCTGCATAAAATAGAATGTAAATATTGACTTAAATTTATTAGGTAGATGAAGAGACTACCCTGAACCCTGAACCCTGATTTCCTATCACTCTTGTTCAAAAAAGAATTGTTCGGGACGGGCAACGCCCGGTGATTGCAAGGTGGCGCTGTTGGGCGCGACATCGGGAACATTGCGAAAATTATTTTTTACTACGACAACCCCGTTCATCGCTGGAGACTGCCCGACGGTACCTATTACATACAGATTGTCTGAATGGATTCTCCATAATTCTTTTCCCAGTTCCGTGCGCATCTCTTTGGGTAAGCTATTGCCTTCTTCAAATATTTCCAGCAAACGTTTAAGATCCCCAGTCGGTGCCACGCCCTCTCGACCGTCATTTATATACCATTTACTAACTAGAGGGGCGAAGCTGTTAGAAACGGGTATGGTCATAATAGCATAAGTCCATGGGTTTTCAGAACCGCCAGAAAACCACATGCTGAGTTGATGTTCGTTTTGCGCTTCGCGTCTAGAATAGTAAGTTTCCCCTTCAATCCTTAATTTTATATCCAAACCGACATCATTCCAATGGTTCACGAGAAGTTCAGCTATATCATCAAAATTAATAAACGACTGAGCCGTCACTGAAACGGTAATATTCAAACGCCCTGTGTTATCGGTACGCAAACGATAGCCTTCACTATCTCTCTTATCCAAACCGAGTGTATCGAGGATCTTGTTGGATTGCTCCAAGTTGCGAACCGCATATTTTTTCTCATATTCTGGACCGGGATAATACGGGTTATCCGGCAACGGGAGAAAGGCCCTCGGTTTTCCCATGCCCAAAAAAATCAATTCGTTTATCTCCTCCCGATCTATAGCAAGCGAGAGGGCAATCCGGAAATCGCGGTTCCTCAGCCATTTTTCTATTTCGGGATCTCCCTCCCAAGTTTGGTTTACATAGATAATAGCGTCAGAACCACCCAAGTTAGGCCATAAGAGTACACGATGGTTACCCTTGACTGATTCACGCTTGAGAATAGGGACTTTGTCTATCTGGATATGACGATGTTGCATATCCACCTCTCCGGCAATGGCACGTGTGTTGAACAGCTCCACGTCTTCGAACAGAAGCATTACTATCTTATCGATATAAGGAAGCTGATTCCCACTTGGATCGACGGCAAAGTAATAGGGGTTGCGTTCTAAAGAGTAAACTTCACTCGTCAACGGAGTAACCATCTTCCAGGGACCTACAACCGGCACACCACGGCTCTTGTGGGGCGAAGCAATGCGTTGGAAGTAGGTCACCCAGTTTCTATCCCCCGCCGCCTTCGCTCTTTTTTTCAGATCACTTAAAGGGGTATACTTCGGGAGAAACTGCTTTAAATAATGTCGTGGCGCATAGAGTGGTGATGTCCCTCCCCGATGAAACTGGCCAGCAACAGATAATCCACCTACATTCTCAATGAACACATAGTTAGGTTTATGAAAGGTATAACGAACCGTGTTCTCATTTAGCTTTTCACATCTGCAGAGTTGCCCATCGACTTTAAGGGGGGCAGGTTTAGTCGGATTTATCTCATCATTCATTATAATTTCTTCGAAGGCGAAGATGAAATCATCAGCTGTGAAGGGAGCGCCATCAGACCACTTCATGCCCTTACGCAGATAGAAAGTGAATGCTGTCCCGTCCTCGCTGACATCCCATCCACTCGCGATGTGGGGCATCAAGGTATAGCCGTCGAAATCAAAGTAAATAAGGTGATCATGGATTATCCGGTCCATGTTGTTAGTATCAATTCCCGTAAAACCGCGGCGCCAGGTACCCCCGTATTGGCCAATGCGTTCTATGGGCGGGATAATCAATGGCTCTTCCGGTAAACGATCTTCAACCGGCGGCAATTCCCCCATAGCGACACGCGTCGCCAGTTCGGGCGCTTCACTGAATGTAGTGACTGGAGGTCCCTGATAAATAAAACTGAAACCTTCCGTACTGACAGCGGTCCATCCTGGAGTATCCGAATGATCGGTGGATGGAGATTTATTATTTCCGCTGCAGCCCAACGCCGCGATAATGATCGCCATCAGTAATAGCTTAATCGGTGTCCGTCGGTTGCTGAAATTGATTATCTTCATAATGCTTGATAAACTAATTATGTCGCGCTCCTAAAGGGTGTGTTTTCAATTAAATTATTACACCATTGATTGTTATCGGTATAAATAAGATTACGCAATAGATCTTGCAACCCATGGTGGAGCGGGCTGTCCCTAGCACGCTTCTTCTATTACGAATTAACTAAACGCGCTTGGGAACAGCCGTCGCCAAGGCTATGGCCGTCAGGCAGCGCGTTCCACCATGATATTTTAGTATATAATTACAGGATGAAGACGAAGATTAACTGCAAATAATCATTAAGTCAGTTATCAAAAAAGAATTGTTCGGGTCGCGCAATCCCGGGGGTTTGCAGGGTTGCACTGTTGGGCGCGAAAGCGGGAACATTGCGAAAATTATTTTTCACCACGACAACACCGTTCATGGCCGGTGATTGACCGACGATGCCAATATTAAAGAGATTGTCTGAATGGATTTTCCATAATTCTTTTCCCAGTTCCGTGCGCATCGCTTTGGGTAGACTGTTGCCTTCCTCATATATTTCCAACAGGCGCTTGAGTGCGCCAGCTGGCGCCACGCCCTTTTGTCCGTTAAATAAATACCAAGCGCCAACGAGAGGCGCGAAACCACCTTGTACGACAGGTATGGTCATATTTGGGTAAGTCCACGGATTTTCAGAACCGCCAGAAATTCCCAGGTGAAGTTGGAGTTCGTTGTTTGCATGGAGTCTCCCTACAAAGGTTTCCCCTAAAACGCTTAAGTGTATTGCGATACCGACATCTTTCCAGTGATTAACGAGAAGTTCCGCTATTCCACTAAAATCTACATAAGACTGACTGGGGACGGTAAGGTTAATAATCAGACGTTCCCAATTATCAGTTCGCAGTCGGTACCCCTCGCTGTCTTTCTTATCCAAACCGAGGGCATCGAGATGCACGTTGGATTCTTCCAGGTTACGAATCGCATACCTGTTCTCATATTCGGTACCGGGATAATAAGGATTATCCGGGAAGGGGAGGAAGGCTCTCGGAACACCCAGGCCCATAAAAATCAATTCGTTTATCTCCTCCCGGTCTATGGCAAGTGAGAGGGCAATCCGAAAATCGCGGTTTCTTAACCACTTTTCTATTTCCGGATCTCCCTGCCAGGTTTGGTTAACATAGATGAAGCCGTCGGAACCTCCTAAATTGGGCCATAAGAAGAGGCGGAAATTACTCCTGCCTCCCTCCCGCTTGAGAAGAGGGACTTTGTCTAAAAGGACATGACGATGTTGCATATCCACCTCACCAGTCATGACACGCGCATTGAAAACTTCCAAGTCCTCAAACCGGCGCAATACAATCTTGTCGATGTAGGGAAGTTGGTTTCCTTCGGGATCGACGGCAAAGTAATAGGGGTTGCGTTCCAATGAGTATATTTCATCAGTTATCGGAGTAACCAATCTCCAGGGACCGACCACTGGCAAATCGCGGTTCCTGTGAGGTGAAGCCACGTGTTTGAAAAGTTCCACCCAACTTCTGAGCCCTATTTCTTTCATCTTACTTTTCAGATCACTTAAGGGGGTATACTTCGGAAGAAACTGCTTTAAATAATGCCGGGGCGCGTAGGGGGGGTGCCCTCCTCCGGCAGCGTACTGACCAGCGACGATTAAACCACCAGCATTCTCGATGAAGACATAGTTTGGTTTATTAAATGTATAGCGAACCGTGGTTTCGTCTAACTTTTCTACTTTGCACATTTTCCCATCGACTTTCGCGTAGCTGGGTTTTGTCGGATTGATTTGATCATTCAAAATAATTTCTTCGTAGGCGAAGACAAAGTCATCGGCCGTGAACGGCGCACCATCAGACCACTTCATCCCCTCGCGCAGATAAAATGTAAAAGTTGTTCCATCTTCGCTGATTTCCCATCCTTTCGCGACGTGAGGGACGAGCGTATATCCGTCGAGGTCAAAGTAAATTACGTGATCATGCATTAACCGGTCGACGTTGTTAGTATCAACTCCTGTAAATCCGCGGCGCCAAGTCCCTCCGTATTGACCGATGCGTTCAATGGGCGAAATTATTAACGGTTCATCAGGCAGTCTATCCTCGACCGGAGGCAACTCCCCTGCCGCGACACGTTTCGCCAGATCGGGAGCTTCACTGAATGAAGTGGGTGGCGGTCCCTGATAAATAAAACTAAATCCCTCCGTACTGACAGCGGTCCGTTCAGGAGTATCCGAATTATCGGTGGATGGAGATTTATTATTTCCGCTGCAACCCAACGCCACAATAATGATCGCCATCAGTAATAGAGTGATCGGTGTGCGACAGCTTGGGAATTTATTAATCTTCATAATACTTTAAAAATCATATCTAATTAGACCTGTAGTGATATAGCTTATAAAGTATTAAAGTCACTGTTAGTACCAGTATATATTCGATTGGCAATAATCATCATATATGGGTAATTAAATATTCACTGTAATGTCATTTTGATATTTGCACTCTTCTATTTGTCATTGCGAAGGAGGCGTAGCCGACTGCGGCAATCTAGGGGAATACCTGTCACGTATTGTCGTTCCCCTGGATCGCCACGGTTGCCCAGCAACCTCGCGATGACAAGAGGTAAATGAATCAGAAGGTTATTTATAGTGTCGATTTCCGATTAATTTGTTCGTTCTCGTGTAATCTCAGTTGTTTGGCCCGCTTCGCTCAAAAAAGAATTGTTCGGGTCGCGCAATTCCCGGGGTCTGCATGGCGGCGCTGTTGGGCGCCATATCGGGAACATTACGAAAATCATTTTTTACTACGACTATGCCGTTCATCGCTGGAGATTGCCCGACCGTGCCAATGACAAACAGGTTGTCTGAATGAATTCTCCACAGTTCTTTTCCCAGTTCCGCACGCATCGCTATAGGTAGACTATTGCCTTCCTCATATATTTCCTGCAAACGTTTGAGATCACCGGTCGGAGCCACACCTCTTTGTCCGTTAGTAGTATACCATTTACTGTTGAGCGGGGCGAATCCACCGCCAACAACGGGTATGGTCATATTGGGATATGTCCACGGGTTTTCAGAACCGCCAGCTAACCACATGTTGAGTTGTAGTTCATTGTTACTGTGACGAATTCCATAGTAAGTTTCCCCTTCCACACTTAAATGTATATAGATGCCAACATCCTTCCAATGATTCACGAGAAGTTCAGCTATACCTTCAAAATCTATCAACGACTGAGCCGGAACGGAAAAGGTAATCACCAGACGCTCGTTATTGTCAGTACGCAGGCGGTAACCTTCACTATCCTTCCTATCCAAGCCGATTGAGTCGAGAATCGAGTCAGCTTGTTCCAGGTTGCGAACGGCATTCCTTTTCTCATATTCAGGACCGGGATAATAGGGATTATTCGGGAATGGGAGGAAGGCTCTCGGCACACCAATGCCCATAAATATCGATTCATTTATTTCTACCCGATCAATGGCAAGCGAGAGGGCTATCCGAAAATCACGGCTTCTCAGCCACTTTTTTATTTCCGGATCTCCGTTCCAGGTCTGGTTAACATATATGATGCCGTCGGAACCTCCTAAATTGGGCCAAATGAGTACACGGTAGTTACTTTTATGGGACTCCCTTATGAGAAGAGGAACTTTGTCGATCAGGATATGACGATGTTGCATATCCACCTCGCCGGCAATGACCCGTGAGTTGAACACCTCCAAGTTCTCAAATCGACGCAATACAATCTTGTCGATATAGGGAAGCTGATTCCCTTCGGGATCGACGGCAAAGTAATAGGGGTTGCGTTCGAAAGAGTAAATATCACTCGTTATCGGAGTAACTAGCTTCCAGGGAGCTATAACCGGCAAGTCACGGTTCTTATGGGGTGAAGCTTTGCGTTGAAAGAATTTCACCCAACTTTTGTCTCCCGCTGCCTTCGCCTGATTCTTTAGATCACTTAAGGGTGTATACTGCGGGAGAAACTGCCTTAAATAATGCCTCGGTGCGAAGAGAGGGAGAGCCCCCCCCTGGACGAACTGACCTGCAATGTATAAACCACCCACTCTCTCAATGAAAACATAGTTTGGTTTATGAAAGGTGTAACGAACCGTCGTCTCATCTAACTTTTCACATTTGCACAGCTGCCCGTCCACGGTGGCATAGTTAGGTTTAATCGGATTGATCTTTTCATTTGTACTTATGTCTTCGAAAGCGAAGACGAAGTCATCGGCTGTGAACGGGGTTCCATCTGACCACTTCATCCCCGGTCGCAGATGGAAAGTAAATGTTGTCCCATCTTCGCTGATTTCCCATCCTTTCGCAAAGTGAGGCATCAGGGTGTACCCATCGATGTCATAGTAAATTAAGTGATCATGTACAATCCGATCCATATTGCTCGTATCAAGTCCCGTAAACCCGCGGCGCCAGGTACCACCGTATTGCCCGATGCGTTCTATGGTCGGTACAATCAAGGGCTCTTCAGGTAAGCGATCTTCCAACCGGGGCAATTCTCCCGCGGCAACGCGCTCTGCCAGTTCTGGCGCTTCACTGAATATAGTGACTGGCGCCCCCTGATAAATAAAACTGAATCCCTCGGTACTGACAGCGACTCGTTCTGGTATGTTTGGTTTTCCAATTGATCGGCTGTCATTATTCCCACTGCAGCCCAATACTGCCATGGTGATTGCCATCAAAATCATACTGGCCTGCAATCGGCAGTTACTGAAATTTGGTTGCTCCATAATGCTTAGTTACCAGCAATATTCTTCATCTTCGGCTACACATACCCTCTTCCCTTTTGACCTTTTGACCTTTTGACCTTTTGACTTCTATTCAAGCATATTCCTATGAATTCATTCCTTGATAAATAGCCGAAGGAATCCCATGAACGATCAACCTGAACATAAAAGCCCCACTGAACTTCTCGATCTAAACCGCAGTATGGATGATACCTGGACCGGTAAACGTCCGGTTGATATAGCGACCTATCCCTATTTCAATCCCCCTTACAAACACCCTTTCACGCACATTGGAACGGACAAGCAACTCCTGCTGGACAATTTTATACTCGCCGATTTGGATGGCGTTGAACGCGTCGTTGTACGGCCCAAGAAAACTGAACCCCTAATCCAGTACACGGACCTGCCATGGGAACGCTATCACTGGACCTGCGTCGTTGCGGCGGCCTTGCATGACCCGGATGACGGGCTATTCAAGCTATGGTATAAGACGCTCGTCAGCGGTAACACCAATTTTGCCGATGGCACCAGAGTCGTCCTCTGCTATGCTGAATCTGAGGACGCCATTCATTGGACGAAACCACTGTCATCTGATTGTCAGCCCTTCGAAAATAAGACTAAGACGAATATCGTCGCAACTGATTTTGACAATGGGACCCTGGTCCTCAACCCGGATCGCAGCGATCCCAACAAGAAATTTCTCGCCGTATATAATCCCGGAGCGGAAGCATTCAAGCGCGGTGAAAGGGTGATGTCACGTGTGGCAGCTTCACCCGACGGTATCCACTGGCAGGTGATCAGCGACTCCACCTCCTTTCGACATCATCATCAAATGCGAGTGATATGGGATGAGTCGCAGCAGATGTGGCTTGGCTACTCTCAACACTCACACGCCTGGAGCCATAATCATCTGCGAACGATCGGTCTTCAAGAGAGCGAGGACTTTATCAACTGGTCACCTAAAAAGGTTATCCTTTCTAGTGAGTGGGATCCCAACCTGAGTCCAAATGTCGAACTCCACACCATGTCGATACGCAAAGAAGGTGGCCTCTACATCGGAATTGTCGACGAGGCGCACGGTGAACATCAATGGCTGCACACTCCCGCTGAAAGCAATCAGCATGACCAGTTTCACACCAAGGCAGCGCTCTACGTCAGCCGTGACAGCACTAATTTCGTACGCGCCGATGGATACCAACCCTGGGGTGATAATGGTGAACCTGGAAGCCAGGACTATGGCTACTGTTGTCATTCGGTCGCCGGTTATCTCTTACACCAGGGTCAGATGATCATCCCCTACTCCGCTTTCCCCTTTAAACAACGCGATACTCGACCGGCGGGTACATCGGATCATGTTCCGGCATCTTCGGCCCGGGCATCAAAAGAACATGTGGAAGCACTCACCAAACACGGAATTGGAAATCCGATGATGGACCAGGTGCGACCCGAACTCCCGCTTCAGCGTGGAATTGGCGGCCTGGTCCTGCGTGAGGACGGCTGGGCAAAACTAAAACCAACCTATGAACAGGGAAGAGTCTATACAACGCAGTTTGTTTTCGAGGGCGACTCGCTCAAAATCAATGCCGACTGTGACTACGGCTTCATCCGCGTGGAAATTCTAGACTCCAAGTTCGAGCCCTACGCTGGTTATTCCGCCCTGGACTGCGATCCTGTTCACGCACCCAAAGGCCAGATTTGGCACCCTGTCACCTGGCAGGGAAAGACAGATGTGCGTGCTCTTTGGAACAAACCTGTGCGCTTGTGTTTTCATTTGCTGGAGGCGAGTTTGTATGCCTTTCAGTTTTACTATAGCAAATAATGAACATAGATGAGAGCGAGTTAATGGGTATGTAAATATTTATCGTAATTGTAAAGATGACGGTGAATAGGGTATTGTTATAATACCGTTCGCATACACAAATACTATTCCTAAATTTAATATTATTTCTTGCCATTATTATTAAGTTTTAAGTTCATGTCCAAATAGCATTTAAGAGGGAGGGAACTTTATAATTGCCAACAGTCAATCGATAAAATCCGGCATTTTTATCATGCCGTTCCATCCTCCGGACAAACCGCTAGCCCAGTGCTACGATGAGGACATCGAGCTTGTCGTTTGGGCCGAGGCGCTAGATTTCGACGAGTTCTGGATTGGGGAGCACCACACAATGAAATACGAATCCGTTGTCGTGCCAGAGGTCTTTATCGGACGCGTTCTAGGAGAGACCGAACGTATCCGCCTCGGTCCATGTCCAATATGCCTGAACCAACATCATCCGGCTTATGTAGCCACCCGACTTGCTTTTCTCGACCACCTTTCTAAGGGACGCCTCAATCTCTGTCTTGGCCCCAGCGGGGTAATAACAGATTACGAACTCTATGGCCAGAACCCAAAGGTGGGCGGCGCTATGATGGTAGAAGCACTCGACGTTATATTAAAGCTGTGGTCATCAGAACCGCCGTATGAGCACGACGGTGAATTCTGGCAGTTCGCGCTCAAGGAAAACGTCCACGAGGAAACCCAGATCGGTTTCATTCACAAACCACTGCAGCAGCCGCATCCACCGATTGCCATGCCGGGGATAAATCGAAATTCATACAGCTTGCAGTTGGCCGGGAAATACGGATTTGCCCCCTACTCTGCCGCTCTCGCTACCGGTAATATCCTCGCAGACAACTGGGCGACCTATGAAAAATCAGCTCTCCAAGCAGGCAACAGTCCGGATCGTTCAGACTGGAAAGTAGCCCGTCAAATTTTCCTCGCCGACACCACGAAGGAGGCAGTCGATCGGATCCGTACCAATTCAGCGGGAAAAAACTTCGAGTACCTCGCCAGTCTGATGGACTTGGGACCCGGACGCGGCTTTATGAAGCGTGACCCCGAGATGGCAGATTCCGACTGTAACATGGACTACTGGTTATCCGAGCAGATTATCGCTGGTGACGTAGATGAAGTGCTCAAGCGGCTACTCATGCTCATCGAAGAGAGCGGCCCCTTCGGCACACTTGTCCTCATGGCATTTGACTGGGACGACAAGGCCAGCTGGCTTCGCAACCTCGATCTTTTTTCAAACGAACTGATGCCGGCACTGAACAAAGCTCTAGTGGGAGCCATAAAGAATTAAATACAAGCACAGTTATATTTAGGAAGAGATTGTCGAATGAATGCTAAATTGAAAGAAACAATTATTAGTGAGGTGGACAAATTGCAGGATGACATCATAAGCACCCTTCAACAGATCGTTCAAATACCGAGTGTTACTGGAAATGAAAGTATGGCACAAGAATTCCTGCGCCAATTATATGATGCCAGTGGCCTAGACGTCCATTCAATGACCTTCAATCGGGCTAATATAGAAAACCACCCTGCGTTTGGAGAACTATTGAACAGCCCCCTTATTCCTCGCCATAACCTTTTCTATCCCCCCGCCTAGAGTCATAATAGGAGAATAAAGTGGCTGAGCGAGTGATTATTAGTTGATGTCTACCCAGCCAATTGTCTATTGATAATTATTCACCGTTTTAGCTTAAAGGTAATTTAAGTCTGTAAATAGCATCCATTTATCCACAGCTCCCCATACTCGTCTCAGCGCTCGGAAATGCTGTTATTAAGAGAAATTATCATCACTATTATTCAATTTTCTTATGAATTACCCGATGCCGAGTATCATTGCTTGCAAATTATCCCAGGGCCGGATATGCAATAATTATGGTTAATAAAACGAATGAGCAACCCATGACGGAACAGTCGGGCGAAAACGTCCCTTGGAATAACGACAAACCTAAAATCAGTAATCAGGTTAATGCTGTTGGTCCACCGCAAAATCACAACGGCTATGTCGTATATCAAGATGGCAAAATTATTGGACCACGTTACAGATATTACGAGACGGCATCGGAAAATGCGGGGTACGGCAGTGTCACCAGTTTTGATTTGGCGGTAAGAGAAAATTGGATCTAATCCTCCTCAGTTTACACGACGAGGTGTAAATGCGGAGATTACAATGTAAGTGCTGAGATCGCGGGGGATCTGAAGATCGATCAAGTGGCTATCGCGCGGCGATGTCGACTGATCGTTCCTCTATTTAATGCGGCGTCCTGACTTTAATTTTGGGCCAGTGGTGACTACCAGCTGTGGTTGAAAAAGCGGACCCCGCCAAAAGGTCCGAGGTATAAATATCCACCTTCCTGAAAAGCTGGGTTAATGGTTATTTTCCAACCCCCATACCAGGTGCGATACCCCTTGACCAAGGTGAGCGGGCCCAGTTCACCATCAGGTTTAACGGGTAGCCTACTCCAGACGAGTGAACCATTTTTTCTCTCTCTCAAGAGGAGCACACTTGGTTTTTCATGATCGATTAATCGAGATTCCAAAACATAGGCTATCTGACCAAACCGATGGAGTTCGACGCGTGAATAGAGGGGCAATTCATCAACCTTGCCCGTGAAGTCTGTCGAGTAATAAGGCCCATCATCCATGAAAGTGACGACCCAAGGCTCTACTGAATACCACAGTATAAGAAGGAATGCCAAAATCACTATGGGTATAATGAAATATCTTTTGCGCTTAAATTTCATGGAGAAAGTTTGCACGAATCAAGTAGCAGAAACTCAATAGTAGCTCCCGAATCGAATTCGCCTGGAGTGATACAAACGACAACCTGGGATGAACATTGAGCCAAATCATCACGGCTGCCATTGACAGTGTACCTATCACTAAAACAACTTCAAGTACCAGCTATAGGCGGTCTTATTATCTCCACGATCAATTGCATCCTTCATCGCTTTCGCATCAGCCATTATATCGCCCGCAATTTCTGACATCAGGTTTGTCTCGAGCTGTTGACGTAATTCAGGACTCCCTGATAGGTCAGACTGAAAAAAAATACGGTAGCCAATTAAACCCGCAACAATAACGACCACAACTATAATAGCCGGATTTCCTTTTAGTTTAAGTTCCATTGTATTTTGTAGTCTTTATTTGAACCACACTTTAGTTTAACTTAATAGCCCCGGACAGAGCATGCCAATGCTTCACGGTTTACTGATCTTTAATTTTCTCCTCCTGCTCCTTTTTTATTTTTTTCAACCATTGTTCGACTCGTCTCGCGGCTTCTGAGATTTGTGGTGAGTTCATTGCTGCTCTGAGATCATCCAAGCGTTTCTTCTCAACCTGAGCACCCCCAATGACCGCAATACTGTACCAGGTATAAGCCCATACATAATCCTGTTTTACTCCCCGTCCAACGGCATACAACTCGGCTAAGCTACTTTGAGCGGACGGGATTCCCTGGTAAGCTGCCTTGCGCCACCATTCGAAGGCTTTGACAAAATCCCTTTCTACCCCAAGGCCTTCGGCATAAATTTTCCCCAGTTTATTATATGCCGCCGTGTATCCCTGTTCTCCCGCTTTTAACGTCCAAATGTATGCTTCTCTGTCATCCTTTTCTATTCCCTGGCCCTTTTCATAGAAGATGGCAAAATTGAACTGGGCTTGGGCATTACCGCGTAAGGCAGCTTTCCGGTGCCATTTGAAGGCATTGGTAAAATCCTGATCTACACCATAACCAAAGTAATACAACCTTCCGATTATGAAGATAGCTTCGTTTCTTTGCTCTTCTGTCATGTAATTGTTAAGGCTTTGAATATGCTTTATGCTCGAAGCGGCCCCTGACTCCGAAGCGATGCTAAACCAGGCATAAGCCCAAACATAATTCTGTGCTACCCCCTGCCCCTTGGCATACATCACTCCTAAATTGTTCTGTGCGGAAGCATACCCTTGTACCGCTGCTTTATGCGTCCAGTTGAATGCTTCACTTAAGTCCTGCTCAACGTTCCGCCCTTTAAGGTACATGTACCCAATTTTAAATTGTGCTTCCGCATCGCCATTTTCAGCCCGCGCTTTCAATTCCGAAAATTGCTTACTCTCCTCTCCAAAGACATTGCTGAGCAGAAAAAATAACGCAGCAACTGATACGCAGATCTTCATCTCCCTATTTAAAAGTGATTTCATTCCCTTTTGCAACCGCAGTAAATCGACTGCCGGTTTGTTCGATGTCGGGCTTCGCCCTCAAAAATTTCGTCGTTTGCTCCACGCAGCGACAAATTGAATATCACATTTGTTCCTTTTATGACATTAGGCGCTATTGTCCCACAGTCGCGAGACTCGGTAGTACCTAATTCATAACGGTAATCGCATTAATTCATTTTACATTACGATTATATGTGCAACATTACTTATTAAAAGCTCAAGTATTCTTAATTATAAAGAGTGGGGTCCATTTTGAACAAATTAAAATTACTTTCTGGCTTGCTTATTTGCTTTGGAATTCCCGTGCTTCTCCACGCCCTACCTCAAGACCTCGACACCTTCTTCGATTTTGAAAATATTACCGCTGAGGGAACTGATTTTACGATCGGGCAATCACCGTTCACTGTACGGGTGATAAACTTTACCCTGGAAACCGTAGAGAATCCCAGTCTAACCCATTCAGGGACCAAGGCTTTGGTCCTTGTCCCTGGTGCCCAGGAAGGAAAAATCTTATTTGAAAGAGGGGTTAACTTAGTGCAGTTTTATGCAGCGGAGACCAATGGATCAGGTAGACTCGAGTTGCGTGATAAAAACTTTTTCACTTTGGTTGAACAAGGAGTAGTTGTTGGATTACCCGCTGATATCAGTCCAGGCGCCAATCCGCCCTTACAAAGCTTTGTTTCTTTCAGTGGTGATAGTGCTGACACCACGGACCTGAATTATACTGCAGGGATAAAAGAAATAAAGGTCGTCAATGTTTCGGGTCAATTTTCTATCGATGACCTGGGTTTTACTTATGTCGATGGACCTCCGAACAACACCGTATTTGAAGATTTTGAAGGGGTAGCTGGTAACCCTGTATTTGCCAGCCTTGCGAATTTTACCCTGGGCCAGCCACCATTTACCGCCACCTTTACCGGGGGTGTGGTCCAGGGGCTTAGCGCATTTCCGGCTTTTAATCACTCATTTCCTACGCTTCCTGCAACGGCTGCAGGTTCTGAGGTTCTCCAAGCGGCCGTTTGGATCATTATAAATGAATTTACCGGGACCATCACCTTTGAAACACCGGCGTTTCAGGTGCAATTTTACGCGGCTGTATTCTTTGAGGGTGATGGTGAGATTCAGGTCTTTGATACCAATGACAATCTCCTTACTTCGACTAAAGATATTCCGCTTAATATTAATATAGCATTTGATGTCCCCTTTACCTTTTTTGATTTCAACGCTGAGGAACTAGGTGCACCTGAGGGTATTGGAAAGATTACGTATATCAATGGATTAGTATCTACAACCGCGGGCAGTTTTGATAATATCAGTCTCGATGACTTTGGGTTTACGCCCATCGGCGCTCCCGGCACGGGCACCTCGGCACCGCCACCCGCGGATGCTCCCTCCATTACCTCCCAACCCTCGAATCAAGAAGTGCAATCCGGCGCATCGGCGAGCTTGTCTGTAGTTGCCAGTGGCATCGATCTCACTTACCAGTGGTATACCGGCAACAGTGGTGACACCGCCAACCCCGTGACTGGTGCAACTGGTAGTAGCTTTGACACCGGCGCGCTTACCGCGAACACAAACTTCTGGGTGCAGGTAAACAATGCCGGGGGAACCGCTAATAGCGACACTTCCGTAATCACCATTGCCGCCCCGGCTGTGCCCCTGGTACTTGAAGGAACGGGGGATATCGCCGGAGAGAACATCATGCATCCCAACGGCAATATCTTTGACCAGATTCTGTTAACCGGAGAAAGTATCCAGCTTCAGGCGAGACCGAATCAGATTACACGTGTCTCCTTCATGGACGAATCCGAAGACATTGTGCAGGTCGAGTTCTCGGGTGTAGGTACCTTTACCGTAACTCTCGATCCAGCCACTTTTCTGCTTCCGGCCATCCCTCCACGCTACAACCAGGCAGTGGAATATGTGACCGGCAAACCGAGCGTAGTCATCGACGGAGCGGACGCCAATACCTTCTTCAGTATCTTCACTGTAGGATCCATCAACGCGGTGAATCAGGCATTGTTCCCCGAGGGTCAAATCTATGATGCACAGGCGGACGTGACCCTCGTGGAAGTAGTTAATTCCACGGGCATGGGGGGGATGCAGCTATCGAATACCGTATTCAGTGGAAGCACGGGCAAGGTCGGAGTGGATGCGCGCGGATTACCAATCGCGGTTCGCTTAACGGTCGGCGACATCGATGCGGATGGCGATGCGGTGCCTCACCTCCTGTTCGGAGAGGGGTCATTCACGGTACCCGCGGGCAACCCTGGGTTGCGAATCACCGGTGGTGACCTGTCGCAAACAAACGGCGCAGCAGTCGTTGTCGCAGAAAGCGGATCGACAACGACCGGGTTTGAGACCCTGATCACACAGAACAATTTTAAATCGGACAACACACCACAACCGACACAAAGTATTGTTGCCAATTTTGCCAACGAAGATGGTGAGGAAATTACTGTCCCAGTAGAAGAATTAACAATTGAATAATGTAAATACGGGAAGTGGATTTGTGTAATTCCCAACCATAGAACCCTGATCGTAATTACCTAACACCTAACACTTAAAACCTAACACGCGTGTAAGCGCCCACTATCTTCGCTAATGAGGAAGGAGATACGATCACTGTCGCCATTGAAGAGCTAACGATTGAGTGATCTATAGATCAGTTTTAGGTGTTAAGTGTTAGGTTTTAGGTAATTGACCTTCTTTCTTTGGCAATAAAACGGTACAACCAGGACATGGTTTACAGATTTAGATCAAGACATGGTTTACACTTTGTGAGGGATGCTGAACGGTAATCGGGTTATATAGTTAAGTTAATGTTATGCGGTTTTAGAGGTTTGGCTGGCATTGTTGGGGCCGCAAGCGGCCCCAATGAAAGCAGCCGTTGAAAGGTCAATCTGACCGATTCTGAGAGTGGCAAAGTAAACATCGAAGTGTACCGTGTCTAGTGGTTTTAGTCCAACGCTCCAACCGGCGAGGGCGGTGGAGATAGGAATCTGGAAGCCATCGAGTTTGATAGACCCGCTTTTTGAGACCCGGCGAGTCATCAAATCATAGCTGATATCGGCAGGAGTGCCACCGTAAGGATGAGAGCTGTGCTGATAGATTTCAGAGGGCGTGCTCATGGCAAGAGCCGCATGGGGGCGTTCTTCATTGAAGGTCTTGCGCCACAGATCGAAGGCCACCTGTTGGGTGCGAAGATCGTCCTGGGCATGTTTTTGCAACTCCTCTTTGATATCGCGATGGAGACGCTCATGGGCACCGTTATCCTGGGGTTTACCCGGACGTCCACGCTCGAGATTGATCCCTAAGGCCAGCCACCAGGCCGCCAGTTTGCTCAGGCCCAGGACCGCATTGGCACTGGCAAAGGGACTGCCGTTGTCGCTGCGGATGCAAGCGGGAAGTCCATAGCGTTCAAAGAGTTTTGTGAAGCATTCACGCACCGCTTCGCTACGGGCTGAACTGAGCACCCGCACCTCTAATACATAGCGGCTCCATTCATCCCGTACCGTCAAAGGTTCACAACGGTTGCCATCAACGGTGTGCCACCACCCTTTGAAGTCTACGCTCCACACTTCGTTACAGCCACTGGCCTTGACGCTGCGGTAAAGGCGTCCGCTTTTTTGAGCGCTTCTGCGCCGACGCTTTTGCACCAGTCCCGCACGTTCCAAGACCCGTTTCACGCTCGAGTCTGAGGGGGCCTTCCCGTAACGCCTCTGGTAAAGCTCGCGGATCTTGTAGGGGCCCCACGTCGGGTGATGATGCTTGAGTTTGATCAGCGTACATACTACTGATTCGGATAGTTCCTGAACACTTCCATGCGGTCGGCGTGAGCGCTCGTGCAACCCCTCCATCCCTTCGCTCAGGAAGCGCTTCTTCCATTTATACCCTGTCGGTCGGCTGATCCCGTAGTCTTCACACAGCTCGTTCATCTTTACTCCCGGTTGCATCGATTCCAGGGCGAATTGGTATCTTTGGTCCATTTTATTTGTTTCCTTCCATGACATCATACCCCTTACTTAGCATCCTTCTTTCTTTGGCAATCTGTAAAGGATGTCCTGAACCTTTTGTGTAAAGAATGTCTTGAACCTATACCAAACTTAACACCTAAAACATAACACGCGCAATAGCGCCCATTGTCATTGCGAGGATCCCGCAGTTGCGGGGACGAAGCTACCGAGCGCAACGACAAGAAGAAGATACGAAGTTAAATACAATATATGAATACCTTTAGGAAAAATCTACAATTGTATAAACCACGGGCTTGTCCAGGCACGGTGACCGTCGACCTGAAGGACGCGAAGATGCAAGGGAATTACTCCATCGATCGCCTCTATCTCGCGCGGCGAAACCTGTGACTGCCAGGTGACTTCTCTGCTTAAACCCTCGTTCGGAGGTGCCAGTTCAAATACGACTTCCTGACCCACCCCACCCGCATCCTTTACGACCGGGCCCTTTTTTAATTCATCGACGGCTATCTGGCAGGAGACGGGTCCCGTATCATAATTAATACTCCCAACACCGGCCTTTTCTAGATTCAGGATTAAGCCATCTTCATCTCCGGTTGTGATACTTTTCCATCTAACGCCTTCCGCGTTCCATTCCTGAATCCCCTCGGAGGGAGAATCAAAAGCAAATCCGTCGACGCTCAATAACTGATTTTCGATAATCTTTAATGAGCCATTCCAATCAGTCGCACGATTGCGGTTTAATATGCGCGCCCCTGTCCACCGTATCCGTATTAAATCTCCAGATCGCTCCTCGTATGGACAACCCTCCCACGAATCGATGCATTGACCTGCTTTAAGGAGATCAATGCTTTCAATGGGTGCGGTGCCAATGACATTAACAGAAAAAGACAATGACTCGCTATTGAGTGACAAGTCACTTCCCATCGATTTCCCCTCCATTTCAGCATGAAGGGCTATTCGGGGTCCCGATGTCCCGTAACAATGTCTGGATTTCAAAGCGTAAAAAAGCGAAGCGCGGTCAAAATTTTCTGCCAGTATACATGTCAGTCCGCCGAAAACACCAAACTTCCCAGTCCCGGCATGCTCGGCGCCGGGTCGTCCTTTGTGACCATCACTGTTCGCCACTACGCCGACACGATAACCCCTGCGGAGTGCATCGTGGTAAAACCATTCGAATGTGCCCCAGCAGGAATGCACCTCCACTACGGGTTCCAACTCAGGGTCAAAATATTCCAGGTTAGCACGTCTCCCTCCTATGTGAGGAATAAGTATACATTCCTTATCGGATTTTTTAATTTCCTCGTATAATTCCCGAAGAGGAGTACCAACCAACTGCTCACTCTGCCCTTTTACCAGAACCGTCGACGATCGGCGTATTGTCTGACCCTCGTCGAGGAACAGAACATTACGGTCTCCGCCGACGGGTGTCAGTCCCGACCACTCATAGCCGGGAAAAACTATAAATGCTCCCTCACGAGTCAGGTCCCGCGCTAACCGGTTGATCTCTTCCCATAATGCATCAGTAATTTGAAAATCATTTCCCTGGTGACCCGCAAAATCACAGAGAGCCATGTCCCTGGCGTAGTGAAAATACTGTTCTGCGGTATTCGTCCCCACTGTTTCCCCACTCTGACCATGGAGGTCACCCCAGAATCTGTGCAGTTTACAAGCGCGGTTAATGACCAATGATCCAACTTCAGCGCTTCCTAAGAGCGGATGCTCCACGGAAATTCGCAATACTCCATCACTCTGACAACTTACATTTGGAAAAAGATGAGATCCCTCATTGAGCTCAATCTTTTCAGGCAAGTTATTTTCAGGGCCGCTGGTTTTTAACGAGACAGTCCCAGCAATAGATTCCTTAATCGCATTACCCCAAATATCCTCACCGCGCACCAGGAGTCTTGCCGGATGGATTGTAGAACCATCACCTGTAGCCAACGCCACTAAGTGATGCGGTTCGTTGGAAACAATTTTTAAGTGGGGATTTTCAGTAAGACTATCATATACCCCTGTCCCCAAGCTATCCACGACAATTTGAAAATCGAATTTATCCTGAACGAAGGTCTGAGCGCGCGTCCCGCGACCCCCATGGGAACAGTCGCCGTAGACAATTGTTATTTCATCACCTGATTCGAGAGGTGCATCGAGGACTTCAATAAAAAGATGGGGCTGGTATGGCCGGATGTGGGCCCGCGCTCTCCAGCTGGATACCAACTGCGTTTCACTACGGGAACACGAGACAGTTAAATAATGATCTCCACTCGGATCATTCATCTGAGGAATCGCCCAATCGCTGGCAAATCGAATCGCAACGCGGATTGATCCCCCGTCGTCGATCCCTCCGGGAGGCACTTTGTAAGTAATCGTCCATGTTCCCCAGCTTCCCGCCATAACCGGGGCATGAGGTGAGATCGACGCCGACCCCGCCTCCGATTTCGGATTGCGGATTGCGGACTGCGGATTGGGCTTAGCGGGTTTCAAAAATTATCCTCAATTTTATTATCTTTGGTTTGTCATAGCGCTTGTCGGTCATAGTCCCGCCACTGCGATGACAAAAGGAATCAATCGACAATCGATAAACGTCAATCCTCATTAATCGACAATCGGCAATCAATCCGCAATCCGATATCCGTACCGAGTGCGAAGGCCGACATCCCTCAAATCCGCCATTGCATATTAGCAAAATACGTATTTCAATTTTTCACTATGACTAATCTACCAACAAACACCCTCGGGCGAACAGGGATGGAAATCACTCAGCTAGGCTTTGGAGGAGCGGCCATCCGCGGGGAGGTATTTGGAGGCTCGGAGATCGATGAAAAAGACGCCGAGCAAATCCTTAATTCTGTCCTCGATAGCGGAATCAATTTCGTCGACACCGCTCCCGACTACGGGGTGAGTGAAGATCTCATCGGAAAATTTATCAGCCATCGACGCGATGAGTATTACCTCGCGACAAAATGTGGGTGTCATAATGATGCCGTGGGATCACCCCTCGAACCCGGACATCAGTGGACGGCGGAGCAGTTTCGCCACAACATTAATGAAAGCCTTCGACGTTTAAAAACGGATTATGTCGATCTCATACAAATGCACAATCCTACGGTCGAAGAGGTTGAACAAAATAATTTGGTCGAAGTTCTCCAGGAGATAAAGGACTCGGGCAAGTCGCGGTTCATCGGTGTCTCCTCCACCACGCCGCACCTCATACCCTTTGTCGAGATGGGCGTCTTTGATACGTTTCAAATTTCTTATACGCTTATTGAACGTGAACACGAGGATATGATCAGTGAGGCGGCAAAGACTGGAGCGGGGATCATTATCCGTGGAGGTGTACCCCAGGCGCAATCTGCAAGGACCGAAACCTGGTGGGACACATGGAAACGCGCCAAGCTCGACGAATTATTGGGAGATATGAGCCCCTTCCAGTTTGTCTTACGGTTCACCCTCGCGCACCCCGACTGTCACACAAAAATAATGGGCTCGGCGAAGCTGGACCACCAGCAATCGAACATCGCCGCCGCGCTTGAAGGCCCATTGCCGAAGGATGCATATGAGGAGGTATTAAAACGACTGGCGGGAATCAGTGACTCTCAGTAACGCCCGAGCGCGACACTGCTCTTTCGTCAATGGGAAGATGAACGACAGAAGCGGCCAGACCGAGCACAACTCCTGCCCACCACATAGGTTCGTAAGACCCGGTGGTATCAAAGATGCGTCCACCCAGCCATACGCCTAAGAAACTGCCCACCTGGTGACTGAGGAAAACGATACCAAAAAGGGTTGCCAGATAGCGGATGCCGAATATCTGCGCGACTATTCCAGTTGTCAGCGGTACTGTTGACAGCCAGAGAATCCCCATTATTGCGGCAAAGAGGTAAACCGCGAATTCACTGGCCGGCGCGAAAATAAATGCGGTTATCACAACCGCACGAAGAAAATAGATAACACTCAGGCCGTATTTCTTACTCCAGCGCTGTCCCGCCACCCCGGAGAGAAAGGATCCGACAATATTAAAAAGACCAATTAATGCTATAGCATAGCCCCCCACGCTTGGATCCAGTCCGATATCCTTAATGAAAGCGGGAAAGTGAACGGTAATAAACGCGACGTGAAAACCGCAGACAAAAAACCCCATCGTCAAGAGCACATAACCGCGATGGCCCGACGCCTCACGCAGCGCTTCAATGAGGCTCTGTTCATCTGTCTCTATCTTGGTTCCAGCGGCACCTCCCGGTAGAAAAAGAGCCAGCGGAATGAGAAGCAGGGAAGATGCAGCCAAAAGCATAAGAGAAAAATGCCAACCGTAAGCCGTAATGAAGCCCTGACTGATTGGTGAAAACAAAACCTGCCCCATGGAACCTGCAGCGGTACCTAATCCGAAAACCAGTGAACGCTTTTCAGGACCAACCACCCGAGCCATCGCGGCGAGGGCAAGCGAAAAACCGGTAAATGCGACCCCGAGTCCGGTCAGCAAACCGCCAAAAATGTGAAGCGCCAACGGAGCGGTTGACTGAGCCATGCCCCATATACCCGCTGCATAGATCAGGGCCCCAGCGGCAATTACGCGCACCGGCCCATGGCGATCCGCGATTGCTCCCGCCAACGGCATGCATAAACCCCACATGAGATTTTGAATAGCCAATGCGAGGGCGAAAGTCTCCCGATCCCATCCCCGCGCCACCGTCATCGGTTCGAGAAAAAGGCCCAAGACCGACCGCGCGCCAAAACCGATCACCGCGATCAGACAACCTGCAATAATAATGACAATCGGCCTGCGCCAGGTGATAGGGTTACTATTGCCGATCATTGTGATTGCGGATTGCAGATTTGGGATTGTGCCTAACGGTTATAATATATTTTCCTCCTTTTGTCATTGCGAAGGAGGCGTAGCCGACTGCGGCAATCCAGTGGACTGTCATAATGCAACCGATATTAGCCTGGATCGCCACGGTAGACTAGCAACCTCGCGATGACAAAGGGAATCATCCTTCGATCGCTAATTGTCAATCCGAAATTGATATGAATTTCTACTCTTCGATGACGAGAGAAAACCGATCCGCGTTTATTTTTCGGAACATTCCTGTGGCAAGATCACCATCATCTAGTTGACTATCCAATTGTGTCATCTGCTGGCTGGTGACATTGCCGTTGCGAATACTAATGGCCGCGGTTACGCCCCAGTCGTTATTGTCCCAAATCCATTGACCCCCCACTGGTGAGTCTAACCATGTTGCGGGCAAATATTCATTCATACCCAAAGGCATAGAACCAAGTCCTCCATCGGGGGGATATGCACCTGTTTCTAATGCGAAGCGCTTGAATGCTTCGGCATGGATTCGGTAATCGTTCATAAGACGTGAATTTATTGACTTGGTATTGGCCTGTCTAAATGCGGGTATCGCAAATGAAGCCAATAGGCCAACAATGACGACAACAATCATCATTTCTACAAGGGTAAACCCATGCGACCTCATATTTTGCGATTTTTTCATTTTCAACTAATAATTATACACGAATTTCAGGTAAGCTTTTTGATAATTATTCGCTATTCAGAACCCAGATTAATCTTTGTCAAGTTTTTGTAATTGTCTCATTGTGAATATACTATTTCGCCTCTAATCCCATTCGATAAAATCACTTTTTCGCGGCGCTCTATCCGCGTTATCCACAGGATAATTTATCCAACTTTCACCTCTCGATTTGTCTTAAAAAAACGAGTTGTAATATTGCATTTGTAAGCGCATCAAATCAGAACCCCCCATTTTAAGATGTGAGAATTATTCGCTTCGATACCCAAAAGGCTAAACAACTGAGCTTGTATTTCGTTTTCCATCGCTTGCTCCTTTCATGTCACTGATTGATAAACGCGTAATCCCCAGGCCAAGCATAAGCTTTTATTATAAAGTATTAAAATCAGTTATACTATGATTGTACCCTATTAGCAACTTTTAAAGCCCCTATTTTTACAATTTAACATTTTATTAACCAATCAGTTACAAGTTTTTAACAGTTAGGTATTTCATGGGTTTTAAATCTTATAAGGGACATGTCTTCGCCTAATAATCCAGATAGCGAATATTCCAAAACACACCGTCGGAAATTTGCCCAACACCTGCCACAGTAGATTAGCGTATCTTCACAATTGTAATCGTACTATAATTGAATACAGTTGAATAATACAGAATCATCCGGCAAAGAAATGCTTCATAAGCGCATAACCATAGCCGCAATTTCTGGCCTCACTTTAATCATCATAACTGGGGTCTGGTTTGTATTCAGTCACCGCGGTAATGATCGTCGACAAACGCGTAGTGTTTCTGAAATACAAGCTGTGCAAGAAAGTAATATTCATCCGGACAAGGTAGATACGGTTACGAAACTTGAAGGAGTTCCCGATATTACTGAAGGTGAAATTAACAATACGCTGCAACTACGATTTAACCTGATCAATGAGACATATGAAAATATTATCGCGAATCCAAATCCGAAAACGAGAAATAACCTAATCATTAGTTTACGAAAAAAATTAATTTCTGATCCGTCGAACGAAAATGCCAAAGCCATTCTTCAATTCCTCGAGTTGGGCCTGGATGTGGAAACGGGCTACGGTTTTTACGTTGATAAAAGAGGTTTTCTCTCTGCATCCCCTACTTTTCGCGTCACTCTAATCGATGTACTGGGAATTATTAATCCCCCGATGGCGGCGGACTACGCGGATCAGGTTTTTGCGACAAAAAAATCTGCTGACGAGTGGGCCATATCGCTACGCAATGTCGCGTGGAATAATCCTGAATCCCGTGGTGTCCCTCTGCTAAAGGAAAAAATATTTGCAGCATTAACCCATGAACCCTGGCTGGAAAATCCAAGTGCGGGATTCCTTCATAGTTTTGACGTCGCTGTTTACACTCAATCGTCATCGCTCATTTCTGAATTTACGGCCATGTTGGATCGAGAGAATTCGGACATACTTTCACACGCCGCGATTATGGCGATGGATAAATTGATTCTCGACAACCCCGCACCGGCATTGAACTTTTTTTTAGAGAACCCCGATCTCTTAGCTGATCGCCCTCATACACGCGCGGGTTTTTTTTCCCGCGCGAACGTCTCAAATTCAAGCCAGGGGAAATTAGTAGAAAGCTATTTAGCGCAACCCAACCTCTCACCTGAAGAAGCTGAGACCTTCGCCAAATTGTTTCCCAACTTCAATTTGATAATGTCCAACAACTTGCTGACTGAGAATCACACCTATACATTAAGTGAAATGGCTCAGATTGATCGAGCCAGCCTGGGTCAAGCTGAAGACTGGCTGACCGATAGCCGCTACCGACATTTGATACCGCAACTTGAAATCCTGATTACACGCTTACATGACACTATTTCATCCGCGGAAAGAGGCGGTTATTAATAGGGTACTTAACGCTTAATTTAATGTCTCTAGAGGAATAAAACCAAAAGAACAATCGGACGTGCCTAACGATCAGATAAAATCACCCTTATTTTCGTGTCATCGATACTTGTTGACGGTTATTGTTTACTTTATCCTTAACTGTTTTCTCCCTTTGCATGCGCAAAAGGTTCCTCTTCCGCTACCCGACGATCAAATTTTTGAATACCCCTTTAACATGGGAGGGAAGGTTTCTTCGTCCTTAGGCGAAGGTTCGGGCACCGCGATAGCGGATAAAGTAGTCCTTTCCGTCTCCCATGTCTTTTTTGATAACGAGACGGTGGACTGGCGACCGGGCCCTTTTAATTGGAATCCGCAGCATTCACCGACAAATCGAAACTTTAAGCTGACTGCTCGCTCCTACCGTTCATTTTCTGATTATGCAAAAGCGACGCGCCTTTTTGATCCGGGTAAAGGGAATACTTCGTTTGAGCAAATAAATCTGGATGTTATCAGTCTCCTGTTTTTCGAAGATGTAGCTAATGGTGGTCACGCGGGATGGGGCAGCAACTTGATCGAGAGGAGTTTTTTAAAAATGATTGTTGGTTATCCCGATCTCGGTTACGGATTTTTTGATCCCAGACTCGATACGATGCATTCGACCAGTTTACTGGGCAGTGCGGCTGATTTTAATCTCGTTAACTATAATGACCGGTTAAATAACACACGGCGTTTTTATAAAACAAGTGACCTTTCAACCGGCCCCGGAAATAGCGGCGGACCTGTCTATGGACTCATTACCCTACCCGACGGAACGACCGACTGGGCGGTAATAGGCCTCGTGGTCGGTGAAATCCCCAACGAACAATTATTTGCCTTAGGCATCGATCAGGAGGTTTCTGAATTAATAAAATCTGCTGAATCTGATACTCAATCCTCACCCACAGACGATCACGGAGATTCCCGCGACACCGCTACTACCGTGTTTCAAAACAGTACGATAGTCGGAGATATCGAAACGACTTCTGACTTGGATTACTTTCGCATCGAAGTAAATAAACCTGGCACCCTCTCAGCCTTCACTACTGGAAAGACAGACACAATTGGAATATTACAAAATGGTTTTGGAAACATAATCGCAATTGATGATGAAAGTGGCGCGGGAAGAAATCGTGGGAACGCAAAACCTAGATTTACGACAGGAAATACAAATACATTTGAGAATACGGACTCCGATGAAGTCCGCCAAAAAACCTTGGGGAACTTTAGCTCCCTTGCTGCTGACCCCGTTTCGGGCAGTAATTTTCTCCTCTCGAATCAAGTTGATCCCGGGACTTATTATATTCTGGTCAGTCACTACAGTGACGATGGTATCGGTTCTTATGAATTCCATCTCGATTTTCAAGAGACGGCTCTACTACCAGACCTCGTTGTGAATTCACTTAACGTGGTGAGCAACTCGGTGCTGGCGGGCGAAAAATTGTTAGTTGATTTCTCCCGGAGCAATAAGGGTGGAGAAATTACCGGTGAATTTGTTCACGGCCTCTACTTTTCTGAAGATAATAATATCACGACCAAAGATATGAATTTAATAAACTTCACGGGGGTGAAATTATCAACGGGTAGTCCCGAGGGAAACTATTACGAAGTCATTATTCCAGAAGTTACCGAACCGGGGACTTATTACCTGGGTTATATTATCGATCCATTTGAGCAAATAAATGAAGGGGATGAAAATAACAATACCGGTTATGTTGAAATTAATGTTACCGATATAGAAACCATCGATAGTAGCCAGGATCAGGAAGATGATATTATAATTAAAGGATGGGGTAATGTTGTCGGTGAGAACATTGTCCACCACAATGGGAATGTATACAACCAGGTGCTGCTTACGGGTCCATTTGCCATGCTGCGTGCCAGGACAGACGAAATCACACGCGTCGCTTTTCTCGATGAAAACGATGATATTGTGCAAGTGGAATTTTCCGGTAACGCAGTGGTCACGATTGCGCTCGACTCAAATCAATTACCTTTAGTTACTCTACCCGAAAAATATAATCAGAGCGTGATGTACGCTAAAGGGCGGGCACGCGTATCAGTTGAGAGTGCGGACGAAAATACTTTTTTAAGCATATACACAGTAGGATCAATTAACGCCGATAACAAAGCGCTGTTTCTCGAAGGGGAAATCTACGACGCTATGGCGGATGTCTCCCTTTTAGAAATTAGAAACTCCATTGGGTTCGGCGCTATTCATTGCGCGAATACACGTTTTACCGGATCTTCGGGGAAAGTAGGGATTGATGCACTCGGTGTGCCGGTTGCCATCCGTGTCCTTATCGGAGATATTGACGCGTCCGAGGACGCCGTGCCGTACCTGCGCTTTGGTGAAGAATCATTTACCGTAGATGCCCCTAATGCCGGATTGCGGATCACGGGAGGTGACCTGGTTCAAAGCAATGGTGCTTCTATCATTGTCGCCGCGAGCGGCTCAGAAACCCCGGGGTTTAATACTTTGATTACACAAAGCAACTTTAAGTCTGATGGGACGCTGTTGCCCTCGCAGAACATTGGCATTGATGTCTCTTTTTCCAATATTAACGGATGGAAAATCAATGTCATTTCAGAGATTGAGGGGCCGTAATCAGTGCAATGGCTGTGTTAAGTTTGAGCTTTTAGGTGTCAGGTTAGAGAAAAGCCATCCCTTGAATGTGAAGAAAATCAGCTAATTTTCAATACTTTCGCCAATTCTGGTTTTTTTTCATTGATCATCTCACTTGTAAGCAAAATAATAATCTTTATATATCAGACCTTTTTAACTGGCCTGTCGTGCTATTGGCAGGTCAGGGGGGAAAATAAAGTTAAAACATTATGGCAAAAATAGATTTTTCAATAGGAATTGGCGGAGCAGCCGGTCAGGGCATCGCCACTCCAGGAAACATCCTCGCGCGTATATTTGCACGACGAGGCCTTAATTTAAACGCTTACAATTCCTATCAATCCCTCATTCGAGGTGGGCATACTTTTCTTACTATTCGCGCCAGCGATAAACCGGTACGCAATATGGGCGATAAGTGGGATGTAATGATTCCCTTAAATCAGGATACGATGGACAGGCACCTCAAGCATCTCAATGCGGGTGCCTGTGTGCTTTTTGACGTTGATAAAATCAAACCCGGTACTCCTGCTGAAGGCGTACAGATCTGCCCCTTACCCCTGAAGGAACTAATCCAAGGGAACCGCCTCGCGGGAAATACCGTAGCTATCGCAGCTACTTTGCAGATGCTGGGAATTGAATTCCAGGCTCTCGAAGATGCCTTAGAGAAAATTTTTAAAAGAAAAGGGGACGAGGTAGTAGCCTCGAATGTAGGAATCGCCAAGGGGGCTTACGATTATGCGGCTGATAATTTTACGGCCTTTCCTTTTAAAGTGCCGGTCGTAGGCAAGGGTCAAGCGGTTCTGACCGGTAATGATGCAACCGCCCTCGGCGGGATCGCGGCCGGTGTTAAGTTTTACGCCGCCTACCCGATGAGCCCGTCAACGGGTGTTCTCATGTATATGGCTAGTCACGCCCGCGAATTGGGTATTATGGTGCGCCAGGTAGAGGATGAAATTGGTGTCATGAATATGGTCATAGGAGCGGCCCATACCGGTTGTCGGGCGATGTGTGCCACTTCCGGCGGAGGCTTTGCCCTCATGTCAGAGGCTGTCGGTATGTCCGGGATGATTGAAACCCCTATGGTCTGTGTTGATGTTCAGCGTGCGGGTCCAGCCACGGGGGTCCCCACGAAGACAGAACAAGGTGACCTCTGGCAGTTTCTCGGCGCCGGTCAGGGTGATTATCCTAAACTTATTGTCGCGCCGACCAGTCAGCTTGACTTATTTAAAACCATCCCCGAACTCTTCAATTTAACGGACAAGTACCAGTGCCCCGGTCTTGTCCTCGCGGACTTATTAATCTCGGAAGGCACGGCCAGTGTCGACCCCGATGAACTCGATTTCAATGTTGAGATCGATCGCGGAGAGATGATCTTCCCCAATGGCAATGGCAGTACAGATAATCCTTTTGGTGGTTATAACGACGATAGTTATCTTCGCTTTAAAAACACGGAGAGTGGAATTTCCCCGCGTGCGATCCCCGGTGTTCCCGGCCACATTTTTGTCGCGGCCACTGACGAACACGATGAAGATGGCGTAATCATCAGTGATGAATTTACCAACCCGCACAAGCGCCAGATGATGGTCGAAAAGCGGGCGCGTAAAATGGAAACAGTTCTCGCCCAGATAGAGCCACCCAAACTGATCGGTCCCGAAAAGGCGGAAGTCACGCTTGTGGGCTGGGGGTCGACTGATGGGGTGATACTTGAGGCGATTGAGAAATTAGCGGGAGAGGAAGGCATTGTCGTCAGTCAATTACAGATTAGATGGATAATCCCTTTCCATGCAGAAGAAATCACACGTATACTTTCAAAGAGTAAAAAAGTGATCATCATAGAAAATAATTATAGCGGCCAATTCGCACGTTATCTCCGCTCCGAAACAGGATTTGACGCCGATGGTCACATCCGAAAATATGATGGAGAACCTTTCATGCCACACCACATCGTGAACGCGGTTAAAGAGCAACTGGAAGGAAAAACCAACCACTCCGTTCCTGTCCACGAATTAATCTTATAACACCTTAATAATAATAGAATGAGCACAGTAGTTAATAACACGACAACAGTAACTGAGGGAAAACTAGAGAAGGACAGCTACGAGGGAAAAATCCACCCGGATTGGTGTCCGGGCTGTGGTGATTTTTCCGTTCTCAACGCAATGAAAAAAGCGCTTCTTGAACTTGGCCTTAATCCCCATGAGGTACTTGTAGTAAGCGGTATCGGCTGTTCCTCCAACCTTCCAGGTTTTATCAATTCTTACGGCATGCATACTTTACACGGACGGGGTCTGGCGGTCGCAACGGGGGCCAAACTGGGTAATCATAAATTAAAAGTGATCGCCACCGGTGGGGACGGTGATGGCTTTGGCATTGGCGGTAACCATTTTGTACATACTATGCGTCGCAATGTAGATCTGACTTATATCGTTATGGACAACCAGATCTACGGTCTCACTACAGGCCAGGTATCACCTACGAGCTCCAAGGGAATGAAAACCAAGTCGACCCCGCATGGCAGCGTCGAGAATCCAATTAACCCCATACCGATGGCAATCGTGGGCGGGGCCACCTACGTGGCACGCGCCTTCAGTGGCAAACAGAAACACCTCGTTGATATACTTAAAGGGGCAATTGAACACAGGGGATTTTCTTTCGTCGATGTTTTCAGTCCTTGCGTGACATACAATAATGATAACACGTACAAATGGTTCAATCCACGCGTCAAAATCCTGGAAGAAGAGGAAGGTTACAATCCCACTGATTTCCACGCCAGTTTAGATAAGGGTTACATGTGGGGTGAGGAAATCCCCATTGGTCTCATCTGGAAGCGCGATGATCTACCTTCCCTTGAGGAACTAGAACCCGTACTTGATGAAGGTGGACCACTCGCCCACCGCAAGCTCGGGATATCCAAAGAACAGGCAGATAATCTGATTAAGGAAATGCTGTAACAATTGCGGATCGCGGATTGAACCTTACGCTATTCGAAGATAATCCTTATTTTTATACTCATCCTCTTGTCATTGCTGTGGTCGGTTAACACCTCCCTTAAAATGACAAGATGGTGCGGACAGGGTTACGATGAGCCCAACCAAATCGCAGTGCGTTCCACTTTGATATTGTAGTAAATAACAGGAAGGACGAAGACGAAGCTTCACTGATCACTACTTCCGCATGATCGCGTACACGCATATTCGCATTAGCTCAATCTGCATTCCGCATTCCGTACCGAGGGCTTAGCCCGACATCCCTCGATCCGCAATCGAATGGGTCTTATTAAATTTCTTAAACAGCAATACTATCCATATCACCATTAGTAGTAAATATAAAACGATCCCCAATAAAAATTGGGGTTCATTCAATATAACCGGATTTGAAATATTTGCTTCATAAACGAGGTGCACGACAAATATTATGAAGACATTTGTTAAAAGACCAAAAAAGCTCAACCAGCTTTCCATAATGGGAAGACTTTCATTCCTTCTTTCATCGGCCAGCCAGTATTCCTTTTTCGGGAAGCTAATGTATTTTAGCGGGATTTTATTCATTATCAGAGGAACCGACAGGAACATTAAGGAATTGATAAGGTATATTGTAATCGTAATCCCCATATTCCATTCTTTGGACGTCCAGCTATTGGGTTGCCCCCCCGATCCAAAATTAATGGCTACCTTGTCCGAGAGCGCGGTAAAATAATACACCTGTAAAATAATCCCGACAATTAAGCTGATTATAAGTAGTAAGCGCATAGGCCTTATAACATTTGAGGATTTCGGTTTGCGGAATTCGGATTGTGCCTAAAGCTTATCAGATATAATCTCTATTTTCGCAATGTTCCTTTTATATATATATTTTAAAATCGATGGGTAGGTTTCGGATAACTTTTAAGTATCTATTAATCTTATCCTTTCTCGGTCTCTTTACTACCGATCCTATAAACGCGGCCGTGGGGGATTGGAATCTTTCCTGGGCGCATGAGCGAAGCCGCTTACCTCCTGACAAGCGTGTGCTCTGGGGAAAGATGCCTAACGGATTACGATACGCTATCCTCGAACACCCCGGGGTTCCAGACCGTGTTGCCATGAAGCTCCTCGTCCTTACCGGATCAATCGAAGAGACGGATGAAGAACTGGGAATCGCCCATTTCATTGAGCATATGGCTTTTAATGGTACTGAACATTTTAAAGCGGGTGAACTCGCCTCTTTTTTTCAGTTACTTGGGATGGAACTCGGGCACGACGTTAACGCTTTCACTACTTTTGATCATACAATTTACGGACTTGAATTCTGGGAGAGCGACGAAGCACTTTTGAGGAAAGGTCTTTTATTTTTACGCGACATCGCAGACGGTATCCTTTTCGAAGCTTCTGAAATCGATAAGGAACGCAACGTTATCTTAAGTGAACTTCGCAGTCGTGATGGACTGGCTTACCGCGCTGAAGTAGCTTCATACCAGACTTTTTTCAAGGGACTGACGCTAACAGACCGAATGCCGATCGGAACACCACAAAGCATAAAAAGCTTAAAACGAGATAATTTTATAAAATTTCACCGTAAATGGTACCGCCCCGATCTCATGGTCTTGGTCGCCGTCGGCGATATTGATGCTCTAAAACTGGATGTTTTATTTGAGGAATACTTCGACACGATAAAAAAGCCGACTACCCCTCTGCCCAAACGTAATATCGGAAGATTGAAGAATTCGCGTTCAATTGATGCCGACGCTTTCAGAATTTCTCATGTCGGTTCTGCCAACATTCGCGCTGCATCGGTTAATCCCACACGCAAAAAATCAGAATCTTTCGAGTCCAAGCGACTGGCCTTCAACCAGAAATTTGGCCTTGAACTCTTACAGCAGCGTTTGGGTGAAACTATTCCATACGGTTCAAAAGGCGGGGCTGGATTCATAAATTATTTCGGACATGACGCCGCGGTTGCTTCGATCGAAGTCAGCGGAAAACGATGGGAGGAAGGTATTCGTGCACTGGATAGAGTTATCCGTTATACATATAATAAAGGTTTTGAAGAAAAGGATCTTGAATTTCACCGCTCCCGTAAATTATTCCGGGCGCAAAAGTTGAGTTCTCTCTATCCTAAAATGGACCCCTCGAGAATCTGTGAATCAATCGTAAAATCCGTCACCGATGATACGGTTTTTTTGGGTTATAATCAGAATCTATTATGGGAGACCAAATTTCTTGAGGAATTGAATAAAAAGTCCATTCACCGTTCATTTAAGGAAACATGGGATCTTGAGCATATGGCCTTTCATATTGCGGGTGAAGTCAACATTGAGGACGGCTCAGATAAGATAAAAAAAACAATCTCTAAAGGTCGAAAAGATCCTGTCAGTCTAAGCAAGTTTCAGTTTCAGTCTGACTTCGAATTTGAACCGGTTATGTGGGGAAAAACCGGTGTCGTAGTCCATACAAAAACTGTCCCTGAAATCGATGCTCATCTGATGCGCTTTGATAACAACGTCCGCTTAAACTTTATCGAATCTCATCTTGAACCTGGCGTCGTGCGCGTCAACGTGCGTATAGGCGGCGGTTTTTTCGACCTTGATAAAAACATCCCCGGACTTCGAGAATTTGCACTCCAGGCATTTCTCTACGGTGGGACGAATCGATATGAACCTTATCAGATCTCATCAATTATCAATTCGGCGATGATTAATTTCGGTTTTGATCTAGCGGACCACGATGCATTCAGCTTCAGAGGAACCATGGGGAGCGAGGATCTTGAATATTTCCTCGGTATTATAACGGAGTATCTTCACAAACCTACCATCTATCGCTTCAGTTATGAAAACGCGATTATGGGTGCCGTTCGTTATCGCATGTCATCTTCGATTGGCATCCAGGACGGCTATCGCGAATTTCAGAGTTACCTCTTTGAAGGCGACGGCCGTTTTGCCTGGGGAACAAGAAATGACTATACCGTCGTCAGCGTCAATGATGTCCGAGATTGGCTCGAATATCCTCTCAACCACGGTTATATTGATGTTAGCATCGTCGGTGATATTACTAAAGAACAGGTCATCGACAACATGTCACAAACCCTCGGCGCTTTAAAAGACCGGCGTCTTGAAAAGAAAAACACAGCCCCCAACCGCGAAGTTAAAATCATAGCGCCCGCAGGTTATCGACAGCTCGAATTTACAGGTCAGGAGCATCAGGCAATGGTTGTCGGATACTGGCCGATCAATCGTTATTTGACGCTGCAGGATCGCATCGCATTGCAAGTACTCAGCGGAGTTATCGAAAGACGATTGTGGGAACGATTACGCGAAGACCTGGGAGTGAGCTACAGCCCTAAGGCCGAGTTTTTATCCTATCGTGAATACCCTGAGTTCGCCGCAATCGAAGCAAAAATTGATTCTTCACCAGAACACGCGCCGGATCTCGCTCAGGCGATTTTAGGAATTTCAAAAGAGATTGCTGAAAATGGATTATCCAATGCAGAAGTCACAGGTGCGATTGGACCGGTTAAAATCAAGACACGCCAGGCTTTTCGCTCCAATGAGTTTCTTCTAGATTTTGTCCTTAAACGCGCCCAGGAAAAACCAGAAACAATTGAAGACGCAATCGCGGTCAAAAACGATATTGTCGCCTCGGTGACGGTGGAAAAAGTAAACGCTTTTGCAAAAGAGCTTTTACACCCTGATAATGCCAGAGCTGCCGCCATTACGCCCAAACCCTATATTGGACTCTTCCAAACGGACACCGATCTACCTTGAACTCTAAAATACTGCCTGACCATTCTGGATCGTTCCCCCTCCATCAATTCAACATTCGACAATCGTATTCTAAGATTGCAATATCTCCCAGCTTTATAAACGTAAACGATAAAACATTATGCAAAAAGAAATTGATGTAGCCAGGGGCCAGATCATCCTCAAACAAGGAGAAATAGGACACGGATTATACATTCTGCAATCTGGCGCGCTTGAAATTATGAAGGATGATGTCCTGCTCAGCGTAATCATTCACCCTGGTACCTTCTTTGGCGAAATGGCTGACTTTCTCGGTAAACCGCGATCCTGCTCGGTTAAAGCTAAAAAAGCCAGTAAGATTTTGTGTATTCAAAACGATGACATGAAAGAGATGATTCGAGCGAACCCGGACGTCGGAATGAGAATCATCAAGACCCTGGCCGGTCGATTGGAACGCACGACACAAAAACTTGTCGACACTAAGGGAGGAGAATCGACTTTATTGAAATTACGCAAAAAAAAATTTACCAATTGGAAAGACTGATCGCTTACGGATGTCAGTATGAATTTCTTTATGCTAAATTATGTCCCCTGTTTCATTATTCAGGATACAGCTTCACCCCTCATTTCTGTGCATAACTTATTGTATAAAAGGAAGGATGATTACCGATGAATATGAATGTCTTTAAGGACATCCGGGATGAAATCCATTCCCCAGTATTAATTGCCGGGTGGCCGGGGATGGGGAGCGTTGGTGCCGGTGCGATCAGTTATCTACGCAGAAAATTAAATGCCACGCACTTTGCCGATGTCGATATGAGTGAATATTTCACTCCGGATTCGGTCGTCGTCGAGGACGGTTTAGCCAAACTGCCCGATATCCCTTCCAATGCCTTTTATTACATTCGGGAACTCAACTTGATTATCTTTGAAAGTGAAGCGCAAATCAGTGGAGCGGGAGGTATTACACTGATGAAACAGATCCTCGACCTCGCTGAAGACTTGAATGTACGGTCCATTTATACGGGTGCAGCTTTTGTCATGCCGATCAGTCAGAAAGAACCGGTTAAAGTTTTCGGGGTAGCGAATAAAGATTCTTTAAAAAATCTCTTTGTTCCCTACGGAGTTGAAATCCTCGATCAGGGACAAATCTCCGGACTCAATGGACTCCTTCTCGGATTCGCCGGGTTGAGAGATATTGAGGCTGCCTGTTTCCTCGCGACGATGCCACAGTACGCGGTTAATATTCCCAACCCTAAAGCATCGCGCGAAATCCTGCGCGTATTTGAAAATCTGCTCGAAATAAAAATCGATATGGCAAACCTCGATGAAGCGGTCACACAAATGAGCCAAACCATGACCGACATCGAAGATCGGATTCAGAAAACATTCATGAACAGTGAAATGTTTGAGGAAGATGAAAAAGAAGAAATTGAGGAAGATAAGGTCCCCCAATACGTAATGAAAAAAATTGAAAGTCTCTTTCAAGAAGTAAAGATGAAGCGTTCAAAGGAGAAAGCGGCCCAGTTAAAAAAAGAGCTGGACCACTGGAATCTATACAGCCTCTATGAAGATCGATTTCTCGGCCTCTTCCGGTAGGAAAAATGGATGAATGTAAGAGTGGATGATTGGGCTACCCCTTCGGTTATCGATCGAACTCCATTCTTTCAACCATCCTCTTTTTCACCCTTAATTTTAAAGTGAGTTGAGTAAGGTAAAAAACAATTATGTCCTTATTATCGGAGCTGGGCATAATGGGCTGGTAGCAGCAACGTATTTGGCGAGGGCGGGGTTCAAGGTGCATATGCTTGAACGGCGATCTTTTATTGGTGGCGCGGCAATTACCCAGGAATTATGGCCGGGTCATAATTTTTCCACCTGCGCTCACTTGATGCATGGTGTGCATCCAAAAATCTTTGCGGATTTTCATCTAAAGGAAGAAGGCCTGGGATGGGCAGAAGTAGCGCCGACACTCTATCCTCAAAATGATAACAGCTATTTCGGCCTTAATAATCTCGACACGCCTAACAATCGCCTGTCAGCGAAACGTCTCACGATTGATGAAAGGAATGGAGCAAAATCCTATGAAATGTTTAAAACCAAACTGAGACAGCTTTTTTCACCATATCGTTTACACCCACCCCCAACCCTGGAAGAATTTAAATTGAATTTAAATGGCAGTGAAGAAGAGGCCATTTTAATGAGGGCCATGACGAGCAAAATCTGGGAATTACAGAATGAATTTCTTCCCTCTCAATATCAACAGGACGCTTATGCTTCCGAAGGTGCTGATGTCAGCCGCAATCCCTTAGCTCTGCATATCGCCTATAATTCGATTGATGATCCCGACAAGGAATCCGGCGACAGCCCACCCCAGGGCTTCGTTCGTGGAGGAATGGGTGCGCTCAGCCATATTCTTGCAAAACAGGCAAAAGAAGCGGGCGTTGAGATTCAAGAAGACACCGAAGTGGACGAGATATTGATAAATAAGCAAGAGGTGGTCGGTGTGAAACTGACTGATGGAACTGAAATTGAAAGTGCCATTGTTATTTCGAATCTTGATCCAAAGAGAACATTTTTGCGCCTCATCTCACCCGAGAATTTCGATCAAAATTTAGGCAGTCGAATTAATAAGCTAATAACCCATGTGAGCTGTATGAAACTGCTCGCAGTAATTGATGAATTGCCGCAATGGAAGTGTTGGGATGGGGAAGAGGAGAGACCTCACCAGGGCGCGGTACGTCTTAATGTATCACGCGCATGCGTTAATGCAGCTTATGATGACCTGGAAAGCGGTCTACCGCCTCGCAGTCCAGTCATAAGCGTCAATCTCCCCTCCTTTAATGACCCGAGCTTAACTCAACCGGGATATCAAACCGCATCCATCTGGATATTTCCCGCGCCTGCAAAATTAAAGGATAAGTCGTGGGATGAGGTGCGAGAAGATGTTGCGGAAAATCTAATCAATCAGATTACTGAACACGCTCCTAATTTTCGCCGCTCGATTCAAAACTACATTTTGCGAACACCCCTTGATCTGGAACGCGAGAACAACCTGACTGATGGTTGTATCTGGCATATTCAACATAATGGAGAACAGTTATTCTGGAATCGTCCCCTACCCGAGCTGTCCCGCTACCGATCCCCGATTAAAGGCCTCTATCTGTGTGGAGCGGGTCAACATCCGGGTGGCGAAGTAAGTGGTATTCCCGGCCACAACGCAGCTCACGAAATAATTAAAGATCTGTGCTGAGAACATCCACCTTTAATGGATGATTGATGATATTATATCCTTAATTTAAATTAAGTATAATGCTTTTAATGAGGGAACATTATATCAATTGGATTACTCCAATTTTATACAATCCTATTGAGTGCGTGATCATTCTTTCAGTATAAAGTATGTTTAAGTGATGTATTTTCATAAATTCACCTTTCAGCGCGCCCTACTTTATATTTTATCTTCATTTTTAATATTGGGATTATCAACGCCCTTAAGAGGCGATACCGTTATCCTCGAAACCGCTAAAGATAATACCATCTTCTCAGAGAACAATAACAGTAATGGTCGGGGATTTCTATTTTCAGGGAACACCCAGGGAAGAACTATTGATGGAACGATATTCGGTAGTCGGCGCGCGTTGATTCAATTCGATCTCACCGGGAGTGTTCCCAGTGGAGCCGTTATTGAAAATGTATCCCTTTCTGTTTTTTATGATCGGCGCGGTCCGATATCTGAAGGGACGGAAGTAGATACTTTTTTACACCGATTACTTCAGGACTGGGGAGAAACCGGTAATTCTGAAGTTGAATTAGGAATGGGAGAATTGCCCCAACCCGGTGACGCCACTTGGCACTTCAGCTTTTTTGATTCGGAAAATTGGTTCGTCCCTGGAGGTAATTATGAAAATATTCCTTCAGCGACTCAGATCGTAACGGAAGTCGCGCCCGCGTTTTTGACTTGGAATTCCCCCACCCTGGTCTCGGATGTTCAAGGGTGGGTAGATGACCCCGAACAAAACTTTGGATGGATTTTTATTGTCGATGAATCAGTATTCGGCGGGGCGATCAGATTTTTAAGTCGAGAGAGCAGCCAGGTCGATAATCGACCGAAACTCACGGTTGAATATTCAACTGACGGTGAACCTCCGCTTGAGCAGGATCTTATCCTTGAAGGTTCGGGAACCGTAGTGGGTGAAGCAATTGTGCACCCCAGTGGTAACATTTTTAATCAGGTTCTTCTCACCGGGCAGAACATAAAACTGCGAGCGAGAGAAAACCAGATCACGCGAGTTTCCTTTCTCGACGAGAACGAAGATATCGTCCAGGTGGAATTTTCTGGTAATGGCGCCTTTACCCTTAACTTTGATGCAGCTTCCTTTCAACCTCCGGCATTTCCGACGAAATACAATCAACAGGTAGAGTATGTAACAGGCCGACCCAGCGTGGTTATAGAAGATGCGGATGCGAACACTTTTTTCAGTATCTTTACTGTAGGCCGTATCAATGCTGTAAATCAGGCTTTGTTCCCGGATGGAGTCGTCTATGATGCGCAAGCAGATGTAACCCTGGTCGAAGTCATCAATTCTATGGGTATAGGAGGTATGCAACTATCGAACACCGTGTTCTCTGCAAGCACGGGGAAGACAGGGGTAAACGCCGAAGGTATCACAATCGGTGTGCGCTTAACAGTGGGTGACATTGATGCGAGCGGAGACGCGGTTCCGCACCTGCTCTTTGGAACGGGTTCGTTTACATTGCCCGCTGTGGGTATGACCGGATTGAGAATTACAGGTGGCGATTTACTGCAAACGAATGGCGCTTCGATTGTTGTCGCCCCGAGTGGATCGACGACCCCGGGCTTCGAAACCCTGTTCTCACAAAACAATTTTAAGTCTGATAATACACCACAGCCCACGCAGAGCATAAATGCAACTTTCATCAACTCTGATGGAACGCCATTATCAATAGCAACTGTGGAAATTACATTTTAGAATTAAACTCCAGGTGATAATAAATCTCTTTCATTACAAGGTATCTTCGAATAAGTTATTTTTATAAATTGTAAATTATCTTCAGTATCCTAACGTCATAATATAATTATGTCATTCAGTCGTCCCCTTGTATTTAATACGCAATATCCCGTTATCCCTACTTCGATGAAATTAATCTGAAATGTATACTCAAAATAATTCTCTCGTCAGCCGTGTTCTATTATTGTTCTTGTTCCCAACATTCGGTTTACTCCTTCCGTCTTTGGCCGATACAATAACTTTGGACGCGACAAAGGATAATTCTATATATTCTGAAAATAATAACAGCAACGGTGACGGTGATCTCTTTTCGGGGAGAACGCAGGGGAGACAGGGTGCGGGAACACGCCGGGCTTTAATGCAATTTGATCTAACGGGTAACATTCCCAGTGGTGCTTCTATTGAAAACGTTTCAATAACTTTGAATGTGAGCAGACGTGGCCCCGCAACTGTTGGCAGTTCTGTCGATGTTTTCCTGCATCGCTTAATTCAGGATTGGGGTGAAGGCGCCTCGTTGGGAACAGGTCTTGGTGGATCTCCTTCCACAGGAGACGTCACTTGGAATTTCTCGTTTTTCAATACAGAAAATTGGCAGATTGAAGGGGGTAATTTTGTAAACACACCCTCGGCAACACAACCGCTGTCATCATCGGGTCCTATAACCTGGAGTTCGCCAAACTTAATAGCGGACGTTCAAAATTGGGTGGATAATCCTGAACAAAACTTTGGATGGATTATTCTCGTCGATGAATCAGCATTCGGGGCAGCGACTATTTTTGGCAGTAGGGAAAATAGCAGCACGGGAAGTCGCCCAAAATTGACCATTGATTTTTCCGCCGGCGCTGAACCTCCCGCTGTATCCGATCTCGTTCTTGAAGGGTTGGGTGATGTCGTCGGTGAAGATATACAACATCCCAGCGGTAACGTCTTTGATCAGGTTCTGCTCACCGGCCAGAGCGTAAAACTACGCGCCAAGGAAAATCAGATTACCCGGGTATCATTTATGGACGAAAACGAGGATATTGTGCAGGTAGAGTTCTCGGGTAATGGGACCTTTACGGTCAATCTTGATCCGGCAACTTTTCTCCCACCTGCGGTACCACCGCGCTACAACCAAGCAGTAGAATACGTGACGGGTAAACCCAGCGTGCTCATCGATGGAGCAGACGCCAATACTTTCTTCAGTATCTTCACCGTAGGATCAATTAACGCGGTTAACCAGGCCTTGTTCCCCGAGGGGCAGGTCTATGACGCTCAGGCTGATGTAAGCTTAGTCGAAGTTGTTAATTCTTCTGGAATGGGTGGGATGCAGTTATCGAATACGTTTTTTTCCGGGACTACGGGAAGAACTGGAATAGTAGCTGAAGGTGTACCGATCGCGGTAAGATTGACTGTGGGTGACATTGATGCAAGCGGAGATGCGGTCCCCCACCTGCTCTTTGGAACGGGCTCGTTCACTGTGGCGGCGGGAAATCCCGGATTAAGAATAACCGGCGGCGATCTCCTGCAAACAAATGGTACCTCGATTGTCATCGCCCCAAGCGGATCGACGACACCTGGATTTGAAACTTTGATCTCACAAAATAATTTCAAATCTGATTTTACGCCCCAGCCGACGCAGAGCGCGAACGCAACATTCATCAACACTGACGGGACTACAATAACAATTAACACTGAAGAAGTTACATTTTAGTAAAAATCTATCAAGAAATTGTAATTGTTCCGATCTACTTGAAATTCAACTCAATTTAAACTATTTTACCTACGTACGAAAACCGGCTTTCCACGCACAACATTATGAAAAAAATATTAATCAAAATTTTAACCGCATGTTTCATCGCAGTGCTTTCAGCCCAAGCGGATGTTCTTGAATTGAAAAACGGTAAAGTGCTCAACGGCAAATACCTGGGAGGAACACAACAAACCATACGGTTTCAAGTCGGTGATAAGGTGGAAGTCATATCAAAAAATGAAGCTCTGGCATTAACATTTTCTGGTTCGGCGAGCGCGGGATCTGAAAGTAGCACCAGTTATTCTCGTCCCTCTTATGATTCAAGTGCGTCCTATGCACCAAGCGTAACAAAAATTAAAAGTGTAACCATACCCGCAGGGACAAGCATTATGGTAACACTCGTTGACAGCATAGACACAAGGACAGACAAAGCCGGACAAAAATTCAGAGCCCGCTTAGCGGCAGATCTATATGTCGGTGATACCCTCGTTGCAAATGAAGGTTCACTTGTATACGGCATATTACAACGGTCCAAACAAGCGGGAAGGATCGCAGGTACTTCTTCAGTAGATATTGGACTGTCTGAGATGGAAATTAATGAAAAACTATATCCTATCTTTACAACTGATCATATTGAACGCGGTAAAGACGCTACGAAAGGAACCCTGCACGCAATAGGCGCCGGTGCCCTCCTCGGTGCACTTATCGATAAGAATGATAGAGGTGGCGGTGCGTTAAAAGGAGCCGCTATTGGAACTGGTGTCGCGCTTATTACTCCGGGTAAACCTGTTCAATTACCACCGAATACTTTGCTCGAATTCAGACTTGCGCAACCGGTCAGGATAAACGTTCCCATGTGAGTGTTTAGTTTCCGCGTTTAAAGTTCTCCAGTAAGTATAATTAAAGATCAGGTTGGTCGAGATTTGCTATCGTCTTACAGGTGTCGTAATCGTATTAAGACCCAGGCGCCGCAGCTTGACATCACAATCGACAATTTTGTATTAACCCTTTTTATGAACTATACTATTCCCGATACCGATTGGGAGAATTTAACTTTAGGGGAAAGGATCGAGCACCTCGAAGTCGAAGGTTATGTTGTTATGCCGGATATCCTCAGTCCTGATCTTGTCAAAAAACTGAAAACTGAAACTGCTAAGCTTCAGACGAGGCAAGTCGATTACAGTGAGAAACAGCGCGTTTTAGATAAAAAAGGCTTGGAATATAAGGGTGGTGTATTTACCGATCTCATTGTTCATCCGCCAACCACTGACTTCTTGAAGGCGCTTTGCGGCGATGAGATCATCATGATGCAATACACCTATTCACGGTCCGAGCCGGGACACCCGGGAATTAATTTTCATTGTGATGCAATGAATTATGGGTCGAATGAATTCAGTGACGCGCTCAGCTGTCCCAAAATGGTTCGTGTTCTCTACTATCTGGACGATCTTACCCCGGAGATTTCTCCTTTCCGTATTATCCCTCGCACACACCTCAGCTTTCATAATCAGGCGAATCCCTACCTTCGTTACAAGGATCATCCTGAGCAAGTCATGATTACTTGTAAGGCTGGTTCTGCGATTATTTTTAATATGTATTGTTTTCACGGTAATTTTCCTAACGTCGGGGATAGACCGCGAGAAGTGCTAATAATTAGTTACCGTCCCTCGTGGGCTGGTCCGATAAATGAGATTAAGTCTAGAGACCGGGAAAAAGTCGCAACGCTCCCTCTGGAAGTACAGGCATACATGGGAGACTTGAATACGCGAATCTGGAAACCCGATGCGGGCAACATCCACCCTGACATGCCGAGTGAAGCAGGCGGAATCAATCCCAGTCGTTGGAATCGCGTTTAATCCGCGGAAGATTCACCTCAGAGACGCGGCGAACGCAGAGTTTATGTTTAGAATTTTGGTTTTGGTATTGTTCATAAACTAATTCTCCGTGATCTCAGTTCCTATGCGGTTACTGAAGGGAAGAAGACGGAACTGCCTCTACGTCTTCGTCTCAGTTAATTTTAGAAATTAATAAGTCATAAATATTGCAACCCTAGGTGGAGCGAGCAGTCTCAGCACGCTTCTTCAATTACTAATAAAACTAAACGCGCTAGGGACAGCGCGTTCCACCCTATAGACTATTTAATCTTCATCCTTTTCTGTTAAAATTTCTTTTTGTGAATCTTGTGCCTTTGGAAGATGTCGCTACGCTCGGTAGTGGCCATTCGACAATCGACAATCCGCAATCGATATTCGATAGTGCCAATTGATGAGTAAACCGAAGGTATTAGTTACTAAAGATGTTCCTCGGGATTATCTGGAGCCGGTTATTGATACAGTCGAGTTAATCATGGGAGGGACTGAAACCAGTTTGATGCCAAGAGCTGAAGTGATAGGTTTGCTTCCCCATTTAGATGCCATCATTAATCAAATTGAATTACAGGTCGATCAAGAGATCCTGGACAAAGCGCTCAATCTAAAGATTGTCGCGAATCCAGCCGCTGGATTCGACAATCTCAATACGGATTTAATGGCAAAAAACGGGGTATGGGCTACGAATGCCGCCGAGCCATTTGCCCTCGCAACCGCAGAATGCACTTTTGGATTGCTCCTCTGCCTGGCCCGGCGCCTGCCTGAATTTGATCGTTACGTTCGCAGGGGGGACTGGAAAATGGCGGTTCCCGGAAATCATAATGGCATTCTTCTTTCCGGAAAGACATTGGGAATCATCGGCTACGGTAGAATCGGGAAAGTCGTCGCCCAACAGGCACGCGCATTTAATATGCGTGTCATCCATAATCGTTTACATAATACAAACGATTCTGATTACCGCTCACTGCCTGACCTTCTCGCCGAGTCTGACTTTGTCTCCCTCCATACACCCCTTACACAAGATACAATAAAACTGATTAATAAAGAACGCCTCGCTCTAATGAAAAAAGGTTCCTACCTCATTAATACCTCGCGAGGTCCGGTCATCGATGAAAGCGCATTGGTAAAAGCTTTACAAAATGGACACTTAGCGGGTGCAGCGATTGATGTATTTGAAGACGAACCCCACGTTCACCCCGACCTGATAAAAATGGAAAATGTAATACTCACACCTCATCTCGGTGGCGGGGCAAGAGAAACACGCTTGAAAGCTCATCATATATGTTGTGAAAATGTTCTCGCAGTACTCCGGGGTGAATCCCCCCCGAACGCTTTAAATGAACCAGAAAATCCCAGAAACCAATGTCAAAAATAATGCCCGATCTCTTCGTCTTTCCGAATAAAGTACTATTTGGAAGAGGGGCCATGCATGAACTTGAAAGCCAGTTAAGTAAACTCAATGTAAGTAGACCTCTCTTCGTCACTGATGCCGGGCTAATCAAAAACGGCCTGGCCTCCACCGTTCATCAGGAATTGAAAAAAGAGGGAATGGATGGACCAATCTTTGATGGCAGTGATGAAAATCCTACCGAAGAGAATGTTCTCGAAGGGTTAGAAATTTATGAAAAAGAAAAATGTGACGGGATTATAGGATTTGGAGGCGGGAGTTCCCTCGACGCTGCAAAAGGAATTCGAGTGAAGTCAACTCATCCCCTGCCGCTTGCTGAATATGCTATTGGTGCAGGTGGTTGGGATAAACTCGTCAATCCAATGCCACCGATGGCTGCTGTTCCCACTACCGCCGGTACCGGCAGTGAAGTGGGTCGTGGAGCACTGATCATTGTTCGTCCCTCGGGTGCGAAAGTCGCCATTGCGGGAGAGAATCTTTTTCCCACATTTTCCCTGTGCGATCCCGAGTTGACGGTTAATCTCCCTCCATTCCTCACCGCAGGTACAGGGATGGATGCCTTGACCCATTGTATTGAAGAGTACCTGTCACCAAAATATAACCCACTCGTGGATGGTATGGTCTTAGAAGGCATTCGACGAGGTAGAGAGGCAATAGTCCTGGCTTATGAAGACGGCAGCGATCTCGAAGCACGTGGAGAGATGATGATCGCGGCGATGATTGGTGGGATAGGTTTCAGTAAAGGCCTTGGTGTCGTCCATTCACTCTCCCACCCCATTGGTTCGGTCATTGGCGGACATCATGGAACAATCAACGCTATATTATTGCCCGCGGCGCTCGAATTTAACTTCAATCATTCACTCGACCGCTTCCTCACCTTGGCCGATGCTCTCGGAGTGAAACCCCTTTCACAAAGCGATGAAGCGAGCGGACAAGCTGTTATAGCATTCATACGCGAACTTAATCAAAAGCTAAAGATACCCGAAGACCTATCCGTATACGGAGCTAAGCGCGATCAGATCTCGCCAATGCTTCCGATGTGCATAGCTGATCACTGCCATAAAACCAATCCGCGGCCTTGCACAGAAGAAGATTTCCAACAATTACTGGAAGCTCACATTCCGCAATGAGCATACACTGAGGGTGAAAATTACCGCGGTCAGCGTTTTAGCTAAAAGGATGAGTACGCCTCATCCCACCCTCGTCGAGATAGAGACCGATGAAGGGATTACCGGCATCGGTGCGACCGCCGCACCTCCCTATGTCATCGCCCCTCTCATTGAAAAGGGAATACATAGCATGCGCTCCTATCTTATTGGCGAAGACCCTACCGACATTAACCGCTTGTGGAAAACATTATTTGAAACCTGGCAAGCGCGAAATTTCGGGCGCGGTGGAGAAGGTGGATTGGCGGTCAATGCAATGAGCGCGATTGATATTGCTCTGTGGGACATTGCAGGAAAAGCGCGACAGGTTCCCCTTTATAAACTGCTTGGCGACGCGATACAATCCATGGTCATGGTATACGCCAGCGCTGGTGCTTACTTGGATAAAGAATTCAGTGAAGGAACCTATAAACATAAACCTAGTGATGAATTAGTGCGGGAAAGTAAGCAGTATGTAGAACAAGGTTTTAAAGCTATAAAATTTGGATGGGGTAATTTTTACCGGGCTGAAGACCTGGAGACTTTGGCCGCCATTCGCGAGGCGATCGGGCCCGACATACACTTGATGCTCGACTCCGCATGGATGGGTTACCTGGAAGAGGATTATACCCTGAAAGACGCTATTAAAATAGCTAAGACTTTGGAACAGTTTGATATCTACTTTCTAGAAGAAGCATTAAATCCATACGACGTAAATGGGTTTAAAACGCTCACAGAAGAGACCGCTATTAAAATTGCGACAGGTGAAAGCCTCACAACACGACGTGACTTTTTAACTTTTATCGACAATAGAGCCTGTGACATTATTCAACCCGATGTCCAGCAGATCGGGATAAGCACTTTTGTTGAAGTAGCCCGACGAGCTGAAGACGCTGGAATTCTCTGTATTCCCCACTGTCCCTGGTCTTCCATCGCGGTTGCCGGCCATTTGCAAATTCTTTCTACTTTAAGTAACGGGACAATGATTGAGTACCCTGCCTTTTCCAGTTTTGTCGATGAAGGTGCGCGATTGCCAATGCTGCAAATCATGCACAATAAAATTATTGATTACCCCTTAATCTATGACGATGGTTACTTGAGATTATCGGATAAACCCGGCCTGGGACTGGGTAATTTCATACCTGACGGGATTGCCGAATTAGAAGCACTTTGCAGCTAATAAAACGTGTCATTAATATGAATGAAGTTAAAAAAGTAATTGTTACGAGGGACTGGTGCAGGGATAAAATATTCAAGCAGTCGGTGGAAAGAGAATTTAATGGAATCGAATTTATCGTAAGTGGAAACCGAAGTGAGATTTTAAATGAAGTTGTCGATGCTGATGTCGCGTTTATCGGGGAATTTGACGAAGAGATATTAAGCGCGGGAACTAAACTGAAGTGGATACATGCACTCGTCGGTGGCGCTGGAAGCTACTTATTTCCAAAAATGGTCGCGAGCCCTATTCCCTTTACCTGCAGCAAACCCTGTTACGGTCTTGCCGGCGCAGAACATGCGATAAGCGCCATGCTCATGTTTTCTCATCGCATGCATTATATTATCGGGAGTGAACCTCTCGCTCAAGGAATGGGAGCGGAACCTATCCCCCGAAAAGGAAATGATGGTCGCGACGCCTTGCTTATCCCGAATGATTTAAAAGGGAAGACAGTGGGAATTATTGGCATGGGTAATATTGGTCGCGCTCTAGCTAAGCTAGCGAGTTCAATGGGTATGAAAGTTTTGGGAACAGCACGCAGAACGATTGAAAAACATAAGGGGGTGGATAAAATGTATCTCCTTGAGAACATTGATCATCTGTTAACCAATTCTGATTTTGTTGTCATCGCGGTACCGTTAACAGAAAAGACTCAGGGAATGGTTGATGATTCCATGCTCAAACACATGAAAAATACCGCTTACTTGATTGACTGCACCGGTAGACCCAATGTTTACAATTATCACGCGATTGAGCGGGCTATCGAGGAAGAAAAGATAGCTGGAGTCTGTTTTCAACCTGTTCCCCCAACTCCTGAAGTGGCTATGCCATCGGTAGATTCAGCGTTCTGGAAAAGATACAACGTGGTCGTAACCCCGTGCCGGGGGAATTCCCTCGAACAGGAACTGCAATGCCTCGATTTATTTTTTAACAACTTGAAAGCCTTTCAAGCAGGTGATTCGCTCAATGGTTTAGTCGACAAAGAGGCGGGGTACTAAGACACAAATTTAATGAAAATCCAAATTTTACATGCCCATCAAGATGACTATGAATTTACCGCGGCGGGTACATTCGAAATGTGGAAGCGCAAACTGGGTGACGGGCTCAGCGCAAAAGTTGTCATTTGCACGGACGGTCGGTCGGGACATCATTTTAGAACCCGTGAGGACACGGGTAAGATCCGCATCGAAGAGCAGCGCGCGTCAGCTAAAATTGGCGGTTATGAATATGAACAATTGCGTGGCCCAAATGGTGAAGTAATCCGAGATGGCTCTTTCATTTTAACTCCGGAATTATTGTCCGGGTTTTGGAAAATAATTCGCGATTTTGAACCGGATTATCTTTTTTCTCCACCCGTCGCCACCGACCCCCTTGCCGGTGTTCATAATGACCATACCGGAGTCGCCGAAGCAGTACGCAAGGTTGCCTACCTCATTAATGTCCCCCACGCCTTTACTCCTGAATATCCGGCGGATGAAACTTCATCTCTACCATGCAATGTGCCGGTCATCCTTAACGTCTTTGATCCCTATATGGGAGGTGCGAACACCTTTGATCTCGTCGTCGACGTAGAAGAGGCTTTCGAACAAATCTGCGAAATGAGTTTTTGTCATCAATCACAGATCAGCGAATGGCTCCCCTGGGTATCTGGACAACCACTCGAAAATCCCTATAACTTGGCAGAATGGACGGATCTTTCGCGTCAACGCTCAGAAGAATTCAAGACGAAATTTGGCATTAAAGCAAAAGGTGCAATTGAAGTATTTACCGTCACTGCCTGGGGTTCGATACCCAATTATGAAAATTTGCTTGATCATTTTCCCAATATAATCACATCCGCATCCAATATTGACGGATTGAAAAAGAAAATTGAGCAGTTTTAATTAGCGCGAATACCCGAGGGGTAAAAACGCACTTAGCTTGAACCGAGTTTCTCAAATTCGCGCATGCACTTATACAACATTCGCGGATGGTGATAACAGCCTTTCCATTTACCGCCTTTAAGCGGCATATAGACTTCACTTCGGCGATCCAAATAACCATACCATTCGCCATATTCCGGATCACTGAAATGATTCCAGCAATATTCATGTGCTTTTTCATACCAGTCCCAACAAGTCTGATTACCGGTAAGACGATAAGCCATCGATAGCGCGATAAGTATTTCGTCATGCGGCCACCATAATTTTTGGTTCCACCCAAGGTCGTGATGGGGGTGACCTTCGACATCCATAAAATTATAGATACCGCCATATTCTTTATCCCAGGCAAAATCCAGTGTACTCAGGAGTACATCGACACATTTATTAATCGCTTCCGTGTTGTTTCGAAATTCAGCCACCTCCATGAGAAACCAAACACATTCAATTCCGTGACCTGGATTAATGTGACGACCTTCTAATGAATCCACGAATGATCCGTCAGGTGCAACATTCTCACGAAAAATTCCAAGATTCGGATCTGGAAATTTATCAAACACGGCATTGAGACATTCATCGATTGTTTGATTGAGTTCATCCGCATCCATCAACCACTTAATTTCATAGGAAACGTGGGCTCTAAACATGGGTTCGCCCAACCCGATCAAGGAGCGCGTTCCCGGGTAAGCTTTAGCAAAACGGGCATAGGGTTTGGGACGATCAGAAATAAGGTAATCATAAGTTTCCCGCGCACGGGCAATATCCTCTTCATCCTGGGTTATCGCCGCATACTCGGCATAGGCTATGGTGGAAAATAGAGCCGTAGAATTGGGATTATAGGGGTGCAGGACCGGCTTTCCCTCGCGCGTAAGTCTGAAAAACCAATCGCCGGCTTCATCCCTTCCATACTTAGTGACAAAATCAATTCCGTGCCTGGCTATCTCCAACCACTCATCGCGTTTTTCATAACGGTTGTAAAGCATCGCAAATGTCCATGCCTGGCGCGGCTGCAGCCACATAAATTTATCGGTATCATAGACAGTCCCGTCACGTTCAAGGCAGGTAAAAAAGCCCCCGCATTCACGGTCGATAGAATTTTTTTCCCAAAAAGGAATCGTGTCGTTGAGAAGTTTATCCCGATAGAATTCAGCCAACTCGGTAAATCGTTCTTTCATTTTTTTATTCTTGTTGTTACTGGTTTTGCTTTTTCTGAAACATTAATATTCTAAATATTCGTCTAAGGGTGGAAATAACTGATTTTGAATTTTTTCATTTTGGATATTATTCAGTGTCACGAGAGTCGCTCCCGTATCAATCCGTTTTTCAACAATCGTACCTTGCAGGTGCTCGATCATGGTTTTAACACCGAGGTAGCCCATCTTAAAAGGATCCTGAATGACAAGACCTTGAATATCTCCTTTTTCCAGACCCTGAACGTTCTGCTCTCCCCCATCGAAGCCCACAAATTTAACCTGACCGCCCGCTCGGCCGATGGAACGCAGCGCGAGCAGCATCCCATTGGTTGAAGATTCATTGGGTGTATATATACCATCCACGACGTCACCAAATCGGTTGAGTAAATTCTGTGAAGCGCTTTGCGCGGTATCGCGTGTGGCGCCCGCGTATTTATTCGTCGATAGTAACTCGATCCCAGGGTTTTTTTTCATCACCTCTAGAAAACCTTCTTCCCGCGCCGTTCCGCTGGCGGAACCGACGAGCACGCGAAGCATAATTACCTTGCCTTTACCTTTAAGCAGTTCTGCCAGGTATTCACCGGCAATCTGTCCCCCGTTGAAATTATCCGTGGCGACAAAACTTACATTTTTATCGTAATTGAGACCGGAATCTATGACCACAACCGGAATCCCTGCCCGGTAGGCTTTATCTACCGGTGCCACAATCGCTGTATCATCAAGGGGTGCCAGGACGATACCATTTACCTGTTGTCCTATAAAATTCTCAACGACATAAATTTGCGCGGTCCGATTATCTTCCTGCAACGGTCCTTTCCAAATTATTTCAACCGGGACGCCTGCATCATTAAATTCTCTCTCGGCTTTGACTGCCCCTGCATGAATGGATCTCCAGAATACATGTGTCGATCCTTTAGGTATGACGGCAAGACGATATCCCGATTCTTCATGCCTTGAGCAAGCGCAGAGAATAACTGCGATGATGAAAAATACGGAAAAACGGATCACGTATCAGAGTGTAGAAGAGATTAAACCCTTGATATATCTCCTTTATATAATAAACAGGTCAAGCACTTATAAAGTATCTCATTCTCTATTCCACGAGGGAACAGAAAGTGAAAAATTAATACCATGACCTACTTAAATAAACTCTTCTCTCTGAAAGGCAAAATCGCCATTGTCACGGGCGCTTGTGGCGGCATTGGCGGCGCATTGGCCAATGCACTACTCAAAGCGGAAGCTACGGTCGTTCTCGTTGATAGGGATCAACAGCTTCTTACCGAGAGGAAAGAGAAGCTAAAGAGCGAGGGGTTAAATGCATGCGAAAAGTACTGCGATCTCACTGACCTGAAACAGATGGACGCGCTCGTATATTATATAAAATCGGACCATCAGAGAATCGACATATTAGTAAATTGCGCAGGGGTAAGCTTTCAGCGCGATGGTCTGGATTACCCCGACGAATTGTGGAATGAAACAATGAAGGTAAACCTGGAAGCGCCATTTCAGCTGAGTAAGCGCATGGGGAAATTGATGAAGGAACAGGGAAATGGCTCGATTATCAATATTACAAGCATAAATGCGGAACGCGGGTTTACAGATAACCCTGCTTATATCGCTTCTAAGGGGGGTCTTAAACAGCTTACTAAATCACTCGCCATGGATCTGGGGGAATTCGGCGTTAGAGCCAATGCGATTGGCCCCGGCTATTTTAGAACACAGATCTCCGAAAAATCCTGGAATGATCCTGAAAAACGCAAAGAGAGAGCCGAAACAACATTTTTAAACCGCTGGGGCCAGCTCGATGATCTATCCGGATTGGTCATCTTTTTAGCTTCTGATGCTTCCAGTTATATTACCGGTCAGGACATTTACATCGACGGGGGATTTCTTATGAAAGGTATATGATTTTATATCTATGTTAATATAAGATAAATATCTTTTTTTATTCACATTATTGCTGATGAATGATTAAACATTTTTAAGACCATGCCTGTTCCTGTAAAAATGCCTAAACTCGGTTTGACGATGACTGAAGGAACACTCGTCTCCTGGCTTGTTAAAGAAGGGGACAAGATAGAAAAAAAACAGGAAATCGCGGAGATCGAAACCGATAAAATCGTTAACCAGTTGAGTTCACCGGCAGACGGTACGCTCGCGCGTATTACCGCGCAGGAGGGCGATGAAATCGATGTCGCCGAAACAATCGCATGGATCCTCGCGGAAGGTGAATCGGAAAGTGATATTTCAACTGAAGACCCTGATCAATCAGGAACCCCAGTCGCAACGGCTGTATCTTCGGAAGCTGCTCCTATAGAGCAAAAAGTAACGCAACAGGATGAAGGCAGTTTGGAACCCTGGTCGGATATGCGTAAAGCAATTACACGTACCGTCACCCATTCAGCAGCTGTCCCGCAGATTACTCTTTTCACCCGCGCTTCCGCCTCAAGAATGATGGAGCTTCGCGAAGTGGATAGAACTATTGCCTATGATGATGTTATAATTTTCTGTGTCTCCCGAACCTTGAAAGAACATCCCCGTCTTAATTCCTCCTATGAAGATGCTGGGTTGCGCATCCATTCCCAGGCAAATGTCGGCCTCGCCATCGCCATGGAAGAGGGGTTGATGATTCCTGTAGTCAAAGGGGCCTGTGGCTTATCACTTCCCGAGATCTGTGAGGAGAGGAAATATCTCGTCGAACTGGTGCGCTCACGCAGTGCTCTGACGGATGAACTGGAAGGTGGAACCTTTTCCGTCACCAATCTGGGAATGTTTCCAGTCGATCGTTTTACTGCTTTGCTTTACCCCTCTCAAACCGGCATTCTTTCCGTTGGACGCATTCAGCAACTTGCCGTTTCTGGAGACAATGGTCAGATAGCTCTTGCGCCATTTATTGAATTAGGTTTAACTTTAGATCACCGCGTGGCCGATGGCGCTGCAGGAGCCACTTTTTTAAAAGACTTAGTTGATAAAATAGAAAACCTGAGATTGGAGGACGGATAAAATGGCTGAGGTAACAACTGAAACCCCCAAAGAGACCACATCATTTGCTGATATTGATCATGCAATGGGGTTAAAGATGTATGAAAACATGCGACGCGTTCGTGACTTTGACGAAGCCGTTCACGAACTTTTTGCGGCGGGAGAGCTCCCCGGTTTCGTCCACTGCTACGTGGGTGAAGAGGCCATAGCCTCCGGTGTAATGACCGCAATAAACGATGACGATTATATCACTTCTACCCATCGTGGTCATGGACATTGCGTCGCCAAGGGAGTAGAATTAGATGGCATGATGGCAGAACTCTATGGTCGTGTAACGGGTATTTGCAAAGGAAAGGGAGGATCGATGCATATCGCCGACTTTTCTAAGGGGATGCTCGGAGCCAACGGTATCGTTGCTGGTAGCACACCGATTGCCGTGGGTGCGGCACTCTCCGCCCAATTGCGAAATAGCGGTCAGGTAGCAGTCTGCTTTTTCGGGGATGGCGCTACGAACGAAGGTATCTTTCATGAATCCCTCAACCTGGCATCGATCTGGGATCTGCCCTGCGTTTTCGTCTGTGAAAACAATGGCTATGCCCAGACGACAGCGACCTCCTATGCCATGAATGTAAAGGACCTCGCTGAACGCGCTAAATCCTATAATATTCCGGGTGTTATTGTTGACGGCCAGGATATTATCGCCGTTCACCGGGCGACTAAAGAAGCCGCTAAACATGCCCGCGCGGGGAAAGGGCCCTCCCTACTTGAATGCAAAACGACCCGCTTCTATGGACACTTCGAGGGAGATAACTTAAAATATCGTGATCCAAACGAAGCCATTGAAGCGCGAAAACGCGACCCGCTCGTCCTATTCGCCAATAATGTCGCGCCAGCGATCGGCGTTACTCCAGAAGAAATGAAAGCCATCGATGAGAAAGTCGCGGATGTTATTAAAAAAGCAATTGAATTTGGCAGGTCTTCTCCCTTTCCCGAACCCGAAGACTGTCTGAATGATGTATACGTGAATTATTAAATTTAGGAGTATTAAGTCATGGCTGATAGAAAAAAAGTTACTTACCGGCAAGCCCTCAATGAAGCGCTACACGAAGAAATGCAGCGTGACGAAAGCGTTTTTATCCTTGGACAGGATATAGCCGGGGGTGCGCAAAATGAAGCCCCAGATGAGTTTGATGCGTGGGGTGGTCCGTTCGGTGTCTCCAAAGGACTGGTCGGAAAATTCGGGAAATCGCGTGTCCGCGACACCCCAATAACCGAAGGTGCCATTGTAGGTTGCGCCGCGGGTGCAGCGGCCAGCGGGATGCGACCCATCGTAGAATTAATGTTTATCGATTTTCTTGGATTCTGTCTCGATCAGATCATGAACCAGGCATCAGCCATGCGTTATATGTTCGGAGGAAAAGCGAAGGTCCCAATGGTCATGCGGACAATGATCGGGGGAGGGTTTAACGCTGCGGCCCAGCATTCACATTCCTGCCACTCCCTTCTCGTTCACCTCCCGGGGTTAAAACTGGTCACCCCATCAACTCCCTATGACGCTAAAGGTCTGTTGAAATCAGCGATTCGTGATGACGACCTTGTAATCTTTGTCGAGCACAAGGGGCTCTATGACACCAAAGGGCCGGTTCCCGAAGAAGAGTATCTTCTTCCCCTGGGGAAAGGAGAGGTCGTTCGTGAGGGTACAGATATAACAATCGTAGCTTTTTCAAAGATGGTGCTCATCGCCTATGAAGCAGCGTTAAAACTGGAGCAAGATGATATTAGTGTGGAAGTGATTGATCCTCGTTCGATGTCACCGCTTGATGAGGAATTGATTCTGAATTCAGTGCGAAAAACAGGGCATCTAATTGTTGTCGATGAAGACAATCCACGGTGCTCCATTGCAACGGATGTTGTGGCTCTCGCTTCCTCCAAGGCGTTTGACAGTCTTAATGCAGCGCCAAAGATGCTCACCCCTCCACATACACCCGTGCCATTCTCACCAGAATTGGAAAAATTCTATCTCCCCAACGCGGATAAGTTAGTCGAACTCGTTAAGGAGACCGTCCCCGCTCACGCCTAGGTGGGTGTGAGAAGGGTAAATCACGCCCCGGAGGGGTGACAGAAAATCCTGGGGCAGGCTATTTAAATTTTGCTCCTTAGGGAGCATCGGCGAGTAGCCAGAGGTGAAGCATAGCGAAACCTCTGGACAACAAATCATAACACCCCGCCCTGAAGAGGTGGAGGTATAACATTTTTTAAAATTCGGAATCTAAATTATCTACATTATATTACCTCTTTACCTGCGCCCCTTCAGGGCGCTTTTTTTCAATCCCTTAACCAGGGGCTAAAACCCCTGGCTATTTACCTGCACCCCTTTGGGGTTTAGACAGGGATCCATCTTCGTCCTACCAGCCATCGCGGGAGGACTACGCCGTAGCACCGCAAAGAAGAAGCATCGCTGATCTCCACTTACAAACTGTAAGTTTCCGGCCAATTACGTGAAGCGGCCCCACGCGTGACATGCAATTTACCTAGGGTTGGCTCTGCGATGACGACGGAAGTGGTTAGTGCGTCATCGCCAGCGTGACGATCGATACTTTCGGGAAAGTCAATGAAATTACAAAAGCTGCAGTAAACTAACTGCGCAGTCAATCGACCGTTGTTAGGTTCCAGATTCTTACGTAGTGTGCTTTCACGCATAAGCGAATTTTCACGCGTAAATTGACCGAAATTTTCCGTCTTTGCGAAGCGTTTATTTGAAACAACACAATTCGCATGGGTATATATTCCACGCTTGGGTTTAAGAATACCAATTCCATGGGGTGTGATTTCAATTCCCGCTACTCCACCCTTCCCATCGGCAACAGTACAGTGAGCACATAATTCAATCCGATATTGTTTTGTGAATTCTATAACCTCATCGACACACGAGCAGTGCAAAGCAATCAATCCCCAAGCCGAATAAGGCAGGTCGCCCTTGGGGTTATCAACGTAGAGTGCATTGCGAAAAATTGAACAACGACCTTGAACAAATCCGTGCCCAAAAAGCCACCCCGGGTAGGTAAGCGTTAATGCCGATGGCGCGTTACTCATCTTCAGACGCAGTACTTGAAATTGAAACTGTCGGAATGCGTCGGTGTCCTTAGATTGTCCCGAAATAGGGATGCCGTCGAGGGACGCGGATGGTTGAATCGCAAAAGAAGTGCACCCGTCATCTTCTACGTGACCGATAGTTCCTATCTGATTTTCATTTAATCCCGAACCCTTTGCCATTCCAAGAAATACATCAGGGATATGAGGTGTAAATTTTTTTATGAGCCGGTTGAATTTTTTATTCTTCCACCACGGAATTGAACCGTGAACAATCCGGCTTGCCCTAAGCTGTAAAGACTCCTGCCAGGCGTAACCGAGCATGACACCGCATTCGAAGGCCGTCCCCTCGACATCAATCAACGGTACTTTACCTTGTGAATACTCGCGATGATCATTGATTCTGGCCATGACGCTATTTGAGAACATCCTCTCCATCCGTCAACGAGGATAGATCCAGGATGGCCAAAGTGATTTTCTCGTAAGGGTGAGTTTCCCCGCGTTCATAAAAACAGGCAATTTCACACTGAGGTAAAACCGCAAGATCAGAATAAGCTGAAGGGCCCTCATGGAGTAATTTTGATGCCGCCCAGGTTTTACCCTCGTCGTAACTGAGCCTAACGGTCATTCTCTCCCGATCTGTTTTACTGGCGGGATTACTAAAAAGGATTCGGTTTTTATCTGCGTGAGCACCATGCGTGTAACGAATAATACTCCCCTGACAAATTGGTTCAATGAGTGCAGGATCCCGGTTTAGCGGACCCCACGTTATGCCGCCATCATGACTTATAGAAACGGCGCGCGTATGTTTGCTTCGATCGTAATTACGCATATTGAGCATAATACTACCGTCCGCAAGTTCCACCGCCTGGCATTCATTCACCTGGTCAACCGGTGTCCTTCCCCCTAATTCCCACGACTCACCATGATCTTCCGAATAAATTACATGGGAATAGTATTTCTTCGTCCCAGCTTCTATGTGGTCACAGGGTATGATAAGACGTCCTTTATATTTTCCCTCTTGAATCTGAATTCCCGTACAGGGTCCAGTTGCATACCATGTCCACCCAGGTTCCTTAACCGATGACGTGATCTCTTTTGGCGTTTCCCAAGTCAAACCATCGTCACGGGAGGAAGTTACATAAATTCGCCGCGTATCATCGCTTGTTTGGGCGATGATCTCGCTCTCACAATCAGTCCCAAGATTCCAGGTCATTAAGAGCCAGATTTTACCCGTCTCTTCATCTAAAACCGGACAGGGATTGCCACAGACATTCGCCGCATCATCCCAGATTACCTCTTGTTTACTCCAGGTTTTACCGCCGTCTTCAGAACATCTGACGAGCATATCAATATCTCCAGTATCGCTTTGACCCGTTTTACGCCCTTCGCAAAACGCCAACACTGTATCTTTTTTTGATACGAGCAATGCGGGGATACGGTATGTGTGATAGCCTTCACTGCCACTTACATAGAGATCAGTCTGATTCATTGATATTTTCTCTTTCATTGGACTACTGGTTATAAATAAAACAGAGATGACTATTACCGAAAAAATATGTTTAATCATTACGAGACAGCTGCATCGATCATCTAAAAAATAATCTCAACAACAATAAAAACAGTACCTCACGATGCTATTCTACTAATGAGAATATCTCTTTTATGAACAAAGTGATTAAGCGGGAAGAAGCGCAGCAAGATCAGCATGGGGTCGCGCAATTACATGTGAAGCGATAAGGGTACCTAATCCATTAACCGCTTCTTTACCGGCGTCAACCGCCGCGGTGACCGCCGCAACGTCACCCTTTACTACCACGGTGACATAAGCAGCCCCAATTTTTTCTTTTCCCACAAGGGTGACATTTGCGGATTTGAGCATCGCATCCGTTGCTTCTAAAACCGCGACAAGCCCCTGCGTTTCCAGGAATCCTAATGCATGTTGATTATCATTCATATTTTGTTTCTGTGTTATTTTATAATCGCTTGGTAAAAATTGTTCACGTGCCCCATAAATAGGATTGATGGCATTGGGGTAATTAACCGCCTTATCAAATCCACTCTCCGGAGAAGGAATAACACCGATAATTACTTCTACCCCCAGTTCACGGCCAAAATCGATCGCGGTTTGCAGTGAGGATTTGACATCTGATACATCACCGGCAACGCGGATTAAGATATTTTCAAGGGCGGTAGTATCTAACCCCAGCAGCGTCACCCTGGCCTCTTTAACCATCGTATCTGCCACCACCGCGCCAATACTCCAGAAAGGAACCTCGGCAAAGCCCAAGGCGGTGATCGCTTCAGAGGTTTTTGCCATGTTATAATTATTTTAGGCGGGATTTATTTCTTACCAAGACTCCGTAGTACCTCGTCTACTATTTTGTCCACGTCAACGGTCTTTCCCCTAGAGGGCTGTTTGTCTGCCAATGTTGTGCCTTTATATGGTTGTGCGAGATCTGCCCTTGGCATATGACACTTATTCGCCGCTTCTTCGAAACCACATTCCGTGAGCAGGCAGGCAACTTTTGAACGGATATTATCCAACTCCACTTTCTCACGCGGCGAAAGCACGTAACGGGAACTGCCCATATTGAATCCTCTTAATTCGTAGCCGATGCGAAATCCATGGGGAAAATCGGGAGCATAAAGCATTGTGTTAATGAGATCTAAAAGCTTAAACTGAATCCGCTTTGCTTCGTCCAGATCTCCCGAGAGAAAACAATTATAGAGCTTCATTACTGCCTCTGGGACAACTCCAGAGGTTGCTATTGTCCCCCCATCGCCTCCCATCATCAGTGTGGAAAATAGTATTTCCTCACAACCTACGAGAACACTGAAATCAGGACGTTGGGGTTTAATTTCATTCAGGGTATTAATAAAACGCGGCATATCGCGGCTGCTGTCTTTAATCCCGACAATATTGGGACAATCCAAGGCCAAACGCTTAACCACCGGTACACTGATTTCATTGGAAAACTGGGGGATATTATACATGACGATCCCTATTGGTGATTTAGCAGCAATCTCTCGAAAAAGTTCCTCAATACTTTCCTGGCTTACATTGTAATAATAAGGACCAGTAATAGAAACGGCAGAACAACCATAATCAGCGTAGGTTTTACAGGCCTCAAGAATCATATCCAGATTTGCTTCAGCACCCCCTGCGAGAATAGGCACTCGCCCCCTCACCTCACTGCTCATAATTGCGATAATTCGCTTACGCTCTTCGAAACTGAGCCGAATGAATTCACCCGAACTCCCATTGGGATAAAGACCGGAGACTCCCTTATCAATCAACCAGTTAGTTTGGCGACGCAATTCATCTTCATTTATTTTTCCCTCTTCATCAAAAGGAACGATATTAGGGACAAATATACCTTCAAGTTTACTCACCTTGCTAAGGGTAAAAACTGTCGAGACCGCAAGTAAAGCTTTATTGTCGAGAACTGAACCCGCCTCGTTAATAATAAGCTTCGTCATCGTCTTCGTCTGTCTCTTCGTCCTATGAGCTATTTAAGGTGGAGCGGGCTGTCCCTAGCACGCTTCTTAAATTACGACAGAATCAAACGCGCTCGGAAACAGCCGTTGCATAGCCTATGGCCGTCAGGCAAAGTGTTCCACCATCGGATGCAAATTACGCGACGAAATATTGTCGGAAATTATTTTGGACGAAGACGATGAGGCAGACGAAGACGAAGATGAGGAAATTAGGGGGTCGGTTCTATTCTGAAAACTAACTTTAGCCCCGTTACTAATCAGCTAATTCGTAACGATAATCCTCGATAATCGGGTTACTTAATAAGTCAAAACAGAGTTTATCAAGCGAAGCGCGGAAATCAGGTGTGTCCTCACCCTGAATTTGAAATTCTATTGTTTTTCCAACACGGACATTTTCTGCCTGATCATAGCCGAGGCTTTTCATTGCCTGCCCGACCGCAGATCCCTGGGGATCGAGGACATTCTTTTTGGGGGTAACGTAAACGATGACTTTCACACCACCAGATTTAGATGCGGAAGTTGAAAGATTTCAATGAAAATGAATGAAAAACATTATGCATTTATTTTGATCACAAATTTATTTTAATTCCACGCCGGAGATAGGTCGGTACATCAAGATCTTCGCCTTCATAGAAATTACGATCTGTTTTATTAAAATACCCCCTCTGTTCCTCATTGCTCGAGAACATAAATTCCTCCTGACTATTTTTTCTATCATATTGATCCATAATTTTCGATTCATGAACAGCAGGTAAATAATGCTCTTCTTTGTGTTTTGTTGACGCTGGATTCTGGGCTTGTTTCACGGGCTCGAAAGCAGGTTTTACTGAGGGGTAACGTCTTCTTATACCGTCCAGATTTGTCGTACCCAATACGGTAATACTCAGCTTCTGTTGCATGCTCTCATCAATATAAGCTCCTAATACGATATTTTCTTTGCTCCCGAATTGATCCCCGATAACCGTCATAATCTCATTGACTTTGTTCATTGTAAGATCAGTCCCACCATAAACGTTTACAATGAGTGAATCTGCGCGTTTTGAAAATTCAGGTGTATGTAATAAAGGGCAGAGTTTTAGATCATCGAACGCTTTATCGACATAATTTTCACCTTCACCATATCCCAGACCAAAAAGGGTCTTCCCCCCCCTGTTCTCAAACGCGTTTCTCAAGGTAGCAAAATCGACATTGATAAGACCGGTCTTTTTTATCATCGACCAAATGGAATGCACCCCACGATATATCCATTCATCTGCGAGGGTAAATGCGTCGAGGACGGTGGCGTTTTCGTCAACCTGCTGCAGGAGAATATCATTAGGTAAGGGAACAACTGCATGGCATAAATCCCTCAGTTGCGCGAGGCTCTCCTCTGCTTGATTATGCCTGCGAATGCCTTCATTCGTAAATGGTAAGGTAACAAAAGCGATAACCAAAGCTTCCTGATTGGCAGCTATCTCTGCGAGAACAGGTGCCGCTCCACTCCCCGTTCCTCCCCCCAAACCAGCGATTATAAAAACAAGGTCAATTCCATTAACGAGCTGAAGCAATTGATCGCGATCGGATTCTGCCGCACGCTTACCGATATCGACATCACCGCCAGCACTGAGGCCCCGGGTGATCTCACGTCCGATCATCACCTTTTCCTCGAGTAGTGAATTACTTAAAACTTTGCTGTCAGTATTTACTACCGCGAGATCAACTTTATCGAGGTGATCCAGTTTAATTCGGTCAACTGCGTTATTACCAGCTCCGCCAATACCGACGATTTTTATCCGGATCGTTTCATCATTTACCTGACCGCTAAACATTTTATTCGGATTACTAAAATTTTCGCTCTGCATAATATAATTATAGGTTAAACATATTGGCTACTTTACTAAAAAGACCTGACTTCTTTATATTCTGCTCTTCTATATTTTGAGCCGTAAGACCATAGTAAAGAAGCCCTAACACGGTACTGTATTCCGGTTTACGTAAATCATCTCTCACCCAGGACGGGTTATCACCGATCCGTGTAGACATCCCTAATCGGTGCGATGCAGCATCGGCAATTTTTGGTAAGCGTGAGACCCCTCCCGTTAAAACCACACCAGCTGCTAATTCCTCGGGGTTAAGAAATTCGACGAGTTCCTTTTTTACTATTCCGAAAAGCTCATCTATTCTGGCCTTAAGTATTTGATAAATCGCCAAACGGGGTATGGCGCGATCACCGATCGTCAAATCACCGAAGAGCCAGACCTTCTCATCTTTATCTTCGCTATCAATAATCGCTTTTCCAAATTCCAGTTTGAGTTTCTCGGCCTGCTGTTTATTGACGCGCAATCCCAGACTTAAATCGTTTGTCAGGTGATCACCCCCAACACTTACCACTCCCGTTCGCACAATATGTCCGTTGCGATAAAGCAAGTAATCTGTAGTGCTACAACCGATATCCAAAACGAGCACACCATTCTGCTTTTCCTCCTCACTCGCAACCATACAGCCCGAGGCGATGCTTGAAATTATCATATCTTCGACTTTCAAACCAAAACCATTAATTACATGAATATGATCACTTACTTTTCTTTCATCTCCCTCTATGTGCCAGTAAGTAACATCCAATTCGTCACCTTGCATCTGATGAGGGTCTTTGACCGGTCGTCCATCTAACTGAAATCCGCACTGAACATGGTGTATGTAAACGCGTCTGTGAGGTAACTCTTTGCGTTTGGCATTTTCTATCACGCTTTGAATATCGCTCTGGCGAACGAGACTGTCAGGGGAGCTGACCATAACTGAGCTTTTATTTGCAAAGCCTTGAAGGTGCCTTCCTGTTTGAGCAAGAAATACTCCCTCAATTGTGGCCCCGGCATTTTTTTCGGCCGCGATGATCGCAGCATGGGTACAATCACTCGCCGCACGAAAATCGATAATTTCTCCCTTTCTCACCCCCATCGCTGTAGACTGCCCCATCCCGATAATGTTGAGGCTTCTTCCTCCATCGATAATTTCTCCCACCATTACGACCACCTTGGAACCTCCTATTTCTACTGCTCCAATGATTCTGTTTTCGTTCATAATTGGATTGTTGGTTTATTATATTATATTCAATTTCTAAATTTTTTAGGTCCAAGATCGGTATAAAATTGTACTGCAACCTGGTCGCTGATCGAGAGGTCAATGCGTTTAATATTATAAATGTGGTTTCTTTCAGAGTATTTGATAATGCGCGCTAATTGATCCAATTGCCGATTAAAATCAAATGGAGTGAATATTATCTCACGAACAATACTGCTCCGTATCTTAATAATCTCATCGGAGAATTCATTAAGACCATCAAATTCCTCACAAGAAACTACCTTCCACGACTCAAATATGTTTGGGTAATTTAAACGGGCAGTATCCAGTAGTTGTGAGATTACATCCATGCCAGGGAGAGAAAGAATGTGATCGTCATCCTGCTTGAAACGAACTCCACCTAAATAAGGTAAATGTTTCTTTTTTGTTTTTTCATAGTTCTCATGAAAATATACCGTCCCATCCCGGGCGATATAAACTTCCTCCTTTGCCCCTTTTTCACTTTGAACTCGCGCACGTAAAACAGGGTCTCTCTCTATAATTTCTATATGCAATTCATCGGGAAATTTCCGTGAGACAACCGCCGAAGCGATCTGCCCTTTCTTTTCCAGCATCTGTTTGATCGCAAAAATATCGATCTCCATGATTGTCTTATCCTGTGGCCAGGCGACATTATGTTCGAACCATTGGTAGTCGAGCTCTCCATTACTTTGAAAGTTAATACGGCGCACGGGATCAGAGGGACCGGCGAGAATTATCTGACTTTCATGAGAACGGAAAAAGTGAACACTATACGCAATGCCTCCAGCCATTAATAAAATGATAAGAATGACACCGTACATTTTTGCGTGAGCGACAAATTTACGTTTGCGTGCTATTGTGCTAACCGCTTGCCGTCCGGCTGTTTGCTTAATTCCACGCCAGTTTCTTGTCTCTGTGGAATTGGATGTCTTTTTTGCCATGATCAATTGTCTCGCGAAGCATAAAATCTATTAATTGCCGGTGAAACCAGCTTCTGTGCCAGTTGTGGAAAATCGTAACCCAGGCAGCTCGCACTTTTACGCAAGAGGCTCGTAGAAGTAAGACCAGGCAGAGTATTTATTTCTAGAAAATAGCTCTCCCCACTATCCGAAGTCATAAAATCGACGCGGATAAAATCACGGCAACCACAAATCTCAAAGGCACACTCCGCGGCTTCGCGAATTTCTTTCTCCAATGAATCTCCAAGTTCGGCAGGGTAACGATATTCTGTCATTCCTTCCGTATACTTGTGCCTGTAATCATAGAACCCATTTTTTGGTAATATTTCCACGAGGCCCATTCCCTTACCTTCAAGCACCCCGATCGAGATTTCTCTCCCCTCTATCTTTTGTTCAAAGAGCCAATTACCAGATTCAAGCTGGGCCATTTGTTCACCGAGCACTTCCTCGTTTTCAGCTATTGAAACACCTACACTACTCCCCTCGCATAAAGGTTTAACGACGACACTGCTACCGAGTTTAGCAACCACTTCGGTCGCTGCCGGTAAACCAGGTGCTACCGCTAAAAAGTCTTCGGCAACTCGGATACCAGATTTTGCCACACGCGCTTTTGTTTCTTTTTTGTTAATACAAAGGCGGCTCGCTTCAAATTCACAGCCCGCGTAAGAAAAATTTCCCTCTTCAAGCATTTTTTGTATTTCTCCATCCTCGCCAAAAGTTCCATGTAAGGCTAAAAAAACGACCTGCCTTTCAGCATCGAGATTGGATGGGAGGGCCATTTCATTTAATTCAAAAAGATCAACGGAATAATTCTCTTTTAATGCAGCTGTAACTGCTTGCCCCGATTCCAGAGAGACATCGCGCTCTCTTGAAATACCTCCAGACAATACGGCGATCGAAATATCACTCATAGAACTTCTTCCCAACTTTTACCCATAAGGAGGACTTCGGGTTCGAGATCAAGCCCCCGATCAGCCTTAACCTCTCGGCGTATGTCTTTTATCAATGATATAACATCTTTGCTCGTTGCTCCACCACGGTTAATGATAAAATTACCGTGAAGCTTCGAAACTTGAGCTGCTCCGACCTGCCTCCCTTTGAGTCCCAATTCATCAATGATCTGTCCTGCGTACGACCCCTCGGGGTTTTTAAATATACACCCTGCGCTCGGCTCGCGAGGCTGACTGTCTTTTCGGATGCTTGAAAATGACTTAACTTTTTCGCGGATGGTTTTTGCTTCTGCACTTGAAGTTGCGCATAAAATTGCTCCTATCGCTACTGTATCTTTCAGCTCTTCACAGGCCCGGTAGCTGATGTGTACATCTTCGCGTTTTATCTTTTTAAATTCCCCCTCCAAGGTAACTAACTGAACTTCATCTACGATATCGAATATCCATCCGCCCATCGCACCAGCATTCATTCGCAATGATCCCCCAAGAGTTCCTGGTATCCCCTCGAGAAACTCAAAGCCCGCGAGCCCCAGTTTTATACCTTCAACACAAATTTTATTTAACCGGACACCCGCTCCCGCCCAAATGCGCCCCTCACCCAGGGGTCGAATTTGTTTCCAATATTGATGATTAAGCCGAATGACTAAACCTTGAAACCCTTCATCCGGAACGATCAGATTGGAACCGCGTCCGATAAAATATACAGGAGTTTTATTTTTACTCGCCTCGCTTAGGAGGATACGCAGATCTTCCTCCGATGCCGGTTCTGAATAATAGCGTGTGTTCCCTCCTACTTGCAGGGTCGTTTTATCGGCGAGCGATTCAAAATCAGCTATTCTTGTTTGCTTATCGATCTTTTGCGATAGATCGATCCACCATTTTTCTTCTTTGGTCATTGTCTGATTACCATTAATTACTTTTTGGCGCTTATTTTCTATTCTCGCGACCACGGCTTTGGCCCATTCTGTGATATCACCTGCACCTATAAAAAGCAAAACTGAAGGTGCTTTTAATTTTTGTTCAAGACTGTCGCTCAACTCTTCTACCGAAGTAACAATTCTGTCCTCTGAGATGTCTGGCAGAAGTTTGAGCAGATCAGCGCTCGTCCCACCCTCAAGAGGGCTCTCATTTGCCCCGTAGACATTGAGAAGGTAAAATGCATTTGCTTTTTTCAGGACTTCCGCGAATGCCTCTTTATAGTGAAGGGTTCGCGAATAGCGATGAGGTTGGAAAACAATGACTATTTGATTATCGGGGTAGTCCTCACGGATAAAGTTTAAGAGGGCTCCAATCTCTTCAGGATGATGCGCATAATCTTCATAAACAGTTAATTGAGGATCGCTATAGAGAAGTGTCTGCCGACGCCATATTCCGGGAAAAAGTTCAAGTGTATACTTATCAAGATGTGTTGTCAGGTACTGCGTTACGGCTAATGCGCCCAAAGCATTGAGCGCGTTAAAACGTCCTGGTACCGGCACCGATACTTCACTATCAGCAAAACGTCCACTTAATTTTAATGATAGGTTTTTACGGCTCTTTTCTAAGATTATACCCACGTAATCGCCATCCTCCCCGAAACTCAACCGATCAGCGGTAATATTATCTTGAGATAATTGCTTTAAATATTTGCAGTCCACCGGAAAAAAAACGGATTTTTCAGTCCGCTGGAAAAGTCGCTCAAAAGTATTTTCCAATTCACCTGGATTTGGATATTGATCTGGATGATCCCAATCAAAATTTGTCGTAAGTGTTATTTCCGGTGAAAATTCGTTTATTGTTCCATCACTTTCATCGATCTCTGCGATCACCCACTCGCTATCACGATTAAACTTCGCGGGCAAGGTGTAATTATCATTGAATAAGACCCCTAAAATATAACCAAATTTAAATCCCTCTTTTTCCAGTGCAGAGATAAGCATACCTGAGGTTGTCGTTTTACCGTGACTACCTACTACAGCAATGAGCTTTTTATCCGCTACCGCGCGGGCTAGCATCACTCCCCGCTTCATTAGAGGTAATTTGAGTTCACTCGCGGCACGATAACAGGGATGACTTGCATCAACCACGCTTGAATAAACAATGGCATCAATGTCTTTTGTAATCTCAGGTTTCGACTCTATATTGATATCATTGTTCTCCAGAAGCTTTGATATCGGGCTACTAATATTATCATCATAGCCACTGATTTTATGTCCACCGCTTCTCAAATAGAGCGCCAAGGGGGCCATGCCCATACCCCCGATTCCGATCATAAATAAACTTTTCATCCTCTCGCTCATTCTCTTATAGGCTATTGCCCTTTGCCGTTATCCTTCTTAGCAAATTCAGATGAAAGTTTTTCAAGATCACAGGCGATCATTTCGGCACTATTACTTAGATTTAAGCGCTGAAGGTTTTGTCTAAATTTATCTAATAGCCAATCGTTATAAATAAGTTCAATAACTTCACTATAGAGGCTGCTGATTTGACTTTGTTCAATCGTCAAACTCCCACCCAGTTGTTCGAGAAACCGCGCGTTCGCGAGTTGGTGGTTATCTGTCGCAAAGGGGTAAGGCACGAGAACAGAGGGCGCTCGGCATTGCATTAATTCAGCGATTGTTCCCGCGCCCGCTCTTGAGAGGACCAAATCTGCCGACGACATGAGACCACCCATGTTATCACAAAATGTGGAATAATAAGCTTTTACCACCTCATTGGAGGTCGAGCGATATTCAAAGACCCCATTATTACCTTTTCCCAATCCGGTTACACAATAAACGCTGATTCCCTCCGCGCCTAACTTTTCAAAATTCGCGTTAACCCATTCATTAAGCGCCTGTGCACCCTGGCTTCCGCCTAAAACCACAAGTAATTTACCAGTAACATTGATGCGAAGATTGCTACGCGCCGTCTCTTTTGGAGTGCGTCGAATTCCCTTACGCAACGGATACCCAAAATGTTTAATCGACTGCAAGGGAACTCCAGCTAATTGTACCCCTTCAGGGAGATATAATCGTTTGGCTAATCCCCGCAGGTAGCGAGTTGCTTTTCCCGGTTTGCGATTAGCTTCATGAATAGCAACTGGGCAGCCGTGAATGATTCCCGCGACGGTAATTCCGACCGTAATAAATCCCCCAAAAGCAACAATCGTATCGGGGCGTTTATTGCGTAATAACTTGAAAGAAAAGATGAGTAATTGAAATTGCTGAATGAAAAATTTAATGAGTCGCAAGGGACTGAAGGAAAAAGCTGCTCCCGGTGCGCGCACAAAATCAAGCTCTGGATACTTTCGAGTTAAACGCGAATCGACTTCTTTTTTACTAATAATAAGCCAACAGCGGTGCCCCTGTTCAATAAGCCTTTCTGCGAGAGATATGCCAGGAGCCAAATGCCCGCCCGTGCCGCCACAGGATATTAGAAAGTTGCTCATAGTTCTCGAGGTTTTCGCAGGGCTGATCGATTCCACTCCTGGAGATAGTTTAAAATAATTCCGACAAGGAAAAACATACAGACAAGATTAGACCCTCCATAACTAATAAAAGGCAGCGACATGCCTTTGGTAGGAAGACATCCCGTAACAATGCCGAAGTTAAGCAGGGCCTGAAGAGTAATAAGCATGAGGGCCCCACTCGCGAAGAGAAATTGAAAAAGGTTTGGCGAACGACGCAGTTGCCATAAACCAATTAAAAAAATACCGAGGAAAACAAAGACCACTCCAGTCGTGAAAAAAAATCCTAACTCTTCCCCGATGATGGGAAAAATAAAATCGGTGTGAGCTTCGGGGAGAAATGCCATTTGCTGCCGACCGTTTCCAAGACCTACTCCACTCATTCCACCAGCACCAAAGGCAAGAATGCCCTGCCAAAGCTGATAGGCGCCATCACTCCTGTTTCCCTCTACATCAAGAAATGCGGTAATACGCTTGAGGCGCACGGGATCGAGAAAAATAGCTATGCAGAAAAGAACTCCACTAATAAATACTGAGGGGATAATGTATATAAGTCTCGCACCAGCAAGAAAGAGAAGGGTAAATCCAATCACGCCGGTGAGGAAAGCAGTACCAAAATCCGGTTGTAATAGAATTAATACAACCACGGATCCAATGATCAGAGAGGGAATAAAAAACCCTTGTTCAAAGCTTTTTAGAGACCGCTGGTTTTGAGCGAGGTAATGAGAGAGGACAAATATCAACCCGATTTTAGCAAAATCGGATACCTGCATATTCATCGGCCCAAGATCCAGCCAACGTCGGGCTCCATTTATTTCGAGACCTATTCCGGGAATGAGGACAAGCGCCAGCATGATGATTACACTGACCGCGATAAGCCAGACAAAGGTTCGCATCTTCTCAAGATCAATGAAAAAAGCTGCCGCTGCAGCGACAACCGCAAGACAGAGCCATATCACTTGTCGCTGAACGATAAAATACGGATCCGTATATTGAGAATGGGTAACGCTAAAAAGAATTATTAAACCAAGTCCCGTCAAACTTGCGACCGCAAGAATCAGTGATAAGGCCGGAAGATTTCGTCGAATATTAATCCACCAAGACATAGCTCAATTTATTATATTTAGATTAATAGCTACTTTCGGATTCGATAGGAATAACGGGGATTTTATCTTCCTCTTCGAGAAGACTACGTTCAAGATCTTCTACGCTTGGGGGTTGACTGTCTTCCCAATCCGGAAACTCAAAAGGATCCGGTTCCGACTCTTCCCTCTCTGTCTCTATCGAGGGTGTTATACTTGGACTTTCATCTGTGCTTTCGGGTAGCACAATGAGCAATGATTGCCCAAGCTGTAATTTTCTTGGATCGCTTATCTTATTTATTCGCATTAAGTCCTCAGTTTTTAGCCCATACTTGCGGGCAATTAAATTCGGCGTTTCTCCCTCCTGAACTATATGGATATTCTCATTCCCTAAAGCTGAGGGATCGGAGAGTCTTTCTTCAGAGATATTAATCGACTCAGTAGTATAATTGCCCCCACTGGGAATTTGCAGAATCTGTCCTACAAGGATAACATCATTGCTTAAATTATTTATTCCCTTTAATGCATTAATTTTCACATTATAGCGCGCTGCGATTCCCGAAAGTGTATCACCAGGTTCAACCATGTATTCGTTCTCGCTATCCAAAATTGAGAAATCGACAGGGGCATCACCGCTATCTTCACGCGTTGCATCACCGGGAATTACAATCTCCTGGCCGACATAGATAGTGGTTTCCCGTGTAAAGCCATTCGCTCTCAGCAAATCGTCAAGGGGGATACCATAGGCATTGGCGATTAACCATGGACTATCACCACTTTGAACAGTGTAGGTAGAATATGAGGTATCAATCAAATCGCCAAGGGGTTCGAGAATAGAGTCCGTTTCTAATTCTGCCGTCGGTCGCATGGGTGGATATCTTCCTCCCTTTGTCGTTCGTCGGGAGCTACCGCTAGCCAGCCCCGCATTAAAGGCGGGATCTAAGCGCGTGCTTGGCGGTTGAACACGAGGTGGCGATTTCATCGTTTCACCCCTGGGTTTTACGGGTTCTGTCGCTGTTGATTCACCTTCTGTTGTCACACAACCAGGCACGATGAGAAGCATGCTGAAAACAAGGAGATGTAGGCCTAGAACTATACTGAATATTTTTGATATTTGCATATCGAATTTTTCTTTTTTCATTATATTTTATTTTGTATTAAGTGGCACTTTTAAACTCATTACCGCGTTCTCGAAACTAGTACCTCGCTGGTCATAATTTTCAAACATGTCCTGACTTGAAAATCCAGGACTAAGCAGGACAATATCGTTTGGCTCAGCTTTCTCGAATGCGGAAAATACCGCGTCTTGCATGGTTTCACATCTGTCAACTGGCGTATTTTTCTCATTAAAACCGCTGGCTATTGTCTCTGCCGTTTCGCCGATCAAATAAGCCGATTTAACTTTATCCGCTACTTCCCTTGCAAAATTTTTAATGTCGCCGCCTTTAGACAGACCTCCCCCAATCCAAATGACTGGCTCATCAAATTCTTTAAGGGCCGCATATGTCGCGGCAAAGTTGGTCGCCTTCGAATCATTCCAAAAGTTGACATCATTAATCACTACGACTTTTTCGAGACGATGCCTGCGCGGGGGAAAACGCACCACGGCATCTTTTAAAATAGTTTTCGAATAACCCTCACTTTCCCAGTAGCTCAAGGCCAACTGAAGATTATTACGCTGAGGATAAGTGGCAAATACTGATCCATGGGGTATGCTCCATGGTGATTCCTCAGTCTCGGTGACGATTTCAACAAATTCGGGCATCTGATAACCAAACTTCTCCGCTGCTTTGGCTACTGATTCACCCGCTATAAAAGATGAGTGACGCAAAGATTTCACCAAATTCCATTTGGCCGAAAAATAGTTTTCACAATTCTTATAGCGATCGAGATGGTCTTCAGTGAAATTAGTCCATATTAACGCGTCCGATTTAAAATAATGAAAGGATTCAGCTTGAAATGAACTCACTTCACAAACAGCCACCTTCCGCTCAGTTGTCTTCAGATCGTGAAGACGTGAAAAAGGGACCCCATTATTACCGACAGCCAGGGCATCTGTTCCCTGGCGCTTTAAAGCAAAAGATATAAATTCAGTCAAAGTCGTCTTACCGTTTGTTCCGGTAATAGTAATTATTCGACCCTTCCAGAAAAGGGAGGCAAAATCAATTTCGCCCAAACAAAGACAACCTTCACTGCGAGCGGTTTGTAACCAGGGGTGATTCTGGGGAAATCCTGGACTATAGATAACAAGTAGATGCTCGCGTGCGTCACTCGAATTAAAAAAATGTCGATCATTCTCCCCGCCGCGTTCATCAAAGCTGAGAAATGAAATATTATGGTGCCTCAGAAGATCCATCACCGCTCGCCCACTGACCCCGCTGCCAAATAGAGCAACAGGGTAAGCTACCAGACTTTTGATTTCGTTTGGAATTCCCATCGCGCTTATCTGAGTTTTAACGTGGCCAAGCCACCAATTGCGAAAATTAATGAGAGAATCCAAAAGCGAATAACGACTTTCGATTCTGCCCATCCCATTAATTCAAAATGGTGGTGTATCGGCGCCATCTTGAATACACGTTTACCTCGAAATTTAAAGGAAGCCACCTGGGTGATTACAGAGAGCGCTTCGATAACAAAAATACCGCCGACGAGGATCAGCGTGATCGGTTGATGAACCATGAAAGCAATTGTCCCGAGTAGACCACCGAGTGCGAGAGAACCCGTGTCCCCCATGAAGACCTCAGCGGGATGCGCGTTATACCAGAGGAACGCCAAGCTGGCTCCTAACATCGCCGCACAAATAACAGCCAACTCACCGGCTCCATTAATAAAACCTATTAATAGGTAATCTGCAATTATGGCGTGCCCTGTTGAATATGCCATGACTGAATATACCAAAGCTACGGTAACGGTACATCCTATTGCTAATCCGTCTATCCCGTCGGTAAGATTTATTGCGTTGCTCGACCCTGCAAGGATCAGGAAAAAGAATATTATTAAAAACCAGTATGGCATTTCAACTATCAGGGGTTGCTTGATAAAAGGAATCCAGAGCTCACGCATAAGGGCATGCGTATCTTGATTAAACATCAATAAACCCAAGACAAAGAGAGCGATAATCGCTTGTGACAACAGCTTATAGCGGCTGGCCAATCCTTTGCTACTCTTGCGCGATATTTTTAAATAATCATCAATCAATCCGACTATCGTGAGCCCAACATACACCAGGAGCGCGGTAATGACATATATGTTTGGCTTGGCCCAAAGAAGGGAGCTGCTAACAAGCGCAAAAAAAATAATTAACCCTCCCATTGTAGGTGTATCTTCTTTTTGTGAGTGCAATTCAGCGAGACCACCTACTTCAGACTTCTCGCGCATCGACTGCGAAAGCTTAAATTTTAGAAGTTTTGCTAAAATCCAGGGCGCAATTAAAAAGCCTATAAAAAGCGCGGTCGCGGCGGCTAAAACCCCGCGCAGGGTTAAATAGCGGAACAAACGAAAAGGTCCGAAAAAATCCTGAAAATCTGCGAGATAACTTAGCATGCTTCTCTCTTCTCCAACGATTCCTCGGTCATAGGAGGGGGAATTAATTTTTCCAATTTATAGATTCGGCTTCCTTTAAGAAATACCGCTCCTTTAAATTCGCTTACACTATCACGAATATCATCCAGCGAATTCAATACGCTCACCTCATTATTTTCATTGCCTGATAAGCGTATGCCATCACGCATTTCACACGCATATTCACCTAAGATTAAAACTTTATCTTCGGGACGTAATTTTAATAGCTGTCCCACTTCATAATGAAGATCAGGTGACTCTTCACCCAGCTCCGCCATGCATCCAAGAACATAGAGCCGACGCAGGGTCGGTTCCATTATAGAATTAAAGGCGTTAAAACTATCAGCCATTGAGGCGGGACTTGCATTGTAACAATCGACATAAAAATATTTCTCTTCGCGGTGTATAATTTCACCGCGAAGAGAAAGAGGATGCCAGCGAGAAAGTCGCTCCTGAATGTCCGTATCATTAATGCCCAGTCGCCAGGCTGTTGCGATCGATAAGCTGGTATTGCCTACCATACCTGGACTGAGCGTAGGAAGATCAAAGTTATGAATAGCATCGGGTAAGACTTTCAACGTAAGTAACGATTTTCCAACCCGTGATGTTGATCGCCTTTCTGACCAATAGAGGTACTCATTGTTTTTTTTTATAGGAGTTTCAGTCGCGTCTTCGGGTAGAAGGATAACAGAAATGGCAGGGAAATCCTGAAATGCATGGTATTGGCTACAGTCGTTATTAAAGGCGACCCAGCCGTCTGTGCGCGTGTATCGGCCGAGCATTGCTTTTTCGTGGGCAATACTTTCGATCGAGTCAAAAGCCTCAAGGTGCGTGTTTGCCACCATCGTAATTATACTCGCTGTAGGATCGATCATTCGGGAGAGCGGTTCAATTTCACCTGGTGCATTCATCCCGGCTTCAATAATCGCGAAATCATGATTTTGTGGATCGATCTCAAGAAGGGTTAAAGGCACCCCAAGATGATTATTATAATTCTCGCGATTACGATGGACCTGGTTATCCCCTAAAAGCAGCGCGAGGAGTTCTTTAGTCGAAGTCTTGCCACAACTGCCAGTTACACCGATAACAGGCCCGTGGAATTCCTGTCGGTGATGAGCAGCCATTCTATGTAGCGCGTCCAGAGGATCTTTTACTAGCAATTGTGGCAGGGGGAAATTAGGGCTGAAGCGAGCGACTAAAGCGCCGCTCGCTCCAGCATTTTTAGCCTTAACCAGAAAATCATGCCCATCTCGATTCTCAGTTTTTATGGCAATAAAAAGTTCACCAGGTTGTAGTTTTCTCGTATCACACGAAAATCCGGATATCGTTGATGGAACCCCTGATTTCCACTCACCGGAGGTCCATGCCCGCAATTTATCTGGATTAAAATTAGGCATCTCCACTACTTCTTCTTGATACGTTTAATTCCCAAAAGTTCCCGTGCCACTTGACGGTCATCAAAAGGCACAACTGAATCCTTTATTACTTGAAAAGTTTCATGCCCTTTACCTGCGATAAGCACGCAGTCATCTGGCTTAGCAGATTCAATCGCTAGGTCGATGGCACGTCGTCTATCTTCAATAAATCGAATGCGATCGAAATTTTTCAATTCACTCTTCATGTCGGCAAAAATTATGTCCTGTGATTCATTTCTCGGGTTATCAGCTGTCGCCCAGGCAAAATCGGCTTGTTCCATAACGGCACGCGTCATCATGGGACGTTTTTCTCGATCGCGATTTCCTCCACAGCCAAATACGACAAGTAATCGACCTTTCGTAATCGTGCGCAGCATGGAAAGCGCATTTTTCAGTGCGTCATCAGTATGAGCATAGTCGACGAGTAGATTTATTTGTTCATCATTTTCAATGCGTTCCATGCGACCCGGAACACCGGGAAAATCAAGCAAACGCGCGGCATGGGTTGAAGGATCACGACCCATGGCATAGAGAACGGTAAACGCGGCCAGAACATTGCTCAGATTATAATGCCCCAGTAATCCTGTTGAGACAGCTTCCGACCCGCCTGGCCAATGCAGGATAAATTGAGAACCTTGGTCATTGAGTTTTACATCCGTCGCGTAGATATCCGCATCGTCACTCACTCCGAAACTTAGAACACGAAGGTTATTCCCTATTTGTTCTATCAATCGGCGCCCATAAGGATCGTCGCTATTTACAACGGCGGCCGACGGTAAACAACCGGTATCACCATTGAATAATTTACACTTTACTTGAAAATACTCCTCCATCGAATGATGGTAGTCAATATGGTCTCGAGTAAGATTTAGAAAGACTGCGATTTTAAATTTTAATCCGCTCACTCGCTCTTGATCGATGCCATGGGTACTCACCTCCATCACGGCCTCGCGGCATTTAGCGTCACGCATTTGTGACAGCATACCATATATATCCGCTGATTCAGGGGTCGTTCTATAAGCTGGTAGCGTGCGCTGTCCGAGATAATATTGAACTGTTCCAATCATCCCAACGCTATTACCTGAATCTTCCAAGAGATGTTTGAGAAGAAAGGATACCGTTGTCTTGCCGTTGGTCCCGGTAACTCCAATCAGTTCAATATCGCGTTCCGGATTGTGATGAAATCGCCGCGCGACTTCCGCGAGAACACTTCTAATATTATCAACCTGTATACAGGTCACTTGCCTGTGAGTCTTACTATCTTTCTCAGATATTATGGCGACCGCACCGCGATCTATGGCTTCATCAATATGGAGATTACCGTCGGTTTGGAGACCACTGAGCGCAAAAAACAAAGTACATGGAGTTGTCCGTCTACTATCTGTAGAAATCGCCTGGATATTAATATCCGTCTTTCCACTGACATCTTTGAGGGACAGATTTTTTAAAAGGGTCTTTAAGGTGACGTCCATGAATGAAATATATGCGCTTTTCTTAATAAGCAAAGATAAGCCAACGAGTATTGATAGCTCTCCCCATAAATTGACCCTATTTTCAAGGTAAAGGATCAATTATTTTTCCTCCCATTGCATAAAATTCACGGTTTTGTTTTGGCGGTTGTATGTCCAGATACTGAATGAGTCTTTGGGCCACTTTTTTGAATACCGGTGCGGCAACATTTCCACCATAAGCAGGTAGTGATGATTGTGGATCATCGACTATTACAGAAATCACAAGACGTGGATACGATGCCGGGAAAAACCCGGCAAATGACGTAACATGGTGTCGGCTGGAATAACGCCCGTTAATTATTTTTTTCGTCGTTCCCGTTTTACCCGCAATTTCATAATCGGGAATAAATGCAAGCGGAGCAGTGCCGTCAGGGCTCACAGTCCGTATTAATAATTGAGCAACTTTATTCGCCGTTTCAGCACTCAACGCCCGATGTCGAGTTCGCGGTCGAAAACTGGCAATCGTAACTCCGTTATCATCGAACACGCGGCGCACTAATTGAGGACTCATTAATACCCCTTGATTGGCAATAACCGACATTGCATAGTGAATTTGCAATTGTGTTGCGCTCACTGCGTAACCAATGGGTAAACGGCTGATCGTAAGACTATCCCATTCTCTAACCGGATGTAAGATTCCTGCAGTCTCTCCCTCTAGAGGATAGCCACTTAAGCTACCAAACCCGAATGCGACACTGTAGCTATAAAGTCGATTGGGTCCCAACCGCATACCGAGTTGCGCGGCTCCTCGATTACTTGATTTACTGACCACTTCACTTACGGAAAGTGAACCATATTCTTTATGATCACGTGGCAAACTGATACGCCTCCCCTTATACTCGACTATCGCCTGGTTGCAGTCGAAAACGGTATCAGGTAGTACGAGCGAATCATTAAGTGCCCCACTGACGGTCACAATTTTGAAAGTAGAACCCGGTTCTACCATATCTGAGACCGCACGGTTGCGATGATTGTCGAGAGGGTATTTCCAAAATTCATTTAAATCAAAAGTCGGCCAATTGGCTAATGCAAGGAGGTACCCCGTCGAGGGATCGCTCACGATGATCGCCGCAGACTGGGGCTGATAGGTTGATGCTAATTTATTTAATTCATCTTCGATTATATGCTGCGCCATAAAATCGATCGTCAATTCAATGTTAAGACCGTGCGTCGGATCTACTTCTCGTTGACGAAATTGTGCCAGTTCACGACGGTGTCCGTCGCGCTCGATCTCACGCCACCCGTCTTGTCCTCGCAGATAAAAGTCCATGTATCGCTCAACCCCCATCACCGCGTTACCCTCTTTATTTACAAATCCTACAAGATGTGCAGCTAATGATTCACCGGGATATAAACGCTCGAACTTACGGTTTCCATAGACACCTTTAATCTCCAGTGCACGTACCTTGTTATAGTTTGTCTCATCAATTTTATCGGCCAGTTTGGACCAGTGATTATTCCTCACTTTCTGTCCGAAATTACCCGACCCTTGTCGGGTTTTTTTTGCTATGCGCGCTTCCAGCTCTTTAAGCGGCAATCCAATGAGATGAGAAAGATCCGGAAGTTTGCTCATATCTTCCGGCACGACTACATGAGGATCTACACCTAACTCAATTACCGTGTTTGTCGTGGCGAGGAGGTTACCTCTCGTATCGATAACTTTACCCCGACGGGAATGAATTATTTCAATCGTGTTTCGATTCGTTTTAACAATCTTTGCCAGGTTTTCCTGGTCCCAGACATGCAAATAATACAATCGAGCTAGAATTCCACTGAAGCCTATAGTAATACCAATGGCCAATAAAAATAACCGCCAGGTGGAGATGTAAGCATTACTCATTAGCTAGCTGTAAGTATTCAGGGGGTTAGAGAAGCGAGATTGAAGAAATGCGAACAATCTGATCTTCGCGCGGAAGCGAGATGTTTAGACCCAAGTCAGTTGAGTGACGCAGAAGATTATTGGGATTATGCAATTCGCCAATCCTCGCGTCGAGGTTTCGGATATTTCGATCAAGAATTCTGAGCTCCTGTTCTAACACCTTTGAACGCGTGGCCGTTATTGAAATCTGCTGGCGAAGCCAAACGAGACTAAGTCCGCCGCTAGCCGATACGACAAGGATTAGCATGATTAAAAATACAACTTTATGCAGGGAGTTGGTATTTGAATCTATTCGCGTTTTCATTTCATTTAGGAGTTGGGGTATTATTTTTTCGCAGAGCGCGAAGTCGTGCGGAGCGACTGCGAATATTGCTGTCTCTCTCTTTCAGTGATGGTCGCAGGGGTCGTCTGGTCAATAAAGTCGCCTGGACTGTTCGTGACTGTTGAGGAAGTGAGTCCCCTCGATGTTCGGGGCGACCAGCCATGCGATTGAAATAGCGTTTTACGATACGGTCTTCAAGTGAATGAAAGCCGATCACGATGAGAATACCACGAGGATTTAATTTTTCAAATGCTTGAGGTAGAGCCTCTTCCAGTCTTTCCAGCTCTTTGTTTAGTGCGATACGGATACCTTGAAATGTTTTAGTCGCAGGATGAATTTGCGATTTCCTTCCTCGGCGTGCGCCTGGAGTTACGGTTTTGGATACCATCTCCGCCAAGCGGGTCGTTACTTGTAGTGCGTCACTTCCCCGAGCCTCAAGAATAGCATCGACAACTTTACGCCATTGCTTTTCTTCACCAAAATCACGTACCGCCTCAATGAGTTCTTCACGCGTAGACCTTTCAAGAAACTCTGACGCTGCGACACCCTCACGAGGATCCATACGCATATCCAAAGGTGCCGCACGATGAAAAGAAAATCCGCGCGCTACCGTTTCAAGCTGATAAGAGGACACCCCGAGATCGAATATTATCCCGTCAAATTCTCTTTCGGGAATTTCCTCTAAGCGATCGAAACTCAAGTTATAACATTTTAAACGATCCCCGTATTCTTTGCTCATCGCTACGGCGCGTGAGTATGCCTCCGGATCACAGTCCAGGACCGTTACCTTGATCGATGGGTCCGTTTCCAGGAGCGCACGCGTGTGCCCCCCTCCCCCGAAAGTAGCATCCAGGTAATGATACCCTTCACGTGGTGAAAATATCTCAATCACCTCACGCAGAAGAACTGGCAGGTGTTGAACCATTCTTTGGCGACGCGATAGATTAGCGGTTAAAAATATCATGGAGCAACGCTTTTAACCCGCGTGGTTTCAGCTTTACGCGTTTACGGCGACCTAGTAAGGCTGTCAGGACGTTAGAATTCGCCAGGTTGACTGCATGATTGAGACCTCGGAATTTCCAGCCACTAAAATGACGGATCTCTTCATTGCCGAGAATATCACTTGTGAATCTGTTCTTACGTAGTTGCATAGTTTGTTTGATTTCAGTTAAATGCCTAAATCCTTCATCGCTGTTTGCAGATCAAATTCCTCTTCATCCTGTTGGTCGAATTGCTCAGCACCCCAAATCGTGAATTTCTCTACCAAGCCAACGAGCACCACCTCTTTCTCAATCCTCGCGGATTGGACCAGTTTTTCATGGAGCTTGATTCGTCCCTGTGAGTCGCATCCAAAATTATGGGCTTTTCCAAAGAGCTTTTGTAAAGTGCGCTGCCCGCGGGGATCACTCTCTGGGATTTGTAACAACTTCTCTCGAAATTCTTCAATTTTCCGCGGAGGATAAATGACAATGTAACCATTGGGATGCGGCCACGCGACATAGACATCTATGTCATCCCCTCGAAACCGCCATTTATACGGTACCGTTACCCGGTTTTTCGCGTCGAGATTGTGACGAAACTCCCCCACGTATAAAGATTCTGACTCTAATGCTACCATAATGAACCCACTTAATTCACCATAATTTGACATTTCATGACATTATACCCCACTTTGTCAACCTCTTTTTTATCATTCATTTAAAAATCTCCCCCCTTAACTTTTTGCCGAGAATCTCCACATAATGTGAAGTGTCTGCCGTGACTGATCAGCTTTGAGCAGACCCTCTTAGTCATATTGTCACAATAGTTCCGAATAAGAAGTCGCCAGCAGCTTGAAAGCCGGCTAAAGGCATGGGCGTTAAAATAGTGAACCAAGCCTCGGAAATGGATCGACCCCTCCCTATATACTATTACCGGAAATCAGAACGTGACAGCAAAGAATGTCGCGATTTTCTTCAGCGTTATGACAAACAGGTAAAGCAACATCTACCTGATAATTTTCCCTTTCCACCCCGGCAGCGGGATTGGGAACTATTCAAGGTGCTTCAAAAAATACCGACTGATAATGCTAAAATAAAAATATTAGATACCGGTTCATTCAATACTTTCACTGGATTCTGGTTAGCCGCTTTCACCGCAAGCCCCGTCGTCTCTGACCTTTTGTCGCAACGTTTTTTTAAATCCGCACTTCGATACTTGGGATTTTTGCCGAGAAAGGAGAACGAATTATTCTACCTGAAATGGAGATCAATATTAACGAGAGGAGCGCCTAATCTTTCTATTAAAAACATCGATTTACTTAATATTCCCTACCCCGGCTCCAGCTTCGATTATATAACCAGTATTTCGGTAATCGAACATATTGAAAAAACCGAAATAGCCTTAGAACAAATGTATCGATGCCTGAAACCGGGAGAAAAATTACTGATAACAACAGATTGTCATCAAACCGGCTTGCCTTACTCAAAGGGTGTCAGGTTTCGTTCAGTCGAAGAATTAGAGCAGCTTTTTAAAGATTATCCAGAAACCTCGTCTTACTCCGCCCCTAGTTTTGACGAAGAGAATTGGTGTTATAACAAAAACGGGGTTATTTTGGCTTTTATTGAAATTTCCAAACCGAACATCACGGATTCCCCCAGCGAGAAAATAAACTGATACTATGCGTCAAGAAGAGAATATTTCCGCCCTTCTTCTGTCGGCCACTCATTTTGCTGCGAAAAAGCATCGTAATCAGAGACGTAAGAATGTAGAAGCTGAGCCTTATTTTAATCATCCCGTTGAAGTGGCAGAATTATTGGCGCGTGTGGGCGGTGTGACCGATACGGTTACTCTTATTGCCGCGATTCTCCACGATACGATCGAAGACACGGATACTGAACCTGATGAAATAAACGAGCGCTTTGGTCCTGAGGTTCTATCTGTTGTCATGGAAGTCACCGATGATAAGCGATTGCTTAAATCTGAAAGAAAACGACTTCAAATTGAAAATGCGCCTCGTCTCAGTTTGCGAGGAAAGCAGGTTAAACTCGCAGATAAAATTTCAAACATCTCGACCATGGCTACATCGCCACCGAAGGGGTGGCCAAAAGATAGACAAATTGAATATTTATACTGGGCGGAAAACGTGGTTACCGAGATGGGTGACTGCAATCCGAAATTAGAAAAACTTTTTTTTAAAACACTAGCCAAAGGTAAAAAGCAATTAGAAGATTAATTGGTATCCAATTTTCTTTTAATTTTTTCAGCACACTTCGTTTTAAAATGGAGACGCGAAATTCAACCAAAGTTAGACTAGATGAACTGCTCTTAGAACGCGGTCTCTCTAGCTCGCGAACGCAAGCGAGGAATATGATCCTTGAAGGTAAAGTTAAATGTGGATCAAGTGTTCTCAATAGGCCGGGTAAATCTTTTCCTCGTGATATTGACCTCCTTGTCATCGATCCGCCACGCTATGTCAGTCGCGGTGGTGATAAACTTGCGGGTTTTCTGGATCAATACCCCGTGATTGTAATAGGCCAAATCGTTCTCGATGTCGGTGCTTCGGTTGGAGGATTTACCGATTACTTACTTCAACAGAAGGCAAAAACCGTAACATGCATCGATGTGGGGCACAACCAGCTTCATCCAAAACTGCGCCAGAACCCTCAAGTTACCAATCTCGAAAAAGTGAATGTTCGAGATTTGTCTCCGGATTTATTGCCCTATCCACTCTATGACTTGATCGTGGTTGATCTCTCCTTTATCTCACTGCGCAAGGTATTGCCCGTCATTTGGCCCTTAGTAAAATTAAATGGTATTTTAATTATCTTAATAAAACCGCAATTCGAAGCGGGGGAAAAATTGGTTAGCCAGGCAAAGGGTATCATTAAAAACCCAATTATTCATGAACAGGTTGTCGCGGAGATTAGAGAATTCTGCGCCCGTTATCTCGGGGGAAGTAAAGAAATTGGCCAGATGGAATCCCCCATAAAAGGGGCTGACGGAAACCGTGAGTTCTTTCTCAGTCTGGAAAAACAGGGTGTTGAAAAACCATGAATTCATCGGATGAAATAATCACTTCATGCATGCTAATCCTCACCCAGGTTATTTAGTTCTTTAAATACCTCGCTATTATAGTCACCCAATCCCAGTCCAGGACCATCGGGTAGTTGTAGAAATCCATCGCGAAGTTTGAGGGTATTTTCGAAACCTTTTTCAAAAAGAAGTTTTAAATATTTTGATCTCCTTGATTCTGAGGGGAAAACATCGGGCGAGGGATATTCGATCATTATTCCGTTTCTTGTCGTTGCCAGCGCATTCAGATGCGCAGCGATAAGAATCGGCGACCATGGTCCATGGGGGACACAAAGGATGTTGGCGTCTTCAGCCATCCGGGTGACGCGAAGAAACTGAGTGAAACCCATTTGCTGTGCATCAGGTTGAATGATGTCAACTGCATGGGTAAAAATAAAAGGTTTAAATTCATCAACCGTGGTTAGACTTTCACCTGTTGCAATTTTGATATTTACTTGCTTTGTCAACGCGCGAAATCCTTCTACATTGTAGGGGTGTAGTGCCTCCTCAAAGAAAAAGTAATCATACCTCTCCATCATCTTTGCTCGTTTAATCGCATCTTTCACCGTCAAGCCCGGTTGATGATAGGCGGGACATCCAAAATCGAGCATTAACCGGATGTCTGGTCCAACGACCTCGCGAATGGCCGCCATCGCGGATTCATCCTCCGAGTGGAAATTGTCTCCCCATCCAAACTTGATTGCTTTAAATCCTTCTTTGACGCGTTTTTTAGCTTCTTGAACTAAAATGTCAGTTGGCTTCAGTTTAATTTTTTTGTCTCCCGGATTGCTCTGTAGATCCAAAGCCTGACTGCTCGCATAGGCCATAATCTCATCCTGTAGGGATCCACCAAGAAGCCTGTATATCGGCATATTATGGGTTTTACCCCATATATCCCATAAGGCTAAATCTACCGCCGCCATCGCGTTAATCGCGAGCCCACCCTCTCCACCGCGACCGCGCCTCGCCAGCCATTGTTGAGACATCTTCCTCCAAAGATCATTGAGATGCGTGGGGTCTTCTCCCTCGATAAAATGCCGAAGGCTATCCGGTCCGGAATTAATAATCGCTTCAATGACAGGGGGTGGTGCTGAGGTGGCTCCGATTCCCGTAATCCCCTCATCAGTTTTTACTCTGATAAAAGCAGTATTTAGCTTCTGTCCTAAAACTTCTATCGCCGTAATTTTCATTCACTATTTGATGATATGAAAAATAAAGAATAAGCACACTTATTTTGAAAGTGAATCGTCACTTTTACGTTATTGCCACACCAGGGAAAAAATGCACGCTCAAAGTCATATTATAATCCAGCCTTCCCCGATGATTATACCCGCTGAGCTACAATTTATCATTCGCCCCCGATGAAACCTATAACTAAAATTGCATTTGTCATTAATAAGAGAAAAGCCGGTGCAGAGACTCTGGCAAATGCCCTGATTGCAAAAGCGGAAAAAAGAGAGGTTGAATCAATAGCGACAAAAGAGTTTCCTCTCCCTCAAGGAATATTAGCTAATGCTCAATGTTGCGTCGTTATTGGTGGAGACGGGACATTGCTCAGTGTTGTCGAAGAAGCAGTGCGGCACCAACTCCCTGTTATTGGAATCAACCTTGGCAAATTAGGATTCATGTCTACGTTTTCCGCCCAGGATGCGGAAGCGGAATTTGATACACTCCTTTCCGGCAACTATCAAATTGCTAAAAGATCAATTATTAACTGCATCACTGCTGAGAAAAAGCCGTTTTTCGCTTTAAATGATGTGGTGATTAAAAATCATTCTTCACGCCTCGTACGATTGGAAGTTTTCACGACTAAGGAACCGGTAAATGAATATTTCTGTGATGGGCTTGTATTTTCGACTCCCACCGGATCAACCGCCTATAACATGTCGGCGGGCGGACCGATTATTCATCCCACGGCTAAGGTCTTAGCGATGACACCTATCTGCCCCCATACTTTAAGTAATCGTAGTGTGATTTTTGATCACGAAGAAATTTTAAATGTCAAACTTCACGCAGACGACCATGATGTGGTGTTAAATATTGACGGGAGAAGCAGTTCCGAAAAAAAAGAAGACTTCCCCCTTCAAATCTCAGTTTCAGACAAGAGTTTTCTGCTCATGCTGCATAAAGACTATTCACATTTTAAGTTAATGCGCAGCAAATTACATTGGACTGGTGATTCAATCGGTTAAATTGATCCAATCACGATCTTCAATGCTTAAAATTTTCCTTGCCGAATGCATTCAAACTTAAATGATGTTAGACGCGTAGATTGTCATGGCTGAAGAATACTACATACGACAACCAGAGGCAGACAATGCCCGCGGCCCATTTAATCTGTCTAAACTGGCCGGAATGGCGGAAACCGGTCAGATCGATCTAGACACTTTAATCTACCATGAAGAGGAAGAGGAATGGCTCGCGATTGGTAGTAGTGAAGAATTAAAGCAGACCATTTTTCCCGAAAAAAAGAAACTCGGTTTAAAAGTCAAATCCGATGAAGACTTAAACCTCTTGAATGTTGATGAAGATGAGGATGAAGAAGAAACGATCGCCGTAGCTGACATGCTCGCCGCGGCGGAGGGTGATACCGAAGAAACTAAACACATCAAAGAGAAAGCAATTTGGCAGGACAAAGCTGCGGCTCTCGCTATCCCCTCTATCGGTGTGATTATGATATTAAGCGCTATTACTCACATCTATCCCAGTATTGATATAGTTCAGACCGTTATTGATGATGAAGACTACATGCTCTTACTGCGTCGGCCGTTAATTCTTGTTGGTGCGTTGGATCTATTTTTTGCGATATCTTTATTTTTATCCGTCACTGAGATCTATCCTCTCCTGCGACTAAGGGCGATGGTTGGTCTGGGGTATTTCGGATTCCTCCATTGGGCTACCTGGCAGACGGGTGACCAAATGTCTTTATACCTCATGGTCAGTTCAATTGGCGCGGGAATGGGCATTTTTATCTGTACCCTAACGCTCAACTTTATGCTCATGGCAAGTTTCGCTGTGTTTGGTATCCTTGGCGTAGGCAGCTATCTCTATTTCACAGTTATTCAATAGCGCCATCACCGTCAATGACGGATAGATCACGGGCCTGAATCAGGTCCAGGCAATGTTCCTCTAGAAACTGAGAAAGAAATAGAATTATTTAGTCATGTCATTATTTGATTCGAACAGACTGCGAACACTTTTCAGAAAGGTTAACCATTCACTTCGTCTTGAGATATGGAATCTCAATGCGTTGAATGATAAAAGTCTCCGTGGGCGCATTTATGCATTGTTGCGAATGTTTTCACTTACGATCGAAGGGTTAACTCAAAATAAGATACTCAGTCGCGCAGCGGCTTTAAGCTTTTCATCTCTTATCGGTGTTGGCCCGTTATTAGCTATCGGCGTAATGATCTCAGGCTTCATTCTCGAGAGCAGCGATTCTGATATAACAGTTAATAATATAAATCGATTTATGATATTCGTTGCTCCCCCTCTTGCTGAATACTCAAGGCTGGAAGAAGAAGTGCTAAATGGAACCAGTGAAGAGGAAGAGGTATTAAATAATTCTCAGTTCGTTTCATTAATTAATAACATAATTGAAAGCGCGAAATCGGGAACCGTTGGATTAGTCGGTGCATTAATTCTTATTACAATCGGAATACAATTATTAACTTCGATTGAATCTGCCTTCAATGAGATCTGGGGTGTGCGTCGCGGTAGAAGATTATTTCAAAGAATTGTATTTTACTGGACCTTCATCAGCCTGGGAGCGGTTTTAAGTTTTGCTATAGTTACCGTATTATCGGTAACCACTATTCTCCGTTTTATCTCCGATCTTCCTTTTGGAGAGCAGATAACCGGGGTCATTTTCTGGATGACTCCCCTCTTCTCTTTTACGCTTATTATCGTATTATTAATGGCCTTTTATCGTTTTATTCCAAACACCATTGTCAGTTGGAGAGCAGCATTTATCGGTTCTGTCATTGTTGCTGCTCTTTTAATTTTAAATAATTATTTATCTTTTCTCTATGTCGAACGCGTAATCAGTAACAGGAGTTTATATGGTTCTGTCGCCATTGTTCCTATCCTGATGTTTGGTCTCTATGTTTTTTGGCTATTTATTCTTTTAGGTGGGCAAATTACTTATTCTGTTCATAACGCCAACTATTTAACCAATCGTGAAGCTTGGCATAATATAAGCACGCACACCCGGGAAATGTTAAGCCTTGCCGCTTATATTCTCATCGGTCGACGATTTAAGGACTGCAAAAATCCCTATACGCTCAGTGAATTAAGTGAAATCATACGTGCCCCCGGTCAAATACTGAATGACTGTTTGAACCGGCTCGGTGATCAGGGCTGGATCAGCGCTATCCCGATCACCAATGAGGAGGGTATGGATACGGTAAGCTACCAACCGGCAAAGCCCCTCAATAAAATGACGCTCGCTGAATTTAAAAATAACTTTGAATCCCATGGGAGTAATATTGGGTCACACCTTCTCCACAATATTGACCCGCTCATAGATTACTACGACAATAAGATAAAGCACATGGTCGACGATAACCTGGGTGAATTAGATATCGAGGCCCTGATGGATGAACATCACACGAGTTAATTCGAAGACCCTGGATGACGATAGACAAGCCGTTCGCCCGCTATTATATTAAGTAATATTCTCTTACGCTTCTTCATTTCCATCAGCCTTAATTGCATTTGAACGAGAATTTGAAACGAATTAAGTTGTGATTAGGGAATAGGTTGCCTAAATATTTAATTACTATGACACAGGAAATTTCCATCCAAGCAGGCGGTTTGAATTTTATTATAGAGTACCGAAACTTTGGTAAAGATCGAGGGCCTGCGATTCGCGTTTACGCTGATATTGACAATCAAGCTACGCAAGTTCTGCGTTTTGATTGCTTTGAGGAGGACCCGCATTACCATTACGACCCCGACGGTAAAAATGAAATGCATCATCTCTCCCTCGAGGATACACCTGATACCGTAGCCTGGAGCCTTGAGCAAATTCGCTCCCGAACTGTGGAGATGTTAAGGACGGCCGGTTATAATGAAAAAGCCGACCAAATAGACCCCGAGGAAATTGCAAATTCGATTGGCGCAATGGCAACCGCGATAAGCAGCTTGACTCCTGCTGAAGCTTGAGCCAACGGGATTTTTTAAAACAGCATCCAGGAGCGCTACCGCGTCACTTCACCGCCGGCGTAGGGAGTTGTTTGGTTTCATTCATCCAGTCGGTCCGGGTATTTCACTGTGCATTGAGAAAACTGTTCTTGTGCAATTTTGCATAACCCGTCATGTAAAAAAGAGATGGTAAAGAAGCTTAAAGTTCTCTTCTCAATATTTGGAACCAAACTTCCTCGCGAGGGAAACGTACGCTATAACTACATGCTGGGAATTACGAATGGTTCGCTTTTTATGTTCGGCATCGCTTTCATCAACCCGCTTACCGTTCTGCCCGTATTTATAAAATGTTTTACCACATCTGATTTTATTGTAGGTATCGCCAGCTCACTGTGGCGTATGGGTTGGCTGCTGCCTCAGCTGCTCGTTGCCGGGCATGTTGAAAAAATCCCCTATAAGCGGGGTATTTATTTACGCATGAACGGCATACGTTTATTATTAACCTGGCTCACGATACCTTTGGTAGCCACATACGCCCTCACTCATCCAACATTTACCTTAGTTGCCTTTTTGCTGCTTTTTGCATTGGCAACATTTCTTGGGGGAATCGCAGGACTGCCGTTTAATGATATGGTGGCTAAAACTATTCCCGTCCAATACCTGGGTTCTTTTTTTGCAACAAGAATGTTCTTTGGCGCTGGAGTCATGAGTATCATCGCGGGATTGATCGTGAAATATATCCTCAGCGCAGATGTGGCATTCCCCTTCCCTAATAATTTTGTAATCATTTTTATATTGGCCGCGCTCTTTATGACTCTGGGTATTGCCACCTACACTTTCGTTCGCGAGCCTCCGAGTAAAATCAGTTCAACCCAGAGAACATTTTTCAGTTTAATAAAAGAAATCCCGATTATATTAAAACGGGATGTCAACTACCGTCGGCTGATCATCGTGCAGTTACTCTCATCAGGGATCAGTTTTTCTTTACCATTTTATATCATCATCGCTCAGGAAAAATTTGGTTCTACGGTCAGCACCGCGGGAACATTTATTGCGGTACAAACCATTGGGGTGCTATTTTTTAATCTTCTGTGGAAATATATTTCTTCTCACCGTGGAGACCGACAGGTCATTTTCGTCGCTCTTATTTTTCAGGCCGCCATACCAATTTATGCTTTGATTATGAGTAAAGTTTTTGGGTATTGGCTTCTGCAATGCCCGCCCTGGATGGTGACGGTAGCTTTTTCTCCCATTTTCATCTTAATCGGAGGGACGATGTCGGGATTATGGGTCGGCTACAGCAGCTATCTCTTAAGCATCGCCCCAGAGGATAGACGCCCCACTTATGTCGGCACCAGTAATACAATACTCGGAGTCGCGGCAATTTTTCCCGCGCTGGGTGGATATATTGCTGACCTTGCCGGATTGCATTCTGTGATCGTTCTTTCTATTTTAACGGTCAGCGTGGCGATCCCTTATAGTCGAAGACTTAAAGCGCCTACTTCACGGATAATTGACGAACCAGCTACTTAACTTTTCAAGGCATCACAAAAGATCCGGGTAAAGTCGTCGAAGGGTACCCGAAGATCAATGTTTTGACAATCCACAGCTAAGGGCGAAGTAGTCTTACACGTATAAGACCACTGAATCGGCCATTCAAAATGCCACAAACGCAAGGATCTATAGTAGCGCGCTAATAAGCTATCTGTTCTCTCATTGCGGGACCCGCTGGGATAAGCGAAATGCTCAGGTTGAATATTGAGATATTTATTAAAAAGAGCGTTCGCCTTTTCAGCTTCATTGATGATGCCGTCATCACCTTCCTCCGCATGCTTATTTTCCATCTTACAATGTGACGCGGTGTGCGCGCCAATCTCCCACCCCGCTTCGAGCAGAATCCCCACCTGGTCCCAGGTCATAAAAGGTTTTTCGATTAGTCCTTCGGTGAGTGTCCGCACTGTCGCAACTTTCCCTTGCGATGCCGCATTGAGACCATCGGTAATAGGAAAGCAAGTGGCAGTTATATTAAATTCCTCTAATATCGGCAATGTTACGGTCGCCGTGTCGAGCCATCCATTGTCAAAATGTAAGACAACCGATTTTTCGGGGATTGGCCCACCGTCTATAAGCCAATTGACGACCTGCGTTGTCGACACGACGCTCCAACCCTGGTCGGAGATAAATTGTATCTGACGCCGAAATTCATTTTCTCCAATAATACCTGCCCCCGTATCAAAAGTAGCATTTTTCAATTCAGCAGTATTATCACCATAGACATGATGATAAACAAGGATTGGAGTTCGTTGATTACTTATCAATTTTCAGTATAAGAAAATATTCTATAAATTTAAAATACTTCCGGTTCGAAACAATCAACTTGAAGCCATGTGAATCGACGCCGGTCCTTTTAAATAATATCCATATTAGATTTAGATAGAACGTTTAGTTCGTCAATGATCTCCTGGGTTATAGCACACTCCTCGGCATCAAATGACTGATCCACCTGATCGGTGTTTCTCGCGCCAATAAGCATACTCGTAATACCGGGCTGTTCGAGGACCCACCGTAACGCAAGTTGAACCCGGGAAAATCCTGTTCTCTCGGAGATCTCCTCCAATTTTCCATCTAGTTCTAAGAGCGGTTTCTTAAAATAAATATTTTTGTGCCCGGGCTTTACATCAAAACGTGCCCCTTTGGGTGTCGCTTTACCTTTCCTGTACTTTCCCGTTAAGAAACCAGCTCCGAGCGGACTATAAGAAATGATACCTATATTTTCTTTTTCACAAAAAGGGATCACTTTATTTTCAATACCTCGCATTGCGAGGTTGTATATTGCCTCCAGTGATTGTATCGTCGAAAAACCATTATCTCTTTGAATCTTCAGGGCTTCCGCCATCTGATTATCGCTGTAGTTATTACAACCAACGTGCCGAACTTTACCCTCTTTCACCAGTTTTTCCAGTGCTTCCAGTGTGTCCTGAAAAGGTGTATTAACATCGAAAGCAATTTCGAAAAAATCCACGTAATCTGTTTTTAATCGCTGGAGGCTTTCCTCCGCGCATTTAAAAACCGTGCTTGGCGAAAGGTCGCCGTGAATCTTTGTCACGATTACGAATGTGTCCCGGTTGCCGCGCGCAGAAAAATAATTCCCCATGACTTGCTCGGATGAACCATCTCCATAGTAATAAGATGTATTTAGAATATTGATACCGCGTTCTGTCGCGCGGTCGAGAATTGTGAATGAAGTCTCTTCGTCGATTTCTCTTCCGAAAGTGACACAGCCTAAGCCGATAGAACTGACTTCCAGTTCAGTGTTTCCATATTTACGATATTTCATAGTATTATATAAGGTCTGAGAAGTTTATTAACGCGCATGAATCCAATGGCGAAAAAGGGGCTTGGCAATATCATTTATCCGATCATACGCCTCTTGCGTAACTGCGGGATATGAACTGCCGAAGATACCAGGATCTTCTACAATAATTTTTCGCTCCCATGAACCCGGCATCAATACATCAAAATTTAACCACCAGGGTGCGTAACGTACAACTAAAGCGGCGCGCCTTTCATTCGTGTGATTTACCGCACTGGCATGCCATAATCGGCTATCCAAGATGAGGACACTACCGGCAGGACCTTCTCCATGAATCTGATCAGGATAGTCATCATATATTTGCTCATAATCGTATGTAGGATTAGTGCCCCACTTATGACTGCCCGGTCTCATCAGGGTACCGCCATTTTCCCGTGTAAAATCAACAAGCATAAAGAGAGAGGTTAGATGCATAACAGAGTCGGGAATAGGTTTCGGAATGTGCCCGGCGTTTAATGGGCAAAATGGCCAATCTGAGTGCCAATCACCGCGTTCGTTTCCCGGTTCATTAATTTGGGTCGATGTGGACGATACCCGTGCATAGGGTCCAAAAAATGATTCAACGATGGCCATGATCTGCGGATCAGCTACATAAGGTGCAAAAGATTGAGCATGATTTATAGTCGTCGCAAGATAGGTATTTTTAGGTTTCCTTCTCCCAAACTTATCCGCTGCCTCGATTATGTCATTTCTTACACCCGTTAGTTTACCTTCCGGGATGATACCCTTTAAGATAGTATAGCCTTGCTCACGAATCTGCTCTACCGCATCCATAAATATTTCACCTCGTTCAAAAATTTAATTCATCAGGTAAACACCCAAACTTCAATTTCATCAATAATAATGTCTTCCTCAGCCTGCGGATCACCGGCTGTCAATGTGACTTGCAGCCAGTTATCACCGTAAATGGCGGGTGGAGAATTTAGCTCGAACCAGCAAGTTGTTGTGGGACGATCGATTTCTTTTTGTATTACGGGGTGGCCTCTACCCGTACTCAGAGGATCATGAAGGAAAGTATCACCTTTTTTCGAGCTGTCATGGACCGTTACCGTTCCCTCTCCCTCTCCCTCTTTTAGTTTGCGAATTGCCCTATCGGTCGCAGTCTCAATGGGGGCCGCTTTAATACGCTTTTCATTATTGTTGTGTCTTATTGATTGTTGAGGAATTTCCTCATCGTTAATACACACCTTTATTTGATCTTCGAGGGTCATATAACCGGCGCGGAAGAGTAAGGAGGTTTTACGCGCCTTGCTTAAATCTTCGCAGATACGAAAACGGTAATGTCCGCTCTTTTCTGTTCCCTTTCGTTTGAGAACAATCTTGTCCGCTTTTACGAGACCTGTTACGGAGCGATCCAATCCTGTGAAGGTGCACCCGCCCCATAGGGGTTCAAATACATAATGTTTTCTGCTTTTCGCAACTCGAGCGGGTTCTCGCAATTCGGCCATATCGTTGAGTTGCATAGGATAAAAGGGCGCCCAATCGTTTGATACAAAATGATTATAAATCGAGATGCCGTCCGCACCGGCACCGTAGTAATTTTGCGCAACAGCCCGCTGCTGTTCTATCGTTAATGGCTTGCGGTTTAATCTGCGTTCCGAACGGTTGCTCATCCAGGGAAGGATCGCAGGATAAAGATAGCAAGGCCTGTCCTGAGCGTGAGTAATCGCTGAAAATTCATCATAGGGAGCATTAATGTCTGTATTCATTTGATCGCTTGGAGAGACATAGTCGAGGTATCCCTCTGTTATCCAGGTGGGAACATCCAGACCCATGTTATGACATTCATCAATCGTCTGGAAAACCCTTGCCCCGAGTTTGAGTTCAACCCCCTTAAGCTGGCTTTCTTTATATAGCATTTCATGAATCTTTTTTACCATATCAGTCATCAGCGACTCTCGTTCATGACTTTTACCCGCGGGGAAATAGATCCGGTCCCTGAAGCAAAGTTCCAGACCGTCCAAGTCAAAGCTTTTCACTAATTCTTCCGCAACGGAAATCAGGTAGTCCCTGACCTCCGAAAATGTAAAATCAATAAAGTTACTTAATTTAAAGGCGTCACCTGGAGGTAAATCTATTATTTTCCATTGAGGGTTATTCGTTAGAAAAGTGGACCCAGCGCCGACGCCTTGCTCAGCGGATATATGTCCATGGTCATCATTTATGCGTAACCCGGCCATAAACTTCATACCCCGTTTATGGCTCTGGTCGATGAGCACCGCCAGTGGCTGGATCCCCGCATCTAAGAGGGGAAGCAAACAACGATGCTGTGGACGCTGATCATACTCGAAACGCTCACAGCGCCAATAGGTGGTCCACCCTTGAGTATAAGCTTCCTGAATAAAAGTGTCCACCCCGGCATCAGCTAATTCGTCGACCCAATTTCTCAAATCCTTTTCTGTCGGTTCTTCCGGGAGATAACTACGTACAATCGAGGAAGGATCGCTGATATATATAATGCGCTGATCACCGCGTGGGGAATAAGAACCAAGACCGCTCATAAAAATGGATCTTTTCTAGCATAAGCGGATAGTGTCAAGTAGTATTGGACAATTTATATTATCTCCGTGGTCACCGCTCCCCTGTCCTTTAAATTGCATCGCAGTAATATGCACATTTATCCTCAAGTCACATAAAAATAGAGGTCTACATTCTCGATATTAATTTGTCTTTCCTTTATATTACTATTATCGAATATAATTAAGCACTAAAGAAAATACATTTACATTAATCAGTTTCAAAAGATTGACACCTATGCCCGATAAATTCTTAAAGAAATTTTACCCACAAAAGAAATTTATTATATTCCTGGGGACCCTCTTATTTATTTTCTTTATTAACGTACCTGCACACTCATTCCCTAAATTTCCAAAAAAGAAAGAGAAGAAAGAAGTTGAAACCGTGTGGGTGCATCGCGGTTTTCATAAATTCTCAGAGGGCCAGTTCGGAAACGGCGGGGCCAACATTTATGTGAATGCCAACGGTGCTATAGAGATGATCAACAGCTATGATGTGAATAATGATAGCTACGTGGATCTGGTATTAGCAAATTCACATGATCAAATCGAGCGGGGTCCTACCTGGGTCTATTCACCCGAAAAGGGAGAGGGAGAAACCTGGAAGAAAAGAACCCTGTCCGCGGACAGTGGTTGGATGAGTCGGGCGGTCGACATTGACAATGATGGTTATACCGATCTTGTAACTGTAAATTCGTACAATGGTGTGACCTCTGAGCTTAACTCGTATATCTACTGGGGTAGAGAAGCGCAGATCGAAGCCAGCCGGTCCGATTTTCCCACGATGGGAGCATACGATGTTTCGGTCGTAGACATCAACCGTGATGGCAAACTCGATCTCCTTTTCCCATCCGCGTGGAAAGACACACATAATCCCGCGATTCCCAGGCAAGTCTTGATTTATCTTCAGCGCGAAAACCGCGAATTTGAAAATGCGAGCGACGTATATAAGCTCGTTGCCACCGGCGCGCTTTCCATTGCGGCAGAGGATCTGAATACTGATGGATATTTAGATATTGTATTGGCCAGCTATCGTGTCGGTCAGAGTAATCTGGAAACAGAATCTTATATTTACTGGGGAACAAAAAACGGTGTCGATTCAGAGTCTCCCATGATACTTCCGACTCACGGCGCGCGTCAGGTAATCTTGAAAGACCTGAACCAGGATAAAAAGAAGGATGTTATATTCAGCGGCAGCGGTCAGGTTCGAATCTATTGGAATACGAATGGAAATATTAATATTGACGAACCACTTATTATTAAAGCCACCGGCCACACCTCGGAATTTGTAAGTAATGCCGTGCGTGCAGAGATTGCCGACATGGATAATAATGGGGTTAATGATCTCATTTTAGCTACTTCTGATGGCATAGAAATACGGTTCGGGGAAGATTTACTCACCCCAAAAACTACCCTCGATATGCCCCATGCTCGTTGGGTTACTGCGGCAGATCTCAATAATAACGGGTATATGGACCTCATTGTAAGTAAATTAAATGACGAAAACCTTTACGAAACCCAATCGCCTATCTATTGGAACGGCCCATCGGGATTTTCTCCGGAAAATGTAAGCTGGGTAGCGACGCAAGGGGCCATGGGTAACACTGCCGGTGACCTTGATGGCGACGGCCAACTGGATGTCGTCTATAACAATACGAAGCTTGGGCACCTCAGTGGCATCCCCTCCTACATATATTTAGGTAACGAACAAGCCGACTATAATAGCGAAAACCGGATTGAATTATTCACTGTGCACAGCAGCCAGGCGCTCATTGCCGACTTAGACATCGATGGTTATCCCGAGTCAGTATTTACCATTCCAAAAGGTATACGTATCTACAAAGGAACACCCGAAGGCCCGAACAATGATTTATACGACGATGTCATTACTAATGAAGATCACTTCGATTTGGAAACTTTCGATATCAATCGAGATGGCTACCTGGACTTGCTGACCGCGGCCGCAGGATCGAGTATTGGTATTGAAGATCCGGACAAAACTTCATTTATACTTTTAGGATCGAAAAATGGATTTTCCGCTTCACGCTCCTATGATGTATTAAAGAGTCGGGGAGACCAATCGGCTGTAGGCGACGTCAATAACGATGGTCATCTCGACATCCTGTTTCACGACAAAAGAAATTATATATTAATATACCTCGGAAGCAAACTTGCTTATTCGACAGATCGGGTATGGAAAGTCCCCTGCCATGGGATGGAAGACTCCGCGGCACCCAACCTCGCAGACATAAATAATGACGGTTGGTTAGATATCGTGGTTGGTATTCTCGGACACCGCCGCCGTCATTCAGACACTATTCGTGTGCTCTTTGGAAGCCCCGATGGTTATGATCCCGAAAATTCACAGGAATTGCTCGCTGGGTACAGCTCTGGTTTTACTGCGGTCGCTGACTTCAATAACGATGGCAACCTGGATTTACTCGCTACTGCTTATGCTAACCCCACCTCCAGAACTCCACCCGCACAGGTATTTTATGGCAACGGAAAAAAATTGGATTTCAGTAACCCCTTAGATCTTGAGAGTTACGCCTCGGGTGCCGTGATGCAGGCGGACCTGAACCGTGATGGTTGGATCGATATAGCTTTAGGCTGTCATCGCAATGATATAGGTCATCAGGTCGATTCGTTTATTTACTGGGGAAGTGCTGAAGGTTTTTCCAATTCTAATAGAACAGGAATCCCAGGATTGGGCCCTCACGGGATGACGAGCTTTGATCGGGGAAACGCTTTCAATCGAAAGCCTGAGGAACATTTCATATCTGCCCCCATTGAAATGGGATATAGAAGAGCGCGTCGCATTCACTGGGAAGCTGATGAAACAGATCTATTAAAAGTAAAACTCCAGATTCGTTGGGCTAAAACAATAGCAACCCTTGATAAAGCAAAGTGGCACGGTTGGAGTGGTAAAAATACCTATTATGAAAAATCGGGGAAAAGACTTTATAATATTCCTTACAATGCCCGCTGGTTACAGTATAAAGCCACCCTCGTTTCACCTTATGGCTGTGGCACACCAAGACTTCACGAAGTGCGCATAGAGTGGGCTTTTCTCAAAGGCAATCCATTCGAACTTTAAAGAAAAATGCTCACCTCGCATCAGCTAACTTATTATAAGACTTTTGGATTTTTAATTCTTCGTGATTTTCTTAAATCTGATGAAATCGCTAAAATCAATTCCGAATTTGAATCTAAACTAACGAACACCCTCCGCTCAACGACAACTCCTGGCTACCATAACTATGTGAGCTGGCCAAACCTTGGACCGGATACTCCCTATTCGGGCAGCTTATTGGAAGATGAAAGAATATGTAACATCGCAGAGCAACTTCTCGGCGGTGAGGTTTATGGAGTATCTTGTAATTCCGGTAGCTTTGTAGGTGAAACGCAATGGCATCCCGACTGTGAAAATATTAATTTTCGAAGCCTCAAATTCGCCTTCTACCTTCAGTCTCTAAACGATCGCAATGGCGCCATAAGATTCATTCCCGGTTCACACCGCAATCCTATCCACGACGAACTCCTGCGGAATAATCTGAGAAGTGAAAATCCAGGAAACGTCTACGCCCATATTTGCGCAGTCAATCCTGGTGATGGAGTTATCTTTGACGCGCGACTCTGGCATGGCAGCTCGGGTGGATCTGAGGATCGCCGATTAATTACACTCATATATAATCGCGTCCCAAAATCAGCTGATGAAAAAGAAGCGACTCTCTACGATATGAGAGGATCCCGCAGTACCCGGGAAAATCTTGCTAAAAATACATATGAGACACCCGGACCTGAGTACCATCCCCAATGGCTGTCAGAAGCGCATAAGGATGATCGCCGTCAGCGCTGGATTGACTGGATGAAGGAATTCGGTTACATGGATAAATAAAGAAAATGAATACTGATCAGATAAGAAAGTTCCAGGAAGATGGATATCTAATCATACCCGCCCTCTTTAATGAGGAACTGATGGAACTATTGAGTAAGAAATGTCGTCACGACCGGCAGATGCAGGATTCCCCCCTCACCCAGGTAGATAGCGAGGGAAAAATAAGTAAACGCATCTCGTGGACCGAGCAGCGCGATGATCTCTATGGTATGATCTCGCGCAACGAAAGACTGGTAAATACCGCAGAAGCTTTACTCGAGGGAGAAGTCTATAATTGGAACAGCTCGATTATCCATAAAGAACCAGAAGTGGGGGGATCGGTGGAATGGCACCAGGACTACCCCTACTGGTATAAAGGTGGTCTCTTATTGCCAAACGCGATCAGCTGTTTGGTGGCAATAGAACGGGCCAATAAAGAAAACGGGTGCTTACAGGTCTTAAAAGGCTCACACAAAATGGAGAGGATTGACCTGACCGTTCGCGGGACTGAAGGCATGAGCGAAGATAAAATGTTAAAAGTTCTTTCCGCCTTTGCCAAGGGAGTTCACAACCCCGATGTTCAGACGGGAACGGATCCCGAACGCGTCGAAGAGGCAATGAAACGCTATGAGCGCGTTTATTGTGAATTAGAACCAGGCGATACTTTGTTTTTTCATTGTAATCTCTTACATGCATCCTCCGTCAACGAATCTCCCTATCACCGTTGGTTGTTCAGATGCACTTACAACCGGGCCGATAACGAACCTTATAAAAAAGGTAGTGATGGTCCATTTTATACGCCTATCCATAAAGTATCCAATGATGAGATCTTAAAAGTCGCTCGTGAAGAGCTGGCCGGGGTTTAGCTCACGACTTCCCTCTCATCCCTTCCCCTCTCCTACTATCTTCATTTTAAGATTGCTCGATGATCGTAATTTTTGAGTAGTTAGTGGTATGAATGTAATGGATATGTTTAGACTCGACGGCAAGGTAGCCATGGTTACGGGAGGAGCCAGACACCTTGGATATGATATGGCGGACGCTCTGGCTGAAGCGGGAGCGGATTTAGTGATTACCTCAAGAACACTTTCCAGTGCCGAAACATCGGCTGAAAAATTAAACAAAGAACATGGGGTCGAAGTCCTCCCCCTCGAGCTCGATCAAAGCAATCACGCGAACGTCAGCCAGGCGGTTACAAAAGCTCACGAATGGAAAGGCCATATCGATATTCTAATTAATAACGCTGGGGGTGGGGGGGGATCAGGATCGGGCCCCGCTCACCTATTTAAACGCGACCCTAAAGATGCAGAAGATCTCATTACTATAAATTTGATGGGCGCACTCTATTGCTGCCAGGAAGTCGCCAAATTGATGGCTGAGCAGAAGTCGGGAAAAATAATTAATATTGCTTCGATCGCCGGCATTGTCGGTCGCGACCGGCGCATGTATGAACGTCTTAATATGAACGGCCAACCCGTAGATTACGCAGCGGCAAAAGGCGGCGTAATTGGAATGACCCTGGATCTGGCAGGACTTCTTTCACCGATGGGAATCTGTGTGAACGCCATCTCTCCCGGTGGATTTACAGGGCCCACGCGAGGGATGATTGATGAATTTACGAAAGCATACAGTGACCGAACACCGGCTGGACATATGGGTAGAGACGAGATTGATATTAAGGGCGCGGCGCTATTTCTCGCTTCTCCCGCCTCTGATTATGTGACGGGGCAGAACCTGGTTGTCGATGGCGGGTTCAGTATATGGCAATGAAGCGGAGAATAGTTGTTGTCGGCGTGGGGTCCATCGGTCGCCGCCATGCAAGATTACTCAGTGAAAGAGATGACCTGGAAGTAGAAATCTGCGAACCCGATGAATCGTCCCTGGAAATTGCACGGAAGGAGCTTGGCGACCTGCGCAATCATAGTGCTTTTGAAACAGTGTTAGAGAACCCACCAGAAATGGTAGTCATTGCCACTCCGCAAATCTTACACAAAGAACAGACTATCGCAGCACTACAGGCGGGGTGCCACGTGCTATGCGAAAAGCCGATGAGTGATAGCCTGGAAAATGCTCGGGCCATGCATGCGGCTGCCTTATCCGCGAAAACGATTCTTAATATTGGATTTCAATACCATTTTCATCCCGCATTTATTCGTATCAAATCGTTAATTGAAGAGGGAGTTCTAGGCACGGTACTTCATGCTCAATTTCACATTGGCACCTACATGACCCTCGTCAACTCGCTCTCGCGCCATCAGCGAGATCTTGAAGGCGCTCTCTTTTATGATTATGCCCATCAACCCGATCTCTTTAATTGGATATTTGGTAAACGCCCTAAAGGGATTTATGTAACTGGTATCCAGGGGGGAGAATTAGAGCTTAGCTCCAATCCTAACATCATGGATATACTCTGTGATTATGAAGATGCGTTTCTCACATCAATTCACTTAAATTTCATACAACATCCAGCAAGATCCGCGTGTGAAGTAATTGGGGATCAAAAATGGTTATATTACGACATGAACTCCGAGATGATTCGCCAGGGTGATCACCGTGACGGGACAGAATCAACGGAAGAATACCCATTCGAAAGGGATGAGATGTACCGCCTGGAACACCAGGCTTTTTTTGATGCCGTTAAAGGTGAACGCTCACCTGAGAGTCCGTCGAGCGAGGCGATTGTTTCGATCGAAATTATTGACGCCGGTCTGCGTTCCTGGAGAGAAAAACAGCGCGTCGAGCTATCCGATTAATAATCGAAGCACTATCCTTCCAAACTAACCCAGGTGTTATTGGTTGCGCTTTGGACAATCGCCTCCAGCACTTTCATATTGGCAATCGCGTCTTCGATCGGCGTGAATACTGCTGTATCGTTTATGATGGCGAGAGAAAACCGATCACCTTGAATCTCATAATGATCACACTTGGGTATTGGTAGTTCAGTAATTTTCTCATCTTGTTGAAGCCATAGTTTTGATGCTTCATCTGCGGGGTAGTTAATATTTTCAAGCTCCACTCGGCCCTCAGTGCCAAAAATATTGACCCTTTGATACCGCGATAGCTGCGTTGAGCACGTAAAGACAGCGGTGCCGCACCCGAAATCCAAAATCGCTGAAACAAGTCTATCCGTTTTAAACTGCGGATCCATTTCCATGATTCCGCAAACCTTTTTTGGCTCACTCCCAAAAATAAATCTCGATAATGAAACATTATAACAACCTATATCCATTAGTCCCCCACCCCCAATTTCAGCCTTGTTCCTTATATCGTCCGCATTAACATTAAAGTAGGAAAATACAGATTGAACCATTCGCAGTTTACCGATTTTCCCCTCCTCAATGAATTGCCGTGCTTTTTGCCACTGGGGATGATGACGATACATGAATGCTTCCATGACTTTCAGCTCCGGTCGCTTTTTTGCTTCATCGACTATCTTCTGCCCCTCCGCTGAAGATAAACCAATTGGCTTTTCGCACAGGACGTGCTTCTCTGCTTCCATGGCCTTTATCGTCCAGGGAACATGGAGATGATTAGGCAGAGGATTATATATCGCGTCGACATCGGGATCATTTAATAACTCATCATAGGTGCCGTATGCTTTACTAATTCCTAATTCTCTCGCTGCCGCTTGCGCTTTATCCAATTGGCGAGAGGCGATCGCGATAATTTCGCAGTACTCCCCCTTTTGCATCGCCGGTATTACTCTATTTGTACCAATCTTTGCGGTACTTAGAATACCCCAGCGAACTTTTTCCATCGTATTTTTATGAGCGGCTGAAATGTTCCTTCAAGACATTAAACCCACCTTGAAAGACGCCGTTACCAATGAAATCAAGCAGTTCTGCTTCATCTTTTGCATCACAATCGAACTGTGCTGTCCATTCCGCGTATGTTTGATTCCCATCAGTTATGGGAAGTAAACTCAGGGTAGCGATATAATTTTCAACTTTCATCGGAGATTCCAAAATACAATAGGTAAAATAATATTCGTCATTATTCAAAGCTAGAAGTCGCTCACGAATATTACCACCATTGTCTTTGAGATTAAAATTGCGGACACAGCCGATAAAGTCACTAGGCTTATCATCTTCGATATAGCAATCGGCAACTGCCGGATGCCAATCCGGTAATGCATTAAAATCACTAATTTTATCCCACACTTTATCTAACGGTGCGGGGATTATTGAACTCGTAAACACTTTACTCATTTTTTTGCCTCCATTTCTTCCGCATAAACACGATCATAAGATTCTTTTGCAACACCACCCAGAAATTCGGCCATCCCCTCGAACGCTTCACGGCGCCAGTCCCAATCCAGCGATCGACCCGCTTGCTCCAAACGATCACAAAGATGAACGCGACATAAATCCTCGAAGTCATGGGGTGACAGCTCAACCTCTTCATTTTTAAAACGGTCGAAAATTTTATAACTCATCTCACCTCCATGGAAATTGCGATCATAAGATTCATAAGTAAGTGCACAATTTAAATAAGCCAGTTTCTCCGCACGCTCACCTATAAATGATCGGATCTCTCCGCGTCGGTCCAGTGGCAGGGTATAGCCCTGAAATGTTTCGGTTCCATATATCGAATGAAAAATAGCCATGTGACAAAGTTCTTCATCGCACTCCCAGGATTTCAAATCTCGATATACTCCCATCGCATGAGCAAGGTAGGTGATATCACTATGGCCAATATCATTCGCCCCTTCCTTTCTAAAAAAATCTGCAAACTTTTTTATATCTGAATTCATGATCTCATTCAACTATACTGAATAGTTCTCATCTTAATCTAGAGGAATTTCTCTCTACCTTGCTAGCCTGTAATCACTCATGTGATCATCTAATGAATTTATTTCTTTTCCTTATCCTATAAAATCGACCGCGATGATATCAATTTTATCACTTCCCGCTTTTTTAATTCCGTGCGCTGTTTTACTTCCGTCAATTATCTCGTTCCAGGCTCTCAATTCCACTGATTTTCGCTTCATTCTATTGCTTTTTTTCCTGAAATTTCACGGGTTTTTACATCTTTTTAGCATGTGCAATTAGATGAGGTGTTGAAATTCACGCTTATTTTCGTCCTTTTTTATCCGTGTGATTATTTCTCTGCTTATATATAATATTAATTATTAATTACTTAGATGTAATTAATGACCCTTAGAGAAGGAGGCGGTTAGACAATCCTGATGCTGTGAGCACTGGGGTAATTTTACATATTATTAATAGGTAAATACCCTATTTTTACTTGCATTATACACTATAATACCTAATATATTTACTTAAAGATTAAAGATGTTGAGCCAAAGCCAGAGAAAACAAAGCCGATTAGATGACTTCATTGCAGGTCGAAAGAGTGATCGCTCCGTAAGAGAAAAAGGATCGACGCTCATTATTGCATTACTCATTGCGGGTATTTTTGGTTTTATCACATCCAGTTATTTACGCTCGACGCTGACGGAATTAAATATCGCGAATAGTGATTTTACCGAACAGAACCTGGTCAATGTAACACATGCTGGCGCGGAGATTGCCTTAAGAGCACTCAATGAAGACGACTGGACGGGATGGGTTGATTCTTCACCCTGGATGATCGAGTCTTTATATAATTTAGATATGGGTAACGGTAATACCGCAACGATGTATCTTTATGTATTAGACCAAGCGCCAAACCTGGAGTGACCCCCAAAAATCGTATCATTTACAGAGAGAGGTTATCGGGATAAACAGATAACCTCAATGAAAAGAAAAAGATACACAACAGAACAGATTATAACAATATTGCGGCAAGCCGATACCGGTAAAACGGTACAGGAAATCTGCCGTGGAAACAACCTGAGCGAACAGACTTTCTATCGCTGGCGTAAAAAATATGGCAATTTAGAACTTGCCGATGCGAAGCGATTTAAAGAGCTGGAAAAAGAATTCACGAGCGCAAGCGAGAAGGCCTGACATACCGAGCTGAAGAAGCTGCTCGCAGATCAAATGCTCAAGAATCAGGTAATGGAGGAAACGCTGTCAAAAAAATGGTGAGCCCAAAGCAGAAGAAACGAGTAGTAAAAGCTGCGGCTGAGAAAGGGTTGTGCTCGTTGCGGAGGGCTTGTGCTTATCTCAGCCTGAGTTGGTCAACGTTCAGTTACCGGCCCAAACAGGCCAGTGAGAAAGCTCAGCGGTTGGTCGAGCGGATTGTGAGCTTGTCCTGGAAACATCCCCGCTACGGTTACCGGCGCATCCGTGCCTTGCTGGTAAAGGAAGGCTGGACAACAAGCAGGAAGTTTGTCCAGGCGGTACGACGTTCAGAAGGGCTGCAGGTAAAGCCCCCGAAAAAGGGCAGACACCGTCAAGGAGTCTCTACGGGGTCACCTACTAAAGCAAAGGGTCGCAATCACGTTTGGTCCTGGGACTTTGTCCATGATCGTACAGACAACGGCGGTCCATTAAAGATGATGACTCTAATCGATGTACCGAGGAGCTGAAAGCGACGACACTCAAGCGAAGCGAAGACATATACGCGTAAATGCCTGGATATCCGGGTCGCTCGTCAACTCACCTCAACCGATGTCCTCTCTGTGCTTAGCGAGGCCATTGAAGAGGAGGGACCTCCCAGCTATATCCGTAGTGACAACGGCAGTGAGTTCATTGCTCATCAAGTGCAGCAGTGGTTGTCCGGTAATAACATAAAGGCGATCTATATCGATCCGGGCAGTCCCTGGCAAAACGGTTTCATCGAGTCGTTTCACAACCGCTTACGCGATGAGTGTTTGAACCGTGAAGTGTTGCTCAGCGTGGCTGAAGCGCAAGTGGTAATCGAACAATGGCGTCAGACCTATAACCATGAACATCCCCACAGTCGTTTAGGCTTCAAAAGCCCACAAGAGTTTGTCAGATTCCTTTCCGATCTTGGCCGCGTTCGGGCTACGCCCTCACTTCGCCAAGATCTCTCATATACATCAATCCTAAAACCATTAACACCCGGTAACTCTCTCACTTAAATTGGTACGAAAAACGGGGTCCGATCAAACCCAATACGCATTTACAGTATCGTCTATTTATATTTAACGAATGGAGAAATAGTGCAGAAGAATTTTTATGCTGACCTAAGGCGACGATCAATCTTTCCCAATGGGATTACTACCCATGATGATATCGTCTTTTACAATGCGGGAACGGTAAAGGTAGACAGCTACACATCTGACCCTGCAGTAAATCTTGGGATTTATGATCCCTTCTTTAACAAAAATGATCACGGCAGTTTAGTGGGCGCAAAAGTACGGGCCCTGGAATTAGCCAAAGGTGAAGTCGAGGGTTATGTTTCAACTTGGGTAGAGCCGCATACGATCGGAGTTAATGGTAAGATTTACGGTGATTCGACTCCCGTGGGCATAGATGTCGATGAAAGTCGCGTTGCTGACGGGTTTGAACCAAACTTTCCTGATATGCCGGTCCCGGCCGGGGTGACCAGTGTCTACAGTTTTCCCGGCGGAAGCGACACCTTGCCCGGTGCGGGAGCGAGCGCGCGATTGATCACGGGAGACCTGTGGATCGATGATTTAGAAACCTTAACGATCACCGAAGACATGACCCTGGTAGTGCAAGACGACGTGCATATCGATGGAATACTGAAAATCGCTGATGGTGTGCAATTAAAACTGTATATTGCGGATGATTTCACCCTGCATCATAACCTCGGTAAAATTGAGAATTTTTCAGGAGATCCAGGCAACTTGGGGGATCCGGGCAATCTCATCATCTATTCGACGGACACGGGAACGTTTACCCCGAATTATTACATTGGTGGTGGTTCCGCATTTTATGGAGCGGTGTATGCTCCCCGTGCTGATGTGAACCTGCAAGCGGGCGGAGAGATGTTTGGAGCAATTGTCGCCGAAAACGTGGATTTCTTAGGTGACTTTGATTATCATTTTGATGAAAACTTAAAAACTATTGTCGGCGACAACCCCACTTATACTTCTGATTTCTCGAGGAATTACTGACCGGTTAAATACCTCGCATTTCAAAACTATTAGTGATCGATAGGTGGCAATTATCATCAACCCGCGCCAATTGCCTGAAACACCTTTAAAGGTTTTAAGAATTTCCTTCTTATTTCAAAAAGCAGCGCTGCCCTCTTTATTTTAAAAATCGGTTAAGTAGATCCTTCGTAGGGATCATGCATGCTTCTTTTTTTCCAAACCATCGGTAACGATTACGCACAACGATAGCATAACCCCAATCACGAAAGGGTTTCGGGATAAGGGAAAAAATCCCTAAGAGAGACCATACCCCAGTGAGGTGACGTGCGATGTATAGGGCGGCATCACTCTTCGTAAAATAACTGTCCCCATCAATAAGGACAAAGGTATCCAGTTGCTCGGGGTTAAACCCATGTTTTTCAAGTAAACGCTGCCCGAGGGGAGACTGCAATGGGGTAAATTTAAAATACGACTCAGGATCTTTTTTAATAATAAAATTAACTATCCCATTACAGAGATTACAGATCCCATCAAAAAGTATTACCGGATTTTCTTTCATCGATTAACTATTTATTGTGGAAAATATAGTCAAGTTACTTGCTTAATCAGGACAGGTTTTACTCTATAGCGTAATTTAATAATACTATAACGAGGGATTTCCATTGGATTGATTGATTATACTCTCCTTCCCCACATAGTTGAGGACTTGAATGATACCCGGGATATGGAATATGATAAAGTTTTAATTTGTGAAGAGGCACAATCTTATATATGAAAATTGGACAAGAAAATGTATTCATTTATACATAGAATTAATCACTTACTCAGGTTAACTGCTTTCGCTTTATTTTTCATCACTTGCGGTGATCGGACCCCGTTTTTCGTACCAATTTAAGTGAGAGAGTTACCGGGTGTTAATGGTTTTAGGATTGATGTATATGAGAGATCTTGGCGAAGTGAGGGCGTAGCCCGAACGCGGCCAAGATCGGAAAGGAATCTGACAAACTCTTGTGGGCTTTTGAAGCCTAAACGACTGTGGGGATGTTCATGGTTATAGGTCTGACGCCATTGTTCGATTACCACTTGCGCTTCAGCCACGCTGAGCAACACTTCACGGTTCAAACACTCATCGCGTAAGCGGTTGTGAAACGACTCGATGAAACCGTTTTGCCAGGGACTGCCCGGATCGATATAGATCGCCTTTATGTTATTACCGGACAACCACTGCTGCACTTGATGAGCAATGAACTCACTGCCGTTGTCACTACGGATATAGCTGGGAGGTCCCTCCTCTTCAATGGCCTCGCTAAGCACAGAGAGGACATCGGTTGAGGTGAGTTGACGAGCGACCCGGATATCCAGGCATTTACGCGTATATGTCTTCGCTTCGCTTGAGTGTCGTCGCTTTCAGCTCCTCGGTACATCGATTAGAGTCATCATCTTTAATGGACCGCCGTTGTCTGTACGATCATGGACAAAGTCCCAGGACCAAACGTGATTGCGACCCTTTGCTTTAGTAGGTGACCCCGTAGAGACTCCTTGACGGTGTCTGCCCTTTTTCGGGGGCTTTACCTGCAGCCCTTCTGAACGTCGTACCGCCTGGACAAACTTCCTGCTTGTTGTCCAGCCTTCCTTTACCAGCAAGGCACGGATGCGCCGGTAACCGTAGCGGGGATGTTTCCAGGACAAGCTCACAATCCGCTCGACCAACCGCTGAGCTTTCTCACTGGCCTGTTTGGGCCGGTAACTGAACGTTGACCAACTCAGGCTGAGATAAGCACAAGCCCTCCGCAACGAGCACAACCCTTTCTCAGCCGCAGCTTTTACTACTCGTTTCTTCTGCTTTGGGCTCACCATTTTTTTGACAGCGTTTCCTCCATTACCTGATTCTTGAGCATTTGATCTGCGAGCAGCTTCTTCAGCTCGGTATGTCAGGCCTTCTCGCTTGCGCTCGTGAATTCTTTTTCCAGCTCTTTAAATCGCTTCGCATCGGCAAGTTCTAAATTGCCATATTTTTTACGCCAGCGATAGAAAGTCTGTTCGCTCAGGTTGTTTCCACGGCAGATTTCCTGTACCGTTTTACCGGTATCGGCTTGCCGCAATATTGTTATAATCTGTTCTGTTGTGTATCTTTTTCTTTTCATTGAGGTTATCTGTTTATCCCGATAACCTCTCTCTGTAAATGATACGATTTTTGGGGGTCACTCCAACGTCCCAGCGTGCTGATTGATGGAGCCGACTCGAACACCTTCTTTAGTATCTTCACCGTTGGATCGATCAATGCGGTAAACCAGGCATTATTTCCAGAGGGAGAAGTCTACAATGCGGAGGCAAACGTCACCCTCGTAGAAATAATTAATTCTACTGGAATGGGCGGCATGCAATTATCGAATGCAACTTTTTCAGCGACTACCGGGAGGACAGGAGTTGTCGCTGAGGGGGTGCCGATAGCCGTGCGGATGACCCTGGGCGACATTGATGCCAGTGGAGATGCGCAGCCTTACCTGCTATTTGGTGAAGGTTCATTTACCGTCCAGGCCCCTAATCCCGGGTTGAGAATTACGGGGGGGAATTTATCTCAGAGTAACGGTAATGCCATTATTGTTGCGCCAAGCGGTTCCACTACACCTGGATTCGATACTTTGATTTCACAAAATAACTTTAAGTCGGATGGGACTCCTCAACCGACACAAAGAATAGGCGCTACTTTTGAAAACGCTGATGGGACGAATATTCCCGTCACGACAGAAGAAATTACGATCGAATGACGTTCAGCAGGGCAATCCCCTATCTTCTGATCCGGTGAACGATAGTTCCTTTTGGCTAGTGTTGGGAATTTATCACACCGCTACTTAACCAGGTATTTTAGACGGGGTGACGACACCGTCGGTGAGAGAGACATCATCATTATCTGCCTCAGCCCTTAACATGCCTTCCGGGTCAACCCATTGTGATGCCAGAAATGAACACATGGCGATAATCGCACCGCTGAAAAATATTATTTTATACCCAAAATAATACCATACCAATCCCCCGATTAAAGGTGCGGTGACCGCGGCTACATGATTCATTGTCACCCCCATTGAGAGTGTCGGCTTCAGCTCTTCAGCGGGAGTTATTTTGTTAATAAAAGTCGTCAGTGCTATACCTTCGAAAAAGAGGAGATTATCGATACAAAAAAGGACATAAAGGATGGGACGATATTCAATAATCGCATAACCTAAGAACACAAAAATCAGGCCGAAATAAGTAAAGCTTAACATCAGTCGCTCCCCACGGTTGTCAACTAAACGCCCCATGAGCGGAGCAACGAGAGTGACAAGTATCTTATTAACGAGAACTAAAATCATCGTCGTCGTAATCGGCATCCCGTGAACTTTCACGAGGGCGAAAATAGCGAAAGTCATGAATATCTGTCTGCGACAGCCATCCAACACATTAAGAATATAATAGAGCCGATAACGCCTTTTAAAAACAAAGCCTTTCTCAGGGACAATCGGCTTATCTTTCGAGGCAAAAAATATAGCTGTTCCTCCAATAATGGTCACAATTCCACCCATTATAAACAGCCCTTCATAGCCAATATAGCGAAAGGCAAAGATGCATATGCCAATCGTAATTAACCAGGCAAAACTGTTTACACTATGAAGTTTCCCCAACCACACGCCCTTATCGGTACCGGGAGAAAATTTTAAAGCCATCGCATGTTGAAGCGTTATCCAGCCATGAAAGCCAATACTCCATATTACGGAAAACAAGGCGATCGCGACAACGGTACTGGACCAGGCGTACCCAATAATTCCCACTCCGAGAATGATGAGGGAAAACCCGCCCAGTATTGGAGCGACGACACGAACCATTATGGCTATAAAGACGACGTTTAATAATCCTGGAATCTCACGCATGGCCTCTATGTATCCCAATTCATGTGCCTCAATCCCTATGCGCTCGACGATAAAGTTATTAAATAGGGTCATTTGTACACCGAAAAAGACACCTAAAGAGAAGACCGCTACAGCCAGCAGTGTGAAATCTCGATTCCAATTAAAAAAATAATTTTTCACCAGACGTATGAATTTCAGTATTATTAAGAATACAAATAATCCTTTGATCGTGTAATTTTTTTTAATTTACCCCAAAGACATCTCAAATGGGAATTTAATTCTTATTAAAAAAAAGCCTGTGGTGCGTATACTCACCACAGGCTTTGTTAAGGGTTAAAATTAAAATCAAATGTGCTAACATCACTAGGTCAGGCACCCGATAAAAAGAAGGTAAAGCTCTCGTTTTAGAAAACTTACCGAATTAAAGATAAACGGTCAAGACCCCCACCAGGAATGGTAGATTCATTACCGCCTCTCATTAGGAATGAGATTAATCACTCCCAACCTTAAACAGTTCACGAGGTGTAAAATTCATCTTGGATATTCCTGGTTTCGCAAATGGCCTATTACTCATGATCACCTCCTTGTTGATGTTTAAACTTGAATTCAGGTACTCATGACCAATAAATACCTGATTCGTTCTCAATTTAGACTATGTGAACGCACAATCGTTTGTCAAGATGATCAATTAATCCAATAACGGATCATCTACCACCGTCGGTAGACTTCAGTAAATTTACTCTTCCGAAATTTCGTCACGCCCGTAATATTTTACTCCCCGTTCAATGCGCGGTCGATTTTTCTGAGCTCTCCAGCTGTTAGTATCGCGAAGGCTGTAAACGCAGCCGCAATACTCCTGCTGGTAAAACTCTTCACGTTTTGACAATTCTATCATTCGCTGACTCCCACCCTTCTTTCGCCAATTAAAGGTCCAATAAACCATCTGCGAATAGCGACGGGCGGCGCGCTCACCACTAAGATTAATTTGATCCATATTCTTCCATCTGGAGATTCCCAATGTGCTGGAGATTAAAGAGAAATTATTTTCCGCGGCATAGAGCGCAGTGCGTTCAAAACGCATATCAAAACAAACCGTGCAACGCTCTCCACGCTCAGGTTCATCTTCCAATCCCTTCACCCGATCAAACCAATTATCCTTATCGTAGTCAGCGTCGATAAATGTAATCCCCAGGTCTTTGGCAAAACGGATGTTTTCATCCTTACGTATTTCATATTCTTTACGTGGATGGATATTGGGATTATAAAAAAAAAGTGTGGGTTGAATTTTTGAAGCGACAAGTGCTTCCATTATCTCACCCGCGCAAGGTGCACAGCAAGAGTGCAAGAGAATTTTATCTTCACCGTTCGGAGTCGTAAGTTGAGGGCGTTGATAATTTTCAAGTGAATACTGATTCATTGTATTCTTATTTAGCTGTTTTCCCATAATTTTAGCAAGACCCAATGATATCCGGTTGCTAAATCCTAGACCTCATTCGAAGAACCACACGCTGACCGGGACCTCAAGAACCTATAGCTTACAAGAGGTTCAATAATAAGTATCAAATACGAGTATTAGCCCCATTATGATCATCAATATTCCAACGCCGATCGATGCGTAGCGTAAATTAATTTCTGTGTCAGGTGTAATCATTTTAATACAGCCTGGGAATAAAAGATAGGCAATACTCTTAATCACCATACCCCAACCGCATACAGTAATAATAACAGGAAAATCCAAGACCCATATATTGTGCCCTATGACAATAAATAATCCTAGAGGCAGGGTCAAAGAACCAATAATAAATGGGGCCTGTTCTCCCTGAAGTAAGTTCGATAAAAAACTCCCCCACCGTTTTGCCTGTAGGAAATGGGAAAAGCCATAAATCAGTATAGCTAAGGAAAAAATTTTCGCGATAAACTCATCCATTAAGCAAAACCTTGTTAAAAGAAAAAATTATAATCTTTGAAAATTCAGATCAATTAGTTGTGTTGATTTGCTCCATTTCGCGTCGAAATTTTATTATCGGATCCGCCTTATCATATTCAATATCAGACCACTTCACACATTGTCCTTCAGCAACATCATTTATCAGCTTTATGTGATTGGCCAGCCCGATTGGGAGCAAACACTCCTTAACCGCCAGGTCAGCGGGTTTAAGCTTACCATACACGCAATAACCACCCTCTCCATCTAACATCTCCTTTGCCTTCAGATTCTTTTTCGCGGTCGCTATTACATCAGCATTAAATTCAACAGGGAAACCTGTCGCTTCCCCGTCAAGCCCGGCCTTGAGTATACTGACTGACAATTCCAAACCCACGAGGTGATAAGGTCGATACATAGCCGCATATCGACCCGTGGTATCGGTAGCTAGACCATATTCTGTAAAACAACTTTTCACATAGTCAGATGGCGCTTCAATTATTATAAAAACTCCCCAACGTAAGTGGTTTTCGATCAATTGACCGTCACGTTCCATACATGAAACTACTTCAACCGTACCTTTGTGCGATAACTGTCCCCCATCCTCAAAAGGACGGCAAATATTAGGTAAATTATCAATCTTACAGGGCGGAAACCGCAAACCCTCGGATTGAGGGAATAATCCTGTAGCATTGGAAACCGCAGCCATTTCTATGGCCGATTTTGTGCCATCGAGAAAAGAATTAAACATCTGGGGATTCAAGTCATGTTGCGCGCCCGTCTCAAAATCCATTCCGTAATGCTTCCATATGGTATCGGGAGTAGAGCTATGGTAGATCGGTAAATACTTTGTTCCTTTTCCGGCGCATATGGTATTAAATCCACAAGATCTTGCCCAGCTTACCAGTTCGCATATCAGTGCAGGTTGATCACCATAAGCTAGGCTGTAAACAACACCGGCAGCAGCAGCTTTCCTGGCCAGAAGATGGCCCGCCAATACATCGGCCTCGACATTAACCATTACAACGTGTCGCCCGTTTTCAATCGCCTGTAATGCATAACGTACACCAACTAATGGATCTCCTGTTGCTTCAACAATCAGATCAATTCCATCGGCTTTTATCAGCGCCTCCGCATCATCTGAGAGATAAGTACACCCTCTTTCCAATGCGTTTTCAAAGCTTGTTGCCGCATACTGTGATTGCGACCATTCAGCATTTTTCAATGCTCTGAGCAGACGATCGATTGATAAGTCAGCAATTCCCAGCACATGCAATCCGGGAAGGTAGCGTGCTTGACTTAAAAACGTGGTCCCGAATTTACCCGCGCCAATAAGCCCTATTCGCAAGGGGTTACCTGACTCCGCTCGTGCAGCCAGCTTAGATAGAAAGCTTCCTTCGATCAAATCTATTCACTCCTCAATCGCACTGTTAAGGACTAATTAATCCAACGCGATTATTATCTCTAATTTAATTACTTAAACTTTTATCAAAGGAAACGTTGCAGTCGGCCTTCGAAACGCGGCATACGGGGTAGGTTCGGCACCAGTTCCAATTATACAGGTGCCCGACAATGAAAGATGCTCCGCCTAAAACCGAAGCATAGATATGCATAGAATAACCGAGCCCTGGTCTGATAAATATGAAAACAGCCGCGCCAAATGCTAAAAATAAAATGACCTGCCATCTACCATGATTAAAATAACCTCTCACTAATACCACCGCACCTAACGCAATAATAAGAATGACCATAGTGGTTTCAAACGATTCATTCGAATGAATACTCCAACCTACAGAGGGAAGCAAAGCTAATACGAGGGGTAAAATTATGCAATGAATCCCACAAATGAAAGAGAGCGCAATACCGGCGAAATCTGTATGCTCCCATTTTAAGCTGTTTGAGTTATCCTGCATTTATGTTTTAGAGTGATTTTTATAATACGTTAGAAATCCAATAGTCGTTATCGGATTAACGCTGGCATTGTTAAATTGAATATCAGGGCTTCTATTATAACTGTCCTTACTGGCTATATAGTGTCTCCTTTTAAATGCAAGTAATTTGCATTTAAATTCCATTTTTGCCTATGACCCCACCACTGCCACCTCCCTGATAATATTGCTGGCAATGCACTATCCAGTTCGACAAGTGATTTTTAAGCTAATCGTGCTGACTGGATCAGCCTTTAGCACAAAATTTATTTTAGTATCGTGGTTATTTACTAAAACAAAGTCAGTTCCCACTAGCTGAATGATCAATGAATTTTCACCTATTAATTTTATCTTTAGGGGCATTCTCGATTCGTGCAGTTATAAACTGTCTACTTTATGTACTGATCTATTAAGGTATCCAGCGCAATTAAATGAGCTTTTGCTCTTTGCTCAATATTCCCGGCTGTTGGTGTTTCACTAATTATCACGTGGTCTGTATGAAAGTGGTATAAATAGGGTGCAAACCCTTTCCTCCCCCATGCTGGATCCACTTGTGCCCCTCCCTCATATAAGGGAATGTCACTTTCTGCCGATGATGTATCAATACTCACCATTTTCTTAACCGCATTAATTATTACAGGGCCCTTCCATTTTTTATCACGCTTATCTTCATAGAGATAAAAACCTCTCGCTTCCCAGTCTTCATGAAAGTCGATCGTAAATGTAAATCTCAACCCATGAAGCGCTTCCTTTACGAGTGTAACTTCTGTAATATCGTCGCTTTCAAACGATCGGTTAATATCTATTCCATCCAAATTTTCTCTTTTATTATGCTCAAAACCAGCAGGATTTATACAGGGTAAGAAGAGAAAATTGAAGTGTTCGAATAAATGTGAATTATCGCGCTCTAAAAAACGGATAATGGCTGCTGGACCCGCGGGTTCATCTCCATGGATACCAGCGGTAATCAGAATGGTATCCTTCGATTCAGATCGAGCGGATAGAAAGATTTGATACAATGGAAAATTATCTACGCTCCCAATAACATCCAATTTGCTTTGAATCGACGCTATTGCATTAAGCTTTTTTGAAATACAAGTATTATATCTTCCACCCATTTTTTCGGTTCAAGCACCGCGGCTTTTCTGCACATGGCACATGACTGACTTAAAGTAAAACAGCATTACCTCCGAAGGAGTGTAGAATGTGTTTCAACGTGCATACTTGAACTTTCTTCTGAAAAATCTGAAAGATTGGCCTGACTGCCGCCGTTAAAGGATTCATCCATGGTCTGCTTTCGGATGTCTGATGAAAACATGGGTAAACCTGTTGACTTATTATATTCAGTTTCAATCGTGACGGAAGTACAGCCTGATATTAGAAATCCTGTACAAAGAATAAAAATGGGGAGTTTGTGGAGCACTGAAATTATAGTAGCTAAATGTGTGACGCGCGTTGATCCAACCCTGAATAATGAACCTGGGACAACACTGATAATGTAGTTTAAAAACTTATATCCTCAAGTGGAAATTATCATAATAATATGCGCCAGACACACATTATACAAAGCACTGTTCGATTGCCCGGAAAATGATCCAACAGGTGGTTACCGTAGCCTGTTTAGACCATTAAGGGCAGCGACGCGGTAAGCTTCGGCCATCGTTGGATAATTAAATGTGGTATTAATGAAATACATTAGGGTATTAGCTTTTCCTTTTTGTGCCATTATCGCCTGACCAATGTGGACAATCTCTGAAGCTTGTGCACCAAAACAGTGTATGCCAAGAATGGCTAAGGTGTCGCGGTGGAATAGAATTTTCAGCATCCCTGTCGTTTGTCCGGTAATTTGCGCGCGTGCTAAATGCCTGAAAAAGGCATGCCCTACTTCATAAGAAATTTTTTTCGCCGTAAGATCGCGTTCGTTCATTCCAATAGAACTGATTTCCGGAATCGTGTATATACCTGTGGGAATATCATCTACCAGTGGAGTGACCCCCAAAAATCGTATCATTTACAGAGAGAGGTTATCGGGATAAACAGATAACCTCAATGAAAAGAAAAAGATACACAACAGAACAGATTATAACAATATTGCGGCAAGCCGATACCGGTAAAACGGTACAGGAAATCTGCCGTGGAAACAACCTGAGCGAACAGACTTTCTATCGCTGGCGTAAAAAATATGGCAATTTAGAACTTGCCGATGCGAAGCGATTTAAAGAGCTGGAAAAAGAATTCACGAGCGCAAGCGAGAAGGCCTGACATACCGAGCTGAAGAAGCTGCTCGCAGATCAAATGCTCAAGAATCAGGTAATGGAGGAAACGCTGTCAAAAAAATGGTGAGCCCAAAGCAGAAGAAACGAGTAGTAAAAGCTGCGGCTGAGAAAGGGTTGTGCTCGTTGCGGAGGGCTTGTGCTTATCTCAGCCTGAGTTGGTCAACGTTCAGTTACCGGCCCAAACAGGCCAGTGAGAAAGCTCAGCGGTTGGTCGAGCGGATTGTGAGCTTGTCCTGGAAACATCCCCGCTACGGTTACCGGCGCATCCGTGCCTTGCTGGTAAAGGAAGGCTGGACAACAAGCAGGAAGTTTGTCCAGGCGGTACGACGTTCAGAAGGGCTGCAGGTAAAGCCCCCGAAAAAGGGCAGACACCGTCAAGGAGTCTCTACGGGGTCACCTACTAAAGCAAAGGGTCGCAATCACGTTTGGTCCTGGGACTTTGTCCATGATCGTACAGACAACGGCGGTCCATTAAAGATGATGACTCTAATCGATGTACCGAGGAGCTGAAAGCGACGACACTCAAGCGAAGCGAAGACATATACGCGTAAATGCCTGGATATCCGGGTCGCTCGTCAACTCACCTCAACCGATGTCCTCTCTGTGCTTAGCGAGGCCATTGAAGAGGAGGGACCTCCCAGCTATATCCGTAGTGACAACGGCAGTGAGTTCATTGCTCATCAAGTGCAGCAGTGGTTGTCCGGTAATAACATAAAGGCGATCTATATCGATCCGGGCAGTCCCTGGCAAAACGGTTTCATCGAGTCGTTTCACAACCGCTTACGCGATGAGTGTTTGAACCGTGAAGTGTTGCTCAGCGTGGCTGAAGCGCAAGTGGTAATCGAACAATGGCGTCAGACCTATAACCATGAACATCCCCACAGTCGTTTAGGCTTCAAAAGCCCACAAGAGTTTGTCAGATTCCTTTCCGATCTTGGCCGCGTTCGGGCTACGCCCTCACTTCGCCAAGATCTCTCATATACATCAATCCTAAAACCATTAACACCCGGTAACTCTCTCACTTAAATTGGTACGAAAAACGAGGTCCGATCACAGTCTAATCACTAAATACAACTGCGTGACGATGGTAGACCACGGGTTGGTAAAGGTCAACTGGTAGTAGGTAAATAAAAAATGAGAATGTTTAATTATCTTCTGATCGGATAATGACATGTTCACTGTAATAACTAACAGATACCCCAAAACTGTTAGTCATTTACTACGCACCTCTATAAAGGAAAATTATATTTATTTAGCCAGTCACTAGCTACTTTCATTAATACTTCTTTTTGTTCTTCAGACAGCACATCGCGCCATTCACCTTCTTTTTTCGATGTGATATGGTTAGTTTGAAATCTTGTTTTCTTGTCTATTACTCGATAACTACCGTCGATGTTATTAACTGTCTCGAAATCTTCAAGTTCCTCTGACCCCTGAATCTTCCCCGTTTCGTTAATCGTTACATTCTCTAAAGTATTTATAATCTTCTTTACGTTTTCCCTCGAATACTGATCTGCGATAGCCTCAGCTGAATCTTTAGAAACCGAGCAATTTATAAAGTCCCCAATTTCAATTATCACACCATCCGGTTTGGTAATGATGTCGTCATAGCGAATTCGAACTATATTATGATGCTTTTCAAAATAATAATCCGTTAGCTGCATGTTAGATTTCACACTTTTAATTCCCTTATTAAATCCACAGTGCATAAATCTCATAAAAGACAACATGGAATCACGGACATCGCGATAGGAATATATTATTTTTACCCCGGGTAAGTCAGGTTTTAATACTTTATGTGTTTTTATTATATAATCTTCATTATCTCCAAGTTGTGTTTGAAATGCTTGATTGATTCGCAGTAGATCATCGAGTGGCATATTTTCAGGCACCGGAATTCTTCCCTGAGCTCTAATTAATGCTCGGGAAATATTATAGACCCACATGGAACCTGAACGCGGCATGCCTGCGACAAATACTATCATCGATATATTCTTTATAAATTATTATAATGTTAACCAGAATATTAAAACTGGCGAAACATCACAGTATTTTTTCATCAAAGTAATCGAGCTTATGAACGGGCATCGATACGGAAGTGGAGATATTTCCAAGGTGGCTGATTATGCGCTTCAGGAAACGTGATAGCAGCACATAGGAAATTGCCGAACGCACTTCCAATTCATTACTTTCGTAAACTTTTAAAATAATCTGCTCACAATCTTTACTGAGGCTTGTCGCCATTTCGTGAACCGTATTTGCAATTTCCATACTATCCTCGCGCAAGCACTTGATCGTCTTTTCAAACATCTCATCGATGTTTCGCTGCATCATTTTCAATTCATCTACATAGCTATCCGCTTTAAAAGCTACTCCATGCTTCATTGCAACTTCCAGCAAATTCTTACAATAATCCCCTATCCGTTCAGCGTCTTTACCGATACTCATTAAGACCAGACATTGGCTTACTCCTATTCCTGGTTGAATGCTGAGATGCTCAACAATCCGTTTGCGAATCTTTCGTTCAGCTTTATTTATCTTAATGTCTTTGTCATAAATTTCTTTTGCCGATTTACCTTTTTCGTAATTCCAAATATAATCCATCGACCACCCAAACATCGTCCTCAGCGAATTTAACATCTCGTTGAATTGTTCATCGGATTTCGAGAGTAGACTGTCTTCTTGCCAGATTGAGAGGAGCTGTTTGAGCATCGGTTTTTCCTTTCCGCTTATATTACATGGTGATATACACAATTACGCCGGGAATCACAAAAAATACACCTATTATATATAAAACTACGAGTTTTTTAGTTTTTACCGCTAGTTCAGCTAAACGTTCTGCTGTATTTATGGGTATTTGCCTGATTTTTTTTATAGGATAAATTAATACGATTCCGGTAATATTGAAAAATAAGTGACAGAGAGCAATCGTAAGCGCCGCGTCCGCCAGCTGCGTTGTCCCTAGAGTTGCTAATAGCGCGGTTATTGTAGTTCCCACATTCGCGCCCAGGGTTACAGAAAAGATTTGGCGTAGGTTTATGATCCCCGCACCCGCCATAGGTACCAATATCGAAGTGGTAATGGACGAGGATTGAACAAGAACCGTCATGACAACCCCTAAGCCCATACCTATCAACGCACTTTTGCCAATTAAACGGTCAAAGAGCAGTTCAAGTTTATCCAGCATTAATGATTTTAAGGTTTTAGTTAAAAAGACCAGGCACCCAAATAATAGGACCACTGAAATCCCCAGAAGTATCCATGCGATAGTCGTGTCACTGGAGGTTAAATGATTTAAACCCTCTTTGAACCCATTAATAACCGGTTTCGTGATAACTTTGACCGGACTACTGAATTTTACACCCTCAGCACCGTAGATCAAAGAGGCTACGTAAGTGGCAGACTTTTCTATAAAGTGCGTTGTTATTTCCAGGGGAAACAAGATGGCAACCGAAAAAAGATTGAACAAATCGTGGACTGTAGCAGCTGCAAAAGCGCGTCGAAATTCATGATTTTGTGTAACATGGCTTAAAGATACTAAGGTATTCGTGACCGTAGTTCCTATGTTAGCGCCCATAATCATTGGCACCGCCGCACCCACACTCAGAGTACCACTCGCAACAATAGCTACGATCATCGCCGTAACTGTAGATGAAGATTGAACCAAACTCGTTGCAAATATACCGATCAGGAGTCCGAGAAATGGATTAGCTGTCGCTGTTTGTAATAAACCTTCAGACGAATTTGCACCCAGCATTTTAAAGGATGTTCCCATCATCCCGATACTGAGCAAAAAAAGGTAGAGCAATATTAAGATGAACGAAAGTTTGAGGTATGTTTTCAAGTGATGCTAACAAGAGGGGTTAAACCCTTGGAAATTCATCCATCCAGATTGAGTAAGTCAAGTGCGAAACGGATAGGTTATTAACAAATACGCGTGGTTCGTGAGTAAAAAATTACATCCCATTAAAATATCTTTTCAGGATAATTAGTTTTCGTGTTTGACCCCTGGTACTATTTAAGGGATATTGTAAAATAATGCAGCTCCCTCAGGGGCAGTCTTCTTCATAAGATAGCGGGAATAGTAATAAGGGGTGCAGGAGCTATATATCATTACCAGCCTACATGTCATTATCAGCAATTAATTGAGAACTATTTAAATAAATCAATATCTCGATTAATAGAATTCCATTCTCATTATAATATTACTTAAATAAAAATATACGCATGAAAAATAAATTTATTATTCTATTAGTTAGTATGGGAATTTTCTTCCCCATAATTAACGGTCTTGCACAACAAAATTCTCAACATTCGGATCATCTGCGTAAGTATCGTTTTGCCGATACCGACATGGACATTTATAAACTCGGAGAGAAGCTTTATTATAATAAAGTGAAGTTACCTGCCGAACCGATTTCGGAAGATAAAACTAAAGTGCAAAGTATTTATTTACGAGCCATGTGCAAAGGTATCCCCGAGTCGGTGAAAAAACGTATCGACAAAGCTAAATTTGCCGGACGTCTGGATGATGAACAATTGAACGCGCTGAAGTACTACTTGACGATACGATTTAAACAGAAGTACGGTCAATAATGCTGGATAAATCAGCTGATATTCAATAGATCGGCTATATATATTACCCAGTGGAGTCAGGGTCGTGGATAACAGCGCACCCTTTACCCGTTTCAACCAAATAATCGCTATCCGTAGAAACGAGGGGGGAAATGCTTCTATCTCGTGGATTTACAATCCAACAGCTGTTTTCATACCCCGCCATTAGCGCGAATTTTTAGCGCATTCGCGAACACCAATCGTCTCGCGTAAATTCGTAACGCGCATTGGCTACCCAGTTAGAATTTTTTAAAAAGCCCTTTTCTTTGTTTTCCACTAAGCGCATGCCTATTTTCTCAAGTACTCTTTTACTTTGGATGTTTGCCTGTGCATGAGCAGCACACATTTTCTTAACTTGCAGCTGCTCAAATGCGAATTCAATAACTGTTATTGCTGCCTCAGCAGCATAACCTTTTCCCCAATGAGCAGGTAATATCCAAAATCCCATATTCCAAATGCCTTGGCTATGCACTGACCTTATATTGATTCTACCTAAGAACTCTTTACTTTTGCTTAGAACAGAAAAAGAAAACTTTTCAGATTTAGCCCAAGCCGCGAGATCATTTTTAATCCATTGAACAACTTCCTTTTTAGATTTCGCTGGATTGACAAGTAATCCGGTGGAGTGACCCCCAAAAATCGTATCATTTACAGAGAGAGGTTATCGGGATAAACAGATAACCTCAATGAAAAGAAAAAGATACACAACAGAACAGATTATAACAATATTGCGGCAAGCCGATACCGGTAAAACGGTACAGGAAATCTGCCGTGGAAACAACCTGAGCGAACAGACTTTCTATCGCTGGCGTAAAAAATATGGCAATTTAGAACTTGCCGATGCGAAGCGATTTAAAGAGCTGGAAAAAGAATTCACGAGCGCAAGCGAGAAGGCCTGACATACCGAGCTGAAGAAGCTGCTCGCAGATCAAATGCTCAAGAATCAGGTAATGGAGGAAACGCTGTCAAAAAAATGGTGAGCCCAAAGCAGAAGAAACGAGTAGTAAAAGCTGCGGCTGAGAAAGGGTTGTGCTCGTTGCGGAGGGCTTGTGCTTATCTCAGCCTGAGTTGGTCAACGTTCAGTTACCGGCCCAAACAGGCCAGTGAGAAAGCTCAGCGGTTGGTCGAGCGGATTGTGAGCTTGTCCTGGAAACATCCCCGCTACGGTTACCGGCGCATCCGTGCCTTGCTGGTAAAGGAAGGCTGGACAACAAGCAGGAAGTTTGTCCAGGCGGTACGACGTTCAGAAGGGCTGCAGGTAAAGCCCCCGAAAAAGGGCAGACACCGTCAAGGAGTCTCTACGGGGTCACCTACTAAAGCAAAGGGTCGCAATCACGTTTGGTCCTGGGACTTTGTCCATGATCGTACAGACAACGGCGGTCCATTAAAGATGATGACTCTGATCGATGTACCGAGGAGCTGAAAGCGACGACACTCAAGCGAAGCGAAGACATATACGCGTAAATGCCTGGATATCCGGGTCGCTCGTCAACTCACCTCAACCGATGTCCTCTCTGTGCTTAGCGAGGCCATTGAAGAGGAGGGACCTCCCAGCTATATCCGTAGTGACAACGGCAGTGAGTTCATTGCTCATCAAGTGCAGCAGTGGTTGTCCGGTAATAACATAAAGGCGATCTATATCGATCCGGGCAGTCCCTGGCAAAACGGTTTCATCGAGTCGTTTCACAACCGCTTACGCGATGAGTGTTTGAACCGTGAAGTGTTGCTCAGCGTGGCTGAAGCGCAAGTGGTAATCGAACAATGGCGTCAGACCTATAACCATGAACATCCCCACAGTCGTTTAGGCTTCAAAAGCCCACAAGAGTTTGTCAGATTCCTTTCCGATCTTGGCCGCGTTCGGGCTACGCCCTCACTTCGCCAAGATCTCTCATATACATCAATCCTAAAACCATTAACACCCGGTAACTCTCTCACTTAAATTGGTACGAAAAACGGGGTCCGATCACCAGAACCTTATCGAGGGGGACTTTCAACCTAATCTACTTTCACCGTCTCAATGGGCGATCAATTTACGATTAATACACCTTCTCCCTTTAATTAAAGGGACATATAATCTCCCGGATTTTCAATTCGGCAGATTAACCCTATCCTGAATCAATCGCTTAATACTTCTGCAATAGCCTCGCAAATCCTGCCCATATTATCAGTCGTCAAACCCGATATATTTATTCTGCCTGATCCGACAATATAGATGGAATGTTTATCTTTCAATATTTCAACTTGCTCTTTACTCAGACCGGTAAAAGAGAACAGCCCATGTTGTTGAGTGATAAAACTAAAGTCTTCTTTAACATTTAATTTTTTTAGTGTTTTCGCAAATAGCTCTCGCATGTCATTGATGCGATCGCGCATCGAGGCTAATTCTTGTAACCATAGCTCAGTAAGTTGAGGATCACCAAGTATCGTAGTCACGATTAAAGATCCGTGCGCAGGGGGGTTTGAGAAATTAGCACGGATGGTCGCCTTTATATGACTTAAGGCATTTTCTGCGGCCACAGGGTCCGCACAGACCATACTAAGCGCACCGATACGCTCATTATATAAACCGAAATTCTTAGAATAAGAGCTGGAAACAAAAATTTCGCAGCCTTCCCAGGCAAAAGCGCGAACACCGGCAGCATCTTCATCAAGTCCACGCGCAAAACCCTGATAGGCAAAATCGAGGATCGGGAGAAACCCTTTCTCTTTTGTCAGCTTCGCTATGGTCTGCCACTGCTCAGGTGTAGGATCCATCCCGGTAGGATTTTGACAGCAAGCGTGAAAGAGGACTACATCTCCCTTGGGTACGCTACTTAAAGCTTCAATCAATTGATCAAAGAGGAGGCATTTATTATCGTAATCATAATAAGGATAAGTAGCGATTTCAAAGCCGGCAGCTTGAAAAACACTTTGATGATTGGACCACGTTGGATCGCTCAACCAAATTTTCGCATCGGGACAAAACTTTTTAATAAACTCACCCGCAACGCGTAGCGAACCCGTTCCACCCGGGGTTTGCGCCGTGACGATTCGCTGCGACTGAATAAATTCATGTTGCTCTCCGTAGAGGAGCCGCTGCACACAGCGCGCAAAATCCGGAGAACCCTCAATTCCAAGGTAATTCTTACTTTCCTGCTCTTTCAGCAGTAAAGTTTCAGCTCGATTCACACATTCGAGAATAGGAACCTTCCCTTGGGCATCCTGGAATGTCCCCACTCCCAAATTAACCTTTTCGGGATTGGAATCTTTTTTAAAATTATCTGTAAGTCCAAAAATTGGATCGGGCGGGGCTTTTTCAATAAGTTCGAGCATATAACTATCAATGTGTTAATTAATTATTTTTATCGCAAACTAAATTATCATTACACCAGACGAACTAATTAAAGCTGTGGTATAATCAATCCAAAAATTTCAAGGTGCTGCTCTCGCCCTTACTCAATTTCTCATAGTGATCGTCAAAATTCATCATCTCCAGCAAACTGACCCCACTTGCCATGCCTTCCAGTAAGCGTCCTTCTTTCTTCTGAATCTCTTCGGCAGCCTCAATGACGTTCGATAATTCATCAATCGTCGCAACGATAAGGCCATCATCGTCACCAAAAACGATATCACCCGGTTCTACCGTAACGCCCCCGCAATTAATCGGTATTTGTGTCTTAAAAATAGTCTTTGTTGTCCCCGCGCGGCAATTAACAGAACGGGCATAATACGGGATCTCTATCCGTCGTATCGCTGCCGTATCGCGACAGGGGCCGTCAATTACTATACCTGCCAAATGCTTACGCATAGCTTCGGTAGGGAACATTTCACCGGCCAGCGCACGCTCACTACCCTGTGAATCGATGACAATAACTTCCCCCTCTTCCGCGTCCTTTAGTGCTTTGATCACCATGAGAAAGTCTTCATGACAGGATACGGTGTGCGCGCGACCAATAAGTTTTAAACCTGTTCGGATCGGTCGAATCGCCGGATCGATAACGCGAAGTTCCTTGTTCGCGTCACTGACACAAGCCGTGTCGAGTGCGGACAGCCGTTGTTTAATTTCATTGAAATCCATTGTTTTTCGAGGTCTGTATTCTAATATTTATTAATAAAGCCACTACCACCGGTTAGTATTTCTTACCGTGATCACCTGACTATTCAGTCCCCCCGACAGGTCAGAAGCCAAATACAACGCAGCGCCAGCAATATCTTCAGGAGGAAGAAGGCTCTCTTTGTTTTTTAAAAGAAAATCTCTGAGCTTAGATTGCATCAGCATCTCTGTTTCGATCGGCCCTGGACAAATTACATTAACCCGCACTCCCGCTCCTCTCAATTCATCAGCTACGGCATGACTCATAGCAATCAATCCGCCTTTTGAAGCACTGTAAGCTGCATTGCCGGACAGTCCCCTCAATCCGGCTGCGGAAGCAATGTTGATAATTACCCCCTCGCCTCGTTTCAGCATATCACTAAGCGCTGCTTTGGCACAGAGAGCTGCTCCTCTCAAATTAACATTTATCGTCCGGTCCCAATCTTCCATCGATATCTCGACGAAAGGCCCATCAATGGCGATACCGGCGTTATTTACGAGGATATCCACTCTACCAAATTCATCGAAGGTATGCTTAAAGACGCGCTCAACATCTTTATCAACCAAAATATCGGCCGCCACGGCAACACAAGACCGTCCAAGTGATCTGATCTCTTCGGCCACCGCATTTAATTGTGCATCGGTCCGGGCAGTTATTACGATATCCGCACCCTCTCTGGCAAAAGCCAGGGCGACTGATTTTCCAATTCCTCTCCCACCACCCGTAATTAAGGCGATTTTCCCTTCCAGTAATTGTCTGTCAATTTGCATGAGTATTAACTAATCCCCTTTGATACCTTTAAGGCATCTACTAAAAGCGGTATTAACGGCAAGTATTATTTATGCCATTTTTTCGATTACAGTTTCAGTCGTATCGACTTCTCCGAACATCCGCGCGTGCATGAGCAAGGCATCTTCGTGCGCGCGTTGGGTATAGGTGGCGCAGGAATCCTCACAGATCAAGCTGTTAAAGCCGAGTTCTGCAGCGGAGCGGGCGGTGCCAAACACACAGGCGTCGGTCAGCACTCCGGTCAGCACTACGGTGCGAATATTCATATTGTGTAAGGCGTGCGCAAGAAACGAAGCGGTAAATCCACCGGATGTGATTTTATCAATGACTAAATCGGCATCTGTCGGGGCAATACGTGAATCGATCTGATAATCCGCGGTTCCGTGATGCGAAGTCACCTCGCCGCTGCTTGTCCTGATCTTCTTCGCCTTAAGACGTTCGGTTACTTCATCTGCAGTCGAGGTAACATTGCCATTGCGCGTATAAACAATTTTTCGCTCATGTTCTCGAAAGTATTTAATCAACCGTTGAATATTAGGCAGCACTTCATTATCGATGCGTTGATTCATATACTGCGCGATTTGCGGATAACGTTGCGCTAATGAACTGGCGGGTTTTACCACGAACTGGCTAATCTGCATATCAATGACCAGAAGAGCCGTTGATGTGGGATCAAGGGTAAAAGGTGTTGCGACTAAATCGTAAGGCCATTCGGGATCAAAATCTTTAAAGTTCCATGACATCAACTATGGGCCTTTTGTATATTATCGTAAATGATTACCAGGACAAATAATGACCAGCTACAAGGCCCAGACTATTACCATTCGTTATCGATATCCCATCATGTCTTCCATCAATAGTTTTTACGGTCAATAACCTTTGACCATTGAGATTATAAACGTCAACTAACCCTTCTTCATCAAAGATAGCATGTAATTGTGCTAATTTTAATCCCTTATTGTTGTAAGTCATGACCAATCCGTCACCGACTTCATTTGAACCCAACGCCGCTATCACTTCACCGTCGTCATCAATAAATTCCACTTTTTTCGTTCGGACAATCTCTGACTCATCCTCCGCGATTAAATCCTCGGCATTCTGAGTTACCGCGCTCTCGGCAATGATCGGGGGATGGGCATTTACCTTTTTCGCCGTTTCATCCGGTTTGTCTACGCTCGATTTCAGGACAAAAACGAAAGTAATAACGATAGTTATCCCCATCCCGATTAAAGCTAACTTCAATCGTTCATTTTGGCGCTCTAAGCGTTGAATACGCTTTTCAACATTCATAGCTTAAACTCATCAAAGGGTAAATCAAACATGAAGAACAAGGATCTTTAATCGCATTTCGCAATTATGGCTGAAGAGTGTAGCATAATGTTCAATTCTATTACCACTCCTATTTTAGGAGCCAGGATTGAGCTCTACTGGCTTATCTTGCTACCCTGCGCCGCTTTTTAACTCTGAAACCAGTTCAGACACCGCATTGTAGAAAATTCCCATATCCACCGCATTTGCGATATATTTTATACCTTGATCCGTCCACATTGCCGCTTGTTTTGGTGTATCAGTGAAAGTTCCCACTGAAATTCCTTTGGCCAGACAAGCTGCTACAATCTCACGTATGGTACTGATCACCGTTGGATGTTCAATCTCACCCGGGACACCCAGTGATTGAGATAAGTCATAGGGACCGACAAAAACGATATCGAAGCCTTCCACTTCCAGGATTTCATCTAAATTATCCAGTGCCGCTTTACCTTCCAATTGTATTACGATAATCGATTTATTGGCTTCGCGAAAATAATCGTTTTTATCCATCGATGAATAGCCCCCTGCACGAACATAGCGACATAATCCGCGAGCACCCTCTGGATAAAATCTTGCCGTTTTTATCACTCGATTAACAGTATCAGGATCAGTGATCTGAGGCACTTGAACACCATAAGCTCCTACATCTAATGATTTTCCAATCATTTCATCGTTGTCTTCAGGGACGCGAATTAAAGGTAGAATCCCCGAGATTTCAGCCGCTCTAATCAAATTTTGCACCGTCTCAATTGTGTTGGGACCATGCTCCAAATCAATAATGACAAAATCAAATCCCCCATGTCCCATCACCTCAATAATTCCAGGGTCGGAAGCCTTGGAAAATGCCCCAAACACGGGTCCCGCTTGGATCTTAGTTTTAAATGCTTGCAATAGTTTCTTGTTCATTCGGTCTTTAATTAATCCCTAAATTTTACAGCGTCGAGCTAAGAATTTGAAATAATTGACAGTCGTCGATCCTCTTCTTTTTGTTAATAGGATGATTCAATAATATTACACAATGAAATGTATACTTATCATAGATGATGACGCAAAAATGAGGGATGCGTTAAAGCAATATTTTGACGAGGGTGGGTATCGTGTTATTGAAGCCTCAAACGGGAAAAATGCTCTAACTCTCCTTCAAAACGATCGACCTGACCTGGTTATTACCGACATTTTCATGGCTGAGATGGATGGTGTAGAGGTAATCATGAATATTCGTGAAAAATACCCCGATATTAGGATTATAGCGATGAGCGGTGGTAGTACCATATCTGCTCCTGACTGTCTTGACGCCGCCTCGGATTTAGGTGCCGCTGATATTTTTCATAAGCCATTCGCTTTAAAAGATATGATGAGATCGGTAAAAGCACTTATTGATTAAGTAAACCGGGATAACTGCTCTACTAAAGCCTCTGGGCTCTGCTGAATTAAACGCTGATGGGTCTCACAAAAATCATTGCTGGGAGCAGCGTCTCCTACATGCCATTTACGATCGGTGATGCCCTCGAGGGAACAAGCCGGGCCGGGTATAGATATATTGACCTCACATGCAGCCCCGGACACTGCGAGCACGCCCCTCTTGGGATGGATCAGGCTCAGTTTGAAACCTTTCGATCCGACCTTGAGCGACACAAACTAAAAGTGTCATCCCTGAATGCCCATACTGGCCTGGTGTCGAAAGAAGGAATTGAACAAGCAAAGCAAACGATAGATTTAGCCGTAAAGCTGGGTGCCGAAGGTGTAGTTAATTCCATTGCTGGAGCCCATAGCCACGAAGAAGATCTATCGCAGTTCATGAACCATGTGGGAGAAGCGGGCGATTACGCTCGTGAACATGGCGTGATGATCGGTATCGAAGTGCACGGTAATCACACGGGAAATGGCAAAGACAGTCTTGCTATCATCCGCGAGGTCAACCACCCCCATGTAAAAATTGCTTACGATACCGCGAACTGTGTTTACTACGGAGATGCGTGGCCCTATGAGGACCTCGAGGTGGCTCTACCGGAAATTGCATTCATTCATTTAAAAGATAAAATCGGCGGCAAAGGGGTGTGGAATTTCCCCCCCGTTGGATCTGGCGAAGTAGATTTTAAACGCGTCCTGAAAATCCTCGACGACGGTGGTTATACCGGCCCTCTCAGTATAGAGATGGAATTCGATGACAAGGGCTGGCCCCCTGTTGAGACCGTGCACGAGGCCGTTGCCTCGACCTATCGCTATCTAATGCCTTTATTAGAAGCGCACGGGTAATTGAAGAAGCGCGCTAGGGACCAACCTTCGCCAAGGTTATGGCTGGCAGGCAGCCCAATCCAACACTGTTATCTGCTCACTGTTTACTGTTCACTGCCCTCACTGTTCACTTTTCCCTCTCCACTCTACCCTTCTTCAAGGCGTCGGCGCGTCCTCGCGTATCAACCCTTCACTCTTCAATTCAGACCAGAGATCTCCCGGAATGGGATGTTCGACACATTCTACATTCGATTTCACATGCTCTGGTTCGAGCGCTCCCGGTATAATCGAAGCAACAACGGGGTGCGCGAGTGGAAATTGCATGGCTGCGGCAGCCAAGGGAGTATTGTGCCTTTTGCACACCGATTCTATACGTCGAGTTTTTTCCAGAATTTCTTCCGTTGCCGGGCTATAGGCATAAAAGGCCCCTTCAACGGGTCCCGTTGCAAGAATACCGGATGCAAATACAGCACCGATGACAGCACCGACATTTCGTTCTGCGCATTGAGGAAACTCTTCATCCAACACTTCCTGGTCCAATAAAGTGTATGGAAGAGCGACAAGGAAAAAATCGACATCCACCATATCCAAAAATCGTGGCATCATCCCCAATTCATTAATACCGGCCCCTATCCCTTTGATCGCGCCGCTAGATCGCAAGGCGTCGAGCGCACGCCAACCGCTGGTTGACAATTGCGCCAGGTAGGCGCTCACCTTTGCTTCTGTTTTATGGAACCAGAAGTCAAGGTCGTGAATGAGTAACAGATCGACCGAGGGCAGTCCAAGCCGTTGAAGGCTGTCTTCGTAAGAACGCATGATACCGTCATAACTATAATCGACTTCAACTTCAAAAGGCATTCCCCCCGCCCAGAATTCGCTGACAAATTTTTCCGGGTCGCGAGCGGCTTTTAAGACGCGCCCAATTTTTGTCGATATGACAAAGTCCTGTCGCGATTGTTTGCGCAGGAAATGTCCAACACGATGTTCACTTTTTCCGTAACCATAGTAAGGCGCCGTATCATAGTAGCGCACTCCCGCGTCCCAGGCAGCCTGTAAAGTATTTTCTACCTGCTCATCACTCAAAAGATGAAAAAGATCGCCAAAGGGAGCACCGCCAAGCCCTATTTTTGTTACGACGGCTTTTGATTTCCCAATTTTTCTCGTTTCAATTTTACTCATAATTCAATTCCTCCAATAGACCAGATCCATCATCTCACAAAGTAAGGTAATTCGTTTTCTTATTAATTGTGTTAGCCGCCTGCAATATCCTCTTTCTTATCACTCCATTTATCGACAACCGGAACATTAAATTCATCGAACTTTTCCAAAATTTTTTCAACCGATGTTTCAATGAGAATCATGTCAAGGTGCTCTTGTTTGAGAAATTGCTGATTAACTGCATGATCTGCAAATTCAAAAAACCTGTCATAGTACCCACATACATTTAAAAATCCGAATGGCTTAGTATTCAATCCCAATTGGGTCCACGCCATGATTTCTAAAATTTCTTCAAGCGTGCCAAAGGCACCGGGGAGGACAATAAAACCATCCGAAAGATCATGCATCATTTTTTTTCGTTCGTGCATGGAATTGACGACGTGGAGTTGCGAAAGATTTTTATGTGCCACCTTTTTCGCAAATGATTTTGGAATCACGCCAATCACCTTCCCTCCATTTTCTAAGGTAGCATTGGCGACCTGCCTCATTAACCCCACATCGGAACCACCGAAAACCAACTCGATATTGCGACTCGCCAGCTCTTTTCCCAATAAATTCGCTGTCTCCGTATATTCAGAAAGAAGGCCAAGACTGGAACCACAAAAAACACAGATTCTATTCATAAAATATTACCATTCCTCTTCACTTATATATTAGCTGAATTGATTGGCTATCTACTATATTCATTATAAATGCTTGTAGACAAATTACCGACGGTCACGCCGATGACTAAAGATAAGAAAATTTCACGCCCAAATGTATTGGATACAACATTAAAAAAACAGACGGAGATAAAAATGAACAAAACTATAAATGCGATAGATTCGCCAATATTTCCTGCTAGATATCCACCGGTGACTCCCGTTAGACATCCAGCTATAACAGGAATAAGTGTGCTGTAATCAGGTATGACGAGTGAAACTACCAAGTAGGAGACTAGGGCTCCGAGAACACCAGACAGAATTATCGAGTAACCCCCCCTTTTTATTACTGTTGAGGTTGAAATCCTTTCGATACCTTGTTGCCGATTGAGAAACATTCAGTTCTGACGATGACTTGGCTTTTTTTGATCCAGCTATTTTTGTTTTTTCTTTTAGTTCTTCCGCAGAGTTGCCAACCAGGTTGTCATCACTAGGAGGCTCCGGCACTAAATGGTTATCCATGTCGATTTCGCTGCCAGGTTCCAGCTCATTTTCAGTAAATTCAGCAAGCCATGGATTATTACTCTTAGGAGTTGATGATTCTACCGTATACCAGACTTCATCATTTTTCGTATCAATAGATACAATGGTACCTTGATCACCTATTGAAGGTGTTCCCGCTTCGGTCCAGCGTTCTGTATGGATGAGTCTAACGACACGAACTGTTGCGTATTCTTTAAACATTATTATATTTCATTAATAGGGAGGAAGTATTTTTAGGCAGGTCATAACCAAGCGCTGTCATAAAAGTAATGCCGTGAGGATAGTCCTTTATCCCATTAAGACACTATTGAGTTCCATAACTGCCGGATGACATCTTCCCTCATATCCCCAGGAGCTTAGCCTGACTGCGACTGATTACGGATTAATTTATTTTTCGTTAATTTTGATCAGTTTTTAATGGTGAGATTATCCTGTCAAGATCGACGTCGACAACATAGCTTAATAGCAATCGTGCTTACCCTACATTGCCGAAGCCCATACTTTTCTCTTGGCTAACGAGCAAACTTATGGATGCTCCTTTCTTATTGGAATAACTGATTCATGGCTGCAGCTAAAAAAAAGATCCTCGTCGTTGGCACGGGTTCAATAGGTGAACGTCATACGCGTTGTATCCTTGCGACGAATCGCGCTGAAGTATCAATTTGTGAATCCAACGACGTTTTGCGTAATAAAATAGCGGATAAATATAATATTAAAAATAGCTATGCTGATTTAACATTGGCCCTCGAAGCAGGACATGACGCCATTGTGATCGCAACGCCTGCGCACTTACATGTTCCCATGGCGCAACAAGCTGCGGAAGCTAATCTGCATATACTGATAGAAAAACCGTTATCTATCAGTTTCGATGGGATTGATCATCTCGATAAAACTATCAGGGAGCGAAAACTTGTTGTTGGAGTTGCTTACGTCTTTCGCCTATACCCCATACTTTCAGCGATGAAAAAGTCCCTCGACAGTGGGCGCTTTGGGCAGCCCTTGCATATTACCGTTACCTCGGGCCAGCACTTCCCCACCTATCGTCCCGCTTACAGAGAAACATATTACACCAGTCATGCCATGGGTGGAGGCGCGATTCAGGATGGGCTGACACATCTAATCAATGCCGTGAGTTGGCTCGCCGGTCCGGTCGAGCGCCTCGTTGCCGACTGCGCGCATCAGGTCCTGGATGGGGTTGAAGTCGAAGACACCGTCAACGTCTTGACCCGTCACGGTGACACCCTCGCCTCTTTCAGTTTGAATCAACATCAAGCTCCCAATGAAGGAACAATCACCTTGGTCTGTGAACGCGGCACATTGCGATCTGAATTTCACTGTAATCGCATGCGCTGGATGATGGAACCTGAAACTGAGTGGCAGGAAGAGTCATGGCCGGATTTTGAACGCGATCATGGATTCATTTCCCAGGCGAACGCTTTTTTTGACGCTATCGACGGCAAGAGAGAAATGCCCTGTAACCTGGCCGAAGCACGCCACACCCTCGAGTGTAATCTTGCTATCCTGGCGGCAGCTCGCAATCCTAGCAATTGGAAAATATTATGACCGACCCCCTCACAGATAGTGATCCTACCGTTCAGCAGCTCTTCGATCTAAAAGGAAAAACTGCGCTCATTACCGGGGCCAGCGGTTATCTCGGCCGAGCCATGGCCCACGCATTAGCGGAAGTGGGCAGTCAGGTCATTGTGACCAGCCGCGATGAAAAGCGCGCGCAATCAGCCGCGGGGGAATTGCCAGATCCTAACGGTATCGGACATCATGGCATGGTCTTAGACCAGATGGATTCTGAAACTGCTATCGAAACAGCCTTTCAAAACATTGTCGATCGCATTGGCCAAATTGATATTCTCGTAAATAATGGTCACGAATTTGAAAGAAACGATTGGACGAATGTAAGCGGTGAACAATTCACGCGCCAGTTGGGAAACGCGACCGGCTATTTTCTCTTAGCTCGGTTGCTTCGCGAACATGTGTTAAAAAGAAAAGCACCGGCTAGTATCATTATGTTGGGCTCAATGTATGGACAAGTAGGATCCTACCCCGACACCTACGCTGGCATCTGCCCTGCATCCGCAGTTGCCTATCACGCGCTGAAAGGGGGTATCATCCACCTGACTCGGCACTTGGCTGTCTACTGGGCAAAAGATAATATCCGCGTTAACTGTCTTTCCCCCGGCCCGTTTCCCTCGGAAGCTGCAGGGAAGGAACTCATATCAAATCTTGAAGCCAAATCTCCCATGGGACGCATGGGACAACCATCTGAACTCAAAGGGGCCGTTGTATTTCTTGCCAGTAACGCCAGCAGTTACATGACTGGGCAGAATCTCACCATCGATGGTGGATGGACCGCCTGGTAACACGTGATCAAGTAGTCAATGGAATGAAGGATAGCAAAAACGCGCTAGGGACACGATTCGACTAACCTCATCGCAGGACGCGTCCACCATTATTACATTAATCAATTATATTATACAAAGCTATAAGGTGGAGCGGGCTGCCTGACCGCCATAGCCATGGCGAAGGCTGTTCCCAGCACGCTTCTTGTTATTCATTATTAGATAATTGAACGAGCTAGGGACACGATTCGACCAACCTCATCGCAGGACGCGTTCCCCTTCATCGCATTCACGCATCTTCGCTTACAAGCTTCCCACTCATTCCCAGCATCCATCGGTGAAGGATTCGCGTTTAAAAAGCTTTTTACGCTCGGGACTTGTACTTTCTAACCATTCAGGGGGAATGAACTGTGTGTATCGATGGGGTGGCCCTGCCTCTTTGAAAATGTAGGGAACAAAAATGCGGTACTCCTGCTGAGAATCTAGCGGATTAGGGGAGACAGCGTGGAAAGTTCTTGCATTTAGGAAAACCATGCTCCCGGGCGGTAGTTCGAGATGTTTTAGTTTAAGTTCACGCCCTGCCTGCTCGTCGTACTTTCCATCTAGCAACTCTTCCAGTTTAGCGTAACGATCGATTGTTGGTATACTCAAATGGCTCCCGGGAACCACTGCGAGATTCGTATCTCCTCGCTTAAAACCATTGGGGTAGTAGAGCATCTGAATATACCACTTATCCCTTTCAGCAAGGTTAACGGGATTGTTATGGAGCCAATGATGGTGATCCATATGAGCGCGAATGCCTCCACAGCCCCGCAACGATATATTCAACGATGAATGGCAAAAGTGAATCGCTTTGCCGATCGTTGCACGTAATAGCGCCGTCACCAACGGCGCATCGAACAATTGATCTGACCATGGTCCCTTATTGTTCCAGGGTCTAATACCCATTCGATAGGGAGAAGTCATTTTATTGAGCTCATCATCATTTTTTTTAAATAATTCAATGACCTGTTCACGACTGTGAATCTCATCGAGAAAACCTTTCAGTCCCTCATCGCTGAATACCGCGGGGAAAGCTACATAGCCGTCCCGATGAAATGCGGCGAGATCCTCTGCTGACGGGGCGTCGATCTTAAAGATTGGCTTAACCCGGACTGTATTTTCCATCTTTTGTGATTTTTGATTAGCTAAGATTACTTGCAATCATATTCCAGGCATCCATGGATTGAATGACCAATGCGCCATTCAAAACCATAACCGCTACACCGACGCTATCGGGTTGTGTTGGGTATAGGCGTTTAGTAATGAACTGTCGGCGGTTGGCTTACACTTCGAGTATTGATTTATCCAATAAAAAGCGCTGTGGACCAAACGTTGCTCTGCTGCATAGAGCCAAGGTTGGCAGGTAAAGTGTTCAACCTAGTTGATTAATACCTAACACTTATCGTTAGATAACTCATTCCCAACACACTTCGGTGTAGGGCTCGCGATCAAATAATTTTCGCCGTTCGGAACTTACATCTTCTAACCAATCGGGTGGAATGGCTTGTGTGTGACGGTGGGGCGGGCCCGCCTCTTTGAATATATAGTTACAAAAGATCCGGTACTCCTGCGGAGAATCTAACGGTTTTGGGGTGACTGCGTGGTAAGTCCTGGCGTTAAGGCATACCATACTACCGGGCGGAAGTTCGAAATGTTTTACTTTAAGTTCACGCCCAGCTTGCTCACTACCTACTCCCTCCAACATATCCTCCAAGGTATCGTAATGGGGTTGTTTATCGGGCACAGGTACAAACCGGTGGCTCCCGGGAATCACCGCGAGACTCGCATCTCCCCCCTTAAATCCATTGGGGTAGTAGAGCATCTGAACATACCACTTATCACGTTCAGCAATATTAACAGGATTATTATGGAACCAATGGTGATGATCCATATGAGCGTGAACACCTTTACCCCCTCGCATCTTTATATGCATTGTTGAATGACAGAAATGAAAATTCTCGCCGATTATCGCGCGCAATAGCGCAGTCACTAAAGGGGCATCAAATAATTGATCTGACCAGGGGTCCTTGTTGTTCCAGGGCCTGATATTCATCCCATGTTCATCGGGCTCACCTTTATCATTATTCTTAAAAAAATCAGTCACCTGTTCACGACTGTGAATCTCATCGACAAACCCTTTGAGGCCCTCATCGCTGAATACCGCGGGGTAAGCTACAAATCCATCCCGATGGAATGCGTCGAGATCCTCAGCTGACGGGGCGTCGATCCGAAAGATAGGCTTCACCTGGACTATTTTTTCCATTTTCTGAGATTTATGATTAGCTAAGATTACTTGCAACCATATTCCATGCATCCAGAGAGCGGATTAGAGATGCAACATTCAATTATCACTTCCAACTCCGCTCGAATGCACCGAATTTTTTTTCGGGACCTTTCATTATACGCATTTTTTTTTCAATTTCTTTTTGCGAATGAACAAGTTCTCCATCATCGATACCACAGCAATGCTTACCGGTCGCCTTCCATGATTTTTCGTTTTCTAAAATAGACGGCCAGAATGGCCAGGCCTGGCATTGTTTCGGCTTGGCAGAATGTGCTGAACATATTGCTTTTCCCGGTATCTTTTCCCGGTCGAGAAAAATACAATCCAAACTTTCCTTTTTACCAGGAGTCGGATTCATCTTAAGTATTCTGCTCTTTGTATTTTTTGAGATCGTCGTATAGTGCTCATTAAATGATCGAATGGACAGGCCTACGTGTTTCGCTAATCGTCGTCTATCCTGTGCGAGCACCGGAATCTCACCTTCCGGCCCGCTACAACAATTACCGCACATCGAGCACTGGAACTTTAATCCTTTCTCATACCAGGGCTTGGCCTTCTTAAACATTGCGCATAAGTAAATAACCCTGTCGTGAATATTGCGATAAAATTTACCCCTCGCGTATCGCGAATCACTTAATTGCTTTTACCCAGGCTGCGTAGTTCGATTTCCGGGTTAGCCAGCTCGTTTGCATCTGCACTGACCCCCTTGGTTATCATGCGTCGAACAACCATAATATCGCGACCTCGATTTATACCGACCGCACCCATTATACGGCTGTCCTTGAGATAGAATTTAAGCAAAGTCCCATCATCGCCCGGTCGCAGTACCGCTTCATCGAATGTATCGACGACACCCGCCATCTGCAGATTCATAGCGTATTGATCCGACCAGAACCAGGGCACCGCTTTGTAAGGCTCACGTTGGTCACACATCACCATTGCAACCGCAATCGCCTGATCTTGTGCATTTTGCCAGGATTCCAGCCGCAAACGCCGTGCGTAAAGTGGATTGTAATGGTTAGTAACATCACCTGCGGCATAGACGTTGGGGTCAGATGTCTCTCCGTACTCATTAACGACAATCCCGTTCTCAACTTTTAATCCGGCTTGCTCCGCGAGATCAACAGTCGGTGTAACCCCGATTCCGACGACGACCGCGTCGGCGGTAATTTCTTCACCATTCGACAATGTCACTGCTCGCGCATGACCATCACCGACTATCGCGTTGACACCTGTATTCGTCAGTAATTCTACTCCATGTTCATTATGTTCACGCGCCACCCTGGCGGCAACCTCCTCGTCAACGACCCGATTGAGAATCGTGTTTTGAATTTCGATAACTCGCACTTGCGCGCCCAGCTTGGCGGCGGCGGCGGCCACCTCTAAGCCGATAAATCCGGCCCCGATGACAACAATCTTCGCGCCTTCTACCAGTTTCTGTTTTAATGCCAGCATGTCGTCGATGCCTCTCAGGTAATAGACCCCTTCAAAATCATCTCCGGGAATAGGCAAACGGCGAACGTTGGAACCCGTGGCGAGGAGAAGACGCGCATACTCAAGCTGCTCACCACCCTCTAAATCTATAACTTTATTTTCGCAATCTAACGCCGTCACGCGCGCGCCTAATCTTAATTCGATATCAGCTTCTTCATAAAACGATTTATCACGCAGATAGGTGCTCTCGATCTCGGCCTCACCTAGGAGCACAGACTTTGACAAAGGTGGCCGTTCATAAGGTAGATAGTTTTCGCCCGCGACTAATACAATCTCTCCTTTAAAATCTTGCTTGCGTATAGTCGCGGCTGCCCAGCCACCCGCTTGACCACCGCCGATGATTATGTAACGCGATTGATCAGTCATCGTCTCCTTTCAAAGTGTAATGTTATCACTGTGTAGTGCATGATGAATTAATCCTATACCTCTTCTTTGTTTTGAGGGTCAAGCTATTCAACCTCTGGAGATTTGATAATCATCCAATATCTTCGTCTTCGTCTAGCTCTTCGTCCTCGTCTTCTTTTACCATAAAATCATCTTTTTGGTAAACGAATTATTTATACATGAAATATTACTGTTCCAGTTAATCGAAATACCCTGGGACGAAGACGTGGACACAGACGAAGTTAATAATCATCATTTAGCCTCTGACTCATTCGGTAAAAAATACCATTTCCATCCGACTCCATTGATCTCCTTCATTTCTACTGGGAAGCTGAAATTGACAAGGATCGGTCTCCTTCCACCACCGCTTCGTTGATTCATCATCGCCCATGGCTTTCATATCTGATTCATAATCCTCGCCCGTATATTCAAAATAACTAAACAGATAATTCTTTCCTTCGATTTCGGTAATATAGATAGAGTAATTTCTGATATTTGATGCTTTTATCCGATTTATGACACCGTCCCAGACTTCGGCATGCAATTGACGGTAATAGATTTCCTGTTCCTTATTCAACCCAATCACAGATCCAAATCGTTTAACCGACATCTTCTCAATATCTTCCGGGCTTGGATTTGTATTACCGTAGACTGCATTGTTCTCATTATTCTGATTCATAATATTTAAACCATTAAGATTTTTTTAATTGGTTGATAGATTTCATGAGTAGTAAACTCAGTCAACTTAATCTTCTATAATCATGTCTTCACTTGCCGCCGCACAGAATTTCAATCATAATAAACCAACAACGATCTGTTCACTGTTCACTGTTCACTGTTCACTGTTCACTGTTCACTGTTCACTGTTCACTGTTCACTGTTCACTGTTCACTGATATTCACCCACTCAAGTTCTGCCACTCCTCAACGTAAGCTGTGAGGCCCGGTTCTTCGAATTTCTCAACCGGTGTCAAATTCAACGGCCATTCAACGGCCTTATCATTCCAAAAAGCCAGAATGCCGGCGCCCACCGCCGTGCTTTCAGATTGATGATCGATATAACAGCGCTCGCATTCACCGAGCGTTGCCAGCAATCGACAATACCACGGATTGTTGACAAAGCTTCCGGAAATTATCAGATCACCGTCTACATTAAGCATGCGCATGCTAGTCAGTGTCACGAGTGCTACATAAAGAGTAGCTCGAGCAAGAACTTCACCGCTCAATTCACATTCGGGTCCAGAGGTTGATCCCACACGATTCATAAATGGGCCGCCCGGCGCGTATGAAGGGAGAATAAAACTCTTCTTTGCTATGACCTTTCGTAAATCGGCTTCTGTAAATTCCTTTCCCGTACCGGCATCTCTGCTCAGGATTTCAAATTCCCTTCCACCCATGTAACGCCCGGTTGGAAGCGGTTCGCCCCTCAGGTTTACATTCGCCAGGGTATCCCGCTCTTCATTGAGATTCGCCACGGGAAAACGCGGGCTGATAATTATAACCCATGTGCCCGTTGAAATGAGACTGAAAGGCTTGGCGCATCCCCTTAGATAGAGACTGTAAGCGGCATTGCTATCATGGATCCCATTGTAGACCTGACATTCGGGTGCGAGTCCAGTTTCCTGCGCTACTTTGGGGAGGATGGCTCCCAACGCGTCATACGCAGGTCTGATCGGTGGAAATAGCGCGCCCCATCCCTGGTGATCGACAAGAGTGGAATAGCATCTTTTATGTGGATTCCATAAGTAAGCGTGACAACCGATTGACGTGAGTTCACTTGCCGCAACTCCACTGAGGCGCCACGCCCAGTATTGCGGATAGGTAAGTATCCACTTAACCCGTAAAAACTCCTCCGGAAAGTTTCGCTGGAACCAGAAAAGTTGTCGGCCTAGATTCTGACCTCCAGGTAATTTTGGTGTATGCGTCTCCGCAAATGGGGGCACAACCGCTTCAAAAGCTTCCGAAGTCTCAAGCGGAATTTCCTCTTCATAATCAAGAACGGGAAAAACAAGTTCACTTCCATCAACTAAAGCAGCCGCACAGCCATGCGTTGTCGAAACGATTGCTCGTATCTTACTTTTATCAGCTAAATTATTTACGGTTGATAAAAGCCATTGCCAAATGCCGTCCGTGTCAAAATGCGTATAGGGCGGCCCGTCGATAGACACGTTGTCCATCTTGGCCTCCTCGAGGACTGACCCCGCCTCACTCAAAACGAGAACTTTAACATGCGTCTTTCCGACATCTAGAACCAGGGTCGAGGGATCATTCTCTAAACCTGCGGTCATCGATTATATATGACAATCAAAGGCCTCACAGAAAACTTAATTATTTGCCTAGCTTCCTTTTCATTTCCGCGTTGAGCGGAATCTTTTTTCCCGGACACTGATTACGTTTATCGTGGAGCCAATTACCTTGATTATCGCGGGGGACGGCCAAACGTTTCGCGACGGGTGGTGGCGACGCGACGCGACCGGGGGCATCAGCGTACCAATAAGCGACAGATGACATCTCATTAGCTAAATGATTTCCATGCCCATGTTCCATCGTCACCTTGATCTCTTTCTCGAATCTGATGGGGTTTTCGACGTGGAACACATAGCTCGTCTGATAGCCCTTGGTACTATGTTCATAAACGGATGAACCGTTGCGAAGGAAAGCATTAGGCTGCATCGTATATGCCTGATTCAGGTAGTCCTCGCTCCCGGTTCCATGAAGGTCCGGCGGCCACTTGTACCCATCGACCCAAATCATATCATCGCCTTCACCCCACCATTCTCCTTTGAAATTGGTGACCGAAAGATTGCAGCCGATGTAATGGCCATGTCCCTTGGTCTCAAGAATGACGTAGTTGCTGTCCCATGCGAGTTCACCTTTATTTATGATATTAGCTTCACCTGTATTAACTTCTATTTCCGCCCCCCATCCACCAAAAGGATAGGAGCGTCGAAACTCCGCGTGGAAATATCCATGTTCAGTTTTGGGTTCATCGAAAGTTTCATAATCGATATAAAAATATTGTTTATGGACCTCATTACTCTCATTAACCAGTTCTACAACCGCGCGTTCCGTAAATGGCATGGATGCATAACTGTTTAGTGCGCACCCATTATTAAAGCAATGGTTGTGCTGCGTTGAAGCGGTAAACAAAAGTGATTCGAAACTATTAACGATACTATGCCCGAGGCAGAAAAAATCTCCGAGGGGAACAACAACGCTCGGTTTTTTGGCATTATCCCAGGTGAACTTTAGTAAGCATTCACGGTAGTGTTTAATCTGTGTCATCCAGATGTGAGTGATAGCACCGGGTCCTTTAATGTCTGCTAATACACGTGATTCCCCTGGACCAATAATCCATGCGTCTGAGTTTCTCCCGGTCGTATCCCAGGATGAAAATCTGCCGCTCTTACCTTTTTTTATAATTGATAATTCATTTAACATATTTTTCTACTCTTTCTCCAATGTTGAAATAAAATTCAGCGTTTCTATTTATCGGGCTCGCTGCAATAAATTATTAAAGGATAGGGCAGAAATATTTTCTAATACCAGAATTAGCGTGTCATTGAAGTGATTTGCATAAGCTCACAATAACAAGAGCAATGAACTGGTATCGATTATTCACTGAATACCCATGACTTTTCTAGCAGTCATTTATCCAGCTCCAATCGGCTACCGAGCCTCACTATCGCTTGGGCGACATCCCTCATTCCCTACCAAGAGCGAAGTCCGACATCCGAATTCCGCAATCCGCAATTGCTTACCCTAGCTCTCCAAACTTATAACTTCGTGTTGAAGTAACTGCTCGGTAACTATCGGGCTATAATAAGACCGGCCCGAGACGATAGCTTCAATTGCCGCCTTTAGTTCTTCAATGCCTTATGATTTCTCAATAATCCCGTCTGCCATCCCCTGATGCGCGCGTTTTATGGCATTAAGATTCAGGATCCCTGAATAAATCAAAACTTTCATTTGCGGATGCCTTCTTTTAAGGATGTGTAATATTTCTAATCCATTTACATCAGGCAAACGTATATCAACAATCGCGAGATCGGGATTCAACTTCACACATTCGCCGACTCCACTCTGCCCATTTTGATTGCTTCCAATCACTTCTATATCATCGAAGTACGTATCAATGACCTTCGTGATCATTTTAGAGGTCAATTCGTCGTCTTCGATTATGTATACCTTCTTAGTCATTAATCAGCCGAATGAGTATTTTCGATTCAGATTTTTTCGCACAGGCTTGGGAATAATTCAAGTTACTGGTCGCTTCATTGCCATTAAATTACTTCTCCCAGGAATAAAAGCGAACGTTATGTCTAACAAATTTAAGGTAAAAATCAAACCCTAATCGTTCTCTCAGAGCGACTTTTAAGAAATCTATAGGTAATAGACATATATTTCGTGGGTTTTAACCAGTAAAAATGTTAAAAACCGAAAAAATGAATAGCGCACTTAAATCCTAAATGCATTACAAGTTACTTAATAGAATCTACTTCCAGCAAATTGCTGCACACCGCATCACCGCATCACCGCATTCACGCATATTCTCATTAACGCTATCCCGTTTTCACGCTTACACGCTTTCACGCATTTCCCTGTCCCTTCTTCTTCCCAACAGGAAAGCATCTATAATCGAATATAACCAGCAGAGAAAAATAAATGATAGGGCATAATTCATTGCACTATTGGCTGGTGAAGTAGAAGCCTCCGCAGCAGCGTTTAAGAGCGCATTCATATCTAATGCTCCACCCGCTGATTCAACATTTTCCAAGATGATAAAGGCTTGTTCGACTGCCTTCAAAATGAAAATCAGCATAGCGACTGAGATCATCAGGATCAAAAGGGCACCTCGTTTATAACCTTTTAGGATAACTTGACCCAGACCGGGAAATACCAAACCTGATATAAGCGCTCCTTTTAGTGATTTTTTCATATCACCCAACTATAAATTAACTTACTTCTTATGGGAAACAAATAACGGATGGTGATCGCGGTTATTTGTAATGATATTTATAAATATTAAACACTGAGTTTATAAATCGCTATATTCCCACTTGATAAAAAAAAGGGACACTATGTATTTTGAAAACGAGATTCTACTGACCCCGCCTGTCAAAAGAGCAGCCTACAGTGACCGCAGCGCACTACTCCTGGCTGAAATGTCACGCTTGGCTTATTTCAAATTTGAAGGAAGCGTAGAGTTAACTTCGATCGCCAAAGCCCTCGCCGATGTAACTGACGAAAAAGATATCAAAGAAACTTTGGAAAAGCTGCTTGCTGAACAACGACAATCGGCGGATCAAGCGATCGAAGAATTACGCGCTTATTTAGCAAAGGCTGAATTTGAGTTAATAAAAACATTTAATCACAATGGCACCCAGGCATTTCTGGCGACGAGTGCGAAGTATAATATGGGGGTGCTTTCATTTAGAGGGACCGAAAAAGACATCAGAGATATAAAAACAGATCTCAAGGCACCGATGATCGAAACGGATGGCAGCAAGATACATGGTGGTTTTTATAAAGCATTTAATGATTTAAAGCCGCAAATTGAAAGCGCACTTAACACTATCGAGAATTCCGGCTGTGCATTATATATCACCGGGCATTCTCTCGGTGGAGCCTTGGCTTTATTGGCTACAAAGTTTCTCGTCTCCGATAGTCTCGGAGCCTGTTATACCTTCGGCAGTCCAAGAGTTGCTTCATCAGAGTTCGGTGATAATATTAAGACACCCATTTACCGGGTAATCAATGCGGCCGATTTGGTGCCGCGCGTTCCACCCGCTTATTTGTCCCACGCCTTAATAGCTTTTTTTGAATTCTTTGCCATTCCTGTTGTCAGTAATTTCATCATCAGACTCCTGCAAAGATTGGTTGGTTATCGGCACCACGCGGATATGCGCTACCTCACCGCTTGTAAGGAAGATTTCAGTGATTTGCGGCTTATTCAAAACCCAACGATTATCGATCGCGCTTTCAGATTAATTAAAAGGGTAACTGTAAATTGGCAAGCCGGAGCCACCGATCATTTTATTTTAAATTACTGTAAAAAGCTGGAAGCCTACGCGAGCAAACGTAATACCTCGCTTAAAGCAAGGCGAAGCCGATCGCGGAATTAACGGTGTCGGTAACGACTTTCAGGGCCGCGTTGATTGCTGCTTCCACTGCCAGCAATCCCAGTCCTTCTAATGTCAAGATGACCATTTTCGATGAATTTTTTTGAATTTCCAAATGTAATTTGGCTTTTTCCTCACTCATCCTTCCAGCTGAAACTTCCTGGCTAATGAAAATAATAGTTTCACCTATTTTTTTAAATTCCGATTCGGCATAATCTTTTGACTCCGGCCACTTGTCTTTAAGTGAATCCCCAGCAGCCCTGAGCATACTTGCCACTAAATCAGAAAGGTCGATATCCGTCATCTTATAATCCTCCCAATTAAATTATTCCTCATCTTCAATACCCCGTTTTTTGGCTAATTCCAGTTTTAAGATAGCCGTTGTGCCGGTATTAAAAGCATTTCTTAAAGGGGGAATGTCATTCGCATCGATCCCCAATTCATGTATTTTTTCCAGATTTTCAAGATTCCGGATTAACAGTTCTATCTGCGTCAAGGTGAGTTCATTTTTAGGAATCGCGGCGGCCCGCACCCTCATTGAACTTAACTCGACTCTAGCTTCATCATAAAAATCGATACTGTTTTCGTGGCTCGCATCATCTGTCCCAATATTTCGCTCCAGCTTGATTAAATGCGCCTCCATATTCCTTTGAAACTCAGTGACTGAACTGTCGATTACTTCATCGTAATCGGCTATTAACTTGATCGAAGTACACCCGACACTGAAGATCAGGACAAAAATAATCGCACAGTATACAAGTCTATGAACAGCGTAGATTGGATCCGATTTTACTTTCATCATTGAGATCTCACACAGTTTCCGGACTAAAAGTATGTTCTACACTTAATTCTTTTCAATTGCTTTCTCACCACCTTATCGACTTTAGCCATTAAAATGGTACGGGAGGGGAGATTCGAACTCCCGACCAACGGTTTAGAAAACCGCTGCTCTATCCACTGAGCTACTCCCGCGTAATATGAATTATCCTTCGCAGTTTATGAAAAGTGTAAACTAAAGTAATACTTTGGGCGCATAACTCAATTAAATTTCCTCGGGAGCGTCCGCGCCTGTAGCTCAGGGAGAAGTTTTTCCAGGGCTTCCCTCGCCGACATTTTGAAATTTTTTATTACTTTATCTCGATCGGGAATATTAACCGTAATAGTGCGTCCGACAAAATAGCCAAGATTGATTTTCCCTTTACGTGCTTTCAGCTTGGCAAAAATCCGCGTCTCATACTCACCGACTCGGTTCAGTGTCCAACGAATGATAGAAATCGTGAGGACGTTTACATCCGGAGGAATATCTTTGCCAAAGCGAACAAATTTTAAAGTGACCGGATATTCACCCGCTTCAAAGGTCTCAGTTATAGTCTCACTCATGAAACGAAAGCGATCCAGTTCGGATAATTCCGAACCGAAACTGCCGTCAGAACCGATGCTTGAATTATCAATTATTCTCACATAAAGCTTTAGAAAGGGTGAAATATGGACCTTACCGCCATGATGAGCAGTGACGTCACCGGGAGTAAGATAAATTACGCCTATGAAAACTAAAGCAATCGCATTTCTAGCATAGTGTTTCATAGAGGATTAATTTTGGCATTGTTCGTTAATCAATCTTAACTAATCTCCTTACCATATTGCTACCCCTATTGGAAAAGTGCCGAAATTAAAAGTACTCTTTGTATGCATTCACAACAGCGCTCGGAGCCAAATGGCAGAAGCATGGCTGAATACGCTCTATGGTGAGCATTACGAAGCCATCAGCGCGGGGATTGAGCCGGGTGAATTAAATCCCCTCGTTGTTAAGTCCATGGCGGAAGTCAGCGTTGATATTTCAAATCACCAAACGCAGAGTGTATCCGCGGTCATCACGCAAGAATTGAATATTTCGCATCTCATTACCGTATGTGATGAGACAAGCGCCGAGAGATGTCCTACTATCCCAAGCGCGGGGACGAAACTTCACTGGAATTTCCCTGATCCTTCTAAACTTGCAGGTGGCGATGAAGAAAAGTTAATACAAATCAGAGTTATTCGCGATCAAATTAAAAAAAGGATTCAGAACTGGGTGGATAACAAAGATTCGGATGACGCATAATGAATTTTTATAGAAGAGAATGTGCTAGCGATGAAAGTTAAAAAGAAATGGCCATTTGATATTTGGATCCTTACGGCGTGTGCGGTTTTATGTTCACTCTATGCTATCGGCTATAAGGGTTACGGTATGTTTTCTCCTAAGCAGGAACCCATACTTCAGGGATTCGATGACAGTTTTTATTATTTCTGGCTCCGCTCCGCGGTCATCGATCGCGATGTCGATTTTTTCAACGAACTCGAAATGACCACTACTATCGATTCAGTGACGAAGGAATTTGTTCTCAATGGATCGCGAACAGACACGGGTTTATTGCCGAATAAATACCCCGTTGGATGGGCTCTCGCCAACCTACCCTTTTTTCTTTTCGCCCATCTTATCAGCCTCCTCGCCGGCTTACCCTCTACGGGTTTTGAGCCCATATACTTTATTTATATTTGGATTGGGCAATTGATTTATACCGTCATCAGCCTCTTCCTGACGGTAAAAATAATTTCGCGCTTTGTCCCCTTAAACACGGCGTGGCTGGGAATGCTCTTCGTCTGGTTGAGCAGCCCCCTGCTGTATTACCAGACCGCTCGTGTATCCTTGAGCCATAACACTGTATTTTTTTTAACCCTCACGATCTTTTACCTGACATTTAAAATTGTGGACCATGCACAAAACTGGCGCGCATGGTTCGGCTTAGGTTTCTTTTCCGGTTTTCTCATTATAACCAGAAGTACGGCCGTTACCTATTTAATTTTTCCAGCTCTGGTCATTATTAAGTATGTATTCAGTGATAATACGGGTAGCCAAAAATTGAAACAGCTTGCGCTTTTTATTATCCCTTCATTGGCGATAGTCTTTGTGCAATTGTTTGCTTGGAAATTACTTTACGGAACATGGATAATTTACACTTACGAAGGAGAGAGTTTTGATTTCCTTCACCCCCAAATAGGGCCGATTTTATTCTCTCATTTTCACGGATTATTTAATTGGCATCCCCTGCTATGCGTAGGACTGATCGTTTTTATAATTTGTACTTTTACTAAAAAAAGTATTCCAAAATCCTGGATCATCTCGTTCATCGCTATCGTATTTATTAATGCCTCCTGGCATAGCTGGTGGTTTGGCTCTTCATTTGGCCATCGCGCTTTTGAATCATCGATATTTTTTGCGATGCTCGGTTATGCTTTGCTCCTCAATAAATATGAGAAAAACTGGTTCATTACTCAATCGCTCTATTTAGTGGCCAATCTCGCCTGTGTATGGAACCTGATCTTACTGTCGCTTTACTTCACACAACTCATAGCGCGTGACAGCCCAGTTAGTTACAGTGAAAGATGGGGTGCTGTTTTAAAGCTCTTAGGATTAGGAGAATGAGTATTAACCACACGGGAGCAGTGGGGAACATAATTTCCGTGGGATTATTAGGGTTGATTTGCCCTCCTCTCATGGTTTTGGCGCACCCTGTTGATTTCTTTGATTTTCCACCTTACGTAGAGCCGGAAACCGTTGTGATTGAGGAAACTGAAAATGAAGAGGTCATTGATTTAGAGCAGACTGAGAAGCTCGAGATTTTCGATGAGATGGCAATAGAACAATCTGAGATTACTGAGAGTGAACAGCTACCCGATGCTGAAGTAAGTGATGTTGGCGAACGTGAACCTTCTCCTGCACCCCTAATAACTGACGCGCGTGAAGAAAAAAGTGAATCCGAAATCAAACTTACCGATGAAGAAAAACGTGACCAGCAATTACAGCCGAGTAGAGTAAAAGTAGCGATCCGTTATCTCAATTTCGGTTTTGAACATATTTTACCCAAAGGATTGGATCATATTCTTTTTGTTTTAGCCCTCTTCCTATTGAGCATTAAATTCAGTTATCTGCTCTGGCAGGTTACAGCTTTTACCATCGCGCATTCTATCACTTTAGGATTATCCATTTACGGTTATGTATCACTCTCATCAGCGGTTGTAGAACCTCTGATCGCATTATCGATCGTCTTTGTCGCGTTTGAAAATTTAATGACTAAACGTCTCAATCCCTGGAGGCCCGTTGTCGTATTCATTTTTGGCCTTCTCCATGGAATGGGATTTGCGGGCGTCCTTTCTGAACTTGGCCTCCCGCGCGGAGATTTTTTAACGGCTCTAGTGACGTTTAATGTCGGGGTTGAATTGGGTCAGCTCACCGTCATCGGATCCGCTTACCTCTTTCTCGGTTGGTTTATAAATAAAACCTGGTACCGCAAGTTCGTTATTTTTCCCGCTTCCCTGGTCATTGCCGTTACGGGAGCTTACTGGACTATTGAACGCGTATTTCTATAAAAAGGCCCCGTGATATATCTCATCATTGTCTCACTGATCTGGGCTTTTTCATTTGGGTTGATCAAAAGTTATCTCACCGGGCTTGACCCCAACTTTGTCGCCTGGGCGCGAATGATGCTCGCTTCAATCCTATTCCTACCCGTACTGCGATGGAAGGGTCTGGCACCCTTGATCATGGGAAGACTTTTTTTTATCGGCGCGGTACAGTATGGGCTGATGTACTGCAGTTATCTCTTTTCATTTCAGTACCTGGAAGCTTACCAAATAGCATTATTTACAATTTTTACCCCGATTTATGTTACGATCATCAATGATTTTTATAAAAAAAAGTTTCAAGTCTATTTTCTCGGTGCCGCACTGATGGCGGTCTTTGGCGCCGCGTTAATCCGCTACCAGGATATTAATTTAAGCGGTGTTATTATTGGATTTTTACTGATGCAATTTTCCAATCTCTGCTTCGCCTTCGGCCAGATCGAATACCGTCAAGTCCGATTGTGCATTACCCAATTTAAAGATCATGAAGTCTTTGCTCTTCTTTACCTGGGAGCGGTTGTCGTAACGACTATCATGACAACACTGACCGGAGGTTGGGACCATCTCGACCAACTTGAGGCAACCGAGATTAGTGCCCTCCTCTATCTTGGATTACTTCCATCCGGGGTCGGGTTTTTCCTTTGGAACAAAGGTGCTACCCTGAGTAACGCCGGGACCCTCGCGGTATTTAATAATCTTAAGATACCCCTGGCTATTCTCTGCTCACTTATTTTCTTTGGCGAAAGCACCGATATACCAAGGCTTCTCCTGGGAGGTGGAATAATGATTTTCGCCGTCTTCATAGCCGAACGAAAGTCGGGAGAAACCGCACACGTGTGAATGTGTATACGCGAACATGCGTATAAGCGGTAATGCGGAAATTTCCAAGAATTACAATAAGCTAAGGTCAATCCGACACACCGATCAACTGGCTTTCTGACCTTCCGGTCTTCCGGCTCTCCAGCTTTCCCTCCCTCCGGCTTTCCATCCCTCCAGCCTTCCGGTCCTCCCGACTACCACCTGAAGCTGAAATAACCGGATATTTGGCGGCGGACGGCGGGGGTAGCGGGAATTTCCTCAAAATTGCTGTTATAGATGTTATCCACGGTAAAACTAAATTCAAATCCTTCTAATGAAGGGGGGTACCATACCAGGCTTAGCGAAGTAAGCGCAGCCTCGTTTGAACTTCGACGGAGTAGATTTTCCTCCTGGGAACGAAATTCATTATCGAGACGAAATTCCAATTGATCTAAGAAACGATAAGTCAGTGCCGCGGTCAATCGATGACGGGGAAAATTCAATGCATAAAAACTGGCATCAACATCGGCGATTCCATAATCCTCACTTTTATTGAGAAAGGTATACCCCAGAATAAAATTGAGATCCTGCCAATGAGTAATAAAAGTAGCTTCGGTTCCAAATGTATCGATATCGACATTATTGGCGGTGCGCGCGGAGGTGCTTTCAAAGCTGTAAGTCCAGTCTAATAAGTCTTTGTCGAGCCGGTAAAAGATGGCGATGTGACCCTGCCATTGTGGTCGGATAAAATCAGCGCCCACTTCAATATTTCGGCTGCGCTCTCTCGCCGCATCGGGTTTGCCACGAAAAAGACCGCCGTTGGGGTTTGAAGCAATTGCCGTGTAACCCGCGACCTGACTACTCTCGGCATACTCAAAATAATAATGGTGTCCGCTGCCCCTTCCATCATTCTGGGTAATGGATACCGATGCCATGGGTGATACTCTTGATCCATCGCGATTCGTGTCATCATAACTCACACCGGCGCGTAATATAAGATCTGTCTCAGTATTCAATGCCTGCCGCCATTCGGGCAAAAGCGTGAATTTATAATAACTGCGTGAACTGAAGGGGCCAAATGTCAGATTGCTTGAATTAATCTCATCCGCCAAAAATTGCGCACTGTAATTGAGAGCAATTTTCTGGAAATCCTGATATCCCTGAATCCCGGCTGACCAAACTTTGGTTTCATGCTGAAAGGGATTAAATTGACCCGGCTCAAAACGATTAAATTCATAATCATCTTTGTGCCGTCGATAGTAACCCGTGAATTCTATATAACTGTCATCAGCATAATTTTCCCGGTGATTAATGAGATATAGATTGGTCTGTAAATTTTCCGTCTCATTTACATTGAAAGGGGTATACATGTTGGGCCACCCAAAGAACTTCGATTGATAGCCGGCAAATAAATCCGTTTGCGACCGCTCACCCAGCAACTGAATTCTTCCCGCGTATCGATTAAAATTGTGATCACCATACATTCGCGTACCGTCGGACTCCGATCGGGAAAATGAAAGATCAATTCCCACGGTATTACCCTCATCATTATATTCATTTACCGCTCCAAAATAAATTCGCTGTAGATTTAAGTTGTTGTCTCCAATTCCTATCCCGGTTTCACCCCCATTGCGTATTGGATTCCATGCATAATTGATAGATCCTACGGTCGAATTAAAACCCGCGTGCGCATTCTCTATACCCGTAATTACAGTTGGTAGAGAAAGCATCTGAGGTGCTATCGGGATCTCTGCAAAGTAGTGACCGGTTTGTGGATCAAACAAGGTGGCTGCCCCTACCCGGAATCCAGTGTTTTCAAAAATGCCGCCGCGAATCGTTACATCTCCCTGCGCTTCCGCGAGGTTGCGGGTTTGCACATCAATCAGTGGCTCAAATCGCAATTCCGTAATCGCAGACGCAAAAGTGCCGGCTGGCTCCGGGTTAGCCACTCTTGTCTCCGTGACTGAAAAATCAGGTAAGGTTACAAAGACATCCGCGCTCGATTCGCTTTTCTGCGCACTTAAACTTATTGGCAAAAATAGGAGTCCCAGGATCAGTCTCTTCATGGGCCGGAAATTAGGCTATTTTAACGATAATTTCAATTGTTAAATGAAATATCTTTTTGGTTAACAATAGTGATCTTGTGAATCTATCTCTATAATGTTAAGCAACTTATAACGTTAAAGACCGAGCCATTCAACTGAGAATCACCGCTTCAAATCCCCATAAATGCTTAAATGACTTCACCCAACGGGTGATCGGAGACGGCTCTGAAGATAAAAAATGAATAAAAATACCTTTTGTTTATCCTCCCGCGCACAGATAATGGGAAAGAGAATTGCTTAAATTAGTCATAATAAAAATTAAGTGATAAAACCACCGTCGAATATTCAGTTCATTGGTAATGAGGTGGCAATTATGTGGCCCAATGGAAGAGAAGATTTTTTTAAGATGGAGGAATTACGGGCTTGCTCACCGAGCGCGGAAAATATGGGCGAACGCGATATCCTCGGAAACCTGCACGGCGGAGACGGACCGAAAAAGTTTCCCGGGGTAGAAGTTCGCAATTGGATTTTAATCGGTAATTATGCTATCCGTTTTTATTTCAGCGATGGCCATAATACCGGACTCTTTAGTTTCGAATACCTCCAAAAGCTCGGTGACGCAAAGAAGGCACAATTGCGGGACAATGAGCAGCTATCGCGAGAGTAGAACGCGTAAAAGAAATCATGCAAAACCGCGCTCACTGCTCCCGGCAAAAACGATAATCGCCTGGATAATGAGTGAATTGGCCTCCTTATGTGCGCGCAAGCGTTCCAATGCCTGACTGCGATTGAGCCCCTCACGATATAAAATCTTATAAACTTGCTTTGCCAAGTTGATATCCTCCATTGAAAACCCATGGCGCTCCATACCGATTTTATTGACCGCTCTAATAGTTGCTGTCCTTCCATCCGCAATCATGAAGGGGGGAATATCCTGTGCCACCTTCGAATACCCCCCGATGTAAGCGCACTGCCCGAGATGGCATTTAGGAACACAAGCTACATATCCGCCCACATTGACATAATCTTCCACTATCATATGACCACCCAAGGTGCTGTTGTGACCGAGGATAAAATGATTACCGATTATGCACTCATGCCCAATATGACTGTATGCGAGGCAGTAATTGTGAGAGCCAAGGACCGTATATTCACCATCCTCAGAATGGCAGTGAACCGTGACATACTCTCTAAAGATGTTTTTGTCTCCAATCTTGAGACCGGCTGTGCCCCCTTTGGCTTTCATGTCTTGTGATTGCCCCCCGATTGAAGCGTAGGAAAAAATCTCATTGTCGCGGCCGAGTATAGTTTTTCCCTCTACGGTTGCGTGATGCCGGACGATAGTACCCGCCCCACATTCAACCTTCGCACCAATGTAGGCAAAAGCGCCGATCGTAACGTTATCATCCAGAACAGCTCCGGATTCCACTATTGCAGTGGGATGAATATCAGTTGCCACGTCTTATCAATATCGAAAGGACTGGGAAATTAAATTACGCCTCATCCGCATCATCAACTACCACAAACATCAGTTCACAAGAGGACACTTTTTTCTTCCCCACTTTGCAGGATGCACTTGCCTTGGCAATCTTACGCCCTCTTATCTTATCCAATTTCACTTGTATCTCCAGTTGGTCTCCGGGCACTACGGGGTGCCGCAGTTTTACCTTATCGCAGCTCATAAAGAGCGCGACTTTTCCATCTCCTGATATCTGGCGAAGGAGCAGGACTCCCGCTGCCTGGGCCATGGCTTCAATCTGCAGTACTGCCGGCATAATAGGGCGGCCGGGGTAATGTCCCTGAAAGTAGGGTTCATTGATTGAGACATTTTTAATCGCGACGAGTTCGCTATCTCCTTTAATATCGATCACTCGATCGATCATGACAAAGGGGTATCGATGAGGCAGCAAATCGAGGATGCGTCGAATATCAAGAACCGTTTCCTCAGGTGCTACAATTACTGCCGGGGTCTGTTTTTTCTTTTTTTGCCGACCATTGCTTTCCGCCCGCATAATATCATAAATCGCTTGAGTCAGGGCATGATTGAGAGCATGGCTGGGTCGCACCGCGATAATGTGCGCCCTTAAGGGCTTCCCCAAATGTGTGATGTCTCCAAGAATATCCAGTATTTTATGCCGGACGAGTTCATCTTTAAAACGCAAGGGTTCCTTGGAAAGTATAGTATCGCCTTTTATGAGGATCGCATTGTCCAGACTTCCCCCTCGAATTTTTCCCATTTGGCGAAGGTTTTCTACCTCTTCAAAAAACGCAAAGGTCCGCGCAGGCGCAATATCGGCGATGTAAGATTGAGAATTAATATCAAGCGAAAGATGCTGGGTATGTGATCCGCCCCGGTCATCGGTTAAGGTACAGCTGATTTTCAGGCCGTTGTGTGGAAGGGCAATGTAAGAACTATTGCCCCTAATTACGGAAACGGGTTCTTTGAGTTCGAAATAATCGCGTTCTGTATCCTGTTCAATTGGCTCAGCCTTTTGGATTAATTGCACAAAAGGTTTAGCTGATCCATCGAGAATAGGTGGTTCACTCGCATCGATCTCAATAAGCACGTTGTCCACCTCCGTCCCACTGAGCGCGCTGAGAATATGTTCGACTGTATTGAGAGTAACGTGACCACTCGATATTGAAGTGCTCCGCATAATATCTGAAACCACTTCAGCATTCGGTTTGATCTCCGGTTTTCCATACAGATCGACGCGCCGAAAGACGACACCGTGATTTTCTGGTGCCGGCTTCAAGGTCATTTGTACCTCCTCGCCCGTATGTAAGCCCTTCCCTTTGATCGAGGCTTCACGATGGATCGTCCGCTGTTTCATAAATATACTTACTGTCATCACCCTACGGCTATTAGCGCAATTGTAAAGCGTCTATATTTGTGTGAGAATGATGCGTCTCAGGATTGACACCATTCCCCTCAATAACCTAATCACATGTTCGCACTATTAATTGTACTAACTAAATTACAGAGCCAAACAATCAATGCCCTCACCTACAGAACTTCGTAAAGGTAAAGTTATTAACTATAATGGCTCGCCGCATTTAGTTCTCGATATGATGCATCGGACTCAAGGAAGACAAGCTGGATTTGTCCAGACCACGCTTCGCAATTTGACAAGTGGCAGCACGACAACGACAAAATTCCGCAGCACGGATAATGTTGAAATACTTATGACCGACTCTCAGCGATTAGAGTTCAGTTACTTAGATCAAGAGGGCTACCACTTTCTCCATCCTGAAACCTTTGAGGATACGGTTTTGGCGGAAGATATGATCGAAGATGCGAAAAAATATCTATCCGAAGGTAATGAGTATGATATTCTCTTTGTCGACGGTCAGGCAGTACAGATTCAACTGCGCTCTTCCGTAGAATTGAAAGTAACTGATGCCCCTGAAGGCCTCAAAGGAGACACCTCGGGTAGCGCTCTCAAGCCGGTGACAACGGCGACTGGAGTTATTGTACAAACTCCACTTTTCATCAAGTCAGGTGACCTGATTAGAGTGAGTACAGAAGACGGTTCTTACCTCGGGCGCGCGTAAAATAGTGGATTAGAGTAATGCAAAATGCTTAATTCAGGATGCAAGATGCGGGATACATGATGCATGATGGAGCCATTATCTTGTTCCATGCCACTTGTTCACCCTCCTCAAAATATCCAAATAGAATTCAAGGATAAAGAAGACTATAATCTATTTCAATTTCCTGAACCCTGAACCCTGAAGCACGAACCCTTACCCGGTTGCTGCTTTAAATCTTTCTTCGGCTTTGGCCCAATTAACAACATTCCAGAAAGCGGCGATATAGTCCGGCCTCACGTTTTGATATTTTAAATAATAAGCGTGCTCCCAGACATCGAGCCCAATGATTGGTGTTCCCTCCACATCGACTACACCCTTCATCAATGGACTATCCTGATTCGGCGTAGAAGTGACCGCGAGTTTTCCCTCGGCGTTTACGACAAGCCAAGCCCAACCACTTCCGAAGCGGTTAACACCTGCATCGGTAAATGCTGTTTTAAAACTATCGAGACCACCGAATGCGTCATTGATACCGGCAGCGAGATCACCCGAAGGTTCTCCTCCACCACTACCTGAAAGTGTTTGCCAGAAAAAAGAGTGATTGGCATGCCCACCTGCATTATTACGCAGAGGACCCTTTACCTTATCTGGAAGATTCGCAACATCAGCAATAAGTTCCTCAACTGACTTACCGGCGAGATCACTAGCGTCTTCAAGAGCCGCATTGGCCTTAGTAATGTAAGTTGCATGATGTTTTGAATGATGAATTTCCATCGTCCGCGCATCAATATGCGGTTCCAATGCATCGTATGAATATTCTAATTCTGGAAGTGTATATGCCATGACTTTATTGTTTAATAATTAGTTAATTAAAAAATAATCTGGGCATCCCCATGATTGTTGTCAACCCCTAGAATCACTGCCCGGTCGATAAGAAAATGTATGTCTTGAAAATTGGCACCCCACTCAAGGCGTTGGGGCTTCATCGGGGATGAGCTTTTCACTTTTTAATTCTGCCCAGAGGTCTGATGGAATCTCTTGCTGCGCCATGCGAATGTTTTCTTCCAATTCTTCAAGAGATGCGGATCCGGGAATAGCAGAGGCAACCGCCGGGTGAGCAATGATAAATTGGAGCGCGGCGGCTTTCAGATCGATCTGATGTCGGTCGCAGACAGCTTTGATCCTGCGCGCTTTATCCACTAAAGCCTCAGGTGCTAACTCGTAATCGAAAGTGACGGGTTGGTTGAGATCGCGCGCGAGGATTCCGCTATTATAGGGACCTCCGATGACAACTTTCACTCCCCGCTCTAGACATAGGGGCATAAATTCGGGCAATGATGTCTGATCTAAGAGGGTGTATCGACCGGCAAGTAAAATAACATCCAAATCGAATTGTTTTATCATGCTAGCGGGAGTTTCCCAATGGTTCACTCCCATTCCGATAGCTTTAACCACGCCGCTATCCCGCAGCTTAAGTAGCGCGGTCAATCCCTCGATGGAATTGCGTTCAGCGTCTTCGGGAAAAAAATCGCTGTCATGCAAGAAAAGAATATCCGTAAAATCCAAATGCAATCTCTTCAAGCTAGCCTCCAGGGATCGCTGGAGACCGTTGGCACTGAAATCAAATTCGACTTTATACTTGGGGATGCCATCCTCACTATAGGGATCCAGGGAATCCGGATCTTCCGGAACAAGTAAGCGCGATGCTTTGGTCGAAAGGGAAAAACTGTCCCTTGGTAATTGACTGAGAATCCGGCCATAACGGACTTCACTGCGACCGACGCCATATAAAGGTGCCATATCAAAATAACGGATCCCCTTTTTATAAGCGGATTGAATGATTTCAAGCGCTTCGGCAAAGCTCCTGTTCAGATAATTCTCATAATCCTCATCAAATGCAGCCATTCCGGCCAATGGTGCCCCACCCAGCCCGAGGCGAGTCACCTCGACGCCAGTTTCGCCAATGCTTACTTTTTCAAAGGGATTCATCGCTTATTTCTCATTAAATTGATTAGATCGATTCTAAGGTGCAAAGTTAAAATGATAATATAAGCGTGATGGATCTGATCTGTTTTCTATTTTTTCTTGCATTAACACGGGTAAAGACTACTTTTTTCTCCTTTTTTACGAGAGAGATAAATTACTATGTCTAGAATTTGTGCAATCACTGGCAAGAGACCCGTTCGCGGTGGGATAATTCATCGCAAAGGTATACCTAAAAAGAGCGGGGGCATCGGTACTAATATAACGAAGGCAGTCAAACGCACTTTTCGACCCAATGTGCAGAAGATTAGAGTGCGCTTGGCCAGTGGCCAGGTAAAAAGAATGTGGGTATCGGCCAAAGCAATCAAAGCAGGTAAAGTAGTTAAAGGCTGATTGCAGATACGCGATAATGCGTATTCGCGTAAATGCGTATAAGCGGTAATGCGGAGATTTCCAAGTATACACACAGCGTCGATCAATCCGACACACCGATCAACTGGTTTGGAAGATGTCGTTCCGCGACTGCGAAACTCGGATCACGCCTTTTTTGCGTATATCCATAACCGCATTCACGCTTTTTCGCATATACGCATTCACGCGTACCCGCATACTAAATAACTTTTACGACGAACATCTGATTGCGCACTTCCGTACCGGGCGGCCCACAATTTTCATAGTAGAGGACGGGGTGGTCCACCCCTTCAATCGCTACCGGTAAGCGCATCGCACATTCAGCATAATCCCATCGGTTATAGGCAATGTAAGCCTGCCGAAAGAGCGCAACTTCAAGATTGTGTTCAATTGAAAAGTAGGGGAGCAGCATGGGACCGGTATCGACCTGCCACGTATCGTGGTCGTGCCGTGTATTCATAACCGTTACCGGATATTCAGCTACTACTTCGATTTCTTCATCACCCTTTTTCGCAAGATAGCGTGTTCTCCCCAGAATGGGCTTGTTACCGACCATCGCGTCATGGACTTCCTTATAGGTAGTCATTTCCGCAACTTCGACAAAATACCTCAAGCCGCTTTCCAAAATATCGATGACCCCTTTCATCTGTACGTTTTTCCTTTTAACGGTATCTCCCCGGCGATAAGCCATGCGTTCAAACCCGGGCTCCGTTTCGAAGGATTTTACAAACATAAACTGTCCATCATCAGAAAAAATAACGTGAAACTCAGATGCCGGGAGCAATATTAATTGTGTGTCCGCATACATTTTCTCACCCGCGCAGGGATGACTTAAAAAGTATTCTCTGAACTCTTCGCCTTTACCGCGCACCTTGCAACTGGCATGCAAGGCACAGCGCGGGGTATGATCGTCTTCAAAGCTCGTCCATTGGACAAAGGAATTAACGTAATCGTAACCTAAATTATAATCATAACTTAAGTCGAAATCACTCATAGGACAAATCTAGCGGTTACTAGTGAGACATTTCAACTCTTATTCTAATAACCATCCCGTTGTATTTTCAACGCTTATGTAACCAATGGCGAAAGAGTGGCTTAGTTTCATTGGGTAAATTATTGTAGACCTCCTGCTTTAATCGGGGCACTTCATTTTCCGACACACCGGGTTCTTCCACCATCATTTTACGCTCTTCCGAGCCCGGCATCAGAATATCCAGATTCAGCCACCATGGCGCGTAGCGAATCGCCAGCCCCACTCGCGGTTTGTCGGAAATATTTTTCGCCGTTGCGTGCCACATGCGACTATCCAGTATCAGTACACTTCCACTGGGACCAATCGCGTTCATTTCACCTTCAAGGGGTTGAGTCCAATTTCCATCCGGTTCGCAGGTTGGATTGGTCGGCTTACGATGACTCCGGGGAAGAATAAGCGTGCCCCCATTTTCAACCGTGAAGGGGGAAATCATCCAAAGGGTGGTTAAATGGAAAATTACATCCATGGGGTAAGGACTCGGGATATGACCAGCTTTTTGCGCATTAAACGGCCAGTCCGCATGCCATGACCCCCTTTTATTGTCAGGTTCATTTATGAGCGCTGACGTATAAGAAACACGAGGGTGGGAACCAAATATTCCTTTGACGACGGCCAATACCTTAGGATCCGCGATGTACTTTGCATAGGATTGATTATGATTGATAAAAGCGGGCAGAAAAGTCAGTCCTTCGGTGGCATAATCTTTGCGATTTGCCCTAGCCACATCATAAATGCCCTGTCGTATTTTCTCACATTCTTCCTCGGGAATCACTCCTTTCACTAGACACCACCCCTCTGCGCGCACACTTTGAATAGTATTAGCTGCGGTATCTTCTATTTGGTCGGCTACGCTCATAATGACTCTGTATTAAAGTATTATCGAACTATCCAGACAAGAGGAATTGAAGATAAAAGAACCAATGATTACCCCAGATTCGATTATCTAATCAAATTTTCTTTTGATTATTTCATTCGGCACATGTATGCACCTCTGAGATTAAAGTAATTTAATCTGCTTATCCTATTATAATGGAAACCCTGCTTCAACATCTGATGGAGGCACAGTCGCTGCCCCTTCTCTTTGCTATTATCGCAATATTCATCTATACGCTTGCGCGGGGAGCTGACATGCTGGTTGAAGAAGCGGTAACGCTTTCGCTCCGTTGGGGTGTGCCCAAGATATTAATCGGCGCAACGATTGTAAGTATCGGCACCACATTACCCGAAGCATCCGTTTCCGTGTTCGCGGCAATAACGGGAAACCCTGAACTGGCTTTGGGCAATGCCGTGGGATCGATTATATGTGATACCGGATTAATCCTTGGGTTAGCTACTGTTTTGTCACCCCTTCCGCTCAATAAAAAAATCGTTAATCGGCAGGGGTGGATTCAATTGGGCGCGGGTTTTCTTCTAGTCCTTGCCTGCATCCCATACAGAAGCCTGAATACAACCTTTTCCGTCGGTGGTGGATTACCACAGTATATGGGTTTTGTTTTTCTTCTTCTGCTTATTGCTTATCTCTGGTTGACCTTGAAATGGGTAAAAACAGACAGCTCGGAAATAGCGGTCGAAGATGAAAGGGGAAATGAAGAGTCATCGAAAATAGCTTATACCCTATTCAAATTATTTATTTCTATCGTGATCGTTGTGATTTCTTCGCGTATCCTGATTCCCGCGGTCGAGGAAACAGCGGTTCGCCTCCGTGTCCCCGACAGCATCATCGCAGCTACCCTGGTAGCTTTTGGAACTTCACTCCCGGAATTGATTACCTGCATTACTGCAGTAACTAAAGGTCATGGGGAATTGGCGGTGGGAAATATCATCGGCGCAGATATACTCAATGTCCTCTTCGTCGCCGGTTCTGCCTCTGCGGTAACACTGGGTGGGCTTTCAGCCCCTCCGCATTTCTTTCAATTTCTTTTTCCCGCGATGCTCATTATTCTTATTATATTTCGTATTGGAATCACTTTTTCCAAGGATAAATTAAATCGGCCATTCGGATTCATACTGCTCGGTGTATATGCAACAGTTACTATCATGAGTTATACGTAGAATTTGTAGAGTGATTTTTTATATTAATTAATCGATGAATAAAGACACGCAATGAGTAAGCTCGTATTATTAAGACACGGTGAAAGCATTTGGAATAAGGAGAATCTGTTTAGCGGGTGGGCTGATGTGGATTTGTCAGAACAGGGTATAGGTGAAGCTAAAATAGCAGGACAGTTACTAAAAAAAGAAGGTTATGTATTTGATCTCGCCTTTACATCTGTTCTCAAGCGTGCGATCCGTACACTCTGGTTAGCCTTAGATGAAATGGATCTTATGTGGATTCCTGTTATACGATCATGGCGACTCAACGAAAGACATTACGGCGCGTTACAGGGGTTGAACAAAGCGCAAACCGCTGAAAAGTTCGGGGAGGACCAGGTTTTGACCTGGCGTCGCAGCTATGATATTCCCCCACCCGCTCTCAACAAGTCGGATGAACATTACCCTGGCCATGACCCGCGCTATGCGGACTTATCCGAACAGGATCTTCCCTTGAGCGAGTGCCTCAAGGACACGGTAGATAGATTTATGCCTTATTGGTACGAGAGTATCGCGCCAGTGATTAAAGAAAACAAAGAGGTTATCATTGCCGCACACGGTAATACATTGCGCGCGCTCGTAAAATTTCTCGATCAGGTTCCCGATGAAGAAATTGTCAAACTCAATATCCCTACGGGAATACCACTCGTTTATGAATTAGATAAGTCATTAAAACCTGTTAACCACCACTATCTCGGCGATCCTGAGGCGGTCGAAAAAGCTATCCAGACAGTTGCCAATCAGGGCAAAGCAAAAAAACAACGATAACTGATCAACCGCATTACACTTCCTATTATTTGAATAACAAATAGCGAAACCGTATAAGATTGCGGATAATCGATTTGTATCGTTAGATCATCATATAGTTCTAGAGAAGAATGTAACAGGGAAGACAAAGACCCTTTATCACGGGAACGAAAAGGGTGCACTATAGTCCCAATTAATATGCTTAAGAACTTGAGCCTCTTTTTATATTTAGTTTTGCTATAATATTCATGCATTTTCGAAACCTAGTCTGCAGTATCAATATTCTATTATTCTCGGTCGTTTCTCTCTGCGCTACCGAACCGGAAATAATGCCTTTAACCGCGGTAAAGCCGGGGATGAAAGGTATGTGGAAGACTGTTGTCTCAGGAACGACGATTGAGAATTTTGAACTCAAGGTGCTCGGCATAGCGCACAATTTTGTCGGGCCAAAAAGATCGGTTATCATCTGCGAAGCGATTGATACGAAAAATATGCTGACAGGACCTGTTGCCGGGATGAGCGGTAGTCCAGTTTATATTAACGGGAAACTGGTCGGCGCCTATGCCTATGGATACAGCTGGCCAAAGGAGCAGGCTATTATTCTCGTTACCCCGATAGAAGATATGATTGAACTCATTAATACTTACCCCGTAGAGCCGCCAGCGCCTAATCACCGACCAACGATTAAAAGATCAAACGTGTCGGAAAATCGCCAGCGAAATGAACATGAACACAGTAAATGGCAACTCGCGAGTGGGAATGAAAATATATCTAATGAAATGGTAGAATCACTTTTGCAGCCTCAACCGACACCTCTTTTTGTATCCGGTGTATCACAGCAAACTTTAAATGTATTTAAATCTCAATTAGAAGATTTAGGGTTACAAGTTATGCAAGCGCCGATGGGGAGTGCTTCACCGGACTCAAAATTTAAACTCGAACCGGGTGCGCCGGTTTCAGCTGTCCTCATGAACGGTGATTTTAATATTTCGGCGACAGGGACTGTTACTTATCGAAAAAATGACACCATCCTGGCTTTCGGTCACCCCTTTCTAAAATACGGTTCCGCAAGTATTCCCATGGCGGGCGCGGAGATCATTACCGTTGTCCAGTCTATTGCCCAGTCATTTAAACTTTCAAATACCGGACCTCTTTTAGGTTCAATTTATCAGGATCGATTGACAAGTATTGCGGGAAAGATAGGACCGTTGCCGCCTCTTACGCCCTTATCCATTCGTACTCGCAACGCGAATGGAGCAGAGCGGCATTTTAGGGGTAATATATTCGAACACCCTACCCTTTCTCCTATCTTAACGGGCATCGCTCTCATGGAGTCACTTAATTCAACCCTGGAAGCAGGTGAGATACAGACTTTTACTATCGACGGACGCATCGCCATTGATGGATTCGCACCTATTAAATACCGCGAGATAGCATCCGGTCCAAAGGGGGCTTATAGTGTTACGATGGAATTTCAGAAAAAAATAAGCCAACTCTATGACAATGCATTTGCTATCCCTAGAGTGAGCGGTATCGATTTGGAGATAGAGATAAGTGATCACTGGGAGCTGAGTTACCTCAAAGAAGTAAGAGTAACTTCGAGGCGCGTCCGCGCAGGAAGCACAATTGATCTGGTGCTGAGTCTCTACCACTATCACAAAGACCCGACTTTTCATCCAGTCTCTATTCCCGTTCCCGCGAATCTTCGCTCCGGTGATGTATTGACCGTCCTGATTGCCGATGCAAAAGAGGCTGAACGCGTAGATAATGTATTGGATGGGTATGTGTCATCCTTTCAGGATATTGTCGATAATCTGCGTGCGGGGAGAAGTCGTGAGGCGATCTATCTAAAACTCTTAAAAGATACACCAGGCTTAAGGTTGGAGGGTGAAAATTTATATGATCTACCACCTTCGGTGGTTGAACAGTTTTCTTCGCCCGCAAACAATATCGCGCGTCAGTCAATTACCGCCACGACGCTCTGGGAAACAGCCATCCCTCTTTCAAGCCAGTTTCAGGGTCAATACGCTTACCCCATTACGCTAGAATAATAACCCGATGAAAAATTTCTTAATTTACCTACTCTGCGGTTGCTTTGTCTTTACTTCACTTTATGGCGTGCGCACACAGTCTATCGCCCATGAAAAATACTATGATTTTATTGAAGGCGATTTTAAAAACGTATCTCTCGGGAACCAGGGGTCATTACAATTAGCTCCAGGATTATTAGAAGTCGCTGAGCTACCCGAACCCATAATCTGGGCCGGTGTCGTTGATTCACAAGGCAACCTCTACCTCGCAACCGGGAATAATGGAACAGTCCTTAAAGTGAGTCCCCAGGGTGAGGTAAGTAATTATTTCAGCCCGGATAAGATCCTGACGCGTGCCATCGCGATCGATTCTCAAGACAATCTTTATGTAGGAACCTCGCCACGCGGACGTGTCTATCGCATCTCACCGGGAAGGTTACCGGAAATCTACTTCGATAGCGATGAAGAGTATATTTGGGATCTCATCTCTGATGAGGACGGTAATCTTTATGTAGCGACGGGAAGCCCGGCAAATATATATAAGATTTCACCTGGTATTCAAACGGGAGATGAAGCTGAATTATGGTTTAGTTGTCCTCAAACTCATCTCACTAAACTGGCCTGGGATTCAGAGGGTCACTTACTCGCGGGAAGCAGCCCCGATGGTGTACTTTACCGTATCGAAAATAAAGATAAAGCCTATGCGCTCTACAATTCCGGTGCACAGGAAATTAAAAGTATCGTCGCAAAAAGTGATGGGACCCTCTTTTTTTCCACCTTCAACCGCAATGGGAGTGACAAAAGTGCGGAGTCTTCACGCAAAACGGAAAACAATGCTTCGATGTCAACCTACTCCGTTACGGTATCGGGGAAGGAGGGTAACTCCAATCATTCTAACACTCCACCATCGGCGGTGAAAGGGGGCTCGAGCAGAATCTACAGGATTGATAATGAAGGGTTCGTTGAGTCCGTTTGGGAATCTCATAATTTTAATATCTACAGTTTTATACTCTACGCGAATCAATCCTTATTGATCGGCACGAATGATAAAGGACGACTTTATTCTGTACAAGATCGCAGCGAATGGTCACTCTTGCAACAGACACCCGATGGGGGTGAATTAACAGTGCTTATCCCTGACCCAATCCATCCTGATTCTGTTTTGGCGGTGACCAGTAATCCCGCTAAAATTTACCGACTACAGTCGGGAAAAGCAGAAACCGGCGTCTTTACATCAGGAGCAATCGATATCAAACAGATTGTAAAATGGGGCAACCTCTTACCCGTTACCGACAACAGTGTTACTCCGTTTTCCACTTTTCGCACGCGTAGCGGAAATACCGAAGACCCCGATGACACTTGGAATGATTGGGCAGATGTGGAAAAAAATAATGGAGATTGGGTGATAAAAAGCTCCCACGCCCGCTACCTGCAATACGAAATAGCGTTCCCCTCGGAATCGACACCAGGTCAATCAAAAGAGAAGATCAATCGCGTACGTCTATTCTATCAATCGCGAAATTCCGCTCCTTTTATAGAATCCATTCGTCTTCTCCCCATAGGATTGAAATTAATCCAAATGCCCGCGGCCGTCAGAAATATCGATTTGAAAAAATTCCTCGAAGAAGGCGACCCACATAAATTAATCGCGGAACGTATACCGCGCCAACAACTCAAACAATTGGGTGAAGAAGGTCTGTTATCCGTGGGCTGGAAAGCGGTAGATCCTAACGGTGACAATTTAGAATTCACCCTTCTTATAAAAAAAGACGGCGATGAAACCTGGATCACTTTGGCGGAAAAGATGGAAGTATCCGTTACAACAATTAACACCAAGGGATTTGATGAAGGAAACTATCATCTAAAGCTGGTGGCAAGTGACGCACCTGACAACGAACCTGGCCAGGAACTAAGTGGTTTTCGTTTAAGCGAACTCTTCCTCATCGATAATTCACCTCCTGAAATCATCATTCATAAGCATGAAATACAAAGTGATGAGATAAATCTGCAATTCAGTGTCGCGGATAATAACAGTATATTGAGGGAAGTTTTTTATCAGTTGGACGGTAAATCGCATAAATCGATTAGGCCTGATGACGGATTATTTGATTCCACCCGTGAGAACTTTACCCTTAATATTGATGATCTAGCTTCCGGCGGACATAGCCTTCTCCTTGAAGCCGTTGACGAATTAGGAAACTCCGCTGTCCTTACCGTGCCCTTTGAAGTGGGGAATTAAGCGGAAAAGCGTGAATGCGAATATGCGGAATATTAAATTTAATTTGTTCACTTAATCATACTCTTTCTCTTGCTTCAGTTTGGAAGATGTCGTTCCGCGACTGCGGAACTCGGAACTGGTTTTCCAGCCTTCCGGCTTCCTCATCTGCCCTACTCTAGATTCTTAATAATTTATCATTGCTGTTTTTAGCGAAGTATCCATTTTCATCCTCTTTATTATTAAATCATGAAAAGAACTCATCATTGTAGTGAACTCACTAAAGCCAATGCAGGCATAGAAGTCGTGCTCATAGGTTGGATCGCTACCTTGCGCGATCATGGGGGAATTATTTTCATCGATTTACGCGATCGCGAAGGGCTGACTCAAATAGTATTTGATCCGGCTGAATTCGAATCAACCGAAACCCTGAAACTGCTAAAACCTGAATCGGTTATTGAGATTGCGGGAGAGGTAAAACCCCGATCTGAGGAGACACTAAATAAAAATCTCAAAACGGGGGAAATTGAAGTTTTCGCTCGGTCGCTTATTATTCACAATATTTCCGATGTTCCCCCGTTTCCGCTCGAAGACGAAAAAGCAGATAAAGTAAACGAGGACTTAAGATTGACTTACCGCTACCTTGATCTTCGTCGCCCACAAAGCTTCAATCGATTGCGCTGTCGACATAAGGCATCAAAATCGACACGGGATTACATGGATGAAAATGGGTTTCTTGAAATAGAGACGCCCGAGCTATTTAAAAGCACGCCTGAAGGAGCGCGAGAGTTTCTCGTGCCCAGCCGATTGAATCCGGGAGAGTTTTATGCCCTTGTTCAATCGCCTCAACAATACAAGCAGATGCTTATGGTTGCGGGAGTAGAACGCTACTATCAAATGGCCCGCTGTTTTCGGGACGAAGATTTACGGGCTGACCGTCAACCTGAATTTACTCAGATCGACATCGAAATGTCATTCATCGATCGGGAGGATATGTATAAGCTGATCGAAGGCTTATTCCAGCGCATCTGGAAAGACGTCATTGACGTTGACTTAGAATTACCTTTTCCGCACATCTCCTATCATGAAGCGATGAATCAATACGGCGTAGACAAACCCGATACGCGTTTTGACCTTAAGATTGAAGATTTTTCGGATACCTTTAAAGACTCCGAATTTAAAGTCTTTTCTGGCACTATAAAAAATAATGGGGTTGTAAAAGCCTTCAACGCAAAGGGCCTGGCTGATATTACCCAAGGCGAATTGAAAAGCCTCGAAGAAGCAGCTAAATCAATGGGGGCAAAGGGACTGGCTTTTATAAAAGCTGAAGGGAATGAGTGGAAATCTCCCATCCTCAAATTCTTTTCCGAGCAGGAAAAATCTATTCTCAAAGAAAGACTGAAGGTCGAAGATGGGGATATTATCTTTTTTGCCGCCGCGGATTGGGAGCAAACCTGTGGAATACTTGGCCGTATCCGTTTGGATTCCGCTCAATTACTCAGTAAGAGAGGGCTTTTATCCATTCCCGATGATCAGTACAATTTTCTATGGGTTACCGATTTCCCCCTCATGCTCTTCGATCAGGATGAGCAACGCTATGTTTCAGCTCATCATCCATTCACGTCTCCGGTAACGGAGGATATCCCTAAATTGGATTCGGACCCTCGCTCGGTCCGCGGGCAACATTATGATATTGTCTTAAATGGCTCAGAAATTGGTGGTGGAAGTATACGTATCCATCAACCCGATTTGCAAAAAAAGGTATTCGAAGATTTTCTTAAAATTCCACCTGAAGTAGTGAAAGAGCAATTTGGTTATATGCTGCAAGCCTTTCACTATGGAGCGCCCCCTCACGGGGGTATTGCGGTAGGTTTTGACCGCTTAATTGCTATCATTACGGGTACTTCTAGCATACGTGATGTGATCGCCTTCCCAAAAACGCAGAAGGGGCAATGCCTGATGACCGAAAGCCCGGGCGCAGTTACGCAAAAGCAATTACGCGATCTGAATATTGACTTGACCAATACCTAACGCCAGTGGGGTGCTCATGTGCGTAAATGAGTAGAACGCTAGGAATAGCCTACATCAGGTAAACTCGCTTGTCATTGCGAGGAAGGCGTAACAGTCTGGCGGCTGCGAGCGAAGCGACATTTTCCATTCCTAGGCTAAAATAAGCAACCGACGCTTCCCTGGATCGCCGCGGCATACAAGCAGCCTCGCGATGACAATTTAAAGGTTTTGGAAATTTTACCAAAGCAATATCCTACATCCTATAATTATACATGCCCGCATATTCTCCTATACGCTTATCCGCATTACCGCCGGATTTCCATCTGGATAGCGGGTACTTCACGTCCGTTGATATCAAAAGCTTCTCCGCTTCCGGTCTCTTTAAATCCCAAATCCTCAAAAAGTGATTTTTTTTCGCGGTCTTCGACCGATAATGTGGCCCTGCAGATGGAACTTCCCTTGGAAAAACCCCAATCCACCGCTTTTTTTACCAGTTTTCCCCAGTCATTATTAAAGTTCTGATGGATAAATCCATCCACCTGGCACTGTTCGGGATTTACAAAGCGTGCAGTCGATAACCCGACGAGTATACCGCTGACGCTTCGCGCGCCAAACCATGTTCCCTGTCCATTCTCAAGGAGAGCTTCATAACGCGGGTAGAGGCTCATGCATGACTGCAGTAAAACATACCGCGTTGAATATACACCTGCGTTAGCATCTAAAACTTGCCAATTATGGGGGGTAGCAATCAATGGAATCATTGAAATTCGATCACTCGCCGATGCTTGACCTATTGTGACGGGTTCATTTTTCCGATAGTAATCGACAAGAAAGGTCTCGGGTGAATCTCCACTCGCGATGCAGACCATCATGTTAGCTCCAGCAAGCTTCCGCCAACCCAAACGATAGTAGACACGCGCTGCTTCCGGATTACCGGTCCCCAGAAAGATTGCCCTTCCCCCATGCTTGAAAAACTCATCGCGCGCCGCTTCACATACCGCCGCCGCAATTCCCATGCGCATAAATTCAGGCGCGGTTGCTACTTCCCCCAACCCGCCCAATTCCGGATTGAAAATCGAATGCGATAAATGACATGTTCCGCCCAGCTTCTCCCCTTTTCGGACTAAATAGACAATATCGTGATTGTAATCTTTTTCTTTGGCATCAAAAACAGCGCGAAACCCATCATAGCTCGTTTCAAATACACCCTGCCAGAAATCGATAAGTTCTTCTTTCAATTCATCGGGCAGCGGGACTTCTATTGCTGTGACCGTGTGCATTATTATTAGCCTAAAGTCGAAATTCGAAGATCAAAGGAGAAGACTTTTTTTTAATTAATGCATATTTCACTTTTGACTTTCGACAACACTTCAGACTCTAACTGAAGAAATTTCGGTTGATTTTCCACCCTGCGTAGACCCCGGCCAAGCTGCCTATGGAACTCACTATAAATGCCATCATCATGCTCCATTGTGCCCCAACCCACCAGCCGAGATAACTCCCGATCGTCAATCCAACAAATATGCAAAGTTTATTCATTGCTGATTTATAAAAGATTATGCCACCTTACGACATATGAATACCACCATCGGCATTATAGGCCTGACCAGTAATGACTGAGGCATCATCACTGGCAAGAAAAACAGCGAGTGGTGCGATTTCACCTGGTTCCAGACGCCGGTCCATGGGTGTTGAAGCCGCTTCAATTTCTTTGACCGTAACACCCAGCCGTTCTGAATCATAGGCCATTCTTTTATCATGTGTCTGGGTATTAACGGGTCCCGGACAAATAGCGTTGACCGTAATTCCCTCTTTTACCATTTCCAGGGCAAGGGTTCTTGTCAGTCCCAGTAACCCTGCCTTGCTCGACGAATAGGAAGCCCCATGTAAGGAGGGCAGTTTTCCCGCGATCGATGCAATATTAATAATTCGACCATATTGGCGTTCTATCATCTTTGGCAAAACACATTGTGATAATAGAAAAGGAACTGTCAGGTTGACGAAATGCATTTGCTCCCAGAACGCTTCCTCTAAGTCTACAACCGGTTTGGGTTTAGCGCTGCTCCCAATCCCCGCATTATTAATAAGGATATCTATTCTATCAAAGTTCTCCACGCAATAGCTCCAAACCTTATCCACCCCATCGCGTTGGGACAAATCTGCTATGACCAAGGATGCGCGGACACCCAAGGCATTGATTTCTTCCTCTAGCGATTCCAATTCCTCGGCAACTCGACCGGTGATGACTACATTGGCCCCCTCTTTAGCACATGCCAAAGCAATGGCTCTGCCGATCCCTTTGCTTGCCCTGGTAATTAATGCGGTTCGATCCTTCAATTTCATAGCGGCAAATCTCTTGTATCAATTTATATAACTAAGTCTCAGTTACTAGATCAACGGTAATAAGATTAGCAAGCGCAGGGAATTATAAATCTGTATACTCTATTTACATTCATAGGTTAGCTTTCCAAACCCTGGCTGAAAAGGTGATCAAATTTAGACAGGACTCCTGAGGATCACTATCAATCATACTTTTTGCTAACTTTATGTATGAATGGATGAGCGATTCATAAATTCGCAAAATCAGGGTGGAATAGCTTGGAATAGTTAGTCTTTTAATTGTCACACCACACAAGGGGAGACAATTCGAACCGTGTTAATTGAGTATTGGCATGGCGAATGCTCAAGGGCGATTTATCTCAGAAATATAAATTCTATACAGTTATGATAACCCAATTAAAAAAATCTGGATTAATATTAATCCTCACAGGATTAGCCCTTTGTCCTTTCATTAATCCACTCTATGCACAGGAAGATGAAGCTCCGGCCTATACAACGATGGCCGAGTTTCAGGAACAGCCTGTCCTCTATACGAAGTTCATGGTCGATAACTTGTGGGTGCTCATTGCGGGCATGCTCGTTTTCATCATGCATCTTGGTTTCTCCGCCCTGGAATCTGGTCTCACCCAGCAGAAGAATTGTGTAAACGTTCTTTTTAAGAATGTTTTCATCATCTCAATTGGTATTCTCACTTACTATATCTGTGGATTCAATCTTATGTATCCCGGAGATTTTAATGGAATACTCGGTTTTGCTGGATTCTTTATTCCCAGCGATGGTTCCCTGGAGGATTTTGGATTAATCACTCCACTGGGGTACGCATTGGATATGACCACCTGGACCGACTTCTTCTTCCAGGCGATGTTTGCCGCAACGGGTGCCACAATTATCTCGGGAGCTGTCGCAGAACGTGTAAAACTACCCAGCTTTATGCTATTTGTGACACTCTTCGTCGCTATCGCCTATCCCATTTCGGGAGCCTGGAAATGGGGTGGTGGCTGGCTCGATGCGAATGGTTTTTATGATTTCGCCGGGTCCTCAGTTGTCCACGCCTTCGGCGGTTATGGCGCTCTGGCTTGTGTGCTCTTACTCGGTCCAAGGAAGGGTAAATACCTTGAAGGCGGCAGAATACGGCCCATTCCCGCGCACAGCTTCCCTCTCGCCACAATAGGAGTATTCCTCCTCTTTTTGGGCTGGTTTGGATTTAATGGGGGTTCCGTTCTCTCGGCCGATCCCGTCCTTATCTCTTATGTCGTAACTACGACCACGATGGCTGCTGCCGCGGGTGGCGTTGCCTCCATAGCCACTGCATGGACAGTTTTGAAGAAACCTGACCTTTCTATGGCACTAAACGGCATTCTCGCCGGGCTCGTTGGCATCACCGCTGGCGCGGACTCGGTTGGAGTCGGTGAAGCCGTTATCATCGGCCTCATTGCTGGTGTTATCGTAGTATTTTCTATCCTTATGTTTGATAAGCTCAGAATTGACGATCCCGTCGGCGCCATCTCCGTCCATGGAATATGTGGCAACTGGGGCACGATTGCTGCCGGCATCTTCGGCGGATACTCTGTCGGATGGCAAATTATCGGCACCCTGGCGATAAGTGCCTGGTCCTTTACCTTTGCCCTCATCATTTTCGGCATATTGAAGGCAACAATAGGAATTCGGGTATCTGAAGAAGAAGAATTCGAAGGCCTCGACATCGGTGAGCACGGCCAGGAAGCGTATGGCGACTTCCAGATGAGAACTCGATAAATAATTAGAAGAATATATCAAAGTTCAGCTTGCCAAGAAATTATTGAAAGACTAACAATTACCTAAAGTAAAAACAAGCACCTATGAAACTCGTTAAATGTATAATTAAACCGTTCAAACTTGAAGAGGTGAAAGAAGCTCTTTCCGAGGTTGGAATTGAAGGTATGACGGTATCTGAAGTAAAAGGATTCGGACGCCAGAAAGGCCATACAGAAATCTATCGCGGCAGTGAATATACGGTCGACTTTCTACCGAAAGTTATGATCGATATCGCCGTCCCCGACGACCTTGTATCGAAGACTGTAGACACCATTAAAAAAGCCGCTAAAACAGGTAAAATTGGTGACGGTAAAATATTCGTCGTCGCAATCGATGAAGCAATTCGTATTCGGACCGACGAAGTTGGCGACGAAGCGATCTAATAACTGTTTTTAAATTAATTTAAAAAGACCGGCCTCTGCTTGCAGATTGGCCGGTCTTTTTTTACATTCACTCCGTAGAAAAATCACCGCTCGAGATCGATACTTGACTCATTGTAAATTTTAATGCGTTACCTATATATTCGTGAAGATAATTACGCTTATCATTTTGTTCGTTTATGCCCACTTAGTTTCTTCTTGTGGATCGCCTTCGTCTGATTCCGAAATTCAGACCGTAAATTCGGATCAAGAGATCAGCTCATTGCCGGTAAAACAGATCCGCCCAAGTGAGAAACAAGCCACACCCACCACGAGGAGTATTCTAGACAACATAATTGCCGCACCGTCGATCTTCGCTTTTGACACTAAAAACATGAGAATTGTCTGGAGTGACAGTCTTGAAGATGATGCTTCGATTGTTTCAATCTTCGGCGCGCCTGAAAATAACCCCATTTCATTCGCACGCGGGCATGTCTCATTTGTCTATAATGGATCTCCGGTTCTTATTATTGGTGGAATTCCCGACGAACAAACGTCCCCTGAGACAATCGCGGGGAACGATTTTTCTATTTATAATATTTTGCAACTCAAGGATACGCCGTTGCTTATGCCCGCGTCCATTACAGTGAATAATCTGGACACGCGAGGTGGCAGTGTCCGCGTCAATCCAACTGCTTGCTATAAAGATCTTGAACACTGGTATCGCGATGTAATCTGGGGCGATTCGGAAATGAGAATCAGCGATGATATTAATTTTAAACTAGGGAAAAGACATCCCATCTCACTGACCTGGAATCTGGGCACGGATGAAATCGTAAAAATCACCCAATCAGATAACTTCTACTTTCTTTCATGGTCAAAAATGCAGATCGAAATTCAATCTTCTCAACCGATAAACATTAGGCAGGAAAAACGTTCCAATGAGAACAAAAGCGAATTCAGCGGAGATACGTTTACTGCCTTAGAAATCGAAGTGGTCGATATCGTTCCCACGGTCAGAATCGTCACGCGTATCAAACCTAAAAGGTGAAGAGCCGATAAAGAGGCACGGCTTTAACGCGGAATAACTGATGATCACGAAATGCCCATCCTTCGTTCCGCTGTGGCGGAACTACGGAGGGCAAACTTTGCAATGCAAAAGGATATATATTGCCCTTCGGCAAGCTCAGAGCTGGATGGGATCACCTGCCTTGTTTCACTGGCTGATGATCACGAAATGCCCATCCTTCGTTCCGCTGTGGCGGAACTACGGAGGGCAAACTTTGCAATGCAAAGTTTGGTGGAGCCGATCGGGATCGAACCGACGACTTCCACAATGCCATTGTGGCGCTCTTCCAACTGAGCTACGGCCCCATTCCGGATAATCAGAATCGATCTAAACCGTTGTCATTGTCGACGCAACTTAATTATCTCGATCACCTAATTATCCCTTTTCCGTCGATTTTATTTTTCTTCGTTTTCCAGCATTGTCGCGATTTTATTCTTACCCGCAGAGGCGGCATAATCCTTTGCTTTTAACCCGTCATGATCCTCAAGCGAGGGGTCGGCACCGTACTTCAACATTCGTCTGACGATACGATAATTACCTGTGCGTGCCGCGAGCATAAGTGCAGTTCTCCCTTCATCATCATATATATTCGGGTCCGCTCCTGCACTCAGTAAAAAATACACACTGTCGTAATCATCGAACTTCGCCTGATCATGAAGAACGGTATAGCTTGTATTTCCTCGCGCATTGATCTCAGCTCCGGCTTCCAATAAAACACTCGCCAGGTACCGGTTGTAACTATCCATCGCCAACATGAGAGGCGTTGAACCTTCATCATTACCTGCATCCCTATCAATTCCCGCTTCGAGACACATTCTAACAATCGCGACATTCCGACCTTTAACAGAAGCCAAAAGAACCGTGCTTCCGATTTTACACCTCGCCTGAATATCGGCTCCGCTTTCTATCAAAAACTGGAATATTTCCAGGTTGCCACCGAGCGCGGCGTAATAAGCGAGGTTTCTGCCCATGTTGTCTTCGGGATGAACATTTTTATCGAACCCCAGGACAAATTTAAATATCTCCTCGTTACCGCCTTCAGCAGCGGCCATCAATACCGAATAGCCATCATTATCGACCGCTCTGATGTTAATCCCCCTGCGTCTGACTTTATCAAAAATGTTCTCGTTACCTCCAGCAGCCGCTGCCATGAGCAGTGAATATCCGCTGGCGCTAACTACACTTTCATAACCCGCGGCAAGAAATACCTCTTTATATATATATTCATTACCGCCCCTGGCCGCGGCCATTAAGGTTGTGAATCCGTCATACCTGCGAGCCTTGGGATTGGCCCCTCGTGAAAGCAGACTATCGAACATTGTTTTATTACCCTTTTCAGCCGCCTCCATCAGCACCGTCCACCCCTCGGTGATTTCCATATTGGGATTGGCACCAATCGCGAGAAGATAACGCGCAATCGAAGATTTCCCCGATTTCACTGCCTTGATTAAATCTTTGTCTACTTTACGGCTCAGTAATGCAGTCGACTCCGATCCCGCAACGCGCCAGCTGAGACCAAAAAAACAAGACGTTGCAATCAATAATACTGAGAGCCAGCGTCTAAGCTGAAAATGATTATATTTATCATGCAAGGGTATAGAGATGCTGTATTTTATAAAAGTTACTTAAAGTATTGGTTTGCTTTGGCAATCTATAATCCTCGTTCTCAAGATTTACAATGAGGCGAAGTTGTCCATCAATTGAATGAATTGGAATCCAGTTCATCTCACACCCTCAGCGAAAATAATTTGACGCCCGTGGAAAAAGAAACTAGCTCGCTCATTTAACATTAGAATATTTTATGGAGAGATAACGCATGATAAATCACCCCTACTTGATGTTCCTTGGGGACGCACATGACCAATTAGCAGCGAAGACCGCGGATGGCGTCGCCTACTGGCGCCCCGATTGGTGCCTCGGGCAGATGCGTCTCAATGGCTGTCAAGCCGACTTGGGCTTGGATGACCTGACGTTGGAAGAAGCGGTGGAGAAAGGTGCCAAGACTCTAGTAATTGGTGTCGCCAATCGTGGAGGTGTCATTTCAGATAACTGGGAAACTCCCCTCATCCATGCTTTAGAATTGGGATTGGATATTGCTGCAGGTCTCCACACACGGCTGAACAGTTTACCCAAAATACGGGAGGTTGCCGATAAATGCGGTCGCATACTCTTTGATGTTCGCCATTACGATCGGGAATTACCGGTCGGCAATGGAGAAAAACGAGCGGGTAATCGATTAATTACGGTCGGGACTGATTGCTCCATTGGCAAAATGTACACCGCCCTCGCCCTCGAAAGGGAAATGCAAAAAAGGGGTTGGAAAGCGACTTTCCGAGCAACCGGACAAACGGGTATTTTTATTGCTGGAGAGGGCATATCCGTTGACGCGGTCATCGCTGACTTTATGTCGGGGGCAACAGAGATAATTGCGCCCGCAAACGATGAAGATCATTGGGATCTAATCGAGGGACAGGGAAGTTTATTCCACCCGTCATTTTCCGGAGTGACCATGGCCTTGATACACGGCTCTCAGCCGGATGCTTTAGTCCTTTGTCACGAACCCACCCGACACCACATGCGCGGCCTGCCTAATCAGCCCTTACCAGACATCACCACGTGCCTCAATGCCAATGTCGAGGCCGCCAAACTTACAAACCCGCAGGCTAAAATGGTGGGCATTTCCATAAATACTAAACTGATGTCTCCTGAAGCTGCGAATGCTTATCTCAAAGAGATGGCCGATGAACATAACTTACCCTGCGTGGATCCCGTACGCACGGGGGTTTCAGCAATCGTTGATAATATTAAACCTTAATTATTTAACGAAATAAATGGCTTCAAGAGAGATAGGCGTTGAGGCCGAGATATGGCCGTTACGCAGCGCATTTACGATATCCCGGGGGAGTAAAACTGAAGCCCATGTCATTGTCGTTGAAATTCGAGAGAATGGCAAAGTGGGTCGAGGTGAATCCGTTCCTTATCCGCGTTACAATGAAACTGTTGATGGAGTAATTGCACACATTAAATCTCTTGAGTCAGAGATAATAAATGGCTTAGACCGAAGCGGGTTACAGTCATTAATGAAGGCGGGCGCAGCACGGAATGCTGTCGATTGTGCGCTGTGGGATTTGGAAGCGAAGTTATCGAACAAACCTGTTTGGCAATTAGCTGAGCTCAACCCACCCCAAGCGGTTCTCACCGCGGTTACGATTAGTTTAGATAGTCCTGAAGCTATGGGGAGAGCAGCAGAAGAGCTATCGGGGGCCCAACTTTTAAAAATTAAACTGGATGATCAACAGATTGTAGCGAGGATACGAGCCGTCCGTGAAAATGCGCCCGCCGCCAGAATAATTCTCGATGCCAATGAAAGTTGGACGCTTGAGATATTAAAGGAGTTAAGTTCCGAACTCGTTTCTTTGGGCGTGGATATGATTGAACAACCGCTGCCCGCGGGAGAGGACACAAACCTTTCTGAAATAGATCATCCCGTTCCTCTTTGTGCCGATGAATCATGCCACACGAGTGAAGATATTGATAAACTTAAAGGTCATTATGAATGGATTAATATCAAACTTGATAAAACCGGTGGACTGACTGAAGCACGCAGACTTGCGCTGGCAGCACAGGAAAAAGGTTTTGATCTTATGGTTGGTTGCATGGTAGCTACTTCTCTGGCTATGGCTCCGGCTACTTTGTTAGGAACCTATGCCAAGGTAGTAGATTTAGATGGTCCCTTATTATTAACTGAGGATCGGCCCCAGGGTCTTCGCTTCGAAGAGAGTTATATTTACCCTCCCGATCCTGCTTTTTGGGGGTAATATATAATCTTCGTCCTATAGAATCTTCGTCTTCGTCTTTCTCTTCGTCTTCGTCCGCTTTTATCTACGAAAATACTAGAAATCCTATCTTTGAGGAAGACGAAGACGAAGATTACGACCTCACTATTATCCCTCACCCGCGCCGAGCTTTATCCTTCCGATTTCTGAATATAACGGTCCGTCTGGTAGAAGTTCGCTTTGATATAGTAATACTTCGCTTACCTTTATTTTCGCCTTTCCTTCGAAAGGAAAGGTACTGATGGAGGGGAAATTTTTACCCCGGATCCTTCCCAACGTGAGATGAGCTTTAAAGGATCGCTTGTCAGAGGGGATGCCGACCACTGTCACTCCGCGTTTAACTGCCTCAGCAAGTTGCGTTAAAGCTTCATTGTATCCTAACCCCATGGCAATTACACGTGGTCGCTTTTCAGAAGGAAATAATTGCAATCCTGTCAACTGGGTGGCAATCGGTCGTTCACGCACAAGTTCTTGAGACACGGCATGAAGAAGACTGGGTACGCTATCAGGTGACACATTCCCAAGAAAATGCAGTGTCACGTGCAAATTCTCTTTACGCACCCAACGCACGCGATCCCCATGATCACGTGAACGCAGTTCATCGATTATTTTTTCTAAATCAGCTTTAACCGCTGTCGTCAGGTCAAAAGCAAAAAAAACACGCATTGTCTGCGCGGCATGCGTTGAAATTCTTTGTCCTTTATGATCAGGCAAGGTTTACACCTCTTATACGCGGTAATCTGCTTTAACCTTATCAAGAATTACATCCCACGCGATTTGCTCCTTTTCATTTCTAATAAAAGGCACAAAACCAAGCCGGGAGTACAGTTTAATTGCCGGGTAGCGCATCGACTGCGTATGTAATAATCCTTTGTCATGGCCCAGCTCTTTTAAAAGGTTGCAAATTGTAGACATTAAAGGTTTGGCCAGTCCACGTCCCTGCCATTCGGGGACAATCGCAACCCAATGGATAAGACCATAATGTTGCCCATTCAGGTCATAAAACCATGCTGATGAAGTTCCAATGGCATTATTTTCACTATCGGTTAAAAACCTGACTCGCTCCTTTAATAGAGAGATATCTGTCCCAAATGTTTTCTGAAAACTTTCGGACGTAAATGTCGAGTATCGATCGGTGGCTGATTGGATATTAAACCATGTCTTATCATCACCAGCCTGAAATGGCCTGATACCTACTTCCGGCGGTAATAAAAATTGAGGAATGTCATCGAGATTCTCTCGGTACATGGCTACCGAAAGTTGCTCTTTTATTACACTCTCAAAATCATTCTTCATTACCTACTTTTGCTTTGATAAATAGTATATCGCCCTCCTTACACCCCAGTGTTATCGCCGCATTTTCTAAATTGCGCGCGATACGCAGTCTGCCATCCCGCCATAATGCGATCCAATTCCCTTCTAGCACGTCATCGTAATTTTCACCTAGATGAACCTCGTAGGCATTCATTTCATATTGCAAAAGAAAAGAGGAAGCGTTTTCTATACCCAGCGTCTTTATATCCGATTCTATAAATTCGGTATTAATATTCCCATACTCTTCAGTAATGCTGAGTACGCTGCCATAGGCACCCCCGTCTTTAAATTCGGCATAGGACACAAGAGGTATTTCTTCTTTCTCCTCATTGGACGAGTTGTCGAAACAACTACACAGCCCGACGAGAAGCCCCAGGATAACTGAAATAAGTCCGCTGACTTTGAATAGAGATATTGTTTTCATAATTTTATATGACCTACCAGCAAGTTACTCCACCAAGGAGCAATTGCTGCTCGGGCGTGCCATTTTCCCGCAACTTTTTGATACGCGGTCCGTCAAAAGTTTCTCGAGATTTCATCCATGCGTTCTGGTAACACATATAGCAGCCTCGTCTTTTTTTCTTCGACGTATTGGCTGTCCCTCGATGGTACAGCCATCCGTTGATTAAAACTGCCTGGCCGGGTTTAGCTAATAGATGCTTTTCATCAGGGAATTTTGGGTGCCCTACAGGTGGAGCAAAAGAAACACGGTGACTGCCGGGAACGATTAAAGTGGGACCGAGCTCCGTCGTCAGCTTATCAAGGAAATAAAGGCAATTTATCTGCCCCGGAATACTCCCAAAGGGCGTTCCTTCAGGGTCCATTGGCCATGGTCCGTCCCGATGCCAATCCTGGTCCTGGTCGCCCGGATGAGTAATACGGGAGGTGGCACTGTGAAGCTGAATGCAATTGCCTAAGATCGCTTTCATATACTTTAGCACCGGCGGATTGTCTAAGAGGAAGACAAAACGATCGTCTTCTTCCAGGAGCTGCTTCGTGAATTGTTCGTTGATAAAATTCTTACTCCCTTTTTTAATTTTATGATTTTTATCACGCTCCTTTTCTTTCCTTAAGAAAAGATCATCCATCGCTCCGCGCAATACACGCACTTCTTCCTTCGTAATTGCATCTTCGACGATCAGATACCCCCATTTCTTAAAAAAATTGACGTCACTCCATAATTCAGGGTCAATTTCAGGATTCAATTGAGAGGGGACAATGCGAGGGACTTCAGGCATAATTCGATATTAAGAATATTATTTATTAGAAACTGTAATTCTTAAGCGGCAACCATGTCATCGGACGCAGCTTCGGTAATTTTCAAATACATTTTTACCGTTGCTTCTAATCCATAATGAAGCGCATCTGCGATCAGTGCATGGCCGATAGAAACCTCTAGAATATTGGGAATCGTTAAAAATCTTTCGAGGTTATTCAAATTGAGATCATGCCCTGCGTTAACTCCCAGACCGAGCGCTTGCGCATGTTTAGCGGCCTGTGCAAATTGAGAAAAGACCTTCTCTTCTTCAGCGCTTCCGTAAGCCTCATCAAAGGGCTGCGTGTAAAGTTCTATCCTATCCGCCCCAATCTCACGAGCCCGCTCAATCTGCTCTTGAACTGGATCCATAAACAGGCTTACGCGAATACCTGAATCCTGAAGTTCCTTGATGACGGGAATTAATTCTTCACCTTCCTTTTTCAAATCCCACCCATGATCCGACGTGAGCTGATTGGGATCATCGGGCACAAGCGTGCATTGAGTCGGCCGCGCCTTTTTGACAAGCTCGAGGAACTCTGGATATGGATTGCCTTCGATATTAAATTCGATGTCTGGACTTTCAGTAACCAGCTTCGCTAAGGCAAATACATCAGAAGGCTTGGTATGCCGTTGATCCGGTCGAGGGTGAACGGTTAGACCTCGAGCACCGGCCGCAATGCAGATGCGCCCTTCACTAACAACATCGGGAATTTCAATTCCGCGAGAATTTCGCAAGAGGGCGATTTTGTTTAGATTGACACTCAGTTTTGTCATCAGGCGATATTATAATAATTTCATCCTTATTTTCAGAAATAAAATCAAACTAAAGCCGTCGGAAGGCAATAGCTTTTGGGTACCCTGAATAATTTATTTACTTATGTCACCGTGCTCGGGTCGAGAGGCAAGCCAATCTTCAAGCGTGGCAACCCGCTCAGGGTATTTACGACTGCGAGCGAGAAAACCGACCCCATGTTCAGTCATCGGATCCTGATCCGTAGGCTGATAACGTAAATCTATGCTCCACCGTACATTTTTACTTCGATTCGGCGTCGACATATGGATACATCGGTCATTAAAAAGGATGGCTCCTCCAGCTTTCAGTGGCAGGGGTAAAGACTGGCAATCTTTAAGATGTTCTTGATCAATCTCCGTATACCGAGTGCTGCTATAGGATTCCCGATGATAGGAAAGGACTTCATTGAGATGGGAACGAGGGAGGATGTGAAGGCAGCCATTATCCTCTGTCGCATCGACTAAGGCAATCCATACCGCAATCACCGGGTTAACATCCGCATTGGGCCAATAGGATTTATCCTGATGCCAGGGCACTTCGCCCGCGGCGACTACCGGAACTTTTGGTCGGGTATTATAAACCGGATTGGAAAATATTTCACTGCCAATAAGCGATTCGACAACATCGAGAATTATTGGCTTAGACATCAAATCGAAGTACCCCGGTAAACGGTCGCGCCAGCCCCGACCGTATCGCAGAAACTCTGCATCTTCTTTCCCTTCAAATAACTCTGCCAAACGCGATTCAAAAGGACTGTTTTCACATTTGTCTTTAATCACACTCCTCGCGTAGAGGTCATTGGCTATATCATCGACGTGTTCTTCCATCGAAGCAATAACACCAGCCATATCATTCGCATCGAGTAAATGCGGAAGCACGAGATAACCTTCTTTGTAATAAAAAATTACCTGTTCTTTGGTCAGCGTGCCCCGATTACCCATATCGTATGACTTAATCGTTGAGTCGGTCATCACAAGACTGATTACCGTACTCTACACACGCAACTCGTCCCGGTTGTCCCAGATTTTCAGAAAGGTTGCATAAATCAGATCCATGTCCTCTTGCGGCCCCAGAAAAACACGATGGCTGAAATTAAGAGCTTCCTCTTTCCATACATAGCAATTGGGACAGTCCTGTATGCGAGAAGGGGCTTTATTCTCAGCGTAAAGCGGGCATTCGAACATCGGTGCTACCTGCATGCCCGGACCGATAGGCAAGCCCTCGGCCATCGCTGCTTCGACGAATTGATCCCGGGTAATCCCCTCCCAGAGATCGGGCACAAATTTAAAATTCCAATGGTAGAATCCCCAGAGCGTGAGACGGGAATCGCGCTTGATCGCACGAAGGCCAGGAAGATTCTCCAGGTGTTTCGTGAGATAAGTCGCATTGGCGTCCCGATGCTTGTTCTGGTCTTCCAACCTCGCTAACTGAGCCAGAAGCAATGCCCCCTGAAATTCAGTCATCCTAAAATTCGTACCGAGTTCATGATAATCACCGAAGGGGTGACCATGAACGCGGCCATGCGTGCACATTGCGTGAATCCTATCGGCGTGATCATAATTATCCGTGAGTACCATACCCCCTTCACCTGCGGTCATCAATTTACCCTCCTGGAAACTGAATGCCCCGAAATCGGAAACCGGAAATTTGTGTCCATCCCAGATGGTGCCGTGAACATGAGCACAATCCTCGACAATAAATAGATTATGCTTTTTTGCCAACTTTCCAAGTGCCTCCATATCGGCGGGATACCCACATGAATGGACAGGAATAATCGCCCTTGTCTTCTCAGTGATGGCGTTTTCCGCAGCTTCCGGTAAAAGCCCATTTGTCTCAAGATCAACGTCGACAAATACCGGGATCGCGTCATTTAAAGTGACGGCAATAGCAGTGGCTACGAAACTGGCCGCGGGAACGATGACTTCATCGCCGGAATTTATACCTCCCGCACGCAACGAAACATCCAGTGCCGTCGTCCCGTTAGTCACCGCGCATCCGTACTTGCTGCCCTGATAATCAGCAAATGCTATTTCGAATTTACCTACCTCCGCATCCGTCTGCTTCTCATGCATTCCACTACACCAGGTATCGCTTTCCAAAACGCGATTCAATGCTTGGCGATCGGTGTCATTGGCAATCGGCCATTTTTTCCCAACCATTTTATCGCCGACTAATGGTTTTCCTCCTTTGATCGCCAGCGCACTCATGTGATGAAATTTTATCTTGGCCGGATTTATCGAAATCAGCTATTCAACTTAGTCTGCAGTGGCTGATCCCATGTTTCTCATTATATTGCTGATGATAATCCTCCGCTTTATAAAATTTCGATGCGGCAGTGATTTCAGTTACAATCGGACTATTTAATGTCCCGGAATTCTCGAGCTTATCTTTTGACACTTTAGCTACAGATTCCTGCTCAGGTGTAGTATAAAATATTGCTGATCGATACTGAGAGCCGACATCCGGGCCCTGCCTGTTCATCGTCGTTGGGTTATGAATTTTCCAGAACACTTCCAGGAGTTCTTCATAAGTGACTTCGGCCGGATTAAAATCTATTTCAACTACTTCAGCATGTCCGGTATGACGACTACAAACATCTTCATAAGTAGGATTTTCCAACGTCCCTCCCAAATAACCGACGGCAGTTGAGTTAACACCCTTTATCTCGCGAAACGCCGCTTCTACTCCCCAGAAACAACCCGCTCCAAATATTGCATTTTCCATCATTTGGTCACCTATGTCCTTTCATTTATATGACGATTAAGAATTCACCATTAATGCTTGTGAGAAAAAAGGGTGATCGCATAGCGGTCATCCATGACCCGAAGGCGCCGGCTGATTTCACGTGCCAGATTCATGATGACGATGGAGTAAATATAATTATTTTTTTTGGCGATATTAAAAATATCCTTGTGCGAGAGTCTAAGGACAACACTTTGTTCTAAAGTTCTTACCGTCGCTGATCGTTTCTGTAAATCAACGATCGCCATCTCTCCGAAAGTTTCTCCTGTTCCCAGGGTAGCGATTCTCTCCATTGATTCTGATGATGAATCGGAAACATTTTTTAAAATCTCAACCGAACCCTCGACAATTAAGTATAAACAGTCTCCTGTTTCACCCTCACTTACAATGACATCACCCCCTGAATGATTTTCCTGCTTCATTAAGGATAGAAAAAAAACCAAGTCATCATCTTCGATTCCACCGAATAAAGCATGCGATTTTAAGAATTTTAGACTGATCGAATCTGTTATACTTTTGTCCATATTCGAGTAGATTAAACCTCTTATAACAGGTAATTGAAGCCATTGGCCAATTAAGGAGTCAACCTTTATCGATATTGACCGCCGCTGTATTCCATTTTCCCGCTAATTCATTAGTATCGACGGCTTGACGGACAGGGGTAAAAACCCAAAATGGAAACCTTTCAATTTCACCAAGGATTCGGTCATTATAATTGCAGTCACTAATAACAAGGGCGGCGTAGGTAAGACGACGACCACTATAAACTTAGCTACTGGCTTAGCTGAGAGAGGCCACGATACTCTCCTTGTCGATCTCGATCCCCAGGCTCATGCCACCCATTGCTTCCTCGATGAGCAACCAGAATGGAGTGTATCTGATCTCATCATGGGTCGTCCCTCACAGGCGCCTCGTACCGTTTTAGCAACTGACGTTCCCAAGCTCGATATTGTCCCAGCTACTTTTGTCCTCATTGAAACCGCCGAACTTCTCGAGACTCGGATCCGTCGTGAAGAGCGTCTCGCGAATGCGCTGGATCCACTCTCAAATGATTATGAGCATATCGTTATCGATTGCCCCCCGATCCTCGGCATCCTTACTTACAACGCGATCGTAGCAGCTGATCTGCTTCTCATTCCCGTCCAGCCGGGCGCCGGCGCCGTCATGGGTCTTGATACGCTTCTCAATACCGCGAGAGAACTTCGTGATGAAGAGGAAGTCCCCTACCGCATCCTGACCACAATGTTTGAGGTTCGGACTACCCGCACGAATGCCATGGTCGAGGAACTTTTAGATAAACATAAGCGGCGAGTGTTAAAAACTGTCATTTCAAAAAGCGAGTCCCTCAACCAGGCCAATCTTGCCTCTAAACCTATCTCCATGTTCGCGCGAAGTTCCCGAGGCGCCCAGGAATATGATGAACTTTGCACCGATATCCTCAGACTTCGTATCAAATCATAATTATTTTTCTTGGAAAATTTAATAGCGCTGAGATGTCACTCCCTGAACTCGTGATACTGCTTCGGACAAACGGTCGGATAAGTGTTTATCTATTAAACTCAGGCTCAGGGGAAATCTCTCCCTATAGTTTGCGATAAAAGAACCCGAAAAGGGGTAAATCGCTCAACACGCTCTGCCAGTTAACATTTTCTGGTTTAAATGGACTGTAAAGGAACAGCAGCGCTATCAAGAAAATACTAAAAGTGAAATTAATGGATAAAGTCAGCGAAGTCCCGATGTGAAAAAGGATCAGACCGAAACCCCACAGATGATGTAGTGACGGCCTGAATGCCGCCCAAATAGCAAATAGTTGGAGATAGAGAGTAACCACCATAATCGGTATCCCCCACAGTGAATGGTCGATGAACCAGTTTCCCATCAGGCTGGTTGTGTTATTCTGTAATAATCTTTCAGCGATGTGCAGAGCAAGTGCATCGGGGTGAAACAAATGGATTTGACCGATAAATATCTGGTATATCGCACCCCCTAATTTCCCCAAACCAGACATTGAGAAAGTTAACATTACCAGAGCTTGGCAACACCAATAGAGACGCAAAGTCATCTGCTCTGTAAGCCGGGGAACTTTGCCCGTCTTTGCCCAATCTATTGGAAGAAATATTAGGATAAATGATAAGATCAGCCAAAGATGCATGCCGTGACCGATACTACCACCATAGGAATATTTTAACCCCAGATATTCGAGTAGACCAATAAAAACCATGACGCGCGCCCATCGGATTTCACAGAAAAGTGCTCCCGTTAATGCTGCAATAAAACCTCCTACGAGTATTAGTCGTACACCGATAATGGGATCCTCCAAAGCATTAAGCCAAATCACTGGCCACAAAAGATCGGTGGGTAATATATTGTGGTAGTAGTCCCAGAGGTGGTGAATGATTGCGGCATAATAAAGAAGAAATCCATAAAAGACCCGAATAAGGACCTTAGCCACAGTGTATGCGGGATTTTGCATGCGCAGCGTGGTCACCCAATCCGCCGTATCTGGGGCAGAAAAAAACCTGTAGATGCTCTTCCACCCTTTATCCATTATTTCTAAGGCACTTGGTATGTGGTAACCGTTTCTTCTTGCATAAGACCGGTTTTCCAACGTTTCACCGGATCGTAGGTCACAGCCAGCAAGTCGTATCGGCAGGGGGTGAGAACATAATTTTTTTCCAATATAAAACGAATACGTGTTATCTCAGCTCTATCGTCCCGCTCTTCAGCTTTACCCAATTCTTGTACCATTTGATAGACTTTTATTGACCTGGGTTCGTTAACGATGCCTTCAGCCTTTTCATAATAACGGGGTTGCTCTAGTCTCTTTCCCGCAACCTCATGTAATCGCAGAGCAAACTTCGTATCAGGATTCGGAGTAATCGGAAACAGAAACCAAGAAAAAACGGGAAAGATCTCATGCCTTGGTGTCAGTACTGATAGCAGTCCACCGATAAAATATAAGGACAGGAATAAGCATACCCCTTTTAAAATTAATTGATAACGCTTCATCTTTATCGAAAAATACCTGGTCGACAAACCGATTATAAAGTCACCGTTTAAAACTATATCCTAATCATATAAAGATTGTAGCCACCGCAAGAAATAGGTATGATTATTCATCACGATCGGGGGTCATGTAGAATACCCTAATTTTACATATAAATTCACTAAGATTGTATATTTTTCAAATGCCCTCACCGCAAGAAATAGGTATGATTATTCATCACGATCGGGGGTCATGTAGAATACCCTTAAGAATTTTACAATTATTTTACAATTCACTAAGTAAGATTTCGGGTATATTTTTCAAATGGACATTAAATTTAAACCTCAATTATTTCGTCTTTCAAGTTAAACCTAATTGCTTATTGGTACACCTATAGTCTTACTCCATTAGATTATCACATTGAATCCCTTATTTATCACTCTAATTTTCACCTAACGACCCCTCTAACCTATTGCCTCGAGGTAGAGATTTGTTACATTTTTTTATTGGATCGATTAAAATATGAATTAGAATGCTATTCTTATATTAGGTCTTAGCTAATGAAAAAAATTTATATCATAGAAGAAAACGTTCATCTTCTCGAAATGCTTAAGACTATTGTCCAGGAATGTATCCTTGGACACGAAGTTATAGGAACAGCGAACAATGGTCAGCAAGCAATGAAAGATGGTATCGCTCTTGAACCTGACCTTTTTATACTGGATTTTAATTTACCTGAAGCTGACGGAGATGAAGTTTTAAATTTTATTAAAACCAATCTTCCACAAGCAAAAATAATGTTATATTCAGAACAGAATGATCAAAAGACCATTGAAATTACCCTACAAGGAAAAGCGGATGGTCATATGATTAAAGGGTCAAGAATTGAGGAGATTGTTTACGCGATTAAAAAAGTCACGCGTGGGGATCACTATTTTAGTTCTGTTTTTCACAAACATAAGTTTAGCAGTAAACTTTAATCCAGTTTCTGTTTCATCACGCGCCAGTGATGTAAAGCATCCCACGCGGGAATAATCATGTTACATACACTGTTGTCAGTGTATGATTTACCCAGAGATCAGGCTGATCAAACGCTTAACTTGATCTAATTGAATACATCACTATACCCTCTAAATGTTGTATTCCTCACCCGTGGCGGATACCAACTGCTACTTGCAATGGTCCCTTTATAAGCCTGTGAGTTTACCCCTCGATAATGCTGTTTACCTTTTGGATGAGACCGTCGATATCAATTATGGGTTTGCTCATATAAGAATTAAATCCTGCTTTCAGAAAAGATTCTTCATCACCTTTCATTGCATGTGCCGTTAAAGCAAGCGCGGGAACATCGCCGTATAAATAATCTGTGCGTATCCTATTTAAGAGTGTCACTCCATCCATTCCAGGCAAACTGATGTCCAAAAGAAAAAGATCGGGTGCAACAGTATCGGGTTGATTCAAATAAGCTAATAAATCTCCTCCGTTGGAAAAAAGCTCGATTTCAAAATCAAGGGAGAGAATCTCTTTAACGAGCGCCGCACTATCTGAATCATCTTCGACAATATAAACACGCTTCATATTCGTAGTTCGTTGATAGCTATATTATTTTAAAAATATATAAAATAACCAAAGGCTATATATTTGCAATTAGTTATATTAACATTAGAATCTGTTTTATATATATAATGCAATTATCTTTATTCTAAAAAGACAAAGGAGAATATTATGAATAATAAATCTGTAATACAAGGATTCACTCTCGTTGAAATAATGATTGTCGTCGTCATCATCGGTCTTTTGGCTGCGTTGGCGATTCCAGCCTTCAATAAAGTCCGAATAAATTCACAGGAAAAGGCCATTCGAAATAATCTCAGGCAGATCGCATCCGCTGCGGATCAGTACTTCATTCTCGAAGGGACAACATCTGCGATACTTACTGATCTTATCGGATCTGACCCGACTCTGTTTATGAAATTAGTGCCTCAGGCTGTGGCGGGAGAAGCTTATACCGCCCTCTTTCCCATAACTGTCGGATTTACTTCCATTTCAATCAGTAAATCTGACGGTACGTTTGTCGTCTATGACCAATAAATTGATCTCGGATTATAAACTTATAAAAAATTTTAATTTCATATCTCATCACAAAAAAAAAGAATTAGTTATGGAAACCCAAAATCTTGAATTACGAATTAAAAAATTAGAGCACTATATACAGTGGCTGATTATAAGTTCTCTCTTAATTGTTATCTTTGGTGCAGTCGCACTTTTTGGTTCGCTCTATTCCTTACGCGTAGGAGAGTTGAATTTCAAAACTCTGGAGGCGGAGCGTATCCACCTCGTGGATAAAGAAGGTAATATTCACGTCTCGCTTCTACAGCAGAGAGAGGGAGCGGAACTGGCTTTTTATGATGAAAATGGGCGTGTGAGTACCAGTTTAGGTCAGTTTAAGGACGGCTCTACCCTCACCTTTAAAGACGAAAATTACATAACGCGCACTTCGCTCTGGCAGGTAAAAGATATTCATCAATTGACGCTCTACGACAAGAAGGGGAAGGTTATCTGGACGGCGCCGTAGCAAGGCCAGCCATGATCCCTATCCATGAAAACACGTGACGAGGCTTTCACTCTTCTCACCGAACATACAAAAAGCGAGAGCCTTATTAAGCATGCTATAGCTGTTGAAGCTGCCATGCGCTGGTATGCACAGCACTTCAGTGAAGATGAAGAGCTTTGGGGTATCACGGGGTTACTTCATGATTTCGATTACGAGCAATACCCGAATTTAGACAAGGACGGACATCCCTTTGTCGGTTGCAAAATTCTGGAAGACCTCGGTTACTCGAATTTAATTATTGAAGCTATTCTTGGTCATGCCACTTATTCAGGTGTTGATCGAAAAACAAATCTGGCCAAAGTGTTATTTGCATCTGATGAGCTGTGCGGTTTAATTTACGCGGCAACGCTGGTACGGCCGGATCGTTCCCTCCACTCGCTCAGCGTCAAGTCGGTGAAAAAGAAAATGAGGGACAAGTCATTTGCACGCACCATAAACCGAGATGATATTATACTTGGGACAGAAGAACTCGGCATCGAAATCAGTCAGCATATTCAAAATGTAATCGAGGGAATGAAATCAGTCGCCCATACGCTGGGTTTAAATGGCGCGACCTGAACAATCTGCATATCCATTCAAGCGGGGATAATTGTCGCTTTTACACAACGCATCTCCATCGCCGCTTGTGTCGCTTCATAGATCCCTTCCTCACTAAACGGAAATTCCATCTGTATCAAGTCCCACGGGTAACGATCCTTTACTCGTTGAAGCAGATTAATCGCCAATGGAATATCATTGGCTGTAAATGCCCAGCTTCCCAGGATATTTACATCCTTGACGCAAAAGCGATGCCAGTTTGTTTCTATCGAACCCGCATCCGTAAACTGTCCCATCTCGACATAGCTCCCGCCATCGCGGAGCATTTCAATACCTTCAGGTCCGGAGGATGGATGACCACTGCACTCGATCACAAGATCAGCACCGAATCCGCCGATTATACCGCGAACCGCATCGATTCGGGATTGTGGTGTTTTATAGTCATCTATCGAGACCGTCGCTTTGGCTCCAAAATCGCGGCATAGCACAAGTCGCGGTTCTTCCGGTGCTCCGACAACAATGACCCGACCCGCTCCCATTTCCTGTGCTGTCACTAAAGCTAAAACGCCAATCGGGCCTGAGCCCTGAATAACAACTGAGTCTCCGACACGAAAACCTCCAGCAGACACGGCGCGATTAAAGGCGCGCACACAAGAGGTCAATGGCTCACTGAGCGATCCTAGTTTAAGGGACATATCGTCGGGTAATCGATAAATCTTAGTAGCTGGAAACATCTCGAGATCAACATAAACCATTTCTGCCCAACCACCCCACAGGTGCGGGGGTTTTTTGAATGGAATATATCGCCCATAATAAGTGGGATTCAAACAGCGGTTCGACTGTGTTGGGTAGTGGACACAATAGTAACATTCACCGCAGGGCATCAATGGTGGTAGCATAACCTTGTCTCCTATCGCCAGTGACTGCCCCATGAAATCAGCTTCCAGAGCACTCCCCTTCTCTTCGATAATTCCGGCAAGCTCATGCCCTAAAGTTAATGGCCAGGGGAGAGGTTTCGGCCAGTGTCCCCGGAGAATGTGAAGATCAGTGCCACAAACTCCGCAAGCTTCAATTCGAATCAACGCGGCTCGATCCGGTATTTTCGGCCGAGAAACAGTATTTATTTTTGGCTTTGTCTCTGGACCATCATAAGTGGAGACTTGAATTTTTTGCATAGCCAACGTCTAAACAATCGAGAGAAAGATTTCAACTGATCAGTTTTATTATCATGTAATTATCCTAAGCTCGCGAATATTCGTCGCCTTTCCCTCGTTTTAAAAACGGGGTGTCTCGAATTTTATCCTAATGCTTATCAGGCTCAATCGCATTCGATCGTCAGCTCATTGAGGATCCCGCCCATCAGCAAATTTTTTTTCCCGCATAATTCAATATTTTACTCTGTGGCGGGTGATATTGTTTTCCAACTTCATTTAAAATCTTTTCTTTTAAATCACTTTTTTTTCCCGCCGGTAGAGTTAAATGAATGTCGTCAACGTCGTGTGGACCCATGCGCCAATGACCAATCACTGCTCCTTGAAATGCCCCATCGATAAGCAAGTATTGCAATACTTCTCGATCGCCAAATTTACGCTTTAATTCTGAAGCATGAGATCTGACTAAAATATCCATTTTATGGAACATAAATACTGACGGTTGAATCGTCTGGCTCTTTATTTTGTTATCTTGAGCATTTAACCAACCTTCACCTAACCCTTTGCATTGATGCATTACTATTTGGCCATCAAGTTCCATTTTATGCAGTACTTTCTCTAAGATTTTAATAGATAAGCCCGACCAATCCTTCAATTGTTCAAATGTAGCGAGAACATGGATTTTAAGAAAACGTCGTACTACTTCGATAATCGCAGTCTGTTTTCCACTCTCATCTATTTTAATCTCAGGCCTTTCCTTATCAAAAATATTCCAGGCTCGATCCCAACTATCATCCACTTGATCCTCGTAGACGAGAAATGCTTCTTGAAGACGATGGAGTGCTGGCATCATCCTTTTATTGAGTAACCCTGTTTCTTCTCGAATGAGTCTCGGTGATGTAGCACCCAGGGTTTTTATCGCTTCGATAATTTCCTCATGAATGCTATTATTACTTTTAAGAGGTTTGCAAAATGCATTAGCGTAGAGTTCTAAATCTTTTGCCAAGACATAGCCTACAGAACTTCCGGTAAATCGCCCTTTAACAATTATGCGCTCTGCTCTCAATTCATCGGCAACCGATTCGTCGTCGAAGACAGTACGATAGATGAGGCTGGGCGGGCTTCCCGGATAAGAATAAGCTATCGGTGCTACTGGTTGCAGTAGTTCAAATAAATCCTTAAACTCTCCCTCACTGCGAAGAGGAACAGTAAGTCTTTGTCGCTTTAGACGTTCGGATATGATCGAATCACGCTTTAGACAATCCATCACTTTAAGGATCAATAGAGTCAACTTCAGTAAGGCATTCAGACAAGGATATTTTTAAACAGCGTGCACCTTTTAGTCGGCGTCTTCCAAAAAGAGAGGAATAGTGGAAGGTTGGATGATTGAATGGATTGGAATTACCTTCAGTTATCATCCATTCTTCCAACCATCTATAATGATTGACACACCCATCCAGGGTGTAAGCCTGACCCAAAAAACTCACTCACTGAATGCTGATTCCCTCTTTAACAGCAACTGCCGCTGGTTGTATTGTCGTCTCGATCACTGCTTGAATCTGAGGGGCCACAGGTAAATTCTCCGAAGTGAATTGATCGATCACCGACAACTTTAAAATATATTGAATAGCGCGTTTCCTGAAGCATGGAAGTTGTGTTGCCACAAACGGGAATAAGTTTACCCGCTTCAAAAACATGGTGGTCATCCAATTCGAAAGCATGCGGCGATTCTTCCAAGTTGCCGAGATAGCGGACAACCTGGCCATAGTCTTCACAAATATCTTCTAACGTGTTAAGCTTGAAAGCCCGAATAGTATGGGAAAAGAACTCGATGTTACCAATTTTCGCTCGAATTTCAGGATCATCGAATGTAAGTTTTCTGCCACTAACCATGCGATAATCGAGGCATCCCAAATCCCGGAGGATACGTCTGAAGTCTTCAATATAAAGCGCACCCCCCAGGCACTCACCGTGAAGCAGAGGGTCGTTTTTTAAACTTTCAGGCAGGCGGCGCGAAGCATAGACATCGGAAAAATAGAGCTCGCCCCCAGGTTTAAGCACTCGAAAGATCTCTGAAAATACGGTCTTTTTATCGGGGGAAAGATTGATGACACAATTAGAAGTAACAACATCGATTGTATTATCAGCAATCCCTACTGATGTAAGATCTTCAATATACCCTTTCCGAAAATCGACATTCGCCTCACTATAACCAAATCGAGCCATTTGTCCGTCCCGATGGCTTTTTGCCACATCCAGTTGTTCATCCGTCATATCCACCCCAATGACATATCCCTTTTCACCCACAAGCTGGGAGAGCAAATAGCTATCCCGCCCACTGCCGCAACCAAGATCAAGAACTGTTTTACCCTTGAGAGCAGGAGGAATAGGTGAACCGCAACCGTAAAACTTTTCCATAATCTCATCGTCAATTTTTTTCAGATACTGCCGATGGTGAGGTGGAATTGAGTCAATACTGCAGCAGGCACTGGTCTTGAGATCTTCATTAGTCTTCAGTTGCTTGCCGTAATATTCACGCGCGTTTTCATGCAAATCAATTATGGGGTTTTCTATCTTCATTTTCTGTAAAGGTTTTTTAAAAAGATTTATAGTGCCTGTAAATAATTTTTATTCCAATTTTTAATTTATAGCTCCTTTACAACTTGAACCAGCGCCGGCGGTACATCCATAACAGTGATTCCCGGTTTGAATGGGTAAATCCTCAAGCGACTGAAAATCGACATCCCAAATAAATTTACGTTTATTCCCAGCCATTGGCAGATTGATCATTTGATTAAAGTCGCAGTCGAAAACGTCACCCTCCCAGCCGACACTTATTGTATTGCGGCACATCAGTCCCTCTACAGCTTGTGGATTGAAACTCTCAACTAATAGATTCATGTATTCCTCATATTTAGAGTTACTCCTGAGATACGAAAGGAAACGTGCAATGGGTAAATTGGTTATGGTGTAAAGATTGTTGAAATCAATACCAAAGCTTTTCTTAAGTTCTCGTTTGTAATCAGATTCTAATTCACTTTGATCGGGCGGTAGTGAAATACCAACGGGATTATACACCAGGTGGAGAGTTAATTGAGGGTCAATTCCGTAACCTAACGCGTTGAGCAGTTTTAAAGCGGTTATACTGCTGTCAAAGACTCCCTCACCACGCTGTTTTTCAACGTTGTCCGGAGTGTAACAGGGCATTGAGGCGACTATTTCAACTTTATGTTCTCCAAGAAATTCAGCAAGATCTTCATATCCAGGCTCATTGAGTATGGTGAGATTACAACGATCAATCAAGTGCCGGGAATGGTTCTGTTTCTTAAGTTCTAAGATCAGGTATTTAAAATCGGGGATCATCTCCGGTGCTCCACCGGTGAGATCCACGATAGGGATCTCGATCGGCTCCAACCAACCTAAAATTTTGTCTATCGTTTCACGGGTCATCATTTCTTTTCGGCCCGGACCAGCATTCACATGGCAGTGGATGCAAGTAAGATTGCAAATCTTACCAACATTTAATTGAAGAATCTCCGGCTTGGCCCGGCGTAGCACGCGATTATGGGCAACGAGCGTATCGTTGAATATCGGGATCTCGACGGTTGATTTTAAGACCATAATTGGCTTCGAAATAGAAGACTACCCCTTTTGAGTAGTATACCAATCATTTTATTCCTAAATAAGATCAAGAATTTATTTTGGGATAGAGACTTCCCATCGCAAGAGCCTATCTGACCTATCTTTATCGTAAACCGCGTTGATTATATAATCCGCGGAACAATCCTCTGATCGATTTTTAAATGTCTTAACTGTGCGCGACGCTCGCTTCTTTATCGATAATTGTCGTTGCGAGGTTTCGCTTCATTGACCTTGAGATTACGACCCTGAAAATCCTGGTCATTTATCTTGTCAATTGCTTCCATCGATTCGTCCTGCGACGGCATTTCGACAAAACCAAAACCTTTAGATCGCTTCGTAAATTTATCAATAATGACGTTTGCTGATGAGACCTCGCCATATGATTCAAAAAGTTCTCTCAAATCTTGTTCTGTTACACTATAGGGTAGATTTCCAACGTAGATATTCATTTATCCTCTTTTCATATATTAAGTGTCATATTTTCTAATATCAGAATCTTACTTAATGACACGGGAACTAAGACCTGAATGATGTTATAGGGGCAAGTTTTCCTATTAATTTTATAGAAATCAAGTGTCTACAGTAAGAATTTATTACATGATAGCTATCAAATAAAGCTGTCTTATGCTGATCACTTTAACTTATTTACATTTCAATTTTTCACAGAATTCCAGCGGTCTTACAAGGTTAAAAGCGATTCACGGTATTGGGACTGAATGCTGGTGCTAAAACGGGGTAATCCCGGGTTTTCCTGCTTGTGTTGATCAATCTGGAATGCTCTCGGCTGACGAAAATGAAATGCCCGCCACCGCTCTTCGAGCTAAAGCGCGCAGCCTTCGCCTAAGCAGGTAAACCTTTAAAAGACCTATTGCCACTAGATTGCTGACAGCTGGCCTGCCAGCCGTAGCCCAACGGGCGAAGGCTGGTGCGGACGGAGGGAATCGAACCCTCGATTCAAGCTTGGGAAGCTCACGTATTACCTCTATACTACGTCCGCATTTACCTGATTTAAACGATTTGTTGTCTCTTTCACTCAATAGAAACGCGTGCTATTAATGATATTCACGACGACCTTCAAGCGCGCTTTTCAGCGTCACCGCATCCGCGTAAACGATGCCGCCGCCGCTGGGTAATCCAAACCCGATTCGGGAGACTTCGATCGGGAGATCGCCAATTATGGTATCCTGGATGTAATGACAGGTAGCCTCCCCTTCTATCTCATTGGATAAAGCGAGAATTATTTCCTCCACTGTTCCAGATTCCAGCCTCCCCTTCAACGATGCAAAATTCAGATCGTCTGGTCCAACTTCGTGGATCGGTGAGATTTTACCATGCAGCACATGGTAACTTCCTCCATAGGCTGCTGAACGCTCGATAGCAATCAGATCGGGAACTTGCTCGACCACACAAATTTGGGCATGATTACGTTTTGGATGGGCACATATATCACACTTCTCATCTTCACAGAGGTTGCCACATATACTGCATCGGCGGATTTTATCTAATGACTCCTGCAGAGATTCTAAAAGCTGAGGGAGAATTTCCGGGTTTTCCACTGTCATGTGCAGGGCGATACGCTCTGCCGACCGATAGCCCAATCCGGGTAGTTTTTTTAGGACTTTCTGCAGTTTTTCAAAAGTTGGCGTCATGCCTATTATCCGGAATTATCGATACCCTTTTTCGAAATATATAGAAGATTAAGCAAGGATTACCCCAAACCGGGAAAATTCAAACCGCCGGTAATTTTACCCATTTCCTCTTCGTTCATTTCCTTCGCTTTGGCAAGAGCTTCCTGTATTGCGTTCAGTATTGTTTCTTCGACAAATTCTTTATCCTCTTTCAAGAATTCCTCGTCGAGCGTGATAGCCATCACTTCTTGCTGGCCATTCACTTTTATTTTAACTGCACCGCCGCCACTGGAGATTTCTATTTCCCTGAGCGCCAGCTCCTCCTGCAGAGCTTCCATTTTTTTCTGCATTTTTTGCGCTTGCTTTAACAGCTTACCAACCCCGGGCATCTTTATCCTTCGTTCAATTAATTTGCGTAATTAAATTTAGTAAAACTATCGTTAAGCATTTCTCATGAGTCAAGTGGATACCCATGTCTAATACCACGCAATTCAGCTTATTGTATTTATGAAAGGATAGCTTGATAGCCATCTTTATATGATGGATATGCCGGACTCCATCCGAGCATCGATTTTATTTTTTTATTACTGATCTTTCGATCCGGCAGGACCCTTCTCCTCTTTGTCTCTCTCCATTGATTCTGCTTAGCTTTCATCAGTTGACAAGTGTGTGGTGACTTTCCGATTTTTTCTCCCAGCCAATGGAGAAGAATCTTTTTTCGCTCAGGATTATCATCGGCTACATTCAAGATCTGGTTCTTCATTTCATCCGGCGCAAATAGGCAAGCGTAAATGGCCGAACATATATCATCCCGATGGATAATATTAAGATGCCGTTCAATATAATCTTCCACCTGGATACGTCCTTTCCGCAACTGATCCAGTAGATGATGTCTCCCCGGTCCGTAAATACCCGCGAGACGAAGAATAAAATAGCGTTCGATTCCCTTTACGTTAGCGGTGAGTAAATGTTCCGCATCGAGTAATACTTTGCCCTCTTTCGATGCCCCTTCGTGAGTAAATGCTTCATCAATCCACTTGCCACTGGTTTGGGGGTATACGGATGTACTGCTGGTAAAGACTAACGTGCCCACACTACCCTCATTCACCCAGCTTAGAATCGATGATTGCCCCTGATAGTACGATTTTTGATAAGCTGCCAACCCTCCGCCTCCTGAGCTGACACAATTGAGAACAAAATCCTGTCTTGGATTAAGCTTATCGTGCCAGGTAGTGGAATCCAATTCAGCTTCAATTACCGGGTTTACCCCTAGTTCTCGTAAACCATTCGCCTTGTCGTGATTCCTGGTTAAGGCGGCAACACACATGCCGTCATTTATGGCCAGCCGCGCAAGGGCTGAGCCAACGTAACCACAACCAAATATAGTCAATGTTTTACCCTCGCTATCAGCCATCTTCTCTTCTCTCATTTCTATCATTGATCAGTATTATCAGAGTAGAAATACTATACCCTCTTTAAACTCGACATGTATAGTAATTTAAAAGACTTTTCTCTCTTATTGCTATCAATCCTCATATCGTATGGATAATATTAAAACCGAGGAGGTAAGTAGTTATTTTAAAAACCTTCAGAATTCCCTTTGCGCGGAAATAGAAGCGTTGGATCCCGAGGGTAGTTTCCGGGAGGACAGTTGGAATTATGAAGTGGGCGGTGGTCTCTCTCGAATTTTTGAAGAGGGTAAAGTTTTTGAAAAGGCGGGGATAAATTTTTCGGATATCGAAGGTAATAACCTTCCCCCCTCAGCAACGGCATTACGACCGGAATTAAAAGGCCGTGGGTTTCGGGCGATGGGCGTATCTCTGGTTTTCCATCCGCTAAATCCATTTGTCCCAACGACTCATATGAATGTTCGATTGGTGATGACGAAAAACGATAATTACCCTTCAGTCTGGTGGTTTGGAGGCGGTTTTGACCTGACACCCTACTACGGATTTGAGGAAGATGCTGTCGCATGGCATAGCACGGCAAAAAAAGCATGCGATCCTTTCGGGAAAGGACTGTATCAACGATTCAAGGAGAATTGCGATCGCTATTTTTATCTTGAACATCGCCAGGAAACACGCGGTGTAGGTGGTCTCTTCTTTGATGATTTCAATGAATTGGACTTCGATCAATCATTTGCTTTCGTAAGAAGTGTTGGAGATAATTTTAAACTCGCTTATCACCCTATCGTCGTCAGGCGAAAAGATCACCCCTATGGTGAGCGTGAACGTCATTTTCAACTCTACCGTCGAGGCAGGTATGTTGAATTTAATCTCGTTTATGACCGTGGCACTCTCTTCGGTCTGCAATCGGGTGGACGCACAGAATCAATTCTTATGTCACTGCCGCCCCTCGTACGTTGGGAATATAACTGGCATCCGGAAAAAGGAAGTGTGGAAGCAAAATTATATGAAAAATTTCTTAAACCCCAGGATTGGTTGGAAGACCAAAGCTGAACTTTAGAGATTTTTATCTATGACCCATCGCGAAAGATTTCTTGCTGCTTGCCATTGTCAGCCGGTCGACTGCACACCCATCTGGATTATGCGCCAAGCGGGTCGCTATCTACCTGAATATCGGAAGCTCAAGGAAAAATATTCTTTTCTCGAATGTGTGCGCACCCCGGCGCTTGCTACTGAAATTTCATTGCAGCCGCTTCGCCGATTTGATTTCGACGCCGCGATTCTCTTCAGTGATATACTCGTTATCCCTGAGGCGCTTGGGCAAAGCTACCAATTTAAAGATGGCGGGGGGATAAAGATGGATTATAAAATCGAGTCAAGGAACCAGATCGATAATCTTGAGTGTAGTAGGATCGATGAAAAACTCTCTTATGTTTTCGACGCATTGACTCTCCTTAGAAAAGAGCTCGGGTCAGAAATGGCTATCCTCGGTTTCGGTGGTTCACCCTGGACTCTCGCCGCCTACATGACCGAGGGGGGGTCTTCAGATAAATTTTCGGCTGTGAAGCGTCTCTTCACCGATGACCGTGAAAACTTTAACGCACTGATGGAAAAATTAACCTCATCACTCATCGATTATTTCAAGTTGAAAATTCAAGCGGGAGTGGATGCTTTGCAAATATTCGATAGTTGGGGTGCCCTCTGCCCTGACGGGGATTATTGGGAAGCTTCTTTGCGATGGATAAAAGACATAATCGATGCTCTTCCCCCTGAACTACCCATAATTCTCTATGCCAAGGGAATGGCTCATCACGCCACCAACCAGTGTCAGACCGGATCTCGTGTTTTGAGTGTCGATTGGAAAATGCCATTGCATGAGCTGCGCTCCATGGTCTCACCTTCGATTGCACTACAGGGAAATCTCGATCCCACCATTCTCTCCGCCAACCCCGAAAAGGTACGTGATGAAGCAGAGAAAATATTACAAAGCATGCGAGGTGATCCCGGACATATTTTTAACCTCGGGCATGGAATACTTCCCGACGCAAAGATTGAAAACGTCGAAACCCTGGTCGAAACAGTTCATCGATTCTCATAAACTGTCATTGGCATAGACTGTATAAGAACCACCCATATTGATGAAATCGGTAGCTATTATTGGATCTGGTATCACTGGTTTAGCAACTGCCTATCGATTGAATAAGTTAGGTAATCGAGTAACTGTCCTGGAAAAGAAAAATACTATCGGGGGAGTTATTCAAACGGTATTCGAGGATGGTTTTATCGCAGAGTCTGGACCCAATACCATGCGGGTGTTAGAAGAAGGGCTCGATCATTTTCTTAAAGAAATAAATGTAGATAATGAAGTCATTGAAACTGATCCGGGAATAAAACGCCGCTTCGTCGTAAAAAAAGGCAAACCGGTTCCCCTGCCCCAATCACCCTTTTCCCTGATTACATCACCACTTTTTTCTCCCCACGCTAAAATTCGCCTTCTGCTGGAACCCCTTATTCAGAAAAGGAAAATAAATGATGAGGAGAGCCTGGCCGATTTTACGCGTCGTCGACTTGGAAGAGAAGCACTTGATTACGCAATCAATCCTTTGGCCGCAGGTGTCTTCGCAGGTGATCCTGAAAAACTTTCTGCGCAATATGCATTTCCATTATTTTATAATCTGGAAAATGAATACGGCTCATTGATCATAGGAGGGATAAAATCACGCCGGAAAAGCAGGGATACTCATCCACCATTTAAAAAACGCATAGTTTCATTTAAAAATGGGATGGGAGCCCTGGGCAAAGCGATATCTTTAAAATTAACCAACCCGGTTCAGACCGGAGTTGAAATCACATCGATAAGTAAAAAAGAAAAGTGGAATATTCTTTGGAAGAGACACGATGAGGGTAAAGAAGACAATTTTGATGCCCTCGTAATAACTACACCAGCGTATTCCCTGGCCTCACTTCCCTTTGATAAAAACATTTCATCGAGCCTGGAGCAGCTTGACTCAATACCCTACACCCCCGTCTCTATTCTTGTCTTCGGTTTTAAGCGGGAGCATGTCCATCATCCCTTAGATGGCTTTGGAATGCTTGTTCCGGAAAAGGAAAAAATGAATATCCTGGGAACTCTATTTACCTCATCCGTTTTTCCCACCCACGCCCCCGAAGGTCATGTTCTTTTAACCACTTTTATTGGCGGCGCTCGTCAGCCCGAATTAGCAACGTCACCATTAGAAGAACAAAAATCTTTAGTCTTAAATGATCTCAACCAACTGCTTGAGATAAAAGGGGATCCCGTCTACCTTAAACAGTTTCATTGGCTTAATGCTATACCTCAATTTAACATCGGCCATAGCCGGTATTTGGAAACAATTGAGAAGATCGAATACGATAACCCCAATCTTTATATTTCGGGAAGTTACCGCACAGGTGTAGCGGTTGGGAAATGCATGCTTTCCGGTCTCAGTACCGCGGAAAAGATTAATCAGGATCTATAGAACATAAGGTTTCTTAATTATCATCGGTAATCAAATTACACGTTAAACGTCACTATTAATTCATTTAAATGAGCATACAAATTCACCCTGCTTCTTTAAGGCCACAGAGATGTTTTAGCTATCATATTTTGTGGAAAAATTTAAAGGATGAATTCAATAATATTTAATTACCTATAAACACCAACCCTCTCCATGAATGTTATAAATAAATGCATCATCATATTTTTATTAAGTATGGCACACAGCCATTCCACGGCTGTGACACCTGGTCAATCTTCGGAGAAATCGTTACCAGACTTCGGGGTAATTTTTAATATTGATGGGGGGATCACATTTAACAGTTTAGATCCTAAAACGGCGGCGCATAGAATTGAATACCATATTGATACCGCTGCGGGAAAGCCTTTGAGAACACTTGCCTATTGCGTGTGTTCGACATCCGATCTTCTCCAGTACCCTTCAAAGACAGGCGTGCACTGGGGGTGGAGAGAGACATCCATGGACAGCCATCCCTTCTTCAACTTTCGCGTACGTTCGGGAAAGGCACTGACTAAAGCTGGATTCGACGGTCCGCGCGTGGCTGGTGAGCATGCCAAAGAGCTTGGACTTTATTTCTTTCCCAGTTATCGCATGAATGACGGTCATTTTGTTAATATTGATCCACTTAATAATCCAACAACCGGTAAGTTCTGGGTGCATAATCCTCATCTTCGGATTGGAGCGAGTGGTGAGTCTCCTTTAAAGAGCAATCCTAACTATGCCAATCTTCTCGATTATAGTCATGAGGAAGTACGCCAACATCGGTTGGAGGTGATTTATGAAATTATTGATCATTACCAGGACATCATGGACGGCATAGAACTGGATTTCACACGCTCATTTTATTACTTCCCCTTTAATGAAGGCTTTCATAAAGGGCATCTTATCACCGACCTCGTCGAAAAAGTACGTAAGCGTCTAGACAGCGTAGGTGATAAAAATGGAAGAAAATACTATCTCATGACTCGAATCGCCAGCTCGTTAGAGCGATGTAATTGGATCGGTCTCGACATTAAGAGCTGGATGGAAAAACGCCTCGTTGATGTTCTCGTTCCCGCACCGAGAATGGGAACTTCGTTTGATATGCAGATAGAAGAAATGATAAGCCTGGCCCATGCAGCTAAATGCGCTGTTTACCCTAGCCTGAACCAAACAATGGGGTGGGCATATCCATTTAGCGAAAGTCCATCTATCGACACCTACGTGGATAAACCCGCGAATAGAATAACACCGGAATTGATACGTGCGGCGGCAGCCAACTATTGGGCTCTGGGTGTTGATGGTATGTATACCTTCAATATGGGCACGGGTGATCCCCAGTTGCTGCCTTACTTCTCCAGTCCCGCCAGTCTCAACCGGCAGTCTAAAGTTTATAGAATAACTCACGGCTACTATCAGGATAGAGAAGAACCTGAAATATATGACAGGTAACTCTCGGTTGAGCTTAATGGCAATAAAACCTATGATTTTAAATTATTGATCGGAGAAGATTTTAATAACCCATCAACCGCGATGGATTTGCGGTACACTGGATTAAGACTGGGATTTCGAAAGCTCAATCCTGATCAAAAGCTAAGGGTCGCGATAAACGGAAAACAAATATTTTATGGTCCCGCAAGGGATCATCTGACGGTGATTAGTGATCGCCGGATCGAAAGCTCAGTTTCGATTATCGCGGAATCCGCTATTACTCCGCCAGCACAGGAATTCTGGCAGATGAAAATTGATGCCCCTAGCCTCTTACATCAAGGGAGAAATATAATATCTATAAATTTAAATGAGATAAAAGAAACCCCCTACCCAGTATTAACCGATGTCGACGTTGGCGTATTTTATAACACGAGGTGGAGGGTCTCCTCTGGTCCTCACTTATACAAAGAGCACGTAGCCCCAAAAGGTAAGCAAGAACAATGAGAATTAAAGTGTGTTATTAGAAAATTATCCTCGTCTGCATCTTCGTCCCTCCCGACTTAAGGTGGAGCGGGCTGCCTGTCCGACATAGCCTTGGCGACGGCTGATCCCTAGCACGCTTCTTCAATAACGACATATTCAAACGCGCTAGGGACAGCGCGTTCCACCTTAATATTGTTGTAAATATCAGAATCGACGCAGACGAAGATTTACAAACGTCAGTCTTTCTCCTCTACACGCAGTCGCATAAATCGTTTCGGGCTACTGGAAATAGGAAGGATGTCGCGAACGACAACAAGTTCGATCTCCGCATCGAGATTTGTCACACCGATTTCGACCGTAGATCCCGTTGATGAGTCCCATTCTTTTAAATCATTGGATACTTCAACGCGATAATCTATATCAGTTGCTAATTTATTACGTCGGTATGTCAGGGTCAGGTACTCTGTGTTATTAATTTCTATTGTCGCGACCGTTGGAAGTCCCAAACGATCGGCAAATCGTGGATCTTGTCCCAAAGCGTACTCAAGAATATTGGCCACGCCATCATCATCGGCATCAGCAAGATTACCGCTTATAAGCGGATCATTGATCTCAGCTGTGGAGAAGTGCCGCACCTGCCAATTGTCGATTGGAGCAACCGAACCGAGATAAAATACCTGATCCAGCCATGCAGCATCCTGCCCGATATTGCGTGTAGCGTTCTTAGCATACCGCCAGCGCAAGGTATGTGCCTCGCCTCCTAAACTGTAACTCTTTCGCTGCCAGCCCGAGTTATCCGAAATTTCCTCGACCAGCTCATCATCAAAATAAAACCCCAGCGTATCATGCTCTTCTTCTAAATGAACGCGCCACCAAAACGATAAGATGCCCGGTCCAATGACTGTTGTCTCCACCCAGGTTTCCCCACCATGAGTGATATTACCACTTTGTAATGCTTCTTCCCGGTCAAATGTAGTTATCTCCTGTGGATACCAGGAGGCATCTCCACCTGTATTCCATATAAGTCCCTCCGTATCGAGCGCGGGGCTAATTGCGTCCGATGCAGGTTTAAAGGAAAGATTATCTACCCATGCCGTATCCTGACCTAACGAACGGTCGAAATCTTTTTCATAGATCCATCGAAGGTTATGCCGTCCTTCGGGAAGGATGATATGTCGCTGCTGCCAATCTAGTAATCCCGATATTTCCGCCATTTTCGTGTTATCGATATAAAAGCGTAGATAATCGCGATTTAGCTCAGATGAGACTTTCCACCAGAAGGATAAGGTGCGTGAACCCTCTAAGTTGATACTAAACTCGGAGAACTGACCATTCTCAATTGCTCCGCTTTGCAGGGCGTCTTCACCGTCGCGATTAACAACCGCTTGGGGAAACCAGTCGCTACTGCCATCTGTCTGTCATGTTGATTCAGACAGCTCGAGCGCCTGCCCCAAAGGATCACCTTCATTAAAGACTACGAGAGAAGCCGGGTCACTAATCACACTTCCTTTACTGTTAGTCACTTCAACGGAATAGTTCCCCCCGACAGATTTGCTATTTGCAGTTAACTCAAGGGAATTACTAATTTCGCCATTGAGGGCAGTCTCATTTTTTCGCCATTGATAAGTTAACGGCTGCGTCCCCGTGACATCTGCGTTTAAGCTTAAACTGTCCCCCAGAAAGACGAGAGAATTTTTTGGCTGTCGTATAATAAATGGGAAGTCAGCATCTAAAGATTTAAATGTAAACTTGTCGATCCAGCCGGAATCGGCTCTCAAAGAGAGACTTTCATTTTTTGAGTATACCCAGCGCAGGATATTTTCCCCCGCCGGTACCGCGAAAGCACCTTCCTGCCATTCAACTTCACCAGAAATAGATTCCTGAGCTTGATCATTAAGAGCAAAAGTAAGCACATCATGTCCGTCCTCAGAAGATACTTTCCAGTAAAAAGAAATAATACCGGGCCCGATAACCGTAGTCTCGAATGATGATGATTCATTATTTGATATACTGCCACTCTGCAGTGCATCAAAACCATCAAGAGCAATTGTGTCCTGGTTAAACCATTTTGTGTCGTTACTATGCCTCCAGGGCCATTCATTATTATCCAATGCTAAAGACAATGCATTATTCGAACCCTTAACGCTGAGATTGAAGGTATTACTGATCGCTGTTCCACTCGAGTTTGAGACTTCAACACGATAGGTACCGTTATCATCTGTTTTAACAGCAGTTAGATTTAACAATGGCTTAGTCTCTCCCGCTAAGACTACACCATCTTTTTTCCATTGGTATTTTAAAGGATCTGTGCCTGTTGCAATGATCACAAATTCGACATTTGCTCCGGGGTTTGCCACTTTGTTTGTCGTTTCTGAAACGATTTGCGGAGTTATGATATTTTCAGAACTAAAGATAAAGTTGTCCACGTAACCACGGTCATCACCGACGGATAAACTTTCATCCTTCGTATACGCCCAAGATACGACATGCTCGCCTTCGGGAATAGAAAATGTCTCTTTGCTCCAATCATTTTTGCCTGAAATGGATATCTGTTGTTCACCATCAATCGCGAAGCGAAGAAAATCGAATAAAACTTCAGACGAAGACTGCCACCTGAATGAACCGGAGCCCGGACCTTGAACCGTAGTCTCAAACTGGGAGATTAGCCCATCTGAAATAAGACCGCTCGCCGCGGCGTCAACGCCATCCCGTGTAACATCCGTCTGGCCAAACCAGAGAGCGAAACCAACACTTCTCCAGTTGAAATCCGGGGCCTCGAGTGCGGCGCCCAACTCGGGCCTCACCGTCGCGACGAAGAGGCTGGCGCTACTGCTATTCAAACCAAAATCATTCGAGACTTTAACCTTATAGACCCCTTCTTTACTGATATCTATATCCTCAACAAGGAGGAAATTTTGCGAGGCGCCGGGGATGGGTTGTCCATCTTTTGACCAGCTATAAGTCAGCGGTGGATCTCCGCTCACTTCGACATGAAATATCACACTTCCACCTTCACTGGCGGCCTGAGTTCTCAGGGGTGTAATGAAATCGGGAAGCGCAGGTACCGTATTCAAATTGAGTGATCCAGATAAATTGACCCTCGCACTCGATCTTACTTTATCCTCTGTTCCACTTACTTTGTCACCTCCCACCAGGAGACGATTGATCAGGGTCTCGTGATTCTCATTTGGAAATCTAGCCTTTAAAAGTGCAATTACACCGCTTACATAAGGGGTGGCCATCGAGGTGCCGCTCCGCGTTACATAATCGGAGTCTGTTCGGTTAAATGTAGTAAAAATAGCAGAACCGGGAGCCACGATATCGACGGTACTCTCCCCAAAATTTGAAAATTGTGAAATCTCGTCATTCCGCGTGGAACTTGCCACACTTACGATATTATCAAGTAGGAAATTTGCCGGAAAAAGGGGGACTATATCATTATCACTGGAAAAATTGCCAGCGGCGGTGACAAATAAAATTCCTGCTTCACGTGTTTCTTCGATCGCGTTAAGCAACGTTTGAGAAAAACCACCCCCTGACCAACTCGCGTTTATCACCTGGGCGCCGTTGAGGCGGCTATAGTTGATACACTCAACCGCGTCCGTAATCACCCCATTTCCATCTTCGCTAAGAAATTTAACCGCCATTAATTGAGTCCTCCAGGCAATGCCAGCTACACCGATACCATTATTGCCAACCGCTCCAATTATTCCTGCGACGAGGGTTCCGTGACCGTTATCATCTTTGGGGTCACCCGTATTTAAGATACTATTAAAACCGCACTTATCATCAATTACCCCATTTTGATCATTATCAATTTTATCGTTAGGTATTTCCCCTGTATTTACCCACATGTTAGCTGCCAGGTCCTGGTGCGTATAGCGAGTGCCTGTGTCAATCACCGCAATTGTCACATTGCTCGCATCCTGAATGATTTCCCATCCTTCTGGAGCGTCGATTTCCGCATCATCACTACCGCCATTTTGTCCAAGATTATTTAAACCCCATTGTGTCCCATCAACATAACGGGGATCATTGGGTGCTAGTGCCGCATGAATTATATAATCGGGTTCCACATATTCGAGAAATTCCCTTTTCCCTGATAAAGCTTGAAGCGCTTCGGGGACTGCTTCGACTGTAAGTTCCGGCAGTTGTACGATTGTGAACCCACTCCCTTGAAATGGATCGTGAAGCACTCCACCAATTTTGTCTATTATACTCTCAATCGCTTCCTCATTTTGGCCCGGCTTAATCTTAATGATGACACGATCGGCCACGACTTCATTCTCGCTCAGTAATTTTTCATCACCCGTATTGGGGTCGGTTGTAATTTTTTTCTCTATCCGTACCGGGTAAGGTAAATCTCTTGGCTGGATAAGTGTTACACGTCGATAATTTCCCCACTCATCCGGGATCGACGTCTCCTCGACAAGGACTTCTGCGTCCGGCCAGATCTCACTTACCGCTTTTGTATCTGGACGCTCAACCCCAAGTATTATTTCTCTTTCTTCGACCGCAGATCGGATGGCAATCTGATCTTTATTTAAATTGTCCTTTTTTAAAATAGCTGAAGGTTCCTGATCTTTGGTCACAAAAGCACCGTTCGCTGCGCTGGCTTAATCGGTAGCAACTTCATTCTCATTTAATAATAGCAGCCCAATTCCGGATATTATTAATAGGCCCAAAAAAGCTAACGCCGTGGGGACAATCCAATGATGAAAATTTCCTCGCATATTTAATCGCATGAAGAACAGAATATTATTCTACCTGTCTCCCTCTCGCAACTTTGTGTTCTCGTATTTATAAAAGCAGAAAAGTGTAGCCTAATGGCCTCCAATAAACGAGTTATTCTTTTTCCTCTTTTATTGTTCATATTTTTTAAAGCTGATTGAATCAAGTCTTTGGGTTAATATTATTAGACAGGAATTAATGTTTTCTGTGCCCGTATAGATTTAACACTATTGATTGATGGGGATATGCTGATCTTGACTTCTCATGCTGAGCAATGTCAGTTTTTACCTGTTATAGTTTTTATCCCTTTTTTATAAGATTGTTGGGAAATGATTTTATGTCAAAATAGCTATAGCTAATTTTTTATGTCTAAAAAAGCCGCATTGTTGCTTAACCTTGGATCACCTGATTCAACGAAAGTTGCTGACGTGAGACGCTATCTAAAAGAGTTTCTCACTGATCCACGCGTCATTGATTCTCCTTTCCGATCATTGATCGTAAACTTCTTTATTCTCCCGTTCCGACCCCAACGAACAGCAAAAGCGTACCGAAAGGTATGGCGCTCCGATGGGTCCCCGCTTATAGTTATCAGTAATCAGCAAAGGGATTCTCTGAAGAAAAAAGTTGAGATTCCAGTTGCTTTAGCCATGCGTTATGGCCGACCTGCAATTGCCAATGTCATTGCGGAGCTTGTGGAGCAAAAGGTGGATGATATCTATGTGATGCCACTCTATCCCCAATACGCGATGTCGAGCTATGAAACTGTCGCCGTTAAAGTGAAGGAGGAAATTGAAAAGCATGGCACTATACGCACTACCCTGCTCCCCCCCTTTTACAGTGACCCGGAGTATATCAATGCCCTCATACAAAATGCCGAACCTTATTTAAAAAAAGATTACGACAAAATTATATTCAGTTTTCACGGTTTGCCTGAACGCCATATTCGTAAGGCGGACCCCTCTAACACCCACTGCTTGAGTACTCCAGATTGTTGCGTGCGCAGTAATCCGGCACATGCGACCTGTTATCGTCATCAATGCTTTAAAACTGTAGAATCATTCGTTAATAAAACGCACATACCTGAAGATAAATACTGCCTCACTTTTCAATCGCGGCTTGGTCGAGACCCCTGGTTGCAACCTTTTACTGATGAAACGATTGTCCATTTGGCGCATTCGGGTGCAAAAAGGATCCTCATTCTATGCCCCGCTTTCGTTGCCGATTGCCTGGAAACGCTTGAAGAAATTGCGATTGAAGGTAAAAAGCTTTTCCTGGAATCAGGGGGTGAAGATTTAGAAATTATTCCCTGTCTGAATGATTACCCGGCATTTATTGATTTTTTAGCGAATAAAATTAACGGTTGGTATAATCAGAGCAAAGAATGATATTGCTTAATACAGTCATTCACAATCGATTTAATCACCGACAAGAACATTGCCAGGATTATGTATAGTTTCATTTCAGATGAACGGATATTTATTTGGACCGCAGCGCTGCTCTACCTCGTTGCTTTTGTTTTTGGGTTTTATTCGCTCTCACAATCAAAACGATACCCGCGCTTAATTCTTCTCACTCTCGTTATCGTCGGTTTTTTATTTCAAACCCTGGGTCTTTACGAACGCGGGTTAAAAACAAGCAGTTGCCCACTGGGGAACCCCTTTGAAATCATACAATTTATCACCTGGACTGCCATCCTTCTCTATCTCGTTATCGGACCGGCTTTCCGCATGAGCTTACTTGGATTTTTCAGCGCTGGACTGGCAGCGGGGCTGGGCATTCTTTCACTCCTCATACCGGAATGGGACCGCGCTTACGAAACTGGACCCTATGGGATCAATCCCTGGATAGAAACCCACGCTTCAATGGCTCTTTTCAGCTACGGTGTTTTCGCCACTCTTGCCCTGACTTCGGCCATGTATCTCGTCCAGAATTATGGCCTCAAGCAAAAACGATCTAAGGGAATGGTTAGCTTCCTCCCCTCTATCCTGCAATTGGATAAGATGAATAAGCGTCTCCTTTTTATGGGAGTGGTAGTGTTCACTTTCGCCATTTCCGTCGGCATGGTAAAATGGGTCGACGATTTCAGCCAGATACAAAATGCCAAACTCATCTTCGCCTTAGCACTTTGGTTGGCATACCTCCTCGTATTGATCCTGCGCCTGTTAAATTATCTGATCGGCATAAAATTTTCGTGGACATGTGTCGTCCTTTTTACCGCCTCCCTCCTTACCCTTTGGCCAATAGATGCGAGCCGATCAGTCGTTGATGAGCAACCCTCTGAGCAGGGCCCATAACTAAAATGAGCAAAACTCAGAAAGAACTTTTGCTTTTCGCCAGCACCCACCGCACCGCTCCGCTCGAGATCAGAGAGCAGTTTGCAATCAGTGCTGATAGGGTCGCTTCTCTTTATAGCGGGTTACGCGAAATAGAATCACTTGAAGAATGCCTTGTTCTTAATACCTGTAACCGTATTGAACTTTATCTGATATCATTGAAACCTGAAATTAAAGCGGTGGTTGAAGACCATTTTTTCAATTTTCATAATTTTGAAATTGATCACTTACATAAGTTCAGTTTCTGGAAGTCGGGGCTCGATGTAGTAAACCATTTGTTCGAAGTAAGCTCAGGAATTGACTCGCAGATGGTGGGGGAAACTGAAATTACCGGACAGGTAAAAAGTTCATACCAAACCGCGGCAGAAATGGCTTCAGTTGGCCCAGTCTTGCACAGAGTATTTCAGAAATGCTTTCAATCTACTAAATGGGTGCGAAGCAACACCACGATTGGCAAAGGGCAAATAAGTATAGGAAGTGTGGCTGTTGATTTAGCCTTGCGCATTTTCGGTAAACTCACGTCTAGCCGCATATTAGTAATTGGCACCGGCGAGGTGGGTGAGAAAACTGTAAAAGCTTTAAAAAGTCGTGGTGCCCACTCTATTTCTGTTTCCAGCCGAACTTATGATAATGCTAAAACACTGGCAAAAAAAATAGCGGGGCAGGCGATAGCATTTAAAGACTTCCCTGACGCACTTTCTAAATTCGATATCATTATCTGCTCAACCGCTTCACCGGAGATTATTATTTCTTCATCGATGATTAAAGCGACCATACATGAGCGCCCCAATCAGCCCATGTTTTTTATCGATCTGGCGGTACCGCGTGATATCGCATCGCAGGTATCAGATATTCCAAATGTCTTCCTCTATAATCTCGATGATCTAGCCAAAATCGCGAATGAAAATTTAAATTCGCGTATCGCTGAAATTGACCGCTGTCGTCAGATACTCCAGGAGAGAGCTGCGCGATTGTGGAGTGGTCTCGATCACAACGAAATCACTCACTAAGACGATCTAATCTGTTCAGCCAACCAGGTAGCGGCAGAAATACTGCTCTTACTCCTTAAAATATCTCTCAACTGGAGAGCGACCGATTCTGCGTTGCTAATTCTCTCTTTTGAATCAATCGCCCCTTCTAATTCCTTGACCAGAAGAGATGGCTTTGCACGCCATTGAATATATTCATTATAAAAAGTTTTCTTAAGCAAAAGATTGGCAATACCAAGATACGGAACCTGTATCAGGTACCTGGCAAACCAATAGGTAAGTGGATGCGCCCGGTAAACAATAGCTCCGGGTATTCCCGCTAGCCCACAAGCGAGTGAAATGGTACCAGAGCTTGTCAGTGCTGCTTTCCCATTCACCGATTGCCCAATCAATTGTAGATCTATTCTACCCGATACCTCCTTATCCTTCGCGAGTATAGCATCGATAACGCCACGTATTTTATCATCCGGGTAGATAATCGTCGCGCGTTCGTCAGGCCGCTGCTTCAACATTAATTTAAAAGCCCCAATCATCGATGGAAGTATTCGGGATACCGCGATGCGTCTACTCCCCGGTAACAATAAAATTGGAGCATCTGGACGAAAGGTTACCGGGAGTTGATAATCAGTTGAGACAAAAGGATGGCCGACAAATGTAACAGGTAATGTAGTGTCCTTGTAAGTATCAACTTCAAAAGGAAAAATCACTCCAAGACTGTCGAGCCAACGTTCCATTTTAAATCGGCGCACCGCTTTCCAAGCCCATATCTGGGGACTTATGTAGTAGTGAACGCCCATTGCTCCACCTCCCTTACGACTGATCCTCTTCTGGAAAAGCCGTTCAGCTAAACGCAGATTAAATCCGGGATAGTCTACGAGACAGAGGTGACGTGGATTATAGGTATTTATCCATTTAATGATTAATTCGAAAAACTCCTTGAAAAAAGCATAGCTTTTCACCACTTCAACAAATCCAACCACCGAGTGAGCTGTAAAATCAAATAGTAATTGCGCGCCTGCCTGTTGCAGTTTTTCGCCACCCAGAGCGGCAATGTTGAGATCAGGAAATTGTGCTTTAAGATCCGCAACGATCAAGGCTGCGTGTTGATCACCGGAGTGCTCCCCGGCAATGATCAGCAGATCCGGTTGACCACCCTCCGGCGGTGGCAATCCCAAAGTTAATGCGGCCTGCTCAGGCATTTAACGTTTCTCGCCCAGGGTGTCCATGGCTTGTATCTGCTCAGTAATCAAAATAGCTATTTCAAGTGCTGATTTACCCAGACTGGCGCCGACTTTTGGTTCCGCATAGCTCGCCACACAATTTACAAAGGAGGTCAGTTCTAGCATTAGCGGTTCACCCTTGGCTATAGGTATCGCCTCTTTTTTCAGTTTCATTTCCTCTTTTCTCAAGAGGTGACCTTTCTGATTCATAAAGTCGAGTGAGAGATAAACATTAGGTTGAAAGACACGTATCTCTCGCACCTTTTTTCTACTCACGCGGCTCGTGTTGATATTTGCGACACAGCCATTTTTAAACTGAATTCTTGCATTCGCTATATCTTCTGTTGAAGACAACACACTAACGCCAATGCTCTCAACCTTCTCCACGGGTGATTTCACCAATTCAAGTATGACCCCTATGTCATGAATCATGAGATCGAGAACAACTCCTACTTCGGTCCCACGTTTATTAAAGGGCGCCAATCGATCCGCGGTGATGTACTTAGGGTCATTGACCGCTTCTTCGAGAAAATCCATAACTGGATTAAAGTGTTCAATGTGACCTACCTGCACAATCGTGTTCGCTTCTTTTGCCGCAGATAATATTCTTTCCGCCTCTTCAATTCCCGAACAAAGCGGCTTTTCAATAAGCAGATGGCAGCCCAGTTGTAATAAGGGTATAGCCACAGAACAATGTTCATCTGTGGGAACTGCCACACTTATAGCATCACAACTTTCACCCAGTTCTTCCAGTGAACGAAAGCGTGGGCATTTATTTTTTTTTGCTATTTTTTCCGCGCGCGCTTCATCCAGATCATAAACACCTACTAATTCTGCAGTAGGCAATGCCTGGTAAATGCGTGCATGATGCTGGCCCAGATAACCCACACCCACAACTCCGCACTTTATTTTTTTTTCACTACCCATCGTCGGTATTTAAGACGGACATTCAGCCTCATGACAAGCAGTCAATTAATAAACTACAGTATTTCATTAACCCACAAGTTCTTTAGACAATGATAAAATCTTCGTCTTCGTCTGCCTCTTCGTCTTCGTCCTATAATTGCTTAAGATATTATTACTAATTCTTGGACGAAGAGGCAGACGAAGACGAAGAGACACTGTTAACAAACCACTGGTGCTCGTTCACTGAACTTGCAACTCGCCAAAATGTAGAAGGAATTGACGTTGTGTCTGCATCGCGTAATCGGGATTATGAGTCACAAGTATAAGACTGACATCTTCCTCGCGAGATATTTCCATCAGTAAATTAATTATTTCTTTTCCTGTATTTTCATCCAAGTTACCAGTCGGTTCATCCGCAAGAATGAGTGAAGGTTTATTCATTAACGCACGCGCTACTGCTACCCGCTGACGCTCCCCACCCGAAAGTTTAAGGGTAGAACTGTCCAACCGCTCTTTCAGACCTACCCGCTCAAGTAATTCACACGCACGTGATTTTTCTTTCGGACCGGCCAGGCCGAGAATGCGCGACGCCATCATAACATTTTCGAATGCGTCGAGTTCAGGGATAAGGTAAAATGCCTGATAGACCATTCCAATCGTGACCGCTCGCTGCTTCGCCTGAGATGAAGCCGATAATTGACTCAATAAGGTTTCACCCCAAAAGATTTTCCCTTTGTCGGGATATTCCAACCCGGCAATTATATTAAGCAAGGTCGTCTTCCCGCTGCCCGAATCGCCACGTATACTGATACTTTCTCCCTGACGCATACTCATTTCAATACCGCGCAGCACTTCAATTGAGCGGTTGCCACTTCGAAATGATTTCGTCAGCTCCGATACTTTCAATATGGTGGAAGGTTCACTCATTGCGCAATGCTTCGGCAGGTTTCATCCTCGCCGCGTGCCATGCGGGAAGCAATCCGGCTAGGGTGGTTAATATGAGGGCGCTGATAGAAATAGCGATAAAATCACTGCTCGTATAATAAACGGGCAACTCAGCAAACTGATAAAACTTAATCAGCCAGTCTTCACTATTTGTTAATTTCGCGAATCCATGGATGATGTCATTGCGAAAATGCAGTGCGATCAAACCGACGATAATACCCAATAGAGTCCCTAAAACTCCGATGAATAATCCCTGGAAGCAATAGCAGGCAATAAGTTGACGCGGTTGTCCACCGAGAGCTCCGAGCAAGCCGATCTCACGGGTTTTTCTGATCACCGTTAGAAGCTGTGCATTGGCAATCGCGAAGGCCGCTACAATGACGATAAAGAGGAGAAGAAAGAACTGCATATTTTTCTCGAGCTTTAATATCCATAGCAAACCTGCGTACATGTCTAGCCATGTCATTGTCTCATTAGGCGGCAATATTTCTTCCCTGATTGTGGAAGCGACTTTTTCTTCATCAAAACCGGGATTAAGGCGAACGGCAATTCCATGAACACCGCTACTTAAATTATAAAGTTCCTGCATCAACCGCATGGTAGCTATCATTGTATTACTATCGAACTCCTCCCAGCCGGTTTCGTAAATTCCCACGACCTTTAATTCTCGAGGAAGAAGGACTTCCTCTTCGGTCAGCTTGTCGATAATAAGCGGGGTATAAACCTCCACCGTTGAATGGAGGGCCGCGCCAATGGATGTCGCCAGGCTTGAGCTTAAAAGAACAGAATCATCATCCAGATCGTCAACTCCTCCAAGGATAATGTATTTGGCAATCGGAACTACGGGATTTTCTCGATTGACATCAATGCTGCGTATGGCGGGAAACGCTGGGCGGTCCTTATGTTGGAGCATTACGACTCCATGCGCGTAGGGCGAAGCCGCAGCTACTTCGTTTCTCTCGGAAAGATAGCTCAGCATATTTTCATAATCATACATCACTTCACCCGATTCGATGCGTATATGCCCGTTAGTTTCGATTATTTTGTCTCGGTAAATTCGTCCGAAACCTCCCATCACGCTTTGCACAATAACGAGAAGCATTACGCCGAGCATCACGCCACATACAGCAATGACAAAAAATAATGACACGCGCTTTCCAGTAGGGAAAAGCTGCTTGAGCGCTAAATAAAGATACCAGGGCATTGGTGTTACCGGCTTATTCGATTAGCCGTGTATGACTTGTAGAAAAGACTTAATGTAAATTGATCCCCTCAGCTCCAAATTACCCAATAATTAAACGGGTCTCATCGATGGGAAAAGTATGGTGTCACGGATGCTTGGCGCGCCGGATAGCAGGATAAGCAAACGATCGATACCCACGCCCATCCCTCCCGCGGGTGGCATTCCGTGTTCTAAAGCAGTGATAAAGTCCTCGTCGATGTTTTGAATTTCCTCGCCCGCCTGGGAGGCAAACATTTCACGCTGCATTAAAGGATCATTCTGTTCCGAATAGGCGGGAACAATTTCCTGACCATTAATACAAAGCTCAAAAACATCGATCGTGCTCTCATCACCTCGAGTCAGCTTAGCCAACGGAACAATCTCCTTCGGTAAATGAGTGACGAATGTCGGTTGAATAAGCGTGGGTTCAATTATTTTCTCGAAAACATTATTCGTGATTTCAAATAATTCGAGCTGGGGATTCACTTCAATCTCAAGTTCGTTACATTTTGCGAGCATCTCCTCTTTACTTCGATTAAACCAATCCGAATCATTCGTATGTTCTCGAATCAAATCTTTATAGGGCACTTCACGCCATTCACCCTTCAACTCTATAATTTGTCCGTCCGGTCGTTCAAATTGTGTCGTCCTTAAAACATCACCACAGATTTTAAGGACCATATCGTGGATAAGACTCATCATGCCCCTGTAATCGGAGTATGCTTGGTAAACTTCCAGGATCGTAAATTCAGGGTTGTGACGCCGGGACAATCCTTCATTGCGAAAGACGCGTCCCAATTCATAAACACGGTCAAACCCTCCCACTAATAAACGCTTGAGATGCAACTCCAACGCAATGCGAAGATAAAAGTCACAATCCAATGCATTGAAGTGGGTAACAAACGGGCGAGCAGTTGCCCCTCCGGTCTCGGCCTGCAAGATCGGTGTTTCCACCTCGAGAAATCCCCGGTCATCGAGAAATCGGCGGATACAGGAGATGATCTTACTGCGCATAAAAAAGCGTTCACGAGATTCCGGATTAACAATGAGATCGAGATAACGCTGACGATAGACCTGTTCATTATCAGTCAAACCGTGCCATTTTTCAGGTAAGGGACGTAAGGCTTTACTCACTAGTTTATAACTTTGCACGCGTACCGTTATTTCTCCCGTCTTCGTTTTAAATAATGGACCTTCCGCCCCGATTATGTCTCCAAGATCAAGCTTCTTGAATGCCTTGTAGGCGTCCTCCCCTACTTCGTCGCGTTTAAAATACAGTTGGATGAGGCCATCACGATCGAGTATCTTGACAAAAGCAGCTTTACCCATAAGGCGAAATACCGTCATCCGGCCCGCTACTTTTACGACCGGGCTGTTATCCTCGTCTTCAGTATAAACAGCCTGCGCTTCGGCTGATGTGTGCGTCTGTTCGCAATTTTCGTGAAAGGGGTCACAGCCCTCTTCCCGCATCGCTTGCAGTTTATTCAACCTGACCGCGTATAGGTCATGGGTGTCCTCTTGATTTTGTTCACTCATAATAATCGCGAGAAGCATGGGTGAACACCAACCATTTATCAAACGCAATTTTTAAAATTAAATGAAGTATCTTTTCCCCTCGGTCTATAATAAGAATTGTCCATGTTATCTAAGTCTTCATCTTTATCCTTTAATTGATTATAAAATGTTCTTCCAAACGGCCACGACGGAGCGTGGCCCTCCCTCTTAAATCACATCGGTGCGGTGTGACAAATGTAGCCCGCAGCGCAAGCTGTGGGAAAAAGAAATGGCGACTTTTTGACCAATTAATCTTCAGCTTTTAAAATAACATGCGCGGCATTATGACCGGGCGCTCCTGTAACTTCACCACCTGGATGAGTCCCTCCACCACAAAGGTAAAGATGTTTGACCGGTGTATTATACCCGGCCCATCCCTGGAGGGGGCGGTTGTCGAGAAATTGATCAGGCACTATATCTAAATGCCGAATATTACCGTCGGTTAATCCAACACGTTGTTCAATGTCCCATGGCGTAAAAAGCGACCAGTCGATAATACAGTCTTTTATATTGGGGGCATATTGAGCTAAGACATCAATGACACTTTCTCCCACTTCCTCACGTCGACCTACCCAGTTACCATCAGTGAGACGCACCGGTGCGTATAGCATCCATATAGACAGAACATGATGCCCGGCAGGTGCCATTGACTTATCATAAACCGAGGGAATTTGCACTTCCATCACTGGAGCACTTGCCGGTCTGCCGTTACTCGCATCATTCCAACTTTTCTCTAAATACTCAATCGATGGTGAAATCTTAGTCATCGCTAAATACTTCGGATCAAAATCACTCTTAAAAAATTGTGAGAAATCGGGTAACTGGTTGAGCGCGGAATGAAACTTCAAATAGCTGACCTCGGTCTTTAATCGTTTTATTTTTTGAAAGTACTTATCCGGTAATTGATCCTGATCGATTAAGGTGAAAAACGTCCGCTTCGGGTCTGCATTAGAGACGACAACTTTGCTTGTTATCTCCGCTCCCCCTTCCAGGCGAATACCGATGGCATTATTATCTTCAATCAATATACGCTCTACCGGTGCATCCGTTTCTATCACTACTCCCTCCGACTTGACTGAGGAAGCCAGGGCTTGCGTTATGCTGCCCATCCCCCCTTTTACCAAACCGACATGTTCAGGACGACTGAATAGACTGCACATAAAATAATTATAACACCACGCGCTTCCAGGAGCGGAGGGATCACCGACATCCTGGGTCGAAATAAATGCTCCCCTGATTGATTCATCTTCAAAAAAATCACTGACAAGTTCCTTCATACTGACTGTGAGTAATCGTTCGAGTAATGGCGCATCAGCTGTCCCTAGAACATTAGTTCTCAATTCATCCACACTGGGGGGAAGCTTGAGAAAATAGGGGTATATCAATCCGGCTGCTCGCTTCCAGAAAGCTAGCCACCGAGGGTAAGCATTGGCATCAGCTCGAGAAAATTGCGCAATATGATTTTGTGTTTTCTCGTCTGAATCCCATAGGAGTAAATGACGATGATCAAGGTAGGGACAGAATCGAGTTGGATTGATTTTGAAGACCTTAAATCCATGACGAGGGAGCTCAAAATCATTAATAACTTTGGACTGAAGCAGGTGGCAGATATAGGAACAGGAGGATAGTCGATAGCCGGGAAATAATTCTTCACTAATTGCGGCTCCACCAATTATTGAACGACGCTCGACCACGAGGACCTGCTTCCCCGCTTTTGCCAGATAACCTGCACAGACTAATCCGTTATGACCACTCCCAATAATAATTGCATCATAATCGCGCTTATCAGCCATCTTCTATTTAAACAATTTTATTCTCCCCTATGTCCAGTCCAAGTAATCCACAATTCTAATTATTAAAGACATCTATTATTGCTTCCCCTCTTACTTTATTACAACTTCAGGAACAACCGATGAGTGAGGCAAATAATGTTTGGGTTCATAAAGGGTTCGATGCTTTTTCCGAGGGACGTTTTGATGACGGTGGCAGCAATCTTTATGTAAATGCCAAGGGCATCATCGAGCGGATTCACCGCACTGATGTTAACAATAACGGTTACGTCGATATCGTCCTGCCTAATTCCCATGGCTACGTTGAGCGCGGTCCAACCACGATATACAAAGTCGATAAAGGAGAAGGTAAAGACTGGCCGCAACAGGTTCTGCCTAACGATAGCGGATGGATGAGCCGTGTGGCAGATGTCGACGGTGATGGCTACCCCGACTTAATTGTCGTCAATGGGGAAAACGGGGTTACCTCTGAGTTGTCATCCTATGTCTACTGGGGTGGACCCAAAGGGTTGACTGGAGAACGTGTGGAATTCCCAACGGTTGGAGCGTACGATGTAGCGGCCGTTGATTTAAAGGGTGAGGGTCGTCTCGACCTGATCTTCCCCTCAGCCTGGGCTGATCACCATAATGCAGGTGAATTGAGAGACATTCATGTTTATCGTCAATCCAAACCACGCGAGTTTGAGAATGCTACTGCACATTTCGGATTAAAGGGCATGGCGGCAGTGTCAGTTGCCTGTGCCGATCTAAATGGTAATGGAAAACCCGATCTCGTCGTTGCTAATTATCGCGATGAATATATCCATGATACCGATTCTTACATCTATTGGGGAACGGATGACGGATTTGATACCGAAAATCCTTTTCATCTTCCCACTCATTTCGCCCTGCGCGTTCTACTGGCTGATCTAAACGAAGACGGCCATGACGAAGTTATATTCTGCGGAGGCGATGAAGTGAAAATTTTCTGGAATGAACAGGGTAAATTCGATCCGGAAAATTATACCACGATTGAGGAACAGGGATTCTCTACGATGTTCTGTCAAGGGGCTTTAAATGTAGCATTTGCGGATGTCGACCGGGATGGCAAAACAGAATTGCTTCTCGTAACCGAAGAGGGGGTGCAGATTCGAAAAACCGATGATTTGCAGACCGTGCAGTCGAAACTCCCCGTGCCCTATGCCACCTGGGTTTTTGCGGAAGACTTGGACGGCAACGGCCACCCTGACCTCATTGTCAGTAAATATGATAATCGTGTCACCTATGAGACTGAATCAGTGATTTTCTGGAATGGACCGGATGGATTTTCTCCCGAGCGTATCACCGAGTTGCCAACAGCGGGAGCCATGGGCTGCACCGCGGGCGATCTGGATGGCGACGGACGGCCTGAAGTTATTTTCAATAGCACGATGGGAGGACCTTCACAATTTTATGACGAATTTCCCGCTTATGTTTATTTCGGAAATGAGAAAGCAGAGTATTCAGTCGAGCAGCGATTAGATTTACCGGTGGGTGGTGGTTATGCCTACATCATGGCTGATCTGGATCTGGACGGTTATCCGGAATTGGTTTTCACAAGCAGGTTTGGCTTACGCGTGTTTCCTGGCGGCCCGGATGGACCGCGAGCTGATAATTACTATGACTTGGAAACCATCTTCAAAGGTAATCTGGAAGTCCACGTCGCCGACCTCAACCGTGACGGTTATCTCGACTTACTCGTCATGGCTTTAACTTATGACGACCGGCCGGAGACGATGGCTGCTTCGTCCACTATCTTTTATGGTTCCAAGGATGGGTTTTCAACGGATCGATCGGAAAACTTCCCCACCTATTGCTACGGCACGGCCCGACTTGCAGATGTCAATCATGACGGCTATCTCGATATTATCGTTGTCGATAAACACGAATGGCTTAAGATCTACCTCGGAGGTCCCGATGGGTATTCCCCTGAAAGAACCTGGGACATTGAGCTGCCTGCTCCTCGCGGGGTAATGTTGAACGTGGGAGATATTAATAAAAACGGTTACCTGGATATTGTTGTCGCCATGATGGGTCATTATATTCGCCGACCGGAAACCCTGTGTATTTTATACGGGAGCCCGGATGGTTACAGTCTGGATAATTCTCAGCAGATGGCTGCGGGCTACAGTGCGCACTGTGTAGCCTTAGCAGATCTGAACAATGACGGAAACCTGGATTTATATGTGCCTGCCTATTCATCAACGACTACCCGTGAGCTGCCGGCACAAATATTCTGGGGAAATGGAAAAACAATCGATCTCGAGAATCCCTTAAATCTCCCCGCCGAAGCACCAACCGCCGCGCTCATGATCGATATCAACCGAAACGGATACAATGATCTCGTTATTACCTGTCATCGCAACAACCTCGGTCATCAAGTCGATTCCGTAATCTATTGGAACGGCCCTGACGGTTTTTCAACGGATCGTGTAACCCGCTTCCCCGGGATGGGTCCCCATGAAACTTCTACCCGTGATCATGGCAATGCCTACAATCGTGAACCCTACGAAAGTTATATCTCACCATCTTTTGAATTAAATAAACAAACACCGTTACGGATTTATTGGGAAGCCGAGATCGTCACCACTACTGCCATACAGTTCCAACTGCGTTGGGGAAAAGATGAACAGGAACTCGAAAAGGCCGAATGGCAGGGACCAGAAGGCGATGGTTCCTACTACGAAGAGTCTGGCTCAGAAATACTTGGTGTTCCCTCGCAAGCTCAATGGTTGCAATACCGGGCAGAGCTTATCTCTCTTTATGGCTGTGGATCACCCCTATTAAGTGAAGTGCGTATAGAATTTGAGGCATAAGTTCAGGGTGCTGGTCCTTCGACAGGACCTGCAGGTGATTTATTTAGCTATCGCTTGTCCATATACTCGGAGATATTTTCATCTCTAATTCATCCTCTATCTCATCGGGAAGTTCACTGAAGAAATCAAATCCTGTGACTTTCTCCACTTCATCAATAGATGTTAAGAAATCGGCTAGACTAAGACCGGATACATTGGTGTGAGGAATAACGAATGCCTGTGTACGAGATTTTCCGTCTACCTCGTCTATGACGATTTTGAAAAAAGCATCAGCTATTTCTATACCTGTAGCCAATCTTTGAATATCTATGTCATAAATTGTGCCAGTAACCACCCACACTTCTTCAAAGCTGTTACTGTATTCTTCAGCTACGAGTTCTTCTAATTTGTTCCAGATACCTCGATGGAATAAAGGGGTCATCGGTGCGATATTACTCATAAAAGTAGTAGCCGTCTGTCCAGCGCGTCCATACCTGGTCATAATAGTGTCGTTAGGGGGCTAAGTCTCCCTTATCGAAACTACTTCGCATGTAGTGGTCGTGGCTTATTCGCGATTGTGTCCTGTGATCAGTTCTAAATCTTGTCGGGAGTTCAAAACTGTATTTACCTGGATTAGGGAAGAGACGATATGAGACCCAGACCGGAGCTTTCCTTGTTTCGCAATAGCCTATTGCAAAGCCTTCATTGTCCAGAATGGTGATTGAGTAGGGGTAGGATTCAATCGTCGGAACACCATAGTAGAGATCTTCCTCGATAGCGAGGAGACTGTTAACACATAGAAACAAAAATAATGAAATTATCTTTTTAAAGACAATATTAGTCATTAAATTCCCTAGGATTTATTATTAGCTTTAAAATGCATAACATTAGCATCTATCAATGTATCACCAAGATTCCGTGCTTTCGGGTGCTGATATCAATGAATTCAGATTAGATCAAGAGCTTGGCTGTTTATCCACATCATGAACATTGATTCCTAAAAGAAATGCATTAAATCAATGCATATCACATGTGCTAGCGTAAGTATCATGCTGCTTCTTGGCATAATCTTAAAATAGATTTTAAAAAATAATTATTCTACTTTTGGTTCTTCAGCCTCTTGAAGCGGATCGGGATGTTTACGATCTTCATTGAGCCGCGGATCGCCCCTAAAATGGTGGTCTCCTCTAAATCCCGGTCCCCTTCTGTAATCTGGGCCACCCCTAAATCTCTGTTCTTCACGGAGCTTTGTCATTTCTCGGAACACCTCAAGTTGTGCAGATTGAAGATGTTTTTCTATAGCTTCTCTCATTTCTAAATGGACCTTTTCGAAGAGAGGCCTGATCTCTTTTTGTAATTTTTCAATTTCACGTGAGGCGATATCCAAATCTGCACGTATCGCTTCAAATTGCTGGGGATTAAGATCCAATGCACGGGAGAGATGATCCATTCTCCCCATACCACGATGGCTGGAATCTCTATGTGCGAACCTCTCTTTACGTACCTGTTTATGGTAGATCGTCGAACCGGCAATGCCACCAATTACACCCATAATCAAAATAGCGCAGATTAAAATGAGCGCTTGAATATATTTTTTATTCATAGGAATACGCTCCAATCACCATTAGTGAGAAAAGAGATTATCGGATCTTCATCAGTATCAACAGATGGAATCATAAAGGAAATGACGGTTAATAGAATGATGCAAGCAATACCAGTTGCGCTCGCTATCTGTATTGAACGCATTTTAAAAAGAGCGAGAATCGCTTCCGTCCAGTCGACAGTATTGCTTTCTCTCTCTTCCTGAATTAAAGCTGTGCGCACTTCATGCGAAACATCAATTTCCGGTGGTATTTCACGTTGACTCGCAGCAACCAAATCAGACCAGGATTGGGGATTATTAGAATTAGGATATTTCATGTTTAGTAAGCAGCTTTTTTAATTTTTTCCGGGCGCGGTGACTTTTAACTTTAGTTTTCGATAGGCTCCATCCCAAATTTTCGGCAATATCTGCAAGCGCCATCTCTTCCAAGTATTGCAATGTGAGCAGTGTTCTATCATCAGGCGAAAGCCCAGCGAGCAGATACTGGATTCGTTCTGTGTACTGATAGTCAGAATAGGGATCCTTATTATCAGTAAAATCATTAAGGACTCTTTCATTGGCATCCCCTGCTTTATGGGCAATCGCTATCGGGTTACGTGCCGCCCGGCGAAAGTAATCATGCCCCGTATTGATGGCAATCCGGCGAATCCAGTATTCAAAAGGGGCTGATGGATTCCAGGTATTTAGTTTCCGGTAGGCTTTAATCATCGTCTCCTGCACGAGATCTTCAAGGTCGGAACGCTGCGGACAGAAGCGAAAGAGTGACTTGGTGACCATTCCCTGATAACGTCGAACCAACTTATCGAATGCTGAAAGATCACCTTTTAATGTTTCGTTTACAATTACGAGATCCGCAGCGCTTTGATTGTCGACTGTCTTTAACACTGGCAATTCAACCATCTTTATAGCTGGCAATAGGGTGGGAAGTCGACTTCGGAATATCAGATTACTGAAGCAGCTATCTTTAGGTGAAATTTCACAGGCTATACTCATTCTGAATAGAACAATTAAGTTAATCCTTCCTTGGATTATACCGATGAAGAATCACCGTCTTCGACCCCAGCTTCTTCTCCATCCTCTCTCAACCCACGCCGGCGAGATTTCATTTCCTCCCACCTTTCGATTTGCTCGGGTGTTAGTACCGCTTTTACTTCGTCCATTATAATGCGGCGCAATACGGCTTGATCACCAATCGTTAATCCTAAATTTTCCGCGGCTTCATTAATTGCGGTTTCATCCGGAACATCGGCATAAACAGCATCATGCAAGCGTTGTCTCGAAAGCTTCATATCTGTATGCAGCGCATCGCGGTCGGCCTGACGTGCCTCATGAATGGATTGAATCAACCCTTCTTGTTCCTCCGTTAAATCTAAAAATTGAAATGCTCTATGACGCCTCCCGTGATGAAAATCATCTCCTGACCCTCTACGGCTTCCAGCACTTTGAACTGAATATTCTTCTTCAGAGTCCGCGAGCAGTGACCACGGAACAATTGCAGCCATTGAGAGCGTACCCATTGCTGCAATCAAGCTACTTAATACGACTTTTTTGATTATTTTATTAAACATCATGCTTTTTTTTATTGTTATAATTTATATTTTCTTAAAGTTGCAAGAGGCTCAAGGTCTCAGTTATGAGCGTCTTTAATCGTATAAACGAGATTTTGTGACTAAAGTTACAATTATTTTGGTTTCATTTCAGAATGAAACAAATTTTCTGGCAAAGGTGAAGAAGCGCATCTACTGCATTATTCTGAAAAATAGTATAGGCTATACACTGAGTGTTTTAGCTGCTTTATAATTAAAGCGATACAATCCAAATAAAAGTTATCTTCTTTATATTTTATAATTTTTTAAAATGAGATTCAAGGAACAGATAGCCATAATCACAGGAGGAGCGGGAGGCCTCGGGAAAAGTATTGCTCAACGCCTTGCGGAAGAAGGCGCCACGATAATAATTTTTGATCTTAATGAAACTGCAGTAAAGTCTGTAGAGAGTGAACTCAGAGGGGAAAACCTCAAGGTTGACTCTCATCTTGTCGATGTGACGGACGAAAAATCAGTCGTTGAGGGATTTAATAAAGTGGCAGAAGAATATGGACAATTGGACATCATGGTTAATTGTGCCGGGATTATCGGCCCTAATGGAATAAAATTAACGGAGGTTGAAACTTCGGCATTCGATGACACCCTCGCGGTGAATCTGCGTGGTTCGTTTCTGATGACAAAATATGCGCTTATAGAAATGGAGAAACGCAATTACGGTCGAATTTTACTCGTCGCTTCGATCTCTGGAAAAGAAGGTAACGCCGGCATGAGCGCCTACTCGACTTCCAAAGCTGAAGTCATAGGTCTCGTCAAGGCGGTGGGAAAAGAATACGCAGAAACCGGCATTACGGTTAACGGATTAGCTCCGGCGGTGATCTGGACGACGTTGATCGAAAACATGGAACCGGAACAGGCAAAATATATGACTGATCGTATACCGATGAAACGCTGTGGCACTTTGGATGAAGTCGCCTCGATGGCGGCATTTATCGTTTCAAAAGAAGCCAGCTTTAACACCGCCTCAATTTTCGACCTATCCGGGGGAAGAGCTACTTATTAGATAATCTTCGTCTTCGTCTCCCTCTTCGTTTTCGTCTCCCTCTTCGTCTTCGTCTGCCTCTTCCTCTTCGTCTGTGTACGTAATAGAGCTCTTGTAAATCTATTAATAGTTGGAGGGACGCACTCCGTTGCGTCCGTGTAAAAATAAGACACAATTGTTTCTCATTTTTAAAATGAGTTACGGCCACGACGGAGCGTGGCCCTCCATTTATTTATAGCATTATTAAGGTGGAACGCGCTACCTGTTCGACATAGCCTTGGCGACGGCTGATCAATAGCGCGTTTAATTATTTCCTTATTTGAAGAAGCGTGCTAGGGACAGCCCGCTCCACCTAAAGTCAATAAGGCCGCTGGACGAAGACGATGACGCAGAGGCAGACGAAGATCCCTTAGATTCACCCCCGCGTATCCATTGCAATGACGCGGTCGTAATTCGTTTTTGCCACCCCGCCGAGACGCTCTGCCATCATCCGGTAACCTTCGCGGCGATAGTTCCACCTTTTCATTCTCGGCATTTGTTCACAATAATCACAGAGGTGGATCGTTATCACGTCTCTAAAGTCTTCAGGTGATACTTCGATCTCCTCATTCGTTGCCCGATTGGTAACGATGTATGGGCCTTCACCTCTTGCCACGTTCGGATCAAAAGTAGATCGCTCAACAAAACAATTCAGGAAAGCCAGGCGCTCCGCGCGCTCGCCAATGAGCTCACATAACTCGTTACGTCGTTCAATCGGTAAGGTATAAGTGTCAAAGCCCTGAGTGCCATAGATCGAATGAAAAAAGCCGGCGTTACATACGTCTTCCTCACAACCCCAACTCTTTAAATCTTTGTACACACAAAGCGCATGCTCGAGATAGGTTCTCTTCGTATGCGGAATTTGATCCGCCCCCTCCTTCACAATAAAATCAGTAAAGTCCTCTAAGGTGCCCATAATAATAATAAAGTTATTATTTTAATAACTTTATTATTAGTCAAGAGGTCAAAATGTCAAAAAGTCAAAAGGTATATGTGCACCGAGGGTAGAGCTCGACATCCTAATACGTGAAAATGAGGGTATGCGATAAAGAGGTAATGTCATAAATTACTAAGAATTTCCTGCATCAACCAACCTTTTGACCTTTTGACTTTTTGACCTTTTGACTTAACTCGGCCACGGTTCGTCGTTGCGAATATAGCACCCATTTTCAAAACTACTGAAGAAATTCTCAATTAAGGGATGGTCAATGGCGTGGCCAAGATTATCGGATTCCAAGTTAGATTCGGCGACGTAAGTCGTACTGTCGGACCCGTCCACCAGGACGTGATACCAGGGCTGGTTGCGATCGGGTTGTGTCTGGTTAGAATGATACCAGTCATCTTCAGCTTCGCAGATAAAATCGATTCCCACAATTACACCCCGGTAATCGTAGCGCTTATGGTGAATAATTTCTCCCTCCGCAAAAAGAGGTTTATTCGATGGGGTTCGAAAGGATTCGTTGAGACCAATCATCTTTTTGCGATCAGCTTGAGTATTTTAAAACCATTGCAAGCTCATATATATAAATGCTAACCTGCCATTACTAACACTAGTTTTAACTACCTAACACAACCATGACAAGCCTTTCCCTGACTATGCTTATTATTACCAGTTGTTTATTTGCCGCCGGGTTGATAGGTACTTTCCTGCCGGTTATCCCCGGTCCGTTTCTTGTATGGTTGGGAATATTTATACACAAATTGGTTTTGGGTGACACATCAGTCTCATGGACTTTTTTTGGCATCGCAACGGCACTTACACTTATTGCCCAGGCCTTGGATTACCTGTGCAGTTACTGGGGGGCAAAACGATTCGGTGCCAGTTGGCAGGGGGGACTCGGAGCTGTAGCGGGAGGAATCCTGGGTGTCATTTTCTTCAATATACTTGGTTTGATCATCGGACCCATAGCTGGGGTTATAACTGTAGAATTTATCCGCAATCGTAACATACACCAAGCAGGCAAAGCTGGCCTTGGCACCATAGTTGGCGGAATCGCCGCGTTTATAGCTAAATTTTCCATCGCCTGTATAATGATTGTCGGATTTTATATTTCCCTCTCTCCGTCGATATAATCGAAAGAAGATTGCTCAAGGCATACATAGTGTTAGGATCATTAATCGTGGATAGATTGATAAGCCAACCCTCGGTAGACCTGCCCCACTCTATTGCAGACTGGGGCTTAACGCGCTATGCCGATGCCTATTCCCGGCAACTGCAGCTCGTTAAAAAACGCTGTGATGGCGAAATACCGGACACGCTGGTCTACACCGAACATCACCCCGTGATAACAATCGGGGCGCGTATTGGAGCATCAAAACACTTACTTTGGGACCCGCAAACACTCAGCTCCCGGGGTATCGAACTTGAAAAATCGAACCGTGGTGGAGACATTACTTATCATGGTCCGGGACAACTTGTCGGTTACCCGATCATCAGTTTAAATGAGCGAGTGAAAGATCTTCATCGCTATTTACGGGATCTTGAGCATGTCGTCATTAACACTCTTGCTAAGCTTGGATTGGATGCCACGCGCAGAGAGGGGAAAACAGGTATTTGGCTTAAGCACCGTAAAATAGCAGCGATAGGTGTAGCGGTGAAACATTGGATCACTTATCACGGCTTTGCGATCAATATAAATAATTGCCTGGATCCCTTTGAAGGTATCATACCCTGTGGTATTGAAGATGCCACGGTCACTTCTGTGAAAAATGAATTGGGAAATGAGATTGATCTCAATGAAGTAAAGAATAGTGTAGGGGTCGAATTCTGGAAACAATTTTGTAATCAAAATTCTGGAAACAGTTCGGAAATGATTAAGTGATGAATAAAAGTAAACCGAGTTGGTTGCGGGCGAAGCTGCCAAATAGCCCGACTTACAAGCGATTGCACCATATTGTTGAATCAAACACTCTAAATACGGTTTGTCAGAGTGCACATTGTCCTAATATGGGTGAGTGTTGGTCACGCGGCACCGCGACGCTGATGATACTCGGAAATATCTGCACGCGGTCTTGCACTTTTTGCGCTGTTCACTCGGGTCGACCAACTGAAATCGATTTAGGCGAACCGGCACGCGTCGCAGAGGCAGTCGCAAAAATGGGACTGAAGCATTGTGTCGTTACATCCGTGGCCCGTGATGATATGAAAGATGGCGGAGCTGCCATATGGGCAACTACTATTCGCGCGATCCGAAACCGCAACCCTCAGACCGCGATTGAAGTTCTTATCCCTGACTTTCGTGGGAGAGAAAATGATTTGAACACCGTGCTTGACGCGAATCCGGATATTTTAAACCACAATATTGAGACCGTAAAACGGCTGCAGCAACCCATCCGCAAAACAGCCAATTGGGTCCAAACACTCGAGGTACTCAAACGCGCGAAAAACCGGGGTTTTGTTACTAAATCTGGCATTATGCTCGGTATCGGTGAACGCAAAGCTGAGATTGAAGAAACCCTTCGTGCCCTGCGCGAGGTGGATGTAAATATTATTACGATCGGCCAATACCTGCAACCCTCACCCCAACACGCGGAGATCTCCCGCTGGGTGACACCGGAAGAATTTGAAGAATGGAAGCAGTTTGGGCTCTCCATTGGATTTGGCGTTGTCGAATCAGGGCCTCTTGTCCGCTCCTCTTATCATGCCGAAGAACAATCAGACGGTTATGACCTCGTAGAAAAAAGAGGTGGCTACCCCGCCGAGTCGGCGTAATTGAAAATCTAACGATTTTCAGTGTTAGGTGTTAGGTTTTAAGTTTTAGGTGAAGGGTTGAGAGTCATCTTATGCCAAGCTTCAACCTTCTATCATCCTAAGCTATAACATAACTCGCATTAGACTTTTGACCTTCGACTTTTGACTCCTCATATACTATGATATGCGTTAGCATATCATAGTATATGATACATCACAGTCACTCCGGCCATAACGATCGAAACCATACTCATCAATTTGATTAGAATGTTAAGGCTGGGACCCGAAGTGTCCTTAAAGGGGTCGCCCACCGTATCGCCAATGACCGTAGCTTTGTGTACATCTGAGCCCTTACCTCCCAAGTGACCTTCTTCTACATATTTCTTAGCGTTATCCCAGGCTCCGCCGGCATTGGCCATAAAGATGGCAAGTATAAATCCCGATCCCAATCCGCCCGTGAGCAGACCAATAACTCCCGCCGGTCCAAAGATTAAACCCATCGCAATTGGAACACCCACGGCAAGGATTGAAGGCATTAACATCTCACGTTGTGCCCCGCGTGTGGATATCGCAACACAACGCGCATAATCAGGCTCCACTGTTCCTTCGAGTATACCGGGTGATTCCTTAAACTGACGGCGAACCTCATCGACCATGTTCGAGGCAGCACGCCCTACCGCTTTCATCGTCAATCCACAAAAGACAAATGCCATAAGCGAGCCCATGAAGATGCCCACGAGCACGATGGGGTTCATCAAATTAATGCCGAAATAGGAAACAAAATCTCCAAATGCCGCATCTTGAATTGAGACATGAGTCTTTTCACTAAAATCTAAAAATTTCTCCGGATTCTTAAACAATCCCGCTTTCAGTTGTTCCAAGTAAGATGCCACTAAGGCGAGCGCGGTTAAAGCGGCTGAGCCAATCGCGAATCCTTTCCCAATAGCCGCCGTAGTATTACCCAGTGCATCCAGAGCGTCAGTGCGCTCGCGAACCTCTGGCTCGAGCCCACTCATCTCCGCGTTGCCGCCAGCATTGTCAGCTATTGGTCCGTAGGCATCTGTGGCTAGAGTAATACCTAGTGTCGATAACATGCCAACAGCGGCAAATCCGATACCGTAAAGGCCCATCGATATATTCGTGAAATCGAGGCCCGAGGCAAAACTGAAAGCCAGAATTATTCCTACCGCAATCGCAACTACCGGCACTGCCGTTGAAATCATTCCGGTTCCGATGCCGGAAATTATAACCGTGGCGGGCCCCGTCGTCCCGCTATTCGCAATTTCCTGTGTCGGCTTGTAGGCGTGTGAGGTATAGTACTCTGTCGCTTTACCAATTACAATACCCGTAACGAGACCAACAACCACCGCACCCCATACACCCCACGGGTTTTCCAGTCCGATCGCTCTAATAATGACCAGTGAGAGTATCAGAACCAATACCGCGCTTATATTAATACCGCGATCAAGTGCATGTAATAAATCTTTCTGTCCGGCACCCGATTTTACACGTACGAAAAACACACCAAGCACGGAAAGTATAGCTCCAGTACCAGCTACGACCATCGGAGCGATTACCGCCTTGATCTGCATATCCAGATCACCCATAAAAGCCGCAGCACCCAGCGCCATCGTCGCGAGAATAGAACCACAGTAGGATTCAAAAAGGTCTGCACCCATGCCGGCGACATCGCCGACGAAATCGCCGACATTGTCGGCAATCACCGCGGGATTGCGTGCATCATCTTCAGGAATTCCGGCTTCGACTTTTCCCACGAGGTCCGCTCCCACATCGGCGGCTTTTGTATAGATACCTCCGCCTACGCGTGCAAATAATGCCTGTAATGAGGCTCCCATTCCATAAGCGAGCATGGTCGTCGTTATTATAAGAAGATGCAGGCCGCCGTTTTCTTCACTCAAGGGATGAATAACCGTAAGGACCAGAAACCAGAGAGTCACACCCAACAGGCCAAGGCCGACAACCGATAAACCCATGACCGCTCCACTCCGAAAGGCGACTCTCAGGCCGTGGTCAAGTGAGTTGCGTGCCGCTGCGGACGTTCTGCTCGCAGCCGCAGTCGCCGTCTTCATGCCAAAATATCCTGCTAAACCGGAAAACAAACCACCCGTAAGGAAGGCTAGCGGCGCCCAGGGACTTTGCACCTTTAAACCAAAGGCTAGAAAAAGAAATACAATGACCAGGACGAGAAATGCCCAAAATACAATTTTATATTGCTGCTTGAGATAAGCATGAGCACCAGCCGTCACGTGTGAGGCAATTTTGATCATCTTTTCAGTGCCTTCATTTTCACCCTTCATCTGCCGGTAAAAGAACCCTGCAAAGACAAGACTTATTACCGCCGCAAGTGGAGCGATAAAGAAATATATATTCTCAATCATTTATATTTTCTTATTAAATAGATTTATATCGAGGGTATAGTGGGGAAGACCGTTTCTAATTCCCAGAATAGATCAGTGATTTCAAGATTAATTTCAACAAATTCAAAACTTTAACTTTCAAGCCCAATGCTAATCAGCCGTATAAAAATCTTTTATCCATCCGGAATGAAATATCCTTGTCAAAGATGCAATAGTGTAAAAAGTTACCCCTCTTGAACCATGTTCGAACTCATTTTATGGGACTATGAGTATTCCGATTGAAGATTTGTGCGAGGATATTCTCGGTAAATCTCAGGCTGGTCTCGGTCTGAGCAATAGAGAATTATGTGAGAAAAGTGAAATTGACCGTCACTTGCTCGACGCATTGAAGTCGGGTGAATTTAATGAGCCCGCCCTTCGAAAAATAGCCCCCTGTCTCAACCTTGATGCCGAAGCGCTGGTTGTCTCGGGGAATAAGGCGTGGTACCCCCAACCTGTCGCAATCGAAGGCCTGGCATGCTTTAATTCACCCTACCCTGTTCCTGGTTACAGTGAGATGACCGTCAATGCCTATAGCGTTTGGGACGCCAATACTAATGAAGCTGCCATATTTGATTCCGGTGCCGATGCATCAGCAATCTTAGATAAAATTTCTCAACTCAATCTTTCAATTAAAGTAATATTGCTTACTCATGCCCACGGGGATCACATTGCGGATCTCAAACGCTTGAAATCGGAAACGGGAAATCCTCCCACCTATATTAATCGGCTCGAGCCAGCTAGTGGATCAGATTCCATTGACGAGGGGTGGGAAACAACCGTAGGAAGTCTAAATATCAGCGCGTTTTTAACTCACGGTCACTCTCCAGGAGGAACTACCTTTCTTATAACCGGTCTTGATTCCCCGGTCGCTATTACCGGCGATTCCCTTTTTGCCGGATCCATTGGCGGTGCAGCCTCTCACTACAATGAAGCTTTGGAAAATAATCGTAAGAAAATCCTCACCCTTCCCGATGATACGGTAATCTGCCCCGGACACGGTCCGCCGTCTACCGTTGGTGAAGAAAAAGCGCACAATCCATTTTTCCCTGAATTTAAGTAATTAAAACCACTATTCATTAACCTTAAGGAGAAATATCTATGGCTAAAAAAATTGGATTCGTTGGAGTAGGACGGATGGGCGCTAACATGGCTCGCCGACTGAATGACTGCGGTTACAAAATCGCCTCGGTTTACGATGTCAACAGGATTACAGCTGAAGCCGTCGCAAAGGAATTGGGCGCTAAACACAGCAGAAAGCTTGCGGATGTAACCGCGGCATCAGATATCATAATTACGGTTGTTACTAATGACGCAGCAATGCGCAGAATATTTTTCAACAAAAATGACAACTTGCTCACCAGTGCGCGCGGTAAGATTTTTATCAATTGTGCAACCCTGACACCAAAAGTTCACGTTGAGATTGATCGCGTGGCAAGACGGGTAAAAGCATTTAGTTTGGAAGCTTGTATGGCATCCAGTATCCCACAAGCGCGCCAGGGGAACCTCTATTTGATGATCGGCGGTAAAAAAGAAACCTTTCAACGGGTAAAAGTAATGCTTAGTAAAATGAGCAGTAACTTGCGCTACATTGGTGGACCCGGAAAGGCAGCGGAAGTTAAAGCATTGGTCAATATGGTAATGAATATTAACACCGCAGCCCTGGCTGAGGGTCTGGGTTTAGGTGCCGCGATGAAACACGACTTGAATTTGCTGCAGGAAGTCTTTTCCCAAACCGGCGCAAATTCACGCGTCCTCGAGACGGATGGCGAAGATATGCAAAATCGTGATCATGAATGTTACTTCTCTTGTGAACATGCGGCTAAAGACTCCGGTATTGCCGCCTCCCTCGCGAGAGATGTAAAAATCAAGCTCCCCCTCAACGAGGCAACGGTCAAACAATATAAGCTTTTGGTCAATGTGGGGCTGGGCGAACTCGATAAATCAGGGGTGGCCGAACTCACCTTTAAAGGTAGGTATTTTGGAAAAAAGAAAAAGTCCGCGAAGAAAAAAGCAAAACGATAAGTATAAAATCATGGTATCATCAAAAACAAATAAGCGTAAAAAACCCGATCCAATAATAGTTCACTGCGCCACCCTGTGGTCGATGGTCGACCACCCCTCGCATAGTCGAGAGTGGTCTCTCGAACGTAAAATTAAAGCGGTAAAGGACGCGGGTTTCGAAGGAGTGATGTGGCGTCCGAGCGGCGAATTGAAAAAGTTAATTAAAAAATATGATCTAAAATTGTTTGGCGCCACCGATGCTATGAAACCCTCTGAATTTAAGGGTAAATTAAAAAAGCTTCAATCAACAGGTGCTCATTATGTAAATGTGCAGTTAGCTGATCATGATACCCCGATCAAGATTGCAACCAAACTCGCGGTTCGTATGATTCAAGAGTCTGATCGTCTGGGGATGGGCGCTCACATTGAAATTCACCGCGACACCTCTACGGAGACACCGGAAAAATTATATGGGATCGCCAGTGGATACAAAAAGGCAACGGGTAAACTTATGCCTATTACCTGGGATCACTCACATCCCGCGATTATCAAGCATTTGCGACCGAATGAATATTCATCGCGACTCCTCGATCACCCCAAGCTCCTTCAACGCTCTAGTCTTTTTCACTGTCGCCCCTTTAACGGCCATCACTGCCAGGTGCCGGTAATCGATCATAAGGGTCGGCTTACTCCTGAATTTCAAGATTGGATAAAATTCACTGATGACATGTTTGCTATGTGGCTTGAGGGCCCGCAGCCCGATGGTCAGATCTGGGTTGTTCCGGAGGTTGGCTCTAACATTAGCGGTTACAATCTCAGTAATTTCCCCAGCAGTTGGGAACAGGCAAAAGTTTGCCACAAGGAACTCGATAAATCCTGGAAACGCGCACTCAATAATTGGAAGAAAAAAAATTCATAAAGATGTTAGAAGAGATAAAAAACAACTCGGATGAAAAGCTGGATTACAGTTTCCAAGAGGGAGATAAATATCCGGGTCATATCGTTGTTATCGGGCATGGTGTGACAGGAAATAAAGACCGGCCCTTTGTCGTCGCCCTGGTACAAGGTCTCGCACAAGCCGGCATTTCTTCATTGCGCTTTTCTTTTTCCGGGAATGGTTATTCGGAGGGAAATTTTACCGACTCAACGATCACCAAGGAAGTTTCAGATCTGGGCTGCATCCTCGATCAATTAAACGATTACACCGTATGTTACGCTGGTCATAGCATGGGTGGTGCCGTGGGGGTGATTCGAACAAGCACCGATGAGAGAATAAAATATTTAATTTCCCTCGCGGGCATGGTTGATACGAAAGGTTTTGCTGATCGGGAGTTTGGCGATGTCACACCAGACGATGGTTTTATGTGGGACGAACCCGACTGCCCGCTTTCACAAATTTATCTGGACGATATGGCAAAGACCGACAGCGTTGTTAATCTGGCGTCACAGATAAAGGTGCCTTGGTTATTGGTTCATGGCACCGAAGATGATGTCGTTCCCATTCAAGACTCTTTAGACATTTTTGCAAAAGCCAATGAACCGAAGGAGTTGGTTAAGCTCGAGGGTTCCAATCATGTTTTTGCCGATGAAAATGCTCCCTTGATGGTGGAAAATGTTGTCACTTGGATAAAGACCCAGTGGGGGTAGAGTCGATCGGTGGTTGAATGGAATGTTGGTCGATTTTTTTAACAATCATCTTCGTCTTCGTCCATAATTATTTACGACCTTATTAGGGTGGAGCGGGCTGCCTGTCCGACATAGCCTTGGCGACGGCTGATCCCTAGCACGCTTCTTCAGTTTTGAAGTCATTAAACGCGGTAGAGACACCGCGTTCCACCTTGGCTTGAAATAATTTAGAGTTAATATTTTCAAATACAATCTGAAGGGACGACGAAGACGACGAGGCAGACGAAAACGAAGCTAATCTGCTCACTGATTACTATTTAAAAATAATAAATCAAATAAGCCGCGAGGGCTATGGTGACCATCAGTACTATACTGCCGGTCAGCCATGTTCGCTCGAATATACCCTCTGGACCGTGATGGCGATGAATCAAGGCGAACCCCCGGTCAATTTGACTTCTGCAGGTATTGATAATTTTAATCCTCAGCGGAGTATACACACGCAACACCGCGCTGGCGAAGCCCGGCAACAGGCGGCGATATATCCAGTCGATATCGATATTCACTGATTTTAATTCAGGTGGATAAGTTCCCGACAATTTTAAATAGGCGAATGCCAAGGCGGAGAAAAATAGCACTTGTAATTGTAAAAGCACATGTGTCGCTGTATACGGTAGATAGTCGACCGGATAAGGTAACATACTGTAGAGCGGCTTTGGGTAGCAGCCAATAAAGATGCAGAGGAATGCACCCACCCACATCGCGAAAAGCATATTGATCGGCGCCTCTTTACAACGGATGCCAGAGTCTTTAGAGAAAAAAGCAAAGAAGGGAATCTTGATTCCCGCATGGTGAAAGACCCCGGCGGAAGCAAATAGAAGCATCAGCCAGATAACCAGGTGTCCCTGGTCTGCCGCGGATTGCATCACCATCGACTTGCTGACAAATCCACTGAAGAGGGGAAAAGCGGAAATTGATGAAGCGCCTACGATACAAAAGCCGGTTGTAAAGGGCATGGACTTGTAGAGCCCACCGAGGTCGGAGCCGTTAATACGACCAGTTCTAAAAAGTACTGCGCCCATCGACATAAAGAGCAACCCTTTGAAAATAACATCATTAAATGCGTGAGCGACCGCGCCGTTAACACCCATACCTGCGCCGAGACCGATGCCTGCAACCATAAAACCAATCTGGTTAATCATACTGTAACCGAGAACGCGGCGTAAATCATTCTCGATCACCGCGTAAAAAATTGGAAACATTGTCATCAGTGCTCCAATCCAGATGAGCTGCTCTGTTCCCTCAAAACCGCGTGCGAGAGCATAGACCGCGGTCTTCGTCGTGAAGGAGGACAGAAACACCGTACCGGTGGGCGTAGCTTCCGGATAACTGTCTACAAGCCAGGTGTGCAACAGGGGAAATGCGCACTTAATACCAAAAGCAATAAAGATGAAGTACGATGACCAACTCGCGAGCTCCATGTGTTTAAAGGAGAGTGAACCCGTATTCTGGTACTGAATTGCTGCCCCCGTTAATAAGAAGAGTCCCGAGGTCACGTGAACGAGCAAGTAGCGAAGCCCCGATGCACCGGAGCGAGATGAGCGCCGCGCCCAGATTTGAAAGACCGAAGTAATCGCCAGCAACTCCCAGAAGATAAATAAGGTAAGCAGATCTCCAGCAAAAACAGCACCCACCGCAGATCCCGCGTACATAAACCCGGTCATATGCTGAAGACCGTCTTTCAGATGCAGAGAGTATATCGCGGCTAGTAGAGCCGCGAGGTGAAAGAGGTAGCCAAAGATCAAGCTCAATTTGTCAACGCGTAAGACCTCGAGGTCATAGCCTCCAAAATATAAACTCCAAAAATTACCACTCTCATGGCCTAATAAATTAATAAACCCTAAGAGCGGAAAAATAATAAGCAAAGCCTGGCGAACTTTCCCGCGAAACAAGGGCAGGATTAGGCCACCAAGGATTAGAAAGAGTGCGGGATGTAGATTAATGCTCATAGTAATCCTCCCGTCGCATAAGCAGCTTCCTCATCTGCTTCGCGACTAAAACCAGTACGACACAGGCGACAAAACCGTAGACAGCGTAAAACCCAGGCCACTCTTCGACCGAGAATTCCCCTTCTTCAAAACTGAGGTGTCGATGAATAATAAAATCCAGGATGAACAAGACAAAGCAGATGGAGAAGAAAATCCTTATCAGTCGTTTTACATTTTCACGATTGTCAAAAATGTGTTTTTCCTCCTTCGAAGATTGATTGCCCTCATCTGGCGAATGATTTTCCATTGGCGGTTCCATATTAGTACCCTCCGATTTTAAGTGTTAACTCGAGGAGAGGTTCGGAATAAATGAAAAGGATGATACAACCGGCCGCGGTTAAAAGTAAGGGAATGATGCAGCTGAGGGGCGCCTCTTTAAATCCACCCGAGGTATCCCCGTTCTCTTTCTCTTCAGGTATGAAAAAAGCATTCACGACGATTGGTAATAAATAGGCTATATTCAGCAAAGAACTTATAATAAGTACCGCCACGACTAAATAATGCCCGCCCTCTAAGGTTCCGAGAACGAGGTACCACTTACTCCAGGTCCCCGCAAATGGGGGGAGTCCGATTATGCTTAATGATCCAATTAAAAAAGCAAACATCGTAAAAGGCATCTGGCGACCTATCCCTTTCATATCACTGATTTCAGTTTTATGAGAGGCGACGAGAATGGCGCCGGCACAAAAAAACAGGGTGATTTTACCAAAAGCGTGGGTTACGATATGCATGCTGCCGCCTATTACTCCCCAACTGTTAGCGAGAGCGGCTCCGAGTACGATATATGACAACTGGCTGATTGTGGAGTATGCCAGCCGGGCCTTGAGGTTGTCTTTCGTTAAGGCGACAAGTGACGCGATAAGAATCGTCGCTGCGGCTACATAGATTAACCATACACTGAGATCTGTGCTTGCGAGCAGATCGAGGCCGAAGATATAAACAACGACTTTCATTACCGTAAAGACACCTGCTTTTACTACCGCAACCGCGTGTAATAAAGCGCTCACCGGAGTCGGCGCCACCATTGCCGCGGGTAGCCAACGATGAAATGGCATGAGTGCCGCTTTTCCCGTTCCAAATGCATAGAGTACGAGTAGGGCAAGGATCACTCCGTTACTCGCACAACCGGATAAAATACCTCCCGGAGTAAAATCGAGAGTCCCTGTCAAATTCCAGGTCCAGACAATTGCCAGGAGTAGAAACACGATTGAAGTACTTATCAATATTCCCAGGTAGACGCGGCCGCCACGCATTGCCGCCTCCGTCCCATGATGAGTGACCAAGGGAAAAGTTGATAAGGTCAGCACTTCATAGAATATAAACAAGGTTAATAAATTCGCGGAAAAAGCCACGCCGATCGCCGCAGTGATGGCCACCGCGAAAAAGAAATAAAAGCGTGTTTGATTCTCTTCATGATGGCCTCGCATATAGCCAATAGCGTAGACGGAAGTAACGATCCACAGCCCAGAGGCAATGAGGGCAAACAGCATCCCGAGGGGTTCGACCTCAAAAGCCAGGGATAGCCCGGGCATAATTTTAATTAACTCTATACCTGGTCTGCCTCCATCTAAGACAATCGGAACGAGGGAGAGCACAGCGAGAAAAAGGATTACTCCCGTTACAAGGGTTGCAGCTTCGCGATAGTTAGGTCGCTTATTGAGAAGAATAATAAAAGGAGCGCCGATAAGGGGTATTAATACCGCCGCCAAGGTAGTGTATGATGGGTTCATGATAATACTCCCAATAATAGAGAGGCCGCTTTTTTCGCGACCCCCACAGTCAATGGGGTGAAAATTCCGAAAATAATTGTCGCACTGATTAATAGCCAAATCGCAATATGCATAGTTAAGGGTAGTTCTTTAATTTCGCGCTCTTCCCCTCGTTGATTCTCCTGGAAATAGGCGACTTCAATTACACGCCAGACGTAGATAACGGCGAGTAACGAGCCTAACAGAATGAGCACTGCGACTGGCCACATACCTTGCTCAATGGCCGCGTGGACAAGATACCATTTACTGATGAACCCAACAGTTAGAGGAACACCAATAAGACTGAGTCCACCGAGAACAAAGGCTGCCATCGTGACCGGCATGCGCTTGCCAAGTCCGCGCATATCATCGATGTTCACCGAACCAATCCGCAACGCGATACCACCCATGACAAGGAACAAAGCTCCTTTCATCAAGGCGTGATTAAAAAGATGGACGATCCCTCCCGTAAGCCCGGTCAGTGAGACAAAACTAATTCCCAGTATCATATAGCCGACCTGGGCCACACTTGAATAAGCAAGCATCCGCTTGATGTTATTTTGAAACACGGCAACGGTTGACCCGACGAATATCCCGATCAGCGCCAAGGGTAGAAGTACCGCATCAAGTCTCATCGCCTCAAAGGCAAAATCTGTTCCGAATATAGAAAAGATGAACCTTAAGAGGACATAAATAGATACTTTTGTCGCTGTAGCCGCGAGTAAAGCCGTGACTACAGATGGCGCATACGCATAGGCATTGGGAAGCCACAGATGAAGCGGGAAAAGGGCGAGTTTCAAACTTACACCTACACTAAAAAAAGCAAAAGCGGTGATCACCGTGCGGGTATTTTTAACCGATTCCAATTGAACAGCCAGGTCGGCCATGTTGAGTGTGCCGGTCATCATGTACATAAACCCTATTCCAATAAGGATAAAGGTAGCGCCGATCGTCCCCAGGACTAAATATTGATAGGCAGCCGTTAAAGCGCGCCGGTCTTTCCCGAGGCTGATCAAGGCGTAGGATGAAAGTGAAGATATTTCGAGAAATACAAAGAGATTAAATACATCGCCCGTCGCTGTTATGCCCAGCAATCCAGTCAGGCACAGGAGATAGGCAGAGTAAAACAAATGGTGGCTGTCCCCGGGGATTTCTTCCGCTACACTGGAAGGTGCATATAAAAGAACAACTGCTCCAATTATCGCGACGAGCAATAGAATATAAGCATTAACGGCGTCGATCCGAATTTCAATGCCCCAGGGGGCTAGCCAACTGCCCAGTGCATAGCTAAGGGTCCCTTGATCCAGCACGCGCATTAAAATCGCTATCGCTATCACCAGCGTTGTCCAACTGACGATTGTCGCAAATACCCAAACCACAGTTTTCTGGCGTAGAAGCACACAAAGCGGCGCCGCGGTGAGCGGAACAACAATCTGCAAAATCGGTAAATGGGATTCGATTACCACGCTTCGTCCTGACTGTGAATCTCGTCTTCTTCAACCGTTCCGTATGCTTCTTTTATGCGCACGACTAAAGATAACCCAAGCGCTGTCGTCGCTACTCCGACCACAATAGCCGTGAGAATGAGAACATGAGGCAAAGGGTTGGAATAGATTGAGGCTCCATCCGTTTTTATCGGCGCCGTACCTCCGGTAATTTTACCCATGCTTATATAAAACAAGAAAACGGAAACCTGAAATATATTAAGCCCGATTATTTTCTTAATTAGGTTGCCGGAAGATATAACGATATAAAATCCAGTCATCATGAGAATGACCGCAATCCAGTAATTATATAGACCGAGATATTGCATTATGACTGTGCTCTTCCCGCAAAAGAGAAAAAGATCGTGATCATTACCGAAGCCACGGTTATCCCTACGCCCAATTCAATAATTAAGATGCCGAGATGCTGACCGTGCACTGGATCGTGTTGCAAAACATTGTAATCGAGAAAATTGCCACCCAGTAAAATACCCATGATCCCGGTACCGACATAAAGCAGGACGCCTACCGCAACCAGGGATTGCACCAGGCTGGGTTTCGCCACTTTTTTTGCCGCTTCAAGACCAAAGATCAACGCATAGAGGACAAATGCTGCTGCAAAAATTACCCCAGCCTGGAAACCGCCACCCGGTCCATAATCCCCGTGAAATTGAACATAGAGAGCAAAAAGCAAAATAAAGGGAATGAAAAGTTTGGCAATTACCCGTAATACAATTTGATCTTTCATCGCTCATCCTTCCCGTTGCTTTTATTGCGTCGCGATCCTCCAAGTAAAAGCACCACACCGATACCCGCGGTGAAAATAACCGTCACCTCTCCGAGGGTGTCATACCCTCGGTAACTGGCGAGGACTGAAGTCACCATGTTGGGTACTCCGATTTCCTCGGGTGATTCGACAATATACCGCGGTGCCACATGCTGGTGGATGTAGGCCTTGGGATCACCGTAATTTGGCATGTCGAGCGTTCCATAGATGAGCACCGCCCCGGTAAGAATAACTACGAGCAAGGGGAATATAATTTTGCTTTGCGGTACTTTTTCTTCAGTAGTTGTCAGCGCTAAAGTCCCCAGCATGAGAATCGTAGCGATACCCGCTCCGACCGCGGCTTCTGTAAAAGCAACATCAACAGCATCGAGAATGATAAAAATTGAGGCCGAGAGGAGGCTATAGATTCCGGTCAGAACTATGGCCGCCAACATGTTGTGCAGCCGGACCACGGTAAAGGCAATGATCACCATGAAAGTTAACAATATAATATCAAGCGCGTGAATCATAACTCAGCGTCTTTATCTTTGAAGAACGGTTTTAGTCCGGAGATACGTGCCGCTTTAGCTATGGCATGCGTTGCCGTGGGACTCGTTAAATAGAGAAAAAATACGATCATAATCATCTTTACCGTCACAAGGTTGAACCCTGATTGAATCATCAACCCGATAAAGATAAGACCAGCTCCCAGGGTATCGGTTATCCCCGCACCATGTAGTCGGCTATAAAAATCAGGGAGTCGTAATATTCCCACTCCGCCGACTACGCAAAAAAAAGATCCTAGGATAAGAAAGATCCACCCAGCGATATCAACCGCTAATGTCATTGTGCTTCAGCTCCTTCTTTTTCATCACCAGCGGTGGCGAAGTTTCCGAATTCGATGTATTTGAGAATGGCAATCGTCCCTATGAAATTGATGAGGACGTAAATGAGCGCAAGGTCGATAAAGTCCGGCTGACCGCGCAGAAATCCGATTACCGCAATCAAAAGAACGGTTTTAGTTCCGAACATATTGACCGCTAAAATACGATCATAGACCGTCGGTCCAAAAAATGCGCGCGCCAGGGCCAGCACCATGGTGATGATAATGGCAACCATCGCCGTGACAAACATCAGCTCTCTCCTTCCATTTTTGTTACGCGTCGATCCATCTCACCAGCGAGCAGTTCCTCGGCATTTTCATGACTCAGTGCGTGGACGGTTATCGTGTCATCGGTTACATCAACCGATACGGTTCCCGGCGTCAGGGTGATGGAATTAGCATAAATCACTTTTCCTAATGCAGTCTTTTGGCTCGCCTTGACCTGTATCATATTAGGACTGATGGGAAGCTTGGGATCTAAAATTATTCGTGTAACGCCAATATTAGCTTTAAAAATTTCCCATAAAATCCAGGGCCAGTAGAAGAATGCGCCCCCCAAGAGATGCATAGGTTGCCCTTCAGGATCCGCTATTTTCATCTTTATCGTGATCGCGAGTACGATAAGGCAAGATATTACCCCGAATATGATGAGCAAAACACCATAGTGGCCCGACCATAACAGCCAAACAATAAACAAAGTAATAAATAGTCTAAACCCGTGTTTCGAGACGCCTCCATTACCGTTTGGCATTAATACGATCAAGCAATACAGTTAGGCGAGAGCAAGAAAAAACTAATAGCCTTATCGCAATTGAACTGAAACCATGCGCAGATTAAAATAATTGTATATTACTTGATTTCATTAACAAGATATGTAGCTATCACCTTGCTATGCGTATAGGAGTATTTCAGGGGCTATGTCCTTCCACCAACACAGTTGAAAAGGTGGCATCCCTACCCTACGATGTGGTCACCACCGAGGAAGCGATTACGCTGACACGAGATAATCCGCTTAGTATGTTGCATGTAGTACGCGCGGAAGCCGATCTTCCAAAAGGAACGGATCCCTATGTCGATGAAGTCTATTCAAAAGCCCTAGAAAACTTTCAACAGCTACAACGTGACGGACATCTATTGCGAGAATCTGAATCCTGTATTTACCTGTATCAACAGGAAATGGGTAACCATCGCCAACGTGGTATCGCCGCTCTTTGCCATGTGGATGACTACGATAAAAATCTCATTAAAAAACATGAGAATACCCGACCGATAAAGGAAGATGATCGCACGCGTCTAACGCATACACTTCGTGCCAACCCGGGACCGGTATTTCTTACCTATCGCGATTCGAGCGATATTAATAAACTCACTGAAGAAATTATCTCAAATCCACCTCTGTTTGATTTTAAGACGGACGATAGAATAAGGCACACTGTGTGGCGTATAAATGAATATGAAGCTATATGTGATGCATTTAAATCAGTTCCCAATTTTTATGTCGCTGACGGACATCACCGAAGCGCCAGTGCCACGCGAGTGAGTAGGATGCAGCGTTCCGTGAATCCAAATCATCGTGGAGATGAAGACTATAACTGGTTTCTATGTGTCCTCTACCCGGCTTCACACATGAATATTCTACCATACAACCGGGTCATTAGTGATTTAAATGGACTCAGCAGTTCCCTATTCCTTGAACGCATAACGGAAATCTGTCCCCTCACCAAAAATGTGGACGCCGTTCCCGCAGGGCCGGGTAATGTCTGCATGTATCTCAATGGGATGTGGTATGGCCTGTCTTTAAATCCGCACCCTTCGGATGATCCGGTAGACAGTCTCGATGTGAGTATGCTTCAAAAATCTATACTTGAGCCATTGCTCGGTATTGACGATCCACGCACAAATCCGCGGATTGATTTTGTCGGCGGTATCCGTGGAACGGCTGAACTTGAGAGAAGGGTTGATGAAGGTGACGCCGCCGTCGCATTTTCCCTCCACCCTGTGACCGTCACACAGCTCATGGTTGTCGCTGATAAGGGGAAACTAATGCCACCCAAAAGTACCTGGTTCGAGCCCAAGCTCCGCTCCGGTTTGTTTATCCACACCTTTTGAGCTACTTGTAGCTCAAAGTTTTAAGTGTTAGGTGTTAAGTGAAGAGTGAAAAATTGGATGTATGGAAGAATGGATGAAGGGAAAACTGCGTGATACAAATTAAATATCCTGATACCTGGATATTGATCTGGTATAGGTTCAAGACATCGTTTACACAAAAGGTTCAGGACATCCTTTACAGATTGCCATAAGATGAAGGAAGCAAATGAACGTTATCATGGCATGAAAGGAAACAAATAAATTGGCTATAGATATCCATTCGCCCCGGAGGGGCGATGCATTACTAGCCCACTGCGCAAGCTGTGGGATCGTAAGTTTGATATAATTTCCAAGCCCCAGCGGGGCGACACAATTACAGTTGGAAGGTTTGTTGTGTCGCCCCGCTGGGGCTGTTTTCTTACCTTTATAATTATCCCATAGCTTGCGCTATGGGCTTCGTTTATCACACCCCTCCGGGGTGATACAATTGCGGATTGCGGATATGCGATCCGCCGTCATGCGGCAATTGCGGGACTACGGCGTGACATGTTGGCGATTTATAAAAATAGTAAAGTAATTACTGATTACAGCATCCCTCACAAAGTGTAAACCATGTCCTGGTTGTACCCTGTACTCACCTTAAGCTCTTGCTTAACACCTAAAACCTAACACAAAAATCGCCGAGAGGCGATTATTATTCCTTCTGATCGGCGCGGCGGCGAAATTTAGTCTGGAATTTTTCCACGCGGCCCGCGGTGTCTACAAAACGTTTTTCACCCGTGAAGGCGGGATGAGAATCGGCAGTCACATCACGCAAGACAACCTGGTATTCAACCCCATCTATCATTTCTGTCTTATTTGATTTTAAGGTCGACCGGGTAAGGAATTTCTTCCCCGTCGAAACATCGATGAAACAGACAGGATTTAATTCTGGATGAATTTTTTTTTTCACAGTAATTAAATACTTACTTTACGCTTGTTTTGCTTTAAAACGAGGATTGGTTTTGCAAATTACATAGACGCGACCACGCCGGCGCACAACCTTGCAATCCGGATGTCTGTTTTTCAACGATTTCAGCGATGATACGACTTTCATGGGCTTTATTAATTAAAACCGGATAAAAAATCCCAATCTCACCCTTATGTCAATGTAATATGTGATGAGCATTATCTTATATTGCGTAAATGCGGTAAAACTAATAGGTCAAGGAAACCCTGAACCCTGCCTGTCCTGAGCCTAGTCGAGGGGGATAGATATCCGACGTTTGATATCCGATATTCGAAGTTCGAGGTGTTTGATTTCATTTTCACATCAAACGTCGTATATCGAAAATCGGATATCTTTCTTAATAATGTTCGAAGGGCACCCAAATCAATTTACCGACGGGTCCTCGGGGGCGTCAGCGAGTAAACGGAGTTTCGGGTTAGCTCTAAACAAGATATTCTGCCAAAGCATCTTTCCATCGTCTTTTAAAATGATTCCCCCGTCAATCGGGCTTACAATCCATGCGTTTTGCTTCACTTCACCCTCGATTTGTCCCTTTTGCCATCCGGCGTGTCCCAGAAATCCGCGCAAAACAAGGTTCGGTTCTTCCTTTCTCATCGCTTCAGCTTTTTCGGGATTAATGCCAAAATAGATCTTAAAATCTTTGCACTCGCGGTCCATTTTCCAGGCGATTAGAATCATCTGATCCTTGTTCACGGGTCCCCCTTCGTAAAGCGGAATGTCAGATAAAGAGCTGAAAGCAAAATCCTTTTTATGAACCCCCAGGGATTTGCCTAAGGGACGATTAATAACCACTCCCATTGCCCCATCTTCTGTCGTATGAAGAGATATAAGCACAACCGATTTATTAAAATTCGGTTCGATTAAGCTCGGGTGGGCCACCAGTAATGAACCGGAGAGCCTTATCTCCTTTTCACCTAAATATCTCATTTAAATACCAAATCTTTTCGTCAATGAGCGTCCTATATACGTCAAATTCATAGTATCCTGCGAATCATTTATGTCGACATAAAATCAATAATCTCCCTCATAAATAAAAATTATTGAGCTTCAAAGACAGGTAGCTCCTCTGGCATAGGCCCCTGGTTAATCATTTGCATGATTGCGGCCCAATTCGCCATGCTCTCCCATGAAGCTTTCGCACCGATACTCAAACGAGAGTTTCGAATCCTGAGTTCACTGAAAACCGGTTCCATCACTGCCGATTCTATTTTTTCACCTATCTTAGCCTCAAACTCGGGCTCGATATTTTCTTGATTCTCAATCGTCATAATCAAACTGCGCTTCAGGTCGACTCGTAGTTGGCCGAGCATTCCCTCTTTGAAGCTAAACACGGTATTTATATTTCCATCAGTCGGCTTACCAGAAGTCACTTGCTTAATTATCTCCTCAATGCTCTTGCGATCTGAAGCATTGAGATAAACGCCATTGCTCACCGCATAATAATAAGTTTGATCGGCGTATGAATTTGCTTCCTCGGAATCTCCAGCATTGAAATCATCCGTATTATTAAATCCGGATTTCAACGTGTGGACGGAGACTCCGTTCACAGTAAAGGCATCGCGTTGAAAAATATACAAAGGCGTAATATCAATCCCACTATCTATATTGAGTAGCTTTATCAATTCATCCGTTAGTTTTATGCCCTCTACAATCAGATCGGCAAATTCATTACTGCTCAGATCAATCCCTCCTAATTGTTTCATCTTTACAGTCATTTTATTCATTTCAAAGCTGCCCACAGATGTTCCATCAATACCTTGCAAAAACTTATCGTAAAGATCTTTAAAACTAATCATCAGCAACTTCCATCCACTCTGGCTTACATCAATTACCGCATTCAAGATATGGTTAACATACTCACTTGATGCTTTTGGATCGAATCGAAACCAGTAGGTCAAGGAGCTATCTGCGGATAGGTATTCTCCCACCCGAATATCTCGCACCAGTTCCTGGGAAAAAAGTCTGCCCAGCGGCGTCTCGCTATTTGCTTTTATATTGCTCTGTATGACGAGCGCCTCGGGTGTGATATTTATCCCTGTTAGCAAGCTTTCAAGACTCATTAATTCTCCAACAATGATATCAATCAAACCTTCTATTGTCGCTCTGTCCGCTTCATTTTTAATGCGCCCCTCTCTCTCAAGTCTTCTGATAATATCGTATTTAATGGATTCAACGGGATACTTTATACGATTTAACCAGAATCCAATTTCGATGTCCGCCCCGCGTTCTTTTTGCGCCAATTTGATTAATGGCTCTATGTTCTCAATCTGCTCGAGTAAAAATTGGTCGCGTGAAATCAGTGTCCAACCTCCTCGATCTTCAACGATCACGCTTTGTAGAGACAAGGCATTGCGAATGGGGCTATCCTCGGTCAACTTTACCAACGCAAGATAAGTAGCTTCCTTATTTGACGAGGTATTATAGATAAATACGGTAATATTTTCCGTCGCCGAAATACTGGCCAGCGTGGGATCCCCCAGCATCATACCTACCATGTAAGGCAGATTTTCTACTTGTGGTGAAGGTTGAATTTTACGCGCTACGGCAGTTACTTTCTCTATCGTCTCTTTGAGTGGCCCCGCTTTGGCATAACCAATGAGGGTTGGTTCTGTTTCATTCGCCACAGCTGGTGATTGGATCAGACCTAATATAATCAAGGCTGCCGCGACAGTAAGTATTAATGCACATCGCTTCGAATAAATCATATAAAACTTTTGCCAATTCATACGCTTAGAATAATTATCTAACGATTTAGGAAAAGAAAATAATAATAAGCTAAATATAACTAACGGCTGAAGGGAGTGATTAATCAATGCGAATATGAGTGTAAGCGTGAATGCGATTAAGCGGATTGATACAGGATACATATTTTGCTAAACATTTCAGCGTATAGTGCTTATACCCATCCACCCATCCACCCATCCTCACATCCTCACATCCACGCATCCACGCATCCACGCATCCACGCGCAAACGCATTTCCTTTTGACCTTTTGACCTTTTGACCTTTTGACTAGTGCATAATGTCTACCGAATGCACAGAATACGATTTTAAAAAAATCGAAGCCCATTGGCAAAAATTCTGGAAAGAAAATAAAACTTTCCGGGCCGAAGATTTTATAGACAAACCGAAGTATTACATTCTCGATATGTTTCCCTACCCTTCGGGTGCCGGCTTACATATTGGTCACCCGGAGGGTTGGATTGCATCTGATATCCTTGCCCGTTACAAAAAGGCGTTAGGATTTAACGTCCTACACCCAATGGGATGGGACGCTTTTGGTCTGCCCGCGGAACAGTATGCCATCTCTACGGGGACCCATCCTCGCGAAACAACTCGGTTAAATATCGAAAATTTTCGTCAACAAATAAATCGGATTGGTTTTGCCATCGACTGGGATCGCGAAATCAACACTACAGACCCTGGTTACTATAAATGGACTCAATGGATTTTCCTTCATATGTTCAAACATGGTCTGGCCTACAGTGATGAACGGCCAGTATGGTGGTGCCCTAAATTACAATCCGTTCTAGCTAATGAAGAGGTAATCGACGGGCTTTCCGAAAGAGGGGGACACCCGGTTGAGCGCCGTAATTTCCGACAAATCGTGCTTCGAATCACTGCCTATGCCGAAAAACTACTCGAGGGATTAAAAAACATCGACTGGCCTGATTCAACAAAACGTCAGCAAATAGCCTGGATTGGCAGGTCGGATGGAGCTGAGGTGGTCTTTGACATCGATGGGTATCCCGATGACAAACTGCATGTTTTTACGACACGTCCAGATACTTTGTTCGGTGCCACTTACATGGTTTTATCCCCGGAACACCCCCTTGTTAATAAATTAACTCAGTCCGCGTACAAAAATGAAGTCACAGCCTACATAAAAATGGCCGCGAAAAAAAGCGACCTCGACCGCACCGATCTTGCCAAAGAAAAGACTGGGGTCTTCACGGGTAGCTTTGCGATTAATCCGGTCAATAATGAAAAGATACCTGTCTGGATTGCCGATTATGTGTTGATGAGTTATGGCACCGGAGCAATCATGGCGGTTCCCGCCCATGATGAACGTGATTACGAATTTGCGCAGCAATTCGAGCTACCCATTATTGAAGTCATTGAGCAAAAACAGGAGGTAGGAAGTGAGAGTGAGAATACTCTACCCTACCGTGGTGTGGGCAAAATGATAAATTCCGGAAATTTTACGGGTTTGGATTCAGCTTTGGGAAAAGAAAAAGTTATCTCCGATCTCGAGAAATCGAGTCGTGGTAAAGCAACCGTAAATTACAAATTACGCGATTGGTTATTTTCTCGTCAGCGTTACTGGGGCGAACCTATTCCTATCGTATGGGTTGATGAGAATGCTTATGAAAGGGCCGTTGGATTAACCGGGAGCGCCGTATCAGCATTCATACCGAAAGATTCTGTTAGTTATAAAGTTGATGGCATCCAGCGTTATGCACTCCCCATACCCGAGTCGCAATTACCACTCCTCCTGCCGGAAGTAGAATCATTTCAGCCATCGGACACTGGCGAAAGCCCACTTGCAAACAGAAGGGAATGGGTCGAAATATGGTTTAATGTGGATACCGGTAAATCGCATCCCAGTGACCAAGAAAAACCAGAAGGGGAAAACTGGGTACGAGCGACTCGTGAAACTAACACCATGCCACAATGGGCTGGTTCGTGTTGGTATTATTTACGTTATTGCGATCCGAATAATGACAATAAACTAATCGATTCGAAAATCGATGATTACTGGAAATCACCTGACTATTACATCGGGGGAGCTGAACATGCGGTACTGCACCTGCTTTACGCTCGGTTCTGGCATCAATTTCTCTATGAACTTAAAGTCGTTAAAGAGCCTGAACCTTTCTGTCGTCTCTTTCACCAGGGAACTATCCTTGGTGAAGACGGAACTAAAATGAGTAAAAGCAAGGGTAATGTAATCAACCCTAATGTAGTCATTGATGAATTCGGCGCTGATTCGTTACGGCTTTATGAAATGTTTATGGGTCCCCTGGAGTCGATGAAACCGTGGAGCACGCACGGAATCGATGGTGTCCAGCGATTTTTGAGACGAGTATGGCGTGTACTCATGGATCGCTCCGGCAACTTGAAAAATAAAATTAAGGAGGACACAACTGATGATCCCGAAACTGGGCTCCTTCTACATCAAACTATAAAAAAAGTTACTGAAGATATTGAGGGATTACAGTTCAATACCGCCGTCTCACAGATGATGATACTTTCTAACCACCTGCAAAAATTGGAGACCATCAGTTTGACAACGGTAAAAACATTTATTCAGCTGCTGGCACCCTTTGCGCCGCATATCGCGGAGGAGTTATGGCAGCGTGTGGGTGAAAAGCCATCGATCGTGAATGCACCCTGGCCAAGGCATGACGAATCGAAATTTGTAACAGACGAAGTTAAAATCATTTTTCAAGTGAATGGCAAAATGCGTGGTGAAGCCCTCGTTCCAGCAGATGCAGGAGAAAACGATGTGCTCGCGATCGCAAAGGAAAATCCACGCGTGGCGCCGCATCTGGAAGGAAAGAACTTGAGGAAAGTAATTTTTGTCCCGGGCAAAATCCTTAATATAGTCGCTAATTAATTAATGATCATTCGTCGTGTTATCCAAGTTTTTGCCAGATGACTTCGATCCTTCCCGCGCTCTCGCTCTGATTGCCGGTAAAGACACTTATCCTGAGCGCACGATCGCCTCGGCGCGTGAAAAAGGAATCCCCTTGCGCTTGATTGCCTTTGAGGGAGAAACAAAGCAAGAGGTGATTGATTCATTTTCTCCAGATGATTTGGCAATCATCAAAGTAGGACAATTGGGGAAGATGTTAAAACAATTGGATAATTTTCAGGTGGGCTATGCGATGATGATCGGTCAGATCACACCACGGCGTCTTTTCCAAGGTTTACATCCCGATGTCAAAGCCATCAAGTTACTTTCCTCACTCAATGAACGTAACGCAGAAACCATTTACGGTGGAATCTGCGATGAGATCAGTGGGGTCGGTGTTCAAATGTTGGATGCGCGCTCCTTTCTTGATCACGAACTGGCTCAACCTGGACTCATGACAGGAGCTAAGCTTAAAGCAAAAATGGAGGATGTTGAACACGGCATTAAAATCGCGAAAGAGACCGCGCGATTAAACATCGGGCAAAGTGTTGTTGTGAGCAAAGGTACCGTGATTGCGGTTGAGGCCTATGAAGGGACCGACAATATGTTACGGCGTGCGGGAAGCTTTGATGCGCACCCCATGCTTTTTATCAAAACCGTAAAACCAAATCAGGACTTTCGCTTTGATGTTCCAGTTTTCGGATTAAAAACACTGGGTGTTATGCGCGAAGCAAAAATCGATATTGCTGTCCTCGAATCAGAGGCGACGATCATCCTTGAAAAGGACCGTGTTATAAACCAGGCAAAGGAATGGAAAATCCAGTTGTTCGGTTTTTGACCCGTCGAAAGTCGAAGGTCGAAAGTCGAAAGCAAAGAGGAATACAGACGCTGGGAAATATGATGAAAAAAAAATTTATCCTTTTATATCAATCGTAAATCGACAATCGCAAATCGACAATTGAAATAACCCCGCTTGTGCCGAAGGGATTAAAAAACTCTATGACCTGTTTATGTCCAGGTGGGTGCTCTTGAGACAGCTTTTGCCTTCCGGTTTACGGCTTGACAGCCGCCATCTCAGGTCGAGCTCCCGTTATTGTAATTTACTTTATAAGGATTAGAGCGTGTTTTTAATATTTCGTACACAGCAGGGTCATTATTAATAAATACCGATCCCCCATCATCGTCAACTTTCAATCCTGTTTTGATCTTTTTGATTAAAGCTTCGTCTGCATCCACCGTTCACCGTTCAAGGTTCACTGTTCAGGGTTTAGCGTTCAGGGTTGAAGATGTCGGGCTACGCCCACGGTACAGGGTTCAGTGAAAAATATTTAGCACCGAAAGGATAAATCCGCATTCCGCAATCCGACATCCGCAATTGAATCACTATCCCTCAAAATTCCTCACAAGAGGGATCTAATTCTATAAGAATTAAGGACTGCAGACTGGCGAGAAACAAATAACAGGCATAACATTGCTGCATGTCTGTCGGTAGTGAAAGGATATCCACCTCTGCACTTTCCAGCTGATGGTCGGTTAATTTTAGTAGCGCTGACTCTCTTAATTTTAATCGAATTGCGGAACAGGCGCGTACTACCGATTCCGCGACTCCCTCCTCCATGATCAGCTCACCTTTGCCGAATTCGTGGTCGCGCAAAACCATGAGAAGATAATCGATATCATAATGAAGTGCTTCAATTAGGTCAGCTTGCCAGGCCATCTGTAGATCTTCGTCATCTTCTGGCATCTGCGGATCGACCGCTAAGTGACCATTCAAAGATTCGGTAGCGGCCTTTACCATCTCAAGCATCGCGACGATGAGATGCGAATCGAGAAATAGACTTAAATTAACCATCCTGTTCCATTGTCGCGGTTAGCTGCCATTTCTGTAAAGTGTGCACATAGGCCTCCGCTTTTTCCCGCGGACCACTCCATAAAAGCGAACGCCCATTTTCGTGAACTTCGAGCATATGTTTTCGGGCTGTCTCATGATTAAAACCAAATACTCTTTTAAATACCGTAACTACGTAAGACATTAAATTTACAGGATCATTTAATACTATGACATGCCAAATAATATCCAGGGCAATCTTCGTCTCAGATTCTGTCACCGGAGTTGTCTTCTCCACTTGAGCCCTTATTTTCATCTTATTATATTAAATCAATTTATCAGCTCTGTAAAGTAGTGAACTGGGATCAGACATCATTGAATATAATCAATCCCCCAGTTCTCCGAACATCCGGCCTTCCGGTTTACTCCCCACTGTTCACCCTCTTCAAGAGAAAATCATATAGAGTGTCTGAACGAGAATATAAATAAGAATTGCGATCACCACCCATGTCATAGGCCAGGGTTTTTTCTCGGGTTTTTCTTCTTCAGGCACGGGGATGCTTCGCAGTGTTAAGTATTAAGTTTTAGGTGTTAGGTTTATTGCGAAAGATAGGTTCTTATCTAATAATTCTCAAATAAGTTAACGTTTTTGTGACGGTATAGGTTCAAGACATTCTTTACACAAAAGGTTCAGGACATCCTTTACAGATTGCCAAAGAAAGAAGGATGCTAAGTAAGGGGTATGATGTCATGGAAGGAAACAAATAAAATGGACCAAAGATACCAATTCGCCCTGGAATCGATGCAACCGGGAGTAAAGATGAACGAGCTGTGTGAAGACTACGGGATCAGCCGACCGACAGGGTATAAATGGAAGAAGCGCTTCCTGAGCGAAGGGATGGAGGGGTTGCACGAGCGCTCACGCCGACCGCATGGAAGTGTTCAGGAACTATCCGAATCAGTAGTATGTACGCTGATCAAACTCAAGCATCATCACCCGACGTGGGGCCCCTACAAGATCCGCGAGCTTTACCAGAGGCGTTACGGGAAGGCCCCCTCAGACTCGAGCGTGAAACGGGTCTTGGAACGTGCGGGACTGGTGCAAAAGCGTCGGCGCAGAAGCGCTCAAAAAAGCGGACGCCTTTACCGCAGCGTCAAGGCCAGTGGCTGTAACGAAGTGTGGAGCGTAGACTTCAAAGGGTGGTGGCACACCGTTGATGGCAACCGTTGTGAACCTTTGACGGTACGGGATGAATGGAGCCGCTATGTATTAGAGGTGCGGGTGCTCAGTTCAGCCCGTAGCGAAGCGGTGCGTGAATGCTTCACAAAACTCTTTGAACGCTATGGACTTCCCGCTTGCATCCGCAGCGACAACGGCAGTCCCTTTGCCAGTGCCAATGCGGTCCTGGGCCTGAGCAAACTGGCGGCCTGGTGGCTGGCCTTAGGGATCAATCTCGAGCGTGGACGTCCGGGTAAACCCCAGGATAACGGTGCCCATGAGCGTCTCCATCGCGATATCAAAGAGGAGTTGCAAAAACATGCCCAGGACGATCTTCGCACCCAACAGGTGGCCTTCGATCTGTGGCGCAAGACCTTCAATGAAGAACGCCCCCATGCGGCTCTTGCCATGAGCACGCCCTCTGAAATCTATCAGCACAGCTCTCATCCTTACGGTGGCACTCCTGCCGATATCAGCTATGATTTGATGACTCGCCGGGTCTCAAAAAGCGGGTCTATCAAACTCGATGGCTTCCAGATTCCTATCTCCACCGCCCTCGCCGGTTGGAGCGTTGGACTAAAACCACTAGACACGGTACACTTCGATGTTTACTTTGCCACTCTCAGAATCGGTCAGATTGACCTTTCAACGGCTGCTTTCATTGGGGCCGCTTGCGGCCCCAACAATGCCAGCCAAACCTCTAAAACCGCATAACATTAACTTAACTATATAACCCGATTACCGTTCAGCATCCCTCACAAAGTGTAAACCATGTCTTGATCTAAATCTGTAAACCATGTCCTGGTTGTACCGTTTTAAGTCAATTACCTAAAACCTAACACTTAACACTGAAAAAAATCCTATTTTTTTCAAAACCTAACACTGAAAATCTTTAGATTTTCATCTCCTCGCTTCCTTTTTCAAGATATGTAAATTAGCCATCGAGATGCCACTTAGCATGGCACCGATTATACCGAGGAAACCCTGGTCAGTGCCGCAGATATATAAGTTATCCAAATGCGTAAGACCATTTCTGCTTTTATTTGGTGCGCCATAAACCGCACCACCCAGGTGTCCGGTATAATATTTAATCGTGCGGGGCGTAAACATATCCACATAGACCGTTAGATCATCCAGGGATGCACCTTCCAGTGGGCTGAGAAAGCTCATTGCTTTATCGGCTAATACATTGTGCCATAATTTCTTCTGCTCCTGGTACTCCTCCTCAGGCAGCGAAGTCCAACGTTTAAAATTAGCTAAGGAAGTGACGCGAAATACCCCTTCGTCGAGTTCTCTCTCGTCAGCGTAAAGATAATTATTCGGCATGCATATCACACCACTGCGTGGGTCGACAAGCGCGTCGGGTTCAGAGTAATCAAAGCGATCCCAATCATTGAAAAAAATAATTGTCTCTTCCCACCCCAATTCACGGGGTTGCTTATTCAGAATATTTATTGTTTCAACAAATGATAAGCGCCCGACATTTGTTTCCTCTGTGTCTTTTTCTTTGTCATCACATAAACGCAGCGTCTCAACGAGGCCGATCGATGATAAAACGTGATCGGCTGTTATATTTACCCCATTATCCAATATTAATTCTTTCACTCGTCCCTCGCGACAGATAATTTGCTTAACGCCGCATTTCATCTTTCGCAGCCCGCCCAACGCACGATATTTATGTGTTAAGACTCGAATTATTTTACGCACCCCATCGTAGGGCCGGGCAAAGCCTTCGAAAAAAAGCGATTTGAACATGATAACGAACTGGCTGAAATCCATGTCGTTTTCCCGGGCACTTCCGTAGTACATTACCGGGCAGTAAATCATCTCTTCAAGAACCGGGTCGCTGATATATTGTGCGGTTATTTTTCTTGCCGATTGTGCGGGTTGATTGAGATCGAGTTCGTTATATTCTCTAATCATTTTGAGGAACGACTGAAAATTATCGATCTGATGGGGAAACGCCCGCTCTACTTCGGATTCAAAAACCTCAAAATCATTGGTGAAACGCAGTTCCACACCAGGAAATGCCACCTTCGACCCAACCTGCTCACTCAAGTCGAATTCATCGCGATCGATTCTTAATTGGCGAAATAATTTTCCTAATGGCGTCCCCTTGACACCGGGGCGCACATAATTTGTGACCGCGTGAAGACCTACATCGAATTTCCGTCCATCAAAACTATAAAAACTGTTTAGCCCACCCGTTACATTGTGGCGCTCAAGAATAAGGACATTCCTGTTAAAATGGGCGAGCCGGATGCCGGCGGCAAGGCCCGACATGCCTGCACCGATAATTACAGTGTCAAAATGATCGTGGGGTGATAAGTCCAAAAGGCTGATGCGCTAGGAGAAGAGCTCAGGCTTTTACAGAGTTAAATTTCGGCGTCAAATAATCTGCGCTGCTGTCCAATGATTCCAACTGGGGATATTCATCTTCTGGAACTTCAATTCCATATTTCTTGCGAATTTCCATCACGATATCGAGAAAATCCATAGAATCGAGTTCCAGTTGTTCACGCAGGGCGACATCCGATTTAACATCACTAAGATCTTCGTCCGGCGCGATATCCGCAATAATCTCTAAAACGAGCTGCTTGCACTCTTCTTTTGTCATATATGAAGTAGTTACTAGGTAAATTTTAGTCTTCTGTAAATCTTTTAATGACGAGGGAGGAATTAATCCCCAGCATTCCAAATGAATTATTTAAGATCGTGTTTACTTCAGGTAATTTTTGGGGTTCGTTTATTACCAGATTAGGCAATTGGCATTGTTCGTCAAGCTGATCGATATTTATCGAGGGATGGACAATGCAATCTTCAAAGGCGGGAATATTACCTGCCAATTCCAATGCTCCAGCCGCTCCCATGGCATGACCAATAAAAGATTTGGTATTATTAATGTAAGTGTTCGGGCAGTCTTTGAACACTTCGCGCAACGCCTGGCATTCATGAATGTCACCTTGCGGCGTAGCCGTAGCATGCGTGCTCACGATATCAATTTCCGAAGGGGTGAGACCTGCACGTTCGATCGATGCCAGGATGCATTTACTCTGTTGACCGGGATCGGGTAAAACCGCGTCTTTGGCATCTGAATTAAGCGCGTAGCCAACAATTTCTGCAATGATGGGAGCCCTGCGTTTTTTGGCGTCATCCAGGCGTTCCAGGGTATAAATACACCCCCCTTCACTGACGACAATTCCATTACGCGCAACATCAAAGGGTCGGCTAGCTTTGTTTGGATCCTCATGCTGTGCGAGGGCACCCTGACTTTTAAAGCCGGCAAAAATACCAAAAGTATGGATACTTTCACTGACTCCGCCCCCAAGTGCAAAATCCACATCGCCGAGACGCAACATCTGTAGCCCTTGTATCAACCCCGCATTACCAGCGGCGCAGGCCGCACCGATAGTATAGTGAGGGCCGGTGATGTGCATGTTCATGGATACCTCGCCCGCGGGATTATTGGCTACTGTTCTCGGGTTGTGGTGATGCGTCCAGAATCGGGTGTCGTAGTCGTACTGGGAGATATTGTATACCTCATTTTCCGTCTCAACATTTCCATGTTCGGTAATACCGAGGTAAATACCGATTCTGGATTCATCAACATTATCCCAATCAATGCCGCAGTTCGCCACCGCTTCACGCGCGCAATAAATCGCAATACTACCCGCACGGGTCCCATTGCGTATTTCTTTGCGCGTCTGGTATTTTCGCGCGTCATAATCACAAACACCCGCCGCGACTGGACCTATATAGCGCATGTCCACCGTCTGAATCCGAGCAACTCCCTCGACCAGATTTTTGCGGAATTCAGCCAACGTATTTCCATTAGGCGCCGTTAAGCCAATTCCCGTGATTACTATGCGATCGTTTAGCATCTCTTTAGTCAAAAGGTCAAAAGATTGAAAATCTAACGATTTTCAGTGTTAGGTTTTAAGTTTTAGGTGTTAGATAAAAGAAAGAAATATCAGTTTTTTACTATTAATTGTTAAGTTTTTTCTGTCGATCTATATATAATCTCGTACTCACGGTTTATAGACACGCAATTAAAATATTGAATCTTTATTAATGGCCTATCACTCATTCGAAGAACTGGATGTATGGCAGAGGGCGTGTGCCTTAGTTGTAAATATATATAGCGAGTTGAAGGACTCCCATCATTACGGATTTAGAGAACAAATATCGCGAGCAGCTGTATCGATTCCTTCGAATATTGCAGAAGGTGCTGAGAGAAATTCAAATAATGAATTTAAGCTCTTTCTTGGCTATGCTAAAGGTTCTGCGGCAGAAGTCAGAACACAATTGTATATCGCTGAAAAAATTGGCCTAATTTCAACTGTAGAAGCAGGAAAATTAATAACTGAAGTTAAACATATTTCCGGAAAGCTTCATGTTTTAATCCAATCCTTATCCTAAAACTTAACACCTAAAACATAACACTGAAAATATTTAGATTTTCAATCTTTTGACATTTTGACTTTTTGACATATTGACCTACGCTAGGCGTAGTCTTTTCCAAGCTATGGCTTCCTGGATATTTCTTCGATCTATTACACCGATAAGGATATCACGATCCAGAACGGGAAAAATATTTTGGGGGACCTGGTAAATCAAATCGGAATATTCTTCCAGGAGCCATTCTGCCTGAAGTATTGTCGGGTTGTGGATGCAGTGATCGTACAATGGCTCATGCGTTCGCTTTTTTCGGGCAAGTTTTCTAATCACATCGGGCGTGATAATACCGCGAACTCCCCTTTCATCGATCAGGAGTATATCCTGTGAGGGGGACTCACTCATAAGTGCGATCGCATCTGCAACGCTGCATCTTACATCGAGGGAAAGAAAATATCTGCTCACAACATCGCGGACTTGAAAACCAATCAATGATTCACGTAATTGCACCATTCGGTATTCGATCTCACCCCCAAGGAAAATAAAAGCAAATACCCCGGCCATTATCCAGTTATCTAAATAAAAGATCCCGAGAAAAAAACCAACAATGGCTAACGGCTTCGCTATATAGACAGCCAGTTTAGTCGCATTGAGATAGGTAAATTTTAGCGCCAGCAGAGCGCGAAGAACGCGACCGCCATCCATAGGAAAAACGGGAAGCAAGTTAAAGCATCCCATAATTAAATTGAAAACAAGGAGGAGAGACAGAAGGTCAGGCAAGTTATAGTAATTCTCATCATCCAATAAACGCTCAGGTGAACCGGAAATCAGGTAAAGTATTCCCACAATCAAAAAATTGACCAGGGGCCCGGCGAAAGCGATGACTAATTCTCTTCGTGGCTGGCGCGGGATGCTCCCGAACTGCGCCATACCCCCGATGGGTAGGAGAAGTATACGATGAATATGCACGCCATACTTTTGCGCCGCCAGGCAATGCCCCAATTCATGTAAGACGACACAGGCGAACACGAGAATGATAATCAGTGTACTCCAGATTCCGCCACTAAACCCACCTTCAATTCCCCCATGATAGGCGACAAAAAGAATGAGGAGAAAAAAGGTCAGATGCAGTTCAAGCTGAATTCCGAATAAGCGAAACAGCTTTATATTCCAGATATTTTTCACGGGTTGACCGCCCTGGACATTATAAATGGCAAGCCCCTTGCCTTATCTTTAAATTTTCTTTTGATCACTAAACGTTATATCTGATAATTTTACCTGTTTACTCAATTAAAATAATCCATGGTCTCACATCAAACAGATGCGTCGATTCTCGTTATCGATGACGACGCGGAAGTTCGCTATTCATTGCAGCGCGTGCTCACCGCTCGCGATTACCAGGTAAGCTGCGCCGCAAACGGCAATGAAGGTATTGAGATGGCAGAAAAAGAAATGCCCACGGTCATTTTTCTCGATAACCGTATGGATGGGATGAGCGGATTGGAAACCTTGCAGCATCTTCGGAACCTCAATCCCCGTGCCATGGTGATCCTCATGACTGCTTATAGCACCACGCAAACCGCTATCGAGGCGATGAAGTTCGGTGCCTTTGATTATATTGTAAAGCCCTTTGACACAAAGCGCATCCTCAGTCTTACGGAAAATGCGATTAAGGCTCAACAGGATCTCGAAAAGGCGGGGGCTGAGTACACCCCGCTGTTGAACATTGATGACTATAAGGAGGGTATAGTCGGTTCATCGCAACAGATGCAGGAAGTTTTTAAAGTGATCGGTCAGGTTGCGGTGAGTGACGTCACGGTAATGATCACCGGTAAAAGCGGAACCGGTAAAGAACTGATTGCACGTTGTATCTGTCAACACAGCCTTCGCGCGAATGGGCCCTTCACCGCTGTTAACTGTGCTGCCATTCCCGACAATCTTGTCGAGAGCGAACTATTCGGACATGAGAAAGGCGCGTTTACCGGTGCCACCCAACAGCGAATCGGTAAATTCGAACTCTGCGACCAGGGGACAATCTTTCTCGATGAAATCGGGGATATGTCTCTTTCCACGCAAACTAAAATTCTGCGCGTTTTACAAGACGGTGAATTACAGCGCGTTGGCGGCAGCGAAACAATCAAAGTCGATGTGCGTTTAATCGCAGCAACAAACAAAGACCTTGAAAAAATGGTGCGCGAAAATCTCTTTCGAGAAGATTTATATTACCGTCTCAATGTCGTGCGCTTGAAGCTTCCGCCCCTGAAGGATCGCAAGGGTGATATTCCGCAACTCGTTGATTTCATGCTTCAAGAACTGGTCAAAAGCGGGAAATCCGCTATTAAACAGATCGCATCCGATGCCATGTCCGTATTAATGAAATATGATTGGCCGGGAAATGTGCGTGAATTGAAAAACACAATTCAACGCAGTGCCGTTGTTGCGCAGGGTGATGTCATTCTCGCTAAGAATCTTCCGCAGGAGATCCTCGATGGATTGGGATCAAGTGACGTTGTTGAACAAGACACACCTGATGTCGCTGACTCCGAAGTCAAGAAAACGGAGCTCATTGGATCAGCGCCCGCGGGAAATAGCACAACAGCACCAGACGCGAATCCGGGGGACATGATGGATCGATTATATCAGGACATAAGGGGTAAAGCGGATAAAGATATCCTACAGGAAATAGAGCGTGAAATGATACAACGCGCCTTAAAAGAGACCGGGGGCAATCAAGTAAAGACCGCAGCCATCCTCGGCATTACCCGCTCCACCCTCCGCAAACGCATCGAACAGTTTTCTTTGAAGTACTAAAAAAATATCAAAGATATTTTTTTAGTAGGTTGATACGTTCACCGTTCAAGGTTCACGGTTAGAATAATTTACGATTTCGGATATCGGATTGCAGATATATTTTTATTGTCATTGCAAAGAGCAACGCGACGGCGGCTACCGAGCGCAGTGACATCTTACATTCCATTTGGCAATCATTTCGTTATCGACATTCTCCTGGAGTGGCGGGGTGTCGGACTTCGTCCTCGGTAGCCACGGCTGATAAATAGCCTCGCGATGACAAGTTGTATCAATCCCTAATCCCTAATCCCCAATCCGAATTCCGCAATCCAAATGGCTTTAGGGACTAAAGCCATTTGGGTGGCTTTGATGCCACTTCCAGGAAGTTTCGATTATCGATTCAATATCCGGGTATTCAATCTTCCAGTCCAATTCTTTTTGCGCTTTACTCGAGTCCGCGTACAAGGAGGGAGGATCACCGGGCCGTCGTGATGATTCCTTTGTCGGAACCTTTAACCCGGTTACTTTTTCCGTTGCTTCAATGACTTCACGTACTGAATAGGGTCTGCCCGTACCGAGATTATAAAAATAGGCTGCCCCTGGTCTATCGAGTTTATCGAATATCGCTATATGCGCGCGTGAAAGATCATCGACATGCACGTAGTCACGTAGACAGGTACCGTCAGGGGTGGGATAATCGGTGCCGAAAATTTCGAGTTCTTTTCGCTTCCCCATTGCAACAGCGATTGCAATCGGGGTGAGTCGGGTCGCCGGTTCAACATCTTCCCCTATCGATCCGTCTTTCGCTGCGCCTGCCGCATTGAAATAGCGGAAAGCTGCGAAGCTCAGACCATAAGCATGGGCAGAGGCGCGAAGAATATTCTCCATATCGAGTTTTGTCTGTCCATAAGGATTGATCGGCTCTTGTGGCGTATCTTCGGTAATTGGAAGTATCTCGGGCGCACCGTAAGTAGCGCAGGAAGAGGAGAAGACAAATTTAGTAACTGTATGGGCGATCATCGTTCGTAGAAGACGAATCGGTTTCACGACATTGTTATCATAATATTTTAACGGCTCTTCCACCGATTCCCCCACAAAAGCGTGAGCAGCAAAATGCATGACAATATCAATAGCCTCTTTTTTCAAAACTTCACCGACAAGTTTTTCGTCACCCAGGTCACCTTCGTATAGGGTAATAGAGGGATCGATAGCCTGCCGATGCCCGGTAACAAAATTATCGAGCACCACCGCGCGATAACCCGCAACTTTCAACTGCCGCACACAGTGAGACCCAATATACCCCGCCCCGCCTATGACTAATATATTCATATAAAAAAAGCTTCGTCTTCGTCTGCCTCCTCGTCTTCGTCAATTATAACCTTATAACCTGATGATAGAATAATTAAATGTATTCATGTAAGCCTCAAAATGTACGAGAGCCATAAAAGACACAAGAAGGAAGAATGGATCGGTGGATGGATGGAAGGATGCGTGATCATCATCACACAATAAAATATTAATTCAACCTTCTCAACGGCCACAACCAGCCGTCGCCGAGGCTATGGCCGACAGGCTCCGCGTGGCCCTCCATAAAAACAAAAATAAAAATGGAGAGACGCGCTTCCCCAACTGTTCACTTCCCCTCCCCCTCTTCCAGCCATCCATTCTTCCACACTTCCCGCCTTCCCCTCTTCTGCTCTTCCGGCTTTCCTGTTCTCCGGCTTTCCGGTCTTCTGCTCTTCCCTTCTTCCGGCCCTCCGGCTTTCCGGACACTCGGTCTTGACTCCAGGCGTCTTGATGCTTTGATCTTAATCCCTCTTTCGCCAGGGTAGCTCAGTGGTAGAGCAGAGGACTCATAAGCCTTTGGTCGGGAGTTCAACTCTCCCCCCTGGCACCATGAATAGCAAAGGTTTAATAATATCTTCAATTCCATAATGTAAATTCCCCATCTTTGACCGTTCACGGTTCAAGGTTTAGGGTTAGAACAATTGCCGACTGCCGATATTGAGGATGTCGGACTTCGCCCCCGGTACGATTGTCGATTGAATTCTGGAGAATACTACCATGCTTTTAATCACATAACCTTGAACAATCTTCACCTAAAACTTAACACTTAAAACATAACACTGCTACCACATCTCTACTGTTCATCGTTTACTTCTTTCCTGAACCGTGAACCTTTTAACCTATCATTTAACTCTCATGTCACATCACTTTAAAACTATTTCCGAGGTCGCGGAACAGATAAAGTCAAAACAAATTTCACCCGTGGTGGTGACAGAAGAACTGTTGGAGCGTATAGAAAGACTGGATAGTCAATTGAAAAGTTACGTCACGGTCATGGGTGACCGTGCAATGACTGTCGCGAGGAAGTTAGAAGAAGAAATAACAGCCGGCAGGTACCGCGGCCCACTCCACGGAATCCCAATCGCGGTTAAAGATCTATACTATACGAAGGGCATCCGCACGATGGGTGGGTGCAATGTGCTGTCAAATCACATTCCCGACTTTGATTCCACGGTGGTTGAGAGACTGGAATCGGCTGGAGCTGTCTTGCTGGGAAAACTCAACCTTAATGAGGGAGCGATGGGCGGTTACCACACTGAATACGGCATGCCTCTCAATCCCTGGAATACGGAAAGAACGACGGGCGGTTCATCCAGCGGTTCAGGAGTGGCAACCGCGGCAGGTCTATGTTTTGGATCGCTTGCTAGCGATACCGGCGGCTCCATTCGCTTTCCATCTGCCCTTTGCGGAACGGTTGGTCTAAAACCCACTTGGGGTAGAGTAAGTCGCTATGGGGTGTTGGCTCTCGCAGAATCGCTGGACCATGTGGGTCCCCTCACGAGAAGCACTGCTGACGCCGGTATCATGCTTCAGGCCATCGCTGGATATGACTCGAATGATCCCACCTCCCTGCCCGCTCCAGTACCAGACATGCTCGAAAATTTTGACCAAGGCGTAAAGGGTGTCGTTATCGGTTTTGATGAAGAATATGCAAGCAGAGACGTTGATCCCGAGACAGCCGAGGCAGTGTCAAAGGGGGTTAAGATCCTGGAAGATCTTGGCGCTGAAATTGTCAATCTACACATGCCCGACATGGATCAGTATGTGGAAGCGTGGTCTATTTTATGTTCAGCAGAGGCGGTTGCGGCCCACGATGCGACCTACCCCTCCCAAAGAAAAGATTATGGCCCAAAGTTTTTAAGTTGGCTCGACAGAGGCGCAAAAGTCACGGGAGCGAAGTACGTCAAAGCAAATAATTTACGCTCAACCTGCACGGGCTATCTCCGATCTGTCTTTGAGCAGTTTGATGTCCTGGCCTGTCCTTCGGTGATGAATCCGGCACAGCCGTTTGAATTAGAAGAATTCAGTAAACCAGTGCCAGAAAAATTTGATCCTGTGAGACAACGATTCACGGTACCGTTCAACTTCAACGGCGCACCCACTCTATCTCTTCCCTGTGGAATGAACAGAGACGGGTTGCCTTTGAGCCTTCAGTTTGTGGCAAAACATTTATCAGAACCATTGTTGTGTCAGGTCGGTCATGCATACGAGCAAGCAACTGAATGGCACACCATGCACCCCAAAATTTGAATTTATGTGAGAGTTTGAAGAGAAAGTGATAAATGAAAAATTAAAAATGTAGAGTGCGTAAGCAGATTATTAAAATTCATCATTTCATGTCCTCCTCAATTTGAAATCGTACCGAGGACGAAGTCCGACATCTTCCAAATTCGAAACATGTCACGTCATAGCTTCGCCTACGGCGGCTCGCTTTATTCAATCGTTTCCTCTTCCACAGCGATAGCGATCACCTCCCCATCCTCGTTAACGAAAGTTGCATTGATGCTCTGAGTCGGTTGAGGTGTATTGTCGGATTTGAAATTGTTCTGTGAAATCAAGGATTCGAAACCAAGGGTAGTCGATCCACTTTCAGCGACTAAGATTGAAGCTCCGTTTGTCTGTGCCAAGTCTCCACCCGTTATCCTCAACCCGGGATTGCTTGGCCGGTGTTGTAAAGGAACCCTCACCAAACAAAAGATAGGGCACAGCGTCGCCACTGGCATCGATGTCACCGATTGTTAAGCGTACCGCAATCGGCACACCTCTTGCATTGACGCCTACCCTGCCCGTGCTTCCACTGAATACTGTATTAGACAATTGCATCCCACCGATTCCCGTTGAGTTGATTACTTCCACAAAAGTGACGTCAGCTTGTGCATCATAGACCTGTCCTTCGGGAAAGAGTGCTTGGTTTACCGCGTTGATTGATCCTACGGTGAAGATACTGAAGAAGGTACTGGAATCTGCTCCTTCGATCACCAAGCTCGGCGTACCGGTCACGTACTCTACCTGTTGATTGTAGCGTGGCGGTAAAGCTGGGGGTAAGAAAGTAGCCGGATCCAGAGTTACGGTGAAGGCACCTGTGCCTGAGAATTCAACCTGCACAATGTCCTCGGATTCATCCATGAAAGAGACGCGGGTGATCTGGTTCGGCCTGGCCTGGAGCTGGATGGATTCTCCCGTGAGCAACACCTGGTCAAAGATATTTCCATTCGGATGCTGGATGTTTTCACCAGCGATGTCACCTGAGCCGTCGAGGACGAGAGGCACCGGTGGAACCGTGACGGTGATGATCGCGGTGTCACTGTCAGCGGTTCCATTAGGATTGCTTACCTGCACCCAGTAGTTGATGCTCGCTGCAAGGGGACCAGTGTTAAGCGTACTATTGGTTTCACCTGCAATTAAATTAGACGTGTCGCCGCTATTGCCAAAATACCACTGAAAAGTGAGATCATTACCGCTGGCTGTCACCATTAAAACAACTGAGGTATCGGACTGTATTTCCTGGCTAACGGGTTGCGCGGTGATTACTGGTGGGAAATTTTCTAAATCAGGTTCCAAGCGATAGATGGTTCCTCCGCCGCGGGAGGCGTAGTGAGTAAAATAAAGCTCGCCGAATTCGTCTTCGCCAAAAGCACTAATCGCAAAATCGGTGTCCATCAATTCCGTCGTCGTCCAAACGTTGTCACTGCTTTCTGTCGCTCCCCAGATCCTCCCGGAACAGTAATCGGCATAAAAATAGGTTCCAGATAGTTGCGGGATCATCGATCCCCGATAACGGTAGCCACCTGTAATTGAGCAACCTAATCCGTGGCTATACTCCAGGATCGGCAGGATCAAACTGCCATCATTACAGTTGGTGGTAGGATTAAAACAGTTAGACCCCTCCATTAATCTCCATCCGTAATTTTCGCCGCCGGTGCTGCTCGCCAACTGGAAATTCACCCATTCCCAACTATTCTGACCGACGTCAGCGATAAAAAGGTCTCCGGTGAGTCGATCAAAACTGAAACGCCATGGATTGCGAAGACCGTAAGCCCAGATCTCATCCTGTGCGCCCGATACGCCGACAAAGGGGTTGTCGGATGGTATAGCATAGGGAGACCCACTATCGACATCAATGCGCAGCATCTTACCCAAGAGCGTATTTAAGTTCTGACCGTAATCGAATGGGTCACCTGCATCACCGCCATCACCCATCCCAATGTAAAGATATCCATCAGGTCCAAACTGAAGTTGTCCCCCATTATGATTACCGAAAGGTTGAGAAATGTTTAAGAGTATATCAGCAGAGTTGGGATCGGCAATGTTCGGATCACTCGTCACACGGTAACGGGCAATCACCGTATCACCACTGTTGTTAGTATAGTTTACATAAAATAACCCGTTGTTGCCGTAGTCGGGGTGAAAAGCTACGCTCAACAAACCTTGTTCAGATTGGAAAGAGGAGACACGCTGCTCGATGTCTAGAAAGGGGACAGGTAAAATATTATTCCCGTCAAAAATGACGATCTCTCCATCCTGAAGGGTAATAAAAAGTCGATTCGAACCGTCACCCGCGTGGGTGATCGCAACAGGTTGTCTAAGACCCGTCGCTACTTGCTCTATCGTAAAAATGTCTCCGAGGGAAAATGAGTACAATAAATGAAGCGTGAGTGCTAGCTTTACATATATTTTTATTGGCGATATCATTCTTCCAAAGTAATTGGGATCATATCTCCACCCTCTGGTCGTGGTCGTGACCACGAAAACTGGTCCACTAGAAAAGTTAGTCTGGGACACCTAGAAAGGACTCAGACAATGAAAGGCAAAAGATATACAACCGAAGAGAAGATACGGATGCTGCGGCAGGCAGACAAAGGGAAAACGATCCTGGAAGTATGCCGCGAGAACAACATAAGCGAACAGACCTTCCACCGCTGGAAACGTGAACTTGGGATGATTGATGTCAACCAGGCCAAGCGGATGAAGGAACTCTTTGAAGGAGAACGCGCGGTTAAAGCGGATGCTGGCGGACAAGCTGCTGGGGATAGAGATTGTGCAGGAGACGCTCGAAAAAAAACTGTAAGCCCTGGGCACAAGCGGCAAGTGGCAGAGAGACTTGTGGCCCGGGGCCAGTGTTCGATACGTGGAGCGTGCCGATACTTTCACCTGCACCGCTCCACCTATGCGTATCGGGCGAAGTATCCTGATGCCTGGCTAACGAAACTGAAGGCGGCAGTAAGGCGGTTATCACGGCAATACGCGAGGTGGGGCTATCCGAAGATCACGAAGCTGTTGAAGGACGAAGGCTGGCAGGTGGGTAAACGGCTCGTGCAAGGTCTGCGACGTGAACTGGGCCTGGCGATTCCCCCACGCAAGCCAAGACGCCGGCGCAGGGGTGTCTCCACCGGGCTGCCGACGAAGGCCGAACATCCCGACCATGTTTGGACCTGGGACTTTATCCACGATAAGACGGTCCGCGGTGGGAATCTCAAAATGCTCACCGTCCTTGACGAGTACACCCGCGAGTGCCGGGTGATCCATGTCGATCGCCATATCAATGCGCAGAAGGTGCGCGGGGTCATGCAAAAACTGCTCGACCCTCATGGGCCGCCAAAATATATTCGCAGCGATAACGGTTCCGAGTTTATTGAAAAGGAATTGCGAACTTGGCTAACTGCGATGAAAATCAATACCCTCTATATCGAACCAGGAAGCCCTTGGCAGAACGGATACATCGAATCGTTCCATGCCCGTTTTCGCGAGGAGTGTCTAAATCGTGAACAGCTACATCGAATCGTTCCATGCCCGTTTTCGCGAGGAGTGTCTAAATCGTGAACAGCTGTGGACTTTGACCGAAGCCCGCGTGGTGATCGAAGATTGGCGCTGGCTTTACAATCATGTTCGACCCCACCGCAGCCTCGGCAATATTACTCCACAACGTTTCGCTCAAAACCTCAATACCGAAGGCTCGGGCTCCATTCGGGCTACGCCCTCATTGCGCCCAAGCCTTGACTTCCTCTACCAACTTAACTTCAACATTAACCTCTCCAGACTAACTCTCTCAGTGGACCAGTTTGTGTAACCCGACCACCTCGTTCACAAATATCGTAATGATAAAAAGAGTTAGTATCACTTTATATTATAAGTTTAAGATCTGAAAAGATGGCGCTAAATCGCTTGTAATGTAAATAGTAGCAGTGCTAAGTGTTAATTCAAATACCTAAAACATAACACTTAATACTTAGCACCTAGCTTCTCCTAAGTTACTAGCTATAGATTCATTCTTGTGTAATAGTTTTAAATCCCTCTTTACATACCTGCCCACTCTGTTCATAGCCTAAATAGTTAGCAATCGCCAGGCCCGCTGCTATACCGGTAAAAGAATCATGCTGGATGATGGGGGCATCGAGTAAAGTTTCCAAGTGATTGCGGACCGCCGGTATTTCAGAAGAACCTCCGGTACACACCACACCGTCGAGTTCCATTTTGTCGATGCCTGCTTTCGATAATTCCTGGGCAATTACACTTCTTATCTCGTTCATCGGTGTTTCCAATAGCTCTTCAAATTCCTGGCGAGAAAATGGCACATTCAAGTCAACCTGGGGAATGGATATCACGGTACTTGATTTTTCCGAGAGCTCAATCTTCGAGGTCTCAATTGCCCTGAGAACTTCGTAGGAGAGGTTGTTAACAATGATATTTCGAAGGCGCTTGAGTTTTACTGCCGTCTCGCCTCCTTGTTCCATGCCAAACGCAACCTGATTTCTCAAGACAGGTGTGTTGAGTTGATACGCATTTTGCCAATTAGTGAGCAGCTCAGCATAGTCGTCGAATCGAAACTCAACTTTTTCCTTCCTGCTCGCATCGTTGCGATAGGTTTTCACCCCACGACCAATCTCGGGAAAAATTTTCTTCTCATATATCATGCAATCAATCCTGTTCCCGCCTAAATCAATTCCACCCGTAGCCAATACTTTAAAGCCATTCGTCTCCACTTCTAACACAGTCAAATCTAATGTTCCTCCCCCAAAGTCAAAAACCAGATACTTTGAACCAGTCTCGACCGTATGCGTATGCAAAAAGCTTATCGCAGCGGCAACAGGTTCCTCGTAAAAAACGGGATTTGCAATTTCCGCATAACGGCATGCGTCTTTGAGACGAGACAGGGCTCTTTCATTGGCTTCCAGACTGTTGCCGATAAAGTTAACCGGACGACCAAAATGTACATTGGGTATATCTTTACTTACGGCAGTATAAGTCTCTTTCAATTTCTGCAAAATGGGTGTCACTAAAGCGGTGAGACTGAATGATTTTTCAAATATCTTAACCCGATCAATATCACCGTTACCGAGCCAACTTTTTAATCCGGAAAAAAGCCTTCCACGCAAATCCTGATCGGTCCAAGCATTAGCATGAACGGTAATTGTCTTCGCGTCACCTTCGTCCCCCAAAATGCCTAAGGTCATGTCAATATCACCCACATATTCTCGTTTAAGATGAATCTGGCGGTTCCTGTTGTCATCCAGGTATTGCTCAATTCCTGCACGACCTATTGTGGGAAGTAAATCCCTCGAAATGTAAACCGCCGTCGGTATGAGTTTAAACTCCTGCTCTTCTTCTTTGAATTCCAAACAGTGCAGTTCATTTCCATCGAATAACGCAACGGATGAATTCGATGTACCGAAATCAACACCCACCCCGATTCTGTTCGGGCTGTGTTGAAGTTGGGAAAGGTTTAAGGGCATACAGGTAAAAGATTGGATGGGGCCAACTGTTCTGAGGTATTGGCATAGTCAACCTTAGTCCGCGAATATTCAAGCACAAAATGTCATAAACATTTTACTACCAATATCTTATAGTGTAATCCTAACAGTGAAAAACAATCCTGTCAAGATCAGATTATTACCCCTATTGCTTCCCAATTTAATTTTTCTTAATTCTATAAGCACAGCGTCGAGCACCTGAAAGAATATGTTCAGTTCGTTCAATCTTCATTTCTTTACCGAGCACGGATTGAAACACGGACAGTTCTGCCGCGCATAGACCGGTACACGCTGTTGCCGCGCTGCAAATTGGGCAGTGGTTCTCAATGAGTAGAAACGAATTTTCTCCCTCTTTTTGAATCTCTGCCATATAGCCCTCTTCGGTACGTATCTCCGCGAGCCGATCCAATTTCTTCTTCAACGTAGCTTTATGCGGTATACGTTTATTGTAATCTGATGCTTGTACTTTCGATCGTAATTTAACCAGCTTCTCGATACCTTTTTGGCCGAAACTCGTACGTATAGAGTCAATAAGGTTAACCGCTAGATCGGCATGGCCGTTGGGGAAAAACTTGTCAGCTTCCAGGGTCAATTTCCAATGCTTAGCGGGTCGCCCTACTCCACTGGAATCCTCTTGAAAAGTCACCAGCTTCTGATCACACAATTCATAGAGATGCTGACGAACAGCCATAGCTGATATCTTTAAGGATTTGGCCATCGTTTTAGCTTCAGTAGGACCATCCCTCTTTAGAAGCTCCAGAATAGCGCGCCGCGTCCGCACATTCGCTTTAACCTTTTTTACTTTTTTTGGCATTTTTAAAATAAATAAAGATATATCTTTACTTATTCAAGTTTTTAAGTAAATTAATAAATAAAGTATTTTCTTTATATATTAATTTATTAATCAGCAATAATTACTACACAATTGCATACAGGAGATCATAAAAATGAAAAATAATGTTAATCAGTTGGAGCATGTGAACATCAACGTTAGAAATATAGATGAAATCCAACGATTTCTTACGACTGCGTTACCGAATTTTCAAGTACGTGGCGGAGAACGGTTAGATAACAATAAGTGGAAATGGGTTCATATCGGAACTGATTCTACCTATTTATGCCTCAACGAGAATGATGGCGATGCACCCACAACCGAAGGCTCAGGATTTAATCACGCGGGTTTCATAGTTGATGACATAGCATCCATAAAGGAACGCCTGGAACAAGCGGGTTACAAGGAAGGATACCTGTCAGAGCCCCACCCGTATCGCAAGCGAGTATACTATATCGACGGAAATGGAACTGAGTGGGAGTTTATTGAGTACTCTTCCGAGGATCCTTCTGAACGCAATGATTACAAGCTATAGGAATTACGTACTGAATTCACTTCTGACGGTTTGTCGTCCTAGAAAACGATAATTTAAAAAGAGTTCAAGCCTCTAAGCAACGGGTCTCAGTACGAACATTTTAATAAAATGTTGGTCCCTGTGACCTGACTCCTATTTTGTTCATTACCGAACTTCAGGATACCAAGAGCGACAAATACACAAAGTGTCGCTGTAAGGCTATTGTATTCCCTGTATAAACCTAACAGGTGAATTGACGATACAAGGAAAGGAAATAAACTGGTTTCTTTTATTGGGCACATAATTGCCGTGTATGACTAGAAAAATATATATAATTGATGACGATGAGTCGGTTCGAATTTCGCTTATTGGTATTATCGATGAGATGTTGGACGGTATTGAAGTAGCTGGCTTTAACGAAAACGGTCATGATGGCATTTTAGAATGTTTAGCGTTAAAACCTGAACTTGCGATTGTTGATATTAGACTGCCCGATGTAAACGGTATTGAAATTCTACATATTCTAAAAAAGAGAAATCCTGATATAAAAGTGTTAATCCATTCCGGATTTTTAGACTTAAATACGGCGATACTGGCATACAAGGGAGAGGCTGATGGAATACTTGAAAAACCCTCATCCATTAAAGAGATAATAAAGGCCATTAATATGGTTTTATCGGGTGACGATTATTACAGCCCCAATGTCTTGGAGAAGTTATTAACTCATGAAACCAGGGCTCCCTTTAAGCTTAAAGATCCCTAACTATTCCCTGCGACTTGTATGGCTTGGTTTTAAATTCACCTGCCTATGCCATAAGCAAACTGATCCAATTTGATATAAATAGTGATCGCCAATAAAGCGATTCAACTATTTTCTGGCGCTAATCCCTTATGATCAGTTGAGGGAGAATAAGATGAGCGTCTTGACTAAACTGAATATAGGCATCAGTGGAGCTTGTGGTAGAGGGTCAAGCTTCAAGCATGCTTGTGACGCTCTCGACCAGGTCCGTATTCACGCTGTCTGTGACATTGACACCGAGGAACTTCCCTCCGCGGCTGAGCGACTAGGAGCCGCGGAGCAGTATACTCAGTATGAAGAGATGCTGAACAAATCTGAGCTCGATGCGGTTATCATTGGCACACCCATGCATCTTCATGTTCCCCAGAGTATTGCCGCGTTGGAACAGGGACTGCACGTCCTTAGTGAGGTGACAGCCGGGGTATCGATCGAGGAGTGCCGCCACTTGACGCAGACCTGCCATAACAGTGATCGCGTCTACATGATGGCTGAAAACTATACCTATGCACGCGCTAATGTAATTGTGCGTTCACTGATAAAAGCCGGTTTGTTCGGCACGCCCTATTACGCTGAAGGCGAGTATATTCACGAACTTAAGGAGCTGAATGAAAAAACAACCTGGCGAAGAAAGTGGCAGACAGGGATAGACGGTGTTACATACGGCACCCACTCCCTAGGCCCTATCCTCCAATGGATGTGGGGCGACCGGGTCGAGTCGGTCTGTTGCGCAGGATCGGGCCATCACTACCGTGATCCCCGTGGCGATGAATATGAAAACCAGGATTCCTGTCTCATGCTCTGCAAGATGCGCAGTGGTGGATTAGTAAAGATACGTGTCGACATGCTTTCCGACCGGCCGCACGCGATGAATAACCACCAGTTACAGGGAACAGACGGAGTTTATGAGTCGGCACGCGTTAAGGGGGAAGTGAATCGAATCTGGCTTCGCGAGTGCTGCTCTGACGCGAACAGCTGGATGAATTTAGATGATCTGGCTGAGGAATTTCTCCCGGAATACTGGAAGCAGGGACAAGAACAAGCGGCCAGTGCGGGTCATGGCGGTGGTGACTATTTTGAAATTATCGATTTCGTGGAGTCCATAGAGGGTAAGCGTTCGTGCCCTATAGGTATCCATGAAGCCATGGATATGACCCTGCCGGGCCTGTGCAGCCAGGAGTCTATTCTTAGTGGAAGCACCTGGATTGACGTGCCAGATTCAAGAGCGTGGTTTTAAAAATAACGCTTCGGCTAAGGTTTATTTAATTGTTTTAGTTTTTATTTTTATAATCAGCTAACCAGGACTGGGCACTACGATCGGCTTCATCAATTTGTTCAGCAGTCATTCCCGCCTTAAATTTATCAACCAATTGAGCAAGTTTATCACTATCCTCTTCATGAGTCGCGATGGTTAACCACGACAAAGCGGATACTATATTTTTCTCGGTTCCCTGCCCTTTTGCATAGAGAACACCCAATTTGATCTGTGACTGAGGATGTCCTTGTAAAGCGGCTTTTTCATACCAATTAAATGATTCAGCATAGTCTACTTTTATCGTGTAACCTTGTTCGTAGTTACTATTAAAATTTCTTTGATCACTGAAAGGCCTCGTCCTTTCTCTAGAATCAGTTACTTGCCGGGCTTCTTCTTGAACAAACTCTTCGGGGTCAACATACAAATCACGGCCATTTAAGACTTTCCCATCATATAAGGATTTAACTGCACTTTTTTCTCCACCACCCACTTCATAAATTCTCCCAAGCATGAATTGGGCATCCGCAAACCCCAGCTTGGCCGACTTTCGATACCATTTAACTGCCTTTTTAAAATTCTTGGTCGAGATGAGGCCCATATCATCGATCACACCGAGGTAGTATTGAGCTTCCGCTGATTCCTGTTTGGCCGCTTCACGAAACCACTTAGAAGATTTATTAATATCCTGTTCCACTCCGCGGCCAAAGAGGTATTTTATTCCAAGTTCAGTTTGCGCATTCGCGTCTCCTTTTTTCGCTTGTGATATTAATGCTGTTACTTGTTTGTCCTCAGCGCCAAGTGTGATACCGAAGAGTAATACAGGTATAAGTGTTATCAGTATATGTTTCATACCAACGGTAATTCGGATTTCTACCAGATCGATTAATGTAAGGCTACTAACGGATGGTTATTTCATTACCCTGCTTAAGCTGCCAAAGTTTTACCAATCGTTCGCTTTCATTAATTTGTTTTTTAGATAATTGACGCCTGAGCATTTCTAATCGGTCCCTAATAGATGCGTAATTATCTACATTGGATGCAGCAGCAATACTTAACCACATATAGGCTTTAATATTATCCTCTTTCACACTTAACCCCTTCATATACATCATTCCAATATTGTATTGCGCGGCGGAAATCCCCTGTTCGGCTGCCTTTCTATGCCACTTCGCAGCTTCGTTATAGTCTTGTTCTATCCATTCGGTCCGTGAATACATTAAACCTAATTGCAGTTGGGCTGATGGAAATCCCTGTTCGGCCGCTCTACGAAACCATTCAACAGCCTCCGTATAATTTTTTTCAAATTCATCTCCATTTAAAAATTTTAATCCCAGGTCGTATTGGGATTGCGCATCGCCTTTTACGGCACGTTTTATTAATTCCAGTAATTGTCTATTATTATATTCTATCATCCAATTTTTAGATGCGTCACTACCGCGTTTAGCCGCTCTGCGATACCACTTAAGTGCTTCCTCTTCATCCTGGGTTACACCGAGGCCCTCATCATACATCTGTGCCAGGGTATACTGGGCTTCAGCATAGCCCCTTTTAGCTGATATGAGATACCACTTAAATGCTTCGGCAGGATTTTGCTCTAGATCTAGTCCCTTTGCGTACCTAAGCCCCAATTTATATTGCATTTGCGCGGTCCCTTTTTTAGCTGCTTCATTGAACCACTTAACTGCCTCAGCGCGGTCGTATTCTACGCCGAGTCCCTTGGCATAGATTAGACCTAAATTGTATTGGGATTCGGAATCGCCTTGTTCTGCCGCTTTGCGATACCACTTAGCTACTTCGGTAAGATCCTTCTCGATCCCTTGTCCATTGGCATACAGCGAGGCCAGCTTTTTTTGTGACAGGATGTAACTCTGTTCAGCTGCTTTGCGATACCACCTGGCTGCCTCGACATCATCTTTCGCTACTCCCTCGTTCATTTCATACATCACGCCAAGGTTATACTGTGCTGGGGCATAGCCCTGCTCGGCGGCTTTACGATGCCATTTGAACGCCTCCACCTTATCTTGTGCTACGCCCTGGCCAGCGAAATACATACCACCGAGATTTAATTGGGCACGGGCGTGTCCCTGTTCAGCCGCCTTGCGGTACCATTTAACCGCCATCGCGTAATCCTGATTTATCCCTCGACCTTTAGCTGAAATATCCCCCCGGTAGGTCTGATAACTTAATTCTACCTGCTCTATGTCAATGCCCTGCCATAAAACGGCATTACCTATTTTCTGCTCGGCGCCATTGCCGATATCATACATCCAACCGAGATTAAATTGGGCTTCAGCATGTCCCTGTTCTGCGGCCAAGCTATACCATTTAAACGCTTTATGTAAATTTCGATTGGCCCCTTTGCCCGTATCAAACATCCACCCGAGATAGAATTGTGCCTCCGGGTTTCCTTTTTTTGCACGCGGTTTTAATTCCGCGTATTGAGCGTCAATTGAACCAGATACAAGGTTCACGAATAAGAGAAAACTGATAATTAAAAGACCCTGTTTCATTATGACATTAATTCTCCTGGCGATTAACCCATGACCCGAATTACACACTATTTTATTAAATGGAGTCATAATCAATTGGGTCAGGACCCACAGGCTAATATTTTACATATTATGCTAGATTGCAAGGCCTGCCACTATTCTATTTAACACGACAATGAATGCCAAACATGAGGCTAATCGCAAGCAGTGGAACGCCGGAGCGGAAAGATGGAAAGAACGAACGGATAAACGCGGTTTATGGAATAAATGCCATAAGGACCCAACTTTAGTCCTGACCGCTTCTGAAATTGAATATTTGAAAGATATTCAAGGTAAATCTGTCTGCGTACTGGGGAGCGGCGACAATGAAGTCGTGTTTGCCATGGCTGGGATGGGCGCTGAGGTAACTTCTGTTGATAATTCAGAAAGACAATTGGAAATAGCGAGTGAAAGAGCTGATTGCTTAGACTTAAAAATATCTTTTTTACGTGCCGATGTTACTCAATTAGATAAAATAGAAAATGAAAGTTTTGACACCGTATATACCGGTGGGCATGTAGCGGTTTGGACTTCGGATATTAAGAAGTATTATTCAGAGGCTGTTCGCATATTAAAAACAGGTTCATATATCATTATAAATGAATATCATCCCTTCCGCAGAATATGGTGTGAGGAGAGCAAAGAAATTGTTCTGAAATACTCTTACTACAATCGAGGTCCATTTAAATTTTAGACACGTGATGGACTCCCTCAATTTGAATACCATTGGACTGTTGCCGATCATATTCAAACCGTGATTTCGACAGGTTGTGAATTATTAAAGATCGAAGAGCATGGAGAAGAGGATGACGATTGGAATAAAACAAATCTCAAACAATTGCCCCAAAACCTTTTAATCGTAGGGAAAAAGAGTGCTATAAAATGAAATACGGTTTGAGAAAAGCAACCTGGGATGATTTTGAATACCTGGACAGGCTCGTTACTGATAACATGAAAGGGCATGTAAATAAAGTATCCACCTGGAACGCGCGGTTATTTCGAGAGAATTATAAACCTGAATCAATTGATGTGATTGAAGTGGAGAATAAGATGATTGGGTTCACAAAGTTAGTTCACAATGAGGAAATGCTTTACATCGCGGAAATTCAAATCGATCGCGCTTATCAAAACCAGGGAATTGGTACTTCGATCATTATTGCGGCCATAGCCAAGTCTGAGAAGCTTTCTAAAAAAATTACCCTTAATGTAATTAAAGGAAATCCAGCAGAATATTTATATAATAAATTTGGATTTGAGGTATATGATGAAACCGAAACTCATCTAAAACTTCAACGAATGCCGATGGGTTAGGGAGAGTATCTCCCTAACCCATCGTAAACTTCAATGTATGCCTGTGAGAAAGCGCGACATTCCTCTGCCCCCTTGAATATGAATTAGATATGGTTACCTAAAGCCTGGTGATTATTTCTAATGAAATATCTATGGGCCGAAATCAACGTTAATGACGGGGCAAGACTGACAAAGTGTTAGGCATGGAGATGAAATACTTTATTCATAATCTTCCAATTACCATCTACCTTAAGCAGTGTAAATAAGTCGGTAAATCTATGACCTGTCCAGTTATCAAGTTCAAGACTAACGGTAGCGATCGTACCGACAATATCAATTTTGGCTATTCTTGCTTCGAGTTCAGTTGCTGGACCGTTTTCATCGTTCCAATCAAAGAGTCCCTGTATGGGACCAGCGAATAAATCATCCCCAATATATCCAAAAATCGTCGCGTCTTCGTGGAATGCAGGTTTCATATCTTCACCTTTCCCAGACTTAGCTCCGTTAATATAAGACTGTACAGTCCTTTCAATCATTTCACTATCATTTGTGTTCGTAGGTATGTTGCTCATAACTTATTTCCTTATTTTTTTTATTAGTATTAATTATTGCTTCTCAAACCGCTTCAGCAGTAGAAACCGGTTGCTCCATTTGCTGCATATCGAGGGCTTCCAACACGCCATGCTGAAATGGAGCGACTGCTTCATTTAATTTAGTCACGCCAAAATCGTTGCCGACAACAGTCCGGAGTGGACGCTCACCGGTTGGAGTTACAATTAGATTTGAAATTGCATCTGCCACTTCTTGAGGATCCCGTGCGTCGTCGCTATTATTTAGCTCCTCGAAATTAGCAATCATCTTCTCAGCCATACCTGTGAGATCTATATATTCCTCCACCCGTTCCTTGTCTTCCGGCCAGGGAATAGTTGCGAATAAATTCGTGGCAAATGGACCTGGCTCAACAATAACGGAGTCGATTCCCAAACCAGAAAGATCATAACGATAGGCCTCACTCATTGCTTCGACAGCGAACTTGCTGGCATTGTAAATCCCGAAAAATGGGAGTACGACGCGACCAACCACGGAGCTTAATTGAATCAACAGTCCTTCTCCCTGCTCACGCATGTGTGGCAATACAGCGCGATTCGTCCTAACCGCACCATAGAAGTTGATATCGAACTGCCGCTTTACTTGTTCCAAGGTGAAACCTTCCGTTATTCCAATATTCATGACGCCCGCGTTATTAACCAGCACGTCAACTCGTCCTTCGTTTTCGATGATTTCGGCAACGGCTTTTTCCACCGAGTTGTCCTCCGTTACATCAAGTTCAATGACATAGAGGTTGAGATTCTCATCTTCAGCAAGTTGCTGCAACTCGGTACGAACAGCTGCATTCCTGCCATTGGCGTCGCGCATCGATGCATAAACTGTATTTCCTTGCCGTGCTAATGTTTCGACTGTCAACCTGCCTATTCCGTTACTACTTCCGGTAACGAGGATGACCTTTTGATTAGGTAAGTTTTGATTTGTCATAATTTTATCCATATTTTTTTGTAAATTTAGTTTTTATTAAACCAATGAAAAAGTACACGTAAGGGACAACAATTACCCTTGCTTTAAAGTCCGTAAAACCTCCACTATCTCGAAAGGTTCCGCTCGCTTCCGATAGTCAACATTAACAAACGCGTATTGAATTATACGGTCCTGATCAATCACGTAGATTGCGGTCAAAGGTAGTTCGAGTTTGCGGCTATCGTTCTTTTCCTTAAGATCTATTTCATCTGAAATCGCACTTAATGCTTCGTCCACGCGGTAAGCGATTCCGAATTTTTTAGCGACCCTGCTGTTTCGGTCGGTCAACACCTCAAATCCGAGATCGTTTTTCTCGATCAAGGTCAGACTATTGTCAGGTTTCTCTGGTGAAATTGCGAATAGATTTGCGCCGGCTGCTTGGATATCCGGTAACGCTCTCTGGTATGCGCGCAGCGATATATTGCAGTAGGGACACCACTCACCCATATAAAAGAGAACAACGGCCGGACCTTCGTTCAAGGCTTCATTGATACTCACCATTTCACCCAAAGCATTGGGCAAACTTAAATTCGGTGCGCGGTCTCCCTTATTGCGTGCCCTATCTTCAATACCAGATTCACGGAAGGTGATAAAACTTTCTTCTAAAGCTTCATGAGCGAGCCGATCGAAGCTCATTTTATTTTTAGCGCTGAGAGCCTCCAATTCATTTGTTAAATCGAGCGGTTGAATATTAATTGCAAGAACAACACCCGCGCTGCTTGTCAGTAAAAAGGTAAGTAAGATTATCGCGATTCTATTCTTCATGGGTTAAATTATTTTTATACTATTTAATATTAGCCCAATTAATCTTGGGCCCTTTATGATAAAAGGGCCCAAGTCATCAGGAGTTAAGGTTAAAGATTAGCTGCAGCCTCATCTTTGATTTCTATCCAATTCTTGTTAGCTTTTATGATGTTCCCACTTCGATCTTTATTCCAAGTTTTTTGAATGTCTTTATCCAGATTGAGGTAGAGTTTACCATTTACTACCGCAAACACGGTGGGATCGATATGAAATTTTTTCCCAACAGAAACACCGTAGGCACACCAGCCATTGTAGGCCGGTATATACTTACTGGGATCTTTTTCAAATAGCTTCAAATTATCTTTACTCGAAAAAATAAACGATTGACCTCTATAGGTGGATACGTGATAGCCACTTCCACGAACGGCCTTATCCATCGTGAAATAGGCGACCGGATCATAGCCCGATATAGCTGGCAGCGAGTGGCTATCAGCTGCAAACGAGATATGGGCTCCCGCAAAAAGCAGAAACGCGATTATACTTAGCTTTAGTTTATTCATTTTATGTTCGTCCTTTCTTTTATATTTATATTTTTATTTCTTAATTTAGATTATTTAATTCCCTTGTCTCCTATCATTAAAAGGAGGTTTGCCAGACAGTGAGCGAATTGTGTTCATTGAGAAGACGGTCTCGTGCTTCCTTTTGGAGAGTATATTCATTTTCGTCTTTTATGATGCCCCTGAAAATTCCTAGCGTTGCTACAACTGCCGTCTCGGAAACATCACGATCATTCTTATTACTCTGTGCACCTGGACCGTATGACACACAACCCGTAATCAGGGTAAAAATCAGGGAAATAAAGGATGCAGATATTATTCGCTTCATTGTCGTTTTAATTTATTTTATTAGTTCAATCCTAACTTGATTAATTGTATCTGAAGATATGCACACGCCGTGCCAAATTTGGAAAAGGTCGATACTAATTGATTAAGTTATTAATTTATAGATACTTAAAAATTAAGCCGGCTCTTATCTTAACGTGAATTAGATTCCTAAAAACGGTAACCGTTTTTAATAATCGGATACCGTGCTTTGTTACCCGTGAAGATGAGTTGAATGAATTAGTCGATAGTGCATCTATCCGCTCTATTGGTTTTTAAATTCCGATTGGCTAGTCTTTTAACTGCTTGTAATCGGCAGTCAGAATTCCTGAAAATCCCCAATTTTCTGTATCAACTCCATCTATTACTTTGTGTATATGTTCAGGTTTCTTGCTTAGAACATTTACTAAAGTTTCCTTCATTTCTTTGACTGTCTGTTTCTTTTGAGACTTAGAAACTCCGTCTTCAGTTACTTTTAAATTTTTATATGACATTTGACTAGCATTCCGCTTGAGGTAATCAGTATTCTTATCGAACCAAGGGTTCCGCGATAGGGAAATCTATGTCGGTTTCGACGACATGATTAAAGTAGTTGGTGAAAATATTATAGGCCACGTTTGCTATGATCTCTACAATTTCTTCATCGCTGAGACTGGCAGATCGCGCTTCATCTAATTCTTCATTACTGACAAACCCGCGCTTATCCACGATCAACAAAGCAAATTCAAGTATTGCCGCGGTCCGTTCATCGGTCGATTTTCCCCTTCGTGCCTCGAGAATTTCATTCTCTTTCAAGCCCACCATTTTCCCCACTGCAGAATGAGCAGAGAGGCAGTATTCACACTGGTTAGCTTCGGATACAACCAGTGAAATCTGTTCCCGTTCCTTGGCATCAAGGACTCCTTGTTGAAGGGCTCCACTGAAATTCAAGTATGCTTCTAAAGCTGCAGGTGCGTTGGCGTAAATGCGAAGTATATTAGGAACCATCCCCATTTTACTTTTTACAGTATCGAGCAGCTCCTTTGATTTACCCGATGCTTCATCAGGGTTAATTTTATTGATTCGCGACATGTTTATTATTTCCTTTCTATTAGTAATATCTTTAAGTTTTTGTAATCTTTGTTTTATCTATGATAAATAATATATTAAGCGACGCGGTCCCAAGCATAGTTCTTCAGATTTTTCTTTTCATCGTTTTCAATCAACGAACGGAGCGTCCGTTGGGTCGCTTCAAATGGTCTGATATCACCGTTGGTTTGTACCCCGAAAAGGGTAGCTGCCACCAAAAGGTATAAATCATCGAGATACGCTTCTGTTTCCTCTATCTTCACATTATTTTTATTTGTTCTTATCTTTTTCATGGGCTTTTATTTCTAAGATCAGAATTTTAGTTTTAATTTTGTGTTCATTTATAACAGATTCCGTGCCAAGATTTATAAATCACACTAGTCATTTAAGTACAACGACTTGATGATTATTAGAAATTACATAATCATCCGTTGTGACCACGGAATTCCGTGTTAACCACGGTTATCCGTTGTAGAGACTACCCCACGAGGCCCATTGTTCTAATCGTGAGTTGCACTTGAATTTAGAGTAGGGCCAGGTTTTAAATCTGATCCCCAGATTGAAATATACAGACCCAGATTCTTGCAGTGAATGATAAAATCCTGATCAGGAATAAATCTTACTTATCTCTCTCTTGTTAATAATAACATTCAAAACAATCTGATAAAACTTTAAGGAGGTAATAATGAAAAAGAACATACTAGAATTAAATTCCAATAACTTTAAATCTACAATAAGTGAGACCGCCAACCCCATACTCGTAGATTTTTGGGCCCCGTGGTGCGACCCTTGTTTAACGATTGCACCGATTATAGAAGATCTTGCCGATGAGATCGGTAATCGAATTCGTATAGGCAAGGTGAATGTAGACAATCACACAGAGATAGCCGCTCAATATAATATACGATCAATTCCAACAATGTTAATTTTCAAAGAGGGAACCGTAGTCGAACAGGTAGTTGGTCTTACGAGTAAGGATGATTTGAAAAACAGGATTAATGCACATCTTAAGGGTGATTAAAGATGCAAGTGGAAGTTTAACCTTTAGTTTTGAACAACCTTGATACTTGATAGTTGTCACACCTGGATGGTAGTAATTAATTCGCTGATCGTTAAGACGTTTCGCCCGGTTTTTCAATTCCGAGTTTCTTTACCCGATCACGTATAGTGCTAGGGGGCCGACCCAAACGGTTGGCTGCCCCGTTATTACCGCCTATCTGCCAATTGCAATCTTTCAGAGCCTTGAGAATTAGCTCTCTTTCTATATATTCAAGTTTATCCAGGTTATCGGTGGTGAGTCTTGATCCGGTTTCATGATCATTTATCAACTCAACATTCATGACTGGTTCTTGCGCGACGATTGCAGCCCGTTCGATACAGTTTTGCAATTCACGTATGTTCCCAGGCCAGCTGTATTGGATCATACGCTTCATCGCTTCTTCTGTAACTCCTTTTATTGATTTACCGAGCTTTTTACCCAATCTATCGAGAAAAAAATCCACTAACACGGGAATGTCAGATGGCCTATCTCGTAAGGGTGGAGTTTCGAGAGGGAAAACATTCAAACGATAAAAAAGATCGGAGCGAAAATTTCCCGCGCTGATTTCTTGAGAAAGATTTTTATTAGTCGCAGCAATGACTCTCACATCAATTTCAATAGGTGTACTTCCCCCTACAGTTCAAATTCCTGTTCCTGGAGGACACGTAAAAGTTTTACTTGAGTATCTGCAGGAAGCTCCCCCACCTCATCTAGAAAAATGGTTCCCCCATCGGCCAATTCAAAACGGCCGGCTCGGCGTTGCATAGCACCGGTAAAAGCACCTTTTTCATGTCCGAAGAGTTCGCTCTCAACCAGTCCCGAGCTGATCGCCCCACAATTAACTTTTACCAGGGGACGTTCCTTTCTCTTACTAAGATCGTGAATAGCCCTCGCGATTAACTCTTTACCGGTCCCTGTCTCACCATTAATGAGGACCGTTGAATCAGTTGGGGCGACCAATTGAATTTTGTTGAGTAAATCATTCAGCTTTGGATGGTTTCCAATAATCTCATCAAAGTTGTGATCGTTCTTAATCTCTTCCTGTAGATATTTATTTTCTTTTTCGAGACGGGTTTTCAGTTTCTCGAGTTCGGTGAGCGCCACCGACAGTTCTTCGGTTCGCTCCCTAACCCGTTGCTCCAAATTTATGTTGGCCTCTTCGAGACTTATTTGGAGATTTCGCAATGTCAGGTGCGTCGACACACGTGCCAATACTTCTTCATGTTGAAAAGGTTTGGTAATATAATCGACACCACCGAGATTAAATCCGATTACTTTGTCCTCAGCCTCTGAAAGCGCGGTCATGAAAATTACCGGAATATCTCGTGTCGCTTTCTTCTCTTTTAAAATCTTGCAGGTTTCAAATCCATTCATCCCCGGCATCATAATATCGAGAAGGATGAGGTCGGGCTTTGAATAATTTAACTGTTCTAAAGCACTTTCAGCGTCTTCAGCGACTAGAACTTTGTAATTGTACTCACCCAGATGCTCAAGGAGGACACTGATGTTGGCAGGGGTGTCATCAACGACCAGAATCGTGGCGCCATCTACCTTTCCCGGGTTCATTGTTTATCCTCCATCTGCAATTCCAAGAGCTCGCGAATTCTTTTCATTTTATAACTCTTAGCAAGTTCTCGATGTTGAGATATAAAGGCATTAAATTGATCACCGTTTTCTGCTAAATCATCCAATTTCCGAAGTATTCCATTTATGTCACCACTCTTCGCTAAAAGATGAAGTATCTTTAATGCATCTTCGGGTGGTATCGCTCCAATATTCTCCTGCTTTTTGACCGTTGATTTACTATTTAACTCTGTGGCTTTCCGTTCATCTTCAGCATATATCCAATCGAGTTTTAAATGATACTTGAGTTTCTCAAGAAGAGTATCCACGCGTATCGGTTTAGGAATAAAATCGTCACATCCTGATTCTTTTGTTTCTTGTCGACTTTGCTCATAGACACTCGCAGAGAGTGCAATAACAACGATGTTTTTTAGTTCCGATAAATTGCGAATCCGTCGAGTCGCTTCTATACCATCCAATACCGGCATTATAATATCCATCAGTATAAGATCAGGGTGAAACTCCGCTGACTTAAGCAGGGCATCCTCTCCGTTTTCTGACTCTATCAACTTAAATCCGAGCGGCGAGAGTATATCTACAATGAGAGATCTGTTTTCGGCCTTGTCATCAACGACTAATACTCTTTTTTCAGGTCCTTTATAGCCGATAATATATTTCTCTTTATCCCTGCCCTTATCGAGCTGTCCTTCGATCTCAGGTAATTCAAGATCCAGCCAAAAAACACTGCCTTTTCCAAGTATACTTTTAACACCTATTTCACCGCCTAATATATTTGTTATTTTTTTACTAATGGAGAGACCAAGACCTGTCCCTTCAACTTTCTGTCTCGCCTCCTTCAACTGGTAGAAAGGTTCAAAAACATCATCTATTTCCTTTTTATCAATTCCAATTCCAGTATCCTCTACTTCGAAACGAAAGACATTTTTATCCATAATGTTAGGATCTCTACCAACCTTAAATGTAACATTTCCTTTTTCGGTAAACTTCACCGCGTTGCTGAGAAAATTTAACAAGACTTGCCTTAACCTTTTCTCGTCACCCAGAACAAAGTCAGGTAAAGGTGATAGTTGTTCGTAATTGAAGGATAAATGCTTTTCTTCAGCGCTTATTCTTCCTGTATCCAATATTGAATTTAAGAAATGGGTTAAGTGAAATTCGTTTCTTTCAACTTCGAGCTTACCCGCTTCAATTTTAGAAAGATCCAAAATATCATTGATCAGCGTTAATAGATGTTCTCCACTCTGCTCAATTATCTCAATACCTCGTAAATGTGTATTTTTAAATTCAGGCTCTCTCCTGAGTATTTGGGTGTATCCTAAAATCCCGTTCAGCGGTGTCCTTAGTTCATGGCTCATATTCGCTAAGAACTCACTCTTAGCATGGTTAGCCGCTTCGGCTGATTCTTTCGCTTTCTGTAACTGCTCTTCTGTCCCTTTGTGTTCTGCTATCTCCCGAAGTAAATCAGCGGTCTGCTCTCTTACCCGCTCTTCCAGCTCGTCGCGTGCCTTTTTAAGCTCCAATTCAGCTCGCTTGCGATCAGTAATGTCGCGTCCATACACATTGATATAACCGCCATCGCTAATAGGAGTGAATAAAACTAAAACGATTTGATTTCCACAGTTAACTTCAACTTCTTTAGTCTGGTTCGAATTGAATACATCCGTAATGTAATTACACCAATCTCTTGATAAAAAATTTCTTTTTTTATAACCCCAGGTGTCCAGCAATAGAGAACTAGCCTCGTTAGCATACATAACCCTGCCCTCTTTTGTAACACGCAATACGGGATTTGGATTTTCACTTGGAAACTTGGCTAGGTTTTTGATCTCCTCTTCCGCAAGCTTGCGTATGGAAATGTCGCGAAACGTTACCACCGCACCAACAAGATTTCCCTCTTCATTCCGCATCGGCGTACTAATGTATTCTACGGGTAAACTGGTTCCATCCTTACGCCAAAACACCTCATTGTCGACCCGATGTACTTTTCCGTCTTTAAACGTGGCATAAATATGACATTCATCTCGGGGATAAGGGCTGCCGTCTGGTCGCGTATGATGGATTAAATCATGCTGTTTTTTACCCAGCAATTCTTTCGGCTTCCAGCCAAGGATCTGAGCAGCCGCTGGATTAACAAACGTAGTTCTTCCCTCAAGATCTAATCCGTATATCCCCTCGCCGGAGGATTTCAAGATCAGATCTTGCTGCCGACGGAGTTCTCCGAGTTCGCGTTTTACCTTTTTGCTCTCGGTAACATCCCGTGCAAAAGCACAGACATATTCCTTACCTTCAAAATTGATGAAACTCGCGGTAACTTCCGTTGGAATTATCTGACCATCTTTAGTTAAATGATTAGTTTCAAAAGTTAATACTTTCTTCTTTCTGATTTTATCGAACAGTTCGAACCATTTATCACCCTGATAAACATTATTTATATCCTGCACAGTTAATGAACACAATTCCGCTCTTGTATAGCCAAGACGTTTACATGCCCGTTGATTCACGAGTTGAATACGTGAATCGGAATCAACCCAAAAGACAGCATCTGGCGACCCCTCAATTGTTGTATGGGATAACCTGAGTATTCGCTCAATATTTTCCTCTTCTTCCTTCATCGACAATATATTTGGCTATAGCTTCATTATTTAAGCCTTCTCCATACTTTAAAGGTCAATCCAATTTCACTAATACCAATATAATATACATTGGTAAAATAAGGAATTATCTCTGCTCTATCCATTACTTATCTGCTGACGTACTTTCAACTGCAGTCATCACCTCTCGATTTTATCAAGCTATAAAATTTTTCGGAATAATACTTCGGTATTATTTATCTAATTATATTAAGAAACCGAAATGGAAAAATCTCAACTGGAGAATTTAATAAATGAAAATCAATCTTTTTTCACAAATTATAAATCGTAAATTCATAGCTCTTACTTTTCTCATTCCACTTCTCCTTTTTTCAGGAACCAGTTATGGCAATCATAGACATAACGATCGGCAGGGCGCAAGTCATGGAGTGAAAGGGGCGGCCAAAGGGGGTCTTGGTGGAGCGGCTCTTGGTGCTTTAATCGGTGTGGCTGCGGGTGATGCCGGAAAAGGTGCCGCTATCGGCGCTGCCAGCGGCATTGTTCTTGGTGGTGTGATGGGCCATTCTCAGGATGTAAGGGAGAATGAAGAAATAAGAAGGCAAGAACGGATATTTCAGGAAAGAGCTTATCAGCGGGAGGTGATCGGCATTCGCGAAAAAAATGCAAAGGAAACCAAGCGACGGTCGGAAAATGTCGCCATTATAGAAGGATTAAACGTTACCCCGATTGAAATTGAAGCTGCGGAAACGCGGGCCGAGGCATCGGAAAAGCGCCTGAAAGCACTTGAAGCTGAGGTTGCTCTAGCAAAAATAAAAAATAAGTCTCTCGAAGAGGCGGTCGAGCGCCAGAAGAAAGCAGACGCGAGAATTCTAGAACTCGAAGCACAACTGAAGGCTTTATTAAAAGAAAATGGAGATACAGTTAATTAAAGAAGGGGCGAGTGCTGAGCTCATTTATTAACTCCAGACTCCTTTTTTCTTATCTTAGTAACGGGAATTAAAGGGGAAACTCATTTAATCCTGTTCACTAGAACTCTACCGTTGAATAGCGAAATCTACGGGAGGGTCTTTTAGAATTATTGAGTGACAACAATACTAGGAATCTCTGGCCCTTGTTGAGCAGAAAATGTGCATACTTTACGCCAAACTACAAGTGCTTACACTCTTCTTCCCTGGCACCTGATATAAAATGATTTACTTAATTTCTTAATTAGAAGAATCTTTAGAGAGTCATGCTCACACAAAGCCAGATTGATTTTTATCAAACTTTTGGGTTTCTTCAAATTCATCGCTATTTCAGCGAAGATGAACTTGCGATTATCAACGCAGAGTTTGAAATAGGAATGGCTATTGCCGAGACTATCGATAAACCGCGCCAACATAATGAGCTTTTGAAATGGTCCACCCTGGGTCCGGAAACTCCTTTTCACCGATCACTCCAGGAAGATGATCGTTTTCTGGGGGTGGCAGAACAAATTCACGATGAGGATGTCATCGGTGTTTTCTGCAAGAGCAATCGGTTTTCTGGGAGTTCCACCGAGTGGCATCCAGACGTGGAAGATGTCCGCTTTAAAGGAATTAAATTTCTCTTCTATCTGCAATCGGTAGATGGAGACAGTGGCGCGCTTCGCGTCATTCCCGGATCACATCGGAATCCATTGCACGACGCCTTGCTTAACATTAAACTGCGCGGACCCAATTCACCTTATCTCGAAGCTTCCGGCTTAAATATAAATGATATTCCCGCCCATGTCTGTAAATCTGAACCGGGTGATGTCATCGCCTTTGATTTTCGCATGTGGCACGCTGCCTGGGGTGGCTCGAAGGATCGCCGTATGTGCGCACTTAACTATTATAAAAACCCTAAGACGCAGGAAGAGATAGTAGCAGCAAAAGAGTTAGCGGTAATTAGTACAAAAAACGAGAGCCGATTTAAAGAACCTCATTTCGACCCCTACTGGCTGGAAAATACCGAGGGAAACCCCCGCCGCCAGCGCTGGATCGATTGGCTGCATCACTACAACTATCTCGATTGAGATAACTCGATTAACCTTTAATTAATCTCTCTTGAAAGCTACATTGGAGAAAAGGTGTTTGCCAGATGACAACGGTAAATGAAGCAGAGTATACTGAGGCCATGGCCGCATATTTCCGTGAGGGTGAGCGCTTGGCCTACGAGATTGGCAACCGCGGCCCGATAAGGTTTAATGCCGACAGCAACTTGCACGCTGACATTGTCAATGCCTACAAACGCATCGGGTTTTATGTATTAGAAGGGGCATTGGAAGCGGAAGAGATCAATGATCTGCAAGAAGATTTAGAGCGTGTCTTCGACCGCGCACCCTGCACCAAAGATGCGGTGGTAGATGCCAAAGGTCGACCCGCGCTTGGAATTGAATTTGCCAGGCAGCCCTTCAGTTTTGCCAAACCCTTGAGCGACGAGCTGGGTGGGACGTCGCTTGGAAACGGCCGGCACATGGCAAAAATGAGAGAACCCCTACCCCCTGATGACGCCCCGGACTATGTCATATCCAAGATCAACGGCCAACTGCATTTCATGGACTCATGCTTAAGGCTCTACGGCCACCCACAACTGCTGGCGATCGCAGAACAGATCAATGGTCCCGACTTCACCCCCTTCGCCGAGTCCATCATCGTTAAACCTGCTGGACTGGGAGCTACGGTTGCGTGGCACCAGGATGGGACCCGACTGTGGGACAAGCCGGACTGGGACGAGGACACACACGGGTTCAATTTCATGGCGCAATTATACGGCAGTACCGCATCCAATGGCTTATGGGTCATCCCCGGATCACACAAAGAGGGCAAGATTGACATCAAGGCAATGATCGAGGCGAACAATGGCTCTGATTGTCTACCTGGCGCGGTCCCCTTGGTGTGTGAGCCCGGCGACGTGGTCATGACCAACCGCCAGGCCCTACATGGCTCTTTTGCCAACACCTCGCCGGACCAGCGCATGACAATAAACTTTGGATTTCACCGGCGCTCGTCGGTGCTCGGTTTGCGAACGACGAGCAATAACCAATCCATAGTCTACGACGATGAGCGCATCTTCGAGAGGTCCCGCATAATTACGCTGGCTATAGACGCCAGGCAGCAGCGTTACCCACACGAACCGCGCTACGTATACCAACCCATGGTCGGACAAGAGGAGAACAACCGTTGGAGCGAAACGACGCGTGAAAGTATTCTCAAAGACTACAACGTCAGGAATCTAGGTATCTGAGACCTCCTCATTGAATATGAGAAAGGAGTAATACCTGGTAAAATAATTACTATTCATACCTCAATGTTTCAATTGGGTCAACGCGTGCAGCAACTCGCGCCGGTAACCAGGCTGCAAATAATCCCACGAGTGCGATTATTACTATTACGGTACTATAAACCGTTAAATCATTGGGGGACACATCTTCAATAAGACTGAATAAAATTCTGGAAAGAGCTATGGCAAAGAGCAATCCCAAAAATATACCCGCACCTATTTGAACACCGCTCTGTTTAATTACCATAGCAATAATGTTGCGCGGTTCCGCGCCCATTGCTTTACGGATCCCCATTTCCTGAGTTCGCTGATTTACCGAAAAAGACATGACACCATACACGCCAATCGCCGCTAATATAAAAGCAGCGATGCCAAAAGCAACAAATAGACCGGGAATGAACTTAGTTCCTCTGGATATTTTATCAATATAACCTTGAACTGTATTAATTTCATAAAGGGGTTGATTGGGATTTAATTTTTGCAACTCAGTACGCACTGAGGGCAACCAGTTCATGGGATCATCTCCCGTACCCCGTAATATGACTGTCATATGGCGTGTCGTAATATTTTGATTGAATACGGTCTCCTGGGCCATGGGAACATAAAATCCTGAGCCATCGTTGTTCACTGTATTAAAACCCTCCATCTGTAAATCCGGTGCAACACCGACAACCGTTAGCCAAGGCTTCTCTCCCGGACCCTTTGCTTTAAACATTTTACCGATTGGACTCTGATCCGGCCAATACTTTTCCGCAAAAATAGTATTAACAATCGCTACCTGCTGAGAATCGGCAATGTCCGTATGATTGAATGCTCTTCCCTCTAAAATAGAGACTCCAAAGACATTGAAGTAGCCATCAGAAATACCTGCAAATTGAGCACGCGGATAGTCATCATCTGATGCATAACTCACCCCATCAATTATAATAATTCTGGGAACTGCTATCGGTTCATTATGTGAAGAGGTCAATGCTACTGCCTCAATACCCGAAACAACCCTGATGTTATTGAGCAATGTATTAAGAAATGAGATTTTATCACTATTGGTCGTGACCACGAAAACTGGTCCACTAGAAAAGTTAGTCTGGGACACCTAGAAAGGACTCAGACAATGAAAGGCAAAAGATATACAACCGAAGAGAAGATACGGATGCTGCGGCAGGCAGACAAAAGGAAAACGATCCTGGAAGTATGCCGCGAGAACAACATAAGCGAACAGACCTTCCACCGCTGGAAACGTGAACTTGGGATGATTGATGTCAACCAGGCCAAGCGGATGAAGGAACTCTTTGAAGGAGAACGCGCGGTTAAAGCGGATGCTGGCGGACAAGCTGCTGGGGATAGAGATTGTGCAGGAGACGCTCGAAAAAAAACTGTAAGCCCTGGGCACAAGCGGCAAGTGGCAGAGAGACTTGTGGCCCGGGGCCAGTGTTCGATACGTGGAGCGTGCCGATACTTTCACCTGCACCGCTCCACCTATGCGTATCGGGCGAAGTATCCTGATGCCTGGCTAACGAAACTGAAGGCGGCAGTAAGGCGGTTATCACGGCAATACGCGAGGTGGGGCTATCCGAAGATCACGAAGCTGTTGAAGGACGAAGGCTGGCAGGTGGGTAAACGGCTCGTGCAAGGTCTGCGACGTGAACTGGGCCTGGCGATTCCCCCACGCAAGCCAAGACGCCGGCGCAGGGGTGTCTCCACCGGGCTGCCGACGAAGGCCGAACATCCCGACCATGTTTGGACCTGGGACTTTATCCACGATAAGACGGTCCGCGGTGGGAATCTCAAAATGCTCACCGTCCTTGACGAGTACACCCGCGAGTGCCGGGTGATCCATGTCGATCGCCATATCAATGCGCAGAAGGTGCGCGGGGTCATGCAAAAACTGCTCGACCCTCATGGGCCGCCAAAATATATTCGCAGCGATAACGGTTCCGAGTTTATTGAAAAGGAATTGCGAACTTGGCTAACTGCGATGAAAATCAATACCCTCTATATCGAACCAGGAAGCCCTTGGCAGAACGGATACATCGAATCGTTCCATGCCCGTTTTCGCGAGGAGTGTCTAAATCGTGAACAGCTGTGGACTTTGACCGAAGCCCGCGTGGTGATCGAAGATTGGCGCTGGCTTTACAATCATGTTCGACCCCACCGCAGCCTCGGCAATATTACTCCACAACGTTTCGCTCAAAACCTCAATACCGAAGGCTCGGGCTCCATTCGGGCTACGCCCTCATTGCGCCCAAGCCTTGACTTCCTCTACCAACTTAACTTCAACATTAACCTCTCCAGACTAACTCTCTCAGTGGACCAGTTTGTGTAACCCGACCAGGTGTTGATAGATATTTGGAAAATTATCATTAACTATTAGTCGTAGAATCTTGTATGCTTCTTAATTCCTGAAACTTTTCTCGTTCTTTAATCTCGAGTTCATTAAGAGCCGAATTAAGCGATTTAATTTTACGTTTTGCGGTTTTATTTTTAAAATAGATGATCGAAGAACCCATCCAGATATTATCGCCGTAATAACTTTTTCTTACCTGTGGTTTGCTTCTCGATTCAATATTATAAGCAAATGTTATCTGTTCCAGGTCTTTGTATTTACCGGATTGTCTTTCAACGACCGCGAACTGAACACGTTCAAAACTTTTTCTTACCTTCGGGTAATAAGTGTAGTCGTCGTATTGCACTAATACATCAATGATTGTGCCGACCCGTGCGCGTTCGACTTCAATCGTTTCATACGATGGATTGATATGATTTAACTTTTTTAAATCATTTATCGCCCTGTTAATTTTGTCTCTCTCGTAATCCAGATTTCTGAGGTAATTTCCTAATTCTACATAGACAGTTTGAGGAAGCGGTTCCTCATTCATCTTATTAAACGCTTGAATTATATTACCATTCTCATTTGCGCTCTCACTCGCTGTAGACAACCTACTGTGCGTATTTTTTTCCCCTGTCTCATTTGCGCCTGGCATTGGTTCCATTGTGAGCCCCCTACCCTCGATAAATGAGGTTGTTTTTGTTGGCAATTTAACACTATCGGGTGTCAAACCACCCAAAATAATACTGATCCCCAGAAGGATTAATACCGCGGCAATGACTGATCGGTATAATCCCATTGAGAATCCAGATTTTTTAAGATCCAAGATAGACTGAATTCTATCTTTAAGTCTTGCCGACGAAATTCCGGAAAATCCGTAAACCCTCAAGCCTGTGTAGAGCTGCGATACTTTAAAAATAGCTTTTGCGTATACTTTATTTTTACCCGTGCACTTTATTACCTCTTCATCACAGGCATTTTCGCATTCGTTTGTTATACGTCGGATTAACCACCAGACAAGAGGGTGATACCAGAATAGACACAGGATAATCACTTGTAAGTGTGCCCAGAGATTATCCCGATGCTTAATGTGAATTAACTCATGAATGAGAATTGTATCAAACTCCTCCTCTGTGAATTCTTCTAATAGCTCTCGCGTTAAAATTAAATGAGGTCGGATAATACCAAACACTCCGGGTTCAATGTTCTTTTTTACTAAGAGTGCGCTTACAGGGCATTTTAATCCCAAGGTATCTTTCAGTGCGTCTATCTTTGCCGTTACAGACGCGGAAATGGGTTCCGCATTTTCTCTTATCAGTTTATGCAACTGATGAACCTTAATTTGCCAAAAGATAAAAAATGCCAGTGAACCTGCTGCCCATATTGCTCCTAATAAAATAAGTGTGTCCCCATTGGCAAAACGGTTCTCAATCGGAATGCTATCCGGATTTTTAAATAGGAACAGGGGCTCAGTTATTATAGCACCTATTGGCATAATCGACTCTGTTATCAGTGAAATTGAAGTAAGAGCCGTTTGAACACCATCGCTGAGCAATAAAAGAAATAAAGCAGAAGGAAGGATAAATTTTAGAAGCCCAACCCATCCAAGATAAAAGCGAATGCGCGCTGGAATTCCTTTCAATAAATAGACAAGACTGGCAATAAAGAATCCAAATAATGTGGCCTGCCATAAATGATTTCCAAGGTCTATCCAGAATGATGGAGATGGACTCATAGTATTAGAGGATTGTTATTTCTTTCTCTTTCTCGAAGTGCCTTTTAGAAGCGTTTCAATTTCCTTTAACTCCTTTAAAGAAATCTTATTTGTCTCAACCAGATGTGACATCATCGGTTGGACTGACCCCCCTAGAGTATCGATGAAATCTTCAACCAGGTTTCCGATCGCTGATTTCTTATTGATAAGAGGTCGATAAATATGCGCGTTACTGATTTTTTTAATACGCTTAACCGCTCCTTTTGCTTCCAATCTATTAATGATCGTCTGAGCCGTCGTGTATTCAGGGCGCCTGTCCTTGGGTATGCATTCCTGAATCTGCCTGATGGAAGCCTCTTCGAGCTCCCATAGTGGCTCCATCATCTCTAATTCCAAACGAGATAATTTCACCTGTTTTTTACCACGCATGTAGTAATGTTTACCATATCTGTAGTAATTTCAAGTAAAAATTTAATAAAAATTGAAGGTCCCAAAGACGAAAAATCAGCACATAAAAATAACCCCGAATATTTTTCAGAAATAAAAGGGGCGCAAACTGTCTCTCATCCTCATGAAAGTTACTCAAGCCATCATCTGCATACGAGTATCGACATTAAGATCAATTTAAAGACACCTACATGCTTTTCATACTCGTCATTGCTACCCTGTTTCTTGCCTACTGGAATGGCGCTAATGATAACTTCAAGGGAGTAGCGACCCTTTATGGGAGTAGAACGGTAAGTTACCGGACCGCGATAACAATTGCCACGATCGCCACTTTTGCCGGTTCAATCTGCGCCATTTTTCTAGCCCAAGGTTTAGTGACCAGTTTTTCCGGTAAGGGACTGGTGCCAGAGAGCACAGCCGAGGGTATAGAATTTCTCATGGCGGTTGGTTTTGGGGCGGCATTAGTGTTGCTGCTTGCCACACGCCTGGGATTCCCCATCTCCACGACCCACAGTTTAGTGGGTGGCTTAATGGGTGCCGGTATGATGGCCATAGGAGGAGACGTGAATTTTCAAATGCTGGGCAGCACTTTTTTCCTTCCCCTCATCGCGAGCCCCTTTATTGCGCTGCTGCTGGGAGCATCTGTCTATTGGATTTTTACCCACACGCGCAAGGCACTGGGGGTAACTAAGGAGAGTTGCATTTGTCTAGGTCAACAGCGGGAATATGTGCCCCTGACGACCCTGGAACAGGGCGACACCGCAGCCACGGCTATGAACATCGGCCTGGATGATATAGCACAGACTAAATTCACGGTAGCTGTTGCCAACACCAGCGAATGTGTGGATTTATATACGGACCGTGTTTGGGGCTTTAATCTGCAAATGCTGCTCGATATTGCTCACGGGATAAGCGCTGCCCTGGTGTCATTTGCACGCGGATTAAATGATACACCAAAAATCGCAGGTCTGCTCGTCGCAGCACATGCATTTGATATTCGGTGGGAAATGGTGGCCATTGCTGTGGGTATAGCTCTCGGTGGATTAATAAATGCGCGCCGCGTTGCGGAAACGATCAGTAATAAAATTACTGACCTGAATCATGGACAGGGATTTTCGGCGAATCTGGTTACCGGCATCCTCGTAATCTTTGCCAGTAATCTCGGCGTTCCCGTATCCACGACTCATGTTTCAGTCGGATCTATTTTTGGCATTGGCATGGTAACCGGTAAGCGTAATACAAAAGTGATTGGTAACATACTGCTCTCCTGGTTAGTCACTCTGCCCGTAGCGATGGTATTCAGTGCCTTAGCCTATTTACTGATTGCTTAATCTGTCGCTGTGTTTCTCTCACGCTTGATTTCACAATCAACACGGTGAACAATATGCTGACCAAGTCATAGGGTGTCAGGCTTCTCTTTGTCGCCCTGTCAAACTATACCCCACAGTTATTAGAATGATACCGATTGGTTCAGGGTAGGTAGAGAAACAATATAATTCATCCGCTGATCTCTCTAAGTGAGCTACTGCGGTCAGCTTATTCTGCGATTGGCGAATCCATGAAGCCAAGCTCCTCCAGCCGGCGAATCCAGCGTTCACGGATCGGGCTGCCGGTCTCGTTTTCCAGCCAGTGAGGATGGTAGAGCGGATCGTTTGGCCGACCGAAGTGCGTTGGTGTCTTGACCGAGCGGGAAGCCCGGTCGCGGGTCGCTGCCTCTTCCTCTGGACCCTGGGGATTATGGTAATAGACACAAGTGCACATCCTGCGACCTGTCGCGCCACCCCAACTCGCGTGCCAGAGCCGGAGGTCGAAGGCCACCACGTCGCCGGGATCGCTTTCGCAGACGAAACCGGGAATATCCGGAACGTCCAGACCGCAGCGCTCGATCGTGTCCCCCACTTCCTGGTGTAACGGGTACTTATGGGAGCCGGTTACGACCCGCAGAGCCCCTGTCTGCGCACCGACAGAATCTAAATAATAGGCAAATTTTATCCCGTAGCAGTCTTTCCTGGGATCGGCGATGTGATCAGGATGCCAGGAGGTGTAACCCACGTATCGGTTGGCATCGGCGGCCATGCCAATCACATCATCGCCGTAGAGCTGTTGAGCCGGCCCATGAAAGCGCGAATCCTCAAGCAGATTGGCCATAAGGGATGTTTCCGGCCCCAGCGTCTTTGTCCAATGGCGCTTACTGCCGTCAAAAGGGTTGTCATGGTAGGCGGCATTGAGACTGCTTTCAAATTCGTCCTCGATGGTCGCCAGTTCATCGGGGCTGAATAACTGGCGTAAAACCAGAAAGCCGAAGGTGTTGAACAAGTCAAGCTGTTGATTGGTGAGCATGGAACTATCTTCTCTCGTTCACTTTCACTTCACCTGTGATGCAAATTTTGATTTCATAATATTGTTCGTACTTGATCACAAACTCAATAATGTTTCCATCGGGATCGTAGCAATTGCATTCGTTGACGTAAAGTCATAATGGGCTAGGCCACAAATAAAACGCATTACTTCATATTTTAAGCACAATTATTATTATGGAAAAAGGTTCAGCTATATTTCTAAATGGCACATCCAGCTCTGGTAAATCGACGATTGCTAAAGCATTCCAGGAAGCGATGGATGTTCCCGTTCTCTATGCTTCAAACGATAAATTTATATTTATGGCCCATGAAAAAGAACTAAAGGATGATGAAATAAGGCCAAAGATACTGTTACCCCTAATAAGCGCATTCCATCGTTCACTGCCCTTGATCGGATCCTGTGGTTTTCCGATGATTATAGACCATGTCATTGAAAACAAGAATTGGATGGATGAAATTGTCATGAACCTTGAGGGTTATAAAGTGTTCTTTGTTAAAGTTGATTGTTCTTTAAAGGAACTAGAGAGACGAGAAATGAAAAGAGGTGATCGTCAAATCGGATTTGCCAAATGGCAACATGGATTCGTGCACGAGTTCTGTCCCTATGATTTTGAAATTAATACTGAATTTATTTCTCCGGAAGAGAATGCGGAAAAATTGAAAGCATTATTTTATTCTGATTCTCAGCCCACTGCATTTGATCAATACCGGCAGACCATCTTAGAAGTTTAACAATATGTAGCTTGCCCCTCCTGTTAATCTGATATTTTGTAAATACATGAATATGACACTCTCAAAAACAATCTCATGTATGAGCCCACAATTTGTGGTATCGGACCTTGATAAATCTCTTCAATTCTACACTGAAGAGTTGTCATTCGACATCAATTTCCGTGCCGAAGATTTCTACGCGGGAATAGGTTGTGAAGGACACTCCATCCATCTCAAGGCAGGCAGTCCCTCCAGGGAAGAAAGGGAAAGAAAGAAAAAAGATGAAGACTTAGATATATGCTTCGGCGTGACGGACATAGACAGTTATTATGAACACATCTTATCCAAGGATATTGAGGTAATTCAACCGATGCGTAAGATGCCCTAGGGAAAAGAGTTTTATATCGTCGACCCAGACGGCTATATACTCGGCTTTAAGGACGTAACGGAATAAGCAGTTATTGCAGAGCTCATCATGTGAGTAATAGCTATCTTTTCTGACGATATATAATAACCATTTCAATGATCGACGAGAAGCGAAGGGTATCATTTGGCTCAGCCGCCTCAATCTACGAAGAGGTGAGGCCCTCCTATCCGGATAAACTTATCGATGACATCATTGAACTGAGTGGTATCAATGATGGTCACCGTATTCTTGAAATCGGGGCGGGGACGGGAAAAGCAACGGCCATGTTCGCATCTCGCGGGCAATCGGTTCTTGCGGTTGAACCGGGAGATGAGATGGCCGCGATCGCCGAAAAGAAATTTCAATCCAACCCCAAGGTTCAGATTGAACGATCGAAATTTGAAGACTGGGACGATCGGGGTGAGCGCTTTGGGATAGTCGCGGCGGCACAGTCTTTTCACTGGGTAGATCCGGCAATAAAATATCATAAATCAGCTGCGGTGCTCAAACCGGGAGGATACATCGCCCTCTTTTGGAATACTGCCTATGGATTGGATCGTGAGATCTGGAAGCAACTGAACGCGATATACCGTGAATTTTTCCAAGGCGACCAAGCATTTTTCCTGCGTGAACAAGCTGAACCTATGTCACCAAACGAGGGAATTGAGGCTTCTATCGCAAAGAAGAATAAAGAGCTTGGTGATTCCGGAAAGTTCAAAAAATCCAAAACGCTTTCTTATGACTGGTCACGCGATTATATACGCCCAGACTTTTTAAAGCTTTTGAATACGTTTTCTGACCACCGCATTCTGGATGCGGGTATTCGGGACAGACTCTTTATCAAAGTCGGTGACTATATTGATAGTATTGGGGGAACGATAGCCTACCCCTACAAGACTGTGTTACACCTGGCTGAAGTCGATAGCTGAAGCTTCTTAAAAAGAGTCATGTCTATCTTTTTGTACTTTATAAGACAATGACTCAATCGAAGAAGCTTGTTGTTTGAATTACAAAAAGATCGACATGACCCCTTTCTTATCTTCGGGTTTGAAAGCACAAACTATGACAAAAGAGAAACAAGAAGACTATACATCACCTGTTCCCAGTTACACCTTCGCAGATACCTTGGAAGAGCAGGAGGCACAACTGAAGGACAATCCACTGCTTCAACGGTTTAAGGAAGCGCGGAATAATTTTTCCGGGGATCCCCACCGGCCGATATACCACTATATAAATCCGGAGAACACCCTGAACGATCCTAATGGACTGTGCTTCTGGCAGGGCCGTTGGCATCTCTTCTACCAAGGGTATCCGCCGGAAGACCCCCGACAGCACTGGGGTCACGCGGTAAGTGATGATCTGATCCACTGGCGAGACCTCCCCTACGCGATCTACCCCAATCCGGAACGATGCTGTTATTCCGGTGCCACGCTTGTTGAGGATTCCCGTGTGATCGCCATGTATCACGGAACGGAGGTCGGCAATATGGTGGCAATATCCAGCGACCCTCTCTTGCTGAACTGGGAAAAAGTGACGGGCAAGGCAGTCATCCCGATGCGCAATCCTGATGGATCCACTCCGCCTTATCGCGTGTTCGATCCCTGCATATGGAAGAAGGATGGCGTCTACTACTCTCTTTCGGCAGGCACTCTGCCGGACGGACCCGGTGGTAAAAAGATCCGCGCTAATTTTCTCCTGCGCTCGAAAGACTTGGCGAAGTGGGAGTACCTACACCCTTTTATCGAGGGCGACAGGTTTACGCTCGTTGGGGATGATGGGGCCTGCCCTTATTTCTGGCCGATCGGGAACCGTCACATGCTGCTGTTTTTCAGCCATATGAGCGGCGGTCAGTATCTGCTCGGTGATTACGATACGCAGCGTGACAAGTTTGTCGTCACCCATCACGACAAATTCAATTTTGGCTCGTATGGCCCGGCCGGTGTGCACGCACCGTCCGCAACTCCGGACGGTGAAGGTGGAATCATTGTTATCTTCAACATGAATGACGGCAAACCCACCGAGGGTTGGAATCAAATCATGACGCTGCCACGGCGCCTGACATTGATAGGCGACGACCAAGTGGGAACCGAACCCGCTGGTGACCTTGAGTCACTGCGCCGTGATCATCAGCACGTCGACATGAGAACACTCTCGGCGAATCAAGAGATCGTGATCGACGAAATCAGCGGTAACGCGATGGAAATCATAGCTGAAATCGACACTAAAGACGCGCCGATGGTCGAGTTGAATGTATTGCGTTCCCCGAACAAAGAAGAATTTACTCGCATCGCCTTCTTCAGAGATAGAGGTTTTCGAAATACGGGTTACCGTGTGGGTTCTCGTTACAGTTTAATCAGTGTCGATTCCTCCTATTCATCGCTTAGCCCGGATGTCCTTTCGCGCGCGCCCGAGACGGGGTCAATTATCATTGAAGAGGACGAAACGCTTAAGCTTCGTGTCTTCATAGATAAGAGCGTCGTCGAAGTATTCGTCAACGGGAAGCAATGTGTCGCCTTGCGTGTCTACCCCAGCCGCGACGATAGTGTCGGCATTTCTCTGCGCTCCCAGAGCAAGGATGCTGAGCTCGTTTCGATCGATGCCTGGCAGATGGAGGATATATACGAGTGAGCGCCCTCATCCACGACAGTATGCTAACGGAAATATAATGTTGAATCACGATCCGGCTCGATTCGCCAAAGACGGGTATTGCCTGTATCGCCACGTGTTCGATCCAGCGGAAGTTGAATCGAATCAACGTCTCATGGCTGAAGCAATCGAGAGGGACCAGTTAGACAACGCAAATTATTACAGTGAGCCCCATGAAAGTGATGAACGCTGGCTCGAGATCTGCCGGCACCCGCGACTGCTGGACGCCGTGCAATCGGTGCTTGGTCCTAACCTGATTTTAGTTTACTCAAGCGTATTCATCAAACCGCCTCGCAGCGAGGAAACCGTTCCCTGGCACCAGGACAATTCGTACTGGCCGAGTATTCAAGGCACCGACGTCGTCACTGTCTGGCTGGCAATCGATGATACCGACCGTGAAAATGCCGCGATGAGAGTAATCCCGGGATCTCACACCGGGTACCGTGAAAGTGCTACTCAACCGTCGGGGTCGCACGAAATACTGAGTAGAAAAATCATCGTCCAACCAGAGATGGAATCCTGCGCCGTCAGCCTCGAGATGGAAGCTGGGAGTGTCTCTATTCATGATTCATTTCTTATGCACTCCAGCGAATCAAATTTCAGTAATCGAAGGCGAGCGGGATACACGATGCGCTATTGCAGTAGTGAGACCGTGAAGGTTGACGTGGAAAAACATCCAAACGCCATCTATCTCGTGCGCGGTGAAGCTGGCCAGCACGAGGGAAGATACATCGACTTGCGCCCAAACGGAATCTGATACCCTGCGAAATTTGAGGTTAATAGTGGCTGCCCCATTACACCCACAGGAACACATCTCTGGGTTAAAGAAATGAATGAATATCGCATGTCCTTCACATCGGATCATTTGATTGATCAGATCATAGAAGGAAGAAAAACAGCGAGTGTTGAATGGCTGGACCAGCAGGGAGAACTCAATGAGTGGGATAGCGCCTTGAAAACAGGTCGCGTATATGCGGTCTGTGATTCAAACAGAATTCCAAAGTGTAAAATCCGGGTAGTGGCGATGGAGTTATGTCGTTGGGATGCTATTCCAGAGCGATTATGGAATGGTGAAACGAACGCAAATGCCGATGAATTCAGAGCTGATCATGGTGAATATTTCGATGATCCAAAAGACGACTTTGAATTTTTAGCTTACTATTTTGAACTATTGGAACAATTGTAATACTCCACACTTTCGCGACCAAACTACGCCTATTTACTCCTACCCTACTAAGCCTAATGATTATCTTATGGGATTTTGATGGAACTCTGGCAGACGCACCCGGGATATGGTTGAGGGCCACACAGACGCTTCTCAATCGATCCAGCTACTCGCATCTTGACATTGAGAGCATCAATCGAGAACTGAGTTATGGATTCCCCTGGCACACGCCTGAAGTGTCACACGTCGATCTTTTCAATGGGATGAGTTTCTGGGAATTTCTAAACTTTAAAATCTCGTCAGCGATGATAGCGAATGGCGTATCGGAATCGATAGCGCATCCATTGGTCAAAAGTCTGAGGGAAGAAATAATACATAATCATGGTTATCAGTTGGTGCCGGATGCCAAACAAGTTCTGAATGCGCTATCATCGAATGGTTTTTCCCATGTGATTGCGTCCAATCATATTCCGGAGCTTTCCAAAATATTAGACCAGTTAGAAATCTCGAATTATTTTGAAGCAGTGTATACTTCGGGTATGATCGGGTTTGAAAAACCGAATCGGCATTTCTTTGACGCAATATTCAATGAATTGCCCCGCGACCAGATCGCTCACATGATAGGCGACAGTTATGAACGTGATATTAAAGGAGCAAGTGATGTTGGTATTAATGGAATCTGGTTCAAGCGAATCGCTGATGATCAAAAAGCTGATGAGCGCGTATCAACGATTAGAGATTTAAGTGAGTTGCCAGATTTATTAACATAAAAAAAATGTCTGAAGAACATTTAATAACTATCGGCGGTGTTCTCTTCGAAGGATTTGAAATTCTGGACTTCTTTGGGCCACTGGAATTTTTTTGGCCGAACATGGCGAAAATAGTAACCCTTGGGGAAAAGAAAGGCCCGATTAAAAGTGCACATGGGGTGAGATGCACTGTGGAACATGCTTTCGGCGAGTTTGACGCAGTAGACGTGTTATTGATTCCCGGTGGTTATGGGACGCGAAAAGAAGTAAATAATGAAAAACTGATTGGCGATATAAGAGATTATGCGGAGAAAGCATCTTACGTCGCTACGGTCTGCACGGGAACTGCTCTCCTGGCAAGAACTGGCCTCTTAGATGGCAGGCAAGCCACGACGAACAAGATGGCCTTTAAATGGGTGACGAACCAGGGCCCGAAGGTTAACTGGGTTCCCGAAGCTCGCTGGGTAGAAGATGGTAAATTTTTTACGGCATCCGGTGTATCCGCCGGTATGGACATGGCTCTCGGCCTGATTGAAAAACTATTTGATCGAGAGACGAGTCTAAACATGGCGCGCGCAGCTGAATACGAGTGGCATTCCGATAAAACCTGGGATCCATTCGCGAAAATGGCGGGACTAGTAAAATAAGGAATAGTATTTGATTCGCTCAATTATGGCGTTAGATTTATTTAAATTTAACGCCCCATTCATGAAGCGGTTAACCTTATTCAATGCCTTAAGCGAATTGGAGAAAGATTCTGAACTTTATAAAGTGCTCTTTAATCATGGCACTTTAGAAGTCGGAATATTTAAACCGGAAAAAAAGGATAATCAGGATCCACACCCTAGGGATGAGATTTACATCGTAACTTCAGGATCAGGGTTATTTATAAAAGGCAATGAAAAGCAGCCCGTTGAAGTCGGTGAAGTGCTTTTTGTTCCAGCCGGCGTTGAACACAGATTTATCGATTTCACCGATGATTTTACTACCTGGGTATTCTTTTACGGACCAGAAGGTGGTGAAGCCGTATAGATGCTACGCGCTTAAGCCATTGGCGATCAGAAAATGGGAGTAAAGCTAAACAGTGTCGTACCGTGGGGGCGTTCTTTCGACGAGTATACCCTGATGTTTTCACTTACGGAAGAGGACTTCAACCAACGAATTCTCGGTTGTGGGGATGGCCCGGCGAGCTTCAACGCCGAGGCTAAGAAACGCGGGATTAAAGTTACCTCTGTCGATCCTATTTACGCGTTTAGTAAGCGTGAGCTGGAGGATAGATTTAAAGAGGCAAAGGAAGAGGTCCTCTCACAGACACGGGTAAATCTGCATCTATTTGTCTGGGACCGATTTGCTTCTATCGAGGAATTAGAAAAAGCTCGATCAACGTCAATGGATCTATTTCTCGACGATTTTGAATTGGGTCTTAGTGAAGGCCGCTATATTACTGGCAGTGTACCCAATCTTCCTTTTGAGGATTCCACTTTCGACCTATGCCTGGTTTCACACTTTCTCTTTCTCTATAGTAAGTATCTCGACCTCGACTTCCATATTCAAGCGATAGAGGAAATGATGCGCGTTTCTAAAGAGGTACGGCTTTTTCCCCTCACTCAGTTAGACGCAACACAGTCACCCCATCTGGACGGGGTTATAAAAGCACTCGAGGCTCGCTACAGCTTGTCCGTCGTAAATGTCAATTACGAGTTTCAACGTGGAGCTAATAAAATGTTAGTCGTTAAAGCCTGAGTAGGTACTGCTGAAATCTCCACCACACGACGATGAATGATAAAGAAAATCTAACGGTCCCTAAGCTCGTACCTTTAATTGAAAAAGAAACCACGGCGATGGGATTCAAAATGGCTTCCGATTATCAAACAGGAAGCTTACTTAGAAGCCTTGTTTCAACAAAACCTGCGGGGAATATTTTAGAACTGGAAACCGGCACCGGGCTATCAACCTGTTGGCTTCTCGAAGGCATGGACAGCAATTCAACGTTAATGACTGTCGATAATGATCCACGTGTAGTCGAGGTTGCAAAAAAGCACTTGTCTGATGATACGCGGGTTGGTTTCCACGTGGCCGATGGTTCAAAAATTTTAAAGGAATTAAAGGGGAGGAGATTTGATTTGATTTTTGCCGACACGTGGCCCGGAAAGTATTGGGATTTGGATGGTGCTATCGATTTATTGGAACGCGGTGGAATATACATCATTGATGACATGCTTCCCCAGCCCAACTGGCCGTCAGATCATCCCCCTAAGGTGGAGAAATTAATTCATGAATTAGAGAGCAGAGATGATCTTTTTATTACCAAACTGAATTGGTCCACGGGTATTATTGTCGTGACGAGGAAGATGTAGGAGAAAAGCTTCGTCCCTGGTGTTTAAATATGTCGTAAATGAAGAAGCGCGCTAGGGACCAACCTTCCCCAAGGCTATGGCTGGCAGGCAACCCACCTTTCCCTTTGTCATTGCGAGAAGCTGCGCGACGAAGCAATCTAGAGGAATGGCGTTGCACTACAGACATTCCCCTGGATCGCCGCAGTCTGCTTCGCCTTCTTCGCGATGACAAGAGAGGGGGGTATTCGTACAGATGCAAAGCTTTAAATCTCTAAAATTAGCTAATCCATCTGCAGCTCCCGATTTCATCAAATCTGCCACTACCCCTTGGAAGAAAGAACTGATACAATTTATTGACCTCTATAAAACAAAACTATACGCACTGATTAAGAAACTATCATCCAGCGATGCGTTGGAGTAAACGAGAAGACAACAAACCAGGAGAAATAATATGAAAATTAGACCAAATAAAATTAAGCACACGCTCGCTGAGGGTGGAATCGCCAAAGTAATCTCGGGATTTACTCATCCTGACGACATCGAAGTCTTCAGCCCGACCGAATTCGATGGTATATGGCTGGAAGGAGAGCACGGACCGGTAGACGCGGCGGAGGTAGGAAACCTTACGCGTGCGTGTGACATAATAGGTATGACCTCTCTCGTTCGTATTAACATGAACGACCAGGGCATGATCTATCGCACACTCGACCGCGGCGCCCAGGGTATCGTTATCCCCCATGTCAATACCAAGGAAGAAGCACAAAACGTGGTTGCTGGCGGTAAATTTGCACCCATTGGCCAACGCGGCATGTTTCTGAGCCGTCAGGGTTTAGGCGTCCAGGATTATTTCAAGGTGGCTAATGATGAGACGGTCCTCGTCATCCTGATTGAAGATATTATCGCCATCAATAACCTCGATGAGATTCTGACTGTAGATAACATCGATGTCTTCTTTGTGGCCCCTTCAGATTTGGCGGCATCGATGGGACATATAGGTGACTTTAATAATCCGAAAGTTAAAAAGATAATGTTCGATGCCATTGCGCGCATCAATGATGCCGGGTGTGTAGCTGGAACGATTGGGAACAATGAAAACGTTGCGGAGTTTATTTCAGCTGGGGTTCGTTTTTTATATTCCCCGATGGGATCCTGGATCGCTTCGGGAGCCGCTGAATACCTACGTCTCGCTGAGAATGCGAAGTGATGTGTGCTAATGCGGATAAGCGGAAATGCGTGTATGAGGTAAGAGTTATTAATCTTACAACAAATGGTGGAGCGGGCTGCCTGCCCGACATAGCCTTGGCGACGGCTGATCCCTAGCACGCTTCTTCATTTACGACATATTCAAACGCGCCTATCTCAAATAAAAGCTTCGTCTTCGTCTGCCTCATCGTCTTTGTCTTATCTTAGCTCATAATTTCCTGTTTCTGTGATCGATTAAATTATTTATATAATATTACAGTTTCAATAGTCCGAATATATATACCATTGACGAAGACGAAGACGGGGACGAAGACGAAGATTAGTATGTAGGCATGTCTATATCTCACTTTTGGGATAATTAAAATCGAATGGCAAAATCCCGAAATGTTATATTCATGCTGGCTGATCAGTTGCGGGCTGACAGTGTCGGCTGTTATGGTAACGCCATCGTCCAGACGCCAAACCTGAATAAACTAGCGGCCGAGGGAACACGGTTCGACGCTGCATTGGCGCAACATCCACAGTGTGTCCCCAGCCGCTCTTCAATTCTTACCGGGCGCTATCCTCACGCCAATGGAGCGATTTCCAACCATTGCGCGATGCATGAACATGAAGTGACGCTCCCCGAATTTTTAAGATCAGTGGGATGGGATACCTGTGCTGTGGGAAAAGTACACTTGTTTGAAGACAAGACAAATGCCTCTTTCGCTGAACAGATGCTGTGCGAGGGTCAGAACTCCGCCGCAACCGACCCCGAGGTAATCCACCCGCATTATAAAAAGTGGATAAAAGAGAACGGTTATTGGGATCACTTCCTTCGCTCTTACGCACACCATGCGACCAAGGAATATCTCGATTCCTTTCAATGCACCGTAAATTGCATCCCAGCCGAAGCTTATTTTGATGTATGGGCGGCAGATCAAGCGGTTCACTATCTTGCTAACCGTTCGTCCAAAACACCCTTTTTCCTCTTCGTCGGTTTCCCCAATCCCCATAATCCGTTTGAACCTCCAGAACCCTACGCCTCACTCTACAACCCCTCAGAGATACCGCTACCGGCATCCTTTCATAGTGACTTGTCTGAAAAGCCACCGCATCAGGCAAAGTATAAGAGCGAAGGGCGAACGAGTAATTATGAAAATTTAGACAAGGAGAGCTTACAACGCGTCATCGCCTATTACTATGCCTCGATTACGATGATAGATGATCAAGTCGGTAAGATCATGAATGCACTGACACAGGGCGGATTACAGGAAGATACACTTATCGTTTTTGTGTCTGATCACGGGGAATTACTCGGCCATCACGGTATGCTGCAAAAACCTAAAGACGAATACCCGATGCTTTATGATGTCTCATTGCGTGTTCCGTTGATTATGAAGTCCCCGTCACCGCAAGCGAGTCGCAACCACGTTGTTGAAGACCCCATCGAACTGATAGATATCTTTCCGACGATCGTCAAAGAATTGGGCATTGATGCGCCCTCCACGTTACAGGGGCGCAGTTTGAATTCAGATTTGCGCGGTGAACCCTCCCAAAAGCGATCGACCATTTTTTCAGAAATTGGTGCGGTGAAGATGCTACGGGAGCAACACTGGAAACTCATTCATTACCCCGGTCAAGATTACGGTGAACTTTACGCGCTCGATCAGGACCCCGATGAGATACACAATCTCTACTCTAATCCCGACTATCGGGAGCAGCGAATGCGCCTGAACGGACTGCTACTCGACCGACTTATTAGCACCGAGGCCCCACTGCACGGGGAATCATTACGCGGTCCGGCTTATTGGCGGAAGCTTACTGAGATGGCATAGACAGGGTGGAAGATGTCGGGCTACGCCCTCGGTACAGGGTTCAGGGAAGAGTAGTGAATGAGTACGGGTTATATTATCAAGCTTCGTCTTCGCTTGCCACGTCGTAGACTACTGCGAAGACGGGTCTGCCTCTTTGTCTTCGTCCATAATTATTTACGACCTTATCAAGGTGGAACGCGGTGTCCCTACCGCGTTTGGTTAAGTTGTGACTGAAGTAGCGTGCTGGGGATCAGCCGTCGCCTCGAACCTCAAACCTCGGATATCAAACGTCGGATATCAATCCCCTTTGAACATTTTTAAGAAAGATATACGATTTCCGATATACGACGTTTGATGTGCGTAGGAAATCTGACGCAGACAATGACGAAGATTATTGCTTCATCCTTTTCATATTGATAACTAAAATTGACGATATGAACAAAAGCAGTAACAGCAGTTACCGAATGCAAATCATTTTCTTAATAGTCGCACTCATAACTGCATCGCTTAGTTGCAGCAGAAACGGTGACACAACGTCAATAGATAGAGCGAACACAACTCAACAGGCCGCAGTCAACACGGAAGGGTTTAGTTTTCAATATACCGGTCCCCCTCCTTCAACATACAGTGAAGCGCCGGAACTGGCGAAGCTTGTCAGTGAAGGGAAGCTGCCCCCGGTAGAAGATCGCTTGCCGGATGAACCGTTGATTATCCCACCCATTGAACGCATCGGCCAATACGGGGGCACCTGGCGACGCGGATTCTCGGGTCGCGCCGATCGTAACAACTTCGACCGGATAATGCATGACCACCTGATTTACTATGACTTCGATGGCTATACACTGATGTCCCATATCGCGAAAGGATGGGATATCAGTGAAGACGGGACGACATTTACTTTCCATCTGCGCAAAGGGATGAAGTGGTCTGATGGCGCACCGTTCACAGCCGATGACTTTGTCTTTTCCTATAATGACTTGATATTGAATGATAAGATCAACCCGGTGACAAAAGCTTACTTTAAAACGGATGGGCAGCCGTGCAAAGTGGATAAGATAGATGAGACCACGGTTCGCTATACCTTTCATAAACCAAACTATGTCTTCATCGAAAGTGTTGGTGGATTGGGTATTGCCGGCCAATTTGCTAATCTGGGGTTAAATTGTATGTATGCACCCCGGCATTATTTAAAGCAGTTTCTCCCGAAGTACACCCCCTTAAGTGATCTGGAAGAAAGGATGAAGATCAACAGTGATAAAAGTTGGGTGCAGCTCTTTAAACGCATGGCTTCGCCCCACGAGAATTCCGAGCTCCCGGTTGTCGGTCCCTGGAAAATGGTTACTCCGATAACGAGTGAGATTTACACTTTGGAACGCAACCCCTACTACTTTGCCGTCGATCCCATGGGGAAACAGCTTCCTTATATCGACAAAATTGCAAGTCACCTCGTTGAGAGCATTGAGGTTTTCAATGCTCGTGCCATTGCTGGTGAGATTGACATGCAGCAACGTCACATCCTCTTAGATAAGGTTCCGGTTCTCAAGCGGGATGCAGAGCAAGGGAATTACCGCGTGCGCTTCTGGCCTAATTTAGGCGGCTCTGAAGCCATCATCTATATTAATCAAACCTGGCAGGGAGACCCGGAAATAGAACAATGGCTTAGAACCCGTGATTTCCGGATCGCTCTCTCGCTTGCCATCGATCGAGAGGAAATAAACGAATCGATATTTCTCGGTATTGGAAAGCCAAGGGCATTCGTGGCGGTGCCGAATAACCCGTATTATCCGGGACCGGAGTACGAAAAAAAATATGCGGTGCGCAACCTGGAACAATCCAACGCGATACTTGACACTCTTGGTTTAGACAAAAAAGACAGCATGGGATATCGCCTGCGCACCGACGGTAAGGGGCGTCTGATTATTTCTCTTTCCCTGATGAGCCAAGCGATGGTGAATTTTGAAGGGATAGCTGAACTTCTGGTGAATCACTGGAAGAATGTTGGCATAAAACTACATATACGTGTTGAAGAGAGAAGTTATTTTAACATACGCCAAGGAAACAACGAAAACCAACTTAGCATGTGGGTTACCGGCGGTTCTGAAAACCCGTGGACTTACCCCAATATGACCATACCAAGTCGCAGTTCCTTCGCGCCACTCGTCAGTCGCTGGAAAGTAACTAATGGGCAAAAGGGTGTAGCGCCTACCGGGAATCTCCTTCGACTGGTGGAAATATTTGAGGAAGGCAACCGCTTACCTAAAGCGAAGCGGAAAGAACTAGGAAAAGAATTATGGAGAATCCATGTGGATAATCTCTATGTCATAGGTACGGTAGGGATGTCTCCGGCTATGAATGGTGTTACGGTAATTAAGAATAATTTCCGCAATGTCCCCGACGTCGCTCCGAACAGCGCAGCCTTGCAAAACCCGGGGATTGCTCGACCCGAACAATTCTTTTTTGAGTAAAATCCGAAGGAAAAGCTTTATGATATTAGCATAAGGGATAACTTACAGATCAATGACGGATAATCATCAACCGCGTTATAATATTTATTTTGAACGGGATAATATCCCGGATGCACTCACCTGTATGAACACTTACGGTTATAGTGTCATCCGAGGCATGATTGACCAGGGGATGGTCGAAGCGTTAAAGGATTCGATTGACGAAACTCTAGATCCGAAGCGAGATATGCCCGAGAATTCCAACCGCAATCATTTAGCGTTTGCCGAAGTCAGTAAACCCCTATGGAAACTGGTAGAAAACGCCCCCTATATGAACTTTATGCATCAAGCACTCGGGTCAAAGGACTTGTGTCTCCATCGTTCAGCCACTATATTGAGAACGGCAGGTGAACCTTTCGGCAGGTGGCATACGGATACTCGCGCTGACAGAAAAACACCCAAGGAAGCCAGTGATTTCCTTAACTGCCATGGATTACCAAGCGGTGACTGGTTTTACCTTAATGGCAGCCACCCCGATTCCAGTGGGATCGCGGTGATTGAAAATTCACACGCTCCCGACTGGGAAGGCCCTGAAGGATTTGAACTTACTCCCAACCGCAACAGCTTTCATCCCATCGGAGAAGCCGATGACGCTAATTATAAAAGCATCGATGTTCCCGGCTGTGTCCCGGTCATCGCGGATCCGGGTGATCTCATTTGCTTTGCCGACCGAACCTATCATACTAATATGGCAACACATGAACGACGCTATTCCTGCGCTTTCATGTTTCGTCCGAAGTCGATTAAAATTGATGCATGGCCATTACACCTTCATCAGCTCAAAAAATGATTGCTGAAATGCCGGAACATTTGAAGGGCTATACTGAGGGCTATACTGGCTATGATGGAGAATGGAGAGCAGATTAATGATTGACTGCAACCAAACTGCAATGTGTTGATATTTATTTATGTATTCTGTTGTAAATGAGGTTTGCTAATCACATTATTAGATTTTGAAAATCGATGAGTACTGATACATACAAATATCGCGTTGTCAAAGGTTGGGGTCTGGGACCCGAGGGAAAGGAGTTCGGTGGTGTCATTACGGATGCAGCCACCGATTCACAGGATCGAGTATATTTAGCGCGCCGCCATACTCCGGCTATTCTCGCCTATAACCGCGAAGGAAAATTTCTGACATCATGGGGTGAGGATGTACTTTCCAACCCTCACAGTCTTTGGATTGATGAAAACGACCACATCTACTGTGGAGATACTGATGATCACACGATACGGAAATTTAGAACTGATGGGGAGGTAATTCAAACCCTGGGAACACCCAATCAGACAGGTTCACCGGGTATGCCGTTTAATCGCCCGACGAGCGCGATGGTCGCTTCATCAGGGGACCTTTTCGTCTCAGATGGATATGGTCAGCACCGCGTACATCGATTCTCACCCGAAGGTGAACTGCTCCTCTCCTGGGGAGAGGAAGGGACAGGACCCGGTCAGTTTGTTTTGCCTCATGGCCTCTGGGTAGACAACCGTAACCGCGTACTCGTTACCGATCGTGAGAACAATCGTATTCAACTATTCGATTTCGAGGGAAAATTTATTGAAGAGTGGACAGATATTCTGAGGCCCAATTTCATATTCATTGACCGCAATGACATCGTCTATGTATCAGAAGCTCCGCACCGGATCAGCCTTTTCAATTTAGATGGAGAACTGCTTGCCCGCTGGGGTGAAGCAGGTACTGAACCCGGTCAGTTTACTGAATTTCCCCACTGTCTCTGCGTCGACGCGCATGGTGATATCTATGTAAGCGAAGTGCCTAAATTACACGATCGTCTGCAAAAGTTTACGAGGGTATAAATCATCATTGTGATGATTCTATATTTATTTAACTAGGGATTGTACGGTTTTCCCAATGTCTATGAAATGACGACAATGGTGGTTTCACATGACGTTGACGCGATATGGAAGTGTATTGTAAAATTATATAGTATAGCCACAGAAGGCACATAAGATGGAATGAATTTTGTCAGGAATTGATTTGTTGTATTATAATCAAAATCGAAATCATTATTTATAAAACACTTTAATAAATTAATAATATCATTGATTTCGTAGGGATACTCTTCAAGAGAATGGAAAAGGATAGCGAGAAGTGAATATTTAGTATTTCTTCAGAAACCGATTTCTATACAAAACACAAAAATTCGAATTTTAAATGAATATAATATTAATTCTGTCTTGTGGATTTTGTGCTTTTGGAAGATGTTGTCTCATAGTCACGAGACTCGGTAGTGGCTAATGTATGTAGTACGCCACGTTTGACAGGGTTATATTTAAACGAATTACTTTATAATGCTTTCAGAAACTCAAATTGAAAAATATAACTCCGACGGTTATCTCGCGATCGAAGGAGTATTATCCGATGATGAACTCAGTGATCTCCGTCGAGTAACTGATGAGTTTATCGAAAAGTCACGGTCATTGACGGAGACGGATTCGATTTATGATTTGGGGCCCGATCATTCCGCGGAGACACCACGTCTGCGTCGTATATCTAATCCGATAAACCAGCACCCGGTTTACGATGCGATGCTACGCCACAAAGGTATACTCGATCGCGTAGAACAATTGATCGGACCGGGGGTACGACAAAACGGCGATAAATTGAATTTTAAATTGCCCGAACAGGGAAGTCCCGTGCAATGGCACCAAGACTGGGCATTTTATCCTCATACCAATGATGATTTACTGGCGGTGGGCATCGCTATTGATGACATGACCCTCGATAATGGCTGTCTCATGTTTATCCCAGGATCTCATAAGGGACGTATCTATGACCACCAACAGAATGGTTATTTCATTGGCGCCGTGACTGAACCAGATTTTACTGCTGAAGGGGCTGTTCCCGTAGAATTAAAAGCGGGTGGTATCAGCATCCATCATGTCCGTCTTTTACATGGATCGGCCGCGAACACTTCTAAGATGTCACGCCGCTTGTTATTGTTTCAATATTGCGCCCTCGATGCCTGGCCTCTTATCTACACAACTAATACGATCGATGAACAGTGGGAGCGTTTTGGTAAAGGAATATTACGCGGAGAGCAAACGAACCAACCAAGAGTGACAGCTGTTCCCGTCCGCCTGTCCGTACCGCGCGATATAGGTGTCGGCTCCATCTACCAAAGGCAAACAGATCTCGAACGCCCCCTCTTCGACGCGACTTTGAAGGGATAGTGATCCCGCGTAAATAGAATTACGATTTGTCTTGGACACGATAATCTTCGTCTGCACCCTTCCCTTTATTTACTGAATTTTCCAAGTATGGATACATTGTAGGATTTGGAAATGCTATGAACACTGTGGGCAAAGCGATAATCATTGATAAAATTAGACTGGGGGGTGGACATCCCTTTGTTTTGATTGCCGGGCCTTGTGTGATTGAGAGTAAGCAGAAGGCCGAACACATTGCCACCGTTCTAAAGGACATTACCACGAAACTGGACATTCCATTTATATTTAAAGCAAGTTATGACAAAGCCAACCGCTCCTCCGTGGATTCCTTTCGCGGTCCAGGGCTGAAAAAGGGACTTACTATCCTTCAAGATATTAAATCGAAATTGAACATTCCGGTTTTGAGCGACGTGCATGGTGTTGAAGAGATTGATGATGCGGCGGCCGTTTTAGATGTCTTACAGATCCCAGCTTTTCTTTGCCGGCAAACGGATTTGCTTCTTGCGGCTGGGAAATCGAAAAAAGCAATCAATATTAAAAAAGGTCAATTCATGGCTCCGGCAGATATGAAGCAGGCAGTCCGCAAAGTAGAATATGCAGGGAATGAAAAAATTTTATTAACGGAACGAGGGGTGAGTTTTGGTTATAACAACCTGGTTACGGATTTCCGGTCATTAAGTATAATGCAGCACCTGGGATGTCCGGTAATCTTTGATGCCTCACACAGCGTGCAGCAACCCGGAGGCTTAGGTCATGCTTCTGGCGGTAACAGCGAGTTTATTCCTTTGTTGGCGCGCTGTGGCGTAGCCGCCGGATGCGACGGTGTCTTTATAGAAGTTCATTCTGACCCAAAGCATGCCTTATCAGACGGCCCCAATATGCTTGCGCTGGACGAAATTGAACACTTGCTGGTACAATTAAAGTCGATCGATGACATTGTTAAAAACCGCACTGAAAAAAACCGATCCACTTAATAGAATTCGTTCCCTGATTTTTCATACCAATGATGATAAAAGTAGCCAAAGAAGTGATTCAAACCGAAGCTAAATCCGTTGAGGCATTATCTTCCAGGATAGACAAAAATTTTGTCAAAGCGGTGAAGATTATTTCCGATTGCCGAGGGCGTGTAATTGTCACCGGAATGGGCAAAACCGGAATTATCGGACGTAAGATTTCAGCCACATTATCATCAACTGGGACGCCGAGCCTGTGGATGCACAGTACAGAGGCGGTTCATGGTGATTTGGGACAAGTTACGAAGAATGATATTCTCATTGTGATATCTAATAGCGGACAAAACGAAGAGACCTTACAATTATTGCCCATTGTTAAGAAGATTGGATCCACAATCATTGCCATGACAGGCAATACTTCATCGGAATTGGCAGAACACAGTGATATTGTGTTGGACGTCTCGGTAAAGAAGGAAGCTTGTCCACTGGGTCTGGCGCCGATGGCATCGACGACTGCTACCTTGGTGATGGGTGATGCCCTGGCAGCTTGTTTGATCGTCCGCAAAGGGTTAGGCAAAGAAGATTTTGCTTTATATCATCCGGGCGGCTCGCTTGGGAAGGAGCTGCTGCTGAAGGTGGAAGATTTGATGCGCAAAGGAGAACGGCTACCAAAAGTCAGAGAAAATACCAGGGTGAAGAATGTCCTATTAAGCATCACGCAATCACGCTGTGGTTCGGCCTGTGTGGTCAACGCACGCGGCCAGTTGTTAGGTATATTTACCGATGGAGATCTTCGTCGTCATATCGAAACTGACCCTCATCTTTTGGACAAGAAAGTCAAAGATGTGATGACAACAACCGCCATAACCATATCGCAGGACAAGCTGGCGGTCGATGCCCTGAGAATCTTAAAGGAGAAGAGCATCGACGAACTTCCAGTGACGGATAATAGCAATCGAGTGGTCGGCTTGCTGGATGTTCAGGATCTATTGAAGGTCGGCTTGGTATGAATGCTCAGCTTAAAAAAAAGATAAAAAAAGTAAAATTTCTGGTTTTAGACGTCGATGGTGTTTTAACCAATGGACAAATCGTATTAGATCACCGAGGCCAGGAGATGAAGTATTTCGACGTGCAGGATGGTTTGGGGATTGTGATGTTCCAACAAACCGGTTACGAAGTCGCCATCATCTCCTCCCGTCAGTCAGGTTCCGTTAAAGCGCGTGCCAAGGAATTAAATATTCACAAGGTATTCCAGGGTATAAAGTCAAAAGAGAAGATTTACAAAAAACTGATTGAAGAACTTGCGATAAAAGATCAGCAAATTTGTTTCATTGGTGATGATCTACCTGATTTGAGTGTTCTAAAGAAAGTTGGATTCGCCGTAACCGTTCCCAATGGTGCAGAGGAAGTGAAAGAAATCGCCGATTATGTCACGCGCAAGCATGGCGGCCAAGGAGCCGTGAGGGAAGTTATTGAGCTGATATTGAAAACACAGGGTCATTGGGATAAAATCATCAAAAGTTTTTCTTAAAATCAATATACCCTTTGAGACTAATTTTGGAATGGATCAGCTCCTTTGGGACAACAAAAAGGAACTCTCTTCGACGTGACCTTGAAGTTTGTTCCCTAACTCGTTTCTTATCTTTTTTTGTGCTTCTTGTGCGTTTTGTGGCTATCTCTATTTGGGATGTAGACAAAGAGAAATAGCTATTTAAACCGGCAATCAAACTTACAACCTCAAAACGGGTGATAATGGGGCAATGCGTTTAGCCATGTTTGATTGTCGGCATCGGCTACTTTAGCCAGTTCGGGCCAGGTTGCACGCTTTGCGCTTTGGGCAGTCTCCATGTACTGTCTAATAATAGCAGCTATCTCCTTTACAGATACATCCGCGGAACACGCCTTTAATACCAGGTTAAAACCGGTGGAGGCAATAACCGCACCTGCTTCCACGGCGATAGGAATACGATCGAGAGTCAGACCACCGGTGGCAAAGAGCGGGCAATAGTCAAAAGCAGGTTCCCACCGATAACTTTTAATCAAGTCCGGATCGGAGCCAGGCACCTTTACAAAATGAGCACCTGCAGCCACTTTTGAAAATGCTTCTTCCAAGGTAGAAACCGCAGGAATCATGATACGCCGCGTGTGATACTGCTTCATACTATTCTCGCTAAAACCGACTAGACTGACGAAACCATCCACTTCCATGGCGTCCAGTTCTTCCAAGGTCAGGAGTTGCGGAAATTTCACACGCTGTTTTTCGACTATCGCAGCATTATCGAGCGTGCTGCCGACTAAAATATAGAGGTCTGGATAGTTTTCTCGGATCCAGGGGATCATCGTATTGGCATCGGGTCGTCGCAGGGTATATTCGATAACCCGCACTCCCGCCTCGAGGCATCCTTCAATCAACTTTTTTGAATCGGGAATATGATCTTTAACAAAAGTCGGGAGAAAAACCTGATCGTGTAGCGCTCGATAGGTGTCAAATAGTCGGCTCATGAGGATTTAATATTAACTTCACATAATTCGAGATCGGGAATAGAAAGTTCAGCTGCCATTTCGCTAAACCAGGTCACCACTTCCTTATGAAAGGGTATACCGTTCTCTCGCCGTTCCTGCTCTTCTTCATACTCGAGCAAGCCGGGATAGAGTACACGTTCTTCACCCGACACTGGTTTAGTTTCTTTGATCAAATTCAACATGCGATCCATATTGCCCTTGAATGTATTGAGCTCGGTGAATGCTTCTATATTGTAGGCCGTGAAATGATGGCTTTGTTTTCGATCTTTATTATCCACGTTCCAGAGCATATCGGGTTCCGATCCAGCTAAAAGTGACCCCATAATATCCACGATCATCGCCAGCCCTGATCCTTTATGAGAACCCTGTTCACGTGTTCCGCCCAATGGCAGGAGTAAAAATTCATCATCAGTTTCGGGCGTAAGGATCGATTCCTCAATCGGTACTCCCTGATTGTCGCAAATCCAACCCGGCCCCAGCATCGAGCCCAATCGGCGGGCTATCCAGATTTTGTTCATCGCAACCGAACAAGTAGCAGCGTCATAGAGAAAGGGTGCTTCATTGCGAGCGGGAGCGGCAACGGCAATAGGGTTAGTCCCGAGAAGCGCTTTCGAAGCAAAGGTCGGCACTACACGGGCACTGGCTGAAGTCATGACCATGCCAATCATGTCCTGTTGAGCGGCGCCCATCGCATGATGCCCAATCGCTCCCGAGTGTTCGCTGTTAAAGACCGTGACGGCCCCCACACCAACCTTTTTGGCCTTCTCAATCGCTATCTGCATCGCATGGCGTCCGAGGAAAACAACCAGTCCACTATCGGCATCGATATTCGCAGTGCCCGGTGTTTCGCGCACGATACGCCAATTCGGCTGTGGCTTGATTTTCTTTTGTTCATAGCCATTACGATAATGACTTAACATGTTTGATACACCGTGGCTTTCCACTCCTCTTAAATCTGAAGTGACGAGTGTATCAGCGGCGATCGCTGCGTCTTCATTAGATTCGCCCATCTTTTCAAAAAAAGCCGTCACCGTCTTGCGCAGTGATTTTTCCGAAACTTTGACCTGTTCTTTAATCGGGACTTTAAATTTTTCCAGCATCTTATAAGATAAAACTTCAATACCCTTTTCTATGAGAAACCAAGCAAATTAAAAATAATAATGATTACTTGAGGAAATATTATGTATTCAGGCGCTCTCATGACATAAACAGTTTTTATGATCCTTATAGTTAGCTTGCTAGAAGGATCTTTCATCGGCTAAATATTAATGAGATCAAGCAAAGATCGTGTAGTGTTGTAATATCATGAGTAATTTTTGTAATACTCCCCCCACCTCACGCCTCGCACCGGAAGGCGTTATCCCCCTGGTAGACTTTGAGGGATCGGCTTATGAATGCGGGCGCGCATATGCGAAATTTACGATGAAGAATTATCCCGGTTACCGGGAATATCTCGACATGGCCTTTGATTGGAAGTCACTCGACCCAGAAATGAAAAGTGTGGTCGATGAGCGGGCTCCCTATTTACTCGATTTACATCGCGGTATTTGTGAAGAAGCGGGTTCCCCTCATAAAGCGCTCCACACTTCCCCTTCCAAATTGATTTCATCGAAAGATGGCTGTACTTCATTTGGTATCGCCGGTGACCAGACGGTGGACGGCTATCCCCTATCCGGCCAAACCAAGGACACACCCCTTGACCTGTCCCCGTAAAACTGGACCAGCAAAGATTTAGTCTGGCATGGGTGGAAAACCTAATAAAAAATAGGAGAAAGAACCACCCATGAAAAATAAAGGAAAACGATATAATAAAGAACAAATCATCTATGCCCTAAGGCAGGTAGAAGGCGGTCGAAGGATCGCCGAAGTGTGCCGAGAGTTAGGCGTGAGCGAACAGACCTACCACCGATGGAAGGGTAAATACGCGGGCATGGGAATGAGCGAATTAAGACGGCTGAAGCAACTCGATGAAGAGAACGCCAGTTTGAAGAAGCTGGTAGCTGATCTGAGCCTGGACAAGCACATGCTGCAGGAAGTAATCGCAAAAAAATTATAAAGCCTGTGCGCAAGAAGGTGATTGCTGACTGGTTAGTGGAAGCTTATGAGGTGAGCAAACGCCGCGCGTGCAGGCTGATGAAGTTGTATTGGTCGAGTTATAACTACCAGCCGGTGAAGAAGGACGAACGTGCGCTGATCATGCGCATCCGTGACCTCGCCGCAGCGCGCGTGCGCTACGGGTATCGGCGAATCACGGTGTTATTAAAGCGGGAAGGCTGGACGGTAGGAAAGAAACGCGTTTATCGTATCTACAAGGCCGAAGGGCTGGAAGTGCGCACGAAGAAACGAAAGAAGCGTGCCGCGCAAAGACGGGTCTCACTGCCCGCGGCTTCAGCAGCCCAGGAGCGCTGGTCGATGGACTTTATGAGCGATCGGCTGACCAACGGCCGCCCCTTCCGCATACTCACCGTTGTCGATCAATACACCCGAGCTTGCCCACTGCTTTTGGTCGATACGTCCATCGGTGGGCACAAAGTCGCTGCAGCACTTATGAAAGCCGCTGCAGGAATCGGTCTTCCCCAAACCATTACCGTCGATAATGGGCCCGAGTTTTCCGGCAAAGTACTGGATGAATGGGCTTATGGCCATGGCATCAAGCTGGATTTTATCCGGCCAGGTAAACCCGTAGAGAATGGTTATATTGAGAGCTTCAATGGACGCTTACGAGATGAACTTCTTAACACCGAGCTATTTTGTACGCTCGCTGAAGCGAAAGAAAAACTTGAAGCCTGGCGGCTTGATTATAATACTCAAAGACCACACAGTTCTCTGGGCTATCGGCCTCCGGCCGAATACGCCCAGAGAGCCATGTCTAAGAAAGTTAAAACCCATACCACCCTGCCGGAACTAACACTTGCTCTGGTACAGTAAACGGGAGCAGGTCAATCCAAAGACAGATCCCTCCAAATCTTCAATTGATTAACCCGTATGCGGCGGGGGTGTTTTTATCCAAGGGGGTTCGGTTATGTGTATTTTATGATACCTCATTTCCTGCTAAACGTTAAAAACCAGGTGCGCGTTCACGCGTTACCTGCACCGTATGGTTAGATGTAAACTTCTGGGTTCCTATCGATCTTATCTGCACCTTCAAATAATCGATCGCATGTGACAAACTGGACTCGATTGTTTTCTCGGAAAGCCGTCTTTCTTTCAAAGTCTTCTCGACTTAAGCCCTCTCTTCGACCCATCAAAATATCATAGTCGAAACTAACATTTACGATTGGATCAAAAAGTGACATTCCAGCAGTGCATGTAAGCATCTCCTGAGGTCCTCGGATCAAATCCTTTTCAGTCCCATATTTTTCGATAGCTTGAAGCACCTCGACTCTTTTCTTTATGATGTAAGTGGCCCAACTATTCACTTGCTCTAATGCCTTATTTGCCCGCTTTGCTAAGGTCCCATCTTTATTGAAAAGCTTTTCCTTTGGGGGTTCCACCTCAATAAACTTGATGTCAAAAGCACCCGAATATGGAGCGATCACCATGAAATCGGCTTTGAACGATTGACCAATCGGGAATTCGGCAACAACGATTGTCGGATTCCCGAGGAATGAAAGAGATTCTGTGATGATGAACGGATTTTCTTTCAGAAATGCCAAAAGTTCCCGTTCACCTGTCCCGCGGTCAAGAATCTCTTCGAGTTCTTCTCTTTTTCCCATCATCTAACTCTATAGGTGACTCGCAGCGGAGTCACGCATTGAAATCAAATTCCGCCGAAATCGCCGCTCCGGTTCACGCATTTGTAAGGTTATAAGTTACTTGCGTGCGTAGTAGTCGTTAAGGGAGTTTCCGATGGTTAAAATACCGTTACCAACTATTTCCGCATCGGTTAACAGAAAATCCTCAGCCCAGGTCCTATTGTATGATTGGACGTTTCGTTTCGATTTACGATACTTAAAAGCCTTGATGCGAAAGCCTTGGCGAGGTTTATCACGAAGGTCGGTTTGGGCGGTATACGGGGCCTCGACGAGGCTTCGGTGTTTTGTGGTATTTACGTATGCAGTAAGGTATTTGAATTGGGGGAGATCGAAAAAATCGTTTATCGCGTTTGTGATTTCCGTGTATACGAGATCCTGTTGCAAGTGTTCGCGAACGCGAAATAGGTTGAGTTGGAATTCGTCAAGTGTTTTCGCGCTGGAAGGAAAATCTAGTGCCCAATACACAACTGATGCCATAATATCAGCAGTTGAATGGAGCGATTGCGCTGCGGCTATCATCTCAGCTTCGGCGCGAACGCGGGCGTAAATCAATGGTGGGGCGCTCGGGTGCCCTGTTGCCGAAAGCCAGATCGCTTTGGAAGCAGCGGTTGCTTCGTGGACGTTATCGGAGATTACGTCGCTGTCGTAAATTGCCTCCTTCAGAATACGGATGGACTCGCAAGCGTGGTAATTCCTCATAGTGATCTTCAAATCGACGGACCGAGTATGAACTTGGAGTTTGTTAGCAACGTGGTCTCCGTTTACCGCTCGAACCGCGTCTTCGAGTTGTTTCATTTCCCATTTCATTTTGAACGCCACATGTTTAAAACCTAACAAATGGTTCTAAAGTTCTGGATATCGATTTCGATTAAAAAAAGTAGAATCAATCGAGTGAGTTAATGGCAAATATTTTCAGCACTCACCCCACCTTAATGTTAGGTGCAGGTTTTCCACAGCATACCATTCTCGAGCGCTGACGAGTGATGAGAGCGTTTTGTTGGGCTTGGGTATAGCTAGATACCCCTTTGGTAAATCACCTTGCGTTAAATTTAATTGCTTTACTATCTTTTATTAAAAGTGGTGTGAAATTGTAGTAAACGAGAAAGTAATTTATCTGCCTTTGAAAGTGACATGGAGGGTGAATCATACAAAATTCCTATTGATGGGGAGTGGACACTAGAAGATCTCTATACATTTCCTAGGACTTACGAACAATGTTACTTCCTTTACTATGCGCTTAATCCAGATAATTGGATTCATGATACAGAACGGATAGATTATGCATACGGAGCATATCCTTGGCAAGGTGGTTACAGCGCAGTCAACTTCTATAACCAGCTAAAATGGGCAGTCCCTCCTCGTTATCGTCCTAGAATCATCTCAATTCGGTATGCATCTCCAGGTTGGCTAGAACTTTTCCTAGTCCAAATAGTCGCTCGTAGTCTAGAACGAACAGTTAAGAGCGTGTGCAACAGCATCAATACCTTTAATGATACATACAACAAAGTATATAAAGATCTTCAGGGAAGAAAACTCCTTAAGGTTAAGACGGAGCATGAAATCCGCGGGTTAAACAAAGAAGATCAATCAATTTGCGAGTCTCATGTCCGTGAGATAGGGAAAATTCTGGGTATAGACGCAGACGAAATTATCAAACACACAGATTCACCACTTAAGGCTCTCAAAATACTACTATCACTTTATAGACGAGTTAGAATTTTAGCCAAATTTCAGAAGCAGGAAAAGATTACGCTATGAGTTTTCGTGAATGCGCAGAGCATGTTGGATATTGATTAGGACTGATTGGAGTCATGACGATTGAGTAAAAAGGACTACACTCCATCTATAGAGCACTATTCTCAAGCCAGTAAGTTGCACGCTAGACATATAAGGTAATGAAAGTTGTCGCACTAGACATTGAGACATCTAAAACCAATTTCAATAACCCTCAAAGTTCAGAGGTGTTTTTAATTGGAACAAAAGAGTATAATGTCCAAGGAAGACAGAAAAAGAAAAGCTACCGTTGGTGGCACCCAAAGGATATCCGAAATCTAACAAAATATCTCGAAAGGAATTGTGATCTTATTATTGGCCACAACATTCTTAAATTCGATTACAGAGTTCTTTCTTCAATTATGGACCCAGCACCATTATGTGCTAAAACTGTTGATACTCTCGCACTTTGTTGGTGGAAAAAGAATCCTCACATTAAACGATTTGATGTAAAAAGATTCTTATCTTGGACAGCAACTAAAAAGGAAATCAGGCATCTTGGTCTAGATAATCTTTCTAGTCTCAACTTAGGAAGCGGGAAATCGCTCACCGTAAATCAGCTCAGATATTGGATTAAAAGAAAGTCTTATAAAGCTATTATGAAATACAATGAAATCGATTGTTCCCTTACGATTGAATTGTGGAAATATATAAAAAATAAAATTAAAATTAAAATTACTGAAGATAGGTATATTTATTTTTCTCCTAAAGATGAAAGTGTAATTATGGGGCATTCAAATAATTTAAGGGGGGATGAATGGCGGGTTTGGTCAAATGTGGAATGGGAGCAATTTGATAAACCGTCAATTGATTACTTACCTATTAGGCAATGTTTGTATTGCCGTGGATGGGACAGTATTTATAAATGTGAAATTGATATAGAAGAGATTAGCGAAGGACAATTAGCTGATTATATGATCGGTTTATGGGGTGCTTACGAATGCCATCATTGTGGCTGTATTCTCGCATGGGATGAAGATGGATGGACTATATTAAGAGCACCAAATCTAAATCAGGTGTAAGTGATTAGCCTAAACTCACCCCCCACAAATCCCACAAGCCCTGCCTTCGTGTTTGGGGCATGCTCGACCTTGTTTTGTATTATGAAAATATCGACAGCTTGAGTTGTGCCGAACGTCAGAATTAGTATTAAGCCAAAACCTTGATTCTACCTTTTGCTCTTTTCGTGGTGAAGTGTTTTGCTTTGGGTAAGTAGTTGGTGGTGATCTTGCAGTTGTTGTCTTCTCAGGTGCTTTTACGTAGCCATTACTTATCCATATACCTGGAGAAATTTTCGCCTCTATCTTATTCTCTATGTTGTCAGGAAGCTCACTGAAGAAATCAAATCCAGTAGCTTTCTCCACTTCATCAACCGATGTTAAGTAGTTGCTAAGACTGCCAATTAACGAATGGTGAGGAATTACAAATGCCTGTGCACGAGGATTACCCTCGACCTCGTCAATTACGATCTTGAAAAAGGCATCGGCAACCTCAACCCCTGTTGCTAACCTCTGAATGTCTTCATCATAAATAGGTCCGGTAACCACCCACAGTTCTTCAAAGCTGTTACTGTAATTTCGTGCGATCAGGCTTTCCAAGTTTTTCCAAATGCCCCGATTGAAAGATGGCCGCATAGGAGCGATGTTGCTCATTAAAAAGCTGTCTACCTGTCCAGCACGCCCATAGCGTGTCATAATCGCATAGTTTGGTGCCAGGTGGCCTCTATCAAAACCGCTATGTGTGTAGTGATCGTGGCTTATGCGGGATTGCGTCCTGTTGTCAGTCCTAAACCTTGATGGGCGTTCATAGCTATATCTGCCTGGATTGGGAAACAGACGATAAGATACCCAAGCAGGGGCTTTTCTTGTTTCGTCATAACCTACGGCAAAACCTTCATTGTCTAATGGTGTGATTGAATGGGGGTATTTTACATCTTGAGGAACGCCATTATAGACGTCTTCTTCAATGGCATGAAGCCCATTAACATTGATTAACAGGAGAAGTGCTAACGTTCTCTTGATGACTGATCTCATTACTTGTAACGGAGTTTTAGGTATGAGCCGCATACCTCCTCGGCACCAAAGCACCGGCACCACGCACTGAATCAATCAGCTTTATCCAGGCATCATCTTGCTTTTCATATGGTGCCCATATTTGGCTTTCAAATTCTCCTGCATAGTTTGTGAATGATAGTTTGAACTGCTCACCATCCAGGACTGCTTGAGAATCATTTTCGCATGATCGGGGAAGGCCTTCATTAACAAGGGCAACAATGGAATGATCATCAGGTAGGTTCATCTCACCTCGTTCGATTTCTACACTTACCTTCTCCTGCTCCTGAGAATAAGCTTCACAGAATTTGTGCCATGCTGATTCCAGAAAGCGCACCAGGATGATCGATAGCTTACCGTTACTGAAATCAATAGAGTAGATTACCTCTGGTTTACCGTCGGGGATCCATACCAGGAGTAGGTGCCAGTCACCGGCTTCTGTGATTGGTTCTGCCTTAGGGTAGTATGAGGTTAGGAACTGATCGTAAGCGTTAGATATTTTATCGAAATCACTCAATCGTCAACTCTTCCACAGTGACTGAGATTTCCTGACCATCTTCATTTGCAAATGACGCATCAATGCTCTGAGTCGGTTGAGGCGTGTTGTCGGACTTGAAGTTGTTCTGGGAGATAAAGCTCTCCTCAAAGCCAGTCGTCGTCGACCCGCTCTCGGCGACTACAATTGAAGCTCCGTTCGTCTGCGCCAGGTCACCTCCTGTGATCCGCAACCCGGGGTTGCCCGCGGCCACCGTGAAGGAACCTGTCCCAAATAGTAAATGCGGTACCGCATCACCACTGGCATCGATGTCACCTACAGTTAAGCGTACCGCGATCGGTACTCCTCTCGCATCCACGCCTATCCTTCCAGTGCTTCCACTGAACACCGTGTTCGACAGCTGCATGCCTCCTATCCCCGTAGAGTTAATTACCTCTACTAACGTCACGTCGGCCTCGGCATCATAGACCTGCCCCTTGGGGAACAAGGCCTGGTTCACGGCGTTGATTGATCCCACGGTGAAGATACTGAAGAAGGTGCTGGAATCCGCTCCTTCGATGACCACACTCGGTTTGCCCGTCACGTAATCTACTGACTGGTTATAACGCGGAGGCAACGCCGCGGGCAGGAAGGTGGCCGGGGCCAGAGTAACGGTAAAGGTACCTGCGCCTGAGAACTCTACCTGCACAATGTCCTCGTCTTCGTCCATGAACGATACCCGGGTGATCTGATTCGGTCTTGCTTGTAGTTGGATGGACTCTCCAGTTAATAAGACCTGGTCGAAGATGTTGCCGTTGGAGTGTTGGATGTTTTCACCGGCGATATCTCCTGTTCCTTCGAGAACCAGGGGCACGGTCGGTGCTGCGATGGTGATAACAGCGGTATCACTGTCAGAGGTACCTCCCGCATTAGTTACCTGCACCCAGAAACTCGTGCTCGCGGTGAGTGCACCCGTGGTTAAAGTACTTCCGGTAGCACCCGCGATAGCACTGGAAGTGTCACCGCTGTTGCCGATATACCACTGGTAGCTGAGATCATCGCCGCTGGCGACAACCGATATGCTCGCCGAAGCGCCGGACTGCCCTTCCTGGCTCGCCGGCTGGGTAGTGATGGAGGGAGCATCAGCGGGTGGGGAACCCTCGAAGCCACTTCCAGGAGCACCGACTGGGGTGTATCCAAAATCATCGATGACATTATGCAGAACATTCCCTTGGAATGAAACTTCATCCAAATTGAGATAATGTATTTCCCCGATCCCTTCAAGGGCTCCTAATTCTGCAGCATTAAAAGAAAAATAATCAAAGGGTGAATCAAATAAGTGACTTATACTAAGTGGAATATCTTTGGTTGAAGTGAGGAGGTTATCATTGGTGTCGAATACTTGAATTTCTCCATCTTCTTCAAGGAACACAGCAGCGTAAAATTCTACCTTAGCGACTGGGGTCTCAAAATTAATAATTCCTATACCTTTCCCTCCCACAAAAGATGAGTCCTCAACTCTCCAGACTGCGCCGCCGGGAATAGTATGATTAAAAAATTGTCCACCTGAGTTGGACGCAATGCCACCGGTAAAAGAAGCGGTGTAAGGTGGCGTACCGATAGTGAAATTTACATGCGTATTAGGAGGGCTATTAAATTCTGGCCTCATACCCTCATCCTCGAAATTTTCAAAAATGGTATTGTTGGGTGGACCAACAACATAAGTAAAACCAAGATCGTCTATGGCCGCACGTCCATTTACATTGATAATTTTAATTTCGATGACACCGCTCGTAAAGGTAAGGTCGGCATCATCTAGAATATCCCCGCTGAAGGCGACGAAACTTTGAATCGGTGGGTTAGCACTGGGGCTGATGTCAGCAGGCAGACCTTCTATTACCCCATTTATCCTTAAAGTTCGTCGAATTTTATCTCTAAGCTCCAATCGGCCACCACCGGTTGTTTCAGCAGCATAAAACTGGAGTAAATTGACGCCTCTTTCAAAAATAATTTTCCCTTCCTGACCCGCTTCAAGAACCAAAGCTTTGTTTCCTGAATGTGCAAGGGCCGGATTGTCCACAGTTTCCAGGGTAAACCCAATTGCCCTGATAGTAAACGGGGCAACGCCCAGAGTGAAATCTTTCCCTGTGGCTGTTTTATTTTCAAAATCAAAAAAAGTGTTGAGGCCCCGTGGTAAAGCCAACAAACGCACTGGTAATTGAAGCAAAAAAATCAGAAGCGGAATAATTATTACAGATTTTCTTTTCATGCTGTTATAACGATTAAATAAATGCCAGAGATGTAGCGAGGAAATTGTGGAGTGACCCCCCAAAATCGTATCATTTACAGAGAGAGGTTATCGGAATAAACAGATAACCTCAATGAAAAGAAATCGATACACAACAGAACAGATCATCGCAATCCTGCGGCAAGCCGATACCGGCAAAACGGTAGAGGAAGTCTGCCGTGGCAACAACCTAAGCGAACAGACCTTCTATCGCTGGCGTAAAAAGTATGGCAACTTGGAACTGGCCGATGCTCTAGCGATTTAAAGAGCTGGAAAAAGAAAACACCGAGTTGAAGAAACTGCTCGCTGATCAAATGCTCAAGAATCAGGTGATGGAGGAAACGCTATCAAAAAAGTGGTGAGCCCAAAGCAGAAGAAGCGAGTAGTGAAAGATGCGGCTGACAGAGGGCTGTGCTCGTTGCGGAGGGCTTGTGCTTATCTCAGCCTCAGTTGGTCAACGTACAGCTACCGGCCCAAGCAAGCCAGTAAGAAAGCTCAGAGGTTGACCGAGCGGATTGTACCCTGTCCTGGGAACATCCCTGCTACGGTTACCGGCGCATCCGTGCCTTGCTTGTAAAGGAAGGCTGGGTAACAAGCAGGAAGTTTGTCCAGGCGGTACGACGTTCAGAAGGGCTGCAGATAAAGCCACCGAAAAAGCGTAGACACCGTCAAGGGGTCTCTACAGGGCCGCCTACTAAAGCAACCGATCGCAATCACGTCTGGTCTTGGGACTTTGTCCATGATCGCACAGACAATGGCGGTCCATTAAAGATGATGACTCTGATCGATGAATATACGCGTAAATGTCTGAGTATCCGGGTAGCTCGTCAACTCACCTCAACTGATGTCCTTTCTGTCCTTAGCGAGGCCATTGAAGAAGAGGGAGATCCCAGCTATATCCGTAGTGACAATGGCAGTGAGTTCATTGCTCATCAGGTGCAGCAGTGGTTGTCCGACAAAAACATCAAGGCGATCTATATCGATCGGGCAGTCCCTGGCTACCGAGCGAAGCGACACCTCAACGAGCCATAGCGAGAATAACAAACGGTTTCATTGAGTCGTTTCACAACCGCTTACCCGATGTACCGAGGAACGTAGTGACGACATAGCGAAGCGCTCATGTTTGAACCCTGAAGTATTGCTCAGCGTGGCTGAAGCGCAAGTGGTAATCGAACAATGGCGTCAGACCTACAATAATGAACATCCCCACAGTCGTTTAGGCTTTAAAAGCCCACAAGAGTTTGTCAGATTCCTTTCCGATTTTGGCCGCGTTCGGGCTACGCCCTCACTTCGCCAAGATTTCTCATATACATCAATCCTAAAACCATCAACACACGGTAACTCTCTCACTTAAAAATTGGTACGAATAACGGGGTCCAATCAGTTTTTTAAAATATAAATTTAAAAAAGCTGTAAGGATCAGCTGAAGCTCAGCCACTGCTGAGCTATTGCGATTAAGCACCGTGTTTCACCTAACTTATATCCTATGTATACTCTGCGCTCTCTGCGTCTCCGCGGGAAAACATTTGCTGAACTGAATGTTGTATATTTAGATGTAACCCTATTAATCTAAGGCATGATGGATCAACCGTTTCGACTGATATGGGAGGCTGAATGGAACGACATCGCGTGCGTGGATTACCCGCTGACGCCGGAGCAATGGCTGGGCGAATGCATACGCCCGCTAGAGGGGACGCAGGTAGACTGCCTGCTCTACAACCTGTGCTCGTCGGACGCATACTGCTGTGACCTGGAGAGCGGCGAGATCCTGGGCGATGAGTTCGAGCAATTCCCGGATGCATGGGTTTGGCGCTATCGAGAGAATACCAAGAAGCTGATCGAGGCGAACGCGAACCCGCCAAAGCTTGCGTGTGAGTACGGGCGCCGCATGGGATTGAAGCTGATACCGGTCGTTCGCATGAATGATCCACACGACCAGGCTTACAAGTACGAGGTCAGCCGGTTCAAAATGGCCAACCTGCATCTGCTCTTGGGTTACACCGGACCGGATTGGCAGCCGCCTTGGGGCACATGGTTCCGAGAGCATCCCAATCCCGAGAGTATGGACGCCACCAATTGGGGACTGTTTGATTTTGCGCACAAAGAGGTCCGCGACCACAAAATGGCCATCATCGAGGAGTTCATCACCCGATGGGACAACGACGGCATCGCGCTTGATTTCGAACGCGATCCTCGCTACTTCAAAGAGTTCGGCAAGGCGGAAAACGCCGCGCTTATCACGGACATAGTGCGGCAAACGCGCGAGCTTCTGGACCGCGTGAGCTGCGAACGTAGTCGACCCATGTACCTGCATGTGCGTGTCGTGGCGGATATCGACACGTGCTGGCAACGAGGACTGGACGTGCACACGTGGGTGAAAGAGGGATTGGTCGACGTCGTTGTGCCTGGCGCCGGATACATGTTATTCGATATGGACCTTGGTCCGTGGTTGGAACTGGTCGAAGGGCATGACTGCTGGATATTCCCCTGCGTGAACCACTGGAGAAAGACGGAAGTGACCCGCGCCTGGGCCAAGTTGATGTATCAACGGGGAGCGCATGGGCTGCAACTGTTCAACTTCGGGCACTTGCTCTACGGACACGGTATAGATACGCCACCGCAATCCGAACGGACAGGGACGGTCTGGTACGACGATCTGCACCCGGAGTATTACCGTGTGCTGCACGAGATCCACGATCCGGGCGTGATTGCCTTTCTCAACTGCGATTACGATCTCGATTCACATCCGCGCGCACCAAACCAGGGAGCTCATTCGGGACAGAACCACAGGACCTACCGGGGTATCGACGCGATCGTGCTCCCTGTGGAGCTGTCGGTTGGGTCACACGTCATCCCGTTCGGGATTGCCGATGATCTGGAAGCGGCGCGGCAACGGGCGCTGTCGCCGAGAGTCACCTTGCACTTGCAGGTACACAACTTCACGCGGCCCGATGAGTATAAGGTCTCAGTTAACGGAAGGCTATTGCCGGGAGATGCGCGGAGCACTCGGGCGCAGTTTATCATGGACAATTTTACCCGCATGACTTATCCCGTGCCGCACGATGTCTTGAGGCTCGGCCAGAATGAATTGAAGATCGACGTGGAACGCCTCAACCCGGCGATTTGCGTGACTCCGCGGCTGGATCATGTCGAGATTCTCGTGCAATATGCCTGAGCGCACCCGTTTAGTGTGCTACATGCACAATTCAGCTTTGCTCATACCTGGACAATCAAACTCAGAGAGATCAGCTCCCCTGATCGTCCATTCGTAATAGTCATCCGGATATATATTGGTGTCATCAAAATCATCGAAACGGAATAGCACCGAGGATGATAACGATTCATGCAGGTGTTCAGCCAGTGCAGTCTTGCCTCCACCAGATACCGAGTTGATTGCGATAACGTAAGGAGATTGCATTTTATACACGTAACCTATCCTTCAACAGCTCACTTGCACAACCCAATTTGCAAAATAGCGCTGCGGCAGCCTATTAGATTTATTCCGTAAATGTTCTAACCCTATGAATCCTTTTACTCCACATTGTGATCGACTGTTCATTTCTGTCACGCTTCGCAAAATCCAGGATAGCTTCACACTTTTTAATCATAAATGTATGTCTCGTTTCCCAAACAGGCATTTCCCTAAATCCATCGTAAAGCGCATCAATCATAGGTCTTTTCGCTTCATAATGCATGCGGATCAACCATTCGGCCCAAGCAATATCTTCAAATTTATCACCAAAATGAGCCCATTCCCAATCAACCAAACCTACGATCTCAAATGAATCTCTCGCCAACAACACATTTTGCGGACCAAAATCGCCATGGACCAGGACTTCAGACCCTCTTCTTATTGTTCCATCAATCGATTCAATCTGAATTTCCTGCAAGTCTCTCAATAGCTTCCCAATGGCACACATCACGTCAGAACCATTCTCATCTAGCAAGTCCTGAGCATGGCGATTTTTTATATATTTTGTCAGGATGTTTAATCGTGTTTCATCATATTTGATCAAGTCTGGCATGAAGGTCATGCCTTGCAGCAGTTGGTAGATTTCCAGTTCTGTAGCATACCTTTCCCTGGCATTGGCACCTATATAGGTCTTGATGACTACACCGTCTTCACAATGAGTTTTATTAGTGTATCCGTAGGGAAGATTCATATTGATACCTGACGACTTAGATTACGTAGAGAGTGCCAGTGACTGTAGTAACTGTAATTATCAGGTCTCTTGAATTTCCAAAAATGCTTCATCATCGCAAAGAGGCTGGAATCGCTCTTTCAAAACATCAAATGTCTCTTTGCAGATAAGAAAATCTCCATGCAAACGCTGATTTCTCTTTTCGCATCGCTTCCGCGCTGTTTCTTCTGAGATGGCAAACGAATATAACTTTGGTATCCCACCAGATTTATTCACTTTCTCCCTGATGGTGTCACGATAGCTCCGATTCCAAAAACCAAAATCCAGGATCACATCAATTTTCAAACGAAGCAGCTTCGTCCAATTGCGTTCCATGAGCGCAAGGACTGAGTCGTAGTATTCAGAAAATCCCTCCGCCGGTGGATTGACACCGAACAATTGAACCATCCATTCGTCTGGAGTAAACAGGACGGCTTCTTCATCACGCTCGAGTTTTTTCGCATAGGTAGTTTTACCTGAACAGACGAATCCATGCAGCATGTGGGCTGTGGGTTTTTCTATCATTGGTATGGATGATTCTGGACGGAGACAGGTCTCTTCTTACTTTGTCCACCATAGATTGCTGCAAACCGCGATTTAACAGAATAAATGGGACTTAATTTATTATTTCAGATAAGCTTCCAATCATAATAAATTTGGAATGATCAACATCATCATATTGCCCTTCCATTATAGCTTCACAGCTATCAAAGACTTCATTTAAGGGAATATATGTTCCCTTTCGTTTGGTCCATCTTTCTGCAAAGAAAAACGGAGTTCCTAAGAAATATAGTAACTGTAGTGACCTATTTAAATGCTTCCTTTCTGCTGTGTTTTTTTCATCCAATTTATTTTTGATTAATTCTATAAGCCTTCTTTTGGCTGCTACCCGGGCTCGATTAGACAAGAGAAGCAAAGTATCTCTATCAATGAATTCATTTTTAACCTCTAATACTGTGTTATTGACCTTTGTCGCAATCTCGCGATGTCGAGCTGGAACACCCTCCCTATGGAGAAGCTTTGAAAAGCCATAAGATGGATCAACGGCAGGCCAGACGTCAAATACCGCCATTTCATGGTGTAGAAAGCATAGTGAGTCGAACTCTTCCTTTATTGAATTCGCAAATTCTGGATCAGACGCGTCCAAGGTAGGTATGTAAGCAATCTGTGGTCCATCATTAGAAGGGCGGAAATAGTGATGCATTTCTTCTCGTTCTTCTTTTGCATCATCTCGTTGAAGCCCCACATACGTGTTTTGTTCCTCGGGCAATTGAAAAGCAAATATGCTATTCGATTGGCCCTTATCAGCGAGCCTCCATGTCAGCTCTTCAACAAGTACCATCTTCCCTACACCTGATGGTCCAAAAATCCCTATATTCCCTTTTTTGGTTATCGGACAAAACAGATCAATGGACTTGATACCCGTTTCGACAAGGTCAGCACCTTCCGTTTTATCAATGCTAAGACGTTTTATAGCGTCTTTAATGGTTTTCATCGAAACACTTTGCGTATGCTCTAGGCCCGCATTAACTTTCTTATCGACATTAGCGGAGTCGAGTTCGACTTCAGTTATTGCTCTAACCACTCCTTTCTCCAGTCGCTGGATTACAACTGCCTTTGTTATATCATCTTTTCCTACATCAATAATGTCTAGAGTAGATAAGCAATCCGGTATTTTAGTTTCAGGAAACTCTATCTCGATAATCCGACCTTGAATTTGAACGAGTTTTCCAATTTGTTCTGCGAACGTATCATCTAACTTAGGTTGATTAAGATCGTTTTCTGTCATTTTATGAATTCTCTTTTTAATTAGTTTTCTTGCTTTGTGGAGGCGATTGTTCACTTGACTTAAGGATATACCCATAAATGCAGCGATCTGTTGATGGCTATGACATCTCATGTAATGAAGAATTATAACCTCGCGAAAACCTTGTGGCAGATTGTAGATTGACTGATAAAGACTCATATGATCTTCAAGCTGTTCAATAGATTTTCCAGGATCATCTTCGACTCGCATTTCTAGAACTTCATAATGGTCAACCCTTCTTTTCTCGTTATCGCGAATCCTGCGCAGGCAGAGATTTCTTACAATTCCACGTAACCAAGGAACAAATGAATCAGGACGTCGCAGGTTGCTAAACTGCTTGTAAACTAGAAAGAAAGCGTCTTGAGCGATATTGATCGGACCCCGTTTTTCGTACCAATTTAAGTGAGAGAGTTACCGGGTGTTAATGGTTTTAGGATTGATGTATATGAGAGATCTTGGCGAAGTGAGGGCGTAGCCCGAACGCGGCCAAGATCGGAAAGGAATCTGACAAACTCTTGTGGGCTTTTGAAGCCTAAACGACTGTGGGGATGTTCATGGTTATAGGTCTGACGCCATTGTTCGATTACCACTTGCGCTTCAGCCACGCTGAGCAACACTTCACGGTTCAAACACTCATCGCGTAAGCGGTTGTGAAACGACTCGATGAAACCGTTTTGCCAGGGACTGCCCGGATCGATATAGATCGCCTTTATGTTATTACCGGACAACCACTGCTGCACTTGATGAGCAATGAACTCACTGCCGTTGTCACTACGGATATAGCTGGGAGGTCCCTCCTCTTCAATGGCCTCGCTAAGCACAGAGAGGACATCGGTTGAGGTGAGTTGACGAGCGACCCGGATATCCAGGCATTTACGCGTATATGTCTTCGCTTCGCTTGAGTGTCGTCGCTTTCAGCTCCTCGGTACATCGATTAGAGTCATCATCTTTAATGGACCGCCGTTGTCTGTACGATCATGGACAAAGTCCCAGGACCAAACGTGATTGCGACCCTTTGCTTTAGTAGGTGACCCCGTAGAGACTCCTTGACGGTGTCTGCCCTTTTTCGGGGGCTTTACCTGCAGCCCTTCTGAACGTCGTACCGCCTGGACAAACTTCCTGCTTGTTGTCCAGCCTTCCTTTACCAGCAAGGCACGGATGCGCCGGTAACCGTAGCGGGGATGTTTCCAGGACAAGCTCACAATCCGCTCGACCAACCGCTGAGCTTTCTCACTGGCCTGTTTGGGCCGGTAACTGAACGTTGACCAACTCAGGCTGAGATAAGCACAAGCCCTCCGCAACGAGCACAACCCTTTCTCAGCCGCAGCTTTTACTACTCGTTTCTTCTGCTTTGGGCTCACCATTTTTTTGACAGCGTTTCCTCCATTACCTGATTCTTGAGCATTTGATCTGCGAGCAGCTTCTTCAGCTCGGTATGTCAGGCCTTCTCGCTTGCGCTCGTGAATTCTTTTTCCAGCTCTTTAAATCGCTTCGCATCGGCAAGTTCTAAATTGCCATATTTTTTACGCCAGCGATAGAAAGTCTGTTCGCTCAGGTTGTTTCCACGGCAGATTTCCTGTACCGTTTTACCGGTATCGGCTTGCCGCAATATTGTTATAATCTGTTCTGTTGTGTATCTTTTTCTTTTCATTGAGGTTATCTGTTTATCCCGATAACCTCTCTCTGTAAATGATACGATTTTTGGGGGTCACTCCACCAATACATCATCTTTATCTACATCACTTATCGAATCTAACGTCATATTTAATTTATCTCAAAAACTGCTACACCCACAATTTGATGTATACCTTTAATCCTTTTCACCAATAGATCACTTATAGTGATCTAAAATCATATTTAATCTATCCAAAAAACTGCAACATCTCAGCAACACACCATTACCTATAGTATTTATATAACGCTTTCTTTCAAATTATAGCAGCTAACATAGTAATGCATCCATTTAGAACCCAACATGATAAAAATGTTAAATGTCTTAACGGACATAAAAAAATAAAGATTTAAGAAAATTTCACAACCCAGCTATACACAGTGTCGTATTTTAAATTCACACTCCTAGCAATGGCTGCAATATTCTTGTTCTGTTTATACAGTTCTAAGACTTTTGGCAAATACATCTGTCTTTCCCTTTTTTTGTATCCAGGAGAACATTTCTTAGGACGACCACCTGGATTGCCTTTTGATTTCTTACCTCGCTTAGTCTCATAAGATCTTATCTCCTCTGGGGTGGCATCAGGATTAATTAAGGTCGCAAGCTCCACACCATCTGTTTCAAGCTGTAATCGATTATAATCTGCAACGGTGGGCTTCGCATTCCAATTTGTCACACTGTTGTAATCCCTGCTACGGATAAATCGTGTAACAGACTCTGCAACTACAACGGCATCGTTTTCGTGAGCAATTTCTACGGCACGCAAAAGGCCATCACGGTCTCCCTTCCAGCCAGCCCCAACTTCTCCAAGGGATTCAATTACATTAAATCCCAGCTTCTCTAACTCACGCTCTAAATTCTCATCCTGATCGCAGAGGTTTTGAGAACGTTCTTGATCACGCCCGGAGACCCGACAGTAAATAACCACCCGTTGACCTCGTTTTGGGCTACGTCGTTTTAGGCTCCTAATGTCACTTATGTAGTCACTGGCAATACCTGCCTTATCAGCACCCGGTTCAAATAGCTCTGGATCCCTTTTCCTAAGACTTTCCTTTGCTGAAGCAACTTTATGATTGCTCTTTTTATTCATTACTCGTGCAGGTAACTCCCGATTTAAAGATTTGGGACATGCAGATCGGGAGACGTAACTTTTCGTCCCTCCAGCTTAGTCCCATATTTATTATCTTTATTTACTATATAAACTGCTTAGATTTTTAGAGTGGCTTGTTTATTAAACAGATATTTACTTAAACCGCTTATAACATGCTCATCTTGTGTTACCCCGGTGAAACCTTGGGCTATGGCATATGGTCGACAGGTATGAGTCTCTATCGCAACAACCTCTATTCCACTGCAGGCAGAGCCGGAGGAATGTCTTTTAAAGTATGGGGGATGCTGACACTGACCGGAAGTTCAATCGATGAATCTATCGAACTGGTGAATCGCTTTGGATTACAAGGTTTCGGAAACTGCCTGATCATGGACGGTGAAGGCAAAAGCGCCTCCATTGAATGGAATGCCGGCGGTATTGATGTCCTCCCTGCCGAGGACGGTATTTGCACCCACGCAAATCATCCGATTGGTCCGAATTGAGATGTTCAACTTTTGGCTTGCGGAAAAAACTGATTGACCAGTCCATACCTTGGCGTGGATGGCTCCGAATTGAGATGTTCAGAGCACCGCACTTTTGGCTTGCGGAAAAAACTGATTGAAGAGCGTGGACGCCTGACCCCTCAGCTTGTATTATCAATCTTAAGCGATCATACTGACTATCCGAATGGCGGTATTTGCCGGCATCGAGAAGAAGAAGGATTCACGGACTGTATTACGACGGCGGCAGTTATTACTGAACCCACCCGCGGAAAATTGCATGTCGTTCGCGGTAACCCCTGCAGTAATTGGCCTGTAACCTACACCTTGTAATATCGATCAGCTTTCATTCCCCGGAGGCTCAGGGTGGAAGGTGTCAGGCTACGCCTTCGGTTCAGGGTTCAGGGTTCAGGGTTCAGGGTTCAGGGTTCAGGGTTCAGGGTTCAGGGTTCAGGGTTCAGGGAAGAGTAGTGAATGCCTAGGGGAAAATTTATCAAGCTCCGTCTTTGTTTTCTCAGTTTGTATTTAAACTTTCAAGCCAAGGTGGAACGCGGTGTCCCTACCGCGTTTAGTTAAGTTGTAACTGAAGAAGCTTGCTAGGGATCAGCCCGCCTCGAACCTTGGATATCGGATATCAAACATCGTATATCATTCCCCTTTGATCATTATTAAGAAAGATACACGATATCCGACGTTTGATGTGTGAAGGAAATGTAACAGGGACGAAGAGGGAAGCGAAGATTATTGCTTCTCTCATGAATACTGTTAACTAACATGACGAATCATTTACTTTTCACTTACCTTATTAGAATCATCAGAAGCATTGCATGTTAAGCGGTATGGATGTAATTAATCTCAACAGCTATCGGATGCGGTTCATCGTAATAACGATTGCAATCCTGATTGCATCTATGGGTTGCAGCCGGAATGATGACGTCTCAAATACTCTAAATACGACAGAACAATCTACAGTTAACACTGATAACTTCAGTTTCGTTTACACCGGTCCAATACCCACTTCATTTAATGAAGCACCCGTATTGGTTAAACTTGTAGAAGCGGGCGCGTTACCTCCCGTCGAAGAAAGACTCCCCGAAGAACCCATGATTGTCCCGGTGATCGAACGGATCGGACAGTACGGCGGTACCTGGAGGCGGGGATTTATGGGCCCTTTCGACCGCCAGACGATCGATCGGATTCTTCACGATCATTTGATTTATTATGACTTCGATGGCCAAACATTAGTCCCCCACATCGCGAAAGGATGGGAAATCAATGAAGACGGTACCGTGTTCACTTTTCATCTACGCAAAGGCATGAATTGGTCAGATGGCATGCCGTTCACCGCTGATGACTTTGTCTTCGCCTACGAAGAGATTACCGCGAATGACGATCTCAACCTGAATAAACCCAGCTACCTGAAAGCGGAAGGACAATTATGCCGCATGAAAAAGATCGATGATTATACGGTAGCCTACACTTTCCACATCCCGAACTTCGTCTTTATCGAAAACGTCGCCAGTCTGGCTGCGGGCGGTCAATCTTTTCGCAGATGGGAAGGCCCCTTGTTCGCACCTCGTCACTATTTAATGCAGTTTCTTCCACAATACGCCGATGCGGGTGAACTGGAGCGTAAGGTAAAGGCGGCAGGTTTAAATAACTGGGGACAGTTATTTCAACGCATGTGTTCGGTCCCCGAAAATCCGGATTTGCCGGTTATCGGTCCTTGGAAAACAGTCTCACCCATATCGAGCGAAGTGTTTTCCCTTGAACGCAACCCCTACTACTTCGCCATCGATCCCGAGGGTAACCAATTACCATATATCGACAAAATTGCGATGTATCTGGTTGAGAATATGGAAGTATTTAACACCCGAGTCATTGCCGGTGAGGTCGACATGCAACACCGTCACGTTCTAATTAACAAGCTACCTGCACTTATCCAGGATTCAGAAAAAGGGAACTACCGAATACTATATTGGCCCGCCATGGGAGGATCTGAAGCTGCAATTTTTTTTAACCAAACCTGGGAGGGAGACCCAGAAATCGAAAAGTGGCTCAGAAACCGAGACTTCCGCATCGCACTCTCACTCTCTATCGACCGTGAAGAAATAAAAGAATCTATATTTCTCGGTGAGGGCGTGCCACGACCGTTTATTGCACTACCCAATAATCCCTACTACCCGGGACCCGAGTATGAAACAAAATACGCAGTAAGAGACCTGGTAAAAGCTAATGCTCTATTGGATCAAATCGGTCTGGATCGAAAAAATAAAGAAGGATACCGCTTGCGCACAGATTCCGATAGTCCGCTGATCATTTCAATCGGGGTGCCCATCCGGATGTTTATAGATTTCGAAGGCATTGCTGAACTTGCAGTGATCCATTTTAAGGAAGTCGGTATTAAACTCCATTTAAAACTTGAGGAGCGCAGTCTGTTTATAAGGCGAAGGGCTAAAAACGTACACCAGTTGCTGATTTGGGGGGCCGGCGGCAGTGAAAATCCCTGGATTTATCCGGATATACCGATCCCAAAAACAAGCGGGTCATTTTTTGCGACACTGGTCGGAAGTTGGTATGAGTCTGAAGGTCGTAATGGTATTCAACCATACGGTAATTTTAAACGGCTTATTGAAATATTTGAGCAAGGTAATCGCGTTCCTAGAAATAGGCGAATCGAATTGGGCAAGGAGATTTGGCGAATTCACGCGGACAATGTCTATGCCATCGGAATCGTGGGAAACTCCCCGGCCTGGAATGGCATAGTGGTAGTAAAAAATAATTTTCGCAATGTTCCCGATGTCGCACCCAACAGCGCGGCTATTCAGAATCCGGGTATCGCGCGGACTGAGCAGTTTTTCTTTGAGCAGAATTGAGGGGGTTCAGAGTGGAAGATGTCGGGCTACGCCCTCGGTACAGGGAAGAGTAGTGAATGATTACGGGTTAATTTATCAAGCTTCGTCTCCGCTTGCCACGTCGTAGACTACCGCGAAGACGGGTCTGCCTCTTCGTCTTAGTCCTTAATTATTTACAACCTTACCAAGCGCGGCTATTCAGAATCCGGGTATCGCGCGGACTGAGCAGTTTTTCTTTGAGCAGAATTGAGGGGGTTCAGAGTGGAAGATGTCGGGCTACGCCCTCGGTACAGGGAAGAGTAGTGAATGATTACGGGTTAATTTATCAAGCTTCGTCTCCGCTTGCCACGTCGTAGACTACCGCGAAGACGGGTCTGCCTCTTCGTCTTAGTCCTTAATTATTTACAACCTTACCAAGGTGGAACGCGGTGTCCCTACCGCGTTTGAGAATATGTAATGGAAGAAGCGTGCTAGGGACAGCCCGCTCCACCTTGGATTGCAATATTTATGGCTCAGGATTGTTTATTAATCAGCTAGCCGATGAGTCTGAAGCTGCCAAAGACGAAGATTATTGATAAACCTAATTATATTGATAACTAATACTGACTTCATAATTTATCGCTTTAACACAAACCCACAGGGAAGAGACAAATCTGGTTATAATTATCATGGATATAAGGAAATCTGGAAGCTATAGAATACTGCACCTACTATTTATAGCTCTATCCATGATAATTCCCTTTGGCTGTTCGAAGAGCAGTAACACCAAAGCTTCATCCGTCACGGACACCCCCGAACAGACAACGGTCGAAACCGATGCATTCAGTTTCGTTCACACCGGTCCGAAACCTACAGCCTATAATGAAGCACCCGAACTGGCGAAACTTGTCAGTGAAGGCGTGTTACCGCCGGTTGAGAATCGCTTACCGGATGAACCTTTGATTGTTCCCCCGATCGAACGCATCGGACAATATGGCGGCACCTGGCGGCGTGGATTTACGGGACGCGCTGATGCTCAAAACATTCAACGAATACAACATGATCACTTACTCTACTATGATCTCGATGGGCAAACGATCGTGCCCCATATCGCGAAATCCTGGGAGGTGAGTGAAGACGGGACCACCTTTACCTTTCATCTGCGCAAGGGGATGAAATGGTCTGACGGTATGCCGTTCACCGCTGATGACTTTGCCTTTGCTTTCGAGGATGTGACTAAAAATGACATTATTAACGCGGTCGTAAGTTTTTGGTTTCAAGCAGATGGACAAATATGCAAATTTGAAAAGTTAGATGACTATACGATCCGCTACACCTTTCATCGGGCCAACCATGTGTTCCTTGAGAGGGTCGCCGCTTATACTATTGGAGGTCAGATTACTAAAGGTTGGATATGTCCTCTCTTTGCTCCCGCACATTACCTGAAGCAGTTTCACCCGAAATACACACCTTTAAGTGAATTAAATAAAATAGCTGAAGAGGAAGAAGTTGCGTCTGCTAACTGGCAGCTTTTATTTAAAAGAAAGGCTGTGTTTTCCGATAATCTTGAGCTGCCAGTTGTCGGTCCATGGAAACCGGTTTCCCTCATCACCGGGGAGAAATTTACCTTGGAACGCAATCCCTATTACTTTGCCATTGATCCCGAAGGAAACCAACTACCTTATATTGATAAGATTGATTTACATCTGGTTGAGGATTTCGAAGTATTCAATGCACGCGTTATTGCCGGCGAGGTTGACATGCAACACCGCCATGTCCTTATCGACAAAGTTCCAGTGCTCAAGATGAATGAACAAAAAGGGAATTACCGCGTGCTCTTCTGGCCAAATCTGGGAGGATCAGAATCAGCGATATTCGTTAATCAAAGTTGGGATGGAGATCCGGAAATAAACAAATGGTTAAAAAATCGTGATTTTCGCATCGCTCTCTCACTGGCCATCGATCGAAAAGAGATAAACGAATCCGTATTCCTCGGGATTGGAAAAGAGAGAGCTTTTCTACCCCTGCCTGATAATCAATATTATCCAGGTTCTGAATATGAGAAAAAATTTGCCGTGCGCGACTTGGATAAAGCCAATGAGCTCTTGGATACCATTGGCCTGAGAAAAAGAGATCGTGAAGGCTACCGCTTGCGTGACGATGATAAGAAAAGACTGATCATTACTCTAGCCGTGACACGGGGATCGTTTGTAAATTTTGAAAGTGTAGGTGAACTTTTGGTAAACCACTGGAAGGCCGTCGGTCTCTACGTGCATTTAGTGGTCGAAGAACGCAGTTTATTTTCAACACGTGCAAACACAAACAAGCACCAGATACATATGTGGGTTACAGGTGGGTCAGAAAACCCTTGGACATATCCTAATTTTACTGTTCCTGTAGAAGTGGGGTGTAGATTCGCACCCTATGTAGGATTATGGAATAGTCAAAAAGGGCGAAGAGGTGTGGCCCCAACGGGTGACTTAATTCGGTTGCTGGAGATTTTTGATGAAGGCAGTAGTCTCCCCTCAGCTTTGCGAACAGAGCTGGGAAAAGAGCTTTGGCGCATTCATAGTGATAATTTGTATGTTATTGGTACGGTTGGACAATCTCCGGCAAACAATGGAATTGTCGTCGTGAAAAATTTTTTCCGTAATGTTCCCAACCTCGCACCCAACAGCGCTGGATTACAAACCCCGGGTATTGCACGCCCAGATCAATTCTTTATTGATCGCAGCTTAATCAACAATTAATTTTACACAATGACACATTATATACTACGTCGCATTGGATGGATGCTGATAATGATTGTGGGTATATCTGTCGTATCCTTTTTCATAATTCAACTCCCCCCCGGTGATTTCCTCGATGCCCATATCGCCCATCTGCAAAATCAAGGGGACAGCGTCAGTCTGGAAGTAATAGAAAATCTCAGGCGACAGTACGGTTTAGATAAACCTTTGCACATACAATATCTTAAAATGGTCAATGGGATGTTACATGGAGATTTTGGATGGTCATTCAGTTACGAACGTCCAGCAACCGAACTTATCGGCGAGCGTCTCTTACTTACGATTGTTCTTACCCTAGCATCAATTTTGTTCACCTGGATACTGGCCATACCCATCGGTATCTATTCTGCGGTTCGTCAACATTCGATCAGTGACTATACATTTACTTTCATAGGTTTCATTGGATTGGCGGTCCCTGAATTCCTTCTCGCACTCGTTCTCATGTATTTTGCCTACTCTCAACTGGGTATCAGTGTCGGCGGTTTATTTTCACCGGAATACATGGTGGCACCGTGGAGTCTGGCCCGCGTATGGGATTTAATGAAACACCTATGGATCCCGGCATTAATATTGGGGATGGGTGGAACCGCGGCACTTATTCGTGTTATTCGCGCAAACCTTTTGGACGAACTCCAGAAACCCTACGTCACTACCGCCCGCGCGAAGGGTATGCGCGAGTGGAGGCTTATTCTAAAATATCCGGTACGTATCACAATGAACCCTTTTCTCAGTACCATCGGCTATGTCCTGCCATTGTTGGTCTCCGGCAGTGTGATTGTCTCGGTAGTGCTCAGCCTGCCCACCGTAGGCCCTCTACTCCTGCGAGCGCTCGTTTCACAAGACATGTACCTGGCGGGCACGATTGTGCTCCTGCTGGGAGTGATGACGGTTGTAGGCACCCTGATCTCTGATATTTTACTCTTAATTTGTGATCCACGGATTCGCACCGGTGGGAGCGACTCATGAAGAAGGAATCGAACACCATTTCCGTGAATGAAAAGGGTGTCGATCGCAAGGACATCGCCACTCAATGGCAATTGATGTGGTGGCGATTCAAACGACATAAAATAGCCCTGATTTCATTATTCATTGTCCTCGGATTCTACTTCATTGCGTTTATCGCTGAATTCCTCTCGACCGGAACTCCACACGAAACAAATCCACATTTTGCCTACTGTCCGCCGCAAACCATACACTGGTTCGACAACGGTTCGTTTCGCCCTTATGTAGAGAGCCTCACGGGAAAGCGCGACCCGGAAACTTATATGCGCGTGTTTACGCTCGAACCCGACAATAAAGTTCCGGTTCATTTTTTCGCTCATGGCGATCCCTATAAATTCCTGGGATTATTTGAAATGGACCGGCACTTTATCAGCATTCAGGATGTGGGACTTCGCACTGATATTTATTGGCTGGGCAGCGACGAACTGGGCAGAGACCTTTGGTCCCGTCTCATCTACGGAACGCGCATCTCCTTGTCCATTGGGCTTATCGGTGTGGCTTTAAGTCTCATTCTGGGCATAACCCTGGGCGGTATATCCGGTTACTTCGGTGGCTTTATCGACTCGATTATCCAACGCTCAATCGAATTTATTCGTTCCATTCCCACGATCCCATTATGGATGGGACTGGCAGCTGCACTACCGAAAGACTGGTCGATAATTAAAATATACTTCGCGATAACGCTTATTATTTCGCTTTTTGGATGGACCGCGCTCGCCCGCGTGGTGCGCGGAAAATTTCTCGCTCTGCGTGAAGAAGACTACGTAATGGCGGCCCGTTTAGGCGGATGCAGTACGATGCGAATAATTTTTCGCCACATGCTTCCCTCTTTTACGAGTCATATTATCGCCGCCACGACCCTCGCCATACCCGCCATGATTATCAGTGAAACAGCGCTCAGTTTTTTAGGGTTAGGACTGCGTGCACCGGCCATCAGCTGGGGTGTCCTTCTTCAACGCGCTCAGAATATACAGACCGTGGCACTTTATCCGTGGTTGATGCTCCCGGCCGTAGCGGTAATTGTAGCCGTTCTCGCTTTTAACTTTTTAGGCGATGGCTTGCGCGATGCCGCGGATCCTTACGCACGGGGAAAGTAATCAGTTTTAGGCATTCATTCTCTTAATCATAACCCTTCATCATGAATAGTGTTCACCCCCCCTATGTCGATCCGCGTTTGAGCAAGTACAACCCGCTCAAAAGGATACTCTTTTTCGATGATTTCGATGAGGGAATCAATGGCTGGTGCACATTGATAGGCAATTACAATGACAGCCTGGATGACATTAAACCCATGTATCGCGACTTGCGGCCGGCACAGTTGAGTAATTGCACTTTTTTTGACATTGGCACTCATGGGAGTGTAAGTGGTGAATACGCCTTAAAATTAGCAACGCGGCCGCGACCCAACCACTCCTGCGTTTTAATCAAACGCATGACTTTCGCCAAGCGCAGCCTCGTCCAACTGGAAACTTATTTCACCTATAAAGCCGAAGCAGTTTTCGACGATAATTTAAATGGGTCGATGCCGTTTGACGGAAATTATCACCCTTCAGAAGCAATGTTTGGTGATTTTACACTCAGTAATGATATAAACGAAGGTCCGGATGGTAAGCGCTACTTCTGTTCTCTAAGATACGTCAATACAGACGCCGAGGGAAACTATGTTAGAAAGTGGTTTTATAAGACTTCCGTTTCGGTAACGACGAAAATGCATATAGACGGTACTCCAACTCCGAAAGACCTGCATGCCCTAAGCCCGGATGATTGGAAAGAAGTTCCCGGGGGGGATTTCGCGCTCTGTAACAATGAAGTGCCGACGAAGATAAACTGGCATTACCTCCGCTGGTCATTCGACTTGGAGACAAGACGCAACGTCGAACTACAGATCAATGATCGCGTAATGGATCTACGGAACATCCCAGTTCCCGCTTATGAAGTGACCTATTACTCATGTGATCGTCTTCTTAATTTTTTCTTCGACGTCAGGACCCACTTACCCGTCCGTAATTTCCTCTTCTTTGATTCCGTGCTCGTATCTGTGGACTGGTAACTTTCAATAATATTAACTAACACGCTTAGAAATAACCTCTGTCTATCTTTACATGCTCAGGCGATCCCATACCGCAACTATTGAACAGAACGAAACTTATACGGAAAATTTCGATACTGAACCGTATGAATGTGGCTGGGCGAGCGAGGCGACATGGTTCGTTCGTGTTATCAACCTGGCCGAAGGGGCATCGATGAAATTTATTCCTCAGATTTCACCCGATGGTCTCTTCTGGTGTGATAAGGAAGGGTCTGAACTTGTTCATATTACGAAGGAAACACTCTACGCCTGTGAATTAATTAATTTTGGCAGCTGGCTGCGTTTGCGGTGCGTCCTCGATGGAGAAAATCCACAGATTAAAATCATGGTTCATCTCGCATTGAAGGAGTAGTCGAGGAAGTTTTTTTTAAGTCATGCACTCGTTATGACTCGGTCTGAGGGCAACACGTTTGCCAGCCTCTCTATACACTTCGCGCATTAATTTTTTTCTGTTTATTGAGAAATATTTTGTTCAAGTCCAAGAGACAGGATGCGATTAATATGTATCATGCATACCCCACTTAATTGATTTTAATTGGTAAAATATAGTAAAAATCACTTCATCCTACACGCATCCACCCTGATAAAGTTGCCATAAATTGCATAAGCTTTATGCTATTAAAGTATAGTTAATAGCTATTCTCAAGTAGGGGTTGTTTCTCAATTACGAGAACAAAAACAGGAGGCTTAACGATGATGAAATTTTTCTTTTTAGCTCTATTCAGTTATTTTACGCTCATCAATACACTAACAGGTGAAACTGATTCATTCGAAGATGTACCTCTCTTAAAAGCGAGTGATCTAATGCCTGCGGAAATACTCTCCGGCCCCTACCACCGGGTAGAAGAGGCTGTTATTAATGATGGCTTCACCAACTACTACAATATCGAATCTGACTTTGGCAATTTCAAGGTGTTCGGAAATGATATGTTAATTACTCGTGTTCAAGAAATTTACGCACTTGCAAGAATTGTCGAAATTAAAAAATCGAAAGTATTCGCCGATAGTATGGCGGCCGCCGCGATGAGTCCGCTTCAAGGAGCTTATCATACGATAACCAATCCCGTGGGCACCGTGTCCAGTGTGCCGAAAAGTGCTGCTCGCTATATTGGTAAAGCGGGAAGAAAGGTCACCGGCGCAAATGTCAAATCAGGTGAGCATTACAAAGACAATACGGCTGCCGCGATCTTAGGATATACGAAAGCGAAAAAGGAAATTGCTGAAAAACTGTCCGTCGATCCCTACTCGAGCAACGAGCGATTGCAAAACGAGCTTAAAGATCTCGCCTGGGCTTCAGTATCCGGTGATATGTCTGTTGGTATGGCATTGAAGTTCTCACCCATCGGGCTCGCGGGTATGGCGATCAGCTCGGCTAATCGCTCGAACCAGGTCCGAGACCTGGCCGCAGATTTGCTCCCGAATGAAATACCCGACGCTAATTTAAAACGCCTTAAAGAGGGAGGGGATTTGGATAAACGTATCGCGAAAAAAATGCTCCATCACCCCTGGTACTCTCCTACACAAAAGAATTTCGTTTGCTTGCAGATTTCTAATCTCAATGCGGTTGCCAACTTTAAAGAATTTTGTGCCATCGCCCTGCAGGCTGACAGCATGGAAGACGCATTTTTATTTCAGCGTACCGCCGATCTTATCATTCATATCGATCAACATTATGAAAAGATTGTCGCGATTCATGCCGAACAAGGTTTTATTGTTTGCGAAACGGAATCGGGAAATAGAATTATCCCCGCCCCCATCGACTATGGGTTTTGGACCGAAGAAACCGCCGTTGAGGATCACAATAACATGAATTATTTTGATCGGATTGCGCGACAATCCAAAGAGCATACACAATTATGGATTACCGGCATTATTTCTGAGCGATTTAAAGAGGAAATGACTGAGCGCAACCTGATCGTAGTGGAGAACGCTTTCGAGCTTTACAATGACGATTATTTAGGTGGTATTTTGCTAACATTAAATTAGCTATTAATATTTATACCTGCGCGTCATGAGAGCTTTGGACACGACCACCCTAAGTGGGCTCTGGTCAGCGGTGGCCACTCCCTGGACGACCGGAGGAGACATAGATGAAGGTGTCCTACAGCGTAATTGCCAGAAATTAGCATCGGCGGGAGTAGACGGTATCTATACATCCGATAGCGACGGTGAATTTTATGCCATCGAACGGGACGAATTTCAGCAGCTTGCAACAATCTTTGGCAAAGCCATGGATCAAACGGGGATAGATGCAGCGATGGGAGTAACGTGGAGTTCTACCCAGGGTATCATCGATCGAATAAAAATAGCATGCGATGCCGGTATCCCTAATTTTCATGTCGCCTTCCCATTTTTTATGCCATTGGCAAAACCTGATATCGAACGGTTCTGGGAAGACCTGGCCAATGCCGCGCCTGAAGCGCGTTGGGTACACTATGCTCACCCGCTTTGCGGTCCTCCCTTAACCGGTGTCGATTATGCGCATCTAGCAAAGTTATTTCCCGAACAGTTTATCGGCTCCAAACTAGCCACTTCCGTTATTGGTGAATTGACAGAGATCATGAATAACTCCGATCATCTTGCGCATTTTACCACGGATCCCAGCATGGTGGTTGGCATGATGCTCGGGGCAAAAGGGTGTTACAGCTACTGGGTCAATACTTTACCTAGATGGCACATCCAATATATGAATGCCTGTAAGGAAGGCAACTGGGATCAGGCAACCCAATATCACAGAAAACTGATCGATTGGGAATCGAAAAACTTTAGTTCAATACGTGATGCCGGTCATCGCCATGGGATCGTAGGAAAAGCGCGGGCGGATCTCACGGGATGGCTTGAAGACTCGGGAATTACACGCCCACCCTATTATCCGGTATCCGATCAATTGAAGAGAGATTTAAAACAAGCATTCGATGAATACTGGGCGCCTGAAATTACGGCTGAGAAATTTTAATTCTCTATTCCCTATACACTGACACGCCCGAATCAGGGCTCATCTGTCGGGTCCCAAGTGCAGCTGTAATTTTCATTGAGTGTTTCGAGCGCAATCATATCGTCCTCGCTAATCGAGAAGTCGAATACATTTGCATTTTCTAAAATGCGCTCGGGACGCGCAGATTTAGGGATCGTGACAAACCCCTTCTGCAATCCCCATCGAATTAGAATCTGTGCAGTTGAACGATCATAGCGCTTGGCAATTTCCACTAAACCGGGATCTCGCAAACGCATTCCCTTGGTCAACGGGCTGTAACATTCAACACAGATATTATGATTCTGGCAGAGTTCGATCACGGGTTTACGTTGAGCATAATTAAAGGGATGTAGTTCAATTTGATTAACCGCCGGAACTACCTTCGCCTGTTTATGCAGTTCGTCTATATGCTGAACCATGTAATTACTCACTCCAATCGCCTTGCAACTCCCCTCTTCGTATAGTTTTTCGAATGCTCTCCACGATTCCAGTCGTCCTTGCGGAACAGGCCAGTGAATAAGGTAGAGGTCGACATAATCGAACTTCATTAACTTAAGGCTTTTTTCAAAAGCCTTCAAAGCGGAGTCGTAACCGTGATCACCGTTCCACAATTTGGTCGTCACAAACACATCCTCACGGCTCAAGCCGGAAGCGCGCACCGCTTCACCTACTTCAGCTTCATTATTATATAGGCTCGCTGTATCAAGGTGACGGTAACCATTTTGTAATGCATAGGCGATTGTTTTTACGGATTTCGCTCCTGATGTCATCTGGAAAACACCGAGCCCAAGACGCGGTATCGTCTTTCCATTGTTAAGTTCGATCAGACTGTTCAATTGAAGGGGCATGGTAATTAGGTCTAAAGTCGAAGGTCTAAAGTCGAAGGTCTAAAGTCGAAGGTTAAAAATACATCAGTGTTAGGTGTTAAGTTTTAGGTAAGAAACTGGATTAAATATTTAAGGGCCTAGTATAAAAATTTTATCTTCGCATTCGACTTTTGACCTTCGACTTTAGACTTAATGTCTAATCTATAAAACCGAATTCTTTTAAAGCGGGAACCCAGTGTTTAAACCTTGGGTTATGATCGGCATTTTCCAACCACTTGTCATAACAGGGCGGTTCGGGAAAGAGTTCCTTAACGATATCACGTGATATCTCTGCATCCAGAAATATCGCCTCTTTCTCCTCAGTTGTTTTAGGATAAGCGCAAAAATTGAAACTAACCATGCGACGACCTTTTTCCCCCGCCCAGGATGCGTGCCAGAGTCGAGAATCAAAAGTAATCATGTCACCCGGTTCAGATTTGCAGACGAAAGCGGGGATATCATTGATCCCGAGACCTGATCTCTTTAAATAGGAACTGTCAGTTGCAACGCTGGAACCTTTCAATCCGATACCATGGAGTTGATCGCTAAATTCAGCTTTATGGGAGCCCGGGATAACGCGCAGTGCCCCGCTGTTCTCATCAATTGCAGGTGAATATAAAAGAAATTTAGCTCCCTTAAATTGATGGTTGTCTAAATCGGGATGCCACTCCGTGCGATTCCCATTAAAGAGATTACAATTCGTACTAATACCGAAGGCATCTTCACCCAGTAGCTGTTCCGCCGCACCAACGATACGCGGGTCTTCAATAAGACTACTGATGTATGAAATTTGGGGATTTAAATTTGACCAGTTAAATTGACCGCGCTCACCCGCCTCTTTTTTATTATGGCTCAAGGTATTAGCCATACCGATTTCATACTCTTTATCTATTTTTTCCATCTCTTCAGCGCTGAACAGTTTTCGACGCATGAGGAAACCAAATGTCTTAAAATGTTCAATTTGGGAATCGGTTAGGACTCGCCCGTCTGTTTGCATAGATTTAATCATGATTAAATAAAATATATTTTATCTGCATCATACAGGTGGGGATAACTCAAGATAGGAATTAATCTATACCTAGTTCACCGTATGTCAAAAGGAACTCCACGTTCAAGGTTGTGTATCCATCAGCGGCCGCGACCAGCTGTCGCCGAGGCTATGGCCGACAGGTTCCGCGTGGCCCACCAGAAATAGATTAAAAGTCCCTAAGCTACATACTTGACCGTTTTTCTCAAGTGATGGTAATTTTGTGAATGATTGAATTTCACAACCACTTTTAACCCGGAAATATATGAGTAAAAATCGAATTCAAGGTATTCTTGATAAAGTGGGCTCCATCGCTTTTCCCGGTGTCTATGATGCGCTCTCCGCGAAAATCGCAGAACGGGTAGGTTTTCCCCTGGGATTTGTCTCAGGTTACTCGGTGTCGGCATCGGAGATTGGCGAACCGGATATGGGACTGTTAACACAAACGGAAATGAAAGACCGCTCGCGCCACATATGCGAAAGCGTGTCCATTCCGATCATAATTGACGCCGATACTGGCTACGGGAACCCGCTGAATGTATTCCGTACCGTTAATGATCTCATCGCCGCAGGCGCGGCCGGTTGTTTTCTGGAAGACCAGGTCTGGCCAAAGAAGTGTGGTCACATGCGTGGGAAGAAAGTAATCGAGCGCGAACAGTATTTAGACAAGATTCGAGCGGCTGTTGAGGCACGCAATGACCGGGATTTCTTTATCGTCGCTCGCACCGATGCGGAGGCTGCGGTTAATCTCAATGAAGCCATTGCCCGGGTGGAAGGCGCCCGCGAGTTAGGAGCGGATGCCAGTTTTGTCGAGGCACCGGACTCCTTGGAACAACTGACTGAGATTGGACGGCGCTCTCCCGCACCCAATGTCGCCAACATGATCGAAGGGGGGAAAACACCGGTATTACCAAAAGAACAACTGGCTGAAATGGGATTTCATCTCATTCTCTATCCCCTGGCTGGTCTATACGGAGCCGCCCAAACGATGCGTATCATTTACGAAAAACTTTATAGCGATGGCACTACCCTGGGGGAAGATGATCGCCTTATGAATTTTAAAGCTTTCAATGAGCTCATCGGGGTTGAAGATAAGTATGCTATGGCAAAAAGATTCGGTGAAAAATAAAAGTCAGGATGCAGGATACTAGAGGTGGGACGCAGTTTACAAAAAACAGTTTGAGGATGAGAATATTTAATCAAATTACAAAATTTTAATAATATGACAAAACGTATTAATAAAGGCATAGAGCTACTGGAACAAAATCAACCGATATATTATACTGTCGCATCGGATGTAAGCTACGAAGGCGGAAAAGCACTAGCGAAAACTTTTGCCGACTATATTCAAGTAAGTATGGAGCACAATATATATGACCTCTGTGCACTAGGTACCTTCATGCAAGGGCTGGTCGACGGCGGCCCGACCGCCAGTGGTCATCGCACACCGGCTGTATGCATCGACTTGCCTGTTGAAGGCTCCAGTGAAGCCGCCGTACGTGCTAATTCGTGGATGTTCAAACAAGCCTTGAGTCAGGGAGTGCATGGCATACTCTTATGTCACGCTGAATCTCCTGAAGCGGTTCAAGCATTTGTCCAATCCTGTCGCTTCCCCTTTCAAACCGTGGGGATGAAAGAGGGGGATGAACAGGGTCGACGTGGAGCCGGGGGACAAATGAGAGCCGCCGAGATTTGGGGCATTCCGCCGGATGAATACCTGCAGAAGGCTGACCCCTGGCCCTTGAATCCTGAGGGTGAAATTATGCTCGGTCTAAAAATTGAAAATAAGCGCGCTCTCGCCAATGCCGAGCTTACAGCCAAGGTACCGGGTATAATATTTTCTGAATGGGGACCGGGTGACATGGGTATGTCATTAGGCTACCCCAATGCCCACGACCCCCCCTACTCACCGGATATGTGGGACGCTCGCAATAAGGTGAAATCCGCTTGCGAAAACGCAGGAATACATTTTCTGGAAGGTGCCCATACTAATGACGTGAGCAGTAAAATCGATGATGGCATAATGATGATGAACTGTTATGACCGCGAAGCAGGGGTAAAAACCGGAAGGGCTTATACGAAACGGACAATGCCTGTTTAGTTTCAAAATAAAATAACCTGATTATAAATGATAGAAACGAATCTTACTGATAAAGTTGCCGTTATAACGGGCGGCAGTGAAGGAATTGGCAAAGCCATAGCCAAAAAACTGGCAGACGAAGGGTGTCGTGTCGCCATCTGTGCTCGACGCCCCGATGTGTTAAATGAGGCGGCAGAGGAAATTGATAAACATACGGATGCAAAAATACTCGCCATTCCAGCGGACGTAACCGTTGAGCAAGACATCAATCAATTTCTTGATGCGGTGATTACAGAATTTGGTGATGTAGACATTTTGATCAATAATGCGGGAAGGGCGGCGGGTTATCCATTCGAAGATACTACGGAGGAGCTATGGCAGGAAGATTTTAACCTTAAATTCTGGTCTGCCGTGCGCTGTTCGCGAAAAGTGATTCCCCATATGAAAAAGAAAGGGGCCGGATGCATTATCAATATCACACACCCCTTAGGAAAGGCACCCGGTGCTCAAACAATGCCGACATCAGTCACCCGCGCTGCTGGTATCGCCTTTACCAAGGCTTTATCCCACGACATGGCACCACACGGAATTCGTGTTAATACTGTTTGTCTGATAAATATCAAATCCGCCCAGGGTGTTCGCGTTTGGCAGTCATTAAACAGTCCGCTCAGTTATGAAGACTGGTGTGTTGAAGAGGGCAAAAAAATTCCTCTAGGACGATTTGGTGAAGCCAGTGAGGTTGCGGATCTCGTAGCTTTCCTTGTCTCTGATCGCGGCGAATTCATAACCGGCACATCGATAAACATCGATGGCGGTTCAAGCGCTACTGTTTAATATTTTTCCAATGGAAAAATATTAAGTGTTAGGTTTTAAGTTTTAGGTGTTAGGCAATATGAGGAATTACTTTTATGAGTGTAAGCGTGGATGCGGATATGCGTGTAAGCGAAAAAGTGTATATGCGGTTATGCGTTGAGAAATATGTTTGATACCGTCATCACTCTCATTCTCTTAGTCTTTATTCCCCTGGCTTTCTGGTTTTCCGTATTGGAAGATGTCGTTCCGCGACTGCGGAACTTGGAACTGGTTCTCTGGCCTTCTGGCTACAGCCGCTCGAGTATTTTTTTCGCTTCATCCACCGATAATCCTTTGGTCGGTATGGGAAAATCAAGTGTATCTCCATTGGGTGTAAATCCGCCTCCATCGGCATCGACGAAGATCGGGTTTATATAAGCACAGGGATGCATTTCCGCCTGCCAACTGCTACCATAACCTGTCTTCAAGTCTGAGTTCTCGCCGTAGGCAACGACAATCAAATGGCTGTCTTCACTGATAGGTACTTGCACAGATTGATCAAACTTCACCACTCCATCCTGAAACATTTGGGGATGACTTTCACGTGTGTAATTTAAATCGCTTCGCTGCCTGCTATTCACAAGGATCTGAATTCGATCAATATCGATCCAATCCGTAGTCTGCACTTTAATTTTTAAATTAATGGAGCCCACAGCCCGTGTCGTGCCACCCGCTATCACCCCATCCTCGGTTTCAACCTGCAAAAACGGCCCATTGGTCATGAGAATCTGACCCGCTTTCGAATTTCGTATGAGTTCTTTCCAATTTAATTCTGAAGGTTCATCGCTTGAACTCGGTACGTATATTCTCCAACCGCCGACCCCGTTACCATGCACGGAATGCGCATCGGACACAGCGATACTCCAATAACGATGACCGCGGTTAAGCAACTGCAGCCAAATAAACTGTCGATCATAGTGCACCTCTTCCTCACCCTCATCATCTTTTCCGATGTGAAAAGGTGCTCGCGTGAATATATCATAAGTATTGGTGTTTCCGACCCAAGTTTCAGCTGCATCAATTAAATATTGTAGCCCTTGATAACCCCCATCCGCATGACCGTCTTCATTCATATCATTAAAGTCTTCAACCATATCAGGATGGTTTAAATGCACCCAGCGCTCGGGCATAAAACCCTGAAAATTCCGTAGAGCGATTGCATTAATTCGCGGGTCTTTATTCCATTCCGGCGCACCCCCATCTTGAGTATAGGGGACCGGTTTAAGAGGGAACGAGTTTAAGTGAGGTCCCCGTCCGGTCAATTCCATCCCGGAGATGGTCGATATTTCTTCCTCCAGGCCGAGTTTTTCAATATGCGGACTCCAATCATAGATCCGATTGTGCTCAGTCGTCGGAGCAAATTCGATCTGTTCGGCAGCGAGGTTGATAATCCTATCATCGGTGCCTGTCGTATTATCCCCGCTTGGGGAGGAATGATTGTGATAATCCGCGCTGATCCAACCCTTAGTATTTACAATTCTTGCAAGGGTACCCGAAATCGGCACCGTCTCTCCCTCTTCGATGCTTACAACTTTTTCCAAATGCGTATATTCAATGCCATGAGTAACGATGACACGGTAAGTACCCGCTGAAAGTTGTACACGGAAATCTCCATTTTCCGAATGATACTGATCGAGGCAACCGTGTGCACGGTTGCTGGGGCCCAGGTTTGGCGAGGGTGTCCCCTCAATGCCGATAAACTGTGCTTTGCAGGGAGTACTTTTACCATTTTCTCCACGAATGGAAAATTGGATTGCCGATGCCGGTTTTAAAATAAAATTCTCTTTTAACGTTTTGCCAGCCCTAACAGTTATTTTCCTTTCCATCGGGGTTCGGCCTAGATCCTGGACCGTCAGGTTGTATTTACCCACAGGAAGGTTAAAATGATAATGGCCCTCACTATCCGGGTATGCAGTGACTGTCTCTTCATCTATTGCTACCTCTACTTTGGCAAATAGAGCGGGGTTACCGTCTTTCTCTTTAATTGTTCCCACAACCATTCCCACGCTCCCCTGGCGCTCGGCAACAAGACCAAATGCCTGGGCGGGCGAATTTCCCACCATTAAAAATCGCGCGTAACGAATCTCTTCACCTGGTGCGATCTCAACAATATCCGGCGGAGCAGTCATACCTTCTTGAGCTACCCAACCACAGGCATACCCAGCTTTATCGTGAGGATCAATCGCATCTCCAACCAGTATACCTCTAACTGATTTTAAATCGGATAATGTAAGAGTACGACCGGGCGGTTCATTGGTAATCAAATCTCGAGCTTCGATGGTAATTGGATCGGAAGATTTATTATGTAGCGTTGTGATAACGTAAAGACCCTGCCAGTCATCTTGCAAATGATACTCATGCCTTGTGAACAGACCCTTATTGATTGTCGCCGAAACTATGGTTTCGACAACGGCGTTGCCGCCGTTGCCATCGTTTACAATTCGCACATAAGATACTGGCCCGTTTTGGTGTGATGGTCTGAAAATTGTTAATTGATCGTTGTTTGTTCCCCTTCTAGTCAAGTCATAGAGACACCCGGGAGTTACAGCATCCCAATTCGTCCCAATATTGGCTTTCCGTAAATGCGCGTTATGTGAAATAACCGCTTCGATCAAATTATTGCGCATGATAAAATCGCCAATAATCCCGTCGGCTTCTTTTCCTCCGGGTAGCTGATCCTGGGTCGCTGGTCCCACTTCAAAAGCCTCCGGGGTCGCGTAGAGGTTATAATTTAAAATCGAAATTTGAATTAGAATAATTCCCGCAATTATGGTTCTTTTCATTGTTACCTTTTTAATTTTTCGGATTACAAAAATAAACATACTTTAGACTAGCACTATTCAGGACATGAATTGAGGTGAATTGATCAAAACACACCGGTTCTTCTCGTTAATATTTGTAAGTATATTTTATTTACTGACTACTGATCACCGTATACTATTTATTGTAATCATTCCATAGCTTATTTTATTTGGACTGTAAATTCTATCCATGAACTTGAGATTTCATCACCACACCCTGCTTCTTATTATTCTCTCCGGATTTATTTTATATCCTTTGGGTGAAGTACCAGGCCAAATTTCCGAGCCAAACACGGCTGAAGGGTATTATATGCGCGGAATGAAATATCAATTGGGTAGAGGGGCGCAACAAGACTCAACGGAAGCGTTAAAATGGCTGCGCAAGGCTGCGGCAGAGGGCCATATTAAGGCGCAATATAATTTAGGTGTTATTCATGCCAAGGGGGCTGGCGTTGAAAAAAATGAAAGAGATGCAGCCAATTGGTTTTATCTCGCCGCCGAGCAGGATCATCCCAAAGCACAATATTATTTAGGGTTATTTTACGGCAAAGGACATGGAGTACCTCAAAGTAATAGCCTGGCTGCAAAATGGATGATTAAAGCTGCCAGACAGCTCGACTCGCAGAACGCTTACAGAAAAGCAGCAATATGGTGCCGGCGCGCAGCAGATGATGGTGAAATTTTTGCGATCGAGACATTGGGTGATTACTTCAGCCGTGGAAATGGCGTGAAGAAAAATGTCGTGAAAGCATCTACATGGTATCGAAAAGCCGCGGAACAATTTGATGAGAAGAAACATTATAAAGAAGCCGCACGTTTTTATCATAAAGCGGCAGACCTGGGTGACGCAAATTCACTTTATAAATTAGGTTTATACTATGACGAGGGTTTTGGAGTATCTCAGAGTTCAGAAGAAGCGGAAATTATGTTTAACGCCGCGGCAGAAGCTGGTGGTGCCGAATTAAAGTTCGATGTCGGCATGCGATATGTCGAAGGTATGGGCGTGCCATTGGACAATGATAAAGCGCTATTCTGGTTAAATAGCGCTAATGATTTTGGGCATCCGGAGGCACAAGAAAATATATACAAGCTAATTGGTGAACCACCTGATGAAGCAGAACCGGCCGTAGAGCCCGTTGATGAAACTGTCGACGAACCAGTTGATGAATTTGTTGAAGAACCGGTCATAGAACCGGTTAGTCAATTTGTTGAAGAACCGGTCATAGAACCGGTTAGTCAATTTGTTGAAGAACCGGTCATAGAACCGGTTGCAGAAACAGTCAGTCAAATTGTCAATGAGCCGGTTGTAGAAACATTGGAGCAAAATACACCTACAAAATCAACGGCTGAAGAATTTAAAACATTAGGTGTAATAGAAAGAGACCAGATCCTCTACTTAAGTAGGGAAATAAAAGTTAAGGGTGTCATTCACTTAGACAGAACTTCGATTTAGGCTATTATGATGCAGAATATACCCATGTTTCATTCAAATTTGTAGACGACAGGTATTCCTATGCTTATCTCTATGGCAATAAAGATTGGGCGGGAGCCGAAGAGCTGAAGGATATAATCATAGACACTGGCCCTCAAACCGGCACCTTTAATTTTATTATCTATCGAAGTCGCTATGCGGAAAGTTCCGCCATACTCGCTGAATTAATAGATTACACTTTAGACTCTGAATAGAACTCAGCATCGAAGGTCGATAGAGAATACCTTAAATTATAATCCGTTCTCTTACCGAAAACTTACAGTCTATCCGCCATTTATTCAGGCGGTTTGTAATTGTTCGATGATTTCCGGGTTATAATAGTACCCTTCAGCCATCATGACAGCAATCGCTATCTTTAAGGCCTCTACTCCTTCGGATTTATCTAGAACGCCATCGGCTCTTCCCGCAACAGCCATGCTGATCGTATCAAGGGTTAAAAATCCCGAGTAAATTAGAATTTTTATTTTAGAATATTTGTTTTTCAGCGGTTGTAAGATATCCAAACCGTTTTCACCCGGAAGCATTATATCGACAATCGCAATATCGGGTTGCTGTTCCGGACTTAAATTTAAAACATCGCGCCCATTTTGGCTGGTCCCCACGAGTTCAAGATCTGGGAAGTAGGTATCGATGATTCTTGCGATCATATCGCAAATCATCGCATCGTCTTCTATGATATATATATTTTTGATGGCTTTACGTATTTTTGGTTTTACCAATTACATAAGCATCCTGAACTAATGTAAAACTTTCAATTTCATACGAATAAAAGCGCGCATGTTATATTTTCACAATTATTATGAATATTCTCGCCCCGAATAAAAGCAAATTTATAGGGCTATTCTAAAGTTATCACCTGATAATTGAATAGTTTAATAATATCGACTTAAAGCAATCACACCTTCCATAAGATAAAATTTCAGGAAATAGGCATACCCTCTTTCCATATTTTCCAAATATGTCTTGGCAGTTATTCGATATAGTACAATAAATGTATAAAGGAGAAATTGAATTATGGTTGAAACTAAAGAGTTCGATGTGAAAGAGATTTTTAGTCATTTGCCACCCAATCGGTGTGGCGAGGCTGATCGTCGTTATGTAAACGAGGTGCTCGAAGCCGGTTTTGGAAACTGGGAATCAGCGGATATGCTTGAACGCTTTGAGGCCGCGTTCGCCCAGAAGTTTGGCGTTCCTTATGCTATTTCGCAGAATTCGGGTTCTGGCACCTTACTCTCCTGTTTACTCGGCGCAGGTATTGGGCCGGGTGATGAAGTAATCGTCCCGACTAATACGATGGCGGCCACCGCCTTTGCCGCTATCCAGTGTGGAGCCGTACCTGTATTCGCTGATAGCGATCCACGTACTTTCAATATCGATCCGGCTGATGTCGCGCGAAAAATCACACCCTTCACTAAAGCAATTATTCCCGTTCATATTTTTGGTTTACCAGCTGATATGGACCCTCTCCTGGAATTAGCGGAGAAACACAATTTAACCGTCGTTGAAGACAGTGCCCAATGTTTCTTAGGGAATTACAAAGGCCGGATTGCCGGCACCATCGGTCACGCGTCGAGTTTCAGTTTTCAGGGATCCAAGCATATGACCACTGCTGGTGATGGGGGAATGGTTCTCACCTCCGACAAAGAATACGGCGGTAAAATCCGTAAAGCCGCGGTCCAAGGTTATCGCACACTTACAGCAAAGCCCGGAGAGACAATGATTCCACGCGATGAGCGGCAGGACTGGGGATATAAGCGGCACGATAGCCTCGGCTATAATTTTCGCATGTCTTCCATGCAAGCGGCCCTTGGCCTGGGTCAACTTGAGCGGCTTGATTATCTCGTTGCCGCGCGTCGCTACATCGCTTCACAATTTGACGCCGTAATCGAAGACACAAAGTGCAGTTGGCTCATTCCACCGGTGGAGCCAGAGGGAATTGTACACTCCTATTTTTCCTATCCCATTATTCTCGATGAAGAAGCCCTGGGGGTGGACTGGCACACCTTCCGTAATAAGTATATCGAACTGGGAGGCGATGGACTCTACGGTATGTGTTCACCAGTACACCTCGAACCTATTTTTCAGACGATGACATTTTATGGACCACCGGAGCGATCGCCCCACTTCGATTCAAGGTATAAAGGCGAAGTAAAAAGCTATCATGAGGGAGATTGCCCGAATGTAGAATCCTTCCAAAAGCATATTTTTCTTTTTAAAACGGGTATGCAGACCCTCGAGAAGATTGAAAGGGAAGTGGACGCATTACACGCTTCGATAGAATATTACGCTTAGGGAGTAGCGAAGTTTCATCAACTCCACTCAATTCTATAATTCTATTCTTACTTCCTTTAGTTTAGGCGAACCGCAGGCGTAGGGAGAAACGAAAGTGGCTTTATACTGCAGCCAGTGAGCGGTCTTTGGTATATCCTGAATTTCTTCTCCAGAACTTTCAAAAAAGGATTCCTCTCCCTTCGGTCCCATCCATGACGCATCAGCCAATTTTTCTTCGCTCTCTGCCGAACGAAGCTGAAACTTCATTTTTAATAGTTCCGTCTCTTCAGCCACCCATTGTATGCTGCGAGGCCGCTTATTTCCTATCTCATAGGAAGGGGAAATATAATGTTCTACCGGTTCACGGGTATAAGAATTCCCACGATCAAAGGTGGTCATCGCATGGGGTCCCAATCCAGGAATGCCATTAACCCGGTCAGGTGAAAACCCTTGTGGGCTATTCCAGTAAATCAATGAGTCTACCTGGTGCCCAATATCGTTGCGATGGCAGCCAAGAACGATATCGATCCACCCATCACGGTTCAAGTCGACCTGGGTAACCGCACCGGCGGCATATCCTGGAAGGTCTACGGGATTATCGAAATCCAGGGTTTTTCCATTGCCGTAAAATAATTGGACCGGTGGTGTCCTTGAAGTCGGATTGGCATAGGAAGTTGCCAGGAGGTCGAGATCGCCATCATTGTTATAATCTGCAACCCCGGTGAACCCGCCACTGTAGCCAGCAAGCAATTCTTGCACATTATCAGTTTGGTAGCCGTTGGGACCGCCGAAGAAAATTCGCAAGGTGTCTTTATAGCGCAAGCGATGACCGAGAATGCCAACAATAAGATCCAGCCACCCATCATCATTTATGTCAGCAAGATTAGGCGTTGCCGCATCTAAAAGACCATGGCAAGGTACTTTGATCGTACGATCTTCAGAGTAGCCTTCAGAATCACCCGTATATATTAGTATAAAGTCTCCTTTATCGTGGAATAAAACGTCAAGATAGCCATCTTTATTGACATCACCGATGACCGATCGGATTCCCGCGCATTTCAGGGTATCTATGCCTGATTCATAAAATCCGTTTGCCGAACCATAAAAGAGGGGTGAAGGTTTGTATTCACCCGAGACGCCGGTAGCGACGGCAAGCAAGTCCAGGTATCCGTCGCGGTTAAAATCAGCAACCTCCATATCAGCGTGATGTCCATGAGTTGATAAGTCGACAAATCGATCCTGTCTGGGTCCCGCCCTGCTCCCTTCGTAGATACGAAGTCCATCAGGAGTACTGAAAACCACTTCCGGAAATCCATCCAAATCGAGGTCGGCAATAAGAGATATACCGCTATTTTTATTGTGAAACTCCAAACGATTTTCGACTCCGTAATCAGCTTTCTCATTGCCCAAATAAATATAGGAAGGCACGGAATGGACATGACCGTCATAAACATTATTGAATATTACCTCGGGACGACCATCTCCATCCAGATCACCAGCTGTATTACCGACCACACCATAAGTTGGAACCCAGCTCGCTTCTTCAAATGAAAGGCCTTTCGGTCCGTTCCAGAATATCGGAGACTTGGTCTTAAATTCATTTTCATCGAAATTTTTACTGACAATAAGTTCTAACCGATTATCGCCATTAAGATCGGCAGCTGTTACCCAACGAGCATGTTTAACGGGAAGTTTCATTTCAATGTTCTCAAGATTCTTACCGTCCCTGATTTGCACTCCTTCCGAGGTGGCGATCATCAATTCTAATGCTTCGTCATTATCGACGTCTGCGATTTCGATACGCACGACATTCTCTGAAAATTCACCGGATTCACCTTTTGCTTCAATGATTAAGGGACTGCTTGTATCTATGCCCTTATCACTATTCCAGAAGACCTTAACCTGATCACTGCCACTAAATGTAATATCCGTATTTCCGTCACTGTTGAGGTCTTCCAGTATCACTTGCCTTGCGCCGTAAGTCGGTAAAATAAGAGGTGATTCGCTATCGACTCCACCCGCTGTTCCCCAGAAAACTTTCGACTCGGTGTTTAATGGCAAATTCCTTTGCCCCGCACGATAGCTGGCCGTAACAATATCAGGAAAGCCGTCTTTATTTAAATCAGCCGTCGCGATGGATATTGCTCCGGTCGCGATCATATTATATCGCTCACCTTCATCTTTAAATTGTCGGTCTGCACCCTGAATATAGACATGAACCAGCCGGGGTAATGCAGGATTATGATTGTCTCGCCAAGCCGAAGGGAAAATCAAATCCAGTCGACCATCGCGGTTGATGTCTACGATAGCTACATCATAGGCGCCAATCGTGGGCAGGTCGGTCCGACTCTCCTCCGGTCCATCAGCCCCCCCCCAATATATGAAAGCAGGCAACTCTGAAGTCACTCCATTATAACAATTGACGGTAATCAGATCCTGGTATCCATCCGCGTCCACGTCGGCAACCCGGCTCATCCAACCACTGTCGGCAGACATTTCATAACGTTTCCAGTTTTCGCCCGGACCTTCATCAACAATATAGCCCCAGGTAGGACCACGCTCGATTTTATCATGATCATTCGCGAGAACGAGGTCGACATAGCCATCGTTGTTAACGTCATAGTGGTTGATCATCTCAATCGTGCCCTTGGCATTGACGTATAAATTAGCTCCCCCATTATCAAAAATGCCCTGAGAGAAATCGGAAAATCCGCTGTGCACCCAGTATTCTGTCAGTAGCGTTAAATCAGCTTTTTCCGGTTTTCCCGCCATCGAATAGAGCGGTGAAAAGATAAAAAGGGAGCTAAGGATTATACCAATCGTAACGACCTTTACCTTCGATATTTTGTGGTTTATTATGAAATATTCATTTTTTTCAGACATAAGGATTCTCCCCATACTAGATTTTATTAGACACCTGCCTTCGAAGCTTTAATTAGAGTGAAGCTATACATGCGTTGAGGCAAGTTAATGATGAAATCCTCAAGATTCAACTTTTACATCCAATTCACAATACCGATTTCATTAAGCAGCTCCTTGTCCCCGTAGTACCAACCGCTTCTCCCTCTTTGCATCCAGCGAATATTTCGCTGCTTATTTAATATAAAAATGCTGGGAGTAATTTCACTTTCGCTCATATCCAATCCCAGTGATTTAGTAATTCGCAGTTTTTTATCTTCAATAAAAGGATAGGGAAAGCCGGTGCTTTTTTTAATCTCTAATAGATCATTTTTCGGACCAGGCGATAGGACAAGAAAGGTTACCCGTTTGGTATCGATCAAATTCAGATAATTCTTAAGGCGAATCAATTGTTCCTGACAAACAGGACACCAGGTGGCTTTTAACGTTACCACGGTAACCGTCTTTTCCTCCGTAAGTTTGCCTACATCTATAAGCCTCCCATTTATATCGACAATTTTCTCGGGGAACTGGGTTTGAGGGAGACTATCCCTTTGCTCAACACCTAGTACTTCGTGAAATAAAAGAGAAAAAAATAAAACCTTAGTGAACAGTAAACAGTGAACAGTAAACAGAGGTTTAATATAACAGGTGAACACGAGTAGAAGAATTGGAAGGATGGAAGTGTGGATGAATGGACGAATAAGTAATTTTAAAATCGGGTATTTTTTTGGAAAAAACTCAGCTTTCCAATCATCCATTATTTCAACTTTCCTTAACTCAAAACTGTTCACTACTCACTGAACTCTACCTAGATGATACACGAATCATCATCGAATTCAAGGTCGACTGTAGCATGTTTAACGGACAAATTCTGGGCAATCGTCCTAACCTGCGATTTTACCGTTTTGATTTCATCTCGAGAGATCGTGGGTTCGACAACAAGGTGGGTAGTAAGAACGTTGTCACTACCATCAAGCGACCAAATATGCGTATGGTGAGACGAAATAACCTTATCTATGGACTGCAAAGCACTCTCGACTTTATCCATATTGATATCTGAGGGAACACCCTGGAGAAAAAGAAGCAGGGTTTTCTTTAAATTAATCAGGACATTAAAAAGAACGTAAAGGGTGATAATAATGGAAAGAATGGGATCCAGGATATAGAGATCTTTCACTAGGAGGACGATACCCACGATGAGTATGGCGACCCACCCAATTACATCTTCAAGCAAGTGCCAGGTAACGACTTTTTCATTCATGCTTCGGCCTTTGCTAACACGCAATGCCGCGTATCCGTTTACACCTATACCGATAATAGCAAACAAGAGAATACCCATTGCATTTGTTTGTTCAGGGTTGATTACCCTTGGGATTGCATAGGATAGAATGATTAACGATCCCGCGATCAAAACGATCGTATTGATGAGTGCCGCGAGTAGTGACAAGCGCCGGTACCCGTAGGTGAACTGTCTTGTTGCACCCTTTTCCGAATACTGCTCTAAACCCCAAGCCATCCCCAATGATAGGCTATCTCCCAGATCGTGCAATGCGTCAGAGATGATGGCCAAACTATTAGTTAAAAAGCCACCGATAAGTTCAAAAATCGTAAAACCAAGGTTTAAAAAGAACGCTAACTTAAAGTTCTTAATGCGACTGGATGCACTATGATGATCGTGTGTCACTTCCCATTTATTGTTGAAGGAGGTTTACCCTATAGCATTAGTCGGTTAATAACAATATCAGGGTTAATGATAAATATAACTGTACAATGTAATTTAAAGATATATTAGCTCGGGTCAGGATAATCTTCGTCTTCGTCATCGTCTGCCTCTTCGTCTTATATATTTTAGTTAGTTTACCTGATACGCTCTAATAACCCAAGGTGGATCAAGTTGCCCGTCCGACATAGCCTTGGCAACTTCTGATACCTAGCACGCATCTCCAAATATGGCACGATCAAACGCGCTAGGGACAGCCAACCAATATTTGATTACTACCAATTTGTCATCGCAAAGGAGGCGAAGTCGACTGCGGCGATCCAGGGGAATGTCTGTAACGCAAAGTCAGCCTCCTGGAATGTAAGATGTCGTCCCGCAGTTGCGTGCCTCGGTAGCTTCGTCGCGTTGCTTCTCGCAATGACAAAGGGAAATTCAACTACCTTTTTCGACATAGCCCCTCAACTGTGAGACGAGGAGGCAGACGATGACGAAGATATATTGTTTATCTCAACAATATTAGACTCCCATCTCAGTGAAACCCCAGATTGATCGAAGCTATTAATAACCTTGAAGACTAAGGAGTCCAACAGCGACCCTGTTTTTCCAACGTATTTGGGTTGAGGGTTGCGCCAAGTCCCCTCTCACCGGGAAACCACAATCGTCCCTTTTCAATCCGTTCCGGTGGGGAGAGGATATCTGCTCGCCACGAGATTTCATTAACCGCATGTTCCAATAAGTAGGCCCCCTTAACCGCTGCCGTGGCATGAGCGCTCGCTAATAAAGATACCGGACCTGAAGGGCAATGGGGAGAATACTTAGCACCCGCAGCAATTATCGACTGGCCCACTCTTTGGGCCTCGGCAACACCTCCACAAAATTTGATGTCTGGCATTACAATGTCACAGGCGTTGCTTGAAATTAATTCCAGAAAATGTGACTTTCCGTATCTGCACTCTCCACCTGCCAAAGGGACAGAAATAGCCTTTAAAATACGCCCCATGGCTTGATTGTTTCCCTCCGGTATGGGTTCTTCAAACCACCCGATTCCAATTTCAGCCAACTTCTCAAAAATGATGAGCGCGGCTTGTTCATCAAACCGTTGATGGCAGTCAACGAACACCGTTATTTCATTGCCAACCGTATGTTTTATCGCCGCCACACGCTGTATGCCCGCATCCGCACTTTTGAGTTTGTCCGCATTTGAATCTGTAATTGCAACTTCATCGAAGGGCGCGCACTTAATAACATTGAAGCCGCTTCTAACCGCCAGTTCAGCTGCATGGGCAAATGCCCCCGGAGAACGGTTTCCTAAGAGTGATCTATTTATATTCGCATACAACGGTATGCTTTCACATAACGCACCACCTAATTCCTGAGTCAGACTGATACCTCTATATGCTGATTGAAATTGAGTTACTGCGGTGCGCAGCGCACTGACTGCGCAAGCCAAGTCAAGTTCCGCTCGAATATTTTCATCAACAAGACCGAGAAGGTTGGGTATATCTTCTTCTCTCTCAATTGCCTCTCCACGAATTTTCTCGACCCCCTCGACTAAATACTTAACTGCATTTCCCCTACTACCCGTCTTCATTATTTCTACCAAACTGACGATTCCATTATCGTCTCGGAACAAGGCGTGCACCCATTCCGTGCGGACGGTCGCAGGATAGGCGACAAATTCTAAAGAATGAAATTTTACACTGTCACTCACGGTGGAGGAGCGCTGACGCGCGTGTTATGTGTTAAGTGAAGTAGGTTCACGGTTCAAGGTTGAAGATGTCGGGCTATACCCTCGGTACACCGTTTAGAGGAATGAGTATTTAGTCGTATTTAATATTATATAATAGGTGGAACGCGGTGTCCCTACCGCGTTTAGGATGTCCAATAGCAAAGAAGCGTACTGGGGACCAACCTTCGCCAAGGCTATGGCCGGCAGGCAGCCCGCTCCACCTTAACACCTAACAAGTGTTAGCTCTCCTCCTTTTTGACTTTTTGACCTTTTGACGTTTTGACCCTATTCAATCGTGATCTCATCAATAACCACTTCTATGGCATCGCCGTCTTCATTGGTGAAGGTTGCATCGATGCTCAGTGTCGGTTGCGGTGTGTTGTCCGATTTAAAGTTGTTCTGGGTGATCAGGGTATCGAATCCCGTCGTCGTCGATCCGCTCTCCGCGACGACGACCGCGGCACCGTTCGTCTGCAATAAGTCGCCTCCGGTGATCCGCAACCCGGGGTTGCCCGCCGGCACGGTAAAGGACCCCTCTCCAAAGAGAAGATGGGGTACTGCATCGCCATCGGCATCGATGTCGCCGACGGTTAAGCGCACCGCGATCGGTACTCCGCGTGCATCCACCCCTACTCTACCTGTGCTTCCGCTGAAGACGGTGTTTGAAAGCTGCACCCCTCCCAGTCCTGTGGAATTGACTACTTCAACGAGGCTCACGTCCGCTTGGGCGTCATAGACCTGTCCTTCGGGGAAGAGGGCCTGGTTAAAGGCGTTGATCCTGCCCACGGTAAAGATACTGAAGAAGGTATTGGCGTCAGCCCCATCGATGACCACGCTCGGTCTGCCCGTCACATACTCTACGGCCTGGTTGTAGCGTGGAGGAACAGCTGGCGGTAGGAAGGTGGCTGGATCGAGGGTTACGGTAAAGGTACCGTTACCAGAAAATTCTACCTGCACAATGTCCTCGTTTTCGTCCATGAAGGAGACGCGGGTGATCTGTCCAGGCTTGGCCTGGAGTTGGACGGACTCTCCGGTGAGCAATATCTGATCGAAGACGTTACCGTTGGCATGCTGGATATTTTCACCCGCGATATCGCCCGATCCGTCGAGCACGAGGGGAACAGCCGGTGCAGCTACGGTGATCACCGCGGTATCACTGTCAGCGGTACCGCCGGCGTTTGTTACCTGTGCCCAGAAGTTCGTGCTCACGGTGAGAGCACCGGTGGTTAAGGTACTACTGGTCGCACCCGCTACTGGGCTGGCAGTATCCCCACTGTTACCGGTAAACCACTGGTAGGTAATATCCTCACCACTTGCTGCGACCGTTAAGGCAATAGCCGTGCCGGAGGCAACTTCCTGGCTCGTCGGTTGAGTTGTAATAGCCGGTCCCTCAGCCGGAGGGGGTCCCTCGACGCCGAGGGGAGTAAAACCAATATCATCGATAGCAATGTCCGTTAAAAAGCCTCCCGTTTGCGACTGGGGTGAAGGAGCATTCTTATAGATAATTTTTCCTATCCCCCCCGGAGCCCCTAGCTCTTCAGCGACAAAAGAGAAAAAGGTAAAGGGAAAGCCCGCTATTTCAAAACTCATATTTAAGGGGATATCGCTGGTTGAGGTGAGTAGATTATCTGCGGTATCGTAAACTTCAATTGTCCCATCTCCTTCCTCACCTACAGCAGCGTAAAACTCGACCTTTGACATCGGTGATTCGGTAAAATTAATTTCCCCTTCCATTTCATCGAGCACCCGCCAGGAGGCAGATTCATTCTCAGCTAAATCACTAGGTGATAAGGGATAAGTATGATTAAACGGTCGACCTGCACCAGCGTTACCACCGTGAAATATGGTCGTGACAATACCACCCGTAAAAGTGGCTGTTACCGGTGATGTACCGAGGGTAAAATTTGCACGGTTAACCGGTATTTTAAAAATAGGGTGATTACCAAGATCTGGAAAATCTTCAAAAAAGATATTGTTAGGTGGACCTGCCGTATTTGTGAAAGTCAAGTCGTCGATTGAAATTTGGCCGGAGGGATTAACAATTTTAATTTCTTTGATGCCATTCGTAAAATTGAGATCCGTGGTGACGAAGATATCACTGTTGAAAGCAACGAAATTTTGTGCGGGTGGATTAGCCCCCGGACTAATGTCAGCGGGAAAACCTTCTACGATTCCATTCTCATGTGTTACCTGAAAGTTTTTATCCCTTAACTCAAGGCGGCCTCCACCCTGGGTATCGGCGACATAGAACTGTAGATCCTGTACGCCTCTTTCCATAAGTATTTTACCCTCCGTTGCGCCGGGAACTAGAACCAGGGCCTTGGTGCCTGAATGAGCGAGTGCGGGATTATCCACCGTCTCGAGGGTAAAGTTTATCACATGTATACTCGTTGGTGATTGGCCGATGATAAATTCTGTCCCCCCCGCGGTATCGTTCTCAAAATCATAAGTGACCGTTTGCGAGAAAGCGGAAAAAAAAGGAATTCCGAGTGAAAGACAAAAGCAGGTGATTAATTTTATTTTACACATTATTTTACTTTAGGGGGTTTGGTTATGATTTAAAGTCTTTGGCGAATGATGAGTGGTGACCTGTAGCGTGAATGAATAAATATATACAAATTCCAGATCCTCGTATGTCAAACACGCGCTCCAGAACCGAGAAAAAACCCGCTTTAATTTCTAAAGCGGGTTTTAAAGGTGTTATAAATTAATGACTATAAAACTATTCAATCGTCAATTCTTCAACGGCAACTGTGATCGCATCTCCATCCTCATTAGCGAAAGTGGCGTCAATGCTCAGGGTTGGCTGAGGGGTATTATCCGATTTAAAGTTGTTCTGCGTGATCAAGGTCTCAAACCCGGTGGTTGTAGATCCGCTCTCAGCGACTACGACTGCAGCACCGTTGGTCTGCAAGAGGTCACCACCGGTGATCCTTAACCCGGGGTTGCCGGCGGCTACGGTAAAGGAACCTTCTCCAAAGAGAATGTGAGGTACTGCATCGCCATCAGCATCGATATCACCGATCGTTAAGCGTACCGCGATCGGCACGCCGCGCGCATCAAAGCCGACATTGCCCGTGCTTCCACTGAACACAGCATTCGATAACTGTACCCCTCCCAATCCCGTGGAGTTGACTACTTCCACGAGGGCCACATCGGCCTGGGCGTCATAGACCTGTCCTTCGGGGAACAGTGCCTGGTTAAAGGCGTTGATCCTGCCCACCGTGAAGATGCTGAAGAAGGTATTGGCGTCTGCTCCATCGATGACCACACTCGGTTTTCCCGTTACGTACTCCACGGCCTGGTTGTAGCGCGGGGGTATGGCTGGGGGCAGGAAGGTGGTTGGATCGAGGGTTACGGTAAAGGTACCGTTACCAGAAAATTCTACCTGCACAATGTCCTCGTTTTCGTCCATGAAGGAGACGCGTGTAATCTGGTTCGGTTTTGCCTGGAGTTGGACGGACTCTCCGGTGAGTAAAATCTGATCGAAGACGTTGCCATTGGCATGCTGAATGTTTTCACCCGCGATATCGCCCGATCCGTCGAGCACGAGGGGAATAGGCGGTGCTGCTACGGTGATGACCGCGGTATCACTGTCAGCTGTACCTCCTGCGTTCGTTACCTGTGCCCAGAAGTTCGTACTCGCTGTAAGGGCTCCCGTAGTTAAAGTGCCACTGGTCGCACCCGCGACAGGGGCAGCGGTGTCACCGCTGTTACCGATAAACCACTGGTAAGTTAGATCCTCACCGCTTGCCGCGACAGTCAATGCTATCGCAGTGCCGGATGCAACTTCCTGGCTTGCAGGTTGCGTGGTGATAGCAGGTGCTTCAGCAGGGGGAGGATCCCCTCCACCCAACGGAACACCGATTGGTGTGAAGCCAATATCATCGATAGCAATATCCGTTAAAAAGCCACCCGTTTGCGCCTGCGGAGAGGGCGCGTTATTGTATGTTATTTTTGCTATGCCACCCGGAGCTCCTAATTCTTCTGCGACAAAAGAGAAAAAGGTAAAGGGAAAGCCCTCTATTTCAAAACTCATATTTAAGGGGATATCATTGGTCGAGGTGAGTAGATTATCTTCGGTATCGTAAACTTCAATCGTTCCATCTCCTTCCTCACCTACAGCAGCGTAAAACTCGACCTTTGCCATCGGTGTTTCGGTAAAATTAATTTCCCCTTCCATTTCATCGAGCACCCGCCAGGAGGCAGATTGTAACTCAGCTATGTCACCGGGTGATAAAGGATAAGTGTGATTAAAGGGTCGACCGGCACCACCCGCGCCACCATAAAATATGGTCGTAACAATACCACCCGTAAAGGTAGCTGTTACCGGTGATGTACCAAGGGTAAAATTTGCACGATTAACCGGTATTTTAAAAATGGGATGACCACTTAAAAGTGGAAAATCTTCAAAAAAAGTATTGTTAGTCGGACCTACCATGTTGGTAAAAGTAAGATCATCGATTGAAACTTGGCCGGAAGGATTAACAATTTTTATTTCTTTGATGCCATTCGTAAAATTGAGATCCGTGGTAACGAAGATATCACTGTTGAATGCAACGAAATTTTGTGCGGGTGGATTAGCCCCCGGACTGATGTCAGCGGGAAAACCTTCTACGACTCCATTCTCTTGTAATACGTGAAAATTTTTATCCCTTAACTCAAGGCGTCCACCTCCCTGGGTATCGGCGACATAGAGCTGAAGATCCTGAACGCCTCTTTCCATAAGTATTTTACCCTCCGTTGCGCCAGGAACAAGAACCAGGGCTTTGGTCCCTGAATGAGCGAGCGCGGGATTATCCACGGTTTCCAGGGTAAAGTTTATGACATGGATACTCGTCGGTGATTGGCCGATGATAAATTCTGTCCCCTCCGCGGTATCGTTCTCAAAATCATAAGTGGCCGTTTGCGAGAAAACGGGAAAAAAATGGATTCCGAGTGAAAAACAAAAGCAGGTGATTAATTTTATTTTATACATTTTCTTACTGTAGGGGTTGGTTATGATTTAAAGTCTTTGGCGATTGATGAGTGGTAACCTGTAGAGTGACTGAATAAATATATACAAATCTCAGACTCTCGTTTGTCAAACACGAGCTCTAGAACCAATAAAAAACCCGCTTTCACAACGAAAGCGGGTTTTAAAGATGTTTCCAATGAATTTCTGACTATTCAATCGTCAACTCTTCAACGGCAACCGTAATTGCATCCCCGTCTTCATTAGCGAAGGTGGCGTCAATGCTCAGGGTCGGCTGTGGAGTGTTGTCCGATTTAAAATTGTTCTGTGTGATCAGCGTATCAAATCCCGTTGTCGTCGATCCGCTCTCTGCGACGACAACTGCTGCACCGTTTGTCTGCAATAAGTCTCCACCCGTGATCCTCAACCCGGGGTTGCCTGCTGGCACGGTGAAAGAGCCTGAGCCAAAGAGTATATGCGGTACCGCATCGCCACTGGCATCGATATCGCCAATCGTTAAGCGTACCCCGATCGGTATTCCCCGCGCGTCGATACCGGTCTTGCCGGTGCTTCCACTGAACACGGTGTTCGACAGTTGTATGCCGCCCATTCCCGTGGAATTTACAACTTCAACGAGGGTCACGTCCGCTTGCGCATCATAGACCTGTCCCTCGGGGAAGAGGGCCTGGTTAAACGCGTTGATCCTACCCACGGTAAAGATACTGAAGAAGGTATTGCCGTCCGCTCCATCTATGACTACGCTCGGTTTGCCCGTCACGTACTCAACGGCCTGGTTGTAGCGTGGAGGGATGGCCGGGGGCAGGAAGGTGGCCGGATCGAGGGTTACGGTAAAGGTACCGTTACCAGAAAATTCTACCTGCACAATGTCCTCGTTTTCGTCCATGAAGGAGACGCGGGTGATCTGTCCCGGTTTGGCCTGGAGTTGGACAGATTCTCCGGTGAGCAGTATCTGGTCGAAGACGTTACCGTTGGCATGCTGAATGTTTTCACCGGCGATATCGCCCGATCCGTCGAGCACGAGGGGAACAGCCGGTGCAGCTACGGTGATCACCGCGGTTTCACTGTCAGCGGTACCGCCGGCGTTTGTTACCTGTGCCCAGAAGTTCGTACTCGCGGTGAGAGCACCGGTGGTTAAGGTGCCGCTCGTGGCACCGGCTACGGGACTGGCAGTATCACCGCTGTTACCGGTAAACCACTGGTAGGTAAGATCCTCACCGCTTGCTGCGACCGTTAAGGCAATAGCCGTGCCGGATGCAACTTCCTGGCTCGCAGGTTGCGTGGTAATCGCCGGTGCTTCGGCGGGAGGGGGTTCCCCTCCACCCAACGGGACACCAATCGGCGTCCAGCCAAAGTCGTCCAATGCTATATTAGTTAAAAATCCACCGGTCTGCGCCTGTGGTGAGGGGTCATTATTATAAGTAATTCTACCTATCCCGCCCGGTGCACCTAATTCTTCCGCGACAAAAGAGAAAAAGGTAAAGATCGAGCCCTCTAATTCAATACTAATATTTAAAGGTATATCGGTGGTAGAGGTGAGTAGATTGTCTGCCGTATCATAAACATCCAACCTTCCATCACCTTCCTCTCCAACCACTGCATAAAATTCAACCTTCGCCGCCGGTGTCTCTTCAAAAGTTATTTCTCCCTGTGTTTCATCAAGTACCTGCCAGGAACCACTTTCAAAATCACCACCCTGCGCTGGAGCTAATGGGAAAGTGTGGTTAAAGGGTCTGCCCGCACTTCCATAGGTTGAGACACTGATGGCGGTAACGACACCCATAGTAAAGTGAGCTGTGTTCGGTGATTGACCGAGGGTAAAATTTACGCGGTTTACAAAATTTTCCCCAAAAATGGGGTGATTATCTAAATCCGAAAAATCCTCAAAAAAAGTATTGTTAGGTGGACCGACAACATTGGTAAAAGTAAGGTCATCGATGGAGACCTGTCCGGAAGCGTTAACTATTTTAATTTCTTTGATGCCATTAGTAAAATTGAGATCCGATAGATCGTTGAATACACCGCTGAAGGCGACGAAATTTTGCTGAGGGGGATTTGAGCCTGGACTGATATTACCTGGAAGGCCGTTTACAACTCCATTTTCGTTCAAAACAAGAAAGACTTTATCTCTTAACTCAATGCGTCCACCGCCTTGCGTATCGGCGGCATAGAACGAGAGATTGTTCACTCCCCTTTCAAAAAGTATTTTCCCCTCCGTTGCACCGGGCACCAGGACCAGAGCTTTTGTGCCTGAATGAGCGAGTGCTGGATTGTCCACTGTTTCCAGGGTAAAGTTTATTACATGGATACTCGTCGGTGATTGGCCGATGATAAATTCTGTCCCCTCCGCGGTATCGTTCTCAAAATCGAAACTACCCGATTGAGCAAAGGCACAGTTTATAAGTATTCCCAAGGATAGTGTAAGAGTTAGTATAAGCTTTTTTTCCATAATGCGTATCACTTTTTTAGAGGTTTTATCTCATATGATTACAATGTCATTTAATGACATACTTTTATTGATAATTGATGAATTAAATTTGTCCAGTTCTCGATCGATAAATATTTTTACATCAATCATCATATTAATCTTACTGAATATTTATCTTACTGAATCATAATGATTTATAGTATATCAGTGCATCCATAAAATAATCCATTTAATAGGACAAGGATTCTGTTCACAACGTTCCGTGATATGCGTAAATAAATCAGATTTTTGCTCCTGTTATAACACTACCCTGGCGATCATCTCCCCCAAGTATGCGTCTCGCTTGAATCGGTCGTTTAGTGACCTATAAATAATCTGTAATAGGCACTCGTAACGGGAGCTAAAAATCAGTGAGTATCGATTGCAAATTTTTGCCATTGTCTACCGTTAGAAAATAATACTCCATCTAAATATGCTCACTAATGCCTTGGTGCACGGTTTTGGGTCCATCGGGATGTTTTCTTCCCGCGCATTCCTTCCCGCGTTTATAACTGCCTTCTCCTTGCGCTACGGCGATGTGCTCCCCTACATGAAAAATATCGATCTCGTCAATCATGTGGGGCAAGAACCGGTATGGTTTACGCACGGCGCTACCCTTACCATCCTTGGATTCTTATCTATACTGGAAATGGCGGCGGATAAAGTGCCTGAAGCCAGGTTAGCATTGCAGGAGATTGACGGTTACACAAAAACAGCTTTAGCGGGACTCTCGTTTTTGGGTTTAATCAGCGCGGTAGATATTGATTTTATAGAGAAAACGATTACCCAGGCTGGCGTCTTCGACACCGTTTTCACTGTATTCGTTGCCGGCGCTGCTTATATCGCAAGCAGGATGCGTAAGGGTCTATTGGAAGTATTACGTACTGCTGACGAAGACGACGATTTTGGTATTCAAAATTTTATCAGCTGGGTTGAGGATATCTGGGCTGCTTTTGGAATTTTAGCGCTGTTGTTTTTCCCCATACTCATGCTTATCGTCAATGGCGTAGCCTTGGGAATTCTCTTCATCGCCCAAAAGTATGTCACCTATCGGGAGGAAAAATCTAAAGTAGATTGTAATCAGTGTGGAGAGAGTGTCTATCGAACGGCCATTGCCTGTCCCCAATGCGGAGAAAAGCGCGAGCACCCGAGCAAAGTGGGAGCTTTGGGCCAGTCCAAGAAAAAAGCTGAAGATGATCTTGAAGCACATCCCTATTTCTTAGTGGCAAAGAAACGATGCCCCGTTTGTGCGACGCGATTTAAAAAACGTTCTGTCAATCAAACCTGCGATGCATGCGGACATCAATTATTAGCCGACAAGGATTTTGCGAGGAATTACCTCCACCGTATTCGCACGCGAGTTCCCGGTGTATGTTTAATTTCTTTTCTCTTCAGTCTTATCCCGGTTATAGGCCTCGTTCCCGGGGTCATTTATTATCGGCTCAGGCTCGTCGGCCCCTTTCGACAATATATCCCCTTAAGTCAAAGTTTCATCTTAAAATGGTTAATTCGGCTTTTATTCTTCCTCCTTATCAGTTTACAATGGATCCCCGGTTTGGGCGGATTTGTGATTCCTGCAATGGCTTTAATCAGTTACAGTATATTCAGCGCGCAATTCCGTATTCAAACTGGTATTTAGAATATATGAGTGCTATTAACAGATAATTAGTAAAAGGATGACTGATAAATCAACCCGTCAGATTACCGGATCAAATGACCTGCGATTACCTGACGAATTGCGTGAACCGCTGAAAAAACACCTGAATTATTTACGTGAACGTTATCTTGAAAATAACTGGGGTGGCCGCGTAGGATTTGGCGAGAACCCGGCGCTTGTGGTTGTAGATCTCGCTCTTTTCTGGACCCAACCACAACACCAAATGGGAAGCAATGTTGATTCCGTGGTAGAGGCGACAGCTCGGCTCCTCGAGGCTGCGCGGAAAGCGGAAATCCCCATTTTTTTTACTTCCTTGGATTATGATCCCGCTGCGCCCCCCAGCCCTCGCGATAAGAAGTGTCAAATGGACCTCAAACCTGGGGATGAACCCCTTTTGCAGTTGGACCCTCGTCTTAAGCACAGGTCTTCTGAAAGGATCATTTTAAAAAAATACGCTTCCGCATTTAAGGATACAAATTTTCACGCCATTCTTTCGGAATTACAAGTGGACACTCTGATTGTAACGGGCGTCAGCACCAGTCATTGCATCTATGCCACTTGCCGGGATGCAACTGACGACTATCGAATTATCGTACCGGCTGAAGCGGTGGGCGAACGCTGCGAAATTATGCATGAGGTAAATTTACTGGACATCGATATAGATCTCGGCGATGTGATGCCCGTGGACAATGTAATAGAGTATCTAAAAGGAATAAGTCATGCGCAGTTATCAAGTGATTGATTGGGGAAAACCGCTCGAACAACGGGAAAGGCCAACCCCGGAACCCATGGGAACGGAGGTAATCATGCGTGTCGACGCCTGCGGCGTTTGTCACAGTGATCTTCATATCTGGGAAGGCTATTTGAATCTAGGAAACGACGAACGGTTAATGTTTTCAGAGCGCGGGTTAACCCCACCCTTTACAATGGGGCATGAGGTTGTCGGTGAAGTGGAGTCGATCGGACCTGAAGTCCAAGGAATCACCGTAGGGGAAAAACGCATTGTTTATCCATGGATTGGGTGCGGAACATGCAAAGCGTGCACCCGAGATGAAAATATGATTTGTGTAAAACCGCAATACATCGGTGTATTCCGCGGTGGGGGCTATAGTGATTATGTTATTGTCCCCCATCCTAAATACCTGGTTGATTACGCTGGTATTCCTACAGAACTTGCCTGTACCTATGCCTGCTCGGGGCTCACCGCCTACAGTGCGCTCAAGAAAACAGAAGTAAAAACTGAATCCGATGCGATTGTAATTATCGGCGCCGGAGGTCTTGGTCTAAGTGCATTAAAAATCGCGCCCAATGTAGCGAAGGGTAAGGTGATAGTCGCCGATATCGATGCTAATAAACTGAATGTTGCACGTGAAGCTGGTGCCGAGGAGACGGTTGATAATAGTGATTCATCAGCGATCGAGTATATTAAGGAAATCACTGGCGGGGGCGCGGCGGCGGCAATTGATTTCGTTGGCATGCCGTCAACGGCCCAGTTTGGCATCGATAGTATACGCAATGGAGGGACCCTGGTTTCGGCAGGTATTATGGGAGGAGCATTATCTTTACCGCTGGTCTTAGTGATGCAAAGATTGCTGAAGATAAAGGGGACAAAGATGGGCACCCTAACAGAAATGTTCGAGTTAATCGAATTGGTTAAAGCTGGCAAGGTATCCCCTATTCCTATTGAAACTCGCCCTCTCGATCATGCAAATGAAGCATTAACCGATCTCAGGAAAGGTCAGGTTTCGGGACGGGTTGTGCTTAAACCCTGATCGGGAATATTTAATTATCTGTCAGTGGATCAGTAGGGGTGATATACCGGTTGACATCAATGATACAAATTAATAAATCGCTGTGAGCTATTTCCACTAAGCCTCTCAGCAACCAAAATAGGATAAACAAATCAATGAGCGAGAAACACAAAGAAGAATTCATCACCTACTTTAACGGAAAAATGGTTCCTGATTCCGAAGTAAAAGTTCACTACTCAGATTCGAGTATGGGTTGGGGATATTCGGTAATTGACTGCGCCCGCACTTTTGCTCATCGACCTTTCAAAATGCGTGAGCATATTGAGCGTTTCTATCTTTCAATGAAAGCGGTCCGTATTGATCCGGGCATGGATCCCGATGAAATGGAACGTATAACACGCGCCGTTTTAGAAGCTAATATACCTCATCTCGAACCTGAAATGGATGTATGGTTAAATCAGCAAATCTCCGGGGGGAGAACGACAAGGGCTATCGGTGGCTTTGAATTTGCCGACCCGGTACTCATCATCAGTAGTCCACCTCTTACTTTACCAGATTATGCGCATCTTTATGATACTGGGGTGCACGCCGTAACACCATCCATTCGTCATATCCCACCGCAAACATTAGATTCAAAGATCAAACACAAAAGCCGGTTGTTCATGTGCATGGGTGAATTTGAAGTGAAAGCTGTAGATCCAGAAGCATTCTCACTCTTTATGGATCTCAACGGAAACCTTACGGAAAATAAGGGTGCGAATTTTCTTATTTTCTCCAATGGTGTTTTAAGAACACCAAAAACTGATAATGCTTTAGATGGAGTCAGTCGCGCCACGGTGTTAGAATTAGCAGAGCAATTGGATATACCAACGAGTGAAGAAGACATCCAACCCTTTCACGTTATCAACGCGGACGAAGCCTTTTTTTGCAGCACCTCTTATTGCATACTGCCGGTGACTCGTTTTAACAGCTTCACGGTGGGGAGTGGCACACCGGGACCCGTTTTCAATAAACTCATTCAAGCCTGGAGCGAACGCGTCCATGTAGACATCATAGCCCAGGCAAAAGGTCGAGTCGCAGATAAAGTTAGCTGAAAATTTAATTGTCAGAACGCATACCATTTGGCGAAATATTTTTTGCCTTTCTTAAACTGGGGTTAACGTCTTTTGGAGGTCCGGTAGCTCACATCGGCTATTTCCGAGATGAATTTATTATTCGTCGGCGTTGGATTGAAGAAAATACCTATGCTGATATAGTCGCTTTGTGCCAATTCCTCCCCGGGCCGGCGAGCAGTCAAGTGGGAATGACGATTGGGCTCATTCGAGGTGGATTGAGGGGTGGCTTCGCGGCATGGCTGGGCTTTACCACACCATCAGCGATCGTACTTATTGTTTTTGCCTATGGAATAAGTGCGCTCAATTCATGGAATCTAAGCGGCTTACTCGCGGGATTAAAAATTGTCGCGGTCGCGGTAGTTGCTCAAGCGGTATGGGGAATGGCGACAAAGCTATGTCCAGATCGCAAGCGTGTTACCTTGGCCCTGCTTTCAACCATGGGGTATCTTATATGGCCATTACCAATGATTCAGATAGTGCTAATCATTATCGGTGGTTTTACCGGTTGGGCGATTTTAAGAGATGCTAAAACTTCCCACGCAAGACAGGCGTTACCTGTCGATAGATATAAAAATTTAAGCGTAAAATGTCTTATCTTATTCGCAAGTTTGCTAATCAGTCTGCCGATATTATCGGTCATTTTTCCCCATCAAGCACTGGTATTATTCGACAGTTTCTACCGGTCTGGTTCACTCGTATTTGGAGGTGGGCATGTTGTTCTCCCTATGCTACAATCGGAGGTAGTGCCAACGGGTTGGATAAACAAAGACCAATTCTTAGCTGGTTATGGCGCGGCCCAGGCTGTTCCAGGGCCTCTATTCACTTTTGCCGCCTATCTCGGTACTGTTATGACCTCACAAGGTTGGCTAGGCGGGTTGTGGTGTCTCATCGCCCTATATACTCCTTCATTTCTTCTGATCCTGGGCGTAATTCCCTATTGGGAAAAATTGAGACAGCAACCCGTTGCACAAGCTGCTCTGAAAGGGGTTAATGCTGTGGTCGTTGGGTTATTATTAGCTGCACTTTACAATCCCGTATGGATCAGCGCGATTGGCAATACACATGATTTCATTCTTTGTCTGGCTGCATTCGGTTTACTCGTCATCTGGAAATGTCCGGCCTGGCTCGTCGTATTATTTTCGGCCGCAGTGGGCTTTGTCTTCCTGGGATGATTGTATTAATCAGGTAAATCTTCGTCTACCTCATCGTCTTCGTCCCTGCTATTTCTCAAAGCCCCGGAGGGGCGGCATAGTCTTAGCCCACAGCGTTAGCTGTGAGTTTTAGATATAATTAAAATCCGGAGCCCCAGCGGGGCGATACAATAACAGTCGGAAGATTTGTTGTGTCGCCCCGCTGGGGCTTCATTAAAAATACACATATTTATTCCCATAGCTTACGCTATGGGCTACGATTGTTTCACCCCTCCGGGGTGAAAAGCCTGGATATTTAAATCTTCGTCTTCGTCCCTCAAGTTATTTAAAAACATTGAGGTGGAGCGGGCTTCGATTCGGCTGAGCTCATCGAAGTCCTGTCCGACATAGTCTTGGCGACGGCTGATCCCGAGCACGCTTCTTCAAATGCGACATTCTCAAACGCGCTAGGGAACCAGCCGTCGCTGTGTAGTGAAATGCTATGGCGGTCAGGCAGCGCGTTCCACCTCGAGTTGCAAGATACTTGACTTGAAAGGAAGGTTGGAAAGATGGATGATGACCAAAGGAAAACCCCACACGTCCAATCATCAAAACTTCCATTCTTCCTTCCTTACCAGGTGTTAAAGACAATAATTTATAATATTACCTCCCAAGATCCATTTTATATCCTTCTTACAGAGTGCAGGTATTGCTTACTGGGCCTTTTAATTTGTAAATGAGAATACTTTCCCCATAACCACCCTTACACACGATGGTGAAATCCAGTAAAGAATATGACCTGATTGTAATCGGAACGGGACCTGCCGGTGAAAAAGCTGCAGTTAAAGCGGCATACTTCGGTCATAAAGTAGCAATCATCGAAAAGGATTCTGCTTATGGGGGCGCGGGGGTAAAAACTGGAACCGTGCCTTCGAAGACTCTGAAAGAGTCGGCCCTTTATTTATCGGGTAAATATGACAGCGGATTGTACGGGATCGAACGAAAATTGCAGGAAAAAGCATCTGTAAAACACTTCCTGTACCGCAAAAATCTTATTGTTAAAAGTATAAGCGAAGAAGTTCATCATAATCTCGAGATCCATAAGGTAGATATTTACCAGGGATCAGCTTCATTCATTGACGAACACCACCTTGAAATTAAGGGTGGAGAAACTGTTGTCATCAAGGGGGAATATATCATTATCGCGACCGGTTCTTACCCCTACCACCCTCCCGGCATTCCCTTTGATGGTAATTATATCCATGACTCTGATACTATTCTTGAAATAGACCGCATGCCGGAGACCATCTGCATTGTGGGAGCGGGAGTGATTGGCTGTGAGTACGCGACAATTTTCTCAACGCTTGGCAGCAAAGTCTATCTTGTAAACAGTCACAATAAGATCCTTCAATTTCTGGATGGGGAGATATCTAATGCTCTCGTTGAACAAATGAAACGCGATAAGGTCGAAATACTCTTTGATACCCGGGTTGAGAGCGTGGCGATCAAAGAAACTGACGATGGTAAAAAGGCTTACGCGAAACTCACATCCGATGTTACTATTGAAGCAGATATGTTTCTCTATGGAGCTGGCCGTTGCGGTAATATTGGCACCTTGCATTGTGAAAATGCAGGGTTAAAAACGGGGAAACGTGAAACAATTATCGTCGATAAAGAGTATCGGAGTAATACGCCAAACATTTTCGCCGTGGGCGATGTGATTGGCTTTCCAGCGCTCGCGAGTATTAGCATGGACCAGGGACGCGTAGCCGTTGCGCACATGTTTGGTCTATCGGATGTAGAACATATCGCCGACCAGTATCCCCTGGGCATGTACACAGTGCCTGAAGTTTCAATGATTGGACTAACGGAAAAAGAAGCCTTAGATCAAAACTTCGATGTCTGCGCAGGTCGCGCACGTTACAGTGATCTAACGCGCGGTCGAATCATGGGGACAAAACAGGGGTTTCTAAAAATAGTTTTTAATCGCGCGGATAATACAATTTTAGGCGTTCATATTATCGGACCGATTGCAACTGAACTTATACATTTCGACATGGTTTTGGTGGAAAGCAAAAAACCGATTGAATATTGTATATCGATTGCAATTAATTCCCCCACCTTGCACGAACTTTATAAGTATGCAGCTTACGACGGCTTGGGAAATAAAAGCGGTCACAAAATAAAAAAGTAATCGTCATTTTGTCCCACATTGCAGTGATTAAGGATAAACAGATGGGGCAAACTACGATGATAAAGAGTGTATGCGTGGGTGCGATTTCCGTCGCTGGGTTAAAGCGCGAAGTCTATTAAGATTAATCGAGGCCGAGAAGGGTTAAGGTTTCTCGGTGAATTATTTCTTCAATTAAAGTTTGGGGAATTTCAGTCATCCCCTTATCGGGTATGACTTGATTGGCATTGCGCAAGCCTTCGATTGTATCCTCGACCGTAACAAAGGGAAAATCTGTTCCGAATAATAACTTGTGCGCAATACGGAATTCATGAAAAGCAAGCAAAGCCTGGTAACCCCAATTGGGTTTGGTCATTATCCCGGAAATATCTGCATAGAAATTGTGATGTTTTCTCACTACGACCATGGCATCTTCATACCAGGGGATACCGACATGGGCGATTATGACTTTTAAATCGGGATAGCGAATTCCGACTTCGTCAAAGAGTAAAGGATTCGCCCATTTCATGGGCGTTTGCGGTATCATCTGAAATGCGGAATGGGTCAGGATAGGAAGATTGTATTTTACCGCGCGTTTATAAATCTCCTGCACGCGTTCATCCATCGGCTCATAGTACTGATATACGGGACTCATTTTAATGCCGCGTAGTTTTAAATCATGCACACTCCTTTCCAGCTCTTCGATTGCCCCTGATTCATTTGGATCAATTGACATAAAACCAATAACTTTATCTGGATGAGCGTTCGCATAATCCGCGATTTGATCATTCGGCGTATTCATCTTTAAAAATTGTGAGTTAATTCCAAAGACAATGACTTTATCTGCGGATGCAGAGGCTTTCCAATGCCTCTCCGGAGTAACGTGCAAATCAATCCCGCTTTTTTTATAGGCGACAGCGAATTCATTTAAAAAAACCTCACCCCACTGTTCATTTGTCGAGAGATGGGTATGACAATCAACAATCATCGTTTGGATTCCTGAAAATTTAGAATATATTATTCGATTAGGCAGTTAGAAAATTAATTTTATATTAAATTTTAACATTTCACGGCAATGAAATAATTATTTTAGGTATAGATGATGATATAGCATAAGCGTTTATCCTCCTAATTCAGCTGTTAGTAATCGAATAGAAAGGGTTTGCTCAGTGAAGATTAAAATCTATAATACAGACTCTAAATACCCCTTTTAATGCAAAGCTTCATCCAATTCGTTGGGACCTTGATCACGCTATGCTTGTTATCGTTAACGGGTAGCTTCATTTATGCTGATGAATCTGCTACGGCTGAAGGACAGCCACGGGAAGAAAAAGAAAAAACAATTAGTAAGAACAAACCGGAGGATGAAGAGGCAGTAGTCGAGATGGAAGACTTACTGATTACCGGTTCACGAATAAAAAGTATCCACCTCGAAACAGCAGCTCCCCTCTTTACCGTAGACCGAGAAGAGATTAGTCTGATCCAATCTCCACAAATTTCAGACCTTATCCGTCAGCTGCCGATAACCGCAGGAGCCTCCGAAGCGGACCAGTCGGGATCTTTTGCCGGTGATGGCGCGCAAGCCAACTTGCGTGGGACGGGAGTTGGGGGGACGCTGGTACTGCTTAATGGGCGCAGGTTAGCTCCCTATGCCTTTTCAACAGGGAGAGGGGTAAATTTTGTAGACTTAAACGCTATCCCCGTTGGCGCACTTGAAAAAATTGAAATACTGAAAGAAGGGGGCTCAGCCATTTATGGTTCTGATGCGCACGCCGGAGTTATAAATTTTATACTACGTAAAGATTTTGAAGGAGCCGAGGTACAAACCTACTATGGTAACACGACACGAGGTGATGACTTCTCCAATACCAAGGTTGATATCGCGTGGGGTGGAAGCTCGCCAAAGTCAAACCTCGCCGTGTTCATCAATTACCTGAATCGCAATTCCATCAGATTGAGTGACCGTTCATTCTCAGCAAGTGCAGATCACTCGGATAAAGGGGGGTTCGATTTACGCGACTGGGCTTCTTATCCGGGAATATTCTCATTCACCTTCGGAAGCGACGCCTTTTTTTTTATCGGCGATGGAAGCTCTGAAACTGCAAATTCCTATGAGCGGTTTAACTTCAATGAGTTCAAAACCGCAATAAGCGCCGCCGAACGACGCGGCGCCACCTTGATTGGCAACTACGAGCTCAGCGATAACATCGCATTTTTCACTGAGTTTAGTTACCAGAAAAATAAATCGGAATCTCAATTTGCACCTTCCCCCCTGGACCGTAGTTTCACTATTCCGTCAACTAACCCCTATAATCCGACCGTCAATATAGTTCCCGAAGGGATAGATTTAACCGACGTTCTATTGCGACCAACCGATACAGGGCCTCGTCTTTTTGAAATAGACTCTGAATCGTTACGCGTGGTTATGGGACTCGATGGTCAGATTGGAACGGCAACGCGATGGGAAATTGCTTATCTCGAGACCCAAAGCGAAGTCAATAATCTGTCCACCAATCTGATACGCGTTGACTTATTTCAGGAAGCTTTAAACGCATCTGGTGCCGATGCGCTCAACCCATTTGCTTCGGGCCCGGGCGAAGACAATAATGAGGCGATCTACAACCGCATAACAACAGATGACGTCCGCTATGGGAAAAGAGAATTCAATCAATTCAGCGGAGGCATCAGTACCGAACTCTTTGAATTACGAGCAGGTAAAGTATTGGGGTATTTGGGTGGCGAGTACCGTGAGGAGTCGATGGTGAGAAACCAATCTGATCTCGCAGAAAATTTTCTTCTCTTCGGTTCGGGAGGCACATCCGCAAAGGGAGATCGAGATATCAACGCCATTTATGGGGAACTGGCGATTCCCTTAACTCCCTGGCTGGAAAGTCATTTTGCTCTGCGTCGCGAAGAATACAGTGATTTTGGTAAATCAGTTAATCCAAAAATAGGTTTAAACTTTCAACCATCCTCTAAGTTACTAGTACGCGCATCGTATGCGGAAGGGTTTCAAGCACCCTCTTTGGAACAGGCTTTTGGTGGTACCACTCGTGGCTTTATCCAAGAGCGCGATTTGCTGCGCTATAGCTTAACCTTTAATCAAGAAACAGGAATGCCCTTTCCATTTGATGATTTCAGGTCACGTGATGTCCGAACGACCGGCAACCCAAATCTCGAACCGGAAGAATCACAATATTTTAATATCGGTGTCGTATATAACCCGGCAAAGATAAAGGATTTAACGATTGGTGTTAATTTTTGGCGATTAGAAATTGAGAATGTAATCAGTACTAGGAGGACGCTCGGTCTGCTTCAGCGAGAAGTTAATTTATACAATGAAGACCCTTTAGCTTTTTTAACGATGGATCCCGAGACCCGTGGAGAGACAACCGGAATTTTTAGAAATCCGAATACATTTTATGGTGGCTTCACCGTGCCGGGGCACATTGATTTTATCCTCAACGAACAGAGGAATTTTGAGGGGGTAGATCTTCAGGGTCTCGACTTTGAATTGTTTTACCATTATCGGACTCAGACACAGGGCGATTTCTGGTTGCGAAGTTACACTGTTTTCTTTGACCAGTTCGTCAGTGGTGGTTTCGATCTCACCGGTTTCAGAGGAGTACCGGAGTTTCAAACGCGTAATTCCCTGCAATGGATCAGCAGTAATCGTGATTTCTCTGCTTTTCTCGCCGCTAATTATTCATCGGGTTATCAGACCATATATGTTGGCGTTCCCCAAGTAGGCAGTTTTACCAACATTGATTTAAATCTTACTTATTCCGGTCTGTGGGACATGGACATTACGCTTGGTTTCCGTAATTTATTTGATCGCGATCCCCCTGCCGACGTAACTCGATCTGAAGGCTATGATGAAAATAACGGCGCTCACAACCCCTATGGTCGGATGGTCTTTTTATCGTTAAAGAAGAGATTCTGAACGATGAAAATATGGGTAGCAGGATTTCTCAGCTTTATCTTGAGCATTATGGGGCTCCAACTTTGGGCCGACGATATCCCAGTTGAATCATTTTTTAAAAGCACCGGTTTTAGCAAGTTTCGCGTTTCCCCAAATGGAAAGTACTTGTCCGCATTGGCAGACTGGAAAGGCGCGACAAACCTCTATGTTATCGATTTGAAATCCCGCACCCCGGTAAGAGTAACCGCTATTAAGGATCAGACGATCAAAGATTATTTTTGGGGAAATGATGATCGACTGGTTTTCACCATGGATTACCACGGAAATGAATCGTGGGGACTATTCGCAGTTGATCGCGATGGGGAAAACCCAAGGGTCCTGGTTCCACCACTAAAATCCACCGGCAGTTTTGTATTTCGCTACACCTGGCCTTTAGATCTCCTCAAAAAATCTCACGATGAAATTCTTGTCGTGAACAACGAAAAGAATGTCGATTATCCTGATGTCTATCGCCTGAACATCAAAGATGGTGGGAAAGTTCTAAGTGTTGCAAATCCCGGTACTTTCACAAAATGGTTTACCGATCAAAACAGCGATGTTCGCCTCGCCGAGGCAAAGGACATTGATCGCAATACGAGCTATCATTATCGGGAAAGAGAGGGCGCGGAATGGGAAATGATCGCCAATTTCTCCTTCAAGGAAAAAAAATGGTCTCCTGCTGGACCTCAAAACAGGGAACACTTTCAAAATTTAAGACCACCGCAGCAGCCATTTGGATATGACCGCAACATCCTTTACATCTCGAGCGATATCGACCGCGAAGTAGCCGCCCTGTATGAGTTTAATTTAAAAACACGTAAACGCGGAAGGTTACTCTATGAGTGCCAATCGAATGATGTTTCTCACTTAATTCTGTCCGATTTTATTCAAAAACCCGTGGGGGTTTATTTTGAAACTGATAAACTGCAATCTTATTGGTTTCATAAAGAAAAACAAATGATCCAGGAATTTCTCGACCTCAAATTCCCGGGCTTAATCAGTGTTATCACCAATGTGAGTGATGATCATTCACGTCTTGTGATTGCCAGTTACAGTGACCGTCATCCGGTAATTTATTCGCTCCTCAGTATTATAGAGGGGAGATTGGATTTTGAAATCTTAGCTGACAACAGCATTATTGAACCTACACGCTTGAGCGAAATGAAACCCATTGTATTTAAAGCACGCGATGGGGTCACTTTGCACGGTTATTTGACTTTGCCTAACGGTAAAAAACATAAAAATCTCCCCTTCATTGTGCATCCCCATGGAGGGCCCTGGGTAAGAGATTCATGGGGCTATAATCCGGAATTACAATTTCTCGCCAGCCGGGGATTTGTTGTTTTACAAATCAATTTTCGTTCCTCACAGGGCTATGGCCGTGAATTCCTTCACGCAGGGGACAAACTTTGGGGAACAACGATGCAAACAGACTTAGTTGACGGAATCAATTGGGTTGTGGAACAGGGTATCGTTGATCGGAACCGTATTGGCATCTACGGCTCTAGTTATGGTGGCTATGCTACGATGGCTCAATTGGTTTTCTATCCGGAACTGTATCAATTTGGTATTACCGCTTTTGGCCCGATAGATTTAGTCGGCCTCATCAATTGGCGAAAAAAATGGAGGCAGAAGATTGCTTATGCTTATTATACGAAAACAATTGGAGACCCTAAAGCAGATAAAGAGATGCTCAATGCCTACTCACCTGTCAATTACCTGGAACGTATTCAGGCCCCTGTATTCATTGTCCATGGAACACGAGATTCCAGGGTACCCATCAATCAAGCAAAGAGGTTGCGCGCAGGATTAATCAAAGAAAACAAGGATTACGCGTGGCTGGTTAAGAAGGATGAAGGTCATGGATTCAAAAAAACGAAAAATAAAATTGAACTTTACACGCGAATTGATGAGTTCCTCCAACCCTATCGCGACCAGTGATATGGGGTATCAAAATAGCTTCGTCTTCGCTTGCCACGTTGAAGGTTTCTGTGAAGACGGGTCTGCCTTATCGTATTCGTCCTCTTTTTTTCACGGCTTGCAATAACAGGGACGAAGAGGCAAACGCAGACGAAGACGAAAATATTATTTTAAACGTATTTGGATCTTAATTCTTTATTTTATAAATTCGCGCTCTACTATTCGGTTTCAATTCACATGGAATTATCCTGTTGTATATGGGCCCTTAGCGGGCCGGAAGAAGAAGTATTAACTCAGATCGCCAACGCGGGTTTCAGGTGTATTGATCTTCAACCCTTTGTCTTTAATCCTGAAGACATTCAAACGCGTATTCATCACCTCAATCTTCAGGTTTCTTGTCTCGCCGCATCTTTTGGCATCCCAGAAGGCGTAGCACTCGATAGTGAGGACCCGTCTTCAACTGCCCAGGCGTTAGCCTATACCGGAAAGGCCCTTGAATATGGTAAAAATCTCGGTGCTAAAGTCGCCTACCTCGTACCGGGCACAGATGGGAGTCCTGAGGCCCTCTCCCGCTATGCGCGTTCATATTCCACCCTTACCGATCTGGCTTCCACACTCGGATTAAAACTCTGCATCGAACACTTTCCCGGTAGTGCATTCCCAACCGCCTCTGCAACACTCAGCTTTATACGGGGCATCGATCATCCCAATCTCTATCTTCTTCTCGATATTGGGCACACACAAATATCTAACGAAGACCCGGCCGAAGTCATCGCCTCCGCCGGACCCAAACTTGGATATGTCCATTTGGACGACAACGACGGCCATGGCGATTTACACTGGGCCCTGACGGACGGAGTCCAGACTGAAAATTCTCTTCGCCAGACCTTTGAGGCGCTTGAAAAGATTCAATATAGTGGACCCGTCAGCCTGGAATTGAGCGCGAAACTGACCAATCCTCTCGATGCGCTAATACGCAGCAGAGAATTGGTCCTAAACTTTGCATCGTTTAGTTAGTCTTCCCTCGGGGTAGAGTTAATTACCATTTTTTCACGCTTAAGCTTACCGGTAATTCAAGCAGCAGCTGCAACCTTGGGTGAATTCCTATCTGAATCTGTAGGGAATTTACCGCGCGACTTGAGATCAATAAACTCAACATTATGAGTTACGAGAACTATGCGACTGCGATTTTCTCCCTCCTTATTTTGCCAAGTCTCCTGTTTAAGATAGCCACTCAGCAATACCTTTGATCCCTTTTTTAAATAACTCTGCAAATGATCCTGATTCCAGACTTCAATCGGTAGAAACAGCGTTCGTTCTCCCTGATTACAGGCTAGAGTAAATTTGCAGAGGGTATTTTCTCTGAGGGGTACTACTTCAATATCAGCAGTGAGATTTCCTGTGATGTGCGCAATGTTCATGTTTAATCCTTACTTTTGTTAATGATTATATAGTAAACATATGTTCACTAAATAATTTTTCAAGATAATTATTAAATTTGTTGAGAAAAAAAAGATTGAGGCAAAATGATAGAAACTTACCAAATGAATGCAGTTAATACGGTATCCTCACCCGCCAAATTTAATAAATAAGGCAATATTAATGAAAAAAAATAACCCCTTCTCTGTACTGGATAACACCACGGTCTATGGACTCCTATTCCCCGCATTATTCCTTCTCTTCATCGGGCACGGCTTCGCGGGTGAAAAACCGGAAGGTGACCCGTCAATCCTGTCACCCGGAGCTGAATTAGAGTTATTGTTTAGCGACACCTTTTTTGCTGAGGGTCCCGCCGTTGCGCGCGATGGATCCGTTTACTTCAGCGATATTACCTTTACCTTCAGATCTAACATGCAGGCAGGGCGCATCTGGAATTACAATCCGGAAACCGGAATCACAAAGATTTTCCGCTCCCCTAGTGGCATGTCCAATGGAATCAAGTTTGATGCGCGGGGAAGGATGATCGTCGCGGAGGGCGCAGATTATGGCGGTCGCCGTGTAACGCGCACCGACCTGACGACCGGGAAGACTGAAATCATTGCAGGCTTATACCAGGGTCGACCTTTTAATTCGCCTAATGATATCGCGATCGACGAAAAGGAGCGTATTTATTTTAGCGACCCGCGGTATCTCGGGCATGAACCGATTGAACAACCCATCATGGGAGTCTATCGCATCGATCCAGATGGAACGATAGAATTAATCGTAACGGATGCGGGCAGACCGAATGGCATCGCAATTTCACCCGATCAGAAATCACTCTATGTAGTGAGCAATGATAATGGTTCACTCGGCTTTGATCGCCTGCCTGAAGACACCGTTTATCATAAAGGACGCATGGCCCTCTTGGCTTACGATCTTTCCGAAGCTGGCACGGCTTCCTTCAGAGAAGTTCTTGTCGATTATTCTCCACAAGATGGACCCGATGGTCTAACGGTCGACATTGAAGGTAATCTCTACGTCGCGGTACGTGATTTAACAAGGTATGGAATTTATGTCTACACGCCCACAGGAAAGGAATTAGCATACATTCCCACTCCGCAGGTACCAACTAATGTTGGTTTTGGCAGGGGGCAGGAAAGCAACACACTTTATATTAGCGCTGAAACAGATCTCTTACGAATAAAGGTAAAAAAGAAAGGTTACCAACTTCCTCCTCGGTAGAGAATAATTATAATGGCCGATGCAGATCCTATTCCTCGCACAGTAAGTTGAAGAATCAATTATGAATAATAGAGGAATGCTGCTATGACTCTTGTTGATTGGTTGCTCGTACTTGTAATCAATGGGGGCATCGTTCTCTATGGAATCGTTGTATTCAGGGGCAAAGGTGAAAGTTTTGACTGGTACCTCGCCGCAAAATCAATGCCCTGGTGGGTCATTGGTTTATCAGCCTTTGGGACGGCGGTCGACAGCGGCGATTATGTTTCTATTGTCGGCGGATCCTATGAATTAGGATTATCCCAATTATCCTCCTGGTGGTTGGGAATAGCGGTGGGATGGATCGTCCTGAGTTTTTTCGTTATCGTTCCGATGTACCGATCCGGTGTTTTCACCAATGCTGAATGGCTTGAATTTCGTTTTGGACCTGGCGCCCGTGTCATTGCTGTTCTCATCAACATACAATCCCGCACCAATGTTCTGGGTAATATATTTTTCTCTCTCTATCTTGTCCTGAAGATCGTCGCTAATATCGGTTCGGGTTGGAGTTGGATGATTGTCGTGGGTGTTGCAATAACATCCGCACTCTACATTGTCCGTGGCGGCTTGAAAGCGGGAGTTTTTACCGATGCTCTACAGAGCACTATTATGATTGTAGCCGCTTTTGTTTTATGGGGAGTGGTCTGGGTAAAAGGAGGGGGATGGACAGGTCTCAATGAAAGATTGGTTGCCATCGATCCCGAATTAGCGGACTCGCTCCTTCATGTTGGCGGATATTCCCCGGATGGTGTCCCCGCGATCGTTGTCATCTTCGGATTTATCGTTGTCTTAACAACCTACGCCGTGATCAACCAGTACGAAGCCATCCGTTTTCTTGGAGCGAGATCAGAATGGGATTTCAAGATGGCTGCACTGGTAGCGAGCGTCGCGACCGCGATATGCCTTTGGTTTAATGTAAGCCTCGGGCCGCTGGCACACGCCGACTTTCCAAATCTTGAAACCGTAGACGCGGCCTACCCTTTGATGATGGCAAAATACCTGCCGCCCGGCCTTATTGGCCTGGTTGTGGCCGGACTCATAGCTGCAGCCTACTCTACTTTTGATTCCGTCGCGATCGGCATATCCAGCCTTTTTGTGCGGGACATATACGCCCGATTTATTGTGAGAAAAGCCGATGATGCCCACTATACTCTTGTCGGTAGAATTTCTGTTCCCTTCATTATCGCGCTCGGATTTGTCTATGTTCCTTTTATCCAGGAAGGCATGCTGCTTTTTTTCCTGAGGTTGGCCGGTGCCATCGCGGTACCACTTATGACCATTATTTTGATGGGCGTTTTTACCCGTGTCCACCGTCGCACTGGCATTTTCGGTCTCCTTATCGGCCTGACTTACGGAATCCTGGCCATTATTGCCGATGCCAATAAATGGGGATGGCCGGTATGGATCACCCATACCTGGTGGACCTATTTGTGGAATATATTATTGCCCGCTACGACCATGCTTATCATTTCGCGAGTGATCAGCATTTTTCATGGACCGATGAAAGAGGAGGAGTATAAAGGCCTGGTTTACGAGAGACATACCGTTGCCGCGGAATTAAGGGAGCTCATGGGACATCGCTTAAAAGTCTTGGAAGGCACCTGGCTGCAGAAAACGCTGATCGAAGCGCCGATCAATCCTGAGTATCCTTTTAACGTTCCACCCGGAGGTCTGCCCTGGTATCGACGACCCGGGTTATTAGCGATAATTTACCTCATCATTGTCTGTTATTTGCTTTTTATTTTGCTATGGTAATATTTTGCGGCTCAGCACGTTTACTTACAGGTTGTAGTCCCCAGTCATCATTATGGAAAACGAAAAAAGAACAATCCAGCTGGAACTGATTTACACTGCGGTGATCCTGCTTTTGGTTGCCATTTTATTATTGGCTTCAAACCTCTACAGCACTGATTTGTGGCTCGTAAAAACATTGATAGCTCTCGCACTTTTTATCGTCAGTGCTATTCTGGGGAAAAAGTATTGGTCCAATCGCTAGAATGAATCTTCTCAATTTCAAGCACCCTATCGCGTATTCAACCACGCTTCGTGTAATGCCATGAGTGAGCGTTCTTCAGCTGACATCTACGAGGTGGTCATAGAGAAAGACGTGAGGGTTCCGATGCGCGATGGCGTGGAAATGGCAACAGATATTTTTCTTCCGGCACTAGAGGGAAAAGTACTATCCGAAAAAATGCCGACCCTGCTCTTCCGTACCCCCTATAACATAAGTGACAGTGAAAGCTCGAACGGTGATGGATCATGGTATGCACGCCGAGGATATGCCGTGGTGCTTCAGGATTGCCGGGGTTGTTTCCGGTCCGGTGGTAAAGTCAACTTTCTCTTGCCGGAAGCTGAAGATGGCTACGATACCTTGTGCTGGATTGCACAACAACCCTGGTCAAACGGAGAGGTGGGCAGTTGGGGAACTTCCTGGTGTGGCTGGACGCAGACCGCGATGGCCGCGCTGGGCCCCAATCAACTGGTCACGATGATTCCCAATATGAGCGGGTCAAACGCGCACAGCAGCAGTGTGCGCCAAGGCGGGGCGCTGGAACTTCGTTTTTTGGCCTGGGCGTTCTGGCATTCAGCGGGAAACACGCAGTCCGAATTAAAGGCCGACCCCAGTATCGATCCCGCCCTCAATTTTGGCGCTAATACCTTTGGTGACTGGCTCCAGCGCATGCCTATTCGCAAAGGACAAACGCAATTGCGCCTCGTGCCACCGTACGAGGAATGGGCAATGGAACTGCTCACCCATAGCGATTACGACGACTACTGGCGACACCCAAGCTTTGCGCCATCGGAACATTGGGATCAATTCCCGGATATACCCATGCTCATCGTTGGCGGTTGGTATGACTCCTATACACGGGCGACATTCGAGAATTACATTGGTTTGTCGTCACGAAAAAAAGGCCCCATTAAAGTTCTAGTCGGACCGTGGACCCATGGCAACACGACAGTCGAACAGTCCTTTGCCGGCGACGTGGAGTTCGGACCGGAGGCGGCGCTCGATAGCTTTCGCGATCTGCATTTTTCCTGGTTCGACGCTGTCTTAAAGGGGCAGGGTTCGGCTATCGAAGACCAACCACCGGTGCGCATATTCGTTATGGGGGGTGGCCATGGCTGTCGCTCAAGGAACGGTCGCCTGTTTCATGGCGGATCGTGGCGAGATGAAAACGAATGGCCGCTGGCCCGCACCCAATTCACCCATTACTATCTGCACGAGGATCAATTGTTGCGGCGTCAGCCGCCTGATCAAACAGAAGCGGCCATCACTTATCGATTCGATCCTTCAAACCCGGTGCCGTCAATCGGTGGAGGTGTTTCGTCACATCAGGAGGTTGGTCCCATGCCCCCAGGCCTGGCCGACCCAGGGATTCTCCACTTCGCCGCCCGAGCTGAACCGATCATGAATGCGGGAGGATTCAACCAGGTAGAATCGCCAGATATTTACGGCTGTGAGCCACCCTACCTGCCATTAGGTTCACGCAGCGATGTCATCATTTTTCAAACTGAGGCGCTTGAACAGGATGTAGAAGTGACCGGCCCAATCACCGTAACCCTTTGGGTCTCCTCGTCGGCTCTCGACACTGACTTCACGGCCAAACTGATCGACCTCTACCCGCCCAGTGCATCGTATCCACTCGGTTACGCGTTAAATCTTACCGACAGTATTATGCGCTTGCGATACCGCAAGGGTCATGAGACCGCCCAGTTTCTGTCACCCGGTGAAATCGATACCGTGACGATCACCCTTTATCCCACGAGCAATCTCTTTGTCACTGACCATCGCATACGGCTTGATATCTCCAGTTCCAATTTTCCACGTTTTGATGTCAACCCCAACACCGGTGAAAAGATTGGCCTCAACCGCCGTCAAGTCAGCGCCGACAATTCAATCCACCTCGATTCCGAACACCCCTCCCACATTGTATTGCCTATCATCCCCTCATGATGGGCTGAAAAACCTCATGCGCTAAGAGTAATGTAATTTTATCGGTATGTAATTAATCTGAATTATTAAAAAACTAATATGATAAAGGCCAATGACACGAAACTAAGTGGAGGGGTATACACCCTTCTCTCAACACCTTTCAATGAAGACGGAAGCCTGTTTGATTCTCGCAGCATGAGTCGCGAGATAGATTACATCCTCGATGGTGGAGTAGATGGTCTCGTAGCGTGCGGAAAAGCGGGTGAGTTTGAGGGAATGAACCTCAATGAGATCGAGCAGGTATTGGATCATGTTCTTGAACATGTGAACGGCAGAGTGCCCATCGGTATGGGTATCATCTCTGTTGACCTCGACGATGCGATGAAAGCGGCAAAGATTGCCTCACGTAAAGGGGCCAGCTTTGCGATGGTAAAAAAACGTTCCTATAAAGACTTGCACTCTTTTTTCCTGAAAATTGCGGATGAGATACCGGTTATGCTCTATGACATGACCAATGAGGGGAAACTCAATATGCAACGCGATGTTCTCCCAATCGTTAACGATTGTGATCGCATTGCGGCATTGAAAGTAAGTGGAGATATTGGATCTTTTGAAGTACTCAAGCATGAAGCACTTTCTATCCCGGCCTTATGCGGATCAGATTTGTATTCACTTATCACTTATCTCTGCGGGAGCGATGGCGTGATTGCTGGAAGCGCGGCCGTTATGCCCGAACATGAAGTTGTTCTATACAAACTGGTGAAGGCGGAGAAATGGGATGAAGCGAGAGAACATTTCTATAATAAAATGCTACCCCTCATTACATTCATAACACCTGATCCCTATGCATTTTCAGTCGCCAAACACCTTCTCAAATGGAAGGGAATAATCGATCACGCAACAACGCGTCCACCCTACCCTAAAGCCGACGACTGGCATTTAGAAGAGGTAAAAAAACTGGCGATAAAACTGAAGATAATTGAGAAATGAAAAATGTGAGAAAGGCATAAGATGTGGAATTCAAAAAACACCAGTCCTGATTTGGAAAAAAGTAATGCTGATATAGCCATTCTGCCTGTAGGTGCGATCGAACAACATGACACGCATCTTCCTCTAGGCACCGATTGGATGGAAGCGGATGCCATTGGAGAGGGCATTGCCCGTGAATTAAATGCCTACCTGCTGCCGGCATTACCCTTTAGTAATTCCGAAGCGCATGCTGATTTTCGAGGGACGGTATCACTGAAACATGAAACGCTTGCCCTCATAACTGAGGATCTCGTAACTTGCCTTTTTGCACAGGGCTTTAAAAAGGTCGTGATTGTAAATCTCCACGGCGGTAACACGATTTTGAAAATCGCGGTGCGCAAACTGAATACGAATCGAAAAGACGGTAAAGTTCTGCTCATTACCCCAGGGACACCCCCGATTAATGAGTTGCGAGATATATTCCCAGATTTAGACAACGATTTGCATGGCGGCGATTATGAAACATCACTCATGCTGGCGATCGATGAATCTACAGTAGGAAAAGAGCGTCACGATCATGTTCCTCCCGGTAAATCCGCCGAATATTTTGACTACTTACCTATGAGCGCGATGAGTAAAACGGGAGTGTGGGGTAAATCAAGTTTAGCTTCTCGAGAAAAGGGAGAAAAAGCGTTGGCTATTGTTGTGAAACGTTACGCAGAACACATACGCGATACCTTTTCTCAGATCGAAGATGCAAATGAAAGATAAAGTCGAATGTCCAAAGCTAAAAGTCAAAAGACGAAATATGCTATCTCTATGTGAAGTTGCAGGATTTATCTTCGACTTTGCTACCTAAAACTTAACACCTAAAACTTCATCATCACCGCTTTAACTCGGCGGAAATAAAGGTGGGAACGCAGTCGGGAGGCGGTACTTTTTGTGGCACCGGGTCTTCGACAACTGGAGCATGTCCGTGGCTGAAACCGAAAAAGTATGGAAATGAATAGCGATAGCGATAACGGGTACGCCTTTCTGCGGCAAGAAGTCGGGCTTCTATTTCAGCCAAACGAGCTTCTTCTTCGGTGCGGGCAATCTCTTCATCGCGTTCCAGGAGTACCGCGTCTAATTGATCAGAGATATCAATATCGGGAAAAACACGGTGGAAATTCCTCCAGTAGTGGATACGACTTTCGGTTGAAGCGGTCTTGAATTTCAGACTGTTCAACTTTTCTTTTTTCAGTTCGAGCCCCCTGATGATTCGCTGTTGATTACGCTCTTTGGCGAGTAAGACTGCGAGTTCGCGCCGTTTTTTATCTCGGGCATGTTTCACTGCCGCCGCGCTTTCGTCAACGAGCTTAATTTCTGTCACTACACCATCGATAAATATTACTTCACCTCGATCGAAAAAATAGGTCTGTTTTTCATTAACAGAAATAGCCCCGTTAGGGTTGCCGAGGACAGTCTGAACACGATTAATAGAATCCCCCTCTTTCACCACGGCAGAAAATCCGGTTGAGAAAGAAAATAAGACCACAAGGCTGAGAAGACCGCATATTCGCTTGGAAAGTGTCATCATTACTGTTGGAGAAAATATCGCGCTTGTTTGTTCCAATTTAATTACAAATAAACGAATTTCAAGTGGAAAAAGTATGCAAAAAAGTGTCTCATCAACGCGGTGATGATTGATCAATTTATTCGCTCTTGCACAATGCTTGAATTCTCCTCGTGCTTAATCATCTCAAATCCATACGCTTAAAATAAAAATTAACTCAAATGTCATTGCGAACACTCTTCGAAAATAAATATTACGATTCGTTAAGTTATTTTCGTTACTTCTATGACGATCTCAATGAATACGGTAATCCTGAACAAGCGGATGAAGCGTTCTATTTTATTCACGGTTTTGATGGATCACCCGGTCAAATCCGTTTCGCAATTCCCAGTCTTTATCAAAAATTTAAACACCGATTTTATATCCGTTCTCTCTCTCTTCCCGAGTTTTCAGCCAGCACTCCAATCTGGGAAAAATATTCACCGGAGAATCAAAATAAAAGAGAATCAAAAATAAATGAGGATCTTTGCGATCTTGCGAAAAAGTTTGAGAAGGTTTCAGTCGTGGCATCAAGCACCGGGTTCTATGATTTTCTTCCCGTCTATCCCCAGCTATCAAAAGAGATCCAGAAATCATTGCAGCTCTTCTGGGTCGCTTCGGCGCCTGATTACACAGATGACAGTGCTTGGGAAAAACTATTTTTCCCTCTCAATGGTTTTAAGAAAAACGAATTTCGATGGTTCGCTCTCCCAAACAGTAATCTTTTAACCTTCATTAACCCCGAAGCGAGTTTAACTTATAATTGGAAGTTTGGTGCTCAAAACAGGGTTTTATTCAAGCATGATCTTGAATCCCGTTTTAAAGTTTTTGGTTTTTCATGGACGTATTTATCCTCCGATTGCATGAACTGGCTCCTTAATCACTGCACTGAAAATATAACGGCACCGATTGATATAAAGGCATACGTCTTGTCAGCCACTAAAGACGGCTACTGGCAGGGACAGTCTATTCCAGAAATGAAGCAAGTTATAAACAAATACATCACTCCTCAATTTATGATTTGGAAAGACAACTCCCACCTCTGGGTAAATACTCCGGAAAACATCAGTGAACTTCTGTCCCTCTCGACTTAATTAACAGCATTGAATTACAATTTTATTTTTCGTCTTCCCTGTCATATAGAAGATTAAAAATTCAAGTAAAAGATGCTTGTTAATGACCCCTCATCCTGACAACATTGCATTACGCTCAATCTCTGAAAATATTTTCTGGTGATAAATTTAATGGTCTTCCCCTTACTATTATAGATTCTTTATGAAAAAAGTTTTTTTAGTTGAAGATAATAAAGACAACGCTGATTTGGTTCTCGATATGCTAAATGGCATTTACGATATAAAAATTTTCACCCACGCTATCGAGCTGTTTAATTATTTAGACCACCCGGATTCTATCGTCCCCGATGTATTTCTCATGGATATTAATTTACCGGGGATGACCGGGGATGAGATATTGGAAAACATTCGTATTTATTCTAAATATGACAAGGTCCCCGTCATTGCTGTTACCGCGCAGAAATTAGGGAATGATGAAGAACACTATTTAAGTGTCGGGTTCTCCGGTTATATCGCCAAGCCCATTACGGATAGCGATATTCTCATTCAATCAATTGAGGCTGCTTCCAAGGCGGAGTAAGTGAACTAATAAAGCGGCGATACTCCCTCACTGACAAGGAGCGAGTTTTTGCGTTAAGCAAACCACCCTTCCATTGGGAAGTGGATGGCTTACCCGATAACAGCTCTTCGTCTTGTAGGATACGCCCTGATATTTCATAAATATTATAGCTCAAGGTGGAGCGGGCTGCGATTCGGTTGAGCTCATCGAAGTCCTGTCCGACATAGCCTTGGCATCGTCTGATCGTGGCTTTAATATCATTTCAAAGCGGACGCAATGGAATGCGTCCCTCCATTCCTTATAAAATAATAGGATCTCTATAACAGACGAAGAGACTGACGTGGACGAAGACGAAGATTAATAGAAAGCAAACAGTGAATCAGGTTACACACCCTGGAGGGGTGGAACAAACGTAGCCCACAGCGTGAGCTGTGGGTATATTAATGTAGATTAAGAATTAGCCCCATCGGGGCGACACAATTACGGTTGGAAGCGAAGTTGTGTCGCCCCGATGGGGCTCTGGTTTTTTTTAACCCCAAACCCACAGCTTGCGCTGTGGGCTACGACTATATCGCCCCTCCGGGGCTTAGTTAAAGACCCCCTGGTAATAACGCTGAAGAACCTTTAGGATAGAGTGTAACAGATCTTCGTCTTGTAGGATACGCCCTGATACTTCATAAATATTGTAGCTCAAGGTGGAGCGGGCTGCGATTCGGCTGAGCTCATCGTCTTCGTCCAAGTTAGATTGAACAATCAATATTAAGGTGGAACGCGCTGTCCCTAGCGCGTTTAAGTAGTGGTCATTTAAGAAGCGTGCTAGGGACAGCCCGCTCCACCTAGTTTCACAAGCTTTATAGCAAAATAGTTCTTAATCAATCAGAGACGAAGATTAGTAAAGCTGACGCCTCAATGCTTAAACCGCGGTCCAACCACCGTCTACCATGAGCGTATGGCCTGTAACCAGATCGGAAGCGGAACTCGCGAGATAGATAACGGCACCTAGAATATCCTCAGGCCGGCCGATGCGTTGCATAGGTTGACGCTCAAAATATTTTTCCTTGAAGTCCTCATTTTCAAATAAGGATTTTGTCAGTGGTGTTAATAAATAGGTGGGGCCAATTGCGTTTACATTGATTCCATATTCTGCCCACTCCGCTGCCAGGGTACGGGTTAAATTGATAACTCCCGCTTTGCTTGCCGTATATGATGCCCGTTCATCAGATCCGATTACACCATTAATGGAGGAGATATTTATAATTTTCCCGGATCGCTTTTTTATCATTTCACGGGCGACAGACTGACTCGTAAAAAAGACCCCTTTTAAATTCACGTCCATCACGCGGTCCCACTCTTCCTCCGAAGTTTCGATCGCTTTTTTCCTGATGATGACACCGGCATTGTTGACGAGAATATCAATCCTACCAAAACTCTCTACCGCTCTTTCCACCATTTGCTCCACGCTCTTTATTTTCCGCACGTCCAGCTCAACGGTGATCGCCTCTCTCCCTTCTTTCCGAACTGCTTCCGCTGTCTCATCGGCTACTTCAGCCTTACCCGGTAGTTCGGTGACGACAACTGAAGCACCGGCTTGAGAAATTCCCAGGGCTATGGATCGGCCGATCCCGGAACCGCTTCCGGTGATTATCGCCACTTTCCCTGTTAAATCAAAATTTACTCCCTCCATCTTATTATCTCTCATCCTCCATTTCTCACAAAAAGTATCCCTCCAATCTTTAAAACTGACGTGACGTAAAAATGCGAGCCATCGATTAGCAGATTTATTGAGAATATTAAGTAAAATCTCTGTGAAAATGAGGGTAGGGATAAATATGAGGTTTACTCCTATTACTTTATAAGTATAATACCCTATTATTTATAAATAAATATCATGACGGAAGAAATTCTCAATATACCCACTGGGGAAGCGATTATCACGCAAGGCGAAGAAGCTGACGGATTCTACATTCTCCATTCTGGAAAGGTAGAGGTAATTAAAGACGGTGTATTACTCAGTGTACTTCAACAGCCTGGTACATTATTTGGCGAAATGGGAGGGACTTTAAACAAACCGAGGACTTGCACGGTGAGAGCGAAAGATCCGTCAAAAATAATTCATGTAAAGACTTACAACTTAAAAGAATTCATTAAAAATAATCCCGACACGGTCACAGAGATTTTTAAAACACTTTCCGGACGATTAGATCGCACGACAAAAAAGTTGGCTCAATTGGCGAGGTCTTCTTAAGCGATTATCATATACGATAATTTACCTCCTGCGGTCTGTTACATCCTGCGAACGCGGCCAGCTAAAATAGGAGATATCGATATCACTTTTTCCCCCCATTATCTCGGTCGCTAAACTGCGTCCGATAGCTGGTGAGCTGGCAAAACCGTTTCCGCTCCAACCGCAATCGCACCAGAATCCATCCACCTCTGGTATCCTTCCGATAATCGGATGTCCATCGGGAGACATATCATAGACCGCTGAAAAACCGCCCGTGAAATAAGTTTTCCTCATGACTGCAAACCGCTGATCTAGAGGTTTGCGAAAGACGGGGAGCTGATCCTCACTCAAGGTTTCATCGTAAGTGTCAGGATCCACGGGATCTTTTTCTGAGCCGAATAGACCGGACCTGAATATATTCTCATCGGCTTTTCGCAAATACACACCATGGGTTCCATCGGAGTAGACGGGATTTTCAATATTCATTTCCAGAGGCCGACGAAATAGACAAACGGGAATGCGATGAACTTCAATGGGCAGTTGAATACCTGCATAGGCAGCGATGCGATCGCTCCACGCCCCCGCGCAATTAATAACGGTGCGCGTGCTGATTTCTCCCACGTCCGTTTGAATCGCATCAATGCGACCCTGAGAAACTTTAATTCCTGTAACACTTACCCCTTCGATGATCTCAGCCCCCAACCGTTTAGCAGCAGCAGCGAATGATAAGGTTGTTAAATAAGGATCAGCATAGCCACCTTCAGGAAATAAAACTGCTATTTCCTTTTCACCAAACTGTGCATTGGGGGCGTAATTTTTCAATTCATCGTTAGGAATAATCTTAAAATTTACCCCCTGACTTTTCGCGAGATCAAGATCCACCGCCAAAACGTCATTTTCTAAAGAATCAGTAATTCTGAGAAACCCATTTTGCACAAATCCCGCAGAACCACCAACGTAGTCACCCCATTGTTCAAACAATTTTGTCGATTCACTGACCAATTGGACATAAACCAGCTCATTAAATAGGGGGCGTATCATGGCACTCGATTTTGCTGTCGGGCCCGCAGCCATGTGTTTCTTCTCAAGAAGGACGATCTTTCCCGCTTTTTCACGCGCCAGGTGAAAGGCCAGACTGGCGCCATGAACACCACCACCAATAATAACGATATCTGCTGTATTAGTCATAATTCTTGGCAATAGAGATAGTGGAACTCATCCGATCAATGCAAGACTTCAAAATCCGATTACAACATAACGCTTCCTCTCCGGTTCTCCAGCCTTCCGGCTTTCCAGTTCTCTGGCTTTCTTTCCCTCCCGTTTTCTGATTTTCCGGCTTTCCAGATTTAAGCTTTAATCCAAAATTCTCTCAATTCGGGGATAATAGACGGCTAAAAATACAGCCCTTCCAATCATTAAGATGATTAGCGAAAGCCAAAGACCGTGGTTCTCCCATATCGGCACGAGTATCCATACCGCAACGAGAAAAGAGCCGACTGCTAAAAGCATTCCGTTTCTCATTTCCACTGATCGCGTCGACGCAATAAATATTCCGTCCAGTTGATAGCTCCAGACAGAGATTAAGGGTGATACAATCAACCACGGCAAAAATTCCGTGGCTCTTAATCTAACATTTTCGATCCCGGTAATTGCATTGATGATATGTATGCCGAAGAACGCATAGATAATGGTATAAATACCGGCAAAGAACAATGCCCACAGGGTAGTTGCTTTAATCGCGGCCCTAAATTGGGATCGACTGCGCATCCCATAGGCACTACCGGCAAGGGCTTCGACGGCAAAAGCAAAACCATCGAGTCCGAAGGCAAGAAAATGCTGCATATGCATAAGCACCGCGTTAGCCGCAAGGGTAACTTCTCCCATTTTGGTGCTCATCGCGGTGAAATAAAAAAAAGCGAAGATTACGCCTAAAGTTCTTATAAAGATATTGGCATTTACATGAATGAGCGCTTTCAAGCTGCGGGGATCGAAAATGGCATGCGGCTTCCAACTTCCGCCCAAGCGATCGAAATTGAGTTTTATAATCCAAAGACCTACGAAAACTGCAATGTACTCACTGATCAATGATGCTAGACCTACTCCTTCGACTCCCCAGCCAAAGCCCAAAACAAAAAGAAGATCTAAAGCAACGTTGCAAAGATTAAGCGTTAATTGTACCCCCAGAGCGGCGCGGGTATTGTGTATGCCGACGAGACAGCCGAGGATAGCAAAATTCACGAGGGCCGCGGGAGCGCTCCAGATACGGACCGCGAAATAGCTTTGCGCCAGGCCTTCGAGTTGACGACTCCCCTCCAAGACTGAGAAAGCCAGTTTTGCGATGGGAAGTTGCATCGCGATGACGAAAATACCGATGACAACTGCGATTAGCAGAGCACGGGCAAGAGCGACGCGGACTTCAGAAGCGTCACCCGCGCCATAAGCTTGGGCAATAAATCCCGAAGTCCCCATACGAAGAAAACCAAACCCCCAGTAGAGGAAGTTAAACACGATTGCCCCTAGCGCAACGGCACCCATATAGACGGCATCAGGTAAATGTCCAACTACGGCAGTATCGACTGCTCCCACGAGTGGCACCGTCAGATTTGAGAGAATAATTGGACCGGCTAGGACCCAGACTCGGCGGTGCCAATCACGCGTCGTAGAGGGAAGCGTATGGTTAGATGGTTCCAGGGGGTTTTTGGTATTTGGGGTATCTTCAGCCACAACGGAGCTAAATAAGAAAGTAATGGTATGATGATCAGAAGCAGCTGATTTCAATTAAACAGATAGACTTTACACTTCCCATAATATTTTAAATAATAATGAAACGGAACTGTTGATTAGACCGAAAGGTAAATCTATTAAGGAGTGATTGATTATGACACCAGAAGAAAGATACTTATTTGACCTTCAGGGTTTTCTTTTCATACCAGGGGTAATCCCGCAAGATTTGGTGCAACAAATGAATGATGAAATTGACAAGCTGGAACCGCTTAGTGATGCGGATGCGGCGCAATTGGGATTCGACCGAAAATATCACGATAATAAAAAAAGTGGGTGGAGTGAAGAGTATGACCCCAATCGACCGCGCGATTATGACTGTAACATTTTAAGAATAGGTGGACCTTTTGAGGCATTAATTGATTGCCCGCGGATCCTACCCTATATTGACGCGATGATCAACGAACCTCTTCGTCTTGATGGTTATATGTTTATGACACGCAATCAAGGGCGACACACAAATTTACATCATGGTTATGCTGAGCTTTTATCTTATAGTGAATTCGCGATTGATGAAGGGGAGTTTAAGTGCGTAAGCGTAAAAGTTGCCTACGCACTGAGAGATGTCTCGATTGAAGAAGGTTCATTTGCCGTGATTCCGGGAAGCCATAAAAGTAATTTTGATAATCCTTTTGGAGGGGAGGTTCCCGATGAGAATCACCCATTAATTAAAGCCTGTCCGTGTAAAGCTGGAGATGCGGTGATATTCACCGAAGATCTTACCCATGGCGCAACGATCAATCAAAGCAATAAGGCTCGTCGCACCCTGTTCATATCTTACGCGCCGGCATTTCAAACCCCCTGGGGGAAACTAGTGGATACCGCAGATGCTTTTGAGGAAAGAGCTACTCCCAGGCAATTGGAATTAATAAAGGGACCCTCGCCATTTGCCATCGCATAAGCTTTTTTAAAAAACACTATAATCATCTCCCGATTACTGAATCAGATGGAAAGTAAAGCTAAGAAAAAAGTAGAGCGAACAAATAAGTTGCAGACGGGAACCGGTGAACGTCATCTCTCAGATGAAGAGAGGCATTTTTTTGATGTCAGGGGATACCTGGTAATAGAAAATTTCCTGAAGCCCGACCAGGTTAATGAAGCACGCGAAGCGCTGCAGAATACAGTTGAAAATCCCCCCGCGAGTATAACGGTCAATAAAAAAGATTCCGAACTTGAGCTGTTAAACATCATTGAAAACGGTGGCATTATCGAGGATGCGATCACTTTCACGCGACTGCTCCAGGCAATGGAAGAAATAATCTGGGGCAGCCAGGTCAGGCTAGTCGCTTCCCGTGGACTGATCAGAGAATCCGGTAGTATAGAAGCACTTACTCAAGGAGGAAAAGCTGATCCCAGGCGATATACAAGGTATCGCTGTTTTGTCGAAGGAGAATTTCGCTGCCTTATGACAACCTGTCTCGTTGCCCTTAATAATTGCGCGAATGGCAATGGAACGTTTTGCATGATTCCAGCCAGTCATAAAAGTAATTTTTCCCACCCCTACAGCAACGTGCCCCTGGAAGCAGTTCCTGTCTTGAAAGACATCGCTCTAAATGCCGGAGATGCGATAATCTTCAGCGAAAATTTATCGCACGCGATGAAATCGCCAATTAATGAAACACACAATTGGCTGTCCTATCAATACGGTCCATCGTACATGTTGAGTTGGCCGGGTTGCGAAGCATCCATGGAACTACGCACAAGAACCGCGGATAGCGAAATTAAAACGCGCCTCTTAAAGACCCCCTATTACCACCCCTGGGATCATTATTATAAAGATATTGTAGATTAGGGTCAAAAAGTCAAAAGGTCAAAAAGATGTCATCGGAATGACCCGTGTTTGATCAATTGAATCAGGTGAGGTTGCATAGTGATAAGTCCAATAGTAGCACGAAACTCTATTTCCGTACTTTAAACATTTTGACTTTTTGACCTTTTGACTTTTTGACTTAACAACAATGTCATCTGTACTTATTACTGGAGCAAACCGCGGCATTGGCCTGGCTTTGGTCAAAGAATTTCTAAAACAAGGTGACCGCGTTATTGCTACCGCTCGTCAACCTGACAAGGCAGATGAGTTAAATGTGTTGAGCAAAACTTATCACGAACCGAATTACACTGTTATTCCAATGGATGTCACAAATACTGATTCAGTGCATCAGGCTTATTCAAAAATCGCGCAATCATTTTCCAGCCTCGATATCCTCATAAATAACGCGGGAGTGAATCCAGATGTAAAAGGTGAAAAATTCGAAGATATGGACATTGCGCATTTAGAGATGGCCTTCGATGTTAATGTTGTCGGCGTCGCACGTGTTTCTCGGAGTTTACTTCCGCTCCTCAGAAAAGGCAATGAACCGCGTATCATTAATATTTCATCCGGCGCGGGATCAATAGCGATTAAAACTAATTTTAAACTCTACAGTTACAGTACTTCAAAAGCGGCATTAAACATGTTTACCCGCGCATTGGCCGCTGAATTAAAACCGGAGGAGATAATTGTTGTTGCCCTGAGTCCCGGCTGGGTCAGGACGGATATGGGAGGAGATGACGCTGAGATTTCACCAGAAGAATCGGCAAATTGCATCTTCAACACCGCTCATCGATTAACGATGGACAATTCAAGCCAGTTTTTTGGTCGTGATGGCAATCAGGACGATTATAATTGGTGAATTGGCTATAATTTCTAATTTAAAATAAACATCTTGAGTTAACAGATGGGAAGTTATGAGCAATGAGTGATTTTGATTTCAGTTATGATTACAATTTAGGGTACGACTACACAAACTCGTTCGTTCAGTGGGACCAGAATACAGCGGACTCCACACCGCGGTGCGCTTTGCACGCCAGTTGTAAAATACGTGGCAAAGGTGAAGAATTCAGGGAGTATTTTTTAAGTCATCCCTGTGCGGGAGAAAAGATGTATGCGGAAAAGAACATTATAGCCCAACCCACGATGGAGTTTCATGTTGTTTTTAGTGATGATGGACAATTCATGTTTGTAAAACAATTTGATGACGCACCCGGTTTTGAACGCATGTCTTTTCGCGTGGGTGATATTGTCGGTTCTAAAGTAAACCTGGTGACGACGATTGATAAAATGGAAAGTGGACTGCGCTATTTTGTCGAAGTGGCGGAAATGACCAGCTACCAGGAAGTCCACGATGCGATGATGGATAATAAACCCATCCTCGGAAGAACGCGTTACCTCACTTCAAATGGCGATGAAGAAATTGAGGTGGTGGCTGAATACCCGGTGACTGTAATGAACGCCCGGCACGAGCACGATAGCTGGCAGGTAGATACAGGTCCCATGCTGCTTCCCGATTTTTCAATTGAGCATGAACTCGAAGTATCCATCTTTCGACAGGCCTATGTTGTATTTAACCGTTGGGACTACTCCGAATACGCGATGCGATTGCCGATAAAAATCGAAGGGGCCAGTTATCCTGTGCTTCATTATACGAATTGCGGCGCGCTTGGAACTGAGGTGCGCAATCAGTTGTACGTGGTTAAAGTAATTTAACAGGTATTTGAATCGCTAAACGCTAATAACAAGTCGGGCTTAACCTTGCTATATTTTATAATCGTTGACGATAAATGAGTAAATTTTATATCCTGTAAGAACAAACATTCATTTGTGTTATGAAAAAATTACTTATCATTTTTTTGGTTATGGTTCTTTTTGCGGGCGGTTTTATTTTATACATTAAATTTTTTGCTGGAAAAAAATTGCCTAAAGCAGCCAAAACGCTCGTTGAGGTAACTGACAACTCGAAAATTCTTCCGCATGTTGTGGAATCGAATACTTACTTTGAAAAATCCATGGATTACCTCGTTGAAGACGCTGTCCCACCTTCGATTCTATCCGATGATTCAGTAGGTGCTTCCTCTCCAATTCCGGCAAGGGTGTCCAAGACCGGTTCAAAACCTGATCTTGAAATTGCTTTACCCGAAAATGATTGGGATGGCACAGTCTTGGTTCCGGATATGAAATTGATGTCAAAAGCCTACAGTTCATCTGTTTCTCTCCCTCGGGTCGAAGCTCATCCTTTGCAGAACAATCGTATTCGCGTTTGGGCGCGTATCCAAAATGAAACCGAAGGACCACTCCGTCTCCAGGTATCCTGCGCCTTTCGCATCGAGGGAAGCCCCGATCATCAACAAAGCGGGTCTCAATTTTTAACCCTGGCCAAAGGGACTTACCAGGATGTTATGTTTAATTCCCCTTCGGATGGGGTGATGTCATACACCGTGTTCGTGAAGTAAGGATTGAAAATCTAACGATTTTCAGTGTTAAGTGTTAGGTGTTAGGTTTTAGGTAAAGAGAGGTACAAGGTACAACCAGGACATGGTTTACAGATTTAGATCAAGACATGGTTTACAGATTTAGATCAAGACATGGTTTACACTTTGTGAGGGATGCTGAACGGTAATCGGGTTATATAGTTAAGTTAATGTTATGCGGTTTTAGAGGTTTGGCTGGCATTGTTGGGGCCGCAAGCGGCCCCAATGAAAGCAGCCGTTGAAAGGTCAATCTGACCGATTCTGAGAGTGGCAAAGTAAACATCGAAGTGTACCGTGTCTAGTGGTTTTAGTCCAACGCTCCAACCGGCGAGGGCGGTGGAGATAGGAATCTGGAAGCCATCGAGTTTGATAGACCCGCTTTTTGAGACCCGGCGAGTCATCAAATCATAGCTGATATCGGCAGGAGTGCCACCGTAAGGATGAGAGCTGTGCTGATAGATTTCAGAGGGCGTGCTCATGGCAAGAGCCGCATGGGGGCGTTCTTCATTGAAGGTCTTGCGCCACAGATCGAAGGCCACCTGTTGGGTGCGAAGATCGTCCTGGGCATGTTTTTGCAACTCCTCTTTGATATCGCGATGGAGACGCTCATGGGCACCGTTATCCTGGGGTTTACCCGGACGTCCACGCTCGAGATTGATCCCTAAGGCCAGCCACCAGGCCGCCAGTTTGCTCAGGCCCAGGACCGCATTGGCACTGGCAAAGGGACTGCCGTTGTCGCTGCGGATGCAAGCGGGAAGTCCATAGCGTTCAAAGAGTTTTGTGAAGCATTCACGCACCGCTTCGCTACGGGCTGAACTGAGCACCCGCACCTCTAATACATAGCGGCTCCATTCATCCCGTACCGTCAAAGGTTCACAACGGTTGCCATCAACGGTGTGCCACCACCCTTTGAAGTCTACGCTCCACACTTCGTTACAGCCACTGGCCTTGACGCTGCGGTAAAGGCGTCCGCTTTTTTGAGCGCTTCTGCGCCGACGCTTTTGCACCAGTCCCGCACGTTCCAAGACCCGTTTCACGCTCGAGTCTGAGGGGGCCTTCCCGTAACGCCTCTGGTAAAGCTCGCGGATCTTGTAGGGGCCCCACGTCGGGTGATGATGCTTGAGTTTGATCAGCGTACATACTACTGATTCGGATAGTTCCTGAACACTTCCATGCGGTCGGCGTGAGCGCTCGTGCAACCCCTCCATCCCTTCGCTCAGGAAGCGCTTCTTCCATTTATACCCTGTCGGTCGGCTGATCCCGTAGTCTTCACACAGCTCGTTCATCTTTACTCCCGGTTGCATCGATTCCAGGGCGAATTGGTATCTTTGGTCCATTTTATTTGTTTCCTTCCATGACATCATACCCCTTACTTAGCATCCTTCTTTCTTTGGCAATCTGTAAAGGATGTCCTGAACCTTTTGTGTAAAGAATGTCTTGAACCTATACCGTCACAAAAACGTTAACTTATTTGAGAATTATTAGATAAGAACCTATCTTTCGCATTAAACCTAACACCTAAAACTTAATACTTAACACTTAACACTGCGCTAGCACCTAACACTGCGACAGTCCCTAACCCTGCGCTAGCACCATACTTTTCTTAACCGATTAAACAGCGGCTTGTGCTTGAGCTCTAGTTTTTCGCGAAGCGCGAATGGCCTGACCAACGAGAGGAATACATTTTTGAATGTCCTCCAGGCTGCAATAACCGAAAGCCAAGCGGAGATAGGGAATATCCTTTTCATTCACATGGTAGGCAGATCCAGGACCATAGAGGATCCCTTCTTTTTCAAGAAGAGCTTCGAGCTTAAGTCTATCTACGTCGCTGGGAAATTGTACCCAGATAAAAATACCACCAACAGGATGTGACCAGGTACAAATATCACTCACGCTAGATTCCAAACCGGCATAAACCGCATCTCTTTTTTCTTTCAGGACCAGATTAGCTTTAGTGACATAGTCCCAAAGATTATCTTTAAGATAGGCCGCACAAACGGAAGCAGCCAAAAGGCTGTTCCCTCCGTCAAAACGACGTTCCATGATGCGATCGAGCATGGGTTGCCGAGCGATAAGATAGCCTAAACGAAGGCCCGGTCCCAATATTTTCGAAAGCGAACATAAATAAATAATATTGGGACTTTCACTCAAAGCATGAAGGGAGGGTTCTTTTTCACCTTCAAAATGAACATCTCCATAACAATTATCATCCACCACTACGGTGTTATATTTAAGCGCAACATCAATGAGTTCCAAACGGCGGGCTTTAGGCATCAGGATTCCCGTTGGATTATGGTATGTCGGTAAAGTATAGATAAAACGAGGAGGGGTACCTTTTGCATGGAGTTCCTGCAATGTCTTTTCCAGAGCATCTATTTTCATTCCCTGTTCATCCATGGGAATGCCCACCAGTTGTGCTCCCAGGTTTTTATAAATGCTGAGCGTTCCCGAATAGGTCAGCTCTTCAGTTATAATAATATCTCCCGGTTTTTCCATGAGTGCTTCAGCGATAAGAGTAACCGGCTGCATTGAACCATTCATTAAGGATATATTATCTGGAGAAACCTCCACCCCTTCACGCTGGGATTCTCTCTCAGCCATCACTTCACGCAGACCAAGATATCCCAGTTCTCCAGGGTATCGCGCAAAATCCATACCGACTTCATTAATCGCTTTAACCGCGTACTCCGCTAAATGGGCGGCGGGAAATGAAGCCGGATCAGTGCATCCAGAACGAAAATCATAAGTTTTCATAATTTCTTTCGATTTATTTTATAAAGCAGAATATTAAGCGAAATTTTAAAAAGCAAAAGAATATAAACCGCTAATCCTTTAATTCACACTCTGGACACCATAAATATCCACAGTTGTATTTTTCGATCATAACACGGCTGAATAACGAAACAACCCTCGTTAGAGCGTAGAAGTGTGCGTGTATAGAATGTAACCAATCTTCGTCTGTGTCTGCCTCATCGTCTTCGTCCTCTTATGCCTATCCACAGCTTGCTATAACATGAACGAAGACGAAGATTAATGAGAAAGCAAACAGTGAATCAGGTTACACACCCTGGAGGGGTGGAACAAACATAGCCCATAGCGTGAGCTGTGGGTAAATTAATGTAGATTAAGAAATAGCCCCGGAGGGGCGACACAATTCCGGTTGAATAAGAAGTTGTGTCGCCCCGCTGGGGCTCTGGATTTTTTTTAACTCCAAACCCACAGCTTGCGCTGTGGGCTACGACTATGCCGCCCCTCCGGGGCTTAGTTAAAACAACCCTCGTTAGAGCGCAGAAGTGTGCGTGGATAGAATGTAACCAATCTTCGTCTGTGTCTGCCTCATCGTCTTCGTCCTCTTATGCTTATCCACAGCTTGATATTACAGGGATGAAGAGGCAGACGTGGACGAAGACGAAGATAAATACAATACAAAATTTGGTCTTATCTTCATGTCACCTGGATAGCCAGTCAGGGAATAATAACCAGCGAATTACCTCTTATTATATAAAGAAAGTAAGATTCAGGTATAACATGAAAAGTACCTGATATTGTTAACTTAAAATAAATACTGAAATGAAAATAAAATTGATAAGAGTAATACTGGCGTCACTTATTTTTACATTAGCAGGATCTGCACATGGGTTTACATTAGTTGGATCCTTGTATGCTCTAGATGATAGTAGAGTAAAAATATCTGCCTACGATACACTATACGTTAAAAAAAAATGATCAAACAGGCGTATTTTCAACAGACGGTTATCTTTCAGACATTGGAGAGAAAGATCGTTTTAACCATCTAAGCCAGAGCATAAGTTCGGTCATTGAGAACAAAGAAATTCCGGTTGATTTAAAGTTTGTTCGTTCCGGCAGTGACACTCCGGATAATGTAACGGTCCTGAATATTGGTTTATTATCCTGGAGAATAAACCGTTTTGGTGAATTTGAGACACGCTTATCTGCCACCCTGAGTTCACCAGGTGGAAAGGAAAAACTTGGTATTTTTGTCGGGCGTTATATTACGATCGATTTCAATCCACCGGCGACGACGATTGAACATTTGAAAACCTCTGCCCGTCTCGCTGCAGAGAAGCTAATCCCGGAACTTCAATTTAGAACTATAAGTTCCAGCTAGCTGATTCTATTTATTTAAAAAGGTAAGAAAAGAGGTTAATTACTCTTCGACCACGCCGTCAGTTCACACCCGTGAACTGACGGTTTTTCTGTGCAATAAATCCAACTGGTTATGTATATACAGCGTAAACTATAAGGATTTATTCCTGTAAGCAATTGAATCGTTATCGCAAACTGAGTAATCATTAGTCGTGACTAAAAACCACAGCCGCAGTTTTTAAGGTATGATTTTCTCTATTTGATAGAGCTTAAAACCTGGGTTTTACTTTTTTTTCAAATTCCAGATGGCCACAGCGCCATTCGCCATTTCTCACGCCTTGGATGAGTAATATCTCGGCTTGAAATTTTGGCCTATACTCTTGCGTATATCTGCTAAAATCAGCCACTTGGGAATTATAGGCGTTAGGGTCACAAGTAACGGCCACCCCATCGAACCATCCCATTGGTAATCAGTGATTTTCACATTTTATTGACAGGTGTTTTAGCACTATATTGTCGCCATTTTTGAGTAGATATTGTAATATTAAAATCACTAACCATTAATTATTCTTATAATTAAAACAATACCTACAATTGCAGAAATTTTTGTCGATGATCACACACGAAGATTAAATTTACTTTTTCTATTTTTGATAGCAATCAGTGCCGGTTTAATTTTCGGCGGCTGCACCCAGACAACCTACACTTTTAAAGTAGATGCTATCAACAATCAGCAGTTGCTGGGAAACCTACCTGAATCCTATAAACTTGTTAGCTCGGTTATAAACGTAGATGATCAACCGTTAATATTTGAAGAGACATCTGATTATATTAAAACCGCACTATCGGGCAAAGGCTACTATGAATCACCCGATCCTGATCAGGCGGAAATGGTTGTCGCTATTTCCTGCGGAGTGGGCGGACCGCAAACGACAAGCTTTAAAAGAGTCAGAGATCCCGTTATCGGATCCAGCACGATGGTTGAAGAAAGTTACTACCCAGTTACAACCTATGAAAAGCACCTGCGTATGGAATCGAGTGACATTCGGCAGTTGGCTGAAAAAAAGAGGGCGACCCAGATTTGGAGTGTTGATATAAGATACTCAGATGAAAATTCAGATCTGAGAAAATATTTACCGATTATGGCTGCGGCGGCTATTCCCTATATTGGTGAAAAAACAGACGGTCTGGAAGAAATTGTTATCAAAGAAAACGACTCCGCTGTAAGTTTTATTAAAGAGGGTATTTAATCTCTCAACAGTCTCAGAGTAGAACTCATTAGTGTTTGCTCAATAAAAAAAGCGAAGTTCGCTTAAGCAGCGCGCTTCACTTTAGTTTGTGAGATCTTTGATTTAGTTTTATCTAAATTTATACGTGATAATCTGAGCAGATTACAATGTATTGGCTAATAGCACGGTAAAAGGGTAACCCGGTAAAATTCAATTAGCTTAATACAACACTCCTATGAAACCGCAGTTGATAGTCCTGGATTCTGTAATTCAGAGCTAAAATAAGTATCCCCTTCGCTAACCGTCTTTACTGCGTGGTAGAATTCTTCAAACCCTGAAGTTTTAACCACATACCCATCGGCCTTTCCTTCGACTGCAATGTCGTAAATCCTTTTCTCAGCAATACCTGAAAAAATAATAACTTTCGTATCAGGCATTCTGCGTTTTAGAAAATGTAATATCTCAAGGCCATTTATAACCGGCAAATATAGATCTAAGATTACGAGATCTGGATTCAGTCTGACGCAGTCGTCTTTTGCTTCAACGCCATCTTCACTTATTCCCACTATATTGTGATCCGGTATTATTTCACTTAAATACGTGCTGAGAAGATTACGCACGATTTCATCGTCTTCAATTATGTAAATATTTTTCATGATTTAAGAGTCGGTTTAGATTATTACTTAATCGACCATTAATAATTGGAGTTAAGTCATTCTCCTTTCTATCCTGCCACCTCTATCTGTGCTCCAGTTAAAAACAGTTAACCCGGTAAACGATTTCAATCTATCTGTCATTCCACTGTCCCTGCCATACAACGATTTACAACAAATACTATTTATATATTAAGCGATTCTTTAAGCAAGAGTCATTGCAATTAAGATTCCATTTTTACATTTCTTTAACCAACAATTCCTCTAAATGATGAGCTTGGAAAACACTCATTATAAGGTTCAACAGTTTTATTATAATGAAGTGAACAGAAATCTAATACTCACGCTATCATATCTCAGACATGCTTTGAAAGCGTGTCTCTTAACCCTTCCAATTTACGCTCATTGGTGGGACTAATAATCTTTTATGAATCTTAATAATCTTAAAATAATTCGATGGTATATAGCTATCCAGGTAGCGTATCATTTATGAAATCTCCACCGATTAGTTCAAGTATTGACTTTGCTTTTAAATTGAGTGACTAAATATGCACCGAATGGTTTTTAACTAACAATTAATTAACTCATGAAATACGAGGAAGCACAAAAAGCAAAAGAAGAAGCTGAAGCTACGTTAAAAAAGTACGCAGAACTTCAGGATATTTACAAGCAGCATGATTTTGATAACAACATAGATTTTATCAAAGCATTACTGGAACTTGAAACTGAAGAAAATCGTATGCGGATTTTTGAAAGCTCTTAGTTTTAGAATTTGCTGATCGGGTCTCTTTCTTTTAATCCATTACTTAGTGGAAATTGAAAATTACGTCTATCAGCCCGTGGATAATTAATGTTCCATGGATGAAGCGTGTCGGTGAACCTAGCGCCAAAGATCGTCAATACTTCTTTGTCGAAGTTAACACCGATGAAGGCCTGATCGGTTGGGGGGAAATCACAACCTATCCCGGCCCAACGGCAAATCTCGCTGTGGCTTCCATGGTCAGGGAAATTGGCAAGGAATTTATCGGTCGCGATCCTTCTCATATCGAAACGTTGTGGCAGGAAACGCTCAGGTCTTTGACTTATGTCGGTATACGAGGAGCGGCAAGTGCCGTAGTCAGTGCTATCGACATTGCGCTCTGGGATATTCGAGGAAAAGTTCTCGACCAACCTATCTACATGCTGCTTGGTGGACCCGTCAGGGACCGAATCGGTCTATACTGTCACCCACCGCAGCCAGAGGATCCAGCGACCGCGGCAGCGGACGCGAAAGCTATTGTTGAATCAGGGCATCGCGCATTTAAATTCGACCCTTTCATGCACGCAATTCCTGAAGGAAATGCCGCTTACATGGATGGACAGATTTCAATTAAGGGAGCAGAAGAGGCAACAGAAATTACGGCGGCAATCAGAGAAGCAGTAGGGCCAAGCATTGAACTTCTCATTGATGCCCATGGTAAATTTAACGTCCCAACTGCCATTGATCTCGCCCGAAGGCTTGAGCCTTATGACATATTCTGGTTTGAAGAACCTTGCCCACCTGAAAGCTATCACGCGCTTAAGCAGGTACGGGAAAAAATAAACCTGAAGATCTCGGTCGGCGAAAGGCTATACACACGGTTTGAATTCATTCCTATATTTGAAGACAATCTCGCTGATTATATAATGCCTGACGTGACCTGGACGGGTGGCATCAGTGAGCTTAAAAAGATCTCAACCCTGGCGGAAAGTTACTATATACCGGTTTCACCCCACGACGCCAGCGGGCCGATTAACGTTATCGCGGGAGCCCAAGTGATGATGACGGTACCGAATTTCTATAAACTGGAGACGAGTAAGTACGACTTAAGTGACTATAATCCTTTTATTGACTACCCATTAGATATCAGAAATGGAGATCTCTATCTTTCAGATCGACCAGGTCTTGGAATCAACCTCGATCGTGAATATATGAGGGCGCATGCAACGGAGGGTTTTGCCGGACCCCAATCCTCTCAATAGTTGATATTGCTGGTAGTCCCTCCGGTTAATCAAAGGATAAAGTAATGGCAGATAAGAATAATGATTTCGATGCCCGTCGTATCGACCTGGCTACTGATCCCTATCGTCCTCTCTATCATTTCCTACCCCCGGCCAACTGGATGAATGATCCCAACGGCGCGATCTATTGGAAAGGGAAATACCATTTATTCTACCAATACAACCCCCATGGCTCTTTCCATGGCACCATGCATTGGGGACATACCGTAAGCGAAGATCTTGTCGTTTGGAAAGATTTGCCTGTTGCCCTCTCACTGAACCCGGGCGAACCCGACGAGGGCGGCTGCTACAGCGGAGGTGCTTTTGATAACGATGGAGTCCCCACTTTCATTTATTACGGTAAAGATGCGGGTAATTGCATCGCGACAGGTGATGACGAATTAATCAACTGGAAGAAACATCCCGCTAACCCGGTGATTCCTCATCCCCCGAAAGGGCAGGAAGAATGGGAACCTTTCGATCCTTGTGCATGGCGAGACGGTGATACCTGGTATTCACTTTCTGGTGGCAGTTTCGAAGGGATTGGTGACATCGCGTTCCTTTTTAAATCTGATGATTTAATTCATTGGGATTACATGCATCCTTTTTATGAAGGATATGAAGGCAAACCCCGTGAGTCCGACTGTGCCGTACCTGATTTCTTCCCGCTTGGAAATAAGCACATGTTGCTTTTCTCCAGTCACGCGCGAGGACCACAGTATTATATCGGCACCTATCGCGATCATCGATTTTACATTGAGAAGCATGGCAGGATGAATTACGGCGATTTTAACCTCGAAAGTGGTAATTTATCCGCAACGATAACTTTGAAAGATGATCAGGGTCGTCGTATTTTATTTGGTTGGATCGCAGAAGGGCGCAAATACAGAAGTCAACATGAGGCTGGTTGGGCGGGTATCGCATCCATTCCAAGAATACTCTCGCTGGACAATGAAAACAATCTTTGCATTGAACCGGTACCCGAATTGGAGCAGCTTCGGCGTGAGCATCGTTCCTATACAAACCTTCAAATCTCATCGAATACAAGTGGGATGATTGATGGAATTAAAGGAGACTGTCTTGAGATAGATGCAGAATTTGAACCGTGCGATGCGAAAAAATTCGGTATTAATGTGCGGTGCTCTCCCGATGGCAATGAGTTTACACGTATTGCTTATAATCAAGAACGCGACTGTTTGGAACTCGATCCAGAGTGGTCCAGCTTAAGTAAGGAAGTTGGTAATCTGAGTATCCAACGAGGCCCCTTCAAACTCCGAGCGGGAGAAAGTTTAAAGTTACATATTTATTGTGATCGTTCTGTAATCGAAGTTTTTGCTAATAGTCGGCAATGCTTGACTAAACGGATCTATCCCGTCCGTGCAGATAGTCTCGCGCTGTCTCTCTTTTCTCAAAGCGGGGATGCCAAAGTACGATCGCTCAATATCTGGAAGATGGCGGCGATCTGGCCAACCGTAAATACCTGAATATCAATTTTATGACGGGTATTTGGTAAAAAAATGTTAAAAGTTACTCCCCGAACATAAATAGGGTATTTAACCTAGACATTTTTAAGCAACTTCCTTATTTTTTTGGTTAAAAATAAAGCTCGGTTAATTTTGAATCCCCTATGAAACGGGTGGTTGCTTAAGGTAAAATTAATTTCTCCGATTTAACTATTTTGAATGATCAGCATGGCGAGAGCTATTTTCAATATTACACAGAAAAGAGGAAAATCCAATGGAATGGTACTATGTAATGCACGATGAACAGGTCGGACCCGTAGGGACTGAAGCTGTAAAGTCACTTTTAATTAAAGGGACACTGACCACTGAGGATTATGTCTGGAACGAAAACCTGGGTGCTGACTGGGTCCCTATAGATGAGATCACAGAGTTTAGCAGTTCAAAAAGTAAACCCGCAAATAATCAAGCTTCAAGAGAAGGGGATGATTATGGTAATGAAGATATTTCTGCGGGAAAATATAGTATCGATCAGGTTGCCCACCATATAAACGTACGCATGGCAGAAGGAGTTTCTAAGAATAAAATATTACGTGAGCTGTCAGAAAATGGTGTGACAGAAAAAATAGGATTTCAGCTTATAAAAGAAGTAAACAGAAATCGGCATACGGAACACCGAGGCGCTGGTTTGTTTCACATTTTTATCGGTATTGGCAGTATTATTGGTGGTCTCGCATTAAGCCTCGTCTTTTCCAGTGTCCTCGGAATGCTCGGTTTTGGCGTCGTCTTTTATGGATTAATTATCGCGGGCGTCCTCGAGAGTCTGAATGGTTTACGCTATCTCATTTTTGGCGCGCTGAAGTTATCCGCATGCATACCTATACTGGCTATTATATTTATATCAGGGGCATTGGTTGCGCTCTGGTTTTATAATATACCTAGTGTCTCTTCCTGAACCTGGGGCGAAGCGTTAACGCGCGTGTTAAGTTTTAGGTGTTAGGATATAAGAGTTGAAAGGTACAACCAGATCATCGTTTACAGATTTAGGTCAGGAAATGGTTTACAATTTATAAAGGATGATGAACAGTTGTTATAGTTATTTTTTAACCCCGAAGGGGTGTGATAAACGAAGTGTGATAAACAAAGCCCATAGCGCAAGCTATGGGATAATTATAAAGGTAAGAAAACAGCCCCAGCGGGGCGACACAATAAACCTTCCATCTGTAATTGTGTCGCCCCGCTGGGGCTTCGAAATTATATCAATCTTCCTATCCCACAGCTTGCGCAGTGGGCTAGTAATGTATCGCCCCTCCAGGGCGTTAGTTATAAGTATTCATAAAAGAAGCGCGTTCGCGTCTTCAACCTTTTGACTTTTTGACTTTTATCATACTACCCTCGGTTTGAAAAAATACCGGGATATATATTTTATTAATAAATATGATGAAGGAGATTAAAGAATGCAGTTGAAGACAGTGGGGGTGTTAAGTCCGGGTGAAATGGGTCATGTCGTGGCGAAAGTGCTCATCGAAGAGGGAATGCCAGTAGTCTCCTGCCTTGAGGATCGCAGTGAGTTGACGCGATCGCTGGCGAAGGAGGTGGGGATCCGTGAAGTTGCATCCTACAATCAACTCGTGAGTGAATCGGATATGATTCTCTCCATCCTGGTCCCCGCGGAAGCAAAGAAAGTGGCCGAGAAAGTAGTGGTGGCGACTAAAGCAACCGGTGATCAGATTATCTACGTGGACTGTAATGCCATCGCCCCAAAAACGACTAAGTCGATAAATAAAATAGTAACTGAAACAGGCAACCAATTTGTGGATGCAGGAATTATTGGACCTCCACCAAGAAAAAAATCGACTACACGTTTTTACGCCTCGGGCAAGGATGCAGGTAAATTTGAAGAATTGAGAAACTACGGTCTCGATATACGTGTCGTTGGACCGGAGATCGGCCAGGCTTCGGGATTAAAAATGTGCTATGCCGCTTTAACAAAAGGAACGGCCGCGTTATCGACGGAATTATTGGTCGCCGCATCAAAAATGGGACTTATTAAACCATTAGCCGAAGAATTTCAATTAAGTCAGCTACAGCCCTATACTGCATTGGAACGCGGACTTCCCGGCATGCCGACCAAAGCGCGACGCTGGATAGGTGAGATGGAAGAGATTGCTAAAACTTTTGAAGACGTTGGATTGACACCAAAAATATACCAGGGTGCAGCGGAATTATACCAGTTTGTCGGTAAGTCTTCTCTGGCCGATGAAACATTCGAGTCGCGCGATAAAGATCGTACATTAATTGAAATGATAGATATCCTGAAGGATACCTTAGAGAAATCTTCTTGATTCCAATAATCAATTAGAGTGGAGACTTTGTATTAATCGTTGCGTTGTAATGTAATGGTAAATTCTATACTTCACCTCAGAATCATGAAAATTAAACTTAGTATAATATTTATTCTCATCCCCCTTTCAGTCTCTCCACTTTACGGAGATGTTAATATATTTACGGCTGAACCTTCAAATGATTCTCCAAGTAGGTTTCGAATTTCATTACCCGAAAAACCTTACCTTTATCAAATATCGCCGCGAAAACTAATAGAGTTCTGGCTTCGATTCCCCGATCAAATGTTTGATACACCCTCCGAGACCGAGGGGCAACTTCATGCAGAGATACAGGAGGCGAGAGAACTTATAACACTTAAGCTCCTGGAAACTGAACTGCAAATGCGACTCGATAAACTGAACAAGCAAGCCGGAGTGACTGAAATTCAGATAGTCGATTGATTCCCTTTGTCATCGCGAGGCTGCTTGTCAGCCGTGGCGATCCAGGGGGCTGTCAATACGTGACCGACATTCCCCTGGATTGCCGCAGTCGGCTACGCCTCCTTCGCAATGACAAGGTAGAATGCATTATATACATAATCTTAATTTTTTTTGGGATATCAGGCTTTACCCTCGAGCCACTTGTTCGCACTATACCGCATACACGCATTTGAGGATGTCGGGCTTCGCCCTCGGCACGCTTCATCGCATACACGCATAACCCGCCTATACACAACAATGAGTCATTTTAAAAAAGTCTGTCTTGAATGTGAGCGGGAAGAAACCGACCCCATGGCGATGGTTTGCACCAGCTGCTCCGGACTACTCGGATTTGACTATAATTTCAAAGACGTGATTTGGGATGATCGTTTTCGACACAATATGTGGCGCTATTGGCCGCTTTTACCGATTACTAATCCTGATAGTTTGGTTACCCTCGATGAAGGGGCTACTCCCCTCCTTTCCACCCGAGCTTATGGCAACCATGAGATTTATGTAAAAGACGAGACGCGAAATCCCACGGGGTCACACAAGGATCGCGCTCTATCAGTGGCCATAAATCATGGGAAAAGTATCGGTGCTGAAGTCACTTATATCGTATCGACGGGAAGCGCGGGCGTTTCCAATGCAGCCTTATCGGCTCGCGCTGGGATGCGCAGTGTAATCGTAATGTGCGAGTGCACCCCGGCGGAAAGACTCTATCCCCTCTATATGCTGGGTGCTACTCTTGTGGAAGTCAGTGCCGATATTGATCCGGTTGTTGATCTAGTCGCTGATATCTGCCGTGAGCATGGACTCTACTCTACTTCCACAAGCAGAAAGACAAATCCCTACCAAAGCGAGGGGAACAAAACGATTGCCTTTGAAATTGTCGAACAATTAGGCCGCGCACCGGATTGGATGGTAGTACCTGTCGGCGGCGGCGGGAGTATCTCTGGTATTTGGCGGGGGTTTTCTGATCTAAAAAAATTAAATATAATTACCACATGCCCGAAGATGATCGGCGTGGTTCCACACGATTACAATGCATTGGAAATCGCATTTGATCAGGGCATAGCGAATTGGAATGATGTTTTGGCTATGCCCTTTGAAGATGCTCCACCCTCGGTCCTAGTAAAATTAGCTCATCCCTACCCCCCTGACCAACTTGAATCACCACGCGCGATAAAAGCCTCAGAGGGCTTTTTTATCTCGGTCACCGATGAAGAAGCGTTGAACGCTCAACAAAAAATCGGCCATAGTGAGGGACTGTACATAGAACCTTCGAGCGGCGCGTGCCTCGCGGGGTTAAGTAAATTAGTAGACTCTGGAAAACTACAGCCAAAAGATCGCGTTGTCGCGATGATCAGCGGATCCGGTTTCAGAGAGACCGCGACGACGATGGAATGTCGACCGCTAAAGAAAGAGTCGACTGATCTAAAAGAGCTGTCATCGACGCTCGTAAAAGCGGCGCAAGTGGAAAGCTTGACCTGACATTAAAATCTCTCAATAGATCGTTTAACTTAAAATGCCTGACTGGAATAACGACACTGAGCTTTTTGATCTCCTCAATCGGGAGTTATTTTCTGCCGTTGTTGGAGATGTCATGGATGATATAGACTTGTTCCATCAATTTTTGCCAAGACAGATACAGCCCTTGCGGGATGATATGATCGTCATTGGCAGAGCGATGCCCGTGCAGGAAGCAGATTACGGGGATAGGGCACCTTTCGAGAAAGGTCGCGATAAACCTTTCGGTTTAATGTTTAAAGCCCTGGACGATTTGAATGAGGGGGAAGTCTACATAACATCCGGAGCTTCACCAACCTATGCCCTTTGGGGGGAACTCATGAGTGTGCGCGCTATGAAAAGAAAAGCTGTGGGTGCTGTTGTAAACGGGGTCAGTCGTGATACGAACGGCATTTTGAAATTAAATTTTCCTACTTTTTCTACCGGTCGGTACGCGCAGGACCAAGGCGTTCGCGGTCGGGTCATTGACTTTCGCTGCAGGATCGAGTTCCCCAATGGAGTTGAGGTAAGCCCCGGCGATATTGTTTTTGGCGATATTGACGGTGTTGTCATCATTCCCCAGGAGCACGAGGAGGATGTAGTCAATCGCGCGCTGGAAAAAGTCAGAGGTGAGAACATGGTTCGAAAGTCCATTGAAGAGGGAATGCCCTCTCAGGAAGCCTTCGATACCTATGGGATTATGTAAAGGGGATCTTCGTCTTCGTCATTCTCTTCGTCTTCGTCCAATTTATTTCTATACTCCCGGTAACCTATGAGCGAGTGTAGGATTAGATGAAGTTTAGTGTCTCACTAATCCTTGTCCAATTTATTTCTATACTCCCGGTAACCTATGAGCGAGTGTAGGATTAGATGAAGTTTAGTGTCTCACTAATCCTTGAATCCTCTGAGACGAAGAGGCAGACAAAGACGAAGATTATTTCACAACCTGTTTCTTGCAACCCAAGGCTATGTCGGACAGGACTTCGATGAGCTCAGCCGAATCGCAGCGCGTTCCACCATGATCCTATATCAAATCTTCGGGACGAAGGGGAATCACCCCTTACGCCCCTTAGTTTAAACTTAAAAACTGCTAATAATTTCCTACGCCTTACAATGCGACGACAACGGCCTTAGTTTGGGTATAATTGTTTAGAACCTCGTGACCCATTTCCCGACCCCAACCGGATTGTTTATAGCCGCCGAATGGCAGCGCGGCATCGAATACATTGTAACAATTTACCCATACCGTACCGGCACGTAGTTCAGCGGCGGTCCGATGCGCTTTAGAAATATCACTCGTCCACACCGCGGCGGCTAAACCGTAGGAACTATCATTAGCGTTTTGTAAAAGCGGGTCGCCTTCCTTAAAGGGTTCGACAACCACGACAGGTCCGAAAATTTCTTCCTTAACAATTTTCATATCTTGATTCGTCTTGGTATATACCGTCGGTTGGACGAAATACCCGGAATCACCGAGACGATTACCACCCGCAACCTGTTCGGCTCCTTGCTCGACTCCTGAAGCCATATAGCCGCAGACGCGTTCCAATTGTTCGTCTGAAACGAGCGGCCCCATTTCAGTGTCGCCAGCTAAACCAGGCCCGACTTTTATATTGTTGGCGTGTTCTGCGACCCCACTAAGGACATCATCAAAAACGTCGGCTTCAACATACAAGCGCGAGCCCGCGCAACAGCATTGGCCGTGATTGAAAAAGATCGCGTTTGCGGCACCTTCGATCGCGGCTCCTAAATCGGGGACGTCTTTATAAAGAACATTGGGAGATTTTCCTCCTAATTCCAGGGTAAGCTTTTTTAAATTCCCTGCGGCGGCTTGAACAATGAGTTTACCGACTTCAGTTGAACCCGTGAATGCGACTTTATCCACCCCATCATGAGCGGCTAATGCCGCCCCGGCTTCACCATAACCGGGCACAATATTAATAACGCCATCGGGAACGCCAGCTTCCGCAAGAAGTTCACCCAGGCGTATTGCACTCAGTGGTGTCTGTTCAGCGGGTTTGAGGACAATACTATTTCCGGTTGTTAAGGCAGGCCCTAATTTCCAGGCAGCCATAAGCAATGGAAAATTCCAGGGGATGATCTGTCCGACAACACCGACGGGTTCTCTCATCGTGTAAGCGTGATAACTGCCCGGCATAGAAATAGGAATCGTATTGCCTTCAAGCTTTGTCGCCCATCCAGCCATATAATGAAAGAGATCAATCGCGAGTGGCAGATCTGCAACACTGGCAACCGCTTTGGGTTTTCCATTGTCGATCGATTCCAGTTCGGCAAACTCTTCGGCATTCTCCGCGATGAGATCCCCAATTTTCCAAACGATACTTCCTCTTTCTGAAGGTGTTAATTTACGCCAGACACCTTTCTCAAAAGAGTTTCTTGCCGCTGTCACGGCGCGCTCGATATCTTCTTTTTCGCCTTCAGCGATTTGAACAATTTCTTCACCCGTTGCCGGATTATACACGGGAAACGTTTTACCGGATGCAGCATCGACCCATTGGCCGTCGATCAGCATCTGTTTCGGTGATGAGATAAATTCCTTTGCTTTTGGAGAAAACCCGACTTCGGGAAATGCAGCTTCTTGTGTTGCGATCATGTCCTATTCCTTTCTTGTTGAGAGCTTGTTTATCCTAAAACGATAGCTATAATATGGTCACCGTAACGAAATATTCCAATTAAAATCCGTATTCGATGAGTTTTTTACAAAGGGAAGAATGAGAAGGGGAATCTACCCTGCTTAATTCAGTGATAATTGAAGAGAAATGAAAAGACTGGCCTTTCTGTTATGCTTAGAACTGTTAAGTTTCAATAGCTTCGTCTGCGTCTGCCTCCTCGTCTTCGTCCTTATAGTTAAATAACAAAAAGGTGAAATGCGACCTGTGATGAGTATAGTCCAACCGCCCTTTATTAAGTGTATTTTAAGAAGCGCGCTGAGACAGCTCGCTCCACCTATACTTCTTTTTATGATGATATTGAATAAATCAAAAGTGGTGGAACGCGGTGTCCCTACCGCGTTTAATGAACATTCAACTGATTTTTAATTCATTCGAACTTGACCCATTTTCTAAACTAACAACCGTAGAAGCGTGATGAGTAAAAAAGTGCTAATAACCGGAATGAGTGGACTGATAGGTGGTGCAGTGCGCAAGCAGTTAGAAGGGAAGTATGAGCTCAGCGCGCTCAATCGTAGCGACGTCCCCGGAGTTAAATGTCTTCAGGCTGATATCGCGGACTTGGATGCGATCCGGCCCGCATTTGAGGGTCAGGATGTAGTCGTCCATCTGGCTGCCTTTGCAAAATTAGGTGCAACTTGGGATAAGATCCATAATGCAAATGTCATTGGTACTTACAATGTCTTTGAAGCGTCAAGGTGTGCCGGAGTTAAACGGATTGTCTCAGCAAGCAGTGGTGCAACGATTGCCGGTTGGGAGAAAGAAAATCCGTATAAGGCTATAGCAGAAGGTAATTACGATGAAGCACCCGACTCCTGGGATATGATGACGCATGAATCGGTCACACGTCCGATAGGTCTTTATGGAGCGAGTAAAATATGGGGTGAGGCCCTGGCACGTCACTTCACGGATACCACCGATCTCTCCATCATTTGCCTTCGCATAGGTGGTGTTAACGCTGAAGATAAGCCCCTTCAAACGCGTCAGAATGCAATCTGGTGCAGTCAACGTGACATTGCACAGTTAATAGAAAAGTGCATCGAAGCACCTGACAGTCTGAAATACGATATTTTCTACGGCGTATCGAACAACAAGTGGAGTTACCGCGATATTACCCATGCCCGCGAGGTCGTCGGCTTCGAACCCCAGGACTCAGCTGACAAATTTATTTAAGCTCAATTGCTTCTTCTTCGCTTGCCACGGCGTAGTCCTCCCGCGAATGCGGGACGAAGACATGGACGAAAATATCCTAACTATACCCAATTGCTTGCCCCCCTTTACACCGACTAATATACAACCCACACTAAACGCTCCCTCGGAATGACATCATGAGCCATAAGTACTCGGTTATCCTTTGCACCCTTGCCGCAGATGGTGGTGACGTCTGGAAAAATCCTCGCGAAGTATTGGAAACGGTTGCGGAAGCGGGATACGATGGCGTCGACCTCGATGCGGAACCGGATAGAATCCCTGCAGAGAAATTCAACGAGGTACGAGATATGGCCACTTCCCTCGGGCTGAAGATCCCGTTTCTCGTTGGAGCCTGGGGTTACTGGCACGCCGGTGAGGAGCGCAATTTGGCCTCACCTGATGCCGCCATCCGCGCTAATGCAGTCGCTTACGCGAAAAAGTGTGTCGACCTGGCAGCTACATTCGACGAACCCCCGTGCTATGAAATAGTGCCCTGCCCGGTTGAATCCGGTTACCCGCGCACCAGCATTCCTTACAGCAAACTATACGAAAATTTCTTACAATCGACAGAAGTAATTACAAAACACGCGGCGGAGCGTAATGTGAATATTGCGATCGAACCGATAAACCGGTTCGAGTCGTATTCTGGATTTATGAATACTATTCCAGAGGTAATGAATTTAATAGAGCAGGTTGAAATGGACAATCTCTATATCCTGGCAGACTTTTTTCACGTCAACATGGAAGATGGCCCAATTACCGAAGCTTTACGGAGCGCGGGTGAACGACTCTACCACATTCACCTGGCCGACAGCAACCGTCAGGCGCCCGGGACCGGGCACATCGATTTCCTCGACGTAATCCGTACCCTGAATGAAATCGGGTTCGACGGTTACCTGGCACTGGATAGTATTCCCCCACTACCCGATTGGAAAACACTCGTACGTCAGACACTTCCTTTCATGAAACAAATGGAAGCAACCGCCGCTTTACAGGAGAAAATAAAACACTAGGCTACTGCCTAGTGTTGTGTTAGGTTTTAGGAGAGGAGTCTAATGTCGAAGGTCTAAAGTCGAAGGTCGTAAAAAATGCATTTTGATTTAAATCATTCATCCACCCCTATCCATTTGACCCTAATTATTCGACAAAAACCACTTGTCGCTCCTTAGGGATATCGCCATGAGCCACAAATACTCTGTCGTTCTCGCAAACCTCGCCGAAGATGGTGGGGATGTCTGGAAAAACCCACGCGAAGTGTTGGAAACAATTGCGGAAGCGGGATATGATGGCGTCGACCTCGATGCGGAACCGGATCGAATCCCTGAAAAGAAATTCAACGAGGTTCGAGACATGGCCACGTCCCTTGGGCTGAAGATCCCGGCTCTCCTTGGAGCCTGGGCTTGTTGGCACGCCGGGGAGGAGCGGGATTTAGCCTCTCCCGATGCAGCGGTCCGCGCCAATGCCGTCAGATACGCGAAAATGTGTGTCGATCTGGCGGCCACGTTCGAGGAACCTCCCTACTATGAAATTGTTCCCTGCCCGAAAGACACCGGTTACCCGCAAACGAGCATACCTTACGACGAACTGTTCGAGAATTTCTTACAAACGACAGAAGAAATTACAAAGTACGCTGCGGAGCGTGACGTGAAAATTGCGATTGAGCCTTGTAACCGGTTCGAATCGTATGCCGGATTCATGAACACTATCCATGAAGCAATGAGTATCGTGGAACAACTAGGGATGGACAATCTCTATGTCCTGGCCGACTTTTTTCACGTCAACATAGAGGACGGTCCGATCACTGACACCTTGCGGCGAGGGGGTGACCGCCTGTGCTACATCCACCTTGCCGACAGTAACCGTCAGGCGCCCGGCACTGGTCATATCGATTTCCTCGACGTGATGCGCACGTTGAACGAGATCGGGTTCAACGGTTATTTAGCGCTGGACAGCGTCCCTCCAATACCCGATTGGAAAACGCTCGTGCGCAAAACGCTACCGTTTATGAAGCTAATGGAAGAAACCGCCGCCTTGCAGGAACAGATTAAGCACTAGGCAAAAGCCTAGTGCTGTGTTATGTGTTAGGTGTTAAGTTTTAGGTAAGAGAAGATCAGTAGGATTTTCCAATTAAGCTCTCCACTTAAAACCTAACACCTGACACTTAAAACTGAAAAATTTATAATTAAAAAAGGGTCATGCCTAGAACAGAGGGTATCTTAAGCACATATTAAGGATGTTACGATGGAGGTTTTGATGACGATGGTTAAAGCGATATTCAGTTTCTTTGAGGTGCAGTTGGAAGGTCCTACGAGAAAGACCTTTGAACTTAGCCAATCGAAGTTTAGCAAAAGCCCAAAAAGATTCAATCCCGTTAATGTGGGAGTGTCCCTGGGCAAACTCGTTGTCGTTGTGATTGACACGGTAATGCTTCTTATAGCCCAGATCCACGAGGCCGTTGTAAGCACGCCACCCGTCAGAATAAAGCACACTGTCAAAAGTAACTCTCCCTTGGATCACCGCATGCAGAGCGGCTCTGGAGACATTGCGTACAACCTGGGTATAGACTTTCCCATTACGCTTGAGCAACCCGAAGACGGGCACTTTCTTGAATGCACCCCGACCTCTTTGCCCTGGAATTCTTTTGCCTCCAAAGTAGGACTCATCCATTTCCACCGACCCCCTAAAAGGCGAGGCCTGCGCACATTGCTGCAACAAACGCTCCCGCAACAAGCGCAAATAACGGTTGACCGTGTTACGATTCAATCCTGTCAATTGGGCTATCTTCAACGCTTCCATATCCAAGCTAAAACACTTTACTAACTGCCGAAATTTGGCCTCAGAAATTTTTGAACGATGTACATACTTATTTCTCATTTGTCTAGAATAGCTTACACATCTGATATGTGTCTATTCTAGGCATGACCCTTAAAAAATTATAAATTTTTCACTCATGCGGTAGAATTCGGCGTTGGAGTTTTTCAAAGGTATAATCATCGCTTTTCAGAAAATCAAAGTAATCGGCTTCTTCCTTAATCACGTCCTTAGCCCGGTTCACGACATCCTCAGCAATGTCTTTTGGAACAGAAACCAGCCCGCTTTCATCACCGTGTAGCAGGTCGCCCGGAGCAATGGTCAGTCCACCTACCTCGATATTAATGTTGAAGTCGAGGAAGGCTCCGTAACCATGAGAGACAACCCAACCAGCAGCAAATACATGGAAATTGGGTGTCCGCTTTCGTATCCCGGTTCGGTCACGGCAGTTGGCATCGGTGACGAGGCCCACCGCGCCAAGTTTTTCGGCAATCGTGCAAAACTGGTCTCCAAACAGGCAGCAGCGTTTACGATCATGTCCAACGTGCTGGACGACGAGGATGACAGGATTAGGTGCCGCGTCGATATGCGCGACCAGGTCGTCTACTCGTGAGGTTCTTTTATCACCCGGCGTGGTGGAATCTGCGGTCGCAGTGAGCGCGTAACCGACCATCGGTGCGCCGATCTCAGGCAATTGGCAGATCAACTCATTGTTGGCAAAACCCATCGTTGGATCACGAACCTCGAAATGTTCAATCGCGTTGGATATTGTTGCACTGTCGAATCCCCGTAGATTCTCGATTAATTTAGGTATAGAATTTTGATTCATAATATAATATCCTGCTTAGCTTAATAAGGTGCGATGTTTAAAACCGCTTTCTCTTCAGTGGTGAAAGCTGCAATCTGTTCAATGCTCATCCCTCGAAGATGGGTGTTAGGCGGGATCCCCGCTTCAAGACCCCACATACGGCGCTCCTCTTTGGTCATTGCGGCACGCACCTCAGGCGGCACAAAACGGTAGGAATCGTTGAACCCCTTGATCCACCATCGCTGGAAGTAAAAGATAAGTGAATACCTCGGGGAATCGCTACAATTGGTACCGCCGGTATGCCATAATCCCGAATCCCACATGACGACAGAGCCGGCCGGTGCTTCAGCAATGATCCATCCTGGAGGCAAAGTTTCAGGCTCTTCTGGTGGAACTTCAAGTGACAAATGGGATCGCGGCCAGATCATCGGTCCCCCGGTCTCTTTCGTGAAATCAGACACCGCCCACACCGACTGAATAGCCATGGGGTAATGCTTGCCTTCAGTAAATGGTTTTACCGTAAAGTCGGGCCAATCGGTGTGTAGATTTCCTCCATACTTGCTCCAATTCTTTTTACCGGTCGGCAATGGTGTCCGGATTGTGACATCGTGCGCAAACATGTCATCCCCCAACACGCGCCGTGCAACCTCAACCGCCTCCGGGTTGCGCAGTGGCATCCCATAGAAATGAGGGTGCTTGCTTTGGACATTGAATGACATACGCAGATTTTCATTCTGTAACCCGTATTTTCGCCCTAGGGTCTCTTCAGCATTCAAGGTCTCTTCGATCGCCTGCTTCGTCGCATCGATCTCCGAAGATGACATAACAGCGTGAATAATCGTGTATCCCTCACGTTTAAGTTCAGTTGTATGTCGGTTGATGTCCAAAGTCATCATCACCTAGTAGTCAAAAGGTCAAAAAGTCAAAAGGTCAAAAAGAAATTCGTAAATGCGTACCGAAGACGAAGCCCGCCTGTCGTCCAAAGCCTCGTGCTACGGATGGATACCTCTCATACGTGAATGTGATAATGCGGGAAAAAGTTTGAACCACAGAGATACAGAAGTACGCAGAAGATAGGTGAAATTCGCGTCTTAAACTTTTTGACCTTTTGACCTTTTGACTTTTTGACTTATTCCCCTTTCCGGCTATAAACCGTCAACCCTTCGAATTTTGGTTTACCGGGTGTGATAAAACTTAAAATGTACCCCAGAATAATTCCTGCTGTCATACCGACAAAGGCATAAAGGAAGAAATGAATCTCGGTATATTGTTTTACAAAATACAATATAACGACACTTAATAACGTTCCGAGAATAGCGCCGGAGCTATTCGTGCGATTAGTAAAAATGCCGAGCGCAAATACTCCTCCTATCGCTCCACCAAACAGGCTTAGTGCGATAATAAATACATCCCACATCGAAGAGCTGTCCATTTTTGCCATCCAAAGGGCTGCTCCCGTGCCAAACATACCGAGCAGTCCAGTCAACCAGCGCGAGACAGTAAGAAGATGATGATCGGTAGCTGCCGGTTTGAAACGTTTATAGAAATCAGTGACGATCACCGTCGCCGTGCTATGCATCGAACTGTCCAGGCTCGACATCGCAGCGGCAAAAACCCCGGCAATGATAATACCACTGAGTCCAATAGGTACATTCTGAACAATAAACAAAGGGACAATTGCATCGGTTGCCAGGGTTGGATTTAATTTTTCTGGATGCGTTTTATAAAAGACATAGAGAACAGTTCCCAAACCAAACGCGATAAAAGACCAGGGAATTGAAAACAGGCAATCGCACCATATCGCTTTTTTCGCCTCCTTTGTATTCGACGTCGTCATGATTCGCTGAACGATCGTTTGATCGGTGCTGAAGTTAAGCAGGCGATAAATCAGCGCATTCATTAGAACAACCCATAATACCGCTTCCGTGTAATCCCATTTTAAAACGGCCAGCTTCATCTTCTTATCTTCAAAGGCCACGTCAAAGAAAGTCCCCACCCCGCCATCAATGCCCGAGATAACGAGCACGATACAGAGTATCGCACCTCCCATGAGAACGAAAAGTTGAATAACATCCGTCCAGATGACAGCTTCCATGCCACCCATCACTGTATAGAGAGTGGCGAATACACCCATGAGAAGAATGCAGGTGTATTTATCGACACCGGTTACCGCGGAGAGTGCGAGTGCGGGCAGGAAAAGAACCACGCTCATACGTCCGAGGATTTGAAAGAGACAGAATAAAGCAGCAATAATTAGACGAACGGCGATATTAAATCTTGCTTCAAGGTATTCGTAAACAGAAGTGATCTGTAATTTGTGATAAAAGGGTACGATCATGCTATTAACAAACGGGACAATGATAAACCAAATGAATATAGCGGAAAAATAGACCCAGTTAGTGGCAAAAGCTTTTGCGGGAATGGCCATAAATCCAATCGAGCTCACACCTGTGGCCAGCATGCTCAACCCCGCCGCCCAGTAAGGAATTCGCTGCCCAGCTAACAGATAATCTTTCGTCGTTTTTTCCCGCTTTGAAAAATAAAATCCCATACCCATAAGTATGACCAGATAGACAATGAGGGAGACGTAATCGAGGAGATGAAAGTACCTTTTAATTATGCTTTTGGTTCGCGCGTGATAAACTTTAGGTGTCCGGAATCCCAACGAAGTTTCACCGCCCGCTAAAACGTATCCGTCAGCAAAGGGGACGATGCCGGTTTTTACCACGCCTTGCGGCGTGTGTCCGAATGTCACCCAGGTGTCGGTAATTGTGTGATAAGCAATAATATCATCTGAATATTGAATCTCGTCATTCAACGAACTCATCTCGTTGTTATGAGAACCGCTGAATATCATGATATGCGACTTACCGACAGCAGCTCCCGCTGCCTGGAATGAGGCGCGTGGCATTTCGACAATCTGTTTCCAGCGCTTACTTAAATCATCTACTTCCGGATCATAGAAATAAGCATCTTTAAGATACTCATCATCACGCTTACCACTAAAGAGATAGAGAACAGGGTGGTAACCGTTGTTTTGGACAATCAGTGTCGCGCCGTACCGTTCTAAACCGGGAAATGGTTGTAGTTCCTGCCAATCTGACATCTCACCCGGTGTAAGATCTAAGCTCCAGAAATTATTGAGTATTCCCTCTTCATTCATCCCCCCCGCTACATAGATCTTATTCCCCATGTATGCTGCTGCTAAACCGAAACATTTTTGCGGGAGACTGGGTAAATCTTTTCTTACAATTTCATTCGTCTCTTTATTCCAGATTAAAACATATACATCATCGTAAGTGTTGTTTTCATCACGTCCACCCAGGCAGACAAGACCTTCATCGGTAACGACCGAAGCGCCCTGGGTTACAGGGTGCGGCAATTTAAAATCTGTATACGCGTGGTATTCTTCACCTGTTTTTTCTAAAACATAAATGGAATCATGAGTGACGCTATCTACACCTTTGCTAATGGCTTGAACTGATCGTGACCCCCCGGCGATAATCAATGCGCCATTGCTAGTTCCGACAAAAGCACCGGCAACGCCCGCCTCATCGGGATAATCCGGTAATTCCTCCCAGGTGAATAATTCATCAGAAGTATTGTTTTTAGCGGATTCTGCCGCGATGGAAGAGCAGAGTGTAATTAAAAAAAAGAAGAATACTAATAGACTGTATCGCATGGGATAACCACAAGAGGCACAAAAGACACAAAAAACACAAGAAAAAGATTTAGGGAATGGTGGAACGGACTGCGATTCGGCTGCATTCGGCCCTGAGCTCATGCCGAAGGGAGATCATCGAAGTCCTGCCAGCCATAGCCTTAGCGAAGGTTGGTCGTGGCCGTAAGGGTAAATGTTTATTGGAGAGACAACACGTGTCGGGGGTATATAAGAACAATGTTTTGCAAAAGAAGCTTTATCGACATTCAACGTGTCATTGGCTGGAGAATAGCATATAGACATCCCCCTGGAATGGAAGATGTCGCGATTCACGCTCGGTAGCTTCGTTGCTCCACTCCTCGCAATGACAATAGGGATGTAATCGGTAAGTGGATTTTTTAGAACACGCTACCTCTGTTCTTCCAATTGTCATTGCGAGTCCCGCGACCGTGGGACGAAGCAATCTAGGGGGATGTCTATTGCGTACCGTCAACCTCTAAATGGCAGATGTCATTCCGCATTCGCAGGATACGCGATGACGATTTAAGGCCGTAGACTTATAATTACGAATTACCTTTAAATCTATACCTATCGCTATGTTATATTAACATTTTAAGATAGAAGATCGATTATTCTAAAAGAAAGCAAAAGCATGAAAAGTATGATTGTCGCGCCGCAGCCACAGGCAGTGGAAGAAGGGGCTAAAGTCTTAATGAACGGTGGTAACGCAATCGATGCAGCGGTGACATGCGCTTTTGTCCAGATGATTGTTGATTTTCACTGTTGTGGTATCGGTGGCTATATTTTAATAACGCTGCAACCGGCACTTCCCTCTTCCGAGGGTAATATGAAAGCCGCGGTTCTGGATGCCCCTGCTTTGGCGGGATCAAAAGTCGATCCCACGATGTGGGTGGATAAAGTTATCCGTGCCAATCCTGACGGGTGGGGTTACTTTCTGGAAGGTAAAGTAAACGAATGCGGTTACCAGTCGATATGTACGCCGGGTACGGTCAAAGGGTTATCAACCCTATTGCAACAATTGGGTACACTATCCTGGGAACAGGCCATCCGCCCGGCAGCGCAGATTGCTGAAGAGGGATTCAGCGTAGGTTCCACGCTTGCAGATTCATGGAAGAGTAAAGCCAAGTTCCCTGAATCTTCCACCATGCTTGACTACATTAAGGAAAACAAGGAAGCCAGCCGGATTTACCTTAAAGCTAACGGCAGTCCTTATGACGCTGGTGAACGACTGCACAATCCGGACTACGCAAGCACCCTGCTGCGCCTCGCGGAAGAAGGCCCGAATGACTTCTATGAAGGCGAGTTGGCTACTAATATGCTTCAGGACCTGGAAGCCAATGACAGTTTTGTTACAGCTGAGGATTTTAAAAATTATCGGATCCGTGAGGATGAAGCACTCGTCGGTACTTATCAGGAATTTTCACTAAGCACCGTTCTTCCTCCGCATGGCGGTCCAACCCTGCTCGCGATCCTCAACATTCTCGAAGGGTATGACCTGTCATCTTATGATCATAATTCCGCCGATTACATTTATCTCATATCGATGGCAATGAAAGCGGCATTCGCCGATCGCAATAAACATTTAGCGGACACTACTTTCGTCGATCTACCTTTGGAATGGATGGTATCAAAGGAGCGTGCAAATGAGTGGCGTAAGCACATCGACTCCGGTCAGCCTATTGATGTATCTTTCACTCCGTTTGAATCTCCTGACACGACTCATGTTACCGTCGTCGATAGTAAGGGGAACTGTGTAGCCCTTACTCACTCGCTTGGTATGTCTTCGGGAGTAATTACTCCAGGGTTGGGATTTATGTATAATAATTCGATGATCAATTACCATCCCCTGGCAGGTCATCCGAATTCCTATGCCCCGGGTAAAAGTCGAACTACCGGCATGGCACCCACGATTATTTATAAGGAGGGTAAACCGGTCCTTGTTCTTGGCGCCCCGGGTGCAACACGAATTATTACCTCAATATTGCAGGTAATCCTCAACGTGATTGATTTTGGAATGAGCATCAGCGACGCGGTTCACGCCCCCCGCTGTGATTGCGAAGGTGATTTGATTCAATGCCAGGCCCGAATCCCTGAAATGGTCTGTGCTGAGATACGAAAAAAACATCCAGTAGTACGCATGCCTTACAGCCATGGGGGATTAGGCTTGGTCAACGCGATTACCATAGATCCCGTGAGCGGTAAACTTGCCGGAGCCGCCGATACCGGTAGTGACGGCATGGCAATGGAAGTGTAGAGGACAATAAATCTTCGTCTTCGTCCATTACAAATTATTAAATCGGACGTAACAGAGTGCGTCCCTTCACTTGTCGTTCCGCGACAGCGGAACTCGGAACTGGCCTTCCGGCTTTCCGGTTTGGTAGATGTCGTTCCACGTCTGCGGAACTCGGAACAGGATGTCTCTCCTCACCACTCCTGCAAGCCGAGTAAATCATTTATTGCGCCTACGATATATCTCCAAATGAAACCATATAAAATGGGGATGATAATGAGGGGCAGGTATTGTAACGCACCCGTTAGACCAAACAGTAATTCAGGTAAGCCGATCATAAACACGCCGATCAATGCCGCGATGAAACCAAGTAGCGCACCCCACACCCATAATCGTATACTTCTATTCTTTATCGGACATTTCTCTCCTATCGCAAAATAAAGCATATTCCATAACCCGAAAAGAATGGGTAAAAAATGGGGAATGAATTGGAGGGGAATAGTCATTGCTGCGCTATGACCTGAAAATATCAAAAGGGAATAAACAAAAGGGAGAAGAGTTGCTGGAAACGCCAAACCCCCGATGAAAATTTTTATATACAGCTTTTCGTTCTCCATTTTTATAACCCCTACGTATAGCGTGACTCCCAGTTTTTGGCTACACTAAAACACGCTTTAAGTACGCCATCGCTTGTCGTTGGAGTGGATTGTACTTCAAGTGTCCTTGAACCCGTAAAATTCAATACTGACAATCTGTCGATAAACGCGTCCCAGTCAATGATACCCCTCCCCGGCACCCAATGACGATCGCCGTCTCCGTCCGTATCATGCAAATGTAAAGTGAACAATCTATCTGCGGCCACGTTTAACTGCTGCAGCGGATCATGTCCCGCGAACCTGGCGTGAGTAGTATCGAGACATAAGCCTACATGTTCCCTGGGCATGTCCACTATTAAAGCTTGCAGTTCTTCCATCGAATGAAAGGGCCTCGATGTCCCGCGATGCGGCAGATTTTCCAATGCCATCTTGATTCCCGCATCAGATGCGCTGTCAACCAACGCGAGAATGGATTCTCTAGAATTCACTGTGCTCGCATTTCGATTTTCTTCGGTATAATCAAGCGAATAGCCATTGACGTGCACAACAACCGATTCAGCTCCCAGCTCCTTGAACACCGTAAACGATCGGGCTATCACTTCAATCGAAGCTTTTCTTTTTTCCTTATTGAGAGAGGCCAAATCGATATCAGTAATAGGGCTGTGACCGACGCGCATCGAAAGATCCAGACGCTTCATAAGCGCTTGCACCGCATTCGTCGAGTGCTCGCTCGCGTTGAAATGTGGGGGATCCCATAACAACTCAATCTCATTAAAACCCGCATCCTTTATTCTTTGGAGACCGGGTTCCAAGTCTTCACCTTGCACAATCAGAGTGCTGATGCCGTAGTGCATGTATTAGTCAAAAGGTCAAAAAGGAAATGCGTGTATGTTATTTAGCTTTGGCCTTTTGACTTTTTGACCAGTACCTTTGACCTATTCTAAAACTTCCGGAACAATCATCCAAGCAATAGACCAATTGTCAATTTCCCGGTATTCATGGCAGAGAATTCCGCCGTTTTGAAAGGTAACAACATCCAAATTTTCGTCGCCGGTTACGAGCAGTGCCGCAAGTCTATTTAGAAAAGGTAAATGCCCAACGATCATAATGTCGGCTCCACCCTCTTCTATCACCTGTTTCATATCTCCTACCGGATCATTGGGGGATAATCCATCACGCTCGATTAATTCGCACGACGAGGCAATCGATGGATGTAAAATCTCGGCTGTATGGCGCGCGCGCGTATTACCACTGTGCCAAAGACTGTCGATTCTCAGGCCTAATGATTTTAGGGCGACAGCTACTTTTTCAACATCACGAATACCCTTATCAGTAAGTCCCCGATCAGGGTCTTCCTCTTTCGATTTTGCCTCGCCGTGTTGGACCAAGTATAAGCGCATATATCAGTCAAAAGGTCAAAAAGTCAAAAGGAAATGTGTGAATGCGATGATGCGTGAATTTCTACGAATTTCTTGCATCTTGAAAATTTCATTAATCCGGTTTTCAGGTTTTCCGATTGTCTGGCCATCCTGCATTCTCTCTTGTCATTGCGAGGGAGGCGTAGCCGACTGCGGCAATCCAGGGGGCTAACAATATGCGTTCGACATTCCCCTGGATCGCCACGGCTGACAAGCAGCCTCGCGATGACAAAGAGAATCAATCGACAATCGAAATTCCGCAATCGTAAATTGAAATATATTACCGCGCTTTTTATATCTCTTCGAGGACTATTGCTCGAGTCCAGAAAGCGGTGGCGCGTCGCATTCTGACGGGAAGACCGATAAAAAAAACACGTGGTTTAGTAATTTGATCAAAACCTCTTCCATTGTCGATAAACCCGATTCCAGCGAGTAAGAGTTTGGCATCCGGAGTCGGCGCCTGGTCCAAGGGAGTCCCCGGTGGAGCGAGCGATATGTTTTCTAATCCTAATGCCTTTATTCCTGTTTCTACGAGCCAGTCGACCGTTTCAAATGTCAGATAGGCTCCGTCCGGGCTGCTCCACGCAAGGACAATGTCATTTTGCTTTACGCCAGCATTTTTAAAATCGGTCGGAGTAAGGGGTTGACCCGCTTTCTCTGTAAAGTTACAGGCCACGGCTTCTCCCAGGTAAGTTTCAATCGGCATTGAGGCGAGATCCGCACCGGTCTCCGAAAATTTATAGGAAGCTTCGACGTGCGTTCCGTTATGAGTCTGGCTCCTGATAAAATGCATGCGAGCATTGTCATCTGAATGAAAAAACTCGGAGAGCTCAACAGGACGTCCATTAATGGGTTTCCCGTGTCGATGGTGCCCATCCGTCTTCTGTTCACTGGGAATTAATTCGTGTGATAGATCTATGATGCGGTACTTGGATAGATTAATCATTGACCCATTCCTTCCTTTTAAAGTTTATCTATAACGGGCCCGCACTCGGTCCTCGCATAGAGCTCCGCCCAATCTTTTGATCCATCGTCAGGTTTTACATCCATTTTCACGCCACGTTCTTGAGCGGGAACATTGCCAGCGAGAGCGTCATTTCTGCATTGCGTCATGTCAGAATAATGGCGCACATGACCACTACTCCAGATTACCGAGAGAATCTGTCGCGGCACAGGAAGTTTATAAGGTGGTTCCATCTTATATCGAGTAAGCGCCTCTTCATCAATTTCGATTCCCAGTCCCGGTCCATCCGGCACACGCGCGTAACCGCCTTGTATCGTCAAGGGTTCAACAAGAAGATCATCGGCGTAATTATTCAGACAATTCACCGCCGGCCACTGGGCAAACTTCAGCACCGCGCCGAGATGCAATGCCAAAGTCGTTGTCAAACCGGTCCCCACCAACTGTAACCAAAAAGGTTTTTCAAAAGCCTCGCTCAGCTGGCCTTCTCGCATCACCCTCTCTACACCACCGCCAATGACAAATCCATCACACACTTCATCGCGAACAACGCTGGGAAAGGGTGGATTGGCAAAATGAAGGGCGATCGGATGCTTTATTTTTTGCCGCAATTGATGATGCCCTTCAATGTCGTGCTGCATAATAGGTGACTCATAAATAGCAATGCGTTCAAATTCGTCGAGCTCCGTTAAGACTGGTGTAGCATTACCGGCATTTAGCAGCATCTGATTCCAATCGAGATCGAGTTCAAAATAGTGAGGGGATACTTTACTGATTGCCTTCACTTGCTCATAGACATCCCACCAGGGGCGTGCCTTGATCTTATAAGAAGTATAGCCGTGCTCTAAAGCCTCCTTTGCTTCGGCCGCAAATTCTTCGGGTGGAAAATCGATATTCCACCAGGAAATGGGGCACCATTCTCGGACACGGTGTAAGCCAAAAAGGCGGTAGGCGGGGACACCCAGTGCTTTACCCACGACGTCATACATTGCCATTTGCAGGCCCGCCCCAAGCGAATCATCCCCTAGGAAATCAGCGGGATTGCCACCCTTCACTCGCTCGATTGCTTCATCGGGAACACAGCTCCAGGTATAGTGTATTATCGTTTCACCGAATCCGACGATGTCAGGGGAGTCAGTAGATAAACGAATGATTTCAGTGATCCGCCACTGATAGACTTCGCGGGCATTCCATTTTTCGCAACGCGGAGTAAACGGCACTGCGACAACGATGCGTTCGACATCGGTTATTTTTAAATTTCCGGGCATTGTATTATCTCCTGAATGAATTAAGGATGAAACTCGGGGATTTCTTCAACGTTAGTGCCGTCAATCATACCGGCGACAAATTGAGCGGTATTTTCAACGATCGATTCTATCATCGCGGCACCCGCTTCGGCCGTTGCTTCGAGCGGTTCTTTATCCTCCTGCTCCTGCATCGCGTCGTGACGTACATTCTCGGGAAAAACGGCGAGGGCAAAAGCGGTTTCAAATTCCTGAGCATGTCCCGGGTACCGCTTGGTCTTTAAATTTGCATCGGCGACATCTTTAGAGAGAAAGTCCCAATAGGGAACAAAGGTGAGGTTTATCTCAAGCCGCTGGAGATATTGTCCCCACATTCCCTCGCAGGGGGCAACATTTCCCCCATGGCCATTGAGCACGAGTATATTGGTAAACCCGGCGTCGTTCATACTGCGTATAGTATCAAACAACACCCCCAACCAACTTCCAGGTAGTGCGGTCAAGGTTCCAATATGCCGCATGTGATGTTCGCTGATCCCAATGCTCATTGAGGGCGCGACCAATACTTGCGGTTGGAGACGTTTAGCAACTTCCACAGAAATATGCATGACGCTCCGCCAATCATGCTCCATGGATAAATGTTCAAGGTGCTGCTCGGTAGCGGCTACAGGGATAATACATGCTTTCAGTTCACCGCTCTGCATTCTCTCCCGAAATTCTCTTCGTGTATGTTTAGTCAAAAGGACTTCATTATTTTCTGCTACTGACATCGCTTCCTTTCAGGTTAAGGAAAATTTAATTATTATGTTTGGTGAATATATTCCCGTTTGATAAGTTACTCTCTCTAAAAGTTTATTATGCTGTTCATTAAAAGCTTCACAACTATAGTTTTTAAATAATCACCCTTTAAGGGCGCCGGCGGCAACACCTTTAACAATTTGTCTTTGAAGTATTACATAAAAGATAAGTGTGGGGATGAGCACTAAGACGAGTCCCGCAAAACAGACTCCCCAGTCGCTGCGATATTGTGATGTAATCGCAATATTTGCCAGGCCCAGGGGCAGGGTTCGAATACTTTCACTGCCTTCACCAGATAGAAACATGTAGGCAATGAAGTACTCATTCCAGAACGAGAGAAAGGTAAATATAGCCACCGTTACGAGACCAGGACGGGCGAGCGGCAACATGATGCTCCAGAAAATCCGCCATTCACTACAACCGTCAATTTGCGCGGCTTCGTGAAGCGATCGGGGTAATGTTTTAAAAAAACCAGCGAGGATAAAAATAGCAAAGGGCAGTCCCCCAGCTATATAGACAAGGATCAGGCCCACGCGAGAATTAAGCAATCCCCACTCGCGCATTTGGAAAAAGAGGGGAATGATCGACAATTGCACGGGGATCATGAGTCCGGAAAGAAAGAGGTAAAACATTACCGTCCCACCGGGAATACGAAATCGGCTCAGGGCATAGGCTGCCATCGATGCAAGCATCAGGCAGAGAGTGAGCGCGCAAGCCGTTACGAGGGCGCTATTGAGAAAATATTGCGAAAAATGTGCGCCAACCCAGGCGCGCTCGAAGTTTTCCCATTGCAGATTATCCAGACTGGGAAGCGCAAAAGGCTCCATGAATATTTCCTGGTCCGTTTTTAACGCGGTATAATTCATCCATATTAAAGGATAAACAACGACAATGAGATAACACAGGAGCACGCTGAATATCAGCATCTTCACAATCGGCTCAAGAAATGGCTTTTTGCCCAGTCTGTTTTTCATTGATAGACCTCCGATGTCTCTCGTTTCATCAATCGTAGAGTAAGCATCGCGCCAAAGAATACTAAGACAAATAATAGAACCGCGATCGCCGTCGCCTGACCAACCTTAAATTCCTTAAACATCGTGGTAACCATGTAGGTGGTTATAACATGCGTATTTGATGTCGGCTGTTGGCTGGTCAGCAACCAGATATATTCAAATGTTTTTAATCCGCCGATGACCATGAATACCGCGGAAATCGTCAGTGCTTCCCAGATCTGCGGTATAGTAATGAAAAAAAACTGTTGCCAGGTGGAAGCACCATCGATCGACGCCGCATCATATAAGGCGATATCCACGTTCTCCATCGCAGCGAGGTAGAGAATCATGTTAAATCCGCAGGCCCCCCATATCGCGATGGGAATGAGAGACCAGTATAAATGTTCCTGTGACAACCAGGGAAAATTCTCAAACTGGGTAAAACCCAGCCCGACAAGCGCACCATTAACCAGGCCACCCTGGGGATCGTAAGCGTTCATCCACAAAAGAGTGATCGCGATTGCTCCCATGATATTGGGAAAGAAAAAACAGATGCGAAACATATTGCTGCCCCAAATCCGACGGCTGATAAGAAAGGAAATGGAAAGCGCGATCGGAATGACAAAGAGAGGCGGAACAAACATGACGAATAAATTATTTTTTAAAGCCTTCCAGAATGTATCGCTCTCAAACAAAAGTTTTTTGAAATGCAGCAATCCCACATACTCACGATCCGTAATTCCATCCCACCGCGTAAAGGCCCAGACAAATGATTCCAATGACGGTTTAATCGAAAAAACCAGATACATCACCATCGCCGGTCCAATGAATAAAAGCACGTAGCGCGAATTCAACTTGCCCGGAAAATAACTGACCGACTTCACTTTTTTTCTCACTTTAAGCTCGCGGTAAACCGTGTAGGCAAAAGCAGCTACCATAATAAAAACAAACAGGGATCCGGCCGTAGTATGACGATAGACTACTTGTTTGGGATTAATTCTAATAATCCTTTCTTTTTCTGCCGCTGTCTCGAGAAAATCACCGTATTCTTCGGGTGTAATTTCATTATACATGAGCATCGCCCGCGCATCTTCTTCAGCTTGAGCCATCCCTGGATAAGGGGGTGATGAGCCAAAGGGTGTACCAAAAGTAGCGGTTGCATTCTCAATCATCTTTGCCACATCATTCATTAGCGGTGAGTAGCTTTCGAGGGGTGTTCCGATGATCGCGGTGGAGGAATCCCGCCTTTCGGTGAAAGCTGTCGCCCATCGACGTGAGGTCATAAAACGAAAAAAATCAACTGTTACATCTCTGTTTTCCACCTCACTAAAAAGGAAGAAATAACCACTTCCGGCCTGGACCGCATTCCGGGACCCTATTCCCTCTGGGAAAACAGGCATGTTAAATGCACCGAGCTCAAATTCCTCAGGAATTTTACCTGACATTTCGCTCACCATCCATGAGCCGTTGGCAATCATAGCGGTATTACTTTGAAAAAACTGTAATTGGGAACCGGTGTGACTCATACCTTCCCAACCCTCCTGGAAATACTGGGTGGATAGCCGCTGAAGAATACCTGCGGCTTTTTTAAATTGTGGATTGGAACGCGACCCTTTCTCGAGTAGATTAAAACGTCGATACCCATCCGGTCCAGCCAGGTTGTAATAGGCCGCTCTTAAAATCATATCACCATAGCTCATGTAAACACCCGGGAATGCGAAGGGCGCAATATTGACCGCTTTAACTTGGTCGCAGAGGCTGAACAGCTCATCCCAAGTTTGAGGAATTTCCCATCCATTATCTCTAAACAGCGTTTTATTATAAAAAATCATCCTCGTCGCATAAGCAAAAGGCACCGCCCAGACATGCTCGCCGTCTTGCCAATGTTCTAGTGCCCCGGGAAGAAAAGTATCACGCCACCGGGCATCGTTTTCCCAATTAAGCCCTTCCAGGTAGGGCGACAGGTCGAGAATTTTTCCCGCTTGAATTAAGTTATACCAAGACAATTCTGCTGTTGTCGCGTTAGGATAATTACCTTCAATGACACGAATACGCACCTGATCCGGCATACGTGGATCGCCGTAGAGGTTGATCTTAACACCGGGATGTTCTTTCTCATAGGCGCGCGCAACATCCTGATATATTTTGACCCCATACCCACCCTCGAAAATGGGAATATCAATCTCAATCGGCTCTTCGGCACAGAGCGTGTAGGCAAAAATCAAAGTAAGGGAAAGAGTGAAGACTTTGATTTTCATGCAATAAAAACTTTCAATATTCAATTTGTGGCAAGGCCGTTGATTATATGTGCGATACCATTCACCACACGCGCCATCCGGGGATAGTCAATCTTGTCCGGTGTATCAGCCGGCGTGTGGTAATAATCATAACGGAAAAGCGCGGTATCGGTTATCATAATTGCAGGGTAGCCGGCCTTCCAAAAAGACCAGTGATCCGACCACCCTACCCCGGTTACCCATCCAGGTGCCGCGGTCCCTTCGGAGGGAAAGGGTGTATTTTCCCGAAAAGTAGCAATCGCCTGTCGCACCAAACCACGCGATGAAAGATTTCCGACAAAGCCGATGAAATTGGCAACATTCGGATAAAAGAAACTAAAAGGAAAGGGATATCGCTGGCTGCCCACATCATCTGAGTAATAGCCGATCGTTTCAAGTGAAAGCATGGCAATAATTTTTTCACCGCGCTGCCTGGAACGGGTCGCGTAAACAAGGCTGCCCATTCGAGAAGTTTGGAAGAAGGGCGGTTCTTCATTAACAAATGCGATAAAGCGGACGGTCCGGGATAGTTTATTATTAGACAGGAGACGAGCTGCTTCAATTAGCCCGGCAACCCCAGAGGCATTATCGTTAGCGCCGGGACAACCATTGACCGAATCATAATGAGCACCGACAATGACAATTTCGTCGGGTAAGGTTGTTCCTGATAACTCAGCTTCAAGATTCGTCACGGTTACACCATCAACATTGTATGCTTGTTGTTTTACCTCGTAACCTAAATCGGTAAACGCTTCTTCAATGTAATTCGCAGAAGATATTAAGCCCTGATATTGCCAGACATTTCGCTCCCCTATCTCTTTCGCCAAGATGTTTAAATGTTTTTCAAGCTGACGACGCGTAATTTCCTCATCATCAGATAACGGTTGAAAAGGGCCTGAATAAGAATTTTTTGGCATCCAAACTACGTATAATATAAATGTGGTTAGGATTATAATTATAATCGAAAATTGTATGAGCAATATATACCACTTCCTAGAGATCTTTGGGGCTGTATTTGCCGTATCCATCAGTGCATTTTCAGATAACTCAGCATATGGCGTCTATGGCGTCAAAAGGTCAAAAAGTCAAAAGGTCAAAAGGTCAAAAGGAGAAGACCAGAGATCTGTGGAAGATGCTCCTCTTATACTCTTTTTAAGGATGTCGGGCTTCGCCCTCGGTTTAGGGTTCAGGGTTCAGGGTTCAGGGTTCAGGGTTCAGGGTTCAGGGTTCAGGGTTCAGGGAAAAAAATTTACAACCGCTAGTATAATTCGCAAATCAGCAATCGATTTGACTCTATCACTGTTTACTGTTCACCGTTCACTGTTCACTAGTCTATGCCTTTTGACCTTTTGACTAATAAATGAAAGCACTGCTCGTAAGGGTTGGAATTGATAGCGCTTTTGGTAATTGGAATGCGCCGATAGATCCGCAATCGAGGGAATTTGTTTACCTTCCCATACCAGAAGTTATGCCGAGCCATAAGCATCTGGAACGTTGTTATACCGAGACCTTGCCAGTATTAAAACAGTTTTGTGAAAAATATAAATTGGATTTAGCGCGAGATCTTAATTTTCCAGATACTCTCTTAAATAAAAAAATGCACTTGGATCCGGATTTCAATGAACTGACTTATGGTGATAATGGTGCCAGACGCGGCGTTAATATGTCCCGTATGAAATCTGGTGATGTTCTTGCCTTTTATTCAAGTTTGAGACCAATTAAAGCGTGTACGCATACTCTAATATATGCTATTATAGGTCTTTATGTAGTTAAAGAAGTTGTTTCTGTAGGAGAAGTACAGAAGAAGCTATGGAAACAGAATGCTCATACCCGTAGAGCAAATCCGCTGGCAGCAGAGATTGTCGTGAGAGCAGATAAGAATGAATCAGGGCGCTTGGAAAGCTGCATCCCGATTGGGGAGTGGCGCGATAGAGCTTATCGTGTGCGCGAGGATCTTATTAAAAAGTGGGGTGGAATATCAGTAAATAATGGCTACATCCAACGTAGTGCCGTGCCACCAGCACTTACTCACCCTCAGCGATTTTATGACTGGTTTTTAAAGCAGAACGTCAGGTTAATCAGGACTAATAATTAAGTTTATAGGTCAAAATGTCGAAAAGTATATGCGTATACGCGTACCGAGGTCGAAGTCCGACATCCTCACATGCGATTATGTGGTGAAGCGGACCGAGTCCCGCCGTAGTGGGACGACATCTCCCAAAAGCGGTAATCGCTAAAAGTATCCTATATCACTAAGCATTCCGCATGCACGCTTTATCGCATACACACATTTCCCAATTCCCTTTTTGACTTTTTGACCTTTTGACTTTTTGACCATTCAATCATCCTCTCCCTAAGTACAGCTGCCCTACGGGTAGCGTGATACACTCATACATATTTACATGGGGAGGTAAAGTAACGGCGGTGAGCACAACCTTTGCAATATCATCAACAGACATCATGGGTTCCTGATCCTGGACAGAATCACTCGCCACTCGCCGCTCGATCGCAACATTGCCTGGATGCACACAACTGGCGGCAACCCCAAAATCACGCCCTTCGAGGGCGGTAGCCTTCGTTAATCCCGAAATTCCAAATTTGGTCGCGACATAAGGAGCTGAATTCAGACGAGGCATCTGGCCCGAAATGCTGCCAATATTGACTATCCTTCCACCTCCCTGCCCTTTCATGATTTTCATCGCTTCCCGACTACAGAGAAACGTTCCTGTGAGGTTCAAATCGACGACCTGACTCCATTCCCGAAGTGATAATTCATCTATCGATTTACCTACACTTATACCCGAATTATTTATCAGGATATCCAGACGCCCAAAACTATCCATCGTCTGTTTGAATAAGGCGATGACTGCTTCTTCTTTAGTAATATCAGTCGGAATTACTTTAACTTCCGAATTATATTCTTTTAGTTCATCTGCGGTCTTTTGCAGATTATCTTCATTACGCGAAGCGAGCACAAGCTTTGCGCCCGCACCTGCTAACGCTCGAGAAATACCTTTACCAATACCAGTACCGGCTCCTGTAACAATGGCGATTTTACCTTCTAATTCACTCATGGGGATCTTTTAATTTTAATTTATATTTGCTTTTTAAATACGTGTATAATGCCAATCTTTACAACAATTCATTATAACTGGAAGCAAAGGCATTACGTGAGCTTTATATTTTAAGACGCTCGTTTTACACAATAGTAAAATGGAATGAAGGACCAACAGAAGAATGGATGCTTGGAAGAGTGGATTTACTATTGATTTTCGTCCAATTAAATGGGTGTCGAAGTCTAGGGAGTAAACTGTGAGTTAATTAGTAATCTTCGTCTTCGTCTGCCTCTTCGTCTTCGTCCGATTCATCTATATAATACAAAATCAAGGTGGAACGCGGTGTCCCTACCGCGTTAGATTTGTCTTAATTAAAGAAGCGTGCTAAGGAACAGCCCGTCTGGAGGGCCACGCTCCTGCCTGTCGGCCATAGCCTTGGCGTCGGCTGATCGTGGCCGTAATCTTCATATAATAGCGGACGCAACGGAGTGCGTCCCTCCAATCCTAAAAAATATCTTCAATCCTATTACAGCGAATCAGACGTAGACGAAGCTTTATAAAATAAAACTAATAATTAAGGGGCTGATTTATTTTTAGAGGACGCATGAAGGTATAACGAAATTGTCCATGCAGTGTCGTCTCTTTCATTTTCCAACCTAAATATTTATAAAACCCATTAGCGCGAGAATGCGGATCGGCCCCGGTATCCAACCAGATTTCATCATAGCCCTGTTCCCATAACCAGTGCATGGCCAATTCTAATAACCCGCGACCTATACCCTGACCTTCATATTCGGGTAAAACAAATAAGGCCCAAACAGATCGCGTCCGTTTATTGGCAATAGAAAATCCGACCATAAGATCATCGGATTCCGCTACCCATCCTTTGCAATCAGACTTAAAGGCCTCTTTCACACTTTCCTGCGTTATCCCCATATTTCTCAACTCCAGGAGAGACAAGAAGTTCTCTCTCACTTTTACGCGTACTTTAAAAATGGCCGGGATATCCTCGGCTATGGCTTCACGAAATATCATCAGCAAAATAAATGATCGAGAAAGACCCTATAAACACCCTATGTATAGATCAAGAAAAAGCGGCTTAACTCGTATTTACACCTAAATAATCTTCGTCTTCGTCTGACTCTTCGTCTTCGTCCGCTTTTTTACTCCTTACGATACGATGGACGAAGAGGCAGACGAAGACGAAGACGAAGAGTTAAATTACTCAATACCCCAAACTGGCGTGTCCCCATTCAAGAATCTTTATCACTCTCGAGCATCGAAATTGATAAGGGGGTACGCTTCCTTTCTCCATGCATCATAGCGACTCGCTGACATAGGGGAGTCAGTTGGCTTGCGATATATTTGGCTCCCTCATTATTGGGATGAAATCCATCTGGAAAAAAGAACCCGTATGAATTCGGTGAATCGTAATCCATTTCTTTTAAATTGAGAACCATCGCATCTTTATAAAATTCATCACGAATTTTATTATTATAGCTAAGAATACCACTTAACAGCGGCGCACGATTGGATACAGGAGGTAAGATAAGAATAATTTCGGTATTGTGTTCACTTGCCGCGGTGACAAAAGTTTTAAAATTAACAATCGCATCCTCCATCGGAACTCTCACATTCTTATTAATCTGCGAATGTTGGCCGGTAGGTTGTTTTATGTACGTTTGATAAAGTGATTCGAATGCGAGGTAAGTGTGAGTTTTTTGAATCCATTTAAGAGGAGGGGCATGAGTAAACTGCAAGAGGTTTAGATACTGGTTGTCCGTTAAGAGGGGTGTTTCCCAGATATCATTCCATCCTAAGTAAATAATGAGGAGGTCCGGGTTGACCTTGGAAAACCACCTATCGAATACAACTTTTCCTTGACTGCTGCTGTAGCCGGGCTGTGAAAAGTTGTAGACTTTAAATTTACCTGACTGTTCACCTAATCTCTCTTCCAATATTGACTGAAACGTAAGGCGATAATCTAAAATGCCCCAACCAAAAGCACACGAGTCTCCGAGGATCATAACCTTTGTCTCATCATCACCATGCAGATTTGGATCATAAACATTACCGCGAAAGCCTAAAACGTTAATACCCGTATAGCCCTGAATCGGTTCTCCTGATGGATTTTGCTGAACGTGAAATAATAAGCCAGCATCAGGATGTGAGAGCTCATTTTCTCTCAATGTATATTTTATCGTGCTGGGAATGTTACTTGCCGCATAAGCGGGTAAACCAAGTTTGCGAAAATTGATATAGAGTGGTCGGGCAAAAAAACAGGTTAACTCAAGACCTCCAAAAAAGAGCCCAACAACGATGACCGCAAAAAACATTCTCTTCTTAAAAGAAAAGTTCATTTGCCTCCTCTTTTCCTGATCACCTGAAGTACCTTTATCACGATTGGGAACTCCAGGTTTATAATCTCTGCATTTTAGGGTCATTCTTCTTTATATTACACTGCTACACTTACTGTAAATTCGGATAAAATTCATTTGCAGTGGTTAGTCTCTCAAAACGAACTAATTTCCTGTATAGTTCAATGTCATTTATTTTAAAAAGTGCAATAACAGAAAATCAACTCCCGCCTGACACTTTGAACCTGTCTCTTAACTCTTAACACTGAATAATTTAATTTTTATCACTTTTTCCTGGAAGAAAACGGTGCGTCACGGCTCTAAGTTTATAATTCAGTGTTTTCGTACATTGTTAACCTATAAACAAACACATACTTATAAATATGAAATATATTAGCAGTCTTTTGACATGTTGTATTCTCTTACCTGTTCTTACCGCCTTGGGTTCTGGCGATTATTCGGCACCGCCACGCACCACAGATCATAGTTCCATCTCGTCGGCATCGGCTACTAAAAACAATATCGATGGGACCCGTTTCAATCTTGGTAAAGATATATATTTGGGGAAGATTGATTTACCGGCAGATCCTATTAATGAGGTGGAGTGACCCCCAAAAATCGTATCATTTACAGAGAGAGGTTATCGGGATAAACAGATAACCTCAATGAAAAGAAAAAGATACACAACAGAACAGATTATAACAATATTGCGGCAAGCCGATACCGGTAAAACGGTACAGGAAATCTGCCGTGGAAACAACCTGAGCGAACAGACTTTCTATCGCTGGCGTAAAAAATATGGCAATTTAGAACTTGCCGATGCGAAGCGATTTAAAGAGCTGGAAAAAGAATTCACGAGCGCAAGCGAGAAGGCCTGACATACCGAGCTGAAGAAGCTGCTCGCAGATCAAATGCTCAAGAATCAGGTAATGGAGGAAACGCTGTCAAAAAAATGGTGAGCCCAAAGCAGAAGAAACGAGTAGTAAAAGCTGCGGCTGAGAAAGGGTTGTGCTCGTTGCGGAGGGCTTGTGCTTATCTCAGCCTGAGTTGGTCAACGTTCAGTTACCGGCCCAAACAGGCCAGTGAGAAAGCTCAGCGGTTGGTCGAGCGGATTGTGAGCTTGTCCTGGAAACATCCCCGCTACGGTTACCGGCGCATCCGTGCCTTGCTGGTAAAGGAAGGCTGGACAACAAGCAGGAAGTTTGTCCAGGCGGTACGACGTTCAGAAGGGCTGCAGGTAAAGCCCCCGAAAAAGGGCAGACACCGTCAAGGAGTCTCTACGGGGTCACCTACTAAAGCAAAGGGTCGCAATCACGTTTGGTCCTGGGACTTTGTCCATGATCGTACAGACAACGGCGGTCCATTAAAGATGATGACTCTAATCGATGTACCGAGGAGCTGAAAGCGACGACACTCAAGCGAAGCGAAGACATATACGCGTAAATGCCTGGATATCCGGGTCGCTCGTCAACTCACCTCAACCGATGTCCTCTCTGTGCTTAGCGAGGCCATTGAAGAGGAGGGACCTCCCAGCTATATCCGTAGTGACAACGGCAGTGAGTTCATTGCTCATCAAGTGCAGCAGTGGTTGTCCGGTAATAACATAAAGGCGATCTATATCGATCCGGGCAGTCCCTGGCAAAACGGTTTCATCGAGTCGTTTCACAACCGCTTACGCGATGAGTGTTTGAACCGTGAAGTGTTACTCAGCGTGGCTGAAGCGCAAGTGGTAATCGAACAATGGCGTCAGACCTATAACCATGAACATCCCCACAGTCGTTTAGGCTTCAAAAGCCCACAAGAGTTTGTCAGATTCCTTTCCGATCTTGGCCGCGTTCGGGCTACGCCCTCACTTCGCCAAGATCTCTCATATACATCAATCCTAAAACCATTAACACCCGGTAACTCTCTCACTTAAATTGGTACGAAAAACGGGGTCCGATCAGAGGCAAATTACGAAACGCAAAATAAAATTCTCGCCAGATTGAAAATAACTTTACCCAAAAGCGTGGTAAAAAAACTCGATGCTGCAGATTTCGCGGGCCGTTTAACTAAAGAGCAATTTGATAGTTTAAAATATTTTTTAATTAAACGTTATAAATAAATGTAACAGTACGGTGTAAAGTAAGAGCGTATGGATTCGTCGTATTGGTCTTTGTCCCTGGCAAATATAGATTATCTTGCAATCCATGGTGGAGCGGGCTGCGATTCAGCTGAGCTCATCGAAGTCCTGACCGCCATAGCCTTGGCGAAGGCCGTCAGGCACCGCGTTCCACCTATCTATTCTATTAATAACTGGATGGACTAAGAGGCAGACCCGTCTTCGCAGTAGTCTACGATGTGGCAAGCGTGGTCGAAAACGAAGATAAATATAAATCATATTAGTGAACTAGGCTATTAGCCCCCAGCAGGGGGACATAAGTAAGGTTACTCGCCTTTCCGCTTTTTGACCTTTTGACCATCAACCCATCTAGACTAAGGAGCTTGACAAAGAGACAAGGAATATTCTTATAGGGATTTTCCTATCTGAATCTGTAATCATTATTAATTACATTTTAATTTCTAATCTAATAAAGACCACCTCTTAAGATTAAGGCGAATTATGGCATATATAGTTACTGACAAATGTGTTGATTGCGTATACACAAGCTGTGTTGATGTTTGCCCGGTTGAAGCATTTCACGAAGCTCCCGACTGCCTCTACATCAATCCAGATTCATGCATCGACTGTGACGCTTGTGTTCCCGAATGTCCGGTAGAAGCCATTTACCGTGACGCCGATTTACCAGATGAGCTTGAAAGTTGGGTCGCTAAAAATGAAGAGGCTGAAAAATTCCCGCAAATCTTCGCTTCTAAGGATCCCAAATTAGGTCCGAAATGCGTGGATCCCAATGCTGGTTGATTAAGAGCATAGGTTTAGATCATAACGTTTAGAAAAAATATAAACGGGGTTGTTTTAAGACGATGTATATCGTTTTTACCCTATTCTGAAACCCTAAGTTAAAAGGTAACCTCTTCAATCGTAACCGACAGTTGCGTCCCGTCGGCGTTGATAAAAGTGGCGTCAATACTCTGAGTTGGCAGGGGAGTATTGTCAGATTTGAAGTTATTCTGCGATGTCAGGGTATCAAAACCTGGCGTCGTCGATCCACTGGGCGCGATAATTATCGATGATCCATTACTTTGCATGAGATCTCCACCGGTTATTCTCAAACCGGGAAATTGAGATGCCACGGTAAAAGAGCCCGGCCCGAACAGCAGGTGCGGTGAGGCGTTATTGCTGGCGTCAATATCACCTAACGTCAATCGCACGGCGATTGGCACGCTTTCCGCATCGATTCCTGTTTTCCCTGTGTCTGCGGAAAATATTGTGTTCGAAAGGAGCATCCCTCCCATACCCGAGGAGTTGATGACTTCCACTAATGTCACATTCGCTTGGGCGTCATATACAACTCCCTCCGGGAACAAGGCTTGATTGACGGCATTTATGCTGCCAACGGTGAAAATAGCAAAAAAAGTATCTGCGTCCGCTCCTTCAATCACTACACTGGGACGACCTCTCACATAGAAAACGTTTTGATTATATTTCGCAGGTAAAGCGGGGGGGATGAAGGTACTCGGATCGAGGTTGAGAGTAAAACTTCCATTACCGAAAAATTCTACCTGAACAATATCCTCGTTCTCATCGAGAAAGGAGACACGGGTAATCTGATTTGTCTTAGCGCGTAATTTAACGCTCTGACCGGTTAGTAGAACCTGATCGAAAACGTTTCCATTTGGATGGACAATATCTTCCCCCACGACATCACCCAATCCTTCTAAAATGAGATTAAATTGCAGGTTGATTAAGATATTTCCGTCATTGGTTAGCGTGCTTCTAAATTTTGGCCAGTCACTGTCTGCCAATGAATTTCCCGTAAACAGAGAATATAGATTTTGATCATAACTGCCGATAGTGAGACTCCCATCGGGTGAAATTGAAGGCGAAGAATCGATAAGACCAACGAAACTTTTAGACCAAAGTTCAGTGCCATCTGAATCGAATGCAAAAAGCCGACTTGTGTTACTTCCAACAAAGGCCGCGATGTATACATTGCCCTGACTATCGACAACAGGCGAACTATAAAAGACATCGCCTACGAGAATTGACCACTGTTCAATACCGTTATCGTCCAGGCAATAGAGAAAACCTTCGCGCGTCGCGAAATAAACATTACCATTGGGCCCCAAAGCAGGTGAGGAATCGATTTTACCATTTGTGACAAATGACCAATTGATATTACCATCAGAATTGAGGGAATAGAATATATTATTACCCGATCCAAAATAAACGTTATCCTGTATATCTACCGCGGGTGAAGATATAATGCGGCTGTCTTCGCCTTCAATGACATCCACATCGAAAGTCCACTTCATAATACCATTGGGATTTCGTGCGTAAAGTTTGCCTTCATAGCTACCAAAATAGATTGCGCCGTCAAACCCAATAGCGGGTGATGAATCAAGTTCGTCGGTCGTGGTTAGAGTCCATTTCAGGGTGCCGTCCGGGTTAATCGCGTAGAAAAATCCGTCTGACGAGCCGACATATATCATGCCATCTTCACCTACCGCTGGTGAGGCAAAAATAAGACTTCCCGTTTCATATTCCCATATTTTGGCCCCGTTATCAGGATTTATTGCATAGAGCATATTATCCCACGATCCGACATAAACGGTGCCATCCGGGCCAATGGCCGGCGAGGAGTCAATGAAATCATTCGCCGTAAATTGCCATTTTAAAGATCCATCCGGATTAATCGCGTTTAGCTTGTTATTTTGCGACCCTACATAAATCGTCCCGTCATTAGCAATGGCAGGAGAGGAGAATATAATTCCACCGGCATTGAGCTTCCACAGTTCTTCACCAGGGACTTGTCCCATCAATAAAATTGGAAATAAGAGGATGGAGAGGGTTGTGAATGTCTTCCTCATAGTTTGATAAAACATATTCGCTAATTAACTAAGATATATTATTTTTATTTTCCTCTGCAGCAGTTGAAATCGCAATACTGACAATAAAGCAAGTACCATCAGATCCAGTTTTATGAAGTGTAATTTCTGCATCGATGTGCTTCGCCAGTTGGTAACTGATGGCGAGACCGATGCCACTACCATTCTCTTTACTACTTTGACAGGGTGAAAATAAATTGTCCTGAATAGTTGATGGAAGGCCAGGTCCTTCATCGATAACGTGAATCTCTACGCGGTTGTCACAATCGTGAAATTCGAGAGCTACTTTATTACCTGAAGGTGTCGCTTCGATTGCATTTTGTATGAGATTCATCAAGACGAGTAAAAGAAGATTACCCCGACGGCTATCGAGATTGCTTATGGGTGTTTCTCCGGCATCAAAGGTAATACCTGATTTTTCGGCAAGTGCTTCGACTTTGCTCACTACGATATCTCTAATTTCCTGGAGGGTAAAATCGTAATTCTGGGCGGTTTCTTGCTCTTGAAGAACGGAAGTAATTTCTTGAATCATAATTTGCATCCTTCGTGCAGACTCTGCTGCGGTCTGCCAATCCTCATCTGAATCCTGTCGCCTTTCACCATCCCTACCCTTTACGAAATCCTGTAAGCCGGACAATGGATTTTTTAGCCCGTGAATGAGATGGGAAGTTACTGCTCCAATAGCGGAGGATTTAGCTGCCAGAGCGAGCTCATGGTTAGCGTCCAAAAGGCGTTCGCTTCGGTCTTCAAGCAATTCGCTGTAACGTTGAAGTCGCCGAAAAGATAAAATCAATATCAAGGCGATGATGAGCGTCCCGCTTCCGAAGGCAATTCCCGCCTGGATAAAAAGATTGCGGTCGAGGGCGGCAAAATCAGTTTCGATACTAGCCCCGTCGATCAGGTACTGAGCAATCCCCAATATTTCCTCTGAGTCCGCCTTGTGCAGGGGTAAAATGACTTCCAATAGAGGAAAGGAGGAATCATCTTCCATCCCGAAAGGGTTGACAAAATAGTTGCTGAGGCGAACCCCCGGATGATATTCACTAATCGGCTGCAGTTGCCTGGCTTTTAGTATTTCATCTCCATCCAATTCACCTTTTAGAAATTCAAGCGGTAAGGCATCTATAAACTGCCCGTCATGATTAAAAATCCTGACTGCAATAACGTTTTTCATTTCCGAAGTTTTAAGGACAACTGTTAATAGATCGGTACCGATATCCATTAACCAGGGATTGGCTAATGCCTCTTCCTCGGCACGATTGAACTCCATCAGGGTTAAAGAATATAAAACTTCCGCATCACGATTTATAATCTGGCTCCGAATCTCCCGACGGGACTTTAGGCCCATAATAAAAATCAAGCTTCCGAAGATAAGGGTTGTTATCATAACCACTAAAATCGGAATTCCTGGAAATGGGCGACGCTCTGATTGAATACTCAAGTTAACTGCCTTTGCTTTATTTTAATTGTCCGTTGTGCAGAATTTTAAATTATTGCTTCAAGAACAGAGGATAGTTTGAAAGGAAATATAGGGCCGTCTTCATCTTCTTTTTTAAAAAAGCCAATCGATTCCTATCAGGGCGCGATTAGCTGTATACTTGTCTTCAGTCCGGTTGGAACGGCTTCTTTCGCGTAGATACTCGAAATATAATTTCCAACTCTCACTTATCATTCTCTCTACCTTAAACATTGTGTTCATCTGGGTAAGATAACGTCCATCGGGATTATCGAAGCTGACCGTTTGGGTCGCGTAATCGTAATACTTGTATGCAAATTCTCCCTCAATTACCCAATTATTTAAATAAATTATAATAGATTCGCTTACTTTATAAAGGGAATAGTCGTAATATCCATCACCGTTATCCAAGTTCCATTTAAAGCCAATTTTGGTCCGGCTTTGAATAGATTTATCTTTATTCCAATAGTGGTCCCAACGGCCATCAAGGGAGTGTGATTCCCATTCCAGGGAAGTGCCGCGCAGAGGAAAACCATTTGTGTTGCGCTGCTCTCTATTGTCAAAGAATCGATAAGCGAATGCATAATCTAAACGGATGGAGGATCCTTGATCAAAACGCTTACCGGCCTGAATTTCTATCGCTGGTTCTGTAAAGTCAAACGTAGTGTCGCGAAAAAAATCTCGCCGTAGATCAATAGCCACTCTGGCGAAATAGCCATTATTGTATTTGAGCTTTAAAAATGGAGTAAACTTTAAATCTACAGCCTCGAGTGTCGTGGTATCGAGTTCAAATCCGGTCGGTGAAATGTCATACACCTGATCAACATAACTACCTTGTAGGGAGGCTCCAACCGTCCATCGATCATTAAACCGTTTGCTAATCTGTCCCTGTGAGATAACCAACCATTCATTATCGATCCCATCAACATCAAAGTAATAGGTTTGCAATGCATCAAAATATAAATGGATGTCCATCTGCCCTTTTCGAGGTTTTCTCCAGGTGAACATTTCAACCTCCGCGCCGATAAATCCAGATCCTTGTTCAAAAACTGAAGCGAGAAGAACGTTGTCACTATACCCGGAGCTAATACGCAGATTAATATCTTTATCCCAAAGACGCTCTTCTAATATGATGTCGTCATTGAATAACCAATCATCGAGCGTGGCATCATCCTGTGACCAAAGTAAATGAGGAATCAGAAAAAACGCAGAAAAATATTTTATCCATTTTTGAAGCAATGCTCTAGTCTTTCTCGTTTAAAATTAATCTGAAGTATAATGATTACACAATGAAACTCACAGGTTGTGGTTTCGGTATGATATCGAGTTGACAAGGAATCGTGTCAGCCTGACATCACCGCATCGTCTGACCCTGTGACGATAACGAATAGCAGTAAGTCGCAGGTCTACCCTATTCGGTCGGCCGACGATCGCCACTGAGATCATCACGCAGATCATCTCTCAGCTGCCTGCGCAATTGTTTTTGGTCGCGCAACAGTTGACGATTTTCTTCACGAAAATCTTCTATAATTTTCAGGCGATCTTCATTCGAGGCACTTTCCAAGTCGCTGCGCAAAGCACGACGCTTTTCTAGCAGCTCAGCTCTCCTTTGTTCAAAAAGTGCTTTGCGATCGGTAACGGCTGTAGATAAATCATCACGAACAGGGCGGTCAGTGATATTATCTAATCGATGCTGGAGTTGGGCATTACGAATATCAATTGAGCGTTCTCTTTGAACCGCAATCCGAGTAGCGTGTTCACGACGAAAAGCTTCAATAAGTTCACGCCTTGAATCTCTAGTCGGCTCTTCCAATGCATCCAATCGCGCCCTTAATTCAGCGCGCAAGGAATCCTGCTCATTGCGATATTGGTCGAGAATATTTTTGATTTCGTCTGACAATTCGATCGGTTGAAGTTCCGGCCGCTCAATGGTCGTTGAATCATTCGTGGTATCTGTAGCATCAGTAGTGTTATCCTGTGCGTGAAGCCCCAAGGTGAAAATAGCAAAGGTGAGAGTGAATAGTATGTTTAATAATTGTTTCATGATAGCTATGATAGATATTATAGGATCGATAGTTTTACTGATATAAAAGCAAAGCTTATGCCAAGTGTTTCAAATAAACGCAAGTCATTAATAATAAATTACTTAAGTTAATAAGACTCCATAGTTAAATCCATCAGTTCCAGGTTATTGGTACATATTCCCCATTAATAAGGGTAAATGCTCTGATTTATTGGTAAATGCTCCCCAGATTGTAACCTATTTCTTCTGCCCCGACAAGCGATAACGGATGTAATCACGGGGCACGCCAAGTAGGCGAGCCGCCGCGGATACATTGTTATTCGATTGTTTAAGCGCCTGTTGAATAATTCGTGAAATGGCTTCCTCAAGCTTGAATTCACCTTCCGGAAAAACAAAGCTTTCATTAAACCAATCAGTTGCGTCCAGTATGGCCTCATCGTGACTTTTGTTAATTGTCGATGCTTTATCAAGGCGATCGAAATCCAGGCTATCATTTTCTAACATAACTATAGAACGTTCCAACTCATGGGCCAACTCGCGCACGTTACCCGGCCAAGCATAAGCGAGCAGTCTTTTAATTCCGAGATCAGAAATTTCAGCTTTTTTCACGCGGTAACGGTGAGATAGATCTTCGAGCAAATGAGAAGCCAAATTAATAATATCTTTACCACGTTCGCGTAAGGGTGGAATATTGATGCGCATCAGGTCGAGCCGGTGATACAGATCCTCGCGAAAGGCACCGGTGGTGACAAGTTCTTGCAGATCTTTATTCGTAGCCGTGATCAAACGTACATCGACGGGGATTTCTTTATTCCCCCCCACCCTGCGGATTTTGCGATCTTCAATCGCAGTCAATATTTTGGCCTGTACAGCTAACGATAAACTAGGGAGTTCATCGAGAAACAGCGTGCCCCCATCTGCAGCTTCAAAGAGGCCGATTCGGGCATTTTTAGCATCGGTGAAAGCTCCGCGCTCATGACCGAACAGTTCTGATTCAGCTAGATTTTCTGGTAATGTCGAACCGTTAATCTCGACCAGAGATTGAGCAGCTCTAGGTCCGCGGTGATGCAACCAGCGAGCGATGGCTGTTTTCCCACTACCGGTCTCGCCCTCGATCAGGACAGGTGGCAGCCCCTCTCCCAATCGGCGGTCGGCATTTATTATTTGCTCAAGTTGCTTTTCAACCGTGTTCAGGGATTTTCCAAAATAGAATTGCTCTTCAACTCGAGAGCCCTCTTCACGTTGATGTTCCTGTAAACGCTCAGTATGACGGACCAGCGCGCAGCGCTTGAAAATTAACGGTAATTCTTCGAGATCAAATGGCTTACTCAAATAATCTGAGGCACCGAGGCGCATGGCTTCAACCGCACTTTCCACACCGCCTTCAGCAGTCATAATGACGACGCTCGTATTTGCAGATACCTTTTTATTTCGTAAAAGATCAATTCCCGAACCATCGGGTAAATTTATATCAATTAATGCGTAATCAAAATGCAGGTCGTTTAAACAATTAGTGGCACCTTCAATATTTTCAGTTGCCGTGACTCCGGCGCCCTCATTTTCAAGGAAACCCGCTAATCGTTTTCGCAAGAGTGGCTCGTCTTCAACGATTAATATTTCAGCTCCTTTGATACTCACACCATCCATGGGGGATATACTGAAAGAGTCGAAGGTCGAAAGTCAAAGGTCGAAGGCTGGAAAAACTGTGTAAATTTAGTGTTAAGCCAAAGATTTCAGGTGTTAATCGTTAAGCTTCAAGTAAGAGAATTAATAAAAAGCAAAGAGTCGAAATTCGAAGATGGCCAATAACACTCTTCACTTAAAAATTAGTGCTTAATAATTTTCATCAACCTTCGACTTTCAGCTCCTTAGTATTCCGCTTTCGACTTTAGACCTTCCGCTTGCCACGCCATAGCCCTTAGCGACGGCGGGACCTTAGGCTCTCCAGTATTAAGCCGAATGGGAGAGAAAATCCATTCGCCCGCCGTCTACGGTGAGCGTCTGTCCGGTGATAAAACTGGACTCATCGGAGACGAGAAAGAGTGCGGGATAGGCGATATCTTCGGGTTCCCCCACGCGATTCAACATCGCCCTCTCTGCGACGACTTTTAAATCTTCGGGTTTAACTTCAGTCAGGCCGTCACGCAGTGCCATATCGGTTTTTATAAATCCGGGTGCAATGCTGTTAACGGTGATTCCAAACTCCCCTAACTCCAGCGCCATCCGTTTAGTGAGTGAAATTACTGCCGCTTTTGTCGCCGCGTAACCGCTGGTTCCAGCAAAGGCAGTGCCCAATCCCGCGATAGAACTGAGATTCAATATTCTCCCGTACTTCCTCTCTTTCATCTTACCTACTACAGCTTGTACAGTGTAAATAACCCCTTTTATATTTACCTCGTATAAGCGGTCGATATTGGATGGTGGGTCTTCAATTAAATTGGTCGGGACAAAGAGCCCGGCGTTATTTACGAGGATATCAATATTGCCATAGACATCTTCTACTATTTTCACCATCGCCTTTACTTCATCGGCATTGGAAACATCAGCTTGAACGGGGACCGCTTTTCCACCCGATTCTACAATCTCCTCACATATCAATTCAGCCTGTTCACGGCTTTTAACGTAATTGACCCCAACCGACGCTCCCTCTTTAGCGAATGAAATGGCCATCGCCTTTCCCAAGCCCCGCGAAGCTCCAGTAATTAAGGCTACTCTGTTTTTTAAGCGCATGATTTAAAAAGAGTCGAAGGTCGAAGGTCGAAAGTCAAAGGTAATGCGTACCGAGGGTAGAGCCCGACATCCTCTTACGCGAACATGCGTGTAAGCGTTGATGCGTAAATGTGGTAACTACCATGATTTCCTTGGAACCTGCACCTTGAAATAATCCGCATTCACACGTTTCCACTTTCGACTTTAGACCTTCGACTTTTGACTCCAAGTTTCTTTCAAAAAATTAATCCAATTTTTTGAAAGAAATTTGGATATATCTTCTTCATTATAGCCGCGCTTTTTAAAAATGCTGGGGAGTTTTTGCAGGTCGGCAATCGTATTGAGATCGCGGGGCGATTGCTCCTGCCCGTAACCCCCGTCGAGATCGGTACCGATTCCACAGTGATTAGCGCTGCCCACTAGTTGGACAATGTGGTCGATATGATCGACTACCGTTTCAAGCGTAGCTTTCGTCGTTTGATCACACCCGCGAACACCCCTTGTCCAATCGGGATCGAGCATCCATACATCAAATGCGGCTCCAATCACGCCATTGCGTTCGACAATTGCCTTAATCATATCATCGGTTAACTGTCGCTGACCCGGGACGAGGGCCCGGCAATTGTGATGGGAAGCGGCAACCGGCCCATCATAATAGTCTAATATTTCCCAAAAACTCTGATCTGTTGTATGAGTCATATCTACAATGATACCACTTGCTTTCAATGCGTCTAGAAGAGGCTTCCCCTTGGGTAAGAGGCCGCCCTCGGTATCAGTACCTTGGGCATAGGTGTTGTTGCCGTAATGAGAAATACTGACGATACGTAATCCGCGGTCGTACCATTTGGAGACCTCGTCAGGGTCTAAGATAAGATCCGCGCTTTCCATCGCGAGAACCAAACCAAAAGGAGTATCAGCCGAGGGATTTTCCCAGGCCTCGACCATCGCATCGAGATCTTCGGCATTTTGGATAAATTTAAGTATCCCCTCCCGTTCCATCGCCTTGTAAAAAGAGTAATGTCCATGACCTACTCCGTAACATTGCGCTTGTGAATACATCCCCCCGGTGCGCCCCAGCCAATCGGTGGGATCGATTCGAGACATAACCGTCCCGAACACGATTCCTACTTTTCCTTTTCTCAGCTCGGGAAAAGTAACAGTCGAACTTCCAAAACGATAGAGAGTGGATTGATGATCATGGGTGCGAACAACGGCCGCCTGTTGTGTGATGTCCCGATTAATCTGGATCGCGTTAAAGGCCAGGTCGAGGTGGCTGTCTACAATGAGCATGGGTTTATCGGCCATTATTATTTGCTCCATGCGTTGCGGAAGAGTTGTAACAAATTTCCATGGGCTATTTTTTCTACATCCTCTTCGCTGTATCCCCGATCACGTAGTATGTTTAAAAATTTTTGCAGGTCGTTGACCGTATCCATGTCAATAGGTGCAATTTCTCGCCCAAATCCACCGTCGAGATCCGTGCCGATCGCTACATGATCCGTATTACCCGTGAGTTGACAGATGTGGTCGACATGTTCCACGACCGCTTTCATCGGTCGCGTGGCTTTGGTGTAATGCGTACTCGGATCATCCCAATCCCACTGGGGGCTCAACATGGACTCAGCGAATACCATGCCCATGACACCACCGCGTTCGCAGAGCGCTTTTATCATCTCGTCACTGAGATGGCGTTGACCGGGCACGAGCGCGCGACAGTTACAATGGCTGGCGTGTACCGGTCCCTCCCAATAATCGAGAATTTGCCAGAACGCGGTATCAGCGGCATGCGTGAGATCGATGATCATATTGGTATCCGCAAAGGCATCCAAAAGAGGGTATGCGGTTGGGTAAAGTCCTCCCGGCGTACCGGTCCCGTGCCCGTAAGAATTCGCTCCGAAATGAGTAATGCCGACCGCGCGCAGTCCATCCTCCCACCATTGAGCTACCTGGTCGGGCCCGAGGATGGGATCGGCGCTTTCCATCGAAAGGATTAGACCGACCGGAGTATCCGGGGTGGGGTTTTCCCAGGCGGCTACACTCGAGTCCAAGTCTTCGAGTGTTTTAATCCAGGATACTTCTCCTTCCTTTTCCAGAGCCTGGTAATAAGCGAGATGGGATTGGCCGCGCGCATAGGCTGTCGGCTGCGTGCGCACCGCATTATGGCAATTCGGTCTTCCTGGCCACGGCACTTGGACCCGTACCATTATCGTAGCCAGCATGATGCCAACACAACCTCGCCTTAATTCCGGAAGTGAAACCGTAACCGTTCCCGGATCGGTTTCATAGGGTCCCAGTTTGTTCTTTAGAGAGTCCTCGCGCTCACGCAAAACCTGGATCGACTGTGTAAGATCACGTTGATTAAAAAGCGCATTAAACCCCATATCCAAGTGACCATCGATGATTAATAGAGGCTTTTCGACAATAGAATCCATGGGTTCTTTTGTCTAAAGTCTAAGGTCTAATGTCAAAGGTAGAATGCGAGATTATGAATACGCGTGAATGCGATTATGCGATAATGCGGATTATTTAAGGATAATTACATCTACTCAGCTACAATCATCCGTCGCTAATGCCATAGCCGAATAAGACCCAAGTGACCATCCACATACACGCATAATGACATACACTCATGCCGCATTTACCCCCATTCTTACTTAACACCTAACACTGAAAATCTACCGGTTTTCAACCCTTTCGACTTTTGACTTTCGACCTTCTGCTCTTACAATTCAAATCATGCAAGCGATGTCCCTACAAAAATTGGGAAGTCCATTGAAATTAATAGAGCTGCCCGTCCCTAGACCCCGTGACAAGGAAGTGCTGCTCAAAGTAAGGGTCTGCGGGGTGTGCCGGACTGATTTGCATATTGTTGATGGAGAATTAATGGAACCAAAACTTCCTTTAGTGCTGGGCCATCAGATTGTCGGCACGGTAGAAGAACGGGGAGATAGCGCAACACGATTTGATAAGGGAACGCGTGTAGGCGTGCCATGGCTGGGTGGAACTTGTGGGTCATGCCCTTATTGTGACGAGGGCCGTGAAAACCTCTGCGATGACCCGACCTTTACCGGTTATCAAAAGGATGGCGGTTACGCTGAATACACCGTGGCAAGAGAAGATTTTTGTTTTCCCCTAGCTGATGACTATTCCGACTTGCAGGTTGCCCCCCTGCTCTGTGCCGGATTAATTGGCTATCGCGCCTACCGAATGACAGGTAATGCAAAAAAAATTGGTTTTTACGGCTTTGGTGCAGCAGCGCATATTATCGCACAAGTCGCGGTATTTGAGGGAAAAGAAATTTATGCGTTTACGCGACGGGGTGATAGCACCGGCCAGGACTTTGCTCGAAAACTCGGTGCCGTCTGGGCGGGGTGTTCAGAAGATAAAGCACCGTGCAAACTCGACGCCGCCATCATTTTTGCTCCGATCGGCGCTTTAGTACCGGCTGCACTGAAAGCGGTGGGCAAAGGCGGGATTGTCGTTTGTGCAGGTATCCATATGAGCGACATCCCCTCCTTTCCCTATAAAGATTTATGGGAAGAACGGCAGATCCGGTCAGTTGCCAATCTCACGCGCAAGGATGGAGAAGATTTTTTAAAACTGGCTCCAAGCATTCCCGTTCAAACGGAAGTATCCGTTTTTCCCCTGTATAAAACCAATGATGCACTCAATGCTCTACGCGATGGAAAGTTTAATGGGAGCGCTGTAATTCAAATCGCGTGAGCGATTTGAATGTCGAAAGTCGAAGGTCTAAAGTCGAAGGCGAAATAATCACTATTAAGTTTAGTGTATTTTTTACCGAATTAAATTCTATATAGATCTCATTAATTCAACATCAACATTTATCATATTATGAACCCAGTAAAATCCTTCGAAGATCTGAGAATCTGGCAAGAAGCAAGAACTTTAGTCACGACTATTTATAAATCGTTTGGTGGGTCAACACCGGCGTCAAAAGACTATGGCTTTAAAGATCAAATCCAAAGATCAAGTGTATCAGTAATGAATAATATTTCGGAGGGTTATGAAAGAAAAGGAGACGCTGAGTTCTATCGTTTTCTTAGCATCGCAAAAGGCTCCTGTGGAGAATTAAGAAATATGCTCTATATTGCTGAAGATCTTAATTATATAGTAGAAAACGATGCAGTAAACTTAAGAGAAGCTAGTAGAAATATCTCGAAAGGCATCGCTGCACTTATGCGCCGTATTAAACAAGATAAATCAGATACCAAAATAGAAACTAATTCCTAATCTTTCTCAGATTTATTAGATTCCGCATTCGACCTTAGACCTTCGACTTTCGACTCCTATTCCCATCTACTCATTTCTTTGCGTAATGCGGGATCGAGTCCCATTTCTGCGGCGAGGAGAGCGTTGTCGATATGCGCGGTTGTTCGGGCGCCGATGAGGGTGGCGGTGACATCGGGATTAGTCATCACCCAAGCCATAGCGAGACGCACCATGGGTAGTCCCATCTCCTCGGCTTTTTTGCGCAAGTGTTCGACCACCCGAAAATTATGATCGTTGAAGTAAATGTCGGCGTGGCCGGGTGAAAGATCAAAGCGCGCGCCCTTGGGAAACTGTGAACGGTCCGGTGTATATTTACCGGTGAGAAATCCCGCGGCTAATGGACTGTAGGGCATAACCGTTATCTCTTCCTCCCGGCAAATGGGAAAATCATCCGTCTCCGATTTTCTATCCGCGAGGTTATAGCGGGGCTCGGTAATTTCAAAACGGGCGTAACCTTTCTTCGCGCTGACCGCGAGCGCGTCCCGTAATTGCGCGCCCGAAAAATTGCTGCACCCAATCACCTTCGTATGCCCGGCTTTTACTTCCTCGTTGAGCGCATCCATCGTTTCTTCAATCGGCACGCTGTCATCGGGAGAATGTAACATGTAAACATCCACACAGTCGACTTCCAGCCGCTCGAGGCTGGCCGCCATCTGCTTCTTAATATTTTCCGCGCTGTTCCCACTGCTGACTTTTGTGCAGATGACAACATCATCACGGCAACCGCGATTTTTCATCCATCTTGAGAATATTTTCTCCCCCGAATACATCTCGGTCGATGCCTCCAGCACTTCCGTAGTGCCATAATCCGCTTTGCGTTTTTCGTAGGTATTGCCCCCGCCATACATCTCCGCGTTGTCGTGAAAAGTTATTCCTTTTTCCGTCGCATAATCGAGTACCTTCCAGGACGCCTCCTCGTCGATCTCACGCCCGTAAGTCCCCGCCCCCAGCGCAATCGCACTCATCCTCAAACCACTTCGCCCGATAGGCTTTTCGACTAATGAACCCATGGGTTCATTTGTCTAAAGTCTAAGGTCTAATGTCAAAGGTGGAATAAGAAAATGCGTATATGCGAGAATGAGTATATGCGATGATGCGGAAATGTGGAAATTAAGAAGATTTCCTTGGATCCTGCACCCTGAATTAATCCGCATTCACGCTTTATCGCTTTCACGCGTTTTCACTTTGGACCTTAGACATTCGACGAGGAAAACTACGAGTTTTCCTCAACCCAATGCCTGAACAGTGGCTTCGTTACTTCGGGCAATTTTTCGTAGACGGCTACGGGTAGTGGGGCGAGCACGTTTTCAAAAATGCCGGGCTCTTCGGAAATTATTTTTCTATCAATCGAACCGGGTCTCCAGGATTTTAAATTTATCCACCAGGGGGCGTAACGCACAATCAGCGCGACGCGAGGATCGGTGGAAGTGTTGGGCGCCGTGGCGTGCCATAAGCGGCTGTCAAAAAAGAGCACACTGCCGGCAGGACCGGTGGCATTTATTTCATCATCTAAAGGATCGCAGGCTACCGTCGTCCACCCTTCCGCCATCGCTTTTTTATCCGATGTCTTTGCTTTATTTTCCGGATAGTCCACACTCGGATTGTAATTAAGCTTATGGCTTTTCGGCCGAATCAAAGTCCCTCCATTCTCTTTAGTGAAGGCGGACATCATCCAGATCGAAGTGATGTGAACCATCAAGTCGGGATAGGGTACCGGAATGTGACCCGCGTTCCTCTGGTTGAATGGCCAGTCGGAATGCCACATGCCGCGCTTATTTCCCGGTTCATTGATCGTCGTCGTCGTCGAGGAGACGCGCGCGTGAGGGCCGAAAAATGTGTCCACCAGTGCCAGGATACGCGGGTGTGCGACATACTCCGCAAAACTTTGGGTATAATTAATCGTCCCGGACAGGTGCGTTATGTTTTCAGACGCATAATCGCTGCAATTTGCATGAGCCGCGTCCGAAATTTCCTTTTTAATCGGCTCTAATTTATCTTCAGGTATAATACCTTCAATCAGGCAATAGCCCACCTCCCTCACCTGTTCCACCAGTTCTTCTGTCGTAGGGTAGTCGTTTTTACTTTTGATCATGACTTTATTGAAAGAGTCGAAGGTCGAAAGTCAAAGGTCGAATGCGGAATTGTGTGAAAGTGGTAAAGCTTTTAGCATCATTTCCTTCGACTTTTGACCTTTGACTTTCGACTCCATAAAACGTTACCTCTGGTTACGTTTTATGGAATCACTAGTATTAGGCGGCACCCAATTTATTGGGTTACACCTTGTTGAATATTTAATTAAACAGGGACATAAGGTAACTATTTTGAACCGGGGTTTGAGCGAGGCACAGCTTCCGGATGAAGTCAATCGTCTCAGCGCCGATCGCGATGACCGAAATCAGGTCGAAAAGGCATTGAAGGGTAAATCATTTGATGTCGTCTATGACATTTCGGGTTATACCCCGAACGTCGTTGAAGATGTTATTAATATTCTCAATGGTCAGATCGGTAATTATGTCTTCTGCAGCTCGACTTCCGTTTACGCGCCCTCCGAAATCAGGCCGATCTTTGAAGATTCCGCCCTCGACAGAAGACCGGAAGCCAGTGACTACGCCAGGGACAAGATCGCCTGTGAAGATCTTCTCTTAAAAGTACACGCGGAGCTCGGGCTGCCGACAACCTCACTGCGGCTGGTCTATGTCTACGGTCCGCACAATAACTTGAAACAGCGCGAGCATACTTTCTTTGCCCGTATCACTCACGGACGTAAATTAATTATCCCCGGCGATGGTCAACGGCTCCTCCACTTTATCCACGTCGATGATCTGGCCGCCGCGTTTGCCGCTGTTCCAAGTCAAAAACAGGCAGCAGGCCAAATCTATACCATCGGTGCGAATGAGATGATAACCGTTAACGGTTATTTGCAAACCCTGAGTAAAGTCATGAACAAGGAAGTGGAAGTGATTCACGTCGATCCCAAACGCTATGATGAACTCGAGGCTGACGTATTCCCCTTTGGGTGGGGAATCAGCTCCGTATACTCCAACGAAAAAGCCCGTCGCGATCTCGACTGGACACCCCGCTACAACATCCACGACGGCCTGGCCATGACCTATCAATGGTGGCTCAAGACCAAAATGAGCTAGCTCATTTTGGTCGTCAAAAGTCCAAGGTCTAAAGTCTAAAGCATGATTTTTTGAAAAACATTACTTTTGACCTTTGACATTTGACCTTCGACTGCATAACTCAACTTCTTTGAGTTATGCTAGAACGCTTCAAAGTCCCTCTAGATGATCAAGTCCTTGTTTCGGAGGAATCACTCCGCCGAACGGTTACGGAGTTTTTTGAAAAGATGGGTGAGACTCCGGAAGACGCCGCGATCGCCGCTGACACCCTCGTAACGTCTGACCTGCGTGGAGTGGAAAGCCACGGCGTCTCTAATATGCTGAGAGCCTACCACTATCAGTACAAAAATAAACATATCAACGCGAGGTCCAATTGGGAGATTGTGCGTGAAAAACCGGGGACAGCGAACATCAATGCGGATAATGGTTTAGTCATCATCATCGGTCGCCACGCGATGCAGATAGCGATCGACAAAGCTAAGCAGATCGGCATCGGTGCGGTGTCCGTTTACAACAGCGGTCATTCAGGTGCTATCGGCCATCACGCGATGCAGGCGGTTCAAAACAATATGGTAGGTTTAGTTACGACTGCAGCCGGCACACAGGTGGTGCCAACTTTTTCCTCAGCGGGCTTGCTTGGAACAAATCCTATTGCCCTGGCCGCACCCACACGCAATGAAGCGCCTTTTCTCTATGATGCCGCGACCTGCTCGGTCGCAGGAAATAAAATTGAGCTCGCCCGCAGAATAGGATCAAAGCTGGAACCAGGCTGGATTGCCGATTCCGATGGTGTACCCATAATGGAGCGCGTTCACGTACCTGAATACGAGGACGGCATACCGGTACACATACTCCCCTTGGGCGGCACGCGAGAACAGGGTTCACATAAAGGATATGGACTCGCGATGGTAGCAGAAATCCTCGGTTCAATATTGGCAGGTTCCATTCCCAGCATGCTCGCATCCCCGGGTGAACCGGGTATGGCGCATAAACACCATTTCGTCGCCTACGACATCGAAGCCTTTACTGACCTCGATATCTTTAAAGATAACATGGATCGCATGCTCAAGATGATCCGGGAAACCAAACCCGCCCCCGGCCAGGAACGCGTGATCTACCCCGGCATGCTCGAAGCTGAAGAAGAAAAAGACCGTCGAGCAAACGGCATACCGCTACATAAAGAAGTCATTGAATGGTTTAAGACCATGACAAATGAAGAAGAAATTTCTGGTTTAGAAATTTCTTAATCATTTGTCAGTCTATGGGGAAATGGGTATACGGGAACAAGCGAGTATGTGAAGATGTGAATAATCGACAACCGCGAGGATCATCCTGTATTCGGTATAATTCCGCATTCACCCTTTATCGCATTTACTCATCTTCGCGTATACGCAAATACATTTTGACTTTTTGACCTTTTGACAAATTTCTTGCTTACACTAAGCAAGAAATTTAGTTTCCCCCCATGGCCTTTGTATTTCTAGCGATGCTCTTGAGTCTTATCGGATTAATAGCGGCGATCATTGCTTACTACTTTAAAATCCTCGCTCTCGATGAGGCGAAAAAGGATTTGGCCTTCTTTCAGAACGAAGCCGTGAAGCGCGGCCATGCCACCTGGAATATGTCCACCCACGAACCCGGAAAATCCCACTTTCAGTGGAAAGATCCACCGAAGAATGTTCGCGACGCGAAGGTCGAAAACTGAAGTTATTCTAAGTGAGGAATAGCCACAAGAGGCACAAAAAGCACAAGAGAAGAAAGAGGGATTTTACGGGTAGGATAGGCACTACCGAGCCAGCGGCGACATCTTTCAAAGGCACTACCAAAGCGCAGCGAGATCTTCCAAAAGCACCAGCCGTCGCCAAGGCTATGGCCGACAGGCAAGAGAAGAAAGAGGTTTTACAGGAAGCTCGGGAAGATCGGGAAAATTAAACCGCTGATAACGCGGATGGGAAATTGAGGAGTCTAAAGTCGAATGTCTAAAGTCGAATGCAATAGTAGATCCAGAATAACTAAGGTGAAATGCGGTGATTGATCACAATAGTCCCGCCACCGCGGGACGCCGGATGTTTCCTACACGTTTTTTTAAATCACAATTTAAAAAAAGCGCTAGGGAAAGCCGTAGTCAATCCCACCCGCAAATGCGGGGGGATGACATTGAGATCAATCACCGCGTTTCACCCACCCAGTTGTAAATTGTCAACTCCACTTGTCAGTCTTTGTCTCTGCGATCTCTGCGCCTCTGCGGTTCAATATTACCGCTTTTTCCCATTAATATGTAATAAATATTCTAATCTTCATTTTGTGCCTTTTGTGGCTATCCCCCCTTCTTTCTCCCCGGCCTTCCCGTTCTTCCTGTAAAATATTTCTTGTTTCCTGCTTTCGACTTTTGACCTTCGACCTTAGACTCCTCAACATAAACTCATGAAAACCAAAATTAATCTTATCCTTCGTCTCATCCTCGGTGTGATCCTATTGATCTTTGGATTAAACACCTTGGTCGTGACCACGAAAACTGGTCCACTAGAAAAGTTAGTCTGGGACACCTAGAAAGGACTCAGACAATGAAAGGCAAAAGATATACAACCGAAGAGAAGATACGGATGCTGCGGCAGGCAGACAAAGGGAAAACGATTCTGGAAGTATGCCGCGAGAACAACATAAGCGAACAGACCTTCCACCGCTGGAAACGTGAACTTGGGATGATTGATGTCAACCAGGCCAAGCGGATGAAGGAACTCTTTGAAGGAGAACGCGCGGTTAAAGCGGATGCTGGCGGACAAGCTGCTGGGGATAGAGATTGTGCAGGAGACGCTCGAAAAAAAACTGTAAGCCCTGGGCACAAGCGGCAAGTGGCAGAGAGACTTGTGGCCCGGGGCCAGTGTTCGATACGTGGAGCGTGCCGATACTTTCACCTGCACCGCTCCACCTATGCGTATCGGGCGAAGTATCCTGATGCCTGGCTAACGAAACTGAAGGCGGCAGTAAGGCGGTTATCACGGCAATACGCGAGGTGGGGCTATCCGAAGATCACGAAGCTGTTGAAGGACGAAGGCTGGCAGGTGGGTAAACGGCTCGTGCAAGGTCTGCGACGTGAACTGGGCCTGGCGATTCCCCCACGCAAGCCAAGACGCCGGCGCAGGGGTGTCTCCACCGGGCTGCCGACGAAGGCCGAACATCCCGACCATGTTTGGACCTGGGACTTTATCCACGATAAGACGGTCCGCGGTGGGAATCTCAAAATGCTCACCGTCCTTGACGAGTACACCCGCGAGTGCCGGGTGATCCATGTCGATCGCCATATCAATGCGCAGAAGGTGCGCGGGGTCATGCAAAAACTGCTCGACCCTCATGGGCCGCCAAAATATATTCGCAGCGATAACGGTTCCGAGTTTATTGAAAAGGAATTGCGAACTTGGCTAACTGCGATGAAAATCAATACCCTCTATATCGAACCAGGAAGCCCTTGGCAGAACGGATACATCGAATCGTTCCATGCCCGTTTTCGCGAGGAGTGTCTAAATCGTGAACAGCTGTGGACTTTGACCGAAGCCCGCGTGGTGATCGAAGATTGGCGCTGGCTTTACAATCATGTTCGACCCCACCGCAGCCTCGGCAATATTACTCCACAACGTTTCGCTCAAAACCTTGATCGGACCCCGTTTTTCGTACCAATTTAAGTGAGAGAGTTACCGGGTGTTAATGGTTTTAGGATTGATGTATATGAGAGATCTTGGCGAAGTGAGGGCGTAGCCCGAACGCGGCCAAGATCGGAAAGGAATCTGACAAACTCTTGTGGGCTTTTGAAGCCTAAACGACTGTGGGGATGTTCATGGTTATAGGTCTGACGCCATTGTTCGATTACCACTTGCGCTTCAGCCACGCTGAGCAACACTTCACGGTTCAAACACTCATCGCGTAAGCGGTTGTGAAACGACTCGATGAAACCGTTTTGCCAGGGACTGCCCGGATCGATATAGATCGCCTTTATGTTATTACCGGACAACCACTGCTGCACTTGATGAGCAATGAACTCACTGCCGTTGTCACTACGGATATAGCTGGGAGGTCCCTCCTCTTCAATGGCCTCGCTAAGCACAGAGAGGACATCGGTTGAGGTGAGTTGACGAGCGACCCGGATATCCAGGCATTTACGCGTATATGTCTTCGCTTCGCTTGAGTGTCGTCGCTTTCAGCTCCTCGGTACATCGATTAGAGTCATCATCTTTAATGGACCGCCGTTGTCTGTACGATCATGGACAAAGTCCCAGGACCAAACGTGATTGCGACCCTTTGCTTTAGTAGGTGACCCCGTAGAGACTCCTTGACGGTGTCTGCCCTTTTTCGGGGGCTTTACCTGCAGCCCTTCTGAACGTCGTACCGCCTGGACAAACTTCCTGCTTGTTGTCCAGCCTTCCTTTACCAGCAAGGCACGGATGCGCCGGTAACCGTAGCGGGGATGTTTCCAGGACAAGCTCACAATCCGCTCGACCAACCGCTGAGCTTTCTCACTGGCCTGTTTGGGCCGGTAACTGAACGTTGACCAACTCAGGCTGAGATAAGCACAAGCCCTCCGCAACGAGCACAACCCTTTCTCAGCCGCAGCTTTTACTACTCGTTTCTTCTGCTTTGGGCTCACCATTTTTTTGACAGCGTTTCCTCCATTACCTGATTCTTGAGCATTTGATCTGCGAGCAGCTTCTTCAGCTCGGTATGTCAGGCCTTCTCGCTTGCGCTCGTGAATTCTTTTTCCAGCTCTTTAAATCGCTTCGCATCGGCAAGTTCTAAATTGCCATATTTTTTACGCCAGCGATAGAAAGTCTGTTCGCTCAGGTTGTTTCCACGGCAGATTTCCTGTACCGTTTTACCGGTATCGGCTTGCCGCAATATTGTTATAATCTGTTCTGTTGTGTATCTTTTTCTTTTCATTGAGGTTATCTGTTTATCCCGATAACCTCTCTCTGTAAATGATACGATTTTTGGGGGTCACTCCACTCTCATATAACCAAGAATTTGGGCAGTGTGATCACCTGTTAAGATTCTACAGGCTTTTATTTCTACAATCATTATATCTTCTACTAGCAGATCTGCATAATAATCACCTAACTCTGTATTATCTTCGTCCAATACTTTAATTGAGTACTGTGACTTAACAGACAGTCCAGCTTTTGAAAGTCTGTTCAATAACCCGTGTTCATAGACTTTCTCTAAATGTCCGTGCTTGAGATAAGAATGTAATGATAGACTTGTACTTCTGATTTGATCGCTTAGCACCTTAATCTCTATATCCATCATACTTTAATTCATCACTTTTATTTTACTTTAAACGACATTTTTTAAACCATATTAATCAAACACTATTTCATTTCTTGTCTGCCGGCCATAGCCTTGGCGACGGCTGGTGTTTCTTGTGCCTCTTGCCTGCCGGTCATAGCCTTGGCGACGACTGGTGGCTAAAATTCATTTTACTAATTTACTAAGATATTAACTGTGATTTCGGTTATGAATAAGAGAGCAATTATCCCAAAATTCCTTTTCTTATTCATAACGGGCTTATTCATTTTCTGTCTTTATTATTTCTGGGGGGGTGTGACTAAACCGGAGCTGGAGGTGGAACCTATAGTTTATTCTCCGGAAAAGCTTCGGGAACAGGAAGAGCTTTGGGATTACAGTTTCAGTGAGGAGGATTTGTACGCTGTTCAGCGCAATGTCGATTATGCGGAGGGAACATCGGGCGCCTGGTATCCAAAAGGGGAAGCGCCGATCCTCGCGGAACTCGTTCAAGAGGGAAAGCTCCCTCCGGTAGCGGAACGGGTGGGACCCGAACCGGTGGTGATCGAGGGCGTTGATGGCATCGGCAAGTACGGGGGAACCTGGAACATTGTAACGAACAGTCCCGCTACGCTGGATCATATTGAATCATGGATGTCGGGAGCCTGCCTCGTTCGCTGGTCACCGATGGGATACCCTATTGTCCCTCACATTGCCAAGAGCTGGGAATTTACCCCCGACAAAAAAGAGTGGACGTTTTATCTGCGCAAGGGAATAAAATGGTCAGACGGTCATCCTTTCACCGCAGATGATATTCTCTACTGGTGGGAGCACGAGGTGAAAGACGAGATCATCGGTTTCCCTACCTGGATGAAGATAAAAGGCAAAAAGGGAGATATCATCAAGATTGACTCCCACACCGTGAAATTTATTTTTCCCGCCCCTCACGTGTTACTGCTGGAACGTTTAGCTCCGGTCATTGAATTATATTCGCCCCGCCACTACCTGGAACCCTATCACCCCCAACTTGGCGATGAGGAACTTATCGAGGGGATGATGCGGGTAAATAAAATAACCACGAAAGACGCACTCTATATTACACTTAAGTTGAGCAATAACTCGGAACATCCTCGCATCTGGCCCTGGGTCTACCGCACCTACAAACCCAACCCCCCTCAAACCTTTGTGCGCAATCCCTATTATTACGCAGTAGACTCCCAAGGAAATCAGTTACCCTATGTCGACCGATTTACGGTCGATGTAAAAACAGAAAGACTAGTTCCTATCGCCGCATCGAATGGTTCAATTACGATGCAGGGGTTTAATATCTACTATTTTCATTACACTTTGTTTATGTCACATCGCGATAAAGGTAATTATGATGTCTATCACTGGTATACTTCAGGCTCTTCTGACTGGGCATTATATCCTAATCTCGATCGCTATATAGATCCCAATGATCCGAAGACCCGTAATAAGTGGGAATTGCTCAACAACAAACATTTTCGGCAAGCCCTCTCTCTGGCGATCAATCGCCAGAAAATTATCGATGCGGTTTACCACGGCTATGGTGAACCCTCACAGAATTCGCCGGGAAAGGAGTCCCCCTTTTACCATGAAAAATTAAAAAACAGCTATATCGAATACGACCCCGAACGCGCGAACCAAATGCTCGATGAAATCGGTCTCACAGGACGTGACACCGAGGGCTTCCGTACCTTTAAAGACGGGACGCGCATGGCATGGTATTTAAACATGATTCCTAATTTCAGCGAGGGCCCCTCCTCTTTTGTCGCCAATGACTGGAAAAAGGTTGGAATCAATACGATTGAAAAGGTGCGATCCTATACTCTTCACATCGCGGAACAGCCGGCCCGCAAATTGGATTTTCACATCTGGGGTGTTGAAGGCGAGTATCAACCCTTAGTTTCATCAAACCGATTTATACCGGGACACATTGAGGCCGCAGGTTATATACTCTGGTACCAGGATGGCGGTCTCTACGGAGAACCGGAATCAAAAAGACCGGGTCGCACCGAACCCCCACCCGGTCATCCCCTGAGGCGATCCATGGAATTGCTCGATAGCGCTTACAGCGCGCTTACCTTCGAAGAGCAAGTAAAATTTTACAGTGAAATCCAGGACATCGCGGCAGAAAATATCTGGAATATCAATATTGCGACTCCCCCGCCCAGCATAGTGATCGTTAAGAAGGATTTTAGAAACGTTCCGCGTAAAGCCATCTACGGATCTCTTTATAAGAGTCCTTCCAGCTGCGGATTCGAAACCTTCTTTTTTGAAAACCCGAAGGATTCTCCCGGCGCAGTTGCGCAGATCAAACGAGAGATTTCTGAAATTGGGCCCTCGCCCTACTCGACTGACAGAATTTATGCTGAGACCGGCAGCGGTAAAATCCTCAGCTGGTTGATTCGTTTGTTTTGTTACGGTATAGTCGTCGTCGGTCTGATTCTTGTCGGGGTAAAGCATCCTTATGTGGGGAGGCGTTTTCTCATTATGGTGCCCACCCTTCTCGTCATTTCCATTATCGCCTTTACGATCATTCAACTGCCCCCGGGAAACTTCGTTGATTCGAAAATTTTACAAGCCGAATTAACGAACGATCAAAAGGCGATAACCGAAGCTCAGCAACTGCGTGAGCTCTTTCCCATCGATAGACATACCGTTTACCAGTATGCCCACTGGTTGGGCCTTCCCTGGTTTCTCTCCTTTAAACCTGCGGATCAAGGATTGCTCCAGGGGCACATGGGGTTTTCCATGCATAACCGAAAGCCCGTCAATGAAGTGGTGGGCGACCGCATCCTGCTAACCTTTTTAATTTCACTGGGCTCCGTGCTCTTTACTTGGGCGGTCGCCCTGCCGATCGGTATATATTCCGCGGTGCGCCAATATTCGATCGGCGACTACTTTTTCACGCTCCTGGGATTTATCGGAATGTGTGTGCCCAGCTTCCTCCTCGCGATATTACTCATGTATTGGAGCAATGTTTATTTTGGGATCAGTATGTCGGGATTATTTTCATCCGAGTACGCCACCCAACCGGAATGGTCCTGGGGCAAAGTAGTTGACTTGTTGCAGCATATCTGGATGCCGGTCGTAGTCCTGGGAGTGACAGGAACCGCGAGCATGATCCGTGTGATGCGCGGTAATCTGCTCGATGAATTAAAGAAGCCTTACGTGATCACCGCGATGGCAAAAGGTGTCCGTCCCTTTAAGCTGCTGCTGAAATACCCGGTTCGCATTGCGCTTAATCCCTTTATATCCGGGATCGGCACCTTGTTTCCACAACTCGTATCCGGCGGAGCGATTGTCGCGATGGTCTTAAGTCTGCCCACCGTTGGGCCCATGATGCTCGAAGCGCTGATGACCGAAGACATGTATTTGGCCGGATCGATGTTGATGGTCCTCAGCCTCCTCGGTGTGTTCGGCACTCTCGTCAGTGATCTACTGTTGATGTGGCTGGATCCGAGGATTCGGTTTGAAGGAGGACAACGGTAAACCGTTGTCCTCCTTCGTCGAAAGTCGAAAGGGGGAAGATCAGTGAACAGTGAACGGTAAACAGTGAACAGTGGGGAGTTGCGGATTGAATATGGGTTCCCTTCGACAAGGCTCAGGGCGAGCCCTTCGGCTGGGCTCAGGGCAGGCAGGTGTCTGTGGAGAATGATCGGGCTTCTATTTGAGATTTAGGCACCCTCCGTCAAAAGTCGAAGGTCGAAGGTCGAAAGTGGGAATTTAATCTGACATTAGACTTTCGACCTTCGACATTCGACTTTTTATCGTAAAATCTTATTTTTAAGATTTTACGATAAAAACGAAACATTGCATTCTAAAATCTGTTTAATATTATAATCATTAGACATTTAGGTGGTAATTATTCAGGTGATATAGACGGATGAGTGACGATAGTGAGCATAAGCCGGGCAGTGTAAAACGGCGCAGGATAGTACATTGGAACCCTGAAGCAGAGAATGGAGGCCCGTCGGCGAGAGCGCCGAAAAAAAAGTCAAAGAAGCCTTTAATCTACATCGGGGGGGGCCTTTTGATCGCATTTGTGATAATCATAAACATCCCCATTCCCGGGTTGGATAAGATAATGGAGGAAGAAACTGATACAGCCACTCAGGATTCTTCATCGCTGAACACCGCGAACACTAAATATCGTTTTGTCAGCCGTGAGCGTGTCGATCGCTTTAAAGCGGAAGCGGAAAGTGCGATCGACGTGGTCAAGAAGCTCACCGATGAACATGAAGTCCTTTTGCAAAACCTGCTCTCGATAGAAAATAATTTTGATACAGCTAATAAGCTCATCGATTCCGGCGACTACCCACAGGCCATGGAGTTGTTTGATTCGATCACAGATTCAGTCGAAGATTTTAAAAAACTCATCGCCCTTAAAGAACAGGCCAATGCGAGGTACGATGATTTTCTCGTTCTCGTCGAAGAGAATGAAAAAATCCGCATGTTTGCCCCTTTTGAATATGAAATAGCCGTTAACTTCGGTATTGAGGGACGCAACGCCTACGAAACGGGCAGTTTTTCTGAAGCATTTAACGCCTTTACCGCTGGTATTGCCGCGATGAAAAAGATGGAAGATCAAATCCTCACCTCTTTATCGAAGATGGAACTCAAGGGAAAAAAGGCGCTCACCTCGGGTGACAAGGGCAAAGCGGTCGAGGTTTTTGAAGAAATCCTCAGACTTCAGCCGGATAACGAACTGGCTTTACGCAACCTGATGCGCGCGCAGACCATAGACCAGGTCCATCCCCTTCTCAGTAAAGCCAAAGCGCTTGAAAAAAAAGGAGATCTTGAAGAGGCCCTCGTCGCCTTTGAGGAGGCATTTGACATCGACTCCTACTCGATTAAAGCGCAACAGGGAAAGTACCGTTTAGCGAAGACGATTAAGGACAATAAATATTCTCAATTAATAGCCTATGGGGAAAGTGCGATCGAAGATAAGCTATGGGATGAAGCGATCGGTCACTATGAAGCGGCATCCAAAGTCTATCCCGATCTTCAGGAACCAAAGGACGCGATCGCGAAGACGCGAGAAATGAAGCGCCAATTCCTGATTAGTGCCGCACTGAAAAAAGCACGTTACTTTGAGAAAGAGTACGATTGGTATAAGGCACGTGACGCTTACCAGGAAGTCCTGGACATCGAGAGTGGTCACGAGGAGGCAACAGAAGGTCTGGTGAACGCTGGTAAATTGGTCAGGGCCATTCTGCGCTTTGAAAACTTTCTCGAATTAGCGGAAGAGAAAGCAGTAAAGGGTGAATTTCAGGAAGCGATTTACGATTTCAACGAAGCCATGGCGTTAAAACCTGACTACTTACCACTGGAAGGTAGTGCACGTCGACTTCAACAGATTCTCAAAGAACAAAGCCAGCCAGTACGGATAGTCTTTACATCTGATGGATCAACCTGGGTCAGCGTGTCCGGGTACAAAATGCTCGGTAAGTTTAAGGGCGAGTATACAGAAAATTTTTTACCGGGAAACTATCGAGTCGTCGGTCGCCGCAAAGGCTATCAGGACATACTATTTGAAGTGAGAGTACGGTCAGGCAGGCAACTGCCAGTTATTAATGTGGTTTGTAATGATAGGATTTGAGCCATTAGCTTCGTCTTCGTCTGTCTCTTCGTCTACGTCTAGTAAGCGTGGCGATTATTCCCTTCGACTACGCTCAGGACAGGTAAGACTAAGTGAACAGTGAACGGTGAACAGTGAACAGTTTTATTAATCTACCCTTCCAAGCATCCAATCTTCCGTTCTTCCATTATTCCTTTATTCCACTTTTCCAGGACGAGGACGATGAGGCAGACGAAGATTTGACGTTAAATTTTAAATATATTATATTATTAGGAACTTATGGACGGTATTCACTTTCTAATGTGTTAAGGCCTTAAATACAGTAATGATGCTTATAAAATCTATTTTTACTCCTCTTGTGCTCTTTATCCTTACCGTCACGTGGACGGGAGTGGCGTTCGCAGAGTACCAACATTCACCGGACCCGTTGATTTTTGACGGTTCTCAACTACCCCCTGAAGAACAATCCACCTCGTCACTAGCGAAAATCATTCAGAAAAGGCCAAAAATTGGAATTCCCGGCCAATTCAATTCCGAGGGCATGCAGCAACAAAGCCAGGGTGTTGAAGGCAAGGAGGCATCTAAACATCAGAAGGGTGAAAGCAAAGAGGGCGGTGAAGCTGAAGAGGGAGAAGGCAAAGGGGATCAAACAGGTGAAGAAGGTAAAGAAGGCGAGGAAGGATCGGGATTGGGTGATGCATCAGAAATGATCGATGAGGAGTCTGAAGGCGCGGTCGGTGGAGAGTTGGCAGAAGTCGATGAGGCCGCCCTGGCTGAAAGCGAAGAGATGGAAGGCATGGGTGCTGGCGGTGAGGAATCGCAGGAGGGTGAACAAGGAGGTATGAGTTCAGCGGAAAGCATGGAAGGCGGAACGGGTGAAATGGGAGAAGCGTCGGGTAGTCCTATCCTCTCCAAAATAGGTATCGGCGCTCCGTCGGAAATGATCGACGTGGTCGAGATGAAAAATGATGCTTCCGAGGGTATGGATACAAATGCCGAATCCACATCTCCTAAAAAACCGATGATCGGCAAAAATAGAGGTCAATCGCTGGGAATGGAAGAAGGAGATAGAATTCCTTCTGACATCTAGCCATTGGATTATGAGTATACTTTTCCTATTAAAGAGATTCACAGTATTCGGGTTAGTTAGTCTCCTGGGTACTCAGTCCCTTCTTGCATTGTCACTCATCTTACCGATGGAGGCTATCTATGAGAGCGGGCGTTTAAGGCAGGACGAATTCAAAAAGAAGTATCCCGGGATAGATGTATCCAGTGATATCCCCGATGAGGAGGGCTATTATGTCCGCTATACTCACGCTAACCTCACATATTACTTTGGCCCCACCGATGACTACTACACCGCGGAAGAAAAAAGTTTTGAATTACAGGAAATACTAGATTTGGCCACCTTCGAGCTCCCCTACTTAAAGAGTAGTGAGATATATGTTTGGCAATTTTCCGATGGCATGTTCGAAGACGCCATGAGCGGTGGTCAACCGGAGGGCTTACAAGTTGCGGAGATCCCTGGCAACCAGGGATCGTCAGGTTCATCTCAAAGCAATGAACAAGGCACGATTATCAATACCGGCCCAATGAGTGCGGCGCAGATGGCTCAAATGAGGGAAGCTCAAGAGAGTGGAGAAATGGCACAAATGGGAGGCTTCCCGGGCCAAATGAACCAGATGCCCGGTCAGCAACAGATGCAAGAGGCCGGTGGACAGATGAGCCAGAATCAGAGAAACATGGCTTCAAATCAAGGGAATCAATCCTCGCAGAGTCAGCAATCACAGAGCTCATCGGGCAGCAGCGGCCAGGGTGGAGGCCAAGGGAGTGGCGGCGGCAGCAGCGGCAGCAGTCAAAGCAAAGGCCAACAGCAACAGCAAGGCGGTGGCATGAGCATCTGGAAAATGCTTGGCAGAATATTTGGACTTTAAACTTCGGCGGAGCCGACGTTCCGCCCAGGGTTCAGGGTATCAGGGTTCAGGGAAGAATGAATAGGGTTTTAAAGGAAGTCCGAATGTTTTATAAGACGGTATATAATTTGGAGGGCCACACTCCGTTGTGGCCGCTTATTATAAATAAATATCTGGCTTTATTTATTCACAAATATGTCCGCGGACGCAATCAGCCGTCGTCTTCGCTGTTGCGGTACTATGGCCGACAGGCACCGTGCGTCCCTCCAGAAGAATCAACATTTTGACTTTTTGACCTTTCTTGACGGCCATAGCCTTGGCGACGGCTGTTGACTTTTTGACGCGCTGGTTTTCGATTTATGGTAATAAATCGGAAACCAACGAGCGCTCTTCTTCCAACTCCGCGATAGAGGCATCGATCTTTGACCGGCTGTAGTCATTTATATCCAAGCCCTGGACAATTTCCCATTTATTGCCGTCACTGCATACGGGGAAAGAGGTAATCAGACCTTCTTGTGTGCCATAGCTGCCATCTGAACAGACAGCCACGCTAAACCAGTCATCTCCCTCGGTGGGAATGGTCAATGACCGCACAGAATCAACGATAGCGTTAGCTGCGGAAGCGGCAGATGAGGCGCCACGCGCTTTTATGATGGCGGCACCGCGCTGTTGCACGCTGGGAATAAATTCGTCTTTCAGCCAATTTTCGTCTCCGATTGCATCCACTGCACTTTTACCCTCTATCGTCGCATTGTAGAAATCCGGATATTGGGTGGCTGAATGATTGCCCCAGATGGTCATATGACTGACCGATGAGATCGACACACCGGCTTTCTGCGCCAATTGTGAGCGCGCGCGATTTTCGTCGAGCCGGGTCATCGCAAACCAGCGGTCGGACGTAATTTCACGGGCGTTATTCATCGCGATAAGGCAATTTGTGTTGCAGGGGTTGCCCACGACATGAATACGCACATCACTGGCCGCGTTCTTTTCAATCGCTTGCCCCTGTCCGGTAAAGATTTTACCATTAATCCCAAGTAAGTCTTTACGTTCCATGCCGGCTTTTCGCGGTACACTGCCTACGAGGAGACACCAATTAACATTTCTGAATCCTTCATCGAGATCGGAAGTGGGAACGATGTCTTTAAGCAGTGGAAATGCACAATCGTCCAGTTCCATCACGACACCGTTTAAAGCATCCATCACGGGCGGAATTTCAATAAGATTCAAACTGACGGGTTGTTCCGGTCCAAACATGGCACCAGAAGCAATTCTAAATAAAAGCGCATAACCGATTTGACCGGCAGCTCCAGTTACAGTAACACGTATAGGTTTTTTCATCACTTATATATTACTTTTACGATTGATAAAAATTATGAGGCAACGGGTGAGAATCGACTCTCCAGGGCAGAATACGTTTCAAGGATGAGCGCCTCCGTTGTTTCCCAGTCTATACAGGCATCAGTAATCGACTGCCCATAGACAATATCTTCACGTTTATCGGGAATTTTCTGATTTCCAGCTTTTAAATTGCTCTCCAGCATGACGCCGATGATCGATTCACACCCCGCGTTGATCTGCTCGACGATCACATGAATGACGTCAGGTTGTTTTGTGTGATCCTTACTGCTGTTATCATGACTGGCGTCAACCATGATTGCGGTTATCAGGTGACTTTCGCGGAGTAATTTCTCCGTGTCCTCAATGTCTTGACGATGGTAATTGGAGCCCTTTTCACTGCCACGCAATATGATGTGACAATTAGGGTTCCCTCGCGTCGTCACTTCAGCGGCCTGACCTTGATGATCGATACCGAGAAAGGTCTGTGAATGGATAGCGGCATTGATGGCATTGACCGCTACTTTCAAACTCCCCCCGGTGCCGTTTTTAATCCCCAGGGGCATCGACAAACCGGATGCCATCTGGCGGTGAGTTTGAGATTCAGCGGTACGGGCACCAATGGCCGACCAACAGATGTAGTCGGCAATGTATTGGGGTGTAATGGGGTCGAGAAGCTCGGTCGCCGTCGGCATACCTAACTTTATGACATCCTGGAGAAACTGTCGTGCGATCTTTAGGCCCGCCGGTATATCACAGGTCCCATCAATTTTCGGATCCATGATAAGCCCTTTCCATCCAACGGTGGTGCGTGGTTTTTCAAAGTAGACGCGCATAACGAGATAGAGCCGGTCGGACACTTTTTCTGATAGCTTGCGCAGGCGCTGCGCATATTCTATCCCTCCTTCGACATCATGGATGGAGCAGGGACCAACGACAACGAGAAGTCGCTTATCCCCCCCAAAGATTATTTTGTGAATATTTTTACGTGATTCGGCAACAAAAGCCGCCTCCTCCTCAGAGCGTGCGATTTCATTAATAAATGATTGCGGCGAAGGAAGCGCGGTCGTCGATACGACATTGATGTCCGTTACCTGTGGCATAGTCTGTATATCTTGAGTCAGTAAAATAGCAAACTGGCGATCCTGATTATTTTACCAGTCAGGGGCAAGATAGAAAATCCATAGATTTTCTGTGTTATGTTTTAAGTGTTAAGTTTTAGGCAATGGATTTTATTTATTCACAATAGGTATTACCAAGTAAACTGAATTACTAGATTGGCATTTATGTTATAGTTACGGTATAGGTTCAAGACATTCTTTACACAAAAGGTTCAGGACATCCTTTACAGATTGCCAAAGAAAGAAGGATGCTAAGTAAGGGGTATGATGTCATGGAAGGAAACAAATAAAATGGACCAAAGATACCAATTCGCCCTGGAATCGATGCAACCGGGAGTAAAGATGAACGAGCTGTGTGAAGACTACGGGATCAGCCGACCGACAGGGTATAAATGGAAGAAGCGCTTCCTGAGCGAAGGGATGGAGGGGTTGCACGAGCGCTCACGCCGACCGCATGGAAGTGTTCAGGAACTATCCGAATCAGTAGTATGTACGCTGATCAAACTCAAGCATCATCACCCGACGTGGGGCCCCTACAAGATCCGCGAGCTTTACCAGAGGCGTTACGGGAAGGCCCCCTCAGACTCGAGCGTGAAACGGGTCTTGGAACGTGCGGGACTGGTGCAAAAGCGTCGGCGCAGAAGCGCTCAAAAAAGCGGACGCCTTTACCGCAGCGTCAAGGCCAGTGGCTGTAACGAAGTGTGGAGCGTAGACTTCAAAGGGTGGTGGCACACCGTTGATGGCAACCGTTGTGAACCTTTGACGGTACGGGATGAATGGAGCCGCTATGTATTAGAGGTGCGGGTGCTCAGTTCAGCCCGTAGCGAAGCGGTGCGTGAATGCTTCACAAAACTCTTTGAACGCTATGGACTTCCCGCTTGCATCCGCAGCGACAACGGCAGTCCCTTTGCCAGTGCCAATGCGGTCCTGGGCCTGAGCAAACTGGCGGCCTGGTGGCTGGCCTTAGGGATCAATCTCGAGCGTGGACGTCCGGGTAAACCCCAGGATAACGGTGCCCATGAGCGTCTCCATCGCGATATCAAAGAGGAGTTGCAAAAACATGCCCAGGACGATCTTCGCACCCAACAGGTGGCCTTCGATCTGTGGCGCAAGACCTTCAATGAAGAACGCCCCCATGCGGCTCTTGCCATGAGCACGCCCTCTGAAATCTATCAGCACAGCTCTCATCCTTACGGTGGCACTCCTGCCGATATCAGCTATGATTTGATGACTCGCCGGGTCTCAAAAAGCGGGTCTATCAAACTCGATGGCTTCCAGATTCCTATCTCCACCGCCCTCGCCGGTTGGAGCGTTGGACTAAAACCACTAGACACGGTACACTTCGATGTTTACTTTGCCACTCTCAGAATCGGTCAGATTGACCTTTCAACGGCTGCTTTCATTGGGGCCGCTTGCGGCCCCAACAATGCCAGCCAAACCTCTAAAACCGCATAACATTAACTTAACTATATAACCCGATTACCGTTCAGCATCCCTCACAAAGTGTAAACCATGTCTTGATCTAAATCTGTAAACCATGTCCTGGTTGTACCGTACCGACCCTAACCTAACACTTAAAACCTAACACCTAACACAGCGCCAGCTCCATTGACTAGTATCTAATGCCCACGATTTACGAATATCAGCCGACTGCATGGATACGTGTTAGGGGGGAGGATGCGCCCACTTTTTTACAAAGCCAGTTTAGCAACGAGTTGGAACAAGCAGGACCCAATCCGGTCATCTACGGTCTCTGGCTGACGCGCAAAGGGAAAACTTGCTCGGATAGTTTTATTTTTCGCCAGTCTGAAAAGGAGTTCCTGATTTTCAGTTACTTTTGCCCCGCGGCTACGATTATCGATAAAATGGAAGAGAACATTATTGCCGATGAGGTAGAACTGGAAGATCTGACTTCTACTGTAAGTGCCATCTCCTGGTGGGGAGATAAATCCGCATCTTTTCTCAGCCATATGGAACTGAATGAGCCGTTATCTGGCTCTTTCATAGAAGCCGCCGGTAAATTTCTCATGCGCGGTAGACGCTCCAAGGGTGACAATTACGATCTTATCGTTCCAAAAGATCAAACAGAGGCATTAAAATCACAAATTGACGCTTTCGGTGCCATTGAGAAGGTCTCCCGGGCTTCAGAAGAAGAACTTCATTGGGAAAGATTGAAATCCCGTATACCAGCTATACCGAATGATATTGGCCCAGACGATTTACCCCAGGAAGGAGAGCTGGAGAATGACGCACTATCATTCGACAAGGGATGTTTCCTTGGTCAAGAAGTGATGGCGCGCTTACATTCGATGGGGCGGGTTCAGAGAAAAATTTTCCCTGTTTACAGTGAAGGCCCCACCCCCCCCACTCTACCCTGTGATTTGTTTGATCAAGAAAACGTCGTCGGCCAACTGCGCAGCGCAGCCAGTGATGGAAAGTCATGGATCGGTCATGCTCTACTCAGAAACCGAAATAAGGATACACTGTCAGGTCTCTCCTTAAAAGCTAACGATGCACCGAGCGTATATATAGGTAATAGTCCAAAGTCGAAGGTCGAAAGTTGAAAGTTGAAAGTTGAAAGTAAGAATACTTATCAGCACTCATAAGTAAAAGTTGTAAATAATTCTTAAACGGCGACAACCTAATCAGCTAACTAAATCGTTCAGTCGCTCCGCTTGTCGCAAGAACAAAGGGAGAGCGCTCCACCCGGTTAATAAAAAAAATTAAAAATAAATTTGGATTTATATTGACGCATGATATTTTAATCCAATTCATAGCTGTGTATTAAATCTGAATATCTTAATAATTGTTTAAAGGAGTCATTCTATGAATAAAGCTGAATTAGTAGCTAGTGTCCAAAAATCTCTCGGTGGCGATACATCTAAAGCCGCATCCGAACGTTCGGTTGATGCTGTTTTAGATAGTATCAAAAAGGGAGTGAAAAAGGATAAAGCCGTCCAGTTAATTGGTTTCGGTACTTTTTCTATTTCAAAACGCTCTGCTCGTACTGGCGTTAACCCCCAAACCGGAGAGAAGATTAAGATCAAAGCATCCAGGTCTGTAAAATTCAAACCCGGTGCAGCCTTTAAAGCTGCCGTCTGATAATTATTTAAAAAAACCCCAGGCAGTGCCTGGGGTTTTTTTGTCAAAATGTCAAAAGGTCAAAAGGGAAGAGAATAGTATTATGCAAATGCTCAGTCTGGAAATAAAAAGAAAAATACCTACTTTCAGTATTCTACTTTTTGACCTGAACTCTCATTCAGAATATCCTCAACAACATATTGAGCGATGGTCTCCTGTGCGAGGGCATTGGGATGCAGGTCGTAGGGACTGATTTCATATTTCGCTTTTTGGCGGTTAAAATCGGGTAATATACTGCTGATAAGATGGGTTTTTATCCCTTTACTGCTTAATTCTTCGAGAATTTTTTTAGTATCCCAATGATTAGGCTTATAATCCCAAAAAATCACATGAAAAGCTGATCCCGGATATCTACCGGTGAATTCATTTTTCGCTGCTTCTATAATGGCAAGGAATAATTCAATAGCTTCGTCGCTATAAGGGACGATGTTTTCAAAATATTTTTTAAAGAGAAAAGATTTTTTCAATTGGGCAATTATCCTCGACGAAAAAGCAGCACTTTCATCTCGCGTTGTAGTGGGGGATTCATCGTCGAAGTGACCATCGAATTTGACTGTCCCATCGGATAGTAGAACATATTCAGGTCCATGTTTATCCCATTTCGTTAATCCGGTCGATCGCAGAACATGCGTGCGCGGCACCTGATAGATAGCAATTTTTGGTCTACATTCTACTATCCTCTCGACCATACCCTGCTCAAGAGCAGATAGCATTTGATGGGGACCATACCCATAAAATCAAAAATAATATGTATTAAATTTTGAAAGCTTACCGACAAGGTAGGGCATACTCTCTTCATCATTCAAACCTTCCCCAAAAGTGAAAGAGCCCCCGAAAAAAACGACGCATTGATTTAATTCAATAAGTTCATATTTCGGAGTGATACGTAAACCATCATCACCAATTGTATAGGTGACATCATACAATAATTGCTCATCTCTGTACTTCTTCGAAACTATAGTATTCCTACTCCTGGGAGCATAGCCAAGTATGTCATTGTAGGTGTTAGGCCCTTTTGAGTATTGAATTTCGTAGCGTGTAGCTTCCTTTTCTTTCCACAGTGAACGCCAAGAGAAGACCTCAATTATCCCTAATACCAATATGATGAAAGCGAGGTTGAACCAGATTGCTTTATAAGCGTACTTATCACAGCGATAAAAATAGAATGAAAAACAGAGAACCCAAGACAGGGAAATCCATAGAAATGGGAGGGATAGGTATTTAAGCGCTATGAACGATAAGACAGCGCTTAAAATGAACGAAAATAAAATAACTATTACTTTCAGGTTTTTGACCTTTTAACCTTAGACTTTCAACTCATTAAAGTGAATAAATATCCGGTCGCCGATCTTTTAAATGGGCGAGGACTTTTTCTCGTGCACGATCAGATTGAGCAAGATCGATTTCAGTGATCGCGAAATTAACATCCGCTGATTTCTCATTGTTAATAATCTCACCTTCAGGACCGGTAACCAATGATTGCTCCGGGTGTGTAAAAGTAATAAATATTTCACTTTCATAGGATCGTGTCTGCATCATATGTTCATTTAATGTATCATGGGCACCATAAGTCGGATTAAAAATAATACGCGCGCCCTTCATAGCCAGCGAGCGCACGGTTTCCGGCCATCGCCGATCAGCACATATCATGACACCAAACAGTCCGAAATCTGATTGAAATACAGGTAGGCTTTTACCGGGGAGATATTTTTCGTCATGATTCTGACAGTGAACCTTATCGTAGATCCCCACCCTATCTCCCGATCGGTCAATGATGAGAGCGGAGTTATAAACACCTCCCTCACTCAACCGGGTGGATCCATAAATAAACCATGAGTTATTTCTCTTTGCCCATTCAGAGATGGCATCGACGTAAGGTGATTTATTGGGATCAATCGCATAGTCTCCAATATTGTCTCTGGTCACAAAGGTTTCAGTGGATACATAACCATCAAGAAAACACTCCGGAGTAATAACAACATCCGGTTTAAATGACTCCACTTCACGCAGTATTTCCAATAATCGAGATTGGTTACTATCTAAATCGCCCTTAACCGGGTATACTTTAATTTGTGCCAGACGTATTTTCTCCATCGCCTATCTCAGCTATTATGGCAATTGCGGTGTAAAATCTACTCCTTCATTCGAAAGGTCAGGATTAGAGAATAAGTATTACCATCGGGAGTGGGCGCGGCCCGACCTACGCGTTCAAAGGCGGCAAGCACGGAGTGATCGAATAATTCATTATTCGATGAATCGGTAATCTGAACGTCGGAAATGACACCTTTACTCGATACGGTGAAACGCAGGGTCGCAAGAAACTGGCGCCCTGAAAGCTGTGATGGTTTATTCCACGCATGATTTATCTGCGCCTTCAGGCTGCTGATGTAACGCTGAAATTCATCTTGCTCTACAGAAGTCATCCGGCTCACTTCCTGCCAATGATCACTGGCGAGCGCTTTTTCCAATTCTTCCCTTAGATTTTCAGTATCAATGTCCTGGACCGTAACTTTTCTTTTTACCGGGGTTACAGACTTCTGAGCTTTTGGTGCCCCGTGCTGTTTAATAAATTCTTCATAGGACAAACTTGGAAGTGGTTCTGCTTCCACCTCTGGCGCTTGTGTCTCCGCTGCAGTATCTTCGCTGCTTGCGGGACTCTTTTCACTCTGCAGTGCGCTCGCCGGTGGCGATACCATCGTAAAGACAAAACTGTCTTCTTTTGCGATGAGGGAACTAATCAGGGTCCACACGATCAGAATAACAAAAAAAACGCCGTGCAGAATCGCCGATATCAAAAAGGCTGTTCTCGAACTTAATTCCATCTTTACATTCGCGAGGTAAGCGAGATTTTATTTAATTTGGGTATCGAGACTGATCTCCGTCAAGTTGTTTTGCTTCACGAGATCGATCACGGTAATAACTTTCTGGTAGGGAATTTGGCGATCAGCACGAATACTAATAACAGGTGAATCCGGCTGCGCGGAAATATCTTCAAGCATTTCAGCAAGTTTTGCTTCATCTACTTCACGATCATCCCAAAAGTAGAGCCCCTCACCATTGATCGAAATGGTTAGAAACCGCTTCTTCTCAGCCGATTGTTGCGCTTTCTGATTTTCAAAAGGCAGGTTCAAATCAATGCTTTGTTCAAGTAGAGGCGCCGTAATCATAAAAATAATCAAGAGTGCGAACGCGAGGTCGAGCAGCGGCATGATATTAATTTCTGAGATCGCGCTCAACCTGTCTCTACGATGAAATGTTCGGGCCATGACAAAAGTGTTAGGTTTTAGGTGTTAAGTTTTAGGGAAGACAATTTATCAGTGCGCATGATGAATTTCGTCAATTATATGGTTTATACAATCTGTTATTAAGATTTTTAAATTAGCTTAAAACTTAACACCTAACACTTAAAACTGCGTAAGCATCCTTTTGACATTTTGACCTTTTGACTTTTTGACCTACTCATCCTCCTTCACAGTATAGGCTTCGAGTTCGATTCGGTCGGCGAATGAACTGGCAAAGTTTTCCAGGTCGGTAATCATAATTTTTGATTGGGTGAGCAAATAATTATAACCAAAAACTGAGGGGATGGCAACAAGGAGTGCCGCAACGGTGGTAAGCAATGCCCCGGAGACCCCCGGCGCGAGGGTCTGGATGTTGGCGCTACTCTTCAAAGCGATCGAACCGAAGGCATCCATTACTCCCCATACCGTTCCCAGCAACCCGAGAAAAGGCGCCCCGGATACAATAGAGCCGAGCAGGACCATTTTCGACTCGTATAGAATAGTTGCCTCAGCGACGGATCTTTGGAGGGCGTTTTCAACATGCCCGATGCGCGCCGTTTCATTTTTCCATCCATGTCCCGTGCGGTAATACGCATCAATCGCATTTTTTGAGAGAACACCATAGGGCCCGCTTACGTGAGTGTAAAATTGAGGATCGAGATTTAATACGGAATTCGATTGGTTTAGTTTATTTTGCAAATTTAAGTTCAAGTCCCGCAAACGCTGTAAATCAAGGTATTTGCCAACCATAACAGTCCATGCGAGCAAACTTAGGAGCAGCAGGGCAATAACGATAAATTTACCTGCGGTATTCGACTGGCTGAAGTAAGTGAATACGTTGGGTGATGTGCCTAAAACGACGGGCGAAAAAATAATTTTATACAAGAGCATATCCAAAAATTAATAGAGTTAGGACATGTGATAGTGCATACACTATCGTTATAGTAAGCTACCATTGGCAAACCTGAAAATTAAAAAATAGTGTTTTTTGGAATACCTGGGCACAGAGATGAGTTCCAGAATGAGAACGTTGGGTTTATCTTGATGATTTCAAGACGTATTTATTGAGAATCCATTAAGCTTAAAACAAGAATAATTGTGCAACACATCATTGCTAGCTTGCATGGCCCTGACGCGCTGCTAAACTTCTGAAAAATATTAAATTTTAAATTAAATGAATTTCAAAAAAGGAACATTAGAAGAACTCGAAAGTAAAGGCAGTGCGATAAGCTCTAAACATGCACTTGTCGGATTTGACGGGTTTGTCGACAAGATTATGACGGTTGTCGATAAACGCCTCGGCCCGGGGGAGAACTTTAAGCCGATTGATAAGATTGATGTATTAGGTGCGCGGATAACTGAGGCCGCGGGGGAAAGCACGAACATTGAAGTCTATCCAAAAACCGAAAAAATCGGGGGGAATGGACCGATTATGGCCAATGCATTACTGGCTACGGGAATGGAAGTTAAATATTTAGGGGCGTTAGGAAAACCCGGTATTCATCCTGTTTTTGAAGACTTTGCAAAAAAGGCTGAAGGCGTATCCGTGAGTGAACCGGGTGTTACTCTTGCCCTGGAGTTTTCAGATGGAAAAATTATGCTTAACGACACCTCGGGCATCGAAAATATCACCTATTCCAATATTGTAAATGAGGTTGGAGAAGGCGCACTCTATGATTTCCTGTCAAGAGCTGATCTCATCTCCCTGCTCAACTGGACGATGATTCCCAACATGACTGCAATTTTCGTCGCCCTGCTCGATAAAGTTTTACCCAATCTGCCCCCCCGCGATGGGCGCCAGTTTTTCTTCGATTTGTCCGATCCACAAAAACGCTCTGATGGTGATCTTAAAGTTGTCCTCGCAACGATAACAAAATTTCGCAGTCATGGAAACGTATGCCTTGGGCTTAATCAAAAAGAAGCGCAACAGGTATTCAAGGTAATGGGTCACAAAAAGCTTAAATCCGACGCGAAGGGTCTCAAAAAAATGGCCGCGCTTATTCGTCAGGATCTTGAAATTCACTGTGTTGTTATCCACCCACTTGAATCCGCGGCTTGCGCGACAAAGGATGATTCCTGGTGGATCGAGGGAATCTATACCGATGAACCAAAAATCACGACGGGTGCGGGTGATCATTTTAACGCGGGATTTACAACCGGGTTAATTCTTGGCTTGAGTCCACCCGCATGCCTCACCCTTGCGGTTGCCTTTTCCAGTCACTATGTGTCTACAGCAAAAAGCCCGTCACTTTTCGATATCGACAATTTTATTCGAAACTGGAATTAATACTCAGATGGAAGATTCAGATCGGGGTATACTCATTACGTTTGAGGGATCGGAAGGCAGCGGAAAAACCACACAGATAGGTCGAATAGCGGCCCGTTTTCAGGATGCTGGCTATGATATCGTCGTCACGCGTGAACCCGGCGGCACGGAGATTGGAGAAGAAATACGCCACCTGCTTAAACACGCCTCTCCCGGGAGTAATGTCTGTCCTGAAACCGAATTATTACTTTTTGCCGCGAGCCGGGCACAGCTTGTGCGCGAAATCATTCTCCCCAATCTTGAGGAGGGTAAGATAATACTCTGCGATCGTTTTGTTGACTCGACGACCGTATATCAAGGTGTGGGCAGACAGATTGCGGCGGAACCTGTTCACGTCATTAATACTTTTGCGGTGGGCAACTTGATGCCGGATATTACGGTAATATTGGATGTCCCTGCAGAAGTTGGCCTTTTGCGAATCAAAGAACGCGCCTCCGACCTTCCGGATCGTATGGAGGAAGAGAACATTGATTTTTATCACAAGATTCGGGAGGGTTATTTAATGCTCGCAAAAGCGATGCCAGAAAGATTTGTGATCATCGACGGAACGCAACAAGCAAGGCAGTTAGAGGAACAAATCTGGAATGAGCTTAGCGAACGCTTTAGCTGACCCCCTGCGCCAAAGCCGACCCGTTAAGGTTCTTGATCGATCCATCACTAAAGGGCGACTCGCACACGGCATTCTACTTCACGGCAATGACCTGGAAGTGCTTGAAGAAGTAGGCTTAGCGCTGGCCTCCGTCCTTTTAAAGCCTTCCCGTGAGGTAAGCTTACACCCAGACTTTTTCGCCCTGCGCCCCACCCACAAGGCGAGACAGATTCGCATTGGAAATACGCGCGAACTTATTCGTCAGATTCAGCATTCACCCCATCAAGGCGAAAACAAAGTGGCCTTTGTCCATGAAGCCGATCGAATGAATCGTGAGTCGGCCAACGCTTTTCTTAAAACTCTGGAAGAACCCCCAACCAATACGACGATAATCTTACTTTCGACTCGACCCTATGCCCTACTCGATACTATTCGCAGCCGGTGCTTTAATTTCCATATCCCCTCTCAATTAAACCGTTCAAGGGACGCTGAGTGGCAATCATGGCTTGAAGATTATCGCCATTGGCTGGTGCAACTGAGGAGTGAAGTGAGGTCAGCCCAGGACAAAGCCGACTTAGTTCTGGCGGCATACGGACTGGTAAGACGTTACCAATGTATAATAAAAGAGTATAGTGGCCCGATTGGAAAGAATGATAAAGATCTTATCCCTCAGCACTTGGACGATGAAGAGAAAGAAGCTTATGAAATAGGAATGCGTAAGCGAATTCGGCAACAATTAATTATTGAACTTGAGATAATAACGAGAGATTTCGCAATCGAATCGATTAAAGGATCTAAACCATTTCCAACACGTCAATTCGCACGGGCAATAGCCTATCTTGAACACAGCGCCGGTCTCCTCGAAGTTAATCTTAACGAAGGGGCAGCGATGGAATATTTCTTTTTAAATTCATTACGCATTTGGGCAAACTGAACTAGTCAAAAGGTCAAAATGTCAAAAGGTCAAAAGGTTTGGGAATCAGGGTTCAGGGTTCAGGGTTCAGCAGTTGAAAAAAAATCTCTGTTTGGGTTAATAGCATTCATTGAGATGTCGAAGGTCGATATTTTCCAAATCGACAATCGTCATTCGAAAATCGACAATTGAAATGGCTTTTTGACTAGTTAAATGCCCAAGAAAACACTCACTCCGATGATGCAGCAGTATTTGGGGGTTCGCGAGAACCTGCCGCCGAATACGTTGCTGCTCTTTCGTCTGGGTGATTTCTACGAGATGTTTGATGAAGACGCGAAGCGGGGAGCTGAGATACTCGGCATCACCTTAACTGCTCGACACAAGCAGCCGATGGCCGGAATCCCCTTCCATGCCGCCGATAATTATATTGGCAAGATACTCGCAGCAGGTATGAAAGTGGCGATTTGCGATCAAATAGAATCCCCGCAACCGGGAAAAATTGTCAAACGCGCACTCACACGCATTCTCACGCCCGGCACGATACTTGAAGACCATCAAATCGAAGCACGTAAAAACCACTACCTGCTTTCCTTTTATCTTTCGGATGATTCTATTCACGCCGCGTGGCTGGATCTAACAACTGGTGATTTCCAAATTACTACCGATCAAAATCCGGAGAATCTGCTTCCCCTCTTCACGAGCATCGAGCCCCGAGAGATTATAATTCCTGAAAGCTGTCGTGAATTATTCTCGGAACGGGATCGGCATTTATCCTGGCTCGAACCCTTGATTAATTTCTGCGAAGGAAATCCCTTGAATGAATTACCCGACTATCATTTTGAGCAATCCACGGGAGCAAAAACGGTCATGGAAACCCTGGGGGTGCTCAATCTCGAGGGCTTTGGCTTGAACCGGGACCACGCTGCGCTTGGAGCGGCAGGTGCCCTTATCTATTACGCTACAGAAAATCTTTGCGCCAAACCGGCAAATTTAAACTTGATCCGCGAATATCGCAGTACTCGTTCTCTCCTTCTCGATCCCGCGACCCTACGGAATTTGGAAGTATTCCGAACGACCAACAATACGCGTGACGGATCACTTATCGCGGTCATGGATGCTACGGTTACAGCGGCAGGTTCAAGACTACTCGAACTCTATCTCGCGGAACCCATCCTCGATTTGAGTGAGATTAAAAAGCGGCAACACTGTGTGGGTGAATTTCTCGAAGCTCCCAGTCTCGGCTCCGAATTACATGACTACCTAAAGTGTGTTCGCGATGTCACGAGGATCCTCGGCCGTTTGCAGAACCGCCTGCGCAATCCCCGCGAACTGGGTGGCATTCGTGACACCTTACAACAACTCCCACTCATTATTCGCGTGCTCCAGGAGTTTGACGGCCCCAATGTGACTGAGCTGTGTAACAAAGTTGATGATTTCCCGGAACTGCGAGACCTCCTCAACAAATCATTAGTGGAAACGCTCCCCAACCAGCTTCAGGATGGCAATTATATCCGTGATCAGTATGACGAGGAGTTGGATCATTTGCGGCTACTCTCGAGAGACAATAAGACTTGGATTAGTGAACTCGAAAGCAGTGAAAAGAAACGGTCCGGAATAAAAAATCTTCGTATTAAATACAACAATGCATTCGGTTATTTTATCGAGGTAACGAAGTCCAATATTCATCTCGTACCCGATGATTACATCCGGAAACAGACGATGACAAATGCGGAGCGTTATTACACGACGGATCTTAAAGAAAAAGAGAAAGAAATTCTTCATGCCGAAGAAAAAAGCATTGCACGGGAAGAGATTCTTTTTCGTGAACTTGTGGCACAGGTACTGGCCAGGGTTGATGATCTAAAATCAACTGCTGAAGCACTGGCGAGAACGGATCTCTTTTTGGGGTGGTCTAAAATTGCACGCGAATGGGATTACAACTGCCCGGATATAGATGACAGCGATACCTTAATCATAGAAGAGGGCCGTCATCCGGTGGTGGAACAAATGATGAAGAGCGATCGCTACGGGTTGGCAGGAACCCGCTCCTTCGTCCCCAACGATACCAGTCTAAGTGCAGATCGTGAACAAATAGGGCTGATCACGGGGCCCAATATGGCGGGCAAGTCGACCTACATCCGACAAGTGGCCCTCCTTGTCCTCATGGCCCAGATCGGCTCCTGGGTTCCAGCCAAGCGGTGCCAATTCGGTATAGTTGATCGTATCTTTTCACGCGTTGGCGCGAGTGATGAGTTATCGCAAGGGAATTCCACCTTCATGGTAGAAATGAATGAGACGGCTAATATTCTTAATAATGCCACCGACAAAAGTCTTATCATTCTCGATGAAATTGGGCGGGGAACCAGCACCTATGATGGATTAAGTATTGCGTGGTCTGTTGTGGAACATCTTCACGGAAACGACAGCCGAGGTCCTCGCACCCTTTTCGCTACCCATTATCATGAACTGACTCAATTGGAACAGCAACTTGCGCGCGTTAATAATTACTGCGTCGCGGTTAAAGAATGGAATGATGAAATAGTATTTATGCGTCAGGTCATACGTGGAGCCTCCGATCGCAGTTATGGGATACAGGTAGCGAGACTGGCGGGCCTGCCTCAAAGCGTTATCGGGCGGGCAAAGACCATCCTGCAAAAATTGGAATCTGACGACTCCAGTCACAATTTAATTCGTCGTCAGATGATAAAGCGGAAAAAATCAAAAGACACGGATGAAGAATACAGCCAGCAGGATCTGTTTTGATATAGGTTTCGAGGTTCGGGATTCAGGGTTCGGGGTTCGGGGTTCAACGGTTCAACGGTTGAGGATTGGAAATTATTAGCTTCGTCTTTGTCTGCCTCTTCGTCTTCGTCCTCTTCATCTATATAATTCAAATTCAGGGTGGAACGCGGTGTCCCTACCGCGTTAGATTTGTCGTAATTAAAGAAGCGTGCTAGAGACACCCTGTCTGGAGGGCCACGCTCCTGCCTGTCGGCCATAGCCTTGGCGTCGGCTGATCGTGGCTGTAACCATTCTGTCAAAACGGACGCAATCAGCCGTCGTCTTCACTGCTGCGGTACTATGGCCGACAAGCTCCTTGCGACCCTACATTTCTAAGGAATCTTATTAAAGACGAAGAATCAGACGCGGACGAAGACGAAGAGGCAGACGAAGACGAAGATTGCTGTTCACCTCACACATCAGGGACGGCAACGGGATCCAGCACACCGGCAAATAGTTGCTAATAGATTTTATTTTTGGGACTTTTTACTTTTTGAATATCAAACCCGCTTTTTTTAACGGTATAAAATCCGTAGCGATAAGAAGCGGCGAGAAGGGGGTAGCTGAAGTGCCGATGCTTTTGCAGCAATGCACGATTGTGGGCCAAATAGTTTGTTCCCACTTCAATATTACGACGCCAATCCCAGGCTTTACGATAGGAGAGTTCGCTCACTTCCCGCCACGCGATTTTACTTATTTGCATCATGCCACGAGCATGACGTGATTTCGCGTGGGCATCGAACCTGCTTTCGGCGAAAGCAATCGCAAAAATGAAAGAAGGATTAAGGTTATGCTTTTCTCCCTCGCGGCTCACCACTTCCCATACTTCCTCGGGTGCGATCAACATGGGTCTTTTTCCACACCCAGAAATGAAAAACGAGCACGCGATCAGTATGAGAAAATGAAGCCACTTATACTTGCGGGAAAACACCGTATAGCGCAACGGGGTTTTAATTCCAATACCGGTAGTCATCAGAATACTTTACCTCTCAAGCGAATCTTGAGGGGGAAATCCACAACTGACGGGCGTCTTTAATAATTTCTGCTAATTTATCGGGTGTTACGCTTTGTGCTGGATCGTCACCGATGCCCTTTTGCGGATTGATATGTGTTTCAATATTCAGACCGTCTGCGCCATAAGCAATGGCGGCCAGACTACACGCGGGTACATAGATGGCTCGACCCACTGCATGTGAGGGATCGACGATAATAGGTGCCCAAGTCCTCTCTTTGAGAAGCGGGGTGATCGATTCATCGGGGTGGTTGCGGTAACCATCGATATTTGGCATCGTTCCGCGGGGACATAACACGATGTTTGGATTACCGCCGGATACGATGTATTCTCCCGCAGAAATAAATTCATCGATTGGCCCCATATGGCGACTGCGTTTAAGGAAGATTGCGATATTGGATCCGGCGGTACTTTTTCCAATTTGCTTTAAGAGCGAGTAATTGAGTGCGTTCCGAGTACCAACTTGAAAAATGTCAATCCCCGCCTCAACCGTGATCTTAATTTGTTCTTCATCCATAACCTCGGTGAGAACCGGTAACCCTGTTTTATCTCGCGCCTCTAACAATACATCTATGGACTTACTGTCACCCTGGAAAGAATGCGGTGTCGTTCGCGGCTTCCAGATTCCACCGCGAATAGCCTGTGCCCCAGCTTCTTTCACTGCTTCTGCGGTCTCGAGAAAGTATTGAGGGTTTTTCGGATCGATGGTGCAATGACCGGCTGAAATAAATAATTCTTTTTTAAGAGTAACGCCGCCAATTTTTATTTCATGACCGGCCATATCTGAGCGAATACCCATTAACTTGTAGACTGACTCCATGCGATCCACGCGGGAGATATAATTGAGTCCAACGATGCGATTAACCATCAATTCGCTGCGCTCGTCACCGATGATAGCATAAATATTTTTATGCGCACCCGTGATGACTTGAATATTACATTCAAACTCACCCACTATCGATTCAATTTCTTTGAGCTGTTCTTTGCTAAGTTTATTTTCTTTTGGTATAATCATGATGAGGTGTGAAAAATAGAAGATGACAGGTTAAAGCCAGCTCTCATTAAGCAGCGTGTTAAATTCAGCCGGTGTAGGTGATTCGGCTTCAAAATACTCTCTTGGTTCAGTGTCATTTAGCGGAATGCGGATATGACTGGCATGGAGAAAAAGGCGTTTACAACCGGTTGCTTTGCGCACCTCTTGATTCAATTTAAAGTCTCCATAGGTGCTGTCACCAACGATGGAAAATCTTCTCTTCGCACACTGAACGCGAAGCTGATGCGTTCGCCCGGTAACAGGTTGTAATTCCATAAGCGCGCATTTGAATCGACCCGTTGATAAGTGAATGCGGCGAACGTGGGTAAGCGCGTGTTCACCCTGGGAGGAATCAGTCCTCGTTCGCAGTTTTTCGTTTTCTTTTACAACCATTAGCTGATCACGCCAGGTTTCACGTCTCAGATCATGTCCGCGAAAAACCACCGCAAGGTATATTTTTTCCACTTCTTTATTCGCAAAACGTTTCTTCACTTTTTCAGCGAGCTCTAGAGACAATGCCCCGATGATCAAACCAGACGTGGGTGAATCAAGCCGATTTAACAGGTAGAGCTTTTCCTCACGACCATTGGGTAGAACCCAATGGTAGAATTGGAGATCCTGATTATAAGTACAGTTTAGGAGTGCGCGTTCGTCTGCTTTAGCGGAATTGGGATGCGCACGGACACTCGCAGGTTTATTAAAAGCGAACAAACCCGAAGCGTGAGATTGGACTACAGTCACCCCTCGCCCCAAAGGAATATCTGTTGTCACCGATTTTACAGAAAGATTCATTGATAGATAAATGTTACACGGATTGTCTGCTCTTCACCTAGTGTCCGAACCATTTCTTCCGTCCACATTCCAAAAGGGGAGCGAGACTGTATGGCATCTTTACAGATTACCGTAGCTGCCTGACCGGCAGAAGAATGAACGACCCTTAGATTCTCAACGCGTCCATCATTATAAATTATGAATTCCAGGACGACACGAGACGCAATCTGGGCAGAGCCGCGACGGGTCTGATTTGCGAGCAACAACCATTGATAACCAATAGCTTCATACATGCGTTGAAGATAATCTCCAAATTCGCTAAACTTAGCTTCAATCGCAATCATTCCCAAACCGGGCACTCCGGACATAGACCTCATCATTGGTCCGGGTAAGACATCGGGCGCAAGCCGGGATCGTGGTTTCGGAAGTTGCGGTTGAGTTTGAGACTGTGCATCCGCGGCCTGAGTCTGACTGTTCTGATTAGACGCCGTGCCACCTTCAATGCTATCGGGATTGAGATTGATCGCGAGAGGCACCCGATCTGCGGGCTGTTCAGCAGGATCCTTCCCTTCCCCGGGCTCAAGCATGCTCGCCATCCCCTCTTCAGTATCCGGTTCCCAATCGATAAAATCTGGTCTCGGCGGCGGTTCCGGCGAAGCAAAAACTACACCCTCTTCAATTAGGGGTATGCTGCTCTGCTCGGCAACCTGAACGCCCATCGGCTGTTGTGAAGCTACGATTACGGGTTGCGATGGTGAGGGGATCCTACCTGCCAGAATTTTTGGTGACAACTCCTCCTCGCCCTCGAGATAAGGTGTTTCATTAAAACTAATTTCAACTTGTTCCACCTGAGCAGCCTGTTGATCGCGGGCGGCAATGTTTAAGGTAGAATCGGGTATATTTGTCGGCACATCAGGATTAGCTTCTACAAACCGCTGCGTCTCCGGTTTGGGCTTCTCTTCAATGTCCTGGTAAACATATTCCAACTCGTTTACCCTTTCCCGTTCGGGTCCAGGTACTGCGGTAATAGCTTTGGGAATTGTGAAATAAGCTAAAAGGTGGATTAAGAGTGTGAGAAAAAAACTGACCAAGAGCGATTCGTAATCCTGGAAATGCCCCGCCACCAAATCATCCTTCTTTGATTCGGTAATTTTCTTTTCTTCAGGCTGCAAAACGACAGGCATTTTATTAGTTTTAAAGTCAAAAGGTCAAAATGTCAAAAGGTTGGGGAATCTGGGTTCAGGGGTTCAGGGGTTCAGCGGTTCAACGGTTAAAATAATCAGTATGGGTTAAGATAGGATCAAATTTTAAACACCATCAAATTAACGTTTTGACCTTTTGACTTTTTGACCTTTTGACAATTAGTCATTCACTAAACAATAAACGCACACCGCCTCGGGAACGGGCTAGCTCGAGACGGCTGAGATTATAAAAATATACCGCTTCAACCAGCTCATCATTAGCTGCTGCTAAAGCTGCTTGCGCATCGGTGACATCACGATTATCTGCTATCCCCTCGGTAAAACGTTTACGCGCTAATTCAAGTTCTTCTTCACTTAATACCACTTTTTTGCGAACGATATCGATCTGTTTATAGCGTGACCGCGCGTCCTGGCGCGCGAGTAAAAATTCCGAACTGATTTCCAACTGCAGATCATCGAGAATTAATTCCTGGCTTCGGATTGAAGCAATTGCCTGAAGCTTATTCGAACGCAAACGCAAGCCCTCAAATATAGGGAGTGAAACAAAAATACCGACAACCCACGCATCATCTTCATTTCCATCGAATATCTCTTCCGTGACGTAACCGATTTCACCAAATAACTCTATCGAGGGCAATCTTTCCCATTGAGCCGCTTTTTTTGCATAGCGGTCGCGAGTCAGTTCAAGCGACGCTTCAATAAAATCAGGCCGTAAATCCAGAATGCTTTCAATATCGTAATCAAAGGAACGGCTCCGATCGGGGCTTTTCAGTTCAATGTCTTCAAGCGTCAATTCGGCCTCAAGATCAATTTTGAGCAATCGTTTAATTTGAAGTTCGCTCTCCAGAATCAATGTCTCTTGCTGCAATCTCTCTTTTTCATCGGTCGCAATTTGCACTTCCGCTCGCGTGACATCGATCCTTGTTGCCACCCCCGCCTGAAACTGATTTTCCGCCAGTTCTAAAAGGATGTGATCGCGAATGATATTAGCGTCGATTACATCCATTCTTTTCAGATTTCGCAAATGCGTAAGATATGCGTTAGTGGTCGCTTCGAGGATATCTTCAAGCACACTATTGAAATTGAGCTCCGAAATTTCATGCTGATATTTAGCTAATCGATAACTGGAATATTTATTGTAATTGAAAACTGGGACCCCTCCCACCAGTTTTGCATCAAAGCGATTAACCGGAGGTGGAGAGGGAAAATCAAAGCCCCTCCCGACATTCACAAATTGCGTGCGCAGTTGAAAACTTTCCAGGTTAACCGAAGGCAATAATTTTGACCGTTCAATAAATGATCTTTGCAGGGTTTCTTCAACTGCCTGACGTTGGATTAAAACCTGTAAATTCTCACTCTCAATAATGTCTAAAGCCTGCGAGAGAGATAAAGTAACGATTTCTGCTGTTGCCACTATTCCCAGCGAGAAACAGGCTAAGAGTGATAAAATGACCGGTAAAATCTTTGTCTTGAGGTTTCGCCCAAGATTATGAGAGTAACCTTGATATAAATTTATAATAAATCTCATTTTATAGTTAACCTGACAAATCAACTTCATACTAGTTTCTTATTTTAAAAAGAATTAAATTTTTCTAATGACAATTCTATTCACGTAAATTTGTTATAATGAAGATAGGACTCGCTCAGATTAATACGACAGTGGGTGATATTGTCGGTAATCGTCAAAAAATAATTCTCGCCTATAGGAAACTTTGCGAGAATGGTGCCGAGCTTGTTCTCTTTCCCGAGCTGGTGATTACCGGCTACCCTCCGCGCGACCTGCTCTTTAAAAGCCGTTTTGTCCCCGACAATGTGGCGTCCCTTCATGAAATAGCCACAGAAACCGAAGATATTCCGGCACTTATAGGCTATGTCGCCCCAAACACGGAGACAACAGGCCGACCCTTTTACAATGCAGCGGCCTGGTGCGAAGGCGGTAAAGTAAAACAAACGACTCACAAATGCTTATTACCTACTTATGATGTATTTGATGAAGACCGTTATTTTGAAGCATCGGGAAAGCCGCAAATTATAACTTATAAAGATTTAAAACTGGGGATCACTGTTTGCGAGGACATCTGGACAAGTTGCAGCGTTGATAAAGGAAAACGATACAACCAGGATCCAGTCGAGCAACTTGCAGGTGAAAAGATAGATATACTGCTGAATCTCTCCTCCAGTCCCTGGCATAACGGTAAAAGCAATGTTCGTGAATCATTGGTCAAAGCAGCGGCTGAGCGCTGTGGCTGCCCGGTATTTTATTGCAATGCCATCGGGGGCAACGATGAACTCATTTTTGATGGAAACAGCCTCGTTGTCACGCCCGAGGGAAAAACAATCGGTATACTTAATAGTTTTAAAGAGGACCTTCAGGTCATCGCATCGGATGTTGATACAGAAGTCGATAGCTCATCCCAAGATGAAATGGAGTCAATCCACGATGCGCTTACCTTAGGTTTACGCGATTATGCACACAAAAGTGGTTTCAAGAAAGCCCTTCTTGGACTGAGTGGAGGAATCGACTCTGCGATTACCGCAGCGATCGCGGTAGACGCATTGGGAAGTGAAAATGTAATCGGAATCAGTTTACCTTCGTCTATTTCCAGCCAGCATAGTAAAGATGATGCAGCGACACTGGCAAAGCATCTCGGCATAACTTACCACCAACTCCCGATAGCTGAGTTAGTGGAAGCATCGGAAAGATCACTCAGCTCTATCTTTGAAGGAGTTGAACGGGATATTACGGAAGAGAATATTCAAGCGCGCAGCCGCGGTGTACTGCTTATGGCTGTTTCGAATAAGTTCGGTGCACTTCTTCTTACTACGGGAAATAAAAGTGAGTTAGCCGTCGGTTACTGCACCTTATATGGCGATATGGCAGGTGGACTAGCAGTGATTTCCGATTTACCAAAAATAAAAGTCTACGCTTTAGCGCGTTGGATGAACAGGGAGAAAGAAATTATACCTTGGAATTCAATCGAAAAAGCGCCTTCGGCTGAATTAAGACCAGACCAAAAAGATGAGGATTCTCTACCCCCTTATGATATCCTTGACCAGATACTGGAATTCTATGTGGAAGAAGGTAAATCTTCGGATCAGATAATTGCGGCTGGTTTCGATGAAGCTATCGTTAAGGACGTGATTCGTAAAGTAGACTTGAATGAATATAAACGAAAGCAAGCCGCGCCGGGCTTAAAAATAACGCCCCTTGCATTCGGTGTCGGTCGCCGCATCCCTATCGTTCAACGATATGTCAGTTGATTATTTGATATTGATTGTAGGAGTGATTAGAGATTGGGGTACAGGGTGGAAGATGTCGGGCTACGCCCTCGGTACAGGGTTCAGGGTTCAGGGTTCAGGGTTCAGGGTTCAGGGTTCAGGGTTTCAGGGTTCAGGGAAGAGTAGTGTATGCATGTGAGTTTTTTCATCAAACTTAGTCTTCGCTTGCCACGTCGTAGGTTACTATTTCTCATTGTCATTGCGAGGAGCACCGCGACGAAGCAATCCAGAGGGCTAACGTTATGCTACCGACATTCCCCTGGATCGCCACAGTCGGCTTCACCTCCTTCGCGATGACAAAATGGATGCAACCTATATTTATATATGACGAACACGAAAAGATGGACGAAGACGAAGATTTTTTAAAATACTAATCGGAGCACTTTTTAAATCATGAATGACTCAGAAAAACTTTTCGAAAAAGCATTGAAGTTAATGCCGGGTGGAGTGAATTCGCCCGTAAGAGCTTTTCGTTCCGTTGGCGGTTCTCCTTTTTTTACGGAAAAAGCAAAAGGCGCATTGCTCACTACTATAGATGGTCGTGAACTGATTGATTTTGTCTGCTCGTGGGGGCCGGCCATCCACGGGCACAGTCATCCAACAATTGTTAATGCTATCGATGAAGCCCTGGCCAAAGGAACGAGCTTTGGCACGCCCAATCCCTATGAAGTGAAAATGGCAGATAAAATTACTCAGGCGGTAAGCTCGATTGAAAAAGTGCGTATGGTTAATAGCGGTACGGAGGCAACGATGTCTTGCATTCGACTCGCCCGCGGTTTTACGCATCGCGATAAAATAATAAAATTTGCCGGATGTTACCACGGGCATGTCGATTCCCTGCTCGTTAAGGCTGGCTCCGGGGCGCTCACCTTTGGAAATCCCGACAGTGCCGGTATTCCCGAAAGTTATGCGGGGGAAACCCTGGTTTTGCCATTCAATGACTTTGATGCGATCGAAAATGCCTTTAACGATCACGGTGAAAATATTGCCGGTGTCATTCTGGAGCCCTACCCCGCTAACAACGGTCTCGTCTTACCGCAATCCGGATTTCTCAATAAACTGCGCACCCTTTGTGATAATTATGGCAGCGTCCTTATATTTGATGAAGTTATATCCGGGTTTCGCATCGCATACGGAGGAGTTCAGGAAAAAGAAGATATTAAACCAGATCTGACCGCACTGGGAAAAATTATCGGCGGTGGTTTACCGGTGGGTGCATTTGGTGGAAGAGCTGAGATTATGGATAACCTGGCACCCCAAGGTCCCGTCTATCAGGCAGGCACCTTAAGCGGGAACCCCCTCGCGCTGGCCGCAGGCATAGCGGCGATCAATTTACTTGAAACATTAAATCCCTATGATGAATTGGAGCGGGCCGGTAGCAAATTAAGAAAGTCAATTCTTGAAGCCGCGGACGAGAAGGGAATACCGCTACAGATGCCACAGGCAGGTTCTGTGTTCTGTATGCTATTTTCTGAAAAACCGATAAACAATCTCAATGACGTCACGGCCAGTAATACAGAGCTATTCAATCCCCTGTTTCACTACGCACTCGATCATGGAGTTTACCTTCCCCCCTCCGCTTACGAAGTGTGCTTTATCAGCACCGCACACGACGAAAAAACACTTGAGAAAGCAGCCGAAGTAATCAGCGCGGGGATATTGAAAATCTAACGATTTTCAGTGTAAGGTGTTAAGTTTTAGGTTTTAGGGTGAAAACTGAGAATATTATCTTCGCTTAAAACCTAACACTTAACACTTAAAACTGCGTTAGCAATTTTTTGACTTTTTGACTTATTTCCGCTCCCTGATCGATAGACGGATTTCTTTTCCGTTCGCGCGGATCTCGGGTGTATACATGGCGTGAGCGATAACGGGGAGCGCGTGAAATTCTCCCGGCACTTCGGCTCTCAAGCGATAGCGTATCTCCCAGTATCCTTCAGGCAAACGATCGACAAATGAAGCGATTTTGCGGTCACGCAGTTCCTGATAGACGGAACGACGACGCAACGTGAAACGATCTTTATCATCACCCGGTGTGATTCTTTCTTTAATAGATTCCGCCTCCTCTTTTGCGATCGTCGCCTTGATTTCGCGCGCCTGAATCACTCCACCACTGCGCAATTGGACAGCTTCAAGTCCGGCAGCTTTTAAATCTTCGAAAACAAGATATTCATAATTATTTAACCCCCTCAATGGTGAGGACAACTTCAACGCGCTCACCACTCTCCAGACTTTCTCCATCCACAAGCAGTACTTTTTCCTCTGAAAATCCCTTGAGCAAAGTGGGCACATTTATGATTCGATAGAACTGCCGATCGACAAATATTTCATTCCCACCCGAGGTTATAGGTTCCTCCAAACTGAAATATTCTGCATAAACGGCAAAATAGATCGGACCATCACCTGCCACACGCCGGATTTCAATAGTGTTGCGACCATCTTTTATTAAATCGCGATCTACACTTACAGTACTGGGTACTTCTAAAGAATTTTGTAAGTTAACACTCTCAACCGCTACCGTTTGGCCATTCACAAGCACTTCGTAATCAAGCGCAGATTCCAATTCACCTGATATTTTTAAATATTCGTTGAGCGCAAGAACGACAATGGCGGAATCGCGAGTATTACTCCACTGTGAACCGCGGCGGTTTTTTACCAGCCAATGAGTAACGGGGTCGATGAGATCACTATTGGGATCAATTGCGAGAAGTGCCATTAAGGCAAAGGCAGTAGCTTCCACCCCACCATCCGACCAGCGCCAGTAAATGCCATCCTCACCCCAGTGTGCTGTTTTCATAACCGATGGATCATTGTTATTATTGTCAGTGACAAGGATTGACTGATCGGGTCGTTCGTCGATTTTTATTCCATTGCGCAAATTTTCAGCGAGTAATCGCGCATCCTCTTCGAATCCAAAATGTTTAGCTGAGAGCGCAAGAAGAGCACGCGTGTATACATTGAGCTGCTCACGGTTTTTCATTAAATTAAGAAACGCTTTGGCTTCGAATCGCGAAGGTTTCTTCTCTTCCTCGACGAGAAAACGCGTAGATAATGCGTGAAGCATCCACGCTTGCAGATCATATTCAAATTCTTCCTCAATAATTTCCTTTTCAAGAAATTCTTGAGCCCGTTGTAAAACCGATCGATCAATTTCAACTCCAGCACCCTGGGCTAAAGTAAGACCCCAAGTGACATAGGCGGACATAAAATGGTCGTCATCATCTTCTTCCCACCAACCCCAACCACCGCTGGCATGTTGAAGATCGTATAATCGGCGCAACCCTTTACTTACCATCGCATCGAGTTCACTCAAATCACGACGTCCACTAGGATGGGTATCCGTAATATATTTTCTTTCTATGCCACCAAACATTTTACCTTTTATTGTCTCTGGATCAATTCCCTGCTTACTCAAGGTATTGGCAACGATTACCGCCGGTAAAAAACGGCTCATCGTCTGTTCGCTACAGCCATAGGGGTAATCGATGAGATAAGGGAGCGCATCTAACATCGTCACTGCCATGCTAGGTGTCACTTGAATACTCAATGCAGTTGATTCTTTCTTTCGTTGCTTTGGAAGATCAAGTGAAACGGTAATCTGGTCGCCACGCACTTTGCCGGATTTTCCTACAAATTTCTCCAACCCATGTTCATAGATGGGAAAACTTTTTTCCATCGCATCGCCGTACCTTTCACTTTTGCCAATTAGTTTGAACTTAACTTCACCGGGCGCGTTTACTTTTACCTGCCAATCGACACGTTTTTCCGATTCAGCCGCCATGATAAAAGGGTTGGAAATGCCTTTAATGAGTTCACCACTATCGTTGAGGTAACCTTCAACTTCAACTCCTGTTGCTTCCAATAATGGTTGAACGCGCATTGAACGGCTCGTATTATTGTTGAAAATTCCAGAAATTATCAGGGTATCTCCGGCAACAAAAAAGCGTGGCCCTTGTAAACGGGCAATAAGTGGCAACCGTGTCTGAACATCACTTTCACCATCACCAAAACGGTTATGGAGGGAAACCGCACGCGCCTTAGCTTTCCATGTCGTTAATGAATCGGGAAAGGTGAGATCGATCTTCGCCCTGCCATTTTCGTCGGTCAGGACATCCGGTTGCCAAAAAGCGGTCGCGCGAAAATCGGTGCGCACCACGACTGAAGGATCGTCGCCCCCTGGACTTTTTGCGTTGTCCGCAAACTCACCTTCCTCCTGGAGAACCATGCCTAATTCATCCGTCGCATAAACACCCCACACACCAGCCGATCGCATGGTGAGATCGCCTTTCTCAAAACCTTCACGCCGTATAACCTGACGTCCGTTCTCACGGTAAACATTATCCTTGGATTGTTCAGGTTGGAGGCGAAGGTAAGATTTCTGCTCAAAAGTGCTTGCGTTGCGTATGCCATACCCCCGCTTACTACCGTAGAAAAATTGTCGGATATCACCCGCTAACTCGGATTGAATAGTATAAACCGCTTCATCGACGAGACCCAAAGAGACTTCCGCAGAAACCGGTTCTCCCCCATGATCCGTAACCTCTAAAGTGTAGCTTCCTTTTTCACCAGGTTGATAACCTTCAGCATCCGGTGTCACTTTGACATTGAGAAAATTAGCGGTCGGCGGTGTCACTATTTCTTTTCGATCCTGGTAGAGCTGATAATCTGAAACCATAAAAGCTTCTAAGAAACTATTGGGGATATGTTCATCGCCAATAGAGATCTGAATCAGTTTGGCCGTGCCTTCCAAATGGACGACCTGCGTAGACATGATTTCATCGGCTCCGACACTGAACAATAAATACCGGTCGGCTGCGGGTACAGTCAGCATAATGGGCGCTTTATTTCCAACTTTGATTGTATCTTTATCCACGACTATTGAAACACCCCCCGGTCGATAACCTAATTCCTTATCATTTTCTTTTGCCGTCCAGATGGCTGTGTCCCCTTTTATCGGTTGACCGCTTTTATCACGACTTAACCAGGCAATTCTGTAGTAACCGGTACCGGGAACCTCGAATTCATATTCCGCGTTACCCTCCTTATTTGTTTTAATGCGTACAACTTCAATTTCCTCAGATTCATATCCCTGAGAAATCAGCCGGTAATCCTCGGGCGCGGTCGTAAAGGATTGGAAAATAGCGGGTCTCGCTTTGATTTCGCCAAGTTTCTGACCCGATATTTCACGGCACCGGTCATCGACCCAGGTTTCCTTCCATTTATCCCGGATCAGACGCAATTGGCCCTCAACTCCAACCGGTCGGTTATTGGCATCAAGCGTATTCAACTTAATTTTAACGCGATCCTTCGGTTGATAAATCCTATGCTCAGGTTCGAGATAAACAAAATAACTTTGCCGTGTAACCTTTACACTTCGTTTCATTACGATCTCACGTCGTGAAGCATCAGTGATTCTCGCTTCGATTATAAATTCATAATCCTGATCGGAGAACTGTGGAGTATCAAAACTGAATACCACCTTACCTTTGGAATCAGTTTGAAGCGTCTCGCGCTTTATAATCTGCCCGGGACCACCATATCGATTCCATCCCATGGATTCAGTATTCGCGTAGTACCAACTGAATTCACGAGTCGGTCGCCACCAATGGTAAAAGGGTTTGCGATAGATAACGACTTCAACATCTGCATTCGGAACGGGTCCCCCAAAATAATAATCGGCTTGGATGCTACCCGTAACTGAATCCCCCATGGCGAAAGCCCCAGGTGACGCCGAATCCCCATCACCCAATGCGATACTTACTTTAAACTCTGGTAATTTGTACTCTTCGAGACGAAACAGCGTAGCCGAACCAATCCATGTATTGTCTACCTCTCGTCGAAAATTTATCCGGTAAGCGCCTAAGGTCATAGCGGAAGTAAGCGACATTTCTCCCAAAAAAGCGCCAAAAGCATTGATCATCGCTTCCCCTTCATCGACCACAGAGCCACGCGGATCATCTATTCGATAGGTAATTCGCTCATCCTTGGGAACGAAATAACTTTCACCTTCATATTGGCGGGCGATAGCTTTCCAATAGACCGTTTCATCTGGCCGGTATGCTGGACGATCTGTATAGGCGTATATACGCCAAGCCCTATCATTATCCTGCGTCAAATAATTATAAGATGAAATAGCAAACGCCTGGTCATTTTCACTTATCGCGCAGGCAAAATAGCTGCGGTTCTCGCTGACTTTGTTATATTTAAAATTTGCCAATCCCTGGCTGGTCAACGTTCGGTCGGTGCGGCGCCAGATTTTCTTGCGCCCATCCGCTCTATGCTCCCAGATCACTAACTTGCCTTCAGGAATGGGTTTACCCGTTAATGCGTTGCAAAAATAACCGACTGCCTGTCGATTGGTGGTTTTAAGAACGAGCGAGGCATCGGTAACGAGAATAATATCGCGCGTTGTTTCTCGTTCTCCTTTCGCTTCGATTAAATAAGCCCCGTTTGAAAGCTTCTCTTCCAATCGTATGGTATCGGTCATGGGATAATAGGGCCTCTTTGCAGCTTTACTCTGGCTCAGCTGCACTATGGCTTCTTTTCCTTCAAGGTCGATAGCCTGAAGCCATTGCCAGGGTTTATAACGCGTACCGGAAAAATTGACGTCACGGGCTAAATTGACCGGATATATTGAGATCGCTACTGTTTCAATTTCACGCCAATTAAGATTAAAGAATACTTCGGCCCCGGGTATAAACACATGGGGGACATTGAGATTTACCGTCGGCCTGGTTATTTCTTTAATCGCCGATACTGTGGAATCGTAATAACGCGTATCCCCTTTTTCATATTCAGTTATTAGCCGCCGATAGAGGCTTAGGGCTTTTTCATAATCGGGTTCTAAAAAGAGGTTACCCTCTTCATCATAGCCATTGAATCCACTTTGAGCGGCCCACTGAGCGTAGTTAAAAAGGGCATCATCATACCATTCCGTCTTAACACCGACCGTTAATGCTTTTTCGAACTCCACTCCAATACGCGACTGTTGTTGCGAACGACCGCCCCGACTTCTCAAAGTCATTGCCATTAGATAATGCGCGTGTGCCTTATCCTGGGGCTCAACAGCTATACTGATCAAATTTTCCAGAACCGGGAGCGGAAGATAATTGCCATAATAACCATAGGTATAGTTGTTATTATGCAGGTCTGGTGATCGCGAAATTTTCCAGGCGAGGCTCAAGTAACGACTGCGGGCCTTCTGTAATTCACTGGATCCCGCCCAATAATCGAACGCGCGTTCATAATGTAACCAAGCCTGGCCCCAATTGCGTTGGTTTCTCGGCAACCACCAGGAATCTGCCAACGACTCTTCCACTTCGGCCCATAGCTGCGGGAGATGTATTTCATTCTTTAGATCATGAATGATATCTTCCATCACGATGCGCGCTTCTTGTAGCGTCGTATGATCAGAAGATTCGGTGGCTACCTCGTTACGCCATCGACTGTCGGCGAGTCGAAAAGTCACCGCGCGTTTTTGCTCTGCCGTTAGGGATAAAGCGGCAATTTCCTCGTAGACCTCTATAGCCAGGGCATAAGATTTATTGTCAAAGTAACTCTTCGCCTTCTCATTAAGTTCGCCATAAGTCGTCGTCGTTAGGGGGTCGGACTGACCGAGGACCCAGGAATAACTGGTAAAAATTAAAGCCAAGAAGAGAAAATATCTATTGATCAAAGGTATTCCTTTTTCTGGACTATTAGATGTTAATGATAAAATCATATCCCTACGTAACTGCTAAAAAACTTCACCCCATCATTATTACGCAAATTAAAATATATGGAAATCTAAATCTCGCGCTAATCGCCTTAGGACAGGTTATCTTTTCTTTTGTTCACCTGAGTTCATATTATAAATTTAAAGCCAGTCGCACTACCTGGCATCACGATTCATAACCCATTATAATAACGTATAGAAGATGGTTTATTAGATTTTAATTTTAATAATTAGAGAATTAAAGCTATAAGTAATGAATAGAGAATGGATATATTAAAGATTAATTAATGGAAACCGAGAGTAAGTCACCTTTTGCGATCAGCAATATTCGCCTCTTTATTGCATTTCGTATTTTTTTTACGGCGCGGTTTTATTATCCCATCTTTACTATTCTTTTTTTAGATTTCGGACTAAGCCTCGAACAGTTCGCTCTCCTCAATGTCGCATGGGCCGCATCAATCGTCGTCTGTGAGGTGCCCTCGGGGGCACTCGCAGATATTGTCGGAAGACGGAATCTGTTAGTAACTACGGGCATATTAATGGTTATAGAAATGACTATTCTCTGCTTTGTCCCTTTAGGTAATCCAGAATTGTTATTTGCACTTTTTCTACTCAACCGAGTGATAGGCGGAGCCGCGGAAGCTGCGGCCAGTGGCGCGGATGAAGCTCTCGCATACGATTCTTTAAAAGAAGAGGGCGACATCAATGACTGGGGTCAAGTGCTCAATCTTAGAATGCGGTTCCAGTCTATCGCCTTTATCGTCGCGATGAGCCTCGGTGCAGCTGTATATGACCCAACGCTGATGCAACAGATCGCTGATTTCATAGGATTGAAGGTAAATCTAAATCAATCCATTACCTTAAGATTCCCCCTCTATTTAAACCTTGGAATGGCGTTGATGACACTGATTACCGCCTTGAAAATGCGTGAAATCTCCGGATTAAAAGACAGTAGTCCGGGTGAAAAAAGAAGTTGGGATAAAGCAATCATTGACGCTGTGCGCATTACACTGCAGGCGGGTCTTTGGATTTTGAAAACACCATTTGCGCTAGCCATAATATTGGCGGGCCTTGTCTTCGACAATATTATTCGTATGGCAATAACGATAAGCAGTCAGTACTTCCGCGTCATTCAAATCCCGGAAGCGTTATTCGGCATCATCGGATCGGGACTCTTTATAATGGGTCTATTTATTCCTCCACTCGCACTAAAATTAGTAAATCAAAAAACGCCGGTATTTAATCTGGGAGTTATCGCGTCAATTACATTCCTGGGATTATGGGGTATGATGTTCACCATCCCCCTCTTCGGATTGATACCCATGCTCCTTCTATTCGGCGTTATGTTCATGTGTGATTTTTTCCTCAGTCACTATTTGAACCGCATTACCAGTTCTGAACAAAGAGCTACGGTACTAAGCTTTAAAGGCTTATCATTTAACCTCGCTTATGGAGCGGTGGGAATACTTTATGCACTGCTCCTTGCAAAGATGAAACTCAAAATAGAATTGGCAGAGCACACCCGGGTTTTAGAAGATATAAATAACGCGGTCTTTATTGACGCACTCGCCTGGTTTCCCGGATATTTTCTGGTTACCTTCGCGATCTTAATTCTTTTCGCATGCTGGCGGCTGAGAGGAAATGCCGAGTATAAATCACTCGGTTAAAGTACCGCTTTTAATTTGCCGCAACGCTTCATAGGCGGCAATCCCTACGCTGGTCGATAAATTGAGAGAACGTAAATCTCTATTAAAATGTGGAATTGTCACGCGTCGTTCATCACCGGCCCATGCGTGAAGGTTTTGAGGACAACCTGAACCTTCATTTCCAAATAACAAGCCGTCGCCATCAGAAAACTTTACCGTCCAAAAGGAGGTGGTGGCTTTTGTACTGAACAACCATATATTCTTTGGGCGATCCGGGCTTATTAAGAACTCATCCCAATTATCGTGATGACAAATGTCGAGATCTTGCCAGTAATCCATCCCGCTACGTTTAAGATGACGATCGTTTATTTTGAAACCCAGAGGGTGAATAAGATGAAGACGAGATCGAGTAATGGCGGACAATCTCCCGATATTGCCCGTGTTTTGGGGAATTTCCGGTTCGTAGAGTATAATATGCAACATTGAGTGATTGTTGGGGATCGGGGATCGGGGTTCAGGGTTCAGGGTTCAGGGTTCAGTGAAGATTATTTGGGTGTCAGGAATAAGTGAACAGTAAACGGTGAACAGTTTTTTAATTTTTACCCATCCAAGCATCCAACCTTCCGTTCTTCCATTCTTCTACCCTTCCGCTCTTGCAGGACGAAGACGTTGAGGCAGACGAAGACGAAGATTATCTTAATAAAAAGATGGGCAAACTATATCCACCTGCTAAACCACGTCGCTCAAGTACGATAATCTCTCATTGTTCTTTCCGTGTCTCGCAGGATCGCTTTCTTTTTAAGATCTTCACGCTTATCATAAAGTTTTTTTCCTTTGCAAAGGGCAATCTGTACTTTTATCAGTCCCTTTTTAAAATAGAGCCGCAAGGGAATTAAAGTTCTGCCCCCGCCTTGTAATGCAACCTCAAGTTTTTGAATTTCTTTTTTATGAAGGATTAATTTGCGTGGGCGATAGGGAATATGGTTGTTGAGATTTCCAAATAGATATTCCTCAATATGGGCGTGGTAGAGAAAGGCCTCTCCCTTATCAATACGGATAAAAGCATCACTGATTTGCGCCCTGCCGCTGCGTATGGACTTAACCTCAGTCCCCGTTAAGACAATACCGACCTCTAAGGAATCCTCGACAAAGAAGTCCCGACGAGCTTTAGCGTTACGGATTTCCCGATAACGTTTTGAATCTATTTTTTTTGCAGCCATGGCTCATCCTGAACAAAAAGTCAGCGCCTACAACACCCACTTCCCGTTATGATTGAAGGCGGAAAGGCTGTAGAACCTCGATGGCCAGCAGGAATCAGTCTTCCATATCCGGATCAAATAGTTCGTAAGTAATTTTCCCTTCAATAATCTCTCTCAGTGCAATATCTTCAGGACTTAAACGCTCCAGAGATTCCACCAGCGGTTTGTTGCCATATTTAAGCTGTTTTACACGGCGTGATACCACGTTAATGAGAATATTCGGGTCAGGAATAATTTTTTGGGCTGCTTCTATATAGTCGTCTCTCAAAGTTAAATCTCTCCGTTCAAAGTAGTTAAAGGTGGACGTATCAATACTGAGAACTGGCGAAAATGGTTAATTTTCGCTAATAATGCAACAGGATTCTTAAAAATACTATAAAAATCTGAAAGCTCTGGAAACGATTATTTATGATAATAGACAGTAAAGGGCGAGCGTGGAGTCCCCTAAACCTCTGGTTGGGATCGACTGATTTTGGGGTGGAAGATGTCGGGCTACGCCCTCGGTACAGGGTTCAGGGTTCAGGGTTCAGGGTTCGGGGTTCAGGGTTCGGGGTTCAGGGTTCGGGGTTCAGGGTTCAGGGTTCGGGGTTCAGGGTTCGGGGTTCAGGGTTCGGGGTTCAGGGTTCGGGGTTTGGGGTTCGGGGTTTGGGGAGTGTGTGGATTGAAAATTTATAAGCTTCGTCTTCGTCTGCCTCTTAGTCTACGTCCTCCTTAATTTTTTCACCCCTTTTGATTAACGAAGATATAATACTTCTTCATTATTACTTAAACGTATAATAGGGACGAAGAGGTAGACCCGTCTTCGCAGTAGTCTACGACGTGGCAAGCGCGGACGAAGATAAAAATAAAACATAGTTGTATATCAATATTTCGAAATTATACACTGGAGACGCGGACAAAGAATAAGAGTATATTCTGAAATAAAATGAAAACTTATGATGACTACATCCATGCCCTGGATCAGCTGCTTAAAGAGGCCGCGCATCTTCCGCGTGGTGGGTGGCCGAATATACCTCGTCCAAAGCTGTCAAAAGATGCTCCCCATGTTTTAATTTTCTCCCCCCACCCTGATGATGAAGTATTCATCGGCCATCTACCGCTGCGTCTGATGCGGGAAAGCAAGATGCGGATTAGCAATGTCGCGGTCACATTGGGAAGTAATAAGGAGCGTCGCCAAAGCCGACTAAAGGAACTAAGGGAATGCTGCCAGTTTATTGGATTTGATTTAGTGACGATTGAAGATGATGGCCTTGAGGCTATCAATCAACACACTCGGAAAAATGATCCGCGATACTGGACTCACTGTGTATCACAAATTACATCTATTCTGGAGAAAAACAGACCGGACATAATTTTTTACCCGCATGAAAAAGATTGGAATACAACGCACATCGGAACACATTACCTCATCATCGACGGGCTGCAAAGTATGGGGCCGGAATTCTCCACCTACTGCGTTGAAACTGAAACCTGGGGTTTCATGAACACACCCAACCTCTTAGTTGAGTGTAAGACAAAGGATGTAGCAGATTTAATAACCGCCTTATCATTCCATCGTGGTGAGATTGAACGCAGCCCCTACCATCTGCGTATTGCAACCCGATTAGTTGATAATGTAATGCGGGGAGCAGAGTTAGTCGGAGGCCAGGGAACCGAAGCACCCCCTATCCAATTTGCTATCCTTTATCGACTGAAATACTGGTGTGGAGAACAATTTCACAACTGCCAAAAAGAAGGCAGCTATTTACTGTCTGACGACGATCCGGCAGACCTATTTAAGCCTATTAAATAGATAAATGTAACCGATGTATAGTTACCGCAGTACGCAATAACCGATGCGCATCGAAAGCACGCTTTTTATTTTTTATCGCGTAAAATTTTATATTCTACCGAATCTTTCAGCGCTTCCCAGCTCGCCTCGATGATGTTGTCACTGGCGCCTACCGTTCCCCAGATCTCTTTTGCGTCACTGGATTCGATTTGCACACGAATACGCGCATCCGTTCCCTCGGCACTGTCAAGAATTCGCACTTTGAAATCACTCAAACTCACATCCTTTATTCCCGGAAAGTCTTTTTCTAAAGCCTGGCGTAAGGCACGGTCGAGCGCACCCACCGGACCGTGAGATTCCGCTACGACATGGTGTATTTCATCTTTGACCTTAATTTTAACCGTAGCTTCTGAAATTAACTTATTTTCCGTTTCATCACGTTCGACAATAACACGGTAACTTATTAATTCAAAGGGGTGTTTAATCTTTTTTAACCAGCGCTGAAGCAGCATTTTAAATGAGGCGTCCGCCGCTTCGTATTCGTAACCGCGATATTCTAGTTTTTTTAACTCATCGAGAAAACTTTTCACATTGGCCGTTTTAGCATCAAGTTCGACTCCCATTTCTTGAGCTTTCATCATGATGCTGCTGCGACCCGATAAATCGGAAACGAGCACGCGTTGCCGATTACCGACCAGTGAGGGTTCGATATGCTCGTAACTCCGTGAATCTTTGGAAGCGGCATTGGCGTGAATGCCGCCCTTATGGGCAAAGGAACTTGCCCCGACATACGGCGCTTTAATATCAGGCCTGAAATTAGCAAGATCATCAACAAAAAGAGAAAGGTCGCGCAAATTCTTCAGCTTCTTTCCACAACTCATGGGATATTCCATCTTCAAACTGAGATTAGGAATAATTGATGTAAGGTTGGCATTGCCATTACGTTCACCATAGCCATTCAAAGTTCCCTGCACCATCGTCGCCCCTGCGTTTACACCGGCGAGGGATGTCGCGACCCCTAATCCGATATCGTTATGACAATGTACTCCAATTTTAAGATTGGGGAATCGTTCAACAATGTCTGCCGTCGTTTCGTAAATGTATTCAGCAAGATTTCCACCGTTAGTATCACACAGCACGAGATAGTCCGCGCCACTTTGTATCGCGGCTTCAAGTGTTTTCATCGCATAAGCGGAGCTATCCATATAACCGTCATAGAAATGTTCGGCGTCATAGATTACCTCTCGGCCCTTGCTTTTTATGTACTTAATAGAATCTTCAACCATGCGCAGGTTTTCATCCGGCGTTGTGCGAAGAATCTGTTTAACATGCAAGAGCCAGCTTTTCCCGAAAATCGCAACCACTTCAGTCTCCGATTTCAACAAGAGGTCTAATTGGGGATCTTTTTTTGCGCTGAGATCTGCGCGCCGCGTAGAACCAAAGGAGGTGATTTTAGCATGCTTTAATTTTACGTCTTTGACCGCATCAAAATATTCCATGTCACGCGGATTCGAACCCGGCCATCCGCCTTCAATGTAATCGATACCGAATTGATCCATACTTTTCGTCAACCTCAGTTTTGAGGAAACAGAAAAAGAAATCCCCTCACCTTGAGTTCCATCTCGAAGCGTTGTATCGTAAATAATTATTTTAGGCTTTTTGCTCATCTTTAAAATTTTGAAGGTAAACTATTTACCCTGACCGCAGTCATGGCAACACTACTTTCACGAAACCGCATTTTCCTCGATGAATCCCTGTATTGCTTTTTTTTCAGCGGCAATGGGATAAAAAATACTATTTTTCTCTTTAAGAACTTCGAGAGATTCAATGGTCGGCTCAATGCCGATTGCTTTCCCAATCGTCTCGGGAAACTTTGCCGGATGCGCTGTCGCTAAAGTTACGGTTGTTTTTTCCGGATCGATAGCCTTAAAGCCACAAGCGGTGTGCGGATCAACAATATAATCATATTGCTCATGAACGCGATAAATAATATTTTCAATTTCCTCATCAGAAGCTTGTGAAGAGGAAAAAGTATCAGGATTAAATTTGTTGAATTTATAAATCCCCGTAGATTTGAATTCTGTCATTATATCAAGCGTTCGATTGGGGTTACCACCCTCCGCATAGTAAATAAAGCGTTCAAAATTTGACGCGACCTGAATATCCATTGAAGGGGCGTGACTGAACTCCACGGGCGAAACGGAATAAACACCGGTATTGAAAAGACGGTGAAGAATGTCATTCTTATTTGTCGCAATTTTAAGTGATTTTATGGGAAGCCCCATTTTCTGTGCGAGCCAACCCGACAGAATATTGCCGAAATTTCCCGTGGGAACGACAAATTCAACATTTCCTCTTTTCTCTAAAGGCAGCCTGAAGAAGGCATAAAAATAGTAAACACATTGCGCGAGAATACGTGCGAGATTAATTGAATTCACCGCTGAAAGATTATAGCTGGAGCGAAATCCCTGATCATTGAATATCTCCTTCATAACATTTTGGGCGTCGTCAAACGAACCTTCTATTGCCAGGGGAAATACATTTTTTGCTCCAGTACATGTCATTTGCCTTTCTTGCAGGTCGGAAATGCGGCCTTTCGGATAGAGGATAAAAATGTTGGTTCCCGGCTTGTCTAATAATCCGTAAATCGCGGCCGCGCCCGTATCTCCGGAAGTTGAACCCAGGACATTTAAATTATCACCCGTATTTTTTATTTGTTCCGCGTATAAGTTTCCAAGCATTTGAAGGGCGAAATCCTTAAAAGCCAGGGTTGGTCCATGAAATAATTCCAGGACATATAAATTGGCATCCAAGTTTTTAAGCGGGGCGATATCCGGATGGGAAAAACCCGCGTACGCATCGTGAATTATATTGCGCAAAGTTTCCGAGTCATAGTCCCCCGTAAAGTAATCCATAAAAGCGAGGCATAGATCAGCGTAGTTCAGCGATTCCCATGCTTCGAGATTACCCGATAGATTTGGGATTTCCTGGGGGAGATAGAGCCCGCCATCTGGCGCTAATCCGGTGGCGACTGCCTCTGCAAAAGAGACCGAGGGCGACTGCCCCCGTGTGCTTATATAATTCATGACTACTTAGCTTTTATCTAAGTCGAAAGTCTTATGCGCTACACGACAGGCTTCATCCGCCTTATCTAAATCTATGGCTACAGATATCTTTATTTCAGAAGTACTGATAAGCTGGATGTTTATATCACTCTCCGCGAGCGCGGAAAATAAGGTGGCCGCTATACCGCTATGACTTCGCATCCCAACACCTACGACTGAAAGTTTGGCGATATGATCAATGATCTTCACATTACTGCCACTGATATCGCCAAGAATACCGGATACGGCTTTCTCCGCGCGCGAGGCATCATCCAAAGATACAGTAAATGTCAAATTTGCTTTTCCCCCTCGGCCGATATTCTGAACAATCATATCTACATTGACATTAGCGTCGGCAAGAGCACCGAATACTTTCGCCGCGTAGCCCGGCACATCCGGTAAACCACTTACTAATATCTTAGCTTGATTTTTATCGACGGCGACACCTCGCACGACGATATCTTCCATTGATTCCATTTCACCTTTTACCATGGTTCCTGTATTATTATTAAAACTAGAGCGAATTTCAAAATTAATTCCGTGTTTATAAGCAAATTCAACCGCTCTTGGCTGCATCACTTTTGAACCGCTACTCGCAAGTTCAAGCATTTCATCATAAGTAATTACATCGACTTTGCGCGCATCGGGAACGATACGCGGGTCAGCCGTATAAACACCCTCAACATCGGTAAAAATCTGGCATAGGTCAGCCTTAATCGCGACGGCCAGGGCGATCGCGGACAAATCTGATCCCCCTCTCCCAAGGGTGGTAATTTGACCCTCCTTATTTACACCCTGGAAACCAGCGACAATGACAACTTTCCCCTGAGCTAACTGATCGCGCAGATCGCCACCATCAATTTTCAGGATGCGTGCCCGAGTATGCTCAGGATCAGTAATGATCCCCGCTTGCCCACCCGTGCGAGAGACCGCTGGTACATCCAGGGCATGCAAAGCGATTGCGGTCAGCGCAATCGTTTCCTGTTCCCCGACCGTTAAGAGCATATCCATTTCGCGCTCATCCGGATTTTCGTGAAGCATTTTCGCGTCAGCGACAAGTCGGTTTGTCACTCCTGAACGTGCGGAAACGACAACCAGGACATCGTTGCCTGCATCACGTGTCGCTTTTACTCGATTGGCGACGTTTCGAATGCGGTCGATATCTCCCACCGAAGTGCCGCCATATTTCTGAACCACTATTGCCATAACTTACATTTCCAGGATTTAATCGAAATTGACAATACGTAAAAGAAAGGGGGCGCGATGAACATTTTTAAGCTTTTTTAAATCGCGGATCGTGTCCTGCATCCTTTTTTCATTGCTCTGGTGGGTGGTTATAATGAGCGTAGCCCACTGATTGCTGCTCTCCTCGGGCTGAATCATGCTGGCTATACTGACATCGTGGTCGGCCATCACGGTTGAAATTTCTGCGAGCACACCCGGCTTGTCAGTTACACTCAAGCGCAGATAATATTGGCTGGCCACATCCTCTAATGAGGATAATTCAATATCACTACCCAGAGATGCGTAAAGTTCGGCATCGTCTTCGAGGACCACAGGTGGCGATGTTCCGAGTAAGGCACTAACCGCATCGGCAACATCGCCGATGACTGCGCTGGCCGTAGCATCCTGACCGGCACCTCGTCCAATATGAACACCGGAACCGACAATATCACCGCTCACGCTCACGGCGTTATAGACACCATCTACATTAGCCATAATCTTGTCCTTACGAATGAGCGTGGGATGCACTCGGACGAAAATGGATTTGCCCTTATTGTTCTGACTAATAATGCCAAGGAGCTTTATTTTAAAACCCAGTTCGTCCGCCCACTGAATATCTTCAAGGGTAATATTTCCAATCCCCTCAACGGGAACATCTTTAAGTTTTACCCACTTACCATGAGCAAGATAGGCTAGAATCACCGCCTTATGAGCAGTGTCCCACCCCTCCAGATCTAACGACTCATCGGCTTCGACATAGCCCAGATCGCGCGCCGCATTCAAAGTTTTATCAAAGGTTAAACTCTCACGCTCCATGCGCGTAAGGATATAATTACAGGTACCGTTTAAAATCCCATAAATTAAATTGAACCGGTTTGCGACGAGCCCTTCACGGATAACTTTGATGATCGGAATACCACCACCCACACTAGCTTCAAAAAAGTAATGTCCCCCTCCCTTTCGCGCGGCATCAAAAAGCTGAGCACCGTGTTTGCAAATTAAGGCCTTATTCGCGGTAACGACGATTTTACCCTTCTGCAATGCAGCTAAGGTAACTTTCCTCGCCAGACTGGTTCCTCCCATTAACTCGCAAACGATGTCAATATCCGGATCATTGGCGATACTCATCGGATCAGTCGTAAGTTGATCACGGGAAATTTTGACGCCGCGCTTTTTCTTCATGTCTTGCACAGCGACTTTAACCAATTGCAACCGTGCACCCAAACGTCGCTCCAATGCTAATCGATTTTGCTGAATATGCTTCCAGACCCCCTCGCCCACAACACCAAGGCCGACGAGTCCTATTTTAATTACTGGTTTTTTACTCATTTTAAATACATTTCCTTAAACTCTTTAATAAGCTACAGACAACAATAAGCGTTTATTGAAATCGGTTTTCAGTGCCTTTCATAAGTCGTTTGATATTTGAACGGTGGCGCAAAATGATGATGACGGCAAGGGCCAGACACAGCCATAAACGTAAATCCAAAATGCCCACTATTAGATTAGTCAGAGGAAGACTGATCCCGAATGCGATAGAAGCTACGGAAACATAACGAAAGATGAAAAACAAAATAACCCATATGACAATGCCAACAGCGAGAGCAATAGGTGTGATGATCAGCAGACCTCCCATTGTTGTCGCCACTCCCTTGCCACCACGAAATTTAATAAAAAGGGAATAACTGTGCCCGAGGATTGCCGCTACAAGGCCGAGCATGGCTAAGCCGATAGTGTTTTCAGCCGCGAAAAGGGATGACATTGGCCACCCTGCAGCAAGCACTCCCTTGAGAAAATCCAGGAGAAAACATACATTACCAGCACCTTTACCAATCGATCTTTTAATATTAGTAGCGCCAGGACTTCCACTCCCTACTTCCAATATATTGATACCATAGACTTTACCGATTATGACAGCAAAAGGAATAGAGCCGATCAGGTAACCACAAACGCTAACCACGATGATATCCAATAATTGCATAATGGGGTAAATGAATAATTAAAGGTACGAAAATCAGAATTCCACGAGGTGCATATTCAAGATGGCGTCAGCTTCCTTGACCTCGTCGAGTGCTCTCTGGCTGGGAATGGAATCCAATTGCAAAATAGTCATCGCAACACCTCCAACATCATTACGGCTGAGAGACATATTGGCGATGTTTACGTTATCTTTGCCCAGAATCGTACCGAGGACACCAACAATCCCTGGCACATCATTGTTTTCCAGGAGTAATAACTTACCTTCAGGTAACGCTTCGACGTCTCGACTATTAACATGAACAATTCTCGGCTGTTGCCGGGTTCCGATCAGCGTCCCTTCAATATTGTTCTTCTGGCCTTCCGCACTGATGGCCTCAATGCGGATGAGCTCAGTGTAACCACTTTCGGAATTAGACTTAATTATCTCAACTTCAATGCCAAGACGTTTCATGATCGTAGGCGCATTGACATCATTAACGCCTTCGCCACTGATTTTAAGCAAGTAGCCGCGCTGTATACCACGAGTCAATGGCATGGCATCGAGGTCCATAATATTACCCCAATAAGTGATAATCAGTTTTTCTATCTGGGGTGGTGAAATCTGTTGCAAAATCGTCCCTAGTTTTTCTCCCAGGACAAGGTAAGGTCGAAGGATCCTTAAAGTGCGTGCGTCAACGGATGGCATATTTACAGCATTGGTGATAATGCCACCCCGAAGCACTTCAGTAATCGCTTGAGCTACTTCAAGTCCGATACTTTCCTGAGCCTCTTCAGTCGAAGCACCGAGATGCGGAGTTAACACCAGATTGGGTATATTTCGCAGTTCACTTTTTTCGCTCAACGGCTCTTCGACAAAAACGTCCAACCCAGCTGCCGCCACTTTTCCGCTCTTGAGCGCATCGATTAAATCCCCTTCATGGATCAATCCGCCGCGCGCACAGTTAATAATGCGCACCCCGGATTTCATTTTTTCGAATGCTTTTGCATCGATAATATAACGTGTATCATCAGTCAAAGGAACATGTATACTGATAAAATCGGCTTGTGGAAGAAGTGAATCTAAATCCACCTGCTCTACTTCAAGTGCAGCTGCGCGTTCAGGGGTAAGATAGGGATCAAATGCGATGACCCGCATACTGAATGCCTGGGCCCGTTTCGCTACTTCACTTCCGATACGACCCATACCAATAATTCCAAAAACCTTCTTTGATAGTTCGGTTCCGGCATAAGTCTGCCGTTCCCATTTACCCTCAATCATTGAAACATTGGCCTGAGCAACCGATCGAGCGGAGCAAAGCATATGGGTGAAAGTTAATTCCGCCGTTGCTAAAGTGTTTCCGGCAGGGGTATTCATTACGATAATACCACGTTGCGTCGCAGCTTCGACGTCTATATTGTCTACGCCAACACCCGCACGCCCAATTACCGTAAGTTTTTGGGCGGCTTCAATAACCTCCGCATTTATCTCTGTTTCACTCCGTACAATAATTGCCGCGACATCTTTAACCTGTTTTTTGGTCTCCTCGGGCTTCGAGCCAAAAGCCTCCAAAACCTCAAATTCAGGCTGATTCTTCAGGTATTCTATCCCGGAGGAAGATATCTTATCTGCGATTAGGATTTTCATCTTTGGAAAAAACGCGCATCATTAAGGTTTCTCAATGAAAATTGCAATAGGTAAATAAGTCAAAAGGTCAAAAGGTCAAAAGGTCAAAAAGTGGAAAGAGGATAGTCGAAAATGCGAGTATGCGTATAGAGTGAATGCATACGAAGTCCGCACATTATCGAAGGAAGCTTGAACCCTGAATCCAGAAACTTTTTGACTTTTTGACCTTTTGACTTTTTGACTCCTCAATATACAACTGAATCAATACTCACGTCGAGCTGACCGATCATATCCATGAGGGCAAAGGCAAAATCTGCCATATTGTTATCTTCAAGAGAACTCGTATAAACCGCAATACGTGTCGGTGAGCAATCACTGGTTTTTAAAGCGGCATCATAGTCGATCCATCTCCCATCGAGGTAAAATTGTGTCCACATATGATAACCGAGCACATTTTTTTTGCCTAAGTACTCAGGTATATAAGCAAGCCCTGAAGCGACTCTTGACGGGATGCCGCGGATCCGACCCAGGGCAGCAAGAAACACGGCGTGCTCGGTACAATCTCCGGATGGATTTCGAGCCACTTCGCTTGCGGAGGCAAATCCCACGGACAAAGTTTTATCTGTAATATAATGGGTCGTAAATTCACGCAATTGACTGGCGAGATCCAACTTCTCGGTATTAATTCCGGCTATACTGTATGCCATATCAATCAATTCATCATCTTCGGTACTGATATAAGAATTAGAATTTAAATAAGCGGATTGACTATCAATTAGCGATTCACTCATCGGCTCACTTTTATCATTTACATCATGGCTACCAATTCGGAGAAGAATTTCGCGCTCATTATTTTCCAGAACTTTTTGACAGTAGGTATCAGGTAATAATAACGGATTGAGTTGTTTATTCTTCAGGGAGAGACGGTAGATAACTGATTTTGCATCTTCTGGGATAGATTGATCCAAGGTTAGCAGGGTATGGGTAAATAAGTCGGCAGGCACAAAGTCGGTCAGAGCGGTAATTTCGTCCGTGGCAAACATGAGAACTTGCATCCCGCCGAACTGGAGAGAAGATTTTACCGTAACACCCTTTTCATCGACCCAGGAATGCGTAGTAATATCTCCAAGATCGAGATTGACTGTTGTAATCAACTTACTCGCCGTTTGCGCATGGCCGCGATAATTGACTATTTCCTTATCGCCCACTTCAACGCGGCTGGATACTGCTTTATTGAGATGCATATCCGGGCTATAGACATCCAGCGTATAAGTGGTGCCGGGAGCGTAACCGCGTTCCAGGGTTTCTCGATTGACACCCCAAGACATTAAAGCACCGGATGGCCAATCATATTCCTTTTTCCTATTCATCTCCAACTGTCGGGTTGAAACGGATACTTTCCCCTCTGCTATTTCGCCTTCCGTGATAACGGGAATTCCCGCCATCGTTGTCCGCATTGTAAATTTCTTCGGTTCGCCATCGATGGATTCAACCGTCCCCTGATCCGTTTCAAGTTTCATCGTAATAGGACCGCGGCTGAATTGCATTCGCATTTGCATCATAGAATGAATATCATCACCTTTGCGAACGAGAGAATAATGCGCGTAACCTACTTTGGAACCGCTGAGATATATTTCCATCCACTCTTCTAGAAATAAACCGTGTGGAGGATTATTAAGGTCTATATCTTTTAATGAAGCTGCTAATTTGTCTTCGGGAGAAAGAGTCGCCAAGAAAATTAACGAATAGGGTATAATATTTTTCCATTGCATAGCTTTAAAAGAAGAAAGAAGTTAGTTTTATTCTAACTAATTTCGTGTCATTATAAATTGAATGAACAATTATCAATCTGTTAAATAAAAAAACATAACGAAAGCCCAATGATGAGCGAGCATTATGATTTTATAGTCATCGGCGGTGGGAGCGGCGGCTATGCAGGCGCGCGAACCGCGCGTGAGAAATGTGAGAAAGTGGCCATTGTTGATGGTGCTGATAAACTGGCCGGACTCTGTATTTTACGAGGGTGCATGCCATCAAAAACGGTCATCTATGCGGCCGAAGTTCTCCACCATGCGAGTCACGGAGAACAATTCGGATTAAACATTCCCCAGGCTCAGGCTGATATGGACACGCTGCAAGCGCGGAAAGAAAAGGTAATTGGTGAATTTGCGGACTATCGGGTAGAGGAATTAGAGTCTGACCGCTTCGATCTTTATCGCAGCAACGCCCGCTTTATTGATAAAAAAACGATTATCCTCGATGACGGGACTAAACTGAGTGGTGATAATTTCCTTATCGCGACCGGTTCGATTATTAACCACCCCCCCGTCCCCGGACTGGATAGCGTACCCACGCTAACGAGCGACGAAGTGCTGGAGCTAAACACTCTTCCGGAATCGATCATTGTATTGGGTGGAGGGGTAGTAGCCTGCGAATTAACTCAGTATTTGAATCGTATCGGCAGCAAAGTTACCATGATTCAGCGCAGTGGACATATCCTAAAAGAATCTTCATCCAGCGCGGCCAATGTTATTGAACAGGCTTTTCGCGATGAAGGGATCGAACTTTATACCGACACTAAGATCGAGAATATTTCAAAGGAAAACAAAGGTATTCAGGTAACCTTTTCCCACCGGGGCAATGAGGTTGTATGCAAGGCTGCCCATTTATTTAACAGTCTTGGGCGCATACCCAATACATCAGGTCTCGCGCTTGAGAATGCGAGTATTGACCTTCTCCCCAGCGGACACATCAAGATCAACGCAAATCAGCAGACCTCGAATGCACGCGTTTACGCTGCCGGTGATTGTTGCGGACCTCACGAAATCGTTCACGTCGCGATTATGCAGGGTGAATTGGCCGCCAAGCACGCCTCAGGTCAGAAATACAACTCAATAAATTACGACCACCTCTTAAAAATAATTTTTACCGATCCACAAGTAGCCACGGTCGGATTATCTGATAGAGATTTGACCGATCGAAATATCGATTACCTTTCCGCGGAATTTCCGTTTAATGACCATGGAAAATCAATTCTCATGGAAGCGAAATACGGCTATGTCAAAGTTCTTGCACGCAAGTCCGATGGCTGTGTCGTTGGAGCTGAATGCGTAGGTAAAGATGCTGGAGAGCTTATTCACTCTTTAGCTGTAGCGGTATCCCTTGAAGCAACTGCCAGTGATCTCCTAAAAACGCACTGGTATCACCCCACTCTTTCAGAAATCTGGACCTATCCGTTGGAAGAAATTGCCAAAACGCTAAAGGGCGCTGTCCTCCAATCCGAATAACGACAGCATAAACAATAATTTAGCCTATCTTCGTCTTCGTCTGTCTCTTCGTCTTCGTCAGTTTTATTCACCCCTTACTATAACAGGGACGAAGAGGCAGACGCAGACGAAGACGAAGATTTAAAACGCAATTGATAGCACCCCTCCGGGGTTATAATCTCCTTCTACAAGAAGCAGATATTCGCTGTCCTCAATTCTTAACGTCTGAAAACTTGCGCAAGATCGATTTTTTTTTCGTATAGCGCCTTGCCAATTATTACACCATCCAGGCTTGGGTGTTTTTCACTCATTTCAAAAAATTTATTGATGTCTTCATAAGTCGATACGCCTCCAGACGCGATAATCTTGGCGTCTACTTTTGAGAGCATTTTTTCCTGCTCGATAAAATTCGGACCGTAAAGCATCCCATCGCGACTGATGTCAGTATGGATGATTGTCCCTACCCCTAGAGCTGAAATCCTCGTTGCAAAATCAAGAGCCTCTAATTCCGTGGTATTGACCCACCCTTGTGTCGCCACGCGACCGTTTTTCGCGTCGATTCCGACCGCGATCTTATCCGAATGCTCATCGACTAATTTCTTGATAAACATTTCGTCTTCACAGGCTTTTGTGCCAATGACGACGCGGCTAACGCCTATATTGAAAGCTCTTTCAATGCTTACACTCTCACGCAGACCACCCCCCATCTGCACTAGTAATCCGGTGGCGCATATCTTTTCGATCACCTGCCAGTTTTGTGGTTCACCCGACAGGGCGCCATCCAGATCAACGACGTGAACCCATTGCGTCCCAGCCTCACGCCACAGCCGAGCAGGTTCGACGGGGTCATCAAAATAAACGGTTTCACAATCGGCTCTCCCCTGTTTTAACCGTACGCAACGCCCTTTTCGTATATCGATAGCTGGATAAATATTCACCGATTAATTATTAGTAGATCGATCAAAATTGAAAAGTAATATTTTTCCTGAATATTGATTTACGAACAATTTGATGCTGGCGTGCGTTTGATTAAGACAGATCCACTTTTTTTTATTGATCATTTTAATTTTAAGGAGTGCCATGATTGAACTTAAATAGCATCAAAAAACACTTATGGCCGTAAAATCTTATTCTCCTCCAAAATTTCTCATTGACCTGCTCAATGCCCGATCACCTTCAGGATACGAGGACGAGGCACATCGTGTAATCGACCGTTATCTCAAACCGGTTGCCGATAAATACAGCAAAGATGCGATGGGCAACCGTATCGCGACGATTAATGCGAAGGGAGACCCCGTGCTCATGTTAGCCGGTCATATGGACGAGCTGGGGTTCATTATAAAATATATCGATAAAGATGGTTATCTCTATTTCGATACGATTGGGGGCCATGATAGAATTATGATTTCCGGACGCCGTGTTAATATCCTAACCGCCAAAGGTGTGGTGAAGGGCGTAACGGGTAAAAGGGCCGTTCATCTCATGAATGTTGAAGACCGAAATAAGGTTCCAAAGTTAGAAGCGATGTGGATCGATATCGGTGTCGAGAGTAAAAAAGATGCTTTAAAACTCGTGGAGATCGGTGACGTAGCAACCTATGATCATAATTTTGAACTTATTAATGGCAGTATCGGAACAGCACGCGCGTTTGACAATAAATCCGGTGCTTATGTAGTGAGTGAAGCGTTTCGTCGGCTGGCAAAATTTAAGCAATTAACGGCTAAAGTCGTAACGGTGACAACGGCGCAGGAAGAAATTGGCACCCGCGGAGCCATAACCGCAACCTACGCTGTAAACCCGCATATTGCGATTGCCATTGATGTCGGGCATGCGACCGACCATCCCGACTGCGACAATCGTAAATTTGGCGAAACGAAACTGGGTGCCGGCCCCATCATTTGCCGCGGGGCGAACATTAATCCTTTTGTCTACAAATTACTGGTAGGTTGCGCAAAAAAGGGAAAAATCCCTTATCAACTAGAAGCGGATCCGCGACCGACAGGAACGGATGCCCGTTCTATCCAAATTGGAAGAGAAGGTGTGGCGACCGGACTGGTTTCCATACCCTTACGCTACATGCATACGCCGAGCGAAATCGTCGACCTGCAGGATATCGAGAATACAGTAAAACTACTCGTCACCTTTGCAAAGGCCCTTAAAAAGGGTCAATACGGGCACTGGTAATCGCAGCCACTCAAGCCGCGTACTGACGATCCTTCTTTGAAATCTTACGGATCTTTGCCTTTTTTCTACCTTCAACTACAGCTCGATTGATAGTAACCTCCACGACATCGGTCATCTGTGGAAGATGATACATAATATCAAGCATCAGTTTTTCGAGAATAGAACGAAGCGCGCGAGCCCCGGTTTTTAATTCGATCGCTTTTTCTGCCACCGCTCGCACCGCGTCCTTGGTAAATACCAAGTCCACTCCCTCCATTAAAAACAACTTGCGATACTGCTTGATAAGCGCGTTTTTAGTTTCGAGGAGGATTTTCTCAAGGTCCCCAATCTCCAGTTCCTCGAGCGAGGAAACAATGGGTAACCTGCCAACAAATTCCGGTATCATACCATATTTAACGAGATCTTCAGGCGCTATTTCTTTAATTAGATTTTCATTCTTCCCCTCGTCGATATCATCATCGTTACCAAAGCCCATCGATTTTTGCCCTATCCTCTTATGAATGATTTTATCAAGACCAATAAATGCGCCACCACAGACAAAGAGGACATTTGAAGTATCAACCTGAATATACTCTTGATTCGGATGTTTTCGCCCACCCTGCGGCGGTACATTGCAAACGGTACCTTCGAGAATCTTAAGCAGAGCCTGTTGTACGCCTTCACCCGACACATCTCGTGTAATCGATACATTATCAGTCTTGCGACCGATCTTATCGATTTCATCAACATAAATAATACCACACTCTGCTTTTTTAACATCGTAATTAGCCGACTGAAGCAGTCGTAATACGATATTTTCCACGTCTTCTCCCACATAACCTGCTTCGGTTAAAGTAGTGGCATCAACAATGGAGAAGGGAACTTCTAAAAGATCAGCGAGAGATTTAGCGAGCAGTGTTTTACCGCTTCCCGTCGGGCCAATAAGAAGAATATTACTTTTTTCAATTTCGACCTCACTAAATTCCGTACTATGATCGCCGATGTCAGATTTATCCGTATCCAATTCAGCCTGAAGCCGCTTGTAATGATTATAAACGGCAACAGATAACACCATTTTTGCGTGCTCCTGACTTATGACGTGATCATCAAGCGCCTCCTTGATTTCTGCAGGTTTAACTAGCTTAAAGGCAAATTTAGAATCTTGACCGGGTGACTTCAACTCACGGTCAATAATTGTTTTACAGACAGTTACACAGGAATCGCAGATATAGACGCCAGCAGGTCCAGCGATCATTTTCCGTACTTCGTTTTGCGATTTTCCGCAAAACGAACAGAAGGTCATCTTTGTCGTTTTTGCCATCGGAGGAATTGTTTCAGCATCATTTTAAGCAGATTTTTTCTCTTTCTCCTTATCCTGATTCTTATCCTTCTTAAATTCTATGACATGATCAACAATGCCGTATTCTTTAGCTTCTTCCGCTGACATGTAGTAGTCGCGATCGGAATCGCTTTCAATTTGTTCAATCGGTTTTCCGGTATGCTTTGAAAGTATTTCGTTAATCTTATTTTTCCAGCGTAAGATTTCCCGCGCTACAATTGAAATGTCAGAGGTCTGACCGGTAGCGCCCCCTGAAGGCTGGTGTATCATTATCCGGCTGTTGGGCAGGGCAAATCGTTTTCCCGGCGTCCCCGAAGCCAGGAGTACAGTACCCAAGCTTGCCGCCATACCGACACAATAGGTCACCACGTCACAGCCCAAAAAATTCATGGTATCATAAATAGCCATCCCGTCAGTAACGTTGCCGCCGGGAGAATTGATATAAAGTTGAATTTCTTTTTTTGGATCTTCACCTTGCAAGACCAGCATCTGCGCAATAACCCCGTTAGCGACATAATCATCAATGGGGGTACCAATAAAGATTATCCGATCTTTAAGTAGACGACTGTAAACGTCCCAATGACGTTCGGTCCGGCCATCGTTTTCAACAATATGTGGTAATGGTAAATAATAACTCACCAACGGGTCCTCCAAATTAAAAGTAATAAATTATTCTTGTGATTCCTGTTTATCAAGCGAAATAAAAAGGTTTATCAATCATAGATTCTCATCACTATTCGAAAATCCCACCATAATAATGTTCCAATAAAATTACATTTTCGAATTTCGAAACCGATAATTCGATGAAGGCTTAACTCTTTTTAAACGTAACGGCTGATTCTTTTACCAAGTATTCGAGTGTTTTATTATAGATAATAGACTTTTGAATGGCCATCATCTGCCCTCTACTTTTCTGCAATTCTTTTAAAATTCGTTCCGGTTTCGTCCCCGTCTGCATGGCTTCAGCCATTATATGGCTCTGTATGTCCTCATTTTTTATTTCGATCTTCTCTTCTTTCGCGATGCGCCCAAGAATGATTTGCAATTTTACGCGATGCGCGGCCGTGCTTTTCGCGTTTGTACGAATTTCCTCTTCATGTTTTTGAAATTCGCTGTCGGGCATACCTCTTTGCCTGTTTTGATTTACGATATCATTAAAGATTCCCGCGGCTTCAAACTCGATCGCACTTTCAGGGAGAGGAAATTCAATACGTTTATCCAACACCTCGGTTATTTGAGAGCGCAATGACTGATTGATTTCCTGCTCTTTGCGGTGCTTTAATTCATCATTTATTTGCTTTCTAAACTGTTCAAGATTCTCAACATGCAATTGCTTTAAAAATTCTTCATTCAATTCGGGTAGGACGCGTTCACGCACTTCGTGAACTTCCATTGTATAATCCGCTTTTTTACCCTTAAGTTCTTCGACCGCGTGATCTTTTGGGAATTTCATCTCCGCATTCTTTTTATCACCGACTTTCATCCCAATCAACCCGTCAACAACGGCTTTTACTCCCATATCATTTTCAGCTCCTGCCTCCTCCCAGGTATTTTCCTGCTTACCAAAAATATGCTGTTCGGGTACAATTTCAGCAATCAGTTGCTTACCAATCTTTCCCTCATAACTGACTTTTACAAAATCACCCTTTTTAACATCGCGTGTGACTTCCTTAAAATCTGAGCGTTGTTTGCGAATTTCTTCGATGGCATTATCCACCTCTGTCTCATCGACGTCCGCAGATGATACTTCTGTGGGAATGCCCTTGTATTCAGGAAGATTAAATGAAGGGTTAACATCGACCGTAATTTCAACCTTTCCATCTTTTCCCGGTGAAAATTTCGCGTCGTCGACACTCACGACATTATAGATATCGAGTTTTGAGTCTTTTAATGACTTTTCATACGCTTCCGAGGTCACTTTACGGTTTAACTCACTCTCTAATTCTTTTCCATATCGCTTCTGAATGAGCGATGCCGGGGCCTTTCCAGGGCGAAATCCCTGAATTTTCACGGAATGTGAAAACTCACCTAATAATTTCGCCGCCTCAGCTTCAACTTCTTGCCCTGAAACAGACACGACGAGCGTTTTGCGCGTTTCACTTATATCTTTGGTGCTAATATTCACAATAGGAGGAAATAATGATGGCTTAGGGTTGTCAGGAAAAGCGAGAAAATAAAAGGTAAAGAGGAGAGATGGTCAATCCGTAATTGAATGAGTTCGGTTAAAAAACGGGTATGGAATCTAAATTTATTTCATGCATCAAACTCACCGCAATACTCAACTCTACTAAACTCCGTCCACTGAAAAAGAATCATCGATGATGGGCTGATAGTAGCAGATACATTTTTTAAGCGATTATGGTTAATACTTACGGTCGAATTTATATGTTAACATTCCGCCTTTTCTTCAACTCCCGGTCATCACCAAGCGCCTTACGCAGATGAGTCAGGTCCTTTTCCATCGAGTCAACAAATGCGAGAAGGTCAACGCCGTGAATGATTAAATTAGCACCCGTTTTATACCAGGCTATTTCCTGTTTGATGCTCTGCCAGTAATGGATCCCTGCCCCTTTATTCTGTTGGCGGGCCTTTTTAAAAATCTCCCGCACTGCCTTATCAAACTTTTTAAGATGGTATTGCTCCGGGATTCCCAGGCTGCAAGACAGGTCGTGAGGTCCGATTAAGACCCCATCAAGTTCTTTAACCTGGAGAATGTCATCGAGGTTATTCATCGCGGGGACGCTCTCAATATTTACGATTAAAACGTTTTCTCTATTATTAACTTCGAGATATTTCTCCAAGCCCGTTTCAAATTTTCCTCCCCCTTCTAATCGCTTTTGGAGGCGCATTCCTTTAACCGGCCGCAGCTTTACCGCGCCGCTTAAAGCCTTAACTTGCTCAACGGTTTCTACATAAGGAGCAATAATGCCGTTTGCCCCACCATCCATTACCATTGATGCATAGTAAGGATCAGGTGATGGTATGCGAACGATAGGAGCAATACCTAATGCCCGGTAAGCATTGCACATCCATGAGAGTTCAATGCGGTCAATGGCAATATGCTCGGTGTCAATAAAAACAAAATCCAACCCCAGTTTTCCAATCACATCCAACCAGCGTGGGGAATGAGAAACGATAAGTGTTCCGTATACGCGTTTGCCTGATCTTAAAGCCCTAGAAAGTTGTCTTCCTGTCATGAACAGACTTTTTTACTTGTATAAACACTTTGTCCAGAAATTTATTTTTCAGCCAACCATCCAGTTAGTCATAATCCACGCCATAGACTTCCGACTTCGCATCCCTCAATTGATTAACTCTCGAATTTAAAAATAAGCGTGGTACTTTGTGGAAGGGTTATATTAAGAGAATAATCGTAATCATCACTAGGGTCGTTATCCGTGGCAAGTGCTCCTAAATTTCCGATTCCACTCCCACCATAGCTGTCCGCACTGGAATTAATAAGTTCTTTCCAGTTACCTGAATAAGGCACGCCCAGGCGGTAATTTTGTTTTACGACGGAAGAATAATTACCAACCACGAGGTACGATTCACCGTCATATCTCCCGACGCGCAGGAATCCAATTACACTGTTATCCGAGTCATTGGCCTGAATCCATTCAACGTTATCAGGATCATTATCTTTTTCATATAACCCGGGTTCAGACTTATATAGATTATTGAGATCACGCACGATTTTCTGAATCCCCCCGTAATCCGCGTACTGCAGGAGGTGCCATTGCAGGCTTTCATCGTAATCCCATTCAGATGACTGCCCAAATTCGCTTCCCATAAATAGAGACTTTTTACCGGGCCAGGCCCACATCAAAGTATAAAGCGCCCGAAGATTCTGCGCTTTAGCGGACATCGATTCAGCGGCCATTTTCATAATCATGGAGCCCTTACCATGAACCATTTCATCATGAGAGAACGTGAGAATAAAATTTTCTGAATCCTTATAGAGAGACGCAAAAGTAAGATCATTAAGATGCCCTCTTCTCGATTCGGGAGCCCGATTAAAAAAACGCAGGGTATCATGCATCCACCCCATGTTCCATTTAAAGTCAAACCCGAGGCCATCCTTCTGATGACTATGCGTAACACCTTGCCATGAAGTCGATTCTTCGGCGATCATGATTGTGCCAGGGTAATAGTTCCGGACAAGGGCATTTAACTGACGAACAAAATGGATCGCTTCCAGGTTTTCACGACCGCCGTATTCATTAGGAATCCATTCACCAGCCTTCCTCGAATAATCGAGGTAAAGCATCGAAGCTACAGCATCCACGCGCAAACCATCGATATGGTAGCGGCTAAACCAGGCTAAAGCACTGGCGACAAGAAAGCACTTTACTTCATGACGCCCGTAGTTAAAGACCAGGGTGCCCCAGTCCTGGTGATACCCCTTACGCGGATCTGTATGCTCATAGAGTTGAGTGCCATCGAATTCAGCGAGGGAAAAGCTATCCTTTGGGAAATGGCCGGGAACCCAATCCATAATCACCCCGATCCCATGGCAGTGAAGCGTATCCACCAAGTACATTAAGTCTTCGGTACTACCATAACGGTGAGTGGGCGCAAAAAACCCGGTCGCTTGATAACCCCAGGATCCGGTAAAAGGATGTTCGTTTAATGGAAGAAACTCTACATGGGTAAACCCCATATCTTTCACATAGTTGACCAGCTCATCTGCCATTTCCCGGTAAGACAATGTCCGGTTACCCTGTTCGACGACGCGTTTCCAGGATCCAAAGTGAATTTCGTAAATTGAAACGGGTTGCTTTAACCAGTCACAATTCTGGCGCGCATCCATCCAAGCTGCATCCTGCCATTCATAACGACCGATATCTTTTATGATCGATGCATTATTGGGAGGCGACTCAAATGAAATACCATAGGGATCTGTTTTCAGTCGTAGAAAATTGTCGGCACCAATTATTTCGTATTTGTATTTAGTGTATTCTTCCAGGCCCGGGATGAATAATTCCCATACACCTGAAGAACCGAGCAAGCGCATGGGATGATACAAACCCTCCCATGAATTAAAATCACCGACAACTGAAACACGTTTTGCACTCGGTGCCCATACCGCGAATGCAACTCCGGAAACGCCATCAACCTGGCGAATATGTGCGCCTAACTTTTCATAAATCCGGTGGTCATTACCCTCGTTAAATAAATAAAGATCATAGTCAGTTACCGTGGGTAGGAAACTGTAGGGATCATGGTACTGTTGGATTTCTCCATTTGCTTTTTCAATCCGCAAACTATAGCGAAAGACTTCATGCCTATCGGCTATCCATCCTTCAAAGAATCCTTCAGGCGCGATTTTCTCTAAGGAGTAGCGTTTCTCAGGTTCTGATTCGCGGTCAATAATCTCGCAGGATTTTGCATCGAGGATAAATGCTCGAGCGACCAGCCCTTTTTTTTTCTCAACGCGGCATGGATGTAATCCTAATAGGCTATGTGGATTACTATGCTTAGCGTAGAGAATAGCGTCTAATTCAGTATGATTGATTATCACGAATTCCCGATTTCAATTACTCCTTATTATTTAATAACGCTCGATGAAAGATAGAATTTATTATATTGATAAAGATAATCTACACCGGTCTACCGCTCGCCTCGCCCAGTATAAACATAATTATCTGAATTGGGAAAGAAATCTACCGCGAAAAGAGAGATTACCCAAATCCTGTTTCCATAACTTGCGATTCGACATAATTCGTGAATGAGCTTGATAGTGAAATACTAATATGCTATGAAAAATCGTATTACCCCTAAATTTTTGACTTGTGTGAAGGTTTTCAAGTCATTAAAAATCTATCAAACGTGAGAGTCTTTAGATACATTATATTTACTGTCTGGGCATTACTTGCTCTAAACAGCTTTAGCATACAGCCCCAGATTAGCTCAGACCAACCCATAGAGTTTGATGGGAATACCAAAACCATGGTCGCCCGGGGTGAAGCCACATTTGTTCATGAAAACCTTACAGTTGTCGCCGATGAAATTCGCTACGATCAAAACAAGCGTATTGCTGAAGCCCATGGCAATGTTAGAGTTACTTATGGCAATATACGCCATGTCAGCGAGGATCTCGTCTATGACGTTCTCGAGAGACGTTTAAAATCGGGTCCTTTTCGTATGGGATCGCCTCCCTACTACGCTGTAGGTGAAGGGCTTGATGGAACGGCGAAGCAAGTTAATCTCCTCGACACCCGGGTTTATTTTCAAGAACCCTCTCCACTCGCCTTAAATCTCCAAGCGAAGGAAGTTAGATTTTTCCCGGACCAACGCATTGAAGCTGATAATCCAACTTTCGGGTTGGGTGATGCTCCAATTTTTCGCCTCCCCAGCTTTTCACAGGAACGAGGGCAAAAATACATACAATTAAAAGGCAGGGTTGGTTATCAGGGTCACCTCGGAGCCTATGTAAAAAACAGTCCGCTAATACCTGTCTCGAAGAACTTATCTGTCGGCCTTGGATTTGATGCTTACACGGAACGTGGCATTCTTCTAGGACCTGCTTATGCATGGCAAATCAACCCTTTAAAAAATGGGGGTATCAGTCGATTCCAGTCAGGATATATCGATGATTCGGGTAACCCGGGTCTAGACAGTCAAGGGAATATAATAGATAATGATCGGTACTTTTTCGATTTTCAGCACCTGCAGCCAATCGGCAATCGATTTCAAATATCCGCTAATGTTAACGCGTGGAGTGATTCTGAGGTGATGAGAGATTTCCGCCCGGAAGAATTCCACGAAAATCAGCAGCCGGACAATTATGTTGAAGCCATTTACCAGGGGAAAAACTTCTTTGTTTCTACATTTGCACGCTTTAGCCCCAATGATTTTCATATGCAGCACGAGCGCCTCCCGGAAATCCGGCTCGATGTGATGCCGACTCCACTATTCAATACCGGTCTATATTATAGCTTTAATGCCAGTGCTGTCCGACTGGAAGAACACAGCATAATCGGTAATCCAACCTTGGAGTCCGACCGCTATGATGCATTTTACTCCATTTATCGCCCCCTGAAAGTGAATAAATGGCTAAACATTATGCCCATCGGCGGCGCGCGGTTTACTCATTACGAATCGACACTTAATAGTAACGATAGCTATACCCGGGTGATAGGAGAACTGGGACTGGATGCTGAAGTATCATCCTATGCAACTTGGGAATTTCAAAATCCACTTTGGGGAATTGATGGATTGCGTCATGTTTTTAAGCCCGTATTACAATATCGCTATCTGCCCGGGGGAGATTCAGGAAAAAACAAAATTATTCCTATTGATCGCAATTATTTTGGAACGAGTTTACCTTCAATCGATTTAGGTAACACCCGCCATCTCGATGAAATGACTGACTTGAATGTTCTTCGTGTGGGGTTAGAAAATCTTCTTCAGACACGTCATCATGGTTACGGTTCACAGGATCTAATTTCATTTAATATTTATCAGGATCTGCTCTTCTCTGCGGAAAGCGGAGCAGATGAATGGACGGGGCTATACACGCAATTACAAATGAACCCCGTCCACTGGATGAGAATCGATATTTATAATCGCATTAATACGGAAAGTTTTACCGCTCAGGATTGGCGTAATCGGATCACCATTCACGACAGTAATTTTTGGTCGGTATCCTTCTTTTCCGATCATCTGCAGAACGAAGTCAATCAATATGGGTTTGATTATTACCAGCGTCTAAACAGAACTTTGGGATTTCGTGCCCGAATGCTCTTTGATACACGGCGAAACGACGTAACGGAACAAAGATATATTCTCCATCAAAGACTTGGCAATGCCTGGGAAGTCGAGTACCAGTTAGCATTCTATTCAGGTAACGTGCGAGAAGATAATACCAGCTTTAAGATTCGATTTAACCTACTTCAGTTTTAATGCATCCCAATACGTTTAGGGCCATCATTCCATGGCAATAACTGAAGACGCGATCGTTCCGTCTATTGATTATTCGATCCGCCTGAATATTTACGAGGGTCCACTGGACCTCTTGCTATTTCTTATACGCAAGAATGAAATAGATATTTATGACATACCCATTGAAAATGTTACACGTCAGTATCTCGATGTAATTTATAGTATGGAGAAGTTGAATCTGGAAGTTGCAGGTGATTTTTTTGTAATGGCGGCCACTTTAATGCATATAAAAAGTCGCATGCTCCTCCCTAAAAACGAACAGATCATCGAGACCGAGAATGAAGATGGGGTTGATCCGCGCTGGGAATTGGTCCAACAGCTTATCGAATATAAAAAATTTAAAGATGCTGCTAGAGATATTGAGGACGTCATTACCGAAGCCAATAATTATCTCACGCGAGGCTCTCCGGAAAGCGATGGGGAGAGGATACTCCGCCCACTTAAATCAGCAGACAAAATTGAATTGTGGAATTTATTTAATCAGGTCCTACGGCGGCTGGCGGAAAGAATTACCTACGGTGAAATTCACGATGAAATGGTAACCGTCGCCGAGCGCATGGAGTATATCATTGAACTGCTTAAAACGACTCCAGAATTTCTCTTTTCGGAACTTTTTATTAATCGCGAGTACAATCTTTCTTTTCTTATTGCAACCTTCCTGGCAATCCTTGAGCTAGCGCGTATGCGAACGATTGAAATCAATCAGGAAATAGCATTTACAGACATTCGGTGTCGACTCAATCCCGAAAATTAGGAACAATTCCTGTCCAACTTACTCTTAAATTATATAACCAATATATATTCATGAGCAGAGGGAAAAATAAGACCAGTCACCTTCTTGGATTGGGCCTGGACAATGATGACGGTCACAAACGTTTAACACAGGCCGATCAATTTTCCATTTTAGGTGGCTCTGAAGAGACGCATGACAAAATGACCGAGTCATTAGTCAAAACATTTGAAGATTTGAAAAACAGTGGAAAGACACTTGAAGATGTCGAGACAAAAGAATTGTCTGCCCTGCTTGAAAAAAATACTCCTAAAACATAAAATTATATTTAGTTTCTCAATCAATTTTTGTTAGTACCATTAATCTCCAATTTATAATATTAAAGCGATGGCAGAAAATATAAAAAACTTAGACACCGATAGCTTCGACACGACAATAGCAGACACGTCCAAACCTATTCTCATAGATTTTTGGGCCCCCTGGTGTGGCCCCTGTAAATCTATTGCACCCATTCTTGAAGATCTCGCAGATGAAATGGGCGAGCAAGTACAGATATGTAAAGTAGATGTGGACAATAACACTGATATTGCCGGCCGTTTCAATATACGCGCTATACCAACCATGTTATTGTTCAAAGACGGTTCAGTCGTAGATCAGATAGTTGGTCTCACGAATAAAGATGATATAAAGAGCAAGCTGTCGGCTCATATATAATAGTTTCCTCCCAAGGGGAGTGGGCCGCGATACAATCGCATTAAGCTGCGCCGCCTTGGGCGAAAATTAAGACGAGTATTTATTCTTGGTAATAATCCCAGCTAGGCGATCATTACTATGCCGAGGGTGAGCAAGAGCCCATATATAAGCAGAAATACAGCAGTGTAGGCCAATAGGTTATTGTATTCAATTCCGGTGCGCGACTTCACCAGACGATACCTGAGCCATAAGCTAGAGGGCCAAACTATTACTGGCAAGAGCAGCCAGAGTTCACGCTCTAATCTCCACAGAAATAAAGTACCCAAAAGGGCGATAAAAAAAAATACTTGATATTCATAGAGGGAAAAATTGCGCCCAAATCTAACGGCTAGTGTATTTTTACCCGCGCGAGCATCGGTTTCCCAATCACGGTAATTATTAACGACGAGGATATTAGTGGTCAGTGAACCAGCGACGAAAGAGACAAGGAAGGCTTCGAGAGTAAATTGACCTGTCTGAACATAATTGGTAAATACGACCGCAATAACTCCAAAGAATATAAACACTAATAGATCCCCCCATCCGTGGTAGCCAAGGGGATAGGGTCCACCCGTATAGGCGAAACCACAAGATATACTAAGGAAGCCTACAATGAGTAGAGCCCAACCACCATAAGGAATAAGTCCCAAACCCAAGCATGCAGCGATGATAAAAGTTATCCACATCGCCCTTTTCATCACCACGGGTTGAATTGCCCCTGAAGCAGTTGCACGAAAGGGGCCAATTCGATCAGGTGTGTCGGCCCCCTTAATAAAATCGTAATAATCATTGGCGAAATTCGTTCCTATTTGAACGAGTAAGGCAAAAGCAAGGCAGAGCGATGCCGGCAACCACTGAAAAGCTCCCGCCTTCCAAGCTATTGCGCAACCCAATAAAACAGGTATAATTGCAGCCGGTAAAGTTTTTGGTCGTGCAGCAAGAATCCAAGGATGCATTTAATAAAGGATATTAATGGTGACTATTCGTTCGGTTAAAAGTCTGACCGTCAAATTCTTTCTTAGGAAAGATAAATAATTCCGGACATCTAAAAAGGATAACTGGGAAAGACTACTCGTCGATGATACCTTTTTGCTTCACTTAATACCAATTGATCCCGTTCGATGGTCTTGGAGTTATTCTTTGTTGGGCTAGAAGAATCTAATCCTGAGGGATTTAATACCTTTATTTCTATGTCCACATAAACCAGGTACCCCCCAACGTTACCCTCGGGCCCGCCGAAAATAAAATCTTTCTCAGTATCCCAGTGCTGGAGTGAGTCCCCCGCATCACGAAAAGTAAAATGTAAACGGAAATCAATGAGATTAGAAATTATAAGATGTTTTTCTCTAGTGGTTTGTGATGATCGCTGAAGCCAAAAGTCACGATAATAACTCTTGCCCTTCGCCGATAAATCCAATGCTTCACTAAATGTTGTTTCCGCATCCATGACCGTGCGATATAAGCCCAAGGTTCTCAAATCACTGGAAGCGGAATTAAGTGGATTCTGATAGCCTAGACGATAAGAGACCGCACATATATCTCCGTAAATGGGCTCACCCTCTTCCGATACTCTGTCACGGTCGGGTAATTGAGAGAAAAACATCATCCAGGTAGCATTGGTATATTGATTTTCATTTTCACCTATTTCCTCCCTTACTGCACGTAACCATTCATTTCCATCGCTTTTCATAACCGAAGATTCCAGGTCACGGGCAAGTAAATCTAAAGCTAAACCCGCCTGTTGATTGATCACTCCGAGGTGGATTGATTCATTCCATACTTTCAAAATGTTAAGGCTGAGAGTGAGTGATATCGTAACAAGCAGTCCTGTTATCGCCGCGACGACCAGGATCTCAATTAATGTAAATGCCGTCGAAAGAGTTTGCGTACGCCCTACTCTACTTCGATCGGAACTTTTATTAACGATTAATCGCATAAGTATAAACGCAGATATTATTTTCTTCATGAAACAATTCTTCATCAAAATAGAATCGAACTGTGACAAATGGGGTGAATAAGAATAAATACGAATCTCGAGAGCGAGAACCGCTTCGGGATACTGAATTAAAGGGACCAGGTTTCCCTCTACGTCACGTCCCTCTTCACCTGCTGAGTAGGTTTTAGAATCTCTGATTTTTATCTTAAAGACTGGACCTTCAACTGCATTCAATTCTTCTTTTATTAGCGTATAACTGAATTCTTCTGACCCCATTAAACGAATCGCTTCAACTAGAAAATCACTTCGCGTGTCAGGCGTAAATGTATCACCCTCTCCTCTCCCCTGACTTGGATCAGCAGTATAAGAGTAAGCAAGCAAGGTCTTACTTTTACCGTTCTCAACCCAATTATAAACCGTATCAAAAGCATTCTTTTGGTTTTGCAAATAGGCATCAATCCTGGCACTGATCGCCGTTAATTGATTTAATTCGTTTAGTTTATTGATCGAATTTATTGTCGAAGGTAAGAGTCCAATCAGAGTAAGAACCGTAAACGAAAAGACACCGAGCGCTAAAACTACTTCGATGAGAGAAAATCCAAAAGTTGAATTTCTCCTCATTCCTAATCTATTCATCGCGTGATTTCGGTGCTTGTGAAATAGGACATTCCACCAAATTTCCCTATTACAATCCCACCAATTGCGAGATTATTAAATTCAATCTCATAGTCTTTATGGTCCAAAGGATTAAATACACCAGACCCAACAACAAATTGAGCGCCGGGCTCATTAAAGACACCCGAACTGGTGAATTCGAAATAGATCCATTTCTCTCCACGCCCTTCGATCAGGAATCGTGCGCGCGGAAACTCAACTGTCATGATCTGCGCATCCGTCCAAGAGCTGATCTCCGTATTAAAATAAACCCCCATCGGTAATAACGAACCGGCATTCAATGATTTCCAACGACCTGAAAGAGGTTTTTCTTCATAGATGATCCCCATCTGGCGAAGATATTTTTCAGGTTCATCAGGATTATTATGAATAATCAGACGGGCATTAGACTGTTTAAGGATGGCCTGATTCCGCGCTGACAGCAATAGACTACTGGCAAGCTGTTGTCCCACTTTTATCCTGAGATCTTCTCTTCGATTACTAAAATCGAAACCTAAAACCGAAACTAATATTAATATTAAACTGCAAGCGACGACCAACTCTATAAGGGTAAAACTTAATTTTTGATTGGAGTAGTAATTATATTTCACACCTGTTGGAAAATAATTAGTTCACTGAAATGTTGAAAAATTAAAACTCTATACCTAATCCCAACTTTTAATGAATTCACCTCTGTCACCTGTTGAAATTACAACTATGCTGGCGCGAATATCTCTGGGGAGATCATTGCTGTCGGGAATATAAACATTGTTATAGGTATCTTTAAATTCTCTCATCATTTTCTCGTTATCTATGTATCCGTTCGCATCAACATCCAGAAAAAACCTAATATCCCTATTGTTAAAGGAATCGATAATATCACCGTTCGCGTTAAATTCCGATTGGGTGAAATTATAAAAAATGATACCCTTACGGTTGAAGGCCATAGCTTCATCAGAGATAACTTGATTTTCGTTATGCACCGGCTTCGCTGAGAGAACTTCGATAAATAAATTACGTGTTGGAGGGTTTATTAAACTAAAGCTGATATCACGGGGCGATGTATCAGCATCAAAATTCGGGTAATATCCATACACTTGTTTGTATGATTCCAAAGCGAGAATGTATTGATTGAATTGCACCCTACTCTTCATCGTCAGGACCTGTGTTCTCACCGCCCACACCGCGGGAATCAACAAGCCTATAAGAATTCCAATTACCGCAACGACCAACAGAAGTTCAAATAATGAAAAACCAGCGCTCCTTAAACTTCTCACCCTGAAGCTCTCACTATAGATTTCGTTGGGTGATAATCTAATACCCATATATTAGGTTATCGGCGTTTTCGATATCCCAATTAAAGTAATTCGTACCCAGAGTACCATCGGCTGAAAGAGATGAACCCAATTTACCGTCTGGACCACGAGAGATGAGAAGAAATCCTGCTCTCTCCCAACTTAACCCCTGATCCAAAGTGTTTTTATATAAATAGTGATAGGGGTTTTCCCACGGATCTATGATCACTCTATCGGCGTCTAGATCTGAGTGCGAATTAGTCATCTCAACAGGGTTATTGAAACTGTATTTTGCCCCTTCGATAAAAGATTTTCCTCTGCTTGCATTTATAAATTTCTGCGCCTCGTTGTCCCACCTCCACGTACCGTTTAAAGCCGCATATAATAAATGGTCGGTATCCAAAGGTTTAAATCCATCAATCCAGGGGTAGTCGCCATAATAAATTTTGTATTCTTCCAATGCTTGAGCCAAAGAGGCGAGTTCAGCACAAGCGCGTGAATTGGCTGCAGTTTGGCGAATCCCGTCTGCAATCCCTAAGGTAATAGCCAGCATAATAATGATCAGACTTATGACTGCCAGCAGTTCAAGAATACTAAAGGCGTGCCCTCTTTCCACATAAACTAGAAATCGGTTCCAGAGAGGAAAACCTTAAATATACTCAACCTATAAATCACACCCCTCCCACTTACCGGACCTGGGCCTACCGAGGAATTTTTAATGATTTAATATGGGCATTGACAGACCCCTATAAATTTCTAGGATCAGGTTAAATAGACCCTTTAGAGGGCTCTTTTTAAGAAAAAAACCAACGCAATAGTTTTAAAACCAACGGTTTTTTTCCACGTTGATTCAATTTTTCCTCTGCCATTGGGAAATTTTATCTGTCCCTTAGAGCCATCTCTGATTATGGATACGACTAAGCAGCCTCAAACAAATATTACCGTTGAAGGCATTTTTGAGCCTCAAGCTAATAAATCAGGCCAATTGATTGATCCTGCAAGAAATGGTCGGAAACGCGACTCTGATCCCTTTCTACCCCAGGAGTTGATCCGGCGTTTCAAAGTTCGCCGGGGTAGCCATATAGTTGGGCAAGGACAACAGGATAGAAGGTTTCCCAATCCAAAAGTGCGCTATATCGATACGATTGATAATTTGCCCGTGGAACAGCGTAAAAAAAGTATTGAATTTACCCAGCTTACTACCATCACCCCCGATAAATGGTTAAAACTTGAAACTAAAGATGGTAATATGACGGTGCGCACGATGGATATTTTTTGTCCTATAGGCAAAGGACAACGCGGGCTTATTGTCGCACCTCCACGAACGGGTAAGACGACACTGCTACGGGACATTGCGCTCGGTGTAATTGAAAATCATCCCGATTGTCATGTCATGATGCTTCTTGTCGATGAAAGGCCCGAAGAAGTAACCGATCTTAAACGAAGTGTGCCCGCCGAAATATGGGCCTCTTCAAATGACGAAGAACTGCTAAACCATATCCGCATCGCCGATTTAGCAATCGAACGCGCCAAGCGTTTAGTCGAAGTAGGAAGAGATGTCGTTTTGATGCTGGATTCCCTAACCCGCTTATCACGCGCGCATAACTCAGCTAAAGGTGGCGGTGGCCGTACGATGTCGGGCGGATTGGATATCCGTGCCCTCGAAAAGCCCCGTCAGTTATTTTCTGCGGCACGCAATACGGAAGAAGCAGGCAGTTTAACCATTATCGCCTCTGCGCTTATAGAAACCGGAAGTCGTATGGACGATTTCATTTTTCAAGAATTCAAAGGAACGGGAAACATGGAAATGGTACTGGATCGCAAAGCTGCTGAACTACGCATCTGGCCGGCGATTAACATCGCTGCCTCTGGTACTCGCCGCGAGGAACTCCTTCTCCATCCCGATATACTTGAACACTGTCACTTCCTTCGTCGAGCGCTTGCCGGTATTAAGGTTGAAGAAGCCGCTGAAACAGCTATCGCACGCCTTTCTAAAACGAAAACTAACGAAGAGTTTTTCAATCTTTTAAAACTCTAGCTGCTTTTACCTGCCGGAACAGGTTTTGGCACGCAGCACGATTCAATATATTCTCAGTAGGTGAATTGATTGATCCGAATTAAACAGATCACTCATCGCACATTCTTAATAAATGCTTCCAGTTTTCCGGCATCTTTCACTCCGGGTGAAGATTCCACTCCACTGTTAACATCGATATAATGAGCCTCGGTAACAGCGATCGCATCCCTGACATTTTCGGCATTTAATCCACCTGAGAGGACCCACTTTTTATGTGAATACAGGGTTTGCAAATCGTAAAACATTTCCCAGTTACCTGTCTTCCCCGTGCCCCCGTATTTACTCTTTGCATAGCCATCTAAAATAAAGGTGTCTGCGTATTCCAATAGGGTTCGCGGAAATGGTTCGCCCGGAGGAATACGTGGAGCAAGCCAAAGTTTTTCTACCCCAACGACGTCGCTCCATGTTGCAAGATTAGAAATAGGGATCCCAAGATCGAAATGGATCTGAAAGTAATCAAATCCGAGATCCAACATTTTTTTTAGTTCAGCGGCTGAGGGTAAAACATTTACATAGACACGTTTTCCCCGTGGGATCTCCACAAACAAACCACTGATACGATCAGAGGCGATCACTCTCGGTGAATGCGGATAGAGGTTCAGACCAACAAAGTCCGCTCCTAAATTAATCGCGGCCTTTGCATCCTCCTCACGCGTGATACAACATACTTTGATCTTTACTGCAGAACTCATGAGTCAACGATTTAAAATTACAATCACTAGTGATTAAGGTTAATACCGATGCCTAGATCGGATTAATTTTTTCTATTATTGCCTGTATCATTCCATCAATTGATTGACTTTCCGATTCCAATTCAACGGGAACACCAGCCTTACGCATCGATTCAGAAGTGATTGGACCTATACTACATGAAATGGGATTTTTTGCTCCTGTATCCAACTGTAGAGATGCAGCTTGATCGACAAAAGATTTTACGGTGGAAGGACTGGTAAAAGTGATAACGTCCGCTCCGTCTTTGCGAAACGATTTCGCTGCTGGATGTTCTGTAATGTCAAAGGTATCTGTTCTGTAGACGGTGAAGGTGTCAACAATAGCGAGTGCATCTTCAAGTTTTTTAACCAATAGATCCCGATTGCGATTACCAGTAATCACTAGAATTTTGATATGCTCTATTGATTCATAACTTAAAAGCGCATCGGCAAGTGCTTCTTCATCCGAAACATCCGGAACGAGATCAACGGTCAGATTATACTTATTAATTGCTTTCGCCGTCTCCTGTCCGACAGCGGCAACTTTAAGTCCTCCAAATGACCGAATATCTGGAAAGGTTTCCAAAAAGTTATGAAAAAAGTATTTCACACCATTACTGCTTGTGAAAATAATCCACTCATAGGCTCCGAATTCAGAAAAAATAGCTGTCCTGGCTGCCGGATCATTTACCCTTTTAATTTGAATGAGTGGAAGTTCGAGCACTTCAGCACCAGCGGCCTCCAGTTTATAACTCAGGTATGCTGCTTGATCTCGATCTCGCGTAACTACGATTCGTTTACCAAATAGCGGTTTTTTCTCAAACCACCCCATCTTGTTATAAAACTTAGCTGCCTCTCCCACGATAATGACACTCGGCGATCCGAGATCTTTTATTCTGCATTCTTCAGCAACCTTAGAGAGAGTGGAAAGTAGACTCCGTTGTTGGGGAAGGGTCGCCCTTTGCACAACTACAACCGGGGTATCGGGTGAGAGTCCACCTGAAATAAGCTCGATCGTAATCCTTTCAAGTTGGCCCATGCCCATGTAGATGCAAAGTGTTTCGGCATTTTTTGCAAAATCATGAAAGGAGATACGAAATTCGTGTTTTTCTGAATTTTCATGACCGGTCAAAAAACTAATCGAAGAACTATAATCACGATGGGTCAGCGGTACTCCCGCATATGCCGCCGCCGCTAAAGCGGCAGTGACTCCGGGAACTATCTCGAATCTTATGCCATCTTCCACTAAGCGACGGGCTTCTTCACCTCCCCGACCGAAGATAAAAGGATCTCCACCCTTTAATCTGACTACAGATTTACCTTCTTTTGCATGCCGAACAATTATCTCCTCGATCTCGTCCTGAGATATAGCATGAAATCCCGGCTTCTTCCCGACATACACCTTCTCACAATCCGACTTACACCAGTCGAGCAGGCGGTCATTGATTAAATTATCATAAACCATCACGTCTGCTAACTCGATAAGTTCACGCGCGCGTAAGGTCAGTAGCCCCGTGTCACCGGGTCCGGCACCGACAAGATAAACAATTCCGGGAATCATCAATCCTTTAGTTCGTTTAAGACCTCTCGCAGACGGATTTTTATCTCCGCATCGTCGAGATCCGCAAAATCATACTTATTAAAACCATGTTTCTCATGAAATACGTATAAAGTGTCAGCGATAAAGTAGGCTGCATGCGCGCTATGACAACCACCACCTAGCTCGCCGATGAGATAGCGTTCGTTCGATACGGCACAATCAGTTATTTCATCGAGGACAGTTTTATATTGTGAATCCTCGCCTTCCCGACATTCAAGGGCTATTGCCCCCTGCCCCGCCGCGGGGACGAGCTCTCGAATAGTGTACGGTTTAAAGACCAGTCCCGGCCAGGATTCGATAGAGAGGCGTTTGAGCCCAGCCGCGGCGAGAATTGTGGCATCAGCTTCGCCGGAAGCGATTTTATCTAACCGCGTTTCAACATTGCCGCGAATTTCAATCCAATTAATCCGGGGATGAATCAAGCCAACCTGGACGCGCCGACGCGGACTGCTCGTGGCTATCGTTTTAAGATCAGTGCAACCCTCGCGCATCACAAATACGTCATGAGCGTCAGCCCTTGGCAAATATCCAGCGAGGGTCAATCCAGAACCTAGCTCCATGGGAAGGTCTTTAGCGCTATGCACCGCAAGATCTGCTCGGCCGTCATTTAAAGCTATTTCCAACTCCTTAGTAAACAGCCCTTTTCCTCCTTCAGCTTCAAGCGACCAACTGCGTTTCTGGTCGCCGGTCGTTGACAATTTAAGCATGCTAAAATCACAATCGGGAAGCTTTTCCTTTAGATAATCACAAACGAGTTGTGTCTGAATTACGGCTAAGGGACTCTTTCGCGTAGCTAAAGTAATGTTCTTACTCATGGGAAATCATATAAAGAGCGCTTAAACCTGATACAACTTAGAGTTGGAATGCCTAAATTCAAAATAATTCTGAAATGAAAAAGCAATTCCAGTCACCCTCCAAAGCCTGAGGCCTCACTTGCCGGTTAAAAATATTTAGAGAATTACTTAGACCTATCTCTGCTTTCACGCTTCGTGAAAATAGGCTGAGCTCTAGTTATAAGCCGCCTGTGCCCCTTTAATATTCCTCTTTTTAACCCACGGCATTATACTACGAAGTCGTTGTCCTATTTTTTCAATGCCGTGTTTTTCGCCTTTTTTAAGTAAGGCATTATATTTCGGTAAACCTCTTTTGTATTCACTAACCCACTCCTTGGCGAATTTCCCTGATTGGACGTCCTTTAAAATTCCTTTCATCACTTTCTTCGTCTGCGAATTGATAACGCGAGGGCCCCGTGTAATATCGCCATACTTCGCTGTTTCCGATACGGAAAATCGCATTCCCGCAATTCCGGATTCAACCATAAGATCAACGATAAGTTTTAATTCATGCAGGCATTCAAAGTATGCCATTTCCGGTTGATATCCCGCCTCAATCAGTGTCTCGTATCCCGCGAGAACAAGCGCACTTGCTCCACCACAGAGGACCGCTTGTTCACCAAAGAGGTCGGTTTCAGTTTCTTCTTTAAAGGTCGTCTGGAGCACACCGGCTCTTGTCGCTCCTATCCCTTTGGCCCAGGCCAAGGCAACAGATTTGGCTTTTTTTGAAGAGCCCGGCGCGATGGCGATAAGGGCGGGAACTCCTTTCCCTTCCAGATACTGGGTGCGGACAATGTGCCCGGGGCCCTTGGGAGCAACCATGATAACATCAATTTTCTTCTGTGGTTTGATGAGGTCAAAATGGACACAAAAACCATGACTGAAAACAAGGGTTTTACCCGCGGATATATAAGGTTCAATTTCATTTTTGTAAAGTGATGCCTGAACCATATCAGGTACCGCAACCATAATTACGTCCGCTATTTGTACTGATGTCGGCACATCGAAAACTTCGAAGCCCTGCTTTTTCGCAACTTTAATCGATTTGCTTTGAGGGTATAAGCCAATAATGACTTTTAGCCCGCTATCTTTCAAATTTTGCGCATGGGCGTGACCTTGAGAACCATAGCCGAGCACCGCCAGGGTTTTGTTTTTCAATACAGATAGATTAGCGTCTTTATTGGTATAAACTTTTGCGGGCATATTTTTCCTTATCTTAATTCATTAGTTAAATTGTTATTCATAGAAATTAACTTTCTTCAGCTCCTTCTTTTCCTATCCTTCTCTTAAGGGCAACGTTTCCAGTCCTCGCAAGCTCAAGGAGCCCAAAAGGCTCAATAAGTTCTAAAAATGCGCGCACCTTGCTTTCATCACCTGTCATCTCAACGATAATTCGGTCATGGCGGACATCGATAATCTTCGCGCGAAAGATATCACAGATCTGCACCAATTCTCCACGGGTTTCTGAGTTAGCTGAAACTTTTAACATGATAAGCTCTCTGGCAACAAACTGCCCCATCCTCAGATCGATTACCTCAATAACGTTAACAAGTTTCTGCAGTTGTTTAATGCATTGATCTAGTTGTTCATTATCTCCCTGAACGGTAGCGGTTATACGTGATAATTTTGGATCCTGCGTCGGTCCGACATTAAGGGTGTCGATATTAAATCCACGACCGCTGAACATCCCGGTCACGCGAGTTAACACCCCAAATTGATTTTCCACTAAAACTGATAAAGTATGTCGCATTATTTATTATCTATCACGGTAGACTAAGACCCAAAGCACCCACCAATGATTTTAAAGGCTAGATTAAGCACTTCGACGTCCAAAATATTTCTCATCACGCTCGGACATTATCTCAACAAACAAGCTGTTGACTTTCAAGAATTCGATAAAACAAGCAAGCTTAATTCACCATGAACCATCAATTGAGCGCGAAATAGTTAATTAGAAAGTGCGGAGATAATTGTCCAGTAATCTGCAAGCGTGAAAGTTCAGATTGGCCGAGCAGTATTTTACGATTCACTTATCGTTGCTATAAATAAATTAAAGCTCTAAGGGGTAAAAGAGCCTGAACGCATCAATATTGTGCCAGCATTTTCTCCCACATTTTTTCATTCATTAAGACTTCGCTGAGAAATTCTCGTTCATCTTTCTGTGTGTCTTCGGTTTTTCCTTGTGTTTCAAAAGTTAAAGTGAATTTCGTTCCCCTATCTTCCTTACTTTCGACCTCAATTTTTCCACCATGATGATAAACAATAAAATAACAGGTCATAAGGTTAATACCAAACTCCTCCAGGTCATCACTCCGCAGATAAAAAGGATCAAATAATGAACTTAGTTCGTCTTCGGGTAATCCAGGTCCATTATCACATATCTCTATTTCTACTTTATCTCCATCTTCGTTTCCAGTGCGTATATTACTTGCGCTGATAGAAATTTCGCTGCCCTCTGATAAATATATAATTTCATCTTTAATTAAAAGATCGAACAGACGATGAAATTTTGCCTTATCCACAGCTAAGGGTGCTAAGTTTTCAGGTATTTTCTTTGTGACATTTATTTTTTTCTTCCTAAGATCGCCATATAAATTTTCAAGGGTGGCATCGATGACATCATTGAAATGCAATGATTCTTGATTAGAAGGCGACCCTAATTCTGAAACTATTCCAAGATCGTCTAATAATTTTAATACTCGACAGATCTGATTTTGAACATGGGTATAGAAATCTTTCCAGAATTTTGGGTTACTCAATTCATTTAAATCTACTTTTTCTTCCTTCAGCCTTACAGGCACTAAATCGAGAAAGGTTCTCACCGCAACAAATGAATTTCGCACATAATGACCTAATCCCGCGGCAAGCATACCTAGGTTAATAACCCGATCGGTGATAACCATATTATGCAGGATAGATAATTTCTCTTGCATCAGACGATCTCTCTCTTTTTGCAGCGCAAATAATTCAAGCCCCTGTTTAAGGGTTAATTTTAGTTCAGATAGATTCCATGGTTTATTAATGTATTTATAAATAGCTCCCGAGTTGACCGCATCAATTGCCGCATCGAGGTCAGTATAAGCAGTTACGAGGATGCGGATGACTCGCGGTTGGGTACGACGTACTTTTTCCAATAATCGCACCCCTTTTTCCCCGGGCATTCTTTGATCAGTAATGAGAAGCCCTATCTCATTTTTATGATCCTTGAATAACTGGTAACCTTCTTCAGCATTCGCAGCAGTATATATTTTGAACTGATCTTTAAATACACGTCTAAATATTTTCAGGGACTTTTCCTCGTCATCTACATAGAGAATGGCGTATCTTTCTAAATTAATTTTATCCATGGTGGTGCAGACTTCTAAATAGAGATTATCTAAATAACTATTTCACAGATTTAGTTTACAGATTCTATATATTCTTTGAAAACATCTACCAGTTCTTGGCTATAGAAGGATTTTCTTATAAAAGCGTTCAATGTGTTTTAAAATTGTTTCTTTACCGGATTTTTTATGCGGGAATTAAAATTACTCTTAAAGGACAATTATTAATTAAAAGTAGCTAAATTAGAATACATAGAATCCTGTATTTTTACGGGAAATAGTGAAATTCTTCCGTCCTCATTTACAGGTCTCAAATAGCGCCTTTAATATATGCGCTCTTTCCCCGACCAAGTGCCCAGTGATGAATTGTCACGATGCGAGAATAATGCTTCCCCGGTGTACACATTAGCGCTCGAGGGAAGAATCAGACAGTCTTCATCTACCCGATGAACCCCTTCTGTAGTCCTCGATTAAACTAGCAGCAGTTATAATGCCGGACACATGTATGCGGCATTTTTCCTCAAGCAAGAGTAAACCCTGTATAGCATTATGCTGGACGAATTGCCAAATTTCCTAAATATGAATGATTAATAAGCTCGGTTAGTTACCGTTAACTTCAGTGGCGCGTATTAGTTTGATTTGATTAATCCGTACGAAGACATCGAAGACGTCAGGCATTCAGCGAATGGGTATACAGAAATTATAAATGACTATTATCCAATGATTAATGACGAATCATTATCGAAGAGTCCCACCGGGGGAAAGCCGTGGAATCACGGATCAAAAAATTCGATTAAAGATGATAATAATGAAAATATCGGTGTGATGGGGACAGGATTCGATATTACTGAGCTTGAAGAGGCGGAAAAACGGTTACGCACACTCTCCCGCCGTATCTTTGCAGCGCAGGAGCATGAGCGCCGTCGTATCGCAAGAGACCTTCACGACAGCCTCAGTCAACTCCTCTCTTCTATCAGATTCCGTATCCAATCCGTGGAAAAAAGTATGATACAAACAAATCAATCTGAAGATTTAAATCAAATTAGAAAGGTGAAAGATCTGCTTGAACGCAGCATCCAGGAGATAAGGCGTATTTCAAATAATTTAATGCCCTTTGAACTGGAAGATCTCGGTCTGGAAGTGTCGCTGCGTAATATATGTAATGAAGTCATGGACCGAACTGATTTAAAAATTGAGATACATTTTTCCGGAATTTACAAACGCATGGCCCAAGATTTAGAACTGACGCTTTACCGTGTTGTCCAGGAAGCCTTAAATAACGTAGTTAAGCATGCAAACGCTACAATCGCCAGTGTAAGCTTATTGCAGTTTAAAGACAATTTAGAATTAAGGGTCAGAGATAACGGCAGGGGATTTGATTGCGAGGATGACAAGAAATTTAAAAAAGAACGTTATTCGGGAATGGGTCTCCTCGGTATGAAAGAGAGAACTGCACTGATTAATGGCAAATTTACGATCGAATCTTCCCCACATGAGGGAACGGATATCACAGTAGAGATCCCCTTTACTTAGTTAATTCTCGTAGATTTAAGTTCAGATTTTATTGATCCTGAGGTGAAGAAAAATCTGGGTCTTTTTAAAAACATGACCTCATGTTTTTCAAATCAATCAAGACCTTAATATTGTATTACACCATCAATCTAACGTAATCAATTTAATACGAAGAGGGGGTCCCGTCATTTTGAACGGACGTTAGTCGTTATGGAATAAACGGTGTTAAATAAATAATCGAATATTATTTAACACAATTTTTACAACGGTGTTTATTACGCTCATGGATCACCTTGTCCGTATTTATCCCTACATTCAGTGACCGCATTATCCCCCATTGTTACTCACTTGTATTGTAATTATATATAAATTGTGCAAGATACCACTTTATATCCCGAAAATGGATTTGGAAATCGGATTTTCACTACCGTTTAATGGTAATATTTATATAAATAGAATTTAATTGAGTACCGATTGATTCCAATCACCGTTTGCATGAAAGATAAGATCACTGTTTTACTGGCGGATGATCACCCTATCGTAAGGGAGGGGATTCGCGCGTATTTATCCGAGAAAAGTAATTTAAAAATTGTGGGGGAAGCTGGAGACGGCGAAGAAGCATTAGCCAAAGCCAAGGAATTGCTACCGGATATCCTTCTCCTGGATATCAGAATGCCGAAATTGAGTGGAATTGATGTGGCGAAACAGCTCAAGAAGTTTTCTCCAAAAACAAAAATCATCATTCTCACCGTGTATAAAAGCAGGGAATATGCGAAGGAACTCGTAAGTTTGGGGGTGCTGGGTTATATGTTGAAGGATGCTTCTCCTGAAAAATTGTACCGCGCCATTGAAAAAGTACATCAGGGTAATTATTTTTTCAGCGATGAAATATCCGATTTAATTTTAAAGGCCTCTTTAAATAATTTCAGTGGTATTCATCTCTCTCGACGCGAGGAGGAAGTCCTTAAATTCATCACTAATGGGATGAGCAACAAGGAAATGGCAGCCCACTTGAAATTGAATACCCGTACCATCGAGACTTATCGCGAACGGATCATGAATAAGCTGGACATTCATAATGTCGCGGGGTTGACGAAGTACGCCATCGCCGAAGGTATTATCGACCTGGAAGAAGTAAAGTAGCGAAAGCTTCTCCACCGGTCATCAAGTATTACTATCAATTTAAGTCAATTGATGGTTTTACATGTTTTTAACAGAACATAATTATTCGGCTTGATCCTCATGTCTGCAATTGGACCGACAATGGGACTGGGTATTATCTCATCTTGATCTTCGCTTAGGTCTGTTAATTATTGATAACAGAATTTTATTAAAGCTATTAAAATGAATAATGACCTGTATCTAAGAATATTAAATTTACCGATTACATCTCTGGAAATTATACATCGAGAAGCGTTATAGCTCTTTAGCTGACAACTGGAATTTTACTCATCACTAAAAAAAGCTACATGGAAGCACACGCTTTAAGCCAACCACGAGTTCAGGATTACATTGGGCTCAGGGCTATATTAAGCAAAACCGGTACAAATTTACGGCGCGCTTCATGTCAGGGTGGCATTGAACTGCACGCGATGATGGGGGTGATCGCCACCTTTCCCGAATTTTTTGGGAAAATGATAGCCACAATTCATTTACGCTGAAAAAAACAACCCCCCTGAGGCAATTATTAAACAACACCTGTTGACTATGAAAAAGTTATTGAGCGATGAGAAAAACGGTGGTTCCCCTACCCATATCAAGGTACCGACAACTAATGGAGGGTTAATGAAGTGATAGAATATTACAAAAATAAGGCCGCCCCTGCAGATAGTGACATTCTCGTCGCTGAATATGATGAGGGAGTATTTCAACTCATAAGAAAGCGCCTCAGTCAAAGCGGTTTTCATTGCGATGGGGTGAGAAGCGGCAGTGAAGCCATCGCCAAATTGAAAGACAACCGGTATAAAATGATCCTGCTGGATTACCAATTATCCGATATGTCAGGTGAGGAATTAATCAGTAATTTTAAAAATGGAATGCACAAAGTGCCTTTCATCATAATGGCGGGCCACGAGGACGAGAAGATAGCGATTGAAATGATGAAACGGGGGGCCTGCGATTACCTGGTAATGGACGAAAAGTTTTACGACATTCTTCCCCGTGTGGTAACCAGGGTTGAGCAACAAATAGATAATGAAATCAAACTTATTGAAGCGGAAGAGAAACTGCGCGAACAAGCGAAACTGATCGACATTGCGAATGACGCTATCGTTATGCGCGATATGGAAGATAGAGTATTATTTTTGAATAAAGCGGCAGAACAACTCTATGGATTTAAAAAGGAAGAAGCGGTAGGCAGGAAATCGGTAGAGCTTTTCTATAAAGATGATTTTGTCCGGGCTGTTGAAGCAGAAAATGAAGTTTTAGGTAAAGGAGAGTGGCAGGGAGAATTGAAACAAACAACCAAGGGTGGAGACCCCTTAATTGTTGAAAGCCGCCAAACGCTTATCCGAGATGAAGCAGGAAATCCTAAATCTATTCTCATTATCAACAGAGATATAACGGAAAAGAAACAACTCGAGATTCAATTTTTACGCTCCCAGAGAATGGAAGGCATCGGCAGTCTAGCCGGGGGTATTGCGCATGATTTAAATAATCTATTGGCGCCCATCAGCCTCTCATCAGATCTGCTCTTGCGAAACGAACTGGACGAAAAATCCAGGGAATTGATCGCTGTGATCAAAACGAGTACTGAGCGCGCAGGTTCTGTCGTTCAACAAGTCTTAACCTTCGCACGCGGTGTGGAAAACGGCGAGCATATCGCCATACAACCTAAACCAGTGATAAAGGAAGTTATCACTATATCCCGAGAGACATTTCCAAAAAACATTAATATCCTCTTAAAGAATCTCAACGATCTCTGGTTGATCAATGGAGATCCTACACAGATACATCAGGTATTTCTCAATCTCTGCGTAAATGCCAGAGACGCCATGCCAGATGGGGGTGATCTCACTTTGGGAGCGGAAAATATGTACGTGGACAGTCAATTCGCGTCCATATACCCACAGGTAAAACCCGGACCTTATGTTAAATTTACAATTAGTGATACCGGTACGGGGATGTCGGCAGAAACAAAGGATAGGATTTTCGATCCATTTTTTTCAACAAAAGAATTGTGTGATGGAACAGGGTTAGGGCTGTCAACTTCTCACGGTATCGTGCAAAGCATGGGTGGTTTTATATCGGTCGAGAGCGAAATCAATAATGGGAGCACTTTTAATATTTATATACCAGCAGAGGCATCAACGAGTATTATTCAACAAACGCCAGAGATAAAAGCCAACCATCCAATTGGTGATGGCGAATTAATTCTTCTTGTCGATGACAACATTGAATTTCGAAAGGTCACGCAAGAGACACTGGAAAATCATGGGTATAAGGTATTGGTAGCTGAAGATGGAACAGAGGCATTGGCGCAATTCGCTAAACATGGAAACGAGATCAAGGTGATGATTACGGATATTGCAATGCCACACCTGGATGGCACCACCTTAGTGCGAACTTTAAAAAGGAAGAATTCAGATGTGAAATTCATCATTTCCACCGGATTAGGTGAAAAGGCAACGATACATAAATTTGAGGATCTTGGAGTTAAAATTTTTCTAAAAAAACCTTATAACACAGACACCTTAATTGGCGCACTACACGAAGTAAAAAATATAAATACCAAAATCCCATTCCTACAGTAACTTCACCTGTAAATCACAGGTATAAAACTAACTCAGTCATTTAACGATTAAAAAGCAAGTGTGGATATCACACTAACTAAATACCATATTTAAGAGAAAGCGATGAATGTCCTAACTCAATTAATCAGATAATCAAAATATTATGAATACAGCTATCATTATCGAAGACCAGCGCATCTTGCGTGAACTGATCTGTAAAGTATTAGAAAATTTTCCATTCTTGAAAGTCATCGCCACTACCGGTGACGGCGCGGAAGGTTATAAATTATGTCTTCAACACAATCCGGATTTTATTGTCCTGGACATTATGCTGCCAAGTTTGAATGGAGTAGAAATCCTCCGTCGGTTAAAGGCTGAAAAGCCACAAAACAATATCCTCGTATTTTCCGGAGTACAATCTCCCGATTTAGTCAAACAAATCATGGAAACCGGCATTAACGGTTATGTTGAAAAGGACACGAGTTTAGAAGAACTGGAGAAAGCGATTCGATTAGTAGCTAATGGAGAAACTTATTTTGGAACGCGAGTCATGGAGACGGTGCGGGAAATAATATTTAATCCAAGGGAAGACGGTTCTCTAGAGTCATTAACCTCGCGGGAACGAGAGATCATACAACTCGTGGCTGAAAGTCACTCAACTAAAGAAATCTCCACTAAACTTAACATCAGCGCTAAAACTACAGATACACATCGAGCCAATATTATGAAGAAGTTGGATATTCACGATGTCGCCGGCTTAACGCGATTTGCAATTTACAATAGACTAATCAGCACTCCTGAAAGCGTTTAACCAGACACCGCCTGGTGCGGTTTTTTTTTAATATTCGAGAACTTATAAAATATGATTAAATATAAAGAAGAGATAGAGGATATTAAGGAGAATAAAGGAGAGAGTGATTACTCAAAGAAAGACTCAGCCCTATCGTAATATATTTCGAGGCAGTTGGACCGCAAAATACCCGATCATTTTTGAATGCGTTATAATAAAGGGTATAACTGCATACCCTCGTGGCATTTTACGATTAACAACGATACCGCCCTCAATGAGGCTTCAGAATCTATGATCACCTCACACGATTCCTGAAAATTAAAATAACTGGTGGGCCTGGACGGACTCGAACCGCCGACATCTTGCGTGTAAAGCAAGCGCTCTAGCCAACTGAGCTACAAGCCCATAAAACTCTAACCATTAGACATAGGTTTCGAAAATATCTTGGCAAGGCATTTATAAATACAGACAAGAGCGATACCCGGCAATGGGATTAAATCGATTTCTGCATCACCTTCAAGTGACCGTTCTCATGCATCCATTCGGCAATCTGAATCGCGTTTAGCGCGGCCCCTTTCCATAATTGGTCACCTACTACCCACAAGGTAATACCGTTTTCAAATACCAAATCACGGCGCATTCTACCGACCCCACATTTTTCTTTTTCTGCGAAATCGATAGGCATGGGATACTTTCCGTTCTCCGGTTCATCAACAAGCTCGCTCCCGGAAAAATCGATTATCGCCTGACGCGCTACATTGAGATCTACAGGAGCGTTAAATTCTGCATTGATGACTACGGAATGTGCACGAAATACGGGCACCCGCACACAAGTGGTAGAAGCCTGGATGCCAGCCAAATCCATAATCTTTCGGCTTTCATTCTGCATCTTCATCTCCTCGGTTGTGTAACCATTTTCCAGAAACGCATCAACACGAGGCAATAAATTGAATGCGATGGGGTGAGGATATACTTCCGGGCTGACGCTATTACCCGATGCCCAAGCTTTCACCTGCTCTTCAAGTTCATAGATCGCGGCTGCTCCGGTACCGGAAACCGCCTGATAAGTTGCCGCGAAAAAACGCTTTAAACCAAAGGCACGATGAAGCGGATATAACCCCATAAGTGCTACTACGGTTGTACAGTTAGGATTGGCTATGATCCCTTCGTGTTGAGTGGCTACCTGTGCATTAATTTCAGGGACGACGAGGGGAACTTTGGGATCCATACGAAAAGCAGAACTGTTGTCGATGACAAGGCACCCCCGTTCCACCGCTTCGGGCGCTAATTTTTTGGAGGTGCTCCCTCCGGCGCTGAATACCGCCAGATCCAAATCATCAAAGCTTTCCGGTCTCGCTTTTTCGACGGTCCAACTTTTGCCCTTGTACTCTATCTTTTTACCGGCTGATCGCGCTGAGGCGAAAAGACGAATCTGGGCACAGGGAAAATTTCGCTCATGAATGAAGTGAATCAATTCTTGACCCACAGCACCCGTTGCGCCGACAATTCCTAAATTGTAATTTCTGTCCAATGTATGTTTCTCCGATTGAATCTATAATTGATTATTGCACATCACTTAAAATCAAACGAACAAAGGATGTGTTTTATATATCTATTGGCGAGCAAAAACTGCACCACTACAGCGATTGTCAAATAAAAGCAGATTACGACGTCTCTACTTCCATCGCTCCCCCATCCTGTATTGAAAATTCATTCGGTACACCGCTTGGGCTCCATTGCGTTGAAAAAAAGATTGGTGATAATTCCCGCTTGGGGTCCGTTTTTAAGGGTCGCGAAGACACGGGGTTGTTATACTCGGAATACTCTGAACAGGATCAACAATCAAATTTAATTACTTCGCGTATCCTCTGGTTGCGCGGGCTCGAACCGGGAAAAAATCAAGGCCAAAATTGCGACACCTATAATCGTTTTATTTATATTCATGGCAGTAATCATGAAAAACTTATCGGCACCCCGCAGTCTTCCGGCTGTATCGAAATGAAAAATCAGGATGTTGTCACCCTCTTCAATGAAGCCTCGGAAGGAACACTTGTTTGGATAGATTGATTTTCTTACTCATATATGAGATCTATGACATGACACCAGTATCGCGAATAAAACGCGCTCAATTTGACAATTAATCTTAACCTTTCATCTTTTAAAGTAATGTGATCTAAGAACCATCCAATAAGAAACCTATGAGCGCAAAAAGCACCACTAGTGATAAGCTGGCTAATAATCTCCCAAAAAAAATTGAGGCCTCTCTCAACGAACAGATTAACATGGAATTAACTGCTCAGTATCATTACCTCGCGATGTCGGCGTGGATGGATGGGCAAGGGTTCCGGGGTTTTGCTAAATGGTTCCGCATGCAAGCTGAAGAGGAATTTCAGCATGCGATGAAATTTTTTGATTATCTCCTGAATAGAGACGGTAACGTTGATTTAAAACCGATACCCTCACCGAAAAATAAATATAAGAGCATTATCGATGTCTTTCAGACGTCCCTTATGCAAGAACGCCAGGGTTCGGTTAAAATCGGTGAAATCTATCAATTAGCAGATAAAACTGGAGACTTTCAGACAAAAAGCTTTGTCCGGTGGTTTATTGATGAACAGATAGAAGAAGAAACGACGGTGCGACAAATGTGTGATAGCTTAAAAATTGCCGGTAATGAGCCAGCCGCTTTATTCATGCTTGATAAAGAAGCTGGCCAGCGACAGACGATTGGCACTTAGTGACCCGCGATTGCCCTGTCAGTAAAAGGCGGAAAGTCTCAACTGAACAGTTAGCTCCAGCTTTTCCGACCTCGGTATCGATTTTTTTTTGTTATCTTAATATTTAGTTGAGGGTGAACCTTTCCGAGACCGGGCAACTCATTTCTCAGGTAAAGAGATGGCCAGGAATAAAGTAGATTTTCTCATCGTTGGACAAGGTATTGCCGGCAGTCTTCTCGCCTGGCAATTATTGCGATTGGGAGCATCGGTTATTGTTATCGACGACAACCATGTTGGAGCAGCCTCTTTTGTCGCAGCGGGCATCATCAACCCGATAAGCGGGAAACGGATGGTACCCAGCTGGGAATTCAATCGCTTCTATCCTGAAGCTTACAACACCTACCGCCAGCTTGAATCAGATTTAGGTGCTCCCTACTTCAATGAAATGAGTATAATCCATTTGATTCAGTCAAGTGCTGAAGCAAAACGCTTCAAAAGCTGTAGAGATCATTCGGAATTTGCGCAGTTTCTCAAGACAGTAAATAAACCGGGTCTCAAGCCTGAGATAATTCATGATCCATTGGGCAGTTTTACACTCTCACCTGCCGCCTACGTCAATATACCCCGTCTCGTAATAGATCTAGGTGAATACCTCGACCAGAAAAAATCACGCCTTACTACGCGATTCCAATACGATGATCTGAAACTCGAATCTGATAAGGTAATCTGGAAAGATTGGATAGCGAAGCGCATTATTTTCTGCGAAGGTTATCGCGGACGTGAAAATCCGTGGTTTGAAAGTCTTCCCTTCAAACCAGCTAAAGGGGAAGTGCTGACTTTGGAAACCGACACCCAACTACTCCCCCGTACTATACTCAATGGCGGCAAGTGGCTGTTGCCCTTAAGCGAGTATCGCTGTCTGGCTGGTGCCACTTTTTCCTGGGACCCCCTCGATCATGAACCGAGTGAACACGGGAAAAATGAAATTTTGAATAGCCTTCGCTCCTTTACAAAATTGAAATTTAAAGTGCTAAATCATGTCGCGGGCATTCGACCCGCAATGGATAATACCCGCCCGGTAATTGAACAGCATTTGCGCCTCCCCGCTCTCGTCATATTTAACGGTCTGAGGGCGAAAGGAGCTCTCATCGCTCCCTATTGTTCCCGTATACTTGCCGATAATTTAAGGAGAATGGTAAATTTTGGTAAAAATGTGTGTATGAACTTATAGTAAGGTCTTTTATTATTGATATATAGGGTATATAGTTTAATTTATATAAGGTATATAACTTATATTTAATAAACTTTACTTATGTATAATAGATTAACCAGTAATTCACCTTATAAGAGAACTGAAAATCTCAACCTGACGGAGCAGGATGCTTCATTTATTCGGCAAGTATTTGGGAAATCGCTGTCCCCCTCAGATGATCTCACCGCAATACTTAATGACTGCACTTTACTTAGAAAGGCATTGGACAACGAGCTCTTATATCATGCTGTGATAGACGACCCTGATTCTTTATAGATATCCGAACTCTTATATTATTATGTAGTGACTCGGCAGGCAATGATCAGAGCTGGATTAGATAACACCACCTATACTGATTGCATCTCCAACTCCCTCGTTAAGATGGGGCAAGTTTTTAATTCACATGCCAAAAATTCACCCTTGATAAAACAAAAATATCATCCGGTTAATATGACAATCCTGACCAAAGAGACGACGGACGGTAGAACCTTATCAATTCGTGCCTATATGGGTACACTCCTTTTGGTTTTTGATGGATCATTACAATAATGAACAGGTGCGAAAAAATTTAGCCCAATAATACCTAGCCATAGCAACTAAAAAGCCCCCCCATGATACTGCGGGGGCTTTTTATTTTAAGCAGTTATATAAAACATAAACGAGAGATGTTATAATTACTCGCGCATGGTTTAAAGAAATGCCTGGTGACTTTGTTCTGAATTTAACCCTGCTATTGCCGGTCTATAGTTGAGCGAGCCATCTCTCCGCATCGATGGCAGCCTGGCAACCCATTCCGGCTGCGGTGATGGCCTGTCGATAGACATGATCGCTGCAATCGCCCGCGACATAAACTCCAGGTATGTGCGTTTGCACCTGACTACCAGCTTCCGGAACTATATAGCCCTCATCATCAAGATTAAGGCAATCGCGAAAGGGTTGTGTATTGGGTATATGGCCAATAGCGATGAAGACTCCTTTACATGGAATTTCGCTCTTCTCAATCGTTTTTTTATTCAGTAATTCTATTCCACGAACAGTACCTTCATTGTCAGGTAGCACTGCTTCAACCTGTGAATCCCAAATGGGAAATATTTTTTCATGAGCTAATGTACGATCAGCCATGATCTTCGACGCGCGCAATTCATCGCGCCGATGGATGAGATTAATTTTAGAACAAAACCGTGTCAGGAATAATGCTTCCTCACAGGCGGAATCGCCACCGCCCACAACCGCGACTTCCATCTCTCGATAAAACGCACCGTCACAGGTTGCACAGGTTGTCACCCCTTTTCCACCAAACATCTCATTTTCACCGGGAATACCAAGCATTCTCGGCGAAGCGCCTGTAGCGATGATTACGCTATTTGACTCATAGGACTTATTTTCAGAATTAAGCTTTTTAACTGAATGACTAAAATCAACGCTTGTAATATTATCATTGATATATCGCGCCCCAAAACGGTCGGCCTGTTTACGCATCTGGTCCATCATTGTATAGCCATCAATGCCTTCGGGAAAACCTGGATAATTCTCTACTTCTGATGTTGTTGTAAGTTGTCCCCCAGGCAGAATACCTTCAATTACCAGTGGTTTTAGATTGGCTCGCGCACAATAAATAGCAGCCGTGAGACCTGCACATCCTGTCCCGAGTATGATTATATTTTCCATAGATTAATATTAATTAAGGGTCATGCCTAGAACAGAGGGTATCTTAAGCACATATTAAGGATGTTACGATGGAGGTTTTGATGACGATGGTTAAAGCGATATTCAGTTTCTTTGAGGTGCAGTTGGAAGGTCCTACGAGAAAGACCTTTGAACTTAGCCAATCGAAGTTTAGCAAAAGCCCAAAAAGATTCAATCCCGTTAATGTGGGAGTGTCCCTGGGCAAACTCGTTGTCGTTGTGATTGACACGGTAATGCTTCTTATAGCCCAGATCCACGAGGCCGTTGTAAGCACGCCACCCGTCAGAATAAAGCACACTGTCAAAAGTAACTCTCCCTTGGATCACCGCATGCAGAGCGGCTCTGGAGACGTTGCGTACAACCTGGGTATAGACTTTCCCATTACGCTTGAGCAACCCGAAGACGGGCACTTTCTTGAATGCACCCCGACCTCTTTGCCCTGGAATTCTTTTGCCTCCAAAGTAGGACTCATCCATTTCCACCGACCCCCTAAAAGGCGAGGCCTGCGCACATTGCTGCAACAAACGCTCCCGCAACAAGCGCAAATAACGGTTGACCGTGTTACGATTCAATCCTGTCAATTGGGCTATCTTCAACGCTTCCATATCCAAGCTAAAACACTTTACTAACTGCCGAAATTTGGCCTCAGAAATTTTTGAACGATGTACATACTTATTTCTCATTTGTCTAGAATAGCTTACACATCTGATATGTGTCTATTCTAGGCATGACCCTTAATTAAAATAGTAATAAGAATCGAAAATCGAATTTTCCATTTAATCAGCGATGGATTTTATATAAATAAACACCTTTGCCCGATTTGATATTAGCTTTACAATAACTTGTGCCATTGCCAGATTTAAAATATTCTGCCTTAAATTTCATAATCAGAGCATTTATCAGCCAAAATACTGGTGCTTGATAGTAAAGCAATCAAAGTTTATAATTCCTATAGGCCTCGCTTAACGGATGAGATTTTGATTAGAATTATTAATTTCTATCAATAATTCACTTTATACATGACTCATAAACTAGAGAGATACTTCCAACGATGAGTAAGGATACGATGTGGCAACGCATGCAATCCGATGCAGCGGATATAGCCAAAAAAGAACCTGCCCTTTCCGCGCTTCTAAAAGAGTGCGTGCTTGATCGTGTAAGCCTGGAAGAAGCTATCAGCTACCGGTTGGCAAGAAAACTGGGCCGTTACGCATTGCCAGAACAAATACTCAGAGATCTCTTTTATGAGATATTAACGAAAGAACAAGAGATCATTGTACAAATATGTAATGATATTAAGGCGGTTTTCGAACGCGACCCGGCCTGCAATGATTATCTCACTCCGTTACTTTATTTAAAAGGATTCATCGCTATAAGTGGGTACCGCATGTGCCACTCGCTTTGGAAAAAAGATCGCAAGGAGTTAGCTCATTATCTCCAAAGTATCATTTCAGAAGAATTTGCGGTCGATATTCATCCAGCTGCGCGATTTGGATCCGGGATAATGCTCGATCACGCGACCAGTTTTGTCGCAGGTGAAACCGCGGTGATTGAAGATAATGTGTCCATCTTACACGAAGTTACACTTGGTGGAACGGGGAAGGAGCTTGGTGACCGACATCCAAAAATAAGATCGGGAGTGCTATTAAGTGCGGGTGCTAAAATCATTGGAAACGTTGAAATAGGAGAAGGTGCCTGGGTTGGTGCTGGCAGCGTAGTGCTTGATGATGTACCGGCCCATACCACGGTAGCCGGTGTCCCCGCAAAAAAGGTCGGCAAACCGCGCAGATCTTCACCCGCTTTAGAAATGGATCAGCAAAAATATCAGGACTACGATATTTAAATCTTCGATTAAAATTAAATGCGTAAGTCGACTAATTTGTAATATCTGTATTAAAGTATAAATTAGCTGTTAACATTTAATCTGCCTGGCGGTGGAGACGTCACTCAATACGGCACCCTGTCTGACGGCTAAAGGAAAAACGATTTACCGCAGTCACCGTTCGAAATTGAACCGCGATTGTGTGAAAAAAAAGGTCGCGCAATAGCGGGTTTATAATTTACTTAAGTGTTTAATAAATAACTATTTAAACAATTATTTGGACGCCGACGGCAAGGTGTCAAAGGCCTCGAGAATTTCCACTGCAATACGGTCTGCGACCAGTCGACCCCGCGACGTCAAACGGATATTTTTGTCCTCCAGCATTTCAAGGTATTTATCACCGCTAAGTTTTTCCCATAAAGGTTGAAGCTCACTGAAATTAATTTCAGGAAATCGGCGTTGCAATTTTTCTGCATGAACACCTCTATTCATACGCAAGCCGAAGATAAGACAATCAGCGGCCAGCATTTCGGCATTCAGATTTATATCATCGATAATAATTGGTTGACCTTTTTCTATCCCCTCAAGCCATTGCTCAAGTGATGCAACATTAGCAAAACGTCGCCCATTATATTGAGAAGCTGCTGAAGGTCCGAATCCAATCCAATCGTATAGACGCCAGGTATTTTTATTATGTAGACATTCGAAGCCATCAACCGCGTAGTTGGATATCTCGTATTGATTGTAACCAGCATCTTCAAGTGTTGCTCTTGTAATTTCGTAAATGGACGCGTCTTCCTCTTTCGGTTTTTTAATAATCTTGCCATGTGAGAGACGGATAAAAAGCGCAGTGTCTTCTTCGTATGTCAAACAATAGGTTGAAATATGTTGGGGCGAAATTCGAATAGCTTGCTTAAGATCCGATAACCAATCATCAATCGTTTGACCTGGGATAGAAAAAATGAGATCAAGATTTAAATTTTCGAACCCCAGATCATTTATCGTATCGATTGCCTGAAAGACCTGCCGTTGGCTGTGTTGGCGACCTAAGGTTTTTAATAACCGGTCAGAAAAACTTTCCACCCCCATTGAAATTCGTGTCACCCCGAGATCGCGAAGAACTTTCAGTTTTTCTTTTTTAACTGTAGATGGCGCTAACTCTACCGTCCACTCAATCGGTGGTCGCGTTAACTTTTCTAACATTGCACAGCCAAGGCGTTGAAGGTCTTTCGCCATCAGTAGACCAGGTGTACCTCCACCCCAAAAAACAGTATCAACACAACGATTGAGAGGACGACTTTTTAACTCTAATTCCATTCCATTTAAATAACGTTTGATTTCATCTCGTCGCGGTACTTTCTGATAAAACGAGCAGAAATCACAAATGGAAGAGCAAAAGGGTACGTGAAAATAAAATCCTAATGGCAATACCTCTTCAGCTTTTTCTTGCAGAATCATGATGGGTTGCTAATGTTATTTGAAAATAGAACTATGAAAACAAAAAAAATACTTCATTGCTTGATCGCAACTTCGGTCTGCATTTTCTTCGCTGGATGTGGTGTTACCGTCCAAAACTTAACACCGCTTAAAACACCAACGAACCCCTCAAATATTTATACTTTCTCTTGTAATGCGAAAATAAATCACAGCCAATTTATTTTTGATACTTATAAAGTCAGTCTCGTGATAAATGGTGAAATCTTACCGATGAGACAAACGGAGGAAGGTTCAAATCATTTCGCATACGACTATAAACTTCCGATCGGGCATAATACGGCATTATATTATTACAAGGTAGATTATAAATTTGGGATGGGGGACGAATATCAATACAAGGAATATATGAGCAAGATGTTTGAGACTCAGCTCATCAATCGCTACGTTATCCAACTGGAAAGCAAACGTGGACCCGTGGGTTCTAAAGTTGGCATTATTGGTCGTGGTTTTTCTCAAACTGATGTTATTGTATTTAATGGAAGAGAGATTGATACTGAATTTTATTCACCATTTTCAATTGGCTTCTCGGTTCCCAGTTTACCCACGAGAAACAGTTACGAGATAGTGTTACGTACTGATCAGGGAGAACTACCGATTGGTGATTTCTATGTTGATTCCGCAAGCTTTAATGTCATCCCCGGATCAGTCAACTTAGCTTCGGGGCAACGTGATATTCTCATCTTTCAATTATACAGCGAAGCACCGGCAAGCGGACTTTATATTGATGTAACAACGGATGTTCCGGATAGTATAATCATGCCTGAAGTCATTATTCCGGGTGGCGCGAGATCGGTCAATGTTACAGTAGAGGGAGGGGCGCCAGGCACCGGTTACCTCTATATGGAAGCGGCTGGTTTCGGCGCCGTGCAAGTTCCCATTCGCGTTTATTAATTAATTAATAATATCTCGGGATAAGTTCATTCACGTTAAAGAGAAATCGATTCAGTAATTTCTTGAATGAGGCTTGATGAAAATTACTGAGGTCTTGCCTTTTTATCCCAATTATCAACCGGCCCCCGGGGGTTGGCGTGATAAATTCTGGAATTTTGGTGTGGAAATACATACCGATGAAGGACTTATAGGCATAGGGGCCGGCGGGGGCGGAGTCGCTGCAATTGAGATCGTCAAACATGCACTCCCTAAGATCCTTATAGGACGCGACCCATTTGATGTTGAACAATTGTGGGAAGAGATGTGCTGGGAGACTATCGCTTACGGTCGTAAGGGGATCGCCGTTATGGCCATCAGTGGAGTTGATATCGCGCTTTGGGATTTAATTGGTAAGATAAAAAATGTACCCGTATACGAATGTCTCGGCAGCACAAAAAATACTCCGGTGCTCGCTTACGCTACGGGTGAAAATATCGGCGCGAATATAGACTCCGGGTTTCGCGCTTTTAAAATTTCAAAAGTAGCGAGCCCCGCGGACGGTACCGAAGGTATGCGACGAAATGTGGAGCGAGTCGCGAACGCGCGTGAACAAATTGGAAGTGAAGCAGAGTTAATGCTCGACTGCTGGATGGGATGGAATGTCGACTATACACTTGAGATGGCTGAACAACTGGCACCCTATAATTTGAAGTGGATTGAAGAACCACTTATTGCAGACGACTACAATGGGTACACCCAATTGACGAGCGAAGTGAGTTCAACGCAGATAGCCACCGGTGAACACGAATTCACTCAATACGGTTTCCTGGAATTAATAGACCGGAAAGCTGCTCACATTATACAACCTGATGTGTCCTGGTGCGGCGGAATCACAGAAGCAAAAAAAATATGCGACTTAGCGAATAAGAATGGTGTCACTGTCATTCCTCACCGTGGAGGAGAAGTTTGGGGACTTCATCTGGTTACGGCGATGCAATGTCCACGGGCCGAAATAGGTACCGCTGGCGTAAAAAGCGATTCCGCGGTGGAAGGTGTGCCCGAACTTATAGACGGTTGTCTTAGTCCATTCGATAAACCGGGGTTAGGCGTAAAGTGGCGTGATAATAGTAGCCCATCTCAATAATAATTTTAGTAGTAACTCTCTATTTATCCAAGTAACATTTACTTGAATCATATATAGATAAAATGGAATTCGTTCGTTTAGGAAGGACTGGTCTACGGGTATCACGTGTCGGTTTAGGAACGGGGGGTGACTCCCGATTGGGGCAAAAACTGGGAATGACTGAATCCCAGGCCCATCAAATTATCTATCGCGCATTGGACTTGGGTATAAATTTTTTCGACACTTCTCCCGCTTATGGAAACACTGAAGCGATCTTAGGCAGTGCGCTTAAAGAGGCAAAGCTGATAACTCCCAGTATTATTTGCACCAAAATTCAGGTTAATGACGGTGAAGCGCTTCTGAAAGCACCTGAAAAAATGGTCTCCTCGGTCGAACGCAGCTTGAAACGCCTTAATACGGATAGATTAGATATCGTCTTACTCCATGGTCTTAAACCGGAGCACTACCGGGAAGCGATCGATAGGCTGTATCCAACTTTTGTCCGATTGAAAGAAGAGGGAATGATACAATTCCTCGGTGTGAGTGAGCATATGTGGGGGGATCTCGATCAGTCTACAATATCACAGGCCATTGAGACTGATTTATTTGATGTATTTATGTTTCGTTATAACATGTGCATTCAGGGACCTGAGCGACGTATCTTTCCAAAAAGTTCAATAAATGATCCCGGCCTCTTATGCATGTCACCGGTGAGAAAACCATTCTACGATCCACATGATTTGATTAATTGGATTAACACTTATAAGGATGAAGGGATACTGGGACAGGAAGCATTATCTGAAAGTGACCCGATATATCACTGGATCAAAGAGGGCACGGTGGTCTTAGCGGACCGTGGCATCAAATATGTCGCTAATCAAAAAGCCATACATGTAATTGTCACGGGCACATCAAATCTCGATCACCTGAAAGCGAATGTTGATTCAGCATTCAGTCCGCCCCTGCCCCCTTCTGTTGAAGAGGCATTACGCCGCATTTATTGTAAAATCGAAAAGAGCAGACAGCCGTCGTAGTCTGGATTTACTCTTCTTGTATAATGATATCAACATATACGAGGCGATGATCTGATGCACGCTTCATTGCCGGTATATCGACGATAGTTCCACTTGCGCTTTCGATATACGGCACCATCTCCGGGGATGAGAGAATATAGTCAAACCGAGAGTACACATCTTCTTTCTTATAGTAATAGGTCCAGGTCTCACCGCGAGAGTCACGGGCCGAAACGGGATCTGCAATCTTAGTAGAACCGCTTTTTAAAAGCCGGCGCAGAGTTTTGCTGCCGATCGTATCGTTAAAATCGCCGACAATGAGATAGTGTAGATTAGAATTCTGAATATAATTTTTTTTAATATAATTACGGATAACAGTCGCCTCACCTTCACGTTGAATCCGGCCTTCCGGATCCTCCTCGTGGACGGTGTATCGACTTTTTAAATGCAAATTAAAAAGCGACCACTGTAGGTTTTCACTTTCAAAAATTATTTCAAGAAGCCCGCATTTTACCTTAAGTCTCTCGTTAAACCATTTAAATTCCAGATTATCATGGCGCTTAACTTGATCGAAAGGAAGTTTTGATAGTATCCCCGTGTGGCGATCTTTATCTACAGCTTCCATTAAAATAATATAGGGATAATCGATACCATCACTTCGTAAATCACGCTGAAATTCCAGCAGGTATGGCTTTGGTCCAATTTCCTGTATCGCGAGGATATCAGGTTCTGTCTTGATGACGACTTCTCTCAGTGCTTCTTTCTCATCCTCGGGTTTGGGGTAATCTTTACGGTAAACACTACCTACCATTCGATTAGTAATCACATAGTTGTAGAGATTAAGTGTCGCCACTCGAATGAGTTTAGCTTCCAGCGTTAATACGCTGAGCCAGAGAATTACCGCGCCTGAGAAACCATATTTGAATAATAAGTATGTGCGCATTCAATTAGCAGCTTACTCTCTAAATCTGATCCAAACTTATGTCGTAAGCTCGGGAGATGGGGTTTCAGTCAAAGCGCACTCCCGCTCTATAAGTGTCGGGTGTGAGTAATGGAAACGACTGTATAGCGGATGCGGGGTAAGATTGCTGAGGTTTTTTTCCGAAAGCTTTCTCAATGAATCAATCAATGGTTTATAGGTATTTAATGCTTTGCTCGAAAAGTTATCGGCCTCAAACTCATGTTTACGTGACCTCAAGTTGAACAAGGGTGACAACCAAAAAGTAAAAAGCCCGCTTATGAGAGAAAACAGTAAAAATGCGATCGCTATATCACTGTCGAGTGAAAACGAAAACCCGACGTAAAACCAGGTGCTGGCGGCCAGCTTGGCAAGCACCCAAAAGCCTATCAACATCATTAAACCTGAGAGGAATATCATTTTAGGTATATGTCCTAATTTATAATGACCGATTTCGTGCGCCAAGACAGCTTCAAGTTCTTCAGGTTTCAATTGCTCCATTAATGTATCATAGAGAACAATGCGTCGTATTTTACCAAAGCCGGTAAAAAACGCATTCGAATGAGCAGATCGTTTGCTTCCATCCATCACGAGAATCGTTTTAGCCTTAAACCCCGTGCGGTCCGCAAGGGTCAGAAGACGCTCTCGCAGGGCACCCTCGGGTAGTGGTTCAAATTTATTAAACAAGGGCATAATAAACATAGGGTAAATAACCATCATCAATAGTTGAAAACAGAAGGAAATGATGAAAGCCCATATCCACCAATGCGGAAGGTGGACAATCCAGAGAAGAATACAGAGCATGGGGTATCCAATGACAAAGCCGATGAGCAAACCCTTTACCTTATCCATCAACCAAAGCTGCAAGGTGCCTTTATTAAAACCAAATCGTTCTTCGAGCCGAAATTGATCCCACCATTCAAGGGGAAGAGAAGGGATCCCCAAAACGAACCCAATAATGATCAGGATGATAGACTGTGCCCAGATCGAATGCCCTAGATAATTGGCCAACCCTTCATAAACCCAGGGTAAAAATCCACTTAATATGACAAGGGCAAGAATCGTCGCATCAAAAACCGTTTCAATTTTGCTTAGTTGGTTCTTCGCTAAGGTGTAAGCGACAGACTTCTCATAAGTTGGAGGGTCAATAAATTCACGAAAAGCATCAGGCACCGAATGTGCATTATTCAATACTTCTTTTCGATTGAGTCCATCGAGCCACAATTCGGCAATAAGCCTGATTACTAAGAGGATAATAAAAATCGTTAATACGCTGTGCATAGATATAATTTCAATAAACCTTTCGCAATCTTGCCAGCGCAAAACGGGACGTTTAGGAATAAGAGAAAATGTGTAGATGTGTAGATATGGAGCGTACTTTGGGTAGATTCACTTGTCCCGCATAGTCGCTTTTCCCTTTTTGACTTTTTGACCTTTTGACACCACTATTAATCGTTATGAGCGCAAAAAACTCGGATAATCCGGATTTCGAAGAATCACTCGAACGCCTGGAAACAATTGTTGAATCAATGGAAAGCGGGGATATTCCGCTCGCTGAATTAGTCTCTAAATTCGAAGAAGGGAATAACCTGCTTATCGCCTGTCAAAAGCGTCTAAAAGATGCTGAATTAAAAATCGACAAGCTGAAAAAAGGTAAGGACAAACTTGAGCTCGAATCCTTCGACCCTGGAAAGAACCTTTAAAATTCAGGCTCGGATAAGAGCGTACTGATTCAGCTGTGTCTTCATCATCGATAATTTTCGATTGATTCCATTTGTCATCGCGAAGGAGGCGAAGCCGACTGTGGCGATCCAGGGGGATGTCTGCAGCATAATGTAAGCCGTCTGGATTGCTTCGTCGCTTCACTCCTCGCAATGACAAGAGGAAGGAAGGCAAAGAAAGAACGTTTTAAATGCTTTGATCTTGCCGCGATTAGAGAGCATCCTCCAATTACTGGTTAGCGCGGAAAATCAACCAGAGCCCGGTTGCTTGAAAAACGAGATTAGGCACCCAAATAATTAGATCGGGACGTAACTGGGGTGATTTCTCCAACCACCCGACCATAATGATGAGAAAATAGTAACCCATGGCAAGTGCGAGCGCCAGGCCGAGATTGGCATAAGTTTCTTTTCGACTGACTTTGATCCCTAGTGGTATGCCAATTAGAGTCAGGGAGAGTACCGAGAATGCCATCGCAATATTTTTTTGAATCTGCATCTGTACTTTTATCTTTTCAGCAATCGTTGTTTTGCGTTCATCCGCATCAACTTCATTTTCAAGTTGAGTAATTTTTTCCGCCAGCATTTCTTTGCGATCTATCAGCTGGTTAATATTTAAAGTGGAAAGGCTGACATAACTACTCTTACGTCCAAGCAGACGATCAAGCGGTAATCGCAAGCGAGCTAAGCGAAACGAAACAGTCGGCCGGATACTTTGCAAATCATTAGGATTTCTCGCGCTGCGCATTTCTGAAAATCCTTCAACCAAGGTGAGAATCAGTGCGTCACCTTTGGCGTCATAATTGAATTTACCCTCACGAGCTCGCAGTAGCTTTATCGCATTATAATTATCATCAAGTTCCCAAATCCAAAAATCCTTTAAAGTGTTCCCACTTTTTTCTCCCACGTAGAGCACGTACCCGGTGAACTCGTGGATAAAAGTTTTGGGGGCGACAAAGCTCAAAGGTGACTGGCGCACAGTATTGGATAGAAGATTACGATAACGCGTTTTCGCCTCGGGCGCATAAAAACAATTAATCAAGGCTGATAATACTACCCCGAGCAGTGCAACAGTTATTACCGGTGTCGCTATATGAAAAATAGAAATTCCCACTGACTTTAATGCGACTACTTCTCGATGGGCTGAAAGACGACCTAAGGCCATCAGTAAACCCGTTAAAATCCCTAAAGGTAAGGCATACGAAACAACATAGGGAATGAGCAGTAACATTAATTGCAGAAACATCTGAAGGTTTAATCGTCCGGTCATCAATAAACCAATGATATCCTTGAGAATATTACCCGCGAGGAGTAAAAACACAAAGAGACCAACCGCCGCGAGACTGGAAAATAATACAGACCGAAAAATGTAACGGTGAATGATTTTCACATGTATAAATGGAGAGAGAAATAATTAAACTACGTAATCTTTATAAAGAGAGGGTGGTGAAACAAACTATTTCTTTCAACTTGTATCAATCCTTGTATGACAATCGAATCGAAGAAAAAAATTGGGGCCAACACACGGTGTTACTTTTTTCCTAAATAAATTGCTTTCTCCCTGATCCTTATCCAATTTTTCCTATTATGAATATCGCCTTAGGAACAGATCATGCCGGTTTTGAATATAAAGAAGCAATCAAGGCAATCTTGATAGACAAAGGGCACACCGTAAAAGACTTTGGAACGAATAACAATGAATCAGTCGATTATCCCCTTTTCATTAGACCCGCAGCTGAATCCGTCGCTGGAGGGGAATGCGAACGCGGCATTGTTCTGGGGGGATCAGGTAATGGTGAAGCGATGTGTGCCAATAAAGTTAAAGGTATTCGTTGCGCACTCTGCTGGAATGTAGAAACGGCCAACCTAAGTCGTGCCCACAACGACGCGAATATGTTATCTCTCGGGCAACGTATGATCTCAGAAGAGACCGCCCTCGAAATAGTGAATGAATGGTTGGATGTTCCTTTCGATGGCGGCAGACATGCCAGGAGAGTCGACCTCATAGATTGATTATCATCGTCCCTTAAATAATCGAGATGTTTCACCCTGGAGGGGAGTGACATATTTAACCCATTGTTTGAGCAATGGGTATGATGATAAGGATTAATCTTCGTCTTCGTCTGCGTCATCGTCTTCGTCCCTTCAGTTGTTTATTATAATAGGCGTATGTACCTTCAGCATACGTAAAAACATACACCTTAATATATATATCAGAATATATAAGGATTCCGTTACGCTTTTTATGTAGATATCTGCTTTTCTATAGTAAGAACACGAATAAAGTCAGAATCATGAACAATACTTTTGGGTAATTTATGATAATTAGCAATTTGAACAGATACTATCTGAACACCTTCTCTCCTTGCTAATTTCATTGCAGGAATAAAATCTGTATCACCAGAGATAATAACTATTCTATCAACAAGCCTTTTAAAAGTTAAACTAGCAACATCAAGACCTATACGCATATCAACACCTTTTTGACCAAATACCATATGCATATCTTTTGCGGAAATCTCCATAGATTCCTTATGATTTTCTATCATTTCATCCTGTTTCGATTGGCAAATAACCCATCCCTTTTTTGCTAATGTGCCCAAACGAAGTGCTACTTGAGCCTTACAATTCATATCCTCATGGAATTTTCTCATGGCGTTAGCAAGGCTTGTATTACCAAAGTTTATTCTCTCTCCTGATATAGGATTTATTTCGTTTTGTTTGTCATAAGGAATCGCATTGTAATAAAATATACGGTATAAAGCTTCATCATCGTTAATTATTTTCTTAGTGTTTTCGTAGATCATTTCACACGTAATATCACGTTTTTTAAACGTTGTTGCGTGCTGGATTGCTTTATGAAACCACGCTCCATCAATCAAAATTGCTAGCTTTATTTGGTTAATCATTAAAAAAAAGCCCCCAAATTAATGGGGGCATATTTTGTGCCCGCCTACGGGCGTAACGGTATTGTTATTAGAAATAAGTATTAATACAAAAATTAATTCTGTCAACTAAATTATTTTTTTTAAAATATTTAATTTATTGCTCTTGACATACGTAAAATATGGTGTATGTTTATAGGCATGAATAAGATAACAATTACCCAGTTCTTCAAAAAATTTCCAGATGACGATACTTGCTTAGACCACTTATTTAATGCTCGTTATGAACACGATCACACATGCCCAAAGTGTAACAGGAAGTCAAATTGGTATAAAATAAAATCTGAAAAAGCATACTCATGCCAATGGTGCGGGCATCATATTCACCCTATGGTTGGCACCATATTTGAAAAATCACGAACACCTCTTAGGCTATGGTTCTATGCCATTTACTTATTCACTACATCACGTCATGGTGTGCCAGCTAAAGAACTAGAAAGGCAATTAGGGGTTACTTATAAATGTGCTTGGCGGATGGGGCATCAGATCCGTAAGCACATGTCTCTGATAAATGGAAACCAAGTTTTTTCTGGTCATATTGAAGCTGACGAAACCTATGTAGGCGGTAAGCACAAGGGCAAACGTGGACGCGGAGCAGAAGGTAAGACTGTTATATTTGGATTAGCTGAACGTAGCGGACAGATAGCTACTAAGGTTGTACCTGACGCTAAAACTAGAACTATCGAACCTGAAATTTTAAAGAAAGTTGAAAAAGGAAGCACTATAAGCACTGACGAATGGTATGCCTATAAAGGTCTTTCCAAGAAAGGATATACACATAAGACAGTAGAGCATGGTGCTAAAGAATATGCACGCGGTGATATACATGTGAATAGCCTAGAAGGCTACTGGTCACGCTTAAAAAGCAGTATTACAGGAACCCATGTCCATGTATCACCTAAGCATTTAAACAAGTATACAAAGGAATTTGAATATCGTTACAACTTCAGGAAGAACCCTGAGCGGATGTTTCCTGCTTTGATTTCGACTTTTCCGGTAAATTCATCATAGAATTTAAGGTACGGTCGAATTTATCCTTATCACCTTTAACGTATTTACGCTCCTTTTTACGTTCCTGTATAAACTGATTGAGCTTCTTTGGCGTGTTAGCTTCTTTAAGGTTCATTGCGTTTTTAGGTGATTATTTTTTGATCTAATGTTAAACGAAAATCTGATGAATCTATGTCAAGACTCATGCAGATATTTTATATCTAAGATTTATCTTTATCAGGCGGTGGTGGTGGATCAGGCGGTGGATCAGGTGGTGGATCAGGCGGTGGCGGTGGCGGTGGCGGTGGATATGGTGGTCTAGGCAATGACCTTGGCTCATTAGTAACAAATGATTCTTCTTCATCCATAAATCAAAAATTATAGAGAAACATTTGGGTATTCGTGACAAATAGTGGCATAAACATATTCAGCAGATTTTATATTAAGTTTTTCTTTATGGCCAAGATCACGTGGTGAACATTCTGTTATTTCAAATGCCTTTTTTTCTAATTCTTCAATTTTTGAAATGGCTTTATCATTATCCAAATTATCAATATTCTCCCACAATCGTTGCCAATCAAGAGCTAAATCAAAACATTTATTAGATAATGAAGAAGCTATAGCAGATTTGTAAGAATACTTAAGAACAATTCCCCATCCTGCAAACGCAGTTACCGCCACACTTATCCAAGCCCCTATATTAACTGATAACTCAGATAATATTAATACAGAAGTAAAAAAAGCCCCAATAGATATAATACCAGAAAATCCCAAATCTTTTTTCCGCATATTATCTGATAACAAAGTAAAATACCTAGCCTCCCTTTTAGTATCTAAAAGTCCAAGCCACGCCCTGTTTCTGGAAACTTTACTTATTTGATTAATCATACCATAATATAAGAATAGAAGGAAGGACGGTCAAGTAAAATTCAAAATAATTATTCAATTCCAAGTCTGTATTTATAAATAATATAGACTATTAGAGGTTTATTTGATCAGAATTATTTAGTGTATCAAACCCTACTTCAATAAACAAAGGATAAACCATGGAATATATAGAGGACAAGAACACAAGATCAGAACTGAACTATTTAAAAGGCCAGCTTGAAGGAACTCAATCCATATTGAATTTTCTAGCTTTAACTCTTATTAAAGAATCAAAAAACAATAATTTAGATTTGTTTAAAGGTGACTGGATTGATAACAATAAAACCTTTAAACGCAAATCTCCTTCTACCAATGTAGACTATCTAAAAGGTTTTGAAACTTCAATTGAAGATCATCTTTCAGCTTTATCACAATTTACTGAATAACCTAATGCTTCCAGATAAGCTTTTAGACATTTAGTATATTTGTTCACTTCTTCTTTTAATAATTTCTTATCAGTATTAATTTTATTCATTTTTCGTTACGTATGTTGAAGGCATAAACGCCTTATAATATAATGGTGGAACGCGGTGTCCCTACCGCGTTGAAGAGTGTAGTAAGTAAAGAAGCGTGCCAGGGACCAACCTTCGCCAAGGCTATGGTTGGCAGGCAGCCCGCTCCACCTTAGGTTGCAATATTTATGAAGTAATAGGGAACGAAGCCGAAGCCGTAGATAGTTCTACCGCATACACACGTTTACGCTTTTTCGAAAACACCTCCCACCCTCAAGGGGTCACGAGAAGGTTGACAAATTCAAGCCGATTCTCGGCCCAACGCCTTTTATAATTCATATCCATTCCTAAATCATAGTACTCCACACCTTCATCGCAGAGGGCTTCAATCAATTCAAATTGAACCAAATTACCTGCTCCCATTGCTCTCATAGAGGAGTCAAAACCCATTTGGAATCCGCGATATTTGCGTCCCAGAATTCCTCCTATCACGTAGGCAATATCCTCACCCTCTCGCCTGGCAAAAACCGCTCGCAATAACCCCTTACTCGTGGTTCGCCTGATTAGGTCCCGATAAAACTGGTAGTGATCATGATGTCGGAAGACACTTTCTCCCACTCCATGTTTCCACGACCGCATCTCAACCGAAAGCACACGATTCAGTATGCTGTTTCCGTCCAGGTTACCGGATAAGCGTTCGAATTCAACCCCTTCTTTTATCGCTTTTCGCATGCCCGATCTCAACGACGCCCGGAAGCTGACACTGCGTCGCGAGAGATAACCGTCTGCACCTCCTTTGAGACTTGCCTCACAGCAATCGCTTCCCGGGAAAGCCTGAATGCGGAAAAATTTACCTATATACTGATAGCAGTCGGCATGCATTTTTGAACCGCGAGGAATACCACCAAGTAATAATAGAGAAATATCTTCCTTACGACGCCTTAGCAGCTTAAGAAGCAGACTGACACTATGCCTGGGATCAGGACCGATGAGGGGACAGCTAAAGCACCAGGCTGACTCCATCGGCTGTATAACATTACTTAGATGGAAGAGAGGCCCTTGAGTGAGCGTCAGCCAATGATCGTCATCTTCATGGACCAATGTTTCTCGCGGTGGATGTAAATTTTTATGAGCAGATAATATCCAGTCACTGCTTGAACAAAAAGTGGAAATTTTCGGTGTCGCGGTTACCGAATGGTCGAATGCCGCTGCCTGCTCCTCAAAACTTGCAATGCCTATCGTTTGCACGCATCAATCATGGAACTCTCGCCCGGCAAGCGTAGCTTTGACGTATTCCTTGCGGATAACAAAATCACCGAACTCTTCTCCCGTTTTTCTTTCCGTTGCATAGTGCCTAATAATCGGTGATAGTTCCTCAATGACCTCATCGACCGTATCTGCTTTCTTGTATAATTTGTTGAGCCGTGTTCCGTCGATCTTAGCTCCAAGATAGATATTATATTTACCTGGCGAGCGACCCACTAGGCCGATCTCACCGAGATAGGGTCGAACACATCCATTGGGGCAGCCAGTCATGCGGATGCTGATCGCATCATCACGCAATCCAGATTCCTCTATTGCTAATTCTAATTTTGATATGATATCGGGAAGCTGACGCTCGCTCTCCGCAAGTGCCAGGCCACAAGTAGGCAAAGCCACGCAGGCCATAGAATTGAGCCTTAAGGCAGATTGATTGTAACTTTCAAATATTCGATATTTCTTAAGTAGATCCTCTATTGTCGCCCGAACCTCATCTGTAATATTTCCTATAATCAGATTCTGATTCGGCGTGACACGCATATCACCTTTGTGAATTTTTGCGATTTCCTTCAAACCTGTCTTAATTTTAAAATCATCCGTATCTTTAATCCGCCCGTTTTCAATAAACAGATTAACATTCCAAAAGCCATTAGTACCCTTGCTCCAACCATATCGATCCGCGGTGGTGTCGAACTTATAGGGGCGCTCAGGTTGAAGCTTAATCCCAGATCGAGACTCCACTTCTCCCTTGAACCATTCAAGACCTCGATCTTCAATCGTATACTTAAGGCGTGCATGCTTGCGATTACTGCGATCGCCATAATCGCGCTGTGTAGTAACCACGGCTTCCGCGATCGGGATGACTTGCTCAGGTGTTATATAGCCTATAACATCGGCAAGGCGCGGATAGGTCTCCGGTTTATTATGATCCATCCCCATGCCCCCGCCGGTTGTGACATTAAAACCAACCAGTTTGTCATCTTCTACAATCGCAATAAAGCTTAAATCCTGGCTGAATAAATCTACATCATTACTCGGCGGGACGGCGATTGAGGTTTTAAATTTTCGCGGAAGATAGGTTTTACCGTAAATGGGTTCCACATCCTCATCTTCTTTGGCACCCCCTACCAATTCCCCATTCAGCCATATTTCGTGATAAGCATGCGTCTGGGGAGTCATATGATTACTGATAGCTTTCGCCACTTCATATACAGCTTCATGCACTTTCGATTGATAAGGATTGGGGTTGCACATGACGTTGCGATTGACGTCTCCACAGGCCGCAATCGTATCGAGTAGACCATCATTGATCTCCTTAATCGTTTTTTTGAGATTGCCCTTGAGGACACCGTGAAGTTGAAAAGATTGACGGCTCGTTAATCTGATGGATCCGTTGGCGTACTTATCCGCGATCTCATCAACCATCAGCCAACTATCAGGACTGCATATGCCCCCCGGATTGCGAATGCGGACCATAAAACTAAACGCTTTCTCAAGCTTCTGTTGACGCTTTTCACGACGCAGATCCCGGTCGTCCTGCTGATAAATTCCGTGAAATTTAGTTAATTGCGTATCGCTTTTAGCGATTTCTCCGGTCGTGTCGTCCGCGAGGCCCTCCAGTATGGTGCCACGCAGATAATCGCTGGCGTCTTTAATTCCCTCCACTTTTGAGGGGTTCTGCATTGTTTCATTCACTGATTTCATCTCTAGAAACCCATTTTCTCGTTTGGGAGTGTGCAATTTACTAATTAGGGTAATATAGTAAAGATAAAACGGGTTTCAACTTAAACCGCTGAATTCTCTGGACTTAGGCTTAAGGATGGATGGAAAGATAAATCAAAATTTTCCGATGGAATCGTCCCCATCGAGTCGGCGTAAGCATCAAAAGCGATCATCGCAGCGTTATCACCCGTATGAGCGGGCTCAGCTATAAAAAGTGGAATTTCATGGCTTTGAGCGAGAGTATTAAATACCGCTCGCAGGCGTTTATTATTAGCGACACCGCCAGATAAACCTAAACTGGCAAATGACGAACACGTTAAAACCTGTTCAGTTTTTCGCGCTAAAGCTTGAACGACCGCTTCCTGATAACTGGCACAGATATCGGGCATTAAAGTCTCAAGGTTATCATCACTAATTTTTTCCAAGCGATAGCGAAGGCTTGTTTTTAATCCTGAAAAACTGAATTTCAACTCATCGCTGTGAAAATAGGCTCTGGGGAAATCAAAAGCTTTATTGTTACCCCGTTCCGCGTGTTCTTCAATAAGTGGGCCTCCGGGATACTTCATTCCCAGTAATTTTGCGCCCTTATCCAGCGCTTCACCAGCCGCATCGTCCACCGTCTGAGCGAGAATCTCCAGCGAACGGTTTTCATTAAGCCTGAAGAGAATTGTATTTCCGCCTGAGACAATGAGACCAAGATGGGGAAGGCATTTTTGTAGATTTATATCAAATTGAGAGGGATCATTCTGATGTAAAAGGATAAACGGTGAATAGGCGTGACCGCGCAGATGATTGACTCCCACTAATGAAATCTGCCATGCCAAGGCTAAACTCTTAGCAAGGGCTATTCCCATAGCCAGGCAACCGGCAAGTCCCGGTCCGCAAGTCACCGCGATACGATTAACAGCATTAACGTCCAGTGTTGTTTGCATCTCATCCAATAATAAGGGAAATTTCTTTAAATGCTCGCGACTGGCTAAATCGGGGACGATACCTCCGTAATTTTCGTGAATAGCGATTTGCGAGTGCACCCATTCACCAACAAACCCCCTCTGTTCATCAAATAATGCCAGCGCAGATTCATCACAGGAACTTTCAATCCCTAGTATCATAAGCGAAATAATTTACGATTAATTGTCATTTGCCAAAAATAAACTTCACAAGAGCAAAAATACGTTTAAAATCTCTTATGACTCAGTAATTTACATTGCCATGCATTGAGTCAGCAACTTTATCTTACTCTCTGGTATTCTAATACACTGAAAATCACACTTTAATCATACATATTTTCTAACCAAGCTAAGGATCAATTATGCTTACTGAGGAATACGTACTAACCGACGAACAAATAGAATTCTATCATTCACAGGGATATATTGGAGTTGAAGGCGTGTTGTCTGAAGAGGAGGTTAACGATCTCCGCCGCGTGACGAGCGAACTAGTTGAGAAATCGCGGGCGGTTACAGAGTCGGATGATGTATTCGACCTGGAGCCCGAGCACAGCCCGGATAATCCTCAGCTACGCCGAATTAAAAATCCTTTTAAACAACATCCCGTATATAATGATTCGCTCCACCACGGAAGAATACTCGCGATAGTATCTCAATTGATCGGCTATGGTCTCCGCTCTAACGGACATAAATTAAATATGAAATTGGACAAACTTGGCAGTCCTGTACAATGGCACCAGGACTGGGCATTTTATCCGCATACCAATGATGACCTTCTTGCCGTAGGCGTCGCAATCGATGACATGACCACAGAAAACGGATGTTTGATGGTCATTCCCGGGTCACATAAAGGTAAAATTTATAGTCACCATCAGAACGGAAAATTTATCGGCGCCGTAACCGATCCAAATTTCAAACCCGAAGGTGCTGTGCCCATTGAGTTAAAAGCAGGCGGCATATCCATTCATCATGTTCGCATGCTTCACGGTTCCGCGATCAACACGTCTAACCGACCGCGACGATTGCTGTTGGCCCAGTACTGCGCGTTGGATGCGTGGCCGATCATAGTACTTAACAAAAGTAATGAGGTACTGGAACAATTTACGAATGAAATTATCCGGGGTGAGCTAACAATTGAACCGCGTCTAACCGAAACTCCTGTTCGTATCCCAGCTCCAGCAGCTGATAAACCCAGTTCAATATACCATCAGCAATTAGAGCTCGAAAATCCACCAATCGAGATAAAAGACAGTCAGCGCGCAACCTGATTACACTTCAGGTTTTCACTCTTAGCATATATAAATTATAAAATAAGAGTCTATGTTTTTTAACAAAGCGCGCGCTGATGAATATATGCGCAACTACAATCTGGATGTTCTCATCGCTACATCCTTTGCCAATGTCACTTATTTCACCGATTATTACTGCTGGATCGATCCGCTTTTCAAAGATTACATGATGGTTCCCGGCGCCCCGAGTCGGCTGGCGCAAGGTTATGCGGTCTACCCCCTCGATGGCGAACCGGCGCTTGTCGTTAATCCTCTCTTCTCGTTAAACGCAGCCGACAATTGGGTAAGCGACATATATACCTACGGTAATTCCTCAGAATTTAATAATTCAACTTTACCTCCTATTGAAATCCCTGGCCATCTACGAAATTTCCATGAATTACATAAAAATCCCTATAACTGTAGCACCCCTACAGAATCACTTCACGCAATTTTAAATGATCGCGGATTGCTGGAAGCACGCATCGGTTTAGAAAAAGAAAATCTACCCGCGGATACAGAAGCTGCTATTAGCAACGGACTGTCGAAGGCATCAATAAAAGATTGTACGAATCTGATTCGTCTCATTAGAATGGTAAAAAGCGAAGACGATCTTGCCAGTTTGACCCGCGGTGCTGAAATCAGTGAACAGGCGGCGATGGAAAGTCTCGCTCTCTTAAAACCAGGCAGCCTCGCCAGTGAACTCGTCCAAAATTTTCGCACCCGGGTTTCAGAACAAGGTGGTGATTTTGAACATTTTTTATACGCTATCCAAGGATTAGGTATTGCCGCTGAAGTGGAACACCGTTTCAGCGAGAAAGATGTGTTTTATGTGGATTATGGCTGCTATTATAACCATCAGTTTTCAGACACCGGCACAACGGTAGCGATGAGTGAACCTTCAAAAGAACTCTCAGCCCGTCACCAAGCTTTACGCGCCGCGATGGCTGCCGCTGAAGATGTCATTAAACCGGGAGTTAAAGCGTCTGAAGTTCAACATGCTATGCGCCAGACACTCGATAATAACGGTATCAAGGATTCTTTTCCCCATGGACACAGTTATGGCCTGGAAGTACGTGAATATCCGATAATAGTCGCTGACAACGGACTGCGTATTCGTGACGATTGTGTGGATATTCCTTCCGATATTGTCCTCGAAGCGGGAATGGTCTTCAATCTTGAATCGTGCGTCATGTATCTTGGAAACGGTGCAGTCCATACAGAACAAGCGGTTGTCGTAACTGAAAACGGAAATCGACCCCTCGTTAAGCAAGAACGCGAAAACGTGTTTATTCCCTAATCCGGGAATTACTTATTCAGTCCGATTAATTTTGAATTCCCTCTTAAAAAATTATCTTATTGATCTACTTTTTACGTCTATAAAAGAGATATTATTAAACTATGAATTCACTTCAATACGATCAGGATTTAATCGCGTTTGAGTCTACAAGTGTATTTTCCAACGCCCCGGTCAGCGATTATGTTCAAGAGACATTAACCAAGCTTGGTTTCGAAACTGAGCGCATCGAATATAACGATGACAACGGGGTTCAAAAAGTTAATGTCATCGGTAAAAAAGGAGAAGGGAGCGGTGGGATGGCCTATTTCGGTCATACCGATGTCGTGCCCGCCGATCCCTGGTTTACTGAAGAACATGGACCTTTTAACCCGACGATTAAAGGGAACAAACTTTACGGTCGCGGTAGCTGTGACATGAAAGGCTCTATCGCCTGTATGATGGCAGCAGCGGAACAGTTTTCGGCAGCGGAGTTGAAAAATCCCATCTATATTACCTGCACCGCGGATGAAGAAATAGGTTACGGGGGTGCAAAACAAGTGGCAGACAATTCAAAATTTTACCGTGAAATGGTCGATGGTGAGAGCAATGGAATCATTGGTGAACCGACAATGCTGGAGGTCGTTTACGCACACAAAGGAACTTATGGATTTGTTGCCACTTCCAAGGGAAGAGCGGCTCATTCAAGTACCCGTGAGGGCATTAATGCCAACCTGGCAATGATTCCCTTTCTCACTGAAATGAAAAACATTCATGATGAGATTGAATCCGATCCCTCGTGGCAAAATGATGAGTTTGATCCCCCCACCATGAGCTGGAACATTGGTATTAATGATCATACCAAGGCCATTAATATTACCCCTCCGCAGAGTGTTTGCACCGTCTATTTTCGCCCGATGCCCGGTCAAAATGCCAATGCTCTCGTTGAGAGAGCGCGTAAAGCGGCAGCGGATAGTGGAATTGAATTCGACCTTCGGTCACAGGCCACACCGCTCTATGTCGATCCTCAATCTGACTTCGTTAAAGAAGTATTACAGCTTACCGGAAAAAAAACACCGCGAACGGTATCCTACGGCACTGACGGAGCGATGTTATCGGCGATGAAAAAAATCGTCGTATTTGGACCGGGCGATATCGCGCAGGCACACACCCATGATGAATGGATCGATCTCGATCAATTAGAGAAGGGTACGGAAATTTACTCTCATCTCATTCGACACTGGTGCTGCTAGTTGAAGAGTAAGCGCGATAAAGCGATAATGGGTGAAAGCGAACATGCGTGTTTGTGATGATGCGATAAATTAGGAATCGATTGGATTAACTTGCATTTTGCTTCACTGCATCGTGTGTCAATCCACAATCTGCATTCTGCAATCCGAAATCGGATATCCTGCATCCAGTATTTCTAATACGGCATAGTGCCAATTTTTCCAGCAGGTTATATCTCATCTATTTCCTTAAGAAACGTGCTCATTTTACGATTGGTTAGAAGAATGAGCACAAAAACTATAATGAACTAAGTCATTACTAGTTAGGCTCTTATTTTATCAATCGATTTAAGTTAAAATAGTGTAAATAAATGTAGTTGATAAACTATTATCTCGAAAATATCGACTATTTTATATAGGGTAATTGCTCTAGTCAGCAGATATTAAATACAAGCATTAATTATAAAGCTAATGGTAAATTTCCTTAGCCAATTAAACCAATCGAGGACCATTTTTTGAAATATAAAACGACACTTATTCCTCATATAATTGTCTAGTAATATTTAATTCCATGTTTGACTAATTCAGTGAAAAATTTCATCCAGAATCTTGAGTCACATCCTTTATTTATAGCAACATCACGGGTGCTGCGAATACCGGGCAATCGCCTGCGTCAACTGCTGATCGACAATGAAAAGCTGGTCAAGTCTCTTGAGCATGACTCTGGCAATCGATCACTTAATGTAGAATTCAAAAAAGATACCTTCAAAGACAGTAAAAAGAACACCGTAGTTTTCGTCGATCAGGCAAAGCAATTGCTTAATGAAGAAATCCGAACAAAGCTTTGTCATTTTCTTTACGAAGAAACTTTTCGTAAAGTTTTGTTAATTGAATTCAGCGAAGAAGGAGGAGATTACAACTTGGCTGATTTGGGTAATCAGATACCTGCGGTCAACGGCTATACGAACGGTAATAGTTATATAAAATCAGAAAAGGAGATCCCCTATCTTAAGCTCAAGATTAATTTAGGAGATGACCATAAGGCCTTCTCTCTTCTTCTTCCCTTTCTTGAGACCTGCTATAAGTCTTACTCCTTTGTTCTCCTCTACTTCGCAGGTGATAGGATTCGGCGAACCTTGTTCGAGTGTGCGATTCACTTCGAAAATATTTATATCGCATTAAGTCAAAGAACGAGGGACTTCTACACGATAAATCTATTGATCCGCGAAGTGAGTAATCGTTTCGCCAAGGATACCCGGAAAATTAAACCTTTACTTATCCTGGAAAAGGGAGAGTCCCCTCACAACCTGCAATTCATCAATAACAAAATCGGTATGCCGTTAAGCAGTGTTATTCGCACCCTGCCTACCGATCTAAATATACCTGAAGGGCCCGACTATGATCGCGAAGTGGAACGACGCTACAACGCGCAGTTCCGCCGTATTGCCCGTGAGATCGGGCGTTGCCGTATTGGTCTCGCACTCTCCCCGGGAAGCGCCAAAGGTCTGGCACACATCGGTGTCATCCAGGTACTTGAAGAGAACGGTATCGATATCGACGTTGTTGCCGCTTCGAGCATGGGTGCCTATGTCGCCGCCCATTGGGCATACGGATATAATGGTCGAGACATGGAAAGACTTTCTCGGGGACTTGAAAAACGATTAGGATTACTCGAACTCCTCGATTTCGTCTTACCACCACGGCGCGCCTTTTTCCTCGGAAGAAAAATTAAGGACAGACTGAGGCGGGCATTGGGTTATGCGCGTTTCGCCGACTTATCCATCCCACTCCGGATCGTCGCATCGAATATAAACACGATGGACCCCGACGTGTTTTCTGAGGGAGATGTCGTCTCTGCTGTGCGTGCCAGTTGTACCATTCCGGGTGTCTTTGTTCCCATGGAGATCAATGGAGAAACTTACATTGATGGAGGTGTCACCAACCCTCTACCCGTTGACGTCTTGGAAGAGATGGGGATCGAGAATATTATTGCTGTGAGCACGGTTCTATCTCCCAGCTACATGCGGGAGTGCGCTTCAACTTATAAAAACAACGGTAATCGTAACTTCTTTAAAGGTCTATTCCGGCTACTAAACAAGCACCTAAACTACTTCGCGGAAGGAAATATCATGGACACGGTGATGCGAAGCATGGAAGGCGGTCAAATCCATATTGTTGAGCGTGATATATTACGGGCAGACGTTGTATTGCAGCCCATAACCTGTGAATCCCAATGGTATGAATATAATAAACCCGGCAAATACATAGCTTGTGGACGTCAGGAAGCGGAAAGACAGCTGGATAAGATCTGTTCACTTCTAAATCGAAAGGTCGAAGTAAATGAAAACATCAATTATAACTAGAAACTGGGACGCCCTTGATAAAAGATCTATTCTCTCTCATCAAGGGAAGGTCCTTAATCATTTTTTACGCCGAAAGGTTCTCCCCTTTTCAAAGCATTACGGCCAGCTATTTCATGACCATAAAATTGAGGTGAATGACATCCGGACGGTGGAGGATTTAGAGAGACTCCCCTTTACAAGCAAGGAAGACCTGTTGTCCACACCGGAAAATACAAGCAAGATTCGGGACTTTATTCTCATTCCTGATTCCCAATTACTCGCCCGACAACCGGAAGTATTTCTTCGCGCACTGATGCGAGGGAAGGCCCGTGTAAAAGAGGAATTGGAGCGCGAGTATCGGCCGATCTTCATGACCAGTACCACGGGGCGGTCTACAGAACCCATCCCCTTCCTTTACACACAACATGATCTTCGCAATTTAGCTGTGAGTGGTGCTAGAATTGTTGAAATTGCGCAGGCGGAAAAGGAAGACCGTATCCTCAACGTGTTTCCCTATGCACCGCACTTAGCTTATTGGCAAGTCTACCACGGAGCTATTGAAAAAAACCTATTCTGCCTTGGATCAGGAGGGGGGAAAGTGATGGGTACCGAAGGCAGTATTCAGCTCATCAAAAAAATTAAACCCACGGTTCTAATTGGAATGCCAACTTTTGTTTATCACATGCTAAATCAAGCGGTCGAAGAAGGTGAACATTTCGAGAATCTACGACTTATAATTCTCGGCGGAGAAAAGGTCGTTACTGGGACACGTCGCAAGCTGTCAGATTTATGTGCCACACTGGGGTCGCCAGCGGTGTCAGTAGTAGCCACCTATGCGTTCACGGAATCTAGAATGGCCTGGGTAGAATGTCCCTTCCATCGTGATGAGCTTTCACCCGGTTACCACTTGTATCCTGATATGGGCATTGTAGAAATTATCAATCCCGAGACAGGAGAGGTGCTTCCCGATGGTGAGGGTGGTGAAATAGTTTTCACTCCTTTAAATTCTCGGGGCACGGTTATCCTTCGTTATCGCACCGGTGATTTCATAGATGGCGGGATTACCTACGAGCCATGTCCTCATTGCAGCCGTCAATTACCGCGATTAATGGGAAAAATCTCACGTGTTTCAGATGTGCGTTCCATGCAACTTCAAAAAATCAAAGGCACACTAGTAAATTTCAATGTTTTGGAATATCTTCTAGATAACATTGAACCTGTCGGCGCGTGGCAACTTGAACTTCGAAAAGTAAACGATGATCCATTGGAAGTAGACGAACTGATTCTTCACGTCAGTAAACGGGGTTCTACTGATAACAAAGCATTGATTAACGAAATTAACGCCCGGTTTATTAAAGATACCGAGATAAGGCCCAACCGCATAATATTTCACTCAGCGGAAGGTATCCGTAAACTGCATAAAGTCGGCCAAGCACTCAAAGAAGAAAAAATTGTAGATAATCGAGAAAAACCTGAGGAACCGACCTATAATCGACAACGCCGTCAAAGGATATCGGCCAAAGCTAAATCACTTAATAGGGTAAAAGGATGATTCAATCACTTTACATTGTTGATGGGATACGCACACCTTTTACTAAGGCAGGTACCCAATTTGCAAATCTGAGTGCTGTTGAGTTGGGACGAACCGCAGTAAGTGCATTGCTTGCTAAAACGGGCATCGCACCCGACTCCATAGACGAAGTGATAATCGGTTGTGTCGGTCAACCGGCAAATGCCGCCAATATATCACGAGTCATTGCTTTGCGCGCTGGCATTCCAGAATCAGTTCCTGCTATTACCGTTCACCGCAATTGTGCATCTGGCTTTGAAGCTATTACTCAAGCCTCGGAAAAAATAGCTGCAGGACGTGGAGAGATTTTTCTCGTCGGAGGGAGCGAAAGCATGTCACAAATACCTTTGTTCTTCAGTCAAACCGCGTCGAAAAAATTCTCCGCTCTTGCTCGTTCGAAAACCGTCGTGCAAAGAGTTGGCAACCTCCTCAAGTTTCGACCTTCCGATTTTAAACCAAAAGTAGGATTGATAATGGGGTTAACTGATCCTGTTTGTGGACTCAATATGGGGGAAACCGGTGAAGTCCTCAGCCGGGAGTTTAATATTTCTCGTGATGAGCAGGACCAATTTTCCGTGCATTCTCACAAAAAAGCCTTTGCGGCGCAGGACCGGCTTCAAGAAGAAATTTGTCCTGTTTACCTCTCTCAAAGCAACAATGGGACAGCATTCGTCGAGAGAGATAATGGACTGCGTGAAAATCAAAACCTTGAAGCTTTAGGTAAATTGCGTCCGGTTTTTGACAGACGCACGGGAACCGTCACCGCGGGCAACGCTTCGCAAATCACCGATGGGGCAGCCTTTCTCTTAGTAATGACTGAAAATGCTTGTCATCGACACGGACTGACACCCCTGGGAAAACTTATTGGTTACGAATACGCCGGCTGTGATCCAGAGCGAATGGGACTAGGGCCGGTTTTCGCTATGGATAAAGCAGAAAAAAAACTGGGGCTGAGCCCTAAAGATGCAGACCTCATCGAAATTAATGAAGCCTTTGCCGCACAAGTTCTGGCAGTCATACAGGCCTCTAAATCACAAGACTTTTGCAAAGAACATTTGGGAAGAGATTTTGCTCTGGGAGAAATCCCCGAGGAAATCTTAAATGTAAACGGCGGCTCTATCGCCCTCGGTCATCCGGTCGGGGCTACAGGGACAAGACTTGCATTAACCGCGCTCAAAGAACTTAAAAGACGAAAAGCGAAACGGGCGCTTGTCTCCCTATGTGTGGGTGGTGGACAAGGAGGCGCACTCTGGTTGGAGAGTATATAGATCTTAAAAAAAATTAAGATGAACAATTCAAATATAACTAGAGAAATTACTGGATCGGGAATTTGCATTCTGACATTCGATCGTCCTGATTCTACAGCCAATATTCTAGATGAACACACTTTAGACGAATTAAATGAGCATTTGGAATTCCTCGAACAGGAAAAATCACTTAAAGGTTTAGTGATCCACAGTGCCAAACCTAAAATATTTATTGCCGGTGTGGATCTTAATGCCTTTGCGAATGAATTATCTGACGACGCAGTTTTGAACCTGATCGAATTAGGGCAGAAAGTTTTCTCTCGGCTAAGCCGACTCCACTTGACAACTGTCGCAACAATTCATGGAGCTTGTCTTGGTGGTGGGCTGGAGCTAGCGCTAGCCTGTGATTATCGAATCGCATCCTCTGATAAAGTCACAAAAATCGGTCTGCCCGAGGTCCAACTCGGAATCCTTCCAGCATGGGGAGGATCAACTCGCCTGCCCCGACTCATTGGCTTTATTAAGGCACTTAATGTCATTTTGAGCGGCAAGATCTATGCGGCTAAACATGCTTTAAAACTCGGGATCGTCGATACCGTGGCTTACCCGGAATATATTATTAAGATAGCAAGTGTGAAAGCTATGGTCTCTAAGCGTACGAATTATCCTTTTTTCTTTGTTAATACTTTTCCCGTAGCGACCCTCATCGCCGGAAAAGTTAGAAAAGACATTATCAAAAAAACAAAAGGGAACTACCCCGCTCCGCTAAAAGCACTCAAGGTTATCAAGCAAAGCATGAGAGGGACAGTTGAGAAATCATTAAAGCGTGAGAAACAAGCCCTGCTTGAGCTGGCGAAAACAGAAGCTTCTCGCAATCTCGTCAATATCTTCTTTCTCCAGGAACGAGCTAAAAAGCTTAAAGTTGATGTGTCGGGTAAAAACTCGTCTAAAGATTCTCTCCGAATAACATCCACGGCCGCGGTTGTCGGTGCAGGAGTGATGGGTTCTGGAATCGCCCAATGGATGAGCGCTCGCAACATACCGGTCCTTCTTAAAGACATCAGCAAAGAGCAATTAGGTCATGGAATGAAGCTGGCACAACGCCTCTATAAAAATGGAATCAAGCGAAAAGTTTTTACTGCGGTCGAAGCGCAAAAAGGGATGGATAGAATTCGACCGGTTTCAGTTGATGTTCCTCTTCATAATACCGATATGGTAATTGAAGCGGTGGTTGAAAAAATGGACTTGAAAAAGATAATTTTTCAACAGTTGGAAGAACAAGCTAGTCCAAATACAATTCTCGCCACCAATACCTCAGCCCTTTCCATTTCTGAAATTGCCAGCGATTTGAACCATCCAGAAAATGTAATCGGTATACACTTTTTCAATCCGGTCCATCGGATGAAACTGGTGGAAATTATTAAGGGCGTGAAAACGAGTAATGAAACGCTCGCTAGAACATTAAGTTTTGTTAAAAGCATTGGTAAACTACCGGTAATTGTTAGTGACAGTCCGGGGTTTTTAGTAAATCGCATCCTTATGCCCTACCTCCTTGAAGCCGTTCGGCTCTTTCAGGAAGGCTATAGTGTTGGTTTAATTGATGAAGCTATGCTTCAATTTGGCATGCCGATGGGTCCTTTGCGCCTTATTGATGAAGTGGGCCTTGATGTGGCTCAGCATGTCGCTCTTGATCTTAATAAACGCCTCAACTCCCCTATACAACTCACCGACATCCTGGAGCAGATGTTGCAATTAGAATGGACCGGTAAAAAAACTGGCCGGGGATTTTACCTCTATCATAAAGGTTCTCATGCAAATGAGAAGAATCCTGGCCTGGCAAAGTTTCAAGAAACGCCCCCTTCATCGCGGGTTGACCGCGAAGCGCTTCAGGATCGAATGGTGCTCCTCATGATAAACGAGGCGGCCCGCTGCCTTGAGGAAAATGTAGTAGAAGCGCCGGAAGACGTAGATTTCGGAATGATTATGGGAACAGGATGGGCACCCGCTCGTGGTGGCCCATTACGTTACGCGGACACGATTACTATACCGCTTGTTGCAAAAAAAATGGAGCATCTGCAAGGGACTGTTTCCGACCACTATAAGCCATGTGATTTGCTCAAAGATAGGGTCAATAAAGATCAACCATTCTATTCCCATAAAGCAACAATGATAAGCGATAAAATCACGGAAAATAAACAATTTTCACCTTCAATCAGGAGAGCATCATGAAAACTGCACCCGTTTTAGAACCCCCGAAAAAACAGACACACACACCGGTTACGAATGAACCGGAATCGGTGATTGATACTTCCAAAATGTCTAAAGGGCAGAGAGAGGCATTGGAACTAACTGAAGCGGCGAGAGAGAGCACAAGTAAAAATAAAAGTTTTGCCGGTGATATTTTCATGGGAAAATTTTCGCTCAATAATATCTACCCTTTTCCTGAACAATCGAAACAGGACATTGCTTCAGGTGCATCTTTTCTTTCAAATCTCGAAAACCTACTCCGCAGCCGCGTCGATCCTGACGCGATTGATGAAGAAGGGGAAATACCCGAATTGGTTTTCGATCAGTTGGCCGAAATTGGGGCCTTTGGTATTAAAATTCCTAAAGCCTATAGCGGACTTGGCCTATCACAGGTGAACTACTCACGGGCTGCCATCTTGCTCGGTAGCTATTGTGGCAACCTGACAGCACTGCTTTCCGCACACCAGTCTATCGGTGTTCCACAACCGTTAATAGTATTCGGCACCGATGAACAGAAAAGTAAATATCTCCCACGATTTTCAAGAGGAGAAGTATCTGCGTTTGCTTTGACCGAGCATGAAGTCGGCTCTGACCCTGCCAAAATGAAAACTACCGCTGATCTTTCTGAAGATGGGCAATCTTATATTATAAATGGAGAGAAACTTTGGTGTACAAATGGTACGCGCGCTAGTGTAATTGTTGTCATGGCGCGAACACCCGATAAAATTATCAGAGGAAAAAAGAGAAATCAAATTACGGCCTTCATCGTAGATATGGACACCCCTGGAGTGGAGGTTAAACACCGTTGTCATTTCATGGGGCTTAAAGCTCTATACAATGGCGTCATTAAATTTAATAACGTCAAGGTGCCGCGTGAAAATATTATTCTCGCTGAGGGAAAGGGCCTTAAAGTTGCGCTCACGACTCTCAATACAGGAAGAATTACACTTCCCGCAGCCTGCATCGGTCTAGCCAAGCGTTGCCTCAATATTAACAGGCAATGGGCCTCTGAGCGCGTTCAGTGGGGTGCTCCGATTGGCAAGCACGCAGCGATCGCAGAAAAAATTTCCCGCATGGCCGCCGACATCTTCACCATGGAATCTATAGTTTTATTGACCTCCGCGCTCGTCGATCGAAAAAAAGATGACATTCGTATTGAATCTTCGATGTGTAAAATGTGGGGGACAGAAACCGGGTGGCGGATTGTTGACGAGACGATGCAAATTCGCGGTGGCCGTGGTTATGAAACTGCCGCTTCACTCAAGGCTCGGGGCGATAATCCGATTCCCGTGGAACGACTGATGCGTGACAGTCGCATCAACTTAATTTTCGAGGGCTCAAGTGAAATCATGCGTCTCTTCATCGCTCGAGAAGCTCTCGACCCTCATTTAAATGTTGCCGGTGGCGTGCTTAATTCAAAGTTTTCACTTGTGCGAAGACTTAAAGACGCCTTTAAAGCAGGCATTTTTTACGCGACGTGGTATCCGCGCCTCTGGATACCAATAAATAATGTACGCCTTAAGGATTTAGAACCCTCCCTTCGTCCCGGATTAAAGTATGTATCAGCAACAAGCCGTAAATTGGCCCGCACTCTCTTTCACGCCATGGTACGTCATGGACCTAAATTGGAAAAGAAACAACCACTGCTCGGAAGAATAGTCAATATAGGCACCGAGCTATTTGTGATATCCGCTGCCTCTCTCCGTGCCGACACGCTGTTGAAAAAAACAACTAATCAAGCTGAACAAGAGGAATTGAATAAGCTTGTGACGTTTATTGTGAAGGATTCACAACTTAAAATAAAACGGCAATTTAATGATCTCAAGAATCACAACGACCATCTAGGCTATAATCTCGCCCAGGATATACTAAAAGATCGATACACCTGGCTTGAAGATGGCATTGTTCTCTAAGAAGCTAATAAGAGGATTATTAATGCAGGTATGAATTAATTTATGGATCGGGAGAAAGTTGTTAAAGAACTGAAAAGAGCTTCTGATCCGTGGGATTTTCTCATTATCGGAGGAGGAGCAACGGGATTGGGTGTCGCTGTTGATGCAGCCGCCCGTGGCTACAGAGTCATTCTTCTTGAACAGCATGATTTTTCCAAAGGCACATCCAGCCGCAGCACCAAATTGATTCATGGAGGTGTGCGCTACCTTAAGCAGGGAAATATTACTCTCGTTCTTGAAGCATTGAAAGAGCGAGGATTGCTTCGCGAAAATGCACCTCATCTTGTCCGCAATCAACCATTTATCGTTCCCATATATAATTGGTGGGAAGGACCGTTTTATGGGATTGGGATGAAGGTTTATGACAGTATGGCTGGAAAGCTTGGTCTTCGCCCATCGAAACTACTTTCAAAAGAAGAGACCATGACGAGAATACCCACCCTTGAGGAAAAAGGGCTGAAAGGCGGGGTAATTTATTATGATGGGCAATTTGATGACTCTCGCCTCGCGATAAACCTGGCGCAGACGGTATTTGATCTTGGCGGTTTTGCGATCAATTACATGAAGGTAATTTCTTTGATCAAGGAAAATGAATTTATAAACGGGGCTGTAGTCAGAGACGAAGAATCAGAATTAACCTACGAAATAAGAGCTAAATGTGTTATTAACGCGACCGGTGTGTTCTCGGATGGAGTGAGAAAAATGGATGATCCAAAAGCGGATTCAATAATTGTCACTAGTCAGGGAGTACATCTTATCCTCCCAAAATCATTTCTTCCGGGGAATAGTGCGATTATGGTTCCGCAAACCACTGATGGTCGAGTTCTCTTTGCCGTTCCTTGGCACGATCACGTTATCGTCGGGACGACTGATACCCCCATTGATAAGATTTCACTCGAACCACAACCATTAGATGAGGAAGTTGACTTTATTTTAAAAAATGCAGCCAAATACTTGAATAAAGATCCTGCTCGAAGTGATGTTTTAAGTGTTTTTGCCGGTCTGCGTCCCCTTGTAAAAACGGCTGACTTAAATGATACAGCTACCCTGTCACGTGATCATACAATTATAGTTTCAAATTCTGGTCTCCTGACCATAACCGGAGGTAAATGGACGACATACAGGAAAATGGCTCAAGACACAATCGATCAAGCAGAGATCGTGGCCGGGATGAATAGCCGCCCATGCCAGACTGAACATTTGCAAATACACGGATGGACTAAACAAAATATAAAAGATAAATCATTGGAAGTTTACGGCGCGGATGCGATGGCGATTAAGGATCTGACGGCTAAGAATATTGATCTTAATCAACGCTTGTGTCCGGATCTACCCTACCTAAAAGTAGAAGTTGTCTGGGCAACGCGTTATGAAATGGCCAGGACAGTTGAGGATGTGTTGGCGCGTCGAACTCGATCCCTTCTCCTCGGAGCCAAGGCAAGCATGGAAATAGCCCCCATGGTCGCCAGTCTAATGGCTCGCGAGCTTAAACGTGATAAAACCTGGGAAAAGAAAACAGTGGAGAACTATCTCAATGTGGCACAAGCCTACATCCTGAATTGAAAGTGTATTTCAAGTTCAAAAGTCAAAAGTTGGAGAAAGTTTTAAGTAAGATGGTATTGTTAGGAGGTTGAATGAAATATAGTTGTATCTGTTAGAATCAATCGGCCCGAGGGCAAAGCACGACATCCTCCATATCCTGAATCAATCCGCATTACCGCTTTATCTCATCCACGCATATTCGGTTACACTCATTGCCGCTGATTCACGCACAGACGGGGTCATCGGGAAGCCAACGATTGTGCGGTTTCTTTGAATCACCATTTTTTAATAACCGGGTATGTGCATCCCGCCAATTTTGCGCCCACTCCTCCGCATCGGTTAATACACTGTCGGGATTTGCGGCGCTTCGAGCGACAAATCCGGGCAACCATGAACGGCCATTGGGTTTTCCCAACAGATTGTAGCGCAAGTCAAAACTCCAGCGTATCGAATCACTGGTATTCGGTTGAGAAGAATGCATCAACGTTTTTTGAAAAAATAAAGCGTCACCGGCTTTCATTATTACAGGCATCGGCTCACCGATAGAGAGTTTATCATCGGGAATGTGGATTGGCCTGATCAATCCGTTTGCTCCACTGTTATGACAATGCTGGACCAACTCCTGCCTGTGGCTTCCAGGAATAATTACGAGGCAGCCATTATTTTCATTCACATCGGTCATTGCCACCCATACGGAAATAATTTCTGTATCGTCAGCTTCGGGATTGAGAACACCGAGGTCCTGATGCCAGCTAGTGGCGGCAACCAGATTGTTTAATAACATATCTTCAGGGATATCTTTCTCCCGCGGTTTAATGCGTGTATGTTGAACGGCGTTGCAATAAATCTCCGGACCGATCAGCATTTCAATAATTTCCAGGATGCGTGGATTGCGCAGGACGTGGTGAAAAACGGTAGGACCAAGATATATCGGTGCGTCCTCGGAATAATTCGGCGGAAGCGTGATGTCTAACTGACGGATAGAAACCAATCCCTTGAATAGAACTTTGCTAAATCGCTCAAGAAAAGGCAGCTCTCTGTAGGTAGAAGACAGTTCACCGGCATCATATAGCTTCTCAATAATTGAATTGAGGAAGATTGAGTACTCTTCCTCCACGGGTTTAATATCATCTTCAGGATCCAATACACCTTTGATGAGCATGAACCCCTGTTCCTCGAAAGATTTCAAATCACTTTTCTGAACATTTAACATTCCTATGAGTATTACTTTTTTAAGATCAGTAAGTCAATATTGTAGCCAAAATTGGATATAAATATTGAAATCCAATTTAAATGACTATGCGGAAGAATTTTAATTAGATCCAAATCTCTAATGAGATGTAGCAGACGATCACATTTTTTAGCATAATAAATTAAAACTCTGATTCTGCTTTCTTTATTTCCGCCCAGTGTAAATTGTTTTTGGCAAGTTCGAAATTGGGATTGATCGCTAAAGCTTTTTTACAAGCAACTATTCCCTCATCCCAACGCTGCAACGCATTATAAGCTGAACCGATATTATTATAGGCCTGGTAGAAATCTGGTTTCAAGAGCAATGCTTCTTCACATACCTCGATACATTTTTCAAACTCTTCGGTATTAAAATATTTCAGGCTGAGGTTGAGAAGATTTTCCGGGGTGCGATTATTTTCGACTAGCGCTTCAGCAGTTTGAATCTCAATCATCACTTTTTGCTCAATTCTGTCCAATAATTGTTGTGCTCGGAAATGACCCGGACTGAGTTCTAATGCGGTTTTTAAATGCTTAACCGCTTTTACGGTTTGATTTTTCTTCTGCAACCAGTTCGCGTAATAGAAATGGCATTCCGGATATTGTGTACCAATACGAATAGATTTTTCGTAAAATTGACCCGCTTCTTCGGACCTATTTATGGCTTCATGAACCACGCCAAGATTAATCGCCAGGTAAGGATGATTACGATAATTGGAATTTAAGGCTCTCTTATAATAGGAAAGTGCTATCTCATACCGGCCCTTTGACATTTGACTAAGGCCATAGTTCATTAACCCCCGACCATTATTCGGACTTTTTATCGAAACATCATACCATAAAGATTCATCGGTTCGCCACACTTCATTCCTTCGATATGTACCGTATCCATGGCCAGTTAGAATTAATGTTATGCCGATTATCAAAAACGCATTTTGCCAGTGGAGTGACCCCCAAAAATCGTATCATTTACAGAGAGAGGTTATCGGGATAAACAGATAACCTCAATGAAAAGAAAAAGATACACAACAGAACAGATTATAACAATATTGCGGCAAGCCGATACCGGTAAAACGGTACAGGAAATCTGCCGTGGAAACAACCTGAGCGAACAGACTTTCTATCGCTGGCGTAAAAAATATGGCAATTTAGAACTTGCCGATGCGAAGCGATTTAAAGAGCTGGAAAAAGAATTCACGAGCGCAAGCGAGAAGGCCTGACATACCGAGCTGAAGAAGCTGCTCGCAGATCAAATGCTCAAGAATCAGGTAATGGAGGAAACGCTGTCAAAAAAATGGTGAGCCCAAAGCAGAAGAAACGAGTAGTAAAAGCTGCGGCTGAGAAAGGGTTGTGCTCGTTGCGGAGGGCTTGTGCTTATCTCAGCCTGAGTTGGTCAACGTTCAGTTACCGGCCCAAACAGGCCAGTGAGAAAGCTCAGCGGTTGGTCGAGCGGATTGTGAGCTTGTCCTGGAAACATCCCCGCTACGGTTACCGGCGCATCCGTGCCTTGCTGGTAAAGGAAGGCTGGACAACAAGCAGGAAGTTTGTCCAGGCGGTACGACGTTCAGAAGGGCTGCAGGTAAAGCCCCCGAAAAAGGGCAGACACCGTCAAGGAGTCTCTACGGGGTCACCTACTAAAGCAAAGGGTCGCAATCACGTTTGGTCCTGGGACTTTGTCCATGATCGTACAGACAACGGCGGTCCATTAAAGATGATGACTCTAATCGATGTACCGAGGAGCTGAAAGCGACGACACTCAAGCGAAGCGAAGACATATACGCGTAAATGCCTGGATATCCGGGTCGCTCGTCAACTCACCTCAACCGATGTCCTCTCTGTGCTTAGCGAGGCCATTGAAGAGGAGGGACCTCCCAGCTATATCCGTAGTGACAACGGCAGTGAGTTCATTGCTCATCAAGTGCAGCAGTGGTTGTCCGGTAATAACATAAAGGCGATCTATATCGATCCGGGCAGTCCCTGGCAAAACGGTTTCATCGAGTCGTTTCACAACCGCTTACGCGATGAGTGTTTGAACCGTGAAGTGTTGCTCAGCGTGGCTGAAGCGCAAGTGGTAATCGAACAATGGCGTCAGACCTATAACCATGAACATCCCCACAGTCGTTTAGGCTTCAAAAGCCCACAAGAGTTTGTCAGATTCCTTTCCGATCTTGGCCGCGTTCGGGCTACGCCCTCACTTCGCCAAGATCTCTCATATACATCAATCCTAAAACCATTAACACCCGGTAACTCTCTCACTTAAATTGGTACGAAAAACGGGGTCCGATCAGCCCAATTGACAGGATTGAATCGTAACACGGTCAACCGTTATTTGCGCTTGTTGCGGGAGCGTTTGTTGCAGCAATGTGCGCAGGCCTCGCCTTTTAGGGGGTCGGTGGAAATGGATGAGTCCTACTTTGGAGGCAAAAGAATTCCAGGGCAAAGAGGTCGGGGTGCATTCAAGAAAGTGCCCGTCTTCGGGTTGCTCAAGCGTAATGGGAAAGTCTATACCCAGGTTGTACGCAACGTCTCCAGAGCCGCTCTGCATGCGGTGATCCAAGGGAGAGTTACTTTTGACAGTGTGCTTTATTCTGACGGGTGGCGTGCTTACAACGGCCTCGTGGATCTGGGCTATAAGAAGCATTACCGTGTCAATCACAACGACAACGAGTTTGCCCAGGGACACTCCCACATTAACGGGATTGAATCTTTTTGGGCTTTTGCTAAACTTCGATTGGCTAAGTTCAAAGGTCTTTCTCGTAGGACCTTCCAACTGCACCTCAAAGAAACTGAATATCGCTTTAACCATCGTCATCAAAACCTCCATCGTAACATCCTTAATATGTGCTTAAGATACCCTCTGTTCTAGGCATGACCCATAAATAATTAAGTTGAAATGCAAAAGTCATTGTTGGGAAGATTTAGTAAACCGGTAAGGCGTTAACAGATATGAACCTGAATGTTGAACAAATAACAGGATTTGGATTGGAGCAACCCGCTGCGAAAGCATTGGTACAACGGATCAATGAACTTTCCTCTTCCCTCACCGCTGAGAAACTATGGCAGATAATTTCGAAAGATATACTTACCCCGGATCATCCTTTTGAACTGCATCTTTTTTTGTTCGATGCTGTTTTTGCCAACTGGGATTCATCTAGAGGACCTCCACCTGCATGGATACCAACTGACGAGATAATCACCTCGACCAACATCACATCGGTGATGAGGGAGTTAAGTATTAAATCGTACGACGAGCTCCATCAGTGGTCTATTCAAAATCGCGATTCATTCTGGGAATTGATGATCAATAGGTTAAATATCCAATTTAAAGTCGCTCCCGCGGAAACCCTCGATACCTCATCACCTCAAGAATCACCTCACTGGTTAACTAGTGCACAATTAAATATTGTCGATAGTTGCTTTCAGGCAGATAAAAAAGCCATTGCGATCATCGCTCAACCGGAAGATAAGGGCATCCATACAACCACCTATGGTGAACTCGAAGCATTGACCAATCGTGTAGCTAATGGAATTTCAGTTGCCGGATTCGTCACGGGCGACTCGATTGCCATCTGCATGCCGATGACCACGGAGTGTGTGGCGATATACCTGGGTATCATTAAAGCTGGGTGTGTAGCCGTTTCTATTGCCGACAGTTTTGCATCGGATGAAATTGCTCTGCGACTTAAAATTGCCAAATGCGTAGGTGTCTTTAACCAGGATTATATTTCACGCGGTGGGAAAAAATTACCTTCTTATGAAAAAATCGTGTCGGCTGATGGTCCCCGGGCGATTGTTCTTAGCAGTAATAATAGTGAGACAGTCAAACTGCGTGATGGAGATTTAGAATGGAATGCGTTTTTAAGTGATAAGCTTCAATTTGAATCGATACCCCGTTCTCCCGACGATCACAGCAATATACTTTTTTCATCGGGAACAACGGGAGAGCCAAAGGCGATTCCATGGACACAGACTACACCTATAAAGAGCGTAGCTGATGCTTATCTTCACATGGATATTCATGAAGGTGACAGAATCGCATGGCCCACTAACCTGGGGTGGATGATGGGCCCGTGGCTGATCTATGCGAGTTTGATCAATAAAGCGTCCATGGGTTTGTATTATGGTGCTCCAACCGGAAGGGGATTTGGAGAGTTTGTTCAAAATGCGGAAATCACCATGCTCGGGTTGGTTCCGAGCATTGTAAAAGCCTGGAAAAATACCAACTGCATAAGCGGACTGGATTGGAGCAAAATTAATGCCTTCAGCTCATCCGGAGAAAGTTCAAATGCGAGAGATATACTCTATTTAATGTCACTTGCCGGTTATAAACCTGTTATTGAATATTGCGGGGGAACAGAGATCGGCGGCGGATACATTACCGGCACCCTCGTGCAACCGGCATCACCGGCCACTTTTTCTACTCACGCACTAGGTCTTGATCTTGTCATTCTCGATGAGAATTCAGGTGAAGTGGATAATGGTGAATTATTCTTAGTTCCACCTTCGATCGGCTTATCACAAGAGCTTTTGAACCGCGATCATTGGGAAGTCTATTTTGATGGAACACCCAGAGATAAATCCGGAATTGCATTGAGGCGCCATGGAGACCAGATGGAGCGCCTTGGCGGCGGATATTTTCGAGCGCACGGTCGCGTCGATGACACGATGAACCTGGGCGGCATAAAAATAAGCTCCGCGGAAATAGAACGCGCGCTCAACCAAGTTGAAGGAGTAAGCGAGACGGCAGCTATTTCTGTCTCCCCCCCTGAGGGAGGTCCGGAATCGCTCGTCATCTTTATCGTTCTCGAGCAAGCTGTTTCATTTGAAAAGGAGCCATTAAAACTGCAAATGCAGAATATAATGAAAAATAATCTCAACCCCCTCTTTCACATTTTTGATATCGTTTTAACCGATGCTCTTCCGAGAACAGCTTCTAATAAAATCATGCGACGCGAACTGCGGTCAGGGTATAAGAGATAAGGGGGTCTATGCGTTAATGCGGGTATGCGACAATGCGTAAATGCGACTATGCTAGAGAGTGGAAACTTTTAGGATTAACTTGCATCTTGCATCATGGATCTTTCCGCATATACACATAATCGCATATTCGCTTTTACTCTTCTCCATTTGACCTTTTGACTTTTTGACCTTTTGACTAAAACCCATGATCGCTCAAAACGAGGTACAAGAAAAACGAGATCAACTTACTGAAGAGGGCTACTGCCTCATCGACGGCATTCTTGATGAGCCTATACTCTCCGATTTAAAATTAGCGACCGCACGCATTATCGAAGAAGAAGATGAATATACGAAATCTAATAAAAATTTTGGTGGGCTGATCATTGACTGTCCCTTTCGCGATCCCGCCTTTGCCCGTTTACTTGCCTGGCAGCCGACTTTAGATCTCTTATCTCTGATGGGATTCGACGATGTGCGCTGGATGGGACATTTATTTCTTATCAATAAGCCCCCTTACAGTCCCCGCTTATATTGGCATCAGGACTGGCTTTGGTGGAACGAACCCATCAGCAGTGAACCACGACCGATGCAGATATTTCTCTCCTACTACCTTGAAGAGACCACGATCGAGAATGGCTGCTTCCGCGTCATCCCGGGAAGTCATTTGAAGCGAAACTCCCTTCATGATAAAATACCCGTCGCGCATGATTCAAAAACGGAAGAACTTCCACCGGATCACCCAGTATATGAAGATGTTCCCGATGCCGTAAATGTACCGACTAGTGAAGGATCGATAGTAATGGGAGATGCACGGCTGCTCCACTCAGCTAATGCTAATAATACACCCCAACATCGTCCTCTCCTCCTGGGATGGTTTCTTTTCAATTACGATATATTTCCACCCTCTATTAAAGAAGCCTATGCCAAAACCTACCAGTCGAAGAATTTGCATTGGTGGGAGGGGAACATCGGTGACCCCCTGAAGCCTTTAGCTGTCGATGAACCAACCGGTTGTCCCGCTACAGAAACCAACCGAACACCCGGTATATATTTGAAAAAGCGATAAAGCGTGAAAGCGGATGTACGGATGGTTGGAATAATGGAAAGTTGAGAATATACTTTGGTTACACTCAGGACAGGTTCTAGGGTTACCCCTATTAATTCATCCTTCCAATTCTTCCAGTCAACTAAAACCTAACACCTAAAACTTAACACTGAAAATCCTAGGATTTTCATCCCTAAATCTCCTCAAAGGGATACAAAGGTTTGCGCCGGTGGTGATAATTGAAAGTTCTTATATCTGCGGTCGTGGTGCCCGGTGTATTAACACGAATCATATTTTTACACACCGGTTCGTATGCGGGCACCGGCGAGTGCACACCCTTGGCAATAATAATGTGAAAACTAGCGGGATCCAGATCGCAACTCGTCATTACTCCCAGGCTTACGGGTACAATGCGTCGGGTCGTCAAGCTGACCGTTAGCCCTGATTCGGTCTTAACAATCGCTGTGGGGCCCATATCAAAATGTGTATGTCCACCATGGCGAACTTCTGCTTCCTGAAACTTTCCCTCGTGCTGGCTGATTACCGTAACTTCCGCTTCTATGGGCGGACCATGTAGATTATCGACTTTACCCCCCATGGTTAATTTATGTCGCTTACCCACCCCCGCATTTGTGGCAGCACTCACAGACTCCGGATCATAGAGGCAGAGAAAAGCATTAACTTCACCCCGACGCAGTAATTCATGAGCAATCACCGTTCCATCTCCCGCTGAACCACCCCCTGCATTGTCTCCCATATCGAGAAGGCACACCGGTCCATCTTTTGTTAGCGCCTGACTGACCGCATCCTCAACGCTGATCAGTTGACCCGCGAATTCTTTCCGATGAGCGACAATGTAATTGGCAAGTATATCCGATTGTTGCTGAGCCAATTCAGGATTGTTATCAGTGACGGTAATAAAAGCTACCCCCATTTCCTCGACATCGGCGTAGGGAAATCCCTGGACAACGCTATTCGATAAAACGCCGGGTTGAGAAAGTAATTGGTCAGCCATCTCATACAGAGGTAAACAGGGTGGTTCGAGGGTACGCTGAGCTTCAATATTCATCGCAAGGGGCACGAATGACGCCGCTTGCGTCGGTTTGATTTCATCGCGAAGCATTCTTACCATGAGCTGCACGGCTTCGATTCCACGTTGCTTTTGATCAAGGTGTGGAGTGCTTCGATAGGCAATTGTCGCATTACAAGCATTAACCATTCTCGGCGTAAGGTTGGCGTGTGGATCAATAGTACAGATTATCGGAAAATCGGCGCCTACTGTCTGGCGTAGACGGGAAAGCCAATGGCCGTCGAGATCGCGATATTCGTCTCCCTCACCAGCATTCGCGCCATGTGGCGCAACGAGCATGCCATCAAGTCTACCGGCTTCTTCGATACCAGTGAATATCATTTCCATTAATTCTTCACAAGTCTCACGAGTGATCGTTCCCGATGGAGCAGTTGAGGCATAAAAAATGGGGACCGCTTCAATATCGTTTTCCTCGAGGCCCTGAAAGAATCCACTGATCTCGTGATGACCCCCTGCAAATTGAGTGGTAATTTCCTCTCCACTCAGAAGGAAACTCGATTTAAACATATCCAAATTAGTCTCTAGACTAATGAATGTATTGGATTCATGGATAAGGGAGACTATTCCTACGCGCATATTTTATCTTGTTAATTTTATCGATATCATGATCAGAACTTAAAGGCATAGATGCACACTGTAATGTGGAGTCAAGCTGAATTCCATGCGGTGATCCTATTGACCTGCAATTTTTCACTCGAGCGCATATTTCAGATTGCTACAACTCATGAAATTACATAATTATTATCCGTTAACGGTCTCTACTATTAGATTTATAAAACTAATTTTTAATAGAAATCCAGATCATGATTGCGCCGAAATTTTTAAGTGACGAGCAGGTTAATCGATTTGATGCGGATGGAGCTATTACTGTCGACGGACCTTTTACACCGGGTGAGATTGAAGCCGCCGCGAAGGTTATGGATGAAATGTTACCCTATGAAAAGAGTAAAAAAGATGACTATGATGCAACCCGAGTCACACGTGATATCACTTCCAAAGGCGGCAAATTATATGAATACTATAATCCCGCCCTACTGAATATCTACCAGCACCCATTTATTGAAGGGGCCGCTAAACAATTATTATTCACCGATGAGGTCACATTTAATGGTCTCGCGATGAGCAAGACCTATCCACTTCGTATTTCTAAAAAAGTTTCGATCGAGCATGTTGACAGCAAATATCGCTATTCCGAAATTATAGCCAGGCCGCGTCGCATCGGGGTAAGTTCGATGATTTATTTAACCGATGTAACCCCGGACCGGGCACCGATTAAAATCTGGCCAGGAAGTCACATCCCCATCGGAAAGTATTACGATGAGCATCCAGATTTGATAGATACTACAGGATCATGGAGACCTGATCTGCCTGATTTCCCTTTTGGCGATCCAACTATAGTTTTAGCAAAAGCCGGGCAGATTACTTTCTTTTTCAGTTCGTTATTGCACGGCGCTTCTGAAAACACGGATACCGAGGCACGCAAGGTTCTCTACCTCGGTTTAAAACCGAAAGCTCTCGAATATACGGTCCCTGAACGGAATAAGAGCAAAACCGAATTAGTCAATTTCTTCAGAGAAATGTCCGAACGTTTACCTGCGGATCGGCGTCACCTCGTTCCCGAAATTAGCTGATATCAGTCAAATCTGAGTTCATCGCCTCTGCATTTATATACTAAATTATCAACGTGGATAAAAGAAGCGCGCTGAGGACAGCCCGCTCCACCTTTTATAAACTACCACTATATAGGTGGAACGCGGAGCGTGCTGCATTGTTGTATGTTCACATAAATTTGTACTAGCGTACTGAGATACTGTTTTCATGAGCTTGCAAAACCAATCACTTCCCTTTACTTATATAAAAGTAAGCAAATGCACGCGTTTAATGTTTATCCCCTACCGGGCAGTTTTGGCGTCGAGGTCACGGATATTGACGTGGCTTCAGATGAATTCAACGACAAGGAATTTAAAAAACTCTTATCCGTTTTATATGAAAACCGTTTAGTCGTCATTCGCGATCAGAAGCTCACGAAGGCGGAATATTTAGCATTCGGCAAACGATGCGGCAACCCGATTCGCCATGTTCTCAATCAGGTGCGAATGTCAGATTTTCCAGATATTTTAACAATCACTAATACGGATGAAGTTGACAATAAACCTCGCAATGGCGCCGCCCAGTGGCATACCGACCAATCCTATGATGCCGCACCCGCTACATCGACCATGCTCTATTCCATTGAGGCACCGGAAATAGGAGGCGAAACGCTTTTTTGCGATTTAATGGGTGCATACAATGCTCTGCCTGAGGATACACAAACAGAGATAGATTCTCTGGAGGTAGAACATCTTTGGGGTAGAGGCATCGCCGCACGTCCAGGTGATATAAGTCCGCCGACGCTAAGCGAAAATCAATTAAACAACGTCCCTCAAATCGTGCATCCTCTCGTTAAAAAACACCCCATAACGGGGAGAAAGACGCTTTACCCCATTGCCGGCACGAGCCGGGGGATCTTGGGTATGCCTGTCGATGAAGCCAGGAAATTACTCCTCGGTCTCGGGAATCATGCCTTTCAAGGTCGATTTGTGACCGAACATAAGTATCGTAAAAATGACATCGCGTTATGGGATACAACCTCAACGATGCACACCGCTACGCCATTGAAAGAACTCCCTCGACCGGAAGATGTTCGCGTGCTTTACCGCATCAGCGTTCGCGGTATCCCACCTGTTTTTCAGAATTGATTACAAGCGCTCGATCCAATTAAAGCTATAATTGTGAAGCGATTTAACGGACTACCGCTTTATCCCATTATCGCTTCTAGGTATTTTACCCTCGCGCTTAAATTTTCCCTTTTACCGGCGCTATTGTCACTGTCGGCCCACCTTTCAGCGTCGTCCCTTTGATATTGAGGACGGCAACCTTTCCCGAATTTTCTGCCTTAATACTTTTTACAGGTGATCCATCAAGGGGATGCACATGTCCAATAATCTGCCCCTTCCTTACTGTATCCCTCACTTTAACCTTCAATTTCAATAAACCGGTAGCGGGTGCCAGGTGGGTGGTTTGGAGAAACGTTTCTTGAGCTCGTTTACTGATTCTCGTTGGCTGCCGGCGTAATTTCCTTTTCTTCCCTTTTATAAAGTTAAACCTTTTTAGAAATTCGAAGAATCCATCTCTGAGCATTTTCAGGTCTTTACTCATAATAAATCCCGCACCTCGACTTTCAGTGTAATTGAAAGGGATATTTAATTCGTGAGCGGCACTCGCAGTGCGACCCGGGAGAGCTGGGGACGCCCAGTGCCAGTAGCGATCAAAACAAGCAGCCATTTTTTCCTGAGCTGCATTCACTGTACGGTTGGGATGCGTATAGTAACCGACGAACTGTGCGATTTCGTTAAAAGATCCAGCACTATGAAAATCGAACCAGTAATTGCTGTGCCTGACTAATTCATTAAGACATAAATTCGCCAGTTGCTCCGTGGAGCTGCCTTTAACTTTACCCGGAAAAACGCGGGATAAATCTTTACCATCATCCGGACGGCATCTTACCCCCGCCTTAAATGCTTCTTCATTTAATACGGGGACAACGACAACTGTTCCGCGCAGATTACGCGGTCTCCAGGTATTGACTAATGACATCAAAAAGGTCGGGCCTTCATATTCATCTCCATGAGTGGATCCGTTAGCCAATACCACTTCACCGGGTTCCCCTTTCCAGACGAAGCATTCAATTCCGATTTTCTTTGTTCCAATACGACGATGATGAAACCCCTTAGGTAAGTTTTCCCAAAAAGCTTTTTTAATTTTCGATTGCTTCATAATAAGTGAATTAATTCTGAAAAAAAATAATCTTAGCAGCCAGTTTTGTAAATGAAAACAGCCACTATTACTCTATCAACATCGACAGATTCATAATTAGCTCTTGAGAGCAATGCGTAACACCCAGCTAAAATGTCGCTGTATGAATACAGTTTTCCGGTATCAGGCCAACTGTGAATTTGACGATATAAAAAATTACACTACTTTCATCTAAGCAGTCGACCCTTTATCACCTGTATGACTAAAAGAATATATATAATTGAAGACGAAGAAGTAGTACGTTTATCGATGATTGAAATTATCGATAAGTTACTAGACGACTTCGAAATAATTGGTTACAGCGGGACCGGTCAGGAAGGTTTAAAAGAATGTTTGGAATTAAAACCTGACCTGGCGATCATAGATGTTATGCTACCCGACATCAACGGATTGGAAGTTCTATCGGTCATTAAAAAGAAAAGTCCTGAGATTAAAGTGATAATCCACTCAGGGTATTTAATCCTGAATATCGCGAAACTATCCTATGACGAAAAGGCTGATGGAATTGTTGAAAAACCATCTTCCGTTAACGAGCTTAAGACTGCTATAAACACCGTGCTCGCGGGAGATGTCTATTACAGCAAAAACATAATGGATAAATTAAATTCCTGCTAAACCAGCGTCTCGATTGTCGATTTGCGATTGCGGATTGTGCCTTGCGGTTACCAAACAGCATTCTAAACGATGATCTCTTGTGCCTTTTGCCTGCCGGGTATAGCCTTGGCGACGACTGGTGGCTACTCCATACAATCTGCAATCGTAAATCCGCAATCCGCAATTGAAATGGCGGAGAGGGAGGGATTCGAACCCCCGGGCGGGTTGCCCCGCCACCTGATTTCGAGTCAGGCACGATCGGCCACTCTGCCACCTCTCCTTTGTGGTAACGATTTGTGAGCAAAGACGAAATGTAAAGTTGATTTTACTTCTCTGTGCCTGAATCTCCCAGGCACAAACATACCTCGGTGTAATCTTCATTCTAAATCCAGTTTTTCGATTCTGGATTTAATTTTTAGTATTAATTCGTCGAAGGAAGATTTACGGATTATGTCATAAAATTGGGTGCGATAGTTTTTTACCATTCCGACTCCCTCGATGTTAATATCGATTACTTCCCAGTCGTCACTGTCTGATTTCTTAATCAAGCGATAGCCAATGGGGTATTTGATATCTTCTTTATCGATAATCTCGATGCGAACGAACGCGAAACGCCCATCAACTCTTTCCTTAAGATATTTAATTTCTTTGAGATTCGTAAAGTTATTGATAATGAGGTTTGCATAATTATATTGCAGGAACTCTGAAAGAAGGTTGATAAACTCTTTCTTTTCTTCATTGGTTCTTTTTGTCCAATGCCTGCCCAGGCAACTTCGACAGAGAGCGTACCAGTCGATTCGCTCATCGGCAACCTCGATAATTCTCTCTCTTCTTTCATCGCTCCTGGATTCTTCACTGAAATAGGGGTCTTCGAATACAGCGAGCAGTTTGTCCGTTGAATCCCTTACCTGCTCGGTTGGCACTCCGGCCTGAACGGATAAAAAAACGAAACAGTGCGTAATGATTACAGAAATAAATAAACGCAAATACTGGTCAAATCTTGCCATGGATGAATTTGGAAATGAGACTTTCGAAATCCATAGCGGGTTCCGTATATCGTATCTTCCCATTTTCTTCAATAATCTCCTCGTCTCCACCCGGCACAATTTCGACATATTTTTCACCAAATAACCCTTTTGTTTTGATCGATGCGATAACATCCATTTGCAACTGGATCTCCTCTTGAATTATAATTTGCACGTGCGCGTCATAATCGTCCAAGGTGATTTTTTTTACACGCCCAACCTCGACACCAGCAATTTCGACTGGTGCCCCAGGGCTAAGTCCGCTGATGTTTGAAAAAAAAGCGTGGACGGTATAATTTCCAGTATCAAATATCTCCTTTTTAGCGAGCTGTATACTGAGGTAGCCGAGGCATAGTACACCGATGATTATAAATACTCCAACTGTGAATTCCAGGGTGACGGATTTTGTTTTCATCTTAATTAATTATTTTTAACCACGTTAGTTCAAAAGAACAATAAAAAGATAAACTTCATTTATACTGCACCGGTCCATCAACCCGTCCTTCCACAAACTGTTGAATAATGGGATTATCGGTATCAATTTTCCCATCCCTGATTTCTGCCGTGATCATTTTTCCCTCATGCAGCATACCGACTTTTTGCACAATTTGAAAAATGTCCGGCACCTGGTGCGACACGATGATACCCGTCAGGTTTAATTTTTCATGACAGGTATTAAATAATTCGAGAATTGTTTTGGCAATGATTGGATCCAGCCCAGTTGTCGGTTCATCGAAAAAAATGATCTCCGGCTCCATGACCAAAGCCCTGGCGAGGGCCGTCCTTTTTGTCATGCCTCCACTCAGTTGTGACGGGTATACGGATTCTACCTCTTTAAGACCTACCTCATCCAATCCCTGCGCAATCTTTTCCCTAATAGTTTCTTCATTTAAGCGTGTCTTTTCTCGGAGCGGAAAGGCGAGGTTATCGTAAACTGTCATGGAGTCAAATAGAGCTCCATTTTGAAAGACGAAACCATAACGACTGCGGATGCGCTCAAGGTCTCTCCCGCGAGCGGCTGAGAGATCTTCTCCATCAATAAGAATACGTCCGCGATCAGGCTGCAATAACCCGGCGATGTGTTTCAGGAGCACACTTTTTCCACATCCGCTTTGGCCGATTAGCGCAAAAAATTCACCTTTCTCAACACGAAGTGAAACACCGCGGAGAACATCTTTTCCCGCCAGTTGTTTGTGTAAATTATCAATTTCGATCATCGTCTTAAAATACAAGAGAGGTGACGAAATAGTCCCATATGAGAATGAGGACCGATGAGTTGACGACTGCCTGAGTAGTGGCCTTGCTCGCACCTTCCGCTCCGAAACCGGTATTAAATCCTTTATAACAACACACCCAGGCAATAAGCAGCCCGAAGCTAAGCGATTTATATACGCCTCCAATGATATCATCAATTTCCAAGTACCGGCTGATCTCGCCAAAGTAAGTGCCGGAAGGCAGTCCAAGCATTTTCACTCCCACGAGGTAGCCGCCAAAAATCCCCACCAGGTCGAAGATCCATGTGAGGATGGTTAAGGCGATGACACTGCCGACAATAGTGGGAACGACTAGATAGCGTAACGGATTCAGTCCCATCAGTTCAATAGCGTCTATTTGCTCATTGTTTCGCATAATAGCAATCTCTGCCGTGATCGCGGATCCAGCTCGACCGGTCATAAGCAGCGCAGCGAGGACTGGACCTAACTCTCGTATCAAAGAAAGCGCAACCAGCGGTCCAAGCAATGTCTCCGAACCGACTCTTGATAATGTACTATGACCCTGAAGCCCGAGCACCATTCCGGTAAAAGCACCGGTAAGACAGATAAGTCCTGTCGATTGCCACCCGATAAACTCAATTTGTTTGAGGACCCTCCCCCATTTCAATGGCGTGGAAACCAGGTTGAGTAGGCTATCGAAAAGAAATAAACTTGAGCGCCCGACACTGCCTATTCTCAGGACACCAAATTTACCAAGCCCGCTTATCAATCTAGCTATCATCAAATTACTAAAATAAAGTCAATTAGATGCACAGAATTCAAATGAATACGAGACAAAGCATTTAGAACTGTAAGTAAATGGTCATGAAAACAAATGCCGTTCATCCAGCACTATTTAAAAGCTGAGCCTAACGTGTTTCTCGACGATAAGGTAATAGCTATCAATCGATCCCCGTTACGGGTGGTTCTCAGATTAATTGAAAGCTGCATCATAACACATGATCGCAGTTGGGATATTAAATTAAACGCTCGAATCTTAAGAATATAAATTGAAATAACTAAGCTTTCGGTACATCTTACAAATATGAGGAAACTTTACAGGTTTGTCCTGTTTTTGTTTTTTGTTCCTTTAATAATTGCTGGGTGCAAAACAATAAATGCTCCCGTAAATACGGTTAAATATGGTGTTAAAGCTCCCATTGACGCCGTCGACAAGGAAACTGCTTTAGGTTCTGTTATCACGGGGGAGACGAAAAACGTTAAAGGGTTTCTCCAAAAAGTAAAAGAAACCAACGAGCGACATGCTAAAGAACTGGAACGTACCCGCGAATCTGATAATATTTACGAGCCTCATCATGGAATTGATGATCGCTGATAGTTTGAGGTTTCATCTTCTGTCCCGTTGATTTTACGGGGTAAATTCATGCCGGTGTGATTTTCGCAATAGAACAGGTTATATTACACACTGCTAACTTCAGAGGTCGTTGAAGACACCCTATCCTTTGCGAGGTGTTTTATCATAATTCTGGCTAATTCAGTAGTTGTTACGCCGTTTTCTTTAACGCTTTGCGGTAAGGGGGCTACAATTTCTGCAGGTAGTTCGACTTCTCTATATAGCTGCCCTGTAAGCTCACAGACAATATCCAGGTGTAAGGTGTTATTAGACATATTTAATCCCCTACTCGTGTTATAAGTTTGAAGGTCAACCTCGTTGATTTTCGTTTCACATTTCATTCATGCCATTATTGAAGTAAGATGGATATTGGATGCCATTTGTTCCAAAAAAGATTCATCAACTTTAATGATCTGGCTTTACCCGTCGCAAAACGCCTATTAAATCTCATTAAACCCAAGACCGATATGCTATGTCTAAGACTGTCGCGACGAATATTTACATATTAAGCATCTTATTTTTCGCTCTATTTTTTTTCTGGCCGATCGGGCAGATCTTACAAGGTGCATTCGTTGATGCTGATGGACATTTTACTCTCGCCTATTTTTTCGAGGTGTTTGCCAACCCTTTATATCTGGAAGGGCTCTACAATTCATTCGGGCTCGCGTTTTATGCGACTCTTCTCGCTTTGCTTATATCTCTTCCCCTGGCCTTAATCGCCGACCGTTTTGTCTTCCGCGGACGCACTTTATTAATGGGGCTTATCCTCTTGCCGATAATGCTGCCTCCCTTCGTCGGCGCGATTGGTGTCAGGCAAATTATGGGACAGTACGGTGCCTTAAATGCCTTCCTAAATCTTTTAGGTTTTTTACCTGATGGACAGACGATTGACTGGCTGGGGAAAGGACAATTCTGGGGTGTCGTGGTGATGACTGCGTTGGGATTATATCCGATCCTCTATTTAAATGCTCTCGCATCCCTTGCTAATATCGATCCCGCGATGGAAGAAGCAGCAGAAAACTTAGGCTGCCGCGGATTCAAAAAGTTTTTTCGAATTACTCTGCCCTTGATGCGTCCTGGTTTATTCGCAGGATGCACGATCGTATTTATTTGGTCTTTTACCGAGTTGGGGGTGCCACTCATCTTTGACTATGGTCGTCTAACCTCAGTCCAAATATTTTATGGAATAAAAGACATCGGTGGGAATCCTTTCCCCTATGCCCTGGTTACAGTTATGCTAATCTTTTCTTTAATCTTTTACGCATTAGGTAAGGGATTTTTCGGTCGCGATACCTATTCCATGATGGCGAAGGCAAGCGCTCAATCCCAACCTAAAAAGCTGGGGCCAATTGGATCCACTTTGAGCTTTGGTTTCTTCAGTTTAATTATTTTTATCTCTCTCCTACCGCACTTTGGAGTAATCATGCTCTCGCTATCGAGTGACTGGTATCAATCGATTCTACCGCATAGTTGGACCTTACAAAACTACGAGCTTGCCCTGGGTCATAACCTCACGCTTCCATCAATTAAAAATAGTCTAATTTATGCCAGCTCTGCTACTGCTTTGAATATGATACTGGGAATAAGCATTGCCTACGTTGTGGTGCGATCGCGACTCCCCGGAAGAGAAGCTCTCGATGCGGTGGCGATGCTGCCACTGGCGGTTCCCGGTCTGGTCATAGCCTTTGGCTATCTCGCGATGAGCCGGGAGGGTAAGTTGTTCGATTTCATTAATCCCGTAGAAAACCCAACCGCTTTACTCATCATAGCCTACGCCGTGCGCAGACTTCCCTTAGTCGTTCGCTCTGCGGTGGCTGGACTACAGCAAACAAGTGAAACCTATGAGGAAGCCGCACAAAGTCTAGGTTGTGCTCCAATAAAAGCGGCCATCTTTATAACCATTCCTCTCATTACGGCCAATTTGCTGGCAGGGGCGCTCCTCGCCTTTTCACAGGCCATGTTGGAAGTATCAGATTCATTAATTCTTGCGCAAAAGGTCCAGTATTACCCCATTACTAAATCTATTTACGAGCTGATGCATTTTCTCGGTGACGGACGCTATATAGCAAGTGCACTCGGGGTATGGGCGATGGTATTTCTCAGCATTACAATTTTTGGGGCCAGCATCATGATGGGTAAAAAACTGGGTGCCATCTTCCGCGTGTGATTTTAATTCGTAATAGTCAGCACTCGACAATCGATTCTTTTCAAAAAATATTAACCGCGGATCACACGGATTGAGGTATAGGGTATCAGATTCACGAATCGTACAGAGGATGAAACCTGCTTGCCTGTCATCCATTGCCTTGGGCGACGGATGGACATCTCGCCAATCGAAATCGTCCGGTTGAGAGTAAAACCTGACATCCAAGCGCCTACATTACGAAACAGACATTCGCCTGGATTGCCGCGGTCGGCTGATAGCCTCTCTCGCAATGACAATAGAAATATGTAGAACATGCTACATGTTCTTTTCTTTGTCTTTGTGCCGATTACTGATTACTGTCTATCCATACTGAATTATATATCTTCTCTTATCCTCATTATCGCATACTCGCATACTCGCTTAAACGCAATGCTACTTTCCTTTTAGCTTAGCGCGAATACTTGTGTCATTTTCCCAACCGCCTTTTTCAATGGAATGAGCGACCGAGGCCCGTTTAACCAGTGATTTCGCATCTCTGTCTGAGGGGTTCATATTCAGCAACTGTGTTCCGCAACTTAACGCTTTCTCGTAATGTTTACCCATAAAATACGAATTGCCCAGATCCAGTAAATTACGTTTATCATCCGGTATCTGAGCGCTAATAGACTCGTAGGCGAAGATGGCTGTTTCAAAGAGTTCCATACTCAGTGCTGCCCGAGCGAGAAATCGGTGTGCAATAATATCATGCGGATTAGATGTGAGTATTTCTTCCACCAGGGGCATCGCTTTTTCCGGGTGTTTAAGCAACAACCACCCTCTCAATCTATTAATCACAGAAAAAAATGTGGAATTAATCTTGGGAATAATACCACACCTGCTTTCAGAAAGACGATCTTGGGCCATCCGCAAAATTTTTCTCACCTCGAGACATTCCGGATGCTTATGCAAAAAAGAAGAACATACATCTATCGCGTAGGTGGGATTCCCATTTTCGATTGCATTAACAGCTTTATCGATATGCTTCCCGTAGCGAGGATCAAAGCTACTGAGATTTATTTCCGACATTAATTATATATCGGAATCTTTCTTTAAGTCATTAAGCGCTGATTTTCTTATTGACAGTCGATAACATTGAGATGGGTCACAACTGCATCTTTAAGATTTTCGAGGCAATGATTTACTTCCTCCGCATCTTCGCCTTCAACAAGAAGACGAATTTTAGATTCTGTCCCAGAATAACGAACAAGTAACCTCGAGGCCCCGGACAGCGATTCTTCAAGCTCAGCTATCCTATCCATTAATTGCGGTTTATTCTTTAAAGGTATTTTCTCTTGAACAATAAGGTCACACCGGACCTGAGGGAAGTACTGTATACAACGTCGAAGACGGGAAAGCGGCTCATTACACTGAAGCATAACTTCAATAACCTTTATCGCTGCAATTAAACCATCACCGACCAAAGAATGATCACGAAATATTAAATGCCCGGACGACTCACCCCCTAAACTGTATCCTCCTTCGACCATCTTATCTACCACATTGCGATCACCAACTGATACACGTATTATTTTTCCCCCTACAGTCTCAATTGCTCGATCAAGGCCAAGATTGCTCATTACGGTGATAACAATTGCATTATCCGACAATTCTCCTTTCCGTAAGGCGTGTATTCCTAAAATCGCCAGCAATTCATCTCCATCGACGATGTCACCGTTTTCATCACAGAGGACCAGGCGGTCTGCATCTCCATCGTGAGCGATACCCATTCTCGCTTTTTCCTCCCTTACAGCTTTTGATAAAGTCTCGGGATGTTCACTGCCACAGCCGACATTGATATTTATACCATCGGGTACATTTCCTATCGAAATGACTTCTGCACCTAAATAGGTAAGAGCAGAAGGAGTGGTTTTATAGGCGGAACCATTTGCAGCATCGACTACAATTTTCCAGCTCTTTAAACAAGCTTCAGGCAACAGTGATTGAGCGTAGTTTATATATGAACGTTCTCCATTAAAGCTGGTTGAATGATCTATTTTCGCATTCACGGGTATTTCTAAATTTTCATCAAGCAGTTGCTCTATTCGGCTTTCCCCACCCTCATCGAGTTTACGACCATCAGCGGTCATCAGCTTTATTCCATTGTCAATCGATGGATTATGTGAAGCCGTGATAACCACACCCATGTCAGCCTGAAGCTTACAGATCGCCATGGAAAGAGCGGGTGTGGGAATAACACCCAGCGCTTCAATGCGAACGCTGTGGGCAGATAATCCATTACAAAAAGCTATCTCCAGCTCCTCACCTGAAGCCCTGGTATCACGCGCAATCGCAACAACATGGCCCTTATAACCTCTAGTTTCGTTAAGGTACAGTCCAAGCGCGCAACCCAATCGACGGAACAGATCGGAATTAATTAAAGGTCCTCCAAACTCTCCGCGGATGCCATCCGTTCCAAAATATTTCAGGTTCATGTCGATGCGTAAAAATCCCGCGCTCGGTTCAACCAGTCTTTAACCGCCCCGTCGAGGAGGAGTATCTTCGCCTGTTCAATTCCCTCCCGCGGGTCCTTTGCCACACCCGCTATCCACAATGCAGTACCGGCGTTCCATGACAGTGTGTTTATCAGACCCTGTCGGCCTCCCCCATCGAGTATCGCATTCAGGAGTTCAAGATTCTCCTCAGTCGACCCTCCCGCCAGATCTGAAAACTCACATTCATCTAAACCAAAATCCCCCGGATTCCACACCGCATTCGTTTGGCTCAATTCACCCACACCGGCAACACGATTTTCTCCCGCACAAGTCAGTTCGTCCATCACCTTACCCTCAGTTAATATTGAGTGGACGACTAGGCCACGCTTCAACCCCAGAGTTTGCAATGCAGTTGCAAGCGTTTCGACCCAGCTTTCAGCAAAAACACCCAACAATTGATAAGCTGGCCGGCCAGGATTAATAAGCGGACCGATGATATTAAATATACTGCGCTGTCCTTTAGACGCGAGCGCCTTTCGCACGGGCCCAATCTCTTTAAAAGCGGGATGAAACGCTGGCGCGAAAAAGAAACAAAAATTCAGCTTCTCAAGTGATCGTTGGATTTTATTGATATCGGCTTCAAGATCGATGCCGACAGTTTCAAGGAAATCAGCGCTTCCGCTCTTTGAAGTAATTGCACGGCTTCCATGCTTCAAAACTTTCACTCCCGCAGCGGCCAGAATAAAAGATACTGTCGTTGAAATATTGAAACTGCCTGCATGATCACCTCCCGTCCCTACGATATCAATGGCCCTTTCTGCATATTCAGACACACCTGGATCCCTGGCAAGATTGCGGTAGACATTCGCGAAACCTGTAACTTCAGTGGCCGTCTCTCCTTTTTCCGCCAAAGCGATTAAAAAAACCTCTTTTGATTCAGCGGAGATATCAGCTGAAGCCAGTGATTTAGCCGCTTCTTCAGACTGAGCGTTGTCTAAGTCAGCTCCTTTCTTAAGTTGTATCGTTAATGCATCTAATACCAACATCGTCATTATTATCTTTTCGTGTGGTAACGCTTCCTTGAAATACCACAAGATAAAATCACTACTGAATTAATTATCGATATAATTCTTCAGGTGCCATAGTACCTTCCTATTGTAGGTATGAAACCTTCGATAAAAATACCGTATTGACGCTCGAATACACCGCTTTACAAAATTACAGTAACTCTATGTACATCCCTCCCCGATCTGTAGCCCACAAAGTTTTCGACGCCTGGCGAAGTCCAAACCGATTTACAAAAAATCCCGATATCATCCGCCTCGCATCCGGGCGACTCCTCCTCGTCTACTCCGACACCGAAGCCCACTGGGGAGAAACAACACAAATCCTCACAATCCTGTATAGTGACGATGATGGTCGAAGCTGGGACAAATTGAATGAAGTAGCAACCGCCGACCGCAGTAAAGGAGACGAACGTCTGGTCACACCGCGAATCAGTCTGCTCAGCGACAATAGAATCGCTGTCATCTGTGACCACGACGATTACAGCCACTTTCATGAAGACCAGCCGCCTGGCAACTGGATCTGGTGGAGCACAGACGAAGGCAATACCTGGGACGGCCCACACAAACCCAATATCATGGGATTTGAACCCGACCGCATGATGGATTTACCAGGTGGACGCCTTGCCGTTTGCTCGCATATCATGTTGCGCGAAAGTCAGGAATTCGCCGAAATCATGACCACCTCCAGCGACGGTGGTAGAACCTGGGGCAATCAAGTCATCGTCGCACACGACGGCTATCATCGCTTTTGTGAAGGCGCTCTCGTGATCCTCAATGGAGGCAAAGAACTGGCCTGTGTTATGCGAGAAAATCAATCGGGCGGCATTCCCAGCTTTGTCATCTTTTCACAGGACAACGGCAAGACCTGGAGTGATCCAAAAATGTGCCCCTTCGCGCTCCACCGTCCTTATGCGAAGCAACTTGCCGACGGACGGTGTATGGTCACCGGTCGCCACGTAAATGGGGGCCTGGGCTGCTACGCCTGGATCGGCGACCTGAAACAGGAAGCGGGCACCTATGCAATCGGAGGCCCCCGCAGAAAATACAATGCAATGCTGAAAGATGGCTCGCTGATCATCGAAAACAAACCCGAGCACGAATGCCGATACAGCCTCCTGCCCCCTCAGAATCGTTTCAGCACCGTTGACTTCGAAGCCGAAATAAAAGTTGAAGGCCCACCTGGCAAACCGATCTCATTTATGTCCTGCGGAAGCGTGGGCGCCCTTCTCACTATCGGTTCCGACTTCATTTCGCTCGGCGAAGCCCAGCGCACCGACCTACACAAAAAAGCCGACTTCTCCCGTCCTAGAAAAGTCGCCATGCGACACAATGATGGACTGCTACGCATACAACTGGACGGCGAAGACCTCATCTATCGCAATGTTTTCCGTGGAGAAACAAACATTTCAGACTTCCAAACTGCTCGCCCCGACATGCGCACCATGTTTGGACAATGGTCCGATTCAGGCAAGAGCTCCTGGAGAACAGTCTCATTCTCCTCCAAAAACAGAACACTCGAAGACTGGTCCTGGAACTGGTCTGCTTCATCCGGTGACTATCCCGATCAGTACCAACGTAACCGGCTGGTACAAATACACGGAAATCACCCCGATCAAAAGCCTCACCCCGATCACGGCTACTCCTCCTGGCTCACACTGCCCGATGGTCGGATCATTTTCATCGATTACACTAATTGCGGCGACATACCTGGACAAAGCCATATCGTTGGAGTCTATCTCAATCCTGAAGATATTGCGTGATAACAGATTCAATTTTTATCGTTCAATGAATCAGGGCTTTGCATACGATTGTTGTAGGACTTAGGCCGAGAATAGGTACCAGGTTTCGGTAGGAATGATTTGTCGAGGTATTTTATTAGTTTTCCCGCCCAAAATAAAATTTAATCTTAACTCTCTTAAAATAAATCGTTACTTCCCTCGTGAAAGTGACACTATGTTTTATTATGGGAGCTAAAAAAGAGACGGTATTGTGAGATTATTACACCAAGCAATAATTGTTTTGATCGTTAGTTTGGCTTTCGTGCCTCTTGCAAAAGCACAATTACCGTCATCCGGTATGACCGATGATAGTGGAGAAAATGAAATTAGATCAGATACACATACCTTGAGCTATCGAGAGGCTTTAGTCTTGGGATTGGTCGAGGGGATAACCGAATTTTTACCTATCTCATCAACAGGTCATCTTATAATCACCAATCAGTTACTAGGTCTTAACCGGGAACAACCGCTCAACAATCGAGCGGGCACCGCCCTCATCAAAGGACCACCCTCTGACAATTTTCCTGAGGGTGAAGCTTTCACCCTTAAATCTGCTGTAGATGCTTACACCGTGATTATACAAGCGGGAGCTATAGCCGCGGTATTGATTCTCTATTGGTCCAAAATATGTTCAATCGTACAAGGACTATTTGGGAAAAGTCGTGAAGGATTATACCTCGGCCGAAACCTGCTCATAGCATTTATCCCCGCAGCAATTATTGGACTAGCTCTGGAAAAATGGATTGATAACTATCTTTTTAATCACTGGCCCGTTATCTGTGCGCTCATCGCCGGTGCCGTGCTCATGCTTGGTGTAGAATATTGGCGCAATAAACATTACCCCAATTACGATGGTGGACCTGATCTTCACGAGTTAACTCCGGGCAATGCTTTACTTATCGGTTTAATGCAATGTGTAGCGATGTGGCCGGGAACAAGTCGATCCATGATGACTATCGTCGGTGGCTATTGTGTCGGCCTGAGCCCGCGGCGTGCGGCAGAGTTCAGTTTTCTCCTCGGTCTGCCCACCTTAACTGTGGCCGCACTTTACAAAGGAGTTAGAAACGGACCCCTACTCTTTGAAGCTTTTGGGTGGGCTCCGATTTTATTCGGTTGTGTCGTCGCGGCTGTCTCTGCGGCGATTGCGGTTAAATGGCTCGTCAATTACCTGACAAAACACGGGTTGAGCCTTTTCGCTTACTATCGAATAGGTCTGGCATTACTCTTCCTGATTCTGGTCGCTTAACGCTCTGCTCCACACAGCGTTATTCATCAATCGGGATCATCTCGTTTGGTGTAATACTTTAGCATGCCGGTAATTACCCCTTCGATGTATTCTTGAAAAATACTAATTCTTTTAGATCCGGCAACGAAACGCTCTCCTTCATAATCACCCACTTGAATGCGTGTGAATACTTCCCTGCTATTCATCACATAAGGTTCAAGAAAAATAACAGGACATTGGTAAAGCCGATTGGCAATCAGGTTGCGGGCCCAAACATAGGGATTATCGTCAACCCTCACCGCGTTTCTCCCCGGATAGCGATACGCGGGGAGTGTTGTTTTATCAGCCATTGCCAAAATGATAACGCGTGCTAAAGCCATTTCCTCTTTTGCCGCTCCACTAAGCAGCTTATTTAACATTTGAAACCGAATATCATCATAGGTTAATTCATCCGTACTGTATGCGCCATTAATCAGAACATGCAGGTGGTTTATATCCACGAGTGTCTTTTTATCTTTATCCGGCCAGGGAGCAGCATTGAAATGAAGGGCAATGACGATATCCGGTTGAAAATGATCATTGATACGATTGGCGCGGGTACGTATTTCACTCACGCGATAAAAAAGCAACTCGCTTAAACGCTGTACTTCTTTTGCGTCTATTTTATTAAGCGTTAAAAGCATAGATGGGTTGTCCCCCTTTTCCAGGAGAAGTCTCTCGGCAATTATTTTTAAACTTGAAGGCGTCTCTTCCGTCGTGGGCGCGGTTGTCTCTCGGCTTAACCAAACTTTTGCTCCCAGTTCTTCCAGCCTGACTTTTAATCTTTTCGCGATGATTAATGTAAGATCGCCCTCTCGTACTGGTTTACTCTCACCAATTTTAAAGGAGCGATTCTCCATAATGGCAAATTCGCCGCCGATATGCCCTGGATCAAGGACGATCTTTAAATTATCGAGTGGTTTTTCCTCGGATGCTTTTGGTAATGAAGTCCGCCGGCGCCAGTAGTTAGCTGGACCTACACGTAGAGAACTTTCATCGCTGGCAAAGCGAAGCAGAAAAATAGAATTGGGATCACCATTACGGGTATTTATACGTGCGTGATTATTATTGAGTGTAATCGTATCGGCATAGGCTTTGTCGGGTGCATAGACTTCATCGAGCAGACGTTTAAATCTGACTCCGGTAATAGTTTCCTGATACCCCTCCAATTGAGACCAGTCCGGAGTTTGCCCCAGTGATGTCAATCGCTCCCCGTAAACATCGAGTGCCAGCCGACAAAAATACGCGAGAGATAGTAATATAAGATAGTTGTTCAACTTAATTGAACTCAAGTATACCGACGATAAAACTTAAACTGAATATCAGCATATTAATCCCCGCTTGCCACCCGCTCCATGGCCCACTGGGTTGGTTCCTATCCAGCGCTCGTCATAAGGGTCAGAAGCCAATTGGTAGCGCGTATCCGTGGAGATACGAAGGCGATCTGATTTATTATCTAGACTGCAATGAACGGTATAGGGGGGGAAGAGCAACAGATCACCCATACGATAATTTGCTCTAAGCCATCTACCCCCCAACTTTTCTCGCAACGTCACCGGGTTGTTAGTAAGCATGCCACTCCAAACTTTAGTCTCCTGTGACGCGTATTGTTCAGCACCTTTTCTGTTTCTACAGTATGTATCCGAATCGCGTGCCAGGTAATTTTTTAAGCGGTGTCGTTTATTATGAGAGTTCTCGAGAATCATCAGTCCGCCCAACTCCTGATCGATATCACCGTAGGGAACCCAAGCACTGAAGATATTGTGTGTCCCCCGGTTAAAAAAGACGATATCACAGTGTGGTTTAGTTCCCGTGCCCCGTTTATGTACAAGAAACCAAGTGTACTCATAAGCTTGAACTTCTCCTCCAAGATACGATTCAAGGAAATTCATAATTTTACCTGAAAACAGCAAGTGACTCATTTCAAGAAACATGCTATCCCGTCTATCTTTATTCTTAAAATGGGAACTGAAAGATTTAAGCTCTACATTCTCTTTCGCTACCGCTTCTATTATCAGGTAATCCAAATTCAAAAACCCTTTTTTCGCCAATTGATCCGTAATCATAATTCGCCGTTTTAATACCTCTTCACGCGGCCAGAAACCCGGTAAATACAGGTAACCATCTCTTTTTATTCGGGCGTGAAGCGCATACTTATCGTCTTTAATATCTATTGAGGAGCATAAGTCCCCAAAAGAATCCGGCGAAGTGTCTAATTGATGACCACTACTATAAAGTTGAGGTGATAAGTGAGAAACCATAAGCGAAATATATCTTTTTTAGTGATTATAACAATAAATTTATTACTTCATGCGCTCGCATTCCAAACGAATCGATAAAGTTTTTTTGTCCAGACTGGTCCCGCATAGCCGATCCCAACGCGCGGCAATCGCATTACCTCCTTTGCCAATACAGCCACTCCCCGATCCTCCAGCCAGAGACCATTGGCACGGGTGACTTGTTTGCCATTGAATGTTTTATTAATCTGCAATGCTTTTGTTAATCGCCCCGGACCAGAGTATTCACCCGCACCCCGTACTAAGATGGCCGCGGGATATTCTCTAGGACCCGTGACAATATTCAGCATCCAATGCATACCGTAGCATAGATAGACGTACCAATAGCCCGCGGGACCAAACATTACTGCATTGCGCGGTGTCAGTCCGCGATGAGCATGTGAAGCTTTATCATCAAATCCGTCATAGGCTTCAACTTCGACTAATGGCTGGGATAATATCTTCCCATTAATTCGGCGGCATAGGTATTTACCGGGTAGGTCGCGCGCCACTTTAAGCGTTGGACGATTAAAAAACTGGGCGTCCAGCACGGGACTAGCTGTCTTTAACATGATGAATCAGCTTCGCTAGAATTTTTTCTCTCTACTATCGATGATTAGTGTAACCGGACCATCATTCAGCGCGTCAATTTTCATCATTGCGCCAAATTCTCCGGTTGCGACAGGTTTTTCACAGTTGTCGGAGAGCGCACGGATAAACGCTTCATAAAGCGGCACTGCTATGTCGGGTGGAGCGGATCGATTAAAGGAGGGGCGCGAGCCTTTAATTAAATTTCCATAAAGTGTAAATTGGCTTATCAAGAGGATCTCCCCATTAACGTCGACCACCGACTGATTCATTAATCCATCATTATCAGGGAAAATGCGGATTTGTGGAATCTTCCTGCTCAACCAGTCTATGTCCTCTGTCCCGTCATCATTCATGATGCCGACAAAGATCAATAAACCGACACCGATCGTTGATTTTACCTTTCCGTTAATTGAGACAGAAGCTTGAGATACTCGCTGTACAACTACTCTCATTCTCAGGTAAAAATCATCGGACGTTTCGATAAATGTTTAGTCAATAACTTATTTACGATAAACCTGCGCAAGCTTATTAGCAAAGGGGGATAGCTCACTCAACGGTCCAGTAAATGTGATAATGCAGATTGAAGCGAGGGGTATTTAAAAGTGTAGTTTCCCTCTAATAGTTTTCGCGGGACAATGCGAAAGTCAGCCAACATTGTTTCTCTACCCATTTGACCAAACAATGATTTCACGACTATTTCTGGCAGCGGTAAAATGGTAGGACGCCGCAAAACCTCACCTAAAATTCGTGTGAAATCCGTATTCGTGACAGATTCAGGTGCGCAAACATTGACCGGACCTGTTAATTGGTCATTGAGTAAACAATGATCAATAATGTCGACGACATCATCAATAGCTATCCAACTCATATACTGTTGACCCCGACCAAGGCGACCGCCTAACCCATATTTAAAGGCCGGTAGCATGAGCGCTAAGGCCCCTCCCTTTGGGCTCAATACTACACTAAAACGTAAATTGACAACCCGCATGCCTTTCTCTCCGGCAAGTTCAGTCATCTTTTCCCAGCTTTTACAAACTTCGTAAAGGAATCCCTCACCTTCCGGTCCCAATTCATCAAACTCTCCTCCACCCATGAACGGATAGTAATGAATACCCGACGCACTTAGGAGAACCCGGGGAGGACGATCGAGTTCATTTAATTTATTGCATAAAAGCCGAGTACCTTCTACGCGACTATTAAAAATCTTATTTTTACGCTTTAGGGTCCAAAGCCCACCGGTAATACTTTCACCGGCCAGGTGAACAACAGCGTCCAAGTCCTCGAGGTGAGTTAAATTAAGCTGACCCGAATCAGGGTCCCAACCTATGTCATGATCCCCCTTTGGGTACCGAGTCAATGGGTATACCTGGTGACCATACGATTGAAAATGACGAAAAAGTGCACTTCCAATCAAACCCGTAGCGCCCGTAAGCAAAATATTCATCAAAGCAATAGGTTATCCGAATTATCTAAGCACAGACCAGAATATTCCTCAAAGGGAAGCGTGTAAAAAGTATAAAAAAAGAAGCCGCCAACCGAAGTTGGCGGCTCTTTATTACTACTACTACCTGTTTTATCGGGCAAAAACCACGCTGAATAATTTTTGCCCTAAAGTATTATGATCACATCTCCACCGCTGTCAACGCGGCTGACTCTTCTCGCGCCTTTTCCGCGAGTGGTGTGCTGAGATAACGCTCTGTTGGGCTGGGTCCGATAATGACAATCATTTTATCCTCCATTCCCGGACGCTTTGCAACTTCAATACCAGCACTTATTGCTGCACCAGTAGATATACCCGCTGGTATTCCATCGGTTATTGCTACATTGCGCGCTATTTCAAAAGCATCGTCATTACTCACTTGGACAATGTCATCAATAATATCGACATTGAGAACATTTGGGACAAAACCCGCGCCAATACCCTGGATTTTATGCGGTCCAGGTTTACCCCCCGAGAGGATAGGGCTGTCTTTTGGCTCAACTGCAATCGTGGTCAATTGTTTACGTGATTTGATGACTTCAGATACTCCAGTGATAGTGCCACCCGTTCCGATACCGGAAACGAGCACATCGATTTTACCTTCAGTCGCATCCCAAATTTCCTCGGCCGTGGTCCGACGGTGAACTTCAGGATTTGCTGGATTGTTAAATTGTTGAGGCATAAAGGCGCCGTCCCCATGCTCATCCAAAAGCTCTCCCGCTTTTGCGATGGCCCCAGACATCCCTTTAGGTCCTGGCGTCAGCACGATATCCGCGCCCAGCATACGCAGTAATACCCGACGCTCGACAGACATCGTTTCAGGCATTGTAAGAAGACATTTATACCCTTTGGCTGCGCAGACAAAAGCTAACGAAATACCGGTGTTTCCCGAAGTGGGTTCAATCACCAAGCTGCCTGGTTTGAGAGAACCATCTTTTTCAGCCGTTTCGATCATCGCCATACCAATACGATCCTTAACGCTGAATAAGGGGTTAAAAAACTCGCATTTCAGATAAAGGTTTGCGGGCAATCCTTCCGCAATCTGGTTGAGCTTTATGATCGGGGTATTTCCGATCGTCTGTAAAATGTCATTATTTAGATTACTCATGTGATTATTCTAAAAATTTTAAAGTTAAATACGCGTTGTATTTTATTAAAGAAGAAGAACTTATATTTTAAGTAGTAAGTAGCTTAATATAACAAAAGCTTTCTATAATATGTCAATATAACAATTTCATTATACACAGTTCAGATATCCTTCAATGCACCCCCTCTCCCTTCGTCTGATAAATGTAAATACACTGCCCAAGACAATTTTATTCCAGGGCGGTTCCTCATTAAAGAAAAATTGAAGTATTTAAGGCGTTAACTTCCAGATTTCACTGCTCCAGTTTTCATTCACAAGGGATAAATTGTCCTCTTATTTTTTCGATTGTCTACATACGTTTAGTTCGCAATAGTGCTTATGTTTAAATTATCTCCGCTACTTTATAAATCGTGCCCGGGTGGTGGAATTGGCAGACACGCTAGATTTAGGTTCTAGTGCCGCAAGGCGTGAAGGTTCGAGTCCTTTCCCGGGCACCATCTACCGCTGTTTCGCACCTGAAAACTATAGTGCCCAACTGGCTGATAGCAGACTCCCAACATCGGAAAGGTGTTGATGCTTGATAATATCCATTGATGATATAGGAGAGACATTTATGCATATTGATTCTCACCAGCATTTTTGGAAATACAATCAAACGGAGTATGATTGGATGACCGACTCCATGTCAGACCTGCAAAGCGATTTTCTTCCCGATGACCTTAAGCTTCTGATCGGTCAAACCGGAATTAATGGGACCATTGCGGTTCAGGCCCGACAAAAACTGGAGGAGACAGAATGGCTGCTGGAACTTTCCGATTCCAATGACTTTATTAAGGGGGTTGTCGGTTGGGTTGATTTAATGTCTCCCGAGGTCAAAGATACGCTTGAAGCACTCTCTCAGCACCCAAAATTGAAAGGGGTCCGCCATTTGATTCATGATGAGCCAGATGAACGCTATATCCTAAATCCCGATTTTCTTCGTGGTCTTGGCTCACTGCAGGCCTTTGATTTAACCTATGATTTACTCCTCTATCCCAATCATCTGACCTATGCAGTGGATGCGGTAAAACAATTTCCAGAGCAGAAATTCGTTCTCGATCATATTGCAAAACCCCTGATCAAAGACGGAACCATCGCTCCCTGGGACGTGGATATTAGAGAACTTGCGAAATTAGAAAATGTTTATTGCAAAGTATCAGGAATGGTGACGGAAGCCTCTTGGAAACAATGGAAGGCTGCGTATTTTAAACCTTATCTGGACATTGTCTTTGACTGTTTTGGTCCGGATAGACTGATGTTTGGTTCTGACTGGCCGGTATCCACTCTCTCGGCTAGCTACAGTCAAGTTCACTCTATAGTCTGGGATTATATCCAGCAGTATCCGGCACAAGTACAAGAAAAAATTCTAGGGATGAATGCCGCAAATTTTTACGGAGTAAATAATAAAATCTCTTAGTTAATCATTTAAGTAAACATCATGACTAAATGATATTTACTTATGGGGAGACTTTTTTTGTTTTCCACCCTGAAATTTAGCCAATAATGTATCGAGCAATCCATGAAGACGCTAGCTATTAAGGTAATATTTATTGGACTGCTATTATTGTTTTCATCACCCTCCATTGCCCAGGAGGCATTGTGGGAACAGCTAAATTCACAAGCGGTGGCTCTATACCAGGATGGACAATCTTTGGAGGCGATAAAAGTCACCAAGGAAGTGCTCAAAGTAGCAAAGGAAACATTTGGGCCCGAGCACCCAAAAGTGGCTACTGCCCTCAATAACCTTGGGGTCTTTTATTTTTCTATAGGGAAAAATAAGGAATCAGAGAATTTCTACAAGCAAGCGCTTCGTATGCGTGAAATAACACTGGGCCCGGATCATCCCTTTGTCGCGCAATCTATGAATAATTTAGGAGAACTTTACAGAATTCAAAAAAATTATTCTAAGGCCGAACCTCTCTTCAAGCGTGCTTTGGAAATTAGAGAAAACACTCATGAACCCAATCACCCTGATATCGGCCAATCACTTAATAACCTGGCTGAACTTTATAAAGCACAAGGTAATTTTACCGCAGCTGTACCTCTTTTTTTACGCTCCTTAAAGATAGAGGAAGTGACGATGGGTCCAGAACACCCGAAGTTAGCCACATCGCTAAACAATCTTGCGGGAATATATTTTTATCAGAGAAAATATATTGAAGCGGAACCTTTATTCATGAAGGCCTTAGCGATTAGGGAGAAAACAATGGGCGCCGTGCATCCTGAAGTCGCCCAATCTCTCAACAATTTAGGTGAACTTTATAAAGTCCAGGGTGAGTATCGTGAAGCCGAGCATCTTCATCAGCGTGCGTTGGATATTAGAGAGAAAACATTGGGTTCCAGCCATCCCGAGGTAGGGGCTTCTTTAAATAATTTAGCCGATCTTTATAAATTACAGGGTAAGTATGAAGAAGCGGAAAAGTTATATTTGCGTGCGCTCACAATTCTTGAAACAAAACTTGGACCGGATCATCCAACGGTTGCTACTTTTTTAAAAAATATAGCTGCCCTTTATTCTACTGAAGGCAAATACGATAAAGCTGAACCTCAGTTAAAGCGGGGGTTGTCAATAATTGAAAATACCTATGGCGCGGAACATCCGGATTGCGTAATTTATCTGAATAAATTAGGCGACCTATATTTATCTCAAGCCAAGTTCACTTCTTCTGAACTTATTTTTCAACGCTCACTGGAAATACTAGAAAAATCACTTGGGCTTTTTCATCCGCAAGTTTCCCTCTCTCTGGACAATTTGGCTATTGTTTTACTGATGCAGGAAAAGTATGAAGAAGCAGAACTATTATTTAAACGTTCATTGGAAATCAGGGAAAAAGCCTATGGGCCAAATCACCCCTTGGTCGTGAAATCTCTCAGTCATTTAGCTGCGTTAAATGATGCGCGGGGGAATATTGAAATTGCGGAAAATCTTTATCTACAGGCTTTGGAAGTAAGTAAAAAAATCTATCAAAATGAGAATCCAAAAATAGCGGATTCACTGTTTAAACTTGCCGAGTTTTATTCCACACATGGCAATTATTCCAAAGCTGAACCGCTCTATAATCAGGTGCTGAAAATTATGGAAGCCATTTATGGGCCCAACCATCCTCAATTTGGCCAGATTCTGAAACGCCTCGCTATACTTTATAAAAGCCAGGATATTTTCCAACAAGCTGAGTTATTGTTCCAACGAACGCTCGCAATAGAAAAACAAACATTAAGGCCTGACCATCCTGAGCTTGGGAAAACCTTATATGAGTTAGCTGACCTCTACCAGATTACCGGTAATTATAAAGAGGCTGAAAACCTATTTAACTACGCCCTCGAAATTGCTGAGAAAGTGAATAATTCTGATATCCTCGAAGTGGGTTCAATTGTTAATCACTTGGCCGTTATCTATTCACTTCAAGGTAGATATGCTGAAGCAGAAACTGCTTATAATCGGGTCCATACGCTCAGAGAAAAGTCTCAGAGTGCCAATTATCCTTTTGTTGCTAAGTCACTTAACGATTTAGCGGAACATTTAACTGCTGAAGGTAAGTACGCTGAAGCGGAACCTCTATATCTACGTTCACTTTCAATTTTAGAAAAGGCACTGGGGGTCGATCACGTGCAGGTTGCTTTATCACAGATCAATCTGGCTGATCTTTATAAACTTCAGAATAACGCTATAAAAGCGGAACGACTTTACAAACAAGCCATGGAAATTGCAGTTATTGCTTTCGGGCCAGATCATCCACAAGTGGCATTAATCCAGCGTGCCCTTGCAGATCTCTATACGATTGAAGAAAAATATCCTAAAGCTGAACAGTTTAATAAACAGGTATTGGCGAGCATTGAAAAAGCTCTAGGTCCCAACCATCCCGAAACGGGAGAATCATTATACAAAATGGCTGAGATGTATTATATGAAAGAAAATTATAATAAAGCCATAGACTTTCTCAATCGGTCTTTGCTTATTAAAGAAAATTTTTTTGGGAATGAAAACATTAACCTACTTCCCACTTTGGAGTTGATGGTCAACCTCACCAAGGCTCTGGGCAACAAGCAAGAAATGAAGGTGATGAAAAGCAGAATAAAAGTAATTCGATCAAAAAATCAGTCATAGAAACAGAACCGATCCCCTTTACTTTTCAATTAATATTTCATTTAATTTCAAACGCTTGAAGACACCATTCTGAAAATTGCTATTTTGCGCGGCCCCCGTGATTTACACTTGGAAGAGCATAATCTCGACACAAGCAATTTAAAGCCAGACGAACTCTGGATTGAAACAGAAATCAGCGCTTTTAAAATTGGGACCGATCGTGGAAATTACGAAGGGGCGGAATATACTCCGGGTGTTGCGATGTATCCTCGATCAGTCGGTGACAGTAACTTGGGTATTGTTCGTGGATTGGGAAGCGCGGTTACCCGTTTTCAAATCGGCGATCGCGTCGTAACCCGACAACACCATCAATCGGAGTATATAACCAACCAGGGGGCAAGTATCGTTAAAGTTCCTGCCGCTGTTCATTCCGAAGATGCGGTTTATGCCCATCTCTATGGACTTAGCGCGCATTGTTATCAAAAAGGTCAATTTCACCCGGGAGAATACATAGCGGTTATTGGTTTAGGTGTTCTCGGCCTGGGAGCAGTTGCTCTATGCCCCCTCTTTGGTGGACGGGTCGTGGCTTTAGGCAACAGCTCTACTCGAATGGAGATGGCTGATCGAATGGGCGCTCACGCCTCTCTCTTATCAGATGATCCCAATCTAAAAGAAAAACTGGATGCGTTTACGGATGGCAACGGAATTGATCTGGTCATACTTGCAGCTAATCCATGGCCGGCATTGAGAACTGCTTTGGATGTCGTTCGTCCAAACGGTCGTATAGCGAATGTCAGCCTTCTCGGACGGGGAGAACCTCCCCTCGAAGGTAACCCGCTACCCACGGAGTTATTTTATTTTAAAGGTGTATCGTTAATCGCTGTCTCTGGACCTGCCGGATATATGTTCCCAAATGAGAGCGATCAACGTGATCTTGACATTGAAAGATTATCCGCGGATCGAGCTTGTTCACATATGCTTTCATTAATGGCCGACGGTCTTCTCGAACCCAAACGTCTAATTACTCATCGCTTTAATTATACTGAATTAGTCAAAGCCTATGAGATGGCTTACCATCGAGAAAAATCAATGCTCGGTGTGATTTTTAAATGGAAAGAATAATTTAATCCATCGCTTGCAGATTTTTTCATGCAATAAACATTCGTCTATATCTACCCCATCATCTGCGACTTTTTTAACCTAATACCCCTTTATTCTGTAAACAATTAATATATTTTTTTAAATATAGCGGGTTCTACATTTCGAAAAAATCAACTGGGGACGAAGACATTCGCTCAGATAAAGATTATAACTTGCTTTTAAAACCTTTGCATACGCGGGGAAGAATCATCCCGCACGGCTGTGACAGCGGCAGTTCTCAGGTGACAAATTACGTTATTAAACTAGCCTTGGAAGAACGATAAATTCCACTGTTTAATTCATTATATTAATAATAAATTATCATTAAAAAAGGGGAAACAAGGATTTAAACGGCTAAATTAACGAATATTCTGGGTATACTACCCGATCACAGACAAAGTGATGATCCTCGATTTTTAATACAATTCATCAACTGATTAAAAAAATATCATCAGTTGTTTGAGTGATGAGAACTAAGTCAGTCGGTTTCATGCACTGCTATATATAATATGAAATAATTTTCAAAAAAGATTAACATTACCTCTTTCACCAAGGCTATTCGCAATTCAAAAAAATAATTTATAGAGAGAATACCGGAAAAATAATTTTATGCTCAAAGGTTGACTGGAAGGCCTTTAATCCCTAGGAATTAAAGGTGAAAGCAATAAAATCTATTGTTTTAAAGTAACCGTTCTTGTTAACCCAAAATATAAATAAAGTAATTGGAGACAAAATATGAGTAACTCTGAACTATTGGTAGTTGTATCGAAGCTGAAAAAATACATTAAAGAAAAGGCCTCAATGAACACATCGGCAAGTGCAGCATCAGCGCTGTCAGGTATTGTTCGTGGTCTATGCGACCAAGCCATCGAAAACGCACGCAATGATCGCCGTAAAACCGTTAAGGATAGAGATTTTTCGTCGGGTGACTAAATAATAGCTTTATTTTCAGGTCATAGACCATCGCCAGTCTTTAAGAGACGGAATCGATCTATCACGAGGCCGAGCGGGATATACTGCCTCTATGAGCAATGATCAGCTACTAAGCTTTGTCTCCAATCACGATATTCAAGTAGAACAATTGCCATGGGGCCCGCATCATTGGCTGTGCCGGCCCGGGTTGACTGATGCAGAAGGTCTTCTGCTCGTGCGTGTTAACATGCCCCCGGGCAAAGCGCATCAGTTTCATCGGCATCCCGCGATGGAGGAGATCATTTACATCCTCGAGGGGCGTGCGGAACAATGGGTTGAGCGGGAGCACCAAATTTTAGGCCCGGGTGAATTGGCACATATACCTGTCAACAGGGTTCATGGTACATACAATCCTGGAAAAGAGGACCTGGTATTTCTAGCTATACTCTCACCCGCTAAATTTGATGGTCCGGCACTGATTGATGTGAGTAAGGAGGAACCTTGGTGTTCGCTAAAGCCACCAGTGGACTTTTAAGCGTTTGCGATTCGGAACCTATATGAAGTACGCTAAGATAGGTTATAGATCTTCGTCTTCGTCTGCTTCTTCGTCTTCGTAAATAATTTAATTATTCTATTTTTTTACATTAATTTTGAGAAAGACGAAAACGCTCATTATTGTATGGATAAATCTTCAAGCATCGAGAATGACAATCCTTACCTCTTGTCTAAATCGACAATTAAAGATCCTCCCCAATCTTTAAGGGGAACATTTCAGTATCTCGGTCCGGGATTTATATTATCAGCCGGCATTGTAGGATCCGGCGAATTGATAGCTACCACTACCCTGGGTGCCAAAGCCGGGTTTGTCACTTTTTGGGTTATTTTAGTCAGCTGTTTTGTCAAAGTCGCCCTTCAGTTAGAATTTGGAAAGCATGCAATCAATTCGGGTGAATCGACGATGGCCTCACTTAACAAGCTACCTGGCCCGAAACTGGGCAAAGTTAATTGGTCAATATGCACTTGGTTGTTTCTCATGATCTTCAAGGTTCTGCAGGTTGGCGGTATTGTCGGGGGTGTAGCTCTAACCTTAAACTTAGCTTTTAATCAGATCAGTGTCTCTTACTGGACCTGGATTGTGGCGTTCTCTGTGTCATTATTAATTTTTCGAGGCTACTATCAGTTTGTGGAAAAATTTTCACTTATCATGATTGGCCTCTTCACTATCTTCACCTTTATCTCATTAGCTTATCTCCAATACACTCCCTACGCACTATCCTGGTTTAACATCGTTGAAGGTCTCCAATTTAAACTCCCTCCAGAAACTGTCGTCTTCGCCATCGCGGCTTTTGGTATTACCGGGGTGGGTGGAGATGAAATCATGTATTACAATTATTGGTGTCTTGAAAAAGGGTATGCCGCTTACACGGGTCCTCGGGAAGAAAACGAGGAATGGATAAGGAGAGCAAAAGGTTGGATTAAAGTAATGTATATTGACGCTCTTCTCGCGATGATCGTTTACACCTTAGTCACCGCGGCTTTTTATCTTCTCGGTGCAGCGGTACTGCACGCGCAAAGCGAAGTTCCTCAAGGATACGCGATGGTTGAAACACTCTCAAAAATGTACACTGAAACCTTAGGCGCTAATGCCAAAGCTATTTATCTCTTAGGTGCATTTATTGTTCTGTATTCTACCCTCTTTGCGGGACTGGCTGCATGGACCCGAGTATTTGCTGACACCTTTGGCCAGATGGGTCTGATAAACTTCTATGACCCGGTAATCCGCAAACGAACGATTGCCATTTTAGCGTGGGTCTTTCCTGTTATCTGGTCCCTACTCTTTCTTTTTATAAAACTTCCGGTATTAATGGTTCTTATCGGCGGGGTCTCTACATCAATTATTTTGCTCGTTGTGGTATTTGCGGCATTTCATTTCCGTTACTGGAGGCTCCATGAAAAACTAAGGCCAAATAAATTCTATGATACTGCATTCTGGCTGAGCGCCATCGTGATTATTCTCATCGGCGTCTATGGTATTTTTAAAATATTATAATCTTCGTCTACGTCTGCCTCATCGTCTTCGTCATTATTTTCCTTATATCCAGATATTTCTTAAAGGAATGATTAATATTAAACATATTACTGTATTATTATTTCAATAATTTAACTGGGATGAAGACGAGGACGCAGAGGAAGACGAATCTACGTCATCTCCGCATCATCTCATCTCCGCATTCCCGCATCATCTCATACACGCATTCCCGCATCTTCTCATAGACGCATAACCACGCTCAAAATAGTGCCAGGGGCCGCATGGTAAACCCAGCGGTCGAACCCTTGATTTTATTGGTTACCCCGATGTATAGAAATTCATAGATTTCTTCTTTGGCCAGATCTTCCAGATAATGAAATTCGGCGATATGCACTCCCTGCTCAACTAAGAGATATTTATGAACGGGGACAAAACTATCACTTCCCTCGTGAGGGGGTTGCACCATCTCTAAGCCTGAAGTGTCTGAACCGATCATAATTGAACCCTTCTCTTCAACGAGCCACTTCGCAGCGGGCAATTGTATTCCCGCAGAATCATGCTCTCCAACTTTTTCAAGATCGGCTCCCGTCTCCCCCCAGTAGCTCAATGTTCCAGTGCGGATTAGAACCACATCACCGAACTTCAGTTTCGTACCTTGACTTCCAAGCGCACTCTTTAAGTCATCCACGGTGATTACATATTGACTGGGTAATGCCTGTAACCCTTTATCCCCGGCAACATCAATAAGCACACCGCGCGCGATCACCGGTGGTATGGTTTCAGCGCCGGCTTTGCGTATACCCCAGTTACCACCCCATTCACCTTCGGTAAAGCCATTGTACCAATGATTGTCTTCACCGACCGCGATGTGGCCGAGGCTGTCAATCTGGGTAGCGACATTATCATTCATAAATAGCGCATTGCTATGCCATGTCGTTAAGGAAGTGTTACCATTTTCGGGCAGTGTAAAATCGAGATCTTTCTGGCGTCTGACTCCCTCGGGACTGCGAAAGGTTATAATTTCAGCCGGTGAGTGGCCTGGCCATTTAAAGGAAGTGCGATCGTAGAGAATCCCCATATCCCGGACTTCCCCTTTTTTCACTAGATTGAGCGCTTTTAAGATACTTTTTGGGGTCATTTCGTTTAGTGACCCCACTTCGTCTTCAGCACCCCAGACCCAACCCCATCCTTTACCTTCCTTCCAGCCCTTAGGTGCCGCGCTTAAGGTTGCGGTCAGTAGACAAGTTAAACTAATCATGAAAAATTGTCGTTTATTAAGTCTCATCATTCTCTCCTCTTTTAATTAATTCGTTACATTCTTACAATAGGGTTGATTAACCGTTTGGAATTTCGGCTATAAGGGCGGTCACACCTCTTTCTATCGGTTTATCCTTTACGTCAGTAATTCCGGTTAAGTCCGTTTCATGATTTTTACCATCATTCACCACAGCAGCGCTCACAGGTAAGTTCTCGCGTTTAAAAAAATTGTGCGAGCAATTACCATTCTCTTGTTTTAATAAACCTTTACGAATAGCTCTTTCCCATTAATTCCCTAAGTTTGGCGGCCGAATTGGCCTTCTGTAGATCGGCCATTTTCAACGCTTCTTCCTTTTGAAGTTTAATTACCAAATCCAGTACTTCTTCCAGTTTGTCGGCGGGAAATTTACAGGCACCGGATTCATCCATGTGAATAATCTCTCCGGGATTGACCTCCATGCCCCCCACTTTTACCGGGACATTAACCTCGTGAACAGCCATATTCCCATGACCGGCTGTCACTCCGCTCAGCATATACTGAACTTTCATCGGCCGGATTTCATCGAGATCTCTTGACGGTCCGTTAGAAATCGCGCCTACACAACCCAATGCCTTCAATGAGGTCGTAAACATACCGCCGGCAAGACCTACTTTTCCCGCGATTTCCGGGGGAAATCTTTGCTCGAATACGAGAATCGATGGTTTTTTGGAGGTATCCACAGCATCGAACAAATCCGCCATTGTCGTCTTATTATCCGGATCAGGTAAACCGTGCACACTTGTGACCGCGTAACCTACGGTCCTACCAAGTTCCGGATACATGCAACGAATGCTTTGATCGGTATACCAGTTATCATACCAGGGATCATAAAGATCGAGGCAGAGCGGGGAGCCCGGGTATGTCGCGACGACATTGGTTATCGAGGGTGTGTCAAAATCCTTTAGCTTTTCCAGCATTTCAAGTTCAGTCATACAATCTATCCTTTCAGTATAAGTTTGGTTATATGTTTAATCATGGATTATATAAATCACCGTAAGGGGGAAACATCCCGTTATGCAAATAATCTTCGTGGTAGGTCATCATTTTGTCTTCATCGACTTCAACACCCAGGCCGGGACCTTCGATACGCCCCCACTTAGGCCCCTCGGTAATCGGTATCGGCTCTTTGAGAATATCATCTTTCATAAATTGAGCCGTTTGCTGATGTCCATCGCACGCGTTTGGCGCGGTGAGCATCATGTGCTGACCGGCTACGGCGGTTATGCCGAATTCACCGTGTGTGTGCTTGCAAACCAGCATCCCTTCCACGTTAGCGGCATGAATGGTAGTATGGAACCGCCGCATTGAACCTACCGAATAGACACTATAGCACAGATATTCTCCCGCACGGCTCTTTATGATTCTCGCTACATCCTGTTCTTTCCATAATCCTTCGTTCACGCAAAGTGCCGTTTCTACTTTAGATTTCACATCGAGCATATTTTCAATGGGATCGAAATCGACTGGCGCTTCAGCGAAATCGATCGTATATCGCTTGTGCCAGTCATTGATAATGCGAATGGCATCAGGCACCGACCAGGCCATATTCGCATCGATACGAATTTTTCCTTCCGGACCGATGGTGGAGCGCAGGGCCTCAAGCATCGCCTCTTCTTTTTTTTGATCAACCCCGGCTTTAATATAATAAACGGTATACCCGCGATCAACCCCGTCCTGCGCCTGTGTCACGATCTCATCCACCGTTCCCCAGCGCATGTAATAAAAGTAATCAACCTCTTCACGCACCGCACCGCCAAATAAACGATAAAGCGGCTGGCCACATTCTTTACCACAGATATCCCATAGGGCGATGTCGACACCGGCATAGGCAAAGTTTCCGGTCATCGGCTGGATCATCCATAGACCGGCAATCTGTATATCGCGCGCGATGGCCTCTTTGTCCCAGGGGTCGCGCCCTGTTATTATCGGTGCCATCGCCTTTACCGCACTCTCAATTCCCGCCGCATCACCGGCTCGTGTGCATTCCCCCCAACCGACAAGTCCATTGTCGGTTGTAATTTTTACAATGATATCGGTGATTCCAGGGCGCGAGATAAGGTAACTGACCTCAGGATGTTTATAAGGAATATTAACAGGAAAAGTTTCAATCTTGGAAATTTTCACAATTCTGCTTTTAATTCAGCTTTCAACTGCTAACGGTCGCCGGCGTGGTTCTACCGGCTGAACTAACGCCCTGCGTTCCGGGGTTAAACGCGCGAGTAACTCTTGAGAAGGTTCATAGCGAAACCGGTGAGCCATGGGTGATGGCAAATAACGAAAGACGATCATCCGCCTTTCACCAGGATTCGTTCTCTCCCCGGATCCATGGCAGAGTGAATCGTTAAACAAAATACCGTCCCCTGCGTTTAAGTGTATTTCAATTCCCCCTTCAACATGATGACCTTTAGTCTGGGCCCCTGCGTCAACCTTCATCGGGTCGGCATCTTTAAGCCATTTGGTTCCATGTTCCGCTTGTGAAGGATGCTGAATATCTGACTTATGACTACCGGGTACAAGGATCGTCGCACCGTCGCCTCCCCCAACAGCATTCAATGCTACCATCAAAGTGAGATACCCACAGCACCACTCCCCACGCCTTCGTCCGCTTCCCTTATAAAAAAACCCAATATCGCCACCGGAGTGAACACCGATATAACCACCCGGGCCACGCAGATTGATGAAAGATTCATTAATAAATGGTTGATATTTTTTTCCAATGTAATGGCGCACACGTTCGATCCAGGAGGGGTGATCAATTAACCGCTCAAATATTTCACCTCCTTCAATAATGTTCTGAAGGTTGATCCCGTCGACAGACCCATAAGTATGAACATCGATATTACCATACCACTGGTCTGGCTCTAAAGGTGGCAGTGCATCGAGCCAGTCGTTCATTGCGCTAAGATGGTCCCTGTCGATGGCTTGCTCGATCATCGTATACCCATGAAGGTCAAACAGGTATTCTTCCATCGGATCAGGTGCGGTTAAACTCATTATATTAGCATCCTGGTCTGATTATTAACTAAAAAGGTGGGATTGTTTCCTCGATGAATTAGCTAATATTGGACAAGGAATTCTATCGAGTAAAGATATTACATGAGCGGACCCGGTAAATGTGTAAAGTCCTGACTCAGTGCATATTTTGGGTTATGAGAAGGATGGAATAAGCTTCAGACGGTGTCCCACAATTTGCCCGCAAAATCCATGCGCAGTGAAATTTCCTTTTGCAAGTAAAAGCCTGAATCGTATCCGAGCCGCCGAGCCAGATACTCATACTCAAGAGAATCTATTGCGGGGAGGGTCAAATCTTTGGCGTTACCGCGGACGGATCGTAATGCGTCGATCAATCGGCGGAGAAAAGCGTATGTCTTTCGCAATTCTTCCGCTTGAAACGCACTAATACTTCCTGAATCTTCCAACTGGTTAATTGCTTCCTCTATATTAGCTACACGTATTTTCGGGACTTTCATCCCCGTCTTTATTTGTAGTGCCTGTATAAAATATTCTACATCGACCAGGCCCCCATTACTCAGTTTTGCGCTAATCGCATTACGCGGAACCAACTCTGAAGCCTGTCGGTAACGGAAGTGCAATATGTCATTGTAATCTATAGCTTTACCCGTGTAAACAAATTGGTCACGCGCTTGAAGAATTTGATTGGCAAGCTGTTGATCACCCGCAACGGGACGCAATTTGACCAGAGCCATACGTTCAAATTGTAAAGCATCGCCACTCTCTGAAAAATACTTTTGGAATCCTTCAAATGTAGAAGCCAGGCTTCCATTTTTACCGTAGGGTCTTAAGCGCAGATCAATCTGAAATATACCTTCCTGGCGGGCTGTTATCGTGCGTAGAAATATACAGACCCATTCTTCAAAATAATAAGAGTTTTCAACGCTCTGATCTCCATCTGTCTGTCCCCCTCCTTCATAGATAAAGATAAGTTCAATATCTGAAGCGAAACCCAATTCACGTCCACCGAATTTACCCAATGCACAAATAGACCAGGGACACACCTTGCCATTAGTCCTAAGTGGACGTCCAAATTGTTTTTCGAGCGTTGAGTGGGCGTGTTCACTCGCATAAGTGACGATCACTTCAGCAAGGTCGGACAAGGCATCCGAGAATGCCATAATATCTATCCGCTGGGTAATGTGTCGAAGATCAATGTGAAACATTTCACGGTCTTTAAATTTATTCAATTGATTGATCCGCTCAGTTTCCTCCTCAATGATAGCTATGCTTTCTTCTATTTCTTTTAAGAGATCGTCTTTTGTTTTATCACGATCTAAACCTGATACATCACTGATAACGGGAAATAAATTTTCATGTTGCATGCGCAGAAAATCTTCCCATAGAAACTGACTGACACCCATTAGTTCTGCAATCGTGCGTAAGATAACGCTGGACTGAAGCGCCTGAACCTCTTGAATCCAATCCGGATTAGATAGCATCTGGAGTGTCAGTGCACTAAACTGACTGAGTGCCTGTGCTGGATTGGGAGCGCGTGGAAGCAAATGGGTAAACTGTTTGATTAAGGTAGCAGCAAGCCGGAGCTCATTTAGTCGATTGCTTTCTTCAATCTTTCGCCGGTGTGAATCACTCACCCAGAAATAATCCTGAACCTCACTGTTAACAGAACGTATTTCAACTCTTTCAATATTTACATTTAGCATCGCTAAGGCATTAGCAAATTCAAAAATAAACCCGGTTGTATCTAAAGTTTGAATGCTTAAACCGGTAAAATTGGGTGAACTCTCATTATCCATGGAAATTGAAATCGGCAGAAGGCGTTCATCGAAATTCAAATTCTCTCGAAAAACAGCGGTTACCCGAAAAATTATATCTTCGCGTACCTGTTCTAATTTTCCCTCCGCAATCAATGCTATCAGTGAAGTCAGCTCATCACCAAATGCTTTCCAAAATTCTTCATTCACACCCTGTTCTGTGCGGACTTCGAATACATCCAATATCTTTCGATAAACGGTTCGTTGCCGATGATGCTGAAGTGAGTTTCGAAGGTGTTTAAACCGGTTAGAACGCCTGGACTCGGCTGCCGATTTAATATGAATCGTGAATAAATCTCCACTTGTAATATCGATTCGATGCGCGGCAAATAAACCAGAAATTATCGAAAGAACACCCACCGAATCTGTAGTAGATACGGTAATTATCCATTGAAGGTTGTCCTTACGCTGAGCGTTTAACTTTAAATCACCAGGTTTAACGATCTGTTCGAGTAAATTAGCGTGTCTAACCTGATCTTCATCTTTAAATCGATTATAAGAGTCCCCATGTTGAGATCGAAACAAGCCGCTAATATTCGATTCTGACTCAATTGACATTGTATTAATCTTCAGTTGCAGGAAGGATGCGGTCGAAAATCTCTCTCACTTTACCTGCTTGCTCATTGTAGTCCTCTCGAAGTTGTTTAACTTCGTCAGGTCCTTTATAAGCCAGAGTTCGAGCTAAAGTAAGACATGCATCCTCATTTTCAGGCAATTGGTGCACTTGGCGGTTGTTCATCATCTGCATTCGATGTTCAATAATTCTAAGAAACTTATATACCTCAACTAGCACTGCGGCATCAGCTTCCCTAAGATATTCCGCTTTAGTTAAACGGGAAATCGCTTCAAGGGTATTACCCGTTTGTAACTTAGATTGATGATGCCCTGCTTCCAATTGAAGAGCTTGAACAATGAACTCGATATCCCTAATACCTCCGGGCGCGAGCTTTACGTTTCCTATGGTGTTCCTATTTCTTTTAAGTTGGCGCTCAATACGTTCTTTCAATTTCCTAACCAGACTGCGCGCTTTTAAATAATCTGCGTAGAGTACCGGTCTGATACGTTGCAGAAACGCGTTTGCCACCTCAATGTCACCCGCAATGGGACGTGCTTTCAACATCGCTTGCCTTTCAGCGGGATCCGCCTTAGTGGCCAGGTAATCTTCCAACATCGCGGTCGAAACGACAAGGGGTCCAGCCGAACCATAAGGCCGCAAGCGTAAGTCAACACGGTAAAGAAACCCTTCAGCTGTAAACTCACCCAAAAACTGAGTCAATTCCCTCGCAACTTGTGTTGAAGAATCGAGACAATCAATATTTTCCGTCACGAAAATCAAATCAATGTCTGAGCTGTAATTCAGTTCATTCCCCCCTAACTTACCTAATCCTAAAACAAAAAATCCAGAATCGTTAGCTTTAATGGATACCTCACCTAAACAATTAGCTACGACAACATCTGCAAGACGGGAGAGTTGCTCAGTAATTTCTTGTAAATTGTAATACTCCAGGATATCAGCGGCCCCAATCCGAAGAATCTCCTGACGCCGATATCTTCGAATGGAATCAATTCTCGATGTAACCGTATGGAATGCTTTACTAATATCCACTAACTCTTTCTGGAATTGCTCATCGGTTTTTACCTTTTCCAAAAGTGGACTATCGTAAATGATCGGTAAATATTCCGGATTGCGAACGAGTACGTCAGCAAGATAGTTGCTCGTTGAGACGACCCCGATAAACGATTCTAACGCGGCTGGGTGCTCTAAGAAATGATTGTATAATTCCCAATGCGAACCGCGCGCTTGAGCGAAACGCTCTAAATGTATCAGTGTGGCGTCGGGGTCAGGTGACTCAGCAAGTAAATCACCCAGGGCTTGAGATATGTGGACCAGGGCAAGCGTTTCCGTTGGTTCACCTGCTAAATTACCCAATCGCTTCTGTGCTTCAGCTAGATTAGAAAATTTTACACGTTTCAGCAAAGCCTCAAGGTCGGACGGCAGCATGGATTTTTTCAATTACAATTTTTGGCCTGGGAAATAACTATTATTCAGGTTTATCTAATTCAACATATTATATAAAAACTACCAATAACTATTAAATCAACAGCCACTAACTATTGATGCGACTCAATTCTTAACTTCACTTAAGTGAGTCATAGTCATACCAATCCTCACACGCTAATTCTGATATTGTATTCTTAGCGTCTCACGCATTTCTGAGCGCCTAACTCGTGCTAACGCACTCTTTTCTTTTTAGTAGCAGTTTTCTTTTTGGCAGTTTTCTTCTTTTTAGGAGCGGCCTTTTTAGTAGACTTTCGGGTAGTCTTATTAATCCCTAATTTTGCTTCAAGTACGCGCACGCGTTTCTCCAGCTCTGCCACTTTATTTTTTCTCTCTTTGGCTTTGCTGATCGTATCCTGAATTTGAATTTCCAGCTTTTTCCGATTCTTATCAAATTCTTTCTTGCTGCCCTTGACAATTTTTTTCCCAATCACCCGCGCGTCCTTGGCAGTGATACTACCCTTGTCAACGAGTTCTTTAAGTACAACTTCTACTTTTTCCTTAGTCGTGACGGTTGCACCTATTCCCGCCAGGATGGTTTTTTTAACTACGTCCAGCATCGTATACCTTCCAAGTTAGATTATTATTGTCGTTCCAATCTAAGCATTATTCGCCGAGAGGGAAAGGGATAAATTCATATTTTTATCGAGACAGATCACCTTCTTGTTTGCTTGTCCATAGGTAATCGTCAATATTTAGGATTGAAATGAGTATTAGTGAAGAGACGCGTGAAAAGTTGCTGGTTTACCAGAGAGATGAGATTACTGAACACCATGTTTACAGGCGATTAGCCAAGACCGCCAAATCTCCTGAAAATCAGCGTATTTTAGGTAAGATAGCGGACGATGAACTGAGCCATTACCGGGACTGGCGGACACATACCGAGCAGGAAGTTTCGCCTGATAAACTGAAAGTTTGGAGATATTTATTAATCAGCAGAATATTTGGGATGACTTTCGGCATCAAACTCATGGAGAAGGAGGAAGTTCGCGCCATTGATAGCTACGAACATTTGCGTGGGACTTTTCAAGAAGTGGATGCCATGATTCAGGATGAGAAAGAACATGAAAATTCATTGATCACGCTTCTGGAGGAAGAACGGCTTCGCTATTTAGGTTCCATGGTATTAGGTCTCAATGACGCACTCGTTGAATTAACTGGAGCATTAGCGGGTCTTACTCTGGCATTTCAAAACACCAAACTCATCGCTCTCGCGGGTTTAATCATGGGTATCGCTGCAGCCATGTCCATGGGAGCATCGGAGTATCTATCCAAAAAGACTGAAGGTAACATCAGAAATCCTGTAACCGCCTCGATATATACAGGAATTGCTTATATTATAACGGTGTTTATACTGATCCTTCCCTATCTTATTTTAGAAAATTTATACCTCTGTTTAGCTTGCACCTTAGGGTTGGCATTTCTGATTATCGCCATTTTTAATTACTATATCTCGGTCGTGAATGATGTATCATTTAAAAAACGTTTCATTGAAATGGCCAGCCTGAGCCTTATCGTGGCCGTGATTAGCTTCGTTATCGGTTATTTAATTCGTTCCTTCTTAGGGGTAGAGATCTGAGCGACAGGGTTAATAAGGGTTAGAGTCTGATACGTGTATACTACAATGGAGAGTATTGTCGACTAGCTCATTTGATTCAGTCATTGAATAACAATGATGAAACCATTTATAATAATTATAAATAATAGAATAATCCGAATCATTTGCGATCTGTTTTAAAGATCGCCATACACATTTTAAATAATTTATATCTTTTTAATTATTAATCCTATCACATAACGGAGAAAATCATGTCTAAACGTTTAGTCTATTTTAACGGGTCATATATTCCTGAAACCGAAGCGCGAATATCTATTTTCGACAGTGCGCTGATGGTTGGGGATATGGTGTTTGAAATTACACGCACTTTTAATCAGGTACCTTTTCGGCTGCGCGAACACTTAGAGCGGCTTTATGCCTCTATCCGTTACGCTCATATCGATTGCCCCTTAACTATTGACGAAATGGAAGATGCCACCAATCAAACGATTGAGCGCAATTTACCCATGCTCGAGGGCTACGATTTTCAGATCATGCATGACGTCACCCGAGGTGGGTTAGCTATCTACGACAGCCTGATTAAAGAAGGCACAGATCCCATTGTGTCCATTAATGTGATTCCCCTCATTCGCCATCTCGGTAACCAGGTAGAATCCTATGAGAAGGGAGGGCATGTTGTTGTCCCCGCGCAGCAATCTGTTCCCTCGCGCTACATTGATCCAAAATGCAAAAATCGCAGTCGAATATTTTACGCGATTGCCGGATTTCAAGCTAATCAAATGGATAAAAAAGCGGGCGCGTTACTTACCGATGAACATGGATTCATAACGGAGGGGACAGGTAACAATTTTTTCATCGCCAAGGATGGGGAGATTTTCACCTCGAAACCGCATCACATCCTGCGCGGAGTGTCGCGCCAAATGTGCATCGATATGGCCGCTAAACTCGATATACCTGTCCACGAAGCAGACCTTGAACCTTATGATGTGCGAGCCGCAGATGAAGCCTGGTCAACGTCGACGACCATCAGTATGATCCCTGTTACACGGTTTGATTTTCATCCTATAGGCAATGGAAAACCAGGGCCCATCTATAAGAAAGTGCTTAAAGCCTGGTCCGACGAAGTCGGGGTCGATATCATTGGCCAGTCCAGGGAATATGCCAAGCTGCTGAAGACCTGGAAGCCCTGATTCGATTTGCGATTGCCGATTTAGAAAATGGTTATTCCAGACCATAATTCATTACGTGCATCCTGTATCCTGTATCAGTTTAGAATGTACCATCGAAGGTCATGACCATTAATATAATAACGAAAACGGGCGATGAGGGAGAAACTTCACTCTTAATGGGTGGTCGCGTTCCAAAAAATGATTGTCGCGTCATTGCCAATGGCAAAATAGACACCTTGCACGCTTCTCTGGGGCTCGTTCACCAACAATTGGATAAGCAGCAGTGTTCCGATCAGAATATTTCGGAAATCCTTTTTAAAATTCAAAAATCTTTAATCAAGTTTATGGGAGAAATCGCGACCGCTGATGATGAAAAAGTTAAGTATCAAGAAAAATTCGATTGTTTAAAAAATGATGATTTAGACTTTGTGGAAAAGAGTGCGGAACTATTAACAAATGATTTAGAAAAAGAAAATTACGAGATTAAGGGGTGGATTTTATACGGCTCTTCCAACGCTGCCGCTGCTCATTTGGATTTTTCCAGCAAACTATGCAGAGAAGCAGAAATTCTTGTTCTCGATTTAAAGAGTAAGGGGCATGAAGTTAGAAATACCCTTACCCAGTATTTAAATCGTTTGAGCGATGCGCTTTTTATCATGGCGAGGTATAAGGAGGTATTTTAAAAAAGAATTAATTACCCGCTCGATGACCGCACCGATTCTGTAAATACCTATTGTTTCTCTTGACAAATAATCTCTCTTTCGATTGCTTGTCTTTAGTTCTTTGATTGCTACAACAGTATGTAGTGAAGAAACAAACGGAAGTCCGTGAAAATCGGACGCGGCCGCGCCGCTGTAACCGGATACGAAACCCAATTGTCCACCTGTAAATGGGGAAGGACGGGTAGTAGGATTAAAGCCGGAAGTCAGAAGACGTGTTTCTTTATGCTCATGTTCTCTCTCGCGAAGAAGGAGAAGGAGCTATAATTCATGATTTTTATAGCCTTCATTCTCCTTTGAGGAATGGAGGCTTTTTGTTGGCTTCATTTCTACGGCGACTAACGATTTTAATAATATAAGAAATGATAAAGATAGTTAAAATACTCATCGTAGGATTATTCATCACCGTTCTTTTCAAACTGGAGTCAGATATATCCGCGCAGGATAAACCGATCGAAATTGAAGAAATGGTTATAACCGCTACACGCATTCTTCAACCAAGCGATGAAGTTGCAGCTTCAGTTGATGTCATCACATCTTCAGAGATAGATAAGAAAAAAATAATTACGCTTGCCGATGTTATGCAGTCAGTTCCAGGTCTGCACATAGCACAATCAGGGACGAAAGGACAAACGACTTCCCTCTTTATTCGCGGGACGGAGTCGAACCACACCCAGCTTCAAATTGATGGAAGAAAATTATCCCCCAATTTAGCGGGAGGTTATGACTACACCAATTTAAATATGGATAATATTAAGAGGATAGAGGTGGTAAAGTCCCCTTCATCCGCAACCCATGGCGCCGATGCCATTGGGGGTGTCGTAAATCTTATAAGCAAAGACCCCTCAGAAGAACCAACCCATAATATCGAAGGGGAATTCGGTTCCTATGGCGCTTACCGAATCTCGGGTTCAAGTGCGAGGAAGATAAATAATTTATCCTACACCGCATCATTTACGCATGAAGAATCCGATTTCCAACGACCCAATAACAGCTATAAACAGACGGGTATCAGAGGGAAACTTGATTATGAAAGTGACCAACTCCATACTGATTTGTTATTCGGTTGGTATGAAGTAAATGCAGGTGTTCCGGGAATCACTTCTTTTCCCAGCCCTGAAGATAATATTGATACCAAAAGTGTAATCGTTTCACCAGGGTTGGAATGGCAGCCATCAGAAAGTTGGAAACATAAAATATACCTTTCATACGACCAGCAGATACAAGACTTTATCAGTCCATTCTTCGGTAATAAACAGGAAATGAAGACCTGGCGGCTAGACTATAGTGCAACATACACCGGATTCGAATCCTTAATTTTACTTGCGGGAACAGAAGCTTATACGACCGAAGTGCTGGGAGAGGGATTTTCACCTATCGATGAAAACCAGGACAATGCCGGCTTTTTCCTCCATAGTCAGTATCAACCAAACAAACAATGGAATTTGCTGACCGCGGTGCGTTATGACACTTACAGCGACTTTAAGGATGCCTGGTCCTGGAGAACAGGTCTCAGTTTCCAACCGAGAGCGGGATTGGACCTGCATACCAGTGTCAGTGAAGCCTATTCCATCCCAACTTTTCAGGATCTATACTTCCCGGGATCTTCTAATCCCGATGTGAATCCGGAAAGAGGTCTCTCCTGGGAAGGCGGGGTAAAAATACATAGCGGAGCCTGGAAGCTTTCCGGTATTGTTTTTTGGAATGAGATCGACGACTTAATCCAGTTTGTACCCGATCCTGAAATTGAATTTACCGGACGAGTAGAAAATGTAGCACTTGCCAGAACCTATGGCCTTGAGCTTAGCACCGCGTATGAAGGTAAACAACTTCAGACCCAATTAAACTACACCTATACGGAAGCCAATGACGAAGCCAACGATAAGCGACTGTTGCGTCGCCCACGACATCAATTTGATGCAATTGCCACTGCTCAACCGACAGACTTTCTATACTTGAATCTTGGCGTAACCTGGATTCTTGACCGGGAAGATCTCAACCCCAACACTTTCATCCAGGGTGATCATGAGGACTACCTGGCAGTTAGAGCGTCGGCTACACTTAGCTGGAATGATTTCGAATTCTGGGTGCGAGGAGTTAATCTCCTTAATGATCATTACGAACCCATAGCAGGGTTTCCCGCCACGGACGTAAGTCTATTTACCGGTGTAAAATATAATTTTTAAGTAGAACCGGACTCCCCTTCACTTTTCCCTCGATTTTTCCCTGTCCACTAGCCTAAGACAGGGATCATAATATTATAAAGCACGGCCTTTATAGTGTCGCAATAAATACAGGAAAAAGAGGCAACCTAAAACACCTGTTACGACACCAATCGGGATCTCCTGACCTGGAGCTATTGTTCGCGCCATAATATCTGCCCACATAACTAAAAACGATCCGACAAGAATAGAAGCAGGTATAAGAATACGATGATTCGCTCCAAGCAGTATACGCACAAGGTGGGGGACAATTAATCCGACAAAAGCTATTATCCCACTGACCGCCACCGCTGAAGCGGCAAGTAAGGAGGCGACCAACAGAAGAATGAGTTTAGCCCGTTCTACATTTACTCCCAGGTAATGGGCTGACTCTTCACCGGTTGCCAGTGCGTTTAATGTGCGGTAATGATAACAGGCTACAGTCAATCCAACTAGTGTATAGGGCAGCAGGACGATCACATAATCCCAATCGCGGTAGGCCAGGCTGCCCATGAGCCATGCTAGAACGTTCCGGATATGGTAGGGCTCAGCTTGTAAAATCAGCAAAGTAGTAAGTGCCTGCATTAATCCCCCTACAGCTATGCCGGTTAACAACAGGGTGCTGATCGATACCTTACCCGCGCGTTGTGCAACGCGATAAACAATAAATGTAGTACCTGTTGCTCCGATAAAGGCAAATATCGCGACCCCATTTAATCCAAAAAGAGCGGCCTCTAATCCAAGTATCATCGCGACTACCGCGCCGAGTGCGGCACCTGCTGAGACACCGACGATATAGGGTTCAGCCAGTGGATTATAAAATAATGCCTGCATTAAGGCCCCAGCGACAGCGAGATTTGCGCCGACGAGCAGTGCAAGAGCAATACGAGGCAGACGTATTTTCCAGAGTATAATCGATAGATCTTTCATCGGACCTTCCAATTGTCCCTTCCCCATATGAGCCTTTAAAATTTGAATCAATTCAGAGGGTTGCGTGAAACCCAGTTGACCGAGACTGAGAGAAAACCAAATCGAAAACAGAAGTAAGAGGCTAAATAAAGTAAAGAATGCGATTCCACCTCCTAGAGATGTTTTTCCCTCTTTCATTGCGTAACCCCTCTCTCATTGCGGCTGCGAAAAATCACCATCGGTCGATTACTATAGGGGTTTTGCTCGATCTCAACCTCAACTCCATAAACCTTTCGTAAATTTTCTATTGTTATTACCTCTTCAGGTTTACCCTCAAAAAGAATACGCCCTTCTGTCATGAGGATGAGACGTCCACAAAATTCAGCCGCCAGGTTTAAATCCTGCAAGACACAGAGAACGCCCGTTCCATCATCATGGCACAACTTTTCCACTATCTTAAAAACCTGTAACTGGTGGGACAAATCGAGGTGAGCGGTGGGCTCATCGAGGAGAAGCACTTTTGAACGTTGGGCGAGAGCACGCGCCAACATCACCCGCTGCCATTCACCTCCACTTAGCTGATCTATTGCACGGTCCTGGAGATGATAGATATCGACCTCTCGCATGGCTGTGGTGACGGCATCATTGTCTTTCGCACGCATGGCACTCAACGACCCAGCATGCGGATAGCGACCCATCTCCACGGTTTCGCGAACCGAAAATGAGAAAAGAACGGGACTGGCCTGGGGTACCACGGCAACGCGTTGCGCTTGCTCCTGTCTGCTGAAATCGGATACCTTTCGATCATCCAAATAAATTTCTCCACTGCTAAGAGGCAATGCCCCTGTTAATGTGCGGATGAGTGTACTTTTCCCCGATCCATTAGGACCGAGAACACCCAGAATTTCCCCTGCATGAAGCTCAATGTTCAAATCATGGAGTACAGGATCAGCGCCGTATCCTGCCACCAAACCGTTCCCTTTATACAATAGAGATTTGCTCATTGGTGATGTTGTGGAAATAAATCGGGATGAATTACCTTCGCTATAGTCTCTGCCGTTTCAATCATTAACGGTCCGGGAACAGACATAAGTGTATCATCCAAAATGTATATTCTTTGATTTATAACGGCTGAAACTGTCGTCCATCGCGTATCTTCTTTCCAACCCGCTATAACATTATCAACAAGTTTATTCTCTTCTCCACTTATACGCAAAGTAACTAAAATGATTTCGGGATTCCACTCAATAATGCTTTCCATCGATAACTGAGGCCAATCGGACGCTGTAGTCTTGACGACATTATCTCCTCCCGCCAACTCGATCATATCGCTGGGAAATGTGCCGACTTTAGCGCTGTACAAACCGTCAACTCCGTAGAGCAATAAGGTCCGCGGTCGCAGACCAATCGCGTCAACTTTTTCCGATAGATCACGCCTGCGTTTTTCTAATTTTTGGATTGCCGCGTCTGCTTGCGCGGCCGTTCCAGTAAGACGGCCAATCACTTGCATATCACTAAAGGTTCCTTCAACTCCCTCTTGTTTAAAAATAACGATTGGCACCCCAAGCGCTTCGATTTGTCGCACAACCTCGATCGGAGTCAATGTCGTAGCGAGAATCAGGTCCGGTTTTAACGCCAGCATCGACTCGATCTCGGGAACTGCCGGGCCTCCAATACTTTTTATCGCCACAGCTTCCGGTGGCCAGAGACAGAATCGGGTTCTCCCAACAAGACGATCTTCAGCACCGAGTGCAAAAACTGTCTGGGTCAAACTTGGAGCTAATGAGATGATCTGATTCGGTCTTTCTTTTATCAGTATATCACGCCCGATTGTGTCGACGACCGTTAGAGGAAATCCTGCGATACTTAAGTCAGTTTTTTTATATTCAACGGTCTCTTTTTTCGTTTCCGTTATTACCCGGGGAAGATAGAGAATACCCAGCCCTATGACCAAAATTATTCCTACCATTAAAATCGGATATAACGTCTTCTTCATTATGAATTAAATCATTAATTTAGAGATTAAAGCAATGGCGATCAAACAACACTGATATAAAACACGGGATACAAGATGCTGAATTTACAATGGAGGAGGTTAGATAACCAGTTCCGAGTTCCGCAGTCGCGCAACGATATCTTCCAAGTCGGAAGTGAAATAAAATAGATGATTAAGAAGATAAGAAAAAAATTTTACTCATAGTTGCATCCCACCGTACTATCCGTTTTTTCACATTCACGCATTATCGCTTTTTCGCGTCCGCGCTCCGCCGTTCACCGGCAAATAAATACTGCTGAGCAAGTCCAGCATAAGGCCCAAAGTGAGTGCTCCCGAAATGAGTAACTTGTTTTGGCTTCCATCCTTCAAGTCCATAGAGTCTAGCCATCGCTCGAAGCATCCATACATCCACAGGAAATGCTTCGAGGCGCCCGACGCCGAATAGAAGCACACAATCAGCTATTTTTTCACCGACGCCCGGCAATGCAATGAGTGCACGCCTGGCTTCAGAAAAAGACAGCGTTTCAATCTCCGATAAGTAATTCGGTTGCTCCGCTAAGATCTTAGCCGTTTCTTTTATATAGCGTGCTCGGTAACCCATTTTGCAGGTGCGCAATGCACTTTCAGATAATTCATTAAGCACAGCCCAAGTAGGGAGAGTCCTATATTGATCTATCACCACTGCACCAAATTTATTCGCAAGTGTTTCACAAATAACTTTTATTTGTGCGATCCGTTTTGTAGAACTGCAGAGGAAAGCCAAAAGGGTTTCAGCTAATGGCTGACGTAATAAACGTAAACCCTCCCAGCGAACAAGTGCATTAGCGATAACTTCATCACTTCGATGCGGTAGCTGGTCAATGATAGCGGGGTAATTAATATCGAGCGCAAAGTAATGTGAAATTTCTGAAGCAACTCGCCTTTTTAATTTCCGGGGACAGGACCATTCCAAGACACCACTACTATCTAACCTCACGCGAGCAATGCATTGTGACCATTGTCCAAGCCAATCTCCGTCTTTCGTTTGATTCCAACGAAAGGCTTGGCCACCGTTTAAGATCTCAGCCAGCGTATCCGCATTGAGCGATAACCCAGGATCGAGGCGACACCATGAAGTCCATTGCATGGGTGGCAGGATCTAAGTTAGATTATTAAGGACCGACTTAATAATATTATTATCGAAAAGAATGATGCCACTGACACGACTAAGGGTATGTCCACAAATAGCTTTGTTTTTGCGCAATGACTTTTCCCGCTGAATTAATAAACGAGATTTTCCAGGCAAGGGGGCGTACGTCAGCATCGGGCCAATCTGAACCTGTTATTCCAGCATAAATCTGTTTCGTGTTGGGTCTATCAGTGGGTATCTCCAAGGTGTAAACTGGGGGCATATCCGAGTCAGGACGCACAACTTCGAGTTTGATCAAAGTCCCGTCTGGAAGAGCGCGAACTCTCTTATCAAGAGTAATAACAAAGTACTCTCCATCTCTGACATCAGGCTGGGTGCGCAATATGAGGTAAGGTCCTGGCTTTTCTGTACCCCAAATGAATTCACTAATACGTTGAAACTTCTTCTCCTCCATAAATTCAGGATAGGCATTGATAATATTATAAGCAAATGCCCGGCTTGTAAAAAGCAGGAGGAATATAAAGCACCAAATATATTTAAAATTACCCCGGGGAAACATAATATCTATCAGTAAAACTCGTTCCCAAATCTTGTCAAAGCATTTGAAATCCGGAAGTCCGGACATCCAGAAAATCGGAAGACCGGAAAGCCAGAAGGCCAGACTAGGAGAAAGCCGGACAAGCGTAGATCTGGGAACCGTTAAGACTATCATGCATCCCGGATTAATCCAGCTTCGGGTTATGAAGATGTCGTTCCGCAACTGCGGAACTCGGAACTGATTTTCTGGTTGTCTGGATGTCAGGCTTTCCGGTTATCCGCCCTTCCGGTTGTCCGGCTTTCTAGTCTTCCGGCTTTCTGGAGCACCGATCTCCTCGCGTTCAACGATACAGCCTTTTTTAAGACGAATACGGTGCGTAATTATCGAAGGAATATCTTCATCGTGATGTGAAACGATGATTAAATTCGTCCCGTTTGCAGACAGGGTGGAGAAATAATTAATCAACTCACCCCGAGTTGAATCATCGAGACCATCCAGTGGTTCATCTAATAGTAATAAGCGCGGATTAATAACGAGGGCTCGAGCAATAAGCACCTTTCTTATCTGGCCAAATGATAAATTCTGCAGGTTAGTCTTCGCCAACGATTCCATATTCAATTTTTGTAATATATTTTGAACACATTGTTTTTGGCGAATCGTGGCTTGTTCAAGTAAACCGATACTGGAAAAAAAACCACTTACTACCGTGCGCTCCACGGTAATATCCTCTTGGTATGAAATATGTAATGATGGCGAAACAAGCCCCATCATAGGCCGAGCTTCAAGTACAGTAAGCAAACCGCGCGCGTCGAAACGACTGACCTCTCCCCCCAATGCACAAGTTAGGTCACCATAGATAAGTTTTATTAGCGTGCTTTTTCCCGAACCGTTAGGTCCGGTAACAGCCCAGTTTTGCCCGGGTTTTATTTCCCAATCGATCTTATTCAGAATCTTAATGTCTTCATAATACACATCGGCGTTGCGGATGAGAACGCGCAGCCCCGACTTTTCTTTTTCAGAGTAAGCTCGAACTGCTACCTTCTTTTTAACTCTTGGAGTGGCCTTTAAATGAAATCCCGTTTTAATCATTTCCATTGATGATCCCTGTCGCGCGAAACACCCGTTTTCTAAGGTCGCAATATGAGTTATCGAAGAGATGACCTCACTCTTTCGATGAGCGGACATAATAATCTGCGTGCTAAGGCGCGTCATCCGATTGATAAATGATAATAACTCCTGGCGGGCATGCAGATCGAGACCGCTGCAAAACTCATCTAAGATTAGAATCCTGGGTTGGCAGACAAGAGCGCGGGCAATTAGTATTTTCCTGAATTCACCCTCAGACATTTGACGATAGTGCTTATCCGCCAAGGTGTGGATATGAATTTGTTTTATCAGCTGGTGGGCACGATTAATCTGATTGGCGGTAGGCTTTTCATAGAGTAAGTCGCTGTCCCAGAACCCGGTGAGGATTATTTCCCTCCCCGTAAGATCCCATTCATTTCTTTGATAGCGTTGCTGTTGTTCAGATGACACCCAGGCGATTTTATCTTCAAGACCGATCGGGCTCTCTGAAGTCTCTTCATCGAAAGTGTAAATCCTTTTACCTTTCGATCCGGGATCAGGCCATTGGTAACCGCGAATAAGGCGGAGAAGAGTTGTCTTCCCCGATCCATTCGGACCGAAAATGAGCCAATGCTCACCCGTTCGCATTTTCCAGTTAAGCGAATGCAGGACTTTCTTCCCTTCGAACGTTATGTTAACGTTTTGAAGTTCAATCAGGACTGATGACGACATAGAATAAAATACTCATTGTTATTAATCTGGGAGTATCATACCTTGCACACTACATGCCAGACTTTTCAAAAGACACCTCGGAGAATGCCGATTCTGAATGGGAACAGCGTTACCTGTCTGAAGACATTCCCTGGGATAAAGGTTATGCTGCTCCACCATTGGCTGAAATATTATCCAAGCTTAAACTAACGGGAAGTATATTAGTCCCCGGCTGCGGATTTGGATATGACGTGCGTTTACTCGCTGAAGCTGGCACCGAACCATTAGGTTTGGATATATCACCCTATGCTATTGATAAGGCGAACAGTTATCCCCGCGTATCCAGGGAGCGCTATGAGGTCGGTGATTTTTTTTCGCTGGGCGAAACCTACGAGGGAAAATTCAATTGGATATTTGAACATACCTTTCTCTGCGCTATAGATCCATCCCAACGCAGAGACTATGTTCGTACCGCTCTCCGCTTATTAAGTGAAAATGGTTATCTGGCTGCTATTTTTTTTATACATATCGATGATCCAGAGGGTCCACCCTTCCCTATCTCATACGATGAAATCGATCAGCTGTTTAGTGCGAATTTTGATACAATAGAGCAATGGGTTCCCACGTCGGCTTACCCGGGTCGAGAAGGTCGAGAGGAAATTAGAATCATGCACCGCAAAGATCATCAACCTCTTTAGTATCCCGTGTCTTCTTCAGAAAAAAAATCTCAAGTTAATCCATTTCTAAAAGATCACTCTGTCCTTGCCCTGGGTTGTATGGCTTTTGGCGTCAATGAAAAGGATGAAGATTCTCTTGGAGCGATGCAAACAGCATGGGACTTGGGTATCACCCATTGGGACACCGCTCTCGCGTATGGATCCGGACAAGCTGAAACTTTGTGCGGAAAATTCCTCAAAGGTAAATGGGATCAAGTATTTCTCGCCACCAAGGGCACGCCGGGAAAGAAACCGGAATCTATAATTAAATCTTTGCACAAAAGCCTCAATAATCTGGGAACAGACAAGATCGATCTTTTTTACATGCATTGGCCGAGAAGCGATGTTGATATGCGCCCACACTTTGAATTACTGGAAAGAGAACGTGAAATGGGCACTATCGGTGCCATCGGCGTAAGTAATTTTTCACTTGAGCAAATGAAACTCGTCATCGAAGCGGCAAATATCGATGCTCATCAACTGTGTTACAACTTATTTTGGCGTAAAGCGGAAGCGGACATGATCCCCTTCTGTAAGGATAATGATATAGCAGTGATTTCCTATAGTTCTATCGCACAGGGAATTTTAACAGGAAAGTTTTCACACGATCCCATATTTGAATCTAATGATACTAGATCGCATACGGTTTTCTTCCAATCCGACGTATGGCCCTATCTCTTCGCTGCAACAGATAAACTAAAACTAATTTCTAACGCTATAGATTGTCCTCTGCATCATCTTGCGATACAATGGATCATACAACAGGCAGTTATCAATTCTGTTATTGTTGGAGCGAGAAATGGATCTCAGGTGCGGGATAACGTCGCTTCTCTCGATCGCAAAATACCCGATGAAATCATAAAAAAAGTCACAGAAATCAGTAGCGAGGCGATTATACATCTCCCCGATGAAGAAAATATCTTTAAATATTACCCTTGAGATGAAGTTATCTCATAGAGTAAAAAATCAATACTCTGAGGAACTCACTTCCTTTTTCCCTGTTCTAACTTTCAGGTAACAGTAATGAAACGAGAAAGCATCGCAATTATAGGCTTCATCCTTATACTCAATTTAAGTTCCCCTCTTCTGGCGGAGCATAATTCGCTATCGTTAGCGATCGAACAAACTCTCAAAGCTCGCATCAGCAGGGAATTGAATCAAGGAGTTGTCGTCGCGGTTGTATCACAAGACGGGATTCACTATTTTAGTGCCGGCACCTATCGCGAAGGTGATGAGCGTTCAATCAACGAAAAAACCATCTTCGAGATCGGATCGGTTACCAAAGTATTCACCAATCTGCTAACCGCAGAAATGGTTGATAGAGGAGAAATCTCCCTCTACGATTCTATCGATAAATATCTGCCAGCGAGTGTGAATCCTCCTGAAATGAATGGTGAGAAAATATCTCTCTTCCATTTAGCTACCTATCTTTCTGGACTCCCCACGAGGCCAGACAATTTGAGGCCCGCCGATCAACGCAACCCTTATGCCGATTACACTGTCGATCAACTTTACGCGTTTCTCAATAACTACGAACTTAAAAAGACCCCTGGAACGACTTACGAATATTCAAATTTCAGCGTGGGTCTGCTTGGTCATATATTAAGCCTGGCAAACAACGACTCCTACGAAAACATACTGAAAAAGCGAATCCTTAGTAAACTTGGGATGGATGAAACCTCGGTAAAATTATCTGAAACTCAACGCTATCACTTTGCCCGTGGTCACGATGGTATCGACCAGATGCCGCAATGGGAAATGCCCGCCTTGCCAGGCGCGGGCGCGCTTCACTCATCCGCTCATGACCTGGCAATATTTGTTCAATCACAATTAGGGCTCGTTCCCAGCTCTCTTTTTTCTATCATGAAAGGCACTCAACGTCCTCTCGCCGATACTCAATTACCCAAACATGTAATTAGCCTTGGCTGGCACGTGAGGATGACCAAAAATAATTCAGCTATCCACTGGCATAGCGCTATGACCGCCGGTCACGCCTGCTTTATTGGTTTTTCGGAAGCGGAGAAAACAGGGGTAGTTGTCCTCTCTAATTCCGCAACTAGTGTTGATGATATCGGTTTTTTTGTTCTCGATCCTCAAAACAATTCACTGCGCCCATTCAGGGTAATCATTGAATTAGATTCCAATCAGCTCAAAAGTTATATCGGTGTATATAATTTTGATAAAGATAACTCATTGATTATTTCCAAAAAGGGCGAGAAATTATATGGGCAGTTAGTTGGAAATTTACACCATCGCGTCCATCCCATAGGTGAAGATACATTCTCCTATGATGTCCTCAATGCCACGATAACTTTTAAAAAAGATGGCCGAGGAAAGGTCTCTCGACTTGAATTCACTCAAGGAGACAGCATGCAAATCGCGATAAAAGCTAATTAATTACCCGCTCCCCAGCCTAAGATTCACCCCTCGTTGACTTCACGCGAAATTATTGGAGTATCCCCCGATACGATCCGCTCATCTTTGTCCGGTCGATCGATTGATACTAAAATGGCCCGGAAGCTTCCAATCGCAACTTTGCTCTTAAATTTTATCGGAATTTTGTAACGGTCGTCTGTAAACCATATACGAATACTGGCATTTTTACTTTTTTTAAAAACACCGCCAATCCCATCCAATCCCGGTTGGAGAAGATAGGTATTAAATGTGCCCAGTTCAGTATTAATTATTTCTTTCTTAATAACTTGGACTTTTGAATCGATGTACTGCTTACCATCGGTGACCGGTAAAGTGAAAGGTCTACCAACTTCAAAGGATTGCAGCCGAGCGACAAATAATATCGTTAGGGGATCATATGCTGATTCCGGTAGTGGAACAGCCTCATGCACTTGGCCGAAATTAGTGTACTGGGCTCGCTTGGCTTTCCAATCGAAATCCACGATTACATCACGTTTATGATTCCCCTCACTCTGCTTCTTCGTGTAGTGGATAGACCGCTTCAACTCAAGATCGACGTATCCATTTATCTGGTCACGAACTTTATAGAATGTATCCGTAAATTTATTTGACTTAACATTAAATGAAAATTGGTAACACGGAATTTCATTAACGGAGATTGGGCCGCTGACCTCGATCACTACCTTTCCCACTGAAAACACGCCCCAACTTAATTTATAAGTCAACCTTTCACCGGGAACGAAAGGATACATTGTTTGTTCACTCCTCAATAGAGTTGAGCAAAGGAAAAATGTTAACACCCCAATGACGCATCCCGATATTTTAGAAAGATTCAATATTACATTTAAATACATCAGAGACCAATGGGAAGAGAATCGAGATTCCAGATTTCTTCTGCGTATTGGCGAATAGTTCGATCGGAGGAAAATTTGCCAACGCGTGAAGTATTTAATATGGCCTTGCGTATCCAGTTTCTCCGGTCTCGATAAGCTCGATCGACCTCAATCTGCGTTTTACTATAGCTATCAAAATCGGCGAGAACAAAATAAGGATCACCCTCTTCGAGAAGACTGCGACGCACCGCCGCAAGGGCATTAGGATCGTCAGGCGTAAAATAGCTGGAGCCGATCCAGTCAACCACGTTTCGCAATTCTTCATTTGCAAAGTATAAATCGTAAGGGTTGTAACCACTGTCGCGTAAAGCATCAACTTCATCTACTCTCAATCCAAAAACAAAAAAATTGTCTTCACCTACTTCATCCCTGATTTCTACATTTGCGCCATCAAGAGTTCCAATCGTGACCGCACCATTTAGGGCAAGTTTCATATTTCCGGTACCTGAAGCCTCTTTCCCGGCCGTGGATATTTGTTCAGACACATCGGCCGCGGGTATAATCTTTTCTGCCAGGGTTACACCGTAGTTCGGTAAAAATACGACCTTTAATTTACCATTAACCCGAGCATCCTGGTTTATTATCTCTCCCACTGCATTAATGGCGTGTATGATCGATTTAGCCAGCTTGTAACCCGGGGCCGCCTTGGCCGCAAAAATGAAAACACGAGGGTGAATATCGAAATCGGGAATATGTAATAGACGATGATAGAGTGCAAGAATATGAAGTAAGTTGAGATGTTGTCGCTTATACTCATGCAAACGTTTCACCTGAACATCAAAGATAGCGTCAGGATCAATTTCGATCCCGTACTGTTCTCCGATTACGGTGGCCAAATCTTCTTTGTTCGCTCGTTTTACTGCCTGAAATTCATCCTGAAATTCACGATTGTCCGCAAATTCTTCAAGATTCCTTAGTTGTTCAAGATCTGTAATCCACCCATCGCCAATCTTACTCTCTATGAGGCGAGAGAGGCGGGGGTTACAAGCCTGTAACCATCGACGGGGTGTAATGCCATTTGTCTTGTTATTAAATTTGTCGGGATAAAGCTCATTAAATGTGGGAAAAAGACGGCTTTTAAGCAGTTGAGTGTGAAGCGCGGCTACTCCATTGACGGAGTGGCTGGCAACTACCGAGAGGTAGGCCATGCGAATCAATTTAGGTTTTCCCTCCTCGATAAGAGACAATTCACTTTTTTTCTCTTCATCGCCGGGCCAGCATTTTTCCACTTCGTCTTCAAGAAAGATCCGATTAATTTCAAATAGAATCTGCAAATGTCGCGGCAGCACTTTTTCAAAGAGAGGGACGCTCCACTTCTCCAGCGCTTCAGGGAGAAGGGTATGATTGGTATAAGCAAAAACTTCTCTACAAATGTCCCAGGCATAAGCCCAGTCCAATTGTTTCTCGTCGACGAAGATTCGCATGAGCTCCAAGACGGCGACCGCTGGATGTGTGTCATTAAGATGAATCGAAACTTTTTCCGTAAAAGCATCCCAACCTTCATTCTTTTTAATATAGCGTCGGATAATATCCTGTAATGAACAGGAGACAAAGAAATGCTGCTGGACAAGGCGCAATTCTTTTCCGCTCTCTCTCTCATCGTTAGGATAAAGGACTTTGGATATTGTCTCCCCGAGGGCTTTTTCTCGTACCGCTTCAACGTAGCCGCCTCTATTGAAAACTTCTAAGTCAAATTCTTTAGAAGCACGGGATTCCCAAAGGCGCAGGAAATTTACGGTTCCAAAATCAAAGCCGCATATCGGAATATCCCAGGGAATACCAATGATCGTCTGCGCGCCCATCCAAACGGGTTTGCTATTACCGAAATCATCAAACTGGTTTTCTACTCTTCCATACAGATGCACCTCCTGGGAATATTCGGGTCGCACTATTTGCCAGGGATTTTCATATTGTGACCAGCTATCGGGATGCTCTACCTGTCGTCCGGCTACTAATTCCTGTTGGAAGAGACCAAACTCATAATAAATTCCATAGCCAATGGATGGGTAGTCAAGGGTTGCCAGTGAATCAAGAAAACAGGCCGCCAGACGTCCAAGACCGCCATTTCCTAAACCCATATCCGGTTCTTCATCGAGTAATTCATTCAGGTCTAATCCGATATCATTGAGCGCTTGTTGAGCGGTTTCAAATAAACCTGTGTTATAAAGATTGTTGGATAGAAGACGCCCCATCAAATATTCTAAAGAAAGATAATAGACGCGTTTTGTGTTAGTGCGATTATGCATGCGCTGGGTCATTATGTAGCGCTCCATGATGCGATCGCGTACCGCCATACAGGTGCAAATCCACCAGTCGCGCTTGGAGGCAATTTTCGTATCGTGCGCAAGCGTATAGCGAAGGTGGTTGAGAATGGAGGTCTTGAAACCCTTTGCGTTACTTTCAATGTTAAAATTGAAAGGATGGCTCGTCTTATCAAAGTCGAGCACCTTGTTCTTTTTTTCAGCAACAACTTTTGACTTTTTAGTCGTAGAGGTGGCTTTATCCATTGTCTTTATAAAAATCTATAGCGGGTTTTATACACACTTTATAGCTTAAAATAATTATCCCTCCTGTGAAGCGAGAATATTCTTAATCTAGTAAGACCATAAAACGAGGGAAATGTTTACCGGAAAAACTTTTTATCCAGGTCTACACGCGATATTTCAAAGTAAGTAGGCCTCCCCCTGGGATCAGTAAGCGGATTCTTACAACTTAACAGCTTTTCTGCCAGGTGATACATTTCACTTTCAGATTCAGCGAGGCTGGAACGGCTGACCTGGGCAGAAGCTAAACGTGCAATTTCCTCGTGTGCAATATCCGGTTTATCTGGCCTCAATCCGCGTTCTTGAATACGTGCTATCAGATCACGAATAAATTCTTCACCGGACCCAGGATCCAGCCATTCCGGGATCGCTTCGATGCGATAGAAATTACGCCCAAACAGTTCGATGACAAATCCACGCTCCTGAAAAAATTCGCGGTTATTCTCGAGCGCACTCGACAAAACCGGATCGAGTTCGAGAGGTATTGGGAAAAGCAGTTTTTGGCTCATCGATTCATTTGCAGACAACTGCATCTGAATTCTTTCAAAAACAATGCGTGCTCTTGCGCCACGTGTATTGAGGAGCACCAATCCAGTTTTTGTTTCATAGAGTGCAAAAATTTCGTGGATCAGCCCAAGATATCGCCAACTCAATTGCCGCCGTTTCTCAGCAGGTGGTATTGGTTTTAGCGTCTCGGGTGGATTTGCGCTGGCTTTTATACCCGAGGTATCTGGCGGGATGAGCGCAGGTTTATTGTTGAGCTTATCACTGGGCTTTGAACTCTCTACAGTTGTGCGCGTAGCTTCACGCAATCGATCCAGAAGATTAACCATTATAAACTGTCTAACGCGACCTTCATCACGAAATTTTATCTCTCGCTTGGCCGGGTGAACATTTATGTCAAAACCTTGGGGTTTCATCTCGAGAAAGATGAAAGCCAAGGGGTAACGCCCTTTGGGTAAATAGGTATGATAAGCTTCGATCAAAGCATAATACAAGGTGCGACTTTCCACCGGTCGTCGATTGACGTAGGTAATCATATCCTGACGTGTCGAACGACCGGCACCGGGTTTGCCAATAAGTCCGGTAAGAGAAAAATCATCACCCTCAGCTTTTATTTCAATAAGCAGATTGGCAATTTGTTTACCGAAAATTTCGCGAACGCGCTCATTCAGATCCTGACAAACCGGTGACCGGAAAATTATTTTTCCATTTTCCAGAAGAGTGAATGAAGTATTTGGATAAGCGACAGCATAAAGTCGAGAGAGATGAATAATATGAGCTGCCTCTGTATTATCGGTCTTAAGAAATTTCCTCCGCGCCGGTACTGAATTAAATAAATTGACCACTTCAATACTTGTTCCCACCGGTATCCCTATTTCTTTTTGATGCTTAAACTTGCCCCCATTGTAGATTATCTCTGTTCCACAATCCCAATCTTTGCTACGCGTGCGCATCGAGAAGTGAGACACGCTTGCGATTGAAGGTAGAGCCTCACCACGAAAACCAAAAGTTCTCACATTCAGGAGATCGTTTACATCGCTGATCTTACTCGTCCCATGACGTTCGAGAGCCAGCAACGCGTTATCTGGGCTCATACCGTGACCATTATCCTCGACGCGAATGAAGTTTTTACCGCCATTGCGAAACTCGATCTCGATGCGCTTGGCTCCCGAGTCCAGACTGTTCTCGATCAGCTCTTTAACTATAGCTACCGGACGCTCGATTACCTCACCCGCGGCTATCTGGTTAGCGACGCGATCAGATAATATTCGTATTTCCGGCATAATACATTCCAGTTAGAGCCCATCACACATTGATGGCAAAATAAAACCGGGGATTAAATTGCATTTTAGCAAGCAATAATGATGATGGCAGAAATCAGTGACCAGTAAGTAAACTCAAGATTATGGCCAACCGTTTATCCAAGGAAAAAAGTTTATATTTGCGCCAGCATGCTGAGAACCCCGTCGACTGGTATCCCTGGGGTGAGGAAGCATTGGAAAAGGCCAAATCTGATGATAAGCCCCTGCTCGTGAGTATTGGCTATAGTTCCTGTCACTGGTGTCATGTCATGGCGCACGAATCTTTTGAAAATGACTACATCGCGAAATTGATGAATGATCATTATATTTGCATAAAGGTAGACCGCGAAGAACGTCCAGACGTCGACCAGATTTACATGGATGCAGTGCAGATGATCACCAACCATGGAGGTTGGCCACTTAATGTTTTTTGTTTCCCCGATGGGCGGCCCTTCTTCGGAGGCACCTACTTTCCTCCTGAAGACAGAGGTCAAGGCCTTGTTCCCTGGCCTCAATTGATTATGCGCGTCGCAGACTTTTATAAACAGAAAAGAAAGGAGCTGGAGGAAAACGCCGATAATATTGTTCAAAACATGTTGGGCAGTAACATCCCGGTCAATGAAAGCGAGGATCCCCTGGATAACCAACTGCTCCTTACCGCCGCAGAGATTATCTGCAAAGCTCATGACGATGAGTGGGGCGGCTTCGGACAGGCGCCAAAATTCCCGCCTTCGATGGCGCTTAATTTTCTTCTCGAATTAAGACTGAGTTCCGCCTGCGAAGAGCAACGTCCCAGTCTCGCTCGAAGAATCGACGAAGTCGTCATTCGCACCTTGAGCGCCATGGCACAAGGTGGCCTCTATGACCAGGTCGGTGGAGGGTTCGCTCGTTACAGTGTCGACAGATTTTGGCTTATTCCCCACTTCGAGAAAATGCTATATGATAACGGTCTGCTCCTCGACATATACACTAAAGGCTGGATGCGCTACCGCCAGCCAATATTTAAAGCTGCAGTGGAAGAAACCGTAAATTGGTTATTACGTGATATGCACGCTCCTAATGGCGGTTTCTATTCTTCAATTGATGCGGATAGCGAAGGGGAAGAAGGCAAATACTATGTGTGGACCCCGGCTGAGGTCGAATCGCTTCTTGGTCAAGATGACGGGAAACTATTTTGCGAAACTTACAGTATAACGGAAAAGGGTAATTTTGAACATCACACCTCCAATCCTGCTTTATCGACAAGCGATTTTAATCGACGTGAGGAGCTCTGTTCGCAGCGAGATGTACTGCTTCAACAGCGATTAACGCGTGTGTCCCCAGCTAAGGATACAAAACAATTAGTGGCATGGAACAGCCTCGTCATTCGTGGAATAGCTGAAGCCGCTTTCGCCTTCGGGCGAAAGGAATGGCTCGAATACGCAAAGCGGGCTGCAAACAGGATATGGGAGAATCAGCTTTTTGACGACCATCGTCTTCATGCCCTCTGTTATGAAGATAACATTCCAGGACTTAACGCTTATCTCGATGATTACACCTTTTATGCAGAAGCTCTTTTGACACTAGGTTCAAAAATAGACTGGTTGGAAACCGGGACTTCGAGCCTCTTTATTCAACGCGCCATTGCTATAGTCGACGCGGTTTTCGCTCATTTTTCAGATCCTTCGGGGCAATACGGTTTTTATTTTACAAGTGATGATCATGAAAAGCTTGTTAACCGAAAGAAAGAATGGTGGGACAACGCCATTCCTGCGGGGAATTCATCCCTTATCCATGTCTTGGCCAGTCTTTACGCTATTACCGGCGAATCTAAGTACCGTGAGAATTTAGACACCCTTCGTAAAGCTTACTCCACTTTTGTGCAGCAAATACCCATTGGCATTCCTCACGCTTTGGCAGGTATAACCAGTGATGCTGTGGGCATCGCTGTTATCAAAATTAAAGGTATCTCAAATCTCGATCTCCTCCAGGAGAATCTGGCTGATAAACCCTGGCGGAGAGTTTTCCTATTAACCACTGATGATCCCGACCAACCGGACGGTTATCAACTGTGCGTCGGTTCTCAATGCCTGGAAGCTGAAGTCGATCCCGCTGCCCTCGTCACCAAATTATAATCGTTAAATTTACCCCAGTCTGGATGAATCCGGCGCTTAATCTCGATCTCAGAATCATTTATCCTGTCTGCGAAAGTATTCTATTGACCTAGCGTGGGGAATACATTGAATTCGACCTCTTTTTCTAAATCTAACAAAAACTAAACTTAAGAAAGATATATTAAAATGGCGAAAATTGTTCCTCTTATCAGTTCTGGAGAATCCGGCCCTCTCGGGGTCCTACATCTCCCGCGTTTATGGTTAAAAACCTCGCTCGATGCCACGGGTCAGTTGGCCGACGATTATCCGGCGGTTGGCGCTGGCTTCGATTCTATGGTCCTGGATGGGATTGGTCTCGATAAAGATGAGTTCCTGGCTTATATTAAAGATAGTAAGCCAACATACTGCCAATTGGAAAAATGGATCCTCGATAAAAAAGGCGGCTCTCTTGATGCTGCCGCGGTAAAAGAATTAAATGACGCGATCAGCGGCTATATTCATGCTGACGAAACACGTACATCCATCTGCAGTGATTCCGGTATTGCTGATGACGGAAGTATTAAGGACGCCGTCAATTTAAATAATCTCGATGACTGGTATTGCTTTCACCAGGCAACGCTCAGCTAAAGAATATTTAACTCTTATTTAAAAAAAAACCCGATCTCGTCATAAGGATCGGGTTTTTTATTATATTATCAAATCACTGCACGCATCAAATCTAAGTCTGTAAAGTATCGGGCGACTAAAAAAATGAAGGGGTTTAAAAGTTGTCTTGTTGTTTATTTTACTTATACTTGCCACTTTATGATTCGCAAAATTAATCGTTTATTTCATCTACCTCTTTTCTTCAGTTTATTGATCGTATCGACCTCAAATTTATGTGCATTTGAAGGAAGGATCGTTTTTAAAATGAATGATGGTAAATCGGACATTCATGTAACCTACCTCCTGAAAAATCAACTTGTCCGTACTGAAATTGCTGGTGGCTCGCAAGGATCTGCAGTGGCGATAATGGACTTTGAAAATAATAAGACGATTTTGCTGATCAAGGAAATGAAAATGTATATGGAGGCACCTTTGGACAGCATTCAAGGGGCATCGTCACCTGATTTAGATCAAAAGCCCTCTATAAATGTTGAGAAGTCGGGTAAAACGATGGAAATCCTCGGCTATAACTGCGAGCAATACATCGTAAAAAATGAGGATGGTAGCGAATCAGAAATTTGGGCCACTAAGGCTTTGGGAGCATTTTTCCCCATCAGCAAGATGGGTAAAAGTAAATCAGCTTCCAAAGAAGGATGGGAAACATTAATGGCCAATGAGGATATATTTCCGCTTAAAGTTATCCAACACTCACATACGGGAGATCCTAAATTTCAAATGACAGCAGAATCCATAGAGGAGAAAACAGTGTCGGACGCACTCTTCCAAGTACCAGCAGGATTTAATAAATTTGAGATGCCAAATATGAATGGTCAGGGAGGCAATTTCCCCGGGATGAAATAAAGCTTTGCCACGCTGGCACTATATAGATCTTCATATTCATCTTCGTCAGAGAAGATTTTTGCACAACTTCTGATAGTTTAATTTAAGGACGAAGACGTAGACGAGGACGAAGAGGAAGATTGTTTGAAGGTAGTACAGCTTTAAGCTTTTCGTCTTCGTCTGCCTCTTCGTCTTCGTCCCAGATAATTTTAGCCAATTTTATATCATAAACTGGCAACCCAGGGTGGAGCGGGCTGTCCCTAGCACGCTTCTTCATTTCTTACATATCAAACGCGCTAGGGACAGCGCTTTCCACCTTAATATTGTTGTAAATATTTAGGAGGATGAAGACGAAGATTGCCCTTCCCTTTATCACTCTTCCGCATACCCGCATATGAGAATATGGGGTTTCGCCCTCGGTACGCATTAACGCGTATCCGCTACCGCACCGCTGAGAAGTTTGCGCCAGCGGTCAATTTGACGCGCTACCTGACGAGGTCCCGGCATGCCAATTTTCTCGCGTTTCTTCAAAGCATATTCCGTGTCAAAGACCTTTTTCCAGTCTCCATCTAAAAGCTTGTGGACACGACGCGCGTGTATCGTATCCACTTCATCAATCGCCACACCCTGCTTTTCTGCAAGAGCCACCAGCCGACCAACGGCGTGATGTGCTTCGCGAAAGGGTACGCCCTTTTCAACCAGGTAATCGACAAGATCCGTTGCCAGTAGATTCGCATCAGCAACCGCGGCAGCGCATACGTCACGGTTCACCTTAATCTTAGCCAGCGCTTTTTCCATTACCTGAAGTGATATCAATGTTTCGTCGCAGGCATCGAATACCGGCCGCTTATCCTCTTGCAAATCGCGGTTATAAGAGAGTGGTAATCCTTTTACTAGCGTCAGCAGGGTTTGCAGTTGGCCTTGTATTCGCGCCGATTTTCCACGGATAAGTTCGAGTGAATCCGGATTTTTCTTTTGCGGCATAAGACTGGATCCTGTCGTAAAAGTGTCCGGCAGCACTACATAATTAAATTCTGCACTACTCCATAGTATAAAATCTTCAGCAATACGTGAGAGGTGGGTGGCACAAAGAGCACAAGCGGCAGAAAATTCAATATACAGATCCCGATCGGCGACTGCGTCCACACTGTTTTGAGTAAGCTGAGGCCGTCCCTTGGAATCAACAAAGTTGAGATATTTTGCCACAAAATCACGGTCAATGGGCAGCGTTGTTCCTGCCACCGCCCCGGATCCAAGCGGGCAAACATTGGCGTTGTCTAAGACGATTTTAAAACGCGAACGGTCACGGTCGAACATTTCAATATAAGCTAACAATTGGTGAGCCAGCGATATCGGTTGAGCGCGTTGCAAGTGAGTATAAGCCGGTAGGTGAATATCCTGATTTACTTTGGCAAGTTTAAGCAATCCGGTCTGTAATTTAGCTAATGCGGCGGTAATATCATTACAGGCGTCTTTGAAAAACAACCGCATATCGGTTACCACCTGGTCGTTCCGACTGCGTGCCGTATGCAGTTTAGCTGCCGCAGGCGTATGCTTCAATAAAGCCTGTTCAATATTCATATGAACATCTTCCAACCGGGCACTCCATTTAAATTGGCCCTTTTTAATCTTCTGTAAAATGTTATTGAGCCCCTTATGGATCGCATCCCGTTCACTTTTTTTAAGGATGCCAATTTTGCATAACATCGCGGCGTGTGCCTTGCTGCAAAATATGTCATAAGGTGCCAACCTTTGATCAAAGGATACGGACTCACTAAACCGCATCATAAGTTCCGCCGGTTTTTTAGAAAATCGTCCTCCCCATGTAGACTGTGCCTGTTTAGACATCGCGCCACCCTCTATTTATGTCCAGCTCTTTGCAACACAAAACACGAGAAAACCAACTGCCACACCCTCGGATAAATCAAGTCATCAAGCTTCTTCACTGATAGCGAAGTTGACCATCGTAATCCCGGCACGATTACACGCATCCATGACTTTAATGATGACTTCGTGGCGCACATCATCCATTGGCGCGATTGTAATGATGGCGTCTATCTTGTTCGCATCACTTGCCGCCTTAAAGCGCGAGAGCATTGCCGCTAACTCGACGAAGTGTGCGGCATTGGGTTCATCATAGCTGTAATCGTTGACGATCACTTGTCCATTTCCATAAACTTCAATTATTTGTTCATCAGGCATCTCCATGGGTGATTCTTGTTCGATCACACCGGGGAGCTCAAATGCGATATCCGCTTCCTGTCTTTCGAGTGTAGCTGAAACCATGAAGTAGATGAGAAGTAGAAATACACAATCAATCATCGGTGCTAAAGGCATTGTTGGGTCAGGTTGCTTTTTCTTAGGTAAACGTGCCATTTCCGGATTTTTTCTTTCTCAATTCACTTGGATTGGTAGGTGGAAAAGATAACTTCATAAGCACCCACTTCTGCACACGCTTTTAAAACTTCCTTAATCTTTTCATAACGCGTTTCTTTATCCGCCCGAATTTGAATTTTCAGGCCAGGGTTCATTTTAATAGCCTCTTTTATCTTATTCTGCATTTCTCGCAGCGTAAGAATCTGTGCGGATATGAATATATTTCCTTCCACATCCAAAGATATTTTTCCTCGGTTCGAAAAGCTATCTGCTACCTCGCTCTCAGAAGATTCAGGCAGGGCCAGCTCTATAGTTTTGTCCGCTTGAGCCAATACGCTCACGCACATAAAAAAAACCAAAAGCAAAAAGACCATATCGATCATCGGAGCCATCTGAAATGTCTCCTCAGGGCGCTTTACTGTTTTTATTCGAACCAATGCCTCCTACTTTCCGACTCACAAGAAGTCACCGTAAATGGTGTGTCGGCCTATAGGGAAAATCGGTATTGTTTCAGATAGCTTAAGCAGATCCCGGGGTAATAAAATTTTAATTAATCTCTATCGGTCGAGTCCGGTTTGGCAATCGGATGTTCTTCGCTTATCGCCCTTCCCGCAAGTTTAGCTATACCTGATATTCTTTGCTTAGGATGCGGTGATGCTTCCGGATTATTGTCTAAATAATGTACTTCTAATTCAAGACCCGCTGCCTGGAGCCAGGAACGTATACAACTTAAATTGGGCACTACCCAGTTCGATGTTTTTTTATATCTACCGGGGTAATAAAGAGAAACAGGTAAAGACGATCGCCCTAAGGCCTCAATATCTACATCTTTTCGCGGTTTACCCTCTGTATCCTCCGCATAGTGTAAAAGACATTCTCCTTCAAAAAAAAGGCGGGACTGTGGATTCAACAGCTTGCCAATTTCTTCAAAAGCAAGAAGCGGATTTTTTAAATGATAATACACACCGAAAAAGAACACTACATCAAACGGACCGCGCGTCAGATTACTAAGGTCATATACACTGCCATGGATATATTTTACTTCAGAATGAAGGATTTCTTTTGCGATATTAAATCCGGTCACCTCGGGGTCTTGAATATCTATGGCAACCACTGAAGCCCCGCGCTTCTCAAGTTCAAATGAGAGTGGACCATCCCAGGCTCCTATATCGAGGATTCGTTTGCCCGCTAAATTTTTTATCGGTATCATATCAAGTATCTTAACGGCATCAAAGGGAACAATACCAGGTGTCATGATACCGGGAACGATTTCAAAGGAGTGATACCAATGAACAGCCGCGATTTTTTTTTCTATCTCTTTACGAGAATAACTGTGCATAGAGATATTTATTTCTGTCGATGAGTCAGGAAAATTTTCTATTTATTTTTAAAGATAGGACAAAATCATTAAGATGTAAACTTTAAGTAAATCATAATCCACCGTTTCATTTTCCCTCGCTGCGAATTGAGAACTCGGCTATATTTTATATTAAACTGACCGGGTTGTTACATGAAGAAAATTGAAATATCAGATGATGCCTATCAACGGCTTCTTGCGTGCAAACATCATGATAACGTTTCATTTTCAGTGGTTATCAAAAACATGATTCCCACGCACGGTTCATTTAAAAATATATTAAAGACGGTACAACGATTGCCTACTCCGGATGCCACGACGCTAGAAGTTTTTGAAAGCGCAATCAATAAATCTAACGGCTGGAGCAATGACTCTCGCTATTAATTATTTGAGTGACGCTATTTTTCTTCTTGATCTATGGCGAGAACAGCAGGGAACAGGCAATGCCATTCGCTTTGCCCGTGATAATAGCGATGCTATTGTCGGTCTCCCCTGGTTTGCGAAGGGAGAATTCATTAAGGCCGTTACCTATGCCAATTTTAGTATTTGGGATTTTCAACCTTTTATAGAAGAATTTCCCACCATCGTCCCCACGGACAAAACTCTAGATTTTTATGCGCAAGCGATCGCTGAACTGAGAGACCCCCTACCCTCATTCAAGCCAAACGATATTTGGTTTATCGCCGTTGCGCGTGAACATGGCTTGCCCATCCTCACGCGAAATGTAACTACATTTTCCGGGATTGATGGACTGCAAGTGATAAATTATGGGGAAACTGTATCTCAATAAGGATCAAAAAATGTGTGTTCAGCGCCAAAATTTTCCATCGCGACAACTGCATCTCCGCGCAACCGAACCTGTATATTTCTACACCTGTGCTCTAATATTATTTCTCTTATCGGTAGGTTAAATATTATCTTTATCCATTCATTCAGCCGAGGTTGATCAATTTCCAAATAACCACTTTTGATTTGCGGCGAGCCTTCATTTCCATCGACCGTCACACTGCTGCGATCGACCCATGAGGGCATTCGCACGAATAGGGGTCCAAGCCGTTTGATTTTTATACGAAGATGGTCATGGGTATAGGGTGACTCTATAGCCACATTTTCATTTTCATAGTCAAAGAGCATATTTACTCTGTGGCCTCCATCATCAGACCGGACAATTTCCCGATAAGCTTCACATAGAGAGTCAACGCCACCACCGACAATATCCAGATTAAACTTAACGAGGTCTAAATCAATAGGTTGATGCCCATAGGGGGCAGGAAAACCAAAAGCTCCGCGTATTCTCCGAGCGATTTTTCGTTTCCCGTCTTCATTTTCCGGGTTATCCGGTTCTTTGATAAAGGAGATATCCCGTAACTGGGATGGAAGTAGGTGACCGCGCAATATACATTCAGCATCTTCGTAATATTGAGGGTATCCATGACGCCCCAGAATGAGTGCGGTCTCGACGATATCACCCGTATTGTTAATTTCACCTTTATCGGGATTGGCTTCGAGATTGCTCGTTTCAATTACCCAACCAAGGGCATCGCGAATTAACCAGAGGCCGTGGTCATAGAATGCGCGAACTCTTTCCATGAGTTGAGTGTCTGAAGTCACATCGGCCAACTGGGCTAAGGATGACATTACACAGGTTGTCGAGTGCGTGTGCGCCCCGAATAGCTGACTATCATATTTTCCCTCTTCTTTAAAAAATTCATTTACCGTTTTTTCTTTGAGCGTGATCGCTAATTTCATCGCGGACCCCATTCCCAAAGTGCGGTAGATTTTGACAAGGGGTCCTATCGATCGAGCGAGTCCGGTAATAAAGGTTCCATCCTTCATCACATTGAGACCCAGTTTCTCTTCTAAATATTCATAATCCCATCCCTTATCTGGATTCCATAATTTACTGATGGCATTAACACTCTCTTCAGCTAATTTGAGCGCGCGCTCATCATTGCGAAAATAGGCTAAAGCATAGAGAGCATGGAATCCTTCCCGAAGATTATGGGGGACAAAGTTTAGGAGGGGACCGTCAATCGTGTTACGGTTAAGGGGGACGGGGATAGGACCATTGTAAGAAAAAAAGGCCGCATTTGCATGATTTTTAATCGTTAGTTCATCGACATTAATACCCGCCGTAGCGCTTGCATTTAAAAGTGCATTCAAGTGACGACCCGGAACGTGTGCTTCAGTATGCTGGGAAGAAAAATACATCCCTGCTTGAGGTAAAACTACCACTTCAAAAAACGGGATATTATTATCGTCCGCATTAAATACCTTACTCATCGTCTGACAGCCCAGCCGAATAGCATCTAATATATCCGTAGAATTAACGGTACTTAACTTTCCCATCCTAGTACTGTTTTCGATTATGGCACAAAATAAGGATGCTCAATCCAGACTAATCTATTCCGTCTTTTTAGCGCAGTGAATTTAATCTACTTTTCCAAAAAAGTTTTTAATCGTCGCAAACCCGTAGTCTCGATTTAATTGGGCTATCGCATCAAGAGTGATTTCTTTGGGACAAACCGCAGCACACTCACCATAATTCGTGCAATTGCCAAACCCCGCCTCGTCCATCGCCGCAACCATATTGAGCGCCCGTCGATCTTTCTCCGGTTTACCCTGGGGAAGCGCATTTAAGTGAGCAACTTTAGAGGCGGTAAAGAGCATTGCTGAGCTGTTTTTACAAGCCGCGACACAGGCTCCGCATCCAATACAAGCTGCATTATCCATCGCCCAATCAGCTGTAGTCTTGGGGACGATGACTTCATTGGCTTCTGGAGCGCTTCCCGTTCGCACTGCGATAAAACCACCGGCCTGTTGTATCTTTTCAAATGCGCCGCGGTCTACAATGAGATCTTTTATCAGGGGAAAAGCATTCGCCCGCCAGGGTTCTATGGTAATCGTTTCACCGTCTTTAAAATGCCTCATATGAAGTTGGCAAACTGTGGTGCCGCGTTCTGGTCCATGGGGAATACCGTTCACCGTGAGGCTGCACATACCACATATTCCCTCACGGCAATCATGGTCAAAAGCAACGGGTTCTTCACCCTCGATAATGAGCTTTTCGTTTAACAAATCCAGCATTTCGAGGAAAGATGAGTCGGGCATAATATTCTCTATCTCGTAGTCCACTATTCCACCACGCGCAGCCGCGTTTTTTTGACGCCAGATTTTTAATTTAAGATTCATCGTATATATTTACTTAATAAACTTATTTGTAGCTGCGGGTTGTCATTTGGACTTCCATAAATTCCAGCTCTTCGCGATGTTTTATAGGCGGTTTATTATCCCCCTGATATTCCCATACTGAAACGTAGGAATAGTCATCATCGTCGCGCACGGCTTCGCCGTCTTCAGTCTGATGCTCGACACGAAAGTGAGCGCCGCAGGATTCATCGCGATCGAGTGCATCGTAGCAGAGTAACTGCGCAAATTCTATAAAATCACCGATTCGGCCCGCACGTTCCAGTTCCTGGTTCAGCTCACGACTTTCACCGGGAACTTTCAGGTTATTCCAGAATTCTTCGCGCAATTCAGGTAGTAGTCGCAAGGCTTCTTTAAGGCTCTCGTTACTGCGAGACATCCCGCAATGTTCCCACATTATTTTACCTAAATCCCGGTGAAAAGATCGTGCGGTACGTTTTCCATTAATAGAAAGAAGACGTGTAAGCCTATTATTCACTTCATCTTCAGTCGTTACAAAAGCGGGAGAATCGATTGCTGGAGCTTGGGGTCCCACACTGGCCAGATAGTCGGCAATCGTGGAGGGAATAATAAAATAGCCATCTGCCAGTCCTTGCATCAGTGCACTGGCACCGAGACGATTCGCTCCGTGATCAGAAAAATTAGCCTCACCCAGAACAAATAAACCGGGAACATTACTCATCAGGTTATAGTCTACCCACAAACCTCCCATCGTGTAATGGAGCGCGGGATAAATACGCATCGGGCGCTCGTAGGCGTTTTCTCCAGTAATACGTTCATACATTTGAAATAAATTGTCATACCGTTCTTTCAGCGTATCGACTCCTAAACGCTCGATAGCATCGGCAAAATCGAGATAAACCCCGCGTCCACCGGGTCCCACCCCGCGCCCTTCGTCACATACTTCTTTCGCCGATCGAGAGGATATATCGCGTGGTGCAAGGTTGCCAAAACTAGGATACTTGCGTTCAAGATAATAATCACGATCCCCCTCGGATATTTCACGTGGATCTTTGTCACAATCTTCCTTTTTTTTGGGAACCCACACACGCCCGTCATTGCGAAGTGATTCAGACATAAGTGTAAGTTTGCTCTGATGATCACCGGACTGGGGTATACAGGTCGGATGGATTTGGGTATAACAAGGATTGGAAAAACCAGCGCCACGACGGTAAGCTCGGTAGGCTGCGGTCACATTACATCCCGCTGCTCCAGTCGATAGATAATAAACATTAGCGTATCCACCCGTTGCCAGAATTACAGCATCCGCCGCAAAACGCTGGATTTTACCACTCGTTAGATTACGGACAATAATTCCTTTGGCGTGTCCATTGACAATCACCAGATCTAGCATCTCATGACGATTATACATCTTTACTTGCCCGAGACTAATCTGGCGATTAAGCGTGGAATATGCGCCGAGGAGCAGTTGTTGACCGGTTTGCCCACGCGCGTAAAAAGTGCGCGAGACCTGGGCGCCGCCAAAAGAACGATTGGCGAGAAGCCCGCCATATTCGCGGGCAAAGGGCACACCCTGCGCGACACACTGGTCGATAATATTTACGCTTAACTGAGCGAGTCGGTATACATTTGCCTCCCGCGAACGAAAGTCTCCTCCTTTGATCGTATCATAAAATAGACGATAAACACTGTCCCCGTCATTCTGATAATTTTTTGCCGCGTTTATCCCTCCCTGCGCCGCAATACTATGAGCGCGACGCGGACTATCCTGGTAACAAAAGCAGGATACATTGTATCCGAGCTCACCCAGAGTAGCTGACGCCGATGCTCCAGCGAGTCCAGCCCCGACAACAATGATATGGAATTTTCGTTTATTTGCAGGATTTACCAGCTTGATATTAAACTGGTGGCGATCCCATTTTTCCTCGATCGAACCGTCTGTAATTTTGGCGTCTAAATTCATTTATAAGCGGTGATTTCCGCAACCTGTTGAAGGACTTCATTAACCGGTAGTAAATTTAATCCGGTATATTTAGAAGCAAGCACACTAAAGGGTATAGAAATAAAACCGAGAAATACTATCCATCCGAAAGCAACGGCCATGCGATTTAATCGTAATTCCCAATGCCGATTGCGCAATCCCATTGATTGAAACATACTGGATACCCCATGCGAAAGATGGATGCAGAGTAAGCCCATGGAAAAAATATAAAACAAAGAAACATACCAATGATTATAACCCGAGATCACCATCGCATAAACGTCGTATACCTTTTCACCATGCAGGTCGTAGGTTAGATTACTGTAGTCAAAAACCACGCGAACAGTAAAATTCAGGAGGTGGAAAATAATAAAAGCAACGAGAATATATCCCGACCAACGCATGGTGCGTGAGGCAAAACTCGCTTGGACCACTGCTTCGGTAACATTATTCTGAGGCCGCGCTTTACGGTTTTCAACCGTCAAGAGGGTGGCCATCCATATATGGACAATTACGGAGAATAGAAGAAATAATCGAGCGCCCCATTTTAAGGGAAACGGAAGAGTCTGCAGTTGGTGTGCATAGGCATTTAATGAATCCGGTCCTATAAAGATCTGCAAATTGCCAAGCATATGAAGAAAAACAAATAACACCAGGACCAGGCCCGTTAGCGCCATTAGATACTTTTTACCGAGTGAGGAAGCTATCAATTGGCGTGTGGGTTTCATGGAATATCTGCTCGCTCTATCTACACCAGCTTCAGATCAATCCCTATATTGTTCGTTTTTAACAAGCGCGATATCAAATATTAATTGTATCATTTCTTAAACCACTTGCCGAAATTGCCCAGTGAGTAGGAAAGTAAAAATCGCACGTTGACGAGAGAATCATTTTCCGGGACAGATTTCCCGAATCTTATAACATCGAGCGGAGCATAAAATACCTGCACAGCTAACTCGATTTTATCTGTTAAGGGATAAAGCAATCCACCACTTAGGCTGAATACGTTCCCATCCGATTTCTGAGTACGGATATCAGGTTCTCCAAACAAGGTAGAATTAATATCGAACTCATTGAGCTGATGGTTCACTCCCAATGAAAAAAATGTCGTCAAATCATTGAATTTTTCCATTTGGTACGCTCCGCTGAATTCGACACCATAATAATTTAAATGCGCCGTGTCATTGGAAACGGCGACGCAACCGAATGGATTGAGTAGGGGATCATCCCCACCGGCAACATCCTCCGAGGGGCAGGTGAAAGCGCCTTCCACGGTACCGACTTGTCCATAAAAGCGCAGTCCAAACCGCCAGGGATCAGAATTTATAAAGGTCCAATTGATAGAACCCGAAAAAATATGCGGAGTGACATCCCAGAGCTCAATTGGAGGTGCATAACTGAGTGTGAGAGAGACTTTTGGTTTAAAATAGTAGGTAAAGAGAGGCCGTACAAAGATCGGTGCTTTATTCAAATCCTCCAGCTTAGTACCGTTAAATCCGACGCGACGGTAGGAATCTCCCAGTTCAGGGATATCGACGATCTCAAGATCTAAATCAAGCGCACCACTTTCTTTTACCGCCGGTGGGCTGTAACTGCTAAGGATGGATGTTGAGGTAAAGTATTTAGAAGCCCACGCCTCGGGTCGGTCAAAATCAAGAAATTCTGGATTTGGCCGTTGACCCCAAACCCCTATCACCGGAAACAACCCGGTGAGACACAGACATAAAATAAAATGTATTATTTTCATACGTTTAAAATCACGTAAGTGCAGAAGCAAAACTGTATTTAACAGCTAATGGTAAATTTAGGAAACACAAATCAGCAAAAATATTTAACCTCTATATTTGTGATGGAAGATTAGTTTCATTAATTAGCAAGTAGCATATCCACAACTCGTTATCAATTTATTAGTGAGTGCACAGTCGCCATTGAGCCTCAATGATAAAGAAAGCCTCGTTTGATGATTAATGCTTGCCTTTTAAAGGAATGCATTCACCAGTGATTGACCGAAATACAAGCTACTTAAATTGACCGTAAATCTTATAAACAATGCATAAAACAGATGTAGCGATTATTGGCGGCGGCATCGTTGGTCTGGCAACTGCTTATCAATTAATGCAGCGATTTCCTAAATTGAGCAGTGTGATTCTGGAAAAAGAAATTGGTCCCGCGCTTCATCAAACCGGACATAATTCAGGTGTCTTGCACTCTGGCATTTATTATAAACCGGGATCACTTAAAGCAATTAATTGTCGAGAAGGCAAAAAAGCGATGGAAGCCTTTTGTAGCCAAGAGGGGATTGATTATGACATTTGTGGAAAGGTAATTGTTGCCATTACCGAGAGTGAACTGCCCGCACTTGAAAACATATACAGGCGAGGGCAGGATAATGGTATTAAATGCGATGTCATCGATCGCGAACGGCTCCATGAGCTCGAGCCACACGCTGCCGGGATAAAAGCCATTCACGTCAAAGAAGCAGGAATCGTTAATTATAAGCAAGTGTGCCAACGATTGGTAGAACTTATATCAGAAAAAGATGATAATAAAATTTTATACTCTGCTAAAGTGATGGCTATGCATCGCGATAACGGCCGCGTAATTCTGAAGAGCAAAGCGGGTGATGTCGATGCGCACTTTGTCGTTAACTGTGCGGGCTTGCATTCCGATCGCGTCACTGGATTAAGTGGTCAAAAACCGGAAGTGAAAATAATTCCATTCCGGGGCGAATATTATGAATTGAAACCCAGTGCTAATAATCTCTGCCGCAACCTGGTCTACCCGGTACCGGATCCGTCGTTTCCTTTTTTAGGTGTTCACTTTACGCGAATGATAGACGGTTCCGTGGAGTGCGGGCCTAACGCTGTGCTTGCTTTCTCTCGCGAAGGTTACAAAAAATATCAGGTAAACGTGGCTGATTTATTCGAATCTCTGACCTACCCTGGCTTTATCAAACTATCAGCTAAATATTGGCGTATCGGCGCGGGAGAAATGTGGCGCTCGGTCAGTAAAGCAGCCTTTGTAAAAGCGTTGCAGCGACTGATTCCCCAGATTGAAAGTGCAGATTTAATAGCGGCCCCGGCCGGTATTCGGGCACAAGCGATATCTCCAAAAGGTATGATGGTCGATGATTTTCTAATTCAGGAAACTGAAAATGTCGTGAATGTTTGCAATGCGCCCTCCCCTGCCGCCACCGCATCGCTTAATATTGGTAAGCATATTGTGGAATTACTTAGCAAACGTTTTTGACCTCAGCTGAAAATCCTGAAGTTATTAATCTTTTTATAGAGGTACAATAATGAGTGACGTTGAGACCATCACCTATCCCATTGAGCAATTAACAGAATTTGTAGTCCGTGTATTTAAGTACCTGGATATCCCCAAAGACGATGCCCGATTAGCCTCAGAAGTGCTCGCTACCAGTGATCTTCGCGGGATCGATTCACATGGAGTTGCGCGCCTTCATTCCTATTTTGGGTTGCTGAGGCAAGGGAGGATTAATCCCAAGCCAAATATAAAAATTTTACGTGAATCGGCCAGTACTGCGACTGTCGATGGTGACAACGGTCTTGGCCTCGTGGTGGGGCCTAAAAGCAACCTTATCGCCCTCAACAAAGCTGAGGATGCGGGCACGGGCTGGGTGAGTGTTAGTAATACGAATCATTACGGTATAGCTGGTTACTACCCGTTAATAGCGCTGGAACGTGATATGATCGGGTGGTCGATGACAAACTCGAGTAGCCTTGTAGCGCCATTATGGGGTGCCGAACGTATGCTCGGGACTAATCCTTTGGCCATCGCTTTCCCCGGACACGTTGAACCACCGATCGTTATTGACATGGCTACCTGCGTCGCGCCACTCGGTAAAGTCGAAATAGCGATGCGCAAAAAACTTCCCCTTCCACAGGGCTGGGCCATCGATCGAGAGGGAAACCCGGCCATTCAACCGTCAGAAATGCTGAATGAAGGAGCGCTCTTACCCTTAGGCTCCGATCGCGATCACGGCGGTCATAAAGGGTATTGCCTCGCGGTTATGGTCGATGTACTCTCCTGTGTTCTCAGCGGCGCAAACTGGGGTCCGTTCGGAATACCTTTTGTCATCGATCAAGAAATGCCGAAGCGTAGTGTGGGAAAAGGAATCGGACATTTTTTTGGAGCCATGAGTATTGACGCGTTTATCGATCCCCTTGAATTCAAGAAACAGATCGACGACTATATCCGTGTTTTTCGCGCCACTAAACCAGCACCTGGCACCCAAGGTCCCTTGATCCCTGGAGACCCCGAACGCGAACAGGAGAAAATCCGAAGCAGGGAAGGTATTCCTCTCGTTCTACCAGTCGTCGAAGACTTAAGAGATATAGCTAAGAATAGCGGTATTCCATTCGATCAATAAAAATCCACGACATACATTTATAAAAAACTAATATCGTCGTCTTTTAAAATGATAGATAAACTTAAAGCACACGCTTTTTTATTCTTCCTACTTTTTTTAACCGTTCCTTTCATTTTCGGCTGTAGTAACAGCAACACAGGATCCGAGAGTGAGATTGTCAGCACGGCACGGCCCGCACAATTGAAGCTCACTTGTTTTTACGGCACTAACGTACCGATCCTCGGAGATAATGTCGTCTATCTGGCGAAACGCGTTGAACTGGCGAGCGCAGGGAATATTAAATTTAAACTATTCGACCCGGGGAAACTCGTCGGACCGATGGAAGTCCTCGATGCGGTCTCTTCTGGTAAAATTGAAGCGGGTTATTCCACACCAGGTTTCTGGATGGGCATGATGCCTGCCGCCCCACTCTTTTCCGCAGTCCCGTTCGGTCCCGATGCAAGCGAATACCTCGCCTGGTTTCTCGCTGGAAATGGAATGAAACTATACCAGGAAATGTATGACCGCTCTGAATTCAATGTGAAAGTACTTTTAATGGCGATCATTCCTCCTGAGTCATCCGGCTGGTTTTCGGAAAAAATTGAATCTGTAGAAGATCTGAATGGATTAAAAATGCGTTTTTTTGGCCTCGGTGGTCGGGTTATGCAAAAACTGGGGGTTTCGGTTAACATCCTTCCGGGCGGAGAGATATTCCCCGCGTTAGAAAAGAAAGTGATCGATGCAGCCGAATTTTCCATGCCGGTCATCGATGAAAATATGGGATTTCACAAACTGGCAAAATATAATTATTTTCCCGGCTGGCATCAACAGGCGACTGCGTTCGAGCTGCTTATCAATAAGGATGTATGGAACAATTTATCGTCCACTCAGCAAGTGATCATTGAAATGGCATGCCGTGACACTATTGTTCATTCTATTGCCACTGGTGAAGCCAGTCAGGCGGCAGTGCTCCAACGTAATGAGTTGAAACATGGTGTAGAAATCCTCAGCTGGCAGCCGGAGGTAATAGAAGCGTACAGAGAAAAATGGCTCGAAGTCGTCGAAGAACAAACGGCGGCCGATCCTTTCTTTCAAAAAGTCTGGGAAGATTATTCTGATTTCAGAAAGCAATATGCAACTTGGGGATCCAAAGCTTATCTCCCTCGCAGTAGATAAGAAAATCGCCAATGCTTAAGTTAATCGATTCCTTTGCCGAGATTATTGGAAAGATTGTATTTCGGATTGGCCGCTTTTTTTCTTGGGCGTTGGTATTACTTCTGCTAGCGATTATTGTGAACGTCATCCTTCGTTACGTCTTCAGTCGTGACATGATTGCGCTGACAGAACTTCAATGGCATTTTTACGCGGTGGTAGTGATGATCAGCCTCGCTTACGCGCAGAAGGAAGATGCGCATGTCCGGGTTGACCTCATCCATCGGCATTTTTCACCTCGGATTAAACGAATCGTCGAAGTATTTTCTCTCCTTTTTCTTCTCATCCCGCTGATGGTTTTCGTTTTTTTAGAGGGCCTGGAATTTACACAGGAAGCGTTCCGTCTGGGTGAAAAATCACCTGCACCCGGAGGCCTTCCCTCGCGCTGGATAATCAAGGCTTTTATCCCTATCGGGGCCGCACTCCTGATAATAAATTCTGTGACCAGAATTATTCGCTTATCTACAGGAAGCGAAACTGTCGGTGACGAAAACCACCCGGCGGACTAGCCAACTATTTTTTAGACCCTATGGATCTCACTACCTTCCTGATCATTGCTCTCTTTGTGTCATTTATCGCACTCCTGCTTCTTGGTGTGCAGGTAGCCTATGCCTTGGGCGGTTTAGCCGTTATCTTTACCGTGATAGCCATATGCCTTGATCATTTTGCCGGCACATTTATCGGATTAGACTTCAACGTGCTCTCACTCATCGTTAACCGCATTTATCAGTTGCTTGATAATTGGGTCCTCGTCGCGCTGCCGATGTTTATTTTTATGGGACACATGCTCGATCGATCAGGAGTGGCAGAAAAATTAATGCATGCATTACAAAACCTGTTCGGACGCGTACGCGGGGGACTCGCACTCAGCGTTACCCTGATCGGTGTCTTACTCGCCGCTTCAACGGGAATAATCGGCGCTTCGGTCGTGCTCCTGGGAATTCTATCACTACCCGCCATGCTCAATCAGGGATATCGCAAAGAACTGGCTGTAGGTACGGTTTGCGGAGCGGGTACCCTGGGAATCCTTCTTCCTCCCAGTATCATGCTTATTATTATGGCCGATCAGATACAACTATCCGTTGGCGCCCTATTTATGGGTGCTGTCATTCCGGGCCTTATGCTCGCCACTTTATATGGAACTTATATTTTAATCTATGCGTTGCTTAAACCTGAAGCTGCACCCTTGCCGGCAAACCGCAGTGAACTGAGTTGGGCAGTGCTTTGGGAACTTGCCCTGGCAATTATCCCCGCCATGATGCTCATTATACTTGTTCTCGGCTCAATTTTTTTAGGGATCGCTACTCCGACCGAAGCAAGTGGCTTAGGCGCTTTCGGGGCACTTCTTCTCGCTGCTTTTAACCGTAAACTAGGCAGCGATGTTCTTCCAACAGCCTTGGCTGAAACGATGAAAACAATGGGGTTCCTTTTCGCGATTTTTATTGGGGCAACATGCTTTTCACTTGTTCTTCGATTGCTCGGTGGAGACGATCTCATCTCCGGTCTTTTATTAGGTGCGGACATTGCGCCTTATTCACTCATTGTGCTCATTCTTTTTATCATTTTTCTACTCGGATTTTTCCTTGATTGGATTGAAATCACACTCATTATTCTTCCCCTCATTGCCCCGGTAGTTGCTGCGCTTAATCTCGAAAGTGTCACTGCGAACTTGGAGAACGCACAACTTGTCTGGTTTGCCATCCTCTGCGCGGTAACACTGCAAACTTCATTTCTTACGCCACCGGTAGGATTCGCTTTATTTTATGTCAAAGGGGTATGCCCAAAAGGAATTGAACTGGTCAACATCTATCGCGGGGCGGTCCCTTTTATTCTCCTGCAACTGTTGACCTTGATTCTCGTTCTTCTATTTCCCTCTCTTGTCACCTGGTTGCCCGAGTTAACTTATTAATTGGAAACTGCGAGCCATAATAGTCATCAAGGGATCTTCGTCTTCGTCCGCGTCTGCGTCTCTAGTGGATCTTTTCGAACAATTGTACATAAATCTTGCAAACCAAGCTGGTGCAGGTTGCTGATCTATGTAGCCTGATAATATATAACTAAGGCTGAACACTAGCACAATTTTTCAATCACGACATAATCAAACGCGCTAGGGATCAGCCGTTGCCAAGGCTATGTCGGACAGGCAGCGCGTTCCACCATGATATTTAATTTAGTGATTGAAAGGACGCAGACGAAGAGGCAGACCCGTCTTCCCCAGTAGTCTACGACGTGGCATGCGTGGACGAAGCTTTATTGTAAATTTATCATAATTAATTGGAAACTGAATTTTCCTCTGGACAGAAGGTAAAAAATATTTTCTTTTCTGGAACTATTTTGAGCCGCTTATTTCATAGCTATAGATCAGACCATCTGTTTCACCACTTATACATCCTATGATAGAAGCCGAAAACCTGGTAAAAGATTATGGAAACATACGTGCCGTTGATGATATCAGTTTCCAGGTCAAGAAGGGAGACATCCTTGGATTTTTAGGGCCCAACGGGGCGGGTAAATCGACGACGATGAAGATGTTGACGGGCTTTCTCCCCTCCACATCAGGAACCGCACGTATTGGCAATAAGGATATTCACGAGGAACCAATCGCGGCAAAAAAACTATTTGGCTATTTACCGGAAAACGGCCCCCTCTACCAGGAAATGACCGTTCTTGAAATTTTAGGATTCATCGCGGAAATGCGCGCCGCTTACCCACCCGCGGAAAAAAATGAAAAAATAGAACGCGCAATTGAGATCTGTCAGCTCAAGGAAGTATGCAACCAATCTATAGAAACCTTGAGTAAGGGTTTCCACCAACGCGTGAGTTTTGCATCGGCCATACTTCATGACCCGCCCTGCCTCATCATGGATGAACCTACTGATGGGCTCGATCCCAATCAAAAAAAACAGGTGCGCAACTTAATCGCGTCGATGGCGGAGGAAAAGGCAATTATCCTTTCGACGCATATTCTGGAAGAAGTGGAATCGGTATGTAATAGGGTGATCATAATTGATAAAGGAAAAATCCTTGTCGACGAGAGACCTGAGGAGATGCGTCAACGCCATCCCCATTATAATGCGGTGGAAATAAAACTAAGGAATAAAGATACCGCCCAGATAAAAGAAGTGATACAATCATTGCCCGAAGTAAAAGAGATAAAAACCAACAGTGACGTAATGCTAGTGATTCCCAAAGAGGGAAAGGATATAATCAATATTGTTTTTGATACCGCTTTGAAAAATAATTGGCCGCTTGCGAGCATCGAGAAAGCACCCATTCATATGGATGAAATTTTCTGGAACCTGACACAAAATTAAATACTACCAGGCTCATATCTTATGCGAACGATCAATGCTATTTTTAAACGTGAATTTTTCGGTTATTTCCGATCACCGGTAGCTTATGTATTCCTCATCGTCTTTCTCATTGCATCTGTCGGGCTTACATGGTTTGTGGGGCAGTTTTTTGCAGCCAATGATGCGAGCTTGAATCGATTTTTTCTTTTCATGCCGTGGGTATTTCTCTTTCTAATCCCCGCTGTAGGTATGCGCCTGTGGGCGGAAGAAAAAAGGTTGGGAACCTGGGAATTACTGCTTACCCTGCCCGTGACGACGGTCGAGGCAGTATTAGGAAAATTCCTTGCCGGGTGGGCATTTATCACCCTGGCCATATTATTAACGCTGACCATGCCCATAACCGTTGCCTATCTCGGTAATCCTGACTGGGGACCCATATTCAGCGGCTATATCGGAACCATTCTAATGGCTGGGGCATTCCTGAGTATTTGTTCGCTTACCTCTGCGCTTACGAAAAACCAGGTTATTAGTTTTGTCCTCAGTGTAATTATCTGCCTCATCCTGGTTTTTCTCGGCTGGAGTGTATTCAATAACCTGCTCACCTCAATTCATATTCCCATTTGGATTATCGATGCCCTGTCCAATTTCAGTTTTATCACGCATTTCGATCCGATGACTAAAGGACTGATTACGATTGCCGATCTTATTTTCTATCTCTCGCTCATAGGTTTTAGCTTATTATTAAATGTTTTAGTTTTAGAACGCTCATATTAAAGGGGTAATACCAATATCCAGCCTTCATTTTTTATCTCATGAATCGATCAACTCAATGGATAGCCTTATTCCTTCTCATTGTCGGATTAGTCTTAGTCAATTTTATCGCCTCCTTTCTACCAGGCCAGATTGATTTTACTTCATCCAAGCTCTACACGCTCTCTCCCGGGACGCAGGCACTTTTAGATAAAATCGAGGATCCCATAACTCTCGAATTTTATTTCAGCCGCAGCGCAGAAGGGATACCCATCCTTTTCAAAAATTACGCCACGAGAATCGAAGAATTACTGAAGCAATATGATAGTGACGCGAGCGGAGGAATTGAACTAAGAATTGTCGATCCCAGACCTGACACTAAAGAAGAGGAAGCAGCGATCCGAGTGGGGATTTCGGGGCAAACTCTTGGGAACGGTGACACTTTATTCTTCGGACTCGTCGCTATCCAGGCTGATCAGGAAAAAGCAATTCCTGTCTTTAACCTTCAGCGTGAACCTTTTCTCGAGTATGATATTTCACGCGCTATTTATCGCGTACAACAGTATCGATTACCGCGGCTGGGTATCCTCTCTTCCCTTCCCTTAATCCGCCCTGCTGATCCAGGCTACATGATGCCCAATCAGCAATTACCTAACGATTGGGTCGTCATTCAGGAGCTGCGTAACTTTTTTGAAATCGAGGGAATAGATAAGGAGGCAGAATCGATTAAGGAAAATATCGATGTGCTTGCTGTAATTCATCCGCAACTACTGCCGGATAAGATGGCTTATGCAATTGACCAATTTCTGCTTTCCGGCAGACCCATTCTCCTCGCCGTTGATCCTTCATCAACTTTTCAAAAAGGCCAGATCGGTCAACAGGCGATGATGATGGGCGGCGGTGCCAATACCTCCAGTAGCTTACCCCGTCTTTTCGAAACCTGGGATATCGAATACGACCCCAGCTTTTTTGTCGCCGATCTCTCCTATGCCTCGATGGTACAATCCGGAATGGGAAACCAACCCATACGCTATCCAGCATGGCTTTCGATTGACAAATTAAACACCGAGTCTCCCCCCACCGCCCAACTGGATAATATGCTGCTCATTGAAACGGGAAGCTTCAGCCTGAAGGAAGAAAGCGATCTCGCTCTTATCCCGCTTATTAAAAGCTCTACACAAAGTGATGCGTTAAGTGCCAGTCTTCTCAACTTTACGCCACCGGATGCTCTTACCAGGCAAGTAAACCCCACGCTGGAAGAAAAAGTTATTGCCGCGATTATCAGTGGAAAATTCAAAACTGCTTTTCCAGAAGGTAAGCCCATTGATGAAAAGGAATCAACGGATGAAAATAATACCAACCTCAATTCACTAAATGACATTTCGGCTACCCCTGAGCCAGGCTTAAAAGAAAGTGAATCTTCCAGTACCCTGATGCTTATTGCGGACACCGATTTTATGGCTGATCAATTCAGCGTGGAACAGTTAAACTTTCTAGGGTTTCAATCTATCCGTCCACTGAATGACAATCTTAATTTCGTCAGCAATATACTTGAATTTCTTTCCGGTAGCGAAGACCTGATTTCTCTTCGTGGAAAGGGAACTGCCGTGCGCCCCTTTACTGTCGTCCGCGAACTGGAGACCAAAGCTCAAGAGCGATACCAGATGCGATATGATGAATTGCAGAATAAGCTGGGGGATGTGCAAAGAAAATTAAACGGCCTCCTCGAACAGCAACAAGATCAGCAGAATCTGATAGCCAGCCCCGAAGTTCGCAAGGCGATAGAAAATTATCGTCTCCAGGAGGCTGAAACACGGGGTGAATTGCGTGAAATCCGTAAGCGATTGCGCGAAGATATCGAGAAGCTCAATCGTACATTGGCCTTATTCAATTTAATCACTATGCCTGTTCTTATTGGATTATTAAGCATCTACTTTTTCAGGAAACGTAGTAAACGCCAAATAGCTAATGCGTGATGAAAATTAAAACGATTATTTTCTCACTTCTTATCCTCGCGTCAGTGGCTGCTGTCGGTTATTGGCTGTCCAATCGAGATACAGGAAAGCCAGAAATTAGCAGCAAAGTTGGTAAAAAATTAGTTGATCCTGAATTGTTGAAGGACATTTCAGAAATTGTCCTTAAAAACATTACTGAGAACAAAACAGTACACGTTAAGAAGGATGATAAAGGGACTTGGGTGTTACCGGACTATTATCTTCTACCCGTTGAATTCTCCAAATTGGACAGCTTTATAAGCAGCTTGCTCAAAGCTGACATACTTCGCTTTGTTACGAGCAAGAAAGATCGAATGGAAAGACTCGAATTCAGTAAGCATAAAATCGTGCTGAAAGCAAATGAGGAGACAGTCTGGTCAATGGAAACGGGGAAGCGCGGGCAATCGGGCGGTCTCTTTGTCCGCTTCAATGATGAGGCAGAAGCCTACCTCGCAGATCTTACTTCATACTTCGATAACAATGTGGATAATTGGCCGGAGAAGCGTATGTTGCTCTTTCAATCGAGTGATGTTACCGCCCTTTATTTCGAATTTCCCAATAGTGAAACGGGCTTTAAAATAAAGCGAGAAACAGCAGAAAGTGAGTTTACCACTGAAGACCTGACTGAGAATGAAAAATTAAACGAAAGCGCAATTACCAGCTTTATCAGTACCCTGTCGAGCGCTCGTTATACGAAGGTACACGACCTTAATGACCCTGATGCTATTGCAGCGAAAGATCATACCCATTCGATCAAATTCGAGCTTTTTAACGGTAAAACCTATAGCTTAAATATCGGGCGACGCCCCGCTGAAATAGAGGACGCGGTTGAGAGCGATAATTCTGAATTGAGTGATAATGAATCCGAGGATGAAGTGGAACCTGAAGAGCCAGAACCCGGTCCTGTATTTATATTCTATGAGAGTTCTGATCCCAATGACCGCCTGAATTCAATAATGCAAAGGGTATCACTCTCCTACTCAAACTACGTTTTTAACCAGGTCCCGGAATCGCGCGAAAAATTTATTGAGGCAACACCCCCATCACCGTAGAATACCGTTCATTGTCATGCCCCCCTTGAGGGTAAAATGGATGTTCAGTATTTGGCTGAATGTTCGGTAAAACGTGGCAAATTAAATTTATCTATATGAAAAATATTAAACTGTATTTTAAAGGTAAAAATACTTGGATGGAACTGTTGTTGTTTATCTTAATTGCGTCACTAGTATTTGCCAATAATTCCAGTTTCGGACAATCAGACGAGAGAAAACCGGAATATAATATTACCAACCGGGAGCTTGTTTATAAAGAGGTCAACGAAGAAGAACTGACGCTTAATATTTATTCTTCAGCTAAAGAGAGTGCTGCTTCCAATCTTCCGATAGTCGTTTTTTTTCATGGAGGCGGTTACACCCGGGGCAGCAAAAATGATGTTACGAGAATTGATTTCTTTCATCATACCTTGTTTCCGCTTATTGATGCGAATAAAATTAATGTCGTATCGATTGATTTTAGAAATGCTGATGAAAACACAGCAATGCCTGACATCATCGCTGACTGCAAAGATGCATTGCATTGGTTGGGAAGCAATGCCGAAGATCAGGAATTCGACGCCCAAAACATTGGCCTCATCGGCCATTCCTCCGGTGCGCAACTGGCTCTTATATCTGGTTTATCGAAAGCGTCAGATTTTTCTGAGTATGATTCTATTCATAACAACCCCTACCGCGTTGCCTTCATTATAAGCTTATCTGCTCCTACTGACTTTTTTCGCCAGGCGAATGATTCGCTAAAAGCGGGAGATAAAGTTTCACAGAAAATGAAAAGAACCTTAAATTACCTTTTTGGCGGTAAAGTTGATGAAGTACCCGACCGCTATAACAAGGCCAGCCCGGTAAACTATCTTAATGATACATCACCGCCTACTCTAATCCTGACAGGAACAAAAGATAAGCGATTGCAAAATAATTCCCAGTGGCTAAAAGAGGTAGCAGACGAGGTGGGCGCCAAAGCAGACCTTATCATAGTGGAAAATGCCGGCCATCGCATCTATCGTGGAGGGCCTGATGCTTCTCCCTCCTTACCCGAACTGACCGAGCGTATACAGCAATATATTACCGAATCTTTTTATCCCAGCGACCCAAAGATTACCTTGTAATTAATTAAGTGTTTTATTCACGTCTAGATCACTCAATTAAATATAACTCAGAACCAAATCGAGCATTTCGAAGAGGAAGGCTACAGGATAAAGGTGGGAGCAATACCTGGCGAACATCTTCAGATACTTCAGGATCTCAGCCATTCTTGACTTTCCTCGTTATTGAATTATTTAATTGTAATATTGCTCCATTAAATGTGACATCCGCGGAAATTCGATATGAGCGACGCTCGAAAATTCGTTAAAGACAAGACGATCAGTTGGTATCGCTGCAAGGTTGATCCAGCTGTGATGAAAGAGCTGACCAAGCGGAGCGATTTACAGGGACTAACCCATTGCCTGGGTTCCCTGGGATTGTGTTTCCTGACTGGGTCACTGGCTTACTTCGTCTTCCTTCGAATAAATGCAGATAGCTGGATCTGGTCTGTCCCCCTTCTGCTCGCCGCCTTGTTTGTTCATGGCACCTTCTGCCGTTTCCTCGGCGGCGCGCCATGCCATGAACTCATGCATCGGACACCGTTCAAGACGAAAGCGTTGAATGAGTTTTTTCTTCGCGTTTTTTCATTCCTCGGCTGGTGGGATTTCGTCTGGTTTCGACCCAGCCACATCAGGCACCACCAGGTTACAGTCCACGACGACTATGACGGCGAGGTGGTGCTGCCGTCCAAATTCACGTTCAAAGACTGGCGATTCTGGACTGATTTGTTAGCCTGGAACCCATTGCAAACCTGGGATATTTTGAAATCCTATACCAAGCGCGCGTTTGGAAAAATGGACAACGAATGGTATGAGTTCATCATGCCCGAAAGTGACGCCAAGCTGCGCCGCGAGCACCGCAACTGGGCGAGGTTCACACTTCTCGGCCACGCGGCACTGGCGGCGGTCTTTATCGCTACCGGATACTGGTTTCTAATCATTCTTGTCAATGGAAGACACTATTGCCATTGGCTGGGTTTTCTCTGCGGTCAACCACAACATTCCGGACTTAATCCGAACACACCGGATCACCGCCTCTGCTGCCGGACTTATACCTGCTCGTGGCTACCGGCCTTCCTCTACTGGAACATGCAGTACCACATTGAGCATCACATGTTCCCGGCGGTGCCCTTTTTCAATTTACCGAAACTACGCGCCGCTATCGAGCACGACCTGCCACCGGCACACCACGGTCTATGGGCAACATGGAAGGAAATAGTGCAGATCCACCGCAAACGGCTCGAGGACCCCGATTACACCTTCATCCCCGAACTGCCATCGCCCGTCGAAGGTGAAAATGCCGACTGCGCGGATGACGATGTCCTCGAGCGCGAGGCCGCGCTTATGATCGGTTGAGGGAAAGCCAATTGCCGATTTGCGATTTGCGAATGCCGATTGATACTAAATATAAAATTAATTATTGAGGAAATTTAGCAGATTTGCGTGAAGACACAATAATTGCAGTAATTTCGTTAGCTTCTTGTTTGATATCTTTAAGTCGATTGGATGGTAACAGTCCTGTTTCTTCGCTCAGTTCGAGCCAAAAGAGTGTTTCATCAGCCTCTTCTTCCACAATTCCTAGTTTTGCAATAAATTCTGCTTTACTTCTTGCACGACACGCCGCCCGATTATTTGCGGCTACTGAGGTCCCAGACAGTATGATTTGATGGCTTATAATTCTTGCGGTTGATGTATTAGGTAAAGTTTCGACCATCTTTAGTATACGCATTGCCAAGTTTTTAGTCCGTTGCTTCAATATATTAGAGTCCATATAAATTTATTAATCGGATAATTCCGAAAACCATTAACACCCTGTCTATTGTACCGAGCGCGAAGCTCATCATCCTCCAAATCGAAAATCGGCAATCGGAAATCGGAAATTGAAATGTCTATTGAGGGATGTCCATCCGTCGCACGAGGATATGGACGGCAGGTGGGTTGCGCCCTCGGTAGCGATTGATTCAGTTAGCGATTAAAAGCATTAGGTCTTGTCTATATTGGGAGGTGGCGCTTTACTTTTGAAAATTTCAATCTTTCACAACACTGTTTCTCACAGACTACCGATAAAAAGAAAGCATGTCCATGAAGACCAATAAAATAATTGAACGAGTTAAGAATGGAGAAAAGGCATTGGGCTTGAACGTCAGAGCTGGAGAAGAAGAATTTATAGAATTGGCCGCCATTATGGGGCTTGATTATATTTACATTGAGGGTCAACATTCCGCCATTCACCCCGCAACGGCAGAGCACCTATGTCGTGTCGCAGAGGGATTTGGAATTACCGCCGGCATGCGTATTCCCGATCAGAATGAGAGCACAATTCTCAGCTACTTAGACCGCGGTGTAAAATTGATTGTCGTTCCCAACCTGAAAACAAAAGAGGAAGCGGAAGCTATGGTTAAATACACCTACTACGGGCCCAAAGGAGCCCGCAGCGCAACCGGTATTCGAATGATATTTAATGCAGTAGAAACCGATCGTAAGTTTGTCTACAATTTTGCTAATGAAAATACGCTGTTAGTACCACAACTGGAAAGCATCACCGCCTTTGAAAATTTGGATGAAATCCTTACGGTTGACGGCATTGATTTTTTCACGGGTGGGCCTGAAGATATAGCACAGTCCATGGGTCTACCCGGGGAACCTAATCACCCTGAGGCAAAGAAAGCATTTGCCGAGGCGGTAGACAAAGTTCATGCCGCGGGAAAACGCATGCTTTTTGAAGTGGTAGAAGAAATTAATATTCTCTCTTTGGTTATTGAAGCATCAGATAAACTTTTAGAAAAACATGGTCGAAAATCAAAGCTTCCAGGTACTTCTACATTATACGATACACAGAAACATCCTTCAGAAGAGAAATCATGATTTTTTGTGCTCTTGTGCCATTTGCCTGCCGGGCATAGCCTTGGCGACGACTGGTTGCCATTCCACTCAATCGACAATCGAGGGCGCAGCATTGCAATCACCTTGCATTGCCCGAACGGAACAATTCTTTTTTGAAAACTGGCAATGGAGCTTAATCCTCTATTTCATTTAAACGGCCTTAATTATTCCACCTAAAGCCCTCGCCAATATTTAAATAATGATTAGGTTGAATACTAACTAACCCGTCAAATAATTCGCCCGAATTGGCATCGCTCTAAATGTTATAGCAGTATGAAAAGAAAACTAATAAAAATAATTCCGATTCTGATTTTAATGCTCTATTTACCGGCTCACCTTTATGCCCTTCCTCAAGACCTTGATACTTATTTCGATTTTGAAGGGGTGTCCGCAGAGGGAACTGATTTTGTTCTTGGCGAACCCCCCGATAGTATCAGGGTAATAAACTTCACCTTAGAAACTGTAGACAATCCAAATCTCGCCCACTCGGGCACCAGGGCTTTAGTCCTCGTCCCTGGCGCGCAAGAAGGAAAAATCTTATTTGAACGAGGCGTCAACCTGCTCCAGTTTTATGCTGCTGAATCACAGGGGGGAGGCAGAATCGAATTAAGAGATAAAAATTTTTTGATCCTTTCTGAACAAGGTATAGTCAATGGACTACCTTCTGATATAAGTACCAGCGCTAATCCACCTTTACAAAGTTTTATCGCTTTCAGTGAAGATGTACTCGATCTCAATGATCTTAATTTCACCAATGGCATAAAAGAAATTAAAGTTATCAGCGTCACCGGACAATTTTCTCTCGACAATCTTGGATTTACCTATGTCGTTGGACCTCCCAATAATACTGTCTTCGAAGATTTTGAGGATTTAGATAATCATCCAATATTTAAAATTTTTATTAACCGAGTTAATTTCACGCTAGGTGAATCACCCTTTAGCGCCACTTTTACCGGTGGTATTGTGCAACCGTCTGTAGGAACGATAGTGAATTCTCCATTAAATCATACTTTTCCTGATATCAGTCGAGGAATATGGGCGATTCAGAATGATACCATGGGAATGATAACTTTTGAAACCCCAGTGGCCAAGGTGCAGTTTTATTCTGCACAGTTCGTTGAGGGAGATAGTGAAATCAAGGTTTTTGACACCGAAGATAACCTGCTCACTTCGACAACCGACGTTCCTCTGAATATCAATATTGGCATAAGTTCACCTTTTACTTTTTTTGATTTTAATGCCGAAGCATTAGGAGCACCGGGTGGGATTGGTAAAATCACCTACTTGAATTTACCCTTTGCCGCCGCCGGTAGTGTTGGTGAAAGCGGCGTGGATGATTTTGGATTCACCCCGATCGGAGCACCCGGTGCGAACGGTGGAGGTGGACCGCCCCCGGTATCTGAACCAACGATTACCACCCACCCCGCGAGTCAGGAAGTGCAGTCCGGGACCGCTGTCGTATTATCCGTAGCGGCCAGCGGTGATGATCTTACTTACCAGTGGTATACCGGTAACAGCGGTGACACCGTGAACCCTGTCTCTGGCGCCACCGACAGCACTTTGACTACCGGTGCTCTCTCCACAAGCACTAACTACTGGGTGCAAATAACTAACGCCGGTGGTGGTGGTGACAGCGACACCGCCGTCATCACGGTCGCAGTCCCTACCGTGCCTCTCGTTCTCGATGGCTCAGGTGATATCGCCGGGGAGAATATTCAGCACCCCAACGGTAACGTCTTTGACCAAATTTTACTCACCGGTGAATCCATCCAGCTACAGGCCCGGCCCGGGCAAATTACTCGCGTCTCCTTTATGGATGAAACCGAGGATATCGTACAGGTTGAATTTTCGGGTGTTGGTACTTTTACCGTCACCCTCGATCCAACCACCTTCCTGCCCCCGGCTATCCCCCCTCGCTATAACCAGGCCGTCGAATACGTCACCGGCAGACCCAACGTGGTAATTGACGGCGCCGACGCGAATACCTTTTTCAGTATCTTCACCGTGGGAACAATCAACGCGGTGAACCAAGCCCTCTTCCCCGAGGGTCAAGTCTACGACGCACAAGCGGACGTGACCCTCGTGGAGGTTATAAATTCCACGGGTATGGGTGGGATGCAGCTGTCGAACGCCACGTTCAGCGCAAGTACGGGCAAAACCGGTGTCGACGCGCGGGGGATACCGATCGCGGTACGCTTAACCATAGGCGATATCGATGCTAGTGGCGATGCGGTACCGCACATATTGTTTGGCTCAGGCTCCTTCACTGTTCCCGCCGGTAACCCCGGGTTGCGGATCACAGGTGGAGACTTATTGCAAACAAACGGTGCCGCGGTTGTCGTCGCGGAGAGTGGATCGACAACGACGGGATTCGAGACCTTGATCACACAGAACAATTTTAAATCGGACAACACACCTCAGCCAACACTGAGCATCGACGCCACTTTTGCTAACGAGAACGGGGATGCGATCGAGGTTGCGACTGAAGAATTGACGATCGAATAGAGTAAAACGTCAATAAGTCAAAATGGAGGAGACTTAATTCCTATTATGTGCTAGGAGTTACTGCATTTTATGTCTAATCTTCTTTATATTAAATAAACAATCTATGCTATTCTTCACTAACCAAGTATTTGTAATTATTTTATTGTAATATGGCTTCATTAATTTTGACATCTGCGGAAAATCGACATGAGTGACTCTCAAAAATTCCTCAAGGACAAGACGATCAGTTGGTACCGCTGCAAAGTTGATCCCGCTGTGATGAAGGAGCTGACTAAGCGGAGCGATCTGCAGGGGCTGCGCCAAGCCCTGGGGCACCTGGGATTGTGTTTCCTGACCGGGGCACTGGCTTACTTCATCTTCCTGCAGATAAACGGAGATAGCTGGATCTGGTCGGTCCCCCTTCTGTTCGCCGCGTTGTTTGTTCACGGCTCCTTCTGCAATTTCCTCGGGGGCACAGCGTGCCATGAACTCATGCATCGGACGCCATTTAAGACGAAAGCACTGAACGAGTTTTTCCTTAGGGTATTTGGATTCATTGGCTGGTGGGATATCGTCTGGTTTCGACCCAGCCACATCAGGCACCACCAGGTTACAGTCCACCACGACTATGATGGCGAGGTAGTACTGCCCACAAAATTCACGTTTAAAGACTGGCGATTCTGGACCCGTTTGTTTGCCTGGGAACCGTTGCAAACCTGGGATGTTTTGAAATTTTATGCCAAGCGCGCGACCGGTAAAATGGACAACGAATGGTATGAGTTCATAATGCCCGAAAGTGACGCCAAGATGCGCCGCGAGCACCGCAACTGGGCGAGGGTCACACTTCTCGGCCACGCGACCCTGGCGGCGGTCTTTATCGCCACCGGACACTGGTTTCTAATCATCCTTGTCCAGGGCAAACACTATTGCCAATGGCTGGGTTTTCTCTGCGGTAATCCGCAGCATTCCGGACTTACTCCAGACACACCGGATCATCGCCTCTGCTGCCGGACTTACACCTGCTCGTGGTTACCCGGCTTCCTCTACTGGAACATGCAGTACCATATTGAGCATCACATGTTCCCCGCGGTGCCCTTTTTCAATTTGCCGAAACTACGCGCCGCTATCGAGGACGACCTACCACCGGCACACCACGGTCTCTGGGCGACATGGAAGGAAATATTGCAGATCCACCGCAAACGGCTCGAGGACCCCGATTACACCTACGTCCCCGAACTGCCATCGCCCGTCGAAGGTGCCGACTGCGCGGATGACGATGTCCTCGAGCGCGAAGCCGCGCTCACGATCGCTTGAAGGAAAGCCAATTGCCGATTTTGCCTGGCGGTTAAAATCTTATCTTCGTCATCGTCCACGTCTTCGTCTTCGTCTCTCCAGTTATTTACAACATTATGATGGTGGAACGCGGTGTCCCTACCGCGTTATGGGAATAGGTAAAAGGGTCAAACGTAGAATTTAAACATTGATAAGCTGACAAGTATTCCTTGGATCATGAACAATGGAGCATGGATGGATTTTCATAAAATTAGAAATTTGGCATCGGTCGATAATATTTAAATTCTACCTTTGACCCCTAATGTCACCACCGCGTAGAGGTAATACCATTGACTCTAATTTTTGTGCGCTATGAGATCTACCTGTGGATACCGACTTTCTTATTGGTAGTTAAAGATTGATAAAAATAAGCAGGACTAGATATGGACGACTATACGCAATACAAAGAGAACTACGATCGTGATGGATTTGTTGTAGTGCGAAAATTTCTTTCTCCAGATGAATACGAGCCGCTGTTCGAGCTTGTCGAGCGTTATATCCGCGAGGTGGTACCATCAGTTCCAGACACAGTCGCCTTTTACCACGACAAGTCACGGCCCGAGACCCTGAAGCAAATGGAGCACATGGCAAAATTTGAACCTTACTTCGAGGAGTACCGCAGCCACCCCAAATGGAATAAACTTGCCACTACTTTGATTGGTGAGGAAGCCCATACGCAGGGACCCTTATGGTTTAACAAACCGCCAAAAACAGATCATCGCACACCGCCTCATCAGGATAACTATTATTATAAGCTTAATCCTCCTAATGTTGCTTCGGTCTGGATGGCCATTGACCCTGTTGAAGAAGAGAATGGGTGTTTGCGCTACATCCCCGGCTCTCACCTTCTCGGTATTAGACCGCATGCAGTGACATCGATCCTTGGTTTTTCACAGGGCATCACTGATTACAGCCTTAAAGATGAAGAGATGGAGATGATGGTACAAATGCAACCAGGTGATGCCGTCGTCCATCATTGTGAAATTATTCACCGTGCAGATCCGAACCGTTCTGCAACTCGACATCGTCGAGCTTTTGCCATGAATTTCGAAGGTGTGAGTTGTAGAGTTGACGAGGAAGCGAAGCAACTACAAGCTGAAGCCGCTAAGAAACAGCATCGTGAAATGGGACTTAATACTGACTCCTATTTCTAAGGTCACTTCTACCCCAGCTCATCAAAACGCTCTCACCGCTCGCAGTGGCTTGAGAATGGTAAGCTTTAGAAGATCATGCAGAGAACACGAAGGCAGGGCTTGGGGAATTTGTGGAGGGTGAGCAGAAACTGCATTAGCCGACGATATCGGCGGGTGTATGGTTATTTACGATACGGTGCCGATCCAGCCAGTAGGCCCAAACTATCAATATCCACTGTGCGTTTCCAACCCATGCAATCGCTTGGACATTCGGAGGAACAGGGCCAAATAAATTACCGATATAAATAATCACAAGGAAACCGATAAGTGACCAGAATGCCCAGGTGCCAATTCTATCTTTAGCACAGGTTGTGCGCATATACAAAAAGACTCCTGCGCAAAAAAAAAGTCCTTCCACCAGCAGAGTCCCGACGAGTGAGTTCCATAATCCAAACCCGACGAGTGGCGATTCACCGAAAAAAAGTGGTAAGTCAGGGCGATGAACGATTAAATCCAAGAACCAATGACTAACCACACATAATCCTAAAACAATGGCACCCTTTCGATAGCGTTGCATAAGGCTATAGACGATGCCAAACAAAAGCCCAAAAATTAAGACTGATAACAAGCTGTGGGATATGGGATAATTTTCAAAATTAAGGGGCATAACCTTAGTAATGCCAGGCACAATCAATACGTGCTCAATCCCCACAAGTATAAAGAGTGGCCAAAGCAAATCAACGAACTGCACCGCTAGAAACAGTGCCCCAAGAGACAATCTTGGTGCAACGGTCTTAGCAGCAAATCCGACTGCAAAGTGTCCTATGAACATTGTTTACCTATGCTTACAAGAAAGCGTCTTAATTGCACCACACATATAGCAAAATTGCAAAGCCTCCAATTTCAGGTATAGGCAATAAGCCCAAGGGGTATCAACCATACCTCATCCCACCAAAACGATTTCATCACTCGCACCACTCGAGAATGGCATGCTGTAAAAGAAGCGTTTGCGATTAACCTTTTGACTATCTCCTTCGATAGCGGAGACTACATTAAAATCTATTGGCTAATCTAATGATACGCGGTATTGCCACCCCCATAGAAAGAATTCAAGAATACACTGCGAGAGCCACAACGCTTGAGGACATTCTACCCTGGCGCGATCTTTATCGGCAGGAGATGAATTGCCAGATCATCCATGACTCATTACACTCTCGCAAAGGTTGGAGCGAGTCCTATCTGCTTTTTGTAGGCGACGTTGTTGTGGGATATGGCTCCATAATGATCGGCGGACCTTGGAAAAAGAAGCCCGCGGTGTTCGAGTTCTATGTAGCACCGCCTTATCGATCGCGCATGTTCGACCTGTATGTTGTGCTGCTCACCACCTGCGGCGCGAACAGGATCCGGACCCAGAGCAACGATCCGTTGATGAGTGTTATGTTGCACACATATGCTACTAGAGTGAAGCCCGAGTCCATCCTCTACCACGATAAACTGACAACGACTCACTCGTCGCACGGCTCCGTTTTTCGGCGGGCGACGGAAGGCGATACCGCACGTATTTTTCCACACCGAGTGGAACCCGTTGGAGATTGGGTATTAGAGGTCAAAGGCAAGATCGCGGCAACTGGAGGTATTCTATTCCACTATAATCGCCCCTATGGCGATATTTACATGGAAGTGGCGGAACCGTTCTGGAGGCGTGGTCTCGGCTGTTACCTGGTGCAAGAGTTGAAACGGATGTGTTACGAGCAAGGGAGCATTCCTGCGGCACGTTGCCATATCACTAATATCTCTTCCCGCAACACGCTTCAGAAAGCAGGTTTTGTTCCCTGTGGGCACATACTGACTGGTTCAGTTTCGCTTTCCAGGGATTAGGTAAAAGGGTCAAACGTAGATTTTAAAGATTGATAAGCTGACAAGTATTCCTTGGATCATGAACAATGGAGCATGGATGAATTTTCATAAGATTAGAAATTTAGCATCGGTCGATAATATTTAAATTCTACGTTTGACCCCTTATGCCACTTCGACGATTGCCACTTGGAGACGAAGTCGCCATTGCGTACGATCTCGGGAGCGGCGTTTTTGAGGGGCTGGGAGCGCGCATGAGGGTGATTCCATTGGAATGGTTCAAGGAATAAGGAATCATCGAGGGAAGAAATAAAACAGAAGTTGCGGAACTCGGTATTTTCCTTCTCTTCAGGTTTCCAGTTGACCGGCGACTTCCAGCGGGCGCCAGAAAGCGTAGTCGGCGTGGTGCACAATAGTCACGTGCAGGGAGCGCTCTACCAGTTCGCCTTCGCCGGAGTGGCAGCCGGCAGCGTGGCATACCTCTTCGGGCAGGCCCACGGTGAGGCAGACGTGGGTGCCGTACTGGGTGTGCCGGATGGCCGGAAAGCCCGATGCAGCCGGGTTCTGTTTCCAGCGCTGCTGATTATCCGGGTCGAACTCGAAGGGCTTGCCTACGTCGTGGCACAGGGCGCAGGCAATCAGCATATCACGATCGATGGGCAACTGGGGAAACTGGCTGGCCAGGGAGTCGCCTATGGCAATGGCCAGCAGGGTCACACCACGGATATGGTCTGTCTGAGTCCCTGATTTGAGGCGGGGTGTGTCCGGATTACCCGAAGGGCGGATCTGGTCAATGGAGGTGAACGAACTGTGATCCAGACTGTAGGCCCATGCGTCGATTACTTTGTTACGCAGGTCATCGTTGCCGATTTGTTCAATCTCGGGTAGCGAATGGATAACTGACTGTCGTAGTTGATCTGAAATCTGCATGGCGAGCTCCAATGAATAAGTGGCAATTGAGGTTTATACAAGAGAAGAAAAAGGGGGCAAACGTGGAATATAAATGTACCCGTCTGCGCAATGACAAGAGAGGATGAAGGAGAACGATTACGCGTGAATGCGTACCAAGGGCATAGCCCGCCTGTCGTCCATAGCCTCGTGCGACGGATGGACATCCCCCAAATCGTTTCTCCTCCTCCAACCCCACCTCCTCCTCTAACATGAATGTGTGACACGCAGCTTCTGGTGGTTATGAAAACTGCGGCCAATAATTCTTGGTTTGCTTATGCTTTCGGAGCGTGTTCAGTTAGAGATAAATAAATAAGATGAATACCTGAGTATCAGACGACTACTACTTCAAAGGACGCCAACCAATGCTTACCGATCTTGAGTTAAAAACTTTCAATACGTTTGGGTTTATCATTCTCAGGCAGGAGTTCACCGAAGACAACATGGAAACGATCATTAATGAATACAATACAGCGATTATAGAAACAAGACCCGATCTCCCAGTCAGCGATGAAAGATCCCCCTTTCTATCGGGGCTACCAGAAAGCCCACGCTTTTACGCGATAGCTGAACAGTTACTAGGCAAGGATCCTATTGGAATGCCATGCCAGATTCATTCATTTAATGGCAATACACGCTGGCATCCAGATGTCGGAATTTATCTCAGTGGGAAATTCCTACCTGGTCGCAGGCACGGAATTAATGTCTCTATTTATCTCGAACCACTCGATGCTGACTCCGGTGCCTTACGTATCATCCCCTCGAGTGATGTAGCCCCGTTATATACCGAATTAAAAGAATTAGTCAGTGAGATGAGAAATCATCCCGATAATAACCACCCGAATGAGATTCTCAGTTTACCGGGTTATGTCTGTAAGAATAATCCGGGCGATGTAATAATCTACAGCACCGCTTGTTGGCATTCCAGTTATGGCGGAAGAGATGACCGACCGATGACAAGTTTCGGATACAAAGGATACCCCCGAACACCTGAGCAGGAGACAGTGCTTCGTGAACATTATGAGGGTTTAAGTAGAAAGGATGCCAGGCGTGCCTTGGAAAACGAAACCTATTTGCAACAGCTTCAGGCATGGCATTTAAACACTAAAGAACACCCCATCCGCGCACAATGGGTTAAAGCGATGCGAAAGTTCGGTTATTTTGATTTGGATTTCGAAGAATTTCGAAAAGAATTAGAAACAAGAGGTTTAAACCGCGGCTAATAATTACGATCCATTAACGGGGTAGATTTCCAGCCCTTAAGTCCCCTACTAAACGGGCGTCGCTTCTCCGCAATTACACTTGTGTTTCGCCTGGTGAAAATCTACCAACCTCTTGCGCTTTTCGACGCTGGATTGATAAGTTTTACTCCACAGAAACCCTCTACGGCCCCTGCCTCAGAGGATCACTACAGCTGAGCCCATCGAAGCCCGCCTGCCTGCTGTCCCTAGTTCCGCCACAGCGGAACAAAAGATGGTCGTCATCAGTTCTGCTGGTTGCGGGGCGAAAGCTGGTTCCCTGGTGCGTTTATTCGTGTGATTTGTGTTAATTCATGATTAATAAAAACTGGCGTGATAAAATGTTTCAGATTTTTTGGGTTCACTGTTTTCACTGGCTGTCTCTTATTCGGATTTATTTATTTTTGGGGCGATATTTTAAAACCGGTAATGGAGAAGGAGCCTATTCGCTATAGTGAGGAGGTGATTGAATATACAAAAAAATTAAGGGATGTCAGTTTTACCGAGGATGACCTTTTTAAGATACAACAGGATGTCGACTACAGTGAGGGAGAGGGCACCCAGTGGTATCCAAAATCCGAATCACCCATCCTTGCCGAATTGGTAGACGAGGACAAACTGCCACCGGTGGCCGAGCGTGTGGGGATGGAACCTGTGATCCTTAAAGGAGTGGACAGTATCGGTGAATACGGTGGAACCTGGTTCCAAGTGAGAGGATCACAAAACGAGATAAGTCTCATCGGAAACTTCTTTTCCGGATCCACGCTTGTTCGCTGGTCTCCGCTTGGTTACCCGATCGTACCTCACGTGGCCAAGGGTTGGGAATCCACCCCTGACAAGAGGGAATGGACATTTTATCTGCGAGAAGGCATGAAGTGGTCTGATGGTCACCCTTTTTCTGCCGACGATATCCTCTACAGATGGTATAAAGAAACAGCTCCTGAATTAAGCGGGAGTGTTCCGCCAGATTGGATGAAAATAGGTGGAAAGACAGGGGAAGTTATCAAAATCGATGATTACACTGTAAAATTCGTTTTTTCTCAACCCTATGGAGCGTTTCTTGAACGCTTGGCTCGAGCCTGGGATTTTTGTTCACCTCGACATTACCTGGAAAAATACCACCCGGAACTCGGCGATGATATGCTTATTGAGGCCACCCAGGCGAAAAGCAGGATACCTTCGCGTAGTAGCCTATACGCTTTATTGAAACAGTGGTACAATCCCGAACATCCGCGTCTTTGGCCCTGGGTTTATCACACTTTTAAAGCCAATCCACCCCAGATTTTTATACGCAATCCCTACTACTGGGCAGTCGATACCGAAGGCAATCAGCTCCCTTATGTGGACCAATTACATATCGAAGTAAAAAACTATAAGCTGGTACCTATAGCAGCGGCTAGCGGGGCCATCACCTTTACAATTTTTGTTATGGATTTCTATTACACCCTGCTCATGTCACAACGCGAAAAAAACGATTACGAAGTCTATCACTGGTTTCCAGCTACACGATCACGCTACCTCGTCCATCCAAATATTAATATTTTGGTAGACTCTGATAATCCGGTTACCCAAATGAAACATGATCTCCTCAATGATAAACGCTTCCGCCAGGCGCTCTCACTCGCCATCAATCGCCAGCAAATCATTGACATAGTCTACAATGGGGTGGGAGAACCGGCGCAGTTATCACCCGGGAAGGAATCCTTTTTCTACCATGAAAAACTTCATAAAAGCTTTACCGAGTATGCGCCCGCCCGAGCTAATCAACTGCTCGATGCGATAGGCCTCACCCGGCGGGATACCGAAGGCTACCGCACGTTCAAGGACGGCACACGCATGAGCTGGCATTATACTCTACCACAGGGGGAAGACGAAGGGCCGACTGAGCTCATAATCGAAAATTGGAGCCGCGTTGGCATTCGCGCCATCCGACGCCAACCGTCGCTTGCTCTTTTTCAAGTAGAAACAAACTCGCGCAAACTGGAATTTTCCATTTGGGCCTCGGAGAGCGAATTCAATCCCATCATAGCACCCGAACGTTTCCTCGCATTAACTGCACTCCAAGCTTACGGCTATTTTAATTGGTATAATAGAGATGGACTTTCAGGCAATCCTGAAGCCACACAATTCGGCGGCCTCGAGCCATCGAAAGATCATCCCGTACGTCTATCGATGAAACTCATTGAAGAAGCTTACGGTAAAACCACGCGTGAAGCCCAACGCGAGATTTTCAATGAAGTGTTTGATATCGCTGCGGAAAATGTCTGGTCGATAAATATTGCCACCCCTCCACCGCACCCGGTCCTGGTTAAAAACGGTTTTAAAAATGTTCCGCGCAATGCATTCTATGGCGCTCGCTTCAGTCCACCGGCCCACGCAGGATTAGAAACCTACTACTTCAAAGAACCTTATAATTCGCCTGGAACCATTGCGCAGATAAAAAAAGGATTAGTAGAAATCACCCCTGCTCCTTTCGGATCCGGTCAAGACGATCTAGAATCAACCAGTTATGAGCGTTTGGCGCGGCTTATAAAATACATATTTTTAGGTATCGCGATTTGCGGAATAATTATGGTCGGGATACGGCATCCGTATGTTGGAAGACGACTACTCATCATGGGTCCAACGCTTCTTATCATCTCGGTAATCTCTTTTGTTATCATCCAGCTGCCTCCGGGGAATTACATCGAGACCAAAATTTTAGAGCTACAGCTAAAAGGCGGCCGCATAAATATCGATGAGGCCGAAAAGCTGCGCGAGATCTTTCACCTCGACAAGCCCATCGCCGAACGTTATGTCCGCTGGCTCGGTCTTAAATGGTTCACTTCCTATGAAAAAAAAGACCAGGGTTTATTGCAAGGTCACTTGGGATTGTCGATGGAGAACCAGAGCACGGTCAATGATGTGGTAGGTGATCGCATCCTTCTCACTTTTCTCATTTCACTCGGCACTATACTCTTTACCTGGGCTGTAGCTATGCCCATCGGCATCTATTCAGCAGTTCGCCAATATTCCTTTAGCGATTATTTATTTACATTGATAGGATTCATCGGGATGAGTGTTCCCAGTTTTCTCCTCGCCTTGATCCTGCTTTATTGGAGCGGTAAGTATCTAGGCATTAATATCTCGGGTCTATTTTCACCTGAATATGCAGTCCAACCAGAATGGACGAGGGGTAAAATAATTGACCTCTTGCAGCATATTTGGGTGCCTGTAGTGGTTTTGGGCGTCACGGGTACTGCGGGCATGATACGGATTATGCGGGCCAACTTACTTGATGAGTTGAGAAAACCCTATGTCATTACTGCTATGGCCAAGGGAGTGCGACCGTTTAAGCTGTTAATGAAATACCCGGTGCGTTTAGCGCTTAATCCTTTTATCTCTGGAATCGGGGGAATTTTTCCATCATTAGTCTCTGGGGGTGCGATCGTCGCCATGGTCCTCAGCCTACCCACGGTTGGTCCTTTAATGCTGGATGCTCTGATGAAGGAAGATATGTACTTGGCCGGATCGATGCTCATGGTTCTCAGCTTGCTCGGTGTCTTAGGCACCCTGGTCAGCGACCTGTTACTTTTATGGCTCGATCCACGAATACGAATGGAAGGAGGTAGTCGGTAATAAGGATTAGGTAAAAGGGTCAAACGTAGAATTTAAAGATTGATAAGCTGACAAGTATTCCTTGGATCATGAACAATGGAGCATGGATGAATTTTCATAAGATTAGAAATTTGGCATCGGTCGATAACATTTAAATTCTACGTTTGACCCCTTATGCCACCACTGTAAATAAAGAAGCGTGCTAGAGACAGCCCGCTCCACCACTTTTATCCGAGCTTCGATATCTGAAATGCTACGACAGTGATAGAACATTGAACCTTGAACGGTGAACCCTCTTTTCTACTCACTTCGCAAGGTTGCAGGTAACTACTGTCAGTGAGACCGGCTTGCATGTTAAGGACAGCTCACCATTCTTGATCTCAACCTTGGCCTCCTGAGGTATCACCGTGTCTGGCGCATCGAAAGTGTTTTGATCTGCGGGATTCCCGGTGAGTACCTTCGCGGCTGCTGTGTGAGGGAGTCTGCCCTCGTCATCCTTCAGGCACATGTCGGCGTCCACCGTTTTTCCCTCCTGCTGGTTAAGCATTGACACGGTCAGTTGTCGTCCATCCTTTGTGAGGGAAGCCATAACGTCGAGACCATCCGTACTATTTAAATCCACGCCGATTGTCTCTGCGCGCAGGTGTTCCTTGAGTATATCGAAGGCATGATAGTGCGGCGTGCGAACGAATTTCGAGCCGCTGGTCTTGATCCAAGGTGACCAGCAATTCGTCGGGTAGAGAAAACTGGCCATCTTGATACGTTTCGCGTAGCGCATGAAGAGGTGCATCTTTTCCACCGCCATGAGCGCACCGTCCAACCTGGCATCGCTCTCGTGTGGTATGTCCGGTGTCTGGCCCGCCATTAGGACACACTCGGACGTTGATAGCGTGCTGGTCCATTCTTCCGGCCACCAGTGTTCAATCATGCCTTCGTACTCCCCGACACAGAATTCGAGATTGCCCTCACCGAAGTACTTGTCGCTCCAGGCAATCGCATCCTGAATCCTCTCTTCATTGGGGTATACGAGTTCCAGCATATGGACTTTAAACCCCGGCTGAAACCCTTTGTTATTCACCTTTACCGGATTGTTGCTCGCAAGCCCTCCCGACTCTGACAGTTCCGCGAACCTTTTTAGAAACCGCTCATTCCAATCGTCGATCCCACCAGTGGCAATGATCTTCGCCGCGGGATCAACTTGACGCATGTAAAAGGTCCATTCAAATACCCGGTCCGCATAGTTTTCAGGAGAATAGGTGTCAGATGTTTCATTGCCGATTATCCAGGACTTCACACCATAGGGTTGCGGGTGGCCATTCGCTCGCCTCTCGTTAGCCAGGTCGGTGTTTCCGTCGTAGTTACAGTACTGCATCCAGTCGAGGGTTTCGTGGAGCGGTGCTGTTATGGGATTAATTTTTATAGAAGCGGCTGCACCTATAGTTTCACAGAAGCGCATGAACTCATCGGTGCCGAATTCATTTGAGTCTTCGTTGCCGAAAAAGAACTGCCATATCCTGGGACGCTTGGAACGGGGTCCGATTCCGTTCCGCCACCGATAGTAGTCAGCCCCAGTGCCGCCCGGAAAACGGACAAGGGATATGCCGAGTTGGCGAAAAGCCTCGATGGTGTCCAGGCGCAAACCGTCATCATTCGGGATCGAAGGATCATCGCCTACCCAGATCCCCTCCATAAGTGTCGAGGTATTCTCGATAAGAGTGCCATACAGCTCAGGCTCTATCGTTCCGCGGCAATCATTCAGTAATAGATTGATCATCTCATAACTTCCTTACTTCCCAGCACTATTGACATTAGTGCAGTTGAGATTATCCATGACAGTCTGATTTAAAAATGGTAATTTAAAAGGAGTCAATCAATCCGAAATCACGAATCGACTACCGAGGGCGCAGCCCGCCTGTCGTCCATAGCCTCGTGCGACGGATGGACATCCCTCATCGGAAATCGGAAATCGACAATTTGCATAACCCTCGACTATTAAACACCAGCACTTTTACTTAGGCAATTTAATGACAATGCTATAACCATTGTAACACCATGAATAGAAAACCTGTAAAAATATCCCCGATTCTGATTCTTTTGCTCTATTTACCGGTGCACCTGTCAGCTCTTCCTCAAGATCAGGAAGTATTTCTCGATTTTGAGGATGCCGAAGGATCGGGAGATTTTAGACTCGGTAGTCCGCCGAATGATATCCAGTTCATTGGCTTCACCGTAGAGACATTAGAAGATCCAGCGCTTTTACACTCGGGATCGAAAGCGATAACCCTTGCGCCCGGTCAGGAAGGATTAATTGTCAGCCCCCGCGGGATTAATACCTTAGAATTTTACGCGGCCGAATCAACAGGGGGCGGCAAAATCGAAGTCAGAGGAGATAGAAATAGCGGGTTCGGATTAGGCAGCGGCGGAGTTGCTGAAGTTTTAAGAGTGATAGGAGATAATGGTGAAGTTGTAGGACTACCGGCTAACATCAGCCCGGGAGCCAACCCTGCCTTGCAAAGCTTTATTGCTGACAGCGGCAATTTTCTTGATGCCACGGATCTGGAATTCATTGAAGGTATAAAAGAAGTAAAGATTCTCAATGTTACAGGTAAATTTTCCATTGATGATCTTGGCTACACGCCCACGGATAAGCCCAACAATAATACGGTCTTTACCCGGTTTGAGGCGAGTGATGGATTTGGACCAGGTGATGGCAGACTGGAACCTTTTTCTATTGGGACTTCTCCTTATACCTCTACTTTTACCAGTACTGGTGGTAGTGGAGGGGGTATTAGATCTAGTAGCGGCGGCCCATCACAACATTCTTTTAACCAATCTTTTATTGTAGAGGCTGGAGATGGGGAATTCACCATCACCTTTGAAACTCCGGCTTATGAGGTGGATTTTTATGCAAATTGTGAAAGTGCCTCGGGGCAGACAGAAATCGATTGCTCTATCGAAGTCTACGATACTAATGATAACCTGCTCGTGACTGTAACAGACATGGAGACGGTTGTTCATCCGGAATTTAAACCCACTTTTCTTACCTTTAATGCAGATGAATTGGGAGCACCCGGAGGTATTGGGAGGATTGTTTATATTGATGATGAAGATGTGAACGCTGGTTTATTTACCCGTAACGGTATCGACGATTTCGGGTTTACCCCGATCGGCGCCCCTGGGAGCGGCTCCGAGGGTCCCCCACCCGCGGATGCACCCTCGATCACCACCCAGCCCGCGAGCCAGGAAGTGCAGTCTGGCGCTTCAGCCAGCTTGACCGTCACCGCCAGCGGTGACGATCTCACTTACCAGTGGTTTACCGGTAACAGCGGTGACACCGCAGCTCCCGTCGCCGGCGCGACCGGAAGCACACTAACTACCGGTGCGCTCACCGCGAGCACGAACTACTGGGCACAAATAACTAATGCCGGCGGTACCGCTGACAGCGATACCGCAGTCATCACCGTAGCAGCGCCTTCCATTCCCCTCGTCCTTGACGGCTCGGGCGATATCGCCGGGGAAGACATTCAGCATGCCAACGGCAACGTCTTCGACCAGATATTACTCACCGGAGAGTCCGTCCAACTCCAGTCCAAACCGGGACAGATCACCCGTGTTTCCTTCATGGACGAAAACGAGGACATTGTGCAGGTAGAGTTCTCAGGTAACGGTACCTTTACCGTAACCCTGGACCCGGCCACCTTCCTACCCCCGGCCATACCCCCACGCTACAACCAGGCCGTCGAATATGTGACGGGCAAGCCCAGCGTGGTCATCGATGGAGCGGACGCCAATACCTTCTTCAGCATTTTCACGGGGGGAAGGATCAACGCCTTTAACCAGGCACTGTTCCCCGAAGGACAGGTCTATGACGCCCAGGCAGACGTGGCCCTCGTGGAAGTAGTCAACTCCACGGGACTGGGAGGGGTGCAGTTATCGAACACCGTCTTCAGTGGAAGCACCGGCAAGATCGGCTTCGATGCGCGCGGCTTGCCGATCGCGGTACGTTTGACCGTGGGCGACATCGATGCCGATGGCGATGCGGTACCGCACCTTCTCTTTGGTGAGGGATCCTTCACGGTACCGGCCGGCAACCCCGGGTTGCGGATCACCGGTGGAGACCTCTTGCAGACGAACGGCGCTTCGATCGTAGTCGCGGAGAGTGGATCGACAACGACCGGGTTTGAAACCCTGATCACGCAAAACAACTTCAAGTCTGACGAAACGCCTCAACCGACACAAAGTGTTGTCGCCACCTTCGCCAACGAGGATGGAGATGAGATTACAGTGACGATAGAAGAACTGACGATAGAGTGAATCGATTGCGGATAGAGGATGTCGAGCTACGCTCTCGGTACGGATTGCGAAATGCGGATTGATTTCTTATTGTCATTGCGAAGGAGGCGTAGCCGATTGCAGCTACCGAGCGCAGCGACATCTTCCATTCCAGGGGAATGCCGATCACGTATTGACATCCCCCTGGATTGCTTCGTCGCGTTGCTTCTCGCAATGACAATAGAGAAGAAACTCAATCGACAATCGAAATGGCGCAAACCGTAGCTGGTCGAGTAAGGCAAGCAGGAGCCACCCTCCTTCACAATCAAGACGGTGGGTTGTACGCTTACTTAAAAATCATTTTGCAAAAAGTTCGCCTTACCTCCTTTCTTATAATCTGAGTAAAAAAGTAAATTATGGAAAGTCCTAATAAAAAACCTCATATTCTATTGCTTATCGATGATGAACATCGACCTGATGTCTTGCCGATAGAAGGTAATTCGCAGATTCGAACCCCGACGCTCGACAGGTTCATCAACCAGGGAAACTATTTTCGTAATGCCTACACGCCATCGCCGATATGCGTGCCGGCTAGGCAGTGTTTCCTGGCTGGCAACTATCTGGAAAACTGCGGATGCAGAGGTTACGGAATCCCACTGCCAAGCGAGGTGTTAACCATTCCCGGTCATCTCTCCCGATACGGGTACCACCCCGTCGCTGCGGGAAAGATGCACTTTGCCGACGGTCCCGACCAGATGCACGGCTGGTACGAGCGAATCGGCCGCGACATCCGAGGGCGTACCGGCTTCGAACCGGCGGATGATCCCCTTCACCAAGCCACAACCTTTCACGAAGAAGGTACGGGCAAATGGCCGCAAGCCAAAGAAATGACCAACGCCCGAGTCGGCATGAGTACTTACATGAAACAGGATAAGTACACCGTTGACGGTGCCTTAATGTACCTCGACGAATTCTTTGTCGACTCGACTTACGACAGGCCAGGCGAGGGTCCGCTACTACTCGCGGTCAGCTTGAATTGTCCGCATTATCCATTCCAATGTCCCGAAGAGCTGTTTAACTATTACATGCAACGTGTGAAGCCACGCGTCGAAGACCTCCCTGAGAATTTCGACTGCCACGATTATTTCAAAATAAAAGTCGGTGAAGATGTCACCTATCGCGAAGCGCATAGAGCGACTGCTGCCTATTACGGAATGATCGAGTGGACGGATATGCAGTTCGGGCGTGTTATCTCCAAGCTCGAAGCGCTGAATGTGCTCGATGATTTCGTAGTAGTTTTTCTGTCCGACCACGGTGAGATGCTTGGCGAAAAAGGACTATGGGAAAAACAGCAGTACTTTGATGCTTCGGTACGTGTACCGTTCTTCATCTCGAGGCCACAAAAGTTTAATCAAGGCAGCGCAATTATTCAGGAAAATGTCTCGCTCGTCGATTTATTCCCGACCCTCTGCGAGATAGCCCAGGTGCCGATACCAAACGGGTTGGATGGACGCTCCCTCGTTTCGCTCATGGAAGGAAAGTCTGACGATTGGCCGAATGAAGTTTATAGCGAATTATACCATCCATTTAACGGGCCGTCGGTGATGGTCAAACAGGACCACTTAAAGTACTTCCGTTTCGAGGGTAAAGAATGGCCTGAGCAGCTCTTTGATTTAGACGCTGATCCGGGTGAAAATCAAAATCTGATAAATGACGCGGCTCACGCCGACGATCTGAAAAGGTTACGTGCCAAAGCTGATGATTTTATGTCTTAGGGGGAAACGGAATACCATAAAAGGGAATAACGTTTTTAAAATAACTATAGTGTATATCATGAGGATAGTAGTTAATTTATTGAAAAAAATTTGACATGATACCTTTCTTATTACTTGAGAGGAGAAGAGTAAATGATGGAAAATACTAAAAAAAAACCTCATATTTTATTGCTAATAGATGATGAGCATCGACCGGATGTAATGCCCATCGAAGGTGATTCTATCATTCGAACTCCGACGCTCGATAGGTTCATCAACCAAGGCACCTATTTTCGTAACGCTTACACACCATCACCGGCATGTGTGCCGGCAAGGCAATGCTTCCTTGCCGGAAACTATCTTAAAAAATGCGGAACTAGAGATTGGGGAACCCCTCTGCCAAGCGAGGTGGTGACCATTCCTGGGCACCTCTCACGTTACGGGTACCACCCCGTCGCTGCGGGAAAAATGCACTTTGCCGACGGATCCGATCAGATGCACGGCTGGTATGAGAGAATTGGCCGAGACATCCGAGGGCGCAATGGCTATGAACCAGTGGATCGCTCCCTTCACCAGGCAATGACCTTTCACGAAGAAATTACCTTGCACAAAGATGGTACGGGCGTCTGGGGGATAGCCAAGGAAATCGCCAACACCCGTGTCGGAATGAGTACTTTGATGAAACAGGATAAGTACACCGTTGATGGAGCCTTGATGTACCTCGACGAATTCTTTGTCGATGCGACTCACGATAGGCCCGGCGAGGGTCCGCTACTACTCGCGGTCAGCCTGAATTGCCCGCACTATCCATTCCAATGCCCCGAAGAGCTGTTTACCTATTACATGCAACGTGTGAAGCCACGCGTCGAAGACCTCCCTGAAAATTTTGACTTCGCCGATACTAGCAAAATAAAAGTTGGGGAAGATGTAACCTACCGCGAAGCGCATAGAGCAACCTCCGCCTATTACGGAATGATCGAGTGGGCGGATACGCAGTTCGGGCGTGTTATCTCCAAGCTTGAAGCGCTGAATGTACTCGACGATTTCGTAATAGTTTTTCTATCCGACCACGGTGAGATGCTTGGTGAAAAAGGACTATGGTTTAAAGATCTGTACTTTGACTCTTCGGTGCGTGTGCCATTCTTCATCTCATGGCCACAGAAGTTTAATCGAGGCAGCGCGATTATTCAGGAAAATGTCTCACTGGTCGATTTATTCCCGACTCTCTGCGAGATAGCCCAGGTGCCAATACCAACCGGATTGGATGGACGCTCCCTCGTTCCGCTTATGGAAGGTAGATCAGACGGATGGCCGAATGAAGTTTACAGTGAATTACATGTTCCGGGTTACGGGCCATCGGTGATGGTCAAGCAAGATCACATGAAATACTTTCGCTTCGTGAATAGAGATTGGCCTGAACAGCTATTTAATTTAGACGCTGATCCGAGTGAAAACCACAATCTGATAGATAATAAAGCCCACGTCGATGATGTGAAACGGTTACGTGCCAAAGCTGATAATTTTATGTCGTAGGAGGACCACCATGAATGCTATAAGATCTTGGGAAAGTTTAACAAGAATAGGGGAAGCCGACAGCCGGGTCGTTCCCGCAACCTGGTCCAAGGATAAATATCCTGACATGCCCGAGCTCTACGGAGGCACATCGGTGACGGTACTCGATGTCGATGGTCCGGGAGTTATTACGTGCATCCACGCCTCAGACTACAATGAACGAAACGGTTCCGCGAATCAGTCGGCCGGATCGGTGATCATGATGAAGGTGTGGTATGACTTCGAAGATACGCCGTCTATTCACATGCCGTTAATGGACTTCCTCGGCGATATTGAAGCATCGTGTGATTACTATGATACGGTCTATTTTTCGCGAGTAAAGGAATCCCACAATTTCCGTTTACCGATGCCTTTTTCTCGTCATGTAAAGATCGAGTTGGAAAATCCATCGGTCGTCGATCTCCGTGGGTATCTGGATATCCAGTGGGATAAGGTAGGGACAATTCCTGAATCCTCGGGCTATCTTTTTGCCGACTATCGACGGGGTCAATTGCACATCCCCCGCGAGAAGCTTGAGCTCTGCAATATTTCCGGCACGGGGGCGATAGTGGCTCACTGGTTTCAGATTTCCAGCGACAATCCGAATTGCAAACGCGGAGAACTGCTCTGCGAGGGCAATGACGAATTTTACCTGAACGGGGAAAGCGCACCGTCGGTCGAGTATCTGGGAACCGAGGATTTTTACGGCTACTCCTATGGATTCCACGAAACGCAGTCGGATCGGTTCAGTGCGATTATCAGGCTGGACGACCTGCCGTCAGGCGGTTCCCGAGTCGGCATGCTCCGCTGTCGGGAAGCGGATAAAATATCATTTACCGGTGGATGTGTAGGAATCCTAAATTATACGCATGAGACGTTCGCCAAGATGAGTGGTAATGATAAGGTTGCGAATAGTAAAAAGGTGGAACTGAGTGCCGACTATGTGAGCTGTTTTTATTATTATATGGCACGATAGGTTTTGAGGAGGAGTGAACATTGCCGATTGCCGATTGTGCCTGGTGGTTACTAAATATAATCCTTATCTTCGTAACCACACTCTTGTCATTGCGAGCGAAGCGCGGCTACCGAGCGTAGCGACATCTTCCATTCCAGGGGAATTTCTGCTGCATCATGTAGGTCCCTGGATATTAGGATTTACTCTCAACTGGTCGAATACCTTAATTGAAGAGACGAATCCTCATTCGACAGATCTGAGCGGAGATTGGCATTCGTAGGCAATGTGACTATTTGCCTGGATTGCCGCGTCGCGTTGCTCCTCGCAATGACAAGAGGGGAAGTAAACACGATTAGCTTTAATTTCAGCACTGTGGGACGACAGCGACCGATCACTGTTCACTGTCTAGCAATCCTGTATTTAGGATCTTGCATCCTGCACAATCGGCTACCGAGGGCGCAGCCCGCCTGTCGTCAATAGCCTCGTGCGACGGATGGACATCCCTCATCGCAAATCGGCTACCGAGGGCGCAGCCCGACATCCCTCATCGCAAATCGAAATAGAATAGGTAAAAGGGTCAAACGTAGAATTTAAACATTGATAAGCTGACAAGTATTCCTTGGATCATGAACAATGGAGTATGGATGAATTTTCATAAGATTAGAAATTTGGCATCTTACGATAACATTTAAATTCTACGTTTGACCCCTTATGCCACCCTCTACAGATATAGCTGTTTTTTAACTGATTCCCGATCATACGCATTATGACATTGGCGATGCCCATTTTCCCCTTGATTTTAAAATTGAGATAGAAAGGATGGTGCTATCATGAATTAAGATGAAAATTTATGGGGTGATCTGCCAACTGGTGATGACATAACACCGCCATTTACAATACTCAAAAAGCAAGCAGAAATTTTAGGAACACAGACAAATGGAACTCTTAGAGGACAAGTTTGGCCCATCATATCTGCAAATACAATCTCTATCAGACTTGATATCTTAGCACAAAATTTAGACGACTATAGTGTAACCGTGCTCCGTATAGAACAGCCACTTTTTCTTTATCCTCTAAAAATTTTTAACGAAATATCAAATGAAAAATTTAAAGTCGAAAATGAAGAAGAATTTATTAGAACTCTTCATTCCATTCTATCATCGAATGATGTTAAACAAGTAATCAATGTAATTCTTTCCCAAAGCAAAAATATAAATTAACATTTTGATCTCAGAACCTATCGCGAGTAGTTGAAAATTCACAATAGTTGCCAAATATTCTGTTTTCCGGCAACTGCCCTTGAAACCCGCATAGGTAAAGGGGAAACTCAGCGTCCCGAAAGCAGTGGTCTACAAGGCTGAGCTACAACCCGAAAGGTAAAAGGATATTTATATTACTTTTCGGTGTATTAACGAAAGCTAATTTTCGGCGTGCTGGTATAATTCATGGATTGCCATTAACCATAGCGGCCATGATCAGCCGTCGCCCGAAGGGCTATGGCCGACAGGCACCGCATGGCTCTCCATTTTTTTATTTTTATTTCTACGAAATTGGAGGGACGCGCAGCTTTATAGCTTAACACTTAAAACTTAACACCCTTGGCACGCCATAACGGAGTGAAGGCGGCTAACACTGATCGATAGATCACGTATCACTCAATCACCATCTCTTCCACTGTAACACTGATGTCAATGCCATCCTCATTAGCGAAAGTGGCATCAAAACGCTCTCATCGCTAACTGATGCTCGAGATTACTATCCTGTGGATGGCATGTGAGTATTGTTATGATGAATACCATGGTTTCACCCTGAATTGACACACAGAGTACAGCAGTAATAGCCTGATCTGTTCTGAATAGTGTGGAGTGCCAGCTCCCGCCTGGGTAATGTGTCCAGGACAAGCACCAACGCTTATGTTTACCGGTGATGGGGTCGCTCACATTATTACGAGCAGATTTACATAAGACAATAAACTATAATAGGCATGAGAATAGATCATATGCAGCGACCAATTTTACCCGTGATCCTGTCTCTGGTTCTCGCGCTTATGCTGTGCCGTTGTTTAGCACCTGACCCCGAACATGAACCTTTGTCCGAAACCAGTAATGAAGAATTTATTGCTCAACGCGAAATAATAACCAGTGCCCCCTTAAAAATTGACTCCGCAATACTCACGAATCGCAGCTTTAATGAGGCACCAATGTTGGCTGCGAAAGTTAAAGCCGGTGAACTGCCACCGGTCAATGAACGACTCCCGGATAACCCGCTCGTTGTTGTTCCCTTAGAAAAAATTGGTAATTACGGGGGAACGATTCGACGGGCGCTAACCAGTGATATCGGCGATACTCAAGGCCCGGTAAAATCCTTCAATGATAACCTGATGGGCTATGAGCGGCCCTACCCGCCAAAAAGTATTCAGCTCAATCTCGCTGATCACTTTGAATTATCCGACGATGGAAAAACAGCCATTGTTAATATACGGAAAGGGGTAAAGTGGTCGGATGGTGTTCCCTTCACCGTCGACGACATACTTTTCTGGTATTACGACATGGTCTTTAATGACAGCGCGCGAAGCACACCCACGATACCGCCACCCTATTGGCAAGTGGATGGTAAACCGATAAAATTAGAAAAAATCGATGCGCACACGTTGAAGATCTCCTCTCCAAAACCATTGGGGCGTGTCCGCAAAGCGCTCAGTCACGAAGATATTGCCTACCCCAAACACATCCTCGCCAAACACCACCCGAAATACAATCCAGATGCCAATTACAAGGACTTTCGCGATCTCACGACCAGCGCGCAGCTTGTCATGCGACCTGGTCTGCCCCGGCTCTCCGCATGGGTACCCGTGGAATGGGTGTCTGGTCAACGCATTGTTTATGAGCGAAACCCCTATTACTGGAAGATTGATAGTGAGGGGAACCAGCTACCCTACGCTGACAGGTACACCTTTGAAATCATTCAGAACCCTAAAGTTCTGCTTCTGAATTTTATCAATGGTGAACTCGATCTTTTCGGAAGATATTTTCAGATGGACATGTATCCCACGCTTAAATCGGAAGAACAAAAAGGGCGGTTTAAGCTCCGCGTATCTGGCCCTACTCATGGCCCCGCTTTCTACCTTAATTGGGACGCGCACAATCCCGCGATGCGGGAAGCATTTCGGAACAAAAATGTGCGCATGGCTTTATCTCATGCTATCAACCGGGAAGAAATCAAAGAGATCATATATTTCGGTATATTCGACCCGTCTGGATATTCGTTCGGCCCGCCCAATCCTTACTATTCAAAGGAAGCCCACATGAAATATTCCGAATACGATCCAGAAAAATCTCGCGCCTTACTGGAAAAGTCAGGGTATCGTGATACGGATGGTGACGGGTTTCGTGAATTCAAAGATGGAACCCGATTTGAGATGAATATCAATGTAACATCTACAAAAAAAATTGGTGTCGATGTTTGCGAACTTGTTTCTGCACATTGGAAAAAAATTGGAATTAAGGCCAACATTAATCCGCTGCTGAGAGAATTGATTATACCTCGTTTTTTTAGTGGCGATTTTGATATCCATCAATGGGGACAATCAGGCCATACCGATCCTCTCAGCGAAATGTCTAATTGGGCAATTACAGGACCGACCGCACCCTATTGGCATCGTAATGCGCATAAAGAGGGGCCGGATTGGTTACACGACGCAACTCGTTACATCGAATCAGTCCTCACCACTACCGACCCGGCCAAAGTCCGTGAGTATATGATCCGCGTTCGCGATCTGCACACCGATAATATTCCGGTAATTGTTGTTGGCTCGGCTTATTTTGTCTGGGGCGCGCACATACGCCTCGGCAATGTCCCCTGGACAAGTACTCACGCCTACATCTACCGGGGCTGGGGTCGCTCTCTATACAACGAACAGATTTATATTAAACAATAGGTATTATCTTAATTCAAAAAAAATCTGCTATTAACAATCTAAGCTGTTCTTAATCGAGTTGGCTTAATACACTTCAGAATAGTCTCTTAGAAATAGCACCCCTCATGGTTCTCTTTCTGATTATTGCGGTAATTTTTAATTTTTAAAAATAAAATCGCAAATTGGCAATCGTCTATTGTAAATTCGCAATCGATTATGGTGACTGATGTGAATTATCCTCTGACTTTTGACCTACGACCTTTGATTTTCGACTAAAATGCGATACGGAATCAGCACCACGGTTATTCTACCTGAAGAATTGGAATCGGGCCTTGAAAGAATAAAAAAAGCGGGCTTTACCGAGGTTGAGTTGTTATGGGAACCTCCTCATTTCTCGCTTGGAATGGATTCGATAGAAGAGATTCATTCGCTTATGAATCGCTTTGATCTTTCAATGCGCGTTGGTCACAGCCCTATTGGGGGCATCGATTTGGCATCACTGGATAGTGAAAAAAGAAAAGTTTCGCTGGCGGAAGTTACCAGGTCGTTTACCTTTTTTAAGGAGCTGGGAGCTGAATCGGTGGTCGTTCACCCCAATGGCTCCTATCCTGATATGTTCAGCATGTATAGCGAAGAAAATCGAGATGCGAGCGTAACCAAGACTAAAGAATCTATTCTCGAGTTGGTTGAAAGCGCCATCGATACGGGAATAAAGATTGCTTTGGAGAATCTGTGCCATGTTGGGTCAGCGCGGCCCTTACATTCAATGGAAGATCTGTTCGAGTTAATTGCAGATATGCCAAGAGAGTATGTTGGCTTATGTCTTGATACTACTCACGCCCAGGTCTCAGGACACGACCCGCTGCAGCAATTAAATGTGGCGGCGGACAGATTGTTTACCTTACATTTGCATGATACCGACGGAAACGGCGATCAACACTGGGTGCCAGGGAAAGGGATCATTGACTGGGATGCGTTTATTGGAAGATTAGCGGATCTAAATTTTACCGGTTCAAGGACTCTTGAAGTGGCTTCCACTCGTGAGACAACCGAAAGCGTCATCGAAGAAAGTTTTAAAATCGCCACCGATTGGGAGTCCCGTTTCTGATAATTATTTTTTTCGTCTTCGTCCCTTAAGGAAGAATGGAACGCTTCGCCTTAGGTAGCTTAGTCGCTCTACTCCTTCCCCCGTCGCACAAGGCTATGGAGAACAGGCGCAATGACAATAGGCGTGTAATTGGTTAGAGGGTATTTAGAACATGCTACCTCTATTCATTGAATCGTCTTTGCAATGGTGGAACGCGGTGTCCCTACCGCGTTTGAGAGTGTCGCAATTGAAGAATCGCGCTAGGGACCAACCTTCGCCAAGGCTATGGCTGGTTGCTGAATTAATTTACTGAAATCACAATTAATTGTTGAGATTTATATCTTACCCTTTTAATTATTAAAAACAGTTGTTTCAGAACTAGGGTTTAAATCATATTAAGGGGTCAAAATGTGCATAAAAAATCTCGTATCCGTATCGTTAATTTCACTTTTATTTCCACTTCTTCTCCGAGCGCTTCCGCAGGACCAGGAAGTATTTTTGGATTTTGAAGATGCTGAAGGTTCGGGAGACTTTTTACTAGGTGATCCACCTAATGATGTCCAATTTATCGGGTTTACAGTAACAACGCTGGAGGACCCAAATCTGTTGCACTCGGGAACGAAAGCATTAACCCTGGGCCCCGGCCAGGAGGGAAAAATCTTCACTAGAAAAGGGATTGCTGAAATCGAATTCTATGTGGCTGAAACTGCGGGTGCGGGCAAGATCGAGGTTCGAGAAATTACAGTCGATATTGTTGGAGTCGAATTAATTGAATTAACTCAGCAGGGCGTTTTTACGGGTTTTCCGACCAGCATCAATCCTGATTCCAATCCTGCGCTGCAAAGAATCGTGGCTTTCAGTGGCAATTTCTTCGACGAAACAGATCTCAATTACATTGACGGTATGAATGAAATAAAATTCCTGAATGTTTCGGGTACATTAGTCGTCGACGATGTGGGTTATACCCTCATCGATGGGCCAAGGAACAACACAGTATTTACTTTCTTTTCTGAATTCCCAGAGTCGAATGATGATATTACCCTTGGTACATCACCCATTACAGCCACCTTTTCAGGCGCAGATTTATCCGAGGAAACATCACCTCCGCTCAACGAACAATCCCGCACGAAACGTGCTAACTGGAGAGTTATGAATGGTGATACAGGGACGATCACATTCGAAACACCGGCCGCCCGGGTGCAATTTTTTGCCTCAACCATCACGTTAGCAGCAAGCAGTGGCGGTGAATCCGATGGTACTATTGAGGTATTTGATACTGAAGATAATTTAATCGCCAGGGAAACAGACCTGCAGCAAAATGTCCTGCAGGGATCAGGAGTTCCGCATTATACATTTCTTGCCAGTGAATTGGGAGCTGTGGGCGGCATTGCAAAAATCCTTTTAATCGATAATGAAAATGTTAATCCATTATTCAGCTCAACAACTATCGACGACTTCGGTTTTACCCCAATCGGTGCTCCGGGGTTTGAAGGTGGCAGCGAACCGCCCCCCGCAGAAGGTCCTTCTATCACCACCCAACCGGCTAGCCAGGAAGTCGCATCCGGTGCATCGGCAAGCTTGTCCGTTGCTGCCAGCGGCGATGATCTTACTTACCAGTGGTTTACCGGTAACAGCGGTGACACCGCCAGTCCCGTTGCCGGAGCGACAGCCGGGACCTTAGACACGGGAGCCCTCACCGCGAGTACGAACTTCTGGGCACAGATAACGAACGCAGGTGGTACCGCTGATAGCGACACCGCAGTCATCACGGTTGCCGCACCTTCCGTTCCCCTCGTCCTCGACGGCTCGGGCGATATCGCAGGCGAAAACATCCAGCATGCCAACGGTAATGTCTTCGATCAGATTTTACTCACCGGAGAATCCGTCCAACTCCAGGCCAAACCGGGACAGATCACCCGCGTTTCCTTTATGGATGAAACCGAGGACATCGTGCAGGTAGAATTTTCAGGTAATGGGACTTTTACCGTAACCCTCGATCCGGCAACCTTCCTGCCCCCGGCCGTCCCCCCACGCTACAACCAAGCCGTTGAGTACGTGACGGGCAAACCGAGCGTGGTCATCGATGGAGCCGACGCCAATACCTTCTTCAGCATTTTCACGGTGGGAAGGATCAACGCCTTTAACCAGGCACTGTTCCCCGAAGGACAGGTCTATGACGCCCAGGCCGATGTGGCCCTCGTGGAAGTAGTCAACTCCACGGGAATGGGAGGAGTGCAGTTATCGAATGCCGTGTTCAGTGGAAGCACGGGCAAGGTCGGCTTCGATGCGCGTGGCGTACCGATCGCGGTACGCTTAACGGTAGGTGACATCGTTGCTGATGGCGATGCAGTTCCACATCTCTTGTTCGGTGAAGGTTCCTTCACAGTACCGGCAAGTAACCCCGGTTTGCGGATCACCGGTGGTGACCTCTTGCAGACAAACGGTGCATCAATTGTGGTAGCGGAGAGTGGATCGACAACGACCGGGTTTGACACACTGATCACCCAGAATAATTTTAAATCCGATGAAACCCCTCAGCCAACATTGAGCATAGACGCCACCTTTGCCAATGAAGATGGAGATGCGATCGAGGTGTCTGTTGAAGAGCTCACGATTGAGTGAATCGATTGCGGATGTCGGATTGATTTCTTATTGTCATTGCGAGAAGCAACGCGACGAAGCTACCGAGTTCTGCAACAGCAGGACGACATCTTCCATTCCAGGGGGATGTCAATACGTGACCGGCATTCCCCTGGAATGGAAGATGTCGCTGCGCTCGGTAGCCGCAGTCGGCTACGCCTCCTTCGCAATGACAAGAGAGAAGAAACACAATCGACAATTTGCACAACCCTCTTCTCGGGTTCTCATCCCTCCTAAATAATTTGCTGTGCAAATTATTTGGCGGAGAGGGAGGGATTCGAACCTATTTGAATCGTTCATCTGCATGCATCTATTTTCAACTTGTTTCTCTAGTCATTATTTATCAGCATTTTATGAAATTTTAAAAATGCTATTAAATGCAGGTAAAGGCAGCAAAATGAATTATAATTAGCAAATTTTTAGAAAATCTTAACTTTATATTCAGCGTTAGTTTTAGTTACCGTTACTAACACTGCTGTGTTCAGGTCTAGTAAATGGAAGTAGGTTATATCTCGATAATTTTCCTTTGTAAATTGTAATCTTTTTGATTGGTCGATTGCTTACTCGTTTAATAGTTGTTAGTCTAAAAGTCACCGGTTTGATTATCTTGTATCTAAATTAATAAATTCAGCATCCCGATTGGCGTGACCGCCGGGGACTGGACCATTGCCAGTGAGAGTCTTTCCGTAAATAAGAACGGAAAGACGAATGAAACAGAAAAGACACAACACCGAGCAGATCATAGCAATCCTGCGCGAAGTAGACAGCGCCAGAGGCATCCAGGAAGTCTGCCGTGAGCACAACATCAGTGCTCAAAGTTACCATCGCTGGCGAAAAAGATATGACCAGATAGACCTACGCAATGCGAGGCGGCTAAAGGAACTTGAACGCGAGAACATGGAACGGAAAAAGATGTTAGCCGAGCAGATGTTAAAGAATCGCGTATTGGAGGAAGTGGATAAAAAAATGGTAAGCTCGTCGCATAAGAAAGAAGCGGTCAAGCATGTGGTAGCCCAGGGGGTTTGCTCGCTGCGTTGGACCTGCAGGTTTTTTGGGCTCCATCGCTGAACTTATCTCTACGAGTGCAAGCGAGAATCTTATTGTAATCAGACCATGGTGAGACGAATCATTAGACTTTCAAAGGTACATTCACGTTATTGCTATCGTCGTATTCGTGCCCTAATGGACAAAGAGGGGTGGAAGGTAAACTGTAAATTGGTGCAAAAAGTGCGAAGAACTGAAGGGCTTGGAGTGAAACCCTCTCGTCGCCGACAGAGACGACGAGGGCACTCTACTGGGCTCCCTACCAAAGCAGTAAAGCCGAACCATGTATGGAGTTGGGATTTTGTTGCCGACCACACCGATCGCGGGGGACAACTGCGGATGATGACTTTAATCGATGAACATACCCGTCAATGCCTAGCCATAAAGATATCTCATTCGCTCAAAAGCGAAGACGTGGTGCAACCCCCATGCATCCGCTCCGATAACGGTTCGCAGTTCGTAGCACAAAAAGTCACAGAAGCACTCCTCAAGCGCCAGATCGACATTATCTACATCGACCCTGGCAGTCCTTGGCTACCGAGCGAAGCGACCCCTCAACGAGCGAAAGCGAGAATAATAAACGGCCATGTTGAATCCTTTCACCATCGACTGCATGACGTACCGAGGAACGCAGTGACGACATAGCGAAGCACTCATGCTTAAACCAGGAGTGGTTTTTAAGCGTTACCGAAGCGCGTGTTGTCATCCATGCGTGGAAGCAAAAATACAATACCCATCACCCTCATTGTCGTTTAGGCTTTCTCTGTCCCAACGCTTTTGCCAAACTCTGGCAGGAACTCAATCCAACAGGTGCTGGCTCCACTCGGCCTATGGTTTCCCTCCGCCAGCACCTGCTAAACCAGCAACAGATAACCCACGGAATGACTCTCACTTAACTTGGTAGTAATTATGGGGTCCAATCAACACCACACAATCGACAATCAGATGGGTTTGTCCCCCAACTCTGGAAAGACAGGTCCAGTATAAGGTCTGTTCGCCACTACTTCCTCGTTCAACTCGACACCCAGGCCAGGTGCGCTCGGTGGTATAATGTAACCGTCCTCCCAACGAATGGGATTCTTGAGAACCTCAGCATGAAAACTGCCAAAAGTCTCAATGCTTTCCTGGATTAAAAAATTGGGGCTGCAGGTAGCGATCTGTATATTCGCGGAGGCTTCAATCGGACCACAGTAAAGATGCGGGGCGATATGCGCGTAATGCGCTTCCGCCATCCCGGCAATCTTCTTAGCCTCGAGGATTCCTCCCACCCGTCCGAGAGCAGGTTGGAGTATTGCCGCAACCTGTTTCTCCAGTAAATCTACAAACTCATATTTTGTTGATAGACGCTCACCGGTGGCGATGGGGATGCTGGTGGATTGGGCTACACGCGCCATTTCATTTATATTTTCTGGCGGCACCGGCTCTTCAAACCACAAGGGGTCAAAAGGCTCCATTCTTTTCGCAAGGCGGATCGCACTGGAGGTCGTCATTTGCCCGTGTGTTCCGATAAGTAAATCACACTTACTGCCGACTGCTTCGCGTGTGTTTTTAATCACCAGCTCGGCATTATCCAACACCTCGAGTGAAAGCTGCCGCGGATCAAAGGCGGTCATCGGCATCACGGGGTCGAATTTTACGGCGGTGAATCCCTGCTCAACGTAGTCGGCAGCTCTTTGTGGAGTTAGCTCCGGGTGACCGAAGACATCAGCTATTGACCAGGCATCTTTGGTGTCACTTTTCGGGTCCGGATAAAGGTAGGTATAAGAGCGAAGTTTTTCATGAACCTGGCCGCCAAGTAAGTTATAGATTGGCTGGTTGAGCGCTTTCCCTAAAATATCCCAGCAGGCCATTTCAATTGCACTGAGCACAGCCATTAACGTCATGTCGGGATGCTGAGAATACCCGCTCGAGTAGATAATCCGCCATAAACTTTCAATTCTGAATGGGTCCCAACCGATAACACAGCGCTCGACAACATCTTCAATCAGCTGGGCAACCTTGTTGGGATGAAACGGTGCCCCGTAGGCTTCACCTACGCCATCGATTCCGTTGTCGGTCGTTAACTTGAGGAAGACAAAATAGGGGCCCCCATTATGTGGCGGCGGATTCGCTACGACGTAAGTCTTTAGCTCTTTTATTTTCATATAAACTTTTTCTTCGCATCTTTACCTGTCGATTTGATTTACCACTAAACTACAACATAAACGCACCGCCAGTGACAGAAATTGCTAAACCGGTGAGATAATCGGACTCGGTCGAAGCGAGAAAAGCTGCCATTTTTGCAATGTCTTCACCTTTGGCTATCTGCTTTAGGGGAGTATTTGCGAGAACATTTTTATTCCATTCTTCAGTGAACGCCTCTTCCGACTGATCATCGGCTACGAGTGCGGAGGCCATATGATTCATCCGATTCGTTTCAACATGACCGGGGCAGATAGCATTGACATTGATGCGGTGCTCACCCAATTCACGCGCCAATACTTGAGTGAGACCAATCACCGCGAACTTGGACGCACAGTAAGCACCGAAGCGGTCGTGTCCGGTTTTTCCGGACACCGATGACATATTAATTATTTTTCCCCTCTGTCCTTGATCAATCATCACCCTGGCAACGGCACGGCAGCAAAGAAAGGTACCCTTGGCATTAATTTCCTGGATCCGGTCCCAAACTGCTTCCTCTAAATCAACGATGGGTACCCGGTCACGACCGGGACTCGAACCGGCATTATTCACGAGTATATCGATCCGTCCAAACGCTGACAACGTCTGGTCAACCATCTGTTGCACACTATTGGCATCGGTTACATCCGCGAGGACGCATACCCCCTTCCGTCCGTGTGCCTCGATTTCGCTAATGACCGCTGATAGTCCACCCCAGCCCGGTGAGAGGTCGGGATAGGGGTTTTCCACGATGTCACTGACAACGACATCGGCACCCTCCCGCGCTAAACGCGTCGCGACTGCCCGCCCGATGCCAAGCTCCGCACCCGCACCCGTGACGATGGCCACTTTGTCTTTAAGATCATACATGGGAAGTATTGGTGTAGAGGGTTCAGGGTACAGGGTTCAGGGTCAAGTGAACAATGCTTTGTAAGATGGGTTCGGGGTAGACAGGAGGGTGTCCCTTCGACTTCGCTCAGGGCAGGCGGGGTTCGGGTGGGAGAGACAGACAGTCGGGAAATTATCAAAGCGCAAATCAGCGTTATTTTAATTCAAGTCTATTGGATTAAAGTATTTCGTGCTTGCTATGTAACTCCAACACTTACAATAAAAAATATTACAAACATATTTTCTAATTATGTTTAAATTATATTCAGTCTTAGCATTTTTTATTACTCTAAGCTCATTAACTTTATCGGCGAATGAAATTCATGAACTCTTTCGTGAAATTAAGCACTCCGTTGTCGTTATCAAGATTAAGGAGAAACAATCCTCTCCAACTAGAGAGCGTCTCATGGCTACTGATTGGACCCCGTTTTTCGTACCAATTATTAAGTGAGAGAGTTACCGGGTGTTAATGGTTTTAGCTGCACTTGGGACAATCGTCTTCAGTCTCTCCCATAAATACACTGACAGCTATTACGCTGCGGCGGTTTTATGTATGAGCTTTTCCCTCATCCTGTTTTTATTCTCATTGAAGATAAATAATCCCCAGGAAAAATTTGCACCTTCTCCATAACTATTTTACCATTAAGTCTCTTTATCAGCCATGAAAGTTCTTTTTCTTCGCAACGCAGACAGGTTACATTTTTCTTATCATTATCTGGTTGAATTTATTGACGGTCGTTATCCCATTGTAATTTACGATCCAAACAAACCGGCTGCTGATCAGTTTAAGGAGATTGAGGTAGTCATTGATACGGGAGGGGCCATAGGAACCCATGAGATGATGGACGCGGCTAAAGCAGCTGAAGTTAAACTATGGCAGGTTACGACCAACGGTCTCGACCATGTCGACACGGAATATATCTTGGGTAAAGGTCTGCTCCTCACCCACTCTCCGGGGCCCCTAACCGCTGTCCCTCTTGCAGAGCATGCGCTTCTTATGATTCTCTATTTCGCAAAAAACCTCAATCACAATCGCACCAAAGACTGGCATCGGGTGATGAACGATGAGCTCGAAGGAAAGACTTTGGGATTGGTCGGCTTCGGAGCAAGCGCGAAAGAATTGGCAAGACGGGCCCGGGCCCTGGGATTACGGATCATAGCCATTGATAATAGAGATATTCCGCAGCATGAACTCGACGAATTTCATCTCGCCTTTCTTGGATACCCCGAAGATCTTGAAAAAATTCTGGTCGAGTCTGATTTCCTTTCTGTGCACGTTCCTTTAACCAAGCAAACGCGACACCTGATTGACCAGCACGCTTTCAGCGTAATGAAGGAAAAGGCGGTCCTGATCAATGTTGCGCGAGGAGAAATCGTTGACAATGATGCACTGATTGAGGCCCTGACAAGCGGTCGCATTAAAGGTGCGGGTATCGACGCATACGCCGAGGAACCTTTGGCCCCGGAACATCCCCTTTTAAAGTTAGATAACGTTTTAACTACGCCGCATGTCGCTGGATTCACACAGGGGACGTGGCATCGACGCGCTAAAGCCGCCGCGGAGAATATTGATCGCTTAGCGAAAGGTTTATCCCCACGCAATCTAGTAAATCCACTGAGGTGACCCCCCATGATTATAATTCAGTGAACACCCTGGTTGACAGTTTCTGACTCTTGGGACTTGCGATGGGCTTCCAGAATTTTCTGCATATCAGTCTTGGCCGGTGTGGCTTTAAATTAAAATTCGTTGCAATATTATTGGGAGTTATTAGCCTTATGGTTTTGATATGGGGAATATCAATTAATAGACTTTCCCTTTATAAATTGCGAAATATGGTATAATTAACAGTGAATTAAAGTAAAAAATGCTTACCGCGCATCAACTCACGCACTTCAATACTTTCGGTTTCCTTCCCCTGCGAGGATTATTCAGCCCGGGTGAAATTGAAACCTTCAAGGAGGAATTCAAGTCTAAGCTGGAAACCACCCGGCGCTACACAGAACCTGAAGACACGCCTCCCCAGGTTATAAGCTGGACCAACCTGGGTGCGCAGACGCCCCTTCTCGCCACCTTGATCGAAGACCCGCGCATTGTAAGCATCGCAGAACAGATAATGGGGGAAGACTGCGTTGGAATATCCTGCAACTCGATCAGCTACGTCAATGATACTGCCTGGCATGCCGATGATTATAATTTTCATATGCACGATCTAAAATTCCTCTTCTACCTCCAACCGGTTGATGAGGATAGCGGCGCTTTGAGGGTGATTCCCGGATCCCATAAGAAAGCTTTTCATAAAGAAATAGCAAAGTATGACGGTCTCACGGGTTATGATGATGCAGAGAACCGCCTTGGAACAGAACGTATTAAAGAAGGTCCAGCCTATATTTGCGACGTAGAACCGGGTGATGGATTTATCTTTGATTCCCATGTATGGCATGCCAGTTGTGGCGGATCGACGGATCGGCGCACGTTTTCCATCGTTTATTCTGGAAATCCAAAGAACGCAGAAGAAGGAAGGGCTCTAACGGAATATTTGCATATCACTAATGAAATCAGGACATCGGCAGCCGAAACAACTTTTGATTCTCCGTCTCCGGAATACCCGCTTGAATGGCTGGATAATCCTGAGCAGAATCCCAGGCGGCAGCGGTGGATAGATTGGCTGCATAAGTGGAGATTTACAGAGATCGCCCAGGGCACGCTAATCCCGGACGATTCGACCTTACAAACCGTAAAAGCATTTTCTGATCCCTTTCGAGATACCCCGGCTGACGAATAGAGTCTGGTCGTGACCATTTATACCAACGATCTATAAGCAGATTTTTAAAAATCTCTGGCATTTAATTATAAAATAGCAGTTGCATTTGCTTCCAGATTAATGGGAGAAGTAGACTCCCATTAATCTGGTGTGAAAGGCCAGCTAAGACGATTACATATATCGCTCCAACGATCCGACATCACAAAGCCAACCAATTCTTCTTTGGAGTATATTCCCATAGGTACACATTTTGAATTCTTATCTGCGCATTTCAAAGACTTTGAATTTGACGCGATCAGATTTGCTTGATCATAGGTAACTGAGAGTGCAATGCCGCAGTATTGCGATTATCTGCTCTGTTGTGTATCGTTTTCTTTTCATTGAGGTTATCCGTTTATCCCGATAACCTCTCTCTGTAAATGATACGATTTTTGGGGGTCACTCCATACCCCCTTTTCCAGAGCCAAGTTTATATATTCAAAGCCGCCTGGCAACGGAAAATTACACCCCTTAGCAGGGAGCAGGAGTAAGCGAACCTGGCGTCTCTGAGATCCCCAGTCATCGCGACCGCGGGGTGAACTTAGACAAAAGGTTCGTTGCTCCTTACTCCCTGCTCCAAGGTGTAAACTCAAATTGTACCACTACCCGATTTTTGGGGTCACTCCAGAAACGATTGCCTATTTTAAATTGTATGGGGCGACGAAAGGTATTTTCATTGCAGGTTCACTAGCTACGAGCGAGTCGGACGCATTCTCCGATATCGATTTGCGTGTTGTCGTTACCGACAATGAATTGGACCACTTTGTTGAAAATCGATTAGAAGTCCCAAAGAATTGGGGAGCGCTTCTCTTTAATCAATGGTGGCCTCGTGCCCATCACTGTGTTTCCCATTTTAATCCGTTTGTTAAGTTGGATGTATTTTACTACGGAGTTTCAGAATTTGAACCTTCGCCCTGGTACGCTTTACCCATCCGTATTGCTTATGATCCAGAAAGTATAATTAAAAAAACAATTGATCAATCAACATCCTTGTCTTTTGAAATAGATAAAGATGAAGTCAATCGTGTAATCAGCAGAGGGATTGCCTACGCGCATGAAGCGTACAGATGTTTAATGCGATCAGAATTATTTTATGCAAATAATCTAATGGATAGTCTGCGAAGCTGCATAATCTTATTAGACGATGCGATAAATGGACGAAATACAGTTTCTTCTCCTTTTTCCAAATACGAACAGAGAGCTGGGCAGAAGGATCTGCAAAAGATCACTGAGTCATACGGGCAGCTCAATAACAAACTGATGTTAGATAAGCTTAAAACACTAACGGAAGTTTATTGTAAAAAGGTAGAAATTGCACATAGGAAGTTTGCAATGAGCCGAGCAATTGAAGACGATCTCTCTGCGTTGGAGGTTATATTTAACGAGAAAATTTAATAATTCAGGTGAAAGCAAAGATGACGAAAAAGAAGGTTATCTCAGGTTAATCGATTCAAGATTCCTGTGATAGGGATTGAAAAATTGGACTTAAAAGTATAATATTAAATGGATAAATTAGAATAACCTATAATCATAGAGGATATATGGTAACACAGGAACAGTTGAATCACTACTGGGAAAAGGGATGGGTAGTCATCGAAGGAGTATTTGACCCTGCCGTGGTGGACGGTATTGCAGAAATAGCGACGGCGATCATTGAAAAGGAGATTAAGGATCCTGATATTCCCGAGGTGGCGGGTGAACGCTTGGAAAACGGAGAAATTATTCCCCGTAAATTAATGGATGCATTTTTCAAGCATCCCTCATTTCAGGAATTCGTTCTTAACGAACGGCTCAGTAAAGTAATTGAAATGTTTATCAAGGGCACACCCCTTTTGTTAGCGGACCAGATACTCATGAAGCCGCCCCGTCACGGTGGTCGCAAACCCTACCATCAAGATAACTTTCATTTTCAATGTTTTCCCGTCGACCATGTAACCACGGCATGGATCGCACTCGACGATGTAGGTGAAGACAACGGCTGTCTGCGCTATATCAGCGGATCGCACAAAGAGGGAATGATCCCTCACGTTTCCATGGAAAACGAGCCTTACAATTTAATACCTCCTGAAGATCGCGTTGATTTATCAAGAGAGGAACTAGCTCCGGTAGGTAAGGGAGGAGTGGTCTTTCATCACGGACAGACTTTACACAGTTCGCACCGCAATCATTCCGATCGCTGGCGAAGAGGTTACGCCACCCACTGGGTCACACCCGCTGTCACCGGCAAGAATGGCAATCTGGAAAGCGCATTTTTCAACGACGATCGGTATCCACTAGCTGGTTGATGTGAACCTTTCCGATTCGTTCATCTGCATTCAACTGGTTTCCCTGGTCGTTATTTATAAGAATTTTATGAATTTTTTTAAAATGCACTAAAATGCATACAAAGAAGGAAAATTTTTAGCGAGCTTAACTTTATATTCAGCGTTAGTTTTAGTTACCGGATCTAACACCGCTGCCTCATGGCTAATAAAAGGGAGCAAGTCATATCTCGATGGTCTACCTTTGTAAACGACACGGTATTGTCACTGTAATTCAAATAATCTTTTTGATTGGCCGATTGTCCCCTCGCTTAATAGGCTTTTTACTCTAAAAATCACCGGTGTGATTATCTCGTATGTAATTTAAAAACACAGCATAACGATGCCCAAGAGTAAGTCAAAAGCAAAGCGTCAATCTCAATCAGAAGCAGTCCCTAGGGGATTTTCTGAGAGTGAAAGAAAAATAAGTATATTATTATACAAGATAGACCGTTCAAGAAAACCCTGGGCTCAGACTGGATTAAGTGATGACGAATTAGAATTTCTTCTAGAAGAACTTACTCCAATAAAGCGATTCGAAAATCAGACTTGGAAAACTGTTAAAAATTTGCGGAGACAAAATCAAACAATCTGGCGGACTTTCTTGTATGGAATGCTTATTAGCTTCGTTCTAGAAAGAGAGCTAAGTGACCTTGATGATGTCTGGCCTGAATGGAAGGATGAATATTTTACTAAACGTATTCATAAATTTATAGAGATGATAAGGGATGGAAGAATAGATTATGGATATAATAAAAGTCGACGAAACCGTATAAGGACTACTGTGGATCCATATTTTAAATGGTTGGAACCCCATACTACTGGTGAATATGCGAAAGCAATTGCTGTTAATATTAAAACGATTGAAAGGTATTTAAAATCAATAAAAGCGAAACCTTCCACCCCTGCCCAAGGTCCATATGGTCAGCAATATTCATCTACTGTAGGACTCAAGATATTTAAAGCGTGGCTTACTAACCCGCGTTGGCTTACGGTTGGTAAACTGAAAAAACGTTTCCCTGTTAATAATAAAAATAATAATATAACACAACCCGGTGAAGCAGATCTGCGCTGTCAATTAGGTGTGATGTTATTAGAACGCTTATACTATGATGTTGGTGACGAAAAACTGATGGAAAAATTCAGAAGCATAATCTATGACAAATTGCCGGGCAGTAAAGAAACGTGGCTTAAACAGCGAGAACATATAAAAGTGAGAAGCAATAATTTCTGGGATCTACCTATCAAATATCAGATTTATGATATGCTACCTTTTTCACCTATTCTACCTATTAACTGATGGGTCTATCAATATTTCTAAAATGAATCTTTAGTGGGGACTTTAGATACATTAGAAGAATGTATTGGATATTTTAAATATAAAGCGGGGACTTTACTTTAAGATGTCGCCTTGATTATTAAAAAGTAATATCATGTCGTTAGTTTTTTAAAAATTGATGGTGTGTTCATATCTAAATAATGATCAGTTGGTGGATGCTGCAAGGCTCCTGGAAATCCTCTTCGATGAAAGGTCCCGTCCGAGCTTACGCTGGCTTCGAGAACAGCAAAGAAGGAGAACTATCCCCTATATCAAGATAGGGCATCTGGTAAGATTTAATCCCGCTCAAGTACGGGAGGCCCTAGAGGAGAGAAATACGGTAGTGCCCCGTTAAAGGGATAATTTAAAATGACCGATAATCCTTCTGAGAAATATATCCAGGCCCCTTTATGCTTATTGGCGTACCCAGGCAGTTTGGACGACATTATTAATGGCATGCTATACATTGGGATCCATAGGACTCGCCTTTTTTTATCTGAAAATCCTGAGCAACATTATGAATTACCGGATAATGAGCATTTACCTAAGGATCATAATAACACCAATGGGGAACACCAATTGCTTTGCGCTGCGGCAAATATGTTAGAGATCAATACTGGTCCTATTGCATTTGTAGAAAGTGAGATAAGAAAATATCAGGCATTTGTAGATGATTTTGAGTCAAAATTTAGAAATGACGCCTTAGTTCGACACAAGACAGCTTTGTGTATTGATGTAAGAGACAGAGGTGCGCTCAATCCTCGTGAATTTGCTATTCTTTCAGCTATTTATTCCTGCCTGGGGCAAAGTAGTTACAAGCTAATCACCAGTGATGAAATTCAGTGCCGTGCAACAGGTTGCCGATCAAAAGAGATTTTTGACACTTTTGAAGATCGCCCGAAACCTTATTCGGTGAAGCAAGTACGAAATACTGTCGAAGATCTTTTTTTAAAAGGGTTTTTTGGCAGATTTACTTATCAGCGACGATACACCTATTATTCTCATAAACTTAGTGAAGATGAGTTAAGAAAAAAAGTAATCGAAAAGAGAACAAACCGAATGAGGAAGAAAAGATCCATCAAGGCTAAGGATGCGGCAATAAAGAAAAAAATAATGAAATTAAAAATGGGGTAGAATTTTAATCCCCTTTTAATGAATCCCAAGCGACAACCTATAAATAACAGAAGCAATAATTTCGTGAAATCCTTTATCCATGTTAAGCGGGCAACTTGAGGGCAACTTAGGGGCAAGTTGAGGGCAACTTTAATAGAGATGTACAAATAAAGATAGTATGAATAAAGATAGATTTAATACTAAGGGTTGTCGTAGCCGACAACTGCGAAAAAAATTCATTGATGTGCTGGCAATTAATGAAATCAAAAAGCCCTGGGTTGAATATTGTGAAAACTTTAAACCGATAGATAAAGAAAAGAGAATACGGCTATCACTGATCGCAGACTATTTAAGAGAAGGTGGTGAAATGGACGACATTGTCGAGGCTCTGGAGGCCGATTATGAAGTCGATATTATAGAGCTATGTTGTGGTATAGATCTTAAGGGATTTTTATGACGGCTAAATTATTCTTTTTATTCTGAGAGGTAAATATTTGAAATCAAATAGATGAAATGAGTGTTTCATAAAAAGATAGGGGACCATGAATTCATTAAGCAAAGGCTTTTAAGGGGTCTGAGCGCCTCGAGAAAGGGCGTTTGGATATCAGTGCATAAAGAAATGTTATAACGAAGGATGATCGTTCCTTCAGAAGCAAATTTAAGGGGTGGCTTTTAAAATATTTTTGCAACGCCAAGCGTTGCGCAATTGTAAGTATATTTTCCGTTGAGTAAATCGATAGTGAGACCGCCGACCGATCTGGTGATTAAATTAATCAGAATAAAAATCTCAAGGTAAACAAAGTTTAATTTGATTACCCGCATGCTTTTTACCTATGAACATTTTAATATTAGAAATAAGCTGTCCCAAGCAGACTCAGACAATATCTTTAAGAGACAGATTTTACCGCAGGGAATGTTCTAAAAGATAATGCGTGCTTTCGTACGCTCGATTGATTGGTTTCAAGGTTGGGGAAACTTTTTGAAACTTCGAAGCTTGATTTGACTTGCCCTTAAAGGGGTCTGAGAGCTTCGAGAAAGGGCGTTTGCATCTTAAGGTAAGGAATGTTTCATAGCTAAGGGTGATCGTACATTTAAAAGCCAATTTAAAAGTGTTCGTTTTAAATTGTTTTGCTACCAAACCTTGCCCTTTGTAAATATATTTTCCGGTGAGTAAATCGATATTATGACCGGCGGCTTGTCTTTTGATCGCACCCCCCCCCCGCCCCCTTGAAACATGATCTACTCCTAAGGGCGCGGTTAAAGCGATGGCAGGGGAAGGAGACTGCTCAAGACATGCTCTTGTCCAAAGAAGGTGACAACCTTAAATCACGGGTCGTGGTGAGTATGCAACGAGTATATCAACCCGGCTTAATCAGAGTGTTATACTGGGGCTTACTCCTTAATTAGCGACGTTATAAGACCGTTAGGAATTAATGGCATAAATTAAATACGTTGAATATCAACCACTTACAAATCAACTGGACATAATAAAGATTGTGCGGGTCACCTTCTAAGATCTCCTTTTATGCCGTCCCCTTTTGGTCAGCACACACTGCCGCCAATAACGGTCTGCTCAAGCAACCTAGGAACGACCAGTCAGCTTTTTTAAGTGTGTCCACAGGTTGGCCTTCATTGCGGACAACCTAAAACATCCCTTAATTGATGGGCGGATCGATAAGAGAGGATCGTGTCGATCCTCACGCTCCTTTTTTAAGTGTGTCTACAGTTCACGCTCATAATTCGTACGTATAAAACAGTTGACAGCACAAATTGTGGCAAAAACAGCCCCCTCTTCATCACCCTGTGGCCAGTGCCGCTCGACCGTGCACCGGTGACTCAGGTGCCGCAAAAAAACCACCCCCTCCTCTGTCCCTCTCAGCTTCAGGAAGCGCGAGAACCGTCTGTGAGTCCATATCTCGCAATAGTCAACCAAGCCAAGCGGATGAAAGAGCTCTTTGAAGGAGAACGCGCGGTTAAAACGTTTGCTGGCAGTGATCGGACCCCGTTTTTCGTACCAATTTTTAAGTGAGAGAGTTATCGAGAGTTAATGGTTTTAGGATTGATGTATATGAGAGATCTTGGCGAAGTGAGGGCGTAGCCCGAACGCGGCCAAGAGCGGAAAGGAATCTGATAAACTCTTGTGGGCTTTTAAAGCCTAAGCGACTGTGGGGATGTTCATGGTTATAGGTCTGACGCCATTGTTCAATTACCCCTATGGCTTCAGCTAAGCTGAGCAACACTTCACGGTTCAAACACTCATCGCGTAAGCGGTTGTGAAACGACTCGATGAAACCGACTGTGAACGGGACTCAATAATAGCTTATCAGCTGCTTATTAAAAATTAGTTAAACTTAAATAACGAACCAATAATAATATTTTCCTCTAATTTCCTGACCTTGCCTTTAAATGTTTGGCAGGAAAGGGCAGGAATCATATTTTTTGCTGATATTCGGCCAGGAATCGGCCAAGAATTTTCGAGTTGATTTAATGGAGTAACCCAAAATCGTATCATTTACAGAGAGAGGTTATCGGGATAAACAGATAACCTAAATGAAAAGAAAAAGATACACAACAGAACAGATCATCACAATCCTGAAGCAAGCCGATACCCGCAAGACGGTAGAGGAAGTCTGCCGTGGCAACAACCTAAGCGAACAGACATTCTATCGCTGGCATAAAAGTATGGGAACTTGGAGCTAGCTGATGCGAAGCGATATAAAGAGCTGGAAAAATAATTCCTGAGCCTTTAGTTTGGAGTTCAACTCTCCCGTCTGGCATTGCTTGTAAATCTACGATTTATATTAATTTGGTCGAGACCACGGGAACAGGGACAGTTGAAAAGATAGTGTGGGTAACCTAAGAAGGACTCGGACAAAGAAAGGCAAAAGCTACACGACCGAAAAGAAGATACGGATGCTGCGCTAGGCAGACAAAGGGAAAACGATCCTGGAAGTATGCCGCGAGAACAATATAAGCGAACAGAGCTTGCACCGTTGGAAGCGTGAGTTAGGGATGATTGATGTCAACGAAGCCAAGTGGATGAAAGAGCTCTTTGAAGGAGAACGCGCGGCTAAAACGGATGCTCGCAGACAAGCTGCTGGGGATAGAGATGGTGCAGGAGACCCTCGAATAAAATGGAAGATGTCGCTTACGCTCGGTAATAAGCGCTGGGCACAAGGGGCAAAGAGCCTTGTGGCTGAGGGCCAGTGTACGATGCGTGCAGCGTGCCGATACTTTCAGCTGCACCGTTGCCCCTATGCGTATCGGGCCAAGGCATGCGGATGCTTGGCTAACGAAATTGAAGGGGCCAGTAAGGCGGTTATCACGGCAATACGCCAGTTGGGGCTATCCGAAGATCACGAAGTTGTTCAAGCACGAAGGCTGGCAAGTAGGTAAACGGCTCGTACAAGGTCTGCGAGGTGAACTGGACCTGTGGCGATCGGTCCTGTGCAAGCGAAGAGGCCGTCGCCGGGGTATCTACACCAGGCTGCCGAGGAAGGGCGAACATCCCGGCCAGGTTTGGAGTTGGGATTTTATCCACGCTAAGACGGTTCGCGGTGGCAGTTTAAAAATGCTGCCCGTGCTCGATGTACCGAGGAGCTGAAAGCGACGACACTCAAGCGAAGCGAAGACATACCCCCGCGAGTGTCGGGTGATCCATGTTGATCGCTATAGCAATGCGGAAACGCTGCGCTGTATCATGCAAAAACTGATCGACCGGCATGGACCTCCACAATATATGAGTAGCGACAATGGATCGGTTCCGAGGAGCGAAGCGACGACATGCGAAGCCATTTACTCAAAGCGAATTGCGAGCTTCACTGGCGGCGATGAAAATCACAACCGTCTATATCCAACCAGCAAGCCCTTGGCAGTACCGAGCGTTAGCGACATCTTCCATGGTTTCGTTGAGTCGTTTCATGCCCGTTTTCGCGAGCAGTGTTTAAACCGTCAACAGCTATGCACTTTAACCGAAGCAGGTGTGGTGATCGAAGATTGGTGCTGGCTTTACAATCATGTCCGTGCCCGCCCAAGCCTTGACTTCCTCTACCCACTCAACTTCAACATTAACCTCTCCACACTAACTCTCCCGGTGGACCAGTTTGCCTAACCCGACCAGATTGAAAACACTAATAACCCCACCAAATCGTCGGTTTGTATAAAAATACGATAAAAAATGAGTAAATTTGAAAACAGAAGAGATCTACCTTCAAAATGTAAATGCGCTTGGATCTTCCCTGAATTCGAAGAAAGTGGATCTGCCAGAATTTTCAGAAAGAGTGAGGCTATACGAGGATGTAACTGAACGTTTACTATCGAGAGGCTCTTTAACTTGACTTGTGGGATAGGGGAACAGATTGTTTTATCCCCTGCATAAATATCTATTGAGCAATGAGCTTTCTATTATTTATTATTATCCCTATTATTATCGCTATGTGGGCACAGGCAAAGGTGTCCAGTACTTATAATAAATATTCTCAAGTGAATTCCCGCAGTCGTATTACCGGACGGGAAGCTGCAGCTTATGTAATGCGAAGCGCGGGCATTGACGATGTTAATATCGTAGCCATTCGTGGTCATTTGACCGATCATTATGATCCGGTACATAAACGCCTTGCTTTGAGTGAAGAGAATTACAGGGGCACGAGTTTAGCGGCTTTGGGTGTTGCCGCCCATGAGGCTGGGCACGCTATTCAGCACAAAGTGGGTTACAAAGCGCTTCAATTTCGTATGGCTCTGATTCCAATTACAAACTTTGCATCACGGTTGCTGCCATTTGTAATTATTGGCGGTTTTTTCTTTGGTATCTTGGGCCTAATCAAGTTGGGCATTTTTGTTTATCTTGTATTAACCGTCTTTCAACTGGTAACGCTTCCTGTAGAATTTGATGCGAGCAGGCGAGCTAAGGCTCAACTGCCGAATCTGGGAATCGTTGATCCTTCAGAAATCCCAGGGGTAAGCAAAACTTTGGACGCGGCAGGATTTACCTATGTGGCTGCTTTTATCGCGTCCTTGGGAAATCTACTTTACCTTTTTGCGCTGTCTCGCAGGTAAAAAATTACGGCGTTAAAAATATTTATAGATCAAACCCGATTGAATAAAGGATTGTCTCTGATTGGGTGGCGTGATTCCCCTGAACGGACCCACAGTCGTTTAGGCTTTAAAAGCCTACAAGAGTTTGTCAGATTCCTTTCCGCTCTTGGCCGCGTTCGGGCTACGCCCTCACTTCGCCAAGATCTCTCATATACATCAATCCTAATACCATTAATACAAGGTAACTCTCTCACTTAAAAAGTGGTACGAAAAACGGGGTCCGATCAAATAGGCTATCATGATTTAAAGTAACGATATTGCTCTTATACTTTCCATCCTGCATAGTATCGCTTAACCACTCGTAACCTATTGGTTCACATAAATCACATAAATGAAATTTAACAACGGACTTTATATACTTTTGTGCTAGAATTAGCATTTCCGCCCAGAATTCATAGTCCCTATCAAAATTTTTAGCAGCCTTCCAAGCAAGGCATGCTTCATCAGCAAACTGTGCAAATGCATTTTTTAATAAAGGATTCTTTGTATAACCACCTTCACGGTCATGAGAAATCAAAAAGTAAAATATATCTTCATAGGTGACTTTGTATTCTCTATATCTAAGATGATTAATAAATTTATACTTTATTAACCTTAATAGAGGGTGAATGCCTTCATCAACAATTGGTGATGGCTCACCATCTCTTTCAGGGTCAAACCATTGTGCCCTATTCTTCTGTAATTTATCAGTGAAAATTGCCTTAGTTATTGTATCTGTAGAAATGGGTTCTCCGAATTTTGGGCGAGAGGCTAACGAAATTCCTGCACCAAATATAAACAGTACGTTCTTTTTTCCACCATTAGTCATATGATAAACCTCTTTAGTTATTAACTGCTTCTTTTTAGGCGAGTATATTATAATAAAAGCTGCAATACCCTAAAAAATGAGAAGGTAAAGATATTGAAGATTTGAAGGCATTAATCGATCTGACTGTGTCTTTGATCAAGACCAACATCGTGACAGAAAAATATCGCAATAAGATGAATCCAGAAAAAGATAACTCAAACTAAGATTAATTATCTTCTTATTTAGATCATTCTTCAGAAGTAATTTCTATTTTTTAAGTGCCTGATTTGAAGATCATCCTGTTTTCAATTCCTTTCCATCAAACCCAATAGCCTCTGCTGGCATATTATCAGGGGAAATTAGGTAAACCGTTATTTTAGATTACCAGGCTGAAGTTGAACAGTAGCACCCCCACTATGTTAACCAAAACGGTCAGGTACGAATAATTTCTAACAATCTATTCGTCAAAAATAACACAAAATTTCCGCGTTTTCCCCGAGATCAAGGCCTTTTTACTATCCCCCACTGTTAAAACGTTTATTTGATGCGGCTATTACGCAAATTGACACGGTTATAAGTGTTATTATTCTCAATGAATTGCGCAAATCATTCGCTACCCAATATATTTTATTTAAAACTGATAAATGACACCTGTTGTTACACCTAGTAAAGAAATAATTTAAAAATTTCAGCAATTCTACAATCTAAACAATTAGACACTTAGGACAATAGATATTTATTTATGGTTGGCAGGTAAAGAACACTTACCAATCAAATATTAATACCTCTTATAGTTTGAAATATGTATCAACTATTTCACCCCTAAGGTAAAAGTTTTTTATCTGAGCCTTTTTATATATCTTCTATTAAGCGGCGGGTATGACGTTATTTGACATGGTTATAGGCGTTATTACTTAAATGATTGAAATTGGATAATTGCTGTTAAAAATATGATTAAAGAATGACTATAGATTACAAAAATCATACTGCTGATAAAATTTTGTCCTCTGCTTACATAGAGGATCCAGCTTGGCATGTTTTTAATTCTCTTTCATGGTTAGACCATTTTAAGAGAAACAGTTCTCCGCAAACCCTTCATTATGCCGGGCTTCACTTACGTTTAGCTATTGAACATCTTTGGTTTAATTTATTCGGAGCGGCTCGCGGAGGAGAACTCAGTCAGACCGAATATAAAAAGGCTTTAAAGTCAACGACCACGCTATACCAACTGATCGATAAATTCTCTCCATATTATAATAAATTTACTGTGATGAGTAAAATAATTGATGAACTTGATTCGAAGCCTCGACCTAAGGGGATCATCTGGGATATCCCTAAATTAAAGCGCATACATGGAGAATGTAGTAAAAAAACATTACACTTCCAAGGCGTAATTTCAGAGGGCTATCTAGGGAGTGATTGGATTGAAGAACGACAAAGGTTTTTGTATGATTCTTCGAAATGGATATGGGATAAAATGATCTCTGGGATGGGGATCGTTGTTTATGATCCTGAGAGCTTGAAGAGCGACGTTCTACCCCTCTGGAAACGATACAGGGATGGAGAAATCGATGAGGAAGACCTGAGCCATGGTTTGAATATAATCTTACCGATTGTAAAAGATAAACCGTTACAATAACAGGAGAACTCCTCACATCCAATCTTCTGTCAGATTTTCCGTTTCTCACGAAACTTATTAAATATTATATGTATTAACCCTTTCCTCTCTTTTGAGTAACCCACCCCAAGCCTACTTAATCCTTATTTATCAACGTGTTTAATATGTGTCTTGCGTAAATAATCTCTGCGAAAGTTTAACCCCCCTTTTTTCCTCTAATTCATTATGCAAATTCATAACCGTTGTATGGCTAATACCTAAATTCTTTGCTATGTTCTTTAGTGGTACCCAAAGCCATCCAGCAGTGTCTGCGAGAGCACCTGATCGGCACGATTTATATCGACCATAACTGTCCTTGGCACAACGGATTTGCCGAGAGCTCAACAGTCACTTAAGGGCTGAGTCTCTTGAGCGCGAGTTGCTATACACAATGACTGAATCCTGATCGGACCCCTTTTTCGTAGCAGTTTAAGTGAGAGAGTTACCGGGTGTTGACTCCCGTTTACAGTTCCCCAATTGGCTCATATATTTAGTTAGTAGATAGGTTCTAGGATAGATACCTGATAAACGAATTAAATTGATACGCAATTAAGACTTAACTATGAGAAATCATGCAACACATTAAATTAGAAACTATCTCAATAAAGCAGCATCCTGAAATTAATGAAATTTGGGTTCAGAAAGCTATTGCCAGTGATCCGACAATTTTAGGGCTAGGAGATGTTTTACTCAGAGATAAAGAACGAAGGCAACCCAGGGCAGGGCGTTTAGATCTACTACTCCAAGATCCTGATAATAATAAAAGATATGAAGTCGAGGTGCAACTTGGGCCCACTGATGAAAGTCATATCGTTCGCACAATTGAGTATTGGGATCTTGAAAGAAAAAGATATCCTCAATATGACCATTGTGCTGTATTAGTAGCTGAGGACATTACTAGTCGATTTCTAAATATTGTATCGTTATTTAATGGAATGATTCCACTGGTCGCTATACAAGTGAATGCTATAAAAGTCGGTGAAGGGATTGGACTTACTTTTACTAAAGTAATAGATGAACTTGCATTGGGGTTGATTGATGAGGATGAAGAAAGCCATGAAGTAACCGATAGGGATTATTGGATTAAGAGGGGGTCTAAGAAAACAATTGCGATGGCCGATAAAATACTTGAAATAGTAAAATCAATAGATGCTCAAATTGAATTTAAATACAACAAGTTCTATATTGGCTTAGCTAAAGCTGGTATTCCAAATAACTTTATTACATGCAGGCCTAAGAAACAATGGGTTAGTCTTCAGATACGTTTACCAGAAAACTCTAGCTTGAATAAAAAACTGGAAGAAGCAGAACTCGATGCTGAATATGTAACAAGGTTGGAAAAATATAATCTTAGGATACGGGAAGGAGACATCAAAACCCATTGTGAATTACTGAAAGAATTAATCGAAAATGCTCATAAAAATAGTAGAGTATAATTATATGTTATTGTGAAAATTATATGTACTTGTTGCGCCTTGATCTGTCAGACACTGTGGGATCAAATCGCAACTCTGCCAGGCAACAACATTGATAGTTTTCTTCTCAACTTCCGATCAACCAAAAAGTTATTGTCTGTGATTGGACCCTGTTTTTCGTACCAATTTTTAAGTGAGAGAGTTATCGAGAGTTAATGGTTTTAGGATTGATGTATATGAGAGATCTTGGCGCAGTGAGGGCGTAGCCCGAACGCGGCCAAGAGCGGAAAGGAATCTGACAAACTCTTGTGGGCTTTTAAAGCCTAAACGACTGTGGGGATGTTCATGGTTATAGGTCTGACGCCATTATTCAATTACCACTTGCGCTTCAGCTACGCTGAGCAACACTTCACGGTTCAAACACGCATCGGGTAAGCGGTTGTGAAACGACTCGATGAAACCGTTTTGCCATGGACTACCCGGATCGATATAGATCGCCTTGATCTTTTTGTCGGACAACCACTGCTACAGTTGATGAGCAATGAATGGCTTCGCATGTCGTCGCTTCGCTCCTCGGAACACTGCCGTTGTCACTACGGATATAGCTAGGAGTTCCCTCCTCTTCAATGGCCTCGCTAAGCACAGAGAGGACATCGGTAGAGGTGAGTTGACGGGCGACCCGGATATCCAAGCATTGACGCGTATATGTCTTCGCTTCGCTTGAGTGTCGTCGCTTTCAGCTCCTCGGTACATCGATCAGAGTCATCATCTTTAATGGACAGCCATTGTCTGTGCGGTCATGGACAAAGTCCCAGGACCAAATGTGATTGCGACCGTTTGCTTTAGTAGGCGACCCCGTAGAGACTCCTTGACGGTGTCTACGCTTTTTCGGTGGCTTTACCTGCAGCCCTTCTGAGCGTCGTACCGCCTGAACAAACTTCCTGCTTGTTGTCCAGCCTTCCTTTACAAGCAAGGCACGGATGCGACGGTAACCGTAGCGAGGATGTTCCCAGGACAGGGTTACAATCCGCTCGCCCAATCGCTGAGCTTTCTTATTGGCCTGCTTGGGCCGGTAGCTGAACGTTGACCAACTGAGGCTGAGATAGGAATATGCCCTCTAAAACGAGCACAGCCCTTTCTCAGCCGCATCTTTTACTGCTCGCTTCTTCTGCTTTGGGCTCACCACTTTTTTGACAACGTTTCCTCCAAAACCTGATTTTTGAGCTTTTGATCAGCGAGCAATTTCTTCAGTTCGGTGTTTTCTTTTTCCAGCTCTTTATATCGCTAGAGCATCGGCTAGCTCCAAGTTGCCATACTTTTTACCCCAGCGATAGAAGGTCTGTTCGCTTAGATTGTTACTACGGCAGACTTCCTGTACCGTTTTGCCGGTATCGGCTTGTCGTAGTATTGCGATTATCTGTTCTGTTGGGTGTCTTTTTCTTTTCATTGAGGTTATCTGTTTGACCTACACCCGTAAATTTGGGCCAACGAAGTGTTAGGCTAGCTAGGGACAGATGGGGTAGATAGAAAGGACCCGATCCAAAAATGAAAAGCAAAGGTAAACGCTAGAAAGAAGAACATATAATCTACGCGCTACGGCAGACGGACGGTGGCCGCAAAGTCACCGAGGAGTGTCGCGAGTTGGGAGTGACGGAGCGAACTTACTACCGCTGGAAGAAGCAGTATGTGGGGATGGGAGTGAGCGAGCTTAGAAGGTTGAAGAAGTTGGAGGATGAGAACATGTCACTGCGCAAGTTGGTGGCAGATTTGAGTCTCGATAAACATATTCTACAAGAGATCGTTTCAAAAAAGTTTAAAACGCATACAAGACGGAGTTGGTGCGTAAGGCAGGGGAGATCTTCGAGATCAGCTACAGCCGAGGGTGCGGGGTGCTGCCACTAAACGGGTCGAGTTTCTGCAATTAGCCTAAGCCGCCGCCCAATGAACGAGCGCTGACTATACTTATCCGGGATCTGACCGCAGCATTTGTGCGCTATGGATATCGACGTCTTACAGTATTGCTAAAGCGTGAAGGTTCGTCAGTAGGCCCCAAGCGGGTCTACCGCATCTATAAAGCTGAGGGGCTAGAGGTGCGCACGAAAAAGCGTAAAAAGCACGCATCGAGGTCCCGGGTGCCTTAGCCTCAAGCCGAAGCCACTGGACCGCGTTGGAGTATGATCTTTATGGCGGACAAGTTGGACGATGTCGCTCGCTTTCGTGTTCTTACCGTGGTTGATCATGATGATCGTTCCTGCTCAGTGCTCTAGGCCGACCAATCCATCGGCGCACATAAGGGTATCAACCTAGACTTTATCCGTTCAGGTAGGCCGACTGAAAACAGCTACATCGAGTCCTTCAACAGCAAGCTGCGCGGTGAACTCCTTGACACTGAGATCTTCTTTTCCTTGGCCGAGGTACAGGAAAAGCTTGAACATTACTGCCTAGATTATAATACCCATAGACCACACAGTACTCTGGGCTATCGTCCTCCGGCCGAATACGCCCAGAGAGCCATGTCTAAGCAAATCAAAACCCATATTACCCTGCCGGAACTAACATTGGCTCTAGAACAGTAATCGGGAGTAGGTCATATTTTGCTGGAACTAACACTGGCTCTGGTGCAGTATACGAGAGCAGGTCATTATCCCGATAACCTCTCATTGTAAATGATAAGATTTTTTAGAGGTCACTCCACCATTTAAATGACAATTAGTAATAGGATAATACATTGAATATTGATTTATCATTCATTACGAACGAAAAAAATCAAAACCTAAGAGACAGATTTGAAAAGTTGATTAAAGATACAGCTTTTTTTGATTGCCTGATAGGTTATTTCTTTTCAAGCGGATTTCATTCTATTTATAGGTCTCTAGAGACTACGGAGAAAATACGAATTCTGATTGGTATTAGCACCAATAGGCAGACCTATAATTGGCTCGAAAATACAAATAATCCAAACCAGCAAATTATAGAATTTTCACATACAGAAGCTAAGGAACAAGTTGAAAAGCAGATACAACAAGAGTTAGCTGACTCAGAAGATAAAAAAGAAGTCGAAGAGGGTGTAAACAAGTTTATTGAATGGGTTAAGGGGAAAAAATTAGAAGTCAAAGCCTATCCATCTCAAAATATCCACGCCAAACTATATATTATGACATTTAAGGAAGGCGATAGGGATATTGGACGTGTCATCACAGGTTCTAGCAATTTCACACAAGCTGGGCTTGTTGACAATCTTGAATTCAATGTGGAACTTAAAAACAGAAGCGACTATGATTTTGCTAAAAACAAATTTGAGGAGTTATGGCATGACGCTGTAGATGTCAGCGAAAAGTATATTCAGACCATTCAAAGTAAGACCTGGTTGACTCAAAATATTACTCCGTATCAGCTCTATCTTAAGTTTCTGTACGAATATTTTAAAGATGAGCTAAATCAAACTGATGAGGTTTTTGTAAATTATCTCCCGGAAGAGTTTAAAAAATTGCAATATCAAGAGCAAGCGGTCTTGAACGCCAAAAAAATTCTCCTGGAATATGGCGGTGTTTTTATCTCGGACGTTGTTGGATTGGGTAAAACCTACATATCAGCCATGCTTGCAGGTCAACTGGACGGTAGAACGCTTATTATAGCACCACCTGTGCTATTAGAAAAATCCAATCCTGGATCCTGGCCCAATGTTTTTTCAGACTTTAGAGTTTCAGCGGATTTTGAATCACTCGGAAAGCTAGATGATCTGATAATAAAAGGAACTGTCAAATATACTAATATCATTATAGATGAGGCACACCGCTTTCGAACAGAAACAACAATTACCTACGAGAAATTAGCGGAAATATGTCGTGGGAAAAGGGTTATCCTAGTAACGGCAACACCATACAATAACACCCCAAAAGATATACTAAGCCTGCTTAAGTTGTTTCAGAAAGCCAAAAAAAGCACAATCCCAAACCTGTCTGATCTGGAGTCATTTTTCAATGGCTTGGAAAGAAAACTTAAAAATCTGGATCGGAAAATAGACTACAAAGAATACATAAATACGTTAAAAGAAAACGCGCGGGAAATACGCGATAAAGTACTTAAATATTTGATGGTGCGCCGTGTGATGAACTAAACGCAAATCGAATCCAAATTCATATGGGTGACCGATAACTCCACGGAATCTTTCTGCGAATGTTTCTGCGTAACAATTCTTGCAGCCAGGAGATATTTTCGTGCAACCCCGTACTGGGTTCCAGGTAGCATCCGTCCATTCGATATTAGATTTATCACTCATAAGTTTATAATTTTTATATATTAATAATTATTTTTCAAACATATATACTATTCACATGTTCACTATAATTTCTGGTCAATATTCTCCTTAAATTAACTTCTCCCACAAGCGTTTATCAGATTCCTTTCCGCTTTTGGCCGCGTTCGGGCTACGCCCTCATTTCGCCAAGATCTCTCCTATACACCAATCCTAAAACCATTAACACCCGATAACTCTCTCACTTAAACGGGTACGAAAAATGGGCTCCGATCATGATTATAATGCTCAAAGACCATACAGCCCTTTGATAGGGAGTTCAACTCTCCTCCTTAGTACTCCTTATATATCAATGTTTTATATTAATTAATAAGCACTCATGAATCATCTTCTCGCTTATGTCCAGAGAAACTAAATAGTAGTATATAGCGTTAAATAGCAAAAAGTGGGGAGTATGGAGGGAGCGGATGTCGCTCGATCTCATTATATGTTATTAACTGTAACAATCTGCAACTTCGAGATGACAGTCCTGAAAATAATGAAGATTCAATTACTAGATTGGTTCACCGATGACCGAGTTCAAGAATTTGCATATATAACTCTGAGGGCTTAATTCTGAGAAGACAGCATTCTTACTTTATTTGTTTTTGAGAATGATTGCGGTTCGTCCTGTAATCTAACCGTCGAATCAAACATTGCATCTGCATTGTTCGCCTACCGTGTGATCGGGGTAATACCCTTTTATTGGTACAACGAGTCGTGATCGAACGGAGTTCAAGACATGGTTTACGAAATTCATTAGACACGACAAGGTAAACCATTCAGTCCTATCGATTCGGGTCTGGAGTGACCCCCCAAAATCGTATCATTTACAGAGAGAGGTTATCGGGATAATGACCTGCACCCGTTTACTGTACCAGAGCCAGTGTTAGTTCCGGCAGGGTGGTATGGGTTTTAATTTGCTTAGACATGGCTCTGTGGACGTATTCGGCCGGAGGCCGATAGCCCAGAGAACTGTGTGGTCTTTGAGTATTATAATCAAGCCGCCAGGCTTCAAGTTTTTCTTTCGCTTCAGCGAGCGTACTAAATAGCTCGGTGTTAAGAAGTTCATCTCGTAAGCTTCCATTGAAGCTCTTAATATAACCATTCTCTACGGGTTTGCCTGGGCGGATAAAATCCAGCTTGATGCCGTGGCCATAAGCCCACTCATCGAGTACTTTGCCGGCAAACTCGGGACCATTATCGACGGTAATGGTTTGGGGAAGACCGATTCCTGCGGCGGCTTTCGTAAGTGCTGCAACGACTTTGCTCCCACCGATGGACGTATCGGCTAGAAGCAGTGGGCAAGCTCGGGTGTATTGGTCGACAACGGTGAGTATGCGGAAGGGGCGGCCGTTGGTCAGCCGATCGCTCATAAAGTCCATCGACCAGCGCTCCTGGGCTGCTGTAGCCGCAGGCAGTGAGACCCGCCTTTTCGCAGCACGCTTCTTTCGTTTCTTCGTGCGCACTTCCAGCCCTTCGGCCTTGTAAATACGATAAACGCGTTTCTTTCCTACCGTCCAGCCTTCCCGCTTTAATAACACCGTGATTCGCCGATACCCGTAGCGCACGCGCGCTGAGGCGAGGTCACGTATACGCACGATCAACGCGCGTTCATCCTTCTTCACAGGCTGGTAGTTATAACTCGACCAAGACAACTGCATCAGCCTGCACGCCCGGCGTTTGCTCACCGCATAAGCTTCCACTAACCAGTCAGTAATCGCCTTCTTGCGCACAGGCTTTATAATTTTTTGCGATAACTTCCTGCAGCATGTGCTTGTCCAGGCTCAGATCAGCTACCAGCTTCTTCAAACTAGCGTTCTCTTCGTCGAGTTGCTTCAGTCGTCTTAATTCGCTTATTCCCAGGCCCGCGTATTTACCCTTCCATCGGTGGTAGGTCTGTTCGCTTACGCCTAACTCTCGGCACCCTTCGGCAATCCTTCGACCGCCTTCTACCTGCCTTAGGGCATAGATGATTTGTTCTTTGTTATAGCGTTTGCCTTTGCTTTTCATGGGTCGTTCTTTCTCCTATCTTATATTAGGTTTTTCACCCATGCCAGACTAAATCTTTGCTGGTCCAGTTTTTCGGGGACAGGTCACCCGTTTTTCGTACCAATTATTAAGTGAGAGAGTTACCGTATATTAATGGTATTAGGATTTATGTATAGGAGAGATCCTGACGAAGTGAAGGCTTAGCCCGAATGGAGCCTGAACCTTCGGTATTGAGATCTTCAGCGAAGTGCAGTGGGGTAATATTGCTGAGGCTGCTATGGGGGTAGATATGATGGTAGAGCCAACGGTAATCTTCGATCACCACGCGGGCTACGCCCTCATTGCGCCCAAACCTTGACTTCCTCTACCAACTTAACTTAAACATTAACTTCTCCAGGCTAACTCTCTTGGTGGACCAGTTTGCGTAACCCGATCAGATTTCCACTTGTTGATTTTCTCGATACCAAAGTAGGAAATGGCATTGATTACTCCTACAAGCAAACTTTGCTTGATATCGTCAGGATTAAATTCTCCCGTTACTTCCTTTAAAATCCTTTCGATGTACTCCGTTCTTTGAGGGCCAACTTCGACAAGACTGCCAGAGGCTCTATTCCCTTGAATGTCAGTACCTAGATAAAAATCATCGTCCCATATTTCCTTATCGGCGTTATAGGAATGAATCCCAATATATTGTTTATCTATAAACTCTAACGATTGAACTACCTTTTCCCTCTCTTCCTTTAAAGGATCTTCATTCCAGAAGACACCTAACTCCATGTCTGAATGACCGTCAGCACAGCCTCGAGCGGCAGAGCCGCCTAAGAAAACGGCATCAACTTTACTGTTCTCAGCGTAACGCTTTGCAATTTGTTCTGCAATCTGTCGACGCCAACGACTGGCTTCACTAATAGTATTCATTCTTATGACTCTTACGTTATTCTGCTTTAAATGCCAAAGGATTCATGTCCCTCATTCCTCCAAGATGCATCATGAACCACGATAGATTTTTAGTCCGAATACCACCCAGTGCACATTGAAGCTCAAAGGTACCCGCGCAAAATCGAGCACGGTCTATGGCTTCACTAAGTTCCGGATAATATTTATTCATTCTCTGAACGAAACTTTCTCCATAGTAATATAACATGCATGCTAGATCAGCCGCGGGGTCCCCAACGCCCGCTGTCCCGAAATCTATAACCCCGTTAATCTTTTTCTGGGCTGAATCATAGAGGATATGATAAGTACCCATATCACCGTTAATTAAAGCGGGCCGATATTCCATTGGAAGTTTATTCGAAATAACTGGTTCAAAATGTCTCCTTACCAATTCTTTATTGTGACTCATCATATGCGGGAAGAGTTGTTCTTGAATATCTGTGTAGAGTTTACACCAGACTTCACGGTTTCTATTGACATCTGAAGGTCCAATTTCATGTTCCAACCACAATACCTCCGGGAGTGTATGTAATGCTTTAAGGAATTCGGCTAATTGTTGAGCTATCTTGTCCTGATCACTGTCATTGAGAATTACGATATCATTTCGCAGCAGTGGTTTTCCTGAGATAAATTGATAGGAGACAAAGTCGTCTTCTAAAAGATCGAAATCAGGAACGTTTAGCCCAACGTAGGGCGCTATCAATTTAACAAACTGTATTTCATTTTTTAATGCCTTCTTTGCGCCTTTAATATCCTTTGCAAAGCGGAATACCCGATCTTCATTAATGATTAAAACGTCATTAATTAGGCCATCATTATTCTCACTAATATTATTGATATCGATGTTGGGAAAATGTTTTTTAATTCTATCTATATATCGAGACTTCATGCTTTAATCGCTTTAATATAAAATCGGTGACTCTGAACTTTGAGGTTTCCTTCTATTTGAATCTGCTGATGAATCTTAAATAATCTTTCGCGGTATTTGTCCAAAGTAAGATCGGGAATCTGCCAGGGGATCATCCTTAAGTAATAAACAACGGCGCCAATATCAAGAAAGCGTGTCGTTGGAAAAGCTTCTACTTTTTCACCAATTTCAAAACCTGCAAATTCAATTTCCTTAGCCGCTGGTCGGGTTACACAAACAGGTCCACTGAGAGAGTTAGTCTGGAGAGGTTAATGTTGAAGTTAAGTTGGTAGAGGAAGTCAAGACTTGGGCGCAATGAGGGCGTAGCCCGAATGGAGCCCGAGCCTTCGGTATTGAGGTTTTCAGCGAAACGTTGTGGAGTAATATTGCCGAGGCTGCGGTGGGGTCGAACATGATTGTAAAGCCAGCGCCAATCTTCGATCACCACACGGGCTTCGGTCAAAGTCCACAGCTGTTCACGATTTAGACACTCCTCGCGAAAACGTGCATGGAACGATTCGATGTATCCGTTCTGCCAAGGGCTTGCTGGTTCGCTATAGAGGGTATTGATTTTCATCGCAGTTAGCCAGACTCTCAATTCACTTCCAATAAATGGCTTCGCATGTCGTCGCTTCGCTCCTCGGAACCGATCCATTGTCGCTGCGAATATATTTTGGTGGCCCATGACGGTCGAGCAGTTTTTGCATGACCCCGCGCACCTTCTCCGCATTGATATGGCGATCGACATGGATCACCCGACACTCGCGGGTGTACTCGTCAAGGACGGTCAGCATTTTGAGATTCCCACCGCGGACCGTCTTATCGTGGATAAAGTCCCAGGTCCAAACATGGTCGGGATGTTCGGCCTTCGTCGGCAGCCCGGTGGAGACACCCCTGCGCCGGCGTCTTGGCTTGCGTGGGGGGATCGCCAGGCCCAGTTCACGTCGCAGACCTTGCACGAGCCGTTTACCCACCTGCCAGCCTTCGTCCTTCAACAGCTTCGTGATCTTCGGATAGCCCCACCTCGCGTATTGCCGTGATAACCGCCTTACTGCCGCCTTCAGTTTCGTTAGCCAGGCATCAGGATACTTCGCCCGATACGCATAGGTGGAGCGGTGCAGGTGAAAGTATCGGCACGCTCCACGTATCGAACACTGGCCCCGGGCCACAAGTCTCTCTGCCACTTGCCGCTTGTGCCCAGGGCTTACTACCGAGCATAAGCGACATCTACCATTTTTTTTCGAGCGTCTTCTGCAGAATCTCTATCCCCAGCAGCTTGTCCGCCAGCATCCGCTTTAACCGCGCGTTCTCCTTCAAAGAGTTCCTTCATCCGCTTGGCCTGGTTGACATCAATCATCCCAAACTCACGTTTCCAGCGGTCGTAGGTCTGTTCGCTTATGTTGTTCTCGCGGCATACTTCCAGGATCGTTTTCCCTTTGTCTGCCTGCCGTAGCATCCGTATCTTCTCTTCAGTTGTATATCTTTTGCCTTTCATTGTCTGAGTCCTTTCCAGGTGTCCCAGACTAACTTTTCTAGTGGACCTGTTTTCGTGATCTCGACCAGCTGGGAACCGACACCTCGCTACCCTACTATCCCTTATGAGGTTGTTGTTTCCCCTATACGCCTTTTTATATCAAAACAAAATCAAAACGAATCTTAGGGGCACTAGACGGCCTTGCTAAAACAAGCACATTGCTTGTTTTGGATTCTGTTGAAAAGAAGCGACACAATCGCTATTTTGGATCCGATCAGGGTTTTGTGGAAGTGAAATTTTAACTCCTATCTCGCCTGTGGGTTTATCTGTTCCCTTTTTCCACTATAAATATTGCAATTTAATATAAATTGACTATTTGTATATAAACAATGATTTACATTAAAAAGATTGATCGACGCGGATTGCGAGTTTGGGAGTATCATACGGCCTCGCTAAATCAAGCACATTGCTTGTTTTGGATTCTATTGAAAAGAAGTGACACAATCGCTATTTTGGATCCGATCAGGGTTTTGTGGAAGTGAAATTTTAACTTTTGTCTCACCTGTAGGTCTAACTATTCCCCTTTTTATTATAAATGTTGTAATTTAATATAAGTTGACTCTTTGTATATAAACAATGATCTACGTTGAAGAAATTGAGGAACTGGTCAACGCGGTTTGCGAGTCTGGGGGCATTACTCCACTGACTTTGTTTGCCAAAGCTACAGGCAATGCCCATGCTTATAGTGCAATCAGGTATAAATCAGGTCGGATCACAATAAGGACAGTCGATTTATTGGTGCGTTACTGTGCGGATCATTACCCAGATATAAGCTGGCCTGAACCCGCCAAGCGGTTAGCTGCTCTAAGGGGTGAAACAACTAAACCCGCAGCCCGGTTTATGAGTGATGAAAGTGCACGGCGTATCAAGCTTGGTATTCCTTTAGATGTCGACCGTTAGGAATTACGAAACAAAAAATAAAAGTAACGAAAAAACGGGCCAAGGCCATGGGCAAGCAACTAGAAGCCGACAGTTAGGTTTCCTCTCTAAGTGATTCCAGATATTCTACAACCTCATCACGTCCCGCTTTTTGCGCCTTGTCCAGGAGGTGCCATCTACATCAGATTCTGGGAATAGATCGGCGCCTGAGTCGACGAGAAATCTGACCAGCTGCAGGTGCCCCCACTGCGCAGCCATGTGCATCGGAATGTAGCTATTTCACACGCTCGGTTTATGTTGCCTCCAGACTCGACCAACAGCCGAGCTAGTGGAACTGACTCTGGTGAAGAGCCCTGAGTAGCAAACCATAGCGCGGTGTTGCCACCATCACCATTCAGTGCTCTACCATTGAGGATATCAACGTCGACACCTAACGCCAACTCACACCTGACACTCTCTATGTCTTGCTGCCGAGAGAGTGAGTGAATTCTCTCTAACTTTGTATTAACCGTGCCTCAAGGAGCATCTTCAGGTTTCGTCATCTGATTAAATCCTAACAAGTGGTTTTTAAGTTCTGTTTATTCGTGTATAGGTGATCTGTCCCCGATAACCTCTCTCTGTAAATGATACCATCTTTGGGGGTCACTCCAGCCAGACTAATTCTTTACGTTGATAGATCGAAGTCCCCCTATTTTATTAAGCTTACCGAACTAATTGATCGCTCAGTGGAACTATCTGCCAGAAGCGATCTGCTTCCTCTTTAGTTACCAGGTCGAGATAGTATTTGCGGATCACGGATTCAGAGTTACCCGCCTGAAGGGCGGCGTCTCCTACCGAGCGGAAGGACCCCACCGTCATCGATATATAGGTATGACGAAGGACATTCTGAGAAAGTTTGTGCTCTTTTCGGACATGAGCCCACATGTCACTGAACCTCCTTGCTGGGATGATTGGGTATATAGAAAGAGGATATTTCTCCAGCCACAGACTAAGGTTGGGTTGGATTTTAATGGCTCGCTTTTCCTTTACTTTCGAGACCTCCGGTTCGATAAGGATAACCCCGGTATCCATACGGATGTGCTTGGTTTTGAGTTTTCCCATTTCACCGTGCTCCCAGTCGGGCCTGATTCCTGCAAACAGGGCTAATGCAAAATAGGGAACCATGCACCCGGATTCACCCCAAAAGGATCCGTCCTTGTTCTGCTTTCCACGATAAGTTTCCAGCCACTCCATCAATTCGGATGCTTCATTAGCAGAGAGAATCTCTGCGCTACCCCTGCGTTGCTTTATTTTATACTGGGGAACTTCCAGGATCGGGTTTTCTCCCACATATTTCTTTGACACGCAGTATTTGAAGAAAGTGCTTAGGTATCCTCGGCGGTTATTCCAGGTTTTAAGGGAGAGCACTTCTTTTGAACGATGGTGTCGTGTGTCGAGGTAAGTATTCAACTCAACAGGTTGAATTTCGTTAACGATCCGTCCCCCAAAAATACCCTTTAACTTTTTCATCTCACGCGTGATGCCCTGCTCCTGGCATAATGAGATGATCCCACGCTCCATTTCCTTGGACTTATGATCGCAATACTCATGGACGGCCTCTTCGACGGTCATTGTTTCAGCAGCTTCTTTATAATGCCCTAAAAAATAGTTAACAGCGAAGGTGAGAGACTTATTGGACTTGGCTTGGTTAAGAAGATTAATAGCTGAAATGGCCTCTTTGTTCTGCAACTGGGTCAGGGTTGTCCATACGGTCTGCCCTTCGGATTGTTCGTTTAAATATCGAATCGATAACCGCTGACGCTCGGCGACAGCATCGTTGCGGGATTTGAAATTCTTACGTATTTGCTTACCATTCAGGGTGCCGGATAAGCGCCAGGCTTCTGAGCCACTCGGGTTGATAAACCTGGTAATCTTAAATCTCTGTTTCGCCATCTAGATTAAAATTTGCTAATTATAATTAACAAATATTGACAAGATGTCGATAAATAATGGCGGAGAGGGAGGGATTCGAACCCTCGAGACCCTTAGAGAGTCTACCTCCTTAGCAGGGAGGCGCTTTCAGCCACTCAGCCACCTCTCCGCTGAATTAAACTGAACTGCAGAAAATTTCCCACCAATAGTGTGAAAAATCAATCTCTAATTTTAACCTGATAATTATTCAGCTATGGGTGGAACGCGCTAGGGACAGCGCGTTCCACCTTATTTCTAAATTATTTTTGTGCCTTTTGCCTGTCCGACATAGCCTTACTAAAATAACATAGTATTATCGCTTTAGACCTTCGACCTTTGACTTTCGACTATTTACATCACCTCATTTCGATGAATCGATCAGGTCCTTAAAGGTTTCCAACGACATCGCATTACACATATTGATTGCTGCGAGACGGTAGGGATTAGTCTCCCGCGTATTCAATGGCCAGGGTCCCTTGTCGACAAGATGCCAGTGGCGGGCAGTGCGATAGACCTCTTTTACACGCGCTTCAACCTCGTCGTTCCAACTGCCACAGGGATAGGCAAAATTGGGTGCATCAATGCCTAAACGCTCTTCCACTTCCCGCCTCGAATCTATCAGTTCACTCATCAATTCAGCCTCATCGCGGGGCAGACGTTCAGGACCGGCAAGGTATAAATGTTTAACGGTGTGAGGTGAGATACACCAACCCTTATCCCGAAGCTCTTTGAGATGTTCCCATTTCAAAGCAGGATGCCCGACCATCCCCGACATGTTTTCGCCGCTCGCTAAATCGGTGATCACAAATACCGTGGCGACAAATCCCAGCTCATCCAAAACTGGCAAAGCATTTTCAAGAACATTCAACCGATTATCATCAAAATCGATGGCCACCGCACGTTCCGGTAATGCATCATCATTATATAACCAGGACTCAATCTCACGGTAGGTTACTGTCTGGAATCCCTCTTCCTTCAAATGATACATTTGAAGTTTAAAGAGGGAGAGATCAGTGCGTCCGCCATCATTGGGTTCAGTAACGTCATCATCGAGATGTACGCGGTGATAGACTAATATAGGTAATTTCTCTGCCATGATAATTTGCGGTTAAACCACTCTCGTTGAAAATTCTTATTTATTAATAGATGAAAGCAAGATAGATAAGCTATAAAAATTTCTAAAGTTTGATCTATCTTATACTCCATATTGTTTTAAGTTCGTGTTTTCTCATTATCGTTCGGTGGGCCCAAAATCGTAAGCAAAATATCGTCAACGTCGGTGCTGTTAATTATATCATCTGTGCCGTTATAGCTGTATTTTTATTTCTCCTTAAGCCGCCTTCGAATTACAGCGGGATTTCATTTCTCCTCGGCGCGATTAATGGCGTTTGCTATATTAACGTTTTCTTTATTACCATTTTTATTCTCCCCTGGAAGGGGGCAGCTTTAACCTCCGCGGTCGCCAGGCTGGCGATGATCCTCCCTTTATTAGCAGGTATTATTTTTTGGGGAGAAAGACCGACTTCAATCCAGTTCGTTGGTATCGCGCTTGCCTGTCTCTCCCTGATATTGATTGGACAAAGGGAAGTGGGAATCGCAAAAACAAAAGTGCCACCGATCATCGCTGTCATCATGACCGTTGCATTTTTAATTGAAGGCAGTGCTATGACCTCACAGGAAGCTTTTAAATATCTCGGGAGCCCCGATGAAATTACGCTCTATATCCTTACCGCTTTTATTATCGCCGGTACTATTTCAATCATCATTTTAATTTCGCGTTATCAGCGCCCATCGATCCCTGAGATGATGATTGGCGGGGTCCTCGGAATCGTGAACAATATTCAACTGGTCTTTCTATTAAAAGCCCTTGAATCTTTACCCGGGTTTATTATTTTCCCCGCGGCCAGTGCCGGTTCCTTGTTATTTACGACTTGTCTCGCGGCCCTCTTTCTTAAGGAGAGATTAGTTTCACTTACTTATGCGATAATCGTAATCTCAATCGTATCACTGGTTCTATTAAATTTATGACCGTTTCTATTTGTTTCATCTTAAAGCAATAAATATTTTCCAAGGCACAAATTGATCTATCTTTTTCTGAATATTATTTTCAGTTCCTCTTTTATTCTCATCTTTCGCTGGGTCTAGGATCGCGATGAAGATTTAACAACGGTTGGAGCGATAAGTTATATCGCGAGCGCAGTACTGGCCGCGCTATTTTTCCTCTTTTCCGACAACCAGACATTGAGTATCAACGCCACCCTCTTGGGGGCCGTAAATGGCATTGCTTATTTTCTGGGATATTTACTACTGATTCCCGTTTTATTTTGGAAAGGCGCGGCATTAACTGCCGTTGCCTCTCGGTTGGCCATGCTCATGCCCATTGTATTCGGTATTCTTTTCTGGGGAGAACGGCCGTCTTTATGGCAAACGATAGGAATCGGTTTTGGTACTTTTTCTTTGCTTCTTATCGGACAGAATAAAACGCGTATCGGTGAATCCAATATACCCGCTCGTATAATTGTCCTCATGCCTTTGTTTTTTTTAGTTGCCGGGTCAGCGAGAACATCCCAGGAGGCCTTCAAATATTATGGCAACCCTGAGGAAATTGCATTCTTCGTTTTAGCTGCTTTCTCCATCGCCAGCCTCGCGTCACTGGCGATAATTCATTTCCGCAATCTCCGCCCCACATTATCAGAAATAATTATCGCGACGGTGGTAGGATTTGCGAATTACTTGCAAACAGTCTTTTTGCTCAAAGCGCTTGAAAAGTTTCCCGGTTTCATTGTCTTTCCGATCATCAGCGCTGGCGGACTGCTCTTTACAACATCGGTCGCCGTTTTTCTCTTTAAAGAACCCCTCTCGAAACGCAGCGCATTCGGTATAGCGATCGCAATTTTAGCTATGGCCCTTCTGAATATAGATCATTAACTCCCGCGTTGGTTTAAATCGTATGGGTTAAGGATTATTAGCCGATTGAGTTTCATCAGCTTCTGAAAATGAAAATCGCGTTCCCCACACGGTGTATTGGTTGTCAGCTACGGGAATAAGCCAGAGTGCTGAAAAGATTACACTCAACACATAAGTAGATATTACCGTTACGAATAGACCCAAAGTTGAATAATATATCCAATGCACATCGACAATATTTTGAATCCAATATTGAAAAGGCATTGCAAAGAGCAGCGTGGCCACAACCCATCCCTGGAAATTTGCTCGACGACTGAAAATACCAAGAAAAAATAAGCCAGTTGCGGGAGCCCCGAAATAACCGCCTATCATGTTGATGGCTTTTAACACCCCTTCAATTCTGGAAACATAACAGGCTACGACAATGGCGAAAAAGCCGAAGCCTATAGTTAAGATACGTGCTAATTTTAAGTCCTGTTGATCCGTTCTCGGTTTGCGACTGAGTGGTCTGACAAAGTCGTTGACAATCACCGTAGCCGATGAATTGACCGCGGAATCCATACTCGACATCGCCGCCGCAAAAATTGCCGTAATAAGAAGTCCGGAAATGCCATTGGGCAGGGCATGAATAATATAATAGGGAAGAAAACGATCGCCAACCAGGCCATTGACAAGTCGTTCGGGAAAAACATGAAAATAGGCAAACATGCCAATCCCGATGAACAAGAGCAGGGTCAACATAATCGTCTCAAATACACCATTGGCGATTAATGCTTTTGCGACTCCACCAGAGGTTTTGATCGCAAGCAGGCGTTGCACTGAGACCTGGCCGATTCCCCAGGCTTGGATTGAGATGAAAAACCAGGCAATTGTCACTGCAATCGCATTCATTCTGCTAAAATCCAATTTCCATTCAAAGACGCGCAGATGATCTGTATCCCCGGCAATTTCAATAATCTGACTGAATCCACCCGGGACTCCGTTCAAGAGACTGACGAATACCCAGATTGCACCGCCGACAAGGATAAGAAACTGAATTACATCGGTCCAAATAACCGCAGGTAGACCACCCAATACGGTGTAGGCTGTGGTCAACAGTCCCATCAGGATGATGGCCATCCATATATTGATCCCGGTAACGACGCTGAGGGCCAGGGCAGGAGCATACAGAATCGTTCCCATCCATCCCAAGGTTTGTAACAAAAACAAAGCGGATGCAATATAGCGGGCCTCTTTACCAAATCGTTTCAAGATGTAATCATAGGTCGTGGTAATCCTTAATTTTCGGTAGAGGGGAAAGAAAAAGAAAATAACGATCGGGGCCGTTATAAGTGCCATCGGAGCGGCAAAAATATAAGAGATATTCTCAGCATAGGAAGTTCCTGGAACTCCCATGTAGGAAACGGCACTGGTGAGAGAGGCCAGCATGCTCATAGCGACAAATAACCACGGCATGTTCCGACCCGCTAAAAAGTAATCTTCGGTGCTTCGCTGTTTTTTCGCCAGTAACAAACCGATGCTGAATAAGACGCCGAAGTATACGAAAAGTATACAATAGTTTAATCCACTGAATCCGGCTAAACCATCCATTGTAATATTACTTTTTATTTGATGAAAACCTACCTACCCTTAGTTGCTGTCATCTGATGAATTTCAGGAGTATCATAAGTTCTTGAACTCTTACCAGTTATTAGCAATTCATCATAGTGGAATGCAATTTAGATATAACAATAAAGACAAACTAAAATGTCGCACCAATCTGATATAATCCTCTAATTATTAATATTTATTATTCGTCATACAATGCCAATAGAAACAAAGATCTGTTCCAAATACGATTTGCAATCGGCACACACGCAGCTATCGGAACAGGGCTATGTCGTGCTCGAGGGAATACTTAAAGAAAGTGAATTGGAAAAGTATCGGGAAGTAGTGGAAGATCTGCTTACGCGGGAACGGGAGACACCCTATGAACCTGATGACGGTCCTGCACACCCTGATGATGTAGAGATCGAAGCTTTTTATGCTAAAAATTACACGATAAGTAAAACAGAGTTGGCCAGGGTTATGAAACGGGTGCGCCACACGCGAGCGCAGAACTATGACACACCCTGGCCGGTTCACATCAAACAGGTAATGAAATTATTCATGCACCTCCCTCTTTTTTTTGATGAAGATAGATCTCAGCGGGTAATGAATCTACCAAGCAAATCAGACTTATTTGGCAGATTGATCGAAAACCCAATTGTCTTAGAACTCGTAAGAGGGGTATTGGATAATGATTGTATTCTCTCCGACCTCAGTGTTAACAGTATAGGACCTCAGGCCAAAGAAGGCGGTGCCTGGCACGTGGATGTTCCACTCGGTCAATTGGAAGAACCCCTCCCCCATTTTCCTCTCACCGTGCAAAACGTATGGATGCTTGATGATTTTACCGAAGATAACGGAGCGACCCATGTCGTCCCACGCAGCCACCTTCGAAGAAAAAGACCGGTGTGGGGAGAAGCGTTAGGTGAGGAAGATGTAATTCTTACTGCGCCCGCTGGATCAGTGGCCATTTGGCTCTCAAATACCTGGCATCGCTCAGGTTCAAATGCAACAGATAAACTGCGCCGCGCCATTCTTGGATATTACTGCCGCTCCTGGGTTAAACCATTCACCGATTTTAGGCCTTCCATTCCAAAAGAGATGGCAGAGCGCTTTTCACCTACCCTCCGTTACCTCTTGGGGTTTTCATCCAACCCTCCCACTTTCAGGAGCTGATGGATGTGCTAATCTCCTCTTCCGGCAGAGCGCATACACTTCACAACCATGTTGAACGAGCGGCTTAGCAAGTCTGCTTGATCTATGGAAATGTTTTTATGAAAGTGGCCTTCAATATAAATTAAGGGCGAATATGGAATCCACTTTTTCAGAGGCCTTAAGCCAGACAAATTTCACACTTATTGATTGGATTATTGTTGGCGTCTATCTTTCTATCTCCCTGGTCATCGGCCTTCTCGTAAAACGCTTCGCCACAAACATGACCAGTTACATCGGCGCCGGTAGAGCGCTCGGCACCCGGCTCGGTGTCGCAACTCTGGCAGGAACAGAAACCGGGTTGGTTACGGTTATGTATAGTTCTCAAAAAGGCTTCACTGGGGGATTTGCCGCTTTTCACATCGCGATCATGGCGGCATTAGGAACCTTCATCGTCGGTGCTACCGGCCTTATCGTCTATCGGCTTCGTAAAATGAAGGTACTGACAATCCCGGAATACTATGAACAGCGCTTCGGCCGCAAGACACGGATCCTGGGTGCGGTTATGCTGGCCCTGGGAGGTATATTAAACATGGGAATGTTTTTAAAAGTGGGCTCGATGTTTGTTGTCGGTATCACGGGAATGTCAGCTACCGGTTGGGCTCTACCGACGGTAATGACGATTTTACTCATCCTGGTGTTGGCCTATACTGTTCTAGGTGGCATGATATCCGTCGTCGTAACCGATTATATCCAGTTCGTTGTTTTATCATTAGGTTTACTCTTTGCCACCGGGTTAATCATCTATCACCTCGGCTGGCAGAACATTTTCGATACAGTTGCCCTGCAAATGGGGGAAAAGGGCTTCAATCCTATCCTCGCTGAGGGGACCTTTGGTATAGAATATATTATCTGGATGGGTTTTCTCGGTATTATCGCATGCTCGGTATGGCCAGCCGCGGTCGCTCGGGCCCTGGCAATGGAAAGTCCAGAAGCGGTAAAAGTACAGTACATGTGGTCATCTGCTGCTTATTTAATCCGCTTTCTCATTCCCTACTTTTGGGGCATCTCCGCATTCGTTTTTATCTTCACCAAGGCACCGGAATTGAGATTACTATTTTTCCCTGAGGTTGATGGCGGTGAACCAATCGATAATTTATATGCCATGCCTATATTCCTCGGGCGTATTTTACCGGTAGGAATTATCGGAGTAATCACAGCCGCCATGATTGCCGCCTTTATGTCTACACATGACAGCTATCTACTATGTTGGAGTGCGGTCATCACCCAGGATATCATTGTGCCATTAAGTCGGCGCAATTTGAGCAATGATGTGCGTATACGTTTAACGCGAATTCTTATTGTGCTCATTGGAGCCTATATCCTCTACTGGGGACTGGTCTACAAAGGTAAAGATGATATCTGGGATTATCTCGTGGTTACCGGCGCAGTTTATTTTACCGGAGCATTTGCGCTCCTTGTCGGCGGGCTTTATTGGAAACGCGCCAGTTCTACGGGTGCTGTTCTCGCACTTCTCTGTGGTTTTTTTGCTATTTTTGGACTGGAACCCGTGAGAAACGCGGTCGGCTTTGACGGATTGACCGGAGCTCAAGTGGGTCTCTTTACGATCGCCATGGCCTTCACAACAATGATTGTTGGCTCCCTCTTATTTCCCGATAAAGGGACCTTAACTAAGACAAATAATACTATAGATTAAAATAATGGAATTCTGGATCTTAATTTGGAAAATCGTATTTATCTTCGCAGTTGTTATTTTCACCTGCATGGCCCTGTGGGTTTCCATCGGCGGTTATTTCGATTTAAAAAAATTATTCAGTAAACTTAAGGATATTGATAATGAAGAGTAGTAAATTTGTGTCATCTTATTACATTGAACGGCCACGACGGAGCGTGGCCCTCCAGAGATTGATTAAAAGGGAGGGCCACGCTCCGTCGTGGCCGCTGAGAAGCATGAATATAATTTAAAAGTTACAATGAGACGAAGACGAAGATTCTGGTAATCATTCATGAGTATAGTAGACACACACGCGCATATATATTCTGAAGATACGGTTAAGTATCCACAGATTGCTAAGCCCTATTTACCACCAACCGGTCGTGGGACAATTGATGATCTATTAAATGAAAAGCAGTTAAATAACATTGATCACATTGTTGTGGTCCAAACCTATTCAACCTATAATCATGACAACAAACTTATCCTCGACACGGTGCGCGATCATCAAGAATGGATGACCGGTGTCTTGAATGTTGATCCCTTTGATTCAGGTTCGATAGATCTCCTGGAAAAAGCGCCGTCCAATGGTGTCCGTGGTAATCGTGTATCCATAGGCTGGCATACTGACGGTACGGTGATTGAAGAACATAAACAGATATGGAAAGCCGCGCAAAAAGGAGGGATGATTATTTGCGCCCTGCTCGATCCACCGAATTGCCGATCCTTAGCCAATATGCTTTCCGCTTTCCCCGGTGTTCCCGTGGTGCTCGACCATTGTGCCAATCTGAAAGCGGCGGATACACCGCAATCTGAAAACTTAAAAACCGTTTTGGATTTAGCACAGTATAAAAACCTTTACGCCAAGTTATCTTTTCTCGTCACCGGTTCGGATGAAACATTTCCCTGTCGCGATTCGCACCCGGTAATAAAGAGTGTTATTGACGCTTACACTCCCGATAGGTGCACCTGGGGAAGTGACTTCCCAACTTCACTCTGGATCCCAAAAGTAAGCTATCAACAACATCTCGAAATCTTTATTGATCATTTGGGACTATCCTCTTTAGAGAAAGAGGCTATCCTGGGAGAAACCGCCATGCGATTATGGTTTACATAAAAAGTAATACTTACCAGAACTGAAACGTGAATCTGGGAGTCGCACTGTTAGGCACGGGTCGTATAGGTGGTAATTACATTGATATCATTGAGCAGACTTGTGGATCCGATATTAAAGTTATAGCGGAACCGCGCAGCGAATATTCCACACCGATCGCAGAGAAGTATCCCCATATTGAGATTGTTTCCGATTACAAAGAGACGATCAATCGCGATGATATTCAAGTAGTCGTCGCTACCCTTCCCCACTGGCTGCACAAGCAAGCTGCAATTGATGCCGCGAACGCAGGTAAACATATTTATCTGGAAAAACCGATGGCTATTTCTCTCACCGAGTGTGACGAGATGTTGGCGGCAGCAAAAACAAATGACGTGAAATTAATGACCGCACACACCCAACGTTATATGCCAGTAGTAAAAAAGATGAAGGCATGCGTTGAATCCCAACAACTGGGAGATCTTCTCATGGTCTATGATATTTGGCATAAACCCTATCAACCAAACGGCAGGCCAAAGTGGATGTTGGATCGCGAATTGGGGGGAGGCATGGGACTGATGGACGGCACGCACATGATTGATCGGCTCCTGTGGATTATTGGTGATGACATTTCGACGCAGCGCTCAACTCGGCGCTTTTACCCACCCGGAATTGCCTTGTGATGATACCTCCATGGCTTTCTTCCGTTGGAAAAGCGGTGTCGTCGCCACTATCAGTCGTATCGCCTGGGATACGAGAATCACCGATTATGGGGCAGATTTCTTTTTCACGAAGGGACAGGCAAAATTCCGAATAGCTTACGGGAATGAAGAGGGGCAGAAAACTGGTTTTTGGATCGGTACGAAGGGTAAATGGAAGGAGGAGCCGGTTACCGATCGCAATAGTATGCTCGATGAGTTTTCTGATTTCATTGCTTCAATTATTAAAGATGACGATGACACGCCCATTCCACAATTGCATGGTAGGCGGGTCATGGAAATTCATGAGGCCTGTGAAGCATCAGCTCTATCGGGACGGGAAGTGGTTTTATCCAATTAATAATTAGGAATTATGAATTAAGAAATCAAAAAGCAGATTTGAAAAATTATGGATAAGAAAAAAGTGTTAGTAACGGGGGCGAGTGGACTGATTGGTGGTCTGGTCTTAAAGAACCTGAACGATAAATATGAATTCAGCGGATTGAACAGGCGTCCGCTAGAGGGCATTCCCAATCTGTGTGCTGATATCTGTGATGCGGATGCGATTAAACCTGCTTTCAATGGCATTCATAGTGTCCTTCATCTCGCGGCGGCAACCTATGGTCTGACCGACGATTGGGATGCCACAATGGCAATAACCGTTCGAGGCACTCTTAATGTCTTCGAGGCGGCGCGTGAGGCCGGGGTAAAACGCATCGTCCACATGAGCAGCGGCTGCACGCAATTGGGTTATGAATGGGTTGATAACTATCCCTATGGGACACTTGCCAACGGGCCGGATGATAAGATTCCTGAATCCTGGGAAATGGTGGACCGAACCTGGCCGGTCCGACCTGACTCACCCTATGCTATAGGCAAGATCTTTGGTGAAAACCTGGGGCAATATTACGCGGATAAGTACGGTATCTCCACACTCGTCATCCGTCTCGGCGCGGTGAATGATAATGACAGACCTCAATTGCGCCGACAATATCCCGGCTATCTCGCACAATCGGACTGTCTTCAGGTAATTGATAAGTGTCTCAGCGCACCGGATGATATAATGTTTGATATCTTCGACGCTATTTCCGAGAACAAGTACCGCTGGCGATCAACTGACCATACTAAAGAAGCACTGGGTTGGAAGCCCATTGGTTGCGCAGAAAATTATCCCTGGGAAAGATAACAAAACTCATTGCTGTCACTCGGCGTTTCGCTCTGCTATTTTACACTGGCTGTGTCCCTATTCTCCAATAACCATGCGAGGTTAAATCGAGCTACGGCCGTGTTTGTGCGAGCATTTTCGAGCCCACGTTCAAAGGCAACGAAGATCATACCATCCACACCTACAGCCATACAGGAGTAAGCAGATGGTCCTTCGTTGATAACTTTAGCAATTGGCCAGGTTTTACCTTCATCCATACTCGCCCATACCGTTAAATGATGCCTTTCACCGTACGACTTTTCCTGCCCCATCTCCGTGCCAGGATTGGAGAAAAAAAGAATATCGCCGAGCTCGCTATCAGTGAGACGTGCCATCCCCCCGTGACAGGTAGCATGGATAAACTCACCGACCTCACCAAATTCAGTGAAAGTTTCTCCTCCGTCCTTACTGATGGAATAGCAGCGGACACCTGCGTTTCTCTCATCAAGCAAATGAACAGCATCTGGGTTGTTCTTATTGCGGTAAACGCGCCCAGCCTCATTTCGATTATTGAGATATAAACTGCCGTCAGACAATTCCACGACGCAGGCTTCACCACAAGCTAACTGGCTCAACCCTCCGTTCTTCCAGGTCTTCCCGTGATCATCACTATAGATTAATATGTTACGGCTGTACTGGAATTCAAAAATATTTTTTATAAACGTCCGCCCCGGAAGAATCAATCGGCCCTTGTGCTTACCAAACTGTAGTTGAATTCCGCTCGCATAGTTGGGGGCCCCCACATGCGTATATTTTTTCTTCTGTAACATCGGGGTAATATTTTGCCCTTTCTCCCAACTGATTCCGTCATCAATACTTTCATATTGCCAAATCGGTCTCGCTTCTTCGGGAGGATTCTCAACCGCCCACTCTTCATTCATGCGTTTTCCATCTGGACGTAGTAGTGCAGAACTCTCGGGAATGAATAGCATTATTTTATTCGTCTCCTTATCAGTGACAATGCCTTGGGGGAGAGCATCTAACTTTTTCTTCATCCAGGTTTCACCATTGTCCGTGCTTCTTAATAGCACCCCGTACTGAACATTCCCCGCATCGTGGCGGTCCCCGACGCGGGCATTACTGCTGACGAGTACCGTTCCCCTCGCCGTAACGGTAATCAGGGGAAGGCCATAGGCGGCTACTTCTCCTTCAGCAAGCATCAGATCTTTGACCTCAAAAAAGGGTTCGTCCATTAACGCGTCATCATTGGCTTCAGTTACCATATTAGTAGTGGTTAATAGGGGAAATAGAGACAGTAAAATAATTGATTTATTCATCATGATTTAAAGCCCCAATTCAAAGACTGAATTGACTAACAGCCTATAAATAATAATACTTTATGCATAGTAACATATATTTCATTAATTGATATGCAAACAACCACCATCAATATACCAAAAGAAAAAATTGAGCAGTTTAAAAAGGACGGGTATTTCATCCTCGAATCCGTAATTCCCAATGAGCACGTCGAGTTGTTGAGAGAAGTGTGTCAATCGGCAATTGACGAAACAGACGCGGAAATGGACAGACAGGGTACCGATGTGATGGGGATCAATCATCGCGGTAAGCGGTATTTTATGAAAGCCGAGCCCAATCATCCCCGCATACGTGAATTTATTTTCAGCGACCTGATGGCCAGTATCACCCGCGCAGTTTTCGGCGACGAAATTTACTACAAGAGCGATCAATACGTGGTAAAATTCGATAAAACGGGTATGAAGTTCAGTTGGCACCAGGATTCCGGCTATGCCCAGGCACGACTCGGCGATCATCCTGAAGTGCTATCCTGCTGGTGCACTCTCGATGAGGTCAACGAAGATAACGGCACGGTCTACCTATTGCCCATGAGTCGCTACGGAGAAAAAAAATTGGCAGAGCATATCGTTGAAGAGGGCAGCAATGACAGGATTGGTTATTTTGGCAATGATCCGGGTGAACCGGTGATCGCACCCGCCGGCAGCATCGCTGTATTTTCAAGTCTCACCTTTCATCGCAGTGGCGCTAATCCAACCGGAAAAAAACGTCGGGTTTACCTCGCCCAATATACCGCATCTCCCATGCCCGGTGGGCATGCGATTGATGCCAATAAACTGTTTATAAAGGACGGGCAGGTCCAACCCAATCTTTACTAGCTCGGGTTGACGACGTACTTACTGCGTGCCAACTAATATGAACTTATTTTTTTAGAGCTTCGCGATCTTCTTTGATCCATTGCTCCCATTTCTCGTTGTCCGGTTGGCGAAAGCCCCAATTAGATCTTGGAAAAACCAGTTCATCAATTCCAAATAGCCGCAGCAGTCGCCTATCGTTCTTTTCGCGCGCCATTGCGATAATCTTTGCTACATTGGGTCCCGAATGATTGTCCCGGTGACGCAACCAGCTGAGATTATAATAGATGCTGAAAAAATAGCGTAACTTGCCAGAAGTATTGGGTGTTCCCGAGTGCACCACCCCACAGTGCGTATATACGACGTCACCTGCACTTGGGTAATAGACCTTCTCATCGGGATGTTTCTTTTGGTGATCATCTTCTTCAATAGTGAGAGGTGCGCGATGGGATCCGGGTATCACACGGAATGGGCCGTTATCATCGGTTAAATCCTGTAAATAGCAGATCGCATTACAGGCCTTGGGCCAGATATAATCATTACCGAGCGGAAAAGATGACCACTGATCGCGGTGCCAACCACTGATTTTGCCATTGGCCTCTTCCTTGGATTGGGAGGGGAAGGCCATGAAAGTAAGATTATCGAGTTGAACGAACGGCCCCATGACCATTTCCGCAAAATACAGAATCTTTTCATTGGCAACTGCCGGCAGCATTGCATGGGGTTCATATTCGACTACACTACTGAGCCATCTCTGTTCCTGCTCAGCTCCGGGTGATGTCTGACGTTTGATCAGACTTGGATACAGAGAAATCCATTCATCTATTTGCGCTTGATCAAAGACTTTCGGAAGTATGGTAAATCCGTTTTCTTTGAATTCTACATAGTGTTCCTCAAGCGTTTTCATCTATAATTTTTCTAAATATTGATAATGATTTTACCTCGCGTTCGCCCCGTCTGATTTCGCTCAAATGCTTCGCGATATTCATTCAAGGAATACGAACTATCAATAATCGTCCGCAGCTTTCCTTCTCTTACTAAATTTGACAAGAAATTTAAATCTTTCCCATTGGTTTTCAGCATCACCGGTTTTACCCGACGTTTTGTAAACAATGGCATCAGGTAAGACTTTATGATAAATGAAATACTGGGGAGTGCGGGAACGTAAACCGCGTCAGCTTGCATCACCGCTGCGAACGCTTTATAGGGCGATTTTACGACGCAGTCCAAGACTACATCATATTTAATATCGGTGGCAAAATCCGTTTGTTTATTATAGTCGATCACCGTGTCGGCACCCAGATCGCGGACCATCTCCACATTGCCGGTGCTGCATACAGCCGTGACATATGTGTCCATCGCCTTGGCAATCTGTACCGCGTAATGCCCTACCCCGCCGGATCCCCCTACGATGAGAACGCGCTCACCTGCATTCAAGCCACCGCAGTTACGTAATCCTTGAAGCGCAGTCAATCCGGCAAGTGGTATCCCCGCAGCTTCACCGGCGCTTAAGTCTTCAGGTATAAGGTCAGCCAGATGTTCCTCCACCACTGTATATTCAGCAGCCGTGCCTAATTGTTTAATGTCCTGACAGGCGTATATTCTGTCACCGATCTTGAACTGTGTGACAGCGGCACCTACATCTATCACTTCACCGGCCAGGTCAAAGCCGGGTATCGCGGGAAACTTCACGGGCATAATAGCACGAAAGCTCCCGCTGAGAAGTTTCCAATCGATGGGATTAATCGCCGATGCCTCTACTTTAACGAGAATTTGAGAGGCGGTTGGTTCGGGTCTGTCTATCTCCACCTCTTCAAGTTGAGAGAGATCACCGTACTGCTTGTAATGAATCGCTTTCATCACAATTTATTGTCCCTTAACGAAGCCCGCTTTTTAAATATGTTGATAGTTCTTTTTGTCCCAAACCTTCGATGCCCAGCTCTTTCACACCGCGACCATTCTTCCAGGCGTCAAACCCCATAACGATGGATCCAATATTTACCACCGCCTGCATCGTCGGTGTTTCAACGTTAAATTGTGACCCTACCGTTGACCAGGCAGCCAGTCCATAAGGAACATCCTCCGTTAACCATCTGCTCTCCAGTGATCCAGGGGCTTTCAACCGGGTAAGCATCCAGCTGCCATTGATCGTCGACCATAAGTCACCCTTTGGCCCAAAGCCTGCCGCGTGAAAGGCTTCATCGACCGGACTCAGTTCATACCCTAATGCCTGACCGATTTTCAAGCGCTCCCGATCCACTTCCATGATTACCTTCGCTACGGAAACGGATACACCTTCTTCATAAAAGTAAAATTCACCGCGCGAGTACTCGACGCGCCCGGCATTCATTAATACACCCGCGGGGTGAACAACCGGGTTCATCGCTGCTAATCCGCAGGCCATGACATCCGGATAGCATTGAATACCGGGGAAGAGAGGGTCCAGCATATCTTTAACTCGGTCTGTTTCAGTAGAAGGCAATACACCCAATCCAAGGGCCGCTACAATCCCCCAAATTGTCGCCGTGTCGGGCGCTGTTTTTCGACAGACATAAGGAGCGGTGTCGACCTCTGCTAGTGTAACTAAACCTTCCTTACCCGCCTCTCGCAGCATTTGCGCCCATTCAAGAGTACCGAGTGTGCCGGGCATGATGACCAGGGTCTGTCCCGATTTTAAATTAGGGATACAGACTTCAGCAAACGGTTTGTGAGCATAGGCGGGTACAATGAGAAGAATAAGGTTAGCACCAGCCAGTGCTTCTTCTATATCTGAAGTGAAGTGATGCAACTTTGCCCTTCCTTCACCGGCGACGCCGAGTAAATGAATCGCACCTTCATCTTTGATCGGGGTCAGTGTCTCTTTAAATGAGGGAATTTCATAGAGTGTTATTTTATGACCTTGCAAAGTTAAGCGGGCAGCAACGGAGAAAGCTGTGTTCCCACCTCCTAGTATGGTTATGGAGTTTTCAGCCATCAGTTAGTTTCTCTTTTCATTATATAAATTATGAGTTATAAAATTAATCTGGATACGCTTCACCTCGATTGTCAATTATTAGCGTGGTAACATTATAATTGTGGTAAAAAATTTTCTCATTACCAGTCCTGCACTGAACCATCCTCGCGTCTGAGATGGGGTGGTTCATATTGTTCGTAGGGATGGGCGACAGCTGCCTCTTCATTGAGATCAATGCCCAGGCCGGGAGAATGACCACTGACCAGGTACCCATCCTCTATTTTCCAGTCGTAATGGATGATATCATTGAGCACTTCATCAGGAGGATTATGCTCTTGTACCGCGCAATTGGGCACAGATAGATTCAATTGGAGCATGGCTGCGGTACTCACCGGACTCGCGGTAAAGTGTGTCGCAAGCTCCTGATAGTGTACTTCTCCCATTACCGCGATCTTCTTTCCCTCGGTAATGCCACCGCTATGACAGATATCGACGCGCAAATAATCTATCAATTCCTGTTCAATAAGTTCCCGGAATGCCCATTTTGTTGTTAATTGTTCCCCCGTTCCGATAGGAACGTTGGTATGAGCGCGCAGGTTCGCATAGGATTGCGGGTTTTCAGCTCGAATCGGATCTTCAACAAAAAAAGGCCGGAACTCTTCGAGAGCGTTACATAATTCAATCGCTCGGGCTGGTGTGAGACGGGTATGTACTTCAAATATTATTTCAACCTCATCCCCGACTCTGTTTCTCAGTGCCTCAAAATGATTAATGCCGTTATTAATTGCTTTCTTCGCATTAAAATTCCCTTCCGTCACGATGGGGGAGATACGGATTACACGCCACCCTTCTTCGAGCAACTGCTGTCCGCCATCCGCCAATTCTTCAGGTGTGTCCCCGTCAAAATGCGTGTAAACCAAGACTCTTTCCCTGGCCGCACCGCCCAGCAATCTGTAGACAGGTACCCCGAGAGCTTTCCCGTTCAAGTCCCAGAGGGCGATATCGATCCCCGCGAGGGCAGATTGTAAAACAGGTCCGCCACGCCAGAACGTTCCCCGGAAAATGTCCGGCCAGATGAATTCTATCCGGGTAGGATCCTGACCGATTATCAGCGGTTTGATATGATTGAGCGCCTCAACAACAGCCATATTCCTGGGTCTGAGAGAGGCTTCACCAATACCATAGTGACCACTGTCGGTTATAATCTTTACATAGACAAAATGTAGAACAGGAAAAATCTTCAGGTCGATAATCTTCATCGAATCTGCCTGAAATTGAGCCTTCTAATTACGCAGTGTAAAAGCGTGGGAGCGTCGTTTATTTGTTTTGTAAATAAGATCGAGGTGACAAATCATCACCCTGGGGTCGGGGATTGTCTACCCAATGATTATAAGGGTCTTTCCCTCGACAAATGATCGCATCAGCTACCCAGTTACTATCTGTAGATTTCACTTCAGGTGGACAATAGCGAATAGTAAGTCCACACCGTCTGCGATTTGAAGTGTTTGGCGTTGAACCATGCACCATCATGTCCGCGTGAAATGAAAATTCACCCGCTTTTAAATTAACGAATACCGGCTTACCATATTGAGTAGTTTCTGGTATCTCCTGATGCAAGACTGCTGACTTATCCGCTTTTTTCCATTCGAGATGCCCCAGTTTATGCGTGCCGGGTATAAATTGCATCGCCGCGTTATCTTCATCTGCATCGTCAATCGCAATCCAAACGGTAACTGTGCGCGCCGGGCTTATAGGCCAATAGGATGCATCCTGATGCCAGGGGACAATTTTTTCATCATGTGCACTTTTACAAAAATAGTGAGAGGCCCAGGCAATAATATTGGGACCGATCAGATCTTCCACGTAATCGAGAATCCTGGAGTCTTTTGCAATATCCCAGATTCCTTCGCAACGTGCCTGGTAACAATTTATCGCATAGGCATCACGACCATCATTCTGCTCTTTTAGAAGCTGAATCAAATGATCAAAGTAGTTTCGATTTTTTATGTTCTCCTCGTCAGAGAAAATGCGAAAGGGTTTAAGATAACCATTCTCATTATAGAAGTTTATCTGTTCAACCGTAAGACGCTTAGGGTTGTCATTAATCACCGGCTTAAAGGACAGATCGCGTTTTTCTATAACTGATTGATTTTGCATGGTTGAAGTTATAAAATCTGCTCGTTTCGTCAAACCACAATATGGCTATTATCAAAAAAATGCATTATCTCTAAGCACTTATCACAAAAGTAATTTATTGAATTTGACCGTATAATATTAAACCGTATTTTACCCAACATGAGTACAGATTCCGCATCCAAAGCAGAGCAGGTAAAGATTTCTGACGAAGATCGCTTTCATTTCGATACCCAGGGTTTTTTAATCCTTCGCGGTGTATTAAATGCTGAGGAGGTTAACGCACTGCTTGAAAAATTTAATGAAATCAATGCCAGGGGCACAAATACTACCTATTTAGAAAAGAAAACGATGCATCCCAATGACGTTGGGAAATCTTCGGTCATTCATATTGATGATCATTATGTGCGACTAAACAGCCTCGATGAGCTGGATCCGCTCTTTGGGACCTTGGTCAATCACCCGCGCATTCTACCCTACTTGCAGGAATTTATGAAAGAACCGAAGTACCGTGGTTCCTGGGGTATCGCTAACTGACAAGGTCCGCACTTCAGCAGTTGGCACGCAGGGCACGAACCAAGTGATTTTAGTTTCAATGACGGCAAAATTCGCAGCCTCTCCGTCAATACCGGCTGGTTCCTTTCTAAAAATGGTCCGGACGATGGGTGCCTCCTTCTCGTTCCCGGTTCACATAAAGCCAATTTAAAATTAAATTTTAAATCGTATCCGGGCATAGAATTGCCCGGTTCGGTGCGCGCGGTGGGTGAAGCCGGTGACGTTGTTTTATTCAGCGAGTGTGTGCTTCACATGGGCGATAAAAAAAGTACCCCCGGTCCGAGAACTAATCTCTATTTTGTATATTCAGAGGCCAGTAGGAAGGACTAACTGGATGGATGACTGAAGATGCAATAATACGTGTCATTGCGTATTAAATCTTAACCTCAGCCATGATTCCAAATTGATTGTTATCGCAGTCTCTGAAAAATGCCATCCACAATTCGTGATCTTCCATCTTCGCAATGAGATGGGGTTCATCGTCAAAATGAACCTCGCGCTTCTTCAAAATCTCATAGGCATCTTGAATGTCATTTACGGTGTAATAAATTAGCGATGTTTTACGGTTAGTCTCACCCTTCTCTGGCAGACCGAGGAGTAACCTTACGCCACCGCAGTCAAAAAATGTAAATTGATTGGGTACCGTAAAGATGTGTTTCATTCCTAATTTATCTCGATAAAATTCAACCGCCCGTTCGAGATCGCCAACCGGAATCGCTATCTGCCCTATTTGTGAAAGTGAAAAGTTATTCATAGGATGTTTAATTAAGGATTTATCACTGTATGCGTTACTTGATAGAGTAAGGTATAACAACGCTTTAAATATATTCAAGTAACCATTGGCCAATTAGATTGCATTGACCGTTAAAAAGATGATATTTCACCCAACTCAATTCTATTTGAAATAAGAATAGATCGGTAAGAGCTTCCACCATAAACCAACATATATAATGCAATTAAAAGATAAGGTTGCCATCGTTACGGGTGGAGGGTTGGGCATCGGTCGCGCGATCGTAAAAAGATTTGCCCGGGAGGGCGCCAAGGTTGTAATTGCCGAAATTAATCCGGAGAGTGGTGAGCGCACCTGCGATGAAGTTAAAGCTGCAGGTGGGACCGCTCTATTAATTCCAATCGATGTATCGCAGCGGAAGGCGGTAGAGAATTTAATAGACGAGACGGTTAAGCAATTCAAAACGATCGATATTCTTGTCAACAATGCCGGAATAAAAGGCGCGGACGGACATTTCCTTGAAGTAACGCAGGAGAGATGGGATAGCGTCATCGCCACAAATCAAACCGGTGTATTCATGTGTTCTCAGCTTGCCGCGCGGGTGATGGCTAAAGCGGGCAAGGGCAACATCATTCATATGGCATCGGTCAACAGTTTCATCCCGCAAACACTCAGCACTGCCTATAGCGCGGCTAAGGGGGCATTAATTACCCTTACCAGGAGTATGGCTACCGATCTGGCACCTTACCAGATTCGAGTGAATGCTATCGCCCCCGGCCCAATCGATGTCGACCTTCCTGATGAGGCTCCACCGGGGGAAATAGCAATGAGCCTGCAAAACCGATATGGATTACCCGATGAGATTGCCTCCGCTGCTCTTTATCTGGCTTCGGACGAAGCGAGTTATGTCAACGGTCACACCCTCGTCGTCGACGGTGGGACTCTTGGTAATGCTTACACACTCTATGGGGAAAAGCGACCGAAGACTAAATAACAGGAACCGGGATCATAAAATTGGACCACCCCCTCGTCCAACAATTTTTCTCTTATGGTTTAGAACTTATTCCTTTATCTGCTCTCAGTCATCATTTTGCTCATTAATTGAATTATAACGGAGAAAAGTACCCGAGTCTTTATAAGAGCTATGAGTCGCCCATGACGGACGCCACCATAAATAAACGAGAGAGCCGGTTAATTTATCGACATCGAAAGTTATCAAATTGAATCTTAAATCTTCCCACTCCCCTTCATTATAGGCATCGAGCACTGAATGCGGGATCGCCACCTCAACAGCGTAACCCTTCTCAGTTTTTACCCCCGTAATATATACGCCTTCAGGTAATCTCCCATGATGATATTCAATAGTCTCCTCAAAAGGTTTAGGATCAACACGAAGCATAAGAAAATTATTCCTTTTATCCCAATTTGAGGTGATCTTTACCCCGCGTTCAGCTTTTGGTCTCGCGTCAATTATTATACCCAAATGGTCCTGATATCTTGTCGTATTATTCTTGCCCGGTTTACTGATCAATGAATCGTCACGGACATCGAATGCCATGTAGAGAAAATCCTTATCTTGGGAAAAACCAAATTTTAGTGAAGCATCTTCCGGACCTGTCCAGGCAGCACGATCTTCGTAAAATTGGCTGGGATTAATCATCTTAAAAGGCAGTTTATCCCACTCCTTTAAGTCGCCGTCTACTGACACAGCTTTTTTTGCTTCCGGGATAGTCGGAAAAATATCGATAGCAACCATTACTGTTTCCTCACAAATAAGCTCTCCTGGAAATCCTTCCGGGCTAAAAATAATATTTATGTTCATCGGCATCATGAGGGCATCAAGAATTTCGATTCTTTTTAAAAACTTAATTTTTATTTTTATTTCCTTCTCTGATAAAGGTGCCAGTTCGGTATTAATCGTATAGGGATCAGCTTGGAGGATTTCATGCACCTTAAAATGCCCATTCACTTGCATGGGGATATCTGCTTTGTTTTTTATGCGTAAGGTTGTTTCTACACTTTCATTCTGCTCCAAAGCTACCCGGTATATTGGATCAATTTCCACCTCGAAAGATTGCTTCAGTTTCAGGGAGGTTTCCGCCATTGCTTCAGTTCGGACTTCATCGTCGTAAATTCCATCGAGGTCCAGGTTAGCCAGCCGTGGTCCCGTTTCAGTCATCGTAATCCATGCAATTTGATCGAATTGACCATGACTGGGCCCTCCTAACGGACTCCCTCCACCGCTAGTTGCCAGTTGATAATACCGGGAATTGTTGCGTTCATATTGTGTGTATTCATGGAGGTGACCGGCAAACGCCGAGTGATTTCGATCTTGAATCAAGGTCTCCACTTTTTCCCAACTGGTGTTAAGGCCACCCTCATCGTAGGCCCAAAGGGGTTGATGGATAAAAATAAATGTCCAGCGTACATCTCTATTTTCAGCCAGTGTCTGCGCAATGTATCGAATTTGTTCTTCACCTACTGAGGCACGTGAGCCGTCCTCACTATGAAGAATGAGAAAAAGAACATTGCGATAAAGAAAATGATAATATCTGAGACCAAAATTCTTTTCCCATATCTCGCTCGAAAAGGGCTCCAGGTATCGTGATTACCGGCAACATAAAAAAATTTCATTTCCAGGGCGTCGATTATTTTATTAAAATCCTCCCACTCCCGGTTAATCTGTTCTTCATTATCGTAGTAACCATTGATTAAATCGCCGACACTTATAACAAACTCAGGTTGTAAGAGATTTATTTTTCTTACCGCTTCTTTAAAAACTCCGTCCCGCATGCCCCCCGTCCGATCTGAAATTATGGCAAATTGAAAATTGTCGGGGTCATTGAGTAAATTGACATCAGTCCAAGGTCTGGGACCGTCACCCGATTCGAAGACAATAGCTTGTTCACTCATTCCCTCATGACCGGTATGAGCACCGAGATTTAATCCCAAAAAGATTAAACCAAAGGTCGAAACGAATAATCTATATGCTGACACCAACATACGCTTAATTACTAAAAGAGTTATTTACTCTCTTTTTCCAATTTAAGTGCCACGGAATTCATACAGTAGCGCTTACCAGTCGGAGCGGGACCATCATTAAAAACATGACCCAGATGGGCATCACAGCGCCTGCATAAGACCTCCGTCCTTTCCGTGAACAGACTTTTGTCCGATTTGGTACTAACTTTATCCGGAGCCATGGGGTCCCAGAAACTCGGCCAGCCGGTACCTGAATCATATTTCGTTTCCGAATTGAACAATTTATTTCCGCAACATATGCAGTGATAAATACCTTCATCTTTACTCTCGTGATACTCCCCTGTAAAGGCGCGTTCGGTGCCATGCTTACGTGTTACTTTATATTGCTCAGGAGTAAGTTGTTTTTTCCACTCCTCTTCAGATTTTATAAATTTTTCGTCACCCATCTATCCAGTCGTTAGTATTTATATTGAGGACCCCAATCATTTACACCATCGGCAAGCAAAGTGAATAAATGCCAAACACCGCAAAAGGGATCAAATGGCCCAAAGGGCGCCTTTGCTACACGGTAGATTGAACCGTCATTCTCTTTATAGAATGTCGAGACTCCAGGTTGGAAATCTTCACCCTCTTGATAACCCATGTCTTGAATAAAAGACGAACCTTCACCGGTATAAACATCAAATTTCCAACCTCGCGATTCCGCAAAATTATTTTGGAGATCAGGACTGTCAGGGGAGACAAGGGCACACGCTGCTCGATCTTTAATATGATTGAGAACACCATTAAAACCATCCGCCCACAGCGTGCAATAGGGGCAACTTGATCCCATGTTGTGAATGATAATTAAATCTTTCTTATCCCCAAATAAAGCAGAGAGTTTTACCGCACCATTTAGCCCCATTAATTCATAATCCGCTACGTCTTCACGTGGTAACTGTTTTTTTAAATTTACCAACTCTTGATGCTGGTTGATTAACTTCTCCTCCAGATCATCAATTTTAGCGCGCAGTAATTGTGCATTCGATTCCGTCATTCCTTAGCGGGTTTATATAATAATAAAATTACATAAGCAATTTTATAATACTTAACAAACCTGACCTAACGCGATGGATGTATTCAATGAGTTCTTGCGCGTATTTCTCTTGCTTTTTTTCGATACACCCTTGCCTCTGCATTCTTTCCAATTTTTCTGTATAACTCGGCTATATTGTCCATGTCCGCTAAAAGACCTGGGATATCTTCGTCCGCAGAATTTTCTTTTATTTCCAGAGCTCTTCGAAAAAAGGGTTCAGCCTCTTTATATTTTTTTAGTGAATTATAATATTGAGCCAATTTATAAAGAAAACTCTCTAATTCGGGATCACCGGGTTTAAGCGCTTTTTCTTTAATTTTCAGTGCCCTCAGATAATAAGATTCAGCTTCCGTCTTCATCCCTTGCGAATCATATAATTCACCCAGATTAATGAGCGAATTTGCTACCTGAAGATGGTGAGCGCCAAAAGTCTTCTCATCTATTGCTAAGGCCTGTTTGTATAATGGCTCCGCTTGTATATATTTGCCCTGTGAATAATAATTTTCTGCTAAATTATCGAGGGAGTTTACCCAATCAGGATGCTCTTTACTCAATTTCTGTTCCCTGATTTTTAAAGCTCTCTGAAAAAGTGGTTCAGCTTCAGCATGTTTTCCCTGGAAACTATAGAGTAGACCCAAGTTATTGAGCGAAGTTGCAACATAGGGATGATCATCACCTAAAGATTCTTCAAATATTTCCAACGCGCGATTATATAGGATTTCCGCTTGGCTATATTTACCCTGAAAATAATACTTTACCGCCAGATTATTGAGCGCTGATGCTTCATCGGGATGACCAGGTCCTATATTATCCTGGGCCGATGTGATGACAGAATTCGTTAGAATAAACGCAATAATTATTAAAAATTTTTTTCTCACACTCCCCATTTTAGGGGCGTATTATTCATTAACCTTGAGACAATTCAATCATAAGTTACGTACGATTTATTCACACTGTGTGACAATAATATTTTGAGCCAGAAAACGATAAAACGGCAATTTACGGGTCAATCTGAATCGCTCACTTATCCAGATACAGGTACAAGATGCACGCGAGAAAATGATCATTACGATAACTATTGCGCTCCCTTTTAAACTGAGAAAGTATAGCATCTCTATCTTCCAGTCAGGTATTTTAAAGCGAAAGCAATTTCATCGTAATCCCGGAACAAAAGGTCCAATTTGTTTCTCTAAGTTGATATCGATGCGCATTACACACATAATTATAGTTTGTTTATTTTTAATAGCTCTAACTTCACCACTTTATGCGGCACCTGAGGATCTCAATACATTTTTAGATTTCGAATCCATCACGGGAGAGGGAGATGATTTTATCATTGGAGATTCGCCGAATAGTGTTCGCGTTATTGGCTTCACCATTCAATCCGTTGATGACCCCAACTTTGCTCACTCTGGGACTCGTGCATTAGTTCTCAATCCCAATGCCGAAGAGGGAAAAATCCTTTTCGAAAGAGGGGTCAATCTTCTCCAATTCTATGCCGCCGAATCTTTTGGCGCTGGACGTATTGAACTCAGAGATAAAAATTTTTTGACCCTGAGTCCACAGGGCATCACCGATGGCCTACCGACTAATATAAACCCGGCCAATAATATTTCATTTCTAAATTATGTCGCTTACAGCGGGAATTTTCTCGATGTCACCGATCTTAATTTTACCAATGGCATCAAGGAGATAAAAGTTACCAATGCCCCCGGGATTTTCGTCATTGATGATCTTGGTTATTCTTACGTCGTGGGTCCGCCTAATAATACGATATTCGAAGATTTTGAGATTAGAATTGGCAATCCGGTATTTGCAGATATCAGAAATTTCACGATCGGTGATTCGCCAAATACCGCTACTTTCATCGGTGGCATCGCAACGTCGACTGGTATTCAATCGTTTAATCACACCTCGCCTATCGGACCCAACCAATTCTTCGTCGGTGGATCCTGGTTAGTGGAAAACGACAAAACAGGAACTATCACCTTCAATATCCCGGCTGCCCAAGTACAATTTTACTCCGCTGTTTTTGTCTTGGGAGATGGGGAGATCAAGATATTCGACACCAATGATAATCTCCTCACTTCGACTACAGATATCCCGCAAACGATTAGAATTGATACCACTACCCCTTTTGATTTTTTCGATTTTAATGCTGTAGCTTTAGGCGCCCCGAATGGGATTGGTAAAATTACTTTTACCAATAGTCCTCTAAAATCCACGGAGGGAAATATCAGCGATATCGTTTTCGATGATTTCGGCTACACCCCGATTACTGCAACATTCATTGCAGATGATCTAATTAATGATGGTTCAGGTATCGTCATTGGCACATATATCGAACACCCAAATGGAAATATTTTTGACCAGATCCTGCTAACCGGACAAAGCATCACCATTCGCGCTGACGCAGGTCAAATCACGAGAGTCTCGTTTATCGATGAAAACGATGATATTGTTCAGGCTGAATTTTCCGGTGCTGGCACTGTCACGATAAATATAGATCCAGAAACTTTCAGCGGTCCAGCTCGACCAATTAATTATAACCAGAATGTAGATTATGTTAAAGGTCGTCCAAGTTTCATTATTCAGGAAGCCGATAACAATACTTTTTTTAGTGTTTTTACGGTTGGTTTAATCAATGCTGTTAATCAGAGTATTTTTCTTCCGGCAACCGATTATGACGGGGTTGCTGATGTTGCTTTTTTAGAAGTGATAGATTCTTCAGGGATTGGCGGAATTCAATGTGCTAACACGCGTTTTTCAGATTCAAAAGGAAAAGTAGGTATCGATGCCGTTGGTGTCCCCATCGCTACCCAAATATTAGTGGGTGATATTGACGCCATCGACGAGGCGGATCCATTTCTTCTATTCGGTGACGGATCCTTTTTCGCTCCATCGGCTAATCCGGGCATGCGCATCACCGGAGGTGACCTTACACAAAGTAATAGTAAGTCGATTATAGTTGCTTCAGGAGGATCAGAAAAGGGCGGCTTCTCGACCCTCATCACGCAAAATAACTTCAAGTCCGATGGTACGCCACAGCCAACACAAGCTATTAATGCTACCTTTATAAACGAGGATGGAGATAATGTCTTTATTATCGTCGTACCTGTTACGGTAGAATAATGGTTCAGAGACCAATTCCCTAATTGCGTTCTGTTCTTGCGGAAGATGGGATATTATCACTACGATATAATATTATGAATACACATAGCACCATAAAATTATCATTTCTCACTTTAATCTCGATTGTAATTCTGTCCATCCCTCTATTTGCGGGTAAGGAAAGCAAGCTCGACTTGCGCATGAGGCGCATGGTTTTGGATTTCGAGTCGATCATGAGTGATTCTCAAACGAGAATACCTACCGCTCTTTTACGCGATGCTGAAGGCATTATTATCTTACGCCAATTTAAAGTCGGCCTGGGATTTGGAGTTAAAGCTGGTGGTGGGATCGCCATGGTTAGAGATAAAAATACGGGAAAATGGAGTGCCCCGTCATTTATGAAAGGCGGCGAGGGAAGTTGGGGATTACAAGTCGGCGCACAAGGTATTGTTCATATTTTCCTTCTCATGAATAAGGAAGGGATGATGGTCCTTACGGCACCTAAATTTCGAATTGGTGTTGATGCAGCTGCTACTGCAGGTCCCGCGGATGCTGGAGTTGAAGCTAAAATCGGTGCAGGATCACCTATCTATGTTTACAGTAATGCGTCTGGTCTATACGCCGGTGCGACTTTCGAAGGGGGGTTTATTTTGCCCAACAACAAATCCAATGCCGAATACTACAAAAATAGCTCCCTCATGATGGGTGATATTCTATTTGATAATAAGGTGGAAGTCCCTGAATCGGCAAAACCGCTTATTGTTACTATCGAAAAATACGCAAAAAAGTAATAGTATATTTTGCAGGCGTCGGGATTCTTCATCCTATTAAAGCGCCTACACCTGTGGGTTAGCAACTTGGTTTCAAACTCGCGATATCACGCTATTGCCAATGTGTCATCGAGATAACCGATGAAAAATCCCTTGTCGTTAGTAAAGCTTTGGAAATTAAAATAGCTTTTTAAGGCTGACTCCATCTCTTTCGTTTTGATATCATCACACACCAAAACTCCTCTTTCAGATAATAATTTTTTTATTGGTGGGATATTAATCTCTATCTCCTGAAGGTCATGCGTTGCGTCACAAAATATTAAATTAAATTTCTTACCGAAAGCTATGTCCCTGAAATTGCCTTCGTGAACAGTGACAAAATTATCAAGTCTCCGATTTTTCAAATTTTCTATTAATGACTGAATTGATCCCCCTTCCCTAATTATATGCTTAAGGTATCGATTTCTGACTTTGGGATTTTTTTGTTTTAGAGAAGAACCAAAAAATTCTTCCCATTCTTTTTCCGAAGAAAACCCGATATCAACGGTATGAAACTCCTTATTTCTACCGCTTTTTTTTATTCCCTGTGCAATACAAGCGGTGGATCGCCCGACCCAAGGTCCTATTTCCAAAAATGGACCCGGTATTTTTTTTCCTAATTTATACAAGTCATAACATTCGAAGAAATTTATAAAACCTTCTGGAGGGAAAAATAATCCAAGGCAATGAATAAATCGGACAAATATCTTTCTACCACAATTTAAAACCCTATCCATGTGTTCTTCTGAAGGTGTACGATTGGCATCGATGGCCACGCCAGGTTTTACTAAAGGTGATTCCTTACTTGATCGCATTGAGTACCGATTCGTTAATCACTAAGAGGATGATCTAATCTTTCACTACTGGCATTCACGACTTCGTCAATCTCGTATTCAGAAACAATTAGATAAATTGTATTTAAATGATTTAAATATCTATTTTCCAATACATCAAATAGGATATTAATAAATTCATGAACTGCCATTGATCCGTGGACCGTTGCCAGGAGAGGTAAACTCATCGTTTTGAGACCGTACCGATCGGCTATTTCGAAAATATCATCGAGGGCATCTTTAACCCATTCTACACTCCATGAAGGCGTCAGGTTAAAATCGTGGATAATAGCCAAAAAACGATACGGGGCTTTTCCGCGGATCAGTGCCATTCCTGGAATGGGTGAATCGCTGATCGTTTGCAGACTATCGCGTATTAATTGCCCAGTTTTTTTATCACTTTTTTCTACCGCTTTTTTCGTGCTCAGGATTAGAGATGTATCCTCTTCAACAACCATCGCGTCCACAATTAATTCGGCCGTATTCGGAGATACCGTCTGTAATGTAGTAGCGCCCCAACCGATTTCACATCCGCGGTTTGTTCTTTTAAACTGGAAATCAATTTTGATAATTGAACATACTCACATAATTCACGAACCTCTCACCATAAAATATTGTATTAAATTAAGTGGGGGAGATTTACTACCAAAATTTATTTATTCTTCAATTTTAATGCTTTAAGAGATTTATGAACAATGGATACTAAAGCCTCAGTCGTATAAGGTTTATCAAGGAAGTATTCTATACCAAGGTTTTTTAATTTTTGGATTTTATCCTTCTGCCCCTCACCGGTTGAAACAACTATGCCCAGATTTGAATTTAATTTTTTCAATGTCTGTACCACGGCAACACCATCCAGGTGCGGCATCGCGATATCGGTAAGCACGACGCGAATTTTTTTATCATATTTAGCATAAATAGCCAACGCTTCCGTTCCATCTTCCGCCGTCATAACCTTAAATTCCTGCCCCTCCAGAACTTCGCGAATCATTTCGCAAATGTGGTTTTCATCATCGACAACGAGAATGAGTTCACCGTTGGCTTTAGGAAATAAAGTATGCTTTTTTCTCGAGGGTACGACTGCATCTGTAGTGTCAGCTGGAAGATAAATTTTAAAAGTACTCCCCTTCCCTTCTTCACTTTCCACTTTTATAAATCCACCATGGCTTTTTACTATTCCATGGGAAGTGGATAAGCCCAAACCAGTTCCATGTCCCTCCTTTTTTGTTGTGTAAAATGGATCGAATATCTTCCCCATCTCAATATTTGACATTCCCGTCCCTGTATCAGTGACTTCAATCTCCACGTATGGTCCCGCTTTCGCATCCGGGAACATCGTTACATAACTTTCATCTAAATGAATGTTTTCCGCCATTAAATATAAATTCCCCCCCCGGCCATAGCATCTCGTGAATTAAGACAAAGATTAAGAATCACCTGGTGCAATTGAATAGGGTTACCTTTCACCAACCAAATATCGTGGGGGATAACAAAAGAAATATTTATGTTCTTTGGAAAAGTTTCTTTAGAAATTTGCACGATCTCCATCAGTATATGCTTCGGCTGGATCATAGTATGATCACCGTCAATTCCTCTCGCAAATGTAAGCAACTGATTCACAACTGAAGATGCGCGGTCTACGCTACTCACTATTATACTCAGTCTTTTTTTCGCGATACTGTCCAAGGCATCGTTTAACAGCAGTTCTGAAGAAAGTGCGATCGGCGCTAAGAGGTTATTCAAGTCGTGGGCGATACCACTGGCCAGGGTGCCTATGCCATCCATTCTCTGCACACGCAAAATCTGAGCTTCAAATTTCTTTTTTTCTGTTATGTCGGTATTAATTGTTAAGATTGATGATGGATTACCCTCTTCATCCCGCACCAGTGTTTTACTGCAATCAATAAACACGGGCGTATTGTCCTTTTTAAATTGTTTAATTTCACCATACCACTCCCCATTCTTCTTAAGCGCCCGTTCCATCTCAGGTAATTTGGGCGGTGATTTCTTATAGAATAATTCCTCCGAATTTCGTCCTATTGCTTCCTCTGCCGTATAGCCATAAAGAAGCTCAGCTGCTTTATTCCAATACATAACGCGATTATTAAGATCACGAACCACAATCGCATCATGCGCTTTGTCGAGCAAAGCAGCTTGTTCAGTTATCTTATTCTCTGAATTTTTCTTATCGGTGATATCAAGCGAAATGCCCATCACCCCGATTACTTTTCCTTCATAATCTTTTAAAGGTAATTTCGTCGAAATTTCCCATGTACTCTCACCTTCATAGCTTTTGTAATTTCTTTCATTATTGATCAGTGGACAACCAGAGATAATTATTTCCTTATCCTCGTCCAAAGTTTTTTGACCCTCATCTATTAATTGATGGGGCAACAATTCTAAAATGGTCTTACCGATTGCATCCTGTGGTTCTTTTAATTTAAGGTAGTTCGCATATTCTTTATTAATCACGATGAACTTGCCCATCGTATCTCTGATAAATATATAAATGGGTACTTGGTCTATAAGCGTGCGAAGCAAATTCTTCTCTCCAATCAAGGCTGCTTCTGTTTCTTTGAGATAAGTGATATCGAGAGCCGAACCCATAATCCCCAGGTTATTACCCTGCTCGTCCATCCAGGGTAATTTTGTCAATAATTGAATTTGCTTTCCCTTGGGACCTGCGGATGGTTTTTCTTTTTCGATTAGTGGTTGACCGGTTTTCAAAATTTCTATATCTTCTGCAAGTGATTCATTAGAAGAATCTTCCATCTCAGGAGAGATCAGGTCTTTCAGTTTTTTTCCTACCGCATCCTCTGTATGCTTCAATCCGAAATGCTGAGCGTACTCTTTGTTAATTATGAGGAACTTGCCTTCTTTATCCCTTATAAATATAAGATTCGGCAAAGAATCTATTAAGGTGCGAAGTAAATTACGCTCCTGCTTTAGTTTCTCCTCTGTCAGTTTCTGCTCATGAATATCATAACTGACGGCATGGATCCCAATAACTTCTTTATTCGAGTCTTTAATCGGGAAAAAATTAATTCGGTGCCAGTGTTCAGATTCATAGTGGGGCGCAAGTCGCTCGCATATAATACCCTCCCCGCTACGACACATTTCTCGAATCTCTTCCATATATTTATCAGCTCTTTCCTTTGGATGGAAATCGTATAGATTTTTACCAACAATATCTTCAGATTTTCCTCCTTTGATTAATCGCCTCGCGTTGCGTTCACTTGTTGCCATGTATACTCCATCTTTACTGAGCGATGTCATGTATATGTCCGCATTTTTAATGAGTGACTGATAAATGACTTCCGAATCTCTCAGTTTCATTTCTGTTTCTTCCCGTTTCTTAATTTCCTCTTCTAAGTATTGTTTTAATTGTTTAAGCTCTTCTGTCCTTAGCTTAATCTGATCTTTCAGTTTATTATTTAATTCCTCCAGCGATCTTTGCATTTCCTTTTGTTCAGTAATTTCATTCCATGATCCAACTATCTCGTTGGGATTGCCTTCATTATCTGCAATTAAGCTCAACTCGTCGTGAATCCATCGGTAAGTACCGTCCTTGTGCAGAATCTGGTAATCTTGAGAGATGATCCCCTTTTCATAGAGTTCTAATCTTTCCGTGAGAACTTTCTCTTTTACCTCGGGATGAATGCGATCACCCCAGTGCTTGTTGCCCTCTATAAAATCTCGCGGTGCTAATCCAAGTAGACCTTTAATATTCTTACTGATAAAATTGAAGGTGAAGTCTTTTCCCGGTTCGCAACTGTAAATGACAACCTGACTTGCGATCATAATGTTTTCTAATCGCGCTCGCGTTATATGGTAGGCACTATTCGACAGTTCTAAATCTGTCTTCACCGGGGTATTGTCTTCTAGAAACGATTTATTTGTGGAACTCATAGTTTCACCGTATATGATTTATTCCATTGGGTTGATACCGTTTGTGCGGTCTGTCTTCCTCTATAAAAAACCTATCTCTACCCCCTGTAGACGCAACAATTAATCGTGGAATAATACGTTAAAAAAGTGTAAATATACATTCTATAATCTACGTTTAACTGAAAAACGAGGGATGCCAAAAAGTGTTTGGATTTCTTACCTGATTTTCGAAATTAAAACTTTTGCTTTCAAGAATCTATATTACGTCTTCTATACCCTATCTCACCCTTATTCCTAAGACAATCGCAGGAGCATGATAAGGGATAAACCGATGATAAGCGGTAAGAGACAGATAAATGTCCAGGCGATGACAACGACTCGTGGTTTTCCTTTTAAGGGAATCAAACTGAAAGTGCTGGCAAGAGTTAATTGAATTACCAATTCAAAAAGCATATATAACTGATAACTCACTCGAGGTAACCCGGTGAGCACATCCAAATAAGCGATGACGAAAGCGCCTACTGCGCCATAGAGTGAACCGATGGCCACACCAAAGGGAGTGGCGAAACGAACAAACAGAGCCATAAAAAAAATCCCAAACAAGCCGGGGACGAGTAAACCGGTCGTCTTGTGCGTCAACTCTTTGAAATTGCCCGGAATGATTCCCATTTGTGAACTCGCCAATACGATAATGGTGCCAATTACAAAGGCCAGGATCATAGCGATACGTTTGTGTACGCGTTCATCGCGATGGGGTTTCCCATAACGGTCGAGGAAATCTGTCATCACCACCGCGGTGATGGAATTAACGCCTGAATCGAGACTCGACATCGCTGCGGCAAAGAGGGCTGACACGACTAAACCGGCTAACCCGATCGGCAATTGATTGGCGATAAAATAGGGAAACAATTGATCCGCAAATGACCGTAGACTCTCTCCTTGGGGAAGACTTTCCGGACTATGATTATAAAATCCCATGACCGCAAAACCTGTCATCGCGACAATGATAAAGGTTAAAACACCCGCAATGGATTTTATTAAAAATGCGCGCTGCGCCGCCGCCGCGTCTCGCGTGGACATATAACGCTGGACCTGGGTCTGATCGGATCCCGAACTGCAAACAATGAAAAGGAAATCCAGAATTATGGCTCCCATCACCGTTGCTCGAATCGTAGGATTGATACTGATGAATGGTTGCGTGTCCCAATGAGGCGACCAGGTTGTAGGTACCCATTGAATGCCGCCTAAGTGAATACTGACGATGACAATTGTTAAGAGAGAACCTGAAATTAAGATGCAGAATTGTATAAAATCCGTAATCACCACCGCCTTGATACCACCCAACGAAGTATAGATTACAGCTACTAAACCGGTAATCATAATGACGACGGGAACCATTTCTTTCCCAAATCCCAAAATAACAACAATGGCATTGGCTGCGACGAATACCAGAACCGTCATCCAAATTAATCGCATAAAGATAAACCAACAGGCACCGAGGAGACGAATATTTGGTCCAAGATAAATTTCTAATATTTGGTAGGCACTCGTGACCCGCTGTCGCATTAATATTGGAATTAGAATATAACTGACGAAAATATAAGCTAAGGGGATAGCCAATACACCGTAGGCGACAACCGGACCGTGTTTTATTATTTCACCGGGAATGGCTATATAGGATATGGTACTGAGCAAGGTGACAAAAAGAGAGATACCCACGAAAAAAGGGTTCATTTTACCTCCACCAAGAAAATAATCACCCGTATCTTTTTGCTTGCGTGAATACCACCACCCCAAACCGATTAGAACCCCAGCGTATAATACAATTACTGACCAATCCAACCAGTGTAAACCATCACTCAACATAGCCTGACCCGTTGTCTCGATTTCATTCGCCTATACGTCTCGAGGTATTATGCCGATCACCCCTGTTAATGATCTTTTCCCTCATATATCCACATCGATTCCGTCTGGCCCGCCCTTTCAAAACCACACTTTTTGTAAAATTCGATCGCCTGGCCATCGGCAACTAAGATCTGCTGATGGTAATTATTATATTTTGATTTTAATAATTCAATAATCCGCCGACCAATACCTCTGCCCTGAAATTCAGGGAGGACTAACAAGTGCGAGTAGTAAACAACCAGATATCCGTCTGAAATAGTATTCCCCAAGCCGACAAGCTTCTCGCCTGACCATGCCGATATCAAGGCGTGTGAATTCTTTAACGCCTTATATAGTGCTTCCGGTTTATCCGCAGATGACCACCCATTGGCTTTGTAGAGTCTTATGATACTTTCAATCGATATATCTCGTGTTTCCTTAAATTCAATTTCCTGTGTCATTATCTAAATTGATTAAGGTTTAGATCCAGCGCCTCACCGACCTTTTGTAATTCATATATTCATCGCCAAATTTCTTCTCCAAATACTTCTCCTCCCGGGCAATAACCCCGTAATGCATTATGCATAGAGCAGGGATCAGCATCACCAGGATCCATACATTGTCCGCCCAGATGCCAATACCCATCTGGAGGAGTGTCATTGATAAGTAAATCGGGTTACGGCTATACCGAAAAGGGCCGGTCCTGACGATAAGAACAGTTGGTTTATAGGGCGGAAGCGGAGTATCAGCTTTTATAAATTTCCGCACCGAAAAGACAAAAATAACAACAGCGATGACGACGAAAAACATCCCAACAGGAAACTCGACTACTTGGGGAAAAATCTCCACCGGCCACAGGGTGTTAAAACCTAAACCAATAAGAATTGAAAAGAGAAAGATAAGAGGGGGCGGCGCCACAACACCGGCATGGTCAACTTTTTTATTGTTCCCGTTATCCTGAACATCCGCCATCGTCTCACCTCCTCTTTCTCAACCATCAACTGATCGTGATGGGTAACGATATACCTATACCCAACTATTGCTACTATATTTCGCTATTTCCAATCATCCATGAGATGACTGATATCGCGAGGACAACGGCAAGTGGTAGAAGCAGAGTTAAATCGAGCGTACTGAAACTGACTATTTCTTCAATCAAGGTCCCAATTATTTGAGTATCGGGAAGCAAAATTAGCGCACATAAAGATGATAATGCGGCAGCACTGAGAAGAATCACCGCTTTTAACCATTCGGGCCTCTCGACACGCGCGGGCAGCTTTTGTAAGACCCTCTTGCTGAACCCATCGTCATCAATATAGGGATCGGGTTCTGAAAGACTCATTTCCAGCCAGTCTTCTTTTACTTTATCTTTCATCTCAAGTTCCTTTCCTCCACACCGAAAGAATTTCACGCAGCTTGTTTTTCCCTCTCAGGATATGAGTCTTAACTGTTCCCAATGGACAGTCAAGTACGCGGGCTGCCTCTTCGTGAGAGAGCCCCTCCTGATAACAAAGATGTATCGCCGCACATTCGTTAACCGTTAACTGTTTCATCGCCATTTCAAGGTCCTGCTTTAATTCAATCCGATCAGTTGCAGCCGGGACTGAAGAATCGACGGGCTTCTCATCGAAGCTGATAAGTTCACGTTTACGACGAATGTCACTGATGAATAAATTATAGGCAATGCGATAGAGCCAGGTGGAAAATTTTGCATGACCTTTATATTTACTGAGTTTGCGATAGGCTTGGATAAATGTATCCTGTGAGAGATCATCGGCCAGGCTATCATCACCGGAAGTAAGTTTGCGCAACATTCCGCGAACAGCAGACTGATAACGGCGAACCAGTTCTCCATAGGCGTGGCGATCATCATTTAGAAGAACACGAGTAATCAGGTCTGCATCCGAAAATGACACGGTAATAGGAGCTTTTACTCTTCTATCGTTTTTTCTTTTTCTTTACCACTTTCGAGTTTCCAGATGATTAAATAAGCAATGCCGATAAACAGGGGAATGATTCCGAGGCTCCAGCCATCCCCACCCTGTATTTTCAGAAAACAGGCAATTCCTAAACCAAGTGAAATGAGAATCAAACCCTTGTGCAGATCTGATCGTGGCGCCTTCTTTCTCTGTATTTGTAATAAATGGGAGGGAATCTCCATACCCTTATCGACCATATTATTAACTATTTGATATAGGTTCTGATTGTCCCGGTATCTGAAAAATAACACGAGTCCAACAATTAACACTGGCAACCCAAAAACGCAGATAATCCCAATAATACCTGCTATATCTTGGGGCCGATCTCTCCTTTTACCGAAAGGAAAATGATCATGGCCTGTATCTTCCGTGGTTTTTAATTTCTCCGGCGCATCCTGAGAATCTGAACTCTCTATAAGATCTTGCGATGCCTTGTCGCCATCGGCGTTTTCCAGATTGGATTGGATATTTTTCTCGGCGGCTTCAGTTTCTACGGAATCGGTGATATCCTGCGCATATATATTTAAAGCGGCACAGCATACACCCAGGATAATCATTACCAGGATGCTTGTTTTTTTCATAGGTCGGGAATTAGAGGTTAAATATGGTTCATTATTGGTTAGTCTATTAGACGCCTATTCCCACACTTTTGGATTCAGAAATAATAATATATTTTAAGACGGTGGCAGGGCAGCTTCCCAGCCACGATTCAGGATATTGCTTAAACGGGTGATTGTTTCAGTGAACTCCGGCATATGGGCGAGGTTTACTGTTTCCCCAGGATCATTTTCATGGTCGTAGAGCTCTCGAGCAGCAACCCGCCCGGTTTCTCTCTCTTGCCACTCAGTGTACCGATAACGATCGGTGCGCGCTGAGTATCCCATATATTCATTTTCTTCTTTGACACGGAGAAACTGGCTAAATGCAGCTTTTTTCCAGGGACGATTGGGATCATCGAGGAGCGGTGACATACTCACACCTTCCAGGCCTTCCGGTATAGGTAGACCGCAAAGGTCGACAAGTGTGGGGTAGATGTCTACGAACTCTACCAGGGCGTCGGTATTCACTCCCCTGTTTTTCTGGTTGGGCACCTCAAGCATCATCGGGGACCGGGTGTCTAATTCAAAATTACTTTGTTTACCCCATATTCCGTGTTCACCGAGATGAAACCCATGATCTCCCCAGAGAATGACGATCGTATTATCCCTTAAACCCAGTTTCTCGAGTTCATGCAACAGCCGTCCAATTAGCATGTCTATATAGCTAACGCATGCGTAATAACCGTGGCGCAGTTCAGCAATTTTTTCCGATGATAATTTACCCCCTTCAGGAATATCATTCCAGATACTACTAATGCCTAAGCCATCGATGGCTAAACTGGGCATATTGATTGGGTACTTGGGGTTATCGGGTTGGGACAGTAATTTTCTATCATATAAATCCCAGTACTTTTTGGGGGCGCTGAACGGCAGATGTGGTCTTCGAAATCCCACCGCTAAAAAAAATTGTCTGTTCTTGACGCTCTGTAATGTGTTCACTGCGTCATCGGTAACCATGCCATCATGAAAAGCGTTATCTGGCCGACTGGGACTTGCGACCGATGCACCGATTTTACCTCTACCCGCTTCCGGTATTGCATAATGTTCATTATAAGTGGCCAGGTCATGACGTGGCGGCACGGACCAGGATTGAGGATCTAAAGTATAAGTTTGGCCGTGAAACATCTTGCCGATATTTTCCACGTGATAGCCATGATGCATAAAATACTCGGGTAAGGTTAATACCCCGGGAAGTGCTTCGCGAAAATGAGCGCGATTTCCCCATACTTTGGTCGTGTCTGGCCGACGACCCGTAAAGAGCGACGATCGGGAAGGATTACACAAAGCCGATTGACAATAAGCACGGTTAAATAAAATCCCATTGCCCGCTAAACAGTCGATGTTAGGTGTAATCGCCAGCTTGTCACCGTAACATCCCAGCGCTGGTCGCAAATCATCCACAGCCAGAAAAAGTATGTTAGGTCTCTCTGTCAATAACCCCAGAGGGGTTACCGCCTGGGAGGTGGATGGGAGCAGCGTCTTTCCTGTAATCGATGCGGTAGCAGCGGTGGAAGCCGAGAGTCGTAGGAAATCTCGTCGATTCATATTGTCTTAATAATTTTTCTGATACCATCAGGACTATCAACCTGATTTCTTTTCAGGAAAATTTATCAACTTCGAATCATTTACCCAAGATTAATCCTATACCCTTAAAGTTGGATTGTCCGGTGGCATCAATTCGCAAACAATAAATAAATCGCCTAAACTGAATGATAGGCCTTAAAATTCAATCGCCGATAATACCTAACTGCTTCATGCCGTACAAAACCTTTTCACGATCAAAAGGTTTTACGACATAGGCTTCGCATTGATCATTAAATGACTGCCTGATTTTATTGATATCATCAACGGCAGAAATCATCATAACTTTTACGCCCGCGTTGCGTTCTATCCCTTGAGAATCTTCATACTCTCGAATCTGTTTCAAGGCAGTTAGTCCGTCTAGTTCAGGCATCATCATATCGAGGGTGATAAAATTAAATGGATCCCCATCCGCGTAAGCTTGTTTCACGGACTCAAGCCCTTCGAGCCCATTCGTAGCTAATTCACATTTACCAAAAGGGGCGATGTGATCCAGCAATAACTCCCTACAATCCTCATCATCATCTACAATTAATACGCGCATTGTGTCCCCCGTAATTCTTATAATATATTCTTAGCTAAGTAGAAATATTTTAAATGTGATTTTTATGAAATATTAGCTATTTAAACCAGAGTGTAATGATAAAATCTATTTAAAAAAGAAAATAAATGCCAATTGTAACAGGAAAATCAAGTATTATTATAGGTTAAGATGGTTTTTACCTGTGATTAATCCCTAGGTGGATGGGATATTTTAACACCATAAATATTCCCCTCATCAATTTTAAGCGTAATAGGGTCTAAGGTAGATGGGTAATTTTCCGATTTTCAGACTGTCTGCTATCACTGCATCTGATTCGCTCGCCTGGGGATCAAGCTTAATAATCTCACCGCTGATGAGCGCCGCAATTGGCAAACCATCAAGCAAGAGAATGCGATTTGCCGAGATCGCTGCGACTCGCGGCCCCGGGGTGAGAATGCCTACCAGATTCAAAGGATCCGCTGCGTTAAGCGTAATAAGTTCTCTTTTCGTCTCCATCTTGCGTATCGACCTTAAGAAACCAATTGCCTCGGTTAAGGCGAATTGTTCACCGCTAACCCCCGCGACGAAATGACCGCCTCGAATCTCGCCCCTGGCTTCCATACGACGATAGACGCGGCCAAGTTCATACCATGATATATTTAAGGCCTCTCTCTCTAGTAACCGGCGAAAGACAATGCCATAACGACGTAATAATATTTTTGCAAAGCATTCGATTTCACGATCATTCGATTGATGATTCAAAGAATCCTCTTTTCCAGGTAATGAATGGAGTTCGCCCGCATCCCCTTCAACATTCGCTAATTGCTTACGCAACACTGACCATCTGCCTGCAAATTCGATACTACCAATTTGAGTCTGCTTTCTTTTCCGCTTACCCTGTCCTAAGCGCGGCCGTTTATCAGAGGGAATTAAGAGGGCTCTTAATCCATCAAAACTATCAGCGGTAACGAAACCAAGGGCAGCTAATTCTCCGAGCGATTGCTCAATTTGTGTTGGAAGCAGGTTAGTCTTACCGACTAATTCAGAATAAAACATTGCTCCCTCTTGATTAAGCAGTTCCCATACGCGCTGGGTATCGGGTGGAAATGTGATCGGAAAATCCTGCTTGATTAAGGCTAACCAATGAGGCAGATTCTCCCTCTTAAAAATAGCCATCGGGCTGGAACGTAAAGGACCCAATGAAAACGCCCGAGTTTTATGATTTTGAGGAATAGTTAAACGGCCCCATCCAACACGACCCGAAAAGCAATAGCGATCCAACCATTGCGGATCATACTCCTTAAATCTCTGCCCCAAAACATGGGGCTCCCACGCGGCAACCGGCAATTCGTATCCATCGAATAATCCTAACACTTCCTCCAGACCTTCAGGTCCCTCAACGCGATGATCGTCATCCACTCTTTGCCAAGCCAGTAGAAACCGGTAAAAATCAATAACGGAGACCGGCTGAATCTCGGCGCGAAGTTTATTGATCGTAAGTTTATGAATTCTCGCCAGGAGCCTGCGGTCGCACCATTCCTGGTCAGATACCATGGGGCGAAAATGACCGCGAAGAACGAAACCTTCAGATTCCAGGTTTAATAAAGCCCCTTCGATCTCGCGGTCTGTAATGCCCAGCAGTTCTGATAATTGAACTATGGTTACCGGACCTGAGGCTTCCAATCGCCCTCGAATCAATTCACGGATCGCTTCGGAACGATCCCATTTTTGATTCCTTTGATCATCGGGCGGTGATAACTGAGGATTTATTTCCCCCTCAGGATATATTGCGATCAGCAGCTGAAGCTTCTCAGCAGCAACCCAAAAAGAAGATCTATTATTATCAGCACCTACCTGCAGGAGCCCAGCTCGAGAATCGAGTGCTAGAGACTCTAAAAAAATAGCCCCTTTATTTTGCCCGGATCCATTCAGTCCGTTCTTAGAAGCATCAATCCGTATTCCTTTTTCAATTTCATTACATTTTAGCACACCCAGCATAAGCAGAGCATCATGCATTTCATCTGCATTCTCAGCTCGAGGCCATGCGTCTTCGCAAACTTTATCAATAGCTGCGGTATCCAACTGGCCGAGATCGGCGGCGGATGAAGGTTCAAGCCCGCGGCGTGTGTAAACAGCCTGTGTTCGCCGCTCTTCCAATGGCGCATTATCTAAAAATGCGTAGGGTTTAGCATTAAGAATTTCATGTGCGAGGGGTGACGGTTCCGGTAAATCCCTCGTGATACACCGAATTTTTTCTGCGTCAATTTTTTCGATTAATGAAATCAAACCCTCAATATCCATTGCCTCCACAAGACAATCATCAATCGTCTGATTTACTAGCGGGTGGTCAGGTATCTCACGATCGCCAACTATATGCTCGAGACAGGCAAGCTGATCAGGGAAGACTGCGGCTAAAAGATTTTCCGCTTCCATCCTTTGGAGCGGCGGTGGATTTTTCCGGCCACCGCGCTGCCGAAGCACCGCCAGCGCCCGACCTGCATTCCAACGCCATCGGATCGGAAACATCGGCGCATCAAGGAGCGCTTGTAAAAGTAAATCCTTCACCGTTTTTGGGTTTAAATAATGAAACACTTCATCCAGAGGAAATGAATGCTGGGTTCCCAGGGAAATAACAATCGAGTCATCCGTTGCCGCGGCTTGAAGCTCGAAATTAAATGAACGGCAAAATCTTTTGCGCAACGCTAGACCCCAGGCTCGGTTGATGCGATTGCCGAATGGGGAGTGAATAATCAACTGCATTCCCCCTGACTCATCGAAAAATCTCTCCATAACCAGGTTCTTCTGGGATGGAATTACTCCCAAGGCTTTGTAGACGGCCGTGTAATATTCCGCGATTTGGTGCGCGGCACGATGACTAAGTCCCGTTTCGTCCCTTATCCATTGAATCGCATCTTCAATATCGTCCAATCTCTCCTCAATTTCTGTTCGCAGTTCCGATACCGCCCATGAAAGCTCCTGTGTCCGGGCTGGTGCTTCACCGAGCCAGAATGGAATATTAGGCGGCAATCCTTGCGCATCTTCCACCCGCACCATACCCGAATTGATTCTGAGTATTCTCCAAGAAGCATTCCCGAGCTGAAAGATGTCTCCGGCCAGACTTTCGATCGCAAAATCTTCGTTTACCGTGCCAATAAATGTTTCACTGGGTTCAAGCACCACCCGGTAATCCGCGTTGTCCGGTATAGCGCCTCCAGATGTTAAAGCCATCATGCGTGCCCCGCGCCGCGCGCGCAGACGATGGTTTACCCCGTCATAATGAATATGCGCTCCCTTCCGCCCAAATTTCGTACTCACTCCTTCCGCCAGCATCCTCACCACATCCCCAAATTCTTTGCGTGATAAGTTACGATAGACATAAGCATTCTTAATTGTCGTGAAGAGATCATTTTCATCCCAGTCTTCACATGCCGCGCAGGCGACAATCTGTTGAGCGAGTATATCGAGCGGTTTCTCGGGAATATGCAGACAGTCTAATTCACCTTTGCGAACACTACGAATAGTAGCTGCACACTCCACCAACTCATCACGACTTAACGGAAATAATCTTCCTTTAGGTAAACCACCTCGCCTATGCTCCGCTCTACCGACACGTTGAAGAAAAGTAGTAATTGAACGTGTGGATCCGATTTGACACACGAGGTCGATAGACCCGATGTCAATACCCAGCTCGAGCGATGCTGTCGCCACCAGTGCTTTCAGTTGACCATTTTTTAATCGGTCTTCGGCATCGAGTCTCAGTTTCGCTGAAAGGCTGCCATGATGAGAAGTTACTATCTCAGAGCCGAGCCGCTCGCACAGATGATGGCTTACTCTTTCGGCCAGACGGCGTGTATTAACGAAAATCAAAGTCGTATTATGCTCGTTTATCAATTCGGAGAGCCGCACGTAAACTTCCTCCCAGACCTCATTTGCCATAACCGCCTCTAAGGGCGAGCGAGGAAGCTCTACCGCAAGATCCATATCTCGAGAGTGCCCGGTGTCAATGATCGTGCAATCTGGTTCGCCGTTGTTATCAACTGCATTCACGCCCACGAGAAAGCGGGCCACTGCTTCGATCGGTTTCTGAGTCGCCGAAAGACCGATGCGTTGTAAGGGATGATCGACCAAAGCTGCCAGTCGCTCGATGCTGAGCGCGAGATGCGATCCACGACGGTTGTCAACCACCGCATGTATTTCATCGATTATCAGTGATTGGACGGTGCTAAGTGTCTTTCTTCCGGACTCAGAGGTTAACAGCAAGTAGAAGGATTCGGGCGTTGTCACGAGAATGTGTGGTGGTCTTTTCGCAATTGCCTGTCTTTTCGAAGCGGGTGTGTCCCCTGTTCGCACATCGGCCCGCACGTCCACTTCACGATATTCACTTTCAAGAAGCTGAGTCCTGATCCCCAAGAGTGGGTCCTCCAGATTTTTACGAATATCATTACTCAGCGCCTTTAGCGGTGATACATAAATAACGCGGGTTTCATCGGGAAGGTTTCCTTCCAATCCTTCTTTAAAAAGCTGGTCCAGAGCGGCGAGAAAAGCGGCGAGTGTTTTCCCAGATCCTGTCGGTGCGGATATTAAAGTATGTTTACCAGACTGTATAGCCGGCCAGCCCTTTTCTTGTGGCTCGGTGGCTGTCCCGAATCGACTTTCAAACCATCGGGATACCGCGGGATGAAAATTAAAGGATTGTACGTCTGATTTGTTCAGAAGCATCTTATTTGACTGCCAGCTTACTAATAACGGGGTTTAAATTATACATCTTTCACATCAGGTATTTCATTACAAGGTCTTTTCATAGGCTCCATCTTTTTAACTCACCGTGAATTGACTTTATATTGACCACTGAAGTCACTATAGAATAATTCACAAGAGCGTTACTTACATATTTTGTCGATTAGCACTTCGACACCATCAGTCTTACATTCTTCAAATTATCCCTTCAACCGATGAAAGAAAAAGAAAGCATTTGGGGTTCTACCGGAAGACCTGTCATCCATGCGAAGCAGGGAATAATATCCAGCGGACACTACCTCACTTCGATGGCAGGCATGCAAATCCTTTTAAAGGGCGGTAACGCATTTGATGCACTTGTCGCAGCTGGATTTGCGGCCGCGGTTTTTGAACCGACGGCTTCCTATTCATTGGGAGCTGAGGGAGTATTTATGCTCTACGATGCTGAATCTGGCGATCTACTCTCTTTGAGTGGTCAGGGTTGCGCACCGGCTAAAGCAACGATCGAATTTTATAAATCACAGAACCTGGATTGTATTCCAAAAGGGCCAGGGCCGTTAGGGTATCTTGCTCTTACCGTGCCTGGAGTTGTCGACGCTTATATTTCGCTTCTTGAACGCTATGGCACAAAAAAATTAAGTGATGTACTGGGATCAGTTATTTATTATGCCAATGCCGGATTTCCATTCTATGAATATATGCTTCACAGGCTTAATTCGGAGAGGATCGGTGAGCAGAGCAGGAATTTCCCTCCCGGATGCATGGAAATATTCTTCCGGAACGGCACTCATGCTCAACCCGGCTCACTTCTTGTCCAAAAAAGCCTGGGGAATACGTTAAGAAAAATGGTCGAGGCCGAATCGAGGGAACGTGGTAACCGTCAAGCAGGACTTAAAGCCGCACGTGATTTATTTTATCGCGGTGAAATTGCAAAATCAATTATCGACTACGCGCAAAGTGTAGGGGGTATTCTCAGCCTCGAAGATCTTGAAAATTACCATGCGAAGTTCGACCAACCGATAAGATGCACTTTTGGCGGGTACGAGATTTGCGGGCACTCTACCTGGAGCCAATCGGCCGTTTTGATGCAAGCCCTGAATATACTGGAGGGATTCGATCTCAAGTCTATGGGCCATAATTCGCCACGCTACATCCACACGATTGTTGAAGCTTTTAAACTGGCATTCGCGGATCGAGCGGCCTACTACGGCGATCCTGATTTTTCAACCATTCCCATTGACGGGTTGATCGCTAAAGATTACAGCGCTGAGCGCGCCGTCCTTATTGATGAAAAAAGCGCTTACCCTGAGCTTCCACCAGCCGGTAATCCCTGGCCTTTTTCCCTTTATGAGGGGAAGCAGGTCTCCAATTCAATGACCCCTCATACCAATCCCACGGAGCAGAATGATCACCAACATGGCACAACCCACATTGCGGTCATGGACGAGAGAGGGAACATGGTATGCGCTACGCCAAGCGGTGGTGCTTTGGCTGACGCCGTGTTTTTCCCAGAGCTGGGCTGCACCCTGAGCACTCGTATTGAAATGTTTAACTTAGAGAATGACCATCCCAATAGGGTCGAACCAGGAAAACGTCCGAGAACGACTTTAGTTAACTACATATTATTGAAAGAAGGAAAGCCGGAGATGACAATCGGTTGTCCCGGCGGTGATCATCAATCTCAAGCCTGTTTACAATTAATCCTCAATACCCTGCTCTTTAAAATGAATCCTCAAGAAGCCGTCGAGGCCCCCAGGTTTGGCACCGATAGTATGCCGGACTCTTTCTACCCCCATGATTATTTTGCCGGTCAACTGGCACTGGAAGAGGGATTTTCTGCAAAGACAGAAGCGTCTTTAAAAGCTCTAGGACATAAGATAGTGCATAAGGAAGTATGCGGAATGGGGGCAACGGTTGCACGCCGTGATCCGGATTCCGGTATGCTCAGCACCGGTGCCGATCAACGGAGATCCTGTTACGCTATCGGGTGGTAATCCACAGCGTTTAGTATGCGAAAAGATATCATTCCAATGATTTCTTTAAGGCAGGCAGAAGAATAAATTCGAAAACACGCGGGTAGTGTTCGCCTGACACGACATACTTTTTAATATCTAAAGCTTTTACTTTCTCCGCAATAGCAATCAATGCCTTCAAATTTAACCCCATGTAATCACCGCTATTATCATTCTCCCTATAAACTTCCTTAAATTCTTTTAACGCGCCACCAGCCAGGTGTATTACTCCCGAATTACTGGCTTGCCTGGCCTTTACTCCACAAGCTGCCAGCTTTATCAATCCTTTGAGTAACTTAGCCCTTCTTCCTTTACGTTCTATGGCTTGCCAAAGAGCTTCCCATGCTTCGTGTGCTTCCCAGTAGAACCCATGATTAAACATATCGAATCCTAAGAGATAAGATTCACATGCCTCCCATTGCGTCGGGGTGAAGGTATCATTACTTTCTATTTCTATTTTTAAATTATGACCCTCTGGATCTCGAGTCGGATGTGGTGAAAGACCGGGCGTATAGGCATAGGGGGGGAAACTATAGCCAGGGACTAATCGTGGTAGCTGCTCTTCGTTGTTCACGCTTACAATACCCAACAAAGCTACTCGAATGTTGCAATCTAAGATCTATAAAACCGAATGGAATAAAATCAGCTTTCAAAAATTCGCGCTATTTCGTCCTGTTCGGGACGAATCACTTCTTTTCGATCGGTACTCGTTTCACACCAGACCCCAACCGGGCCGTCTTCGACCACACCAATCTCCGCGCAATCTATTCCTCCATCTTCTAGAGCACCGCGAATGGCGTCGGTATCGTCAGGCTTTGTCACAACTAACAATGCACCTGAAGCGATTGCCGCGAATGGGTCCATCTTAAAGGCTTTACATATTCTCAATGCAAGTTGAGGGATCGGAACTGCTGACAGGTCTATAGATAGCGTATGACCGCTCGCTTCCGATAATTCCCAGAGGGCAGAAAATAAACCGCCTTCAGTTGGATCGTGCATCGCCGTTACCTTACCAACCCCTAACGCAATCTGTGCATCACGTAACACGCTGATCCCGGGTGTGGTCAGAAAGGCTATCGCTTGTTTCAATTCAGTTTCATTTAAGAATTCGCTCACGCGATCGGGAAATTCACGCGCAATTATCGCCGTAGCCTCTATCGGTACTCCCTTTGTGAGTAAGATACGATCACCGGGATGTGAGCCTCGAGGGGTTATCAGTCTATCGCGTTCAACCTCACCGATCAAGGTCCCAGCTATAATTGGGCGATTCAGACCATGTGTTATCTCAGTGTGCCCACCAATCACCGCGATAGACATTTCTGCACAAGCGCTGTAAACTTGATCGGTGATTTTTTCGACCAGATCTTCTGTCGTCTCTCCCTCTGGGAGCAGGAGGGTAAGCAGAAACCAACGGGGAATTGCACCGGTCGTAGCAATATCGTTTGCATTTACCTGCACCGCGTACCACCCAATCTCGTTTGTCGCAAAAGTAATGGGGTCCGATTTATAGACTAAATATTTTGATCCCACATCTACGACCGCACAATCCATTCCCACCCCGGGTCCAAGAATTACACTTGGATCATTAATTGGAGCTCGGCCGATGAGTCTCGCTAATATGTCTGATCGTAATTTCCCCAGCGGCAGCGTTCTATTCTTTTTTTTCACAGGATAATCGTTTCCTTAATCCTTCAAGCTATAAAGATAGAGGTAATCCGTAAATGCGAAAATGTGGATTATGCACTCACGATCAGGGACGGGAACCCAGAACCTACACTCACTGTTTACTCTTCATTGATCACTGAATCACCCCGGCGTTTGGCCAGTACATCCCAAAAAGTAAGATCCTTTGTATTCGGTTGAGGGCCACCCGTAAGTTTGCTCGCCAGCACCCCTACACCAACTAAAATAAAATGAGTGAAGAGCCCAATCAGGTATGGACTCAGTGTGTAATTAAAACGCCCCAGATCAAGCAAGGCTGTTTCCATCCCAGGAAGATTAATCCGCGTCAATGTTGCCCACCCCGTAAAGAGAATACAGAACACAATGCCGATATAGGCACCCCTTGCCGTCGTCCATCGAAATAAAAACCCGAGGGCAAAGAGGCCGAGAATTCCACCCGTTATGATCGAGGCCACGGTAACGGATAATTCAATGACCGATTTAATTCCGATCCATTGCTGCGCAATGATGATCGAGGAGGCTCCAATAACCGCGACGACAATTTTTCCCAAGAGCAGTAGATGTTTATCTTTCGAATTTGGCCGCAGTCGCACATAGAAATCATTGACGATCACCGCAGCCATAGAATTCAACTCCGAATCTATGGACGACATGGCTGCCGCCATTAACGCCGCCAAGATAAGCCCAACCAAAGCGGCAGGTAATTGGGTTTTAATAAAGTACGGAATGATAAAGTCCTTTTCCCGAAGCACTTCGGCTGGAAGTTGATCTGTAGATAATTCATAGAACGCCCACATTAAAGCACCTATTACCATAAAGAGTATCCAGATGGGAACGCACGCAGCTGCACCCATATAAGCTCCTTGCGCTGCTTCTTTGTCGGTCCGTGCCAGAAGATAACGCTGAACATTGCTCTGGTCACAGGCCAAATATTGTAACGCGCCAAATGTCCCACCTAAAATGTAAAACCACTGATTATTTTCAAACCAACTGAAATCCCAGTTGCCCAATGAAAATTTACCCCCTTCCCAGGCTTTGGCGATAATTGCGGTGGGGCCAGCATCGGATGAGAAAAGTAAAAAACATATGCAGACCAAGCCGCCTAGAACAAGAAGCGTGCCTTGTATGACGTCTGTCCACACAACAGCTTCTATCCCGCCAACCATCGTGTAAATGACAGTCGCCATGCCCACGATCAGGATGACCCACCACACATCCCATCCACTCATGTAGCCAACCGCGACTGCCAAAAAATAGAAAGTAATACTTAAATCTAAAATATGACTTATAATAAATGCTCCCGCGCCATAGGCCCGCGCGGGGTAGCCAAAACGTATTTCCAAATACCGATAGGCAGTCATGCGTATCGTCCTGCGGTAAAAGGCCACTAGAAAAACGGAAATTAAAATCATTACGAAGGGATAAACCAGGTGCATGGGCAATGCCCACATGTCCTTCTTAAATACCTCCCCGGGATGTCCAACGAAGGTTGCACTCCCGACAATCGTTCCCATGATTGAAAAACCTACCACCCATCCCGGTAAGTTGCGGCCAGCCAGAAAGTAGTCTTCAGTCGTCTTTTGACGGCGTGAAAAATACAACCCAAAAGTTCCCAGGATGCCTAAATAAATTACAATAACGGTTATTTCGATTATTCCCAAGGGCTGTCCTCTTTCGTATTATGCTTAATATTACCAGCCTTCATTGCGTTAGAGTGTACTCGCATTATTATAATGTCTAAATCATTGCCAATTTAATTAAGAGATTATAATTTATTGATCTACAATTTAAATCCTATGAAAATTATTAGTTTAGTCCTCATTATTTGTTCACCGCTTTTACTGCAAGGGCAGATGCAATTTCAAGAAATTGAAAATCAAGCAAATTATAAGTTTGGCGACAAGGAAGTAAGACGGATTTTTAAATTTAAAAATGATGGTGATTACCCTGTCACCTTTAATTCTATCACCTCCAGTTGCGGGTGCACGACAACTTCTCTTGATAAAATAACTTATCTATCGGGTGAAGAGGGTGAGATTGAAGCGATATTTACGATTGGACAACGTGAAGGTTTACAAAGAAAAAAAATAACTGTCCTCACAGATGATTCCGATAATTCCCGCTATGAATTGATCTTGGAAGTAAATATTCCAAAAATCGCAGAAATTAATACCCGTCTTCTCTACTGGAAAAAAGATGAGAGCTTGGACCCCAAGACTATAACGATCGACTTCCAACCCAATGAGCCGATAAAAATTACAGATCTCAAAATTAGTAACGACTCATTTAATCTCGATATGGATGAAGTATTAACGGGCAAAAAATACATTATCTCGGTTGATCCCGGTAGGGCGAGAAATTCTAAAAACGGAAATCTGCTCGTAAAAACCGATTTTCCAAAGGATAATCCAAAGATATATTTCTTTCACCTAAGAGTTCAATGATCATTGGGATATAATATATTCCTCTATTAAAATTGAATCCGTTCATTAAAGAATCAGGACTTATATGTCTTATCGCTCTTTTCCTCAGCTTGTTAACTTGGTCTTTTCATCCCGGTGCTCCCAGTTATCATAAAGTTGAACTGGAAGATGGCGAAATATTATTGACGACAGCTCTGCAAAGCACCGATCTCGTACTCTGGGTTGACGCTCGATCGAATGAAAATTTCGAATTTGATCATATTCCCGGAGCCATCCTCCTGAATGAAGACGACTGGGAATATCTATTGGCTGAATTCATGGAAAAATGGGATCCGGATCTGAAGGTTATTGTCTATTGCGACAGCCGATTATGTAGAGCCAGTAAAAATGTGGCTCAACGACTGCAGGATGAACTTCAACTTAATAATATTTATACCCTTCATGGAGGATGGGAAACGTGGACCATCGAGCAAAAACGATAAAGATACTTTTTATTGTCCTGCAGATCGGCATGGGCGGTCTTTTCATCATCGCGGGAACTTTAAAGATTCTCGATCCATCAAACTTTCTTACCGCGATCGAGACTTTTCAACTCCTCCCCTATCCTCTCGCTTACATTAGTGCTTATCTTCTGCCATGGATGGAAATTGTCTGCGGCCTGGCGCTGATATTAAATAAAGGGCAGCAAAGCGCACTCATAATTCTAACCGCTTTGATTGCCGTCTTTATAATCGCTCTTGCCCTATCCTGGGGACGCGGCCTTGATATCGTATGCGGTTGCTTTGGCAAACCAGGATCTTTAAAGACAAATTATCCCTTGCTTCTTACCCGAAACTTTGCCATTCTCGCAGCACTTATCCTGATCTTAATCAGAAATAAAAAAATAGTGTCACGTTGACCGCTGGACAATCCGTAATCGCATCAGGACCAGTCAAAAGTCGCGTACTTTTCAATTTCCTCGATTGTTGTTAAACCGAGTAGAACTTTCTTTAAACCATCATAGTGCAGGGGGCGATAGCCAACTTTTTGTGATGCCTGGATCAGTTCAAACATGTGTCCCTTGTTCGCGATGATCGTTCTCATCTCATCTGTAATGAGCGCTAATTCATGAAAAGATATCCGACCTTTGAAGCCGGTAAATCTGCATTCTTTACAGCCTCGGCCGCGATAAAACGGAACTTCCGTCAAACCCTCTTCAAGAAAATAATTTTGCAAGGTATCTAAAGATGGATAATAGGGTTCCTTGCAGCTATCACATATGCGAGCCCCCAGTCTTTGTGCTAAAACACCCATTATCGATGGAGCTACCTGATGGGGTTCGACTCCGATCTCAACGAGGCGGGCAATGGCTTGCAATGCATTATTGGTGTGAAGGGTGGCAAAAACCAAATGACCGGTAAGAGCGGCTTCAGTCGCAATTTTTGCCGTTTCAAGATCTCGAATTTCACCCACTAGAATTACATCTGGATCCTGTCGTAAGATCGACCGCAGTAAATGAGCAAAGGTCAGATCGATCTGCTTATTAACCTGACATTGGCTAATACCATCAATTTGCATTTCCACTGGATCTTCAATCGTCGTAATATTAATTTCAGAAGAATTAATTTCTTCAAGTGCAGCGTAAAGGGTGGTTGTTTTTCCAGAACCCGTTGGCCCAGTGACGAATATTATTCCGTTCGGACTTTTAATTATTCGCTTCAACGGTTTCAATATCACTTCGGATATCATCATCTGATCCAGTTTAAGAAAGTCCTGCTTATTTCCGAGCACACGGATGACAACCTTTTCGCCATGGATCGTGGGCATGAATGAAACGCGGAAGTCAACCCGGTTAGTGCCAACATCGAGGGAAAAACGACCATCTTTCGGAAAGCGGAGCTCAGCGATATTAAGGTTACAGAGAATCTTTAAGCGTGAAGATACGGCAGCGTGAACTTTTTGTGGGAAAGCCAACATTTCACGCAAGATACCATCAATACGAAATCGGATCATAGTAACAATCTCACTCGGTTCGATATGAATGTCAGACGCACGTTCTCTTAAGGCAAAATAGATGAGCGAATTAATAATCTGAATAAGCGAAGTATTTTCAGTTAACTCATGTATTTTTTCCTCCGTCATTTCTTCACTCAGATCCAGATCCAAAGATTTGAGCTCTTTCAGACTTTCCATCAGCCCTTCTTCCGTCTGGTAATGAATGGATATAGCGGTATTAATTTCGACTGGAAGACTGAACACCGGACTGATGCGCATCTGCGTAATTTGTTCAAGCTTCACTCTCAGCTCTTCATCCGCCGGATTCACCATCGCCACGGTTAAAACGTCATCGAATATATATAGCGGCAAGACCCGGGCTTTACTCGCGATCTCAAGTGGTATCATCTCTAGAGCTTCGCGACTCACTAATGTCGTTACGGGTTCAACATATGCGATCCCGAAACAATTGCTCCATAGCTCGCACGCATCCCACTTCGGGAGAACTTTGTCTTCAATCAGGTTCTCCAAAAGAGATAAACTACCTTCCTCGTGCTCTTCCATATAAGGATTAAGCACTTCTTTTCCCAGAAAGAAAGGCGGCTGCCGAAGCAGCTCCATGAATTTATCATTTCTTACCTTTAGCACGTGCTATTCTTTTTCCCTCGAAGATTTTTGATATTTCAAGCTGGTCCAGAATTTCTTTTGAGAAGTAGGAAGTGGCGCGTTCGTTCTTAAGTTCCAATAGCATTTCCGGCAGGGAATAACGATTATCCTGGGACTCGATCCCTTCACTTTGAGGAAACAAGGTGGGCGTGTAATTATCTTTCAAAATTAAATCCTCTAATTACGATACGCTGGCCTTAGACTCTACATCCAGGAAAAGAGAGATTGTCTCATTGATGATCTCTTGCATATTTTCCTTCGTTGTATCCTTCCGCACAAAATGTGAGGCCCCATGTTCTGCTGAATCTTCTACGATCTGCCGAGTGGCGAGCGAGGTAAGCATTATTACAACCGCTTCCGGATTTATTTCTATTATCCGCTGGAGTGATGTAATCCCATTCATCACCGGCATATTAACATCCATCAAAGTGATATCTGGCCTTTCCTGCTTGTACATTTCAACCGCCTGTTCGCCGTTTCTGGCCTCGAGTATAGTGCCAATCCCCAACTTGCGAAGAACCAGTACAATGTAAGTGCGCACATGTTCTTCATCATCGACAACCAGCGCTTTAAGATTACTGATCATGATTAAGCGTGGGTTGGAAAGTAGACGGTGAAACTACAACCTTTCTCAGGTAAATTTTTAAAACTGATAGTACCTCCATGGGCTCTTACAATATAACGGCATATGGCCAACCCTAGCCCCGTGCTTTTTTCTCCTCCCGTAGGTTGAACCGAGGTGCGACCAAAATCCTGAAATATATGATGCTTTTCATCCTCCGGTATACCCGGTCCCTCATCGATGACGGAAAATCCAATACGCCCGTTTTTCGAATGAAGAATGGCTTTTATCGACGTTGCCGCTGGTGAATACTTAACCGCGTTACTCAAGAGGTTATCAATTACCTGCCTGACTTTTGAGGAATCACATTTTAATGTATCCATCTCCGCTTTGTTCTCAGCGACGATGGTGATGTTTTTCTGAGCCGCGTGAATAGAATTTAATTGAACAGACTCGGTAACGATCTTTGAAAAAGATGCTTTCTCTAGCTGTAGTTGCAGCTTACCCGATCGGATCGACGCAACATCGAGCAGTTCTTCGATCAATTGGAGCACACTGTTTGATCCGGAGACAATTCTTCCAATCATTTCCTTTTGATCGCTCGTCATTTCCCCTATTCCATCCTCGAGGAGAATTTCTGCGATTCCCCGGATGCCGATCATCGGATTCTTCAGGTCGTGAGCGACTACTCCCATTAACTGATTAGTTGACTCACGCGAAGGATAAATTCCATTTATGTTAACACTTTGATTATTCCTGGTTGCCCTTTTACGAAGATAACTTCCGTTAGTTTCGCTGCTTGGCATCATGTGCATGTTTTGAAAAGGATTTGAGGTGTTCGTGATCTCTTCGTTTTCAGAGTCAGGAAACCTGCGTTTTATATTCTCTGAGATTATTGAAAAGAGATTGCTTTTGGATGGAATAGCCGTCGAGTGTAGCATAAAATTAAATAATGATTGTTTTACTCCTAAAAAGTGATTCTTGCTTATTAACTACCTATTTAAACGAGTATTATTTAAGCATGGTCGCTATACTAATCTAACTCTAAAAGGAGTCAAGATACGGCCTGTCAGGGGAATGTTATTTACATTTTTTTACCAAAGAAATGAGATATTAAATTGTGCCCTCAATATAGATATATCTAATTGTAAATCAGTGACTTATTATTAATAAAGGGATGTTATCTACCAAGAAATGTTAGGTGCACCAATCCGTACTTCACACCTTATCAACATCACTTCTTTGACGCGGGCTTCGACTGCTTATCGCCTTGAGGGCGAAAGAAAAAGTATAACCTTTAGCGAAGTATATAAAGCGAACATCTGGGTTTTATTTTATTGCCTGTTATAACCCTAACTATCGTTAACACCTGCACCTGTAAACTCCCTGTGAGATGGAAATTCCAACACTGCATTAATTCTATCAGTGTAACTTTTTTCGTAATAGATTAATTTAAAACTGTCGCTTATTTCACGACCCATTTCGTTAAAACCGTTTTTTAAAATAGCACACCAAAAATTATTCCCCCTCGCTAATATATACTCCCTTGAAATGATTATGGTCATCATCCCAATCAATAACATTTACGAGAGAATCGGTGGGTATTAAGCTTCTTTATAAAGGCTCAACACGGCTTCGCAATCAGTCGCTTGACAAGCTCGAACTTTAAAATATCGAGCTGCCATCAATAACCTAGTGCGTAGGTACTATAATAGTCGAATCCCCGCCGTTTCTTCACAGGGTAATTCTTGCTAACCATCCAGAGCTTGCATCGCAGTAAAGCAGGTCTTCACCCAGTCGTGAAAGCCCATGTGGCTCCGGTTGCGATTTGGGTACTTCGATTCGGTCCAACTCTGCGCCATCATTCAAATCCAGTTTGACAATAACCCGATCAGCCGTGTGTACAACCCAGATCCCGTCCTCCACTCGCACCATACCGTGCCCGCGTACATAAGGCAGTGGAATTAAATGTTCTACGCTCCAGTCTTCGATGCGCACTTTTCCCAGGGTCTGATCCTTGAGAATCTGCACCCAGAGATAGCCTTCCTCAAAGTGGTCGAACTCGACACCATGTGAGCCACCGCCCCCAGGTATCGGATACCGTTGTAAAGTCTTCCCGGTTTGACTATCCACTTTTATAATCTCCGACATTTTAGGCTTGGCATCTGTCGACCGAACGTAGCGAAGAGTTCCTGGGCCGTTTGCGGTTAACCAGAGCGCTCCATCGCCATAAGTCATTCCGCTCGTATTGGATGACTCACTGGGTATTTCCCGGATCATCATGCTTAATCCGTATTCTTCAATCGGCTGATCGGGAATCTCCACTAAAGCTACCCGGTCAGTTATTTGATCTACAATCCACAGCCCTTCATCTGTAACCTGCAAGCCATTAGGTGCGGCATAGGACGCGCGAAAGAGTTTCTCAATTTTTCTGGCCATGAATTATTTCACTATTCTCATAATCCTATATATTCACTTTGGCAATGGTGAAGATCAGCTTACATAACATTAAATAATTCTCTCCCCACAATCGATTGTCTACCGTAACTCACTTACCGCAGTCGCAAATGCAACCTAACAACCACTTAGTCATTTATTTTCTACTATCGATACCCAGAAGTGGCATTTGATCATCTGCCATGACCCACCGATATATATTCGGGCGACGCCCCCCTCCTTTGGTGATAACTTCAATTTCACCCGTTCGTTGAAGCTGCCACATCGGATTCTTAATCACCCGAATATCTTTAGCTTTTAATTTCGGATATCGCGTTTTGATAGATTGAAAAATATCATTAGCGGTAAAATCTCCACCCATTCGAGTAATCGTTTCGCGAACCATACCCATGATACTTCTGACTGCGACTCCGGATTGTGCACTTGAACTTGCGCCCTTCTTTTGGCCGCGTTTAGTCCCAATTCCAGAGCCCTCTGCAAATATTCCTTCATCTTCCAGAAGAAGGTTTATCGCTTCGATCTTCGATTCCAATTTAAGTTTTAACGCAATTAAGTCCTCTCTATTCATGACGGTAATAAGTTTATGGTTAATACATTAAAATAACTAATACTAATATAGATGGATATTAACCATAAATGCCATATTGGCGACACAATTTTTATTGATGAAATTTAAAACTAAACTGTTTAGAGTGAAATTATAAATCACATCTTATTAATAACCAGTAATATATATAATAATCGGGGTATTATTATAATGGAATTTTTTTCCTTCACATAATCTACCCATGACATAAAAAGAAGCAACCTAAACCATAAGCAGGACATTACTGTAGCGCAGAGTCCCCACTAAATAGCTGGCACCGGGTAACTAATGGAACTCAAATTCATTCAGAGTTCGCTACAAAATTCGCAGCGGAGAACCTATTCCGTCACCTCTTTTTTTTAGAATTATTCTCTCAGACGCTGAGAGACCCAACCGGCAATGAGATAAATAGGCACCGCTGAGATGAGCAGAGTATCGATCCCAAAAGTCATCGAATCGCAATGCGAAGGACCTGGTTGTGGTGCTTAACTTCACACACTTTAATGCTATCAGCAAAAAAAAGGAAAAACTGTGTCTTAAAATCAGTGCCTTGGATTAATCTGAGTATTACAAGCGTCAACGAAAATTGATGAAGCTCTTTACACGATAATCGAAGCCTGGAATCTTCCTCTACCCTTCGACTTTTCTACCTCACTGAACTATTTATTACACCATCAGTGCCATGCATTTTTCCTGACGCTCTGTAGCTAGCTGACCGACTTTTTTAAGTTGTTCGCGGGCATTAAGGTCGGTGCGCCGATTGAGAATATGCGCGCGTGTCTCGAAATCACGCGTCAGACAGCAGGTTTCGACAATAGCGTGGTGATATTTTACCGGAATCAGATGCACCCCGTTGCAATCGCCATGCAGCAAGTCACCGTGATCTATAACTACTCCGCTGACGGTAATCGGTTCCGTCGCCAGCTTGTAATTCAGGGTCGCATGGTCAGACACCGCTCCCGAGGCATAGGCTGGGAAACCAAGCTGGTTTATCGCATCGATATCGCGAATGCCCCCGTTGGCGACGAGGCCCACGGCCCCTTGAGATTGAAAGCTTTTGCACATCCCGTCACCGGTTACACATTCATGCGACATCCGCGCGCCGACTGATTGCATGACGACAACCGTCGGTAATTTTGAAGCGCTCATCTTTTCTCCCGCCTGCATTATACCTTCGACGTTTTTTTCGAGTTCAGGTGTGCTCGTGTCGACAACAAGTGAAATCGCGACGCCAACCATTGGATGGTGCACAGCAGTCAAAAGCTTGATTTCGCCACCCATGAAATACCTGTGGTTGTCAGCGCAGCCCAGTGCCAACAGCGACTCCGCAACAGTAGGTGTTTCAAACTCGCGTAATTGTTCGATTATCGCCAAGTCTACAGCCATATTTCTCCTTCATTAATTATACCTCATTAGAAATAACTAACCCTATCTGTCAATGCTGTCATTGGATGTATTAGAGTTTTTTAGTTTGCGGTAGTTCTGAAAATAAATAAATTCCGTAAGATTACTATGACTACCGAGTACGCTCCTGATCTCGATAGAATTTTTGAATTGCTATCGATACCAATCGAACCCCTAAAGCAACCAGTGATTTAATCTTATTTTATAATTGATGACTATTCGCAGAAAAACTATCAGTATTATCTGCTTTACCTTTATCGTTTTAATCGGACTGCTTTATACCATATCGAGGAAAGTTCTACTCGATAGTTATGCACAGCTTGCAGAAAGAAGCGTTAAACAGAATATAAAACTATTTCAAAATGTATTGTCCGAAGACATTTCAAGTCTAAGCACTAACGCCTATGATTGGTCCGCCTGGGATGATACTTATGCGTTTATTGAGGATGTTAACGAAGAGTATCTCCAATCAAATCTTACAAATGACACAGTAGACAATGACGGATTGCGCCTAAATCTTATGTTGTTTGCCAATGTTTCACGTGAGATTGTTTATATTAAAAAATATAATTTAGATGAAAACCACGAAGTGCCGGTTCCCCCTCAAATGATTGAGGATCTTATCGCGCCAGAGATCATCAATCCGGTATTCGAGAATAAGTTCGTTAACGGTATAGTCTTATTGCCCGAAGGGCCACTTTTGATTGCTATTACCCCGATTGTAAACAGTGCGCGGGAAGGACCGGTTCGGGGGGCACTTATGATGGGACGATTTTTGGATAGTAACGAACTGAATCGTTTCGCGGAAATTACAGATCTTTCACTTGCAATGTATTCATTTGATCTCGAGGAAATGGCCTCTGATTTTACCGCGATTAAAGATTCCTTTACTCAAAAGGATCAAATTATCATTCAACCTATCGACGATGAAACCATTGCGGGTTACTTTATATTGAAGGACATTCATCGTAAACCGGCATTAATTCTAAGGGCCGATATGCCTAATGAAATATATATGCAGGGAAAAACTTCCATCGCTTATTTCTTTCTTTTTGTGCTCGTGACAGGTTTGGTTATGGGCGTTGTTATTCTGCTGCTGTTAGAAAAGGCAATTCTCAACAGGATATTAGGATTCAGTAATTGTGTTAAGAAAATCGGCGACTCGAAAAGCCTATCATCGAGAATAAACATAATCGGTGCTGATGAATTTTCCCAACTCGGGATAACGATAAATAACATGATGGCACAACTTGAGAATTCAGAAAAAGAACATGTCAGAACTGAAAGATTGCGCGCCCTTGGGGAAATGACAGCAGGAATAAATCACAACCTTAACAATATATTGGTGGGGATGATGGTTAATTCTGAACTGCTTATGAGAAAAGTGAACGATCCCAAACTGCTTGAGATGGTAAATCAGATACGCTCATCAAGTCTTCAGGCCCAGGATTTAATTTCCAGACTTCAACTCACGTATCTCGGTGACCTTACGGAGAAAGCCGACCATTCATTAATCAATTCAGTCATTCATGAAGCGGTCATAGCTACCCAACCTAAATGGAAAGACGAATCAGAAGCGCGAGGACACCCCATTGAGTTAAAGCTTGAACTCTCCGAGGAAAGCGCCCCCGTTCCAGTGAGCTTTTCCGGCTTATTTAACATTCTCTTGAACATCTTATTTAACGCCGTCGATGCTTTACCCGAGGGGGGACAGATTACAATAACCACGACCCCTCTCGATGGTGGTGTCCAATTGAAAATCAAGGATAACGGTGTTGGCATGGATGAGGAGACAATGAAACGGATTTTTGAACCGTTTTTTACCACCAAAAAGGAACTTGGCACCGGCTTGGGTTTGTCGACGGTTTATAACACCGTTGTTCGATGGGAGGGTAAAATCGCAGTTGAGAGTGCATTGGGAAAGGGCACTACCTTTACCATCTGGTTTCCCACCTTTAATTACGAGAAGACTGATACTGAAAAGGTGATTGATGTGCCCGATGTGAGAAGGGGGAAAATATTGATTGTCGACGATCAGGAAGTCGTGGGGCACCTTGTTACCGCACTACTCAGCGACAGACATGACGTGACCCAGGTTTTAAATGGCAGAGAGGCATTATTAAAATTTTCAGGAGCCGATTTTGACGTAGCGGTGATCGATTTAGGCATGCCAGGCTTACCGGGCGATCATGTCGCTAGGGAAATCCATCGTATGAACCCTTCTGTAACAACGGTCTTGATCACGGGATGGCAGCTTCCAGAAGGAGATACTCGCTTGCTGGAATTCGACTTTCGTATACAGAAACCGTTAAATGATATTGACGAATTGCAGCAAGTCATTGCACACGCTATTCAGCTTTGCGACCAACGACGATTCAGCAAGAATTAGTATTTATTGGAGAGAAATTGATGACAGGTATAGGCTCCTGTAAAAGTAAACGCTGCCCGCTTCCGGCTCGCTTCAATATTCTGCCAGCATTTTTTCCCACATTTTTTCATTCACCATAACTTCGGTGAGATATTTACTCTCATCTTCTGATGGAGATTGAAGTCTTGGTTTCGTCCTGAAAGTCAAAGAAAAGTTCATACCACCATTTTCCTCAGACTTAACTTCAATATTACCCCCATGGTGATAAACGATGAAGTAACAAGCCAGGAGATTAATACCGAATTCATTCTTCTCTTTACCTTGCTCATTAAAGGGATAAAATAAGGAACGAAGTTCATCCTGCGGTAACCCGGGACCGTTATCTTTTATCTCTATTTGTATTTTAGGCCCATAACCATTAAAAGTGGCCAGCTCCCTGGCATCGATATTGATTTCACTACCTGCAGGTAATGTATTGATTACGTTATTAATTAAAAGGTCGAAGAGTCGATGAAACCTGACTTTTTCCACCGTCAATGCCGGCAGCTCAGTTGAAATATTATTATTAACCTTAATATCTTTATGCTTATAACTCTGATTTAATTCAGTTAGCACTGTTTCAATCAATTCACCGATGTGTAATTGATCCTCGAAGGTAGACGGATTGTCCTCGGAGCTTACACTAATATCATTAAATATTTCAAGGATTTGACTAACTTGACCCTGCACTTGATCATAAAAATCTTTCCAGAAATTTGGATTGTGCAGATTTTTAATGTCTACATTTTCCTCTTTTAATCTATCCGGGGCCAGATCGAGAAATGTCCTCACCGCGGTCATTGAATTGCGCACATAGTGCCCCAATCCTTTCGCAAGAATCCCGAGACTGATCACCCGGTCAGCAATAACGATATTATTGATCACCGAAAGCTTATGCTGCATGAGATGATCGCGCTCTTGTTGTACAATAAAAAATTCGAGGCCATGTCTAAGGATCACTCTTAGTTCCGGTATACTCCAGGGTTTATTAATGTATTTATAAATGGCTCCAGAGTTTACGGCATCGATCGCTGCATCTAAATCTGAGTAAGCGGTAACCAACATGCGGAGTACCCGAGGCTTCGCTCGTCTAACTCTTTGCAATAAGTTTACCCCCTTTTCACCCGGCATTCGCTGGTCCGTTATTAGAATCGCAACCTCATCTTTATGCTCCTCGAAAATACGATAGCCTTCCCTCGCATTGGATGCGGAACTGATCCTCAAATACGCGCTTGAAATACTCTAATGACTTTTCCTCATCATCGACATAAACAATGGCGTATTTTTTGAAATCTATTTTCTTTTCCATTAATTTAAGTCGAATGTATTTTTCACTATTTCAATCATCGCCCCCATACAGCAAATCTAGAAAGTCTCTTATTGATCATTTAATATCAGCGGTCAATGTTTTAGCTGATCTTTTAAGCATCTGAGGTCGTATCCTTGACCTGACCAGGGCTTCTCAAATCACCTGGGCGATCAAGACCGTCCCATAGGGAATGTAGAATGAAAGGTAGCCCTATCATTAATTGTATACTGTGAATATCAAATGCTTCTCTCTTAATTTCCTCCCATCTTCTTCATCTACTAATAGTTCGTTTTACTTTTTTTTAACTAATTATGTCGTAATTAATATTGCTCCAATTAGGCCAAGTGATTCAATATACTATCCGTCATTAGGAGCACAGACGATAGCACACAGGTAGATAGGTAAACCTATTATCCAACAAATAGGTTAACTCAATGAAGAAAACTCAAACAGCTCGATTGGATCCTTATAAGGTTCTTGCAAACGGCAACATCGCGGTAGAGTCATGGATTACCGCCGATGACCGATTGGAAAATCTGGCAAACGCGCTCAGTACTGATTCGTCCCTGGGTTTTAATTTGTTTCGCACTCTCATCGATAATATATCCGATTTTATCTATGTAAAAGATAGTGAGTGTCGCTATGTAAACTGTAATCAAGTTATACCGCCAATGAATGGTTTCTCATCACCGTTGGAACTGATGGGTAAAACCGACTATGATCTGTATCCAATGGAACTTGCGAATAGGTATTACGCTGATGAACAAAATATATTTAAGACGGGGAAACCCCTCGTTAACCAGGAAGAACCTTATATCGATGCGAAAGGAAATATTAAATGGGTGTCGGTCAGTAAAATTCCTATCCCCGATAAAGAAGGGAATTACATTGGTATAGTCGGAATAAACCGCGATATCACCGAATACAAACTGTCAATGGAGAAGATTAATGAACAGGCTACACTGCTTGATGAAACTCCTGACGCAATCGTTGTTCGCAATATGGATGACCATATATTGTTTTGGAATAAATCAGCAGAGCGACTCTATGGTTATTCGGAGAATGAAGCGCTGAATAAAAAATCTTATGAACTTCTCTATAGTGAGGAACATACTAAACTGGCTGCTATTGAGCAATCTGTAGTTAGTAACGGAGAATGGTCCGGTGAAGTAATTCAGAAAACCAAAGAGAACAAGCAAGTTACGGTTCATAGTCGCCAGACGCTAGTTCAAGATAAATTAGGATTCCAAAAATCCATTCTCGTGATTAATACTGATATAACAGAAAAAAAGCATCATGATTATCAAATGTTACGCGCCCAAAGAATGGAAGGTATAGGGACGCTGGCAAGTGGAATAGCTCATGATTTAAATAATCTTTTGGCACCCATTATCCTCGCCACGGATCTGCTTCTGACAAATCCAACGCAAGAAAAATCCATTGATTTTCTAAAAACGATTAAGAAAAGCGCTAATCATGCCGGTACTGTCGTAAACCAGGTGCTTACATTCTCTCGCGGAGTTGAAAGCGGTGAATGTATTTTGTTTCACCCTAAGCATATAGCTAAAGAGATTATTCAAATCACAAAGGAAACTTTTCCTAAAAATATAAATATCCATTTCAATATACCCAATGATCTATGGCCCATTGAAGGGGATCCCACTCAACTCCATCAGGTGCTTTTAAATATTTGCATTAATGCGCGGGACTCTATGCCTGATGGGGGAGAAATACATTTAAAAGCGGAAAAGGAATATTTGGATCAAAGTTACGTCGCTGTATATCCGGAAGCCAAAGCGGGTAACTATGTTATATTTGATATAACCGATACGGGTTATGGAATGACCAAGGATACGATGAAATATATTTTCGATCCTTTTTATACGACGAAGAAAGAAGGTCATGGAACTGGCTTGGGATTATCGATCTCTCACGGTATAATTAAAAAACATGGCGGATTTATAGCCGTAGAGAGTAAGGTTGGCTACGGCAGTACTATAAAAGTATTTCTACCCGCCGTTACAAACGATGTTGTTAATTCCCTAGACAGTGAAAAAGTCAATATTCCTAAAGCGCAAGGTGAGTTGATACTCGTCGTCGATGATGAACCCGCAATATGTGATATGGTCGTGCATGTCCTCGAAGGACAGGGCTACAATGTTATGACGGCAAAAGATGGAACTGAGGCCCTGGCGATATTCATTAAACATCAAAAGCAAATCCGGATGGTTTTGACCGATATCGTCATGCCTCATATGGATGGCTTGAGATTAGCCCGGACACTAAAAAGAGTGAAACCGGAATTGAATATCATTGCCTCAACCGGTCAAGACCAGGAAAAGGAAAAGGACGAATTGAACAATATTGGAATTAATGTAATTCTCGAAAAACCCTATTCCTCTGAATCCTTGCAGGTAATTGTGCATGAGGCTTTAAACGGCAAAGCCTATGCGCGCTAAAGCGTGCCTGATAACCTCTATCCACAACCTCGGCTAATTTGCCAGGGTTAAGCAATGACAAAAGGTGATGGGCCTTTGACCAATTCCAATTGCCTTGGGGTGGCCCTCTCTTCAAAGCCGTCTGCAGATTCAGCCAATTTACCCTTCGGTGATTGAAACGCCGGCGCATAAGAAATAAAAATTGTCCGCCTCGTTTTATTGCTTCGATTCACTAACGCCCCATGGGTGAGATCTTCGGTAAATATTACCGCATCTCCCGCTTTGCAGGGACAGGCTTCGATTAACGAGTGGTTTTCATCCGGTATTTGACCGGCAATGGGATTATCGAAATTGCTTTTATGGCTTCCCGGAATAACCGCGAATGCGCCTTCTTCTATTCCGACGTCAGTCAAGGCATAAGCAACTTTCACACTGACACATTTGAACTCTCCGGCACCGAAGGCATATTCACAGTATGCTAAAAGCTCAGCGTAACCGTGATGTAAACTGGAGCTGCGCCCCTGATTCCGTGACATGAGCATGCATACATCAAGTCGGAGCGGCTCACTGATCATGGCATCGATGTAAGGAAGTGTCTTCGGACAATCGATCAGCTCTTCGACCGGGCCACCTAATCTTAACACGTTACAGTCATAGTCACGGGATCGATTAGCAGGAAATTCAACTTTTTCACTCGTCTCAAATTGATCATGGTATTTCCTCATAATTCCGCGTGCTGCCGCCTCCCCGTCATCAAGAGTTTCCAGCTTATCGATTTCAGCATTTAACCGTTGCACCAATGCTATCGGCAGCACCTGTGGCAGAAATAGGTATCCCTGAAGATCAAATAAATATCTCTCATTCGGTGTCATTACGATTCAAACCATTATTTATTATGAAGGGAAATGTAAAGCCCGGAGACATTATTGTCTGCCTAAGTCCGTAACCAGTCAGTGTGGGTTCCGATTTCCAAGCTCAAGGTTTAATCGCCATTTCTCTTCAAGCTATGGTAACTGTTCACTGGATTCACCCGAAGGGAGTTTTTTACCTAAAATCAGATAACTTAAGTATATAAAAGGAGTATCTACTAAAGCTATTCCAATTTTAAATATCCAAACAGATATAAATAGTTCTCCTAATTTTGGCAGCACTCCATAAAAGGCGATGGCTAAAAAAATCGCGGAATCTATTCCTTGTGAAATAGTCGTTGAGAGACAATTCCTCAGCCATAAATGCTTATCTCGATAACTCTCTTTAAAAAAATGATATAAGGTAACATCAAAATACTGACTGAAAGTATAGGCAATCAGTGAGCCGAGAATGATGCGAGGGAGAAAACCAAAGACGGTTGATAAAGATTCAGCAATAACAGGGTCACCATAAGAACTTGTCCGTATGATTACCTGGCTTAAAATTACCATACAAATTTGGGCAAGAATACCCATTAACACTACCTGGTATGCTACTTTCTTACCAAAATGTTCCGCCGCGGAATCGGTAGCGAGAAATATTGCGGCATATATTGGAAGAGCCAGGGTATTAATAAATCCGAAAACTATGGTAAGCCTTCCCGAAAAAATATTTGCCATCAAAAGCAATGTTACAACCACTCCCATCAGGAATTGTGGCCCCATTTTCGTCGCCAACAATACGAGGGTAAGTGAAATTATTGTTACGAGTATATAGAGTAATTCATCCATGATAAGCAGATCAGATTGAAATACACATTCGCACAACCAAGGGAAAAGAAAAAATGGAGATAATACCGTTTTTCAGTTTAACTGGAATGGGTGAGAAAATGTGTTCTTCCCCCATCGACGGCAAGAATTTGACCAGTAATAAAGCTGGCTTCGTCAGAAACCAGGAATAGCGCGGGTGCCGCAATATCATAAGGTTCTCCAATCCGGTTCAACATCGATGAATCAGTCATCAATTTTACTAAGCGACGTTCCTCTTCACTATTGTCAAATTTCATAGTCATGTCGGTCTTAGTAAATCCAGGCGCTACCGCGTTAACCGTAATACCATAAGGCCCTAATTCAAATGCCATCCTCTTAGTCAGAGAATTAACCGCGGCCTTGGACTCGGAATATCCCATCGAACCAGCAAACGAGGTCCCCAAACCAGAAATAGAACTGATATTCAAAATTCTCCCGTATTTCCTGGCTTTCATCTTCCCGGCAACCGCTTGAACGGTATTAATATAGCCTTTTATATTAATTTCATATAACTCATCGAGAGTAGCCAGCGATTCATCCATTAAATCGATCGTCTTTAAAATTCCTGCGTTATTGACGAGGATATCTATGTTTTGAAACTCATCTTCAACCGTTTTCACCATCCGCTGTATGGCCATGGTATCGGCTACGTTAGCTTGTAATGAAATTGCGCGCCCACCGGAATCTATAATCTCGCGACAAACTTGCTCCGCCGCTTCACTGTTATTAACATAATTCACAGCAACCGCTGCTCCTTCTTCGGCAAATCTAACGGCCATTGCTTTCCCAATACCCCTCGAAGCTCCCGTAATCAGTGCCACTTTATTTTCCAGCCTTTGTCCGCTCTTATTCATTGAACTACCTTTATTTAAAATCCCCTTAAGAGTAAAGGAGTATCAAATGGTATTTCGTTTATTTACCTATTTGAAAGCTAGCCTCTAATCAAGGTTCAATAGCTACAACAACCTGTACTGAGATACATGCAAAAAATTTTTAACTTTTCTTTTTTATCATGGAGAGAAACAATAAATTTCAGAACGTGGGGAGCTAACCTAATCTCTTCGCGACGTCATTAATGTAACTCATTTGATATGGCAGAGGAAAACGAAAATTCGATTTCAAGCGATGCTGAAATTCCTCAGCTTACCAGACCATTTATCGTTGGTCTCCTTCTCATATTTTTACTGGCCGTGATCTGCCGGGTAATCTTTGTGACCTGGACCGATTTACCCCGAGCGGATCCCTGGCGTCACATTCAACTGGTAGACAATATTCGTTCCGGAGCAGGTTTTACGCTCTATGAAAACCAACCCTATATCTGGTACAGTCCTGTCTGGCATTACCTGGCAGCGACTGTTGCCCCCTCAAACTTTTTGCAATGGATCGCCGCCGCATTCTCGCTCTTCTCCTGCCTGTTTTTCACTCTCTTTCTCTATTGGCGTGGAGCAGATACGGGCGGGGCTTTTGCGGGCGGATTTTTGATGGCTTGTTTCGGTCCCGCCGTAGCATTCAGCAGCCAATACGGGTCGGAAGGTTTCGCACTCGCTTTGTTGACGGGTTCACTCTTGCTAACCCTTCACGGTCGAGGCGCGTTCACCGCGATAGTGAGTGGATTGTTGTTCGGTCTCTGTCTCTCCACGCGCCTTCACTTTGTTTTTACCACGTTTCTTTTTCTCCCGCTCTTTCGAAACCTGCACCGTGGCATTGCTTTTTGTGCCGCTGCCACCGTGCCTCTTCTTTTGCACTGGTGGCGCAATTACGAAGTAATCGCAAATTCTTCTTTTATCTTTACCTGGGATGGTCTCGCTACGCGCGGGGATTCGTATAGTCTTCTCTCCAAGCTCGTGCCACAACTGAATGCTGACGTCGTCGATGCTGCCAGCAGTCTCTTCATTGAAATATTTCATAGCGGCCCGCAATGGCTATATGATGGGCGTTATCGCTGGGAGATCGTACTCTTTGGACTCGTCTCCATGCTCTGCCTGATCGGGTGCCGTAAAATTAGCGTAATCCTCTCAGGCTTCTCCGCGATTATTTACTTTCTCTTTATCGACGATGCACTTTCATCGCATTTCTTTCGCATCTGGTTTATTGTCTTTCCACCGATATTCATCGCGGTCGCTGATGTAACCACTCTTTACCTTAAAGCCAGACCCCAAAGGCGATGGGTAGCTGTCATCGCAGTTATTTTTATTGGTCTTACTGGAATTATCGATTTGCGTCCTCGAGAACCTGTGTCCACGAAAGCTGTTACACTCCCCCTTGGTGCTTTAACCGAGACGCACTACCTCGTTAACAGTGGGTTTTATCATCCCCAAGCTTTCATGCGACGCTTCCCAGACAAACACTTTATTGGAATGCCGCTGCACGCCGCGGACTTCGAGGACTTCAAGAAAGCCTTCCCGGAATACCGAACTCAGCTCTGGCACAAACGCTTCAACGTTCAAGATGACCTCCTCACCTATCTCCTCGCAAGCGATCGCTACTCAGTAAGCAACCTGGAAAATGAGCTCGGATTTCCTTACCTTGTCCTGACAGAAAAATCGACCGAGGGAGACTAGCAACGCTGGAAATGTAAGGTCACGTTATGAGAAATTAGTTTAAGAACTTAAAATAAAAAAGAGCTACCCTTATGGGGCAGCTCTTAATCTATCTTGTCCGACTATTGCGTTCTTTATCCGTATTAAACCAGTAGCTTTTTCAGATTTTCAGCTCCTATTGAGTCATCACCCTGAGCTATCGCCTCTTGAACCGCGACTTGCGCTGTTTCGAAATCATTCAATAAATGACTTAAAGCTGCATACATGAAAATCGCGTCGACATCTCTTTCTCCTTCCGCGTTTACAATATCCCGGTAATAATTTGTCAGCTCTCGAATCTTTATCCTTAAATCGAGACGAGAGGGTAAGTCACTAGCGCCTACGGGGTCCAGAGTGAACGCACGACGCATGGCCAATGCTGCAGTCTTATGATTTTCACTTAAAGCCGCTGCAAGACTGATCCCTACATTAGGCAATCCGCTCGTAGGTGATTTCGCCGACAACTTTACAAACTTTTCCTTGGCGAGTTGAATATTTCCTTTGGCCAAATGCCTCCAACCTCCATTCAATTTTCCATACGTCGGATGGACATTATATAAGGCCGATTCAAAACGTGTAGGACCATAGAAACTATAGCTGTATCCATAGTAGGGATAACCATAATGATAATTACCACTATGTCGGAAATTACTTAATCCATAGCCACCATAGCCGTAACCAAAATTACTAATTCCGTGACCATATCCTCTATGACCGTAACCTCCATAGTAGTAACCACCGTATAACTGCGAACCGAAAGTCAGTCCCACTAAAGCCGTCAGGCTAACGGCAACCGACTTGAATAGTTGATTTCTGCTAATACTTATTAACTTCATTGTCTGTTCCTTTCTTAATTATTGTTACTCAGCATTCCGCTGAATTTATTTTTTGCTTTATGAATTCTTTTACTTTTAGATCAGAAGGGTGCCTGCCAGATAGTGACCGAATAGTGATCATCGATAAGCCGATCCCTGGCTTCCTTTCCGAGTGCGTTTTCTTTCCTGTCTTTGTTTATACCTCTGAATCCGCCAACCATTGCTCCGGTAACCGCCCCGAGCAGAGCCCCCTCACCTGTTTCATCACTTTGATGACCGATGATCGCACCGAGCAAAGCCCCGCTACTGGCTCCAATCACTGTGCCCTTTTTTGCATTCGGTCCGTAAGTCTCACAACCCGACAGGGCGGCTCCCATTATAACGATTATACTGATATTAATTATTTTTTTTATCATCTTTTTGATCCTTCTTTTTATTGCGGTGTTTATTTCGCATCAGTGCCCGTCAGGGTGACAATCGATCGCTCTACATTCCCAATTCTCGGTTCAAAAAAACTTTCAAGCCGATTGTTGAAGGGTCGGATATCACCGCCGGTTTGCTCATCAATAAGCAGACTTGCAATGAGAACGTGTAAGCCATCGCGCATTTGCTCACTGTTCGTCCTGTCCACTCCCAGTTTTCTTCTATTTCTTTGATTTTTATTAATCACTTTTACTCCTCATTTGTGTGTTTAAATATTAGATACCGACCAGTTGGTATTTATTCCCGGTAAAAAAATTTTACGGTTTCAAACTATCCAGATAGGAGATAAAACCATCGACAGACCGGGTGAGAACGTCCTGGTTTTGGGCGCTTTTGGCAGTACCCACTATGCCCTCAAAGGCAGAGACAAGAAAGGCCGCGGTCGATTCCGGTGACACGGTGGGTGCGACGGTTCCCGCTTTAATCCCATTTTTAAAGGCCTTAGCAAAACACGCTCTCCATGCAATAAACACTTTTTCTATTCTCGTGCGAAAACCTTCATCGAGGGGTGACATTTCCTGCGCGAGGTTATTTAAGGGGCACCCATTACATATATGAGACGGATCTTTCCATGCCTGTTTTCTATTCGATAGAATAAGCTTTTTTATATCATGGATTGGATCACTCGAATCATTAAGGGGATCGATGAACTCCTCTTTAACCATCCCGTGAATAATTTCATCAATAACCGCGTAACCCAGTTCTTTTTTTCCTTTGAAATGGTGGAATAGAGCACCTTTGGTGATTCCTGCTTCTTCCACAATTTGGTTGATGCTGCTGCCCTGGAACCCATTTTTATGAATTTCTTCAAATGCTGTTTGAAGAATTCTGTTCCGGGTATTCTCTGGTGCTTTAACTGGTGTCATGGCAGTAATAAACCGACCAGTTGGTATGTTGTCAAGCGAGTTTCTTGTTTTTATTTATAGAGAAGACATATATTATATCACAAGCTATTGAATGACAATAGTATGTATATCACTAATACACGTCTAAAATCAACCCGGTTCAATTCTTTCTCCAAATCAGGCGACAATCTTCAGTTGCAAGTTTATGAAATCATTCACGACGTGCATGCCTAATCCCCTGAAGAACTTTCCGGATCCGTAGATAATATTCCAACGCGTGCGATCGATGTCGAAATGGGCCTGAGCTACCCACTGACCATCGTCGTTGAATTCACCGACTGCATTAAATTGAATGCTTTGTGTTACTCCATGAAGGGTAAAATTACCGCTGAAATTAATATTCGGCGTACCGGATGTAGCACCGGCAATTAAATTGACATCTGTTAATTCAAAGTTCGCCACGGGAAATCTCTCGGTATCGAAAAAGTCATCACTTTTCAAGTGTTCCTCGAGCACTTTTCTCATCTCTTTATTTTCGATATTGAGATCAGTAATCGAGTTCATATCGAGAACAAAGTTACCGCTCACCACGCATCCGTTGCGAAATTCTAGTCGGCCCGACTTTAATTGCAGTGATCCCCAATGTTTGCTCCCCAGATTTTGGCCCGACCATTCAATTAAACTTTCCGCAGTATCAATCGGCCGCTCGCCCTCTACGGGTGGCTTCTCCTGAACTTCAATCTGCCCATTACCTTCCACCGCAAATCCTGCTTCGCGCCAGGCATCCAAACCGCCCCGAAAGTCATGCACGTTATCATAGCCTGCTCTCACGAGCTTTTCTGCCGCTACTTTCGATTCAAAACTGTCTGCGGCCGCGCCGTAAACACAAACCGGTAAGTTTTTCTCCGTAACCATTTCCAAAATACGTTCCACATAATCCATTTCAAAGACACAATTATTGAGAGCTCCCGGAATATGCTCCCGGTCGAAATGCTCTGAGAGGCGTACGTCGATGATCAATAAATTGGGATCATCCGTTTTATGGTTGTTTAATTGTTCGGCATTAATTGTATTCATATCACTCCATCCTATTCGTCAGGCGAGTATAATCAATTGTGAATTGCAGGGAATAAGATCCTGTTTTTAAACTCTTTTCTAAAAGAATGATTTGTTTTAAAAAACAAACTCAATGAGAGCATTCATAAAATTCAACAAAGGAATTCTGCGTATGCCTCTTCACTGGCAATTGTGGGTAATGTTGTTGGTTGCAGTTAACCTGATCGTGCCGCTCTTTTTCATCGACCGCTTGGAGGCCCAGGTAGTTGTAGGTACTTTGTTTGGCAGTATGATTCTCATGACTCTATTAACCGGCTTTTCCGGCTTTACGCGGTTATTGGGGTTGGGCCATTTTCTCTGGTTCCCTTTGCTATATTTCCTTTCGACCCGTCTTAGTCATTATCCCTCCGACGATATTTACGGCATTTGGATCAGGGTCCTGATGACCCTTAACGCTGTTGCTCTCGTAATTGACGTCATCGATGTCATACGTTACCTCGCTGGCGACCGCAAAGAAACAATTGAGGGTATTTAACCAAATTGAAAACAACCTCGATTTTACCCCTGCTTTAATTAAGAGTATGGGATAACCCCTCTCGTGTCATATACAAATCAGTAGAGCTTCGAGCTATTAGGCACAATCTAACCATGCAATCTCAATTAAAAGCTCTCCTTCTCGGATCATTTATCGGCGACGCACTGTCAATGGGCTCTCTTTGGATTTATAATCCAAAAATGATCGAGCGGAAGTTCGGGCGTGTCACCGACTACAATTTACCCGAAGCAAACAAATATCATCCGACGAAAAAGAGTGGAGACTTTACCCATTACGGGGACCAGACACTGGTGCTACTGGAATCAGTTGCCAAACAGCGCGCTTTTGATTCATCCGATTTTTCCACGCGTTGGCAGCAGCTTTTCAGCAACTACGAGGGATACGTGGATGGGGCGACAAAAGACACACTGGATCTTCTATCTTCGGGTATCTCCCCTGAAAAAGCGGGGTCTTCTTCTAATGATCTGGCTGGCGCTTCAAGGATAGCCCCTATCCTCATCGCTTACGCGCAGAAAGATTTCAACGAAGTGCAATCTGTGGTGGAAGAGCAAACCGCGATGACCCATAACGACCCCCAGGTAATCGAAACCGCAACCTTCTTCGCTCGGGTTGTATTCCGTATCTTTGAAGGAATCGGGGTAGAAGCGGCCATCGAATATGCCGCACTCTTTGATTACAACCATCTTCCAGCCGAAGAATGGTTGGAATTGGCGATAAACCATCTGGAGTTGGACTCTGTAAGTGCGTTACAAAAACTCGGACAGGACTGCCACATTGACCATGCCTTTCCCGCAACACTTTATCTACTCCTTAAATACGGTGACTCATTTGAAACCGCAAACATTGAAAATATAATGGCCGGGGGTGATTCTGCCGCTCGTGGCTTGATTATAGGCATGGTCCTGGGAAGCAAATACGGTCTGGAGAGTATCCCTGAAAAATGGATCACGGGTCTCAATGCGTTTACGACTATAGATAACTATTTCAAAACGCTTTTCCCTGAGAATGAGGTCACCCAATCCAAAGTTGAGGGTGGAAAAGTATCATTTCTTAACAGTGATGGTATTGAACTCGATGCGCGACTGGAACAACCGTCAGAACCGCCCAAGGCAATTGCATTATTTGTCCACTGTTTTACCTGTTCCAAGGAAATTGCGGCGGCGACCCGGATCAGCCGCGCCCTTGCCGGTAAAGGTTTTGCCGTCCTGCGATTCGATTTTACCGGTCTCGGGAACAGCGATGGGGACTTCGCGAATACTAATTTTTCCTCGAACATCCAGGATCTTGTCAGTGCGGCAGATTTTCTCCGCGATAATATCGCCGCTCCTACACTTCTGATTGGACACAGTCTTGGTGGGACGGCGGTAATCGCGGCAGGTTCACAGATACCCGAGGTGAAAGGAATCGTGACTATCGGAGCGCCTTCCGATCCCTCTCACATCAGCCATCTTTTTAAAAGTAATTTAGAGAAAATCGAAACCGAGGGCGAAGCCACGGTCCTCCTGGCAGGCCGAGAGTTTCGAGTAAAAAAACAATTCCTCGAAGATCTTGATAATCAAAGCGTGCTCAAGAGCTTAAGTGAATCGCGTCCGAATCTTCTAGTTATGCACGCTCCCGGCGATCAAACGGTAAGCATTGATCACGCCCGCCACATATATGACGCGGCAAAGCACCCAAAAAGTTTTATCTCCCTCGACGATGCTGATCATCTCCTGACACGCAAGAAGGATTCAACCTTTGTTGCCGAAATGATCGCGGCATGGAGTACCCGATTTACATAGAGAACCTGTTCGACTATATTTATTCTACTCAGGCTGTGTCCGTAATGGTTGCCGCCATCTTTCCGCAATGCAGGAAAGACAGCGACAAATGTTTATATATTTTCCGTATCTAATTATATAATCCAATTAATGCCAATGCGAGTGATGATACCCTCTTTCATCATTTCCATTTTCGGGTGCGTGCTTATTAATTTCACCAACAAGTTTAATTCTCTGTTCCAGATTTAGGCTTTCATGAAGTTCAGTGACATTTTCTATAAGCCGGGACGCATATTCATCTACATTTTGCTGACCCTTTTTTACTAATTCCTGGATATCGACCGGGTCAAATGATTCCGCGGCCAGGATATTAATGAATTCCTCTCTATGTTTTTGACGCTCAATATTCACATCTTCCTTAACTTTCCTGAATTCGTCGACTATAAGCTTTAATTCCGCTCTTTGATTCTCAGTAAGGTCCAATTTTGAAGACATCTCATCGAACATTCTATCGGCCCTATCTATGTTGGGTTTGTGAAAACCAAGAAAGAGCCCGACTAGTCCAAGGCTTAATACTATTACTGCTATTTTGATCATTTTTTATTAGGTGATTTGGTTTAAGGTTCTATTTATTCTCTATCCTATATTTGACGCAGTATCGTCGCCTTTTGGATTCAAAAAAATTGAAAAGAATTTAGGCATGTAATTCCCCCAGGTAATCACACTGCCTTACCTATTCACACCATATACAATAAAGATTCCAAACAGGATGCCTACACTCAACCATAGTCGAAAGAGTATGGGAGGAAGATGCTTCAACGAGTTGAGGAGCCGGCTAATGCGCCCACGTCCCAAAACAGATAATAATACGGCCGCAGCGATCATAAGATAGCCGAAAAATTGGAAGAACAGGGGGAATCTGGATTCAGGTGCCGCGATTATGAATAAGATTCCAAAGACCAGACGAATACCGACTGCGATGTAAAAAACAAATTTTCGTTTCCATAATGAGATTACCCACTCGATTATCATGCTTGGAGAATAGAGTCCTATTACGCACGCAAGACTTATAAAAATGCCGAACAATGCAATTATCGCTGCGATAACACTGTGGTTCATTTTTTAATTATCCCCTGGCTAAAATAATAAGTGCTCAGGTCTATGTGGAATGATGTCATGGAAATGTGCATGAAGTTATTGAACCGAGTAGACAGAACGCATCCTGGTTTTGACTATTTTCCCTTTATGGATACCCGGTGTAAATCGCCATTTCTTTATCGCGTCCAACACTGCGAAATCTAAAACATAATCTGCGGATGTATCTATTCGCGGATACTGCACCATTCCTGCTTCATCCACGATATAGGAAACCACGACTTTTCCGCCAACCCCTTTTCTGGTCAATGCTGAAGGAAATACAGGATCAACCTTGTATACGATTTTTGGTGTTTCATCCATTTTCCCAGGCTCAAAAGGACGATCACCTTGATTTTCTGCCTCCATTGCTCGCTCATTGGATAATTCTTTTTCAGCGAGAGCTATCTGTGCTGTAGTCATCGCTTCTTTTAGTCTCTCTAAATGAACTATGCTCGGGCGGTAATCTTGTTCGGCAGAGAGACTAAGCCAGACGTAAGCCCAGATATAATCATTCTCTACTCCCTGCCCGTTTGCGTACATCCCGCCAAGGTTATATTGAGCCAGTGCGTTCCCCTGCTCGGCAGCCATACGATACCAATTTGCAGCTCTAGCAAAATCCTGCTCTCTTTTCTCACTGGAATAGTACATTCCCCCAATGTTTAATTGGGCGCGTATTACTCCCTGTTCCGCGGCCATGTGAAACCATTTGAATGCCTCGATATCATCTTTTTCTACACCCCGTCCCTTAGCGTACATCCTGCCGAGGTAAATTTGCGCATAACCGTGTCTCTGTTCAGCTGCTTTTCTATACCATTCAACGGCGCTGCTTGTATTTTTTCTAACTCCCTGTCCGGTATCATATAACCACCCAAGATTAAACTGGGCTTCAGCATTACCCTGCCGAGCTGCTTTAAGGTACCATTCAACCGCTATGCCAATATTTTTTTCAACTCCCTGGCCGGCTTCAAACATCCACCCCATTATGAATTGCGCTTCGGCATGACCATTCTCAGCAGCCTTCCAATACCAATTTACTGCTTTATCCGTATGTTGACCGACACCTTGGCCCGAGTAATACATCAACGCGACGCTATATTGGGCTGGAGCGTTTCCACCCATAGCAGCTTTGTAAAACCATTTAAAGGCCTCGTAATTATCCTGCTCTAACCCAATGCCAAGTTGATATTTGAGTCCATGGCGATAGAGGGCATCGGCATCCTCACTTTTTCCAACAGCCGGAGGAATTGATAATTGGCTGTCCCCACTACCGAATGCAAAGCTGGACAAAATTAATAACGTGATAATTGATCTCAAAAACTTCATTTAAGGAGTACACATTTCTAACTTTTTAATCAACAGTGAGTTTTGCATAAATTGCAGAGGCGGTCGATAAGGTTGATATTAGCATTTAAATATAAAAATAAATCAGTACCGGACCCTATAAGGAGCGATCTCGAGTTAGATTCAAGAGCTGATTCCTTTCACCTCTTTATATGACCGCTAATTTTTGAAAGGTTCGCAAACAACTCAGTTAGTTAATTCGAGAATAAAGGTCGTAAAATAATAATCAATGTCGTTCTGGAACAACCACAAGTGATTGATTATAACTATTACATGATTATTTAATATCAATCAGCTGATTATAAATGGCCAGGCGGTAAATATTCTAATGAAAACTATCCTCATAGTTGAAGATGATGGGATTCTTCGTCAATCGATCTTGACGCTGCTTGAGTCAGAAGGTTATGAAGTAATTTCAGCCTCCGGCGGTCTAGAGGCTCTGAAAATTCTCGAAAAATTAAAACCTGCACTGATCATTACTGACATTATCATGGAGGATACCGATGGGTTTGATATCATAATGCATGCAAAAAAGCAAATGCCTGAAACCAGGATTATAGCGATTTCCGGGGGAAGCAGTGATGGGCCTGAACGCTATATGGATACCGCAAAAAGTCTGGGCGTCGATAATACGCTGATGAAGCCATTCGCAATCGATGAATTGAAGGAAGCTGTGGGAAAGCTGCTTTAATGAACTTCAGGGGATTACTGAGAAGCAAGTTTCAGGCACGATTGTGAATAGACACTGGAGATTAAATCATTTAGATCGTCCTCAACACTGGTTGCGCATGGCCTCGCTATCAGAATACAATGCGCATAAGTTAGCTGAATTAACCGGGGTCACAGTTCGACAATTGGAACGTTACTTTTACACTGATTTTCATCGTAGCCCCCAGGATTGGTTGAATGAGCAGCGGATGATCGCCGCACGTTATCTTTTATTGGAAGCCACCTCGATCAAATCGGTTGCCATACAGCTCGGATTTAAAACCGCCTCTCATTTCAGCCACGTCTTTAAACACTATTATGACGTCAGTCCTTCCAAATACTTAGAGTATCGTTCGGTTCTGTATCCGGAGATCGCTGAAAGATAATCTTAATCCGATCAGTTTACCAAAGTATACCTGAAGGAAATCTATGGGTAAACTTTTGCTTATTATGGCTCCAGTATGTACGAGTAACGGCTAGAGGCTACGCGTCGAAATAAACCCGTGCTTAAATCTCCGTCATCAAAAGTAGCATCCAGTCTCTGCATCTGGATAACAGCTAAATTAGTGTCGACGATACTGATACCAGCGGTGAATCCATAAACGCCGACATCCCAGTCCCAGTTACCACCAACCGGTGTAACCTGAGTCCAATTTGTATTACTCAGATGAACATCCATTCCGGTGGGGATAACTCCCCGATTGACATCGGGCGGATAGCTGCCCGATTCCTGTGCATATTGTTCAAAGCCCTCAGCAAATACACGCCAGTTATTAATCAAATAACCATTCTGGGCTGACTCCCGTACTCGGCGAATATAGGGTATCGCTATTGTCGCGAGTATTCCGACAATGACGACAACAACCATTATCTCTACTAGAGTAAATGCCCTCTTAGATGTAACCTTCTTATTAAAATACGATTTTCTCACCTTTTTTATTTATAGTATATTTTATGCGGTGTGAAAAGAGGTAAATCCAATCTTTCTCGATTTCCACATAATCGTCCCAAAGTTAGGACTGAAATCTTTAAAATACCCTATCTACTCCTCCAAATATTTGCTGGCTTATCTTTAACGATGGAATACGCTATTTAACGCTGACCAAACTGAAATATGAATTACCGCCGTTTACTAATTGTCGCCATCTCGGGTATCGCGATATTTGTTGTTTTTGAGAGTGCGAAATTTAAAATTGATGAAGGTAATTATAAACTTGGGGATCAACATAATTCGGGTGCACCGATAATCGGCAAACCCTTTGACATAATTCCACACTCCTTCGGTACTCCTGAAACTTATTTTCATTGTCCGACAACGATCGTGGCCGCGAACGGAGATCTCCTCGTCGCGAGCGGCCAGGGACGCGTGCATGGCGTAGGCAATATCGTGCAAGCGCGCAGCACGGATGGCGGTGAATCATGGAACTATGAAGGCGTTATTTACGATCATGGTAAAAGAAATCCAAGCGAAAGCGCATATGGAACTACCTTTGCACGCGCACCGGATGGGAGACTGGTGCTATTGGTCCAAACAACAAACCCCGAACTTATTCAAGAAGCCGAAGCTGAGAACCTGGTACTGGGGGGAGAACAGTTTGCCGGGTGTGTTTACCTCATCAGTGACGATCATGGTAAAACCTATGAATATAAAGGCTACATTGACCCGGAAACTCCTCATTACATAGAAGGATCCACTTCTAATATCCTCACCCGAAACGGCACTATTTATTTGGTCTCACCCAGCTTTTACGCCGGTGTATTATTATACATCAGTGAAGATAATGGCGAGACATGGCAGAGACGCAGTGCTGTCTTTCCTTCACCAGTCGCTCCGAGAGAATGGGAACCCGATGTCTATACCGCGGTGATGCGGTATCCAACATTCACTTTTCTTCCCGACGGCAGCATTTATGTCCTGGGCCTGGTTTATTTGCCCGACGGGGAAGAGAAGAATTATTCCCGGGTGAGTGTTGACGGCGGTAAGAGCTGGGGACCGGTACGGCTTGTCGAGGGAATATCGGTCCGCTGCCCAGTCCTTCACTGGGTTGGCGACACCCTCGTGCTCCACGGAAGATATACGCCTGACCAGGACATGATCATGCACTCCTCGATGGACCAGGGTGTGACCTGGTCGCCCCGGGAGATTATCCAGGATTACGATACAGACGGCGGCTACTCCAGTTCCGTCAATCTCGACGGTAAATCATTCATGGCATTCAGCACCGATAAAGATGAACAGGTATTACCCAGAAATCATCCCCAGTACGAAGCTGAAAAGATCTGCGGTATTCAAGGTGTGTTTTTATATCCGTCGAAGGATTAGCGTGAGGTCCGTCCTGAAAGCGGAAAGTATTTCTAAATTGAAAAGTGACTGGGTAGAATATTATGCCACGATTTTCCTACATGTAACTGATTTGATAATATAAATGTAGGTTGGTCATTTATACCGTCTTTCACTCTCTAAATTTTCCTGTATACATTAAAAAGAGAGGTGCCATTTAAGGGCGAATAATTAATGTTATAGTTAACGGTATAGCTAAATGAGAATAACTTTTATATCTTAAGTCCGCTGTTTTCGAGTTAACAACTGCAGTGATTCTGAATAATCTAAATATTAAATACTTATCGTATTTTTTCAGTTTCTGGGTTCTCGCTATCTTTGGTAGGGCTGAAGAAACGAATAAGCCCCCTATCACACTTCAAACGGTTGAAGTGATTTGGATTACGCCTACAGCTGGCACAGAAATCGAAAAAGATAGATTTCCAGCAAACGTGCAAATTCTTTCTAACGAATTGTTGGACGAGATTCAGGTGCTTTCGCTTAACGACATGTTAAATAAACAGATCGGCAGTGTCACTACCAGCAACGCACAGGGCAATCCATTTCAACCCGACCTCAGTTATCGCGGACTAACGGTTTCCCCTCTTGTCGGTCTCCCCCAGGGCTTGTCAATCTACCAAAATGGTATTCGGATAAATGAGTCTTTTGGGGACACCGTTCATTTTGACTTGGTACCTGAGTTTGCAATTGAATCGGTTCAGATTGTACCCGGCTCGAATCCACTCTATGGTCTTAATACCCTGGGCGCAGCCATTGCACTGGATTTAAAGGACGGTTTCAGTTACCAGGGTGCCGAGGCTGAAATCTTCGGAGGTTCTTTCGAACGTATACAGGAAACATTCCAGTACGGCATTAAGGATGACAAGTTCGCTTTTTACCTGGGCGAGACCTATTTCGAAGAGGATGGTTGGCGCGATGAATCGCAATCCGACCTCTTTCAATTATTTTCCGATCTTGCGTTTAAAACAGAGCTTCTTGAACTGGGCGTCAGTTTTCTTTACGCGAAATCGGATCTCAATGGCAACGGCGCTGCCCCGATCGAGCTAATTGAGGTTGATAGAACCGCCGTATTTACTTTCCCGGACAACACCCAAAATGAGCTCTCATCTTTAACCTTTCGCAGCAATTACAAACCATCAGATTGGCTCTCCCTTCAGGGGAATGGATACTTTCTCCATCTTGACCGCAGTACCTTAAACGGTGATGAAACCGATATTGATGTATGCGAAGATAACGAGGGACTTCTTTGCGAAGAAGAGGGTGAAGGAGGTCCTGTTGAAGATCTCAAAGGCGAGCTGATTACCGCCGACCTTGTTGGTGAAAAACCATTTGGCGTTTTTAACCGGAGTGAAACACAAACCAATAGTTACGGTGGCTCTCTTCAAGCGATTATCGAGGCGGAATTATTTTCCTTTGAAAGTCAGTTGATAATAGGTGGTAGCGTGGATATCGGTCAGACAGATTTTATGAACGATACGGAAATCGGTGAGTTGACCGAAAACCGAACGATTAATGGCAGAGGCAATTTTATCGCTGGAGACGAGTTTAATACCGATATCTATACAAGAAATGAAGCCGTCGGTATCTATTTTGCCAGCATGATGGCTTTGACTTCCAAGCTCGACCTACTCATATCGGGCCGGTTCAACGCCATTAATATTAAAATCGAAGACAATTTCGGCGACGATTTGAACGGTGACCATGAGTTCAATCGCTTCAATTTTGCAATAGGACTGACTCATAATTGGAGAGAAAACTTCACCACCTATGTCAACTATAGCGAATCCAACCGTGCTCCTACAGCTGCAGAATTAAGTTGTGCAGATCCAAGTCAACCGTGCCGATTTCCCAACGCTTTCATTGCGGACCCACCCCTTAATCAGGTAGTCGCTCGTACCTTTGAAGGCGGCGCCAGGGGAAGAATTACTTCTTCTGAAAACAGCTTAAATGTGAATTGGTCTGTCGCCGGGTTTTGGATGGAAAATTCCGACGACATTATTTTTATCAGCTCGGGACCGGTTACTGGATCAGGATTCTTCCAGAATGTGGGTGAGACAAAACGCGTAGGTGTCGAATTAGGATTATACGGATCATTCGACAAATTGAACTGGTTCGCAAATTATGCATGGATCGATGGAACAATTGAAGTCCCACTTACTCTTCTCAGTGAAAATAATCCGTCTGCGAACTCCAATGGTGAAATCAAGGTCGATCCCAGCGACCAAATTCCTGGCATTCCCGAACATTCATTAAAGTTGGGTGTGAGTTACGATCTTACAAAAAAATGGACCCTGGCCCTCGAATCTATTTTCGCTTCTAGTCGTTTTTATCGAGGAGATGAAGGTAATGATGTAGCCCCCGTAGATGACTATGCTGTTTTCAACCTAAGGAGCAATTATCGGATATCAGAAAAAATTGAAGCATTTGTCCTTGTAGATAACTTATTCAACACCGAATATGAAACTTTTGGAACTTTCGGTGACACCGGTGACGTGGAACTAAGCGAAGTGCCAGGTGGTGGCACTGATCCCCGGTTTCTCGGCGCAGGGTCTCCAAGGGGTGTTTGGGTTGGCCTCCAGATTAAGCTGTAATCCACACAAGTGACATCGCTTTTAAACCGGACCAAGATATAAATCCAGGTCACCCATAAAAGTAAGATGTTGCGATAGCGGTCTTATTACATAATTCTTTTAGGCTTAAAGCGTTTATAAACAGATGTGCTTGAAAATAAGCTGCTCATTTTTTGCAATTGTGATCCACAACACTAATCGACCAGAAGGGTAATCTTGGAATTAACATTAAAAACAGCCCTGATTAATGCAGTTGTTATCGGTTCCGGTGGCTTCCTGGGTGCTCTCGCCCGTTATGGACTCAGAGGATTGGTGCATAGGCAAATGCCTCTCACTACCTTCCCATTCGGAACCCTGGTAGTCAACCTCCTGGGCTGTCTCGCGATCGGAGTGATCACCGGACTCGCCGAATCCCGTCAGTTGTTCGGACCGGAAATCCGAATGTTTCTTCTCATTGGCATCCTCGGTGCATTCACAACCTTCTCCACCTTTGGCTACGAGACGCTCGCGATGGTCAGGGACGCTGAACACCTTCGAGCTGTCATTAATGTTGGCACGCACGTCATATGCGGACTGGCTTTGGTGTGGCTGGGCTACGCACTAACAACATCGGGGTAGACTTACATGGCTCATCCAAAAGAAGGTAAACTCCTGCGCATTTTTATCGGTGAGAATGACAAGCACGAAGGTCTGCCTCTCTATGAATGGATAGTTAAAAAGGCAAGGGAGCGCGGACTTACAGGGGCGACGGTGCTTCGTGGGCTCGAAGGTTTCGGCGCCCATAGCCAGCTCCACACCGCGAAGATTGTTCGCCTCTCAAGTGATTTACCGATTGTCGTTGAGATCGTCGATACCGATGAAAATATCGAATCTTTTCTACCCGTAGTCGACGACGCGGTTAAAGAAGGTCTGGCTACTGTGGAGAGAGTTGAAATCCGCTTCTACAGAACGAGGAAATCAGAATAGTTATCTCGATCAATTTAATAGTTTTTACTAAAACACTTTAGGTTTTAATATTCCAAAGATTAAAAAATGAATACACAATGCGCGGCCACCGTCTTTTCAGTAAAGGATTTAGAAAAATCACTGAAATATTATAGAGAAGTTTTGGGCTTTGAAAAAGAATTCAGATTTGGAGATTACGCTGGCATGAATAAAGGTTCTGTTCAGATCCATTTATCACACTATGGAAATCCGAATATGAAATTACCGGGGTCAGGAAGTATTTATATTTTTTGCGACGAAGTAGACGAATACTGCAAAGAGATAAAATCAAAAGGCGCGAAAATACAAGCGGAACCGAGGGACTCTCCTTACGGAATGAGAGATTTTATATCTTATGATCCAGATGAAAATCAATTGTGCTTCGGCGCGGAAACCAAAAAGTAAAATCTGGCGATCCATTCACAGCGATGTCCACGAATCATAATTAGCCCATTGATAGCAGCCATGCGTTGATATCAATAAAATAGACAGTATGACTACGAGGGTGATGCTCCGTTTGGACCAGAGGTATGCAAACTGGAGGCGAATTAAAATTAACCAGTAAGCAATAATTAGAGGCCAGACGATTGACTCACTGGGTTCAGCTCCATTAATAACTCTAAACATGTTGGCGGGCAGCATAAACCATCCAAAAATGACGGCTGCTGGAATCATTTGAATCGTCAACAGGAAATCACCAGTCAGACGGTGACCGTAGGAATTAAAGTACGCGATGACCCACGCGGCGAGAAGGGCCAAAAAGGCCAGTTGCCGCGTTTTCAGCCGGTGATTGATGAATGGTGGCAAATCGTTATTTTAATGTTCTGAGCTATCAGGATCAGGCTGCGTATTGATAAAATTATCTGTAGGTGTCATTGTGTGGTAAAATGGAAAAAGTAATAGTGCAATTTGACGTTATTGACTAGCCTTTGCTGCGAAAATTTTACATGTAGACTTTATCAAAGTTTAATTTTTTTAATTTTCCTTTTATCCATTCTTCCAAATTACAGAAGTACATATGCGCTTATCTACTTTTGAAATTAATAACAAAGAGCGATGGGGTATAGTGATAGCTCACCCGACAGCTGAAGAAGATTGGGTTTTTACACCCGATGAGTGCGAGAACTATATAGCTTCAATCAATAATCCAGAGGCGCAGGAATTATTGAAGGAACTGAATTTCCTACACTCGACCGGGTGGCCGCAGGATATGGTTTCGTTCCTGGCCCTGGAAAAAGACGGAATGAATGCTTTGAGTCTCTTAGAAAAAGTGTTCAAAGAATGCTTCAATCAATCTGACTCAGCGATCCCTGAAGGGATAGGTAAACCGATAAAGGCGATGAAAGTGAAGGCGCCAATACCAAGGCCGCGGTTATATTTCGGGCTGGTAAGAAACAGCCCGAGGTTTATAAGAAGCAATCCTAATTTAACCGCCGCTAATTTCTATCCCCTTGGACATCAACGGTGCCAGGGCACTGTCGTCGGCCCTGATGAACCAGTAGTTATTCCAAAGAATGGAACGGACTGGGGCTATAATGTAGAATTCGGAATCATTATTGGAAAAAAAGGGCGATATATTGAAGGGCATGATGCGATGAATTATGTCGCGGGCTATACCTCGGTAAATGATATAGCAGGGGGATGTTATTTTAATACTATTAACAAAAAGAATATCGGGCATAAACTCCCACAGGACGCCGATTATTTATTATGCGCTACGGCCTCATGGTGTGGGAAAAAGGCGGATACGGGGTGCCCGATGGGCCCGTATCTTGTAACCAAAGATGAGATTGAAGATCCTTATGATTTACTCGTCTATACAAGAAAATCGGGAACATTTAGAGATAGAGCTTATACAGGCAATTTGCTTGAGGGTATAGAAAGAATAATCCAATGGTATACATCCTTCGCGACTATTTATCCAGGCGATGTCATGCACCTGGGGACAATGGGGATAGATGGCTTACGCGATGTCAATTTTGGTCCCGACGATTACATCGAGGCGGAGATAGAAAAGGTAGGCTCACTGAAAAATCGGGTAATTGTCATCGATGAAGACGATTGGCGGGATAAAAAAAATGATGACACTTTAATACATTCATCGCCCGCGGTAAGAGATGTTCTAAATTCTGAGGATAAGGAAATTAATTCGCTCGACGACTGGAAGATAGATAAAGTCAGGCACTACTGGACGGTATACGCAAACTATAAAAAAATTGTCGATAAACAGGGAGATTCCTATGCCAGCTATGGTCCCCGATTTTTAAACGGACCTGCGTCCTCCCTCGCGAGCTCTTCTTCAATAATTGAAATACCGCCAAGGGCTACTTCCTTGAAGATAGGAATAGAACTTGCCCTGGTCATTAATAAGATCGCTTCGAAGATCAGTGCGGAAGAGAGCGATGATTTTATTTTAGGTTACACGACCCTGGTTTCCCTATGTGATGAATCTTTTAAAGATGCTATTGGCTATAAGGCTGAGCGTTCCGAAACGGATGTGACAGGATTACCTCCTATTTATGGGAGGTGGGCTGATGGCTTTAACGTGGTATTAGATCAACCCGTAAAAATTGGTAGTGACGAGGTGGAATCATTAGACATGTCTTTGACGGTTGAAAACTTTGGTAATATTATAGGGGCAACAAGCGAATATGTTGCTAAGGCTCCGCAGATCCTGGAATATATAACACAATATATTACTTTATTTCCCGGTGATGTAATCACCCTTGGGAGAACCGCAGAAAGAATTTTCATACCCGCGGATGCTTTAAGAAGTAAGGCAATAAAAGGGATGGGTGAAGTAGATAGAATCGGGAGTGTATCTTTTTCAATGTAATGAGTCTGCACCGATGCCAAAACAACACCCCATATTTCCTCACAGCTTTAACCCGATCACGATAAAGAATGTTACGCTCAAAAATCGGATTGCTATCAGTGCACATTTTGCGGGTTGGTGGGTTACAGATGGTCTGCCCAACGAAGACTTCGCCGCGTATATAGAGGAGCGCGCAAAAGGCGGGGTCGGTCTCTTTGTTATCGGCGCTACGGGTCCGACGTATGATGCGAGTTATAATTGGATGCACAATAGCACTGATGACATTATCCCGCGTTACCAGATGCTGGCCGACGCTGGTCATCGTCACGGCACCAAGGTTTTTGCCCAGCTTATTCATATAAACGATTTTATCCCCGTGCCGCCAGATGAACGCATCCGGACTGGCATGAGAGCACAGGTTGTGCCCCACTTCCGGCAAAATCCCCGGCGCCCGGATCGCAGCGCCGAGGAGTTGCGCGAATTGTCTCGCAAATTTGGAGAAGCGGCGGCACGTGCCAAAGCTGGTGGCATTGACGGTCTAGAACTGCACGCTCACGAAGGGTTTCTTCACTCCCAATTCCTCAGCCCGATACGGAACCAACGAACGGATGAATACGGCGGGTCGCTTGAAAACCGCATGCGCTTTATCGTCGAAACCTTAAGTGAGATGCGCGAAGCGATCGGCGATGAAATGCCGCTCGGCGTGCGCTTAAAAGCAGATGACCAGGAAGAAGAGGGAATGACGGTTGATGATTACGTGCAACTTGTCACTCAGCTTGAAGCTATGGGGTTTGTCGACTTCATCAGCCTGACCGCCGGTGATGGAGGATTGCATCACGGGCCGATGCCGCGCCCGGATGGTGAATGGCTCGCCTTCGTTCAGAAGATTAAAAGTAAAACTCAGCTACCCGTCATGCACGCCGGACGCATTACCACCCCCGAGATGGCTGAAGAAGCCTTAGCCTCCGGGATGCTTGATGTCGTTTGCATGACTAAAGCTCATATTGCCGATCCCCATTTCACGCTTAAAGTAATTGAAAATCGGCTTGAGGATATTCGCTATTGCACACGATGCCTGCAAACCTGTATCGGCGATGGGGAGTTAATGACTTGTGTATACAACCCGGTGACAAGCCGGGAGCGGGCTTGGTCAGTGCTTGAACCCGCGGAACAGAAAAAGCGCGTCGTTATAGTCGGTGCCGGTCCCGCCGGGATGGAAGCCGCAATGACTGCTCACGCGCGAGGTCACGAAGTCATCCTCTTAGAAAAAAGTAATCAGGTCGGCGGTCAGGTGCACCTTGCCGCGAAAAGCCCGATGCGCCAGCTATTCATCCGCATCGCTGAATTTTATCAACGCCAGGCAGACAAGGGGAAATTCGATATTCGCTTTGGCAGCTCGGCCACCGTGGAAACCATTCGCTCCCTGGCGCCCGATGCTGTGGTAATCGCCACCGGATCCAGCCAAAGGCGTGTTGAACTTTCCGGCGGAAGGGAAGTTTGGACGGTCGCTGACGCATTGACTCGCGATCTTCACAGCGTCCACAAAGTTCTGGTCGTCGACTTCAAAGGCACAACGGAAGCATTGATCGTAACAGACTACCTGTCGGATCAGGGAATTACCGTCGAATTTATTACGCCAGATAGTCGTGTCGCGGCCGCAGTCGAGGGAATGACGCGTGAAGAGATGCTAAACCGTCTGCATGACCGCGGGATAAGATTCAATGAAGAGGAAAACATCGTGCATTGGGACAATCAGGGCGGTCTTGTTCGGCACAACCGTTTTGTCGAAGAGCGCACCGTCGATGACATTGACGCCGTGATTATTTCTGCCGGCGCTACCGCGAGCAATGGATTAGCGCTCGATCTTCGCGGTCTTGTCCCCGAGATTCACACTATTGGAGACGCGAACACACCGCGGACCGTCCATGAAGCTACGCTACAAGGTGGTATAGTTGGACGATTGCTTTGACTCAAGAATTTCGACCCGTTTTAGCGATGAACTAAATGGGTTTAAAACGATAAAACAGAGTTGAAATCATTAAGTTTACAACTCATATTTTGGGCGAATTCTTACTTTTGAAATCCGGAAGGAACTTATCATAACTGAAAACGAAAAGTATATTTTTGACTTGCGAGGTTTTATTGTCGTGCCCAACGCATTAAATGCTGAACAGGTCGCGGAAATGAACGCGCTCATGGACGAGCAGATTGAAAAAGAGTGTGAGCCGAATATGCATGCGCACCGGTTTATCAATCTCTTACACTGGGGAGAAGTTTTCAGGAACCTCATCGACAACCCGGCAGTCGTTCCGTTTTTAGCCGAGTTGCTTGGCCCAACCTTCCGCCTCGACCATGATTACGCCGAAATTATGCGACCAGGTTCAGGCCCTCTCGGAAGAACACTTCATGCCGCGCGCTTTCCCTTCGACCCCACTCAGTATTTTAATTTTCACCAGGGACGCATGCGTAATGGGCTGACCGTGGTTGCTTATAATCTGAAAGATGTGAATCCCGGCGACGGCGGATTCCGCTGTGTACCCGGCAGTCATAAGAGCAATTATCCATTTCCCGAGGAATGGCGAGATGCGGACAATACGGAACCAGTTGTTGAAACAATCACAGGATCGGCTGGATCGGCGGTAATTTTCACCGAAGCGCTCACGCATGGGACAATGAGTTGGAGTGGTAATGACGACCGGCGGACAATATTCTATAAATACAGTCCCCACTCTATTTCGTGGTCTTCAGAATACTATAATGCCAATGATTTTCCCGGACTGACGGAGCGTCAGTGTGAAATTCTCGAACCGCCAAATCAACGTCACGCAGACAGAATAGATCTACAAGGGATCATACGAAAAAATAAATTATGAAGCTTTGTTAAATGATTCGTGGGGTTAGCGAATCGCTCCTTCCGCTTTTCTCAGTTTCTTTGTATCGAGAACGCGTGTTATCCTATAGATCCCGGAAGGCGTCGCGTATCGTCCGCAGTAGATGAAGATGTGCTGGACGCCCCTCTCCTCATCGATCACCCCTCCGCCGGGATGTGCCGCGTCAATGTTCTCGGGCTCGAGTTCCAACATTCCTGATTCAAGTCTTAAAAGAGTCGCTTCCAACCTCCACTTGTCCGCTCGTCCCGCGTACATATCCCTCTTTGAGAGCGACCACAAATTGACCGTTTGCTCGTGCTCTTCATTTTGCTCGTCATCCAGAGCTCCACCGCTACGGTTGGTAACGACAGCTTCATAGCGATTTGTCACCGGGTTGAAGTCGACGTCAGTCGTATCGGGCCAGCGGTAACTGGAGATATTGGAAAGATCCTGGTGAGTCATAGGAAACCAACATGACAGGTCGCTGCGGTATTGTAATCAGGCCATGTCCTCTAAAGGGAAGAGTGTGGTTGCGTGATACAAAGATGAGGCGGCCATTATGATACATCGCGGTCGGTTCAAGAGGGTGAATCGAATCGGTAAGCGAAAATCGCTCATGGACCCAAGTCATGCCTTCATCATTGGAATGATACATGTCAATAAAGGGAGTGCGCGTCACTCCAGCCGCGATAACGAGTCCCATCTCCGGATGAATAATCATGCGTGGGCCAAAGCTGGCTCCGTAATTGTGACCTGTCTGCTTCTGCGTCAGGGCATCGGGTAAAAGAGTCCAGGTTTTTCCTTCATCCTCTGAACGATACAATCCATAGGTGGTCGCAAAAAACACTGTGTTATCGAGTAGACCAAAACAATTACCGAAACCGAGAACCAGCGGTTCCGAGTTTTTCCCGAATTGCGTGACGTCTATCGGATCCGACCACGATTCGCCGCCATCGGTTGATCGCACGACTATAGCGCGACTGCTGTTCTCATCCTCGCGAGGCCCATCCCCGTGATGTCGCAGTGTCTGGTGATACGCGCACAACAGTGTATCCCCTACCTTAATCCCTACCGGCCACCCCAGGTGGTGGTTCTCTCCTGCAAGATATTTCCCCACCGGCAAGGCGACCGGTCTGATCGTCACAACATCCTGCTTTTCGAGACCGATCAGTCTTTCACGTTCGTCAGCAGAGATTATCAACGTGTCGGCGATTGCAGCGTCGCTATCGATCCAGTTTTCACCAGCTACTATCGCGCTACCGCTGAAAAAATAAATCAGCAGTAGCCCAACCGTAATATTCATGATAAGTCTTATGACTTTGGATAATGACCCCAAAAAACTATCTTCCACACCCCGTCAATAAGGTAGAGATCCTGAACGATTCCGGCGCGGTTATGTTTACCCTTGCCTTCGTCAGGAATTATCCTGACACGCCAAACGTTGTCGTTATAATCATTGCCAAGCAGTTCAGTTTTTAACCACTCTACCTTCCAGCCATCGGTCATACTGCAATAGTCGACAAAGGTCGTGTTTTTCGTAGTGATAAATTCATTTATAAATTCAGCACCGAAATTTTTCTGTGCCTCTGCATAATTTCCCTCCAATATCAGCACATAGGAATCCATCATTACCTGCTGCGGGGTCTTTCCGTTCGTGTCTAACGGTGCTTCTTTTACACCGCAGCCTATGAGGAAAATAATCGGGGCTAATAAAGCGACTGACTGACAGGTGTTTTTCATTTTTATCCTTAGTTATATTTGATTTTACGCAAGGTTAAGCATCTACCAGGTGTGGATCCTATTCGATGAATCGATGGGATCAAGTGAATTGGTAAACACTTATATTGTCTTCTATTACCTAACGGTTTAAGTTTCGACATTGTAAATAGCCCACACTTCGCAATTCATTGCGTGTGAATCTTCCGGATAATCCTGCCTGAGTCTATCTCGAATCTGCAGGGATTGACCTAAATCACCCATAAGCCCATTAGCTGAGATAGCATTGCTAATAAAACCATCCTCATTAGAGCCCCAATTGGTAATGAGCGATACAGCACAATAACCGTCTATGATATCGTAACCCAACAATCCGTCTTTCGAAGTATAGCCCTCATCGAGTTCAATTTCTACGCCTACGAGAAGGGTGTTATCATAGCGGCCCAGAATTTCTTTCGCGTAGCTGATATTCGTGATGAGACTTAATTTACAATCTTCATTAACACAGTTTTCCCAGTCTAATTCAGACTCAGGGGTGAAAAGATCAGGTTTTAAAATATTATCCACGGAATCAAAGCTGGTCAGATTCAGCCCTCTCCATTTGAGATAACTTTGCCATCTATCCGTAACCTGGGGACCAAAATTTTCAACTACTTTATAGTACATTAAACTTAAAGATAACTAAAAGAGTGATTGCGCACCTATCATTGTTGAGACTTTAGATGTTGAAATTCCGGTCATCAATTTTCACTTCTCAACGCATTTCTTGAAGCTCTGTCCACGAGGGTAAAAAGACGATCAATATCATCTTTCTGTTTCGATACTCGATGGCCACGTACTTTTACAAATTCACAGTCCAGCTCATCGGTTATTTTAAAAAAAACCCGATAGAGCTCATAATTGTTGAGGCGCTTATTATTTTTTGAACGATAATCATTTTCCTCAAGGCGAGCGCGTCTCCCCTCTAACCTGATAATGTTCTGTGAATCCGTATACACACTCACTTTACGACCGCACACTTGAGTATCACTCAGTGCCCATAATAAAGTCTGTAATTCAAGTTTCGTCGAAGACGTCTGCTCAAATCTTTTCACTTCCACGCGCGCCTTTAACGCATCAGACAAAAGTTCACTTTCTGATACCACAAGATAAGCCCCGAATCCAATGTGGGACCGCGTATTCACACTACCATCCGTAAATAGCATTAGATTATCCATCGTTGAAAGAGGGTGATCTCTCTTTCAGGCCCACATTAGGAATACCTGAGTCATACTTCAACTCTCCAGTTGCCAGTCCTGTGAATTCAGGGAGCAGGATAAAAAGCGACTCTTAAATATTCAGCTTGCGGATCGTTCTGAAAAAAGATTAGACCAACTTGAATATTTACTATGAACATCACAAATAATCAAATCGAGCAATATCGCGACGACGGCTACATGATACTCGAGTCGGTCATTCCGGACGCGCACCTCAAATTGCTGCGTGATCTGTGTCAGTATTTCATCGATGAGATGGACGCCCGGATGGACCGCGAGGGCACCGATGTGATCGGTATTACCCATCGGGGTAAACGTTATTTTGTGTCTCAATGTTATCAACGGAAACCCGAGTTGTTTGAGTTTCTATACAGCGACTATATCGCGGACATCTGCCGAGCGACTCTCGGGAAAGACGCCTACCTGTTCAATGAACAGTATGTCGTAAAAGGCGCCGAAGAGGGCATGAAATTCGGTTGGCACCAGGATTCCGGGTATGTTGGTTACCCTGATCATAAGCCCTATCTCTCCTGCTGGTGCGCCCTCGACGACATGTCTGAGGAAAACGGCACCGTCTCGGTGATGCCGTTCTCGCGCATCGGTATTCGCTCATGGGTACATCATTCCATGGAAGAGGGCTCGAACGACAAAATTGGATACTACGGTGATGATCCCGGTGTTCCGGTAATCGCGCCGGCCGGCAGCATCGCCGTTTTTACAAGTTTGAACTTTCATCGCAGCGGCCCGAACAAAACACCGCGCATGCGCCGCACCTATCTCTCACAGTACACTGCTGAACCGCTCACTATTCAAGACGGCACGAAGCTATGGGGTAACGCGGAACCTTTCCTCCGCGACGGAAAAAACGTGGTCGGCGAGCCCCCACCCGACTTGCCCTCGAGACTCGAAACGGTAAAGCGATAACCGGCGAGGCGAGGTGCCAGTCACCGCGGAACTGCATCTCAATCTGCAGGTCTTTCACCGCTACGGGGAACTATAACGAAACGCCATCCCATCTTTGGTGAATTTGACGCGCATTACTGGCGTTGCATGTTTGCCTTCCATTCACATGTTCACTACAAACTGGCAAAATTCGTGATACAAAAAATATGCTCGGAAAAAGGTACTGGCAGTAAGGCGAACCATTAAGTCCTACAATTCGCTATCATCATTTGATAAACATTTATTCAGCCCTTTCTTGTAACACTTTCATCACTTCGAACTAAAGTCATGATTTTACGTTGGCTAAAGGAACACTGGAACAAATGGTGGGATGTACGACTCAAGGTCCGTGCCGCCGAATACGCATTCGAATGCTCCTATTTAGAGAGGAAACTCATCCGGGGAATGTCAGCCGTCTTCCATGACACCGGTGAATCTCTGATCGTTCAACTTTGCCACGACTGGGGCGGTATACCCCCGCGACGGACATGGTGGCTGGTTTCCAATGACGGCTCCTGCCGTGAACTGAGTTTTGAAGAAACCAATGCGATGCAGCCTGTGCCCGAATGGAGGTAGGTCCGGGCGTCCTCTATTAAAGTAAGAACACCGTCATGAATACCGTCTATTGGTCAGCAGAGGCATCAAGAAAGGGATCGGCAAAATCCTGGACAGTTTGCAATGTTTTTTCGTCCGGGGTTAATGTACCCTTGGCAATCTCTGTAAATTGCCACTTGTGCAGCCAGTCTATCCACCGCTGCCGCCTGGGATCATTTTCAGGATTTTCCAACCATTCGAGTGGATATTCCGGGGACGGAGATTCAAAAGTAGTCTTGGCCAACGATGTCCTGATCTCATTCGTGATATGTAAATATTCGAGCAGAGCCTCTTCTTCTTCCGTCGTCTTCGGGTTAGCGGAATAAGTGATGGAAAAGGTACGCCGATCCGTCGACCCGCCACAACTGGCGTGCCAGATATGGGAGTCAAAGACAACGGGCTCACCCGGTTCTACATCGCAAATAAAAGCTGGGCCCTCTTGAATGCGCTCCGTTCCGAGGCGGTTCTTCGCATCGTCATAGCCGGCGAGACCATATCCGGTCACTTCGTCATGAAATAGTTTTTTATGCGAACCGGTAATGACTCGCAAGGCACCGCTATCCGCGCTCACCGGTTGCATATAGAAGAGAAATTTTATACTGTGCATCGCAAAGTTATAGTTATCGCCATGCCAGGCAGTATCATTGACGTAGCTGATTGAGTTGCAGGACAAGCCGACACAGTCTTCCCCCAGGAGCTGCTCCGCGATGCTCACGATGCGCGAGTCTTCAATCAAGGACGCGAGGAGAGGGGTTTCCGCTCCCAGGTTGGTCCAGCTTACAATTTCAGGAGGGGCGTCTTGAGGTCCTGTAAAGCGCCGTGTAGTTTCCATCTTTAACTTGAATTCCTCCTTAAAGGTTTCAACTTCGCGCGGGCTGAATAATCCTCTCAGAGGAAGGAAACCGAAGGTCTCAAAGTAGGTTTGTTGATGTTCGGTGAGCACTATTTAAAATCATTAATGAAAAATTAGTTTTTGTCAAAAAAAGTGTCATCTTTCATATTTTGAATTTATGAAAAAATTTAATTAAAGGATAATTCATCAGTAGGCCCATGTAGAGTTCGCGCGAACACCCGACGGTGATTTCTGATGTAATGCTTCAGCTCACAATCCAACGATGTATTCGTCGATTAAAAGAATCTTAAATTGATGGTTGCGGGACGTTAAAAGTGAATCAAAGATACCTGCGCCTCCATTCAGGGTCAGTAAAAAAACTGCCCTGCTCATACACGACTTGTGGTATGGTCGAATCACACTCGATGAAGCTCGGGAGCGGGCATCCGAGTGGGGATTCACTCAAGAATCTATTGATCACATTATTACTGAATCCACGGCACCACCCTCGTACTGGAGCGACCAAAAATAGTATCCGCAAATACGATCATCAATGAATCAACGAGTTTTTAAGTTGCTGCCCATGAAGCAGTATACACTCTTACTAATCGAACAGCTAAATTTTCAGTCCAAGGATTAAAATATGAGAACAGCAAATCCCGCATTAAACGCCAAAACTTTTGATAGAATAGGATCGGAGGCCCTCGGTGACAAGGTGATGACGATTCAGGGAACCGTAAACAAGACAGCAGTATTGTTATTCTGTCTTATCGTGCCCGCCGTCTGGATATGGAACCAGTTTTATTCAACAGGTACTCCTGGTGTCGTAATGCCCTGGATGATAGGAGGAGCCATTGGCGGTTTTATCGTTGCCCTCATAACGGTATTTAAAAAACAGTGGGCCCCCATAACCGCTCCGATCTATTCGGTGCTTGAAGGGTTTTTTGTCGGGGGGATTTCAGCCGTATTTGAAGCGCAGTTTCCGGGAATCGTCATGCAGGCGGTTGGATTGACGATGTGTACCCTCTTCGGCCTTCTCGCCGCCTACAAATCAGGGCTGATAAAAGTAACCGAAAATTTCAGGCTTGGCGTTATCGCGGCGACGGGGGGAATCGCGCTCATTTATTTTTTATCCTTCATCCTCAGGTTTGTCGGTGTCGGGATACCCTTTATCCATGACAGCGGATTACTGGGTATCGGGTTCAGTCTCTTTGTCGTCGCCGTCGCGGCAATGAACCTTGTCCTCGATTTCGACTTTATCGAAAGCGGTGCACAACAAGGTGCACCCAAATACATGGAGTGGTATGCAGCCTTCGGTTTAATGGTTACGCTGATTTGGCTGTATATCGAGATTCTCAGACTGCTCGCCAAACTGAAGTCCAGGAGATAAATATAGCCGCAATCGTTATTAACACCCTCTCAGGACTTTGTGTCCTTCGGGTGATTAATGGCATGCTTTACGACTGCTTCAATGTCCTTCAATGGCATGGGGTCATTGTCTTTAAAGTTTATACACCCCTTCCCCGTTTTTATCTTCGGATGTCTGGCTTTAAAACTTTCAATATGGTGATAGCCGCAAGTGTATAGCGATACATAATTTTTCTGGTTGGCGATCGCGACCCATCCGTCTCCGTGATGGTAGGTCGGCATTTTGTATCTCATATCGACGATTGCTTAGGGGAAAGCCTTCGTAATTAAGGCGTGCAGCGATTCGATTTTCGCTTTCCGACTAACCGGAGCCGCGTCCATATATTTTTTAACTTTCCTCTTCATTTATGTGCCCAGACATTAGATCGCCCTTAACTTTTAAGCGAGTCACACTTATTGCGAGGGCATGAATGTAAAAAAAAGAGAGGCAGAATGTATATTTTTAAACATTAAAAAATGTAAAAATGTATGATTATCATCTAAATAACGCTATTTCCCTGACATATACCGGTTTGGTTCAGATAATGCTTTATTAATAATCGCTTGAACGCGTAATAAAAGGGGCGCTTTATGTTATCTTTTATCGCAAGTAAGAACTGGAATTTCAGACGCTTACAATTAATGATAAAAGAGCGCTCCCCTATCACTCGTTTGTTTAGATTCAATTTATCACCGAACTAATGAATACCATCCTCATTGTTGAAGATGATGAGAGCTACCGGTCAATGTTGATGTACGCCTTGGAATCCCAAGGGTATAAAGTATTCGTAGCACCCGGTGGGTTAGAAGCGAAAAACATCCTTCAGGAATTGATGCCTTATCTTATCATTACCGATATTATCATGGAGGACATGGATGGATTCGAAGTTATCATTCATGCTAAAAAGCAGAACCCAGTAATAAAAATTATTGCCATATCAGGTGGCGGACAATTGAAGACTGAAAGATACCTGGATACAGCCAAAGAATTGGGCGCGGAGTACTCGATCATGAAACCATTCTCCTTAGATGAAATTACAACTGCTGTTGATTCGCTGCTCAAGTAAAGGGTCATGTCGATCATTTTGTAATTTAATTTTCGAAATAGCGATAGGTCAGCAAACCCAGTATGCGCTAACACAAAAAGACATACTCACTCCGGCGACACCGACTCTACTAACTGGCCACGGTGAACGGCTCGATGCTTCCTCTTTAAAATCGAAGGATCCAATTAATTTTTGTGTTGAGTTGTCTCTTCCTGGGGTGCCAGCGCCCGTTGAAGGTATCGACCTCCTGATTAATAACCAGGTAAATGTCATTGCCCGGCTGTATATTCCAGCGTATGCGGCTGTTAATACCAAAGCTGTGAGATACATTGTCATATTGATTAGTGATGTTCCAATATAATTTAGGAGAGAAATTAAAATTCAGGTTTAACTGTACGACATGGGTATCAAAATCTCCCACCGGTAAATCCACATTGTTATACTCATACAGAAAAGCGGTGTTGAATAAAGAGGATGGTTTCCAGACAATTTCGCTTCTAAGCTCCACCCTCTCACCGTCATAAAATTCACCCGCCGTCAGGGTAAAATTTCCGCTCAACGCCCTCTCCCTGGCGGTCCTTACCCGGACTTCGACTTTTTGGAATTTATAATCTCCGACGGGGATAATCACTCCGTCAACAATCTCGAATGGCTCAAAAAGCTGTTCCCGTTGAAATTGCCCGCTCACGTCAATATAATCTTTGGCTTTATTCGTAATTCTAAAATCTGGAAAGTTAAATCGGGACCTGACAACTTCACCATCGAGGTTCGATCTGTAACGCGCGTCTATTTTGTAATCGATACTGTCTAATTTTTCGGGACGCACACGGTAGCGGGAAAATAAAATATACTCTCTCACTCCGGACTCATTGACAAAACCCAGTGCGGGTTTGTAGTTTTCGTCCATTATCTCGATAAATAAAGCGAGCGAGAATTTGTCATTCGGATACCGCACGGACCCACCGATCGAACCTTGATTATCTGAAATACCCGTGGTTGAAGATTTTTGAACAAATAGATTAGTTTCAAATACATTGTTATGACCCAAAAAATTTGAGTTCCGATAAGTAAAATCCGCGCCGATCAGGCTGTTATCATCATTGGTCTGTGGATCTCCGTTAGTATAGATCATGCCCACTTGTGATTCTCCAAGAACGTTTACCGTGGCGCGGGCCACCGCCAGATTTTTTGATTCAATGCTGCTAGTGTCATCTACCTGAACATCGAGAATACCAAAATTTATACGGCGCATCCGTCCCGTCACTTTTATCCCCCCCCGGATATCGATCGGCTGGTTATCGGCATCCAGTCCGATGCGCCGCGAGAAAAAAGGGACCGGGGATCGCCTGAGACCGGCGAATCTGAATATCTCGGCATCCTGAAGAAAGAATTTTCGTTTTTCCGGGAAAAAGAGTTCAAAACGTGACAGGTTAACGCGGCGGTCGTCCACTTCAGCTTCGGCAAAATCAGTATTCACGGTCAGCGCCGCGGTAATCGCCGGTGTGATATTATAAAACAGGTCAAACCCCGGTTTGAAATCGAAATCACTCTTATTCAAAACCTGGTCGCGCGTGGCTTTCAGGTTCACGTATGGAACAAAGTCCAGACCCATGCCTTGTTGTAGTCCCGTAATAGCGGTTAAGACCCCGGAGCTTCCCAATTCATTAATCGATTTGTTGCGATAGGGAGCGGACCAGCGAACCCGCTCTCTATTACGCTGGATGGATCTTTCGACATTGAACCCCCAGTTTTTTCCCTGGGGATCGAATGAAAGTGTTTTTGTCGGAATGATCAGTTCTGCGGACCAGCCGTTTTCGTCCATGACCGCTTTGCCATCCCAGATACCGTCCCAATTATAGTTTGGGTTTTTGCCGGAACGTATAAGCGCGTCTCTCAAAGCGCCCAATGCGTTAATTTCAAAATAATAAGCATTACGAAAGTCATGGAAAGTATCAAAGGTCATACGTACCGAGTCCTCAAAACGCATCGAACCATCCCTTTGCATAATCCGGGCGGTGATATTGTCCGGCTGCGAATCAAAGGCGCGAATACCCACATAGATATAATCTGAGCTATAGAGGAGAAGGACTTCTGTCTTCTCACTTGGAGGAGAACCTTCATCGGGTTGGACCTGGGTAAAATTGGAAATGACCGGTGCCGTGGACCAGCTCTCATCATTGAGATTCCCATCGATGGTAGGTGGATTCTCGGTTCTTACCATAGTAACTCCATAATCACCTTTCCCTAAATAATTATCTTCGATAGGGGTGACGTCATTGAGTTCGCTCCCGGAATCATCTGAATAGACACTGCGCTGTAATGCCAGCGAGAGGCATAAGAGTGCGATTACTCGAAAGCGCAATATGAATGCGGTGAAAGGGGTCATTCCTGACATTGCCCGTTAAGCTTATGCACAGCTTGTTCACCTTTTCTACCTGTTGCCATGCTTTCGAGTGAATACGGACTTAAATGCGAATGTCAAAATTCAAGGAGTGACCACTTATGAAATTATCCTTGGGTCTTAACTTTAAACGCGTCGCAGCGCGGTCCGATCGCCGCGGTTTATCACCCGCTCTAGTTACCGAAACTGAACGAAAAGAGTTTTGCCTTGTTCAGCTCGAACTTGAGCTGAATTTTATCCTCTTTAATATTCATGTTTAGCTGCAGTGGGCTATCGGTGACCGTTGAGTTTACTTCGGCTAGGGAAATCTGTTTTCCCTCTCCATCTAAAACGATCACCTTGATAGCCCCACCCTTCTCAACGTCGGCGGTAATCTGGATTGTCTGGCCCATGTAATCAATAGGGGCCGTGGTTATTATCGCCGGCAGGTCATTGGTTTCCTGCTCATAGCCCGCAAAACCATCCGGCCGCAGCGTGGCCAGGCAGAGGAAACCGTTGCGCCAGCCAAAATGCAGACCGTCGCTGCCCCCGTAGTAGAGTCGAATCTCATCTTCCAGAAAAACGGGACAGGCGGCCGCGTAGACACAGCCCCAGTCATAGTCCATCTCTTTTTCTGAGACAGGGATAAAAGGTGTCCCGGGTGAAAGTCGGTGCCATGTCTTTGTGTCCGGACTCCAGGCCAGTTCAGTCCATACCCGATCGGAGCTCTGATCGTGAATCGCGACGAGGCCAAGATAAACACCGGCATGAAAGAAAACCGGCATCGCGTAAGGCTGGAGGTTCTTGCTCTCTCCCTCAAGGACCACCTCTTCCTTCGTCCATTGGACAAAGTCCTCGCTTTCAATCCTCGCCACCTGCCGGCCCACTGACTCTTCCCATGTTCGGGTAATACCGACATACTTCCCAAGCGTCGGTGCGAAGAAGGCGTTATTGTGCGTGTCTCCCGCTACGTCAACTCCCTCGCAAGCCGTGGGTTCTCCCCAGTGAATACCGTCGGCGGAAACGCTGACTAACAAACCAGAATAAATGGCCTTGTAGCGGCGCGCGGGGTCGGGATCGATGTGATCTTTAAATATGCCGACTCCATGAGGACCACGCCAGATGATATTGTTCTCCTTACTGCCCTTGTAGTCGACCAGCCCAAAATCGGGTTTCTGCCAGGAGATCCCATCTTTCGATGTCGCGTAACAGATCCCCATCTCTCTGTTCTTGGGTATAGGATAGTGACTCTTGCGTTCTTCAGCCGACATGCCTCGGGCGGAGAGATCGACGATAAAAGGGCTGTACCAGCATTTGTAGAGCCCTTCTTCACGGTCATAAATCACGTTGCCGTAGAGATTATCAAAACGTTTCTCCCAGGGTTTGTCCTCGCCAAATAGCGGGTTGTTCTCGTGTTTCTCCACCGACCCAACGGTGAGCACTGCGTTCTCCGTGCTTTCAACAACGCCACTTTCGAGCAAGAGAAACCTGTCGCGCAGTGTATGCGTTTCACTATGCATTATTCCCACTATTACAAAGATAAATAAGTGAAAAAGGGATCGGATCAGTAATGATCATTCATCACTCCGTAACATAAAAATCGCAGGATTTTCTTTTGTCAGCAAGCCCCCTGAACCATTTATTACATAGCGAAAATTACCTTTTGATTGATCAGTCACCGCGTACCCCACTTTTGATACTTCAACGCCGATACCGGAACCATTACCTTTAAATGAAAATAGTCCGGCATTGTCACTTTGTGCCTCTTGAATCGTACCACTATCTGAAGGTGTATTAATATTTAAAATTTTGATACTGACATCGCTTACAGGATTACCCTCTTGATCCGTTACTTTGCCATAAAAATCAAAAATATTTTCTACACTACCCGTTTCCTGACTTGTCTCATTCGAAGGCAAGAGGAGCAAGGCTACGACAACAACGATAACGAAAAATAAAATACCTATAATAATTTTTTTATTCATGGGTTCAAATAATTTTAATCATAAGTTCATAAGCGATGGAAAAGAGGTCAAATTTAGAATTTAAATATCATCTACTCTTTAACAAATTGATGCCTAAGAGCAATGCCCCTATTCTGTCCTTCTGCGATCCATGGATTAATTAAACTTGTCACTTTTTTTATTGGTGAGCAATTTCAGCTTACCTTTTCGATCCCGCCGTCTTTATCTACTGAAGAAGAAACGCGTTATGTCGTTTTTTTTGCTAAGTTTATTAAAACAGGATGTGCACTGAGAAAAATATGATAGTCAGGGCCGGGTAAATCCATCGCATGAAACTGTCGATTTTTTTTGCCAGTTCGTGCCTGCCTGTTTGTCCCAGACGGCTGGTCGTCACCGTTATTAAGAGCGCGCCAAAGACAAGGCACATACTGCTGATCACTACTTTATCAGCTTTTGTCATATAATCCACAGGCGGCGTTAAATTTGAGAGACTGATGAGAAACGCCGTCAGGGTAAATACCGAAGCTGTAGATACACTTATCTGAGTCGCAAAATGTTGAGGATCGATCCAGAACACCGTCGCCGCCATGACCGTGATCAAAAACAAAGGAAAAAAGAGTTTCCAGAAATGAAAAACGGGTTCACGGTCCGCCTTTAGATGAAAGAGAATAGAGGATAACTTGTATTCGAAGAAATCGATACTATCAGCACTCTTGGCCACGTCAATCTTCTGTAAAGTCCAGCCAAGCCAGCGTCCATTAACTGACCGGTCCGTTCATTTTCATGAACCAATACCACCTGATCGATAAAATCACGACTGGTCAAATGGATGGGCAAATCCTGGCTATCAAAGGGAAAATCACGCAGGTTAAAATTTGAGGTCAGCTCACCGAGACTTCGCTGACTGTATTGGACCGTACCATCCGGACTGACTATTACATTCGGGTCATTCAATTTGTTAATCTGCCGAAGATTTACATATGTGATTCTAGGACGCCAGATTTCATCAAGCCCCATGCTTCTAGACTTCGACTGCTCCGGATCCGCAAGACGCTCATCTTTCCACCTCATGATCAGGGAAAAATCCAACAAAAAAGTCTCAGAAAGTTCATCGATCTTAACTACATCCACGACAAAGATGCCGACTTTGATTTCAGTTGGCGGACCGCCCGCTCCGGGACGAATGGAAGGGTCATATATTTCGGCCAGCCCCTGTCCAGGAAATCCAAAAATTAAAAAAATAAAAAATAATCCTGATTTATAATTCACAATAGCCCGTAATTTACTCTCTTAGACCTTAGCTGCGGTCGTCAAAGTATAATTAATTAGTGTGAAAGATAAATTGATCATCGAAAACCATTTTCCATCACTTCCAACACCCTTCGGTGTAGGGCTCGCGCTGAAAAAGCATTTTACACTCAGGGCTAGCATTGGGCAACCAATCTTCAGGGATGGGTTGAGTGAGTTGATGCGGGGCCCCTGCCTCTTTAAAGAGGTAGTGAACATTGAGGCGATATTCCTGTGGAGAGTCTACCGGTTTTGGAGCTGCGGCGTGAATGGTTCTGCCACTCAGGCATACCATGCTGCCGGGTGGCAGTTCCAGGTCTATCAACTTCAATTCGCGACCGGCCTCTTCGTCATACTTTCCTTTCAGCAACTCAGCCTCATCAGCAGTTCGTTCCTTCGGTATACAAAGATGGCTTCCCGGAACGACTGAGAGACTTGCATCTCCTTTTTCAAAACCATTGACGTAATAGAGCATCTGAACATACCACTTGTCCCTATTGGCAAGATTAACCGGGTTGTCATTGAACCAATGGAGGTGATCCCGGTGAGGACCCGCCCCTTCACAACCGCGCATCTTTACATGCAGCGTTGAATGGCAGAAGTGATACGGATTGCCAACGATCGCGCGCAGCAGGGCCGTCACGAACGGCGCGTCAAACAATTGGTGCCCCCACGGCCCCTTATTGTTCCAGGGGCAGGACCGCAAATGCACATCAACGAGCTCGTTCTTATTTTTATCAAAAAACTCAACTACCTGATCACGACTCATAATCTCATCGGTAATACCCTTAATGCCCTCATCGCTGAACACCCCCGGGAAAACGACATAGCCATCGCGATGAAAAGTCTCGAGATCATCAGCCGACGGCGCATCAATCCGAAAAATAGGTTTATCTTCTCTTAATTCTATCATCACCTAGTTTAAATATGATTTTTCAAAAAGGGGTCAAACGTAGAATTTAAATGTCACTTTTGGTTAACAAATTGCTGACACGCGAGGGTTTTCCCATATTCAGGTATATTTAAATTCTACGTTTGACCCCTTTTTGACTGCCCTTTAATTTATACGTAAGATAATCCAAATGCACTTTAGGAATCACGTTCCTCTCTTGTTATTGTTAATAGTATCGAGCTTGCCGCTTCTGCTCTCAGCTCTTCCTCAAGACCTCGAGGTATTCACGGATTTTGAGGACATCAGCGGTGAAGGTGAATTTTTCATCGGCGAAGAGCCAAACCGTGTCACAGTGATCGGCTTTAAGGTGGAGACTTTAGAGGATCCCTCGCTCTTACATTCGGGTAGCAAAGCAATAACTCTTGGGCCTGGACAGGAGGGAAAAATTTTCTCCCAAAGAGGGATGCAATTTCTAGAATTTTATGCGGGCGAAACGACAGGCGCAGGCAAATTTGAGATAAGAGGAGAAATCAATACAGGGGATGTTTTCTCCACTGACATTAGAGTTAACATCGTCATAGGGGGCTCCCGCGGTGGAGAGGGAGGTATTATTGAAGGACTACCGGCAAATATCAGCCCTGGTGCGAATCCCCCTTTATACAGTTATGTCGCAGATAGTGGCGATTTTTTTGATACACAAGATTTTGATTTCCTTACCGGTATACAAGAAGTGAAGTTTTTTAATGTTATGGGAAAACTCGTGATCGACGACCTGGGATTCACACTGACCGACTTCCCCTCAAACAACACTGTTTACGAGGATTTCACATTTTTTGGCGCTGGTGATGGACTGTTGGAACCCTTGGTCATTGGGATTTCGCCGAATACTGCTACTTTTGATGGAGGCGCTATTATCGTTGCATGGACTGATGGTCCCAATCATGTGCGCTCGATGTCCACTTCTTATGCCGTGATAAATGGTGAAGAAGCAACCATCACTTTTGAAACTCCAGCTTATAAAATTGACGCTTTCGCATCACAGAGTAGACCACCCAAAGAGGGAATTTTACCCGATGGTTTTATTGACGTCTATGATACAAACGACAACTTACTCGTTACGATTGATAATTTAGAATCGGTTCTTACTTCCACTACTAAGCCCGGTTCAGTAAATTTTAATGCGGATGAATTAGGAGCCCCCGGAGGCATTGGTAAGATTGTATTGAGAGATCATCCTACTAACAATCCAGTTGGTCATACAGCGATCGACGATTTTGGATTTACCCCGATAGGAGCACCAGGAACTGGTTCTGAGGGACCCCCGCCCGCCACCGCGCCCGCTATCACTACCCAGCCGGCAAGCCAGGAAGTCGCATCCGGTGCAACGGCGAGTTTGTCCGTTACCGCAAGCGGCGACGATCTAACTTACCAATGGTATACCGGCAACAGTGGTGACACCGCCAGTCCCGTCGCCGGCGCGACCACTGGCACATTAGACACGGGTGCCCTTACCGCGAGCACTAGCTTCTGGGTACAGATTACGAACGCTGGCGGGATCGCTGACAGCGAAACCGCGGTCGTCACGGTAGCTGCTCCCTCCGTGCCTCTCGTCCTTGACGGCTCGGGCGATATCGCGGGGGAAAACATTCAGCATCCTAACGGTAACGTGTTCGACCAGATTTTACTCACCGGTGAATCCATTCAGCTACAAGCAAGACCCGGGCAAATTACACGCGTCTCCTTCATGGATGAAACCGAGGACATCGTGCAGGTTGAATTTTCGGGTTTTGGGTCATTTACCGTAACCCTCGACCCATCCACCTTCCTGCCCCCGGCTATTCCCCCTCGCTATAACCAGGCTGTTGAGTATGTGACCGGCAGACCCAGCGTGGTTATCGATGGTGCCGATGCTAATACCTTCTTCAGTATCTTCACCGTGGGAAGAATCAACGCGGTGAACCAGGCCCTCTTCCCCGAGGGTCAAGTCTACGACGCACAAGCGGACGTGACCCTGGTGGAGGTTGTAAATTCCACGGGCATGGGCGGCATGCAGTTGTCGAACGCCGCGTTCAGCGCAAGCACGGGCAAGACCGGTGTCGACGCGCGCGGGGTACCGATCGCGGTACGCTTAACCGTAGGTGACATCGATGCCAGTGGTGATGCCGTTCCCCACCTCTTATTTGGTGATGGTTCCTTCACGGTACCCGCCAGCAACCCCGGGTTGCGGATCACGGGTGGAGACTTATTGCAGACAAACGGTGCCGCGGTCGTCGTCGCAGAGAGCGGATCGACAACGACGGGATTTGATACCATGATAACGCAGAACAATTTTAAGTCCGACAATACTCCACAGCCGACACTGAGCATCAACGCCACTTTCGCCAACGAAGACGGCGATGCGATCGAGGTTGTTCCCGAGGAGATCACTATTGAGTGATATCTTCGAGAAGTGTTAGGTTTTAGGTTTCAAGGTGGAGCGGGCTGCTTACCCTGAGCCTAGTCGATGGGCTCAAAGAAAAACTGATCCGGTCGAGCGATTCCCGGGGTTTGGAGGGCTGCGCTATTGGGAGCGATAGCGGGAACGTTGCGGAAATTGTTTTTTACCACGACAACGCCATTCATTGCCGGAGATTGCCCGACCGTTCCAATAACAAACTGGTTGTCCACATGGATTCTCCATAATTCTTTTCCCAGTTCTATTCGCTCCGCTTTAGGCAGGCTATTCCCTAGATCAAAAATTTCCAGCAACCTACGGAGTTCCCCGGTAGGCTCTACACCCTTTTTACCGTTGGTCATATACCAGAATCCGATTTGCGGCGCAAATGAACCGCGTAGGACAGGTATGGTGAAATTAGGGTAAGTCCACGGGTTTTCAGATCCACCTGAAATAAACATGTTAAGTTGGTGATCATTGTTTTGTTGGCGTCTGGCAAAAAAGCTCCTCTCTTCAACCATTAAATGTACATTGATGCCGATAGCCTTCCAGTGGATCACAAGAAGTTCAGCTATACCTTCAAAATCCACCATCGTCTGACTTGGCACGGAGAGATTAATGATCAGACGTTTCTTACTATCGGTGCGCAGGCGATAGCCATCACTGTCCCTTTCATCTAAACCGATAGTATCGAGGATCGCGTTGGATTGTTCCAGGTTGCGCACGGCATACTTTCTTTCGTACTCTTGCCCGGGGTAATACGGGTTATCGGGTATGGCCACGAATGCTCTTGGCTTACCAATGCCCAGAAAAATCGATTCGTTTATCTCTTCCCGGTCGATGGCAAGCGAGAGAGCGATCCGATAATCACGGTTCCTAAGCCACTTTTCTATTTCCGTGTCTCCCTCCCAGGTTTGATTAATATTAATGATGCCTTCGGAACCGCCTAGATTGGGCCAGAAGAGGACGCGGTAATTGCCCTTTTCTTTTTCCTGCATGAGAATGGGGACCTTGTCTAAGAGAACATGGCGGTGCTGCATTTCCACCTCACCGGCAATGACGCGTGCATTGAACACCTCCGCGTTTTCACTCAGGCGCATTTCAATCTTGTCGATATAGGGTAGCTGGTTCCCTTCGGGATCAACGGCAAAGTAATAAGGGTTGCGTTCCAGGGAGTAAATTGAACTCGTAATTGGTGTAACCATTTGCCAGGGCCCGATCACCGGTAATTCGGGATTTTCATGAGCTGAAGCCATGCGTTTAAAGAGCGTAACCCAGCTCTCATCATTTAAAGCCTGTACTTTACTTTCCAGCTCATTTAACGGGGTATACTTCGGGAGAAACTGCTTTAAATAATGCCGTGGGGCATAGAGAGGGCTATCAAATCGCCGATTGAATTGTCCACCAACCGCTAATCCACCGGCATTCTCGATGAAGACAAAGTTAGGTTTATGAAAGGTATAACGAACCGTGGTCTCATCTATCTTTTCAACTTTGAAAAATTGACCATCCGCTTTCGTGTAGTTAGCCTTTACCGGGTTGATATTATCATTCATTGTCACGTCTTCGAAGGCGAAGACAAAGTCATCAGCCGTAAACGGCGCGCCATCAGACCACTTCATGCCCTTGCGTAAATGGAAAGTAAAAGTGGTCCCGTCTTCACTGACTTCCCATCCTTTCGCGATGTGGGGCATCAAGGTATAGCCGTCGATATCGAAGTAAACGATATGATCGTGCGTAATCCGGTCCATGTTGTTTTGATCGGCGCGCCCCGTAAATCCACGGTGCCAGGTGCCGCCATATTGGCCGATACGTTCGATCGTTGGAACAATCAAGGGTTCTTCAGGCAGACGCTCAATTACGGGTGGCAACTCTCCCGCTGCAACGCGCTTAGCAAGATCTGGTGCTTCGCTGAATGTCGTAGGGAGTGGGCCCTTATATAGAAAACTAAAATTTTTCGTGCTAACGGCTACCTCTTGCGGTTTATCCGCTTCAACTACTGATGTCGTGTCATTGTTCCGGCTGCAACCTAAAGGTGCAATTGTGATGACAAGCAATAAGAGTATAATCTGTATCCGGTATGATTTTATTTTTTTAATTCCCATAAAACTTAATAAGGGCAAGTCTGTGTCGCCATTTCGAGATAATTAATGTTTAGCTCAACGCGTAAGCAATGGGAATGAGATATACAATATTTTTCATCTCTCTCTTCGTCTTCGTCAGCGTCTGCTTCTTTGTCCCTGTTAGTACTTACGAAATAGAACAAAAGTAATATTATAAAATATACGTTTATAGATATAGCTAAAAGCCAAAGAGGACGAAGACGAGGATTGATGAAAAAACTCACACACATACACTATTCTTCCTGCCTGCCCTCTTGATCAATGCGTCGAACACGCGACGACTGAAATGGTGCGTTGGTTTGAGGAAGATTATGGCCTCAGCACACGATCCGCGCACATTCTTATGGGACAAGTGGTAGAATATGACATGGGGAATGTTTACGATCCAGCTTATACCATGATCTGTAAAATGTCTAAACAGGTCCTGGATGGTTTAGGAGTGAAGAAGTAATAAGTTACTTGCTTTAACAAGCTCCGTGCTGACGCAAAAGAGCTTTCATTTCTTACTATTCCGCGAGTTCCAAAGTTGAGATTCTTCTCACAAATTTTCCTTGCTTAACTCAGCTGACAAATTTATTTCTGTGCTGCAACAAAGGTGATACGAATATTTGAGATTTATATTATTTTGATGATTGCCCTTGTCTTTTTGGGTCTTAAAGTGGGTATATGGCCTGTCAGTAAGGACGGCTCGCTATCACATCTCTCAAGAACCCCGGTCCTCCATTGAATCAACGCGGACGCTACCATAGCCGTTAAGGCTCAAACGGACATTTATTGGATTGATTGAGAAGGAAAATTGCATTGATAAATGTCACCAAAAGTAAATTTGTCCTGTATGTCTTTCGGTATTACCCAACCATTACTGGTTTTTGTTTGATTATAGCTATCCTTTTGTCAGGCATCGTACGCTCATCTGCATGGGCAGATGACTCATCTCAGCAGCGACGCTTCATCTACAACAGCGATGCCGGCAACATGTTTGTTGCTCAGCGCCCACCGATGAAGCCCGAAGATCTCCATAGCGATATCGATGCTGTTGCGAATGCTGGCGTCACAACGTTTTGCATATCACCAAACGTTGGAATGGTAATGAACTTTCCAAGCAAACATGCGCGAATGCTCGGCGACGAAGAAGAACCATCTATAAGGAACCGGATTAAGGACGAGGCCTCTAAGAAACCAGGGACCACTAGGGCAGCCGTTAATCTCAAAACTTTAGTCGACATGGGTCATGATCCATTACAAATAATCATTGAGCGCGCAAAAAAAATGGGCATGGAGGTGTTTATTTCCTTTCGCGTCAACGAAGTGCATGGGGCGGACAATCCAGAAGGGTTTTCTCAGCAATTGATAATTTCACATTTTTGGAGAGAGCACGCAGATTGGCGCGTCGGAAAACAGGGAGATGCGCTTAGCAATCTACACACCGAGATTCTTGGGCCTCGCACGAATCCAATCGTCGGGAAATGGCTTGCAGGTGGGTTAAATTTTGCGATACCCGAAGTTCGGCAACGCCGACTCGATCAATTGCGAGAGTGTTTAGAACGATACGATATCGATGGTCTCGAACTTGATTTCCAACGATTTCCTGTATTCTTCAAATATGGAGAAGAGGGGAAATACTTGCCAACCATGACCAACTGGATGCGAGAGGTTCGCGACATGAGTTTAGAGGTGGCTGAGAAAAGTGGACGGCCTCTTCTCCTTTCGGCTCGCATCATGGCACGTCCGGAACAGAATGTTGGGATCGGTCTTGACCCAATCACCTGGGCACAAGAAGGTCTCGTGGATTTCTTGGTGGTATCACACTACCTCCACAACAATTTTCCACTACCAGTCCGAGAGTATCGTGGACTACTTCCAGACGACTTGCCGCTATATGCTTCTATAGAAGTTGAACGCGAAGTCGCAAATTATAAGAAAATAGCTGAGCAGCTTTACTTAGATGGTGTGGATGGCATCCTGATGTTCAATTTTTTTACTAGTCGAGATCAGGGGAACGAGCCCCAGTACGAGCTACTCAAAGAACTTGGAGATCCAGATTCCATTAGCCATGCAGAACAATAGTGTAAGTTATTCACTTTTGTTATAAAAGGTAATAAAATGGGGTCATGTCTTGACTCTTGACAATATCTTTTCTCTCTTCTTCCACAACTCGCCTCTTTTCAACTCCATTCGCTTCACAAACTGACTTGCGCTTGCCGGTTGACCCCCTGCTATGGGTGTAATTAACGTACCATGCAAATTAGAAATTATCGCAGCAGTATATAGTCAATAGTCAAGACATGACCCGATCTATTTCCCCATAGTTAGGCTATTGCAGAACGACGGCGGCTGACCACTCTCTTTAACGAGATGGTTCCTAGCATCTTCGCTGAAGTAGAGATGGTACATAAAAGGGGTCAAGTAGTATCAATATATAAGTTGCCATTTCGAGTCTACATACCCTAAATTGGTTTCACTTATTACTTCGTTACTCTCCCGATTTAAAAATAGGGTTTCACTTACTAGTATCTTATTATCATCATTTGGATTCAAATAATAAAATTCTAAAATACTAGGCTCTCGAATTTTGTAGTGTACAAGCATTTCTGCGTTTTCTCTTAATTTCTCTATTTTAATTGAAGTTAAGTGAGGAGTTATAAAATAAAAGAGATCCTTTACTTCGACGTCGCTTAAACTACCTATATTTTCAAGCTGGTTTATATATTGAATAAAGCTATCGAGTTTTATAATTTCCTCTATATTCGATTCTTTAAATAGCAATGCTTTTTGATATTCATTCATTAATGAATTAGAAAGAATAAGCTGATGATTACCATTAACTTCTAGTAGATAGCCAAAGTTAGATTCTGAAAATATTCGAGGCCCATATAGATCCTGATTTCCTCTGTTAAAAGAAACATTAGTTTGAATTGTATTACCGTTTATTTGAAAGCTCTTTTTATTGGTACTATATCCAATGTAGTATTCCTTTAATTGAGAGTAGACCAAATTGATATCATCAAGAGCTGTATTTATTAATTCCTCTGAATAGTTGCCATCTTCTACAACAACGGGAAAATCTGTATTAGCAATTTTTACATAGATGGGATTCATCAGGTTAATATCACTTATAACATTTCGTGATTCTTCGTTAGGAATTGATTCAGTTTTGGCCATTATATTATTAACGTGATACCCATCCTCTTTTTTATAAACCCAAAATATAAGATAGGCAGTTACGACGAGAATAATGACTGCGCCTACTCCATAAAAAAAAGAGATTTTTCTACTGATTTTCATACGAATAGATCATTTTAAAAGCCTCAATCAATTGGAACTGGCACACAATTTCCTTCAATAACGGGGTTATCCGCGTAGATGGGCCGAAGCGCTAAATAAGTATCCAATTTTGAACCTGGGTGACCTTGGTACATTATAGGATGAGAAAGATCATTTGGTGCTGAAGTGGGTCCAGGTGTACCTTGAACGGGATTTCCGTCCAGTTGCGCTGCCCATATAAATGGTCTAACATCTGCTTCTAAGTGGGTGGGCGATAATATAAAATTATCAGGATGACTAAAGTCAGCTGTTCCTGCAGATACCCCATCAACAATCAAGTTTCCATTTATATTATAACAGGCTTGGTGACCATGACCGTTAATATTCTCGGAACGCATCTCGTAAGAGGCAAAGGGATGATATTCTTTATCAAGAGAATCAACCGATTGCCATCTTTGTGGATTACAAACAGTAATATCCGGTTCTGGATCAACACTATTTGTAGCGAGAGTAGAATACACTGCAGGTAGATCATTGATCCAACTAATATCCACATTATCATTCACCCAATTATTATACTTTGTAGGTGTTGATCGTGGAATAATTACTAATATCATTCTATCAAATATTTTATCATCATTTAGATGTACCGCTTCGATATTAAATTCATTAATTTCATCACTTAAGGGTTCAAATCCGTAATTATAAACACTGGATCCTACAACATTGTCATTTACTTTCCAGTCTATATTAGATTCATCGGAGTCTGGAGTTAGATAATAAGCCAAATCGACTGTTTGCGATGGATCCCAAATTAGGGATGCCGATTTGGCTACTGGCCAAGGGAGGACTGTTGCAATGTTTTTCTTATTCACTTTTTCCGGGTCGTCGAATTCAACTTTTGGAACGGCAACATCGTAATTAACAAATCGAAACTTCGAGATTGCCAGTATGTCTGATTGAATTTCGGTGGATATGGATACTGTTCCACCGTTCCCTATTACAGGACTTACTCCAATAACATCAGCCCATGCTTCATCACCGACACATATTTGCAGTCGATATTGATGACCAGTTATACTTATCGGTAGTGAAACAATGATATCTACGAGATCACCAGTTATTGATAATGCTCCTGCAGTTACCTCGTTAATAATTTCATCTTTGCCATCGCCGTTAATGTCCGCTGATAACGGTTGACCGATAACAGAAGAAGGTCCACCTAATCTGATAGCTCGGAAAAAATCTGGTATATTGCTCCAGTTAACCCATAAGTTTTCATAGTCACACCATAGAATCCTATTTTCAGATCCACCTGCTTGGGGTAAAGCAGGGCTCCAATCTATCCAGGGAGAGATTGGATCTAATACATCCTGGTATTGCACTCTGTAAGTGTAACCCTGCTGTATATCAAAACCAACAGTTGTAAGAGGAACAATTTCTATTCCTATATTTCCTGTATTAGGGTCAAATACATCTAATGGAACTTCGTCTATTCTAAGTTCAACACCGTTTATTAAGAGCGAACCTGAAGTTCCCAATAGAATCGGCTTTTCCATAACCGCAAGTTCCAAGTCTAAATAGCCATCATTATTGAAGTCCGACCAAATTTCATTTTCATTGTCGACAACTTCGATATTTATCGAGCTAGATTCGACTATACTTCCATCGGTAAAAACAACCCGAGCAAAATAATCGTAAATGCCGACAGTAAAAGGTGTGTCCGTAAATGAATAGGGTAAAGAGGTGTCTATGCTAACAAGGTTCCCCCCACGATAGAGTTTAACTTTGTCAACAGAACCTTTACTAACATCAACATTCAAAATTACAGCGTTATTCAGGGTTGTTGCTGGCGATGAGCTCGATATACTGACAAGCGGTGCCGCAGTGACGGTTAAATTTTCGGTGTTTGAGGAAACGCTCTTATTGAATTTCTTAATTACAGTAGCTTGAAAACTATGTGTTCCGAGTGCTGCGTTAGTGTAACTGTATTGCGCAGGGAGATTAGAGAAGTTTCCAACATTGTTCCCGTTGTGGTATATTATAATATCTTCAATATTCCAGCTGGACCCAGTAGCTGTAATTTCCACGGGAACAGTACTTCCTTCAAAAGCTGTTGAAGGAATACTTAAAGTAATCACGGGCGGAATAGTGCTGACGTTAACCATCGTCCATACAATATCACTAGCTCCTTCGGAATCTGTTACTTCGGTTCTGAATATATAAGGTCCGTTTGGTGTTCCAACTGGGATAGTAAAATTGCGTTGTATAGAATCACTACTACCGGTTACCGACTCGCCTGCAGCACCGATACTAGGAAAATCACTTATGTCTCCGGAAAGATCCCCTGAACCTAGATCACGTATGGTAGCAGCTTGGAGATTGCCATCTGCATCCGAATAGCTTCCCGTTATTGTAATTTGTTCCCCTGCTTCAGGGGTTAAATTGTCCACAGAAAGAGAAGCTACGGGCGGTAGGTTTGGCCGTGGGTTTACTATAAGGGTTACAATATTGGAAGTAGAACTCCCTTCATCATTGTCAAAAGCAGAAGCTTGAAATTTTCGTGAGCCCGTTCCCTGAGGAGTATAAGTATAATTAAATGGAGCCGTTGTATCGACAGCCTGTAAAAAGTTATCACGGAAAAATGACACCCTATTAATCGCCCCATCTATGTCACTTGCTGTCGCTCTTGCGGTTACTGAACCACCCTCTGTGATCGTTGTCTTTGAAAGGGATAAACTCACACTAGGTTTATTATTTATGACGTTAGTAGAATTCCATTTAATATCTGAGCCTGATTTTGTATCCACAACTTCAGTCCGAAAAGTATATATTCCAAGTGGGATTTCTACTGGGATGGTAAAATTCCGTTGAATGGAATCTGATCCACCTGAAATAGATTCTCCGGCAGATCCGATACTTGGGAATGTTCCTCTATTTCCAGAATTTTGTCCCGATCCTAGATCGCGAATGGTGGCAGAGGAGAGATTACCGTCTATATCTGTGTAACTTCCAATGAGGGAAATAGTTTCTCCCCGCATGGGATTACTGGGTGCAGATAGTGCAGCAACAGGATTTGCATTGGGCTTTGGATTCACATTAACATAAACAACATTAGAATTTCTAGACTGTCCCTCATTATCCACTGCAGAGGCCTGAAACCTGTGTTTTCCTACACCTGCAGGTCGGTAAGTATAATTGTAGGGAGCACTTTTATCTGTCTTGTGTAATAATCCATCCCTAAAAAAAGATACCTGTTTAATCGATCCGTCTGAATCACGTGCCGATGCAGTTGCTGTAACCGATCCTCCTTCAGTAATCGTGGTTTTGGAAACGGATATACTGACCGTAGGCTTATTATTTTGGACACTAACGGTTCTCCATCTAATAGCAGAACCTGATGTTTTATCTACTACTTCAGTGCGAAAAGTGTAAGTACCGAGTTTCGCTCCTCTGGGGATGGTAAATCTTCGTGAGATTGAATCTCTACTTCCTGATAATCTTTCACCAGCAGCACCAATGCTGGGAAAAGCACTCATAGAGCCTGATTTATTTCCGGATCCCAGATTACGGATAGTAGCCGCTTTTAGATTTCCATCACTATCCCTATAATTTCCGGAAAGTGTAATTGTTTCACCACGTTTAGGTCTACTCTTGCTGACCGACAGACTGGCACTAGGGTTTGCCGCATTTAATCCCTGTATTAATCCTGTAAACGCAATTAATATTGAAATACAGGGTATTCTCCAATGATCCCAATGTTTTGAAAACGTGGATATTATCGATCTTATGAAGCAGTTCATTGTGAAAATAAGCAACGGTTACATAGAGTTCAGGTAGTAATCCAGTAATGTCATCGTTCCCCCTGGCATGAGAGCATGACGGTTATTGGCGGTTGGACTATACCCCTGTTCGATCTCGAAACTGTCGGGAAGCCCATCTTTATTGATGTCTTCAAAAAGGGGATTACTTTCAGTGATGATTAACTCTCTCAGAGTCGTCGGGTATTCAGATCCTGAAGTGATAATTATTTTATCGTCACCAGGAATGTAATGAATATCCGCTAACCAAAGTTTATCCTGGATAAACAGATCCCAAACTCCCTGTTCTTCATCCAGTCGCAACATAAAGTGCAATGGAACTTTTGATTCCCCGTAATCCTTGAGACCATAGAATATACCAGAGCTAATCCAATCGAGACCGCTAACACCACTCTTAGCTTTTATATGCCCTGAGGTGACATTATCCAAATTATCGTACCACGGATATGCTGTTACCGCCCCTGCTACATTGAGCATCGTATGATCCGCAGGATTCTCGCTCACGGAAGGCGTAAATACAAATGAGTAGAAAGCTATTGTACTAGCTGGTTCATTAATCACTTCAATTTCAACTGTTCCCTTACCGCTCATGACTACAGATTTGAGCTCACCTTCTTCACCACTAACGACCGCATGAATAACAGCGTTTCCCGTATTTGTGACGACACCCTGTGAAGTTATGTCTGACGAATGGCTATCATCAGTCACTAGTCCATCTAAGTCTGAGTCAGCTTGTATTATTACACTATCAAACTGAAGAGGATCTCTATTCAGATGGATCTCATCGCCATCACTTACACTATCTTCGTCCGAATCCGGATTATCAGCAAAGGTGCTATACAAAAACTCTTCAATATTTGATAACCCATCTCCATCGGGATCAAGATCTCTGTCGTTGAGCGAGGTATTTAATCCGTAAATATTTTCATAAGCGTCATCGATTCCGTCATTATCCGCATCAATGAATAACGGGTTTGTAGTAGTTAGAGAAAACAAATCAAAATTTACGTCCGCTATTAGATCCCCCATGAGGACGAATTCATTTAAATAGGTGGCTGCATCATCAATGAGTCCAAGGTTAATTGCCTGAATCGTGCCATCTACATAAAGATCCCAAATCTTCTCATTAAATTCATGCCTTACAGTCAAGTGTAGCCAATTTTGTGATATATCATCGATTGTCAGACTGTTGTTTGTATTTGTCGTGAGCCATTCACCATTACCTGCACCATCACCATTGAATACGTAAACTTCACCTTCTGAACCTGCTTTGATAAAGCTAATGAGTGCACCCTCTGAATCGACAAGCTCTTCAATATTTAAAATATCACCCGCTTTCGGCTTAAGATAAAAGTCAACGAAGTTAATCTCATCACCCCCCATGCTATTAAACAAAATGCTGATTTGCGAAAATGGGTTATTCGCAACCAAGGCCACGAAATTGTCCCCTGAAAAAGCAGTTCCTGAATTAATTATCGCCTGACCCTGGTTACGAACCCATCCATTTTGTGCATTTAAATCACCAAGACTATAACCTTCACTACCTTCAAAGTCTGTGAGATAAGGCGGCGTGATTTGTGCGTACAAAAATTGAATACCACAAAAAGTAATAACATTGCCGAGCAGCCATGATTGGAAACACCTCATGACAATTAACAAATAGGAATTGAGCTAGCGAACAATTCAGAACGATTATCTAATCTCGCCAATTGTTATCTCTCGGCGACAAACGGAATATAATTGATTTATTATTCAAACTTCCGAAGGTCTGATGCCGTGGTAGCGTTTGAACTCGCGGCAAAAATGGGAGCACTGTTTAAAGCCGAGATCGTAAGCCACGGCTTTCACGGATTCAGCCTCGGTTAATAACTGACGGGCGGCAATCATGCGCTGCTCGTTCAGCCAAACTCGGGGACTGCTTCCGAAGTCCTCCTGGAAATAACGTTCCAGCTGTCGTATCGAGACACCGGAAATACTCGCTAAATTACTTGCCTTGTATGCGGATTGGCCGGCGAGGCGCAACCAGAGCAGCTGCCGATCATTTGCCTTAACTTTCCGATTCTTAATCAAGGGTATGATTATTTATTCGGCATAATTGATGGTGCGATTAAGGCAAACGTCATCTAATCCCCTATTGAAGATGAAAAATGTTTTTTTATTTGAAAACTGCTTGTTTATCTTTAACTAATCAAAACCTTCAACTAGGGATGAGGAACGACAATGGATTTTTGGACAGAATTTACTGAGATAAAATTTGCTGAGAACGAGCTTTGGCGTATTGCCGCTCTTTTCATTATGCTCCTGATTGCCCTGGCTATCGGAAGGTTTGCCAAATTCATCTTACTTAGAATAGCCCAAAAATTCGAAGCGCAGGACAGGCCCATGGCCGCGGCAGCTGTGAATGCCGTCGCACGCGCGGTAATCTTACTTGCTGCAGCCTTCGGCATATCCCTTGGAATTCCGATCTTAGTCCTGAGTGAAGGAATACATGAATTATTAGTCACCCTCGCTGACCTGCTCCTCGTCGTCTCCTTCGGTTACGCCATTTACTGGTTAGTCGATGTTCCTCACGCCTTACTCGCACGTCTGGCGGAAAAGAGTGATAGCAAACTGGACGACATGATGGTTCCGGTGGTGCGCCGGTGCCTGCGCATAACGATTGTTATTCTGGTTTTAGTGCAGATCGCCCAGATATTAAGTGACAAACCCATTACCTCGATTATCGCGGGTCTGGGCATAGGTAGTTTGGCGATCGCCCTCGCCGCCCAGGATTCGCTGAAAAACTTTTTTGGGTCGCTTATAATTTTCACGGATAAACCATTCGAGCTGGGTGACAGGATAGTCGTCGACGGTTTTGACGGACCGGTCGAAGATGTAGGCTTGCGCTCGACGAAAATTCGCACCCTGGATGGTCATCTTGTAACCATTCCCAATGGTGAACTGGCGAATAAATTTATTAAGAACATTGGCAAACGTCCTTTTATCAAGCGTGTCGCCAATATAACCGTCACCTATGACACCTCGTCAGAAAAACTGGATCGTGCAATCGATATACTCAAAGAGCTTCTGGATAACCACGAGGGGATGAACGAAGAAAAACCACCCCGTGTATTCTTTAATGAATTTAATGACGCTTCATTAAATATAATTGTTTTATACTGGTATCACCCGCCTGACTTCTTTGCCTACCTGGAATTTACAGAAAAATTCAACAAGGAAGTCTTCCGCCGTTTTAATGAGGAGGGTATTGAATTCGCCTTCCCCACCCAGACGCTCTATCTTGCGGGCGATCCCAAGCGGCCGCTCAATGTGGGATTGGACCAGGATTCACCTCAGCAATCCTGAAGGTAATAGAATTTTATGATCTTATTGAAATTCTAAGAAGACCTTCTGCTGGATGATCAGGACAGATAGGGATCGCTTTCACCAAGCTTGAGGGCAGCTGGTAATCATTGCATCTGAATTTCTTACAATTTCAGCAGACAAAAAAATCAGAGGTAAACACTAGTGCGATGGGTAATATTGACTGACTTAAGAGAAAAATAAATTTCTATTATTTCCGGAATGGTTATATTTTAAAATCAGGAATTTTCTTCTCGATAAAAAAGCTTGATGAAAACCTATTTACTTTCCTACCCCCGAAGCGGCAACAGCTGGGTACGATATATTGCAGAATATATATCCAGCAGACCAACCATGGGCTGCCTTTCCAATCCCGGAGATATTCCACTTTTCAAGAACACCCTCGCAGAAAATCCTTTAAATCATGTCACTCCAGACGCTCCTCCTGTTTTATACAAAAGCCATGGAGATGACATTGATTTTCGAGAGGGTAACAACCTTATCTTGTTAACACGTTCACCTACTATAGTAATACGGCGACAAATCGGCAACTTTTCACTTAAGGCTCTCTGGGAATATATCAAGATACTGAACATCTATGACGAATGGGAAGAACCCAAACTGCTTATTAAATATGATGATTTAATAACCAAACCAGAACAGAGTGTTTTAGCGCTTGCCCGCTTCTTGAAGTTAGACGAGGTAAGGGCACACGAATTTTTACAAAATTACAATCATCACAAAAAAACAAGCATTACCCTCTACTCAGACCCGTCGTCGGGAATTCCCAAAAAGGGTGATAGCGCTACAAAAGGAAATCCGATAACGAATAGCGTCAGTAAGATTGATTTAATTCTGGTAAAATTGTTTCTCTCTTTATTAGGAAAAAACCGTTACCAAAATCTCTTCGATCTTTAACGGTTTGCACAATTGATTTTTAATACAAGAGAATTTATTATCAGCTGAGAGGACTGTAGATAGGTAGCAGAAACTGCATTGGCAATGGTGTCCCGCGAATGCGGGTCTCGTTACTGACATTTTTAAAACTTTTAGGTTCGCGGGCTTGCATTCTTTCAACTCATCAGCTTTTGCAAGCGCATTTTTTAATTCTCTTGTACCTCTTGATTGAAATAATAGGATACCCAAACATCAGATATGTAGACGTAACCTGGAATACTTAAGAAATGAATGAAACAATTAATCAAAAAGACCTTAAGAAAACTCGGATTCGAGATTAAGAGAATTCAAGGTAACATAAAACCCGGCTCTGAATCACGGCCAATAGGCGAAACTAAGCTTTTTCTTGAAGACGTTTCAGCGCGGGGATTCAATCCTCGCGGAATCATTGATGTAGGGGCAAACAGTGGGAACTGGACGAAAATGGTGAAATCAGTTTTTCCGGATGCAAAGGTTCTCATGATTGAACCGCAGGTTGAAATGAAAACTGTTCTTGAAGAACTCTGTAGTGGACGTGAAGACCTGGATTACGTCCAAGCGGGAGCTGGAAAGGAAAGCGGAGAGTTAGTGCAGACGATATGGGAAGATCTTCAAGGATCATCCTTTCTACCTCAAATTGACGAGGATAAAATTAAACAAGGCACGCAAAGAGTAACGAAGATCGTTACCATCGATGATCTACTGAAAAACCGGGATTCTTTTTTTCCTGACCTCGTCAAATTGGATGTTCAGGGGTATGAACTCGAGGCCCTCAAGGGCGCGCAGTCACTTTTCGGAAAAACAGAACTCTTCATCATGGAGACTTCTCTTTATCCCTACATGGAAAAGATGCCAATAACTGCGGACTGTTTTTATTTCATGCATGAACGCGGATATGATTTTTATGATTTTACTGAATTCCAAAGAAGGCCCCTTGATGGCGCATTAGGACAGGCAGATTTCGCTTTCGCAAAACGAGGTGGTCAGCTTCGCCAATCTAATAAATGGTGATTCTGCTCGCCATTTAACAATTTTAAGTCTTTACCCCTGAGTTATCTGGGCAATTTCGGCGAAGGTATGGTCGAGCTCATAAATTTGGATATCAATACCAAGCTGACGGGCAATTTGCGTGAGGGAAAATATACCCCTGACCCTATTTTCATTATTCGACTCCTGATCATCGACGACGAGGGCGTGTTGACGCTCAGCGTGTTTTAAGGTCTCTACGATATCCCCTACCCGCGCATGACTCACGTCTCTCAGTGAGAGCACTTCTATATTTTCCCGGGAAACCATGATGTCTTCGACGGTGATATCTTTGCGCTGTCCGCCAAAGCTCTGAATATATTGTATGGGTTTTTCGCCCAGAATATCAGAAGCGGTAATGAGTCCGACCAGGTAGTCATGAACATCAACGACAAAAAGCGTGCGAATACCCCTCTGGATCATCCTTTGGTTCGCGGTCTCGATCGACTCCCAGGGAGAAATAGTGATAGCAGTAACTTTCTTAAAATCGGTCATCACTTCAAGAGCGGAATCATCCATATTTACCGGGCTGTAAGTGGAATGGTCAGAGCGGTGATAGGTAACATTCGCATCCAGGATATTAGACGGTAATAGGTGATAGTTCATTTCAATCCTCCCAGTAAAATTCAGTGAAATAAGAACAGCTCATATTTTTCAATGAATGAAAAAGTTCTGTTTTAGCAAGTGAGAGCAAAGGGTTATCCACAAAAAACAAGCATGTGTTTTCTATAGTTGTCGTAAGAGGGATTTTCTGGGTAGGTTGCCAAGATGGGATGGCATGTATTTCGCAGTCTGTTGGGTTTGGTCCTGTTGATAGGGTTCTGCTGCTTGTTGAGTGAAAAAAAGAAGGCGATCAACTGGCGGTTGGTTCCGGCGGGTGTACTGCTTCAAATAATACTCGCTGCACTGGTATTGTGGGTCCCGCCGATCGAAAGCGCTCTCGAGGGAGTTTCGATTTTTTTTATCCGACTGCTTGAGTTTTCCAATGAAGGGTCCCGGTTTATTTTTGGTAAATTAGCATCGGACACTTCATACGAAGCGGTCATTGCCTTCAAAGTGCTCCCATCCATAATATTCATTTCCGCTTTTACCTCGGTGCTCTATTACCTGGGTCTGCTTCAGAAAATCGTTTACGGGTTTGCCTGGATCATGCAGCGTACGATGCATTTATCGGGAGCGGAAAGTTTCGCCGCGGCAGCGAATATATTTATCGGACAGACGGAAGCGCCACTGATGGTGAAGCCCTATTTAAAAGATATGACGCGCTCCGAGATCCTCTGCCTGATGACCGGGGGAATGGCGACGATCGCGGGAGGAGTATTTGTAGCTTATATATCCATTCTTGGCGGTGACGATCCGCAACGACAGGTGATGATTGGAAAACATTTACTCACCGCATCCATTCTCTCGGCGCCGGCGGCGATACTCTGCGCCAAGCTCCTTTTACCCGAAACGGAAGCCATTGATCACGAATTAAAGGTGAGCAGAGAAAAAATCGGCTGCAATCTCTTTGACGCGGCGGCGAGTGGGACGACACAGGGCCTCAAGCTGGCGTTAAATGTCGGGGCCATTCTCCTCGTATTCATCGCGATGATCGCAATGATTAATTACATCACGCTAAACTGGATCGGTTCCTGGACCGGTCTCAATACTGTAATCATCGAGTTCACGGATGGCAGGTTTGAAGGATTAAACCTGCAGTTTATTTTCGGATTATTATTTGCCCCCGTGGCATGGATCATCGGCATTGAGTCGGGAAATCTGCTGCTGATTGGCCAACTGCTCGGTGAAAAAATGGTGCTCAATGAATTTATCGCTTTCATCTCACTCGATAAGATGGTTGATGGAGAAATACTGACGAATGAAAGAACGGTGATGATTGCCACCTATGCCTTATGCGGTTTTGCTAATTTTGGTTCAATCGGTATTCAGATCGGTGGTATCGCGGTGCTGGCACCCAATCAACGCAGTAACCTCGCCACCCTCGCCCTGCGAGCGATGATAGGAGGAATGGTGGCCTGTCTCATGACCGCCTGTGTCGCCGGGATGTTCTTACATTAAATAATGACTCGCGAGGACTTACCTTAAATAGCAGAGATTCCACGGTCGTGGCCTATTTTAAGATTAACAACAGCACGTTATGCTTTGTTATTACCGTGACTATACATCTATTGAACATTTTGAAATCTATCGATTAATTTTACTCAATAGACGTTTGCCTGGATTGTTTCGTCTCCAGCAGGTGCTGGATCCTCGCAATGACAAAGGGGTGACCTCGCAGATAAGATCAGATTACTTTACGCGGGCATGAGATTTAATTAGTATATACAGAGTAAACCTCTATCAAATGAACACAGGTAAGTGCGAAAACTCTCTCTTTTTAATATTCTGCTCTCGTGCCGTGAAAGGTTGTCAGGATATAGTTCAATGTCTTCTGTGACTTCGGTCCCAATTCCAGGGTATATTTCACGGTGTCGACATCCACTTTCTCATACTTCCCAAACTCTCCACTATTCTTTATCTTCCAATAGGTGGTGTTAAAGTTTCTCTGGATTTCCACCTTTACCGGTATCTCCCGCGTATTTTTGATTTCGATTTTAAAATCTCTCACTTCATCCCAACCGCTGATGTTCTCCCAGCGGTCAAAGCGGTAGTTCTCCGTGTGATACTCCATCAGCGTCGGCTCCACGACCACGGTCTGCACCGCTCCGAGGTTTAATTCCACATCTTCTTCTACCGGGATGTATTTGAAATTCGACTGCCCCTCATAGCTCAGGTTCTTTTCTTTATTCACCGAGCGGAAGACCTTGATCATCCCTCCCGGAATAGGCGTCTCGCCCAATTTATGTTCTTCGTCATTCTTGAAACTTAAAAACCGTAAGACTCCCCTGCCATACCGCTCCTCTTCGTACTTGTAGAGATTGACCACCGGCACACCTGCCGTATCAAAGCTCGGCAGTCGTTTTGACCAGCCATTGGGGATCGTTTCCGTCCCCTCTATGGTGTAGAGAAAATACTCACTCAAGCCCTCTTTAACGATATCTTTCTGATCTCTTCGCCCATTGTAATCTTCTTCAAGATCCATCAAGCCTACTTTCATCTCATAAACTTCTTTCTTTCTTAATTCTGATGAAGATTCCGGATACCTTCCGTAACCCGGTCTACCGTAAGGGTACTGCTGCTGCGCCAACTGGGCTATCTGGTCAATAAGGTGCACCTTCCCCACGATCAACCTCACCTGCGCGTTTTCATAGTCCTCTCCGCTGTTGTTCGTCACGCGCACATACCCTTTCAGTCTCATCTCCTTTTCGTCCGTAGAGAGAGTTCCTAAATAAAATGCTCTCCACGAAAGTCCGCTTGTTAAATAGCTGATCTCTACCGGTACCTTTCCGCTCGTCCCGCTTTTAATATTCCACAGCCCCAGGTTCCTCACGCGCGGAGGAAAAGTCAGATCAAAGATATCTATCGACCCGGCATTCTTTTGGGGGATCATTTCCAGACTTGTGGGATCAATAAGTGTGTTCGCCCAGGAAAACTGAAGCTCGTTCATCCCCTCCATTAAGGTCAGCCCTCTCTTTTCCCGCGCCAGGGTCAGATCCGCGGAGTTGTAGATTGTCAACTGCACACTCTCCCTATTGGGTAGCGTTACCAGATCCACCTTCGCTTCGGCAGATGCCACGATCATGGCAATACACAAACCTGTCGTTATTATTGATCGCATAACTTTACTTTTTAAATTTTACCTTCAGCGGATATTCTTACGAACATAGTGAAACTTAAGCTCTTTTTCACTATTGGGAGCTAAAGCAATTTCGTACTCGAGGGTATTCGCATTCTTAAGAGAATATTTTAAAGTCGACCTTTTCATCTCCCATTCCCCCGGAATGTGCTGGACTAAAGTCAATAAGGCTTCCGAATCCTTGAAGTTTTCGATCTTCGTCGTAATCTGCTCTTCATTATCATAAAGGACGATATGTCTATTCGAATTATAGCGTATATTAATTTTACGGTCTAACATTTTGCGCTGCGTAACGACTATATCCCGACTATCACCGATATAAACTTCCATATCCTCGCCAACGGGCGTCAGACCGACAGCATCTTCACCGAGCAAAATAGTACTGCCGTGACCATCTTCCTGGTATACCCTTACTTTTCCACCCCAAAGAGCATTGTCCCCCAAACGACTTTCATCGTCATTAGTAATTTTATAGCTGACGGGAATCCCTACATTCTGATTTATTTTTTCCGGATCCCAAGCCTGGATCGCGGCATCCCACTTCCAGACTTTTTGTATCGGCACCTTGCCGGCCGATAAAAATAAGAGCTGTTTTGTCTCTTCATGATTTATTCCCCGTTCGAAAGCCTGTCCATAGTCCAGGAGCACACGCGCGTGTTCAAAATCCTCACCGGAGAAATTACGAAGGATAAGATGGCTTTTAAAATCGACTTCAGATTCCTGCTTATCCGCGAGGGCTTTATAGGTAATTAGTCGGTCGATATTCGAAAGCAAATAACTCACTCTTACTTTTTCTTCCCAGGCACCCGCGCTGCTGATTTCCCATACCAGGGCGGCTTCATTAGGTGGATAACTGACATTCAGTAAGGTTACATCCTTGGCATGGGTTAATATCGCAAGGCGGATGGAATCAGGGTCGATACTCACTCCATTCCAGGAAAAATCCACCTTGTTGATTCCGCGCTGCAGGGTTAAAACCCGCTCCTCCTCAATAAGTGTAAACTGAGGATTATCGAGTCTGATTATCGTCGTTGCGCGCTCCGGCAATGCGACTAATTTTATTCTCGCTTCCGCGGTTGCCGCAAAAACGGAGATGATTCCTGTTAGTGTGATAATACTATATAACCGCTTGATTGTTTTCATTATTTAAACTCCCAATATATTTTTAATTAAATTTCTGCTCGCGTGCCGTGAAAGGTTGTCAGGACATAATTCAATGTCTTCTGTGACTTCGGCCCCAGTTCCAGGGTATATTTCACGGTGTCGACATCCAATTTCTCATACTTCCCAAACTCTCCACTGTTCTTTATCTTCCAATAGGTGGTATTAAAGTTTCTCTGTATTTCCACTTTTATAGGTATCTCCCTTGTATTCTTGATCTCTACTTTAAAATCTCTCACTTCATCCCAGCCGCTGATGTTCTCCCAACGGTCAAAGCGGTAGTTCTCCGTGTGATACTCCATGAGGGTCGGCTCCACGACCACGGTCTGCACCGCTCCGAGGTTTAATTCCACATCTTCTTCTACCGGGATGTATTTGAAATTTGACTGTCCCTCATAGCTCAGGTTCTTTTCTTTATTCACCGAGCGGAAGACCTTGATCATCCCTCCCGGGATGGGCGTCTCGCCCAATTTATGTTCTTCATCATTCTTGAAACTTAAAAACCGCAAGACTCCCCTGCCATACCGCTCCTCTTCGTACTTGTAGAGATTGACCACCGGCACACCTGCCGTATCAAAGCTCGGCAGTCGTTTTGACCAGCCATTGGGGATCGTTTCCGTCCCCTCTATGGTGTAGAGAAAATACTCACTCAAACCCTCTTTAACGACTTGCTTTGGGGCCTGTTCCATGGCTACAGAGGCGTCCATTGCCGCGGCATTCATCATTCGCATCATTTTATTTCCTGAAGCCTTTTGAGGCGCAACTGCTCCACCGTAAATTTCATAACCCGGTCGACCGTAAGGATACTGCTGCTGTGCCAACTGAGCTATCTGGTCGATAAGGTGCACCTTCCCTACGATTAACCTCACTTGCGCGTTCTCGTAGTCCTCTCCACTGTTATTTGTCACCCGCACGTACCCCTTGAGTCTCATCTCCTTCTCATCCGTAGTCAGGGTACCTAAATAAAATGCTCTCCACGAAAGTCCGCTCGTTAAATAGCTGATCTCTACCGGTACCTTCCCGCTCATTCCGCTTTTGATATTCCACAACCCAAGGTTTCTCACCCGCGGCGGAAAGGTCAGATCAAAGATATCAATCGATCCGGCATTCTTTTGTGGGAGCATTTCTAAACTCGTAGGATCGATAAGTGTATTCGCCCAGGAAAACTGCAGCTCATTCATCCCCTCCAATAAGGTCAGGCCTCTTTTTTCCTGCGCCAGGGTCAAGTCCGCGGAGTTATAGATCGTCAACTGCACACTCTCCCGGTTGGGCAGTGTTACCAGATCCACCATCGCCTCGGCGATGCCGGCAATAAAACATAATAGAACCAGGACCCGCACAACCCCGTAAATGCTCTTACTCGTTCGTTTAATCATGATAAAAAATGTTAAATTATCAGTAGCTTAAAAATTACTCTTATAAGGGTAATAACGCCCGACTTTGATAAATATTAGAAAATAACTCGTTTTTTATAATATTAAACCTCTTAAAAGGCAAATGCGTAAGCTTTAGGCTTCTGTCATACCCCTTACGGTAAATCTAAAAAAAGCATTTTACTTTTCCTCCCAAATTAATTTGGGGCCCTTCATATCTCCTCCGAGCAGATGATTTTGTCTTTCCAAAGGTGATCCGAGACAATGTGAGATATAAAGTATGTCATCGACCATGCGGTGCCTATTGCGATGCTGATGACCATAGACATGAATGATCGAGCCAAACTTTCTTATTTGTTCTTCCAGACCTGAACACCCAGCGACCCGGCTGAAATTAAAAGCCGGGTGAGGATCTTTTAATATCACCCCGTTCATTTTTCTTTCCTCCTGCGTGCTGAATATAAGGTCCCTTCGAGGCAAAAAATGACTGAAAGAAATTACCGGGGCATCGAAACTCGATGGGACCTGTTTTTCATTGAGATGAAGAAAGTACTCTGCCGCTGAACCCTGTTCTTTGAAAGAAGGCCACTTCACATAATGGGTATCGCACCACATTTCCAAAGTCGGATCATCTCCTTGTTTTTCATGATATAAGCTCTTATCACTTTCTTCAGGTTTCCGGTACCAGGAAAAAAGCGGTAATATCCAGACACCTTTTCCATTTTCCCCGCCGCCAACTTTTGCCGGGCGGGTATTAACATTCAGTGAATTGCACAGATCTATAATCTGCCAGAATTTCTTCAATGAATCATCACAATCACTTCGGTTAATCCACAATTCATGATTGCCCGGCACAAAAAAGACCTCGTTAAACAAACCGCGGAGTGCGGTTAAAGTTTCCCTGAGCAGTTCTAGGTCGTCGCTTACATCACCGGCGAGGATGAGTGTGTCGTCGGCATAATTATCGTTTAAAAGTTTTTGAAACCACGGTTTATTGCCCTCGTTATCCAAGTGAATATCGGACAGGGCATAAACTGCTATTCCACTTTTTCCTTTTCCGCCTCCGTTATCACTCATATCAGTTGTGTAAAGTTTAAGCAGGGATTAAAGATGTCAATCCAAGTTCACAACCCTAAAGATTCCTCAATCCATCAGCTGTTAGACTTATCCACCTTATAGCAACATTGCGCTTGTCTTCTGGAAGGACTAATAGTGATATAGAAAATAAATGGAAATGACGGTTGAAGAAATCATTGAAATCTTTCGTAAATTGGGATCACCCTTTATTGCCGACGGCATGCAGAGACTGGGATTGCCCCCTCGAATAGTCGATCCTTCACTACGTCCCCTGATTCCGAACAAAAGCATCGCGGGCACGGTTGTAACCCTACTGCTAGATTTTTTTCCTGAAGAACCGACACCCCCCCGTGAATATGCGTTTGCCAATGCATTCAAGCAGGCAAAGACAGCAGCTTCACCTGTTCTTGTAGCCGAGTCTCGACTTGGTCTACGTTCACCCTTTGGCGGAGGAGCGAGCAGATCATTTGTTCACGCTGGACTTACGGGTGTGATCATTGATGGTCCGATCCGCGACATTGTCGATGTAACTAAGCAGGGGATGCAAATGTTTCATCGCACCATCTCAGCCGACTCCTTTGTCATCCCCAAATTACCCGAAGGTTATGTCGGCGCAGAAGCGGAAATAGCAGTTAGCATCGGTGGTGTGATTGCCCAACCGGGCGAGCTGGTTGTTGCCGATGTTGACGGTATTGTTTTTTGCCCGGTTAAGGATGCACCAGCGGTGATCACAGCAGCGCGTGAAGTCCTGGATGAAGAAGAAGCAATCTTCAAGAAATGGGATGACGGGGAAGATTACCTCCAGGCATTGGGATTAAACGAATAGCTGTAGGTTATACCTGGACAACTACCCCACAGCGATGTGGGATGGTTAGTGTTTAATTCGCACAAATGGTGGCACGGTATGATACTGGAGTAATTTTTCTAAAACTCCCTGGCTATAGTACTGGTCGCCTGCATATATAGTTTCTACAGCTGTCTTAAATTCATCTAAAGACACTGGTTTTTCAATGATTCCGTCAGCCTCACCATTGTAAGCGAGCTTCACCGTATTCAGATCTAAAAACCCTGAATGGATAATCACCTTAATCTCAGGATCTCTCTTTTTAATGATATGAAGGATTTCTATACCATTAACATCGGCCAGCCTGATATCTACAATCGCGAGATCAGGTTTTAATGCTAAACATTCATTAATCCCCAACTGACCGTTCGCGTTATAACCAACGACTTCACAGTCATCCAAAAAATCGTCAATGATAGCAAATAACGAAATACGTACGGCCTCTTCGTCTTCAATTATATAAAATTTCTTAGTCATAGATGATAATTGAGCGCCTCTATTGAGAAGAGGTATTATTATATTCCATATTTACACCTTCGTCAAATTTATCGCCGCTAATTGACCCATACTATTATCGTCACACACCACTATTTTAGCGAACGAAAGCTGGTGATACAGCTTATGCGAATAGTGTTGGCCCTGCCTCGTAGGAGGAACTTGGCTCCGTAGTGGTATTTTATCAGGCTATCTCGTTCGTTACCATTCAGGCCATGCCTTCGGATCACACTCTTCTTTCGCGTTAAAGCCGGTGCCCTTATCCATAACCTGCCAGACAGTAGATTCATGTTTGGCAACAACATCCGGCGGCAATTCGCCGAGATAATCCTTTACACTGTCTTGCGGTTTAAAACCCAGGATTTCGCGCGCCGATGATAACTCGAGACAGCTATTCGGATTATCAGAACCCCCATAGACAATAGCGAACTGGATTTCCTCGGTGTCGATTGCAAGGCGAAATAACTCAGCGATATCCCGATGACTGATCCACATCCATATCCCTCGTATGTTCAGAGGACGGTTTTTATCGTTTACGTTACCAATACGCAGTGCCACAAATTCAATACCATGTTTATCAGCATATAAGCGTCCCAACACTTCTCCATAAACTTTTGATGCCCCATAAAAGGAATCCGCGCGCGGCGGCATGTCAGGATTGGCTTGAATTCCATTCATCTCCCAGGCCCCAGTGGTGTGATTGGTGCTGGCAAAGGCGATTCTCTTTACCCCATTGAGTCGGCTCGCCTCTAAGACATTATAAATACCAACGATGTTGGATTGAAGAATATTGTGAAAACTGTCTTCGCCGGGTATAGCAGCGAGGTGAACGACCGCATCAACTCCCTCGGTCGCTTGTTTCATTATTTCAAAATCTTCACAGGCTCCAACGATTACCTCTCCCTCACCATCAGGTTTCTGATCCTCGGTATAAACATGCAAACGAAGATCAAAATGATCTCCCCAATTTTTCCGGCAAGCGTTTCCAATTCGTCCCGCTGCTCCTGTTAATAATACTTTTTTTTTAGCCATCCTGATTCCTTTTACTACAAATGTTGATCTCAAATTTAAGCCATAATTTATAAGCTAAATCGAGAATAATGGATAATAGTGAGGTCGAGGATGAGTAAAGGGCAATAATCCATTTTCATTAAACTCTATGATTTGACAGTTATACTGGGGGGCATTACATTTCATCTGTATCACGAGATTATTGAGAGTTAAATTCAGGTAAGGGAGGATTCAAATGGTAAATTATACACCAAATATTTTTAAAGACGTCAAAAAATCAAAAACCCAGGAGATTTTAGTAAAGGATATCATGCTTAAGGTATTTCCCTACTTTACCGAGGACATGGATATCGATGAGGCGTCAAAAACGTTAATAAAAAAGAAGATTTCTGGAGCCCCGGTTATTAATGAGAAAAATGAAGCGGTGGGGTTTTTATCAGAAAAAGACTGTTTGAAATTACAGATGGACATGAAGTATTACAATGATCAACCACGCAAAGTGCGCGATTACATGTCTAAAAAGATTATACCCGTCCAATCGACTTCTGATATCCATGAAGCGATAGAATTATTTACGAAGTATAATTTCTATTGTTATCCTGTTGTTGATGACAATAAAGTCGTCGGATTGATTTATCGGCGTTCCGTCCTGAAAGCCGTGTGCAAGATGGTCCAGGCAAGTTGGAAGTGATTTCGATTGCTAAATGCCGATTTTAGATTGGCGATTGGTAGAGGATCCAGGACGCAAAATGCGGGATACAAGATCATCCTAGCGCTATCCGCGTTACCGCATTCACGCTTTTACGCATATCCGCTTAAAATTTTAATTGGGCATGGCTCAATCTGTGAATAAAACGTCGAGTAGTTACATTGCGGGTCCAATAAGAGACACGATATTCCTGATTGCGGCACCACTCGTAGCGATACTGGTATTTATCCCTTTCAAGACGAGTCCCCTGCTGTCCTTTCCCTTAACGGAAGGCGTCACCTCGATCGATGATAAATCATTAGCGATTGCTTTTATCAATGTCATCATCTTTTCACATTTATTTATCGTATTTTTCCGCAGTCACCTGAATCCCAAAATATTCAAACTCTACAAGTGGCGCTTCACAATAGTTCCGCTCGCGCTATTCGCGGCCGTCAGCTTTTCGGTATGGCTGCTGGCAATAGTTGCAGTTATTGGCATCTGGTGGGATGTTTATCATTCGAGCCTACAGACCTTTGGTATTGGACGTATTTATGACGCCAGAAAAGGCAACGATGCGCTGATGGGCAGACGTCTCGATTGGGTTCTTAATATAATACTCTATACCGGACCCATCCTGGCCGGAGTGTCCCTGGTTTCTCATTTGATGATTAATCAAGAACAGTTGGAGCAGTATCTTGATCTTGAGAAACCATTTTTTGAGTGGGTCCCAGCTACCGGTGAGTACAGTCAATTCCTCACATACAGCATTCTTACCCTGTGTATGTTCTTTTTTATTTATTATTTCTACGCATACTGGAGACTCAGCCAACGAGGCTACAAGGTCTCCTATCAAAAGGTATTTCTTTACGCCATTCTCGCTCTCGTCTCGATTACTTGCTGGGGATTCAATTCATTTGGTGAAGCATTCTTTGTGATGAACTTTTTTCACGCCTGGCAGTATTTTTTTATCGTCTGGCACATGGAGCAGAAAAACATTACTTCGTTTTTTCGCCTAAGTCAGTATCGGGGTGGACGACAGATCGCATTATCTATTTTCATATTGACCGGTATCAGTTTTGGTATCTGGCATACAATATATTTGGATACCCTGCAGCTATCGACCCGAACGATGGCTTCGATATTGCTCGTCGTCTCAATTATGCATTTTTGGTACGATGGATTTATCTGGTCAGTTAGAAAGGGCCAGGTTCGTTAGCGATAAATATATTAACAGGAGCTGGTAAATAGAATCCACCTCGATGTCAGAATCAAAACGATCAAATAGCATTCTCCTCACGGTTATCGCGGTAGTCATTGGGCTCACCCCGTTAATCGTAATGATGTCCATCGGCGTTCATCAATTAAAGCAGACGGTATCCACCGAGACGATTGACGCCCACTCACTAGCAATAAAAGGTGAGCGCCTGGTAAACCGGGGTCAGATTGAGAAGGGAGTCGCGGTGCTTCAGCGATCATTAGAATTAAATCCAGATTCCAGTAAAACACACTATTTTCTCGGCATTACCTTCGAGTCAGAAGGAAATATAAATGAAGCGATCGATCATTTAAGTCGGGCGCTGGCAATAGATCCCGAGTATAGCCAAGCCCATAACGATTTAGCTACAGCCCTTAATTCACAGGGACGAGTTGAGGCAGCAATCACCCACTTTCAACAGGCATTGATGATCGATCCCGACTACTCTCAAGCGCACAACAACCTGGCGATCGCTTTGAAGTCACAGGGTAAGCTGGATAAAGCTGTCTCTCACCTGGAGCAGGCGTTAAAGAGTGATCCCGATTACGCTCAAGCGCACAACAATTTGGGTGTTATCCTTAATAGAAGTGGCAGAGAGGACGAGGCGATCGCTCATTTTACTCAAGCAATAGAACTCGATCCCGAATACCGTGAAGCCTATAACAACCTGGCGAATGCCCATACGAAGCAGGGCAAGCCTGAGTTGGCGATCGCTCACTATCAGCATGCGTTAGAGCTGGAACCAGACGATGCACAAACACACAATAATCTTGCCCTTGTTTATGTATCGTTAGGAAAGCTGGATGACGCGATCACACATTTCCGTCAGGCACTGAAATCCCAGCCCGATTTCGATCAGGCGCACGCCAATCTTGGAAACGTCCTCAACTCACAGGGCAAACTTACAGAAGCGCTCGGGCATTTTCGACAGGTCGCAAACAAAAACATGATCGGGCCCTTGAGCGGGATGGCATATATTCTGGCCACACACCCGGACCCGGAAATACGCGATGTCAAAACTGCTATACAACTCGCCGAGCGCGCTTCTATAATTTCCGGTTACAATAACGCAATGATCCTTAATACCCTGGCTACCATTTACTCTGCGGCCGGCGAATACGAAAAAGCTGTAGGGTACGCGGAAAAAGCTGTCACGCTGGCTTCCGCTGAAAAGGATTACGACCTTGCCAATTATATCCGCGCCCAGCTGGCTTTGTATCAACAAGCAATGGACAGTCTTTAAAAAAAAATAACCGACTATTCGGCAGTTGTTGGATCAATGACGGACCTAATCACTGAAACACTGTCGGCAGGAAAACCACCGCGTTCTGCGTGCTCGCGAACCGCAGCCTCATCCGGCGCGATATAGACACAGTAGACTTTGTCATCTGTCACGTAGCTTTGAAGCCACTGGATTTGGGGTCCCATGTCGTTTAGAACACCACAAGATTTCTGAGATATTTCTTTCAATTCCTGAGCTGATAATGCTCCCGCATTCGGGATTTCACGTTCAATTACATATTTAGGCATGATGGTTTCTTACTATTTTGTTTAGTTACAGTATTACTATTCACTGCTATGAGAAGAATTGTTGAAAGCAGTCTCGAGGTAGGCACGAAAATGTGTGAGGTCAGGGGTTTCCAGATTGGGCACTTTTGCTCCATCGTCCCAACGTCTAACCGCTACGGCATCGGTGGCATAAGGTTCCGACTCGAACGCTTTCACCTCGTCTGAGGACATGGGCCCGCCCTGGTCATGCAGGCTTCTTACGGAAGTTTTGGACAATACATTAATATAATCCTCATCAACGGCGCAAAGATAGCGTTTTGCGGGAACATGAAGCCTTACCGGATCGGAAACTTCCGGGCCAAAGTGCGCGCTTAACCAGCGATATCCAATCACTTCGTGGAGGTCATCAGCATTATCAGCATATAAACTTTCCGCCGCGTCCGACTCGGAAGCATTTATTATATGTCCAATGTCGTGTAGCAGAGCTGCAGCTATTTGGCTTGCCGATCCATTTCGCTTTTCCGCAAGTGTCGCGGCTTGCAAGGCATGTTCCCTCTGAGTGACCGCTTCTCCAAGATAGACCCTATCGCCGTACTTAGCGAACAGCTCCATTACCTGATCAATGAAATTCATAACTGAATTCATACATGAATAATAGGCTGAATGTCACTTTTTTATTCAATTAATAATCACTACCGTAAAGCCCCGGAAATACTTTACCTAATTTATCAAGTTTATCATGGAGATCGGTTGGCAGTGGTCCATGCTTCAACTGCAGTTATTGGATAATCTTTACATTTTCACTTCAAATGATGTTTATAGTTCCCTTGTTCAAATATTTGCGAATGTCACACATCATGCAATTATTCCTACTCAAACTTGTAAGTAGGTTAGTTTATTTCTTAATAGCCCTGGTTCTCACTCCTCTTTTTTGCCAGTCGGAGATTGTCAATATATCCGAATTAAAGGTCATCGGTCGTCGCTACTCGATGGATCAATGGGAAAACCCTTTCGATGATAAATTTCTCGAACGCAACTTTATTGAAACTGCCCCTCAGCGTCGATTGGATGACGCTTTAAGAAGCATCCCCGGTTTCAGCCTTTTTCGAAGAAGCAGCAGCCGAGTTGCGCATCCGACGACCCAGGGTGTTAGTTTGCGCAATCTTGGTCCCAATGGAGCGGGAAGAACATTAGTCTTACTTGACGGAATACCGCTCAATGATCCATTTGGGGGCTGGGTATACTGGAACCGCCTACCGGTAAGCAGCGTTGAGGGCGTTGAAATGATGCGTGGTGGCGGCGCCGGACCGTGGGGAAACGCAGCACTCGGTGGGGTGATTCACTTGTTCTCACGAAAACCGGAAAAAGACTTTGCACTTATCGAAGCCTCAGGGGGAAACAGGGGGACTTCAGATATCAGCCTTGTCACTCAGAAATCCTCTGATGACCTCGATGTCTTCATTACGGCGAACAGATTTTCAACAGACGGCTATCCCGTCTTGCGCGCGGATCAAAGAGGGCCAATTGATAGAGACGCTTTTTCTGAAGCAGAGTTAATCAAAGGCGGTATTCGCTGGCGCTTGACGGATAATAACACCCTTGTTTTCAATGCGTCTTATTTCAATGAAGAGCGTGGCAATGGAACACCTCTCGCCGCCAATGATTCTGAAGCATACGATGCGAGCATTAGTCTAAACGGCTCAAGCCAGAGCAATGATACTTCATGGCAGGCACAGGTCTATTATCAAAATCGTGATTTTCGCAATCTGTTCACATCGGTAAACGCGGATCGCGATTCAGAAAACCCCGCCCTTGAACAATTCGATGTTCCCGCTGAAGCCTGGGGTGCGAACGCGGTAATAAATCTGAAGACAGTAAAAGGACACCAACTTATAGCCGGTGTGGACGCCCGTAAAGTAGAGGGGGCAACGAATGAACGATACTTTTTTACCGATACATTTTTTAACCGTGAAAGAAATGCCGGCGGCGAACAGACCTTAGTCGGTTTCTTTCTTGAAGATGTCTGGGAAGTATCCCCCGCACTCAACCTGGTCTTTGGCGGGCGCGCCGATTACTGGAGCCTTGAAAATGGGAGGAGAAAAGAAACTAATCTGGTGAATGGAGAGATTCTTCGCGACGATCAATTTCTGGATCGCAATGAATGGGTGGGGAATTTTCGCCTCGGCGCGAATTACCTTTTCAATGATCAACTGCGCGCCCGCGGTGCACTTTACACGGGATTTCGCGCACCCACGCTCAACGAATTTTATCGCCCGTTCCGTGTACGCGTCGATATTACTGAAGCGAATCCGCAGCTTGAACGGGAGCGTTTATATGGTGGAGAGGCTGGGATAGAGTTTCAGCCAAATGACGACTTTGTTTTCCGTCTGACGTATTTCCTGAATTACCTCGATGATGCCATTGCCAACGTCACGCTGGGTTTCGGCCCGGGTCCGGTTGATCCCTGTGGCTTCGTCCCCAATGGAGGTACCTGTCGCCAGCGGCACAATCTCGGCCAGGTTCGCGTCGGCGGACTCGAGCTGGATGCTTCATGGAAACCCAATGAGAAGTGGCGGTTATCCGCGAGTTACCTCTACAGTGACTCGGAAATCACAGAGAGCCCGGTTCAGTTGGGGCTGGAAAATAATCGCCTGGCGCAGTCACCGAAACACATGATGAATCTCTCATTGACCTGGAACCCTATTCCGAAGTGGACAAACAGTCTGCAGCTCCGTTACACCAGCAGCCAGTATGAAAACGATCTCAATACCCTGGAACTTGAAGACTACACGGTTTTAGATTTTTACGTTTCTTATAAATTTAACAAAAAAATAGAAGGGTTTGCTTCAATTGAGAATTTTTTGGATACCGAATTTGAAACCGGAAAAGCGTCGAATGGTCTCATATCGATTGGCGCACCGATCATGGCCACGGTGGGATTGCGCTGGCGCCTGTAATTTCGAGAAGTGAAAGACCCTCTACGCTCATAACGCAAAGCTAAGTTTTTAATAATGAATGACTAGTAAAGATAGGGGGATTCATTTTACACGCTGAAAAAGCTTGAATTTTCTTGACAGTATAAAGGCTCAAGCAAAACAGTTAACTAATCCCGCTTTTAGATGAAAAAGTTTATAAATAAATAAGAAGAGAGGAATAAAATGAAGAGGATATGCGTAGTTTTAATGATCGTTACAATCGCTCTGCCGGTCATCACCCGGGCTAATGACGAGTTACTTGCACTTCAAGAAGATGACACCCAATGGGCCTTACCGGGCAAGGATTATGCCGGCACCCGTTATAGTACACTCGATCAAATTAATGCCTGGACGGTCAAAAAACTGAAACCCGTCTGGTCGTTTTCGACCGGAGTATTGCGCGGACACGAAGGGGCACCGCTGGTAGTTGGCGACACGATGTACGTTCACACCCCCTTTCCAAATATTGTTTACGCTTTGGATTTAAATAAAGAGGGCGCGCCCATCAAATGGAGATATAAGCCGAAACAAAATGAAGAAGTAATCCCCGTCGCATGCTGTGACACGGTAAACCGCGGGGTTGCCTACGCAGAGGGCAAAATTTTTCTTACCCAATTGGACACCCATGTGGTCGCCTTAGATGCTGCAACGGGGAATGAAATTTGGAAAGTTAAGCAAGGTGATTTCCGTCAAGGAATGACCATAACAGGAGCACCCCTCGTAGTAAAAGATAAGGTGATCACGGGCATCAGTGGTGGTGAGTTCGGTGTTCGTGGATTTGTCACCGCCAATGATATCAATACGGGTGAGCAAGTATGGCGTATGTATAGCACGGGGCCGGAGGAAGAAGTCGGCTTTCCCGGATCCGTAGAGACATGGAAAGGTGATGAATGGAAAAGAGGGGGTGGCACTACCTGGGGTTGGTACACCTACGATCCGAAGATGGATTTACTTTACTACGGCACGGGAAACCCCGGTAGCTGGAATCCCGACCAGCGTCCCGGTGACAACAAGTGGTCGATGACGATTTTTGCACGTGATCCCGATACAGGAATTGCCAAGTGGGCTTACCAGAAAACACCTCACGATGCATGGGACTACGACGGAGTGAACGAAAACATTCTCGCCGAACTAGAGTTTGATGAAGTAACAAGAAAAGTACTGGTAAACTTTGACCGCAATGGCTTCGGTTACACGATAGACCGCGACACGGGAGAGTTACTGGTAGCGAAGCCATTCGTGCATGTTAATTGGGCAACCGGTGTAAACATGAAAACCGGTCGACCGATCGAAGATCCGAAGAAGCGGACTTCTTCGATGAGAAACACAAAGAACATATTTCCCGGCGCGATGGGAGGCAAGAATCAACAACCGGCTTCCTACTCCCCAAAAACGGGTCTCTTTTACGTGCCAACAAACAATGTCGGCAATGATTATGAAGGTGTCGAAGTTAAGTACCAAGCGGGGCAACCCTATGTTGGTGCTATCGTCCGCATGTTTCCGGGACCCGGCGGCAATCGCGGCGAGTTCATTGCCTGGGATGCGGTAAAAGGTGAAAAAGTATGGGGCATCAAAGAGAATTTGGCCGCCTGGGGCGGAAGTCTTGTAACCGCTACTGACGTCGTATTCTACGGAACTATGGAAGGCTGGTTTAAAGCAGTCCACGCCAAAACAGGCAAAGTCTTGTGGAAGTATAAGACGCCATCAGGTATTATCGGAAATCCCATTACCTACAAACGCAACGGCAAGCAGTATGTAGCTATTCTCTCAGGTGTTGGCGGATGGGCTGGGATCGGAGCCGCCGCGGGAATAGGTGGTGAGGATCCCACTGCAGGGCTTGGAGCACTAGGTGCGTTCGCTGATGTAGAAGGTATCAGCAACCTCGGCGGTGTTCTCACTGTATTTTCGCTTTAAGTGAAATGGTATTATTGAGGTTCGAAAAAACTTCGAACCATCAGAGCCTATAACTTCCAACATATCTTCTTTTTACGAAAAGAAGAGGACCTATCTTACATGAATTGCAATTTGTGTAAGTGGGGATAAATTTCTGTTACATTTAACGAAACAATATTTTTAAAATATCGCATCTTTATTATCCAATTTTAAATTCACAGGGCAAAAATATGGTTATTAGAATTTTCAGTATTAGCGCGTTAATCCTTCTCTTCTACCCTATTTTAATACCGGCCAATACCCTGAGTAGCGATGAAGTTGTCTCGTTTAGAGTTGGCGCAGACTCTATGAACTTCCCATTGTCTAACAAACAATTAGAAGGCTTTGAGAATAAGATTGCGGATTTAATAGCTAAAGAACTGGGAACCACCCCCAGTTATGTCTGGTGGGGACAAAGAAGAGGTTTCATCAGGAACACGATGAAGGCCACACTCAAGGAAGCGCGATGCGACGTCGTGATGGGAGTACCCAAAGGTTATGATTTGGTCAGCTGGACTAAGCCTTACTACCGATCGAGCTACGTATTTGTATATCCTGAAGGCAAAGGATATGAGATTAATACCTTGGATGACCCCATTCTGAAGGATTTAAAAATCGGCGTCCATTTACTAGGCAACGACTACATGAATCCACCTCCAGTTCATGAATTAGGGCGAAGAGGAATAGTAGAAAATGTGGTCGGGTATGATACCTTTTACTCTGAAAACAACCCTCCAAGCACGATAATTGATGCGGTGGTAAAAGGGGATATTGATGTCGCCGTCGTATGGGGGCCGATTGGTGGATATTTTGCCAAGGCACAAAAGACACCACTAAAGATAGTCCCTGTTCCATCAGGTGAAAATGATCTGCCATTCACGTATGAGATATGCATGGGGGTCAGACATGGAGAACATGTGTTCAAAGCACAATTGGAAGAGATCCTGGTAAGAAAGCACGTTGAAATTAAAAAGATCCTGGAAGATTATGGAGTACCGCTTATCCCGATTAACTAAAAAGCTGAAGGGGCCGAGCGATGGCATTTAAGGTCAAAAGCGGTAACAGCTATACAAGGTGGATCCCAGTGTGCGGATTAATTTACATTACATCTGCTCTATGGGCGGGGATTGCTTTCGCTCAAGATAAGGATGCTGCGAATAATGCCACTATGCCCGCACCTGATGAAGTATATAAGCGCATCTACAGTGGTTGGAAATGGTGGCATGTTTATTGTTACCGCTGTCACGGGCTCGATGCGCTTGGAAGCACAATAGCGGTCAATCTGAGGGATTCCATCAAGGTTTTAAGTTACGAGGAATACCTCCATACCGTTCGAGAAGGAAGACCGAAAAAAGGGATGCAGGCATGGAATGTCCTGCTCGATGATAAACAAATTACCGATCTCTATATTTACACCAAGGCGAGAGCCGATGGTATACTACCTCCAGGGAGACCTGACGAAATTGGGGAAAATGAGTCTCCCTGGGTACCGCCACAGGATTGGCCCACCGCACCCTTTCCTACACCTGAGTCTATTTCAGCCTTTGAAGATCAAGAAGCGGCGACAGCGGAGGTCCCTTCTGAAACGACCGAGTAGTTTGCTATTTCAAGTGTCGGGATATTCATACCCATTGGTGATTATCATACGCTCTTTTATTCTCAATAAAATGAATTCGGGGCATCAGGAGGATCGTGAGTAATGCGAGGGAAAAGTTTTAACCTTGTTTGCATTATAACATTTCTTTTTTTAGGAAATATATTCGTCTTCGGCAGTTCTCATACTCCAGATGAAGCAATGCCGATCAAGATTGGGCATTTGTTATCCCAAAGCGGCTCATTTAATGATAAGAGTGAATACGCCGTTATGGGCGCTCGTCTCGCACTCGAAGAAAACAATGTTCTGGCGGGATTCTTTGGTAAGCAATTCATCCTCATCAGTGAAAGTTATACTCATTCAAAAATGGCCCCGCAAAAGGCGCTGAAATTAATTCAGGAAGATAATGTGGTCGCCATTGTCGGTAACCTTGACGATGAGTCATCACGATTGATCAGTGAGTTAACACAAATGCATGGAGTACCCTTCTTCAACACTGCTTCAAAGGCAGACAGTTTAAGGGGTGTAGACTGCCATCGCTATACTTTTCACATCGAAGCCAGTGCCGCAATCTACGTAAGCGCTATCGGGAATTGGTTAATCCATAAGGAAAATCTCACGCGGTGGTATTTCCTAACTGATGATTCCCCTGCCAATATAAATATTTATGAACAAGCAAAGAATTTTTTAAAGAAAGAAAATGGGGAGGAAATAGGACATAAGATTGTATCAGCTGATAAATCGACTTATCACTCCCTCTTAAATAAGATTAAACGCGCCAATCCTGATGCGATATTCGTCATACTGAATAGCGATGACCAGATAAATTTTTTAAAGCAGTATAAAAAACGCGGCCTCCCCATGCAAGTTGTCGGTGCCTACATGGATATTGTTCAACTTTGGAAGAATGAAACGAAGGACTTAACAGGAATCTGGCCGACGATTTGGTATCATGAACTATTCCGTTACAGCGCGCGTGAGCTCAACAACCGATTTTTCAATAAATATAATAAACCGATGGATAGTGCCGCCTGGGCGAATTGGGCGGCCGTCAAATTCATTGGCGAAGTGGTTATCAGATCAAAGAGCACAGAGGGGAAAAAGATAATCGAGTTCCTGGAAAGCAAACCGCCATTTGACGGGCATAAGGGAAGCGCTTTGATCTTTAGAATTCGGGACCATCAACTTAAAAAACCTCTGCACCTTGTCACTCCCCGGACGGAACCAGGCAAACGTGAATGGGACATTTTAAAAGTTATAACGCCAGTGCCATTACCCGGAATAAAGGTCGAGGGTAATACTTTAGAAGAATTGGGGGTTCCCCATTCTGAATGCCAATGTCAACTTGAACCTTTATAAGAATGTTTTACTCTTTTTAATCAGTAACCTTATGAAATATATAATCATCACTATTGCTTTAGCCTATTTAACCTTGTTGCCCGATTTGACAGCGAGACCACTCGCTTACGTGAGCAATGAACGATCCAATAGCGTAACGGTCATCGATACCGCAACCGATGAAGTGGTTGACACGATAGCTGTAGGGGCCAGGCCGCGGGGTATCGGTCTCAGTCCCGATGATAGCATACTCTACCTCGCACTGGGCCGTGATGATGCAATCGGTGTTGTCGACACAAAAAGCGGAAAACAGATTGGCGGTATTTCATCAGGATCAGACCCAGAAGCATTTGCGATAAGTCCGGATGGGAAGAGGCTTTATGTGTCAAATGAAGACGCGAATACGGCCTCAATAATTGATACGCAAACACATGAGATATTGGCCGTAATCCCCGTGGGGATAGAGCCGGAAGGCGTCGCGGTAAGCCCGGATGGTAAGACTGTTTATGTAACAGCTGAGACCACACATACCGTATCGGTTATCGACGCGACAGCATTAGCAATTGTTTCAACCATTCTCGTAGATAGCAGACCACGGGCGGCGGCTTTTGCACCGGATGGTAAACGCGCCTATGTCACGTCTGAAATCGGCGGCATTGTATCGGTGATAGATACCAAAGCCAATAAAGTGATCGACTCAATAAAGCTGGAGCACGGGGATAAACCAATTAAACCAATGGGTGTAGTCGTCAGCCCCGATGGTAAACGCGTTTATGTTGCTACTGGGTGGGCAAATCTCGTTGCGGTGATCGATGCTGCGACAAACACGGTAACAAGCTATATACCGGTGGGAATGAGAGTTTGGGGATTAGCCCTGACGCCAGATGGGAAGAAACTCTACACCGCAAACGGAGTATCCAATGATGTATCCGTCATCGACACGGTATTGGAAAAAGTTATCGCCACTGTCCCCACAGGGGAAGGTCCCTGGGGAATCGCTATCGGGCAATAGAACACCATGCCTGCTTCTTCAATGACTTGACGGAATGTTAAGGGCAGAATAGATATAGGTATCGAAATAATCCCATAATCTATTAATAAAATCATGGTAACACCAGAGCAGATGAAACTTTTTCACGATAAAGGCTGGGTTGTCGTTGAGGGAGTTTTCAATACAGATACGATAGATAAAATTGCAGAGATCGCTACGGATGTAATTGAAGAAGATCTGAAACAAACTCATGTGCCCCTAATGGCTGGCCAACGGTTGGAAAGCGGGGAAATTATCCCGCGTAAAATTATGGATCCCTTTTTTAAGCACCCTGCTTTTCAGGAATTTGTACTCAATGACCGATTTAGCAGTGTAACCGAAGAGTTTATCGGTAATACCCCGCTACTTTTAACGGACCAGGTATTCATGAAGCCGCCCCATCACGGGGGACCCAAACCTTATCATCAAGACGACTTTTATTTCCAATGTTTCCCCGCTGATCATGTTATTACCGCGTGGATTGCTCTCGATGACGTCGACGAGGAAAATGGTTGCCTGCGGTATATCAGCGGATCACACAAAGAAGGTATTATTCCCCACTATCCGCAATCAGAGGCCGAGCCGCACAACCTCATTCCCCCCGATGATCGCATCGAAATGAATAATGAGGAACTCGCCCCGGTGCACAAAGGTGGTGTCGTTTTTCATCACAGCCAAACATTGCACAGTTCGCACCGGAACCACTCGAACCGCTGGCGGCGCGCTTATGCGACGCATTGGGTAACGGAAGATGTTACCTGCAAAAATGAAACGCTCAACAAGGCTTTATTCAAGGATGAGCGCTACCAGTCATTACTCGCCAGATGAACCGTATGAGGTCATATATCAATTCTCTTCATTTTCTTCTTGATATTAAGCATATAATTCGTTGTTTGTAGCCGTTTATGGCAATAGAAGAATCCAAACCGACCACCCAGTCAAAGAACCCGTCTAATATGACTGAAATGGATGTGGAAGCACTTTCACGTTACGTTACAGATACGGGAAAAATTTTACCACGCCGTATTACCGGACTTTCAGCAAAACAGCAGCGCCATATCACTAAAGTGATCAAGCGCGCGCGTAATATGCTGCTCATGAAGTAGCCCCTGTCCGAAGAAAGCAGGGAACACTAAGTTAGCAGCCTGAGCTAACGTCTATAAGATAAAATCTTGACGAAGATCTACCGGGATCGACCTGAAGACATTGCGAAGGTCATTAAGCTATTGTCCGAAGGTAGTGTAGTTGCAGTACCGACGGAAACCGTTTATGGGCTCGCGGCCAATGCATTCAATGAAGAAGCCACGCGGGACATTTTTAGCATCAAGGGAAGACCGCTAATTGACCCACTGATCGTGCATACCTTCGACATGGAGGGGGTCGGAAGACTGGCCTCACTCAACCAAGCGGTAAATAAATTGGCGGAGAAATTCTGGCCCGGACCGTTGACTGTAATCCTACCGAAAAAGTCTGAAGTACCGGGTATTGTCACCGCTGATCGTGACACCGTGGCGGTAAGAGTCCCCAATCATCCCGTCCTACGCAAAGTGCTCGAGAGTTCCAAGCTCTGCCTGGCCGCCCCCAGCGCTAATCCTTTTGGTTATATCAGTCCAACGAAAGTCGAACACATTCTGGACTCTTTGGGTGACAATCTAGATTACATCCTCGATGGCGGTCCATGCCCAATTGGGATGGAGTCAACAATCGTAGACATCACCGAACCGACAAAACCTGTCCTTTTAAGACCTGGGGCAATCACCAGTGAAATGCTTAGTGAGGCGTTGGGATTACCGGTAGAAATCGACCCTGGTGATAAAAAAGCAATGAGGGGAAAAACCGACGCTATGCGTGCGCCCGGAATGATGAAAAAGCATTACAGTCCGAAAACAAGATTAATGATGCTGGAATCTGAATCACAATTAGATATAACGAATGATAGGCTCACGGCGGTGATTTATTTCAAGCGCAAGGCGCTACCTCCAAGGACAAAGCAAGCGAACAACTACTGGCTGACGGAAGATGGCGATCTAAGCGAAGCGGCCCATAAGCTGTTTCATTTACTGCGATCCGTAGATCAGAAGGGGTATGACGTAATCTATATTGAAGCAGCTCCCGAGGAGGGAATTGGTGTTGCCATTAATGATCGATTAAGACGCGCTTCGAATGGACACTAAGGGGGATTTAAATCCAGAATAAAAGCTAATCAGCCGTCTTCTTTTCTTCACCTTCCCGTTCAAATACGCGCACCCGCGCTGCGATGACTCGCTTTTCATTCACTTCGGTGATAGCTATGTCCAGCCCGTTTAATCTAAGCTTTTCCTGTATTACTGGAATATGTCCAAGTTCCGAAGTAATAAGCCCTCCAACAGTCGCTACCTCTTTGTTCTCGACCTCGACTGAAAGTGCTTCTTCGAATTCGTGAATGGGCGTCAAACCGGAAACAAGATATTCGTCTACATTAACTGGTTTAATATGTTCTTCTTCAAAATCAAACTCGTCCTGGATAGAACCCACAATCGTTTCAATAATACCTTCAAGGGTAATAACCCCGGTAATCCCACCAAATTCATCAAGAACGAGAGCCATATGCGTTCGAGAATGCATAAGCTTTTGCATCACATCATCCAGAGATTCCTCCGGCATGACACGAATGATATTCCGTTTGATCCGGCGTAAGTTTAAATTTTTTATATTACCGGATGAGCGAAAGATATCCTTGATGTGAACTATGCCTATACACTGGTCAAGATCACCTTCACAGAGAGGGAACCGGGTATGATCACTTCTTTTTGCGAGTTCGATATTCTGATCAATACTATCATTTAAATCTAAAAACTGCACCTGATTGCGGGGTAAAATGATATCCTGAACAGTACGATTGTGCAGTTCTAAAGTATTTCGAAGCGTTTTTTGCGTGACGGGAGAAATGGTAGGCACATCTTCACCTAATGATTGGAGTTGCGCCTCGATATCTAAAGTTTCCAGTTCTGCTCCAGGCTCTACTTTGAAGATCCTCAAGATGATTCGAGAAAGACGGGTTAATATACGAATAAGGGGTTTGGTTAAAATTTCTATGATTTTAACAGCCCAGGCAGAACTTTTTAGCGCTTGCGCGGGATAATGAAGAGCCAGTCCTCGTGGCACCAATTCACCAACCAGATAATGGAGGCAAACTGCCGCGGTAAAGGAAATGGCTATGGAAATGGGGTCGATTATTTCAAAACCGAATATCGCCAGCTCGCTAAAATAATTTTCGATTATGGGAAAGAGGAGAATACCATAACCTATGGTGCAGGAAATTATCCCCAGGCGAACAACTTTTACGGTTACATCAGCGTGATCGAGTAGTGCACCCAGACTTTTATTCTGTTTTAATTGGTCGAGCGCATCCTGATTAAAATGGCTAAAGCGCAGCTTAATTAAACTGAACTCACAAGTGACAAGCAAAGCATTGAACAATAGCAGCGCGAGGATACTAATGAGTTGGAGTATTAGTTCTAAGTATATGGGGTTCACCGCTTAGTGGAGGACCCTCCCCTGCCGCTCTATGCTTTTTGGTACTGGGCAAGAACGGACAACACCCGGTCGTTCTGTTGCTCCGTTCCCACCGAAATGCGTAGATGCTCTTCTAGTGCGTAACCTTTTAATGGTCTGACAATAACTCCTTTTGCCTGTAAATATTGGTACACTTTGTCTGAATTCTCAAACCGCACAAGCAGAAAATTTGCGCGACTGGGAACGACTTCGTAACCTAAACTTTGCAAACCTTCCTCCAGCTGTTTCATCCCCGACTGATTGAGAGCCTTACATTTCTCGACATACTCATTGTCGTCGAGAGCACCTAGGGCCGCAGCTTGCCCTATACTGGATACATTAAAAGGCGGTCGCACACGATTTAAAAGGTCGATAAGTTCAACATTTCCATAACCGTACCCGATGCGAAAACCCGCAAGCCCATATATTTTAGAAAAGGTGCGAAGACAGATTATTTTTTTTCCGGCCGCGATTAAGGGGCGTAGATCAGGTGGATTATTAATATATTCAGCGTACGCTTCATCATAGACGAAGACGAGATGGTCCGGCATCTCATTAATAAATGCTATAATTTCTTCTTCCTCATTCCAAGTTCCGGTCGGGTTATTGGGACTGGGCAAAAAGACGAGTTTTGTGCTAGCGGTAATGGCTTTTGCCATACCTTTAATATCGTGGGTAAAATCGATGAGCGGAACCTCAATTGCGTTCCCGCCAAATAGAAGGGTGAAAAGTTTGTAACTGATAAACGCCGATTTCCCCATAACAACATCAACACCGGGTTCAATAAAGGCGTGACCGAGCATTTGGATAATCTCGTTGGATCCCGCCCCAAAGATTAATTGCTCGGGCGCAAGGTTTCGCACTACCGCCAATTTTTCGCGAAGAAAATAGCAATCATTTTCCGGGTAGAAGGCGATCGAGGCCAAGGCTTCCTGTGCAGCCGCTAAGGCTTTGGGTGAGACCCCGAGCGGATTCTCATTTGAAGCCAGTTTAATCACTTCATTGGGGTCGAGTTCGAATTCGAGGGCAACCAGTTCGATTGGCCGACCCGGTTGATATATCGGCTGATTCAATACGGAGGGTTTGACTAAATCATTATAAGTAAGCATGAGAAAGTTCAGAAGCTTGCCCCAAGAGTCACTAATTGCAATAAAAAGACAATCATGCAGAACGCATCGTTATTAACACATTTTAATTTTCTCATCTTACCCGACCGCAGTGGCGATGCATTTCAAAATATGGCAGATGATTTCCTTTTACTCGAAAATTCAGAATCTCACGAAGCGATACGATTTCGTCACTATAATTGGAATTTACCGGCCTGTTCCTTTGGCTACGGACAGAATTATAGTGAGGTTAAAACGAAGATTGAGCCATCGCGGGCACAACTATGCCGCCGACCGACGGGAGGGGGGCTTGTCGACCACCGCAATGATTGGACTTACAGTCTGGTCCTCCCGCCGCAACACCCACTTACGCGGAAGCGAGCGCTGACAACTTATCGACTATTACATAATACCCTGGCTTCTGCTCTAAAAAAGCATGGACAACCAACCGTACTCGCACCCTGCAAAACGGTGAAGGATAAAAATAATAATCACCGTAATAGAATAAGAAAAACAGTCACACACTGTTTTCAAAACGCGGAACCCGATGATGTGATCAACCCGCGAACGAATAAAAAAATCGCGGGGGGGGCGTTAAAACGAAACCGATACGGTTTGTTAATCCAGGGTTCGATTGATCGCTCAGCTGTCGATGTCAACCTGGACTATGACGCTTTAAAGCATAGTTTCATCCAAGGACTATGTACTAACCTGGACGCAAACCCTAAATCTGTAGCTTGGTTAAATTTCCCAGAAACACTGAGAAATTCAGTGCACAGCCATTTTGCCACTGATAACTGGAATAAAAAAAGATGAGTCTCTTTAATTATTTAGTGAGAGTAACGACGTTTTCAATATGCCGGGTATGAGGGAAAAGGTCGAATGGTTGAACGCAACTTATCCTGTAGTCATGGGCGAGAAATGATTCCAGGTCGCGGACCTGGGTTGCTGGATCACAGGAAACATAAACTACTTTCCTTGGCGAAAAAGTCACGAGTTGATTTATAAATTCCCAATCACAACCTCTGCGTGGTGGGTCAATAATCACAGCCGTGACTTCAGGCTCATAATCGATCTTCATAAAAATAACCTCAGATCGGCCGACAAAAAAATCTGCATTTTCTACATGGTTGACTACCGCATTAGCATTTGCCCAGTGAATGGAGTTAGCACTGACTTCGATGCCTGTAACTTTTTCAAATTTCCCAGCCGCTGATATGCAGAAAACACCTACCCCGCAATAGGCATCGACAAGAAAATGGATCCCTTCACTCTGCGCTTCGTTTACGACATGCTCGACCATGGATGGAAGAATATAGGGATTGTTTTGAAAAAATTCACCCGCTTGGAACTGAAACAGACAGTCGCCTATTTTTTGTGACACCACGGCATTATGATCCGTCACTACTCCATCAAGTGAATCCCTTAATAAAAGTGTACTTCCCTTCCGGTATTGACCTACCCCTAAAGTTATCTTTTCACGTTCCCGAGGTAGCCTATTATTAATGGATTCGGTAGCTATGGGACATTGTTGAATATCTATTATCTGCCGGGAACCCTGTCGTTGAAAACCGATCGCAGGCAATTTTCCACTCCGGGGTTTTTGAAAGTGTGGGGTGATTTTTGAGCGATAACCATACTCCCGTGGTGAAGGTCGTGTAGGATTTACCCGCACATCGATTCCGATCTGATGTTCAAACAACTCTTCGATCTGACGCGTTTTCCACATCAGCTGTTGTTCGTAAGCAAGATGCTGGTATTGGCAGCCACCGCATTCACCGAATAGTTCACAGCGTGGCTTTACGCGGTCTGAAGACGACACTAATACTTCCAAAAGATCGGCTTCAGAATAATTTTTATGATTACGCCATATCCTGGCCCGTACTTTTTCACCTGGCAGCGCATAGGGCACCATCACCACCCAACCCTTTACACGTCCTACACCTGTCCCCTCGTTGGTTAAAGAAGAAATTTCGACTGAGACCTCTTCATGATAAGCAAAGGGCTCGGGTCGAAAATCTCGCGGGAGTTTCTTTTTAACTGAATCATCCGCTATCTTCATCATAAACTATGCACCACTTTTTCTCCTCGGTTTTAACGGTTTACAGGGATTTCCCACACCTATCATGTCATTAGGCATATCACGGGTAACAACAGCGCATGCGCCGATAACCGCACCACGGCCGATGTTTACCCCCGGTTGGATAAAAGCTCTAGCACCGATAAAGGCATCTTCGCCAATCGTGATTTTACCTGTTTGCAAGGGCAAATCAGGATCATCAAAATCATGTGTGCCCGTGCACAGGTAAGCTTCCTGCGCGATGGTGGCGCGTGCGCCAATTTCAATTTCTCCAAGGCTGTAGGCGTTAGTCCGATCTCCGAGACAGGCACGGTCGCAAAGTGTTATATTCCACGGAATGGCAATACGCGCCCGCTGATGGACAAAAGGGACACCTTCAATAGTCGCGCCAAAGAGCTTTAACCACATCAATCGCCATGGATTAAAGGGTTTGGGTGTCCAGCGACAAAAAATAAACCAGCACCATTCCCAAAGTATCATGCCTCTACGTTGCCCTGCAGACCACGGACTTTGATAAGCGTTTTCCCAGTCTGCATTTTGATTTTTTATTTTCTCAGTCACGACCGAAGCAATGAAGTGAAATCTTCAAGATATAAAGTAGTAATTTTATCGAGTGAAAACTGTTCAGCAGTTTTTCGAGCCTCGCTTGAGGCATCACCTAGTATTTTTTTTGCATTAAGTAAGGCCCTAAGCTTGATGAAGAGATATTTTTCCGGCTCTTGCCTGCGATGATCAAAAATAAAACCATTGTGATTATCGACAACAAAATCCTGAAAACAATCCAATGCAGACACTAAAACAGGACAACCGAATGCCATCGCTTCGAGAGGCGCCAAACCAAATGTCTCCCCTTTTTCCGCTATTGATGGATAAATAAATAAAGTAGCACATGAGTATAGTTCAGCTAATTGTTCCTCATCAAATACCGGTCCTACCCAATCAAACTTAGCCTTACTATCCGACGCCAATTCTTTTAGGCTAGTTAAATATTTCATACCCCCTCCACCCTGTGAAACTTCCCATGGTCCGACAATGCGGACAAGCAGCTTTTTCTTAAGGGAAATTTCTAATAAGGTTATCGCTTTTATCAGAAGATCCAATCCCTTTTCGGGATGGATCCGTCCGACATAAAGCAAGGTCATAGGATCACTTGGAGATAGTCGAGAATCCCTATCAGCGATGGAAGGGAGGTTTATCGGATAGGGAATTACTTTTATTATGTCTTTTATGCGAGGTACCTGCTTTACCATTTCACGGGCTATTGGTTGTGAGACGGTTTGAAGCCTGGCCGCATGACGATAAAGATTAAGCTGACCCTTGGGATAGCGAGCAACATGTACGTAAAGTTTACCGAATTTTAAACTACGCACGAGGAAAGGTAAGCAAAATGTATTCGTTATTAATATATCCGCTGATGGCAATACCCTGAATATCTTAATTGAATAGAGAAAGTCGTAAAATTTTAATAAGAGAAGAGAACGAGGAGTCGAATAACCCGATAGACGTCGATGTAAAACTCCATCTATGACTTCTTCATCTGGTAGATTAAAATAGTGTCGAGAATGGTGCGTTACTTCATGACCTCGACGAACAAATTCTCTTCCCAAGCTATACCATACTTTTTCCACCGCACCTCCTAAAAGGGGTGGGATCGGAAGAAACGCACCCTGAACTATCGTGATTTTCATTACCCGGGATTGGAGGATTGCAATACGTTCACCAGACTTTGAGCTGCTAAATCAACAGCAAACCGTCTACTGAAACAAAGCTGTGCGTTTTTTTTAATTGCATCCCATTTTTCGGAATTAGTTTCGAGCCATCGGCAAATCAATAATTTACAACCTTCTAAAGTATCGGCCTCAATATATCCTGCTTTGTCTTCATCAATTTCACGCCAGATATTTACCTTGTTGGAAATAAGCACGGGCGTCGCAGTGGCCAGGGCTTCAACTACCGCAATACCAAAGTTTTCCTGGTGTGAAGGCAGGATGAAGGCATCAGCTGCATGGCAGGCACCCCACTTCAATTCGTCCTTAAGCATACCTGTCCAAATTATGTGGTTGGCAATTTTTGGTTCAAAATTTAAGGCCTGGTCTTTTAATGATTGTAGATAATCTTCATCGGCACAGGGGCCAGCAATGACAAGATGCATGTTATTACTTACCCGCGCGTCGTTATCATTCTTTAACTGGCCAAAAGCTTGAATTAATGTATCGATGCCCTTTTTTTCATGAATTCGATCGAGGTAAAGCAGTATACGTTTGTCTTTAAGCTGAGGATATTTTTCAAAAAAAGTATTTTTCTGTGACTCCGCGTTACCAGTGGGCATGGCTGTGCCATAATGAACAACCTCTTCACGGCAGCGATACGGCCTGAATGATTGTCGGGCAAGGATTCGCTCCTCTTCACAAGTGAAGAGGACAGCGCGTGCATCTTTCAAAACGCCGTATTCAGCCCAAGGCCAATAAAGACATTTCTTTAAATGTTTGAACGGATAAGTGTTCTTAAACCAGGGATCCAACATGCCATGGGGGTAAACATAATAGGGAACATTCGTTTTGCGTAACGCACGCCAGGCACCGAAGCTCGTGTATTGCCAAAGGCCATGAACAATTAAGCAATCGTACTGCGAATAATTTGATTTGAACCAGGGAATCAATTTTTTCGTGTATCCATATGCATTGGCGACCGGTCCAAGAGCGTGAACTGTGAAAGGATTCCCTTCCAACCAGGAAGATTCGGGATCGTCAAGACAGACGACATCAATATTGTGTCCTTGATTTTTCAAGACACTGGAGATTTGTCGTATCCCCTCACCAGGACCGCCAAGATTTGGATTCAGGGAATGAATGCATCTTACAATGCGCATGAATAAAAAGTCGGAAACTTTCAGTTACACTGTTTTTTTACCAACTGATGATATATATCTATATACGATTTAATCATTTTATCCGTCGAAAAGCGTTTTATATTTTCGTAACCTTTATCTCGCAGTTCATTGGCTAGTTCATCAGATGAAAGAATATTTTTAACATGGGTGATAAAGGCAATTTCATCAGTCGGTTCTGCTGTAAGCGCGCTTGATTCCAGTACTTCTTCTAATGAGCCATTCTGACTGGCAACAACCGGACAACCGCAAGCCTGCGCCTCAAGGGGAGGCCAGCCAAAACCCTCGTAACGCGAGGGGTAGAGCAAAAGTTCTGCTGTTGAATACAATGCTCGCAATTCTTCATGGGTGAGATTTTGAAAATTAAAAACATGGGACTTCAAACCGTGCTTTTGAATATAGCTTCTCTGATCCGTTGAAAGTGGTTTGCCCGCAAAAACACAATTCAATTCAAAATCGGGTGAATCGCGTAGCACTTTATGGAAAATCCTCAATACCCCCAGGCGATTTTTATACCAGGAATCATTGCCGACGTGGAGGACAAATTTAATATTTTCAGGTAAGCCCATTTTTTTAAGTCGATGTTGGGCATCGTGCTGATCCATGCGCGTGTAAACATAATTAAACCCGGCGTGAATAGTTGTACTCCTGCTTTCACATTTCGAATCGAGGGCAATTAGATCCTGGCGTGAATTATCTGAGTCGCAAACAATGAATTCAGAAGCCCGCAAGCCCTCAAAGATAATTCGCTGGAGAATGCGTCCAGAAAAACGCGTAGGGTTTTGCGGAAAATCTCCACGTGCAGAACGCACCGCCATAAGGTCGTGACAAGTCACGAGATGAGGGTAGTCAGATAGATACTTTATATATATAGAGTTGGAGTGATCGCATATATGAATCAATGAGGGAAGGTCATTTTTATTTTCGTCAGTTCTCAGAGAGGCTAAATTTCGTTTTAGCACACGAGGAAAGACGATGAATTTGTCAATATATCCAAATATCTTACCGAGCCCGGTAGTCCCAGCAATAATTTTCCCAAAGTATGGTTCCGGTCGGATCAAATTCACATCCAGCCCCCCATTTAATAATTCCTTTTTCAGTAGCGTTGAAAACAGCTGCATGCTGTATTGGCCATCGGGTTCGTAGTTTCCCACGAGCACAATTTTACCGAGCCTTTTTTCCATCAATCAGGAAGAGGGTATTCGGGCACTAATATTCTGAGGAAAGCTAGGAGACGAAACATCGACCTGCTTGGGTGGAGATTTCGTATTATTTTTAATCTCACGCGAAGCAGCCAGAGTAAGACCGGCGATGAAAACAGTAAAACCCAATGTTGTGGCCTGCCCGAACTGGCCAGTAATAATGAGTAAAAAGCAGCTGCCAAAAAGCAACATAGGCAGAAAATTACCCGAACGCGCGCTAGATGCAGCCACCTTAAACAGATAAACACAAATAGAGATTCTAAATATTATATAAAAAAATCCGAGGACTGGTCCGATCTCCAGAAAAACCCGCGCCCATTCACCTTCAGCCAATAGAAATCCCAGTGGAGTGACCCCCAAAAATCGTATCATTTACAGAGAGAGGTTATCGGGATAAACAGATAACCTCAATGAAAAGAAAAAGATACACAACAGAACAGATTATAACAATATTGCGGCAAGCCGATACCGGTAAAACGGTACAGGAAATCTGCCGTGGAAACAACCTGAGCGAACAGACTTTCTATCGCTGGCGTAAAAAATATGGCAATTTAGAACTTGCCGATGCGAAGCGATTTAAAGAGCTGGAAAAAGAAAATACCGAGCTGAAGAAGCTGCTCGCAGATCAAATGCTCAAGAATCAGGTAATGGAGGAAACGCTGTCAAAAAAATGGTGAGCCCAAAGCAGAAGAAACGAGTAGTAAAAGCTGCGGCTGAGAAAGGGTTGTGCTCGTTGCGGAGGGCTTGTGCTTATCTCAGCCTGAGTTGGTCAACGTTCAGTTACCGGCCCAAACAGGCCAGTGAGAAAGCTCAGCGGTTGGTCGAGCGGATTGTGAGCTTGTCCTGGAAACATCCCCGCTACGGTTACCGGCGCATCCGTGCCTTGCTGGTAAAGGAAGGCTGGACAACAAGCAGGAAGTTTGTCCAGGCGGTACGACGTTCAGAAGGGCTGCAGGTAAAGCCCCCGAAAAAGGGCAGACACCGTCAAGGAGTCTCTACGGGGTCACCTACTAAAGCAAAGGGTCGCAATCACGTTTGGTCCTGGGACTTTGTCCATGATCGTACAGACAACGGCGGTCCATTAAAGATGATGACTCTAATCGATGTACCGAGGAGCTGAAAGCGACGACACTCAAGCGAAGCGAAGACATATACGCGTAAATGCCTGGATATCCGGGTCGCTCGTCAACTCACCTCAACCGATGTCCTCTCTGTGCTTAGCGAGGCCATTGAAGAGGAGGGACCTCCCAGCTATATCCGTAGTGACAACGGCAGTGAGTTCATTGCTCATCAAGTGCAGCAGTGGTTGTCCGGTAATAACATAAAGGCGATCTATATCGATCCGGGCAGTCCCTGGCAAAACGGTTTCATCGAGTCGTTTCACAACCGCTTACGCGATGAGTGTTTGAACCGTGAAGTGTTACTCAGCGTGGCTGAAGCGCAAGTGGTAATCGAACAATGGCGTCAGACCTATAACCATGAACATCCCCACAGTCGTTTAGGCTTCAAAAGCCCACAAGAGTTTGTCAGATTCCTTTCCGATCTTGGCCGCGTTCGGGCTACGCCCTCACTTCGCCAAGATCTCTCATATACATCAATCCTAAAACCATTAACACCCGGTAACTCTCTCACTTAAATTGGTACGAAAAACGGGGTCCGATCAACTGTGCTCCATCAAAAACTTCCCCCATATACATCGATCTTATTATCAAACAAGTAAGTTTCCTGTATACTAACTAAGATTATCATTAAAGTGAGTGGCTATATGCACTAAGACAATTTTTTTTAAATTCGATTACTTGAGTAAATATCCCGTTTATAATTTAAATGAAATAGTGTGATAAGAAATCAATCTCCACAATTATCTGAAAACAAGCATTGTCAGCATGGTTGAAAGCCTAATTTTTTCTTTTTAAAAACAGCCATGTATATATTACATAAATCAAATAGTTTATAGCCAAGGGACGATAGCGCCAGGCTTCATACAAGTACTTAATAGCTTTACTGGGCTGCTCCCGAACAATCAATTTTGAATAATTTACGAGACTTTTAGCGAGATACCTATTTCGAATATTAGAGGGAATATTATCTGCATCTCTATACCTTCTATAGAATTTCAAACTATTTTCAGCGACCATAAGGGTTTGCCTCATTGTATTTGTTTCATGCTTATTGTAGTAACAGGTTATTTGCCCTGTGTATCCCAACTTGAACTTATTTAATAATGCACGAAACCAGAAATCCCAATCTTCACCAACCATTATTCCATCTATAAAACCATTTAGTATTTTAGCCATTTTTCTTTTTATCATCACCGATGAGGTAGTATAGATAAAATTCCCTTTAAAAAGAGCCAATGGCAGGTTTTGACCCCGATAACAATATGGAATAATTTCTTTAATTACTTCCTCTCTCTCGCGATCATAAATAAACACTCCTGAATGACAAAAATCGTACCCCTGGTGTAACGTTTTTAATCCCTCCTCGAGATGATTCTCACTCCAAAAATCGTCAGCGTCTAAAAATGCGAAGATATCACCTAAGGCAATTTGCATAGCTTTATTACGTGAGTGAGCAACTCCGAGATTTTTTTCGTTTTTAAGATATACGACACGATTTGGTACAGTTTGAATAAAACGATTAACAATTTCCCTTGTGTCGTCCGTTGAAGCATCATCAACTACTAAAAGTTCCCATTCAGTGATTGACTGTCTCTTCAGGTGAATGAGAGCTTTATTAAGAAATCGACCGCTCTCAAATGCGGGAATTATGATGCTTACGGTTTCCATTTATTTAAATTCGATTAATACTTCTATAGAAGTAATTTAATGTAATCGAATTAACTCATGGCGAATTTTAACCAGGCAAGGGTACGATTAATCCCCTCCTGGAATGTCACCTGCGGTATATAGCCTAAAGTCTTTTCCGCTTTGGTGTGAGGAAGCTTCCATGAACACTGTTGGAGCAGGCACATCTCCTTAGTAATTTCAGGTTGAGACCCATGCGCTAATGTCCAGACCCTTTCAGGAACAGGAGACGGGTAAGCGGCGATTAATCTTTTTGTCAATTCCTTTAAATTACGAGGAACAACAGGAAGGACGGCTTGAACAATGGGATTAGCAATCAACTCTTCCCAATTCTGCTTCCGCGACTTTTTAAAAACCGGGGGATTGAGTTGATGAACTGAATTTACATTCACATCCAATGGAGCTGCTATCGATTCATAAATTTGTCGCCAGGTAATGGTTTCAGCATCCCCGACAAGAAAAGACTCTCCATTAAGATGGGAGTTTTTAATGGAGAGCAAAATAGCTTCAATAAGGTTATCAACGTAAATTCCGTTACATATTCCCTTACCTTCATTAATCAGGTAAGCGCCGTGGTTGATCAATTGCCTGGCAATATCACCAATAAAACGTGAGCGTGGGCCATAGACTATTCCTGGACGAAAGAGAACTAACTCGGTATTACCCTGGCGGTGCAATTTAAACAGAACTCTTTCCGCCCTAACTTTAGCATTATTATATTCCAGCGCATGACGAAGATGGAGCGGTGATTCTTCATTTGTCCCGGGAGCGGGAGCCTGACCATGCACAGACGCACTGCTCAGAACAATTAGTTTTTTAACTTTAGCTCTATCTGCTGCGGTATAAATGGATGCCGCCATCTTAACTATTTGTCCGGGATCTCCCAGTGCAGCATGAATAACCGCATCGCAACCGGATAGAGAATTAGCAAGCGATCTTTCATCGAGGATATCGCAAACCTTCGACGGCAAATCAAAACGCGATATTGATATCTGACTACTATAGTTTCTGATAATAGGAACAACATCAGCTTCACGGTTTAAGACCAGACATTCGACTAAACGTGTGCCGATGAATCCGCTCGCTCCGATGATCGCGATTTTCATGATGAGCGCGTGCGCAAGTGGGATGCTAATTTCTCGGCATTATGGGTTTCATCACTTGTAAGCCATGGCATGGTCATCAGTTTTTTCTTAGCGTAACAATTCTCAATAAATTTCAATGACTGCAGACCTGTGCTACCGGTGACTTTCAATTCTTCTTCCCCGCACATCGTTGCGACAATATTACGCAATTGTTCAATAAAAGATTGGGGGTCAGTCCTGAGATCATCCTTCTCTGAGATACCAGCTTCACTTCGACGATATTTTTTTAATTTTCCACATAATAATGGATCCATACCCTCAAGACAGATCTGAATGCCATTCGCGTCTCCAACTTTCCACCTGACAAATCCATTTTCGAAATAAAATGTGTGATGGTTTTCATTTTCCCAATCCTTACTAAGGCGAACCTCTCCGAGACATCCATTGGGGTATTCTAAGTGTAGTCGACAATTGGCTTCAAATCCTCCCATCGCATCATCTTCATAGGTAAATTCGGCGGGTTCACCCAGCCACCATAGGATCAAATCCACAACGTGGACACCGAGATCAAAAAATACACCGCCTGAAGTTGATTCTTTGTTTAAGAAAGAATCCGATTGTGCCTGCCATTTTCCAGAACTTCCTTCATAGAGAGTAAATCGCTTAAGTTTTCCCAGTGGTTGATGATCGATGATGCTTTTTATTGTTTCTGCCGCTGGATAAAAACGCCTGTAATGACCAACCGCCAAAATACCACCATTAACTTCATTTGACTTTATCATCGCCTCGGCTTCCGCGCTCGAAGCAGCCATAGGTTTTTCACAAAGCACTGATGCTCCTTTTTCCAAGGCTAATATGCCCTGAGAAGCATGAAAACGAGGAGGTGAAGCAATGATTACAAGTTGTCCATTTGAAATATCAACATCCTTGATATCTACTGCCCTTTCTGCATGGGGAAATTCATTGGTCAGGATATCACTGTTAGCTTTAACGGGGTCAACGAGTGCTTTCAGGTTTATATCGCCATGCTCAGACAATGTCTTGATTGCCGGGGTATAAAAATACCGGCTAACTGCACCACACCCGACTAGAACCACTGGAATGGGCCTCTTATAATTCTTAAACTCGTTCAATGAAAACTCTCAGACAGTTAACTTAGATTCAAATTCTTTTTGAATCGTCTCTGGATTAAATGCAGATTTCGCATATTGTCGTGATAAAAGAGCCATCTGTTCCCATTTCGATTTCATTTTAAGCGACTCTAAAAAATTTCTTAACCCCTTTATATCGTCAGGGGTAATGCTATAAGGATATTTTTTACCTCGTGCCCAAATCGCAACAGCGCTATCCTCAGGAGCCATAATAAGGATAGGTAACCCAAGATGAGAGTATTCGACGAGTTTGCTGGGAAAACTCGTTCTAATCCATGGCATCATATTTGAATTTTCCGTATAAGACACTAATAGTGCGGTAGCACATTGGGACAAATACTGCAGTGCTTCATGGTTTTCATCAAATGGCTCCTTCCAATCAACGGGATGCTTACGGCAAAACATTTCCACTGCAGGAGTTTTTTTAACCATCAGCAACAATCGTCCACCTGCAGCGGCCGTCTCTTCAGCAACAGTAGCTAAAAGAGAAATCTGCACTTCCCATAATTTTCCCGCATAGACTAGAAGCGGTCGTTCAGAAAAAGCAGGATTCCATTCAGACTTTCCCTTCCACCCTTCCGGGATGGGTGGAAGGACGGAAATATTACTCTCGGTTTGACCAAAAATATCAGCCAACTGTGGAGAGGCAAACCAGTTGTGATGAGCATCACTGATCACCCTATTATAATAACTTCGGACTTTTGACGCTTCATCTGGTGAATGGCAAAAGTTTTCCGGATTATCATGTATAATCACTGACAGTGGAACATCGTAGCGATGTGAAAAACGTATAGCAACCTGTGAAAGCAAATCACTGAAAGCAGAAAGATAGGTGCATGCCGCATGGGGTTTATTCCCTCCTAAGAAATTATAGCATTCGCCCGTCCATAACCAAAGTCGTATAGCAAGCGATAGTGAATTATCAGGATTAAAAGGAGGCCACCAGAATTTACGGTGGGGAAGAAAGAAGACAGGCCAATTCTCCCGTTTACAAATTTCAGCAGATTGGCCCCAATCTGATACCATTGAAATTTTCCACCCATTGGCAGCGAGTCGCTGCAAGTGCCTCAATATGATAATAGCACTCCCCGCCCCTTCCATTGGGGCATGACCAAAATAAATGAAACGTTTTTCGTTTTTTATCACGCCAATAAACAATAAAGTTCGTTTTCTTCCATCATATCACTTTCGGGAATACATAAAAGTTATACAGGTTCATTTCCATATATTGTTGAGATGGAAAGAAATATGATCTTATTATTAAAATAAAATCCGATATTTTTCTATCAAATGTATCCTTTTATATTCAATGCATTGAGCGCTTTTTTCTTCCCTCTCTTTTTTGCCAGAAAAAATTTGCGTTGCCGTTTTTCCATGCGAAATAACTTATATCTGTTTACTAGCCGAGTAGTAAGTGATTCTATTTTGGGTGATACATCTAGATTGTGGAAGAAAGAAACACAAACGGCTGAATAAGCTATTCCTTCCAGTAAACGCACGATATAGTCCTCACGAATCCTTGATGCGGGAATAATATGGATTAACTTTTAAGACGGGAAGAGACCGATACCCAAACCCATATCACAGGCGGTAAAGGCAAGGTCTGAATCACCTCCGGAATTCAAAATATCTCCCTGCCGATCCAGTTTCATTCTGAATTCATCCTGCTCAACAATATGTGCATATTCACGTGCCACGACCTTTCTTACGCAAAATCCCGCACCATAAGGAATACACTTATAATTAATCTGATTTGACCAAATTTCTTTATTTACAGAACGGACTGCTAAATAACACAAAAAAGGGTTAATCCATTCCGGTGGAGTAATCTCAAACTCAGCATTGATATTTCCTCCCCAAACTCCAATCCAGGAACATCGCTCTGCGATTTGAGAAGCTTCCGCAAGGTAATCAGATGCCAGTATATTATCGTCATCAAGGAAAACTAATGATTCTCCTCGAGCTTCTTTTATACCCTTAAGGCGTGCCCGGGTTAAACCCAATGTATTTTCCTTGATCAGTCGAAAGTTGGGATTGGCCTGTGGCAGTTGGGATTGTTCCAATGGGGGGTCAGATGCATTATCAACGAGAATAACTTCCCACTTCGCTTTTGGCAAAGTCTGCTTGCTAATACTTTCCAGCGAACGATTAAGATAATCCCTCTTCGGATTATGTGTGCAGAGGATAACGCTGATATCAGTTTTTCCCATAGGAACTATCGTTTGATACCATGCAATTGTAAAAAATATATTTAAGCATACCAAAGACTCTTTTCTTAAGGGTTCTCTGACGCATGCTTTCCATGCATGTTTTAACGCAGTAGACTTATGATTGGACGAAATTGCATAATAAGCACATTGACGATGAAATCCACCAGGGGTTGAATAAGTTGGATGATTAAATGAAACAATTCCCTTATCAAAGGGAAGGTTCCGGGATTGTCGTTCGGTTTCAAGAATGCGAATCTTTATTTTTTTCTGTTCTTCACTTTTCTTAAAATTCGTACTTTGAAAGTGTATGCGATACTTTAAAAGCGGTTCTGAAAGATTAATCAAACTGCCTTTCCTGGATAGACGCAGGAGCAAATCGAGATCCTCAACGAATTGGGCTTCCCTGCGATATTTCCCAACCGCATCCAAAGATTCTTTGCGCAGCATGAGAGCGGGATGACAGATTGCACCACTATTACCAACGAGCAAGGCTACTTCAATTTTCTTATGGGTGGTAGGCAAGTGTTGTCTTTTTAAAATAGCTCCATCAGCATCCATATAATAAACATCCGTTCCTAAAGCGACACACTCCCGATGCTTGGACATATAGTCAACCTGGCGTTCTAATCTTTCAGGTAATGATATATCATCAGCATCCATACGAGCCAGAAGGTCTGTTCTAGAATAGGAAATGCCTTCATTTAAAGCACCAACGATTCCAGTATTTTTACGGCTGTAAAGTTGTATTCGGTTATCTTTTTTTTCATACTTTTTGAGAATAGATAGAGAACGATCCGACGATCCGTCATTCACAATAATGAATTCGAAATCAGTAAACGTTTGCTTCAATATACTTTCGATGGCAGCGCTAAGATAAGGAATGGCATTATAAACGGGCATGATTACACTTACTTTAGGAACACTCATTTAAGATGATCAATGGTTAGGAATTTAGATTTTTTTCAAAATAATCATTCAGTGGAGAATAGCATTTTTCAGGAGACAGATTATCCTCGACATATTTCCTCGCATTAAATTCCAAAGATTTACGTAGATCATTTTCTGTTAAAATTCGAATTAAACTATCTGCGAAATCAGTTGTAGAATCAGCACAGGTTACAGCTATTTTTGCAGATAATAACCCTTGAAGACCCATAGAAGTCGTAACACAGGCTTTACCATAGGACATCGCTTCAGCTACTTTTATTTTCATGCCACTTCCATATAGTAATGGTGCAATAACAACTTGGGCTTGCTCGTAAAAGTTAGTTAAATCATCAACTCTGCCGTGAAAACGAACATTAGGGTATTCATTTTCAAAAGCTCGATTAATGGTTCCTACAATATCCAAATGAACTTCTGGGTGCCTCTTGCGAATTATAGGCCAGACATCCGTAAGGAACCAATTCAATCCAGTTATGTTAGGACCATTTTCACTTCCAACAAATAGACAGCGTCCCGAAATTTGTTTTTCACGGTTAAGTAATCTTACTTTACACCCTTTTGGAACCACGATTACTTCTTTATTTGGTAACATTTCGCGAAAGATACATGCATCTTCATCGCTTATTGCAACGATTAGATCCGAAAGATTGAGAAGTCTAGATTCCTCGCTTTGGGAGAGACTGGATTCGGTGATTTCAACTTTTTGATCTCGTCCATTTTTTAAACGACTGTGCCAAACGTCCGGATGAATGACGACACGATAGCAATGGGAAAAATATCCTGATTTTTCAAATACCGGATTAATCCAGCCATAGCAGGTAATCACCACATCAGGACGAAAACGTCGAAATTGAACTTGAGCAAATGCATACTCCAATGCGTTCGGAAGTGCATTCCATGATTCATTATATTCAAAAGATTTTTTACTCTTATCAGAAAATTCAGCGCTGATCGGACCCCGTTTTTCGTACCAATTTAAGTGAGAGAGTTACCGGGTGTTAATGGTTTTAGGATTGATGTATATGAGAGATCTTGGCGAAGTGAGGGCGTAGCCCGAACGCGGCCAAGATCGGAAAGGAATCTGACAAACTCTTGTGGGCTTTTGAAGCCTAAACGACTGTGGGGATGTTCATGGTTATAGGTCTGACGCCATTGTTCGATTACCACTTGCGCTTCAGCCACGCTGAGCAACACTTCACGGTTCAAACACTCATCGCGTAAGCGGTTGTGAAACGACTCGATGAAACCGTTTTGCCAGGGACTGCCCGGATCGATATAGATCGCCTTTATGTTATTACCGGACAACCACTGCTGCACTTGATGAGCAATGAACTCACTGCCGTTGTCACTACGGATATAGCTGGGAGGTCCCTCCTCTTCAATGGCCTCGCTAAGCACAGAGAGGACATCGGTTGAGGTGAGTTGACGAGCGACCCGGATATCCAGGCATTTACGCGTATATGTCTTCGCTTCGCTTGAGTGTCGTCGCTTTCAGCTCCTCGGTACATCGATTAGAGTCATCATCTTTAATGGACCGCCGTTGTCTGTACGATCATGGACAAAGTCCCAGGACCAAACGTGATTGCGACCCTTTGCTTTAGTAGGTGACCCCGTAGAGACTCCTTGACGGTGTCTGCCCTTTTTCGGGGGCTTTACCTGCAGCCCTTCTGAACGTCGTACCGCCTGGACAAACTTCCTGCTTGTTGTCCAGCCTTCCTTTACCAGCAAGGCACGGATGCGCCGGTAACCGTAGCGGGGATGTTTCCAGGACAAGCTCACAATCCGCTCGACCAACCGCTGAGCTTTCTCACTGGCCTGTTTGGGCCGGTAACTGAACGTTGACCAACTCAGGCTGAGATAAGCACAAGCCCTCCGCAACGAGCACAACCCTTTCTCAGCCGCAGCTTTTACTACTCGTTTCTTCTGCTTTGGGCTCACCATTTTTTTGACAGCGTTTCCTCCATTACCTGATTCTTGAGCATTTGATCTGCGAGCAGCTTCTTCAGCTCGGTATGTCAGGCCTTCTCGCTTGCGCTCGTGAATTCTTTTTCCAGCTCTTTAAATCGCTTCGCATCGGCAAGTTCTAAATTGCCATATTTTTTACGCCAGCGATAGAAAGTCTGTTCGCTCAGGTTGTTTCCACGGCAGATTTCCTGTACCGTTTTACCGGTATCGGCTTGCCGCAATATTGTTATAATCTGTTCTGTTGTGTATCTTTTTCTTTTCATTGAGGTTATCTGTTTATCCCGATAACCTCTCTCTGTAAATGATACGATTTTTGGGGGTCACTCCATCCTTATATCGCCATATAAGCTTGAAGAGATGTCGCGCTTTCCAATAGCGGGGAATATATTGGCTGGGAGCTTTAATACATCTTAAGAGCCAACCGAGATAGTATCTATCGGCCCAGGGAGGGATGACCGCCTGTTGGCCCGTAAGAAAAGCGATCGCTGCCCCAGTACAGATGATCGTTGGTTTATAATCGAGTTCACTTCGTAAATAATAACCCAACTTTTCCTGCACTCCACCGGCAATATTTATCACGATGAAACGCGGTCTTCTTTTTAAGAGAATGGTTTTGAGTGTCTGATCTTCAATTTGTCCTCTTGCGTAGATTGGGGAAACGTAGCAATCCTCATCTTCGAGCGCAATTCCCCTATTTTTTAACCAGACTTTATTAAGCATGGATTCTTCTTCACTCGGCATCACCCAGAACGATCCATGTTCCTTTAAAAATTCCAAGTCACTAACAAGTTTGACGAGGAACTTTAATCCAGAGTTGCGTGGCAAGCGCTCATGCATACGCAACCACCATACAAATTTTAAAAAGCCGCTATCGAGCAGAACTAAATCGCTATTCATTACCGCTTCCTGGTACTCAGGCTCAAAAGGTAAATCCGCAAGGTTGGGCCCAGAAGGCATGACAACCAGACCCCCTCTTTCGCCAGTTCCAATGATTCATCAATCGTCCCGGTGAAAAAGGAAATGCCTAAAATGGTACGGAATGGTTTTTCTTTCACTATTAAATTAATAACTAAAGTTAGTAAGATAAATAATTCATTTCATTCACATGCTTCTGCAATCCTTTGCTTCGAGAACTTTTTTTTATCCGAAACAGAGAAATATAAATGAGCTATCCTAGTCGATTATAACAAAACGGGACGGGTCCCGTGAAAGAGAAACCCGTCCCGTCATTGCGTGCAGGAGTAGCAGCAATAAAACTCAGAATTCTAAAATAAGGCATTAAACTGAGCTTTAATAATGCATATTCTATCTGTATATAGGTTCTATAACTAAATATAGATAGGTTATAATTCCTATATTTTCAAGGACAATTACCCTTAAATCGGAAAATATATGTAAAAAAAGGGATAAAAAGCCAATTTATCGTCCCAATTCCGGACGAATGTCCCCTCATGCGGAATCGACAAGGCGTGTCTCAACAGCCCAACGATAAATATCGCTATAGAGAGCAGAGGATTTTTCCCAGGAAAAGTCTTTTTTTAAACCATTGAGCTGCAAACGTCGAAACTCCTTAGGTCGATCGAAATAAGTCGAACAGGCCAGAGTAAGTGCGTCATAGAGCGCATCGGGAGTGGGATCATCAAAGAAAAAGCCGGTCCCCTCAATACCTCTTTCAAGATAGGAATCAACGGTATCAACTAGCCCCCCCGTTCTGCGAACGATGGGTGGTGTGCCGTAAATCATGGCATACATTTGTGTAAGACCACATGGCTCAAAGCGACTAGGGACAATCAAGCAATCTGCTCCCGCCGTAAGAAGGTGAGCCAACTCATCACTGTACCCGATGAAAGCGTAAACTCTTTGCGGATAGTTTTGGGTGTGATCGCGAAAACTGTCCTGTAAAGAAGCTTCACCCGTGCCAATGAGCGCAATTTGCAGGTTCATATGTGTCATCAGCTGAGGGACAATGGCAGAAAGAAGATCTAAACCTTTTTGTTCATACAAACGAGAGACAACACCCAAAATCATAGCGTCGGCATTTTCCTCAAGCCCAAGTTTTTTTTGCAGGGCAGTTTTGGATAATAACTTTTTCTTAAGATTGCGTGTCCAATACTGAGCAGGTAGAAATTGATCAGATCGTGGATTCCATGTTGAGGTATCGATCCCATTAAGAACACCAATGAGATCTCCTGCTCTGAATTTAATTACTTCGTTAAGTCCACATCCATGTTCGTGAAATTGAATTTCGCGAGCATAGTTGGGACTGACAGTTGTAATCTTCGTAGCGTGATAAATGCCACCTTTCAGTAAATTAACGGAACCGTTAGATTCCAATCCATCAGCACGGAAAACACTCGCTGGTAGGCCGGCGAATTCTATCAGATTCGAGGAGAAGTAACCCTGATGTTGCAAATTGTGTATGGTAAAAACTGTGGCCGTGTGGCTGAGCGGAGATTTCACATGAGTTGTATTCAAATAGACAGGGATCAAACCTGTCGTCCAGTCGTGACAGTGAATAATATCTGGTACCCAGTCGAGGAAGTGACATAAATCCAAACTTGCCCGATTAAAAAAAACAATACGGCGATCATTATCCTGATAGAAACCTGAAGGGTCATCGTAAACATAGTTGCGATCAAAATAGGGTCCATATTCCAGGAAATAGGAACGTACCGTTGAGTCTGGTAAGACGGTCTCCCATACACGGGTTGCCAATTTACGATGATCGAGAATCACATTGAGTGTTTGATCATGTAAGATCCACGATTCATCCTTAGTAATGATTCCGTAAAGTGGGCAAACCACGCGAATATCATGACCCATTTTTTCCAGTTCTTTGGGAAGTGATCCGATGACATCAGCGAGACCTCCAACTTTCACTATCGGTGTGACCTCGGGCGCAACAAAAAGAATTTTCATCCCAGATTTTATCTCTCTTGCAAAAACTCAGACAGGTATTGACACGCGCTCGATGCTATCGGCCATACCTGTATCTGCATTTAAATTTACGATACATCCGCAGATCCTGGCATCATTTTCTGCGACCGGACATTTCCGTGGCATACCATCTAAAAACCGGGCGACAATCAGTTGTATTTCACGGCCGAGGACAGACTTGTAGGGTCCGGTCATACCGACATCCGTAATATAAGCAGTACCTCTTGCGAGCACGGTAGCATCTGCGGTTGGAATATGAGTATGTGTTCCCACAACCGCTGAAGCTCGCCCGTCAAGATACCAGCCAAAGGCAATTTTCTCAGATGTTGCCTCGGCATGTATCTCAACTAATATTGCATCAGTCTTGTCTTTTAATTCCTCTAGAATCTTATCAGCGGTACGAAAAGGACTACCCGGTTTGGGTGTCATAAAATGTTGTCCGAGCACAGTAAAAATTCCCAAGCAAAATTTATTGCGCTCGATAATAAGAAATTTACTCCCTGGGCAAGCATCCGGTAGATTGGCTGGTCGGCAAACTTGTTTTAGATCATCGATATCATCATCAAATCCGCGTTGATCCCATACATGATCCCCTAATGTAATAGCATCAATACCTGTATCCAATAGTTCCTTTGTTATTGAAGCGGTTATACCTGCTCCACCCGCGGAATTTTCTCCATTCGCAATAATAAAATCGAGCGCCAATTTATTTCGCAAGTGTGGCAGACGACTTTTAATAATATCACGACCCGGTCGACCTACGATATCTCCAATAAATAATAATTTTGGCATAGATAAATTTACATACCGCAGTTTGCATTTCCATTTTCTAAGAACAAACTAAAAGTTTATTAATTCTCTTGGAGAGGAGATGCACTTAATAGTGAAAGATGCTTGCATTTCAAGCAATCTATTGACTTAATCTTCTCCTTTTTCCAGTTTTACCTTGGGCTATCCATAACTGATTAAGTGGATTAATTTAAAATGGCAAAGAACATAAAGCCAAAACCTATCGTTTCATTTCCAAAACAGGATGAAGTCGGTCCAGAAATGGTTGGAGCGGACACTCTCATTGTCGCGCTGGAGCGCGAAGGTGCGGAAGTAATATTTGCGTATCCAGGTGGGGCTTCAATGGAATTGCATCAGTCATTGAATAAATCTAAAAAGATGCGCACTATTCTTCCGCGATTCGAGCAAGGGGGTGGGTTTATGGCGCACGGGTACGCACGTGCAACAGGTAAACCTGGTATATGTATGGCAACAAGCGGTCCGGGTGCCACTAACTTGGTTACCTGTATTACGGATGCCTATGTTGACAGTATTCCTCTAATCGCAATCACCGGGCAGGTGCACCAGTGGAATATTGGAAAATCAGCATTTCAAGAAACAGATTTTTTTGGGATGACATTACCTGTTGTGAAGCACAGTTATCTAGTGCTCAAAGCTGAGGACATTCCTCGTGTCGTCAAAGAGGCGTTCCACATTGCAACTTCCGGTCGTCCTGGACCAGTGATAATTGATATTCCAAAGGACGTTCAGCAAAAAAAGATAAAACCAATTTTTCCCGCGGAAATAAATCTGCCCGGATATGATAAATTGCCTCAAGCAAGTGACAATGAGTTAATGGAACTCCTATCGCTTGTGCAAAATGCAAAACAACCTGTTTTATACACAGGTGGCGGCATTATTTCCGGAAATGCGGATAAAGAGTTATTGGCTTTTGCCGAACTTACCGGCATACCCGTGGCTACGACCCTGATGGGATTGGGCAGCTTTCCTGAATCACACCCACAGTCATTGCGCTGGTTCGGGATGCATGGCACCGTGGCAGGGAACTGGGCAGTCTGCGAAAGCGACTTGCTCATTGTGGCGGGCGCTCGATTTGACGACCGCATAACCGGTGCCCCGGTCAGCAAATTTGCACCGGATGCCACGGTCGTACATATCGACGTCGATCGCAGCGAGCACAACAAAAACAAACGGGTGAAATACCCGATCCATTCGGATATTAAATATGCTTTCAAGCGGCTGACAGAACTTGCCAGTGAAAATAAATTTAAAAAACCGGACCTGAGCAAATGGTACTCGACTCTCGCAAAGTGGCAAAAGAAACACCCATTTAAATATGAAAAGAGCAAACATATCCTGGCGCAGGAGGCGATTAAAGTGCTCTATGAAGAGACAAAGGGCGAAGCTATATTAACGACCGGGGTCGGCCAACATCAAATGTGGGCTGCCCAATTCTATCAATTCCATCAATCGCGAAGTTTTCTCAGTTCACTTGGGCTCGGAACAATGGGATTCGGTTTACCCGCTGCAATAGGGGCCAAGGTCGCGTGTCCCGACCGGGAGGTTATCGATGTTGATGGGGATGGATCTTTTTTAATGAATATTCAGGAACTCGCCACCGCGGTAGTAGAGAAAATCCCAATGAAAGTTTTACTTATAAACAATCAGCATCTTGGCATGGTTGTCCAATGGGAGGATTTACTTTATGAAAGTGTCCGCGCACAAACTATACTCGGTGATCCAACTAATATTGGAAGCCCTGAAAATGTAAGCGGCCTCTATCCCAATTTTGTAAAAATAGCAGAAGGATTCGGAGTTAAAGCACGCCTCGTCATCAAAAAAGAAGAGCTTCGTGACGCGATAAGGGAAATGCTCGAATATAAGGGTGCATATCTCCTTGATGTTATCGTGCCTTACGCGGAACATGTACTTCCGATGATTCAACAGGGGAAATCAGCTAAAGAGATTCTTCTTAATCCAGATTGATCCAATAGTTTCATTTTTAAAAAGCCTCCGTATTATCGGAGGCTTTTTTGTGGGGAAATTAAGGCTCCAACTGAAGATATATTTTCGGCGTAGAGACTGTAATTATATAAGTAAAATCCAATTTATTTGTTTGTATTTTCAGGTTTTCAATAAATCTAAGCATATCATCAATATGAAACAGATTTATTTAAATACGCTTCTAATACTTCAACTGCTTATAGCTACCCTCAAATTGGTTGCAGGTGATGTTGATGACAAAAGTAAGGTTGAAGCTTTTTTCGATGAGTGGCTAGTTGAGATGATGGAAAAAGAACACGTCCCGGGCGCTGTTGTTGCGGTGGTTAAGGACGGCTCAATTCATATCTTAAAGGGTTATGGTTACGCCGACTTAAATAAGAAACGGCTGATGGATCCAGTGAAGACACGCATTCGTGTGGGATCAATTTCCAAACTGATAACCGCAACCGCGGTGATTCAACTCTATGACCGCAATCAACTGGATATGGAAACTGATATTACCGATTATATCGAACCTGATATACTCGAAGAATACAATGCACCCATAACTCTCCATCAATTACTTACCCATACGGGTGGAGTAGGTGAAAGATTTTTTGGCCAGACGGTAAAAGATTCGAAGGATTTACTTCCACTCGGGCAATTTCTTCGCGAAGAGATGCCACCGCCACTCGCTAATCCGGGAGAAGTAATCAATTATTCTAATTACGGAATCTCCCTGGCCGGTTATGTTATCGAAGAAGTCAGCGGTCAACCCTTTGCTGAATATGCTCACAATAATATATTCAGCCCTTTAGGCATGTCACAGACGAGCTTCATCCCTCCTAAAGATTGGGATGCAGAAGTGGCATTGGGTTATAACTATTTTATGCGGAATTACCGCGAATTACCGCGCGGCCATTGGAAACCCTATCCCGCTTCCTCACTCATTACGACAGCACAGGACATGGCCTTATTTATGAATGCTCATTTGGATTATGAGACAAGCGAGACAAACGGTAGTGAGCCAAAATTATATCAGCATGCAGAGTCATTAAAGTTGGTCCATGAAGAACACCACACACTCAACCCAAAACTTCCCGGTATCGCCTATGGTTTCTGGGCATATGAAGAGAACGAGCAACATCTACTCTGGCATACGGGCCATATGCCGGGACATAGAAGCGCTTTAATTATTATGCCTGAGCACCGTTTAGGTATTTTTCTCAATTACAATGCGGACCCTAAATTTTTAAACGCATTTCTAAGTGCTTTTCTTCAACGTTTTTTCCCTGCGCAGACAGCAGCGACCGATACTTCAAATGAAACACACTCTGCATTCAATGCTTTATCCTACACGGGAACATACCGTCATAATTGGTATCCGCGAACCTCTCCCGGAAAAGCCTGTGCTTTAGTAGGGATACAGGGTAAGGAAATTCGAGTTACGGCGACCGACAACAAAGTGTTATTAATCGACGGTGTTCTCAGTCAACCAATAGGTGCGGATCTCTTTGCACGGACAACTGATAATAAAATCGTTGCGTTTGTACGTAATGATGAAAATGCATTCGCACATCTCTATCTTGGAGGTGTAGAAGTATATAATAAAATCAAGTGGTTTAAAACAGCTTGGTTTCACCGCGGATTAATCGCTGGCATAGTCGTCACATTCACGCTTTCAACGCTGATTTGTATAATAATATTTATAAAAACGCGGAAAAAAAATAATGAAAATGAATCACTACTCACACTAAGAAGCATAAGGAAATATGCATCTCTCGTCGCTATCGCCCCCTTAGTTTTTTTTATCGGTATTTTTATTCTAACTTCTCTCGGCTCATATAAGATGGTCGAGGAAATGCCAATAGCACTTTATGGTCTGCTTAGCGTTCCATTCTTTGCAATGGCCGCTAGTGTTGGACTGATATATCACACTGCTATCAACTGGAAGAGTTCTGTTTTTCAAAAATGCGAAAAAATCTTTGTTTTTGTTTTATTAACTGGAATTTTAATTTTTCTCTGGGGGCTTAATCACTGGAACTATCTCGGCTACCAATTCTAGATCCATGATTGTGTGGTGATCGCTCCCAACTCCTAACCGACATATTTCATTAACCCTCTAATTCTTGAAATATTAATTCGCGAGGGACTTCAACTTCCTCATCCAAAATCCGGTATTGTAACTCTATTGCCCCCTTAATAGCCGGAGGAAAGAAAAAAATCAGGTAACGGTGATTGCGCTTTAGAGTTAAAGAAAGGTTAAAACCTGGTACCACATTTCCATTGATTTTATACCATAGGGTGACAGGTAATGAATTACGTGTTGAAAATGGAGCGGTAGGACCAGTGCCAATGCTGACGCTTTCCCCTCCAATATTTCCTTCCAACAGTCGCCCTGAAAGATTGTAAACAATCAACTTATTCATCGGCAGATGGGAAGAGCTGTCATTAAAGGTTTGTATATTGAATTTAGGATTTTCAATTTGTGAATCAACGCCTGGGAGAAAGATGAAGAGTAGATTTCGATTCACATAAGATAGAGATACAGAACCTACCGGGATTTTCATTTTATTTGTTGAATCTGAGAGATCAGTTTCCCAGCGATAAAAAACAATCGGATTGGGACCTCTATAGTGGTAGGAAGGTGATCGTGAAACGGTGTAGAAACGCAAGGGGATCGAAACCGTTTTCAAACACTCACGCTGACTTAATGAATCTACAGAATAAGTATCGTAATAGAGACCTTGAATCTTTTTGAACGCATACACGCTAAAGGTGTAATTATGGGTGATTGGCCCATCGTCTTGTCCTGAGGCATAGAAAAATAAAACAAGTGATGAATAGAGAAGAATCAGATATCTAATGTGTCTAACCATCTGAATGATAAGATGTAAAAGCGACGCCCAAAACCGTAGGGAGAAGGAGAGAAGATATTATCGTCAGTATTTAGCAACTCAGGCAGACGCTGAACTATTGCTTCACACCAGGCTCGTCCCTCAGTCACTGGTAGACCCTTGTCATCACGAACGAGGGGATTGATGACATCACCGTAAGCCCTAACGAGAAACGTATCGGAACGGACGGAAATAAAAGGAGCGATAGCGGTAAGGATATCTGCTGATGTCAAATCATAGGATGAAAATTTATCGATTTCAACAACCTCTCCATCCGCCTGCCATAAATTTATATTATCAATATCAGCGATCGCAGCCTCAACTACACTCATCGATTCAGGATCTTCTCCACTCAAGGGTCCAATAAATTCACCCAGTGATCGAAAAGGAATACCATCGGCAGCATTTATTCGTAGCCGGTCTACTATCCCCTGTGCCATAATGTCGATTTCATCTTTACTAAGGGTTCTCAATCCTCGACGGTACAATTTTGTCGGAAATACAGTTGGGCCCGGATCATAAGGATCCTGCTTGACGTCCGGCGCTTCAAAAGTCTCTTGAGCACTTTGCGAGAAGCGTGCAAACGAAGTCATTAAATCAACGGTAGAGACCGTTTGCGGAGTACCTTTTTTATTATCAACATCAAGATATCTCCAATCTTTAATTTTTAAAGAACTAAGAACTGCTTCCCACGCAGAGACAGAAGTGGAGTTTATGTTGAAAGCACCCTGTATGAAAAAGTGACGGGCGGACTCATTTCCTGAAGTGAGAATATCCTCCATTCCCAATGAGACTGTGGGAAGAGAGTGATGTAAAACAAGCCAGGGATTAGGCAATGGAAGCCTAGGGTCAAAGTCCGCAGGATCGCCATGGCGAGGAAGAGCAGAGAGAAAATAGCGGTCAAAAATACTTCGCCACGATTCGGAACTCCAACGATTCCCAATGGAGAAAGGTCTTTCTCCAACAATGAATAGGTGCTGCAATGATCCCAGGGAATAAGCATCTAATCGTGGTAACTCAAAAATGGGGATATCCTCATAAGGATGTCGAAAATTATTACCAGATCGACGGTCAAAAATATGTGAGGGAGCTGAAGTTTTAACATTAGCGCCACCGAATAGCTCTGGTTCGGCAGGTAGAACACCTTGCACACTGGTAAAGGCTGATGCATTTAATTGGGGATCATGATCGACGAGCCATTGCCCCCTGCGATGTTCAGGGTGCGCATGGCTGTCGATAGGTTCTTTCAAGCGGAAATGGAAACCAAAATTCATTGTCTTCTGCCAGTGTTTGTAGGGGGCAACGTCAATTTCGGAAAATTGGACATCGCGATAATCTGCGAGCAATGCCTTCTCCTTACCAAACACAGCAAGATATAATTTCAGATTGAGAGAAGTCAGTTCAGCGCTTGTAATTTCAAATCGCGTATCATTACTGGTTTTGCTCCGAATTGGCTCGAGTGCCATTTTACCCGTTTCCAAACCGTTTGCCCCCCCAATCGTAATTGCATTTAGATTCCATCTCCGCGAATCAAAGTTAGCGATTGGAGCCCCCGCCCAGTTAAAAATACGCCCCGGCAACCAATGTTCTTCCGCGGGGAAAGGGAGGCGGATAATAAATGGTGAATCAGGTTGCGAGGTATCACCCAAGAGGTTCTGCAGATCAATGCTGGCCGTACCACCATTTGAATCGACAACTAAGATCGTTGGTAAACCAGTTACTGCCATTTCAAGTTCACCAGCGTTGCTTGAGCCAAGGAGGATTTCACTTGTGTAGGGATTCCACAGTTCAAACAGACTGCGTAACCTCACCCTTATTTCAGGAGATTTCTCATTACTTCGAATATTTATTTGAAATAAAGATTCAGTGAGAATCGGAGCAATGGTATGCTGAATCTGACCGGGTTGAGTAAAGGTGGAATCAAAAGGGGTTATATTATAATGCCGAGTTGGAAGCGACGTTTCTGCTTTATCATTCATCCCTGCCATGTAGGACGGATAATCCAGATACGCTTCGAAACCTGGGCCTAAAAGTGATGGATAGAGAGAAAGGTCTTTTTTCAAACCGGCATCCTTACCACTCAAAGTATTGGCAATAACGCCATATGCCACAGTTGTCAGATCATGAAAATGCTGATGCGCGATAGCATTGAGCGCCGACTTTTCATTACCAATTAATCCGCTTATTAATGGTAATTGTGATCGCGAATGTATTTTATGCAGATTCGAATTAACCGAGTCATAGTCCAAACTCAAAGGACTCAAATCGGGATAAAACACTTCACCTCCTATTTTCTGAGGACTCAATTGCCTCATGAGATCGCGCTCTATGTCATTGCGATAGTTAATTCTTACATCAGTGTGATCGATCTTTGCGATACTTGCTTTTATTCCTTCATCAGACACCCAGTAAGCATAATGCCCCTGCCTGATGAGGCTGGATTTTTCCTGTCTCTCAAATGGTGTAATGAAGATTGGCTCACGTGGCAGGGCAATGATCTCTGATGCAGAACCATCTCCCAATAGAATAACTTCATCCTCCATCGCCAAGCGAGGATTGGGATTCATCCCTGATACGAGCCAGGTTACATCACCATAACCTGATGAAGTGGGATCTACATTCCAAATTCCCGTCCAAAAGGGATTGGCAATATTTTCGTCAAATATATCGGCGCGAGCAGTAACCCGTTGGTCGGGACCGGCATATAGTTGAATTTCACTTAAAGCCAGACGAAAAGCATAAATCGCGTTATCTCTTGCCAGTTTTTGGTAATTTCTCGTCTCTACAACGCTTGTATCTACCCGAACGAAGGTAGCCATACTAAGCAGAAGGAAAGTTAATAAGGCGGTTAAGGATAAAATTATTATAAGAGCAAAGCCGTATTCTTTATTTCGGATTTTAGCTCTGTATCCTAACAACATGCCCATGGATTAAACCGCTGTTACACAACGCTGTTCTCACTTATATAACGGCTTAAATAACCCCTCACTTAACGAGGGGTGAAAAATTTCTTTCTACCGATTAACCTGAAAATCGGTAAACTGTTATTATTTAGCTGAGTCTAGAAATAAAAACTGATGCTGCTATCGCTAGCTCTATTGCGAAAAGGAAGGCGATTTAATCCAGTCTTAAGTCCCGGTACCGGTAGTAATGTCGGGTTGCTCAGACTGACCTTGGGGAAGATTTCCATCATCGCCATCGCCACCACTGTCATCGTCGTCTCCGCTACTATCGTCATCGTCACCGCTGCTATCATCATCATCTCCACTATCGTCGTCGTCACCGCTGCTAGCGGCTGCGGCTGCGGCCTCGATTTCAGCTACTATAGTTTCGACATGTGCTTCAAATGCTTCTTGACCCTCGGCCGCTGCTGCTCGCATACCTTCGACTGTCTCAGCATCAGCTTCATTAAGCGCGGTTTCCCCACTTTCTGATGTAGTTAACTCAATACCGTCGCTTATAACAGAAATGGTTCCATCAACTTGAGTTAATTGCCCGCTACCATCGACGAAGGTAGCTGAAAAGCTCAAAATATTACCAGAAGGTCCTAAGACTACCGTCAAAGATATAATTGTTCCCCTGATACCCGCTATGCCAGCAGGTGTTTCAATTTCAAATAGGGATCCTTTGCCTCTTCTGAGCTTTTTAATGTTACCCACCATATCGCCATAATCCAGGGCGAGGCGAGTTTGAGACATACTCGGTTCCCTTTTAGCATCGGCAATATCAGCAGGATCTGAATCAAAAGGTTCCTGTAAAAATTGCTTAACAGAAATTTTAGTTTTTTCCGATAGATTAACAGTTGAACCGTTTGAGAAAACTAAGATCGCGGATGATTTTTCCATCGTTTCCACCACCGCTCCCTCGCCCAACCGTATACCTTCACTCGCAACCTGTGCCGGCGCGTCTGAGGTAGTATTATATATAACCTCACCCTTAACATTGGCCAGGATGATAATACCCGCCTCCTGCCCGAATGCTTGAAGTGAAAAAATAAGAGAAGAAATAGAGACAAAAAACAGGATAGATAATGACCGATTCATACAGCGTTCAGGCAGAGGTTAAATAAGTTACCGTGATTTCAATTTGTCCCTTAATCTTATAGCATCACCATGGCCGTGGTCAAGCTTAATCGCCCGTTCTAAGGCCTCTACAGCTTCCTTTCGCGCCGATTTATTATACCCAAGAACGGCGCCGTAATAATACCAAGCATCAGCATTATTAGCCCCAAAGGTGATCGCTTTTTTAAAAGAGGGTCGCACCTCATCTAAGGTTCTGCCCTGTAAGTTCAAAGCCAATCCTTTATAAGCATGAAAAGACCAAACTTGATCGGTAATAGCCAAAGCTTTCTCTATTTTCATTTGAGCGTCTTGGCCGATGTTCTTATAATTCTCAGGATTCAAGTAATAAGTCTGCAATGTCGCCATTCCGAGGTCACCCCAGGCATAGGCATTGTCTGGATCCCATCTTGTGCTTTCCTCGAATACGCGAATTGTTTCGCTGATGTATGCTTCATCCCTTCGCATGCTTTCTAAATTATCGAAATAGTCATCCAGTCGCTCACGCGCTTCAAAATAACGCTCTGCGCTTTTAAATGACTTCATTCCCTCCCACCCCAGACACAGGCCAAGTGTGAGCATGAAAACAAACCACAAACCTGACCCCCAACGTTTCCCCGGTAGACCCCAATCGGAAGTTGAAGAACATTTGACAATCAGTCCAAATATAGAGGCGAGAATCAAGAGAAGAGCGAGAATCTTTAAATGAAAGTCAACGAATAGATGAATAGAAAAGGCCACAACACCCGGCAGTAATCCACCGAGGATTAATTTAGTTGTGGGTGTCACTCTTACTTTTGACTCCCTCGAGCGAGCGAAGAAGGGTAGATTTCTCCAGACAGACCACCCGCGCCAGAGGAGGTATAGTGCGGGGAAAAAGAGCAGTATAAAACCTAACAGCCCATAATCACTTAAAGTATTCAAGTAATCATTATGTGTATGTCGGGCACGAAGCTGGAGAGACTCCGGGCGGTAAAATTCGAATTGATGATCAAAGCTGGCAGCACCGCTACCGGTGAGCGGCTGCTTTTTAAATATATCCCATGAAGCTCGCCAAAGGATCTTTCGTGAGGATTCACCCCGTTGGTCAACGAGGTAATCCACACGCTGCCGATATGTATCGACGAAGATATAAACAACGAGAAAGACCACAACCCCGGTGATGATAATAGCAAAGAAAAACTTCAATCGATCGATGACTTGTCTCGTGACAAAATACGGCAATATTAAGAGAGCACAAATAAACCCAATCGACCCTCCCCGACTGCCAGTTATGATAATCCCGCCCGAAAACATCAGGGCCAAATAGATGCATACAATGCGTAAGTTGATGGATTTTTTTGGCGCAAACCCAATAACGATCAAGGGGGGGATAATTAAAATCAGTAAAGCAGCCAAACTATTGGGAATACCAAACGTACCTGATGCACGACCGTCATAAGTGTCGACTTGCTTACGACCCATCGGCAACCAGTCCGATTCGGTGAAATACTGGTAGTAAGCAACTAAAACACAGATAAAAGCCAGCACTACCAGAGATATTAGAAAAAACCATAAACATTCTTTTCGCCTTAGATTATGCAGGATAACCCAGAAAACGACCATGCCCTGACACCCCATAATTAACTCTCGCTTGGCTAGCCATGGAACAGGAGTGAGGAAGAGATAACTGACGTAAATATAAAGGAGGAAAGGGATAAAAACCAGGCCCAGTGGGTTAATCCTAATATTGTCATTGTGTCTCGATAACCCCCAAAAACCATGCAGGACAAGCAACCCCCCTGTCATCCATGAACTTACCATTTGCGCATAGGGATGATATCCCCCCAAATGCCAGATATTGTAGCCCAGGATGAATACAGCGAAGATTGTTATCAACCAATCCAGGATACCGCTGGCTTGGTAAAAGCCTGAATGTTCGATTTTATACAAACGAGAACTTGCAGGATTTCTTGGCATCTAAAGTGCTACTATGGTTATACGTAAAATTATCCCTATTTATGTTTGACTGATTTCACAATTATCTTGCAAGTATCAAAACCCTTTTCAGAAGAAAGGGTGGATGACGAAAATTCATTATTTTTACGATAATTCCAACAATCAAATCTTCAATAATAACCAGAGAACAAAATCTAAGAGGAGAATATAAATGCCTAAGACTTTAAATGATGTAGAAAAAATTGCGAAAGATGGGGGGGTGAAAATCGTGGATATGAGATTCTGTGACCTGCCAGGTGTGTGGCAGCACTTTTCTCTCCCAGTAGAAGATCTCACGGAAGACCTATTTGGTGAAGGGATGGGGTTCGACGGCTCCAGTGTCCGTGGTTTTCAGGAGATTCAAGAAAGCGACATGATATTGGTTGCTGATCCTGATTCGGCTGTTGTCGATCCTGTCTTGCAGATACCAACCCTGAGTTTAACTTGCAATATTTTCGATCCCGTCACCAGGCAACCTTATAGCCGTGACCCTCGTTATATCGCACAGAAAGCGGAAAAATTCCTCCAGAGCGAGGGAATCGCTGATGTCAGCTACTGGGGCCCTGAGCTTGAATTTTACATATTTGACGATGTTCGATTCGATCAAAATGCCCATTCTGCCTACTACTTTATCGACTCAAAAGAGGGCATATGGAACTCAGGCCGTGAGGAATATCCCAATCTTGGTTACAAACCTCGCCACAAAGAAGGCTATTTTCCTGTTCCACCAACGGATTCGCTACAAGACCTCCGTTCCGAAATAATTCTGAGGTTGAAGGATGTAGGTGTTGAGACGGAAGTGCACCATCATGAAGTGGGTACCGCGGGACAGGCTGAGATTGATATGCGCTACGCGCCCTTAACGACGATGGCTGATAGAGTCATGCAATATAAATACATTGTACGCAATGTTTGCAAAAAATATGATAAAACAGTCACCTTTATGCCCAAGCCGATCTTTCAAGATAACGGCTCCGGTATGCATGTGCACCAAAGTTTGTGGAAAGGAGATAACAATCTATTCTATGATGAAAAAGGATACGCACAGATTAGCGATATGGCGAAATATTATATCGGCGGTCTTTTAAAACACGCCCCTGCCCTTCTCGCTTTCACCAATCCTACCACGAATAGCTACAAGCGATTAGTACCAGGATACGAAGCGCCGGTAAACCTCGTTTACTCCCAGCGCAACCGTTCCGCTGCCGTTCGCATTCCACTCTATTCTAAGAGTGCGGCTGCAAAACGAATAGAATTCAGATGTCCAGATCCATCCTGCAACATCTATCTCTGTTTATCTGCGATGCTCATGGCCGGGTTGGATGGGATTCAGAATAAAATCGATCCCGGAGATCCACACGACCGAAATTTATATGATTTGGAACCCCAAGAAGCTGAAAAAATTAATAGTACGCCTGGTTCCCTGGGAGATGTCCTCGATAACCTGGAAGCTGATCACGATTGGCTGTTCAGGGGTGACGTATTCACTTCTGATGTTGTTGATACCTGGATCGATTATAAACGGACGCGTGAACTGGCAGAGTTAAATTTAAGACCTCACCCTTACGAGTTTTATATGTACTACGATTTATAAAACAACGAGGATTAGAACAATTATCGAAAGCCGGAGCGGAGTTAAATCTCTGCTCCGGTTTTTTGTAATCTACGCAGCAGATTTTAATAAACCGTTTTCTATGTATAACTGTAGGATCCCCTGATTATATCCATTACAAGCGGGCCATTTCTTTCCATCTGTAATTTCAGTTTTTTTCAAAAAATCGCTTAAGGTATGAGGCAGGTCACCACTATACCAATGAAACCAGTAGTAAAATAAGGGCTGTATGTTGTGAACGGCGAGCATGGGTAAAATTGCATCACAAATCAACGTGTCCAGTCGAGTTGAGGATAGGCAATCAGCTAATACTTGCTGCTTAAAATTCAGCCGCAACGATTTCAGGTCACATTTTTTGCGAAATCGCGATGTATTATCGTCAACACGAATAGGAAGGGTCCAATGGACAAATCTACTTTCCAATAAATCCGGCCACTGAGGCATTCTATCAATTAGTTTCAGATACTGCCTGAGGCGAACCAGAGGGTGGTTGATTGGCCGTAATCCGGTGAGTTTCCATCGGCGTTTATCCAAATTATAATAGAACTCGGCACGTCTATTACTCTTACACATTTCCACCAAAGGGAATCGAATCGCAAGATCATACATCGCCGCGCGGTTGCGCCGGTAGCCCAACACTTCCAGACACAATTGGTGGCATGTCTCTTGCCAACTGGAGTTCTGTAATCGCTTCTCTATGAGTTCCAGTTTTCGTTCCCATCTCACGATCGACTTATCGAAAAGAATGCGCCGCTGCTCACTTGCGGGTTTAGTTCGTAAAATGTTTAGAATATCATCATAGTAACGGTCGCTTTTTGCCAATAATGCTTCCTCTAAAGCATACTCCTCTATATCCTGGGGAAGAACGGGCAAGAGGACTAATGTGGGAATGATATCCCCGTTGAAATTCCGGAGAGGTAGATCTTCATCAGAGGGTTCAAATAACACTACATGGAGAACGACATTATTATAATTATTGTTTTTGTCATGTTGATGATGAAGCCAATCACTTGCATAAAAGTGTATTTCCACATCTCCCCGCATCGATTGTCCATCGATCTCTAATTCAGCCCCCTTAAAGTCCGGGCCTTCCTGTTTATTCCATATTCCAGGAGATTTCACATTAAGTAAGGACCCCTCTACTGTGTTAAGATGATAATGAAAAAAATCACCTCGTAACCATATTTTTTGTAATAGCTCTTCAGATATAGATACAGGACCATAGAGTCCCTGTATCTCGGCTATATGATTAGAAATCACTGATCTTGCCGATTTCTCCAACGACTATCCGAACTTTTATTCATCCTTTTTAGTTTCTCCGTTTGCCCACGCTCACAGGCGTGCACCCAATCAACTAAAGCCTCTGGACTCAGTGTTTGAGCCCCCAGAGCATGCACTGTTTCACGGATCATATTATCCCTGGTCGCGACAAATATACCTTGTGGTTTATTTGCTTTGGCTACCAGCTGCTCAATTATTTTATCCGCAGTTTCGCCGCTGGGCGTATAAAGAAAAGAAAAGGTACTTTCATTCGAAGGGCGGACCACCTCAATTTCTCGACCACGCCCATCAAATATAAGGGTTGTTCGGATTCCGTCATAATCATGAATAATACGAACCGCGTCACCTAACCGATCTCTTGCAATATCGATATTACCAGGCAAAAAATCCTTTAGCGCAGGCCATGTATGCAGAATATTATAACCGTCAATGAGAAGATGTTGGCAATCTGGCACAATAAAAACATTCGATTAATGCGTATCAACCGGTGCAAGGAGTTTTTATCGAAAGTCGTAATAAGATAACAATCTTTCACAGAATGAATCAATTACTCGGTTCTTAGCGAGAGAGCACGAATAAATCCACCTATAATTAACCGGCATTTATATAACCCACTTCCAAAAGGTGAATAAAGTAAGTATCTGTATAAATTATTTGGCCCCATTGATTTATGATTTGTAAAAAGTGCATGAAATTGATTACTTGACGCGTAAAGAATAGTGGCATTTATTATTTAAATTGTCGTAATAAATTGGGTATTTATTACACAAAACTATTGTATCTGATAAGATTTTTCTAAGCGTATTGAAAGAAAGAGACTTTTATGGCTACACCAAAGCGCAAACATTCTAAGCAAAGAAGCCGCAAGCGGCGCGGCGCGAACCGATTTAAATCGCCGATCCTTGCAAAAGATTCGGCTGATGGCACCGTTTACAGACCACATCGTGTGAATCCCGCCAACGGCATGTATCGTGGCCGTCAAGTACTCGATGTAACGGTCTGATTTTGCTTACAAATTGGAATAATTACACTCGAGGCTGCCTGTAGCCTTCATGAAAATGGGAACCGAAAAAGCCTTCGGCACTATCGCAGTCGACGCCATGGGTGGAGATCTTGGACCGGCAGAGGTAGTACGCGCAGTGCGGTTGTCCTTGGAGAAACTTCAGGATATAGAGGGTATTGTTCTAGTTGGAAATGAAAGACGTTTGGAGCGTCTAATTAAAGTCGGGGGTATAAATGATGATCCGCGTATAAGTATTTATCCCGCATCTGAGATTATAGGTATGGATGAAAAACCTATTCAGAGCCTGAAGCAGAAAAAAGACTCCTCCCTCGTCCGCGCAGTCGAACTGGTCAAAGAGGGAAAATGCCAGGCGGTGGTAAGTTGTGGTAATACAGGAAGTTTAACTGCATGTGGTATATTGAAATTGCGCCCGATGTCGGGGGTAGAGCGTCCGGCCCTCGCTACGGTTATTCCAAGTAAAGATCATAGCTTTATTTTGATCGATGCCGGAGCTAACCCGACAGCTAAAGCAGATCACCTTGTCCACAACGCGATCCTGGGAAATCACTACAGTAAAGTTGTCCTCGATCTGAAAAGACCGCGTATTGGATTGCTCAGTATTGGAACAGAAGAAAGCAAGGGGAATGAACTTACTTACGAAACCAATCAGCTTCTAAGAAAACTGGATGGGCCCAATTTAAATTACTGCGGCATGATCGAAGGCTTACAAGTATTTGAAAACAGCGTTGATGTTATTGTATGTGATGGGTTTACTGGCAACATACTCCTGAAAACATGCGAAGGGCTTTTTGATATGATTCAAAACTTTCTTAAAGAAGAGATAAATAAAGATCCTATTCGATTAGCCGGAGCTATTCTTGCCCAAGGGGCATTCAAAAAAGTAAAAAAACGTTTAGATCCCGAAAGACACGCGGGCGCGCCTTTACTAGGTCTTCGCGGTCATGTCCTCAAAGCTCACGGAGCAAGCAACAGCAGATATATAATGAGCGCAATTCGTATCGCTTCGCAAATTGTTCATCACGACTTAATTTCTCATGCCCTTGCCGACATCGAATGGGCAAATCAGATCATACGACCGAATGAAGCCAAGGCTCTCGTTACGAGTTGAGGAACACCTGGAATAGTATACTTGTCATACTAGTAAAGCACCTTGACATAAGAGCGCATTAAAGCCTTTCTGAAATTTTCTTTTTTTTGTAACTTTATCTTCTATGAGCGCGCCGAACACATCATTAATCATCCGGGGAATCGGCTCTTATACACCCTCTCGGGTTCTCACAAATGATGAAATTTCTCAGTTTGTTGACACCTCAGATGAATGGATTCGCTCGCGCTCTGGAATCAGCGAACGACGTATAGCTGCTGAGGATGAATCGTGTTCGGATATGGCGGTAAAAGCCGCGCGCAAAGCCATTAAGATGGCCAATCTTTCACCGGAAGATATCGATTTTCTAATTGTCGCTACGATGACGCCTGATACCATTACTCCCTCCACGGCATGTCTAGTTCAAAACAAACTGGGACTTCGGCAGATCCCAAGCTTCGATGTTGGCGCTGCATGCACTGGATTTATTTATATTCTTGGCATTGGAGGCGATATGCTCCAGGCAAACTCTTATCGTAACGCACTGCTTATTGGAGCAGAAAAATTATCCAGTATCCTGGACTGGCAAGACCGCTCAACCTGCGTTCTATTTGGAGATGGCGCCGGAGCTGCAGTACTCAGCCGTTCAGATGATACCCCGGGAAGAGGTATTCTGGGAACATACATGGAAGCCGATGGTTCGGATGCCGCGATTTTGAACATGCCAGGCGGCGGCAGTAATTGCCCTGCAACGATAGATTCAGTGAATGATCGCATGCATTATTTAAAAATGGCAGGACGCGAAGTGTTTAAAGCAGCAGTCAGCGTAATGGATAAAAGCGCTCGTGAAATTCTGGAAAAATTTGATCTCTCAGCAGACGATATTGCCTGTGTTATTCCTCATCAAGCAAACTTACGCATCATCGATCTTCTATCAACCCGCCTCGGTATAAATAAGGATAAATTTTTTGTAAATCTCGATCGTTATGGAAACACTTCAGCTGCTTCCGTACCTCTTGCCTTGGATGAAGCGTTTAGAAGTGGTCGCATTAAAAGTGGTGACTATGTATTACTCATGGCTTTCGGCGCAGGATTGACCTGGGCAACATCACTGATCAAATGGCAATGAGAACGATACGTCTTTTATTATCTTCACCTACCCTCATCATACTGGTCTTTGGACTTTCTTTTCAAGAGACCTATGGGTTTTTATCTGGCAAAAATCAAGTGAAATCCCGTGACTTACCTTTAGAAATTCAGAATGAGCGCGCACTGGAATTAATTGAAAAGGCATATGCATTACAGGAGAAAAAGAAATACGGGGATGCGATAGAAACCTATAAGCAAATCATAAAGAAGTATCCAACTTGTTCATACGCGCCGGAAGCTTACTATCAAACCGGTGACATTCATGTGTTGCGAAAGGATTATAAAAAGGCATTCGAATCGTATAATTTTGCGGTAGTCCGCCATCCAGATTTCCCGAAATTTAATCAAGTCCTCGAGAAGCAGTTTAACATCGCCGAGCGAACGATGAATTCGAAAAGTGGACAATATTTTTTCCTCTTTAAGTTTCATAATTATGACGCAGCCATTCAATACTTTGAAACTATTGTCGGAAACGCGCCGTATAGTGAGTACGCCCCTAAATCACTCATGCGAGTAGCTATCATGCACAGAACTCAAGGCGATCAACCTGAAGCTATTGACGCGCTCGATCGACTTATAAATTTTTATTCTAACAGTGAAATAGCTCCTGACGCCTATCTGGAGTTGGCTGACACTTTCAGTTCAATGGTCGCGGGCCCCGATTACGATCAAGGTGCCACACGTGAAGCTATCAGCTATTATCGTGACTTTTTAATTTTATTTCCCAACAGCGATTTAATAACCGAGGGTGAAGAAAAATTAGCTGACATGCAGGATATTCATGCGCAAAGCAAATTCATTATCGGTGAATATTATTTTAAACGTCGTTCAAATTATCGGGCTGCGGAAGTTTTCTTTAATGACGCTATTACGGTTTCACCCAATTCACCAACTGCTCAGCTGGCGCGTGGTTACCTTAATAAAATAGATGCTCTAAAGCCTGAAATCGATATAGAAGACGAAATTTTAGTAGCTCAAGAGGACGGAGAACCCGCCCGCCTGAAGTTATTAAATTCAGATAATGTTAACAATGAAACGCCGATCGAGAATGAAGAAAAAAAGCTGCTTCGTTTAGGTATTTTTAATAAATTCGGGAATAGTGAAGACAAAGCAGCCGCCGTTGTAGAGGAGAACCCGATAACCCTGGCAGAAGAAAATCTGGATAACTCCAGGTCCCTACAGGCTATTGAAGACCCGGTAGAGGGCCTTACGACGAATGAAGAGGAAAAATCAGCACGCTTTCGGCTGTTCAACAACAAGGATAAAACAGAAGATACGGAGGAAAATGTAACTTCGAAAGAGGATAAAAAACTGCTTCGTTTAGGTATTTTTAATAAATCCGGGAATAGTGAAGGCACACCAGCTACTGTTGAAGAGGAGAATCCACTAACCCTGGCAGAAGAAAATCTGGATAGCTCTAAGTCACTACAGGATAGTGGAGACCCGGTGGAGGACCTTACGACGCATGAAGAGGGAAAACCTGCACTTTTCCGGCTGTTTAATAACAATGATAAAACAGAAAATACAGAGGAAAAATTAGCTTCGAAAGAGGGGAAAAAACCACTACGTTTTAAGCTGTTTAACAGGTCGCAGGAATTAGAGGAAAATTTAATTTCACCCAAGAACGAAATTCATCTCGATCCCCATAATAACGAAGAAAACAATTAATGATAATGTTCCTCTCAATCCCCCTATGAAAGTGGCACCGCTCATTAATGCAGAAAAGAAGCTAAGCTCCGCTTATATATTTCTAGCTTTCGTTTTTGTCCTTGGGATCAATAACGGTTGTGCAAGCTATCATTTAGGTCAAGCAGCAGATACGCCTTTTAAAACGCTCTACATTGAACCGGTTAGTAATCGGTCATTCGCACCTCAGGCACAAGCCTTACTCAACGAAAATCTCATTGAAGCATTTTTACGCGATGGACAGGTGCGTGTTGTTGATGAAAACCAGGCAGAGGCCACCTTACGTGTGGTCCTTACCAGGTACGACCGTGAGATTGCTGCCAGGCAAGAAGAGGATACTTTTCTTGGGCGGACTTTCGGTGTAACGCTGGAAGCGCAAGTTTCACTTCTCGATAATCTTACGGGTAACTTATATTTCGCTGGGAGAACACTCTCCGCCAACGACAATATCTTAATCGACGATGGGTTACCTCAATCTGAGTACCAGACAATGCCCGTGCTTACTCGCAGTCTTGCACAGAAAATAAAAAATACCGTTGTCAGTGTTTGGTAGGTACACTTTTTATCGTCTGTTGACTTGAAAGCAAGTTAGGCACTTCGCATCATCTGGTGATAAAAGATTGAATTGAAAAAATGATCGATTTGAAATGAGCGAGAAAGAAATTATTCTCTCACCCTCTATACTAGCCGGTGACCATGCAAATCTCGAGAAAAGTATCCGTATCATAGCCGAAACCGGGTTGCGCTGGGTCCATCTCGATATCATGGATGGTAATTTTGTTCCTAATCTGACTTTCGGCCCCCAGACTATCGTTGACCTGCGTAAAAACAGCCAATTGTTTTTCGATACTCACCTTATGCTTTCTCAACCGCAGGACTATGTAGAATCCTTCGCTCAAGCTGGGTCCGATCTTATCAGTATCCATGTCGAACCCGACTACCCGGTGAAAGAAACACTTAAACACATTCGTGATTTAGGATGCAAGAATGGTCTCGTAATCAATCCTGATACTAGTGCCGAATCCCTGATCCCCTATATTGAAGACGTAGATCTTGTGTTGGTGATGACCGTTCAACCCGGGTTTGGAGGTCAGACTTTTCGCGAAGATATGCTTGATAAATTAGGGGTTATAGATTCCTGGCGCCATGAAAGACATCTTGATTTTCGCCTCGAAGTTGATGGTGGGATTAACCTGGATACTGGGCTGAAATGCCGTCAGAAAGGTTGTGACACTTTTGTCGCCGGGTCCGCATTTTTCAATGCGGACGACAAGAAAATCTTTGCCCAAAAATTTAAAAATGCATTTAGTTAAAATTCATTTATTAAATTAAAGACATCCCCTTTGAAAATAAAGTTAATCAGCATCCTTTTAATAGTCGCAATAGGGGCCTTTCATAATGGCCATCTATTAATGCTGTAAATTCATCATACCCTAGTAATTTACTATCTACGATCAGCTGCAGCGTGGGTTTTAGAACTGTTATTTTTTAAAGTTTTCTTTTTTAGGATATTTTTGCTCACGCGTGCGCACTCCAACATGGCGAGTGGGGCAAAAAAGTAGACGGTCTGAACCGCTCCGGTTTTTTCCTGTACCGCTTGATGATAGAATATTAGTAATGCCGCTAAATAAGCTAGTCTGTGAATGCGTTTCCAACGCGTATAGCCAAATTTTCTAACAGCCCAATCGGTGCTGGTTGAGGCGAGAATAAACAGAATAAAGAAGGCAAAAGCTCCGGATAAAATAAATGGTTTTTGAAAATTCTCTACAATTTGTGAAAGTATCCCCTCGTAAATTAAATAAAACGAAAAATGAAATACCACATACACAAATGCACTTACTCCGAATATACGTCGGTGTCGATTTATTGAAGCAATGATTTGTGAATTAGGTATGAGCGCCCGCATTGGGCTCAAAGAAAGAACAAAGATAAAAAGCAAAGTAGCTGTCTTACCGACATACTCGAGAAGGTATTTAGCCGGATCAGCGAGAAAAGTGGGATTCTGTGATAGGATGGGGTAAAGTGTATACAGCCCCGGTAACGCTAACACGGTATAGATAAATAATTTGGAGCGAAATATATTAACCAGTTTCTCCTTCATATTTAAGCGTAACGCGAGTAATGGCGTTAAATTCGAATGGGAAAATTCTAGTAAAATTTCCGCAGATCGAGTCCACGATAAAGATGTCCGACTTCCTTTTCGTACCCATTAAACATGAGCGTCTCTTTTCGTGAGTTAAAAAATCCACCCCCAATTATTCGCTCCGTAGCTTGAGACCATCGCGGATGGCTTACATTAGGATTAACATTCGCAAAAAACCCGTATTCTCGAGGTTGTAACGCCTGCCAGGTATTAATTGGCGCCTTACTCGTAAAATCAATGTGTACAATCGATTTTATACTTTTAAATCCATATTTCCATGGGACAACTAGGCGGATCGGAGCTCCATTCTGATTAGGCATGGGTTTCCCATACAGACCAGTCCCCATAAATGTTAGTTCATTGGCCGCTTCACTCAGGGTAAGCCCTTCAACATAGGGCCAATCGATATTGTTCCTCCGCTGTCCGGGTGCTTCCTCAGGATTATTGAAGGAAGTGAACTTCACAAATTTTGCATCCGCTATAGGTTCCACCAGTTCAATCAGCTTGCGCAGGGGAAATCCATCCCAAGGGACGACCATAGACCACGCTTCGACACATCGTAAACGGTATACTCGCTGCTCAATACCACCCACTTTTTTGATCAGGTCATTGACATCCATTTTTATCGGATTACGCACCAACCCCCTTACTTCAACCGTCCACGGTTCAGGATTCCAACCTTTATTGGCCAGTTTTTTCGGACCCCCTTTATCGGTCGAAAACTCATAAAAATTATTGTAGCTGGTGACCAAATCATAGGGGGTAAGATCGAGTTCTCTGAGGGTATATTTAGGGTTGCGTTCGGTGGGAAAACCTGTGGTTGCCCCATCCAGATAGCTTGCTGAAAGAGCGGCCCCGGCAACACCATAGCCTAATGATTTCAAAAAAGCCCGGCGACTTTGATAGACCGATTCAGGTGTTACCGCCGATTCTGGCAACTCCCAGATTTTTTTAGAATTGATGAACACCTGATTTAAATAAATTAGGATTACACATTAAATATTTTGAATGGGGAATACAGTTGCCATGCTTTTATCTTACAATCTTAGGACAATCAATTATTGAGATCAAGATATGACTTCAGTATATATCTATTTATCTCTTTAGTTTGACGCTGATATCTATTCATAGTTCCCGAAAACAATCTTTTTACCCGTTTATTGTCCGTAGATTCTGCTCAAGGGTTTACGTAACTTGAGTCCACCAATCATTTTTATTTTAAAAAGCTCGCCCCGTTCATCAACATGAAATATAGCTGCAATTGATTCACCGTTACATTGATAATGTATCAAGTCGAAATTGAGTCTCGAGAGATGAATCAAGTGCGCATGGCACTTGAACAAGGGCGTAACATCTCAAGATTCAGCGGATTACTTAATATATTCTGGGGGCTGATTGCCGCAAAATGTGTACTTTCCGAGTGGGCCGTCGAGAGATTTAATTGGTCTATATTATCCTTATACATTTGGATGCCTACTTTTCTTTTTGGCTGTATCTGTACCTGGGTTTATGCCGGTGTCACGCTCAATAAAATTCATAGTCGCCCACTTACAGGCCGGTTTGTTTCAGCCATCTGGGGAGGTTGCCTGATGGCATTAGCTCTTGTCGGAATGGGGGGATGGGGTATGCAGAATTTTAACCTTCATCTCTTACCCGCAATATTCTCCGTCATCCTCGGTATTGGTTTTTTCATTCATGGTGTAATTGACAACCGTATTGTTTTCAAATTCTCGGCTTATGGCTGGTGGCTTGGTTCCATAGGACTATTCTACCAGCCAGATATCGACGCTCTCGCCTGGTTCTCATTGATGATTATCTTATTTCACGTATTACCGGCATTCTGGCTTTGGTTACGCGATCCTCTTCGCAACTCTCAGCAATTTTAATATTTTATTTCCTGGTAACATAATTGACTCATGAGTGTAGAAATTGTCGTTGTTGGCAGTTATAACCAGGACTTGTCATGGATTTGTGACGATTTTCCAAAACCGGGAGAAACAATACTTGGTGACTTTAGGATGGCCACCGGTGGAAAAGGATCAAACCAGGCTGTCGCTGCTTCTCGCACGGGTATTAAGACTGCGTTTGTTGGCTCGGTTGGTAACGATTCATTTGGTAAAGCGGTAAAACAATTTTATGCGGATGAAGAAATTGAATATTTCCTTGCTGAACAGGAGGAAACACCCACCGGGACCGCAGGCATCGTCGTCAATAACGCCGGGCAAAATGAAATCATTGTTTCGCCAGGTGCGAATGAGAAATTGTCACCGGCAGACATACCCGAAAACCTTATCCGTGGAGCAAAGGTCGTCATCTGTCAGTTCGAATCTAAAATGGATACTACGGCTCATGTTCTAAAAATTGCACGTAATGCCGGCGTGACGACTATCCTTAATCCTGCGCCCATGCGGTTGGATTTTAATCCGGGAATTATCGACAATGTAGATATATTAATTCCCAACGAAATCGAGTTCACCTCCCTTATGAAATCTCTCTACCCAGAATTCGATGAGGATTTTACTGAGGACACTATCCATCAATTATCCGAAGAAAAGCTTCACCAATTATGCCGTAACATTGGAATTGATACCATCATAGTTACGCTTGGCAGTCATGGCTGTTTTGTTTCAACAACTGATGATTTTAAATTGCTTCCCGCCAATAGTCATAACAAAGTAGTCGATACAACCGGTGCCGGAGACGCATTTGTCGGTGCTTTTGCTTCAGGATATGTTCAGTTTAATAAAGATATTATAAGATCTGCTACCTACGGTAACCTCGTTGCCGGTCTGTCTGTCACGAAGTCAGGTGCAGCCCCATCGATGCCTCATAGGGATGAAATCACCTCCCTTTTCCGCTAAGAATATATATTAAAATTAAGGATAATGTCATCTCAGTTAAATATCTCTCGCCGAAATTTTATAAAAAACTCCACATATTTTACGGTTGGTTTCTTGGGTCTTCGGCATTTTGCCTCACCAGCATTAAAGGCACAATCCTACTTTAACGAAGTGCCGGGTTACGGACCGCTCTCAGTCGATCCAAAATTGATCCTCGATCTCCCCCCTGGCTTTCAGTATAAGGTCTTATCACGTACCGGTGATTTAATGGATGACGGATTCCGGACTCCCGGTGCCCCTGATGGAATGGCCGCATTTCCCGGACCGGGTGATAACACAATCATAGTACGCAATCATGAACTATTAGCTGATCGAACTCATATTGGTCCGTTTGGCCTGGAAAACGAACTTCTTAAAAAAATCAGGCAGAGCAAGATTTATGACATTGGAAGTGGCGGCATGCCATTACTAGGTGGGACAACTACAATCTTATATAATCATAAAAAACAACGAGTTACTAAACAATTTCTCAGTCTAGCTGGAACGGCGCGTAATTGCGCGGGAGGTCCCACCCCCTGGGGCACATGGATAACTTGCGAAGAAACGACAGCTCGGGCCGATGATTCCTTATCTAAAGATCATGGTTTTAATTTTGAAGTTTTAGCGACTTCAAAAATATACCTCTCCGACCCAAAACCGTTGGTCGGGATGGGTAGATTTATTCATGAGGCAGTAGCAGTTGATCCTAAAAGCGGCATCGTTTTTCAAACCGAAGACGCTGTGGATGGACTCATCTATCGGTTCATTCCAAATGAATATGGGAAATTGATAAATGGGGGACGCCTACAAGCATTAGTGATAAAAAATAATAAATCACTCGACACGCGTAATTGGCCAACACTCAACAGTCCGACTGTTCCCATAGGCTCTCCGATGGCTGTCGAATGGATTGATCTAGAGGATATTCTCTCACCTAATAACGATCTCCGTTATCAAGGATTCGACAAGGGAGCCGCGCGATTTGCGCGTAACGAAGGTATGTGGTATGGAAAGGGAGAGATTTATTTTGTCTCAACTAACGGTGGAAATAATTCCAGTGGCCAGATATGGCGCTATACTCCCAGCCCCTATGAAGGAACAAAAAAAGAAGCTAAGTACCCAGGTCAACTCGAGCTTTTTCTAGAACCCAATGACAATCAATTACTGGAGCACTGTGATAACCTCACTGTCGCACCGTGGGGAGATCTAATTGTTTGTGAAGATGGTTCTAATGATCAATACTTGCGCGGTGTCACCCCAGAAGGAAAAATTTATACCCTCGCCCATAATAACTATGCTGGTGATGCAGAACTATGTGGTGTTTGTTTTGCCCCTAACCACCCCACACTTTTTGTAAACATTCAATGGCCGGGTATTACCCTGGCCATTACCGGCCCCTGGAATACACAAATGTAAGCAACCGGTGATTTATATTTGTGACCCTAAGCCGACTAAAAACTAATGAGTGAAACAGAAACTATGCATTGGTTGTTGCCGCTGCTTCCAATGTCTCAGTTCGTTGTGTCTCCCTATTGAAGCGCATCGAAAAGACATTAGAAACACCCTTCTCCTGCATTGTGATACCATAAATAGTATTAGCACTGGCAATCGTTCTTTTATTGTGGGTAATAATAAGAAATTGTGAAAACTGGGTGAACTGTTTCACCATCTTAACAAACCGCTCCACATTGGCGTCGTCCAGAGGCGCATCGAGTTCATCGAGCATGCAAAACGGACTCGGTTTGACCATATAAATAGCAAAAAGCAAGGCGACGGCCGTCAACGTTTTCTGACCACCACTGAGCAACGCTAAATTTTTCATACGGGTGCCGGGAGGCCGTGCAATAATATCGATACCGGATTCCAGAACATCTTCGGTATCGATCAACTTGAGATCGGAATGCCCTCCACCAAAAAGGGTGGAAAAAGTGTGTTCAAAATTTTTCCGAACCTGGTCGAATGTTTGCTGAAATAGTTCCTGAGATGTCTGATTGATGTCGTCAATTGCTGCTAATAGCTGTTCTTTAGAATTCCATAAATCATCGCTTTGTGTTTTTAAAAATTCATGGCGCTCTTTTAATTCAGCGTACTCTTCAATCGCCACTAAATTGACCGGACCCATCGCATGAAGACGATCGCGCAATTTATTGATTTCATCCTTTACGCCATCCCAGTCAGCACCATTGAGCGCTTCAAGGTCTTCGCGTGACGGTTCTTCACGCTTTTCATAAGATGTGTCTTCCTCTAACTTTCCCTCATCAAAATCTACCTTCACATATTCGGACAAGGTATCTCCGGCTTCCCAAAGCTGGCTTTTCCAATTTACGGCTGAAAGCTCAAGATCATACTCACGGCGAACTTCTTCGATCAGATAATTTAATTCGGAGCGTTGTTCAGCCAATTGCACCTCGAGGTCATTATGATCAACTTCATTTTCATGAAGATTACTTCGATCTACGGCCACGCTTTCTTCGATACCCTTAATTTTATTTTCAGCTTCAAGCAGTGCCTTATGGTCACGATCCAACGATTCCATTAAAATTTTCAATGTTTTTTCCAATTCCGTTGATTGGATTCTCGCATCCTGAGATTCACTCAAAAAAGCGGCAATCTGTTCGTTATGAATATCGATTTCCTGCTCTCTTTTAAGTTGAAGTTGGTTAAGTTCACGGACCTGATTGTCAATTTCACTTAGTCCATGATCCAGTAATTGAAGACGCTGGCGTTTCTCTGCGAGATCGAGTCGAACTTCTGAAAGACTTTCAAATTCATTTTCCTTATTCGCTCTCTCTTCCTGAACTTTGTTCTCCGCAGCTGTAATATTTTCACGCAGTTTATTAATTTCAGCCTCCGCATCAGCAAGTTGCCTTTTAGCAAGTTCCAACTTATTCAATGACTCTTCTCTTTCATTCTCTAGAGACTGAACTTCATTATCCACTTGCGTTGCACGCTCCTCATTCTGGCTAATACTCTCTTCTGTTCCTTTTTTCTGCGCCTTGAGAGTTGATACTTCCTGCGCAACCTCCATCAGAAGCTGACGTTTTTCCTCAATCGTATTTTCATTCTCATCAAAGGAACGTTGAAGCGTCATTACTGCATCCTGTAGAATGTCATAATTCTCTGTGACCTTCGATTGATTGCTATTCAGTTTTTTAATTTCGGCCTCGCGAAGCAAGTAAGACTCAGATTGACCACCGCCATGTCCACCATAGATCAAGCCTCGCCGATCAACTAGTTCACCTTTAGTCGTCGCCACAAGAAGGAAATTAAAATCGGGATGTTCCTCCCAGTAAGCCAGGAATTTTTCGAGGTTGCCGCAAAAATAACAATCCGTAAGCAAATTATCTAACATTGTACTTATATCGCTTTGCCTGCTATCCACCTTTTCAACTGCGGGTCGCAGCCAATCAGGGACATTATTATTTTTAGCTTTTCCCACCGGGGGAACGCTGAATTGCAAGCACGCGCGCCCAAGTTTTTTGTTCTCAAGGACGCTGGCTACGGGAACAATTCGAGAAGCATCTTTAAGTGCAATGGAGTCTATTGCCGGACCTAGAAGGGCATCTATGGCGAGCGTGTATGCCGGATCAACTTTAATGCTCTTTGTCAGAACACTATAAGCATCATTATCGAGGAGACTACCAAGCTGGCCTTGCATAATGGCTTTTGCCCCTTCACTGAATCCTTCAAACTTTTCCTGCAATCCTTGAAGCACGCCTAATTCAGCGCCTAATTGCGCTAAACTTCGATCAGCATCTTGAATTTCACTTTGCTTTTGACGGAATTCATCAAGGACGCGCGTACGCAGTATACCGAGTTCATCCATCTCTTTTTCCAACTGCTCTTTTCGTGTAAGGCGTTGTTGGAGTGCTGAAGATATTTCATTTAAGTTGGATTCAAGAAGTGACCTGTTGTTCTTCAACTTAAATAATTCTTCGCTCAAGTTAGAATGATTTATCTGATAAGACTTCAAATCTACTTCCAAGGTAGTAGCATTAGATCTAAATCGAGTAATACTGCTTTCTGTCATTAAGAGGAGGCGCTTCTTTTCTTCCAAATCGTCTTCTGCCTCAAGGAGTATATCCTGTATACTTGAAAAAGCATCGTTTCTTTCCTGGTAAGTTTTATCTGAGCTGCCCATCAGATCGAGTTGTTCCTGCTTATGAAGGGAGTCGCCCGTCGCTCGATCAGATAAAGCTTTCTTTTGACCGCTAATCTCGATCAATTCCTTTTCGATCTCTGAGATGCGCCCTTTTAAATCTTCTGCCCTAAGCGCAGAGAATTCTGCTTTATTATCCGCCTGTTCTTTTTCAGAGCGAAGATCGAATACCGATTGCTGAGAATCCTGAAGGTTTTCATATAACTCAGTCCTCTTCTGCCGGCGGGATGAAATATCCGCATCTTTACCCCCAATTATCTCTTGTATCGATCCAATCTCATTTTTGAAAACATCTGCCTCACTTTCAAGTTTGGATATTTTCTCCTTGCTGCCTGTATAGCGGAAGGCACTTGATGCGAGACTGAGATGGGTGAGCCGGTGATTAACACGTTTGTAACGCAAGGCTTTACTCGCCTGGCGACGAAGAGAATTTATCTGCCGGGTAACTTCCTCTATAACATCGGTAACGCGTGCCAGGTTAGCGTCAACGAGTGCAAGCTTGTTAAATGCTTCTTTCCGCTGCGCTTTATATTTTGAAATACCCGCGGCCTCTTCAAAAATGGTCCTTCTTTCAGCAGGATTTGAAGAGAGTATTTGGTCGACCTGCCCCTGAACCATGAATGAGTAGGAGACTTGCCCAATTCCTGTATCCAAAAAAAGCTGCTGCAAGTCTTTCAGGCGGCAATGCTTACCATTAAGAAAATAATCGCTTGGCCCATCGCGATGTACCCGTCTTGTAATTTCAACTTCATGGAAAGCAGTCCCTAATTCTTTTTCACATTCGGTAAAAACCAGGGTTATTTCGCAAAGATTAATAGGCTTACGGCTGTCTGAACCCTGGAAAATGACATCCTGCATTATTCCAGCGCGAAGTGACTTGGCGCTCTGTTCTCCCAGGACCCAACGGATAGCATCAGCGATGTTACTTTTACCGCAACCGTTGGGACCGACTATCGCCGAAATTCCCTTACCGAGGTCCAATCTGGTCCGCTCAGCAAAACTTTTAAAACCATTTAAAGTAAGTTCTTTGAGATACATCTATTAATCTCAGAGAAACTTATTGAATCTAACCTTAGTAATCAGCAAGAGAAAAATGCTTATACTTAAAAAAAAATTGATACCGCGGTCCATTTAATTTATCGAGTTCAGCGTGATAAGCATCCTACTTTATTAACTGCTCATACTTACGAGCAAGTCTTCAGTTTCATATTTTTTTAGTTTTCGGCGCATCCAGTCAAGTGCGGCACTTACCGCACGTGATTTTATCATGAGACGATTGCCGGAAAAGACAAGCTTGTTTGACCACACTCCAACCGGGGAATGATAGCCGAGATAAATAGTCCCTACCGGGTTTTCCCTGTTGCCACCATCGGGACCGGCAAACCCGGTGACACTTAATGCGTAATCTGCGGATAAGCGTTCCGCAGCACCCGTAGCCATGGCGACCGCACATTCTGCGCTGACAGCTCCATGCTGTTGGATAATGGCGTCAGGAAGATCGAGCATTTGTACTTTAGCATCGTTCGTATAACAGACAACTCCACCGACAAATACTTTTGAGGATCCTGGTATATCTGTAAAAGCATTGGCCAGAAGACCGCCCGTGCAGGATTCTGCTAAGGCCAATGTTTTATTTAGCGAGCGAAGCTGATTGAAAACAAGCCTGGCAAGGGATTCATCACCATAACAGATAAAGTCATCCCCAAGTAATCCCTTACATTCATCACCAATCGCTTCAATCTCTTTCCAGCTTAATGAATTGTTTATAGGACTCAAACGTAGATCTACGAGGCCCGAATGGGCGCAATAAGAGACGAGCAACTGATCCGCATAGCGGTCAAAGATAGGTTGCAGATTATTCTCCAATAATGATTCCCCCACCCCTATCGTGCGAAGTTGCAAGTAAGATTCACTTTCAGCAATGACATTTTCAGACTGGAGCCGAGGCAGCACTTGATTTTCGAACATCGGATAAAGTTCATGTGGCGGCCCAGGTAACATGATGATGATTTTACCTCTGTGTTGCAACCACAAGCCAGGTGCTGTCCCATGATGATTGGTAATTATCTCAGCGCCATCGGGTTTTTTCGCCTGGCGCAGATTATTCTCCGTAACCCCTCGACCCATGCTTTTAAAGCGCGCGCGTATCGCCTCCTCGGTTTCATCATCATGGATAAGATTAAGCTCAAGCACTTGGGCCACTGTTTCGCGGGTAATATCATCGGTCGTCGGGCCAAGCCCACCTGTAGTGATGACAATATCCGAATTATCCATTGCATCGCGAAAATAGCGCTCGATATGATCAGGATCGTCGCGAATTACTATGTTTCGTTGGATTGAATGCCCGTAGCGGGTAAACTGTTTACCGAAATAAGTAAGATGAGTGTTTTCTCTAATTCCGAGAAGTAGCTCGTCACCGAGAGTTATTATTTCCAGACGCGTATTATCTGACATTGCTCTTAAAAATAGATGATATAAAAAGTGTGATCCTTGTGAGAACTAAAATATAGTGTACTATAAGCACGTAAGTCAGAATATGCCAAGTCAGGATACCAGTAAAATTAAAGAAAAAGTACGAAGGTTACCCCATAGCCCGGGTGTATATATTATGAGGGACCGTTTAGGACATATTATTTACGTTGGTAAAGCCAAGGATCTTAAAAAGCGTGTTTCGACCTATTTCCAGCCCTCCCGTAAAATGGCAGCCCAGCAGCCAAAATTACACGCGATGGTCCCCATGATTCATGATTTTGAAGTCGTTGAAGTAAAGTCTGAACCTGAAGCCTTACTTCTAGAGGGGCGTTTGCTTAAACAATGGAAACCCAAATACAATACTGACTTCACAGATGACAAGCGCTTTCTCTTAGTTCGGGTAGACATCCAGAACGCCATTTCCAGATTTCGGCTCTGTCGTTTCAAAAAAGACGATTTGTCTGAATACTTTGGCCCCTTTGCCCACGCTAAATTACTGCGCAAAACCCTCGATGAAATGAGGCGGCGTTTCGGAATACTCCTAGGTGACGCCCGTCCGACTCAACTACCTGATGGTAGATGGAAACTTTACGATGATGTACGGTCAGAGATTTATGGGCATGCCAACCAGGTTACTGAAGATGAATATCGACGAAAAGTAGAAGAGGCCTGTGAATTTCTTAGCGGTAAATCAAAAGAGTGGCTGAATGATCTCAAAGATGAAATGAACTCGGCAGCTTCTAATCGCGATTACGAAAGAGCCGCGGAATTACGGGACATTTGCTCCGCACTTGAAAAAACAATTATTAAGACCAGAAAGTTTGCGCATGCTCACGGTGCGATAAAAAGAACCGAATCTCATACGGTCCTCAAAGAATTACAATCAGCTCTCAAATTATCGAAATTACCACATCATATAGAATGCTTTGATATAAGTCATATTTCCGGTACATTCGTTGTCGCTTCAATGGTCCGATTCAAAAACGGTAAGCCTGACACTGACCAGTATCGTCGTTACAAAATTAAAAGCTTTATCGGCAATGACGATTACCGGGCGATGGAAGAAGTGGTAACTCGACGCTATTTAAGGCTCCATAAAGAAAATAAAGCTTTCCCTGATCTTATTGTCATAGATGGAGGTAAGGGCCAGCTCGGATCTGCTCTGCGCGCATTTCTAGGTCAGGGACTGGAGCCACCACCACTCATTGGATTAGCAAAAAAACGCGAAACCGTCTATTTTACTGACGATCATCCGTCTCTAAATCTTAGTCTTAAAAGTGACGCACTTCGACTCTTACAGCGTTTGCGTAACGAAGCGCATCGTTTTGCTAATACATTTAATGCTGAGATCCGGAGTCGAAGAATGAAAGAAACTATCCTCGATGATTATTATGGACTGGGACCGGTTCGCCGCAAAGCATTGTTAAAAAAATTTAAAAACATAAATAAACTGAGAAACGCAACACCTGAATTATTGCGGCAAGTAGATGGAATCGGCCCCAAACTGTCACATGAACTTTTCATGTTTTTAAAGCAAATATAGTGTGCTGGTAAGTTTTTAAGTGCACAGATGCTCATCTTAGAACGAGTCACTTCATTTCATTTTACTAATATTTAACAGCCCATTTTTGTACTTGATGCAAAGCATGGCATTTCAATTGATCTTGATTGTTTAAACTAAATTGAATAGTCTTTATTATAGTTGGGCAGCTGTTAATAAACGACATACATTACACAAAAGCTATGACAATAAGTACATTAGAAAATAGGTTAAAGGTCATGGATGAAGAAAACATTGAAGTCGCACACGGGCAGACGATCCTTGAACAAGGAGAGCAAGGCAGCGGTTTTTATATTCTTCAATCTGGATCACTGGAAGTAATCAAAGATGAAATCCTACTTAGCGTACTGATGTACCCAGGGACAATCTTTGGTGAAATGAGTGATATTCTGGGAAAAGCACGCACTTGCACCGTTAAGGCAAAAAAGGCGAGCAAGATCACCCATATTCACGCAGGGGACATGACTGAATTCATTCAGAATAATCCACGTATTGGGATGAAGATAATTAAAACGCTCGCCAGCCGACTTGATCGAACCACCCAAAAATTGACTGATACTACGAGGGAATCTCCTTTGTGGACAGTGCGTAAATGATTATATTTTAATGCTTGTTCTACATAAAATTCTTCTATTTATAATCTTACCGATGTCATCCGCTAATGAAGACGCAGGCCCACTCGCCGTTGGCGATAATGCACCGGGGATTGCAACAATAACAGAGACCGGCGATCCGCTTAACCTTTCTGAAGTTTACAGTGAAGGACCCACGCTCGTATATTTTTACCCCAAAGCAGATACTCCAGGTTGCACCGCTCAATCGTGCAACCTGCGTGACGCCTACGAAAAGCTACAGACTGCAGGGATAAGAGTTATAGGGGTTAGCGCGGATACACCTGAAGAACAAAAGGCATTTAAAGATAAGTTTCAGCTTCCTTTCACCTTGCTTGCTGATTATGAAGGAAATGTAATCGAGGCTTTTGGCGTCCCGCGTAATAATGGTAAGGCGAAACGTCAGACATTCCTCATAATGGGTGGCATAATCGTCTGGCGTGATCTAGAAGCTCAACCTGTTACTCAAGCACAGGATGCCCTGGCGGCACTTAATAGCTTGGATTAAGATCAAGAATCTTAGTTATTCAATGACTATTAATCAGCGGCTTTACTCTGCCGCGTTTTCACCGATCAACCAAACGCGACGAATGCGTTCATTCTCCACCTCGTAAAGTGCAATATTATAGGTAACAGGAGATTCCGGGTATCCGGTAATCTTTTCATGTAATACAGTATATTTGCCCTGGGTCATAATATTTAATATGACGCAATTTAAATCGGATGAATCATTAAATTTTTTAGCGTAGACCACACGAATTGAGTCCAGACCTTGAGCTATTATCTCTCCACCGGGTAATTTAAATATTTCGATCTCATCGCTGAAACAGACGAGGAATGCGCTAAGATCCCTCGCATTAAAAGCGCTTACATGGTCATCAATAACTGTCTTAGACATTTTAATTAATGAAGGGAAATTCTAATCGTTTTTCACTCAAGGAAATTTAATTTAGGAGCTGAGATTTAACGATCGCTGAAGGCAAAAAATATTTTAGAGGGTAATATTTATACCTACACGTGCTCTCCAGGAACTGAAAACCCTATCAGAGGGGCGCAGAGTAGCGCCTTCTAAACTGTTCTGCACCTGACTCGTGATATTAAAAAAGTCTGCGAACAATTTCATATTGGGATGAAACTGATACTTCGTTGAAAAATTTATAATGGTCTCATGATCGAGATATTCATCGGCATTGATCGTTTCAGCTACATTATCAAGCGAGCGGCTTTGAAAACTTAAACTGAGGCGAGTCTTAAATTTTCCAAATTCATTGAGCAGTGCAACATCCAGCATATGTGCTGCCCGTTCCGGCAAAAGCAGAGTTTCACCCGGTCGCTTAACGGTAAATGCCTGGGAATCAGAATAAATGTAAAAAACAGTGGCCGTCGCTCTACCCAATGACTGAGGAAATAAAGGAACATTTCGGTTCCAACCGAATTCCAATCCCCACAATTGAGCTTCTTCCCCATTTTCCGGCCGCCTGAACTTGAAGCCATCGAGGGTTCCTCCTTCAACTAAAAATTCACCTTGAAAGAAATAATTCTTGATATCCTTGTAATACCATGCCGCAGAAAAATTACCGGTCCAGGGGTTTCTGACATCTGCGGTCACGATAAAATTTGTATATTCCGTTGACTTCAAGTTCGGATTGCCCTCTCGGATGAATTCACTGCTGCTAAATATTTGCCGATAGGGAACAAGATCAAAGTAATTGGGCCGCGCCAGGGTTTCGAAAGCAGCGGCTCTCAAATTAATCTTTTCGTTCAGTAAATAAACAAATTCCAGCGCAAAATAGGTATTATCATATTCATTCACATTCGAGACGGGAATCGTTTCCACGTAGACATCTTCATCGTCCACTTCTTCGGTAATTACCGTATTGCCATCGGTTTCAATTTGCGTTTTCTCAAAGCGAAGTCCGGCATTTAAAGACCATTTTGGAGCCTTAAATCGCTGCATCAAATAAAAGCTCTGTACCGATTCGAAAGACCTGAAATTATTGGGATCACTTTCGATATGGGTACGACTAATATCCAATTCATAATTATCGAAGTTATCCGCGAAAAACGTGCGAGAAAGAGAGGGGTCTGCTCCCCTCCCCAACCGATAGTGGTCTTCGGCAACCAAATCCGGTTCTTCTGTAACTACCGAATCGCTTAAGAGGTAAGTGCCATTATAAATTTCATAAATAAACCTTTCGTCTCGACTTGTTCGTTCTTTTTGCCGGTAGAGACTACCGGCAAAGATTTCCATTTCCGTTTTTGAGAAATTAAACCGTTTATGGAAATGAATATCTCCGGCATAATCTTCATCCACTGTAAGCGAACTTCGATCGCACATTTCGCGAAAGGGCATTTCGTCCGGGTCATAAATATCTATATCACTATGATTAGTAACTTGAGGAAAGAGGATATCTTCTCGATTGTAAGACAAATCCACACCCTCGCGTCGAAATTCGACCTTGAAAAGTTCAGGGCGGCCGCGCTCGTAGTCTGAATAATACATACCATACCCCAAGCCCCAGTCTTCGGCTTCAATTTTGCCGCCGGCCTCGAAGCGGTAGATATCCGTGCGCTCAGGTTCATCACGCATTTCACGTTTCACGCTCGCCCCGCGGGAAAAAGCAGATAAATCTGATATGTCTTCGTATTCACCATCAGAAAACCGCATTTCCAGCCGTTGCGAAATGTCACTATCTTCGGTTTGTCTTAGTGCAGTTTTGAAATAGAGGGTATGGTTATCGCTCAATGCTCGTTCAATTACTCCTCTAAAGCTTTTGCGTCGTGAATGAACGGTACGCATTCCAGTATTCAGTCTTTCAATCACATTCTGCTCGGTTCCATCCTCTAATTCGACAGTCCCCCATCGCGTAAAAATACGCTCAAAGGCAAGTTCCGCTGCCTGGGTATCCAATAAAAACGAGATTGCCCAACGGTTGTCTTTTCCGAATATCTGATCCACAGAGACGTAACCCTGCCACAATCCAGAGTCAGACAGTTCTCCATAGTGATAAGAGGCTTCACTTCTAATGCGTGAGGTTGGACCCTCCAGTTTTCCCCCAGAGGGTAATTTGCCATGATAATTTACCCCTTCAGCGTCATCGTTGGCAAATGACACCACCCCAACGCCTCCCACTGATTGGTATTCGGATGCCATTGGATTCTGCTTCTGCAGCACGCGTTGGCGGTCACGTGGGTTGGGAGCCAAACCTCCACTCACGGCCGGAAAATTAACCAATATTTTTTCTTCAACCGCTGGTTTGGAAACAACTATATTGACTGACTCAGCCGTCTCCTCAGGACTCAGACTGGTCTGGGCAAGTCCAGGAGAATTTATAAAGAAAAGATAAGAAAATCCTAGAATAAGACTGGTTGGCGCTGCCAATACACTGTTTTTAAATGGCACGCACTATAGGCTATAATTACATATTTGAGTTAGCAATATTAAAACCAAAACGATAAGAATGCGTTATACCTCTCATAATTCTTTCATTGAATATCAACTTTTAACGAACTCTCTAACCATAGAAAATTGAATTTTCTACTCACAGCAGAGTTATCCTACAATATGCCAGCAGCCTATCTATCCAATAGACGCGCGGTCCAATTACAATAAATCTAAGCCTATTCTATGACAATGAGCCCTTTCATCATAAGGGTATGAAAGGTGCAGTAATAAGACCTGGTTCCCACATTATCAGGCACCGTGAGTACAATACGTGATCGGCCCCCGTTTTTCGTACCAATTTTTAAGTGAGAGAGTTACCGGGTGTTAATGGTTTTAGGATTGATGTATAGGAGAGATCTTGGCGAAGTGAGGGCGTAGCCGACTGGAGCCCAGATCTTAGTCATTTTGTTAGCTGGTTGTTATTTCATTCTGAGCAAACTGGATGAGCATGAGATAACCAAGAGAGCTGTAAAGGTGCAAATGGTTGTATTTCCAGTGCCGGTCCTCGATGACCAAGCACGCTTCGGTCAGAGTACATAGTTTCTCACAGTTTAGGCACTCGGGATGCATCCGGAGGCAACGAGATCAACAATTTTGATAATTCATGATTTTTTGTTTGATATATCAAAAATATTCCTTGTATTGTGTCTACTGAAAACTTTGGCCTGGCCCTAGAACCTAATTAAACCGCTTAACTCGATAGATACTAACTTAAACCAGCTATGAAAAACCGGAATTTGACTAGATTACTTGGGATAATCGGGGTGTTGTTTTTTTTGCATTCAGCATATGCAACACCGCAATTTGCCCGAATGACGCAAAATAGTTGCATTAAATGCCACTCATCCGTCCCAAAGTTAAACCTTACGGGAGAAAATTTTCGAGCGCGAGGTTATAAGGCGCCAGATTTGGTTGGTAAAGGAGAAAAGAAAACCATTCCACTAGCAGTTTGGCTTACCACCCGATATGAAGATAAGATAGAGAATAATGTAGAAGATTTCTTTCTTCCTAAGGTCGAGCTAATCAGTGGCGGAAAAATTGGAAACACCCCGCTATCCTATTTTGTAGAATCACGTGTAGTGAGTGAAAGCTTAAATTCAGATGGAAGCCACAAAAGCCGAAGTGGTCGATTTGAAGACTTGTTCGTACAATGGACTATCGATGATCAATGGGCGTTTAAAGTAGGACAGTTTCGCGCGCTTAATCAGGTAGATGTCTCTTTGAGACTCTCTCCTAGCGAACCGACTCTATTTAAAAATTCTTTACCGGGCGATCAAACAGCAGATTCACGTATTCAAGGGCTTAGATCGTTTTCTCCCACAGGGCGTTCTCCAAGTATAGCTTTGCAATATCAAGCACTGAAGGGGAAAACGGCATCTGAAAGGCTCTTTCTTGGATTAACGGTGCCATTTCCAGGAGAATTTTCTATTCCGTTGAATGACGAAGCGAAAGATACTGCAAGTTTCGAATTTGAAGGTAGCCCCAAAGGCGTGTTCCTGGAAACATATTATAAAACAGGAATGAGTTTAATTGGGGGACATGCATTCGTCGATGACGATCGCTGGCTTGCTACAGCCCTAGGAAGCTATAACACAGGTGATTGGTATGTGACCGCCGGAATCGGGGGTGACGATACAGAGTCAAGCGAGGCGCGTATGCGCTACAGTCTTGAGGTAGAGTATGTACCAAGATGGTGGGATAAAATCAGGCCTGGAGTAGGTATGCGAGTTGAAAAGGTAACAAATTCCAGGAGCGAAGCCGCCTATATTCCTTATTTTACAATAAGCGGGCCAAATCAGAAATATTCATTTTTTTTACAGATTCAATATCGCGCCCAGGATAACAACGACCTATTCGTTATTGATTTTGGTCGGGTTACACAAACTGGTCCACTGAGAGAGTTAGTCTGGAGAGGTTAATGTTGAAGTTAAGTTGGTAGAGGAAGTCAAGGCTTGGGCGCAATGAGGGCGTAGCCCGAATGGAGCCCGAGCCTTCGGTATTGAGGTTTTGAGCGAAACGTTGTGGAGTAATATTGCCGAGGCTGCGGTGGGGTCGAACATGATTGTAAAGCCAGCGCCAATCTTCGATCACCACGCGGGCTTCGGTCAAAGTCCACAGCTGTTCACGATTTAGACACTCCTCGCGAAAACGGGCATGGAACGATTCGATGTATCCGTTCTGCCAAGGGCTTCCTGGTTCGATATAGAGGGTATTGATTTTCATCGCAGTTAGCCAAGTTCGCAATTCCTTTTCAATAAACTCGGAACCGTTATCGCTGCGAATATATTTTGGCGGCCCATGAGGGTCGAGCAGTTTTTGCATGACCCCGCGCACCTTCTGCGCATTGATATGGCGATCGACATGGATCACCCGGCACTCGCGGGTGTACTCGTCAAGGACGGTGAGCATTTTGAGATTCCCACCGCGGACCGTCTTATCGTGGATAAAGTCCCAGGTCCAAACATGGTCGGGATGTTCGGCCTTCGTCGGCAGCCCGGTGGAGACACCCCTGCGCCGGCGTCTTGGCTTGCGTGGGGGAATCGCCAGGCCCAGTTCACGTCGCAGACCTTGCACGAGCCGTTTACCCACCTGCCAGCCTTCGTCCTTCAACAGCTTCGTGATCTTCGGATAGCCCCACCTCGCGTATTGCCGTGATAACCGCCTTACTGCCGCCTTCAGTTTCGTTAGCCAGGCATCAGGATACTTCGCCCGATACGCATAGGTGGAGCGGTGCAGGTGAAAGTATCGGCACGCTCCACGTATCGAACACTGGCCCCGGGCCACAAGTCTCTCTGCCACTTGCCGCTTGTGCCCAGGGCTTACAGTTTTTTTTCGAGCGTCTCCTGCACAATCTCTATCCCCAGCAGCTTGTCCGCCAGCATCCGCTTTAACCGCGCGTTCTCCTTCAAAGAGTTCCTTCATCCGCTTGGCCTGGTTGACATCAATCATCCCAAGTTCACGTTTCCAGCGGTGGAAGGTCTGTTCGCTTATGTTGTTCTCGCGGCATACTTCCAGGATCGTTTTCCCTTTGTCTGCCTGCCGCAGCATCCGTATCTTCTCTTCGGTTGTATATCTTTTGCCTTTCATTGTCTGAGTCCTTTCTAGGTGTCCCAGACTAACTTTTCTAGTGGACCAGTTTTCGTGGTCACGACCAATTTATCAAGCGTATTTTAAACTATCTAATTTTAGAATTTACTTCTTTCACCCTCCTGACCTGTCTCCTCTCTCCTTTCTTTTGGCCCAGACTAACTTTGCAACTGGTTCAGTTTTACGGGGACAGGTCAGGTGCATTAATTCTTTTTCACGGACTGGGCGGCAAGTTGTTTAAATTCATTAATCTTATCACGGTATTGAGCCGCGTCTTCATAATGTTCATTCGTAACTGCATCTTGGAGTTGAGTTTCAAGATGCTTGATACGGTTGTGAAGAAGATTTTCCGCGATAGCTTTTTCTGGAATTTTTCCTAAGTGACTACTTCCCGCATGCATTTTATTCAACAATGGATTAAGTAAAGTTCCAAAAGTGAGATAGCATTGAGGGCAGCCTAAGCGACCAGATTTTTCAAAATCATGTTGAGAGCAACCGCAGCTTTCACAACGCAGAACGTTCAATTCAAGTTGAACCGCTACTTCTTCTTCGATATTTCCCAGACCGAGTAAATCGTAACCTGATGATTGGATAACACCGCATTGTTCGGCGTGTGCTCGGCAATAACTTTCAGTCGTTAATTTACCGCCCAAGACAATTGAAACATGTATCGACCCCGTCTTGTCACACTCTACGCATTTCCTCTCCTTTGGCATATTCAACCTAATGAACTATTTTTACGCAAATGACAATTATACTTTTTGATAAATGTCATCCGGATGTGACCCTGGAATTAATTATTTTAACAAGACTATAACGCGAATTAAAAACTCCTGCGATCGTCCGAACGTTTATCCTTTCTTATTTTACCACTATGTAGAATTCCTTTATTAATCACTCTATCCCGCCAGTGTTCAGATGCATCAAACATTTTCATTTTCGTATCGACGGTTGAAATGAGAACTCCCGTTTTATTTCGAGGCAACATTCCGGTGATCAATCCATCCGCCCTGACAAAAAAACTGGGGAAGGCTGACTCTCTCGCTGATGTGTTATTATTGCTGATCCACATAAAATTATTTGCGGCGTAAGTTTGCATCGTGGGCGGTGTTAATACACCCGAAGTGGAGGTATAACCTTTTACCTTTCTCACCCGTGGACCAAAATAATTTTGTGTCGTCTTCCATCTTTTGGCATCCATATTACCCACGTGATAAGAGTGAAACATGAGCTCAACCCCTTTTCTTTTATACTCGCGATAGAGCTCCTGGTAGCGAAAATCGTGACAAATTAAAGCCCCACACTTAATTCCATTTATCGTAAAAACAGAGAAGTGATTACCCGAGGTGTAATGTGCCAGATCGTCAGTAGTCTCTGACTTGTCGCCGACACAGAACAATTTATCGTAGCGGTCGATAATTTTTCCGCGATCATTGATAATATATAAACTGTTATGCGGTTTATGCTTACCTGTCAGACGATGGCTTGAACCTAGAATCACCCACAATTCCAATTCACGTGCAAGTTTAAGGATTTTTTCACCACAGGTGTACAGTAGGTCCCAATTAAAATTATCATAGGAATTGAATTCAGAACCGGCATAGCCGGAATGACACATTTCCGAAAAGTGCGCAACAGCGGCTCCTTTCTCTTTGGCTTGACGCATTTGTTGCATCACATAGCGGGTATTTCGTTTTATGTCTTTATCTACCGGGAATTGACAGGTTGCGATAGCAAGTTTCATGAATGATTTTTTTTATAATGAATATTAATGAAAATATATTTTTATCTTACCCGAAAGTATATAACAGGTTTTTAAAATACCTCATTCAATGCCCGTCCCATGGCCTCGATTAAACCGTCGACATGACTTTCATTTAAGGCAAGCGATAGGCTGTTCATCGATAAATTATGAGAGAGAATATATCCCTCTTGTAATAATGAAAGGAAAACAGAGTGTGCAATTTCTGCGTCTGCGGTAGCCTTATTACGATAGTTTACCGCTTCCCTATCGGTAAAATAAATACTGAATACCGTTCCAAGCCCAACAACCTGCGCGTCTACACCCCGATCACGGAATAAATTTCTTAACCCTGTGTATAAGCGATCGCCAAGCCCATTCAGGTTTTTAAATGCTTCAGGGGTCAATTGTTCAAGGGTGGCCAATCCAGCAACCATCGCAAGTGGATGCGCACTGAAAGTACCGCTCTGGAAAAAACCCGTCGGGCCCAAGGTATTGTCCAGCAAGCTCATGATATCCGCACGGCCTCCGAATGCCCCGACCGGGAAACCGCCTCCCACCAATTTACCAAAAGTTGTGAGGTCCGGCGATATTTCGTATACTTCCTGCAACCCTCCCCAACTTACGCGAAAGCCGACGATTTCATCAAAAATAAGCAGGATATCTAATTCCTTCGTGATTTCACGAACGAACTGCACGAAATCCTTGTTGAGTGTCAAGATCCCGGCATTGGGATCAAAAATTACACAGGCTAACTCATCGCGATTTTCATTTAACAGACGTTTCACCGAATCTTCATCATGATAGGGCAGAATAACAACTTCCTCTGTCGCGTGTGGTGAGGCGCCACCCGCACCGGGTACTGATACCGGGGCAGTCGCAGGACCGGCTTTATCTAAAGGCGGGGCTACACTGACTTCAACGGCGTCATGGCTCCCATGATAACCACCTTCGAATTTTGCAATTTTAGGACGGCCGCTAAAACCACGCGCGAGCCGAATTGCATGTAAAGTTGCTTCAGTACCGGAATTGCAAAAACGTATTCTCTCCAAGGATTTCACTCGATGGCAGAGGGTCTCCGCAATTTCAGCCTCGACCCCGGCATGGGCGCCGAGTGCGACACCCTGCTTCATCTGCTTTTCTATTGCCTGGATTACTGCGGGATGGTTATGACCGAGAATCTGCGCCGTATGGTGACAAGCAAAATCGACAAACTGTCTCCCGTCTAAATCAAAGAGGTAACAACCCTCGCCTCTTTCCATTGTAAGCGGATAGGGCGCATAAAAATAAGCACCCTTTGCCCCACCCGGCATTGTCATTGAGCACCGTTCGAAATAAGCCCGCGATTTTGGGCTTCCAGCACGATAACTGTCTTCGATTGAAACTATACTTTCTTTTTTTGATATTTTTTCTGCTGCATCGCTCATCGCGCATCCTTCCAGGTTTAGATTATGACGACATGAATTAAATTGTTTTAACAACAAAAAGCTGATTGCTGACCACCGGGGCTAAAGGTTTAGGATCCGTTAATTGGACAATGGGAAAAACCGCTTCCCCAATCTTGTCGGGCAACTCCATAACATGTTCAGCATAATCCCATTTATTATAGACGATGTATGCGCGGCGAAAAACCTCAACTTCCAGCTTATAATTAATAGAAAAATCGGGAACCAAAATCAGGCCGGTATCAATCTGCCAGGTATCGTGCTTGTGCCTGGCGTTCATCACCATTACTGGATATTCTAATACGACATCGATCTCTTCATCACCCTTTAAAGTTGTGTAACTGGTTCTCCCGAGAATCGGGAGGTTACCCATCATTGCATCGTGCACATCTTGATAATCATTCATCTCAACAACGTGCGTGAAATTTCTAATGCCCGTATTCATTTCTGTAATCGTCGAACCCTTCCCATCATGGGTCGGCACAGTTTCACCGAGACGATTGGCTGACCGCGAAAATCCAGGGGCATCGGCAAAGTGTTTAACAAACATTAATTGACCATCCTCAGAGTAAACAAAGTGAACATCCAATGTCGGCTGGTGAAATATATTCTTTTCCACATACATTTGCTCACCCGCACAGGGATAGCCTAGATAATACTGTCTAAATTTCCCATCTTTTTCCCGAATTCTACATCCCGCATGAAGTGCAACCCGCGGGGTATGGTCATCAGTTGGACTCGACCATTGAACAAAGGAATTGTAATAATCTATATTTAAAACATCATTCATCATTTAAGAAATTATTTTGTGATTTTTAGTCTTTTATAATAGGTCTCACAACTCCTTTTCCGGTATCATTAGAACGCTGATCCTTGGAAAGAGGCGAGTCTATTAAAAGGTTTTTATCGGCGGCTCCAGTTATAGTTGATTCTTTACGCAAAAAAATAGAAAAACGATCGGCCTACTCTCTGAATAGCCCTTGACCCTCACTGTATTCTACGAATACTCACGAATTATAAGAGATGGATTTCGAAATTCCGGAAGAAAAAATCAGGCAATATGAAGTCGACGGCTATTTTATATTGGAGTCGATAATCCCCGATGCTGATCTCCAGTTGCTGCGCTCTGAATGCCAGTCCGCAGTCGATGAAATAGATGCAGAGATGGACCTCAAAGGCACCGATGTGCTCGGAATAAACCATCGGGGGAAACGCTATTTTTGTGGACAATCCTATCGCACACACCCCCGATTAGGGAGCTTTATTTTTAGTGATCTCATGGCTTCTATCTGCCGCGCAACGATCGGTGATAACGCCTATTTTCATAACGATCAATACGTGGTTAAAAGCGGTAAAACGGGTATGAAATTCAGCTGGCATCAGGATTCCGCTTATGTCCAGGCGCGCATTGGTGACCATCCCGAGCACCTGACCTGTTGGTGTGCACTAGACGATGTTAATGAAGAAAACGGAACGGCATACCTCTTACCCATCAGTCGATACGGCAAGCGAGAACTGGCAGAACATATTAAAGATGAAGAAACCAACGACCGTGTCGGCTATTCTGGTGATGATCCCGGCGAACCTATAAATGCCCCGGCAGGCAGTATCGCGGTTTTTTCTTCGCTCACTTTTCATCGCAGCGGGCCAAATACAACCGGTACGACGCGGCGTGTTTATCTCGCTCAGTATTCGCCCGCCCCATTGGTAAATAAGCCCGGTGAGTATCCCCAATATTTCGCTGAACCCTTTTTGAAAGCGGGGGCTTCGATAATTGATAATAAATTAAGTAAAACCTAGAAATTTACTTACATATAACCTATAGGTAGCCGATCTCTTTCCCCCATACCAGGGTAACCCCTCATTATCTTGGTACCTTTTACTCCTCGTCAGCACCTTACACGAAAATATGAGGAATAAGTGATAAGATTTAGTCAGAATTATATGCTTCTTTTGGCGGCTCTTTTCATTGTGGCCTGCGGTCAAAAGCAAAATGAAATGCTTACTCAAGAATCGCGGTGGCAAAAAATTGAAGCAATGTTTGATGAGTATAAAAATAACCATTTCCCCAAAGTACCCTCTTTCACGGTCGAAGAGCTAAAGAATAAAATGGATGACCGGAATCTTGTTATCGTTGACGTGCGCAGTCCTGAAGAACGGGCCGTGTCATTTATTCCAACTTCAATTCCAAAAGAAGAATTTGAAAAAAATAAGGGGAAATATGGCGATGCGAACATAATTACCTATTTTACCATTGGATACCGTAGTGGTTTATATGCAAAAAAGCTTAGAGAGGGGAAAATAAATGCGCGCAATCTGAAAGGTGGCGTCCTTGCGTGGGCACATCATCGTAATTATTTTACTGATAAAGAAGGTAGAACTAAAAAACAAATCCACGTCTACGGAAAAGATTGGGCACTCGTTCCTGAAGAATACGAAGCCGTCTGGTAATAATCTAACCATGGAAAAAAACGAAATTGCCGATATTCTGGATGAGATTGCTGTTCTCTTAGAATTGAATGGAGAAAACCCTTTTAAAGTACGCGCTTATCAAAGCGGTGCGCGCGCCCTGGAAAGCATGGATGAAGAACTCGGAACCGTCATCGGTGAGAGTCGACTTAAAAAGGTCAAAGGAATCGGAGATGCATTGTCAAAAAAGATTGAGACATTATACGATACCAATGAGCTGAAGTACTACGATGATTTGAAAAGTTCAGTGCCAAGCGGTCTTGTCGAAATGTTGGATATCCCTGGCCTCGGGGCAAAAAAAATTAAAGTCCTTCGCAGCGAGCTGGCGATCGACAGCATTGAAAAACTCGAAAAATCTTGTCGCGCAGGCGATGTGGAAAATCTGGATGGTTTCGGGAAGAAAACGGAGGAAAAAATCCTTGTTGGAATCAAAAACCGTAAAGCATACAGTAAACGTCACCTCTGGTGGAGAGCGAACAAGATTGCCGCCCCTATTATTGAAGGGTTGCGTTTACTGAAAGAAGTAGAAATAGCTGATTGTGCTGGAAGTCTGCGTCGGGGCATGGAAACGGTGGGCGATTTGGATTTCATTGTTGCTGCAGAGAATCCTATTCCGGTTATGGACTGGTTTACATCGCGTGAAAACGTAACGGAAGTCACCGCTAAGGGAGATACAAAATCCAGCGTGCGGTTTGATACGGGATTGCAAGCAGACCTGCGTGTCGTACCCATTGATCACTATTACTTTACCCTGCACCACTTCACTGGATCTAAAGAGCACAATATTAAAATGCGCCATCGCGCACTGGGACTTGGCTACAGCTTGAGCGAGTGGGGTTTAACACCTGAAGAGGACAGCACAAAAAAAGCGATAACAAAAATTCCAAGTGAAAAAGACCTCTTTGAAAAACTGGATCTGAATTATATACCTCCGGAATTACGCGAGGGCCGAGATGAAATCGAGGAAGCGGAAAAAGGTCAACTCCCGCACCTGATCGAGGAAGAGGCTATCCGTGGTGTATTTCATAATCATACGACAGCTTCCGACGGCAGTAATACGCTTAAAGAGATGACTCTCGCTGCAGAATCGTTCGGCTGGGAGTATCTCGGAATTGCCGATCACTCCAAAGCCAGTTTTCAAGCCAATGGGTTAAATGAAGAGCGTATCGAAAAACAAATTATCGAAATAAATAAGCTGAACGACTCTAAAGAGTTTAAAATCCATGTTTTCACGGGAATCGAATGCGATATTCTTGCCGATGGAACCCTTGATCTTGATTCTTCTATCCTTTCTCAACTGGATTATGTCGTCGTATCCGTACACAGCTCGTTCAGCCTGTCTGAAGAAGCGCAGACTAAACGAATCATTAAAGCAATAGAACAACCTTATACAACCATGCTCGGACACTTAACCGGACGCCTTTTGCTTCGACGTGAAGGCTATAAAGTCGACGAACATAAAGTGATCGACGCGGCCATCGCCAACGGAAAGATTATCGAGTTGAACGCCAGCCCCCTACGTCTGGATATGGATTGGAGACTATGGAAGAATGCGTCAGCGAAAGGATTGCTGTGCAGCATAAATCCAGATGCCCACAATGCGCAGAGTTTGGATTATATCCGAGCGGGGGTCTTATCCGCTCGAAAAGGAGGATTAACCGCAGACAATATTTTTAACACGCGATCGCTTGCGCAAGTGAAGTCTTATTTATCAAGTAAATAGATACCACGAAGAAGATCAAAGAAGACTTATTACGCTATCCAGTTCATCACGTGTATTGAAAAAGTGAGGTGAAAATCTCAACCAGAACTTTTTATCGCGCGTCTGTCGCAATGAAACCGTTATATTTGCCTCGGTCAGTTTCTCGTGCAATGCAGCCATATCGATATCCTCTTTGCGACAGGAAGTGATACCGGACAGTCGATTAGGATCTGAACTCGCTAAGGTGTAGCCCTTGTCATTCAAAGTTTCCCTCAGATAGCGTGTATGGCTGAGTATTGTCTTTTCGATTTCAGCCAACCCGTAGTCTAATAACATTTGAATCGCGGCATGCATCCCCGCTAACCCAGCGAGATTTGCGCTGCCCGCTTCATATCGCCGCGCATCGTTTTTAAATTTAATCGTTTCCGGTGTGACGTAATTCGGGCAAATAACATTACTCCAGCCAAGGAGGCTGGGTTCGAGTATTTCGCGCGCTTTCGGGCTTACGTAAAAGATGCCCGCCGCGCAGGGGCCAAGGAGCCATTTATGCGCGTCCGCAGCAAAAAAGTCCACATTTCTGATCGGCGTTCTTATCGCACCCAGCGATTGAATGCCATCAATACTGAAAAGGATATTACGCTCCTTTAACCACGCACCGATTGTATCAATATCAACTTGATACCCACTTATAAAGTGAGCTGAAGAAAGTGCCACGAGGCGTGTATTATCATCAATGCACGCACTGATATCATCCAGTGTTATGCGCCCCGGCTCTGAAGGGAAGACAGGTCGTGCTTCAACTCCGCGTTTCTCCAAGTTCATCCAGACAACTGCGTTTGACGGGTAATCGTCAGGAGCGTAGATGATATTCTCTCCGTTTTTAAACTGCAGCCCATTGGCGACGAGAGATAAGCTGATTGAAGTAGGTCCAATTAATGCGATATCCGCTGAATCGCAAACCAGTAGCTCAGCGGCAAGTTTTCGGATTTCACCAAACAAGGCAGGCGTAAATAGCAGTTCCTGGTCACCTTGGGTCGCACGAATTACATATTCGCTCATCGCTTCGGCTACGCACATGGGTAATGGGCAAACCGAGGCATTTGCGAGAAATATTCCCTTTTCAGCAACCGGAAATTGTTGCCTTCGCAAGGTTTCGTTATTGTGGATTTCTTCTATCTTCATATCTTAAATTCCAACAGGTAATCACTTGGGAACTATATTTAATTATTAAAGGAATTCTTATCATGGAATATAAACTGTTTCTTCTGAGTGGGGAAAATGAACTATTACAATATGAGATTGGTCGTGATGGTCAGGCTCGCGAGACAAGAAAATATACAGATAGAGACTTCCCCGATTTTTTTCCCACGGCGAGGATAAAAATGTCGAATGGAAATATTTTAAATGGCTACACTGCTCAAGGGCAAAAAAACGGACATCTTCTATTCGACTCCACAAATGATAGTTTAATTCAATATAAAGGGGATCCGGAAAATGCAATCGAAGGGATGCGTATCTTGGTAACTGAGCAGGTTGAGGAGGTATTCAGGAATGACGCAAATTCTGATTACTCAGACTTTTTTGTCATTGATAATAAGGTATATGGTATAGCCGGCGATCACATAGACCGGCTAATCCCAAAAGTGAATCCGGAAGACACAGTCACGACCGAAAGAGTCATCACGATAAAAGGCAGTCATCTCTTCGCTGCGGCAGTCAGTCACTGGAAAGAAATCTTTATCAGCGACACAAAAAATAACCGCATTCTCCGTTTGATCCCAAGTGATGATACGCTGCAGTTAAATGGAGAAATTATAGAAAACCGTCTGGTAGCTCCTCGGGGTTTAGTTTTTAGCCCGGATGGAATACTTTTTATTATTAGCGGTCAGGAAAAGAAGAACAGTATTCTCCAATATGGCTTTCGCTGTTATGAGAAGTTTAACGTGGATGATAATACGAGAGTAAATGTCTGGAATGTTGAACCCTGTAGGGGATATGATTTAGGCTTGGTTGAAATGAATGATCTCACGCTTGCCCGGCGATCAAGTTTGATTTTTTCAGAAAAGATTAAACCTTTAGCGAGAATGCAGGAGGCCAAGGCCGGGCAGGGCCACCATGGGGTCAGCTCTTCAACCTATATTAACTGTCTTGAGATACCGGATTATTTCGATGAAAAAGCCAACTCGGAAGCCGCCATTATCGGTCTTGTCGAATACGAACCGGGTGGACACACCGAAGTCCACGCGCATTCGGATATGGAACAGGCATTTTATGTTTTAGAAGGAAAAGCTCTATTCGAAATGGGTGAAGTGGAAAAAGAGGCGGGACAGGGTGAGCTCGTTTTTTTTCCCCGTTTTGTAAAACATAGCTACAAAGTTATTGGGGATAAGCCATTCAAATTTCTGATGCTGGAATGGCGGAATTTAAGCTAGAATATTCTTCAGTAAGCGCGATCATCTATATCACGCAAAAGACTGCTTGATCGTTTCCTCGAACTCCGGGAAATAACTTCCGATCAGTGGAAGATCGAATTGCCGCAGGATCATTGTATTGCTCTCGCGTTCCAATAGAAAAGCAAATGACCTTTGTATTAATTCTTCCTCGGTGACATGTCCCCCAGAAAGTTCGCGGTAATAGTCGTCGGTCAGGGTCACTGAATGAGTCGTTGTCGTTTGCATCGCGACAATGACCTCATATTTACCCCCGCTTGTCTTCGTTACTGTTATCGCTGCCATCTTTTCGAAGATCCCTTTTAGGAATATTTAATAATCGTAGTGAACAGGGTGAAGCAAATTCAGAAATTAATTACATTGTTTTGCTATAAATCGTTTTTTTCTCTCGCCTCAATAATTACGCGTCATGAAACTATAGAACTTAATTCAACATGCCCCAATCTTACGCTATATCCGCACTTTGGGACCAGGACTTTAAAGAAAATAAACTCGAATCCTGGGCCGAAGAGCTGCGCAAGCAATTAATCGATGAAAAGGTGTCGTTGGGTTTGATATTTCTAACACCTCCTTTGTTCGAGCACGCGCATAAAGTCATGGAAATAATTCGTGTCCATGCCCGTGTTCCTCTACTCATGGGCTGCAGCAGTCATGGAATCATTATCAATGGTGAGGAGATCGAACAGCGGGGTGGAATGGCCCTCTCCCTTTTTCACCTGCCCGGAGCTGATCTGCGTGCCTTTGCGCTCAACGCGGATCAGGTTAATAATCTGGAGGAAGATGACTCCCTCTTGAAATTAACAGGTGGCAGCGAAAATGAAAACAATGGGTGGCTGCTTTTCGCTGATCCCTTTCACTTGAGAAGTGATAAGTGGCTTGATGCCTGGAATACTGCATTTGCGCCAAAACCGATTGTTGGCGGGCTGGCCAGCGGTAATCCGGGTGAACACCAGACTTTTCTTTACCTTGACGGGACGATATTCGATGAAGGCGTGGTCGCATTATCCGTTGGCGGTGATATCGCTTTAAAAAGTATCATATCCCAAGGTTGCACGCCAATAGGTGAAACTTGGACGATCACACAAGTAGAAGAAAATATTATTCATAAAATCGGAAACCGGCCCGCTTTTGATCTGCTTGTTGATACTTTAAACGATTTACCCGACGAAATAAAAGCGCGTGCAAATCGTAACCTCTTTACTGGTTTGGTTATTGATGAATACAGGGAAGATTTCGGAAGAGGCGATTTCCTCATTCGCAATTTAATTGGAGGTGACCCCAAAAAGGGTTCTATTGCCATCGGCGCTTATCCACGCGTGGGACAGACGATACAATTTCAATTGAGAGATGCCCAGGCCGCATCCGAAGACATGGATGAAATGTTACTGAGTGAGAAAAATAAATTAGCCGACACTACGATCTATGGTGCCTGCCTGTGCTCGTGTAACGGTCGTGGTGAAGGACTATTTGGACAGCCAAATCATGACGCCGGACTTGTGCAAAAACATCTTGGACCCTTGCCCCTGAATGGTTTCTTCTGTAACGGTGAGATAGGCCCTGTTGGCGATAATAGTTATTTACATGGCTATACCGCCTCACTCGCGCTCTTTATAAAAAAATAATACGGTCTTCTTTACACCCTCCTTAAAATATTAGATTGATCAATCAGTAAATTAAAATTAAAAAGCGTTATAAAGAAGATCGATAAAATCAGAGGGCATTAGATATGCTTGGAGTCGTCTAAATCCTTAGCTCTATAACCGCTATCCTGACGCTTAATATTAACTTCATTCTTTTTAAGGTATGCAGAATGAACATCATCAGGGGTCATTCCCATCACGAGGGCGAGAGAGGTAAGAAAGTGAAAAAGATCGACTATTTCGACTTTAGCATTCTGTTCATCAAACTTCTGATATTTCGCCCACCATTTCCAGGGAACAGAATCGACGAGTTCTGCTAATTCCTGTTGCATAGCCCGCGTATAATTCAGAATCCACTTAGTTTTATCTTCGTCTGAGAGGTTTGTCGTATCCACTCCGATACGCTGGTTGAGGGAATCTTGCAAATCAAAGATTTCGTCTAATTTGTCCATACCTTAAAGTTATGTATCATTTAGGTGATTATCAAACGCAAGTTCTTTTAGTTGTCTGCAATGGATTACACGATGTGACAATAATACATATAAAATAGACTCAATAAAATCGATTCCCATTAAAAAATGATTGAGACTTATTAAAAAATCACCATGCTGAACCATTCTTTAGGAGACCTAATTCTAATAAAATCCATCAAAATCGGGTTTGCCTATTAAATTCAGTTCATCTGAATCCTGTTAATGGCCCGGATATGGGTTTGATGGTAGAAAACATCGAGAATCGAGGGTTAAAACGAATCACATTTTAAGCAAATTTAATTATATTTTGCATTTATATTATGCCAGAATTTCTCAATCCAATTAACGATAATTCAAGCGAAGACAATGATAACGACAGTTCAAAGGGAAGTCCGGGTCAAAGGAGCATTGAATCTGGAAGCCAGACTTCATCACCCATGGCACCTCATGATGGTGAAGTTATCGAATACACACCACGCCGGCGGGAAAATCAGAAATCCGAAAGACAAGAGAATAAGCCAAGGCAAAGAATTGTAGATGTTAAACAAAGTAAACCTACACCTTACAAACCCTATGTCTCCAGTCGGCGCTATGAAAATAAAAAATCTGCCCCGTATCCGCGTAAGAACATAATACGATCGCTTTTAGGATATATTAAAATCTTGTTTAGTTATTTATTTCTTCCTGATTTCCCTCAGCGCAAATCTGGAGATCAGCAAGGGAGAAGAGGACGCTATAGAAAAAACTATCGGAATCGACGTTCAGGAGGTAGAAATCGCCGACAAGGCGGGAACAATAATAATGATACCCGGAATCGTCAGGGCAATCGGGATAGTGATCAGAGTCAAAGCAGTAACAAAAATCGCCGCGACGGTCGGAATAGGGGAAATCGCAATCAGGTGAGAGGCAGTAACTCAAACGCTGGCAATGGCGAAACGCGGAATTTAAATCAATCGAGAAATCGAAGGCGCGGTAAACCCCGGTCGAGGCAGCCTAACCCCGGAAATGATAGACCGCGCGATTCCCAGGAATGATGCTCAACGATGGAAGTAATTCGCATAAAAGGAGGTATTCCGTTAAAAGGAAAAGTGCGCGTCAGCGGAGCGAAGAATGCTGCTTTACCCATCATGGCAGCTACCTTGCTGACGGAGGAACCGTGCACGCTTCACCGAGTACCTAATTTAAGTGACGTCCGTTTTATGGGAGAAATCCTCCAATACCTTGGGGCTAATGCAGAGCAAATAGAACCAGAAACCTGGCGGATTCGGGCTCAACATATCAACACGAAAGCGCCTTATGAATTGGTACGTAAAATGCGCGCTTCAATCTGTTTACTTGGCCCATTGGTAGGCAGGCTGCGTCATGCTGAAGTCTCACTCCCCGGGGGCTGCATTATTGGCCCGCGTCCCATCGATCTACATTTGAAAGGTCTTACTAAACTGGGCTGTGAGATTAAGATCGAAAATGGATATATCCATGTAGACGGCAATCACATGACAGGCGCTGATATTTTCCTTGGTGGTCGTTTCGGTACCACCGCGACGGGCACTGCTAATATTCTTATGGCCGCTGTCCTCGCTCCTGGTAAGACAAGAATTGAAAGCGCGGCTTGCGAACCGGAGATTGTGGATCTCTGTCACATGCTTACGGCGATGGGTGCAAAAATAGAGGGCATTGGTGGACATGCTCTGACTATCACTGGAGTAGAAAGCCTGCATGGCTGTGAACATCACGTCATTGCCGATCGTATTGAGACGGGTACCTTCATCTTGGCAGGTGCGATTTCCGGAGGAGATATTACGATCACCGACTCCGAACCCAATCATCTGCGTGCCTTGCTCGACAAGCTGGAAGAATCTAATATTCCAGTGACAGTAAACGAAAACGGAGATATCAACGTAGCGGGCGACACTCAGAATAGGCGGCCCGTGGATATCATTACCTTACCACATCCCGGATTTCCCACTGATTTACAGGCGCAGATGTGCGCGCTATTAAGTGTTACGCCAGGTCTCAGTATTATCACGGAACGCGTTTTCCCCAATCGCTTTATGCATGTGCCGGAATTGCAGCGCATGGGTGCCGACATTGCGATCGAAGGTCCAAGTGCGATTATCCAGGGCAAACCCGGGCTTTCCGGTGCACCCGTTATGGCCTCAGACCTGAGAGCCAGCGCCGCGCTTTTGCTCTCCGGACTCGCCGCTTCAGGTGAAACCTGGATTCAGCGTATTTACCATCTCGACCGGGGTTATGATAAAATAGACGCAAAGCTCCAGTCACTGGGAGCAGACATCGCTCGTATGTCAGTTGAGGAGATGCCAAAAGATTTACAAGCTGAAGCTGTTTAATAATAGTGGAGGGACTAAATTCTTTTAGCAAACTTCCCTTTTTTGGTTTGTTTATCATAGATAATAGATCCATTGTCACTTTGTGAGCGAACCGGAAAAAACCAACTATCTGAATACTGCTCTCGAACCGGATGAGACGGTAGATTCAGCTTTACGGCCGCTTAGCTTCGATGAGTTTACCGGGCAGACCAAGTCCATTGAACGGCTGCAAGTGATGGTTGGCGCAGCGCGCGGGCGCGGTGATGTTCTCAATCACATTCTTTTTAGTGGGCCACCCGGGTTAGGAAAAACGACTCTTGCTTCCATCCTCTCTCAATCGATGGAATCGAATCTGCGACCGACTTCAGGACCGGTCATTGAAAAACCGGGTGACCTCGCCGGTATGCTTACTAATCTCGTGGAAGGCGACATTCTCTTTATCGACGAGATTCATCGAATTCCCAAGACGGTGGAAGAATATCTTTACTCGGCAATGGAAGATTTCCGCATCGATATCATGCTCGACCAGGGCCCGAATGCGCGCAGCGTAAGACTTAACCTCCCGCGTTTTACACTCGTCGGAGCTACCACGCGAATAGGTCTATTAACCTCACCTCTCAGAAGTCGGTTTACCCTTCAAACGCGCCTGGGATATTACCACCATAAAGATCTAGTATCTATTGTAAAACGCAGCTGCAAATTGCTCAATATCAGTATTAATAATGAAGGGGCTAAGGAAATCGCCGGACGCGCACGCGGCACTCCTCGCATCGCCAACAATCTAATTTACTTCGTTCGCGACTTTGCGCAACAGCGTGCCGATGGAAAGATAACTCGTAAGGTCGCAGAAGATGCGCTGGAGCTGCTTGAAATAGATGCCCGCGGTCTCGATGAAATGGACAAACGCATTCTTCAAGTGATGGCAGAAAATTATTCGGGCGGTCCGGTGGGTTTGAGCACCATCGCTATAGCGGTGGGTGAGGAAGAGCATACACTGGAAGAAGTCAATGAACCCTACCTCATACAGGAAGGCTACCTTCAACGCACACCCCAAGGTCGCACCCTGACAAAAAAAGGATTTGATGTAAGCGGGGTCCCGATGCAGCAGGGTAAAGATCAGCTCGAACTTTTATAATTCAGCTGAGATTTTAGCAATTTGTAACGACGGCGCCTCACTTCGAATTACTGATGACAGTCCAGTTGTTCTTGATTCCACCCTACTCCCATTCACAGCGGGGGTTAAACTCGACATCCTTAGTATAAAATATGCAGATTTATTAGCAGATAAGACTCTTGAAGTCATCTATCTCACTTTTAAATCCGCCGTTTACACCTTTATTTATAACTGAAACGGCATCATGCGAGTGAAGCGATTCGAGATGGGCGCAAGCGATCTGAAAATCTACAATCCGTTCATCCTCATCGAGCTGCTCATAGAGTAATCGCGCCGCGTCTTCAACAAATTTTACATTGGATCCATTGAGTTCTGCAAATGCCTGCTCATCTTCCCGCTTCACCATAACTTGAGATTCAGTCTGAAGGGCGTTAAGACAATGGAGATTCAGATCTTCAATGCTGACTTGATAACCGGGACGTATCTCCGCGCTTATACGCGCTTTGCTCCGCTGACTGTGGGGAATGGCAAAGGTCTGACGTGTTTCGCGAGCGTGTTCAGCCAGCTCGGTAGAACAAGGGCAAGTAGAAGAATAAACATAATCAAAGTGTATAATTTTTCGACAGCGATCGAGATCATCGAGAATACTTTCAAATACGACGGCATAATACTGATAGCCTTCGAGATTGCTACGCAGACTTTTCTGAAGCAACGGATAGGAGAAACTCAATTTCAAGTGCGCCCTACTGCTGCCGTGGTCTTCTTTGTAGCGCAATAATATCTCCTCCAGTAATTCCTTGGTAAAAATGCGTTCCTTGAAGTCATAAAACGTCCGTATTATTCGGGACATATTTATCCCCTTAGTGTCAGCCGCATGTGAAACGGTGCCGGTAACGGAAGTTTCAAGCGAGACAGTTTCATTCTCCTTTGTAAGGAAATTTAGCGGTAACCGAAAATTAGAAATACCAACTTGTAAAATGGGTACATTAGCACCCTGGATCTCGTCACTCGCTGCATTCTGGCAATCAGGCAGTGAATTTCTATACTCGTCGGTAACCGTATAATTTTTATTAAAGCCCCGTTGTATCGACTTCTCATCTGCCGCAGGTTGAGAGCTGGTGATTTTATTTTCGTTATCCATGGTAAAAGTAAAATTGAGCCTCTAAAAATGGTAAGATGTCATGAAAAGTCAAAATATTCCTAAGATAATGCCTTTATCGGCCTCCTTGGCTATTAGAATTATTTTTTAGGAAGTAAGAGGTTGATAATCTACGGTTAATATCCAGCTGTGAGGAAATTGAAGCCACTCACCATTTAAGTCTCTCTTGTCATTGTAGAGAGCGTGCGAGTCATGAATAACTTCGTCCAGAGTACACTCCTCACAATTGCATAAGAATATGTGAGATGCAATGTAAGAATAAATTTGCAATTACAACGCCCTGATTTCAGATAATGAAACTGCATGGCCATGCGTTTCAAAATATTGGGTAGCAGCAGTTCTGGTAATGCCGCTCTCCTCATTACCGATAATTGTAAAGTTCTCATTGATGCAGGTTTTTCCGCGCGCCGCCTTGGAGAAATGCTTGAGGAATGCGGCGAATCTATTGATACAATTGATGCTGTTTTTCTCACTCACGAACATGGTGATCATGCCTCCGGCATCAGGGGCCTTTCTCGGCTCCCTCAATTGAAAATATTTGCCAATCATGCAACGGCCAAATTCTTACAAGATAATCTAAAGCGACGTATTAATTGGAAATTATTCGAAACGGGAACTACATTCCAGTATCGTGATCTCGAAATAAGTACGTTTGTCGTTCCTCACGATGCCTGTGATCCGGTGGGCTTCGTCATCCACAATATACCGGGTACGGAGTATGAAACATCCCGAAGTATCGGTTGGGTGTTAGATTTGGGTTATATCCCACAATTGGTTCGCGAGCGCGTGCGCGGAGTCGATCTTCTTGTCATTGAAGCCAATCACGATATTCACCTTCTCGATGAAGATACGCACCGACCATGGTCGGTTAAACAACGCATAAAAGGCCGGCACGGACACCTCTCAAACGAAACCGTCCATACATTCTTAAATGAGATGGATGAAACGAAATGGAAGGATGTTCATCTCGCCCATTTAAGTAAGGATTGTAACAGTAAGGCTCTATTGAACGACATGTTCAGTCCTCAAAAAGGGTTTATCAAAAATTTTTCGATCAGTGTCATTGATCCTATAAAAAGCCTTTCTCCCACTTATGATCTGTAGATACATTTAAGAGATAGGGCTCAATCTACACGGAGTCTTGATATCAATTCTCTGGGCCCACCTCATCATTGATATAGACTTCAGCTCGTTGCCAGCTGGCTAAATCATCGACGTCTTCCAGCGGATTCAAAATAAAAACGGTTAAACCCAAGGTCTTTATCCGTTCCCGGGTTTCAAGAAATACAGAATCAGTACTCCAGTTAATACTCTTAAACAGGTCGGGTATAGGCTGTTTACAAGCAATTAAATAGTACCCGCCATCCAGGGTTGGTCCAATGACAATATCCTTTCTATTCAGACCTTCAGCCACTTCCTCAATTACAGACTGGTTGATGTAGGGGCAGTCACCACCCATTAAAACTACGGCTTCGGCACCCCGCCCCAATGATTCTTCACACGCCGTAGAGAGACGATTTCCCAAATCACCCTCTGCCTGGCAATAATAGGTATACTGACCCCCGAGCCAGCTCTTTATTTTCCCTTCAGCCTGTGCAGGTGTGTAATAGATTTCTCTCACGCTTCCCACAGGAAGGTGGGCGAGAAATGTTTCGACCATCAGGCGGTAGGCAAGAATCGCCTGTTCAACGCCGATACTTTTAGCGAGGCGGGACTTGACTTCAATAGCGCCCGGCACCTTCAACATCACCGCCAAAGTCAATGAAGCTATTGATGTTTTTCTCTCCTCTTTTGAATAAAAACTGCACATGTAGCTACGCAATTAAATAGCTTTGCGATAGAGAAAAAGTGCGAAAAAAAACATAAAAACATTGGGTAGCCAGGCTGCTTGAAAAGGTTCAATGATTTGTCGCTCACCTAATAGGGTACAGAAACTGGACATGAAGTAATAAGCTAAAAACAGACCAAATGATTTTGAAACTCCGACCATGGGATTTACCCGCACTCCGGCGACGGCATAAGGAACCGCAAGGCCCAGTACAATAAGACAACTGAAGGGATTGGCCAATATACTGTGATAGCGAACCGCATACCCATTGACACGCGGATCGTCTTTGGCGGATATTTTATCCAGTATCTTCCCTAACTGAAAAAAAGATAAATCTTTAGGTCGTTTTTCCAATGAGTTCATAAGCGCCGGTTCTTCGGTTAAATAAGTCAGGATCTTTCTTTTAAAGCTAAGGGAGTGAATCGGGTCTCCCTGCTCGGGGTCAAAGATGGTTTCACGCCCTTTAATAAAAACCCAGTGGCCATCTAAATCATCGTAATAACCCTCATTTGCCAGAAGCCGAGTAATTTCACGACGATTTCCATCGAGGATAGAAACCGTTATCCCATAACCACGGTAGTTGTATTCGCTGAACCTGTTCATGAACCAAAGCCGCTTTTCTTTGTGATTATAGAACGAAAGATTATATATTAACCCGACATTTTCTTCATCTTTTTGCGTCAGCTGCTCCGCAAAAGCGTAATTATCCCAGATTTTACGCGATTGTTCGACGGACCAGGGAACAAGCTGGGCATTAAGGTAAAAGAGGAGAAAGGTAAAGACTGTCCCCATCGTCCACAAACTACGTGTCAACTTATAGAGGCTCAGCCCGCAAGCACGCATCGCAATTATTTCGTTATTGCGGTGTAGGTTCCCCAAGCTGAATAACACAGAGATCAGGAGCGCGAGCGGTAAAACAATGGGCAGAAAGCTGGGCAACAACACCAGATAATACCAGGCAACATCCATGATATTTGCCCCATAGGCGAGCAAGTCCGGAAGGTCGTCATACATATCCTCCATCAGGAGCAACCCGAGAGTAAGACCCATGGCAAGTGAAAATGTCTTCACCCACTCCGAGAATATATAACGGTCAAAAATAGTCACAATTTATATGCTTAATTAATTTCCTGAAAATGAAATCTGATAAACACAGCGATAAGTTATTTAGATCTTATTCAACCATAACTTTATCTTTAATGCTCTCTTTAAATAAATATTTATGTATGAGCGATGGGAGACATAATTTTTTGCTGGCTTCTTTGAGCAAGGAAACTTCAAATACGTGATATTATGGTCAACCAAAAGGATTCCTGGAATTCACGCATAGGCGTAATTCTTGCCGTATCTGGTAGCGCGGTGGGATTGGGTAATTTCCTTCGTTTTCCCGGACAAGCAGCACAAAACGGAGGTGGCGCTTTCATGCTCGCTTACTTTATTTCCTTTCTCATCATCGGCCTGCCTATCTGTTGGGCAGAGTGGACTATGGGAAGATACGGGGGGCAGCGTGGGTTTAATTCCTGTCCCGGCATTTTGAATGCAATCTGGCGTCATCCAGCCGCTAAATATTTAGGGATTATCGGGGTCATTATTCCAATCATAATCTACATGTATTATGTTTACATTGAGGCCTGGTGTTTAGGCTACGCAGTTAATTTTGTCGTCGGCAATATGGATTTTAACGCCGTTGGCGATGCAGGGGAATTCTGGGGCAACTTTATCGGGATTGGAGCAGACGGTGATGCCTTTGGATTTGGCATTAAAAACGTCGGTGTCTATCTACTTCTGGTTTTTGTTCTTAACTTTTTTCTTATCTACCGGGGAATCGCAAAAGGCATTGAACTGTTTTGCAAATATGCCATGCCCACACTGCTTATTATCGCGCTCATTATTCTCGTCCGCGTTTTAACCCTTGGCGCACCGGTAAGCGAGCAACCCGAAAACAACGTCGGCAATGGTCTCGGTTTTATGTGGAACCCTAATAAGGTTATTCTCCAGGAAAAAACGATCGATTCCAATTCCGGTGAAATAACTTGGGTGGACAGAGGGGAACTCGTTGGCAAAACCACGCTCGATAAGGCGCGCGCTGAAGTTGCCGAAAATCCCGATCAGCGTTTATACGTTAGGACGATTGGCGAGCAGCTCCTCAACCCGCAAGTGTGGTTAGCCGCGGCAGGACAGATTTTCTTTTCACTCTCTGTTGGCTTTGGCATCATCATGACCTATGCCAGTTATCTTTCGAAGAAAGATGACCTTGTTCTGAGCGGCCTTGCGGCGACGAGCGCCAATGAATTTTGCGAAGTGGGCCTGGGTGGACTGATAACTGTGCCCGCGGGGTTTGCCTTTCTCGGTGTTGCCGGGGTAGCAGGTCAATCTACTTTTGGCCTGGGCTTTAATATCCTCCCGATGGTTTTTTCTGAAATGCCATTGGGGACGGTCTTTGGTTTTCTCTTTTTCTTTTTGTTGTTCCTCGCCGCGGTGACCAGTTCGATTTCCATGCTTCAGCCCGGCATTGCATTCCTCGAGGAGACACTGAATATCAAGCGCCGACAATCGGTTGCCTTACTCGGGCTGATCACGGCAATGGGTTGCTTATTCGTCGTTTACTTTAGTAAAGACGTGAAGGCTCTCGATACCCTGGATTTTTGGGTCGGCACTTTTCTCATATTTATCCTCGCGACGATCCAAATCATCATCTTTGGCTGGTCGATGGGATTGGAAAAAGGTTTTTCCGAGGCTCATCAGGGCGCTATTTTTCATATACCTGCTTTTTTTAAAGTGATCATGAAATACATCTGCCCCCTATTTCTCCTTACCATTTTTGTCCTCTGGGTTCTTGTAAATATAATCGGTCTCGATTTCGCGACCGGTCAAAGCAGTGTCCCCACTTACGTGACCGATCTATTCGGTGAAGAAAAATCCGTCGTAGCGTGGCTTAGTATAGCTATTATTCTTTTCGTTGCCATATTTTTCGCGATTATCGTCTCGCGCGTGCGCCGTTACAGTATCGATGATAATGATGAAATGGAGGGAGTAAAATGACAATTGGAGGTTGGATTATCCTGATAATCTCAGTTGGCACTGTCGTCACCCTCTTCACGTGGTGCATATACAAGGTATTGAGCATCCCCGGTGAAACCGAACACCTTCATGGATTCGAACAGGAGACACCGGATGAAAAAGTTGACGATTAATTATCGAGGATCTGGAAAAATTCCTCAACCCCAGATAAATCCGTAAATAGAGCGGTCGGATTATGGACCGCGAGATCGTCAGCCTTAGTCCAACCCGTTGCCACGCCAATTGTATTCGCGCCTAATGCTTTGCCGCACGCGATATCGTGTGCAGTGTCACCGATGACATAGACCTGTTCTGGAGAATAGTTATAGCCGCTGGAAACCTTTGCGCGCTCCAAAGCTCTTGGCCCCAATTCATTCCGATCTTCGCTCTCTTCACCAAAGGCGCCAAATTCAAAATAATGCCAGAGATTAAAATGCTCCAGTTTTACCTGAGCTCCACGCTCAAAGTTACCTGTGAGCAGTCCTTGATTCAAATCATCCCTCCTATGTACGGTTTCTACAACTTCTATGACACCGGGAAGGATCATCCCCTCGCCCTGTGGGATTTCAATTAATAATTGCTCATAATATAAATCACACAGTTCCAGCCTACTCTCTTCACTGTCCGCAAATTTAAATTTATTAAAAAACTGGCTGAGAATATTCTGATCGGTGCGCCCGTTAAATTCAATAGTCTCAAGCGAAACATCGATGGAAAATGTCCTATTAATCGCACTCTCCATGGCCCGTCTGCCGGCGCCACCAGAATTAAGCAATGTCCCATCTATGTCCCAGAGCAGAAGTTTTTTCATTCTTTTAATTTAGCACTTCGACAATTGATCCCTCGACGAAATCAGCGCTTATTTTTTCCAGGCGCACACGGGCCAGCCGATTGGTTAAGTCCTGGGACGATTCGCTTACGACCCGGATGTAATTACCGGTATAACCTGGCCAAACGCCCTGACGTCGATCTTCGAAAAGAACCTCCACCGTTTTTCCCAGGTATGACTCATAATAATTATAACGCCTTTTCGCGCTGAGCCGCCGTAAATAAGCGCCGCGACGATTGCGTTCAGACACAGGCACAATCTCCGGTTGGCGCACCGCCGGTGTTCCCTCTCTCTCCGAGTAGGTAAAAACATGACAATAAGCAAAGGGGTTATCGAGAAAGATTCGGCAAGTTTCATCAAACTCCTTTTCTCCCTCACCGGGAAATCCTGTAAGTATATCCGTCCCGATACAGAGACCGGGGACTCTTTTTGTGGCATTATTTATAAATTTAACAAAATCAGAAACAGTGTACTTACGACGCATGAGCTGGAGTATTTTATCCGATCCGGATTGCAGTGGAATATGCAAATAGGGCAAAAGGGCGTGTTCGGGGTCAGCCATACGCTCTAAAAGTGCCACCGGTATCGTCGTTGGTTCGATACTGCTGATGCGCATACGCGAGAGACCCGCGATAGCATTAAGATGATCAACGATCGATAAGATATCACAGTCATGATTATTGTAAGTTCCGATATTAACACCGGTGAGAATAATTTCACGCACCCCGCGATCGACCAGGCTTTGGGCCTCACACATAAGATTGTTATAGCCTCGGGACCGCGCCCGTCCTCGCGCGAAGGGAATAATACAGAAAGAACACATAAAATTGCACCCGTCCTGAATTTTAAGATTGGCTCTTTTCTCAAATGGCTGATCCCCCACAAAGTGAATAGAGAAATCGTCTCTATCGATGCGGTCTCGAACAATAAGCGGTCGCTCATTTTTACCATGACCGACATAATCGAGTACGCTCAATTTATCCTGGTTTCCGATGATGAGATCGACGCCGTCTATCTCCGCGATGGCCTTGGCACCCATCTGTGAATAGCAACCCACAACCGCGGTAAAAGCGCGCGGATTCGCACGTATAAATTGGCGGATCGCCTGTCGGCATTTTGCATCCGCCTCGCGAGTTACGGTACAAGTATTAATAACTGCCAGGTCCGCCCTATCACCAAAAGATACATAACGATAACCCGCCTCTTCCAGCTTTTCACGAATAATCTGCGACTCCGATTGGTTAAGGCGACAACCCAGGGTATGTACGGTTGCTTTTTTTTGTTTCGCTATATCTGATACCATGGTCTCCAATTAATATTAATAGGAGTAAAATAAATAATTTCATATTTTTTAAAAGATAATTTCACTTTATATTAAATCCATTCTAAACTGTATTCGTTAGTCATTTAATTTTTATAATAGTAATCATGGCTCTTATTTAAAAATCATGAGTTGGGAATTCGAACTTGTTGCAGGACCTTTCAGCTTCACGGAAGGACCCGCTTGGGATGGTGAAGCGGTATTATTTTCTCATTGTCCGGAACATCGCATCATGCGCTATCATGCGGCCAGCGGTGATTGCTCAGTATTTCGCACTGACACTAACGAAGCCAACGGGCTCATGTTTGACAAGGATGGACGACTCTATGCCTGCGAGGGCGACTCCCAGGGAGATACCCACCGTATGGTGCGCTATAATAAAGATGGGACAACGACGGTTATTGCCGACAATTTTGAAGGGAAAAAATTAAACAGCCCGAATGATTTAGCCTTTGATAGAGAGGGCCAGCTTTGGTTTACCGATCCTCGCTATGGGGATAAAGTTGACAATTTAGAACTCGATCATCAATCCGTCTTCCGCGCTGATCCTTTACCGGATGACACCTGGAATCTCACACGTGTTACCTATGACACAACAAAACCAAATGGTTTATTGATATCTCCTGACCAAAAGGTCCTCTATGTCGCTCAAAGCGAATACAAACTTAAAATGGAGTTACGCGCTTATCCCATCAACGCTGATGGTAGCCTGGGAGAATATTCACTGCTTCATAATTTTTCCCCCCATCGTGGTATCGATGGGATGTGCCTGGACACTGAAGGCAATATTATTGCCACCGCCGGTTTTGAGGAGAGTGGACCCGGTCCAATGATTTATGTCTTTGCTCCTAATGGTCGCGTTTTGGAAACGCATCCTGTCCCCAGGGACAATCCGACGAACTGCACGTTTGGGGACGCAGATCTGAAGACCCTTTACCTTACCGCAGACGGCTGCTTATTTCGCACGCGTACGGACCGTAGAGGTTATTTAATTTACCCACAAATATAATACCTTCTATTTTGCATAGCGCTCACTTGCGTCTCGATGAGCTGTTTTCATTTCCAATTCGCTTAAAAGGGCGAGGAGTTTATCACGATCGGGTGTAAAATTCGATAAAACCTGAATTTCGTGATCGTATTGAAGTGTTGTCATCAGGAGGTTGCAGCGTAGATCATCTGCTTTTTCATAAACCTGGGACTGGAAACGTTGGGGTTTTAATCTTCCACAATTTTCAATCACTCTTTCCAGGTTACCGTAAGCATTGAGCCACTTAGCGGCTGTTTTAGGCCCAACCCCTTGAAGCCCAGGTATATTATCTGATGTATCCCCGATAAGAGCCAGATAGTCGGGTATTTGATCCGGTCTTACACCAAATTTACTTTTCACCCCCTCGGCATCGAGACGTCGCCAACCCAGCTTCGGATTTGCCGTGGGCGGAGGAAGCAACTGTGTAACCCCGTCCGTAACACACTGTGCCAGGTCCTTATCCGCGCTGACGATAAGCACTACCTCACCGTTCTTTGCCAATTCGCGGGCGTTCACCCCGATCAGGTCATCTGCTTCAACGCCCTCCTTCTCTATCCCCCCGTAACCCATCGCCAGGGTTAACTCCTTAATAAATGGTATCTGTACACTGAGTGGTTCGGGACAGGCTTCACGGTTGGCCTTGTATTCTGGTTGTAATGCCTCGCGCCGTTTGTCGCCGCCGCGATCGAAAAACACCACCATGTGGTCAGGTGATTCATCATCCACTAGTCGCCAGAGGGTACGCACCCATCCGTGGATCGCGTTTGTGGGAAATCCATCCGAACGGATCAGATCCGGCATCCCATAAAATGCGCGAAACGTCAGGTTATAACCGTCAATAAGCAGCCACTTTGCCATCCCATTTCCTTTCTGAAACTATTGTCTGATTTTTAATTAATACAAGAAAAGTCTAAAAGTTAAGACCCCAATACCGAGTTCCGCAGCTGTGGGTCGACATCTTTCAATAACACGAATGTAGGTTTATCAATTACATTATTCAATGCCTGGCGTTGAAGGTTGAATATTTTAGCATTGATTTATCAATAGCATCCTTTCAGGTTTTAATCAGAATAAAGTATAAATTAACGCAGATATGTAACCAGGAGTATAATATGAAAAGATTCAGCCAGATTAATCTTCTAAAAATCACGCTCGTCGCCGCATTATTCCTCTCGGGTGGAAGTGTCGAGTTAGCTTATTCCGCAAATGGCAGTGACACAGATTTATGGCGTGAAAAGCTTTTTATTAGACCGAAAAATTGGATTGTCAGAGTTGAAAATTCGGGCACTGAAGCGTCAGGAGAAGTAGAAGCTGTAATTTCACTCTATAAGGTGGAAAAAGTTACCGCTTCCAATAATCTGACTTTTAATCTTGATGACAGTGAGTCCGGTAATTCGATTCCATTTAATAAACCAGCCTATGCTGGTCAATTAATTTTCAGTGTTGAAATTATTAGTATTAATACGACCCTGCGAAATAAAAGTGTTTCATTTCAAATCCTACAAAAGGATAAGAAGACAGGTAAGCATGACAAAATTCGTGGAGCCAGAGTTAATTTTAGTGACCCAAAGGTAGGCGATATTGAAAAAACCAAATTTAATTATCGGGTTCCTTAAAGTATAGCCAAGGGAAAGTACTTTGATTTTTATCCCTGCTTAGACGGATGGATAGAAAACAAGCAGAAAATCTTCGTCTTCGTCTGTCTCTTCGTCTTCCTCTCAGATTAAATGACTAAGTATTTCGTTAATATTTAATAGACGAAGAGACAGACGAAGACAAAGAGGTAGATTTTTTTAACGATTCCTTATCTGATCAGGGTTTTACACAGGCGACTATGATCGTCCTCCCAAGTAGGAGTTTTGCGCTGTTCATCTCGCGCACAAAGCGCTCGTTAATATTATCGATCGTCTGGTATTTAATTCGTTCTTTGCGAAAAGCCAGAGCGCCAAATATTTTAACCGGCAGCCAGAGAAATATTAATCCGATCATGGAGGAAGTCTGCTTTTTATCGATCGATACATTTACTTTTTCAAACCCGATTTCAGAGAGTGAATGCGCTAGATAAAAATAGGCAACCGGGTTAATATGTCCTCCAGTACTGTATTTTTTGTTTTCTTGAAGATGTAAGGGACCGAATAAATTCCAGAACCCAAAAATTAAAAACCTTAACCTTGATTTAATATTAAGAATATTAGGGGTTGATAATACGAGGATACCGCCCGGTTTTAATACTCTAAATATTTCCTTTAACGTTCCCCGATAATCTTCAAGGTGCTCAATTACTTCAGTCGAGGTAACTAATTCAAAATAATCATCCGCATAAGGAAGCTCTTGATTGTTTAAATCTACAATATCAACCGATTGATCGGGCAATTGTATTAACTCGTCCGTATAATCACAGGCGTGAGGTTTGACTTTAAATTCAGAAATAACCTCGGAGATCAGCTCTCCATGACCGCTTCCAATATCGAGATAATTCCCACTGACGGCTGCGTTATACTCTTTAATCTTATTAAGAGTTGCCCTCAGCGTTTGCGGTAAGCTCAGTCCCATCGTCATTTTATTAATTTATCCTATAGCGGGATGGCAATTATTTAACATCCGCCTCTTCACAATCCGATCAATACTGTTCCCCAAATAAAAAGAATGCCGCTGACGAAAAATCTACCGATACACTTATTTTTCCACAATCCTGGTTGAGATTTAATTTTCTCCAAAGTATCCTTCAGTTGGTCGGGTAAAAAAACCGTCAACACTCCCTTATAAATAAAGGGTATGCCAAGGACTAAAAGCACCCAATCTTCAATGTTGATCGGGGGAATGTTAAGCCCAATACAGGTAATTCCCCATATTGTGAGAATACTTCCAATCATCGGTAAGAGAAGTGGCCGCTGGATTCGTGAATCAGGTTCAACAGCTTTGTATACAACCGGTTTAAATAATCCAATTAATGCTTCCGTCAGAAAAAACAACCCACAGCCTATTAATAATAAAGCGGTCATAAGCTCTAATCCTGATGCCTTCTAATTGCCATAAATTTATCGGTCTGCTGTCTCCTCTCGATAGAGCTTAAATCCGCGCGCTTCATAGTTCGGCAATGCTCTTGGATGATCCAGGGTGCTTGTGTGTAGCCAGACACGTTCCGCACCCTCCCAAGACCAGGCTGATTTAACAGCGTAAGACAAGAAGTAGCCGCCGTAACCCTTGCCTATAAATGGCTGCGCTAAACCAAAAGCGAGAATTTCCACATCCGATTCATCTTTAGAGAGTTCAAAGTATCCCGCTACTGAACCGCTTAAGTAGGCCATCCATGTTCTATGATTTTCACTCTCAACTAAAGCTTTCCACTGCTGATCAGACCACGAGAGCTTACTTTTCCATTCCCAATCTGCACCGATTAACTGGTAGAGAAATCTGTTAATTCGAAACTGTGCAATTTCACATTCGGTGACAACTAACCCGCCCGATTCACTTTTCCCTCTCAGCCCGGAGGGAGACTTCATTTCAAGGTAATACCTTGTTACCTTTTCCCCTTTAGATTTCACTTTTCTGATTAAAAAAAAGGGTTGTCATCACTCTACCTGCTCAGCTGGAAATCTTTGCCGTTGCGCAGAATTAAATCATTCAACGACTACGCACGAATTTCTGAACACGCATGCCATGATGGACATCAACCACATAGACGGCGCCATCTCTATCGACACCGATATCGTGTGCCCAGTAAAATTGCCCGTCGTAACTGCCAAAGCTCCCCCACCTTGCGATGACTTGTCCATTTAAATCCAATTTAACCGCCCCGTTGCGCTCTGGGGGCTTCTCTTTTATATCGCCGCCATCAGCCACATAAATGTACCCATCCGGACCAAAGGCAACGGACCAAGGGCGACCGATCTTTTCACTTTGCCATTGAGTGAGATATTTTCCGTTACCTTCAAAGACCTGAATTCTATTGTTCGCTCGATCCGCCACGTACACTTTTCCCTCATTATCTACAGCTATCCCATGTACTGTATTGAAATCTCCCGGACCCTCTCCCTTCTGACCCCATTCAATGAGGTATTCACCGTTCTTATCAAATTTAACTACACGGCTGTTGCCATAACCGTCGGCCACGTAAAATTCCCCACTCGGAAGAACGGCAACTGAGGTCGGGAGTTTAAAATGATACCGGTCAGTTCCTTCTTCTCCTTTTGTGCCGACGGTCATGATAAGCTTTCCCTCATTACTGAATTTGTAGACCTGGTGATTTCCGGTATCGGTAATCCATATGTTATCCTCACTATCAACTTCTAGCCCGTGGGGACTGTTTAATTCAGCGTGACCCCAGGAGACGACCTGTTTACCGGATTCAGCTTCAAAAGCGCGTATAGGATTGTCGCCGCGATGAGAGATAAAAACTCGATTGCGGGAGTCCACCCCCACACCCGTCACTTGATCAAAAGCATCATTTTCCGGTAACTGCGGCCAACCGTGCACCACTTTATAGGCTTCATGATGAGCGCTCATAGCCGTTGTCATCAGGAATATATTTAAAACAAGCGCACTTAAATAATACCTGAGGTTAAAATGATTCCGTCGACATATTTTCATAATAATCCTTTTTATGACCGCTTACGTTTGTAACATATACAGCATTAATAGCTGCTTATGTTAAAGCAATTACTTCCGCTATGCGCCACATCGCGATACTCCTTCAACGAATCTGAAATTAGTATAATTCACCCTATTGGTTAACCTATGCTAATCCGACGTCCAATACGATTAATATTGATCGGGGCAGTGGGTATTTTCCTCTTTCTTTTAATTGCCCTGTTTCGGCTTTCGCAACTTCCCGAACCGGCGCCGGATGATATGCAGACGTCCGGCAGGCAGATCATTCGTGAAGAGTTGAAGCGTATGCGCGAGTCGTCGTTTGGCAGTTCGACGCGAGGGACTATTCTCTGTGATAGAGTGGAGACATTCCTCGTGGAGGGCCGCATCATTTTCAGTTCCAAACTCGGAGGTCCTCGCGGTGTATGGCACCAGGGAATCATCGGGAAAGAAAAGATATATGTTAGAATCCTCGAAATGAATAACGCCCGCTTTCTTCATCAACTGCCCTACCAAATGATGGAGGCGATCTTCCATGAAGCTGTGCACTCCGTCCACGGCAGGTTTCACCGCAACAGTATCGAGGAAGAATGCGATGCCTTCGTCGCGGGTATGACCGTTGAGACATTGATTAAAGGTGAAGCTACACCCAAGGTGTTTATGATCGATGGCACAACTTTGGGCAGCTATATTCTTTCAGCCTATGCGGATCTTCCCAGAAATTCCGACTACCACCCCATCGGCATTGAGCTTGAGGAAATCTACCGTCGAGCGGCCCTCGTAAAGCCGTAGTGTGAGAAACTATCAACGTCGATTCCCCTCCATCTTTACGACCACCACGTCGTGGTCTATTTGCACATCAATCCCAAGCTTGATTACTTCGGCTTTTATTTTATTCTTTTTTTGATGCCGTGGTTTTTCGATTTCGCAGCTTATCGGGGTTTGGGATTCGCTCACCGCCGACAATACACTTTCATCTATATAAATTATACTTCTTCATAGTTATTTTTCATTTCGTTGAGATCTCGAAAATATGACCGATAACAACCAAATTCCTGACGAGACAGGCAAACGTGCCCTCGCTACCATTGTCTTCACCGACGTCGTTAATTACAGCGAACGCATGAGTAAAGATGAAGATGGCACATTGAAATTGGTGTCAAAGGATTTAGACTGGATGGCTGATCTTGTTAAAACCCATCGGGGCCGTGTTATTAAGTCTACCGGCGATGGGTTGATGATTTATTTTGATAGTGCGGTAGAGGCTGTAACTTGGGCGATCGAAATTCAAAACGGTAAAGCGAGAAATATAGGAGAGGAGCAGCCAGGTGATTCGTTAGAGCATCGCATTGGCATTCATATTGGTGATGTGTTCTTCAAGGGTTCCGACCTGATGGGAGACGGTGTTAACATCGCTTCCCGTCTTGAAGGGATCGCTCAACCCGGCGGCATTTGTATCTCACAAATTGTTTTCGATACGGTGAAAAATAAGCTGCCACTTAATGCTGAATTCATAGGTTTGCAAAAGTTGAAGAACCTCGATGATGAGATTCCGGTGCACCAAATTGATGTTGAACAAGCAAAAGTAGCTTTGCAGAAATCAGATACGGTGGAAGAAACCCCAACGCAGCCGAATATAAAACCTCAAAACAAGACAATAGTTATTGGGACCGTTATCTTAGTTATTGTTTTTGCGGTGCTGTTATTTTTCGTAGAGAGCAACCGAAAGGAACAAAAACCAGTAATCGCTGAGGCAAAAAGTAAATCTATCGCCGTCCTGCCCTTTCATGATATGAGTCTGGAAAAAAACCAGGAACACTTTTGTGAGGGGATGGCGGAGGAACTCATCAATGTCTTCACCAATGTTTCTGGTCTGGACGTTGCCGCGCGAACCTCCTCATTCAGGTTTAAAGGAATAGACTCGGATATTCCGACAATCGGTAAGCAGCTCAACGTCGATACGGTGCTTGAAGGGAGCGTGCGCAAAGCGGGTAACAATCTCCGCATTACGGCACAGCTTATCAATGTTGCTGATGGCTTCCATCTCTGGTCAGAGACCTATGACCGAGAGTTAAAGAACGTCTTCGCAATCCAGGATGAAATCTCACGCGCCATTGCCCGTGCACTTCACGTTGAGCTTACGGGTGAAAAAGGTGCCCCTCTGCCTATGTCCTCGTCCTCGACCAAAAACATAGAAGCTTACGATCGTTACCTTCTAGGTCGTTATCATTGGTCAAAACGGACCGAGGAAGGATTAACAACTGCGATCGAACAATTTGAAAAGGCAATTAACTTGGATCCCAACTATGCCCTTGCCTACTCCGGTCTCGCGGATGCCTATCTTGTTCTACCTAGGTATAAACCTGGCGTCAAAAAAATCGATATCCGGGTACAGGCCGAAAAGGCGGTAAGGAAAGCGCTCGCAATCGACCCGAACCTCTCTGAGGCGCATACTGCTTACGGATTTACGAAGGAGTTTTTCCACTACGATTATGATGACGCTGAAAAAGAATATCGACGTGCGATCGAGCTCAACCCGAAGTATGCGCCCGCACATTACAGGTATTCATACCTGCTTACTTTCACTGGTCATTTCGAAGCGGCCCTGGTAGAGGGGAAAAAAGCGCTCGCGCTGGAACCCTTTTTAATCCGCCACAATGTTGATCTCGGAGTCACCTATTATTTCGCACGGCGGTTTGACGAAGCCATTGAACAGTTTAAGAGAACCCAGTCATTGGACGCGAGCTACCCGATAGCTTGGTCAAACCTGGGAACTACCTATTTAAGTAAGGAAGAATATGAAGAGGCCACAAACGCACTGAATCGTTGGGCTGAGCTTGAGGGAATTGATAAAAGAATGGTGAAGCTTTTCATTTCACTTGCTAAAAAGCATGCTAAAACAGGGGAACCCGTAACTTATCCTCCCAAATTGGAATCTGTATTTCCTTTATACTTTTACGCCTATTTAGGACACAAGGAACAAACCTTAAAACTAATCGAACAGTATGAAAAAGAAGAGAAATACGAAGATCTTAAATTTTTTAAACACGATCCCGTTTTTGAATTCCTACAATCAGAGCCGCGCTTCATAGCCCTTATGCAAAAGGTGGGACTATGACAATTGAGGAATGTCGATTTTCGATGGAGTTGGTAGAAATTTAAATCTTGGAAATCACCAATAGAATACACATTAACAACCTTATTAGCGCTGTCGTCTAGGACTACGACCGACTCATGATAAAACAGCTTCGCAAACTACATGTCGCTTGTGCACTCGATTCGGATATAATCCATCAGATTAAGTCCTCCGCACCGGTACTCGAACGCGCTCGCTGTGACTGCGATGTCGTTCATGCGCTCAAGCATCTCTATGAAACCATCGATCTCATTCCTATTGACGACGACCTGAAGCGCGCGCGCAAGGCACTAAAACAGATAGAACCGGACTTGGTATTCAATCTCGCTTATTGCGGTGTTAAGAAAGAACCGTCGTTCGCTGGATTCCTTGATCAAGTCGGCGTTCCCTACACCGGATCGGGGAAAAATGGAATTGCCCTCGCCGATGACAAAGTCAAGTCGCGGCGCCGGCTGCGCGCGGAAGGTCTGCATGTTCCAAAGTTTGTGAAATTATCAATCGGTGCTTCTAACACGAAGCTTAACTTGAAACCGCCGTTGATCGTCAAACCTGCCCTGCTCGGCGCCGGCTCAAAGGGGATCTATCTCGATAACCTCGTGATGTCTAATGAAGCCGTGATGAAGCCCGCACGACGGATTTGGTCTCGATTCGGTCTCCCAGCCGTGTGTGACGAATTTATTGTTGGACGTGATCTTAGGGTTGGCGTTATCGAGGATAGCGACTCAGAGTTTCGGATAGCGGGTATCACGGAATCCCTTTTTCCAAAATCACCTCCCGGTTGGGGTTTTTGGAGTGAAGGCGTTCGATGTAACCCACGCGTTCGTCGAGCCAGCGGGGCCCAGACGATGCCTGCCAGACTGACCCGAAAGATAAAAGACGAAATCCATTCAATCGCGAACAAAGCTATGCGCATCCTCAATCTGCGCGGTTACGCAACCCTCGACCTTCGTCTGGACGAATCTGAACGTTGCATTATAATCGAAGTAAACGCCAACCCCGGGCTATCTACTCAATTTATTACCTGGCGCAAGCCGAGCTTCACGGAAAATATCCGACAAATTGTCCAAGCAGCTAATAACAATTGAGTAAGCCTTTCGACTTCGGGAATAGAGGATTTGCAGTGGCAACAGATCTTTACCGCGGCTTTATCTTTTCTATCGTACCAGCCTTCGAAAAGGATCTATCTTCAGGTCGACGACCAGTAAATCATCCAGGCTACCCGCATCCACGCCTTTTTTGATCACTTCAAATGACTCCGCTGCCGCCTGACAGGTTTGTTGTATATCTTCATCCGTATGCGCGAGCGTAGCATTGACAGCAAGTTTCGTATGGATTCCTCGCCTGGACATTTCCTGGATATACAAGGTGTTGGCTTTAGGAATAAGCTCCTCTGAAATATCGAACTTAATAGTAGGGCATACATAGTGGCTGACACAGCTGCCCGATAAACCTGATGAAGTGAGGGCGTCATTCATTGATGCACGGTACCTTTCCCCGATTTCCTCAAATCTCTTTTCTGAACCACGACGTTTCAGTTCTCTAATTGTCGTAAGTGCTGAAACCAGGCCTATATTATCACTCCAGTACGAGCTCGAGATAAACATCCGTGACGCCGGCTCCATCGCTTCACGGGACCCGACCACCGCGCCCATGGGATAACCGTTCGTCATACATTTGGCCAGGACCGTCATATCCGGGGTGACGCCGGTATATGCCTGAACGCCGCCGTGACGTATGCGCCAGCCACATGAGACTTCATCGTAGATGAGTAGTGCTTCATGCTTATGCGCGAGTGCCTTCACGCTTTCCAGGTAGCCATCGGGTGGAACTTCTGATCGCATGGGCTCCATCATCACCGCGGCGACTTCACCATTATGTCGCTTGAACAAGTCTTCCAACATATTCAAATCACCGTAAGAAAAGGGAACAGCCGTCCCCGCGAGAACGCGCGGCACCCCAATGGGCTCGATCCCCGCAAAGGGAAACTCACCACTTTCCGGATCAACCAGGTAGTTGGCGGATTGATACCAGTCGTGCCAACCGTGGTATCCAGAAAATAGAATGATGTCTTTACCTGTGGTTCCCCTCGCAATACGGGCTGCCAAGGCACAAGCCTCACCGCCCGCTTTGGCATAGCGAACCATCTCCGCGCTCGGAATGGTCTCAACCAATTCTTCGGCCAGTTCTACTTCTAGTGCACTGTTAATTGTGAAAATGCTGCTTTTATCAATCTGTTCTTTAACCGCCGCGTTCACCACATCGTCGGCATGGCCTAGAATAATGGCGCTCACGGCGTTCACCCAATCGAGATATACGTTGCCATCGACGTCTGTGAATCGGGAACCTTTTGCGTGGTCCGCGTAAAGAGGACTGACACCGTCGGCGAACAGGTTGGCCCTGCGACCAAATAGTTGTGTATGGCCGGGAATAAGATCACCCGCTCGTTTATACAGTTCCTTCGAACGGCTGATATTGGGAAATTCTGACATGAATAATAATCAGTTAATTAAAACCTTCGCTAACCGTATCAGGCTCCAACATTGCCGGGTCGGTGTTGATTTCCTCCCAACATTTTCTTTACTATTTCGGATGGGTTCTCGATTTTCGCGAGTTGACCGTGCATATCTTCCTGCGGAATAAAACAGTGTTTTAGATACATGCTCAGCAATACAGTTCGCGATTGGTCCGTAATATTCGGACGGCCGGTGTGATACCAGGCGCCATGGGCAAAGACCACGCTCCCGCGACGACCGTTCAGGATTTCACCATCGGATCGCCATTCGGTTGCTGGTTCAGCAGGATGTTCATTAAGCCGATGGGAGTAAGGCACGACTCCCGTGCCGCCATTATCGTCAGTTAAATCATCAAGCAACCAGAGTGTCTGTCCCGTGATATTGCCGGGTGGCCAGGGTGGATTCAGGCTCCAATACGGATAATCCACATGCCAATGGATGCGGTCGTAACCTGGGTAAACGGTATTTGCGCTAAATGTGGAACAATAGATATCCTCGCCAAGAAATCTTTCCCAGACGGCCAGAACCACCGGATGACACATCAAATCCCTGAACAGCTGGTGCTTCACGGCAATCTGCCCTACCCGCTGTGTCTTAGATTTTCGCGTCTCTTCGGTAGCCTCAGCCTCAAGGTAACCGTGAATGAGTTCACGCGCCTCGTCGGCAACTTCAGGGGTAATGACATCCGGGACAAGGACAAATCCCCGTTCATCAACCGTTCGAACAATGCTCTCAATATCAACTAAATCGGGCGCAATTCCTGTCATATTCATGTTTACTGGTGGACCTGTTGTGAGGTTTGTCGGTTAATGATTGTATGTAAAGTATTATTGGGTTTCGTGAATTTTCTACCCTGATATATAGTTTCTCGGACGAGCGAGGCGAGCGGAAAAACCTTTCTCTATTTCCCAACCCATTTTAACTTTTCATTTTGGTCAGATTATTAAATATGAATGAAAACATATAAATAATTCAACATGGCCCATCTTCGAATTTATTTTCATAATACAGGGTATTCAGTTTTTATGCTGATCGTGAGCGTGCTCACTGTCTCGTGCAGTCAGAGCAAGATTGTCGACGGTGACATATCTCAGGGCAGTCTCATCGAACAAATGACGTCCGAAAACGCGCCCATAATCCTCGATGTTCGCACCCCTGAGGAATATGCGGCGGGCCATATTTCTGGAGCGGTCAATATCCCGCACAACATGTTGGCAGCTCGCATCGACGAATTGAGTGAATATAAAAATAAACAAATAGTCGTCCATTGTCAAAGTGGGCGGCGAGCTGGGTTAGCAGAAGGAGTCCTGCGCGAGGCGGGTTATAATAAAATCCTTCATCTCGAGGGCGATATGTATGCCTGGCGCGAGAGTAATCTTCCCCTCGAAGGCAATAAGTAAAACTCTTTGCGTATAGGAAAAAAGGTCACATCGATCTTTTTGTAATTTACATGGCGTCAGGTCGATTATTTTGGTTTATCGGTTGAATCAGACTACCAGCCCGCGCTTCAATCGCCGGATATTATCCATATGTATCTAGACTACTAGCCGACACACCTCCTGGATTTCAAGCCGTTTTTTTAAGATTAGCTTGTTGCCTATCACCCCGCAATAATAGTGAATCGATAAAACCTGTTGGCTAATCTAATGATCGGTATATGCATCATAACGAAGGATACGCTATGACACTGGTAGAGCTTCTCGGAGCTTTTTGCGCCATCGTTGGCGGCATCATTTCCACCATCATTGCATTGGTCTGTGAGTGGGGTTGGTGGGCGATTGCATGTGGCTTTGGCGGATTCCTTGTCGGATGGTTGATTGGTATCACCCTTGCGCTTGTCCTGGTTAGAAGCGAAATTTTGACACCACAAGAATTCCGCAAGAAGAATGGCACAGACGATTGAGCTGCGCACAATTGTATATAACCATAATGTCTCCGCCTCTTGAGGTGCAACAAAGATACCTGTTGCGATCAAGTCCCTGACGCTTTTCAACCTATCGCTTACTCGTTAACTATTTTACAAAAAGATCGACATGACCCCAGTCTCGCTTCTTCAAAGGGCATGACGTCGTTGAGATAAGCCCCCCGGGAGTCATTCATCCCCTTTACCGTCGGGACCATTACCGCGAGAACTCAACACGATTTAAAAAGTGCGAACAGTTCTGTTTTACCGGCGATATCCCTGACGTCTAAAAAAAAAGAGGTGGTGATAACTTATGCGTCGTAAGTGTGAGATTAAAAGGAAAAGCTATACGGATCAAATATTGGATTGCATTGAAAAGTCTTACTTACGCTTGTAGTATAATTATACCCGAGTGACCATTTCTCGTCATTTATTAGAAATTTGAATGACAGATCATCTTTACCTTTGTTAGTCGTCCAAGCCCATTGGTCGGAGGCGATATTAGTCATCGGGGTACCTTGCTCCCAACTTAATTCATTGCCCTCACCTCTAATATAAAGCTGGTTGCCAAAGCCAACATCGACTTTTGCAATTATTATTGTCGCTTTCTTGGCCTTAGTTTTAACGACCGACTTACCTGCTTTCTTTTTTTTCACACCGATGGCTTTTACGGTACTTTTCTTTTTTACCACCGGTAATTTCTTTGCGGGTTTTTTCACAGATACTTTTTTCTTGGCTGCAGTTTTCTTTGACATGGCATCTATATGTTAATTAATAAGTTCTATTAGTTTTGAGCATGATAATTTTCACGATAATTATTTTGAATCAAAAGTTTCAATATTCCGAAAGACTGGTAAAAGCAGTTATTATGCCATGGGTATTTATTGATCAATTTTGACCAAAGGGTCATGTCGATCTTATTGTAATTGTCGTAGTTGTAGGTTATGCCAGCTTCAGGTAAACTACAACAAGCCGTCGCAAATTTATGAATATTATTTGAAATTACCTATGACCTACTTCAAGGATTTATCAGCGGGCCATTTCAATAGGCCAGAGCCGTCTCAATGATGGATGTCGCCCACGCGGTAGCGGGGCTCGGTAGTCGATTGAGGGATGTCGGGCATAGCCCTCGGTAACGAATGCCGATCTGGAGGATGTCGGGCTTCGCCCTCGGTACGATTGAAAAGATAGATCAAGAAACAGAATGTAATTCAAGATGAACTGTTTGATAACCACAAGGCAAAATCGAAAATCGGCTACCGAGCTCCGCGGCTGCGTGGGCGACATCCATCATCGGTAATCGCAAATTACTCTTTCTCCAATCCTAAAACTTGCTTTCGTTTTTGCTCAAGCGCGATGAAACGGGGCTCTGATCGAAGGAAGTCATATTCTGGTGAAAAGAGAAAATAATAATTATCCTCTTCAAAGGCTTGTTCAATCGCATCTAAGTTTCGTTCCTTATTGCCTAAAAAGGTGTAGAAATAATAGGGAAACACAGATTCCAATTTTGGTGGATAAGCAATGGGCTCACCCGTTCGAGCATGCTTCTCGACGAGCGATACATAAAGCTTCAACACTTCTTTATCTATACCTGTAAGTTCAGCCCAGCGATTCAATGCGTGCGCAGCATCCTCAAACCTTTCTTTAAAAAGAAACGTAAGCCCCATGTATTCCCATGTATAATGGTAGTTCGGGTCCAGTTCCAACGTGCTTTCAAAGATTAGAATAGCTGTGTCATAGTGCCGCGCATAATAATGTGTAAATCCAAGATGATGGTTGTAGAAGAGTGAAAAAGGCTCCAGTTCCAGTGCCTTTCTTCCCTTTGCTATTGCCTCTTCCAAGCGCCCGGTGAACAGAAGAAGGAACGAATACCTGTAATACGCCGGCGCATATTTTCGGTTAAGTTCGATTGCACGTCGATACTCAATTTCGGCGCCCTTATAGTCAAAGTGGAAAGTCTCCCCGGTATACCCCAAGGATGTATGAGCCTCGGCAAGGTGGGGGTTGATCGCCAGTGCTTTTTTTACCGCTTCTTCAGCACGTGCCTTAATAGTGGCTCTATCGCTATTGGGAACATAGGCAGGGAGGACAAGATAAACATCCGCAAGGCCAGAGTATGCAAGGGCGTAGTTGGGATCGATGGCAATGGCCTGTTCGAAGTGTTCGATCGCTGTAGTTAATCCTTTCGCGGTCCGCTTCATCCAATGGTAACGACCAAAAAGGTAATGATCATAGGCTTCGATGTTTGTAGTCGAAGACTTAACTAGAGGATTACCCGCTTCACCGATGATCTCAACCTGAAGTGCTGTGGCAATCGCCTGTGAAATTTCATCCTGAATAGCGAAGACGCTCGTTAGCTCTCGGTCGTATTTCTCAGACCAATGTTGGAAGCCATCGGCAACATTGATAAGCTGGGCTGTAATCCGGATGTTGTTTCCTGCTTTTCGCACGCCTCCTTCAAGCACGTAGTCGACATTGAGTCTTTCACCAATGGAGGGAATGTCTTTATTTCTTTCTTTGAATGCGAAGGAGGAAGTTCGAGCCACGACACGCAACCCTTCGACTGTCGTTAAGGTATTTAAGATTTCCTCTGCTATCCCATCGCTGAAGTATTCCTGATCCTTTTCCGGGCTCAAGTCGAGGAACGGGAGCACGGCGATAGAAGGTTTTATTGGCAGGTCAATCTTTTGACTTTTCGGGGATTTAAGAACATTGCGAAACCCGGAAAATAAAATAAAACTTAGAAGGAGAAAGAGAACGAACATCATCCTAATCAAAACTGAAGGGTGCCCGTGCTTCTCAATGAGGCTACCCATCACCTCTTGATATTCCGTCAGCGTCTTCAATGTCATCTCCTCGTCATCACCCATGCGACGACTGCAACCCTCGACATCAGGGCTGAGTATAGCCGTTAGCTTACGTTCCATGACTGATCGCTTCTGCTTAATGTGCAGTTTGCACAAATGAGATCGAGTTAGACTATTACTGGCGCGCTCCGTGTGTCAACCAGCGTTAAATTTCCGATTGCCGATTGCTGATTGAGGGATGGTGGACATCGTCCTCGGTAGTCGATTGAGAAGACAGTCCCTACTAAGCTCTGTAACTTAGAGTTCCCGAGTGCTAACAAGTGATGAGAGCGTTTTTGTAAGCTGGGGTAATGCCCGAACTAATTTACCTTGGCAGCAGATGGCTCTTTTTTGGCCACAATAAAAATGAAATACAAAACAATTAGGTCAGCAAGAATATGTGGCCCTATTTGCAGATACCAATCGCCCGTCGATAACCTTGTCAAGGCAGCCTGAAAGACTGGCTCTGAGACGTCTGGCGATAGTTTATAGGCTTCATCTCTCATCGCACTCATTACTTTAGAAAGGCTGGAGGAAGTTCTAATTAAACCTGAAATATTAAATATGTTAAATATGAGAACACCCAACCCAATCCCTATTCTTTTATGGGATGACCACGCGCTTTCCCGAGCGAAAACCCAACCGATTACACCTGCCGTCCAAGCAACATAGAACTGCCAGAAAGTTATCACCTGATCGTTCAATTTGAATGCTATGCTGAGATCGTCCATAGGTTAATTGGCTAAGATTAGATTAGCCAAAAAGTCTATCAAGATAGACCCCGTTATAATGAGAGAAAGTCAAATGGCTAATCGAATATGTTCTCCTACAGCTTTGTGTTCTCCGCTTCAATGGCGATAACAGAGGAGGATAAGGTAAGTAGTCAAAGCCCTAAAGCTTTGCTGCAACACCACCGTCGATATTGATATGCACACCAGTCAAGAACCTGGAGTCATCGCATGCCAGGAACAGGATTACATTGGCAACATCTTCCGGTTGACCGGGTCCGTCCAGGATCTGGAATGTGTCAAAGGCGTCTTTGAAGACGTGTGTCTCCTGGCTCCCGCCGCGAGTTGCGCCAGGGGTGATGATCTGCCCAGGTCTCACACAGTTTACCCGGATCTTGTGTTCGCCGCCCACGCCCGCAAGATAACGAGTTATCGCATCGACACCGGCTTTCGCGGCGTAGTAGGACATCGAAGTCGTCCCTGCTATGTCCCGCATCTTTTTACTGAAACCGCGTTGGGCGGCCAGTGAAGACATGTTTACGACCGCGGCGCCACCCGCTTTGATAAGGTGCGGCCAGGCCGCTCGGCACATATGGAATGTTCCGCCCATGTTCACGCTGATTATGGCTTCCCAATTCTCATCAGTTTCATCAGGGAATGCCTGGCCCGAGCCAAAGCCTGCATTGTTAAACAGGATGTCAATCCCGCCATAAGTTTCAACAGCCTTGGCTACGGCCGCGTTCGCCGAGCTCGTGATCGAGACATCACACTGAATGTAGGTGGCGTCACCACCCTCGCTTCTTATGGATCCCTCGACTTCTTTTCCCTCTTCCTCTCGTCTTGCCATCAACGCCACCTTTGCGCCTTCTTTTGCAAACAAATGCGCCGTCGTGGCACCGATGCCACTGTTTCCACCCGTGATGATAGCGACTTTACCTTCCAGCTTACCTGACATGTTTTTCCTCCTGAGTTATTGGTCTGACATTATGAATCATTTTTTTCTCACCGCGTTGCTTCTCGCAATAACAAGTAGGTGATTAAGATGATTAGTATTATATATGAATACAGTTAGATTCAATCGTAAATCGGCAATCGGCGATCGGCAATTGATTCACTCAATCGTGATCTCATCTACTGTAATATTAATTTCCACACCATCCGCGTTGGCGAAGGTCGCGTTAATACTCTGTGTCGGTTGAGGAGTATTGTCGGATTTGAAGTTGTTCTGGGTTATTAATGTTTCAAACCCCGTCGTCGTAGATCCGCTTTCAGCGACTACGATTGAAGCGCCGTTCGTCTGCACCAGATCGCCTCCCGTGATTCTCAAGCCGGGATTGCCAGCCGCTACGGTGAAAGATCCCTCATCGAACAAGAGGTGGGGCACCGCATCACCACTGGCATCGATGTCACCGACCGTTAAACGCACCGCGATCGGTACTCCGCTCGCATCGACGCCTACCTTGCCCGTGCTTCCACTGAAAACGGTGTTCGATAACTGCATCCCTCCCATTCCCGTAGAGTTGATCACTTCGACGAGGGTCACGTCCGCTTGAGCATCATAGACCTGTCCCTCGGGAAACAATGCCTGGTTCACCGCGTTAATTGAACCTACGGTGAAGATACTGAAGAAGGTATTCGCGTCGGCGCCATCGATAACCACGCTCGGTTTGCCGGTCACGTACTCTACTGCCTGGTTGTAGCGCGGGGGAATGGCCGGAGGCAGGAAAGTTCCCGGTGCCAGCGTCACGGTAAAAGTACCGGCGCCTGAAAACTCTATCTGTACAATGTCCTCGGTTTCATCCATGAAGGAGACGCGTGTTATTTGTCCCGGTCTCGCCTGAAGCTGGATGGATTCACCGGTGAGTAAAATCTGGTCGAAGACGTTACCGTTAGGATGCTGGATATTTTCACCGGCGATATCACCAGAGCCGTCAAGGACGAGGGGCACGGAGGGCGCTGCCACCGTGATAACCGCGGTATCGCTGTCAGCAGTCCCACCTGCGTTAGTAATCTGTACCCAAAAGCTTGTGCTTGTGGTGAGAGCACTCGTAGTTAAGGTGCTTCCGCTGGCGCCGGCGACGGGGTTGGCGGTGTCCCCGCTGTTGCCGGTATACCACTGGTAAGTAAGATCGTCACCGCTAGCGGTGACAGACAAGCTTGTCGAAGCGCCTGATGCAACTTCCTGGCTTACCGGCTGGTTGGTAATTGCGGGAACATCAGCAGGTGGGGGACCCTCGGATCCAGTACCCGGGGCACCGAGGGGAGTATACCCGAAGTCGTCAATACTGCTTCGGCTAAAGGCAGGGTTTATATTGGGATCATCTATTAAAACAAGCCTGCTAATGCCACCCGGGGCACCCAATTCGACCGCATTGATCGTTATAAAACTGGGTTTAAATTCGGGTTTTATATCTCCATCAAAATTGGTAAACGTCGCGATCAGGTTCTCATTCGTATCGTAAACTTCAAGCGAGGTATCGGGGTCGGTGCCGCCCGCAAGAACAATCGTTCCCCCGAAAAAATCCACCTCATAGGCTGGCGTTTCAAAAGTGATCGTTGATGTTTCTCCATTAAATATCTGGTAAGCAAAAAGCCCCGAACGAATAAGATTACCTGCACCGATAAAACCATTTTCAAAGGTGGCGCTGAATGGAGATTCTCCAATAACAATCGGGGCGGATATGCCTTCACCTACACCAAATTCTTCAAAAGTGGTATAGATTGTATTATTGGAGGGCCTGTCCGTGAGGGTGACACCCAGGTCGTCGAGGGAAAATTTTCCCGAAACATTGAAGACCTTCATTTCTTCTATCCCATCGAGAAAATCAAAATCGCTTGTGTCAGTAAAAATATTGCTGTCGGAAACAAAACTGTGCAAGGGAGGGTTGGCTCCCGGGCTGATCGAGGTCGGCAGTCCTTCCACGACACCATTGTCCGCGATAACGGTTATCGCTTCTAGACCGGAGGAGGAACTGGTTGCATTGATTTTTCCCCTAAACTCAATCTTGCCCGCGCCCGTCGATTCACCCGCATAAAATTGGATCTGTTGGATACCTCTTTCCGATACGATTCTCCCCTCTTCACCGGGTCCGAGAGTTATCGCTTTTGTTCCCGAGTGTAAAAGCGCCGGATCTTCTAAAGTCTCTACTGTGAACCCGACTAACTTGACCCTGTTTGGCTCTTCCCCGATGAAAAATTCACCTTCTCCACTAATGTCTTCGAAATCCGTAAATATCTCGAGCTCTTCCGGTAAAGCGATGAGCAGAAGAGGAATACATACGGATATTATAAGCGCTAAAATCGATTTATTAGCATACATGCGGGTTCCTTGGGGGAATTAGGAAGTCAACACTAAGAAATTAATTTCCAAGCTATGTATAGTCAATCACATCCCCAAAAGCTTCGTCTTCGTCTGCCTCATCGTCTTCGTCGTTTTAATATTTAATACAAGAGAATAAAATGGAGGGACGCGCTCCGTCGCGTCCATTTCGAAGCATGAATACACGATAGATAAATATTTAGAGGATAAATGGTTTACTCAAAAATACTGTTTATGTGCTATTAGACGATCTTGCTACGCTCTGTAGTAGCTATCAATTCCGGGACGAAGACGATGAGGCAGACGAAAACGAAGATGAAATTATAAGTCAATCCGTACTTCTTTAAGTTTGGGGGAGCCGCAGCCGTAAGGGGAAACGAATGTTGCCTTGTATTGTAACCATTGAGCTTTTTTTGACATACCCCTGATAGTTTCACCTGAAGTTTCATAATAGGTCTCCTCTCCATCGGGGCCGATCCACAGTGCACTGTTCAATCCCTCTTCCGTTTCGCTCCCACGAAGTTGAAATTTTATTTTCAAAAGATCCGTTTCCTCGGCATCCCAATGTATTCTGCGCGCCTTACGTTTTCCTAAATCGTAGGGAGGGGAAAAATAATTTTCTTCGGGCTTTCTCGTAAAGGCATTGCCATGATCGTAGGGATACATTCCATGGGGCCCCAACGCGGGTAATCCCGTCGGCTCTGTCGTAAAGAACCCATCCGGGCTATTCCAGTAAATATAAGAATCCACCTGGTGCCCAACATCACTCCGGTGAGCGGCCCACACGATATCTTTCCAGCCATCTCTATTGAGATCCATTGGCATCACATCAGCGGAACCATGGGCGGAAAAATTAACGGGATTTTCAAAATCGAGTTTATTACCATCACCCCAGAATAGTTGTGCGTTAGAAACACGTGAAGTAGGCGTGCCATAGGCTGTGACTAAGAGATCGAGGTTTCCGTCATTATTTAAATCCGCCACACCCGTTTTATTGGCGCTGTAAGCACCGAAATATTCCTGAACATTTTCGGTATCATAACCATTGGGACTGCCGAAGAAAACGCGGATCGTGCCTTTATAGCGCAGACGATGACCTTGTATACCAATTATCATATCAAGCCAGCCATCCTTGTTCATATCAGCAAAATTTATGGTTCCGGAGTCACCAATTCCATAACAAGGGATTTTCCAGGTGTGACTGTTGGAATAACCATCGGTGTCGCCCAGATAGATTAAAATATAATCACGTTTATCATGTAACGCTATATCAATATACCCATCGTTATTAACATCCCCGATTTTGCTGCGGTATCCAAAGTTTTTTAAACGATCGACGCGCTCATTTGAATACCCGCTCGCTGACCCATAATAAATGATCGACGATTGCTTGGGATCATCGGTCAATCTTACCACCGCGGTTGTCACGAAAAGGTCGAGATAGCCATCCCTGTTGAAATCGGCGATATCGATATCAAAATGGGTATGCCCGGTGTCGATATCGATATATTTATCCGGGTCTGGGCCCTCGGGGGTACTAGTGTAAATACGAATAAACCCTTCAGGGTCGTTATATTCTAGATCTTTATCGAACACTAAATCCGGATAACCATCCAGATCCAAGTCAGCGACGAGCGATCTATTTGATTGATCATTAGGGAACACCAGCCGATTTCCCACGCCATAGTCTGCATCGTCATTTCCTAAATAAATGTAGGAGGGTACGGAGTATACATGTCCATTCATGTAATTATTGAAGATCACTTCCTGTTTACCATCCCCGTCGAGGTCACCAACAGTGTTACCCACCACACCGATAGTCGAAACCCAACTTGCCCGTTCAATCGAATAACCATCGGGTCCATTCCAAAGAATCGGTGACTTGATTCTATAATCGTTGTCATCATATTGCCTACTGACAATCAGCTCTGGGAGACTGTCCCCATCGAGATCAGCTGCTGTCACCCAACGGCCGTTCGTCACCGCAATGAGAGCTTTCACTGTTTCCACATTGTCTCCGGAGCGAATTTCCACGCCCTCAGCAGTAGCGACAATCAGGTCGAGAATACCATCCGCATCTACATCCGACACCTCGACACGAACAGCTTCCCTCGTGAATGTCGTGCTCAGCCCCTTCGCTATAATAATCAGCGGGTTCTCACGATTATATTTCCCTTCATCATTCCAGTAGATGCGCACCTGGCCGCCACCACTGAATATAATGTCTTTACTGCCGTCACCGTTTAAATCTTCCAGTATGACCTGGCGTGCCCCATGGGTGGGCAAGTAAAAAGGTTCTTCCGTATTTACACCCTCCTCAGTCCCCCAGAATATTTTCGAATCGGTGTCTAAATAACCGCGCGCACCACTTCGATAATTGGCCAATACAATTTCCAGGTAACCATCATTGTTTAAATCGGCAGTCGCAATCCCGGTCGCCCCTGTGGAAATGATGCCGTAACGTTCTTTCTCATCGCGAAACCCGCGGTCCTCTCCCTGGATATAGACATGAATGGGCCTCGGTATCGACGGATTGTGGGCATCTACCCAGGCTGAAGGGAAAAGCAAGTCCAGGCGCCCATCGTGGTTAATATCCATCGCCACGACATCGTGGGCCCCTATTGTCGGAATAACCGTTCGACTTTCTTCCATTCCGCTCGGCCCACTCCAATATATATATGAAGGCAGTTCGGCGGTGACACCGTTATGAGCGTTTACGGTCACTAAGTCGTTATAACCATCGCCGTCTACATCGATCACCCGGCTCATCCATCCACTATCCCCTGACATCTCATGTCGCTTCCAATTTTCTCCGGGACTTTTTTCGACGGTATACGCCCAGGTGGGCCCCCGCTCGACGTGGTCGTGCGAGTTGGCGAAAATAATGTCGACATAGCCATCGTGGTTAACATCGAAATGATTAATTATTTCAATCACCCCCTTGGCATTCACGTAAAGATTGTTACCGGCATTTTCGAAATGGCCGCGGGAAAAATCGTCGAATCCGCTGTGGACCCAGGCCTTCTTTCCGATTAGAGAGAGTGGACAGGCAATGATGAACAGCGTTAAAAGTAATTCAAGTTTAGTGTATAGTGAATTTTGTTTTTTTGTTTTATACATAATGCATGCGCTATTGGAATTGCTCGGACCCCGTCGTTCGCAGCAATTTAATTGAGCGTGTTTCCGGATGCAAATGGTTTATAGGACTAAGGAAAGCGAAGATTCCAAAAGGGGTCATGTCGATCTTTTTGTGATTGTCATGGCGGCATTTAGGTCGCCATCATATTAACAGAGAGGACACAAATGTCTCAAACAGAAGAACCGCGCCCACCCCTTCCACCCTTCGATTGTGAAGGTGCGGTGCAGAAAGTCCGCATGGCGGAAGACGCTTGGAATTCTCGTGATCCCGCTAAGGTTTCGCTTGCTTATACTGTCGATAGTATCTGGCGAAACCGGTCTGAATTTTTGCAGGGACGGGACATGATCGTGCAATTCTTAACGCGTAAATGGGAGAAGGAACTGGATTACCGACTTATAAAGGAATTGTGGGCTTTTAGTGATCGGCGAATTGCGGTTCGTTTTGCCTATGAAAGTCATGACGATTCCGGGAATTGGTACCGGTCGTACGGGAACGAGAATTGGGAGTTTGCGGACAATGGATTAATGCAACGCCGCATCGCGAGTATTAACGATTTGCCTATCACGCCCGCTGATCGTAAATATCACTGGCCTCTCGGAAGAAGGCCGGAGGACCATCCCTCCTTATCCGATCTCAACCTCTGATACTGAGGGGCAGGTCGAACAGGTTAAGCATACACGTTTATAAAACCTTCTTGATCCAATCGACTTAAAGAATAGGATACCAATCGGCAGAGATGTAGACCCTGCCAACTAATACGTCAGCTAGTTTTATGGAGGATTTTATGTCTGTACTTTTTGATCAATACGGTGATCTTATCATTAGGATGCTCCTGGCATCATTGCTGGGCGGTTTAATAGGCTTGGAGCGCGATTTACACGGTCGGGGTTCTATAATTTGAATCTGAATGACTTCCTCAGGAATAATAAATATAAAATGTTTATAATTAGATTTTTATGATTGTATAGGAGAGCGATAATCCAGATTTATCCGTTGTATGCTTAAATGATCCTATCATATTCCTATTAAAATCATTGACAATTGAAGTGGGAATAGAAATGATGTTTCCACTCATGGTAAGCAATGCAACGGGCATAAAAAAAAGAAAGTCTAAAGTCTGGATTTATCCTTCTAAAAGTGGGATACATATTCGAGAAATTCTTAATCGAACCGCCAACAGATCGTTCGGCATAAGCTACCGCGTCGAAGTCCCTGCAAGGTTAGCGGGTAAAAGATTACTTAAACAGTTTACAAAAAAGAAAGAAGCATACACCTGGGCAGAGTTTCAGTTTGCACAAGCACAGAGACAAGGACAGGCAGCTTTCGATATTACCCCCTGGCAACGAGAGCAAGCCATTGAAGCCTTTGTTATGATAGACGGTCTGGATATGACTTTACCCAGCGTGGTAAAATTCGCTGTTGCCCACCTGAAACCAGAAAAAGGTGATATCAGTATTAGTGAACTCGTTGAGAAATCTCTTCAGGATAAAGTTAAAAGGAACTTAAGGCCCCGAAGTATTGAAGACTTTAGAAGCAGGGGGAGCAAGTTTTCAGAATCATTCGGTCATCTATTGGTAAAAGATGTTAATAAATCTCAAATCGAAGACTGGTTAAAATCTTTCCCCAACCTTAGCCCCTGCAGCATATCAAATTACCGTAGAACCGTCTGCGATCTTTTTGGATTTGCGATTCGAGAAGGCTATAGAATGGGAGAGAATCCTGTCGCTCGCATCAGGCCTCCCAAAATCGATTGGGTAGAACCAAAAATATTAAGGCTAGAAGAAGCGCGCAACTTGATCAGTTCTGCCTACCAGCACCCACACTTGGAATTATTACCCTCTATTGCCATTGGACTATTTGCCGGTATTCGCGTTGCAGAAATGACCAGACTAAGATGGGATAATATTCAATTGGATGAAAAGACGATCTATATCTCTTCAAAGATATCCAAGAAAAGAAAGGTGCGCATGGTCACAATTGAAGATAACTTACTTGAGTGGCTGTTTCTTTGCCCCGAGAGGGAAGGCCCGATATGTCCTTTAGATTACAAAAAGAAATTCACGAAACTTCACCGATTAGCTGGGTTTCACAAATGGCATGCTAACCTGATGCGACACTCGTTTGGCTCCTATTATTTCGAAATGTCCGGGGATCCTTTGAAGACAGCAACTGTTATGGGGCATCGCTCCAGTGATCAGCAATTGTTTGACTCCTACCGTGCGTTCGTACGCAGGGGGGAAGGAAAGCAATATTTCGACATTCGCCCGGGACAGTTAAAAAAATCTCAAGTCCTCCCTTTTCCACAAGCCAAGAAGGTACATTAAATGCCGTCAAAACCTGAACTTCCAGAGGCAGAATGGAATTTCACCGGGTTTTATGGCCCGGGTAAAGAGGATTTTAGAAAGTTGTTATATTACTACGAATTCGGCCGTGAATATTACATAAAAGGACATGAAAATTACGAAAAGTATTTAGACAAAATAGCTGAGTCTATACCAGACGCCTTGATATCAGATAAAAAGGAAATAGACGACCAGATATCAAACACCTGGGCAACTGGTTTGCCAGAATATGATGATGCACTCGAAATTAAAACTTCAGCTGCTAAGTTTATTCACGAGGTAGCAGGAGAGGTAGAATCAGAATTACACGGTAGACCTACAGGAGAGATCCACTTTCCTAAATTTAGGGAAAATCCTTTTTGTGAGCTGGAAGAAGACCTGCAAAACAGGTTGCTTAAGTCATTTAAAAGGCAATTAGATTGGTTAACTAAAGATAGAGTCTTTTTACTCAATCATGGCTTTCAGATACCCTCACCCGAGTACAAGAAGAAATATAAGGGTATAGAAAAAGTATTCGGTAAAAAATGGAAAGAACTTGAGAAGCAAATTTTTAATGAGGAGGACGAAAACTTTATTTGGGTAATATCTCAATTAAATTTACAGTATGACGATAGCATTATTGAGAAGCAATTTAAGCACATACGTGACTTACTTAAGCGGGTCAGAAAAGAAAGAAACGTTAAAGTTTTAAATAAAGTAAGAAGGGGTAAGAAAAATTACACCTCTGACCTAAAAAGTTTAGCAGCCAAACGGGCGTTGGTGCACTATGGTAATTTTCAAACAGCCAAGGAAAAGACATGGGGTATTAATAGTAAAAGCGAAAGGGGCCCTTTATATGTTCGGAATGAAGATTGGTTGAAGACACCTAAAATTGTTGAATCAGTTCTAAAAGAGTTATTCGAGAAGCCGCCGGGTTCCCCGGACTAACTTTTCAAATGGCTCATTTTTAGTGGTCTAGAACACTAGGTTATTTTTCGGCGATTCGGCGATAATATATTTTATTATCGCTCAAATGTTAGGGCTGCAAAGAGCTTTAAAATTCTTATACTGTTTCTTTGTAAAATGGAAACTAAGAATAATCATTTTCCGAACAGCTACGAAGATGCAAAAGCTCAACTTCGTAGAAATCCTCCTGCCATAATGAATGAAATTGAGTTGGCAGAGTATCTTGGCTGTTCAACACGCCATATACGCAATTTAGTGGCTCGTCGGGTACTTCCATTTATTAAACTCGGTCGGCGCAGGTTGTTCAGGTTGGCTGCGATCCTGATGACTCTGCAGAAACTCGAAATCCCATCCCTCGGAGGACGTTAAAACATAAAAAAATGACACAACTCGGTTATATATTTCTGCATAGAAAGCTACTTGACTCAGATCTTTGGCAACTATCACCGGCAACCGTGAAAACAGCCATATATCTAATCTTATCTTGTAATCATAAGGCTTTGCCCTGGGGAGAGATCACCATCGAAAGAGGTGAGACATTCCGAACGATCAAAAAAATGAACACTGAAACGTCACTGACCGCTCCCACCCTTCGCAAAGCCCTTAGAAAGCTGGAATCAATAGGTTTCATCAAAACATCCAACCCAAAGGGAAAATACAGGGGATCTCTAATCAAAGTTATAAATTATCACCAATATCAAAGTTCTACTTCAAACCTATCTGATGATTCACTCCCTAATGAATCACCGGAATTGAATTCAACAGATAAATCGTCGAGTAGCTGCGCTCAAGAAAAGAGCAAAAAGCACTTGAATAATTCTGGACACGAGCTTGTGCAACAAGCAGAGGAAATCTACAAAATGTACCCAAAAAAAGTAGGTAAACCTTATGCCATTAGCGTAATTAAAAAGGCCATAAAAAAGGACGGCTTTAAACACGTTTTTGAAAAGACAAAATTATACGCAAAGGAGTATAACGGCGATCACAGATATATTCCCCATCCAAGTACATTCTTCAATCAGGAGCGCTATAATGATGACCCATCTGAATGGTCACAAAATGTAAAAAATGCTTCGAACCAATTTAAACCTCAACAAATTTCAAACGAGAATTTTAAAACAGGAATAAAGGAGGAACTATGAAAAGAGACGGTCCAAACGTAATATGGGAAGATGTATTGAAAAGTGATGCATCAGAAATAGAAAAAGCACACGAATTATGGTTGTCAAAGTTATCACCACAATTTTGTGCCATTCACGAAGAAGAGCAATTAATCTTAAAAGCTGAAGAAAGCATAAGCAGCGTTAAAGAATATAACGATGTGCTCAAACGATATGTAATGACACCAGCATTAGCCAGCGATCATTGGCGGTTATACTTCATTGGCCAATGCACAGAATGCAATTGGGAAAGAGGAGCAAAAGCCGAGGGTATCTCAAGACTGTATCGTGATTTTTCTTTTGATAACTTTAAATGCGATGAGAAAAACCTGGAAAGTATAGTCAAAAGAGTAAGATCATATGCAAAAGAGCCTCATGGATTTTTGCTTATGCAAGGAGGAATTGGAACTGGAAAAACTCATTTGACGGTATCTATTTTAAGAGAAACATCGCTATCGTTTAACTACGTCACTCATTTAGGTTTAATACGAGAATATCGGAATTTTCACTACAATAGGCCAAATACCAATACTGAAGAAGAGGAAGATTATGGATATCTATCTCTTTCGGCGGGGGGATATGTAAAAGGACCAAAAAAACCAGAAAGATATGAAATATTAAAAGAATCACCACTCCTATGTATTGATGAATTTGGTTTCGTTAATCATAGTCAGGACGAGGCATTAATAACATTCGAGATTTTGGACTATCGTATTCAGGAATTACTCCCCACGATACTTGTGACAAATAATACGACCGAAGAACTTAAAAAAATAATCGATCCAAGGTTACTGGATCGAATCAAACAAGCATTGTTTGAAAACCTGCAATTTGGTTTCCCTTCGAAACGGAAAAATATGAATTCACAGTATTTGGAAAAAGCTTTCAAGTAGAACCACTAGTGCAGGGAAGGTCTTGATTCTATAGCTTCTGTTTATGAAAAGACATATTCTTTATTCAGAAAATGTTACTCCTTGCCCTTATATAGCAGTTAGAGAAACTCACCAGAATTAATAACGCGGGTCGAAATAAATTTGCAGATAATATTATAGCAATTTTTCACTCGCATGAAAAATGTTTCTCGGCCGCATGAAAAATATTTTCATGCTGGGTGAAAATTGTTTTCAATAAACAAGAATAAGAAGAATTAGAAAAAGAAGAAGAATAAGAATTATATATACGTGTGCATATATCTGTTTTGGGGTTATCTCTAATATTTTCTATAGAGGATACTTCCAGCAGTTACGATAAGATTCTGTCAGAAGCTAATTATGGGTTATAGCGTATTTTTATGAATATATAAATTAACGGACATTGAGGACAAATTCTCTTCTTTGCTATTTTACCACAGGGATATACTCTAAAAGACAATGCGCGCTTTCGTACGCTCGATTAAATAGTTTCAAGGGTGGGGAAACTTTTTGAAGCCACTGAGATTGATTTGATTTACCCGTGAAGGGGTCTGAGCGCCTCGTGAAAGGGCGTTTGCATCTTAAGGCAGGGTAAGTTTCATAACGATGGGTGATCGTACATTTTAGAGCCAATAAAATGCGTTTCGTTTTAAATCATTGTTGCTGCCATTTCTTACGATCCCCAAGCCCATGTATTTGTCGTGAGCATTCATGTTCATTCCCTATCTCAAGAGCTGTTGATTGCTTTACCCAAGCTTCCGGGGAGTGTCTAAGCTTTGAACCTTTTTGGGTACCATTGACAAATTTTATTAAATCATTGTATATGACTTCCCGCTTTTTCCAATAGCGCCCAGTCCCCCATATTTACCAATGTTGAAACACCACCTCTGTCCATTGTTGATACCATTAATCTCAATGTGCGTTGTGTCGCCAACGTTTGTCACTGCTGAAGTTGTGACTTGCGCGGATCACTCGATCGTGGCCAGCGCGGTGCGCACAACGGGGGACGTAGAAGCGTTCGTTCAATGCGCCTACGAGTATGTCCAGGAAGAGGGCTTTGATGAGGCCCGCAGGGCCTTTAACGAGGACGAGCGTTGGAGAAGCGGTCCGATCTATGTCTTCGTCTCCGAAGCAACAACGATGAGTGATCAAGCGCGACTCTTCGTCTTCCCGCCCGATCGGCCCAAGGAAGGATCGACGCTAGGGTTGCTGATCGATGCCTTCAGCAACGACTACTACAGGGAACAGCATCGTATCGTAAGCAGCGTCGGTGAGGGTTGGATTTACTACTCCTTTACAAACCCGGAGACGGGCAGGGATGAACCGAAGGTTACCTACATCAAGAGCATCGACTGGGACGGGACTCCGGCCGCGATTGGCGCGGGGATCTACCGCCGTGACATCCCGGGCACGTGCAACAGTGAAGAAGTCAATGCCATGTTGCTCGATAGTGATCCTTACAACGAGAGGTTGAAGGAGTTTGTCCGTTGCGCTGCGATGGAACTTGAAATGAAGGGCTACTTCGCGATCAACACATTGACGAAGGAGCCACGATGGAAACACGAATCAATCTACTTGTTTGCAATCGATACTTATGGCTATACGCTGTTCAGCGGAGATCCCTACAGCCAGGAGGATATAATGTCCGAGTTGAGTATGACCGGAGAAGATCATGATGCAGTGAGCGTTGCGGACGCTTTCGGAGAAAGCTTTCTCTACTATACGAGTCGCAATCCGTCCACCGAAATGATGCAGCAAAAAGTGACTTTCGTTAAAAGGGTCGTGTCCTTTGGACTGCCGATTCTGATCGGGGCGGGCTATTACCTGGATGAGGGTCCGTAAGAGGCCGGGCAAAGCTTGCGCGATAACACCTCGAACTCATAAACTTCTCCCTTGAAACAATTGAAAACCCTGTCACGGTGCTGGCTGGTTTACTCTTTGCGGGGTGAATTTTTTGAAGCATCACCAATGATTTGATTTGCCCGTCAAGGGGTCTTAGAGCCTTGAGAAAGGGTGTTTGCATCTTAAGGCAGGGAATGTTGGTTTCATAACAAAGGTGATCGTACATTTAAAAGCCAATTTAAGCAGGGTCTTTTTAAATTATTTTTGCTCCCAAACTTAGCCCTTTGTAAATATATTTTCCGGTGAGTAAATCGATATATGGACTAGGGGGTCGGTCTTCTGATCGCACCCCCCGCCCCCTGTAACCTGATTTGCTCCCAGGTTGGTTTATTCCCAAATTAGCGGACACCGGCGATGTCAGACGGCGAACGTTTTCTTGATAGGGATACTCTGAATTATAGTGCGCAGTGCGTATAGCAATAGTATGTCAACCCCGGTTTAATCAGGGTAATAAACTGGGGCTTACTCCTTAATTAGCGTTTGTTTAAGAACGTTAGGAATTTTATTTATAAATTTAATATGTTGAATATCAATAATTTACAAATATACTGGACATAATAATGATTGTGCGGTTCACCATCTAAGACCTCCTCTCCGGGTCACCCCTTTTTGTCTTTCGCACACTGCCGCCAATAACGGTCTGCTCAAGCAACCCAGGAACGACCAATCGCCTTTTTAGTGTGTCTACAGGTTGGCCTTCATTGCAGATCATCTCTCTCCTTTTTTTAAGTGTGTCCACAGAACACCATTGCACAACGGTAAATGACAGACATAAAAAATGACAATATTGACAGCATCAATCTGACGAAAAAAACCGTCCCCTCTCCGGCCAACGCTCAGAGCATTGAAAGCTCATAGGCTTAATCGGAGAAGACCGAACGGAGTTGTTCTGATAACGGATTGGTCAAGCATCACCTTTACCCGTTCAAGCACTTTAAACGCTTGGTTTGTCGACACCGCGGGATAGCTTTCGAGGAACTCGTCGAATCGGCCGACTGCTTCCAAGTGGCGAGGGCAAAAAGGGACATTTTTATACAAACTTAGTTTTAACCATTGTTATTGATTTAGGGGCTGTAAAAATATCGCACAAAGTTTAAGTTTAACAGGAGGCTAACCTCCCGGGTATCGACATCGGCTGGAACCCTGACTGCTCCGCCGTCGAAGATGGTGGTTCGCGTATGGCTGGGAAGAGATAGGAGGGTTTAGCATTGGCGTGATAAAATTGCCCTTGCCTGAGTTTGAAGAAGAGCATATAAAAAGAAAGAGGAGGCAGTTGTGGAGCTGGATGGTGAGGGTGGATTCGTGACCAGCGATTTCCAAATCGCCGACGACGAACTAAAAATATAACAACCAATGAGATATTATTGACAGTAATCAAACGCAGGTTTAAAATTATTGGTATAGTTCTTCTTGTGATAGCGATAGGGGTAGGGATTCAGACAATAGTTGAACCGCTCTATCACACCTCCAGCGAAGCCCAGATGTGCAGTCCATTTTGGAACATCTTGAATCCGTTGATGGTGCTGGCAGTGGTGTTAGGGGTAATATATAGTTACATCCGCAAGAGCGCGGCTGACAGCGAAGAAGGCGGTGCGATAACGCGTGAGTACTTTGCCGCCAACACGTTGTTCTACGGGTTCGTATTCGTGGGGATTTTGTTGCTGTGGAACTGGTTCAACGAACTCAAGCCCGCATACACTGCAGTAAGCGAGGATACAAGCGCCATCGTGTGGATACTCATTGACGCGACGCTGCCGTTGCTTTCGGGCACGCTGGGGCTATCCCTGCTGCGTGGTGGTAGCAAGTAGCGCAACAGATTGGGTCAGCCGCACCCGGGAAACGGGGTTTTTCGAGCCGCTCGAGTTGGTTTTGTAAGATACACGGACAGAGCAACAAGGAGCGTGCACATAGTTACTTCGCAGCGATAATTATCGCCGCGGATTTGCTTCTCCTTAGCTTATCCCACTTTTAAGTGCCCGTGTTGGGTGCTCAAAATATCGCTGCCGGGGTAAGGTTATCACATCTTTATTATTTCTGGGGATCAATGGAAGGGCCGCACGATCTTCTTGACCGCCAAGGTATCGTTCTGAAGTAGGCTAGATAAAGAAGGGCTTAATATTTCAGTGGTGGGATGACTGAGAAGAGAGGGACTTTTTCATAGGCCTTGGCAATTTGCCGCAGATTTTAAAAATCTATATTTGGTCCAATGGCGAAGAGCGTTTATCTCCCTAGGACGAAGAAGATCGCGTCAATACAAGATCATTAACTAGACAAGGAGGCGTTCAATTTAATCGAAGAAGAGCTTCTTGTGGAGGCGGTTGTAGAGTTGCTGCGGTATCTAATTTTTCTAGCATTACTCTAAATTGAGTGCCACTGGGCAAAAGCTCAGTAATATTTTATTCTGAAAAATCCAGTTACTTCGCGCCATTTTTCGCGCCATTTTAACCATCGGCTGCCCATCAAAGGTGACTTGGGGTGGCTGCCAGGTAAGGTAGACTTCACCGAGACTTAGTAAATTTACCTTTACTTTCAATATTGATAGTAAAGGATAATTTACTATGAATAAGCCCTCTGGACACTACGTCATCACCTCAACCATTGCCGAAGAATCGGTCAGGGCATTCGTCCCAAACGCCCTGCCACCGGAACTACCGGGGACGGCGCTAGTCGCACTGCAAGAACCTTTACAGGCAGCTCAGGCTGCACTCGACAAGCTTAATTTGGCAGGTGAGATGCCCCCATCACTAGATTGGTTCATTTACAGCTTCGTGCGCAAAGAGGCCCTATTATCATCGGAGATTGAGGGTACACAGGCCACATTGGTCGATGTCTTTTCTTTCGAACACACCGAGCAGGCGGGCTCATCGTCGGTCGACGATATTGAGGAAGTCACTAATTACGTCGCTGCAATGCACTATGCCCTTGACGAGCTGCATTCGAACCGTGGTTTGCCTTTGTCTCTGCGTTTGCTTAATGGCTGCCATCTGCGCCTGATGCAGGGTAGGCGCGGTGCGGACAAACAACTCGGTGAGATCCGGCGTTCGCAAAACTGGATCGGTGGTTCACGCCCGGGCAACGCCGCATTCGTGCCACCACCGCCAGAGCAGGTCACTGACCTCCTAGGGGGTCTCGAGCGCTACATTCACAGCGGCGACGCTCTTCCGGCGCTGCTGCGAATCGCTGCGATTCATCTACAGTTCGAGACTATTCATCCTTATTTGGATGGAAACGGACGCGTAGGACGTATGCTGATTGCGCTGCTGCTGGACCATTGGCAATTACTTTCCAGTCCGCTACTCTATATAAGTGGCTATCTCAAAGAACGCCAGTCCGACTATTACCAACACTTGGAATCGGTTCGGCGCTTCGGGGATTGGGGTGGTTGGTTCGAATTTTTCCTCGCTGGCATTATAGGGGTAGCCACTGAGGCGAAAGATCGGGCCCGCCAATTGCATCGCCGTGTGAATGGGGATCGTCAAATGCTACTGGCCTTGGACACTGTGACGGTACCGGCTATTAGGCTTTTTGAGCAACTCCCGGATCATCCGGTAATTACGGCGCCTTTGGTGACCCGTCTTCTAAAAACCTCTAAACCAACGGCCGGAAAGACGATTAAGATACTTCGAAACGCAGGAATTATTAGCGAGGTGGGGGAGCGGAAACGAGATCGACGTTATAGCTATGTACCTTATATCGATCTCCTTAAATAGCATGCGTGGATAAAGGGCAGATACTTATGACAAAGCGGACCCTGGCCCAACCTTCTAGCCTGCTGTTTGGGGTCTATTTGCGTGGCAACAGGGATGGCCGCCGCACCGATAACAGGGTAATGCCTAGATAAGGATACGTTCAATTTCGTCGAGGGAGAGGTCTTCGTGGAGTCGGTTGTAGAGCTGAGTGGTGCGGGTGGATTCGTGTCCAGCAATGCGTGCGGCGATTTCTAAGTCGCCTCCGTTGCGGAGGTATTCGGTGATGCCGGTACCGCGAAAGGTGTGGTTGGATATTTCGGAGGGAAGGGCCGCTTGGCGGGCACGTCGCTTTATCATTTTGAGGGCCGTATGGCGTGACATCGGCAAAGGCAGAAGCAGATCGCGGTTGCGGCCGGGCCCTGAGGAACGAAAGAGGGGCCCTTTCTTATCATCGGCGAAGCCTGAGAGTTCGAGGTATTGATCGATGTATTGCTGGGCTAAGTGATGGGCGGGGACGACGTGGTATTTGCCGCCTTTTTCATGGAGTCTGAAAAAGGAGCGTTTGCCCTGAGTATAGTAGTCTGCCACTTTCATCGCAACAGCGGCACTGACCCGGGCAAAGCTATAGACCATAAGCCCGATCAGGGCGCGGTCGCGCAGGCCCACGAGGGTTCCAGTGTCGATGGAGTCAAGCAGATCGCGGGCCTCCTGAGCGGTGAGCACGGGGGTCTTTCCGGTTTTGATCACATGCTTAGGGCCGCGCACCGCGCTTGCGGGGTTAAAGGGGACGATCTGGCCGACGACTAGCCAATCGAAGAGCATCCGGATGGCCGCTAAGTGTTGTTTAACCGTCGCGGGGGTATAAGTCTGGGTGAGAAGTTCGACGTAGGCGGCGACAACCATCGGTTCGACCTGCTCTAAGGCGAGGCCCCTGTCCTCGCACCAGTCGGAAAAACGGGAGCATGCGTTCAGGTAGGCCTTGCGCGTATTAAGGTTTCTGATGTTGGCAGTGAAAAATTCCCAGAACCGTTTTTGAGCCGAGGCCGAACCCGAAAACAACCGCGGGGTGAGTTGCCGGTCGATTTTTACCGGTATCGGGGTCAGACGATCCCGGGGTGCTAACGGGGTTTCAGTCATCAGCCTCGGCTAAAGATAAATTGGAGCATATCCTCCTATTTTATATCACTATATATACCCCCCGCTCCAGGGCAAGATCATTGTTGATTAACTTGAACTTGAATCTCTCCAGACTAACTCTTCCTGTGGAGCAGTTTGAGTAACCCGGCCAAAGTATGATAAAATATTGTAGGTCTTAGCTTTTGGAAGTTGTTCTAAACTTTTAAAAATTCAGTTTCTGTAATTTCAGTGGGCCATTCTAGTCGCACCCATAGTCTATATTCATTTTTCTCTAACTTATTGTAGCCGATTGCACCTAATCGAATCAAACTATTAATATCTCGGATTAATGCTTTGGTTTGATTTTTCAATGAGGAATAAAATAGAGCAGTAATCTTAGTTAGTTCCGAAAATGTATAATCTTTTTCAAGCAACAATTTAAGGATTTCAACCTGTCTTTTTGCTATCACTCTTTTGCGCTCATTGCGCACTCTATTAAAAAGACTATACATGACATCTTTGAATAGAGCGGTTGATATATTCTATTTTATTTCCTCAATCAATCTATTACATTGAATTGTGATTCCCTGAAGGCCAAATTTCAAAAACACCGTTAAATCGTGATTTAAAGATCTTACTTTTGCTAAAGAGTCTAAATATTTATTTTTTTCTTCATAATAGAAATTTGACATGGCGATGAATAAAGTATCTCTCAATCCTACCCGTTGTAAAAGAAGTGCCTTTAAGGCCCTTGCTAATCTGCCATTGCCATCCAAAAAAGGGTGCATTACTGCTAGATGGTAATGTGCTGCTAGAGCTTGAACTGGTGGATCATGGAATTTAAAATCATTTTGAATAGCCCTGCATAAATCTTTAAAAGCATGGGTGCATTCATTTCCACCTTCGACCCCCCCCCGCACTGTTAATACGTAGTAGATAGTTATCAGCCATTTTTTTTACTTATTTGATGTTGATTAGGTATAGTATTTAAGGTACAAAATTTTCATTTTCTGGGTTTATTTGGTGAAAATTGTATATAATTCCCTAAAGTTATAACGAGGGAGGCTATTATTACGGATAGAACGGCTTGGTACAAACAGCTTCACTGGCAGGTTGCTCTAGCGATGATTTTGGGCACTTTGGCCGGACTCGTCGGGGGCGAAGCCTTGGCGGACAATATTAGCTGGATAGGGCAGCTGTTTATCAAGTTGTTGAAGATGATCATCGTGCCCCTGGTGCTGACCTCGATCATTTCCGGAGTGGCGTCGGTTGGCGGTAAGGCTGGACTGGGGCGGTTATTTGGCAAGACCCTGGGGTATTACGTGCTCACCAGTTTTTTTGCGGTGATCATGGGATTGGTCTTGACCAACATATTGCGCCCGGGTGTTGGAGCCGATATTGGGGGAGCCGAAATTCAGGAATTGCCAACTCTGACGGGTGTGACCTCGCCGGTGCAATTGATACTCGATATTGTCCCTGAGAATATTGTCGCAGCAGCTGCGGAAATGAAAATGTTATCGCTTATTTTCTTCTCGATCGTGCTGGGCATCAGCATTGCCAGTCTTCCGGAGAATCACCGAAAAACCCTGTTGGGGGGGATTGGTTCGGCCTTCGAGGCGATGATGAAACTGACCTCCGGAATTATTCGTTTAGTGGCCCCAATCGGCGTCTTCTCGTTGATCGCTACTTTGGTGGGAACGACGGGCTTGGCCTCGTTCAAGGCGCTGGGGCTGTATGCCTTAGTCTTGTTTATTGGGTTGACCCTACACCTGTGCCTGACGCTACCGCTTTTGTTGAAGGTTTTGGGAGGAATCAATCCACTGGTGCACTTTAAGAACATGGTCGAGCCGATGCTTATGGCTTTTTCAACCAGCTCGTCGGCTGCGACGCTTCCGGTCACGATCAACGCCATGCAGAACAAAGTAGGTGCTTCTAACCGGGTGACGTCATTTGTGCTGCCGATGGGAGCGACCGTAAACATGGATGGAACAGCGCTGTATGAATGCGCGGGAGTCATGTTTATTGCCCAAGTGATGGGGGTTGCTATGGGGTTGGAGCAACAACTGTTGATCGTAATAACGGCGTTGTTGGCTTCAATCGGTGCGGCGGCCGTGCCGTCTGCGGGATTGGTCGTAATTTTTATCGTTTTGGAGGCCGTCAATTTGACCGGACCACAGGTGGCCTTAATTGTCGGGGCAATGCTCGCGATAGATCGGCCTCTGGACATGTACCGCACGGTGGTCAACGTGTTTAGCGATTCCTGCGGAGCGGCGATTATTGCACGCTCGGAGGGAGAGAAAGACGTAGACACGCGCGTTGTTCGATCTTGAGTAAGTGCGATAGCAAGTAAAGTGATTAGACGCTCAAATTTAGCTTGTTTTATGGGACTGAAAGAGCTAAAGTGGTCACCCTTAACCATAACAATAATCGGGTTAAGGGTTGTTTGTATTAAAAAGGAACGGCTGTGGTAAACGGTCGTTTCTTTTTTGCAAACAAAGATGGCCAGCCCTGTATTTCCCTTGACCGTCCAGCAACACCCTTCGAAAGTGGCAATCATATCGGAAAATACCGAGATCCTCCAGGGAAGAATCCATTTTTAACTTGTAGAAATTAAGAAAGCGATAACTGATCGCCTTGACATGCAGAATAATCAACTCGGTTATATTGTTTCCTTGCTTTAGGATACGAAAAATTAAGCTGGTCTGCTTAATTGTTTGCGGGGCGTTTGTTATTCTGTGAACAGAAAACGACAAACACCGCGATAGATCGGCCTCTGGACATGTGCCGCACGGCGGCCAGCGTGTTTAGCGATTCCTGCGGAGCGGCGATTATTGCACGTTCGAAGAGAGAGAAAGATGTAGACACGCGCGTTGTTCGATCTTGGGTAAGTGCGATAGCGAGTAAAGTGATTCAGCGATTTCTAGCATGGGGACGAAATAATTACATACAATGGTATTCACAGAGTTTCTCAGCTTAAATTTATCCATCAATTTTGACTTATTTCACCGGTGATGTTCGGAGCTTCTGAATTTTCAAAAGCTTTTTCGGGCTTGGCCCGCTCCCGAGAACAACCGTGGGGTGAGCTGTCGGTTGTTCCTCGTCGGTATCGGCATGACATACTCAAAGGGAAGTAAAGCTCTTTGAATTCAACTCTTTTGGTTATCAAGATAAATAGGAGCATAACGTCCTTTATGTACTCTTTTATATTTGCTTTTAGATACTGTTAAAGCGACATATCCAACTGCCCAAATACAGGCGTGTCATCGTTCGCCCCCACCTGATCTTTATGCCTTTGCATGTAAGCCACGCTGAACAAGCTTGCCACTAGCGCATTATCGCGCCCGCCCCGTTCTTTAACTACTTTCTCATTGGCAGCGTTGTCCTTGATCGTCCTGAAGTCCCTCAATGCCGAGCGCATCAAAAGAGATTGGGCCGGCGTCACGCTTCCAGTTAGAACGGCGCGTTTAAAGTCTCTTATGTCTTGCCCCTGATCCAAACAATCTTGACGGCGTTTATGAATTTTACAAGGGAATAGACTTGAGGCACTCGCTGCGTCTTGAAATTCGTCTATGCGCCAACTGTCACAAATAATTCCGTGTTCAGGTTGCCCGAAGCGTTGCACTGCAATATCAATGAAGTCCGACAGGTTGATGCCGCGGCCAGGCATAACGTAGAGTTCCTTGCGCGCGACCATCTTCTTATAAAAATCAGGGGGGCAATTATCGTTTGTTGCCCTGTCTTCTATTGATGGGTCATCCCCTGCGGCCGCTATCACTTCCATACGACCAGACTCCCAGGCACATGATATACAACTGAAACTTTTTGATGTGCCAAGATCGACGCTCCACACTTTCTCAGCTTCAGGTGTCGCGTAGCCCTCAATGCTCTCCCATGATTCAGGATCGAGCAAATAATTTTCGACCACGTCATCACCTCCCATGTTAAGACGCAAGGCCTTGAAGCTTTTCCGCTCGGTTTCGTTCTTTCGCGCTCGCTTCGCTTCGCCCTTGATAGCCTGTAACAATGAAGGGAATTTGTTTAAAGATGGATTGGCTTTTTCCCATGTCCGTTTGTTGAATAATTCTTCGTCGCTCGCACCCTCCGCCGTGTGTAATTGTCTATAAGTACCTGCGGTCTCTTGATCGAGTATCTTGCTAAACCAGTCATTTTTAAAAGCTGGCTTTGTTCCAATTGCTAAAAGCCTTGAGCCTGGGTGCTTACCTTGAGCGGTGACAAGTGCCTCCCTCATCTTTTCGCTTGTGGTCGGCGGCCATTGAGCGACCTCATCGCAAATAAATAAAACGCCCCCCGTTATGCCGTGCACCCCTTTAGGATCGCTGGCGATACAGAGTATCTTTGCGCCGGGGTCTAGATCTTTAATCGATACTCTATTGATACTGTCATTAATTCGCCACCGCCCCGGCTGTTTATAAAACCACGGCTTACTAAACCATAGGCACGCGTCAAAGATGATACGCGCTTGAGTGAAGGACGAACCTACGCAAACAATTTCGCCATTCGGCTGTACAAGAGGGCCGTCTGACAAGTACCCTGCTGTTGCAATTCCTGAGATCAAAGCAGACTTGCGATTTCCGCGTGCGAGGCACGCAGCCGCTTAAGTGATACCTGGCGCGAATGCCCCACGTATAAATTTCCTTTACCATGGGAGCACCTCGAATTTTCCGCCCGCGGCGTCGCCCTGGCAGAGAGTAAGGCTTCCAACGTGCTCAATGATATTCTCTGCAAGTTCTTTGCTCATTTTATGCAAAAAAGGTTATTTCTGATAGATCCCGCTTTATGTTACTATATAATCTTACTCGGAATAAGTAAACTTCGAATTTTTGCCCCGTCTGTATTAATCCGCATTGAATGAGATTTAGCCGTTTTCCTTAAAAAATAGGAGAATAAGGGTGTGCCCCATCGCAACCGCGAATCTTGCTACGCCGATTAAGGTGGCCTGGAAGTGAGTTGCGAGCAGAAAGGCAGGCATTGTCACGTTAATTCGATTGGAGGGCCTGGGATCTCGTGCGGCGGCTCAGCCACTCGACGGTGCATAGCAGCAGCACCGCAAAACCGATCAGGAACGTCGCCACGGCCAAGATGGCCGGGCTGATCTGCTCGCGGACACCGGCCCACATCTGACGCGGGATGGTACGCTGGTCCTCGCCAGCCATGAAGAGCACCACGACCACCTCGTCGAACGAGGCGGCAAAAGCGAAGAGAGCGCCGGAGAGCACGCCCGGAGCGATCAGAGGAAATTGCACGCGTCGGAAGGTTTCGAACGGGCCTGCTCCCAGGCTAGCGGCGGCCCGCGTCAGGTTCGTGTCGAAGGCGGACAGCGTGGCGGTCACCGTAATGACGACGAATGGCGTGCCGAGCGCAGTGTGAGCCAGGACTAGGCCGAGGTGAGTCTGGGACAGGCCGAGGGCCGAGTAGAAGAAGAACATCCCCGTCGCCGAGATGATCAGCGGTGTGACCATCGGCGAGATGAGCAGCCCCGTTACGAGCCGGCGCGCCGGCATGGCATGGCTTGAGAGACCCAGGGCTGCAAGTGTGCCGAGCGCTGTTGCCAGGGCCGTTGCGGTGACGCCGATAAGCAGACTGTTGCCGAGCGCGCGCGTCCACACATCGTCGACGACGATCTGCGAGTACCAGCGGAGCGAGAACGCCTCTGGATCGAGACGCAGCATCCCCTTAGTGAAGGTGAAGTATGGCTCGGCGTTGAAGCTGAGCGGCACGATGACCAAGAGCGGGGCCAGCAGGAATATGAAGATCAGGCCGCAGACAATCAGATAGACGGCACGCCCGATGCGGAACTGGAGTTCGGTCGCTGTCATGCTACCCCAGCCTCATGCGCTCGACGCCGACGACTCGATCATAGAGCAGATACAGCACCGCAACGCACGCCAGCAAGATTCCGCCGAGCGCACCCGCCAGCGCCCAGTTCAGCGAAACCTGCATGTGGTAGGCTATGAAGTTGGAAATGAGTTGGCCGCTCTGGCCACCAACCAGCGCGGGTGTGATGTAGTAGCCTATGGCCAGAATGAACACTAGCATCGAACCGGCGCCGACGCCGGAGATCGTCTGAGGCCAATAGACGCGCCAGAACGCCTGCGGAAAGGTGGCGCCCAGCGAGGTGGCAGCGGTCATCTGCGACACTGGGATGGCGTGCATGACCGAGTAGAGCGGCAGAACCATGAATGGGAGCAGCACGTGGGTCATGGCCACGACCGTACCGATCATGTTATAGATGAGGGCGATCCGGCTGTCGTCACCGATCAGCCCGACCGCGACGAGCAGGTCGTTGATCACCCCCTGTGTCTGAAGCAGCACGATCCAGGAGGTGGTCCGGACCAGCAGCGACGTCCAGAACGGCACGAGCACGAGCGCCAGGAGCAGACGGGCGCGGCTCGCGGGGGCGTGTGCGATGAGGTGGGCGATCGGATAGCCAAACAGTAGGCACAACGCCGTGATGCCGAGACTGACGACGAACGTGCGCAAGAAAAGTGGCAGGTAGATGCGCTGATCCGGAGGCTGGCTGGCGATTGAACCGTCGGGCAAGCGTCGGAGATCGACCGCGTTCAGGTAATGGCGCAGGGTGATGCGATCCCCGGAGGTTTGGATAGCGTGCCAGACCCGAGCGTCGCCCCAATCGCTGTCGATATCAATCATGACCTCGCGCCAAGGGCCGTTGGGGACTTCTCGCAGCTGTCGGACGCTCCGTAAAAGGAGACTCCGCAGACCGCCGCGGACTCGATTGATCCGGCTGGCGACACGGCCGAGCGTCCGCTCGTCCCTTGCGCGCAATAGTTCGTGCGCAGCCGCGGCGTAGACGGCCTCGCCGGGGGTCTCCTCTCCGTTCCATTCATGAAGCTGGACGAGGGTGTTGGGTAGCGCATCGGCAACAATCGGGTCGTAGAAGCTGCGCACCAGCATCATCGCCAAGGGAACGGCGAACGTGATGCCGATGAAGGCAACGAGCGGTAGCACCAAACCGGCAGCGAGCAATCGTGGCCGGATCATCGTGCCAGCCATGCGCTGAAGCGCTCGTGCATCTCGTCCATATGATCGCTCCACCATAACCAGTCGTTGTGCAGGACGCGCTTGGAGTTCTCGGGGTATGTCGGCATGTGAGGGTTCATGTCGACGCCAGTATCAGCGTGCGTCGTGATGAGCGATAGACCCGACTGGCGTGCGGGGCTGTAGGCGATGTGGCGGCTGACGCCCGCCATTGATGCCGCGGTCGTAGCGAACCTGACGAATTCCAGCGCCGCCTCAAGATTCGGCGTCCCGGCGACAATACCGAGTTGCCCGACATCCATAACCTGACCATCCCAGACGATAACAAACGGCTGGTTCTCCAGCACCTGCGCGTTGAAGATCCGACCGTTGTAGGCAGTACTCATCGCCACCTCGCCGTCGGCGAGCATCTGCGGCGGCTGTGCGCCCGCTTCCCACCAGACCACCTGATCCTTAATGGTGTCGAGTTTGCGGAAGGCCCGGTCCACCCCCGCTGGCGTGTCGAGCGTGGCGTACACCTGATCGATCGGCACGCCGTCGGCGATCAGTGCGAACTCCAGATTCACGAAAGGCACGCGGCGCATCCCGCGGCGGCCCGGAAAGCGTTCCAGGTCGAAGAAGTCCTCCATCGTGGCCGGTTTATCGCCCGCAATACGCGAGGCGTTATAGGCGTAGATTGTGGAGTATAATAGCGTCCCCACGCTGCATTCCAGCAGCGTCTCCGGCAGGAAGTCGCGCACGGCCGGCGTGCCGTCCGGCGCCGGCGGGAGCATGGCCGTGTCGATTCGCTCTAGAATACCTTCGTCGCAGCCGCTGACCGCGTCGGCAATCTCGAGGTCGACGACATCCCAGTAAACGTTGTCGGACTCGACCTGTGCACGCACTTGGGCCAAGCCGCCATTGTAATCATCCAAACGGATCCCGATCCCGGTCTCGGCCGTGAAAGGTTCGTGGTAGCCCTTGGTGACGGCTTGTGCGTACGAGCCACCCCAAGAGACCACGGTCAGCGATTCAACCGACGGGTTGAAACAGCTGGACGCAAATGCCGCCATGGCGGCCAGCAACGCTGTGCCTGCGATGACCATAGCCGTTCGTCCCTGTATGTATGTCATGATGTGCCCTCCTCGTCGTTCGGGTCCAGGACCCGGCAATCGGTCGGCGTCCAGCCAATGCGAATCCGATCTCCTACAAGTACGGCGCCGTGCCCGACTATGTTCGGAATCTTGACAATAAAATCTGACCGGCCGCATACGGTGACGCGAAGGCGGAGATGGTCGCCCAAGAAGGTGATGTCCTCGATACGGGCGTCTAACTCATTGGTGTACAACCCCGGAGCGGGTGCGATGGCGACGCGCTCCGGGCGGATAGACAGCGTCGTAGTGTCGCCGGGACCGCATGGAACGATGCGGATGGCCCGGACGATCGTACCGCCGACATCGACATCGCAGATGTCATCGCGGATGCTTATAATCCGGCCGGCGAGGCGATTGTTCTCGCCGATGAAGCGGGCTACGAACGAACGTGCAGGTTCTTCGTAAAGCACTTCCGGCGAGGCAATCTGCTCAATGCGTCCGGCCCGGAAGACCGCAACGCGATCCGACATTACCATAGCCTCGTTTTGGTCGTGGGTGACGTACAGGACGGTGACCCCGAGGTCGCAATGAATGCGCCGGATCTCGTACTGCAATTCCTCGCGCAGTCGCCGGTCGATTGCACCAAGCGGTTCGTCCATCAGCACGAGGTCCGGCTCGAACACCAACGCCCGGGCGATCGCCACGCGTTGTTGCTGGCCGCCAGATAGTTGGCTTGGCCGTCGCTGCTCTAGCCCTTCGAGTCGCACGAGCTGCAGGGCGCGCCGCACCCTGGCGTGGCGGGAAGGTGCATCAAATCCTCGCACATCCAGCGGGAAGGACAGGTTGTCGCCCACGCTCATGTGTGGGAACAGCGCGTAGTTCTGGAACACCATGCCGATGCCCCGCCGTCGAGGGGGCACTTGGTTCATGGAGCGACCATCGATGCGGAGGGTGCCATGCGTCGGTGTTTCGAAACCAGCGAGCATCATTAGACAAGTGGTTTTGCCGGATCCAGACGGCCCAAGCAGGGTCAGGAACTCTCCCTTGCGGATACTCAGGTCGAGATCGCGGACCACCATGGTCCGTCCGTCGAAACTTTTACCGATCTGTTCGAACTCGACGTACGCGCCACCGTTCGACCTATGGTTTTCTGACTGCATCAATAGGGAATAACATACTTGAGTCAACAAAACCACTCTTTTTTCGCATAAAGACGGCAAATGTCATCATAAGAAATACGAAATTTAATTATTCAATAAAAATTACCCCTTTCTTTTATCAACGACCCATTCCTTGCGCTCCTTATCACAGCGCCTGGGAACTGGTCAGCTTTGCCTGGAAATATCGTCGCCTGTAAGAGAAACAAAAACCGTAAGCAGACTAAAGTCAGTATCGCCTTCACCCCTCATTGCTCGCCTACCCTCGAGCGAGGCCGCTTTTCAGTTTGGAACGTAATTACTGTTTACAGTGTACGTTCCAAACTGAGCGTGGAAGAAAGCAAGCCTTTTCAATATTGTTTAATGAACGCTTTGCGGACAAAACTGTTAAGGTAATTGTCGCCTATAAAAAAGATACCTATACAGTATTATTTATATTACTTTATTCCTTCTCTGCTTCAGCTTCCCCTGCGTCACCATCGTCAGCGGAAGTTTCCTCTTCCGACTCACCTGATTCTGCTTCAGCTTCGCCTGCGTCACCATCATCAGCGGAAGTTTCCTCTTCCGACTCACCTGATTCTGCTTCAGCTTCACCTGCGTCACCATCGTCAGCGGAAGTTTCCTCTTCCGACTCACCTGAATCTGCTTCAGCTTCCCCTGCGTCACCATCGTCAGCGGAAGTTTCCTCTTCCGACTCACCTGATTCTGCTTCAGCTTCGCCTGCGTCACCATCATCAGCGGAAGTTTCCTCTTCCGACTCACCTGATTCTGCTTCAGCTTCACCTGCGTCACCATCGTCAGCGGAAGTTTCCTCTTCCGACTCACCTGAATCTGCTTCAGCTTCCCCTGCGTCACCATCGTCAGCGGAAGTTTCCTCTTCCGACTCACCTGATTCTGCTTCAGCTTCGCCTGCGTCACCATCATCAGCGGAAGTTTCCTCTTCCGACTCACCTGATTCTGCTTCAGCTTCACCTGCGTCACCATCGTCAGCGGAAGTTTCCTCTTCCGACTCTTCCTCGGCTACGAGTACGATTTTGTCTTGTTCGCTCTCATTACCCTCAGCCTCCAACCACGAGAGATCGCCGACAGATTCACCCTTGGCCTCATGAGTCAGATTACCCTCAATCGCTGTTAAGTCCGCATATTCACTGAGTCTATTTACTTCCCCTCTGGAGCTTTCAGTTGATAGTATTTTTGTGTAACTTTTCTGCATCGTTAATTCCTTTCCTTGTTTTTTAATGGGTTAGTCTATCGCGGGTAATAATTTGTATGACACCCATTAGAATAATCAACCGGTTTTTAAAAATTCGCCCATTTTTTTTCGACCTATAATATTTTTCAATGGGAGCTATATCCAATAGTACCCAAACCCAACAACCACTAAAAAAATACACAACTATACTCACGAACGGAGCAATCACAAACTCAACTCACGCTGGGCAACTTCAAAAACTAGTCTCACGGCCTTGGGAGGAACGAATAAAAAGTGGCATACTTAACCCCACCCAAAAAAAGGGAGTAATTTGGCCAATAGACCCATACGGTTATCCACTTCCTTCAGACAACTAACCACGAATTAAGAAGAATTAGGGTTTGGTCGCTATTCCATATAATTCCCTTATCAATTATGAGGCAGATGAATTTGACGTGATTCAGGAGAAAATCGAAAAGAGATGCCGAAAAGATTGAAAAGTCATTCCGAGCAAATGCGTGAGATCCACCGCAAGCGGCATGATCAACTACACGGTTCGGCAGATCAAAGAGGTTACGGAAAGGATCACAGGAAATGGAGAGAACAGGCAGGTGCTTAAAAACGATCCAATATACGCGTCATGTAAAAAAGAACTAAGCGTGCACGCCGATCACATTAAACCCATCAGACATGGCGGCGCTCAATTCGACCTGAGCAACGGTGAGGGACTTTGCCATTCATGCCATAGTAAGAAAACGGCCTCAGAAACGCCCGGATGGGTATATAAGTAAAAGTAAGAATTATTGCAACCATCTCTGCAATCACTAAGAAATATTAAAATATGCCATAATACCCCCTTTGTCGAATTTCGCGAAATTGTGCGTTTTCTTGGCAGGTGGTCCGTGTTTTTGTCTCCTAGAGATTTTTTCGGGGGTGGTCGGGTATACCCCCACCCCTGAAAACTAAGAAGATATATATTGTCGATGACGAAGGAGGCCAGTGGGTCATTGAAGGTAAAATTTCATATTATCTTGGGTCTGACCCGTTCGACCTAACGGGTCTTTGTTACGGAGATTGTGATATTAGTTATTATGCCTCGAAAATTTATCCTGAGGACGAAATTGTCTCCCGTTTTGACCCCTGATTCTGAGCAATGGGTATTTGAGGATAAAATTAACTCATACATCGGCCGTCAAACCAAATCCAAACCCCAGATAAATTAAAAAGATGCAGTGTTTGGTCACTATTGTATATAATTTCCTTTTCAATCGTTGCGGACGCAGTTGCCGCTTCGAACAGGGCTCAGGGGAAACCCGCTGTTGGTCAGCCAGGCAGCGATCAGAAGCCAGAGGAGGCTGAGAGAGGACAACCACTGGGAATTCGCGGCCCACCGCAGTGTACCTATTCATCCCTGTGCCGATCAAGTAGGGCCGATACCAATGCCTCTCGCGGGGGTTGGCTTTGAGCGGTTCCCGGGCAGGTGCCGGGGGTGACCGATACATTTTATTCGCAATACGAAGGATCGAACCTACCTCTACGCTTTCAACATCGTCATAAACAAAGGCTAACCGCAGGCCGTCCTATTTATTCTCAGTCAAGAAGTTCGATACGCCAAGCTGAATTTCCGAATCACCTACTTGTTGCTACTCCCTTAATTGCTAAACTTGTCCCTGAATCTTGGCGAAGTGAGGGCGTCGCCCGAACGCAACCAAGATCGCTCATATAGATCAATCCTAAACCCCGTTCCATCCTGCGGGAACTAACACTGACTCTGATAATGTAATCGGGGTATGACAAGGGTACGTTTATCCCGATAACCTCTCTTTGTAAATAAATCGATTTTGGGGGATCACTCCACTGTATGGTAACAAGATTAATTAATACTATATTATTCTTCAGTCGGTCGCAAAAACTCTTCTTTATCTAACAAATATTTCTCTTTGTCCGGTAAAACTTTTTCTTTAAGTGCCTCAACAATGGCATTATGGGCATCTACGAATTTGGCAATATACTGACCATTGGCAGTTTGCAAATTTTCAAGTTCAAGTGCCAACTTGTTAAGCTGCTGAACACTATTCATTTTTATTTCTTTTAGACCTTCTATGACCGTGCCGACTTTTTCGGAATATTGACCCAGCTCTACCCTGGGGAGATATTGATCGACGCTGTCTCGTAAATTTTTTAAATCATCTAATAATATACCTCTTATCTTTTCATCGGTATTTGCTTTTATAAGGTCAATATCTCGATCCACTTTTACTGAAAGGGCGGTTAGATTTGTGACATATTTGCCGTAACTGGTTTGAATCTCATTCACAGTGTTTACTAAGTCACCAATTTGCTTATTACTATCCGCTTTTACTTCTGCAATATTATTCCTCAATGCTTCGACATCGTTATTTATCTGATCTATCTCCTTAGTATCAACCTCAGGGGTGAAGAATTTAAATTGGAAGGATGAGCATATCGAAAGTCCTAAAAGCAGAAGCCCGATAATTGCCATCAGGGCGCTTCCCCATCCTAAATTTCGCTTTTTGAAATAAACGACGCACACTGTAATAAGGATCAGGGATCCGATAACTGCCCCTAGGACCAAGGCGAGAGTTTTAGCTGAATCGGTAGATAAAATATCCATTTTGAATAGCCTCTAATATTATTTATAGTTTAAAAAACTTCCGAATATTTGAGAAATATCCTACAACCTTAAGCAACGCAAGGACTAATACTTAAAACAATATAAACCCTCTCACTACTCGCTGTTGTTCGAGAAGGGTAAGTTTAAGCCGAGATTTCCTATATGGATATTCATAGTAGTCGAAAATAACTACTTTATAATATTCTGATCAAAATTTCTGCTTCCAATGTGATTTAGAAATCTCTTCCTCAAGGTAACTGTAGAAGGTTGGATTAGCTAAGGCGGCGGCGCTTGCACATTGTCTTTACTTAGGTTGGCCCGTTGCAGGTTCCAGATGGGGTAGTAAAACAGGGGCCGGTAACAGGTGTAGCTTAAAGACCGAGCCTTTATCCTTCAACAGATTCATGGTCTTTTGGTTATAGCCCAAACCGGCATATTGATGTGATATACTCCTTACTACTTGCCTAAATATACGTACTTCTCGTCGGTCGTGTATCTTTCGATTTTCAAAAGTTTGTGTCCTTTCCAGTGGGGCAGACTAACTTTTCGAGTGGATCAATTTTTGTGAACACGGCCATACCACTATCTCACATCCACCCCCACAAGCTACGCGGCCCTCCGGCAGGTCCTCGTGTACATCCATAATCAAATTTGTAAATCAATCTCTATCCATATATAGTAACAAGTTAAAACTTTTTTATAAGATCTTATAAAGAAATATCAGTAAATAATATAAAAAAAGCGCGCCCCGAAAAGGCGCGCTTTTTTATTAAGATTTTCCCGGGGCTGGCCAATGAAGCCGTCCCCGAAAGGTTAAATGTTATACAATGTAGACCAGGAGTTCATCTTCGTCAAGACTGCTGTCGTCTCCTCCAATGATCATTCCTGCCTTTGATTCGTCCAAGCTACCCACACTCGTGGCTCCTACAATGCCGCTTGCCGATTCGATTGTAATGGCAAGATCATCTGTTATATCGGCCACTGCGTTGGTAGTCAACAGCGTTGTCATGTTTTGGATATTTACATTTCCGATTGGTCGTGACCACGAAAACTGGTCCACTAGAAAAGTTAGTCTGGGACACCTAGAAAGGACTCAGACAATGAAAGGCAAAAGATATACAACCGAAGAGAAGATACGGATGCTGCGGCAGGCAGACAAAGGGAAAACGATCCTGGAAGTATGCCGCGAGAACAACATAAGCGAACAGACCTTCCACCGCTGGAAACGTGAACTTGGGATGATTGATGTCAACCAGGCCAAGCGGATGAAGGAACTCTTTGAAGGAGAACGCGCGGTTAAAGCGGATGCTGGCGGACAAGCTGCTGGGGATAGAGATTGTGCAGGAGACGCTCGAAAAAAAACTGTAAGCCCTGGGCACAAGCGGCAAGTGGCAGAGAGACTTGTGGCCCGGGGCCAGTGTTCGATACGTGGAGCGTGCCGATACTTTCACCTGCACCGCTCCACCTATGCGTATCGGGCGAAGTATCCTGATGCCTGGCTAACGAAACTGAAGGCGGCAGTAAGGCGGTTATCACGGCAATACGCGAGGTGGGGCTATCCGAAGATCACGAAGCTGTTGAAGGACGAAGGCTGGCAGGTGGGTAAACGGCTCGTGCAAGGTCTGCGACGTGAACTGGGCCTGGCGATTCCCCCACGCAAGCCAAGACGCCGGCGCAGGGGTGTCTCCACCGGGCTGCCGACGAAGGCCGAACATCCCGACCATGTTTGGACCTGGGACTTTATCCACGATAAGACGGTCCGCGGTGGGAATCTCAAAATGCTCACCGTCCTTGACGAGTACACCCGCGAGTGCCGGGTGATCCATGTCGATCGCCATATCAATGCGCAGAAGGTGCGCGGGGTCATGCAAAAACTGCTCGACCCTCATGGGCCGCCAAAATATATTCGCAGCGATAACGGTTCCGAGTTTATTGAAAAGGAATTGCGAACTTGGCTAACTGCGATGAAAATCAATACCCTCTATATCGAACCAGGAAGCCCTTGGCAGAACGGATACATCGAATCGTTCCATGCCCGTTTTCGCGAGGAGTGTCTAAATCGTGAACAGCTGTGGACTTTGACCGAAGCCCGCGTGGTGATCGAAGATTGGCGCTGGCTTTACAATCATGTTCGACCCCACCGCAGCCTCGGCAATATTACTCCACAACGTTTCGCTCAAAACCTCAATACCGAAGGCTCGGGCTCCATTCGGGCTACGCCCTCATTGCGCCCAAGCCTTGACTTCCTCTACCAACTTAACTTCAACATTAACCTCTCCAGACTAACTCTCTCAGTGGACCAGTTTGTGTAACCCGACCATAAGAGGTAGGTGTAGTTAAAAATAAACAATAAGATATGGTGATACCCGCTCCCCCAATGCTCCCCAATATTCGCTATTCCACGCTATATGCGACTATTTAATTTCTCGAGGATTATGAGAAATACTGATTCATAAGTACTTAATAATTAATATATAGTGTTAATTAATAGTTAGTTATATATTGGAAAGTAGAATTACATAACAAAGGCTTATCTGTCCTCTAAGTAGATGTAGTGAGCGTCCCTTAATCGTTTTCCGTAAGAAATTTTTGTGACGTGCTCTCTAAATTCACTCAATTCCATTAACTGAGAGGTTGATTATGATTTGAGGTTAAAGTATAAAACTTCCTGCGCTGTGTTATCTACCACCTAAACAGCGTTGATCAGTTATTCCATATTATTAATACCAAATGCTTACTTTGCCCTACATGCATGACATCAAGGGATACTTTCTCCTTAGGGTTTTCACATTCAGCCACGGAGAAATAACCTCCGTCTCTTTTTTAAGGAATTTTATACATAATACGTTGAGCAAGCACATTTTCTTATGAAGGCATCTGGAAAATACTAATCGAGAAGGATTATCTTTAATTGAATTTATGCAAATGTTTCCCGACGATAAGAGAGCCGAACAATGGTTCATTAAAGAGCGTTGGTCTGATGGGAAAGCTACCTTTAATGCAGTAGCAACGCGTCCAACAAAAAGTAAAGCCTCCGACAATGTCCTTTCGTTGCTTAAAATGCTGCAAGTTTTTTCGGTGCGGACAGGAACAATAATGCAATTTTCGAAGTTGAGTTACTAAGCATGAGCCTTGGCCTCGTTTCTTCTAACGACTGGTATTAATGGAATTTCAAGCATGAGGCTACATAGAGATATGGAAATCAAGAAATAGTCCGCTTTAAATTACTCAGGATTTAATCGCTAATCACACCTTCAATAACAGCAGCCAATCGATATCCTGCTTGCACGACACGTTCTTTAGCTAATATTTTCGCCATCTCTTTGTAGTCTTGGCTTATAGGAATTTTAGCCGTTCCGTTTTCAAATGTATCCTCCCCTTGAAGTTCTTCCTCTTGCTCTGATATCGCTTTGAGAATCTCTTCATTGTATACAAATTCCCGGGCAGCATCGTAACTCTCCTTGAACCAATTCTCAATATTTGTATCCTGAGATGCCGTCTCACCCAATGTCGACAGGTTCTGGTCAGCGATCCAGCTATTAGCTCTCTTACTGAGAAGAGATAGCGATTTACCTGTTCCTGCCCTCGAGTCCCACAGAGAGTGCAGATTACCCAATGTAGTGAGTTTAATCGAATTACCACCACGATCACCAGTGGGGAAGCCGCGCTCAGAATATAATGCCGTTGAATGCAGCGGTTGATGGAGGTCACCGACCAAGTGGAAGATCCAGCACAGCTCTATCGCCTTCTCTCTTGATGATGCTGTTGGACGTTTCATGCGAGTTGTCGAGAGTGTGAGCGCTCGGATAATATTGAGCTCTTTAAGTCTCATTCCAGAAGACCATTCCTTGTCCAGGTCAACGGGAATGTCGTATCTTTTAGCGGGATCGTCTGGGTCCTTTTGGAAGTAATTTTTGTCATCGCAACTTAAAAACACCGGCTCGTTGATATAGTGCCAGTACGAGTGATGATACTTATCGCGGTCTTCACCCGAGAATCTTCGCACAATGTCCGGCCATGTAGCCGCGTGAGCGAAGATCCACATGTCTCTGTTTGCCTGGTCAGACATCTCGATTTTTTCCGACATGTGGTCCTCGAAATCTTTGTCGAAGCGCTCGTGCTTCTTTAGGATCTTTACGACTTTGGCTTGTGTCTGCGCGTCAAGCTGCTCCCATGCAATCAACGCGACCATTCTGTGCCCAGTACTGTTCCAACCTTGAGCAACCCATGGGGTGATAAAAAAAAGAAGCCCCGTAAGGAACATATTTATTGTTCGAGTCATTTTATATTTCCTCTTCCTATACAAACGAAATATTTAATTTATTATATTTTAAATAAAGAATCATCTTTATCAGGTGTTAACAATCAAGCCCTCCACATTTTTATCACCTGCTGTTTCCTCAATAATCCAGCCAAGACATCTGCTAATGTGCTCAACTACGCGATCAGATGTTCGTCTGCTCTTTAATTCAATAATCAAATCCCTCCGTTTTTTTTGTACAAAGCAAATCGATAATATCAACATCTGTGGGATACTGTTTCCCATCTCTTCTATTTCCATCCATATAAAGTTATAATCTACTCTCAATCAAATGTAGACTTGCAGATATAAACAGGTTGAGACCATCGGCAACCGGGGATATAGTCGTAGACCAGCTTAAAGGTCGAGGTGTTTTTGCAGACTACAATGAAACACGAAGGAACATCAGTACCTAGCTCATCCATAAGCGAGATGTCGTTCACCGTCCAGGCGAACCTTATTGATGATTGATGTGATAACCATCTTACAACTGCCTTCAGTTTCGTCAACCACACGCATTTGGTAGGGTCCCCGTGGAGTGACCCAAAAAAATCGTATCTTTTACTGCTCGCGTCTTCTGCTTTGGGCTCACCACTATTTTAACAGTGTTTCCACCAAGACCTGGTTCTTGAGCATTTGATCAGCAAGCAGCTTCTTCAGTTCGGTGTTTTCTTTTTCCAGCTCTTTATTTCGCTAGAGCATCGGCCAGTTCCAAGTTGCCATCCTTTTTACCCCAGCGATAGATGTTCTGTTCGCTTAAGTTATTGCCACGGCAGACTTCCTACACGGTTTTACCAGTATCGGCTTGCCGTAGTATTGCGATCGTCTGTTCTGTTGTATATCTTTTTCCTTTCATTGAGATTATCCGTTTAACCGGATAACCTCTCTCTGTAAATGATACGATTTTTGGCGGTCACTCCACACGAACGTAATTTAAAATTTTTCACAGCTGCCAGAATATAACCTTTGAAGCCTGACTGCTATTTTCAGAATATTGCACGATTCAGTAATTAGATTATAATTAACTTAATTAATTGAGCATGATATTCTTCAGATCATTAGGTTTTATATTTGTCGGTATTGCCGCACTAGGTGTGTTTGTGCCATTGTTGCCGACAACACCTTTTGTTTTGTTAGCGGCAGGTTGCTTTGCCAAATCATCCGAGAAATGGCATCAGTGGCTGCTCACTAGTAAAACATTTGGCCCTATTATCAAAAACTGGCAAGAGAACCGGTGCATTTCATACTCGACAAAGATAGTAGCTATTTCATCGATAATCCTGTTCGGAGGGTATTCCATTTTCTTTGCGGTCGATAATCTGTATCTGAAGTTATTAGGATTGTTCTTATTTGCCTGGGGCTTCTCTTATGTCTGTCGCTTAAAAACCTGTGGAAAAGAATAGCAGTTTTTTTCGTCTGCGCTTTCGTGCTTTTATAATTAGTAAGTTGATATAAAAAGCCATAAGCGGCCCCTACGGAGTGTGGCCCTCTAGAAAAAATAGTATGTTACATCTGTATAGAGATTATATAGGAGCTAGGGCAGGTTAAAAAATTAAAAGCCATACCATGATAAGAGAAATGGAGAGCCACCCTCCGTAGTGGTCGTTCTGATGCTTGATCAAATATATTACTATACACTTTAAATTTTTTAAAATTATCGATGCGAATTGACAAAACCGTTACTAATCCTCTTAGGCTGCGGCATGGGTAACACTGAAAAAATGAAAATACTGGTAATAAGCGCCTCCCTCGAATCCGTTCTCCGCTTCGGCAGGCACGATTATCCATCACGTCAATCGTGGAGACGAGGTGACTCTAATGACCCTGACATATGGGATCGAATTACACTCTGAACACTATCTCGTGAAATCGGAGGAGGAGTTCAGGGAGACTCTCCATGAAAATGGGTTAAAGGCGGTTGAAGTTCTCGGAGTAAAGGACTATCGCTTTCTTGACTTCGGCGACACGCTTCTCATAGCAACGCGGTAAAATCTGCTGGAGCTAGGAGAGACGATACAGGATATCCAGCCGGACATCATCATCAGCACCCACTATATGGCGTGATCGCCAAGGATTGGACCATTGCCAGTGAGAGTCTTTCTGTAAATAAGAACGGAAAGACACAGCACCGAGCAGATAATAGCAATCCCGTGCGAAGTAGACAGCGGCAGAGGCATTCAGGAAGTCTACAACATCAGTCCACAAAGCTACCATCGATTGCGAAAAAATTATGGCCAGATAGACCTACCCAATGCGAGGCGGCTAAAGGAACTTGAAGGGGAGAACAACGAACTGAAAAAGCTGCTCGCCGATCTACTTTTAAAGACAAAGGCCTTGGGGATCTCCTTGGAAAAAAGCATCTAACCCCGCAGCGACAGCGTGGCGGTGTCGAAAAATTTCAGCACGCCATGGGGTGTTCCGGGCGAACATTATGCCGAGGGCTGGGATTGAACCGCTCAACTGTGCGTTACCGCCCCAAGTCTAGATCTGATAAAAAAACGATTGCTTGAGGCTGCGATCGTTCGCCTATCATGGAAATACCCGACCATCGGTTATAAGAAAATTACTCACCTATTGCGCGAGAAAGGCTATATTGGGTTAACAATAAACAGGGTGCTGTGCCATATGCCGCGAGGAAGGTCTGCCAAGTGCTCACCACTCAAGCCGCGATAGCGCCGCCGAGGTCTGTCCAAAAGCTTGCCTTAAGAGGCTCAATACAAGAATCTTTTCGGGCTTGGGACTTTGTTTCGGATTAAACCCAAGGAGCGGTAACCTTCGCGTTTTGAGCATTATCGTCGGATTTACGCGGGAGTCCCTGTGCTTCATGCTGACCGGGCAATCAAAGCAGCCGATGTGCTTGCTCTGTTGCAGCAGATGATTTCCCGGCATGGGCCGCCCCTGTTTATTCGCTTAGATAACGGACCGGAGTTCATAGCGGAAACTCTATCCGAAAGTGGCTGTTTGAACACCAAAATGAACACCATTTATATTGATTTTGGCTGCCCTTAGTATAATGAATATGCTGAAAGCTTCAATAGCCGGTTTCGGGCAAAGTGTATGGACTGTGAGTTGCTCAATACCTTGAGTGAATTACGCGTCGTGGTCGTAGACTGGCGGGAAGAATATAATAACATTCGTCCTCAACGCTGCTTGGGCTTGCTAACTGCGGTTCAATTTGTCAAAAGAAAGACAGCACCAAGGCACCGGCTTCACTGAAACCACAATCACGGAGATTGTCTCATTGAAAGTGGGCTAAACATCGCAGTCCAACCAAATTCCTATCTATTCCTATCATAATACACGCATTTTAATTCCTAATCTTACCTTTACATGCCAATTAAGGATTAGACATATTAAATACATTAACCTATGTAATTAAGGTATTTATATAATACATAAGTATTTATGAAACTATCTTATATAACTGCAGTCCTCGGATTACACGGTCGGGCTGCTGGCTTGCGCACCCATTTATTGGTCAGCCTGGGTGCTGCGGTTTTTACGATCCTGTCTGAGCTTGTCTCCAGAAATTCGGCCGGGACAGGTATAATGTCTGACCCGGGTCGGATTGCGGCGCAGATCGTGACTGGCATTGGATTTTTAGGCGCGGGGGTGATTATCAAAGAAGGCGTTAATGTTCGTGGCTTAACAACCGCCGCATGTTTGTGGGTCGCCGCGGCAATCGGCATGGCCGCTGGGAGCGGTAATTTCGTGATCGCTATTTTCGCGACCGTTATGGCATTGGTCGGCCTGATTTTCTTTAAATTCCTGGAGCGACTTTATCCCAAGGACTCATACAGAATTTTGAGTATTAGCACACCAATAGAAGCTGACATTTCTCAAATAATCGAGATTGTCAAAAAGCATCATTTAAAGATTTTAAATTGTAATGTTGAGAAGAACTATGAAAAGGGGACGTCATTGACTCGCTTGTCGATTCGGTTGTTTCAACGTGGTATTACGGATAAACTTGCTCATAGGATCATTGATTCGCTTGAAGGCTCATCGTTGACTTTAAACGAAGTTAAGTGGGAACAATCATAAATTTTAAAACTAACGGAAGAACTAAAAGGGGTCACTAAATTGAGGATGCAGAATGAAATCGGGAAATTCTTTAACAATAAGAAGGATACTGTTATTATCGACATTTATCATTTCAGGCACGGGAATTAACGCTTTCGGCCAATCGTGGGTAGAGGACAGTTTCGAGGATTTTGCCGACGGGACACTGGACGCATCTGGCAATAACATTTATATCACCCATGATGGTAAGATTCGCACCATAAATCGTTTCGATTTAAACAATGACGGTTGGATCGATTTGCTTTTCCCGCACACGCACGATCGTAAAAATATTATTCAACCCACCCTGGTGGAGATTTCTTCAGGGAGAGATGTCACGTTGTCACAGCTTGAGGTGGACGGAAGCAAGCAGGTTGAATCGGCCGACCTTAACAAGGATGGGTGGCTGGACCTGGTTTTTTGTCCGAGTAGTAGTGGCCTGCAGTACCCCCGTCGTTTCGTATCGATTATCTATGGCGGCGAAGATGGTTGGCCTGCTTCCCGCAGTAATGGATTGTTACCGGTACATGGCGTTAACGCTATTGCCCTCGCCGATCTCAATCATGACAGCTGGGTAGATATCGTAACGCTGAATGCTGAAGGCTGGCTGCACGGCCAACCCGAAGGTAATATTATGCGTGTTTTTTGGGGAGGGGGAAAAGGCTATATCCTCACCCGCTATCAGGATGTGGGTGTGGAGAACGCGATGGCTCTGGCTTCAGGAGATTTTGATGCGGATGGCGCTGATGATGTAGCATTCCTCAAGTCAGATAATACCATTGAAATTTTCTGGGCGACAGCGACGAATGAAAATGAAGTCAATGACAAGTCATCTAAAATAACGATACCACTGAGTACCCATCAAAGTTTAAATGTTGCAGACAGCAATAATGACGAAATACCGGATCTGATTATTGGTAGTGGCAGTGAGCGTATATTTATTGTTCCTGGCAAGCGCGGCCGCGCTTGGAAAACACCAATTGAGGTTGCTGGATTCAGCGCATCTCACGTTGCGGTTGATGATTTAGACAATGATAATTACAATGACCTGGTCCTTTCGTATTTTAAACTGGCATCTGCAGGTGGCGGTGAAGATGCGGGGGCTGCAAAGGAATCGGTTGATAATATAAACATTCTCTGGGGAGATAAAAAAGGGTTCTCCGCTTCACGATCAACCAGTCTCGATGCGCCAAAACAGAAAACCTCAGCGATCGATGATTTCGATGGTGATGGCATTCTCGATCTTGCGGTAGCGATCCATCAGGGTGCAACGCACTACCTGGGCGAGTCGATCATTTACTTCGGCAAAGGGGACAGGGAATTTGAAATAGGGGAAAATAGTATAACGACGGAAGGACCATTCAGCGTTGTAAGTGTTCATCCCAAGGGGAAACCAGCGGCTCTTATATTTAATAATACTAACGGAGGAACACTAAAAGAAAAAGTGCCAGCATTTCTCTATTGGGGCGGTCCGCATGGGTTTAGCACCGAACGCCTATTAAAAATACCGATGAAGAGCGGTTATGAAGCTTCGGCTGCTGATTTAAATGCTGATGGGCATATCGACTTATTATTGATGGATTCACTGCATGCCGGCGGCGGAATTAATGAAGATCCCTGGGGGGGTGTTAATATCTTCTGGGGCAGTTCTGACGGTATTGATATTGTAAATAGAACGGTATTGTCTGAAGTCAATTTAGCTTCGAGCACGATCGCCGATATAAATAAAGACGGATATCTCGATTTGGTTTTAGGGCAGTATGAAAAAAATAGAGATGACTATGAATCTTATGTCATTATTTATTATGGCGCAAAAGACGGCTTTGATCGCAGTAGACGTGTCACTTTCCCCGCTTATGGACGTGCACTCAGTATTCAACTTGCCGACTACGACAAAGATGGATGGCTCGATATCGCCGCCAATTCTTATAAGAAAGTCGGAGTAAGGATATTTTATGGGAGCGATAAGGGTTTCTCTGTTTCACGCTCCGTGAATCTCGATGCCCCCGCAGTCTCAGATCTCGAGACCGCTGATCTCAATGCTGATGGATGGCTCGATATCGTTGCCTGCTGTTATCGAGATTTTGTAAATATCCACAATGACGTTGGATCACTCATTTTTTGGGGTGGTCCGAAGGGCTTCAAGGAATGGAACAGTCAATGGCTTCCCGGGTTTACACCCCTCGGGCCCGTTATCGCCGACTGGGATAGCGATGGATTTCTCGACCTGTTTTTTCCCTTCTATCATGGAGATATATCGCGTGAAGAGCAGCCGTGTTACTTATTCTGGGGAAGTGCGAATGGGTTCAGTAAGCGAGGGCGATCCCATCTCTTTAATGATTCAGGCGCTGATGGCTTAGCTGCCGATTTCAATAAAGATGGATTGCTCGACCTGATGGTCGCCAATCACACCATAGACGGCAACCACAATACGGTATCGAAGATATTTCTGAATGACGGTAATCGATTTGCAAAACCGCATATTGATACGGTTCCAACACATGGCCCGCACTGGATGTATAATGCGGACATGGGTCATATTTACGACCGTTCCTGGCAGCAGATCTATAAATCTTCAATCTTCAGTTATGAAGAAAGTGCAACGAAGGGCTCACTGAGTTTCGCCGCAGCTATACCGGAAGGGACCCAATTAAAATTTGTTATCCGTTCCGGAGCGGACAAAGATAATTTAAAAGAAAATCCCTGGCAATCAGTTGAAACGGGAGAATTAAAACTCAAGGAAACAGATCGTTACTTTCAGTATAAAGCGATATTCATATCCGATAATGGCGACCGCTTTCCAACACTCGATAAGGTAACGATCAAGATTTTATAAATTAAAATTTTTGCACCTTATCAAAGAGAAGTTTCTTCAAATAAAGATATCAGTATATTCAGGATTGGCAGATCAGCAGCCTGACCTCTTTTGACTTTCTTTCAAACCCCTCCTAGGGATTTTCACCACGTCTTAACCTCGCCTCGATGTCATCCAGGCACGGCATTAGATCCGCAATGCTGTCGATAACGTAGTGGGCTCCACGCTGGTACATCGTCGGGTAAATGCGATCCCGGTGTTTTTGTTTTACCTCGTCGGAGAGGGCATTCCATTCTTCGAGCGGGACTCCCACCTCATTGCCGGAAATGGCCAGTCCAACGGCCCAGCAACCTGCATTGAGACCTTCCTCGATTCCAGTCAAGGTGTCGTCGATTTTGACTACCGATTGCACCGGCGAGACGTCGAGTTCGATGATATTGCGTAACACCATGTGCGCATAGGGACGCCCGCGCTTCACATCGCCCGCTCCGAATGTGGCGTCGGGGACATAACCCTGTTTCTCCGCATCCACCTGGTTAATGGCTAGCATGCCAGGAAGATAACCTGAAGTAGAGCCAATCTTATAGTTGCGCTCACGGCATTCCGCAATGACCTCGAGTGTACCGGGTATGAGTTTTGAGTAATCCGACAGGCAAGCTTCCTGCATGGGCACAAAGTTTTCAAACATACGGTTCACGTCTTCCTCGGTCGGTTCAGCGCCGTGGGCTTCAACCCAACGCTGCCTAACACTGGGAATTTCGCAGATCAACCCGATATGAACTTTCTTGTGTGCCCCCATGGGAATGCGTGCTTCCTCGAGTGTGATGGGTACACCGGCTTTCTCGAACACCTGGCGGAAAACTACCGCCGGCGCCATGCAACCGAAGTCCATCGTTGTACCGGCCCAGTCGAGGATGACACAGCGGATTGGGCCGCGGTATGCACGGTTGTAGGTAAATTCACGTTCGTAGGTAAATTGCATGATAATCGAACATTATATTTAGGGGTTTAGCGCTTCTGGTAAAGCGTATTACTTTAATTAGCGTGGCGCCGGAAGAGGAACTAAAAATGGTTGGGCCTTCAATTGCGAATTAATCGACAAAATGAAGCTGTGCGCACAGTTGCCTTGAGAGTCGTTATATTTAAAACATTAATTTACATCGAGTATCCAACGAACGGTACTTGAAAGCCGGTTAACGGTTTCCGGTCTCAGGTGCTCGCGTTGATTGGTCTGTTGCTCATCTTCACGTTGGCAAAAAAAGCAGTGCATGGCGTGCCTCGACTTGCTACTTTTATTCTTCGAACCCCCATGCCAAAGATGGGCGTTAAAAACGACCACCGTTCCCGCGGGCGCGATCAATTGTATCTGCTCGGGGTGAATCGCATAGGTATCTTCCATTACGTCTCCAGGTATTTTTTCTTCCCAGTGACTGCCGGGTACTACTCTTGTCGCCCCGTTTGTTTTATTAAAATCGTCAAGTAACCAGATAGAATTACAGGCCACTCTTCCCCATTCACCAGGTTTTACCGGTTTACCATAATCGTTATGTAATTTCTGAAGTCCATCTCCTGGCAGTGCTTCACGACTATTTAACGACGAATGTTTAAAATCTTTATTGATGACGTGAGCGATTGAGGCAAGCACCTTTGGGTGAGTAATACAAAACTCGAACCTTGGATCTTTATCGATAAGGTTACCCAACATGTAGCTACCACCCTTTTCCTGGTGGACAGTACCCCCTTCGATTTCCCATTCCTCTTTTACCAATGCATCGAGTCGCGAGGAAAATGCTTTTACCTGATCGGGTGATAGAACATCGCGTATAACTAAATAGCCCTGCTCATCGAGGAATTTTCGCTCGTCTTCTGTTAACAGGTCGGACGTGACACCGAGATCAGCCAGGACCTGTTCCATCTTTTGTGAAAAACTCATAGGTGCCACTTATTAGACTGTCAAAAAAAGGGGTCAAACGTAGAATTTAAAATATTAATAGGGTGGCAGATATTCCTTGGATCGTAGTAAGCCATATAATTAATCAGCACTTTCTGATTTGTAATATATTATACACAATATGACATTTAAATTCTACGTTTGACCCCTTTTGACTATCCTGACCCCTTTTGAATTTCTTGATAAGGAATCACCAAAGCTGAAATACCTATATCACGCTTGGAGTAAGGAACACTAGTTAGGAAAATGTGTATTTAACAGTAATTAAACTTTACGATTTTATCCCCATGCGGAAATATACAGAACTTTAGAACCACTTGTTGGGTGTAGGAAAGGAAATGACAAAACCAAACATCGTCTACTTTTTTGTTGATGACATGGGCTACGGTGACGCGTCTTGCCTGAACCCGGAAGGAAAGATCAAGACCCCGAATATCGATCGCCTGGCCTCCGAAGGCATGAAGTTCACGGATGCCCACTCCAGCTCGGCCGTCTGTTCACCGTCGCGCTACAGCGTGCTGACTGGTCGCTATAACTGGCGTTCCCCGTTGCAGCAGGGAATTGTCGGTGTGTACGGCGACCCGCTCATTGCAGCAGACCGCTTAACTGTGCCCGGATTCCTTAAGCAGCACGGTTACCATACTGCCTGCATCGGCAAATGGCATCTCGGACAGGGCTGGGATCTCGAGGCTGATGAAGACTTCCGGCCAGAGCACGGGTATGACAGTACTCCCGCCCACGATCTTGAAGCAAGCGAACAGCAACGGCTGCGCTGGCGGGAGGCCTTTCGGAGGCCCACAACGGGAGGGCCGACCACGCGCGGGTTCGACTACTATTGTGGTGTCGATGTCCCGAACTGGCCGCCCTATTGCTTCATTGAGAACGACTACACGGTGGGCATTCCTTCTGAATTCTTGCCCGCACGACTGCTCGGCGACAATTTGGCCAGCCTGCAAGGACCGGCCATGCCTTACTGGCATTTCGAGCAATTGCTGCCGACTTGGGCGAAGGAGGCAGAATGCTATATCAAGAAACGGGCAGAAGCGGCTGAACCGTTCTTCCTCTATCTCCCCATGACCTCCCCGCATACCCCGCTGTCGGTCAACAAACGCTTCATCGGTAAGAGCGGACTGAACAATCTCTATGCCGATCTGGTCGTCGAGACCGACGACATATTCGGTCGCATGCTCGATTCACTTGAGAGGCACGGCGTGGCCGACAACACGCTCGTGATCTTTGCCAGCGATAACGGTTGCGCACACTTCATTGGTGCAAAGGAAATGGAAGCACAGGGGCACTTCCCCAGCGGCCCATATCGTGGGTACAAATCCGACGCTTGGGACGGCGGGCATCGCATCCCCTGCATGGCACGCTGGCCCGGCATCATTGAGCCCGGATCCGAGTGCAGCTCTCTTGTATGCCTGTCGGACCTGATGGCGACGTGTGCGTCCATCGTTGGTGAAGAATTGCCGGACAACGCCGGCGAGGACAGCGTCAGCATGATGTCGGTGTTCCGCGGCGGGCCGGCGGGCCGGACCACGGTGGTACACCATTCGATCGAAGGTAAGTTCGCGATCCGCGACGGACGCTGGAAACTCGTACTTTGTCCGGGATCAGGGGGGTGGACCCTCAACGACGCTGATGCCGCCAAGGCTGGATTGCCTCTTGTCCAGCTCTATGACATGCAGACTGATCCCGGTGAGATGCGCAATCTGGAGGCCGAGCAGCAAGACAAGATCAAGGAGCTGCTCTCTTTGCTTGAGGCCTATGTCTCCGAAGGCCGCAGCACACCCGGGACGCAACAACTGAATGATGTGCCGGTCGACATATGGAAACTCGACACGATGCCCGATGTCGACCCTTCAATTCTCGATGACTATTAACTGAAGACTCCCAACAAGCCGTTGCTCGCGACGGCTTACAGCCGCGCGAGAACGGTGACGATAGGCCGACTGGGTAGCAGCCAATGGCAGCCGATTTAATTATAACGCCCGCAGAAACCCGCGCGCCAACCAACGCGCTGCAACAAGGACGTGAACCATGAGTAACCCTTTTGTCCCAGGCGTCGGCGGGATCCTCAGCGCCGATATTGCCGTCCCAGAACACGATCGCGAACTGAGCTTCTACTCACGTGTGTTGACCACGGGAGAGAATCCACTTTGGCGGGACGACCTGATGAACAACCGAGGAATGCCGATCATCGGCCTGGGCGCGCGCATTGCGGAGTACGAAAAGCTACCGCTGCAATGGATGCCGCATATACAGGTCGCCGATGTCGCAACCAGTGTCGCTCGTGCGCTGGGGCTGGGCGGGGATGAGCTTATGCATTCCAAAGACGACGGCGGAAAAAGTCAGTGGGCTGCTCTGCTCGATCCCAATGGGGCGGCATTTGGGGTCATGCCAGTCGTCTCAGCCGAGTCCATTTCCCCGGATGAGGGCGGCGCATCCCGCGACGCCGCGGAGCGTGTAGGTTGCATTTCTTGGCTCAATCTGACGGTCTCTGACTCCCTGACAACCCGTGACTTCTATCGACAGGTCGTGGGCTGGTCGGTGCAGAACATCGAGATGGAGAACGAGGATGAGGCCTACATCGACTACAACATGCTCGGTGATGATGGGAACCCGGCGGCGAGAGTCTGTCATGCACGCGGCGCGAACCTGGGCCTGCCGCCGGTCTGGCTGATGTACCTCCCCGTTGGCGATCTCCCTGAAAGTCTTCGTCGTGTGCAAGAGGGCGGGGGTAAGATCATCAAAGCGACACAAGAAACAGATGGGACATACGCATCTGACGTTGTTCAGGACCCTGTGGGTGCGTGCCTGGCGTTGGTACCGTGATGAGGAAGTTCATCGGCCTAACAAGCCATTGCAGCAGACAAAGCTACGCTTTGCAGTTGAATGGCAGGCGTTAGGTGCAAAGACAATGAGTTAGAGCGATTCGTGTGAGGATCAAAAATCATTCTCACTTACATGTATTTCGCGTTCCGCTACTGACTGGACCAAATCAATATCATATTCGGGATGCACACTACTTAAATACGATAGGCCCATATATCAGAAAACGGCATACGGATTGTTTATTTAAGTAGATCTTATTGTTTTAATAAAGGTAGATAGAAAATCTATAAATACACGGCCTGACCCCTTTTGATATTTCGTAGACAAAGGCTGAGAGCCGCACTTGACTCTTTTTTTTCTTTTAGTTATACAGCATCAGTTGAAGTGTTCATCCCCATGTTGATTACCAGGGGGTATCGAATGTTGAATTCTGTTCGCTTCAGACGACGTAGACACCAGCATAACTCCTATTACAATGAGGGTGGCGCCAATCAGAAGACGTGCGATAAGGACTTCTTTCCATTCTGAAAATATCCACATAGCCAGCAGGGCCGTGATCAGACTGGCTGTAGAAGTTAAGGGACCAATTATTGAAATTGGAGTTTCAAACTTAACCATCGCTATTGACATTAGAGCTGTGGCGCTTGCCCATGACAGTCCGACACAAAATGCCAACGTCGCGGACCCAGCGCTTATCGATTTTTCTTTGATTAGAACCAATAACAGGAACGCCAGGAAAATCGCCCCTGCCCCGGCAAATAAGATTAAATGGTTCAGGCTTATCCCTTGCCGAGCGCTGGCTTTTAAGAATATTCCGCCGATACCAAATATAATAGCGGGTAGAAACCCGCCGATGATTATACCCATGTAATTTAAATTCATATCTGTCCTCTCCATTTTTTTAGAACCCTGTATACTGATTAGATGCATTAACTGCAGCAGGTCTTTTGCAAGATAGTAACGCTGGCTATTTTAACACAAGGCAATTAACCAAGAAGTATCCAAACGTACCCCAGCCCATCAAAACACTCTCACGGCTTCACTGAGGAAATCCCTTTTATTCTTCTTACTGCCTGTTGCCATTGAGTCTTTCAATGAGCAATTCCATCTGTATTTTAATAATAGTTATGCAGCTTTCGTGGCAGAAAAGAGCGTTGATCTTAACGGTCCTTTGGATACTCTGGTTCTTAAGGTTTGTTCCTGAAGATATCGGAGCGTTCGCGACCTTTGGATTACTTCCACCGCTGATAATATGGGGATCAATATGGGTAATTAGTGGCTTCAAGAAGGATAGTGGTAAATGACAATAATGTTATATCCTTTACTGCTATTGATGTGGGGGATGGTATGGTCAATGGAGGGTTGATGACAGCAATCAGCTCGCGATCTAAATGAATCTTATTGGCGATTACGCCTTGTTAAGAACCTGTTGGCTATCTAATGTGATGAAGCACGGAAAACAACGAACGGAGGTCCATGAGGAAAGGATAGCAAGTCATGTCTAATAACGATGAAAACATTTTACTTGGCCCAGGAGAAGGCAAGATAGTTCCAGTGCCAGGTCACAAGGTAACGCATAAGGTGGTTGGTGCGGACACTGATGACGGGTATTCACTGTTGGAAGTTGAGCTTGTCGGGGACGGACCGCCACAACACATACACAAAACCGAGGATGAAGCCTTCTATGTCTTGGAGGGAGAGATTAATATCCTGTTGGGTGAACGCACTATTAGAGCGACAGCTGGTTCCTTCGTCCTTGTCCCCAGAGGAACGGTTCACGCCTTTTCTCGGGTCGGGCAGGAGCCTGCCAAGTTCCTCGTCATCTTTTCTCCACCAGGATTTGAGCAGTTCTTTGATGAAGCAGTCGATCTGGATGTTACGGACACAGAGGCTTACGTTGCCAAAGCCAATGCCTTAGCCGAGAAGTACAACATGGAGATAGTGGGACCACCGCTGGAGATTTAGGCGGTGTAAATCAGCTCGCAATCAAAACGAATCCTCGAGTAATTACGCCTCGCTAAAAGCCTGTTGGCTAATCTAATGTTAGAAAAAATATTTTCTAACAGATCAATCCAGTGAACGCTAAAGCACCACTGATTTCAATCGTTCGGCGTAGAAGGACCATATGGATCGGCATTCGATAGTCCTAAGGGCTGCCAACCCCACGTTCGATGAAGGTCTGGCATGTGCCCGCTACCTTGACGAAGCAGCCGAGGGGTTCTTTCGTTTTATGCTCGGTCGCCGCGCCGGATACATAATCGCCACTGCGTTCACCCAGCCCGATCACGACCTCTCCTACCAAAATGTGACTTTTGCAGAACGTGACAACGTCATAGTGGAAATGGTCTCGGGGTACACCGCGGAGCAGCATCGCCGTTCCTCGCTCCAACCCCTGAAGCGGGCTGCCGGAAGGCGTAATCTACGAATGAGGATCGTGCTAATACTGTTTGCTCCACTCATGCGGATTATCGATTCAATCGCCGATGGCGATTTCTACCTCGGGGCCATCGCTGTTGATAAGGAACTTCGCGGCGATGGCGTCGGCTCCGTCTTGATGGACTCCTTTGAAGAGCGGGCTCGCGCGATCGGATCGACTCGACTATCCCTCGACGTTTCAGCTAAGAATGAGGGGGCTCGCCGATTCTACGAGCGCCGCGGGATGAACGTCGAGTCGCAGTGGCCGAAGCGATTGGCTATACCGGGATTGAAGTTCTATCGAATGACAAAAGGGCTCTGAACCTTCATGGGTACCATCTTTGATGGCATATTTAGGAATGATTAGGGCGGAATGAATGAACTGCCGAACCATCCGCTTCGCGGCGACCGCTGAGCTTCATCGTTAGCTGAATCCGCTTTTACTAAACGACGGTAACTTTTTTCCAAAATTCAAAACAAATCCTAGAGGCAATTACGCTTCAATATGAGATCGCTTTCACTCATCTGATCTAACAAGGTGTGCATATGAAAAATCAAAATTATATTTGGATTCTATTGCTCGGAATAGTTCTCGGTGTCGCTGGTTGTTATCAGATCATACTACCTAAAGATCAGATTGAAATACCAGATAAAGATCAGTTTGAAATATTCCCAAATTTACAGATGCAGGTCAATTTTTATATAGAGTTAATGTAACAACAGGAGAAGTATGGTTTTGGCAAATTTCTTCGGTGTCTGGTGCTGTAAACAAGGAATGGATAAAACTCACAGAGCATATCAGTGATCCTGAATAGCTAAGCAACGGCAGCACGCCACGCTAAAAACCTGTTGCCTAATCTAATGTAAGGGAAAATAAATATTTTCTAACAGATCAATCCAGTGAACGCTAAAGCACCACTGATTTCAATCGTTAGATTCCTTAGCAATATGAAAATATCATTCTTCACACGCTCTTATTACAAACGGCATATACTCGCCACGAAAATAGCCGCTCTGTATTTGGTTTTCTCTTCTCTTTTTTTCATTGGTCGAGCGACCAAGCTCATTTTAGGTGAACCAGCCGATCTTTTGATGATGACAGCTTATTTATGGCCATATCCACTGATCCTAGCCTTACAAAATTGGTTTCCTAAACCTGGGATTTTTTTATTTGCAATTGTTTTTCTGGTTGGCCTATTTTTGGTTTTGGGGATTGGAACTTATTTAGAAAAATTCATTCAAATATCTTCAAAGCAAAAATGGTGGGTCAATTTAATTTCTGTTTTCGCTTGGTATATTCCCCTACTCTTTGTTCAAATTCTTGTTATTTTCATTGTTTGGATCATGGGGTATCCCATTGGTGAGTGAAGAGGGGTCGGAATCTAACAATGTGCTGGAGACCGACAAAATAAGATACCTGCAATATCGAGAGACACTTCGCACAGAGCTGAAGGAATATCATACACAACTGACATCGAGGATATTGTAGACGGATTCATGGCTACATAGAAAGGTTAACGATGATTGATCATTTTGGATTCTATGTTTCTGATTTCGATAAGAGTATACCGTTTCTTGAGGCATGTCTTGCTCCCTTGGGGATCAAAATCTGGGAGAGTCAACCGGAATGGAACGCAGTAATTTTCGCGGACGAAACAAAATTCCCTTTTCTATGGGTAGGGCAAGCTCAGGGTGAGTATTACGGAACGAAGCTGAGCGTGAATGTACATCGACCAATTCACATCGGCTTTAAGGCGCCATCTAAACAGGCGGTAAGAGAATTTCATAGATTGGGGCTTGAGCACGGTGGTCGTGACAATGGGAAACCAGAAGACTGTGGCCGCGGCTATTTCGGCGCATATCTTTTAGATCCCGACGGAAACAACATCGAGGCTGGTATACGAAGCTAATTAGAACAAGGCGGAGCAGGTAACGGCTGAAGCCGCACCTGTCCTTGGTTGTTAGACGAAAGGAATGTTCAGATGAGTGAAGAAGCTTATATGTGCGCACCTGAAGTGGTGATTCCGCCCGGGCCGAAGTATGCCGATGGCTCGCGCAAGTTCCAGGGAATCCCGAGCGTTGAGCGTGCTCGGTCAGGCAGGTTGTGGGCAACGTGGTATGGTGGCGGCATCCGTGAAGATCGATATAACCACATCTTGCTTGCCACCAGCGAAGACGGCGGGAGTAAATGGTCCGACGTGGGGCTTGTCATCGACCCTGACGGCGATGGGCCGGTGAGGGCGTTCGATCCCTGCCTGTGGCACGATCCGGACGGACGGCTGTGGCTGTTCTGGGCTCAGGGATACGAGCGGCACACGGATGAGCGAACAGGCGTCTGGGCAATCACGACACGGCAATCCGACGCAACCAAGCCAGAGTGGTCGGAGCCCGTGCGGTTGTGCGATGGCGTCATGCTGAACAAGCCCACGGTGTTATCCTCGGGGGAGTGGCTCTTTCCCGTCGCCTGCTGGCATCGCGAGGGGAGTGCCCAGGTCTATTCCTCTTCCGACCAGGGCTCTACATGGCACTTTCTTGGTCAGAGCACGGTGCCGGCGCAAGATCGCAATGCCGAAGAGCACATGATTGTTGAGCGAGGCAACGGGGCATTATGGATGCTTGTTCGCACACAATACGGCATTGGCGAGAGTATCTCTACTGACCGTGGCCGAACATGGAGCCTGGTGCGGCCATTACAAATCCAGCACACGATGTCTCGCTTCTTTGTGCGACGACTTCGATCGGGAAACTTACTGCTGGTGAAACACGGCCCAATCAACAAGCGAATCGGCCGATCGCATCTCACAGCGTTCCTCTCGAAGAATGACGGGAACTCCTGGATCGGTGGATTGCTGCTCGATGAACGCGACGAGGTCTCCTATCCGGATGGGGTGCAGGCGCCGGACGGGATCATCTACGTGATTTACGACCGCTCCCGTAGGGGCGCAAAGGAAATTCTTATGGCAACGTTCACCCAGGACGATGTGGCTCAGGGCACGTGCATCTCAGACGCTGCCGCGCTGGGTCTGCTCGTGAACAAGGCCAGGGGAAACAGCCTGATGGTCGCGGCTGATTAGCGAAAAGGGTCAGGCATTGCATCCTAGCATTTTTTTTATTTTTTTGCCGGAATGCAAGGCCTGACCCCTTTTGAATTTCTTTTGAATTTCGCTCTATTTTTGAAGCGGAGATTTTACCGCTGACAGCATTTGCTACCTTTCTTGTCATTGTGAGGAGTAACACGACACGGCAATCCAGGCGAATAGTCATTGTGTCAACAAAACAACTATCACTCCTCAGATCTTGCCAATGAGAGTTCGTCTAGCTGAAACAAACTCTAACATTCAGGATGAACAAAAGGGGTCAGGTTGTGTATATATAGTTTATATGGATTCGAAAATAAAGAGAACAGTTGAATGAACAAATCTTATTTTTTTAATCGTATCCAACTACGGTGTGATATAATTTACTAAGTTGAAATCTATAGATACACAGCCTGACCCCTTTTTTATTCTTTTTTACTTTCCTTCTGAGACATAATATCATGCTTTTCTTGAAAGCTGTTGAAAAATCGGTCGCGCGCAGGGTCACCGCATCGTTAGTCCTGGCGCTAATCTTCTTCACCGCGGCCCTTCAATCTGACGACGGCCCCGGGTGGGGGCATTTGATCTTTAATGAGGAGACGAACCCGTTGAAGGCGGTCCCCGATTCGGAAGGTGAGCGGGGCAAGTCGATGGCGGTGCTCGTATCCCCGAAAGATAATCGGGATTGGAATCATCGGGGAAATTCAAACCTGGCTCATGTTTCTATCCTGGAATATTCCTCCGACGGCGAGGCGCTTCTCGGGGCTGGAGAGGGAAAGGTAGAAACTTTGCTCATCGTTGCGGGAGGAACAGCCGATATTAAAATCGGATCCTTCATATCCGATGTGGTGAAAGAGGACGTGATTTTCGTTCCATCCGGATTGTCTTTTGCGGCGAAGGTGACGGGAGCGGAACCGTTAAGGCTCGTGAAGGCTGTCTGGAAGGAGGAGGGTGCCGTGCCGCACGCGAATGTAAAACCGGTCATCCGTTCTGAATCCAGCAGTCCGTTCGACTATTTCAGAGAGGGCGGGTACATTACCGTGGCGCCTGCGCCTCGCCAAAAAGACAACGGGTTAACGATTGTTGGCGCGGGCGGCCATACCCGGCTTTCGGCTTCCCTCTTGTATAACCCGAAAGACTTGGAAAGGTGGAATAATTTCAAAGCGAACAGTCTGATGGTACGGTCTGCCCTGTCTCAATACGGGCCAGATGGCGGGACGCCCACACATGCCCACCATGATCGGGAACAGGCTTTTTATATACTTTCGGGCCGAGGCCTCTTAGAGATCGGTTATACGACGACTGAAGTGAAGGCCGGAGACCTGATTTTCGCGCCCAAGCATGTGGACCACGGCTGTAAGGTGCTGGGGGAGAAACCGCTTAAATGGATCGAAATGGAGTGGGCCCACGCCTGGTAAGGGAGAAAAGCCAGAAGGGGTCAAACGTAGAATTTAAATATCTAATGAGTGTCAATTGAAGCAATCCGTATAATAAGCTATGATGAAAGCAAAGAATTGAAGGTGAAATGTTGAATCGATGGTTGAGATTGGTCAACTATTACGCGGGAGGACAATAGAAAGTTAACCAGAGATCTCAGAACGCCTGCATATCTGTTACTCCTAAAGGGTCAGTAATTAGTTCATCAGACGATTACATTTAAATTCTACGTTTGACCCCTTTTTCTTCCCCTTTATATTAAATACGGTTAGTTTAAATGACTAACCAACCAGTAAAAAAATACCCAATAAGCGTATAGTCCTTGCGCCGATCTTTGGCATCGCTACAATCGTTATAACAGCATGAAAAGAAAACCTATAAAAATAATTCCGCTTCTGATTCTTTTACTCTATTTACCGGTGCATCTGTCGGCCCTTCCTCAAGACCTCGAGGTGTTCACCGATTTCGAGGACATCAGCGGGGAAGGTGAATTTTTCATTGGGGAAGAACCCAACAGGGTAAAGATAGTCGGATTCACGGTGGAAACCCTGGAAGATCCAGCACTTTTACACTCCGGAACAAAAGCGATAACCCTCGGGCCTGGTCAGGAGGGGGTAATTGTATCGGAAAGAGGTATTGATGAAATCCAATTTTATGCGGCCGAAAATACGGGAGCCGGCAGGATCGAGCCCAGAGGAAATTTCCCTTTTGAAGGCCAAATATTTCCATCAACTCTAGCGGATAATGGTATTGTCGATGGTCTCCCTACCAATATCAGTCCCGGTGCCAATCCACCACTTCAAATCTTCGTTTCAGACAGTGATATGTTCCTCGACTCGTCCGATTTTGACTTTCTCGACGGCATTAAAGAATTAAAAATAAAAAATGTTTCAGGAAAATTCTCCCTTGACGATCTGGGATTCACGATAACGAGAAGACCGTCCAATAACACCGTATTCACTACATTTGAGGAATTCAGTGTGGGTGCAGGAATAATTGAACCCCTTATTGTTGGGGCATCACCCAATAGTGCTACTTTTGATGGGGGCTCGATACTAGCTGGTGCTTCAGAAAATCCAACGCGTTCGGGACAAGTATCCTATGGGATTTTTAACGGAGAAAGCTTCACGGTCACTTTTGAAACCCCGGCATTCGAGATCGATGTTTTTGCTGCAGCCATTATTTTGTCTGGCGATACTGATCCCGACGGATCAATCGAAGTTTACGATACTAATGATAACCTTCTTGCTACCTTTTCGGACTTGGAAAGTGCTGGGGGTCTTGGTGCTTTACTTAAACCCCGTCAAACTACGATCAATGCGGTGGAGTTGGGAGCTCCAGGCGGCATTGACAGAATTATTGTTTCGGACAACCCCAATGTAAATACTGCGAGAAGCAGAACCGTCTTCGATGATTTCGGTTTTACTCCCATCGGCGCCCCGGGAACGGGCTCCGAGGGTCCCCCACCCGCGGATGCTCCCTCTATCACCACCCAACCAGCGAGCCAGGAGGTGCAGTCCAGTGCATCGACCAGCTTGTCCGTTGAAGCCAGTGGTGACGATCTTACATTCCAATGGTTTACCGGCAATAGCGGTGACACCGCGAGTCCCATCGCCGGGGCCACTGGCAGTAGCTTCACAACCAGTGCCCTCACCGCAAGTAGCAACTTCTGGGTACAGATAACAAACGCTGGTGGTAGTACTAACAGTGATACTGCGGTTATCACCGTCGCAGCCCCCTCCGTGCCCTTGGTCCTCGACGGCTCAGGCGATATTGCCGGTGAAAACATTCAGCATCCCAACGGTAACGTCTTTGATCAAATACTCCTAACCGGAGAGTCCATCCAACTACAGGCCAGACCGAATCAGATCACACGCGTCTCCTTTATGGATGAAACCGAGGACATCGTGCAGGTGGAATTCTCCGGCACGGGCACCTTTACCGTAACCCTCGACCCGGCCACCTTCCTGCCTCCGGCCGTCCCCCCACGCTACAACCAGTCAGTCGAGTACGTGACGGGCAAACCGAGCGTGGTCATTGATGGAGCCGACTCCAGTACTTTCTTCAGTATCTTTACGGTAGGATCAATCAATGCGGTGAACCAGGCGTTGTTCCCCGAGGGACAGGTCTATGACGCACAGGCCGACGTGACCTTGGTGGAAGTGATCAACTCCACGGGAATGGGAGGAATGCAACTATCGAACACCGTCTTCAGTGGCAACACCGGCAAGGTTGGCGTCGATGCGCGCGGGGTCCCGATTGCCGTGCGCTTAACCGTAGGTGATATCGATGCCGACGGCGATGCAGTGCCCCACCTCCTCTTTGGTGAAGGGTCCTTCTCCGTGCCCGCCGGCAACCCCGGGTTGCGCATCACCGGAGGTGACCTCGCGCAGACGAACGGAGCATCCATCGTAGTGGCGGAGAGCGGGTCGCCCGCAACGGGGTTTGAGACCTTGATCACCCAGAACAACTTCAAGTCTGACAACACCCCTCAGCCTACGCAGAGTATTAATGCCACCTTCGCTAACGAAGACGGCGATGTCATCACGGTCGAAGTAGACGAGATAACGATAGAGTGATCTATCGATCAGTTTTAGATGTTAAGTGTTAGGTTTTAGGTTATGAAGGTTCAGGGTTAGAATAATTGCTGATTTCCGATTTGGAGAATGTCGGGTATTGCCCTGGGTACGATTGTTCCTAACGATAATAAGTATTTTTTTCCGAAATCCGACACCCGAAACCTGAACCCTTTTCTTCTCCCCCCTTTTGACCTTAGACCTTCGACCTTCGACTCCACCCGCTCAAGTGCCCACTTACTGTTCACTGTTTACTGATTCTCTCCATCCCCGCTGCGGCCCAGAGCACGACTGCCTGACCATGAAAATCACCGACTTCATTCATAGAGGGATAATCATCTTTCGGGAATTCGCCATGCTCGGCATAAAATTCCATAGACTCTCTTATCAGGGCTACATGTCCTGAACTGATATTCCGCACCTGGCCTTGTTCGTCAACATAGTCGGTGAGCGCCAGCCAGGCACGCTCGGCTACATCCCGGTAAGTCTTTTCGGGCAGCCATCCTTGCTCAACACCAGTTGCTATGGCATAGGTAATTATTCCGGTGCCCGATGACTCGAGAAATAGATGGGGGTTGTCGATCACCTGGTGCCACATTCCCGTTTCGTCCTGGTGTTTTATCAGACCGTCAATCTGTTTTCGATAGACTTCCATGAGCGCTTCTCGCTGGGCATGGTCCTCGGGAAAAGCGAGCAGCATTTCCGTCATGCCGCCAATGCACCAGCCGTTACCTCTACCCCAGGCAATCGGTCTGTTCTCGTCATAGATAAAAAGACCATCCGGTCGCTGAAGCTTCTCCGCATAAGCCAGTATAAACTTCGCGCCACGGTCTGCATAATCGATGTCACCCGTAGCCTTGTAAGCCTGGGCCTGCAATGAACCGACCATGTAGGGATCATCCGCGGTAAAACGCGTATACTTGGTTAAACCGTCGGGTCGCGGGTTCTCCCATTCGTCGTTGGCCAGCAACTTCGCAATCGCCAGGTATTTTTTTTCCTTCGTCTGGCGATAGATCTCAAAAGGCACAATGCCAAACAGGTTGTTGTCCACGTGCCCCGTGCGCGGGCTCTTGTCACCCATGAGGAAAGGTTCATAATTAGCGATGACACGATTGCGCAGATCCGTGTCATGGGTGGCATCGGAAAATATAAGCGCTCCATAGTAGGCACAAGTCGCCGCATACACATACCTCAACTCCCGACTGACAATGTAACTCGCTATCCTACGCCCCACCTCCACAGGTGATTTCCCGACCGGCCAATTTCCTTTCATAACATCACTAATCTTCAGCATTGAATTTAATCACCAATAGACACGAATAAACACAAAAAAATAATGTATTTAAAAAAGAAAATTTAACCGCGGAGACGCAGAGGTCGCTGAAAAGCCAGAAGGGGTCAAACGTAGAATTTAAATATCTAATGAGTGTCAATTGAAGCAATCCGTATAATAAGCTATGATGAAAGCAAAGAATTGAAGGTGAAATGTTGAATCGATGGTTGAGATTGGTCAACTATTACGCGGAAGGACAATAGAAAGTTAACCAGAGATCTCAGAACGCCTGCCTATCTGTTACTCCTAAAGGGTCAGTAATTAGTTCATCAGACGATTACATTTTAAATTCTACGTTTGACCCCTTTTTCTTCCCTTCCCAAATGCTAAGCGCTCAGGCATATTGCACGAGAATCTCGACATGATCCAGTCGCGGAGTCACGCAAATCACCGGATTGAGGCGTTCTATGTCGATCTTCAATTCATTCTGGCCGAACCTCAAGACATCGGGCGGTATGGGATAAGTTATGCGAGTAAAATTGTCCATGATAAACTGCGCCCGGGTGCTCCGCGTATCTACCGGCAATAACCTTCCATTAACTGAGACCTTATACTCATCCGGCTGCGTGAAGTTGTGTACCTGTAATCGCAAGGTGACTCTCGGCGACAGCACCCGTTGCCGTGCCGCTTCCAGATCATCGGCAATCCCGAATGGGATGACGTGTGACCCAACCGACAGCTCCACAGGGAGCACGATCGCGTCGATACCCCGGTAGATCCTGTGGTTCTGTCCCGATTCAGCGCCCTGGTTTGGCGCGCGCGGATGTGAATCGAGATCGTAATCGCAGTTGAGAAAGGCAATTGCGCCCGGATCGTGGATCTCGCGCAGCACACGATAATAATCCGGGTGCAGATCGTCGTACCAGACCGTCCCTGTTCGCTCGGATTGCGGTGGCGTATCTTTTCCGTGTCCGTAGAGCAAGTGCCCGTAGTTGAACAGTTGCAGACCATGCGCTCCCCGATGATACATTAACTTGGCCCAGGCGCGGGTCACTTCCGTCCTTCTCCAGTGGTTCGCGCAGGGGAAAATCCAGCAGTCATGCCCTTCGACCAGTTCCAACCACGGACCGAGGTCCAAATCGAATAACATGTATCCGGCGCCAGGCGCAACGGCGTCGACCAACCCCTCAGTTACCCACGTTCGCACGTCCATTCCTCGTTGCCAGCACGTGTCGATATCTGCCACGACACGCACATGCAGGTACATGGGCCGACCACGTTCGCTGCTCACGCGGTCCAGAATCTCGCGCGTCTGCCGTACCATGTCCGTGATAAGCGCAGCGTTTTCCGCCTTGCCGAACTCTTTGAAGTAGCGAGGATCACGGTCGAAATCAAGCGCGACGCCGTCGTTGTCCCATCGGGTGATGAACTCCTTGATGATGGCCATTTTGTGGTCGCGGACCTCTTTGTGCGCAAAATCAAACATCCCCCAATTAGTGGAGTCCATGCTCTCGGGATGGGGGTGCGCTCGGAACCATGTGCCCCAAGGTGGCTGCCAATCCGGTCCGGTGTAACCCAAAAGCAGATGCAGGTTGGCCATCTTGAACCGGCTGACCTCGTACTTGTAAACTTGGTCGTGTGCATCATTCATGCGAACGATCGGAATCAGCTTCAATCCCATGCGGTGCCCGTACTCACACGCAAGCACCGGCGGGTTCGCGTTCGCCTCGATCAGCTTCTTAGTGTTCTCTCGATAGCGCCAAACCCAGGCATCCTCGAATTGATCAAACGCATCGCCCAGGATCTCGCCGCTTTCCAGGTCGCAGCAGTATGCGTCCGACGAGCACAGGTTGTAGAGCAGGCAGTCCACCTGCGTCCCCTCCAGCGGGCGTATGCACTCGCCCAGCCATTGCTCCGGCGTCAGCGGGTAATCCACGCACGCGATGTCGTTCCATTCAGCCTCCCATATAAGTCGAAACGGTTGCTCCATCATGCCTTGCCTTTCTCGGCTTATCCAACATTAGATTAGCCAATCAGGTTTATTAGCGATACTCGGTTTTTGCAGTGTGAAAGGCAACAAGCAACTATCGTAAAAGCGGCTAATGTTCTGGGAGTATCGTAGAGGAAGGAGTCATGGATACAGAATCAATTTTACCACTGAACAGCGACAGCGAGTAACCACAGCGTTTTATCGCTTATGGTATATAAGAAAAGCCAGAAGGGGTCAGTAATTAGTTCATCAGACGATTACATTTAAATTCTACGTTTGACCCCTTTTTCTTCCCACAGGTGGTCGTCCGAGGAAACTTTGCCCCGGATACAAAAAACGGATTAAACAAGAGTATTCGCAAAAAGTTTTAGATCTGTATGAATGGGGATTGAATATTGCGGCAATAGCTAGGAAGTTAAAATTAAATTACAATACCGTTTACAGTTGGATTCAGAAATATAGTTAGATCTTAATTAACTGTTTCGATTGCCGGCAAGTGATGATAAGGAATCACAAAAGCAGAAATACCTATATCACGTTTGGAGTAAGGAACACAAGTTAGAAAATTGTGTATTTATCAGTTACCAACCTTGACAGCATTATCCTCACACACGAAATTACAGAACTTTAGAATCACTTGTTAGAAATATAATGACACGAATTAAAGACTTAGAAATCTGTGACTATTTTCCAGTGCGAAGCGAGAAGCTCGTTGCAGTAGGGTGGTTATCTTGGGAATTCGAATTTCCCAAAGGCAAGGTTTCTGGAGAATTCTATTCTAAGTTGAAGAACCTTGCTTCAAAACCATTCCAGACATTCGTGTCTGGTGGAGCGCATGAATGTGAACTATGTCAATTCGATGGAGCGAAAGGCACCGCGAATCTATTCATTCCCTATGACGGCAATGTTTATGCCGCCCCGGAGCTAATCGTTCATTATGTCGCAGTACATAATTACCTACCACCAGAGATATTTATCAAGGCAGTATTGGAATGTCCTCAGATGCAATCGATTGAATATAAGAAGAAGCTACTCAGTCACGGCGGAAGAGACTTACTAAAAAAGGAAACTTTCTAACAAGTCGCTGAAGCGGACGCGTAAACGCGCCGCTTAGCTCAAACGTTATACCGCTAACTCAATTGCCGCCATGAATACAGAACGCCGAGTCGTAGACAACCGCGTGTTTCTGATCGGTCTTGATGACCTCTATCGCGAGGCCATGAAGTGCCACGAGCGCGATGAACTCTTGCGTTGCGCCAAAGAAACCGCCAGCGCATTGTCGGTTGCGCCTGCGGACGTACCAATTGAAGGGTACTACGCAGAAGACGAACTTCTCACTGAATACTTCCGTCTAGTTCGCGCGCTTCAACGAGTTCCCAAACATCGCGAATCCGAATTGAGCTCTGTCGATGGTTTCACTCGCCTCAAGCAGGTTACTGAATCACCTATCTTTGGCCCGCCGTTTGTTGATGATTATCTCCTTACGGTCGGCGAAGATTCATTGTCCGTTGCCCTGCAGAAGACATTTCCTGAATGGAACATCGAGAATCTCACAAACTCGGCCTGTCAATTTGCGCTGGATTCCGACGATTTTTCTCTGGTGGCATTGGCTGCACTTTCGCGCGATTCGGTTGTCTTATCTGCGCTGCGTGAATCTGTCGTGCTTTACGCAATGGATGACCTTGGCTGTGCGGAGATTCCCGAAGAGCCGGAATATATATGGGCCGTCGACGATGTCGTCCAAACGCGATCCGCGCGATTCATAGCAACATTCAATGAACTCTTCATTGAATCGCTCCCGGAACCCGTTCTCGAAAACGCTAATCAATTTTGGAATGCTTGTGACATTTGGACCATAATCGGCCGTTGTGTTCGTATCGGAAATGACGATAGTGTGCGCCCAATCAAACATTATCACTGGGCAATTGATCGTGATGCCGAATACAATCCAGTGGTCAAAGACTTTTGGGATACTGACATTTGGACAACACAACGGTATCGTCAAGAGCTGGAATCCCGAGACTCGTAGCGCATGAATCGCGGTATAACAAAGCGTTGGACCGGACGGCGATCATCGTCGATACTGAAGGCGACGCTTTTCGCGCCGCCGGTCAACTTGAACGTTAGGGCGAAACTCCGTTCAAAGGATATAAGACATGTCTGAAGCTGAAAAAGCCATCGGTCAATGGGATAAGCATGCTCAAAATCTCATGGCTGACTTCGGCGCTGAAGGAGATCAACACCGTATCGTGTTGCTTAATCCGACGCTGTTTGGTCTTATCGGCGATGTAGCCGATAGAACGGTATTAGATGCCGGATGTGGTGATGGCTATCTCAGTCGGCTCTTGGCCAAACAAGGGGCAGTCGTAACAGGTGTAGATTTTTCCACGGCCATGTTACGTATTGCACATGAGCGCACATCGCCGGATTTGGCTATCACCTATCATCATGGCAATTGCGAATCACTGCCATTTTTAGAAGCAGACCACTTCGATCTAATCATATCTAACATGGTTCTTCAGGATCTACCGAACTATCAAGCTGCCATAGAAGAAGCCTTCCGATTGATCAAACCTGATGGCCTATATATCGTTTCGATTTCGCATCCCTGCTTCATATCACCTCAGAGTGGTTGGGAACGAAATTCACAAGGTTGGAAACAGCATTGGCGGGTGGACAGATATTTTTGCGAGGGCCGTTATGAACAGGAATATCCACTAGATTCATCGGACAAATTGTTTTGGTATCATCGCACATTGAGTTCGTATGTTGATACTTTTATTAAATCAGGTTTTCATTTGGAGGCTATGCAAGAGCCACAGCCAAGTTCTGAGATGCTTGATCAATATCCCGGTTTCAAGGATGAGCTACGGATGTGTAATTTCATTGTGTTTCGGCTTCGTCAGCCTGGCTAGTGATGCAATAATCACCCTAACCAATCGCCGTGAAAAGCCAGAAGGGTCAAACGTAGAATTTAAATATCTAATGAGTGTCAATTGAAGCAATCCGTATAATAAGCTATGATGAAAGCAAAGAATTGAAGGTGAAATGTTGAATCGATGGTTGAGATTGGTCAACTATTACGCGGGAGGACAATAGATAGTTACCCAGAGATCTCAGAACGCCTGCATATCTGTTACTCCTAAAGGGTCAGTAATTAGTTCATCAGACGATTACATTTAAATTCTACGTTTGACCCCTTTTTCTTCCCGCTTGTCATTGCGAGGAGTAACACGACACGGCTACCGAGCGTAGCAACATCTTCCATTCCAGGCGAATAGTCATTGTATCAACAAAACACCTATCACTCCTCAGATCTTGCCAATGAGAGTTCGTCTAGCTGAAACAAACTCTAACATTCAGGGTTTTAAGTACACAGTAGACATCCCACTGGATTGCCGCGGTCGGGTTTTAACCTCCCTCGCAATGACAAGATAAAGATTACAAGGTTCAATAAATGAGTCAGTCATCGTCATTCTGCAATCACGTATCTATTGTGTGTCATGGGCTGTATATTTTTTAACTTATCAATATTAAGGATCATCATTTGATTCACGATTGATTGCACCACCGGGGGTTACCATCGTTGGATTTTGGAAGAGTGAACCGGCTTCTACTTCGGAGTACTGCTGGCGCGCGGGGGACCCACCCGGGCTGATTAAATTGGCGGTGACAAAGATAAGGAGATTTCGCTTTTGTGTCGTCTCCCCTTTCGATCTGAAGAGTCGACCAAGTAAAGGCACATCCCCAAGAATGGGTACTTTATCTTCGACGCTTTTTACCTCTTCGCGCGTCAATCCGCCCATCACGACCGTCGCACCATCCCAAATGGTTACTTCCGTGCGAATGCGACGTACGGAGAATATTGGTTGAAAAAACCCGGATGGAACGGTCACCGTTGTCCCTCCGGAAATACCGATACTGGGCCCGCCATACTCGACAAAACCTTCAAACTCAGTGACCAGCGGTTCGAGTAGGAGACTTATGCTGTTGTCGTCTTCTACTGTCGGCGTCACTTCCATTTCTACCCCCACGTTTCTCACGACAAAATTCTGGGGCGCTCCAGCTGTTATCGTTATCCCCGCGCTCCCGCCGCTTATCGTGCTGCTTGAACTGCCTACATCGGATTCAATATCTGCGTAGGACTCCGGATATCGCATTTCCTGCGCGACCACGATTTCCGCGGTCTTTCCGGATAAGACAGTGACTCTCGGAGCACTCATCAAATCGGTACCTTGTTTGAGCGAGAGCGCCCGGATAATTGCGCTTACTTCCACATTACCAATAATCCCTGTAAATGATGCAAAATCATCAGCCCCTTCCCCGAGTTCAATAGTATTGGGAAGACTCGGTGGTAGATTGGGAACGATTAAACGGGAATTATCCGCGGTGGATAACCCACTATCCCCCAAAGGATCATTACGACTGATCACAATGTTTTTTCCATTCGATCCAATTGAAAACGCATCGGATAGACTGCGCATTGAGGATTGAAGTCTGAAGTCACTACCTGTCACTGACCAGTCAAAGCCCAACTCATCGAGGTCGCTTTGCTGAACTTCAATAAATTTAGTTTCTATCTCGACTTGTTTTACTTCGCTATAACGACGCAGCAAATTGCGAACCTTGTCGATGTGCCGCGAGGTACTTGTGACAATAAGCTGGCCGTCAGCAAGAGCGAGATTCGAGCCGGGGACTGAATCGAAGGGAATACCTGCCCGTTGGAGGAAATTCATGAGTACCTGTTCTTCACCACCCAGTGCGTAGTCACCCGAGTTCTGAGCATGAGTAGGAGCAAAAGGATCATAAGAGGCATCTCCACTTCCCGTTCTCGAGCCTATGCCGGTAAGGCGGATTATAGTAGAACGGGAGATGGGGAAAAATTCAGTCTCTAAACGAGAGCCGATTACTCCTGTGCTCGGGCGGACAACGACGACATCATCCTGAACATCATATTCATAACCTATGGATTCAACGGTAAAATCTAGAACTCTATTTAATGCTAAATTGCGCAACGCAATATTTACTGTGGGGTCTTTATTCGCCGGATCGATAAGCACGATATTTATACCATCTTTTTCCCGGTCATATTCCTCTGAGAGAGCAGAAAGAGTGTCGATTACACGGCTTAAAATAACACCGTTAAAATTTACACGGGGAAGTACTATAGACTCCATTTTAAGCAGTATACGGTTTGACTTCTCTTGAGGGCGAGCAACTGCGGTACGATCAAATATTTGCGGCCGCTCCCAGGCTTCGCCAACTTCATCAATCATTCTGTATTTTGTCTGATCTCGAGTACGCAAATCAGGAGCACTTCCAATCTTCTCATTTTTTGTAATATCATCAACTGCACTTTCATTATACGTTTCGGAATTAATACCGCCAGATTCCTGAGCATCCAATAACTTCGATGACATGAACACCGAGAGTATAGCAGTGATTATAATATTTCGGATTATTAAACCGATAGATTCTTGTCGATGAACATTCATTAGCTACGCTTCAAGATTCTCCCAAAGTGGTAACTTCCGGGTATGACTTTAATTTATTTTGCGATCTTCCAGCTGGATCGGAAATTGTTTGCAGCAGCGTAGTGCCGTCGATTCCCGGTTTCGCGATCAGGGTTTCAATAACTCCATTAGCTGGAGCCGATAAGTTCCTTCTCACTCTCACTGAATTATTGGCAAGATCTATCTCAACACATTTATACTCTGCCTCAGCGATGATAAATGATTCATCTTCGCCCACCGTGACAGTTTGTATCGGGTCTTCTATCATTCTTATCACGGCTTTGACTTGTGGTTTATACCGTTTCTTATTACCCGTTAGCGTGATTTCCTCACCGAGCCGTTCATCAAATACAACAAGCCTTATGTTCTCGTCGAAATAAGGAGTCTGATTGGAATTATCTGACTGCACGAGGTATCGCATTACGTCAAATGATCGAATATAAAAATGATCGTCTTCAAATCGTTGCCCTACGCGACCGTAGATTCCTTTTTCAGTTTCCAGGTTATCAATCAAGACCATCGTAGCCTTCACACCCCCGGAAGGAGCGACAAGATAACCATTATACTGTAATCGATATAGCTCCCGTTTAAAGACCAGTAGTTCGAGCCCTATAGGCTTATCCTTTTCTACTTCTTCAACGGGTGGTTCCAATGTCCATGCACTTGTTCGTGGATCAAAAAAATTATTGGCGGTGTAAAAACTTCAAATACCCAGTCCTTCCCTGGACTTTGGCTTTCTGGTCCATCCCACGATTTTAATACACGATTTTCAGATGCTAAATTTACAGGTTGATATGGTCGCTTCTCAACCACTGAATTAAATGGCAATAGTTCAGCTCTGTTTGAAAAAAGAATAAATCTGAATCCACCTAACAGAATTATAATGAATAAAAAACAGTTGATGACTAAATAATATTTCATTGTCTCGTATTAAATTTTCTCTAAAGCGTTAAGAATTAGCCTTTGTTCCCATTCTCAAGCTATCAATATATTCAATGGTAACAGTAAATTCCGACAGGTTACTCTTAATAATGGGAAGGCTTTTATTGTCATGCCCAACACCCAGTTTATTGTTCATCTGATTTTTTAACATCATTGATGAAGAAACTTTCGCGCGCTCCTCAAATGACTTCACTTCCACACTACGCACGACAATGGGAATCTCGAATGATTCGAGCTGTGAAAGAAAAGAGCGCAATGTCCGCGTTTGACCAGCGAAGATAAACTGAAATCCTATCGTTTCTATCGCATTCGAAATATTAGCTGATATTGACTGATCAACTCTGAAAAAATCATCCTTTGTAGAACCACCCGGCGACCTTTGATAATTACTTGCATGTGAAGAAACCGGTTCTCGATATACGGCCAGAATTTTTTGCGGTCTCGCCAAATACAATTTTGCGAGCAAGTGCGCGATAATTACACGTTGTTTGTATACAAGTAATAGATTGTGCTTTGCAGGTCCTTTTCCCGAACGTTCAATTTCATAGAACCCAAACTTCTCGCCCTCACTAATTTCGATTTTCAGTTCCCGGGCACGCTTAGTGTAGTTTTCTATAAATGCGACGATATCAAAATACAAATCCTGTGATTGAGTGTAGTTAGCAGGCATTAGTTGCAAAGTCGATGTCTCTCCTGAAAATATATGTGTAAAGGCATCGAATTGCTTATGTAATCGTGCCAAATTATTTTTTATTGCATCGAGATTTTCCGGTGATACCGAGGGATCGGTCGTGTTTATATCCTGAATTACGTTCTCACCGATTTTAATTTCGTTTCGAACCTGATCGATTTGACGGGTCTGAATAATGTTAAGCGTAATCTCACTTATTATAATAAGATATAATACGGTTGAAATTCCTCGATTATATGGACTCCTGTTCTCCCACTTCATTTACCAAAGTGCCTTTTCAGGTTGTAAGATGAGCGTAAATTCAAAGGCCAATATCCCGTTCTTAGACGTATCGAATTTCTTTTCCTGAACCTTTGAAATATAGGCCGACTCCGCAAATTTACTGAGCATCCGATTGACACGCTCCTGAAGATTATCACTCACCCGGTCGAGAGGATTTTCACGATCAAGCATACGCCCATTCAGTCTCAATCTTGGCCAGTTTCCTTCAATGGGTTGCGGTCCGTTCTCTGCAGAATCTTGTTTAAGTACTTCGAGATCATCCAACCATACATCCTCTACCCCGGATAGACGCTCCTGCAAATCGACAAAAAAATTGATCCAATTACCCCCTGAATTAACAAGCCCTTCCAGTTTGTTGATCTTATCTTTCGTTTCAATTACGCGACTTCGTGTACTATTCATTTCATTCTGCAGATCTCTCATAGGTTTTATATAAGTGTTGATCTCTTCGAGCTGACTTCGATGGAATTTTAAAACCTGAGAATTATGAAAGAGTGATAGCGCGCCAATAACCGCCAAGAGACATTTAGCAGTCAGTGCATAGGGCTTACGCCTGCGATAGCTAAGCTCATTTTCAAAGCGCTTTGGTATCAGATTGATACTTGAACCTTTATTAAGTAAATCAGTACTTGCTTCACCCAACGGTTCACTTAATTGCATCGGATGCTTTTCAAGCAGATCCCGAACATCTTCGTCCTCGATTAATAGTTGTTGCATTAGAGCAAAAAATTCTACGGGAATTTTGAATTGTTGATGCAAATGTGCCGCAAGTCCCGGCACGGATGAACTTAATCCTGTTATTAACGCGCGTTGGGGGTATTCTGTTTGTGCGCGTTGAGTGTAACTCGCAAGTGAGCGGGTAATTTCATTGCACAATCGACTACAAAATGCCCTAACAGATTTTTGTGATATGGAATCGAGGAATTGATTTCCAGGGTTTCCAACAGCTTCCGTAAATTGCTCACACTTTCGTGATTCAGATATAATAAACGGCTCGTCCATTTCATCAGCAATATATTGCGTAAGAAAGTTACCACCTAGTGCGATGGAGCGAAGATAAAATCTCTCAGGAGTAATATAAGTTAGATTTATCGATCGCGCTCCAATATTTAGCAACAGGGTGTTTCCTTTTGATTCAGGGTACGCAAAACGAAATGCATTATAGTCCAAAAGTGCAGCAGATCTAATTGCTAGAGGATTTAATCCTAACGCACATACCCGCTCACAAAATTTGTCTATCCACTCTTTCTTAACAAGAACAATTATTGCTTCCTCTTCTACTTCGTCTTTTCTGATGACATATTGGTCCCATACTATTTCTGAGTATTGATCGGGAATGCTCTGTTCAACTTCGTAGGCAACAATTATATTTTGTCGGGAATTCTCCACCACGGGTACGCGGATGAGTTTATGCAGAAAAAAACATGAAGGTAATATAAGGACCGGATCACCTCTGAACTTATTTTTTATTAAAAGCCTGCGTAAGGCGGCCTCGATTGCAGGTTGCCATTCATCTCTTTGACTGTAGTCATAATCAAGGCTCTCAAACGAAAAATTCTCCAGGTATAACTTACCTGAGAATTTACTGGATATTATGGCAGCTGAAATATGAGTCGACCCGCAGTTAATTATCAGCTGCTTCCCGGTTTTCATTTCGATCAATAGGGTTCGTAAAAACTAATTAAAAAAAGGCGTTTAAGTTACTCGCGATAATAGGATGGCGAATCCTCCAGTTTATTACGCAGATTGTAGAAAGGTGTATGATAAATCGGTTGCAGCACGCCGGCATTTTTTGCTGCTTCCGATGCAATGCGCGCTTTAAAATTAAAGAGCCGCGATGAATCGCTTAGCACGGACGAAATATTTTTTACCCCCAATGCTAATGGAGTCCCTTCTATATCAATTTCCACAAGATAGGCAAAGGGATTGAGGTCTAACCGGTCACGTTGAATTATTTCCGGTGGAAGATAAAAATAGCTGACTTTCTTATTTCTCTTCTCAAGGGATATAATTTTAACCGTAGACTGAAAATATTGGTAGTCATTACCGGTGATGGAATTCACCTCATAGCACAAGCTTAGCCTGACTCTTACATTATTTAGAAAACGGGGTTTCATTGTATCGACCCCAGGAACTCTCCCCCCTTCAAGTTCGATTGCTATTTCGTACCAATTATTTAAACCAAGAATATTTTCACGACTGAATTTTACGCGATTCACTTTGACTGGAGCATCCTCAGAGTAGCCATAACCGGGTAAAAAAAATAAGCCGATAGTGATCAATAATGAGAAGAGCAAAGATTGACCTGCGAACATCGAATCCTTACATTAACTTCTCTCACGAGCCATGACAGCCCGGGCATTTTCACTCGCGCGCAGCTCGCGAACGGCTCCCGCGCGGAGCAAGGCAATATCATGCTCCGAGAGTTGGAATTCGATGCCATCAACGGTAAGGTCAAGTATCCCCTCCAGCACATTCCAGTGTTCGTTCTGGCTCAGTTGTGCTTCATCGAACTTTACCCCCTCGTTAAAATTCACAGCCCGCAATTCACTTAACGGACAGCGCGGTCCGGGATCCACTATGGGCCCGCTATTATTTTTTCCTGAAACGACGAATCCGTCCACCGTAGGCTCCGGCGGACCGTCCTCTTCAACGAGAATATGGATGGGCCTTTTTTTGCGTTCCATGGGGGTGACAATGGCGGTGTTTTCCCCGTGGGAAAACATCTGAAAGCGATGAATGACACCCATCGGGGTATAGACCGCGGTATTCGGCGTGATATCATAGCGCTGGTCGTTCAGCCAGACCTCGCCATGCCCCTTGCTGAAGAGCCAAATTTCGTCACAGTCGTGGTAATGCGGTTCGACACCGAGCCCCGAGAACATATCGGGGAAAGCTCTGAAACAATTAATTGCCGTCCAGTCGGGGAATTCACCCGTTTCCCAATAGATGAGGTCGTTCGAATTCTTAGAAATGATCGTATAATTATTGCTTGTGATTTTCATCCTTTTACCTCCCTTTGGGTATGTATTTAATTCCGGATGCACGCAACTTGAATACGATTCGCCCATATTTCAGATAACGGCATACGGATAATTTATTTAAGTTGATTTTATTGTTTTTATAAATGTAGACAATGTTTATACAAATCAGTTCTCATCTTTCCCTTGCTCACTGAATCGCAACCCATTCATCAAACCCAAGATAAATGCTAACCCTCGATAATTTAAAAGGTATATTTGCCGCCATTCCACTAGCCTCACAACCGGACGGCAGTTTTATTGAAGAAGATTATCGCGCTGACATTCGCACCGTATGCGAGACGGGAACTCATGGGGCCTATACGACGGGAACGACCGGCGAATGGTATGCGGTGGAAGATAAGGAGTTTGCGTGGATGGTTGAGGTCTTTCTCGAGGAAACGAGCGTCTATCCAACCTTGACCCAGATCGGCTGCGGCGGCCTGAGTACCAAAGCCACGCTCGATCGAATCAAGATCGCGATTAAAGGAACACACCGACCAGATGGACTACAGATCCTCCTTCCTCCATGGCAGCCGTTAACCGATGACGAAGTTATTGATTTCTTTAAAGCCGTAGCTGATGCCGCCGAGGGAATCCCTTTAGTCCATTACAATACCATGAGGAGCAAACGCCTGCTTTTGGAAAAGGAATATGAAAAAATCCTCCCTTCCGTTCCCAGCTTAATTGGTTCAAAATCAGCCGTTTCTGCTATCCCGGAGTTTGTCGGTCTGCTCCGCGCGGATCTACCGATGAATCATTTTGTCGGTGGAGAATCTTCCCTCGTGCAGATGACGATTTGGGGGAGCAAGGGTATTTACAGCGATTTTATCAATTACTGGCCTCGGGCCTCTCTCAAGTTGTATGCACTATGCCAGGAGAGAAAATGGGAAGAGGCGATTGCCCTGCAGGAAAAATATATAGCCTTTGATCTGGAAGGGCAAAAACCGTTGGAAAACCGGGGCTACACCGATGCTGGTTGGGACAAGGGTAAGGGAGAAGCCGCTGGATTTTTAAAATGTAAACGGTATATCCGACCGCCCCATCATGCCATGAGTGAGGAAGATATCATTCACCTGAGAAATGTCGGGCTGAAGTATTTCAGTGACTGGATAGGATCGTAGGGATTAATTTCAGGATTCCAGCCGTCAGGTAGAGGCATATTTATCCTGAGGATTCTCTATTTTTAAAGAGAAGAAAAAGAGAGTTAGAGAAATACTCATACAAAAAACAGCTGCGGCTGCATAGCTTCCCGTGTAATTACGAGAGAAGCTGAAAACAATTGTTCCCATCGCGGCTAAAACGATGGTCATAGAATATGCTAGGCTGCTTATCGCGCCCAAATGCCGCAAACCGAAATAGCGCGGCCACAAAACGCCAAAGAGCGCTAAAAAAAATCCCCCTGCAATACCCTGACAAAATATAAACAGGGCAATACCAAACCATGAAGGCATTAAGAGTAAACCTGTCATCGAAAGGATTTGCATCATGGTGAAAGCAATTTGCAGGTACTTCAATTTTACCCGATCACTAAGCCAGCTCAGGAAAAACCCGCCTATCACATTACAGACAGCAATAGGGATAAAAAGCCCGAGTGCCTGATTTCTTTCCAATCCCATGTCATCGCCAAGAGGAATAATATTAAAGGTAATCCCGGAAAAGATAAATGAAGTCATCATAAAAGTGAGGGCGTGAACCCAAAAAGCTGCCGTCTTTATCGTCTCCTTCAATGTAAACTCATGGCGGGTAATCAACGTGGGCTCGATTGTCGTCTCAGAGGGGTCGGCCACCACAGGCTGGTTATCTATTCGTAATCCACATTCTTCAGGATTGTCCCGGTAGAAGATCCACACAATGGATGTAAAACCGAAACAAATGAAAAGCCCCACCCCCAGCCAGGTGGCCTTCCATCCGATTTGTTCGATAGCAAAATTAAAGAGCACAGGTGAACAGGAAAAAAAAGCTGCACCGAAAGCTCCGCTGATCCCAATAATTAAACCACGCGATTTATTAAACCACTTGGAAATCATCACCCGTGAAACAGTTTGCATCACGCCGTGACTGAAAATCCTCAAACCGATAAAACCGATGATAAGAATACAAAAAGCAATAATCGGGGAAGATGTGCCAAAGAGGCGATTGAAATAAATCGTCAACCATTCACTTGCGGAAAGATAAATAAGATGAATCCCAATGATAAGGGACGATAGGATACCGATCAGGCGAGCCCCATATTTATCCAACAAATAGCCCATCCAGGGAAGAGCGAGGGCAACCGGTATTGTTCCTAAAAAATAAGCACTACTGATTTGAACGCGTGACACGCCCAATGATTCAATGAGCGGATCGATAAAAGCGCTGAACCCCATGGGGTGACCAGGGATAGACATCAAAGAACCAAAAGTTCCGACCACGAGAACCAGCCATCCGTAATAGATAAAACAACGAGAAGGTTTTATCGGAATATCGGGCTGCAGCCATCGGCGAGGGATCATAAAATTTAATAATCGGAATAAAACCTATCGGCTTACTTAAGGCAGCCATGGAATGAATGATTTTCCCCTCTCCTGCCGGTCTAAGCGGTGCTCGTTTCAGCGTCCTCCATCCCAACGGATTTTTTACTTTCGACCTTTTTTGAAATGAACAACGACATTTCATATAAGCACCCCATGGGAACGGCCAGAAGGAGGAAGGTAAAAGGATCGGTCGTCGGTGTAATAACAGCAGCGAGGACAAGGAAAACAACGATACTATAGGGACGGAAAGATTGAAGCTGAGTGGAATCAATGATCCCGATATAAACAAGCAACACGATAATGAGAGGAAATTCAAAGCTGAGCCCGATCCCCATGACCATCCACATCAATAACCCGTAATACCGGTCAGCGGTCCACAAAACTTCGAACCCGAACAAGTGATTAAAAAAAATCGATGCCTTAAGTGAAGCGGGGACGAGTGCAAAGTAACTGAATAATGCACCGATGATAAATAATACAAGGGCGAGAAAACATCCCGGCTTGAGAGCGCGCAATTCCTTTTCTGTTAACCCGGGCGCGACAAAACGCGCAACGAAATAAAGTATAAATGGCAGTGACAGGGCAAACCCTCCGAGAAAGGAAATTTGCAGAATTACGGAAAACACCGCCATCGGTGAAGTTGTAATTAATCCTTCTTCCGCATTTGCACCGAGGGCGATTTGTAGTGGCCAGTTAAGCAGACTCGCGAAGTACTTGAGAAATCCCATCACGAAAAAACAAGCAATGAACAGGGCGACAATACACCGAATAAGTGTGCCCCGTAAATCTTCGAGATGGTCTAAAAAGCTCATATCGCTCTTATCAGAGTTCGATATGTCCTCATTCCCTTTTATGGGACTATCGCCTTCTTCAGCTGGCGCGCGTGATTTCTCGTCCTGCATGTATTGATTTAATCGTATTTAAAAGGCCGAATATAATTGGTTGCGGTATCAAGAAAAGGTTATTCGCTCAGATTAAGCTCAGGCAGGTTTAATTCACTGAATTTTATAAAATCCCTCCAAGTTTGTTCCATTGACACTTAAGGGGAAATAATCTTTTTACCATACTTCACATTGGTTAGTACCACCCACTGGTTATTTACTATATATTTCGGAAATAAAAATTAATTTATCGCAAGAGGATGCCTACAAAAACAAAGCGGAAAGTAACAACTAAATCCAAAACGGCCGCTTCACGAAAAAAACAAGTGAAGTATATTTACGATTTTGGCAAAAAAACGGATGGCAAAGCCGCGTTGAGAAACCTGCTTGGCGGTAAAGGCGCAAACCTCGCGGAGATGGCACGCATCGGCCTGCCCGTGCCTCCGGGTTTCACGATCACGACGGAAGTCTGTACCTATTTTTATGAGAACAAAAGAAACTACCCGAAGTCCTTAGTCTCGGACACGGAAAAATCTGTCGCCCTGGTTGAAAAACAGATGGGTAAGAAATTCGGTGATCCGAAAAATCCTCTATTGTTCTCCGTTCGTTCAGGCGCCCGCGAATCGATGCCCGGTATGATGGATACCATTCTTAATCTCGGTCTTAATGATAAGACCGTCGTCGGCCTCGTAAAGCTGACCGGTAATCCGCGATTCGCCTACGATTGCTACCGTCGCTTTATCCAGATGTATGGCGATGTCGTGATGGGGGTACAATCCCGCAACGAGAGCGAAGGGGACCCATTCGAAGAGATCATGGAAAAGCTTAAGCATAAAAAATCGATCGAAAACGATTTCGATTTAAGCGCCGACGATCTTATAGAACTGATTAAAAGCTTTCAAAAACTTATCAAGAACCGGACTGGTAAAAGTTTCCCGCAGGATGTTTACGCCCAACTCTGGGGCGCGGTGGGCGCGGTATTTGGTTCCTGGCAAAATGACCGCGCGATGGTTTACCGGCAGAAATACAACATTCCTGTCGAATGGGGCACCGCGGTCAATGTACAGTCCATGGTCTTCGGCAACATGGGTGATACCTCATCAACGGGTGTTGCATTCACGCGCGACCCGGCTAATGGAGAGAAAGTTTTTTATGGGGAATATCTCATCAATGCGCAAGGTGAAGATGTTGTCGCGGGAATACGCACCCCTAAACCGATCGCACAATTAAAAAAGGAAATGCCAAAAGCACACGCCGAACTTGAAAAAGTGCGTGTGACACTGGAAAAGCATTTCAAGGATATGCAGGACTTTGAATTTACGGTGGAGGAAGGAAAACTCTACATGTTACAGACGCGTAACGGCAAGCGGACGGGACTCGCCGCGGTCCGCATTGCGGTGGAAATGGTTAAGGAAGGGCTCATGAAGACGACTACGGCGATCAATAAAATCCCCGCCGATTCCATCTCCAGTTTGCTTGTTCCGGTCTTCGACATTCATAGTCGTAAAAGCGCCAAGCTCATCGCGACCGGCTTGCCAGCGGGACCCGGTGCGGCATCGGGAAGAGTTGTATTTACGGCCAGCGCCGCCGAAAGGTTGGAGCGGCAGGGCGTTAAAGTCGTACTCTGCCGTGTGGAGACGACGCCTGAAGATCTTCGAGGGATGATTGCATCTGAAGGCATTCTAACTTCGCGCGGTGGGGTCAGTTCTCACGCCGCTCTTGTCGCCCGCCAAATGGGAAAAGTGTGCGTATGCGGCGCCCATGAAATAGTTATCGACTATGAAAAGCGAACGCTTACAGCAGGGAAGACGGTACTCAATGACGGTGATGCCATATCTGTAGATGGCACTACAGGGGAAGTATTTTCGGGACATGTAGACACCGCTCCATCGGAAGTTAACCAGGTGCTTGCCGGCAAACTTAAACCGAAAAACAGTTACACCTATAAATTATTTGCCCAGGTTATGGCATGGGCTGACAAATATCGAAAATTGAAGGTTCGTACCAACGCCGATACGCCCGCCCAAGCGAAAATGGCAGTCGCTCTCGGTGCTCAGGGCATCGGGTTATGCCGCACCGAACATATGTTTTTTGAAGGAGACCGCATTACTTATATGCGCAAGATGATTCTAGCCAGTGATGAAACAGAGCGCCGTGCCGCATTGAAAAAGCTGCTCCCCTTCCAGCGAAACGACTTCATCGGATTATTTAAAGCGATGGAGGGCCGCCCGGTGACGATCCGATTACTCGACCCCCCACTGCACGAATTTCTTCCGATGGACGCCGCATCGCGCAATGCACTGGCGGAAGAACTCAATGTCTCCCCTGAAGTGATCGCCGATCGCGTAAAAAGCCTGCATGAACAGAACCCCATGCTCGGTCACCGTGGTTGTCGTTTAGGCGTGTCCTATCCGGAGATTACCGAAATGCAGGCGAGAGCAATTTTTGAAGCGGCCGCGCAAGTAGTAAAAGGGAAAAAGCCAGTAGCGGTAGAACCTGAAATTATGGTTCCCCTCATAGGATTTTCCGGAGAGTTAAAAAACCAGGTAGACATCATTCATCGCATTGCCGTTGAAGTGATGAAACAGAAAAAAGTAAAATTCCATTACCTGGTCGGAACAATGATTGAAATACCACGTGCCGCACTGATGGCCCACGAGATAGCTGAAACTGCTGAATTTTTCAGTTATGGAACAAATGATCTGACACAGACCACGTTGGGTATGAGTCGCGATGATTCCGGAAGTTTTCTTCCTGAATATAAGGATTTGGAAATTCTTTCACAGAATCCCTTTGCCACGATAGACCAGGACGGTGTCGGCCAACTTGTTGAAATCGCATCCGTGAATGGCCGAAAGGCCCGCAAAGGAATAAAACTGGGGATCTGCGGTGAACATGGAGGAGACCCGGAATCGGTTAAATTTTTCCACAAAGTCGGGCTCGATTATGTCAGCTGTTCACCCCCCAGGGTACCTGTGGCCCGGCTGGCGGCAGCTCAAGCCAAGCTCGGTGGTTAGCTGAGAAACAATGGATCAGCATTAAACGAGCGGACTGTGAGGGTAAAAAAGATCAATAAGACATTGGTTTAATATCACCTGTATTTTTTTGCTACAATAATAGTCCCTGCTGTAACGGTAGAAACCAATTTCTTTCTTACACAGATTGACTAAAAGAAATATCTATATATCATCTTATAAATAGAATGAATAATGATCGCCCCCACTTTTGCTGGAGTCCGTTCGCTTAAATGGTGAGCGCAACTTATTAAGCAAAGTGTATTCATATGTTTGAGGTTCAGGAAAAACCTAAATTAGTAGAGCGCGCATTTATTGTCGGTGTTGAATATCCCGGTGATGAACACGACCAAATCGATTTATTGCTCGATGAACTTAATGATCTCGTAGAAACCCTGGAGATTAAAGTTTGCGGTAGAGAAATCGTTCGCCTAAAAAACCCCCGGGTAAAATTTCTCCTCGGTCCAGGTAAAGCCAAAGAAATTATCCAACTTGCCCGTAGACACAGATGCGACTGTATCGTGTTTGACGTAGACCTGTCACCGGGACAGCAGCGCAATTGGGAACATGAAAGCAAAAGTTGTGTTATCGATCGACAGGAAGTGATTCTCGATATTTTTGCCGATCGCGCTCAATCAAAGGAAGCCGTTCTCCAGGTAGACCTTGCGCGGATGCAATATTCTCTTCCTCGGTTAAAACGAGCATGGACACATCTGAGCAGGCAGCGAGGGGGCGGTGTCACACAACGTGGTGAAGGAGAAGCTCAATTGGAACTCGACCAACGCATGGTACGCACCCTTATTACGAAATTGAAAAAAGAGATCGCCGGAGTAGTAAAACACCGCGCAGTGCAGCGTAAGCGGAGACAGAAAGTGCCGGTCCCAACCGCGGCCATTGTGGGCTATACTAATGCGGGCAAGTCTTCACTTTTAAATCGCTTGACTGGCGCTACGGTGCTGATTGAAGACAAGCTCTTCGCTACCCTCGATCCGACAACCCGACACCTCTCCCTTCCCTCGGGACAGAAGATACTCTTAACAGATACTGTCGGTTTCGTCCGACGACTGCCCCACCATCTTATCAACGCGTTTAAAGCCACTCTCGAAGAAGCGGTCGTATCGGATTTCCTTATTCATGTGATCGACATCACGAGCCCACAAATTGATCAATATCGAAAAACAACCTTGAATGTTCTCAAAGAATTGGGCGCAGATGAAAAACGAATTATCACCGTCTATAATAAAATCGATTTATTAGACAGTGAACAACGGGATGATATAAAATTTAATACTAGCAACGGCTCTTATTATGTCAGTACGCAGACTGGAGAAGGAATCGATGCGCTCATGGATCAAATGGATGTATTTCTCGAAGACAGTATATCATACATGGAGCTTCTTATTCCCCATCACAGGTATGACCTCGTATCAAGGCTCCATGAAGTGGGTGGGGTAAAAAATGAAAAGGCGATAGATGAAGGCGTATTTATTCAGGGGAATGTCCCTCGACTTCTTGTTAATCAATTCATCCCATTCAAGATGCGCTCAATCAACGGCGCCCTACCCCGTTTTAATGGTGAGCAAATTGATTTAAAGGATATGCAACGATAGGTAGAGAAGGTAATATACTATATTTCTTCACTTCGTCTTCGTCCCTTTAGTTTTTATTTTATGAATATATGGTGGAACGCGGTGTCCCTACCGCGTTTATCCAAGTTTAAATTAAAAAAGTGCCGGGATCACCCAGCTTCATCTTGAGTTGTAGAATTAAGACGTAATTTTATATTAAATGGCCTAGGACGATGACGAAGAGCCAGACGAAGACGAAGATTTATTGTATAAGATATGCACACCATTCTCCTAGCCCCGGGAGGGGCGATACATAATTAGCCCATTGCGCAAGCAATGGGTATGATGGTGATGGGTAAACCATTTTCAGAGCCCCAGCGGGGCGACACAAGTATAGTCAGGGGATATGTTGTGTCGCCCCGCTGGGGCTCTATTATATTTGTTCATTATTTACCCACAGCTTACGCTGTGGGCTACCTTGTTACACCCCTCCGGGGTGGATAAATTGACATACTACAATCTTCGTCTTCGTCCTAAAATACGTATCAAATTTCTTGCAACCAAAGGTGGAGCGGGCTGTCCCTAGCACGCTTCTTCTAGTACGATTTAATTAAACGCGCTAGAGAACAACCGTCGCCAAGGCTATGGCGGTCAGGCAGCGCGTTCCGCCATATTTTCATAAAATAAAAAAAAAAGAGACAAAGACGAAGATTTGATTATAATTTTAACACTATTCCCGGTACGCGATTGTCTCGTCAGAGAAGACCGGAATTACGGAGCCATCATAATCGGGCCTCTTATGTTCTGCGACAACTACGGTCCGAATTCCTCCCCTTCCCTTCCAGATCGACTCAATGCGCATCCAACGGGGCTGGCAGACATTTAGGAGGTCATCCAGGATTTTGTTAGTTAAAGCCTCATAGAATATTCCCTCCGAACGGTAAGCCTGAAGATAAAGTTTATAGGCTTTCAATTCGATGCAGATTTTATCCGGTATATAGGTAAGAACAATTGTCCCAAAATCAGGATTACCAGTCTTTGGACATAAAGAGGTAAATTCCGTTGCTACGTGCCGAATTGTATAATCCCGATTTGGGTAGGCATTATCAAATGTTTCGATGTCTGTGTTCATTGTATTTTAAAATCCCTTTTCAATATTACCACCTAAGGGCGCAGGTGGTTTTGACTTTGGATCCATAAGATCAACATTATATAATTTATGTAACTGAACGCCCGCGCGAAATGGGTTTCCGCTTTTTTTTATTTTCTCTGAAATACTATTTAGCACCTTGGGGTTGTCGCGTTGAGACCACTCGGGGTTGAGCCAGACAGGTTTGTCGTTAATAAAATCACCAATTTCTTCCATCCAGCGATCAATCGTGGTTTCATCCTCAACGATTATTTTTATCTCATCAGCTCGTTCGATATTTTCTTTGAGTGGCATTTTCCACCACTTTGGACTCACCGTAATCCAGGAAAAATCTCCTTTTAGATCAAATCCTCCGCTCGTTTCCAGATGAGAAACAAAACCCACTTCTTTTAATGCCGTCGTCAAGGGACAGAGATCGTGAATAGCCGGCTCACCACCCGTGATAACCACGAATTCACAGGGGTAATTTCGAGCCAAAGCCGCCAACTCATGCGGTGTGTATTTATCTATCTTTTCGGGAACGTAGTCCGGATGCCACGTTCCAGCTGAATCACACCAGGGACATTTTACCGGACAGCCAAATGTTCTGATAAAGAAAGCCGCTTTACCCATGTGCACACCCTCACCCTGCCAGGTATAAAAACACTCGTGGATAGGTAACGATTTCATTGTGCAATAGTGTAAGCTATTATGTTACAAGTTTCCAACACTTATCAACCAACTCGCTTACGGAAGGAGCTGATGACTCGTAGATTGTCGGATCATTGATATTGGAGAGGTAAAAAGCTTCCCGTCTTTCGATGCAAGTCCCGCAGCGACCACAGTGAAGTTTTCCCCCTTTATAACAGGACCACGTCTCTTCATAGGGAGCTTTCAGTTTTGTTCCCAGGGTAATAATATCCGCTTTTGTCATCCCTACAAAGGGTCGGTGAAGCGACACCTGGTGCCAGTCTGCAAGTTGAATCGATTTGTCTAATGCCTGTGCAAATTCTTCACGACAATCAGGATATATAGCATGATCACCGCTATGTGCGGCATAAGACACGGTGTCATATTTATGTGAAATCGCCCATCCCACGGCAACGGCCAGCATAATCATGTTACGGTTGGGGACAATCGTCTGCTTCATCGATTCCTCCTCGTAGTGTCCATCGGGAACCGCGATATCGGGCGAGGTTAGGCTACTGCCGCCCAGCAAATGGGTGATTCCCTTTATATCCGCAACTTCATGTTCCACTCCTAAAGATCGCGCAATGTCTTTAGCACAAACAATTTCCCTATGATGACGCTGCCCGTAATCCACCGACAGCGTTTTTATCTCATGGCCCTCATCCAGCAATTGGTAGAGTAAAGTCGTAGAATCTATCCCCCCGGAATAAATCAGAATTGTATGCATAGTTATAATTAAATTTTAAATATTGTAACACTCAGGCGAATAAAATTATGTAATATAGTGTTTTAATTCGTTAAAAAACAACTGCGATACAGTTCTCATAAAACGTATTACATTCAAGTATCAAATGGCATACTCAAAATAGAATTACATTAAACCAATGAAAAATAAATTTTTCCTGTTTTTCTTGTCTTTAATTATTGTAATGCCGGCTATGCCGAGCCTCGGCCAATATGGAAGTAGTAACAACTATGGACGTAATAGTAATAGCGCTTATGAACGTGATAAATCCCACATTGGTGAGAGCCCAACGGTTAGAACGATGAGCACTAAGAAATGGAAAAAGCCAAAAAAACCTCGGGGTAAGTTTGACGAGGAAAGCTATTATTTGGGGAAAGAGATTTATGAAAATAAAATCAAACTACCGGAAAATCAGGTTTCTAAAAAAGCCTTTGATGAGCAAAGCAGAACTTTAAAAAAATTGAAAAAAAAATTGCCTGCGGAAGTGGTAAATAATCTGGATAAGGCTGAATATGCTGGCCGACTTGAAATAGACCAAATGGACTCATTGATATACTTCCTCAAAATGAGATTTAGCAAACTTTAAGGTTTATTAGTTTTGTTTTATTTATCCTAAATCTTTTCTATCTGAATATTCATACAACATATGAATAAGATTTTTTGAATGTTTAAATCACCGTCCCTACTCGCGCTAGAGGCACACGTGAATTTAGATGGGATCACGCTAAGATATCTATAATAATCTAAATAAATTTATTTACCTTAACTTTTAATTCAGCAACTGAACAGTAAAGAACAGGGACAACTAATACGGTAATGATTGCCAAGATCATGCCGCCGAAGGTAGGGATCGCCATGGGCACCATAACATCTGATCCTCTCCCTGTTGATGTAAGTACAGGAAGAAGTGCTAAAATGGTAGTTCCCGCAGTCATCATCGCTGGCCGGATTCTTCTCACACCGGCGAAGACCGTGGCTTTTCTTATAGCTTCAATATCGCCGGGTTTATTTTCTTCAAAAACCTGCTGAAGATAAGTCCCTATAATTACCCCATCGTCCGTGGCGATGCCAAAGAGGGCGAGAAAGCCTACCCAGACCGCAACACTTAGATTAATCGGATTAATCTGGAAAAGTTCCCGCATACCCGTCCCAAAAAGTGAAAAGTTGAGAAACCAATCCTGGTTATAGAGCCAGATCATGATAAAACCACCCGACCAGGCAACGATGATGCCTGAGAAAACCATGAGCGTTGTCGCAACGGTCTTAAACCGAAAGTAGATAATTAGAAAAATTGCCAATAGGGCTATAGGCAATATCAGACGCAGTTTTTTTTCCGCCCTTACCTGGCTCTCGTAACTACCGGTAAATTTATAACTCGCACCCGGGGGAATGAAAAGTTCACCTGAAATTCTTTTCTCATCGAGGTATGCGCGCGCTTGTTCAACAACGTCTACTTCAGCAAAGCCCGGCTTTTTATCGAAGATAACGTACCCAACAAGAAAATTATCTTCACTTTTAATTACCTGTGGGCCGCGCAGATAGTTAATATTTGCCAGTTGCCCGAGGGGAATCTGCGCACCATTTGCAGCGGGCACTAGAATTTTTGTAATGCTTTCTATATCATCGCGCAATTCACGCAGATAACGTATGCGAATGGGATACCGTTCACGCCCTTCCACCGAAGTCGTTATTTTCTTTCCCCCTATAGCCACCTCAATCACATCCTGCACCTGGCGAATGCTCATTCCATAGCGGGCAATAGCCTCGCGATCGATCTCGATCTCGAGGTATGGTTTTCCGACGACACGATCCGCAAAAACTGTGGTAGGTTCAATAGAGGGAACGTTAAGGAGCAGTTTTTCTATATCAAAACCGATTTTCTCAAGCATTTGCAAATCCGGACCGTAGATCTTGAGACCCATGGGGGCTCGCATGCCGCTTTGGAGCATGACAATCCGGGCTGCAATGGGTTGGAGCTTTGATGCTGATGTTGTCCCTGGCACGGCAGAGACTTTCACAATTTCATTCCAAATGTCATCCGTTGATTTAATTTCATCACGCCACTGCCTGAAGGGCCTGCCATTTCTATCCTCGATAAGTTCACCCTTGGCATTGCGCATATAGGTTCGCGTTTTATTGTCGTATTTAAATTTCAGCCATCTCCCATCATCATCGACAATATATTCAGGTTTATAGTTTACAACCGTCTCCACCATGGAAATTGGAGCGGGATCGAGGGAGCTTTCGACACGGCCTATTTTCCCAACGACACTGTCGATTTCAGGAATTGAGCGTATGGCCATATCCTGGATTTGAAGGACATCGAGAGATTCACCCAGAGAAGCGTGGGGCATGGTCATTGGCATAAAAAGATAAGCCCCTTCATCAAGAGGAGGCATGAACTCTTTTCCCAACCCAGGGAAGGTATGATGCAATGCATTCCAGGGTTTAGTTTTTTTTATAAATCCAGGGGTAAAGCCAAATACGGTTCCAAAACCCAGCCAGATAATTCCACCACAAAGGACAATACTCACTACGAGCAGAAGAAATGCGCTCTTATAATTAAGAATATACTGAAGGATGAGGGCATAACTCCTTATAAAGAGATAGAATAATCCCAGGAGCACGCTGATTATGAGGATGACAAAAAAAACGTTGAGGACTCCTTTTTCTGGACCGAGCGGCGACCAGAAAAAGGCGAGATAAACTGACACGATAAGCGCGATTACATAATTTAATCCTTGTGACAGGGCCTCATGAAATTTTTCAGGTATATAACCCTCTGCCAGGTTAAGAACACCAATGACAACAAAAATTCCCCCTGACCACCAGGGCATCATCTGAATAAAAATGGGCAAGATAAATCCGAGAAGAATGAGCCCTGAATAAAAACTTTTTTTCAACCAATCCGAACGCAGTCGTCCAGACATAAGTGAATGGGCAAGAGGAGGAATTATAGTCAGTGCTATAATAATTGAAGCAATGAGAGCAAAAGTTTTTGTATAAGCCAGTGGTTTAAATAGTTTACCTTCCGCTCCCTCCATCGCAAAAACCGGCAGGAAGCTGATCACCGTAGTGAGAACTGCGGTCAAGATTGCTCCGCCGACTTCCGAACTTGCTCTGAATATTATTTCCAGGCGATTTTCATCGGGTTCGGCACGATCCAGATGTTTGAGAATGTTTTCACTCATCACGATGCCCATATCAACAATCGATCCAATCGCGATAGCGATACCAGACAAAGCAACGACATTGGCATCTACTCCAAAAAGTTTCATGCCGATGAAAGTGAAGAGCACGGCAATCGGCAATACCACGGAAATCATGAATGAACTACGTAAATGCATAATCATCACCACGACCACGATAATGGTAATTAGTATCTGCTGGCCGACCGCTGTTTCCAAAGTGCCCAGGGTCTCATTGATTAGACCCGTGCGATCATAGAAAGGAACAATTGCCAATTTACTGACCTTTCCATCGGCCAGGACTTTTTCAGGAAGGCCGTGAGAGATCGATTGAATTTTTTCTTTTATACGTTTGATAACAGCCAGAGGATTTTCCCCAAAACGAATCACGGCAACACCGCCAACAGCTTCCACCCCTTCCTTGTCAAGAACCCCACGCCGAATGGCAGGACCCAGTTCGACCTCTGCGATCTGTTCAAGCGTTATGGGAACATTATCATATACTTTAACTACGGTTTTACGCAGGTCATCAATTCCTTTCACAAACCCCAATCCCCGTATGACATATTCAACTTTATTCAATTCAAGGGTGCGCGCTCCAACATCGATGTTTGAACTGCGAACGGCGTTGTAGACCTGGTCCAGGGTAACGCCGTATGCCCGCATTGCATCGGGATCGACATCGATCTGATACTCCTTGACAAAACCTCCAATAGAAGCCACCTCCGCTACACCATCGACACCTTGCAGCCCATAGCGAACATACCAGTCCTGAACACTACGCCGTTCCTGTAAGTCCCAACCCCCAGCGGGGTTACCCTTTTCGTCGCGTCCTTCAAGGGTATACCAAAAGACCTGTCCTAATGCTGTTGCATCGGGTCCAAGCGTCGGTTGCACACCTTCGGGTAGCATGCCTGCTGGAAGGCTGTTTAATTTTTCCAGAATACGACTGCGTGTCCAATAATACTCTGCCCGTTCCCGGAATATGATATAGACAGTGGAAAATCCAAAGTTGGAGAAGCTGCGAATGGTCTTAACTTCCGGCAATCCGAGCAGAGCGGTAGTAAGGGGATAAGTAATCTGGTCTTCCACATCTTGAGGTGAGCGCCCATGCCATTCAGTATAGACTATCTGTTGATTTTCACCGATGTCAGGTATGGCATCTACGGGGACGGGAGAGCGAATTAATCCGGGTATATCCCAATCAAAAGGTGCTACCAGGATTCCCCAGGCAATCAGAAACAAGGTAACGAGAAAGACGACCAGCTTATTTTCCAGACAGTAACGTATTACCCTGTTTACAAGTGACAGTGATTTTTCTCCATTTGCCATAACGATACCTTACCCTGGTTAGTTTTGATTACGGTGCGTCTTTAAGTTCGAGTGATCACTTCAGTGGTCGTGGCCCGGCATGGGACTCCCGCCTTCTGGATTCATCATGCTCGGTTTAGCCTGGATCTGCAGGGCACTGTCAATTTTGAAGTTACCGTTAACAACGACACGTTCTCCTGCCATAAGCCCTTCCTTAACGATGAACACATCATCCGCCCGTGACCCGAGAGTAATTTCACGTCCCTCATAAGTTGGTTTATCCAGGTCCGGTAACTCTACATAAACAATGGCCCGTTTGCCGGTTCGCAGAACAGCTTTTGTTGGCACGACAAGGGGAGCCGTGACATTCTCTTTTGCTTCAATATAGCCGAGCGCTTCAGCTCTAACGAGAGGCATCCCACATATATTACAATTACCAGGACCCTCTTTCACAATTTCCGGATGCATGGGACCTATCCATTTATTGGCAAGATCCATACTTAGGACCTTACCCCCATCAGCAATACTTGAATTGACAGAGGCGCGAACAAACATTCCGGGTTTAAGTCGACCATCATCATTTGTAACATTAACCCTAATTTTTATGGTACGCGTATCACGATCCATGACGGGATTGATAAAAGCGATTATCCCATGAAAAATTTCTCCCGGATAAGCTTCAACCTCAAAGGTAACTTGCTGCCCATAACGTATCCATGCTATGTCAGACTCAAAGGCATCGAGGAAAACCCAGAGCTTAGCCAGGTCGGCAATTTTAAAGAAACCTGTTCCCGTTTGCAGGTAATCCCCTTCTTTGACATTTTTTTCTATGACAATACCCTCCAGGGGTGCATTGATCTGCACTTGATCAGATGCATTACCACGCTCTTCTATTTCTATAATTTGTTGCGCTGATAATCCCCAAAGTCTCAATTTCTCACGCGCCACTTGAGTTGACGCTCCCTCAGGATCATATTTTAGTGCGGCGAGCAGCTCACTTTGTGCCGTTAACAGTTCCGGGCTGTAAACAAGAGCAAGATGGTCCCCAATATTAACGCGAATCCCTTCATAATCTACATAAAGCCGGTCAACCCGAGCCGGAAAGCGAGCGGTGATTGATCTTAAACGGGTTTCATCATATTCTATCATCCCAACCATACTTATTTTCGCTGTTGGGTAACGTCTCTCAACTGCTACGGTTTCAATTTTAGCCAATTTTTTTGCTGCCTTGGATAAAGTAAGGATACCGGGAATTCCTTCAGAATCATCAGCGGTCTCAACTGGTATTAAATCCATTCCACAAATAGGACAGTTTCCCGGATTGGGCTGATTTATTTGCGGATGCATTGAACAGGACCATGTCGTTGCGACATTCGCGACTTCATGGGTAGCCGTTTCATCATGGAGGTGGGCATCTTCAATTTCATCATCATGTTCATCAGACAACCGACCCATGATATAGCCTCCTATGACAAGAGCTACGATGGCCCCTGTTTTCCAAAAGATACTTTTCTCGGTTAAAAATAATTTATTAATTTTCATTGAATTTTTCCTCCATAAATAGCTTCCATGCGCGCCAGGTTTTGATGATAGTCAGAGACCGCTCGCCAGTAGGTAGTTTCCAATTCCAAGAGTGTCCGCTGGCTGTCGATATAATCAAGGATGGAGGCTTGTCCCGATTGATATGCGGTCTCGGTAACGGCAATCGCTTGTCGAGCTGTAGGTAATAAGGATTCAGAAAAGATCTCAGCCCGATTCTTCGATTCAATCGAATGTTGAAAGAATGCCGTAAAATCTGCCACTACTTGATTCTGTTTTTGTATTATCGCTGACTCTAGAAATCGCTTCTCATTCAAAGCCTCATTTTGAGCGGCACGATTTTTTGCCCACCATAAGGGAATATTAAAAGAAAAGGTAACTGCCCAGGGATCATCACCGCTTCCCAATGTCGCAGGACTCAAGGCCGTATCGGTGTTAATATAATTAAATCCAACGGTCATATCTGGAAATCGCTGAAGATCGGCGACACGCATACGGCTTTCCTGAGCATGGATACGTTCTTTGATGCTTTGAAGTTCAGGATTTTTTTCTTTTATATTTTCAGTATAGCTTGTCTCTATAAGCGGGTGAAAATCAGCCTTACTCAATTCTGGCCAAGGTAGTATTAACTTGTGATCACGGTTTATCAGTGCGTTTAACCGCACGCTTATTATGGGTCGCTGCTGCTGTAAACTATTGAGTTTGTCTTCGAGGCGGCCGATTTCAACTTGAAGTCGTAATAACTGATTAAGACCACCCCCAGCCTTAACCTTTTCTTGAACAACAGGTTCTACTCTTTTTAGAAGTTTAAGGTTTTCGGCCGTAAGTAGTGTAGCTTTACCCAGATAGGCGTATTCAAAATATTCTACTTTGATGTCTCTTTCAACCGCCAGTTTCTTGGCTTCGAAAAGAGACCATAATGCTTCCGCTTCTCCCTGGGCTGCTTCTTTTTTGTGATGCAGTTTTCCCAACCAGGGTATAGTCTGGGATAGGGCCAGTTGGTTTTCTTGCGGTCCTGTGCGCGTCTGCACCTCTTCGACAGCTTGAGAAATATTCAGCCGCGGATCGGGAAGTGCTTTAGCCAGTTTAACTCTTTCAACCGCCGCCCGGTAACGCTCGTAAGCTGCTTTGAGATCCGGATTATTAATTAATCCCAGGGCTATGTAATCTTCCAATAATGGATCGCCGGGCAATTCCGGTTGGTTGGTGGGAAATTCAATCGTGCGGTCATCATCACCTGAATAAATTGACGCTTCGATCTGTAACGAACCGGGAAAACTCAATGCAAGGAGTAAACCGGCTGCTTTAAGAGAAGCAGTCAGTGTATGATTTTCGTATATATGTGTATAAGATAAAGATTTTAAAAATTTAATAATAGGCATGTTTATTTCCCTATGTTGAAAACAGGTAGTGTACACCTGCTGAGTTAGTCACTGAGACAGTTATGCGCCCTCAACTAAAATTGGATGCATAATGCAGCCAATAAGAGGGCGTTAAGAGATCAATCGCCCAGGCGGATCAAAGCAAGTAGACACAATGCACCTGTAATAGGGGTGGTGCATTAGACACACAATTTATTTGCTTCGCTACGTAATCAAAAGGGGACGTCAACCGATGATAGTCTGTCAGTGTGTATGTGGACTCAAAAACGGGTGGATGCAGGTTTGCCTGACTTTTATCATTTACCAAATAATTATCGAACAGTTTATTTATTTTCTTATGCTCACAATCACCATCTTTAGTCTGATGATTTTGGTCGGCATCAGAAGGAGGAATCGTGCAGCAGTCATGCTGCTTTTCAGGTGCCTTCTCTAATCCAAGTTGTCCCTTTCCCCAGCAACAACAAAGTGGAAAGATAATAGAAAAAGTAAGAAAAAGCGTTATCGCTTTAGTGTAATACATATCAATATATGATGATCTGATTTATAATATAATCCACAACTCTATAAGTATTCAAGTTTCAATGTGCGAATTTAAGAGCACTACACATTCACTTTACCTGACCTGATCCAAAGATAAGGTACTTATAGCTGGTCAATTCGCGGAGACCCATAGGCCCACGGGCGTGCAACTTATCTGTAGAGATTCCAATTTCCGCTCCCAGTCCAAATTCATAACCGTCAGTAAAACGTGTGCTCGCATTCCAGTAGGCTGTTGCGGTGTCTACTCCAGTCATGTAGGCATGGGCTGCAGATTCATCCTCGGTAACGATCGCGTCACTGTGGCAGGAACCATACTTGTTGACAGCTCCAATCGCTTCATCGAGGGAATCGACCACTCTCACTGATAGAATTAAATCGAGATATTCTTTATAAAAATCATCCTCTTCAGCATGTGTGACAGGAATTTCATTTGCCTCATTTAGAATTTTTTCCGCATCTCCATCGGCACGTAGCTCAACGCCTTGTTCGATCAACTCTTTTCCCAGATCGGGAAGAATTTTACCTGCGATGTCTTTATGAATGAAGAGGTTTTCCGCCGCATTACATACACCGGGCCGCTGACACTTGGAATTTATAACGATTTTATTCGCAAGCTCCTGATCAGCCGCACGGTCAACATAGACATTACAAACCCCTTCATAATGTTTAATCACGGGTATGGTCGCATTTTCTACAACAAAGCGTATAAGGCTTTCACCACCGCGGGGAATAATACAATTAATTGCATCATCACATTTCAATAATATGTTTAACGCGCGGCGATCGGTAGTTGGTATAAGCTGAACGGCGTTTTCATTAATCGAGTTCTCGGTCAGTGACCTGCGTATTAACTCCGCCAATGCGGTGTTTGTGTGAAAAGCTTCTTTACCCCCACGCAGGATAGACGCATTGCCACTTTTAAAACATAAAATAGCGCAATCAACAGTGACATTGGGACGGGACTCATAAATAATGCCGACAACGCCGATTGGCACACGCACTTTACGAATTTCAAGGCCATTGGGCCGCAGCGTTTTTTCCATCTCCTCCCCGACGGGATCGGGTAGTGCGATCACTTCTTTTACGCCATCGGCCATTTGTGTAATTCGCTCAGGTGTAAATTTCAACCGGTCAAGTAAAGCCTGGCTGAGACCTGCCGTCTCCCCCTCTTCAAGGTCTTTTTTATTCACCTCGATAAGCTCATCGACATTTTCCTCGATCAATTGAGCGAGCGTTGCAAGGGCCTGATTTTTCTTCTCCGTTGAAAGAGTCGCGAGCTCAAGTGCCGCTTCCTTAGAATGGGCAGCCATCTGCACAACTATGCTATCTATCTCTTTGATTTCTACTGTCTTATTTAAATTCATTATTAAGATAATTCGCCTCTTTAAAGACTTATCATGCGGACGAGTTCATGGTACCTCTCTTTGATTTTTGCGCTACCTGCAGATTCAAGACTGTCACAGCTAAATGATTCAACGGTGAGACTAGCAGTTACAGTAGCATAAAGCATAGCTTGTTTCAAGGTGTCAAAATCCGTCCGATCCGCTGCCGCGAGATAACCCAGCAAAGCCCCGGCAAAAGAATCCCCCGCCCCGGTGGGATCTTGTAATTCAGTTACGGGATAGGCGGGCATGGCAAAAATACCGTCAGGATGAAAGAGATAGGCCCCATGTTCGCCGCGCGTCATAATGGCCATTTTTGTTCCCAAATCGAGCAGCTTGCGTCCGGCCTCAATGGCATTTATCTCCTCCGTGAGAAGTTTCGCTTCGCTATCATCGATGACCAGACAATCAACACGCTTGGCGAGCGAAATAAAATCCTCCCTTTTTGTCTCAATCCATAATTCAATGGTGTCGGCAATGATGAACGCATTGCTGTTGAGCTGATTGAGAACATGAATCTGTAAATCGGGCTCGATGTTTCCTAGCATAACGTATTTTGTATGCTTATAACTCTCGGGTAAATCAGGGCGAAATTTCTCAAATACATTGAGTCGCATATCCAGAGTCTCACGGTGATTAAAATTTTCCTGATACTCCCCTTTCCAATAAAAAGTTGGTCCCGATTGATCGCGTTTTAAACCTTCTAAATCGATTCCACGCCGCTCAAGTCTTTGTACCAGTGCATCATTAAAATCGTTACCCACTACACCGACCATTTGTACCGGCGCATAATAACTGGCGGCCAGACTGGCGTAGGAGGCTGAGCCACCAAGAATTCGCTCACCCTTCATGTAGGGTGTAATAATATCATCGAGTCCGACCGAACCGACAACGAGGGTCGGTTTAGGGGGTTCATTCGTTATGGATATCCTGTCAATCATGGGTTGCTTTAAATAATATCATCGCCATCTGTCTTCTAAAGAAACCGCTAAACTTGTAAACAGAAGCACCTTGTCGTCAATCCCAATGCGGAAAGATCATTGCGCCAAGCCCAGATACACTCGTGTCGTCGTGTTTGTTATTCCAAATTTTAATGAAATGCGATGGAATCGGAATCAACCGCGGTAGCCAATAGACGTAAGTAGATCCGTTAGACTTCCCGTGGAATGGAAGATGTCGCTGCGCTCGGTAGCTTCGTCGCTCCGCTTCTCGCAATGACAATGGGAAATCTTAAAGGTAATTATAATTGGGAGGAAAACTTATCCAAGTGGAAAATCACCCAAATTACTGGTTCTCTTTATGAGAAATCTCGTAAAGGACGATGCCGACGGACACCGCCAGGTTCAAGGAATCAATTGCTGCCTGATGAACAATCCGGACAGTCGTCCCCTGGTTAAGAACTTCGGTCGGTAAACCGGCACCTTCATTTCCGAAAACTAAAGAGCTGGGTTGTGTAATATCTAAATGTCTTAATTCCTTCCTGGCATTGGGTGAAAAGGCGAAAACAGGTCGATCGTAAGCTCGACAATAATCCTCAAATTGATCGAAATATTGAAAGTTAACATGAAATACAGAGCCCATGGAGGCACGAATGACTCGTGGATTCCATATATCTACTGCGGGGCGAATTAGGGCAAGGTTAGTCATGTTGAATCCAGCCATGCTGCGTAAGACAGCACCAAGGTTGCCTCTATCACTCGGGTTAACGAGAACGATATGATGAGCATTTTTATTTAAAGCTGTATCTATTTTACGAAAAACACCGATTGCATAACAATCTTCCCTCGGTGAAAGACTACCGATAATGCGATCATCTGTTTTTACGGGTAGAAGAAGATTTTCACAACGTTCAATAATCTTCGAAATGCCTTCGTTTTCATGTGAATCAGATCTGATAAGAACACATTCTACCTGTTCAGGGCAGAGCTTTAATAATTCAAGGGTAGGAAAAACTCCCAGTGAATAAGAAATTTCGAAATCCTTGCGATAGCGTTTATATTTATTGGACATGACGCACAGTATTTATATTAAAACCCATAATAAACGCTGGTTTCCTGATCTCAAGATTGGAAACCAATTTAAAGAACTGAAAAGTGGTTTCTGATTTATTTTATTTGCCAACCTTAAGCATTTAATTTAAAGATAACAGGCTAATTTTTAAGGGTAAAATGTCTTTAAATATTGGAACAAAAAAAGCGAGTTTCATTTTATGGTCGATACCACTGCTCGTGGTAATCGCCGGTTGCGGAAAGGCGCAACTCGAAGAGCTGCAGAGTGAATTAGCAAATGAGCGATCTGCAAACGAAAGTTTGCAAAAACAGTTAGAGGAGCAGAAAACAGAAGCTCAGTCAGCTGAGACCGCCCAATTGAGCAAGATTCAAGAATTGGAGTCATCGCTCGCCAAGATGCAAAAGCGTGAGAAGGGCATGTATGCCCAATATTTGTCTAAACTCTCGGCCAAGAATAAGGAAGTGAAGAAATATAAGAGCGCTTACCTCGCGCTAAAATCTCAGGATCAGACCGAGTTTTCCCGCCTGAGTAAGCTTATGAATGAGAAAAAGTGGGATGAAGCCAGTGAAGGTTTTAAATCATTCATTAGCGCCTATCCCAAAAGCGATTTTATTGAAGACGCTCGAAACGAATATGCTCGCGCGCTTAACGCATCACGACAGGAAGCAGCGGAGCGAGAACGAGAGGAAGCCGCAAAGCGTGAGGAGAGTCTGAAATCTCAGATTGAGAAAGGCGAGCTTTCTCCAGATCAACTTAGACCCCATCTCATTGGCAAGACTCCAGAACAAGTCCGTGATTTTTTAGGTGAGCCCAACAGCACTTACACGGGGAATAAATGGCGATACACGGACAAGGTTTTAAATCCCTATAGTAGAGTTCAGAATTCACTTAAAATACAATTCAAAAACGGAGTCGTCACCCTGGTCGACTATTGGGGAGGGTATTAATTTAGCCTATCCGCTGCTGAGTTTCTTTTATTTATTTACTGAAAGGCTATTAAAATTACAATTACCCCAATTTCTTATATCAATATCAGATTGATTTTGCCTGAGGGATGTGTTCCTGCCTATAAGGCAATGACGGGTTGGCGCAACTCGACCCGAGAAACCGCGACAATCCAAGTAAATAAGATTTAAAGTGTAAGCTCAGAAGTATTATATGAGTTATTATATATTTATTACCGGAGGTGTTGTTTCTTCCCTTGGGAAGGGGCTGACAACTGCCGCTCTGGGTGCCATCCTCGAACAACGTGGTCAAAACGTTCGTCTACAGAAATTTGATCCCTATCTCAATGTCGACCCCGGGACAATGAACCCGTACCAACACGGGGAAGTTTACGTGCTGGATGATGGAGCGGAGACCGACCTCGACCTCGGACACTACGAACGATTTACTTCGGGAAAGCTGACTCGACTCAATAATCTTACCTCCGGTCAGGTTTATGAAACACTAATCGCTAAAGAAAGAAGGGGTGAATATCTCGGCCAGACCGTTCAAGTTATTCCTCACGTAACGAACGAGATTATTGAACGCCTTTTATTGGTGAGCGGTGATGTCGACATCTTAATTACGGAGATCGGGGGCACCGTTGGTGATATAGAGGGCTTACCTTTCCTTGAAGCGATGCGCCAATTCTCACTTGAGGTAGGTAAAGATAAGGTGCTTTATATCCATGTTACACTTGTTCCTTATCTCCAGGCTGCCGGAGAACTAAAAACAAAACCGTCTCAACAGAGTGTAGCCAAGTTGCGCGAGATTGGCATCCAGCCAGACATTCTTGTTTGCCGAACGAGTCAAGAATTACCCGACGATTTACGCCGTAAACTCAGCCGCTTTTGCAATGTTCCCTATAAAGCCATTATCGAAGAACGTGATGTGGAGTGCTCAATCTATGAAGTCCCGATGATGCTTGAGGAGGAAAAACTCGATGATATTGTTATTGATCTGCTTCACCTCGATGTTCCGGATAAAATCGAAGATGGTTGGAAGGACGTAGTCCGTCGCTTAAAATTTCCAGCATATACCGTTAATATTGGTGTAGTGGGTAAATATATCGAGCTACAGGACGCCTACAAATCGGTCTATGAATCTCTATGTCACGGCGGCATTCACAATGATTGTAAGGTAATTATTCACCGCATTGATTCCGAAACGCTTGAGGAAGGTGATAATTATCTGAGTCTTCAAGAGCTCGACGGCATCCTCGTCCCGGGCGGATTTGGCAAGCGCGGGATAGAAGGGATGATTATTGCCGCTCGCATTGCGCGTGAAAATGAAACCCCCTACTTTGGCCTTTGCCTTGGAATGCAGATCGCCGTTATCGAGTACGCGCGAAATGTCCTCGATATAGAAGAAGCGAATAGTTCGGAATTTGATGAAAAAACACCCCATCCGGTCATCGATATAATGGAAGACCAAAAGCAACTTGCAGACAAGGGGGCGACAATGCGGCTGGGTTCTTATAAGTGTAAGCTTGTATCCGGCACTCGCGCACAAAATGCCTATAATGAGGAATTAATCCAAGAACGGCACCGCCATCGTTTTGAATTTAACGATAAGTACCGAGATCAATTTGAAAAAAGTGGAATGAAAGTATCTGGGATCAACCCGAAACGGAATCTTGTCGAGATTGTAGAGATCACCGATCACCCGTGGTTCATCGGTGTTCAGTTTCACCCTGAATTTCAATCTAAACCACGTAAAGCGCATCCCTTATTTGCCGACTTTATCGCCACCGCGCTTGTTCGAAAGGAAGAACACCAACCTGTGCATGATTTACGTTAAGGACTGCCGATCCTTGCTCATTTGAAGAAAGAACATTGTCATCCTGTAGCAGAGTCCTTGATTAATCTGCAAAATGACTAGTACTCTCTAGAAATTATTTTATGGTAAAGATTGATACATATGCTTGCAGCCTAAAAATCAAACGAGTCTTGAAACACGGGCTAATCGGGCGTGGCGTCTTTCATTTATTGATATCCGTAGGATTATTTCTAACGGCTACCGCCTTTCGTTTACCTCAGAATACAGCTCCTGATATTGTAAGGAAGTTTGATCAATCTTTTGTCGTCGAATCACAGGTAGAACTCTATAAAACGGTAGAGGTCGATATGGATGGCAATGTCGATACCGGCGAAATGCTTATTATGTATCAATACGCTGAAGATGGAGTATATGGTATTTTTCGTATACTTTCATCTAAAAAGAATGCCGGTTATATTAATTTAACGATCCAGAAAAAAGGCCAGAAACCCAAAATATTCCTATATGATCCCACACATAAAAAGGTGAGGGAATAAAAGGCCAAGACATGAAACAGTCTTTAGGACAGACTGCCTGGAACCTCGAAGACACTATAGATGACGACAAAGAAGAATGGGTACATAAAATAATCGGAAGAGGTTATTATGATGGTCATGATTGCAATATAATTGAAGGGCACTTTGCCAATACCGAATTACAATCGTAGAGTGCTTATAAGAAGCGTCTTCTTTATTTAACGAGGGATGATGGTCGTCTAATCCAATCTGAGGCATTTGATCACGATGACCGTCTTCTTAAAACCGTACGCGCCTCAGGACATGAAAACGTAATGAAACACGGCTCCCCTCAAATACGTGCTAAACGATTGGAGATCACCCATCATCTTAAACGCACTATCACGGTGCTGGTTTCCCTGAAATCCCGTTATAATCTCCCTCTACCCAAAGGCCTGTTTTCTAAGGAATATTTAATCAGCTGGGGTGAAGAAACAGATAGAGAAATTCTATCTCTACTGGATGAAGAATAATTGACCTCTCTATTTAAGAAATAGGGAGAAATAAAGTATCCGTATGTCGACGAGCTCGGTTGGCCGGTTTTTATGCTACAAATTTCCCGCGGCCAGACTAATCGCTTCCTTAGTCAAACGCGTGATTTCCGTATATTTTCCATCATTGATAAGTTTTTTATCCACAAACCAGGACCCCCCGATAGCTGCAACTATCGGCAGGGATAAATAATCTGCGGCATTACCCACATTTATCCCGCCAGTCGGTATAAAACGAATGCCAGTATGACCATAGGGGCCCGCTAATGCTTTCAGCATTTTTACTCCACCTGATGCTTCAGCGGGGAAAAATTTTAACAGGTTGAATCCCATTGCGCGTGCGCGCTCAACTTCAGTCGGTGTGATAACACCTGGGGTAAGAGGAAAACCAACTCGCTGAGCTTCTTCAGCCACACTCTTATTAAGTCCCGGTGATACGCCAAATCCAACTCCTAAATCGACGAGCCGAGATAAGACATCGGCATCGAGAATTGTCCCGGCTCCGACAATCATCTCCGGATAACTACTTCGAATGGCCCCGATAGTTTCAAAAGCCGCCTCGGTACGCAAAGTAACTTCGATCAGATTGAGACCTCCTTCAAGCAATGCCTCAGCCAATGGCAGGGCCGACTGCACCTGCTCTATTACCGCAACTGGCACCACCCGTAATTTCTCTATTACTTCAAATGCATGCATAACTTCATTTGCTTATCGAAATAACTGTTTCAGTAACCTTTACCCCAGACAACCCGTCTATTACTTGGTTTACCGCTTATCACACATTCACCTGATTCTTCTTCGCTATCAAAAGGAATGCAGCGAATAGATACTCCGAGATTTTTTTGGACTTCCTCTTCGATCTCAGGGTCGCCACTCCAGTGCGCCATGGCAAATCCTCCGTGGATCTCAGGTTTATCTTTATTTTGTGGGGTGAAGAATTCGTAAAACGCTTCTTTTGAATCAATCTTTACGGTGTGTTCATGCAAATTCTTTTTCGCTTGTTCGAATAAATTATTCTGGATTTCGTCAAGCACAGCACCAATCCCGCTTATGAATTCTTTCCGATTCTGACTGAATCGATCACGCTGTCCCTTGTCCCGTCGACCAATAAACACTTTGTCTTCTGCGATATCTCGCGGTCCCACTTCAACACGAATGGGGACACCTTTTTTGACCCACTGCCACATCTTATCGCCCCCACGAATATCGCGATCATCCAATTCAACCTCTAACGACCGCCCATCCCACGTGATTTCCTTCAATTCCTGGCTCAGTTTTTCACAGTAATTAAGAACTTCGTCTTTAGATTTATCATCACGAATTATCGGAAGAATAACAACATGTGTGGGTGCCAATCGCGGTGGTATGATTAATCCATCATCATCGCTATGGACCATGACAAGTCCGCCAATTAATCGCGTGGATACTCCCCAGGAGGTGGTCCACCCGAAAACCTGATCACCATTTTCATCTAAATAAGAAATGTTGCTGGCCTTGGCAAATTTTTGACCAAAATAGTGAGAAGTACCGGATTGGAGAGCTTTACGATCCTGCATCATCGCTTCTATGCATAATGTCGTTTCTGCTCCCGCAAATTTTTCACGGTCAGTTTTTTCACCCTGGATCACGGGAAGCGCCATATACTGCTCACAAAAATCCGCGTAGATTTTCAGCATCCGATGTGTCTCCTCCATCGCTTCATTCGACGAAGCATGGACCGTATGCCCTTCCTGCCACAAAAACTCTGAAGTGCGTAAAAATAACCTCGTCCGCATTTCCCATCGCATGACATTAGCCCACTGGTTGATGAGAAGTGGCAAATCGCGGTAACTCTGCACCCAACGAGAATACATCTCTCCAATAATTGTTTCCGAAGTCGGTCTAATGATGAGTGGTTCTTCCAGGGGTGATGCAGGTTGAAATTTTCCATCCTCTCCCATTTCCAACCGGGTGTGTGTGACAACCGCGCACTCGGTGGCGAAACCTTCAATATGCTCGGCCTCTTTCTCTAAATAGCTTTTGGGGATGAGCAGAGGAAAGTAAGCATTTCGATGACCTGTATCTTTAAACATTTTATCGAGAACCCGCTGCATGTTTTCCCAAAGAGTAAAACCCCAGGGTTTGATCACCATACACCCGCGCACGGGAGAGTTCTCAGCTAATTCTGCCGCGCGCACCACCTGCTGATACCATTCAGAAAAATCCTCGGACCTTATAGGTGAAATTGCGCTCTTCTCCTCTTTCGCTGTCATAATAAAAAGAATGGAGACCGTAAATCGAAGATTGGCAGTCTGACAACGCTATTATTCCTGTAATCGATATCAACCTGACACTTCTTTGCTCGAACTGTGGCCAATCTCCCTGGACTAATAAAAAAGCAGGCGGTCGTTTAAGACCGCCTGCTTTGATTATGATGACGTATTTATCTATTTAAGGTAACAGTAGTAATTAAACTTCGTCAGGGCGGCGATCGCTGCTTAAATCTTCTCTGATTTCCTCGCGGTTCTGCCTGCGTGACTCTTTTAATTCGCGGTGCCTCTGACGATTCTCTTCGCGATGTTCTTCGACCATGCGCGCGCTCTTCACTCGGCGCGTCCTCGAGTTGAGCCTGAAATGCACGACGCCTGTCATTCATCTCGTCTCTCTGCGCGTTATAAGCGCGCCGGCGAGGATTCACTTCATCATCACCCTGCGCATTGTAGCGCCTGCGGGGATTCACTTCATCATCACCATTAGCGGCGTGATAACGTCGACGGGCATTACTCGGATCAGTATTATCATCACCTTGATTCGTCCGCGCATTATAAATCCGGCGCTTTTTGTGATTCTGATGTTTTTCGCGCCAGTCTGCTATATCACCGCGTAGTCTTGCGGCCCGCTCTCTTTGTGCTGCTATTCGGTCAGCGTTTTCCCTCTTAAAGGCATCAATTTCCGCGCGAACATCTTCACGGGTAGGATCTTCCAATCCATCAATACGTGCACGCAATTCATCACGTAACGTATTACGGTCGGATATGTAATCTCTCCTCCGATCTTTAAGTTCATCGGGAATTTCAATATGACGCTCATCCCGTTCTGGGGGTCCCAGCAATTCTACTTCGGAACTTTCATCGATGACGACGGCAACTTCATCCGTTACGGTGGTTACATCCGTAACAGAATCTTGACCTGACGCCTTAAGGCCAAAGTAGAAAACAGCCATTATAATGGCAAATATGATATTAATTGTCTTTTTCATGTTTAGTTTCTCCTTTAGATTTTTAATTGCTCTATCAACGCCGGTTTACTTGCAGGTGTTATGCCAATAGTTGGTTGCATTCTTTAATACTTAATCATCAATAATATACGTAACTTTTTCCAAAATATCGCCCTTACATTGAGGTGTAATTGTGAGATGAATTTCCAATATAGGGATATCTACACACAATTTATGGGAAATATTCCCCATGTGTGATTGTGTTCAATCAACAGCTAATCATAATTTAAAACCCTTTACAAAAATCACCTCGGGAAGATAAATGCCATTTATTCAATCACCTGAAGAACCGAACTTAAGGCTATTTATGTTCATAAACTTGACTCCAATTTTGTCTCATTATCTCCATCAATGGAGCTTCGATTGATAATGGAAAAATTATTGTATCCATAGACAACTTGGAATCTAAACCGCAATGCTTGACTGGTAATTTAGCTCATTTAGAATAACTGCGGTAAAAAACATACAGACGGTATATGGAAGCATCATTAGACAAAGTTGATCAAAAACTACCCCTCGGGAAGCCGGGCAAGTTTACGGACAAAGAACAATTTCTTTTTGATACAGCAGGATTTCTTGTCATCCCGGATGCCCTCAGCCCGGAAGAAACGGAGGCTTGCGTCGAAGCGGCCAAGCGTGTTCATGCGCCCTACCCTAAGGACGAATGGCGTCAACTGGGAAACACGTTTGAAACTGAAGAGGCTTTTGAAAACCTCATTGATCACCCCTCGGTTTTTCCAAAAGTGCGAGCACTGCTAGGAGAACAATTTTTCTTACAAAGCAGTTGGTGCACAATGGTCCCAACTGGCTACCAAGGCCAGCGCTTTCACCAGGATGGATCCGGTTCTTATGAATTTCGCAAACTGGCAACACCCACACCCCTTGTTCAACTCCGTATCGGTTATGTTCTAACCGATCTTTCGCAGGAAGGTCGTGGAAACCTGGTCGTGATCCCCGGTAGCCACAATGGTTCAGTCCCATTACCGAAGGGCCTTGGGCCTGAAGAGATCCCCATTTCACTCAGCCTATGCGCAAAACCAGGCACCGCGATTATGTTTCATCAAGGTGTCTATCACTGCGGGGGGAAAAACGAGATGGATTTAAATCGTTATATAATACACATGGTTTATGCACCTCCCTGGTTGATCCGATCAGATCGAAAAAGTAATTCACCAGAATTTCTCGCGCGCACATCGCCACTGCGGCGTGCTTTAATGGGTGAATGGGCCCGACCGGAGGATCCATTTGGAGGAGGTTTGGATCCGCTTCCTTTTGAAGATTAATAGAAGCTCTGCCGAAGACTATTTATCGGCAATCGTGTTTTCTTCGATAAGATTGATAAGGTTGCGAGCTGCTTGCGTCTTTCGGCCTTTATCTTCGAAAAGGATTTCCCGTGTATTTATTTTTCTTTTATTGTGATAAATGGCATTAGCCCTTTTGTCCGATTTCAGGTAACCCCCATCTATAGATATCCCCGCAAAAAGCCCGTCAACATTGTTATAAACGATAATCGAGGACCGGCCGATTGTGGCATCAGCCTCACCACCGATACTGCCAGCGGATGCAGCCACATCAAGTCCAATTTGGAATCTCGATTTATCGAGTATACCCAGACTTTGTTCATTCATGAGTAAAATAACGGAATCCGTTTTTTTCCCCCCGGCCTGTAACCCAATACTCCCTTCACCCGAAGTAATAAATACAGGAGCGCTCCAGCTACCCGTTATTTCATCCCTCACTAAAGCCACACCTTCTGCACCCTTTACGGCGACAATGTAACCAAATTTAAAAGCGCGTAATATTATTATCCCCCTGGCCTGTTTCAGTGAATCAGAAAGGATTCGGGATTGTGGAGTGTTCATTACCGAATTAAAGTACTTCGATGCCCTGTCGATTCGCGCGTCCAGAATTTTCTCGTTATAAGCTTCTGCAGAATTTGCGATCAGAATCAATGTGATGATGATGGGAGAAAAGTACTTAAGAGAAAATGACATATTCATTTTTCGACAGAATTAAGCAGTTAAAGTAAAATTGAAACAACCCCTTTTCTTATATTGAAGGAAAAAACATCTATTGAATTCTATTAATGATACATCAAATAATATATTACTCAATAATGGCTTTAAATAAAAGGGTGATACGATAATTCATAATTGTTATGATTCATCCTCCTCACTAAATCCAACCTCTTGAAACTGATCTAACGTTAATGCGATAACTTCCTGTAAGCGTTCTAAGCCCGCGTCCTCTCCATCGAGACAAATAGTTTGTGCAAAGACATAAGCCCAGCGGTTGACGTTAAATCCAAAAAGTCTTTCCCGCGCCATTTGAAATAACCGCTCCCCGTGCGTTGGAACAACCGTATCCGCGCCGACAAACCAGTAGGCAAAAAGTGCAGGAATCAAGACTTCAGTATCGTCTACATTAGTCAAAGAATGTTCAACCCGTAAAACGGTAGTGGGAAGCAACCCTCCTTTCATTTCTGGAACCGAAAAATTATGAGCGAAATTGTCTTTAATCGTCCACCCCTGACCCACGAGGCAAAGCTCAGGCCGATGGATGGAAGACCGGTCTTTCCCGCTTAATACGATGGATATTTTCACCTCCTGTTCGGGGTGTAAGAGATTGACATAACTTTTCCGAGAGAATCCGGTATCTGGCGGCAAGTTATCCTTTTCCACTTTACTCACCGGATATTCCCGTCCTGCCCAATCGATATTAAGCATCGATGGAAAGGGAACAGGGTCCACTTCATTAACCGCGAGCGCGATACCGCATTTGCCATTATGGGTAATTGAGTCAATCCGCCGCGTCAACATCGCCGTAAAAAGCGAGGATAGTAAAAGTGCACTAATTAAAACTGTTGTCCCCACTCCCGTAAAAGGAAGGATTGCTTTAATCTTCGAATCGGAATGCTCGTGAAGTGAATCGAATGAATCTACCCCTTTTTTGTCAGTTTCCGGTAAATAGCGGCCCAATAGTGAAACGGTAAGCATAGCCAGCCCCAGTACGATGATAAAGATGATAAAACCAAACCACTCGTGAACGAGTGTACCTGCCTTTTGCCCGAACAACTCGGCGACAATAATTATCGTAAAAATACGAATAACATTACCGACAAAAGCATAGGGTATGCTCAGAACGAAAAGCAATACGCGTCGCCACCAGCTTCTGAAAGTATGATAGCCCAAGATTAGGCTGAGGGCACTCAATGCCACCAGTGAACGAATACCCGAACAGGCAGGGGCCACATCATATTGATAGGCGCCATCAGCAGATAACAATTGGGTCCCACTCCTGATAATATCAATACCGCAAAATTGAGCTAAAAAGTAAGAGACTTTAATTACATAAAGTCTCATCGTAAAGCCAATCGCATTAGTGAGAAATTCAAGGGGCAAGGCGAAAAGCATCAGGGTGCAGGGAAAGACACTTGCCTTGCCCCAACGCGAACCACCCAGGAGATAGGAACTGCCAATAAGAAATACGAGGAATCCGACGATTGAAATACGTGATTGTTGTACCAGGTAACCGAAAATATGAAGCAGTAATGAACCAAATATAATAAAAAGACCGAGCCAGGTTGATGTCGAGTTATGAGTAGTAGAAGTGGCTTTCAGGTTGCGGTAAAATAACCAGAGCGATAATGCAAGGATGATCGGCCCATGTTCTGTTTGTGATTGTGGATTAAACCATTGGAAACCCCACCAATAAAAAAGGGAAGTCGTATCAATATAACCGCGGGCAGAATTACCGAAGAAATTAAATATAATTAATCCACAAACTAACAGGCACAGACCCGTTAGTGATTGAGATAAACGAAAATGGTTTTTAAAAATTCTCAATTTTCCAATAGATTTAGCACATCAACGCCCTTTTTTGTAATCTATTAATAAAGTAAAGCCAAAGGCTATCTTTGCATACTTTTCAAGTATTGGATAAAGTCAGGTGCAACCTTTGATTTATCGAAGCAATTGAGAAACCGCTCGCGGTTCCGAGTGCCCCATTCCTTCCAATTGTCTCTTTGTTCGATCGCGTGTTCTAATGCCGCGGTTAGATTTAACACGAGATCAGGTTCAATTGGAACATAAATGCCACCGGGATTATCACCTAATACCTCCGTATTACCCCGCCAGTCAGTAGCTACGACAGGTAGTGCCCACATCATTGCCTCAACCATGACCCTGCCAAACGACTCCTGCGGCGCGACGGTAGGGAAAACATAAAGATCAGCTTCCGCAAAACGTCTCCATTTCATTTCACCGGTCAAAACACCCGTTACTTCGACAGAGCCATTTAAGTTCAAATTTTCAATATCATTCTGCAGTCGAGATTCCGTGTAGGGAGGCAAACACTCGCCAACAAGGACTAATCTGCATTCCGGATGCTGCGTGCTAAAACGAGAAAACGCATGAAGTAAAGCGGGTGTCCCTTTCTCGGGAGTGATCAGTCCAACACACAGTAAATTAACTGTATTTGTTCTACCCTTTTTAAAGACTTTTGGCTCATAGGTATCCGTCAACCAGTGTGGAATGACCGATACTTCTTCTATGCCAAGCCTATTTGGATCTTGCTTCCCAAAATGTGTCCAAACGATCGCACTGGTGGAACAACGGTAAATTCGAAGTGCCAGCCAACGGATGAGAAAATTAAATTCAGGCAAGATGTTGGCAATTCCAGCAGCTTGAAAATTTATAACCACATTTCTTGCAAAAATGTAACACCAGGGTAACAGGAGTATGTCACGAATTACGGGCACTTGGTGTGGTCCCCCCACAGGATAAAGCAGACAGTCTATTTTTCCCTTTAAGCGCAATAAGAATAGACGTCCAACGATTTTAAAGAGTTCTCCTATCTTAGAAATATTTACTTTCCTTAATCGCTTTAAATCAAAATTAAAATTGAATGGTAGACGTTCAACTTCGAAATCCTCATCACCGGTAAGGACATTATATATGTCCAAGATCGTGATATTCTGCCCAAACAATGGAGGAGGAAATTGCCCTGCCACTACGATTCTGATTTTTTTATTTATAGCCATTTGTATAAACCAGAATTTAGACTCATCAAGTGATGACGAATCGACGTATCCATGGAATTTTTACAAAAAAGACATTCACAACAAAGCGCCACTCTCTAATTCCACCTAATTTAAAAAGCCGAACAGAATTTTTAAAAAACAATCTCCATTCATTAGGTTGATATTTAATCCTGCTTAACAGAATGCGGGCGAGGTATAACTTTGCTGATTGTTCTGAATAATTTTTGATAAAATTCAGGTAAAGCTTGCGGCGCCCAACCCAAAATTCAGTGGCACTGCGAGTATTAACTCTATCGATATTTAATATGTAATAGCGAACTAACGCTTCGGTGACATTAGGAACCATAGTAAGAGAATAGCGATGAATGAGGTTAAAAAATAAATATGCATCATCCCCTATCTTAATCTCTTCATTGTAGATTGATTGGCCATCGTTGCGATGAAAGAGCGTATTTGTATCAGGTATGGTTTGTAGTAAAATGTCGTCTCCATGATATTCAGAAAAGCTTACTTGACTGACGCGTGTACGTAATCCCAAGTCAAAACAGATCCCACAAAGAACTATGGGAGAATGAGTAGACTCCGCTCTTTCAAGTTGTAGCTGAATTTTCTTTGGGTAGTAGACGTTGTCATCGTCGAGATAAGTAATCCAATCGCCGCTAGCCTGACGAATCCCGGCATTTTTGGCATTTGCGCATCCAACAGATTGATGGTGTTCTATTAAGCGGATACGTTTGTCCTCAAGTAAAGGGGTCAATTGATTGTTATCAGCTAATCGATTGTCGACTGGATTATCGTCAACGAGGAGGATTTCAAAATCTTTGAATGTTTGTTTATTTAAGCTATGCAATGCTCGGGGCAGCAATTCATGACGATTGCAGGTAGGAAGAATAACACTTACAGCTGGCATGAAAAAACAAGATTTATAATATAATATAACATAACCTATTTAATGAAGCATCAGGTCTACTCAATTGTTAAGATCTCCGCATACTATTTCAATTATCTACTTCCCATCAATCCATAGTGATAATAGGAAACAATTGAATAATAAGGGGATTTTCATATTTTAGCGACAACAGATCTATGGCGGTCCTTTAAATACTATAACCATTTAGACGTTTCAGTTAATACCACGGAGATATATTTACGCGATGTAAAAAACACTCTGGTCCTACCAAAGATTTAGTTGCCGCGAACATCTGCTAAAAGACGATAAAATCGAAATCATGTATTATACACCTTCGCAGGGTCCCGTGTGATTCAATGCTTCTAACAAACTGTCGATCATAATTCTTACTGATTAACCAGTGAAACTGTCTATTTGTATAGTTACTTATAAACGCCCTCAATTTCTTACTGATCTACTGACTAGCTTGTGTGAACAGGTATGGTTGCCAGACCCAGCTGATATGGATATAGTGATCGTTGACACGGATCCTGACTGCACCGCACAATATATTTTCGAATCATTTAAAAAGAAAGTAATGTTCAAGGTAATATACGATACACTCGAAAGACGAAGGAATGAACCTGAAGGAAGGAATAGGTGTGTCAAATTAGCCAGTATGGATCTTGTCTTGCTCATCGACGATGATCAAATTCTTACACCGGTCACTCTTCAAGAACTAAGAGACTTCTGGGCTGATCAACCGGATACAGTAAGTGGAGCTAGGTTAGGAATCGACTATTTGTTCCCACCCAATGCCAGCTGGATGCAAGGGATTAGAGGCTTCTATAAAACAAATATCCCCGATGGTAAAATAATGCCTGGAGATCATGTTGGGACCGGTGGAACACTTGTAAGAAAACGTGTCTTTGACTGGAAAGATGACCCCTTTGACATCACCTGGGGGTTTAGAGGTGGTTATGATAATGCGTTCTTTTCTGAGGCTGAAGAGAGAGGTGAGCTTTTTATCAGCTGCGGATCCATATGTATTAACGAGCAAGTAGGATCTGACCGCGCGACCATTAACTACCTTCTCAGGAGAAATTTTCGTCAAGGGATGAGCTATGCTCAGTTAAAACTTCAAAAATATAATTTTTTGATGATGTTTAAATATATGTTTGAGACACTACTAGCTCTGACCATCGCCACTCTATTAACGGTAGCAGCTCTTCCCTTCGGTAAGAAAAAAATACTCGATCGTTTCTCATTGTTTATCCGTCAACTGGGAAAGATATCCGCGATATTTGGATGTCACTATGAAATATACAAATTGATCGGACCCCGTTTTTCGTACCAATTTAAGTGAGAGAGTTACCGGGTGTTAATGGTTTTAGGATTGATGTATATGAGAGATCTTGGCGAAGTGAGGGCGTAGCCCGAACGCGGCCAAGATCGGAAAGGAATCTGACAAACTCTTGTGGGCTTTTGAAGCCTAAACGACTGTGGGGATGTTCATGGTTATAGGTCTGACGCCATTGTTCGATTACCACTTGCGCTTCAGCCACGCTGAGCAACACTTCACGGTTCAAACACTCATCGCGTAAGCGGTTGTGAAACGACTCGATGAAACCGTTTTGCCAGGGACTGCCCGGATCGATATAGATCGCCTTTATGTTATTACCGGACAACCACTGCTGCACTTGATGAGCAATGAACTCACTGCCGTTGTCACTACGGATATAGCTGGGAGGTCCCTCCTCTTCAATGGCCTCGCTAAGCACAGAGAGGACATCGGTTGAGGTGAGTTGACGAGCGACCCGGATATCCAGGCATTTACGCGTATATGTCTTCGCTTCGCTTGAGTGTCGTCGCTTTCAGCTCCTCGGTACATCGATTAGAGTCATCATCTTTAATGGACCGCCGTTGTCTGTACGATCATGGACAAAGTCCCAGGACCAAACGTGATTGCGACCCTTTGCTTTAGTAGGTGACCCCGTAGAGACTCCTTGACGGTGTCTGCCCTTTTTCGGGGGCTTTACCTGCAGCCCTTCTGAACGTCGTACCGCCTGGACAAACTTCCTGCTTGTTGTCCAGCCTTCCTTTACCAGCAAGGCACGGATGCGCCGGTAACCGTAGCGGGGATGTTTCCAGGACAAGCTCACAATCCGCTCGACCAACCGCTGAGCTTTCTCACTGGCCTGTTTGGGCCGGTAACTGAACGTTGACCAACTCAGGCTGAGATAAGCACAAGCCCTCCGCAACGAGCACAACCCTTTCTCAGCCGCAGCTTTTACTACTCGTTTCTTCTGCTTTGGGCTCACCATTTTTTTGACAGCGTTTCCTCCATTACCTGATTCTTGAGCATTTGATCTGCGAGCAGCTTCTTCAGCTCGGTATGTCAGGCCTTCTCGCTTGCGCTCGTGAATTCTTTTTCCAGCTCTTTAAATCGCTTCGCATCGGCAAGTTCTAAATTGCCATATTTTTTACGCCAGCGATAGAAAGTCTGTTCGCTCAGGTTGTTTCCACGGCAGATTTCCTGTACCGTTTTACCGGTATCGGCTTGCCGCAATATTGTTATAATCTGTTCTGTTGTGTATCTTTTTCTTTTCATTGAGGTTATCTGTTTATCCCGATAACCTCTCTCTGTAAATGATACGATTTTTGGGGGTCACTCCAATGCATTTAACTCAACCTCAAATGCCGCTTTTTACCCGTGAACTTGCGGCAGAGAAATGGGGCGCCGCTCGCTCTCGATTATTACGAATAGTCTTGGCTGTATGTTTGTTTTCTCTCGTGACGCAGACAGTTTTCTTTCTCTTGAGTCCCTGGTTTGTTAAAGTATGGATCGGACCCAACCAATTTATAGATAACATGATTTTATTCTTTCTCGCATTTAACTATTTTATAATCGCGAGCACTCAAGTATGGACATCGCTTACCATTGCTAGCGGACATAACCCCTTCGCAATCTCCATTCTTCTCTCCGGCTTTATAAATATTTTGTTATGCATCCTCTTAGTAGGAACATACGGCATACTGGGAATAGTTTGGAGTGGTATATTGTCGGGCTTGGTAACCATTTACTGGTTTGGTCCCTATCATGGAATAAAATTACTGAGTAGATTAAATAATAAGCGTATAAATTGAAATTGTAAGATCGGATTTCGTAAAATCAGCACTCTTTCAATCCTACTTAATCGTCAGAGTATAATATTCCGGATTAATTAATGAAAGTCCCCAATTTTTTTATCGTCGGAGCTCCTAAATGTGGCACCACCGCGCTTTACACTTATTTGGGCCGTCACCCCCAGGTGTTTATGCCACCCTATAAAAAAGAACCCCATTATTTCGCGAGCGATCTTAACCGATATACCAATATAGTTAAATCGCATGAATGGATAATTAATAAAAGGGAATACTTCGCTTTATTTGAGCAAGCTGATGAAGCCAAAGCGGTGGGAGAAGCTTCAGTCTTTTATCTTTATTCAAAAACTGCTGCCAATGAGATATACCGCTATAATCCCGAAGCGAAAATTATCATCATGTTACGTCATCCCGTGGACATGGTATATTCATTACACCAACAAAGAATCTATAACATGATGGAAGATACTTTAGATTTCTCACAAGCTCTTGAGCTAGATAAAAAATATATAAATAGCGGGGGAATACTTACACCTAGAGAATTGTACGTCGGATCCTATTGGGACATTGCCCTTTATTTTGAGCAGGTAAAACGATACTTAAAAACTTTTCCAAGTAATCAAGTTCATCTCATCCTATACGATGAACTAAAAGATGATACACACCGTATTTATCGAAAGACACTTGAATTCCTGGATGTAGATACATCTTTCGAAACTAAATTTTCCGTAATCAATAAAAGCAAATATTTGCGCAGTCAATGGGCTCAAAAAATCATTTTAGCGAGACCCAACCTGATAATAAAACCTCTTCATGCACTCATACCCAAGTGGATGCGTCATCATCTCGCGTTGTTACTCATTAATCTCAATTTAACTGAAATCGAACGGTCGCCACTCACTCCCGAGTTGCGAGAAAATCTGATTTCCTTCTTCAAAAAAGATATCTTAGAATTAAGCGCACTTATTGACAGGGATTTATCAATGTGGCTGGAATAGATTAATAACTGACACAATTATTCACTCACTTCTCATAAGTCTGATAATGCAATCCTACAAAACCGCGCATCTCAATTTTCCGAGAATGAATATTTTAATGAATATCTTTACTCTATTTTCAAATATTTAGAAATATGAAAGTAATGTATTAATATAGAAAAAATGGATATCCATAATTTTTACAGGAAATTTTCCCCATTATTTCGACGCCGTAGATTGTTACATTTTATGAATATTATAAAGCCGTCTGCTGAAGAAAAAATACTGGACGTTGGGGGTTACCACTGGTTCTGGGATGATATCGATCACGATTTAAATATTACGTTTTTAAATCTCGATAATGAAAGATCATCACCCCGCTATGTATACGTTCATGGCGATGGACGGAAGATGCCTTTTTCAGATAATGAATTTGATATCGTATTTTCTAACAGCGTTATCGAACATTTAGGGAGCAAGGAAGATCAAGCCATGCTGGCAGAGGAAATCATGCGTGTTGGTGATAAATATTGGGTGCAAACTCCGGCCTATGAATTTTTTATTGAGCCACACTATGTCGCTCCCTTTATTCACTGGTTACCTAAACGTTATGTGCGAATTTTAGTCCCTTACTTTACAATCAGAGGACTATTTACGCAATCAAGTAAGGAAGAAATTGATCAAATGGTTTCAGAAATCAGACTTTTAAAAGAAAAAGAATTAGAAGAACTGTTTCCCCATAGCCAGATTCACTATGAAAAATTTTTGTGGATGGTTAAGAGTTACACCGTTACAAATGTAGGTTAGCGATGTATAAGTTGACTGGAAGCGGAAAGTCGGAGGATGGAAAGATAATTTACATTACCAAATTATTGGCAATACTCTAGTGAAATGGCTAGCTTCGTGTAATGTACTTTTAATTACACCTAAAACAAATTGGGTAATTCGTACTTATTTTTTTACGCATGACAATAAAGCAACAACAACTTTTAGTCATATTACTCAGTCTTGTCTTGGGTATATATATGGGGGCAAAAATTGGCCTGGGCGATTGGTTCTTGGCCATATTGTTATGCATGGTAGGATTTTTCATTCTCGCTCTTATCATTACGCGAGTAAATTCAATAGGATTTATCCTCAGTTTTCTAATCTTCGGTTATATCGTAGGTAACCGAGGGTTTGCTCAAATCACCCCACTGTGGAATTAACCCATTTTCCCTGGTGAATTAGCCTTATCTTTCTCCGGTGTTTATATAATCTGTTATATATTTATCAACAAGGAGATACCTTTCAGATTAAACGCCTTGGGGATAATTATTCTGATATGGGTTTTGTATGGTTCTTTAAGAATCTTATTCGACATTAAATCTTATGGATTAGTAGCTCTCCGAGACTTCGCAACTGTTTACTACTCCTTATACTTTTTTATCGCTCAACCGATGGCTAATGACATTCGTTCATGGAGGTTTTTTAATCGGTTCCTAGGCATAGCTATTATCATTGCCATACCACTCATTCCTCTCTTCAAACTCTATCCGGAATTTTTTGTCTATAATCTGATTATCGATGGGGTGCCTATTATTTATTTTAAAGGAGACCTTGCCGCTGCAGCTTATGCGACAGGTTTTTTTTATTTTTACACGAAATATATTAAGAAACCAATTATCCCCTATTTCTTCATTGCAACCCTATGCTTCTGGATGACGCTGTATTCAACCTCCAGAGCGACCTGGGTCGGCTTGTTCTTAGGTTTAGCAATCCTCATTTGGGCTCGATTTCATAAATTGTTCATCCACCTCTCGGTGATGTCGATATTAGCGATTGCTCCTATATCCATATATTTAACTGTAATCGAAGAGGATATTGCGGACACACGAATCTATTCCATTTATGAACACGCATTATCCCTCGTCGATTTTACGGGAACCGGCACTTACCGAAACCCCGCAAGTGCTAATACAGGAGCCAATAATCTCTATCGACTTACCTGGTGGGGAAATGTATTGAATGAAACCCGGAGTAAGGCTCCTTTTCTGGGCCTTGGTTTCGGCTATGACTTAGCCTACAACTTCATGTGGGATTATTTTACATCCAATGAACCCTCTGATACGCGTAGTCCTCATAGCATTGTAGTGACTGTTATCGGAAGAATGGGATTATTTGGATTTATACTATTTGCTCTCATTATAGGCGAAATGTTTAGAAATACCCGGCGCGTAATATTGAATGCGCATCGTAACGGCAACGCCACTGATTCGCTATGTTATTGGTGTATGGTTTGGGTATTGTTTGCCACGTCTTGTTTCGGTGTGGTCATGGAAGGCCCGATGGGTGCGATTCTTTTCTGGACACTCCTGGGTTGTGCCCAGAATATAGAAGGGAAAGAAGAACGGGAGGATAGTGAGAGGGTTAAGCCCAAACTCAATGCAAGGGAGATGCCTGACTTCAGGTTTACCACGCCCGCCTATTAATAGCATCGCGACCAAAGATTTCATTTTGATCTTGGTCATGGCCATGCTATACTATCTATCGTGTTCTATTTCTGTTTTATAGGTTAGCCATTTATTTATCTTATTGTGTTTAATAATACACTATATCACCGCTACTACCGACTTTTGAATCAAGCCGAATGGAATCGCACGGACTTGATTCAACCTCTCTGTATACTCATTTTAAGTGTTACGGGGATTTTCTTTATATATTCCGCACAACTTTATTCAGGCGGCTCTTTTTGGATCAAACAGATCGTTTGGATTATTATTGGTGCCTTTGTTTATACCCTTGTCTCCATAATTAATTACCGGATATTTTTGGAAAAAGGTCATTGGATTTATGGTGCGAGCATATTATTATTATTGTTGCTCTGGACTCCTCTAGGTGAAGAACGCAATAACTCTCGGCGGTGGCTCGATTTTGGCTATTTCTTATTTCAATCATCGGAGGCAGCAAAAATCGGCTCGCTTATCATGGTATCGAGCATCCTTGCCCGTTCTGAGATTGGGTCGATCAAGGATTCTTTAAAAGTAATCGCCAAAGTTACGGTTGTAATTTTAATCCCAATATTATTGATTTTTAAGCAACCTGATCTAGGATCAGCGTTAATCTTTCCCCCGATGATATTTTCCCTCTTATATATTTCAAAATTGTCAGAGCGATTTTTCGCGATCATTTTCGTGGTCTTTATATTGCTCATGGGCGTCCTCTCATTGGATATATACAAATATTATTCTTATCTTCAGGAAAATGACATTAGTGTCTATGAGAGTGAATATCAGAAGCAGGGTCATTCCTTGTTGCCGCTGAAAGATTATCAACGCAACCGTATATTAGCTTTTATAGCCCCGGAAGCGGTTGACCCGCGCGGGATTGGCGTCAGTTGGAACCAGAGGCAATCCCATATTACTGTTGGATCGGGGGGGGCTCTGGGTAAAGGCTGGACTGAGGGGACACAAGCAAAACTGGGCTATCTCCCACAGTCTGTTGCCTATACTGATTTTATTTTCTCTGTTCTCGCTGAAGAGAAAGGGTTTCTTGGAAGCATCTTCGTGATTGGTATTTACGTTGTCCTTGTCTGCAACGGCATTCGCATTGCAGCTATGGCGCAAGATCGCTTCGGCATGCTCCTCGTTGTCGGAGTCTGTGTCATCTTTATGGTGCACATATTTATCAATGTAGGTATGACGATAGGCATAATGCCAATCACGGGTTTACCGCTTCCATTTTTAAGTTATGGCGGGTCCTTTATCATTAGTTGTTGCATATTACAGGGACTGGTACAAAGCGTCTTTAGATATAGAAGGGAAATTTCCTGATGATCGACGTAAGATTCACAGTCTCTCAAAACATTAAAACCATCGTGCAGCTTCTATTAAGACCCCCCTCAATCAATGATGGGAAAACGATGCAAGATGAAAAACACAAAAAATGTAAATACGAAGGAAATTTCTTCAAACCTTGATCAAGAACTTCAAGAACCTCCAAAAGAAGAACAAGCAACCGATGTAAATTTCGATCAAATAAATGAAGAGGCTCAAGCACGAGCTAAAAAACGACCGATAATCCAAAGAATTGTTAAGGCCCTGCAAAAGGATTCATCTCCTTTTCGGGAAGTAATAATAAATTCTGAACCACTGGAAAAACGCGTCGCTCTGCTCGTCGATGGTGTCCTTGATAAATTTGATCTGGAACGCGTAGGTGAAGAGCGCATTGTTGGAAGTATATTTAAAGGTAAAATACAAAACCTGGAACCTGGACTGAAGGCTGCTTTTGTTGACATTGGCATGCCCAAGAATGCCTTCCTCCATTATTGGGATATACTTCCAGCGGCAAATGATTCTTCGGTGGAAATTGTGCGCGATAATAAATCCGCAGCACAGCGAAATGACCGGGATAAAATAACCCTCAAAGACATCCCCAAGCTTTACCCCATTGGTAAAGATATTGTCATCCAAGTGACCAAGGGCCAAATTGGCAGCAAGGGCCCACGGACGACGACAAATATTGCCCTCCCGGGACGATACCTTGTTTTTATGCCCTATGCTGGTCAATGTGGCATATCGCGTAAAATCGAAAGCTCGGCTGAGCGACAGCGCTTAAAGAATATTTTACGCAATCTCACCATACCTGAGGGCATGGGAGTTATCGTCCGTACCGCGGGTGAAGGGAAAAAACTCCGCTACTTCGTTCGCGATCTGCACATCCTTTTACAAACCTGGGACGAAATTCAGCATAATATCGATAGTGCTGATGACCCCACCTGCATATATAATGAGCCCGATATCATTGAGCGTACGGCTCGTGATTTTCTAACCGAGGACATCGATCGCGTTCTAGTCGACGATGAGGATAACCATCAAATTATGCTCAGTACTGTAGACAAGATTTCACCGCGATCGAAGTCGAAAGTAAGTTTATTCAAAGAGAACATCCCCATCTTTGAGCGATTCAATATTGAACGCCAAATTGAACAAACTTATCAACGGAAAGTGTCACTGCCATCGGGAGGTGAAATCGTTATCGAAGAGACCGAAGCACTTGTTGCCATTGACGTAAACACGGGCGGTCACAAGCAGAAACAGGGGGACAGCAAAGATTTCATTGTAAACGCGAATCTCGAAGCGGCTAAGGAAATCTCACGCCAGATCCGACTCCGCAATATTGGTGGCTTAATTATTATCGATTTCATTGATATGAAGCAACGCCGGGATCGAAATGCCGTTTTTAAGATGATGCGTGATGAAATGGCGAAAGATAGGGCCAAATGTCATATCCTGCCAATCTCACAGCTTGGGATCATGCAAATGACACGACAGCGTCATAAGGAAAGTGTGTCGTCGGGTCTGTATACCGGCTGCCCTTATTGCAATGGAAGAGGCATCGTCAAATCACCACGTACAATGAGCGTGGAAATTCAGCGACGACTCGTCAGTGTCATTCGAAGGCTGCGCTCCCACGATAGTGTTGGAGAACAGGAGATTACTTTACGCATACTCTGTCATCCATCCGCGCTCGAACGGTTACGCACGGAAGATGAAAATCTTCTTATCGAACTTGAAGATCTTTACCGGGTGAAACTCGCATTTCGTGCGGATCCATCCTACCACGTAGAGAATTTCAAAATATTTGATGCTGAAACCGGTCAGGAACTCAGATAACAGTCCCCCACGGTCTTGGGCTGAACTGCTTTTGAATTTCCGATCCCGATGAATGTTCTTATCGCTTTTGATAAATTTAAAGATTCATTAAACGCGCATGAAGCATGTGAGATAGCCGCGACTGAAATTGCATCACTGCATCCGGAGTGGAATTTGGAAACTGCACCCCTATCCGATGGGGGTGACGGATTTTGCAAGATTCTCACAGAATCTCGGCAAGGTCAATTGTACAAGGAAAAGGTTCATGGGCCCCGCTTCGAATTGGTCGATGCGCTTTTAGGTGTGGTCGAACTCGAACGCCTGGAGCCGGAATTGCAGGAATGGTTGATGGTTCCACCCAAAGGGAAAATATCTATTATTGAAATGGCACAGGCGAGTGGTTTGCACCATCTTGCCCAGGATGAACGCGATCTATGGCACACCTCGACGGTGGGTGTAGGTGAACTCATCGCCAGGTCGGTGGAACTTGAATCCGATGCACTATTGATAGGTGTGGGTGGAAGTGCGACTAACGATTTAGGTCTCGGTACGCTTGAAGCACTCGGTTTGCAATTCATATCCTCTCAAGATAAACCCATTAATCAGCTTACCCCGGCAGGTTGGGAAACGGTCGAACGCATGGGAGGGACAATCCCAAGGAATCTTCCCCCCATTCGTATTGCCTGCGATGTAAAGAACCCTCTGCTCGGACCTGAAGGCGCAGCGGCAATATTTGGTCCTCAGAAAGGCATGAAACCAGAGGACTGGTCAAATATTGAAAAGCAGTCTGAACACATGGCAAAGATGCTCTGTCAATACGCCGACACAGATGAAGGCGTTATCGATGAAGAAGGAAGTGGCGCGGCGGGAGGTATATCTTTTGGTTTGCGTGCGGCTTTTGGCGCAGAATTAGTAGCGGGTTTTGATTTGGTTCTACAATGGCTACAGCTTGAAAAGAAGTTGGCAAATGCTGATATGATTATTACTGGAGAAGGTCGTTTCGATCGCAGCTCATTACAGGGAAAGGGACCAGGTACCTTAATCGAAAAAGCATTAAATGGAAAAAAGACGATTCTTATTTTTGCCGGGCTACTTAGCGAAGATCTCAATACTCACCTCCCGCAGTCATTCAACAGAGAAAACCTCATTCAGATCACTCCTGATAATTGTCCCTTAGAGCAAGCGTTGAGAGAAGGTCGCGAAAATCTGGCACGCGCGATTCGGGATAGAGTAGACTAATATTCATCCGTTGGAATAATTGAATTAATAAAGAAGATTGAAATAAATCTTCGAACCTTCAATACTGTTAAACGATGAAGGCGATAATGGTTATGTTCGACACTTTGAACCGTCGACTCTTGCCTTCATATGGATGCGACTGGACTCATACTCCAAATTTTCAACGCCTGGCTAAACGAAGCGTAACTTTCGATAACGCTTTTATTGGCAGCATGCCCTGCATGCCTGCCCGCCGCGAATTACATACCGGGCGCTATAACTTTTTACACCGTTCGTGGGGACCTCTCGAGCCATTTGATGAGTCAGCACCGGCAATACTGAATGAGAATGGGGTCTACACTCATATTGCCACCGATCACTATCATTACTGGGAGTGCGGGGGCAGTAATTATATACAACGCTATCGCACGCATCAAACCTGCCGCGGACAAGAAGGTGATGCGTGGAGACCTTCTGTCGCGGATCCAGATATCCCACCCGTTGTTGCACCGAGAAACAATGAAATGTGGAGGCAGGACTGGGTCAATCGACAATACATCAGCAATGAGAAAGACTGGCCTCAATATAAAACTTTCGATGCGGGTCTGGCCTTTCTTAACAATAACTGGAAAGAGGATAATTGGTTTCTACAAATAGAAACTTTCGATCCCCATGAACCTTTTTTCGCCCCTCAAAAATACCGCGATCTTTACAAGCACGAATATAAAGGTAAGCACTTTGACTGGCCTCTTTACGCTGTTGTTGAGGAAACCCCCGAAGAAGTAGAACATCTGCAATTTGAATATACCGCCCTCTTGAGTTTTTGTGATGCCCAACTCGGGCGTGTCCTCAATTTTATGGATGACCATGAACTGTGGGATGACACGTTGCTCATTGTAAATACCGACCATGGTTTTCTTCTCGGTGAACATGGATTCTGGGCAAAAGTCGCACCGCCATTTTACAACGAAGTAGCGCACATACCCCTCTTTATCTGGGATCCACGTTGTGAAAAAAAAGATGTGCATTGTGATGCCCTCGTTCAAACCATCGACCTGCCCGCAACCCTCCTGGAATTTTTCGGAATACCGCTCCCCGATACTATGCAGGGACATCCTTTGCGCGACACCCTAGCCAGTAATGTTCCCGTGCGTGAAGATGCCTTGTTCGGCGTTCATGGGGGTCACATCAACCTCGTGAACGATCACTATATTTATATGCGCGCTCCACCTTCTGATGAAAATAGACCGTTATTTAACTATACGCAAATGCCTTCACGTATGCGCAATACGTTCACCATCGAAGAGTTAAAGGAGGCACAAATGGTTAAACCCTTCAGCTTTACTCAAGGTTGCCCGCTTATGAAAATTCCATCAGCAGGGTTGATAGTTAAGCGGATTATTTCCATGTGTGACCTGCTCTTTGATCGAACCGCTGATCCCCTGCAGGAACATCCCATTCACGATAGTGAAATAGAGGCAAAATTGCAAAAACGTATGATCGAGTTGATGCGCGAAAATGATTCGCCGCCTGAACAGTACGATCGACTGGGATTGAAAGTCGAATAATCATCGACCTGTTTTCTCAATAGTTACATCGCCGAGATAAGCGAGGTGCGAAAAATGTTTTTATTCCGCCAATCTTGTTTTTAAAGATCAAAGAAATGTGCCGAATCTTATTGCAAGATAAGCGATTATGGGTTTTCTTATTCAGAGCACTGACAAACCAAACTATAACTCGCCTGAGTATTTTCAGATAATGACCGCTGATGAAGCCAAACTGAAAGATGCTCGGTTTTCCCGAATACGCCGATTGAAACGTCTCTTACGTCTTCTACCCCGTAAGGCGACGCTGCATAAATATCCAATTCTCAACTTGTTTACGGTAGCCGCGCGGAAACGCGCCTATCTTTGGTCTTTCCGCTCCAGTGAAGCGGTTCCAGCATTGTACGCCGGGTGCATCCTGGCTTTTATGCCGCTATATGGAATGCAGATACCACTCGCACTCTGTGCGGCAATTATTTTTCGCGCCAACCTTCCAATCCTTGCCGGCATCCAATTGGTTTCGAATCCTATTACCCTTCCATTCATCTACTGGATAGCTTATCTGACAGGGGACTTCTTTCTGAGTATCTTTGGAAGCACGCCCCCTACGATTGAAGTTTCTACCCAGATAGAAGAGAGTAATCTCCTTTTAAAAAGTATTCGAAATATGAGCGCGATGGTCGGTGGTGGAATGATTATTGGATACTTTACCGGATTTATTTCAAGTATCATTTATCGCATCATGGCAAAACGCGCAGCTCAGACTTATGATAATCTGAAGGTTGTCCAAAAGAAAAAAGCAAAAGCTGCCGCTTCAGTTGACAAACCGACTTCGCCGCAGAGTATCTGACGGTATGTGCTTTGCCTTCAGTAGGCGATTGTTCCTCCAGAAACTGAGTTATGTTCTTATAGCAGGTTTCTTCTTTGGCATACCGGGAGGAAAGCCTACGTCGGCATCTTCAACTGGCATCGCGGCCAGCTCTCTACCCTCCCGGCCCAATGCAAAATTTAAACTGGGCATCGATGTTTTGAGTCAAAACCAGTTTCGACAGTTGGCTGGAAAACGCGTCGGATTACTCACCCACCCCGCGGGCATTAATCGTAATGGGGTGAGCACGATTGAAGTTTTACGTCTTAGCCCACGCGTTAACCTCGTCGCACTTTTCGGACCCGAGCATGGAATATACGGAAATGAAAAAGCTAGTGTCTCGATAGAAAATCGTATCGATAGTCGTACCGGGCTTCCGGTATATTCACTTTACGGTAAATACCGAAAGCCTATCCCGACTATGCTCGAGGGACTCGATGCGCTTGTTATCGATCTTCAGGATTTGGGCGTGCGATCCTATACTTTTATCAGTTGTATGCGTCTAGCGATAGAAGCCTGTTTTGAAAATAATGTAGAAGTTGTCGTTCTCGATCGTCCCAATCCCATTGGTGGATTAAAAGTTGATGGTCCCCCCATGGAAAATCGTTGGATGAGCTATGTCGGCGCTTACCGTATCCCCTATGTTCATGGACTTACGATTGGAGAACTAGCCACTATGTCCTCTAAACTTAGCGGCTGGCTTGAGGTTGACGAAAACACGAGGGAAAAAGGAAAATTGACAGTCATCCCTATGGAAGGCTGGCGACGTTCTATGCTATGGGCGGATACTGGTCTACAATGGAGACCCACATCACCGGCAATTAAAGATTTGTCCGCCGCGCTTGGCTATGCGATGATTGGTCTAGGCTGCGAGTTGAGTAATTTTTCTCATGGATATGGATCACATTATCTTTTTCGAGTCATTAGATACCCCGGAAAGAAACCGGAGGAAATACAAGCTACCTTGACTGCTAAACGAATTCCAGGGCTCACGTTTACAATAATCGATATCCCGGTCAGGAATAAGAATAAAGCCAGGGCTGTATACGCGTTAGTATCTGATTGGGAAGCATTGCGCCCGACCGAAATCAGTTTTCACATGATGCAAATTGCCTGCTCATGGAGCCGCACTAATCCTTTCACTCAAGCGAGTGCTGACCGCGCCAAACTTTTCAATAAGCATGTTGGCTCAACCGCATGGTGGAACGCGATCACTGCTCAAGGTGCCCAGGTAAACGTGAACGCCTTTATCCAACAATGGGAGAAACAGGCTAAAATATTTCAGAATACGAGCCGCAAGTTCTGGCTCTATAATTAAATACTTAGCTTTTTATAAGCGAATTTTACTTCCTGAGATATCAACTGCTATCGGGCCATCGTTGCCAGGCAGGTGACCAGCAAGTAGTTCGGCCACTTACCGTTTCACGCTTTAAGGGTTTACCTGTTTTCGGGCAACGACCATTGTTATTCCAACGGTGATTAAATAGCCAGGTGTCAGGCGGATCACCCCAGTCCTTACCTATGACGTCAAGCGCGTCACGGCAAACTTCCTTAATTGCGTGGAAGAGATCATTCAGCTTTTTTCCTTCTATCCGACCTGCATGACAATGCGGCCGAATGCGGGCACGCCAGAGTATTTCATCTACCATCCAGTTTCCCAATCCGGGAAATCGCTCTTGCGCAAATAACACCCCCTTAATAGGTGATCTTCGTCGACGTGTGAGATAGGCTTTTAAAGCGACTCGATCGAAAGCATTTGAAGTGAGCGCGGGTGGGATACTTTTCCACCATTGGGGCACTTCTGTACCCTGTTGAAAGCGAATGCGCCCGAACATCCGGTAGTCATTAAATACTAATGCCTGTCGCGATTGAATGAGGACCAGATGATCATGCTTATCCTGTTTGAATGCCATGGAACCATCACGGCGATTCTTAGTTAAAGGGACACAAGAAAGTTTTCCGCTCATACCGAGATGAATGCCAAGCCAGTTATTACCACGGAAGCGGAAAAGCAGCTGTTTACCTTTTGCTTCAGACGATCGTAAGACGCTCCCACTTAAATATTGCTTTAATATTCTAGTGTTACATCCACGGAAATCTCGGGCGCTCGGGTGCAAGTAAACCTGACTGACCTTTTTCTTCAGTCCTGGACTCCATATCTTTCGGTAATATTCGACTTCAGCGAGTTCGGGCATTAAGTTGATTTTTCACAATTTACAATTATGGCTAAAAAAGAAAGTGCCGGTCTATTGATGTATGACGATCAAAGCGATGAGTTGCGCATTCTTTTAGTTCATCCCGGAGGGCCATACTTTACAAAAAAGGACAATAGTTACTGGTCAATCCCTAAAGGGGAACTTCAAATAAATGAAGATGGCTTAGCGTGTGCGCGACGTGAATTCACGGAAGAAATGGGTATTGAAATTAAACCTGAGAAATATCACCCATTGGGAAGCATCATTCAGAAAGGAGGGAAAAGGGTAACCGCTTGGGCTTTTCAAGGCCGCTGGGAAGAGGGATGCGTTCCTAATAGTAATACTTTTGAATTGGAATGGCCCCCACGATCTGGAAACAGACAGCATTACCCAGAGGTAGATCGTGCTGAAATGTTTACCGTCAATGAAGCCCGGTTGAAGATAAACGCGGCCCAGGTTCCATTTATTGAAAGACTCGGGGATCTGCTCACCTCTACGCAGTAATGAAAATCAGATCGATGAGCGATTGGAAATTAAATATAAAGCTTCGAGGCAGGGGTTGAACTTCTCACACACGAGCGGTCTTAGATTTTTATCATTAAACGAGTCGCTGCGAAATGTTGCCCTTGTTCAAAATCACCATCCTGACTAGGAATAGACAAGCGCGAAGCCTTTTAAAAATCCTATTACAAACCGAATTACAAAACTCTGCACCTTATTATTTAACCTGATTCCAACATTATTTTGGCAATCTCATTTATGTTATTGGGCGTATTTATGAAATTTTTATATATTTGATCTTTAATCAAAACCCCTCGTAGAGGTTAAATTAACAATTTGACTACAACAAACCGTTATTAATATTTCTATTCACCGTGTATCTCCACCTTTTAACAATCATCAATAATAAATAGGAATCATAATGGCTAGACCTGTAACTTTATTCACCGGTCAATGGGCAGACTTACCACTCACTGAATTAGGTAAGCTGGTAAAAGAATTAGGATTTGATGGCTTGGAATTAGCCTGTTGGGGTGACCATCTCGATGTCTTCGAAGCAGCGAAAGATGAAACCTACTGCAAAGCAAAACTTGATTGGTTCAACGAAAACAAACTGCAGCTGCATTCTATTTCAAATCATCTCGCGGGACAACTGACTTGTGATCCCAATGATGATAGTCGATCGGACGCATTTGCCCCACCCGATTGTGCTGGCGACGCTGAAAAAAAACGCTCTTGGGCAATCGAGGCGATGAAAAATACGGCGCGCGCAGCGAAGAACTTGAACTTGAAAGTTGTCAATGGTTTCACCGGTTCACCCATCTGGCATATGCTATATTCCTTTCCCCCTGTCAGTGACGAAATGATCGATGAGGGATTTAGCAAATTTGCCGAGATATGGAATCCCATTCTCGACGTCTATGATGAGTGCGGTGTTCGCTTTGCTCTCGAAGTTCATCCAACTGAAATCGCTTTCGATACATACACCGCCGAACGCGCGCTAGAAGCGATCGATCATCGGGAAGCATTCGGATTTAATTTCGATCCCAGTCATCTACACTGGCAATTCGTCGACCCGGTTGATTTTATTAACACTTTTTCGGATCGAATTTATCATGTCCACATGAAAGATGCTATCCGTAATTTGAATGGCAAAACGGGTATTCTTGCATCTCATTTAGGCTTTGGTGACTATCGCCGCGGTTGGGATTTTCGTTCAGTTGGTCGCGGAGAAGTTGATTTTGAATCGATTATTCGCGCGCTTAACCGCATCAATTATCAAGGCCCCCTCTCGATCGAATGGGAAGATAGCGGGATGGATCGCATTCAAGGTGCTGCTGAATCCTGCGCATTTACCAAAGAGATTGATTTCGAATCCAGTGAAGTCGCGTTTGACGACCCTTTTGACAAGAAGAATCGATAACCACATTTATAAAATTAAACGATGAAGAGAAAACTTCGTATGGGAATGGTAGGCGGTGGGCGCGACGCGTTTATAGGCGCTGTCCATCGTGCGGCAGCTCAACTCGATGGTAAAATCGAACTCGTTGCGGGGTGCTTTTCATCGACCGAAAAAAAGTCAAAATTGTCAGGCCAGGATCTCTTCCTAGACCCCAAGCGCGTATACGCCGATTACAAACAAATGGCTAAAGAGGAAGCAACGCTACCCCCTGATCAGCGAATCGATTTTGTTTCTATAGTTACTCCTAATTTCAGTCATGTTCCGATCGCCACCACGTTTTTAAAAGCGGGTTTCAATATAGTCTGTGATAAACCCCTGGGGATGAGTCTGGCTGAAGCCATAAGTTTTCGTAAGCTCGTAAGAAAAAGGGGCAAGGTCTTTGCCTTCACTCATAACTACACCGGTTATCCCATGGTCAAAGAAGCACGCCTCATGGTTAGCAAGGGGATCATCGGGAAAGTAAACAAAGTCGTAGCCGAATACCCCCAAGGTTGGCTCATCACCCCTATTGAGAAAGAAGGGCAAAAACAAGCAGTGTGGCGCTTAAATCCGAAAACAGCGGGTCTCTCCAGTTGTGTCGGAGATATCGGGACGCATGCCGATAATCTCGTCCGTTACATCACTAACTTAAAAATTGATTCAGTCTGCGCTGATTTAACATCTTTCATTGCGGGCCGCAAGCTTGAGGACGATGCCAATATGTTAGTTCGGTTTAAAGGCGGGGCTAAAGGTATCATCTATGCATCGCAGATTTCGGTAGGAGAAGGTAATGGTTTTAAAATTCGCGTCTATGGAACGAAAGGATCAATTGAATGGGAACAGGAATCACCCAATGATCTGATTCTGAAATACCCCAATAAGCCCCATCAGGTATTAAAAGCGGGATGGGATTATTTATCGCAAACAGCAAAATCAAACACCCGTCTTCCAGCAGGTCACCCCGAGGGTTTTATCGAAGCTTTTGCAAATATTTATGTGGAAGCCGCCAAAGCTATTAGTGACGAGGTTACCGGTAAACGCTTGAAGAAGAATTATGATTTACCTACTATTGACGACGGTGTTTTAGGTATGGCGTTTATTGATACCTGCATTAAATCTTCCCGCTCTAATCAGAAGTGGACGAAATTTCCTAAAGTATAAGATAAAACAGTCGAACGGTTAATTAAACTTTCACTGTAAACAAGCCTCCGATATTAGCGGGTTCAAATTAGATGGGGTTGCGCAGAATTACCATCCATCGTTAGGAGTAACTGTAATTTTTACTAAGGTTACATTCGAAAATTAACAATGAATTTAAATCGACATTCAGATTAAGCAAAATAGCCTCTTACGATCGCCATTGATGCGCGTATTTTAATATGGATTATAAATTACATTTTGACTGGGTATCCCAGAACGATGCCAAACCTCGCCGTTATCAAAGGGCATTTCATCGGCAGATCATATCCCTTTTAAAATTCCACATCGCCGAAGGAATCAAAGTGCTCGAATGGGGTTGCGGAGGTGGTGATCTTCTCGCCGGGCTGAAACCTGCTCGAGGGTTAGGAATTGATCTCAGTTCAAAGATGCTGGCGAGAGCACAATCCCGCCACGACGATGAAAATTTAGAATTTCGTCACGGCGATCTGCAAACTGATGAAGTGAGTGAAAAATTTGATGTTATCGTCATGGATTATCTCGCGGGATATCTCCAGGACATCCAGAAATGCCTGGAATCCTTACACAATTCCAGCCATGCTCGAACTCGCCTATATATTACATCCTTAAATTATGCATGGCGGCCGATCTTCGCCATGGCTCAACCGCTCGGCTTCGTTGTCAAACAACCACCAAGCAATTGGCTTTCGACAAACGACCTGATAAATCTTCTCAACCTCGCAGGTTGGGAAGTCATTTATCAAAACACTGAACAATTATTTCCTTTCCGGCTACCGCTTATAACAACATTTTTTAATCGATTTCTCGTTCGCTTGCCTGTCTTCAAACATTTTGGCGCAACGCTGCTCTTAATCGCTCGACCGCGTATAGTTCCAGCGATTACGAGCGATATAAGTTGCTCAGTTATAGTTCCAGCTCGCAACGAATCTGGAAATATACGTCCCGCTTTGGACCGTATCCCGGTTCTGGGAAAACGAACAGAAATCATCTTTGTCGAAGGTCACAGCAAAGATGATACATGGGACGTGATTCAAAGTGAAACAAAGGCTTACAAGGGACCTCATGAAGTATCTTATTGTCAGCAATCTGGCAAAGGGAAATGGGATGCTGTTCATACCGGTTTCGCAAAAGCAAAAGGGGATATACTTGTCATTCAAGATGGAGATCTGACGGCCCCACCCGAAGATTTAAATAAGTTTTACGAAGCGATTGTGAATGGACATGCTGAATTTGCTAATGGCAGCCGCCTCGTTTACCCGATGGAAGATAAAGCGATGCGAACGCTTAATTTTTTCGGTAATAAATTTTTTGCCCTCGTCCTGTCTTACATCATAGGACAGCCAATAAAGGACAGTTTATGCGGCACAAAAATGATTTTACGGGAAGATTACGAACGGTTGCTGAAGCGTATAAAGGTATTTGGCGAGTTCGATCCCTTTGGGGATTTTAATTTAATATTTGGCTCCGCTCTCCTGGATTTACGGATCCGCGATATTCCCGTTAGATACCGAGATCGCATTTATGGGGATACAAATATTTCCCGTTTTCGTCACGGCGTTTTACTACTGAGAATGTGCTGGTTCGGCTTGCACAATTTGAAGTTTCCTTCCTTCAAGGAGCCCAAGTCGAAAGAGAAAAGTTCCGCTTGATCAGGAATGTTATTTTTGAGGGAAAATTCGTGTCAATTGTTGATTCAACAAGATATTATTCTCAGCCTCACGAATCTCTTTAAGAAAAGGACCATCCCCCGAGAGATCTCTGCGCAATAATGCAACTTTAAGTATTGGATCCATTTGTTCATACGCGGTCTCTTTCGCATCAATGAGGTCGATTTCGCTTGCGTGATCTGATAAAAGCAACGCCCCGAGAGCAGCTGAAGCTACTGGTTGTTCCCCTTCCTTCAAACTTCGCCATAGGCGCACAGCATCTTCTGTGTGCCCGATTTTCCAACGCGCGATACCTTCCATAAATTGTAGAATGGGATCTTTTTTTGAATGAGCATTTAAACGTTTGAGTTGGTCACTCCAGGTTTCTCCGGTTTTTGATTCAGCGTCTGCAATATATAAATTATAAAAACTGAGAACGGCGACGCGTATTGCATCCGGTCGATGAGGTGACAACTCAAGTGCGGCAATTGCCCATTGATGGGCCGAATCATCAAATCCGAGACGCGCCGCAGCATTGCCCATTAAGAGGTAGTCTTGAATAAACGTAGATTTGTCTCGCGCCTCAAATAAATTAGAAAAAGAAACACCGCCTATAATAACGATAATCGAAATAAAACCCGCTTTAAATAAACTATTCATTAGTCTCCATTGCTGCGGAAGTGAAGTCCATCCTGCTGATCCAAGACATAACAACGCGACAAGTGGCAGTCGAAAACGTGAACTTACATAGAATAATATCACACCTGCAGCATATACCGCAGACAACATAATCAACAGGCGCCATGCCGATGGGTGTTCTCGAAATCCGAGGAGACAACCGCCAACGTATAAGATCAACAACAACCCCCACCCTATTGGATTCCAACGCAAAAAGGGGGATAATTGTTTATGCAGGAAATATGTCTTATTGTTATATTGTTCATAGTTATTAAACAGGTAGTAGACCTTGCGCATCATGAGTGCGAGCCAAGTTCCAGGTTTCTCGGCAATGGACATGACTAATTTACTTCGCCAATAAGCGTTCATTGAATCGATGTCGACCGGAGGTTGTTTGCCTGTCTCCTTTAAATATAGATTAATTGATTCTACCCGTGCTGGATTTACGTGGGTATCTGATTTTTCAATAAAAATTTTTTGCTTAAAGAATTTCCCATTGGCACCTGATTCGTTTGCAGCCCACAAATTATAAGCTCCTTGCCAGGGCATAATTCTAATCGATCCGGAATGGTAGTATTGAATTAACCCGCCTATGCTTAAGACAGCGCCACCGACAAATAAAATTATAATCGAAGCTCTTACACTCGCTTTCCATTTTAAGAGTGCAAAACCAAGAATGATTGGTGACGCCAGATAAACGACGATAAAATGAGGCCTGACCAGTGTCGCCAAACCCCAGAATAGTCCTGTCATAAGGCATCCGATATTAACACGCGTTAAACTTGTGGCATTCGAATCCTTAAATAGAGGGAGTAATCCACATAGGCCGATTAAAAATAAGAATATTCCTAAAGTAACATCCAGAGGATCTACGGCAAAATAGATGACTACGGGATTTAAGCCAAAAAGCACAGCCGCCATCAATGCGCTCTTTCGATTATTAAATAAATGCGAAGAAAGATAAAATATTATCCCCGTTGAACAAAGATGAGTAATTAAACCCAAAAGTTGGGTCGCGAGAAAAGTTCCTTCGGGTGTTAATCCAAAAATAAAAAAAACTGATAACACGCAGGGATAGAGCATCGCGCGGTAAAAAGGTTCAGTTGGCAAAGTTGCATCCGCAATGGCTTCAGCGATGACCAGATTCTCCGCTCCGTCCAGCACTGGGGATTGTCCGAGTGGCGTCCCCCAATACCAGGATAGATAGAGAAGCCCGTATCCTAACGTGGCCAACAATACCCACTTAATTGCCTGGTCACGAAAGACAGTCAGCATAACTATTTCTTTTACGGCAATAATGTAGACGCGGCATAGCTATTAATCGAATAGATTGGTAAATAACCTGGAATATCAATTCCAATGGATAGAAAATAGCGTTGTCCTGACAAGCTTACAACGCTAAACAATCCACCTATGTTGAAACGCTTATTAAGCCATAAACATGCCATACCTTTATTGGTGATTAGTTTTATTATGGTTGTTATTGCAGGCGTATGTACTTGGCTATACTGGGAAGAGTTATCACCTTTAATATTCGAGATTGGAAATTGGTTCTGGTCCAAGATGCGAGATTTCCCCGCTGTAATCTTCTTTGGGCTTATGGCATTTCTCCCCCTCTTCCCCATACCGATGAGCCCGTTTTATCTCATTAGCGGAACCATTTATGGAGTTGGGTTTAGTCTCGCTGCCAGTGCCGCGGCCATTTTCGTCAACCTTTCGCTGGCACATTATTTGGCAACTGGTTTTCTTCGACCCCTTATCGATAAGATTGTCTCTAAATATTCTTACACTGTTCTACAGGTATATCCCGCTGAGTACATCAAGCTCTCAATCGTATTACGCATCACTCCGGGAATTCCCTATTTCTTAAAAAATTATCTTAATAGCCTCGCGGGGGTACCTTTTAAACCCTATATTCTAATAGCCTGGCCACTGGAAATGCTGTGGGCGCTAGCATTTATCGTTCTCGGTGAATCCGCATTTGAAGGCAATCTCGGTCTTGCTGTTTACGGTATTTGTCTCGTTATCGCTCTTATCCTGATCACAAAATTAATTCGTGAACGTTATGCCAAATTTAATTGAAGAGAGTCTAATACCCGCAGATAACCAGATTCTCACGGTATCACAGTTTACGGAGCAAGTTAAAGAAGTTCTCGAATCCCAGCTATCCGATTGCTGGATACGTGGTGAAATATCCAACTTTCGTCGGCAGTCCAGTGGCCATTGTTATTTTTCATTGAAAGATAGTAACAGCGTTTTATCGGCAGTTGTCTTTCGAGGAGATGCTTTGAGACTAAACGTGGAATTGTGCGATGGATTAGAAATCATCGCCTATGGGCGGGTGAATGTTTATGAACCGCGAGGAACTTATCAATTAATCGTTCGCTTTATCATTGAAGATGGCTCGGGTAGACTGCAGCTGGAATTTGAACGGCTTAAAAAATTACTTGATGGGGAGGGACTTTTCGATGCTGAAAGAAAAAAGCCATTACCATTAATACCACGCACGATCGGATTTATCACATCCCCGACAGGTGCCGCCATACGTGATTTTATCAGCATTATGCAACGCCAGAAATGGTGTGGCCGTCTCATTATTTTTCCGGCCAAAGTGCAGGGTAAGGGAGCGGCTGAAGATATCGTTTCCATGTTAGGTCTCGTATCAAAAATGAAGGAGATTGAATTGCTCGTGATGGGTAGAGGGGGTGGTAGCCTGGAGGACCTCTGGCCCTTCAATGAGGAAGTGGTTGTCCGTGCGATGGCGGACTGTGATATTCCTGTCATTTCCGCAGTTGGTCATGAAATTGATTACACCCTCAGCGACTTTGTCGCCGACCACCGTGCAGAAACACCATCCGCAGCAGCTGAACTCATCACCACCCGTTTTCAGGATTACAAGGATAGGCTTTTCCAGGCTGTTGATTCACTCGAGAATAATGTATTCAATCGCATCGACCGCCTGGATGCACACTTGGAATTGCAAAAAAGCCGTCTTGAAGGTCTCTCCCCAAAGCAACTCATAGAGCATTTTTATCTCCGTCTAGATGATCTCTCGAATCGCCAGCGAGCATTTATTAAAGAGCGTATTGCCGATGGGAGGAATAGCCTTGGTAGACTTGTCGCGCGTCTCTACGCCGTTTCACCTGAAAGCCGCTTTCAATTGGCAACCCTGCAATATAAGTCGTTGAAAGCGCGTTATAACAGGATTGTGCAAATCGTTTTGGACAAACCGCGCGAGAAAACCAACCAGCTATCAAAACGAATGAACGATATTAGTCCTGAACAAACGCTTAAACGCGGGTTCGTTCTCGTAAAAAATGAGAAAGGTGAAATCGTCAACCGTAAAAGTGGAATCGTTAAAGGAAATAAATTAAAAAACCAGTTTTATGACGGTGATGTCGAAGTCACCGTGGATTGACCGCGTCCCCTTACGCCAACGACATAAAATCAATAGCTTCGAGTTTTATGTGGAGTTCCTTAACTTTGTCCTTCGGCACCGGCAAACCTGGAGGTGTAGGAATTCCGCAATCCATACCCAATAAGCGCAGTGCTTCTTTGAGTGCGCCAGGATAACCATAAAATTTAAAAATATTTATAACTTCATTTATCTTCAGCTGGAGGGCTACTCCTTCATCGTAATTTCCGGACGCGCAGTACTCATGGATTTTTTTATACGATCCGGCTAGAACATTAACTGAAGATCCCACGTTTCCGGAAACACCCATCATCAAACAGAAAACACAATGTTCATCCATACCCGAGAAGACAGTCCACTCATCCCCACCGATGTCGATTATACGTTTTAGTTCATCCATGTCGGGACCAGTATATTTTGTGCCAATAACATTTGGAATCTGTTTAAGTTCATGCAATATTTCTTCACCCACCCCATAAAGGTAAGGCAGAAGAGGTAAATCCTGGGCAGCATTGGCAACAGCTTCAAAATAGGGATAAACGCTGTCTCCCATATAAAGAGGGGGAATAATACTGCTAATTCCATTCGCTCCATTTTCACACGCATGTCGCGTTAATTCTATCGCATCATGCATCACCATACTCCCCGTGTGAACAATAACCGGCACGCGATCCTGAATATGATGTGTTACGGTTTCCAATACCCGCTTACGTTCCGGGACTGATAAAAATATCCCCTGCCCCGTTGCGCCACAGAGGTAAAAGCCCCCAACTTTCTTGTCTAGAAGATAATCTACCAGATCTTTTATTACTGAAGTATTAACTTTACCGTCTGGATCCAGAGGAGTAACCAAAGCCGGCCAGGCACCATTAAATTTATGCTTCATCAATAAAATCTGTTTGTATCAACGAAATTCGACGCACTCAGGATTTTATTCAATGGAGACATGCCATCGCCCAAGATCATACTCTCAGGTTTTCTACCAGGTACGCTTTTTGTGGCGGTTCGCCCTTAACCGTTTGCGGCGTTTATGTTGGGCAATTTTGCGACGACGTTTTTTCCTGAGATTCCCCATAATATTATTAAGTCAAGCGTAGCGATGAAAAGGGTCTACCCCAGATATTTTGAACATTCAGATTTATGCCGACTTGCTTTATTTCGGTGAATGATTCCTCTCTTCACTGCTTTATCCAATGCAGACACGTAATTTTTAGCAGCTTCCTTGATCTCGGTTTTATCTTTATTTTCAACCGATTCACTCAGATTCTGTTGTAAAGTCTTAAGTCGACTCTTTATACTCCGATTTCTCGCCGTTCTTGTTATGATCCGGCGGGTATCTTTTATCGAAGATTTGAGATTAGGCATAGTATATAAAAAATTGAAAGGTGGAATGTGCTTATCAAGCTCCATTCTGTCAATAAAGAAAATAAACCGCGGATAACACGATTCTCGCGGAAAAATATCGCAAATCCGCAATCCTACATCTTACCGCGGGCAGAGCCCGACAGCCTCTAAATTGAAAGTCGGTTTTCAGGGGAGATTAAGCCGGATTCTGTCCCGTCCTAAAAGGACGAGTGCATTCATCTATCTATCAGACCGCGAAATCGCGACCCGATCTCCTCGTAAAAGGAGTGCGACTCACCCGGGACCGATGGGCGGGCCACCCGGTCCCCTATTTGGTCTTGCACCGGATTGGGTTTATCATGCCCCCTTGGTTGCCCTCAGGGCGGTGAGCTCTTACCCCACCTTTTCACCCTTACCCTGCAGCTTTTACCCTACAGGGCGGTTTATTTTCTGTGACACTATCCGTCATTCTCAGTTTGAACCGAAAACGCCCTCGCTTTCGCGAGGAATCCTGCCCTTTGATGTCCGGACTTTCCTCTCCAATTGCAAGAATCAGAGCGAATGCATTCTCCCCGAAAACCGAAATTAAAACATAAGCCTTTTTATTTCAGGGAGCAAGGGACTTTTTGCATTAATTTTAGAGCAAAACGAATTCAGAGCTGATAAACTATCCGGTTGCAATTGCTGCAACGTACCAATTCTTCAGTTTTATGCGCGGCGTTTTCCACATCTTTAGAGACACGAATGTAACAACCTGTACATTTACTCCCCTCCAATGGCACAACATAGGGGCTGCGATTAATACTGGTTTTAATCATTTTGAATACACTTAAAACTTTAGAATCAATCTCTGCAGAGGCATTATCGCTGGCCCGTTTCGCCTCAACCAATTGTGTTTCCACTTCTTTTTCCTGTTCACGCAATCTGGCTATGTGCCCCTCGAGCTCCTTAATATTTTTATTGTAGCTCGATTCTTCTGCTATGGCCTTCTCTTTTTGCTCGTCGATGTCGATGAGCACAGTTATTTCCTCATCCTCGAGTTCATCTTTGCGCACGTTGAGGGTCGAAATTTCGTGCTCCAAAGCTTGATACTCGTCATTTTTTTTAACTTCCAGTTGTTGGGTTTTATATTTGCCAAGCTGTTCTTCAACGGTACCAAGACGTGTATCCACATCATTTCTTTTGACCTCCAGATTAATCAAGTTTTCCTTAAGTAACTCGATACTGGCTATTTCCTCTTTTATTTTATTTTTAAACCTTTGGATCTCAAGAGGAATGTTTTTTATCTGCTGCTCCAACCGGTCGCAGTTTACATCACAATCCTGTAGAACAAGCAGTTTTTGGATCAACGAATCTGGCATATCTCTACTCCTTGCCACGACGCTGTTAAAAAGCAAACTCAAAATCTTAATCGTCATTGCCACAATCTTCCTTCAATAATTACCGCAGCTAAAAAATACCGAAAAATAATAAGATGATCGGCCTGAAAGAAGCGTATGATAATAACAGGGAACCAGATTTTGTTCCCGATATTACAGAAAATACGTTCTGTGAGGACGGGTGGCTGCAAAATGCTTTAGATTTAGAGTATCGACCTGAACAGGAACAAATGGCAATTGCCACTGCCCAGGCATTTACGACGGATTCTTCCCTGATTTTTGAAGCCGGAACGGGTGTTGGAAAAAGTATGGCTTATCTGATTCCCGCGATTATTTACGCCGTCGATACTAATCGACAGTGTATTATATCAACGCATACTATAGCTCTCCAGGAGCAGATCCAAAGAAAAGACCTCCCTTTGTGCAGACAGTTATTTCAAGAACAGCCCGATCTGATAAAATATAAAGACTTTAAGACTGCCCTCCTTGTAGGACGTGGCAATTACCTGTGCTCAACACGGCTCTCTCAAGCCATTGAGTCGAAATTAGACCTTTTTCCCACCCCAGAGCAGCAAGAACTCGATCGTATAATTGAGTGGTCGCGCCACACACAAAGTGGCATTATTCATGAATTAAACCCAATGCCTCACCCCGCCGTTTGGGAATGGGTGAACGCCGACACGTCGGCCTGTAACCGTCGTCATTGCAACCCTGATTCGTGCTATTTTCAAAAAGCGCGTGCACGCTTACAGAATGCTCAAATTATCATTATAAATCACAGTTTGCTCTTCTCCCTTATTGGAGCAGGAGCTGTACCCCATCAGGAACGTGGAATTCTTTATGCAAATGACTTTATCGTGATTGATGAAGCACAGACCGCACCTGATGTAGCTACAGATCAGCTGGGGCATCGCATTAGTTCACTCGGACTGGATCGATTGCTCAAGCGCCTTTACAATCCTCGCCGAAAGAAAGGTCTCCTCTCTCGTTGCGGAAGCCCCGGTGATTGTGAAGCCGTAGAAAAAATAATCCGTGAAGCTAGTATTTTTTTTACCCGTATCAGACGCGATTTACTCGATCAGCAGGACATAGTCCGAATATATCATGAAAATTGGTGTGAACCTACTCTAAGCCCTCATTTGCAGGAACTCATCGATCGCGTATCCACAATGGCAAGCAAGCAGGAGGATGGGCCAATGAAGAATGAATTAACAACATTCCGCACGCGATTAACCGGTTTTAAGATTGGCATTAACCAGTGTATCTCCCTTGACGATGAAGATCTTGTTTATTGGGCAGAGCGCATCGGGCGTAACAGGCAAAACGTGGTTCTGCGTACTGCCCCCCTCAATGTAGCTTCTCATTTAAAGCAATGTCTATTTGACAGGGGTGTGTCTGCCTTGCTTACGAGCGCAACAATTGCTCAAGGTTCCGATATGGATGGTTTCAGGGAGAAAGTTGGGGCGCTAGGAGTGGAAATGGAACAGGTTAATTCACCCTTTGATTATGAAAACAATATGCGCATTTTCATTGCATCAGACTCGCCACCACCGAGCGGTAAATCCGCAAAACTGGATACCGCTTTTTTAAGTGATGCGATATCATTTTGCACACTTCAGATCCAAGGAGGAAGTCTTGTTTTATTTACTAGTTATACGGATATGAGGCAGGTAGCTAAGACGATTGAAGAACAATTCAATAAAAAGAAACGAATACTTTTAATGCAGGGACGCGATGGTTCTCGAAGTGATCTTGTTCATAGATTTTCAGAAATTGGAAACGGCATTCTTTTTGGCACGGACAGTTTCTGGGCTGGTGTTGATATTCCTGGTCCATCGCTCTCTCAGGTAGTCGTAACGCGGCTCCCTTTCGAAAATCCTTCACATCCCGTGAGTGAAGCAAAAAATGATTGGATAACCGCTCGCGGTGGAAATCCTTTTCTCGAAATTACTTTACCTGAAGCCATTATTAAATTCCGCCAGGGGATAGGTCGTTTGATTAGAAAGAAAACAGATTGTGGCACGATAACTATTCTCGACTCACGATTGCTAAACAAGGAATATGGACGGCAATTCTTATCTGTCTTACCCAATCATAAGTTTGAAAAATTCAACAGGGACAACAGAAAGACCGTCTTTTGTCCCCTGGAAGCTTTATGATTGAGGTTTTACGGATAATTTGATATAAGTTTTTTTTGTTCGAATATAGAAATATATCCTTCTATTGCGACTACGCCTACCCTCTTTTATTTGAGACTCAATAGGGGAGTTTTTAGGTAATTCAGGTATGTGCCCCTCTAAATCAAATTCCTATACTGTGGTTGATAATTTAAAGGTATCTTCCTTTGGGCTCTCTGATCGTGGAAAAATGCGTGAGAAAAACGAAGACATGCTTTACGTGGATGATAGCAAGAGAGTCTACGCAGTTGCCGATGGTCTTGGCGGTCTTCCACGCGGGGCACTGGCGAGCAAACTCGCGATCAAGGTACTTGAAAAATCAATTGAAAAAGAAAGTAACGGTACACTCAATTTCGAGCAACTATTTAACAATATTAACGAAACAGTTTATTTAGAGGGTAAAAAAGTCAGCGAAGAAGTCGGAATTGGCACAACGCTTACTGTCATTCATCTTAAGAACAACTCTATGGACATCGGCCACATCGGTGATTGCACCGCTTACATTTGCCGGGATAATAAATGGCATAAACTTACAACCGACCATACGATGGAAGAGGAAATCCGTTCGCGTCTAGCACCTGATGATGACACTGAAATTCCGGAATATTTTTCCCACACCTTGACTCGCTGTATTGGCCAACAGGGTGAAATTGAGACGGATGTTTATAATAAGGACCTCAAAGCCGGTGATCGCATTCTTATTTGTAGTGACGGAATTTCTAAAACATTGACTGATGAAGAGCTGCATGAGGAAACCCTTATAGCCGACACACCGGAAAACTTAATCCGCGGTCTCATTGATATCGCGAATGATCGGGGCGGTCCCGATAATTCGACCGGCATCGCTATTTTTATCTCATAGTTTCCCACTGTGCCAGAGCGCATTGGGCTTATCCTACACCAGCACTGCGGGATAGGTTCCTCTGCTCACATGATCCTCAATTTGAGTTCTGACTACCTTGACATCTTCAGGATATGTCAGCCCGAACCACTTTTCGTCCGTCATCAGGACTTTAAGTTTCGCGTGACCGAGACTGATCATCTTGCCGACGGCAGTGGGGATTAAAAATTCCTCTTTTAAATCTCCACCATGCTTTTCCAGAAATTCAATCCATAGCGATTCCAGGTTTACAAACACCGAGGGTGTAAAACCAAATAGATTCATTGAAGTGACCGCGTCCGCACTCAAGGTATTGATATTACCTTTTGCATCACATGAACGGGGACCGGAGGCGGTATTCTCTATTTTAAAATGCTCCTCCAGGTTTACGAGGTAGTCATTATCATCTACTTTGCAAATGCCACGTGTAACCGATCCAAAATCGGAGAGCGTATTCGCGAGGCGGTAGCCGATGAGACATAAGTTGCCATCACCATTCTCGTTCGCTTGAGAGAGAAATTTAAATAAAGCCTCGAAAGCGCTGCGACCGTAAAAATCGTCTGCATTGATTACCCCAAACGGCTCCGCGATAGCGTCTTTGGCAACCCATATCGCATGACCCGTACCCCAGGGTTTTGTCCTTTTCGAGGGCAGGAAATACCCAGCTGGCAGTTGATTTAAATCCTGATAAACATAATCTACTGCTATGCGCTCTGCGACTTTCGCTCCGATGCGTTGCTTGAACGCCTCCTCAAAATCGCTGCGAATGACAAAAGTGATCTTTCCAAATCCTGCACGAATGGCATCGTAGATTGAGTACTCAAGAATCGTTTCATTATTAGGGCCGAAAGATTCCATTTGCTTTAAGCCTCCGAAACGGCTGCCGGCACCCGCTGCGAGAATAAGCAATGTCGGTTTCATTTTGTTATGTTCTATAGTATGGCTGGCTAGAATAAAAGAGATTATGCTATAAATAGCTCAATTTACTTAATTTTTTGTTTATTCCTATTACTTTACCCCTTTTACCCTATTACCCATGTCACATTCAAAAAAGGATTGACCCTTTTGTCTAAAATTGCAGATTTCAATCTTTTCACATATAGCGATATGCCAGTAGAAGTTAGAATACGAAGGGGTGAACCCATGGAACGCGCGCTCCGTCGGCTTAAAAAAAAGCTCGACCGCGAAGGTGTGATTCGCGATGTCCGTTCTAAACGCTATTTTGAAAAACCATCAGAGATTAGAAGGCGGAAGAAAAAAGTGGCGGCATTTACGAATATGCTCAGGCTTCGCCATGAAAATAGTTGAATGAATCGATTCGTTCAATTGCGGATTGCGGATCTCGGATTGCAGATTGATTTAGAATACCCCTAATCTCATTACACTTGGTGGAGCCGGGCTGTCTGACCGCTATAGCCTTCGCAACGGCTGGTTCCCCAGCACGCTATAATATATTCTAGTTTAATACCAACGCGCTAGGGACAGCGCGTTCCACCTTTAGCATTCTTTTCAATCCGCAATCCGACATCCGAAATCCGCAATCAATTGGTTGATCCAACGGCGGTGGGGACCTGAAAGGATAATCGCATTCATTTTGAATGCCGGTATCCAGTGAAGATCAGGAGACGATCTAACAAGTTGTGTAATTTTAGCGTTCGATTTTACCCGATAAATCCTCTCCTCGATATACTGATTACTAATGCCGCGCTTTTTTATCACCAACCGGTCTTTCCGCGTAAGGGTTTTCACAAATCCTTCTGCTGAAGGTAGCTCATAGAAATCAGCTAGACGTTTCGCTTTAGAGGACGCTTTGTGCAAGAGAAGAGCGCCATTCCTCTGTATCCATACACGATTAATTTTCAGGCGCTGTGGCGGTTTAGCCTTAAAACGAGGGAATTGATCCCTATCTCCACGTTTACCTGCAGAGCAAAAAGAGTGAACGGGACATACTGAGCAACGTGGTTTCGAACGCATACATACCGTCGCACCTAACTCCATCATTGCCTGGTTGTGTGTCCCCGGATTTATTACGTCGAGAAGTTTATTTGCCAAGGGCGTAAGTTTTCGAATGGCAGAATTGTTGTCATTGAACAGCGTGGCGTCCGCTGTGAGACGTGTCAGTATACGAATGACATTCCCATCAAGTACTGCCGCTGGGTAGTGAAAACTTATGCTTGAAATGGCCGCTGCAGTATACGGTCCGATACCAGGATATTGCTCCCACTCCTTTGCGCGAGAAGGAATCTTTTCATTACTTGTTAATATACGGGCTACACGGTGAAGATTTCGCGCGCGTGAATAATACCCCAAACCTTCCCAGTTTTTTACTACGACCTCTTCATTTGCACGTGCAATTGAATCAAAATCAGGGAAATTTGAAATCCACCGATGAAAGTAAGGGAGAACCGTGTCCACCTGTGTCTGCTGTAACATAAACTCTGAAACCACGGTTTTATAGAGCGTTGGGTTACGGCGCCAGGGCAAGTCACGCTGGTGTTTAGCATACCAGTGTTGCAGCTTTTTCTGAAATAGTGTTATATCTTTTTCCAGCCTGAACTTCACGTCTTGTTTAGGTATATTAATGAAAGTTGGAGATTGATTGTAATAATATTTTGGGGTTAAAAGATAATCAATGGCGAAGAAAAATAAAAAAGCTCTAAGTAAAGACACCGAACCTAAAAAGCTCACTTTATACACCATTGAGCTCAATGATGAGCAAATGAAAAAGTTGGAGCATATTTGTGATCAGCGAGTTTGGGAGTATTACGCTGTGGATTACGCACGATTCGCATTCAAAGCCACTCATGAAAAGGTTAACATTGTCGCATATGAAAGCGGCAAATTAGTAATCCAGGGCAAGGGGACGGAAGATTTTGTGCGCGATACGCTGGAAGCAGAAATCACCGGTGAACCACGCCTGGGTTACGAAGAATTTTACAACCCAGATTGGTTTGAACCTCACGCTGGCTTGGATGAAGCGGGTAAAGGTGATTTATTTGGTCCCCTTATTACCTGCTGTGTCATTGCAGATGGTGATATGGTACGTGATTGGTTGAAAAAAGGGGTTAAAGATAGCAAGAGAATGACAGACTCTTCCGTCATCGACATAGAAAAGATAATCCGCAGTACACGCGGTGTAGTTGTCCAAACCGCCTACTGCGGAATGAATAAATATAACCAATTGATGTCTAAACCACGCGCCAATCTCAACCGTCTCATGGCATGGTTGCATGCGCGCGCGCTTGAAGATGCTCTAAAAAAGAAACCTGTAAGCTGGGGTCTTCTGGATCAGTTCAGCAAAGAACCTTTAGTTCAGAAAATGATTAAAGATGAAGACTTTGAATTACGCATGCGAACGAAAGCTGAGGGGGATCCAGTAGTGGCTGCGGCTTCTATTTGCGCCCGCGCTGAATTTGTTAGACAAATGGATACTCTCTCTAAAAAAGCGGGGGAAACACTGAAAAAAGGGGCCTCCGCAGAGGTTAAAAAACAAGCGCAAAAGATAGTCGCCAACAAAGGTCCCAACGCACTAGGTGAATTCGCAAAACTTCATTTTAAAACTGCCCGCGAAGTTCTTGGTTTACCTGTGGCAAGTAAATAGCCAATCAAATGACGATTGCAGATTTTCGATTGTCGAATGTTAAGATAGCCACATACTGGGCAAGACACAGGTTGGACAACTCTGTAGTTTAATCGTCAATCGTCCGTTCACCTTATTATATGATGAAAAAAATATCCCAACTTATAGAAGAACGTTTTGGAATAAAAACAGAAGTCGGAGCTGAAATGTGTAATGAGGGGACAGTTGCCGATATCCTCTCACGCCGCACACAGCGAAAATACGAGGATAAACCCATAGACGATGAGCTTTTGGAGGTGTTGCTCGCCTGTGCTCAGTCGGCACCTTCGAAATCGGACTTACAACAGTACTCAATAATTGTTGTCAGAGATCCAGACGCTCGTGAAGTCATTGGCGGATGGGAAGGTAAGGCACCTGTTTTCCTTATTTTTTGCGCTGACATGAGACGCAACCAAAGGATCGCTGGTTGGCGGGGTCATGGATACGAGAACAACAACATTGATAGTTTCATTAATGCGACAATCGACTCAGCTCTTTCAATGCAGAGCCTTATCCTTGCCGCGGAATCAATCGGCCTGGGTTGCTGTCCAATCAGCGCAATTAGAGACCGCATGAATACAATTTGTGAACTTCTGGATTTACCACCCGGGGTCTACCCTATTTGCGGTCTTTGCATCGGCTGGCCCCTATCCGAGGGTTATGTATCTCTGCGCCTCCCCCCATCAACAATTATTCATCAAGATCGATACAAAGATACTGATCTCGCTGCTGAAATTGAGGATTACGATAAACGCAGGCATGAACGGCATGCCATCCCGCCAGAAAAGCAGCGCCATACTGACAAATATGGGGTGCTTGAATGCTGCAGTTGGTCCGAAAATGTGGCACGACAATTATCATTACCCGAGCGGCCGGAATTCAAAGATTTTTTAAACAATCACGGCTTTGATCTCGCGTGAGACAATTGTCGATGTCGGATTGCTGATTTTCGATTGCCGATTGTCGATTGATAAAGAATGCAATATACATGTTGGCGGGCCACGCGTTGCAGGGTGTTGCCTTACAGGTTCAGTAGAGGTAGCCGATATCAAGGATAATTTTATCTCAATCCACGGATTATCTTCAGTGATCTCAGAAATATACTACCCTCTGGAAAGGAAGATGTCGCTACACCCTCATGATACCGTTAGGGTCAATCGTCAATCGAAAATCGGAATTCGAAAATTATCTACCAGGGGTGATTTACATTCGAATAAGGCATGTTAGACTGGATTTCGACACTAACAACAGCGGGATGTTGGCGAAGTTTTAAAAAATCGTCAGGCCGCACTTTCCAGGTCAGCGAGGCTGCGATATTGGTGACAACAAGATGATTATCATCCACGAGAAAACCTATTTCATTTTGAGTATCACCATAATTGTCGCCGATTATGTTCCTCAGTTTATCAAGAAAATCATCAGCTTGCGCATCGGGTCGTACTATCCAGCAAATCTTTTTTATTACATCAGGTATACTGGGATCAAGCGGGTGTATAACATCAGCGCTCAATCGAACATCATCATCCCTTTTCAAAACAATGCCGGTTACCATCAATAGCTCTCCATTGACAAGCATTTCACTGTATTTAGAAAAAGCCTCAGCATAGATGTTAATGCTGTAAGTAGAATGTCTGGTTCCCAGGCTTAGGATAGCCCAGGGGCGCTTATCCCTCCTTGAGATTTTTTTTGAAATATTCGAAACGACGCCACAGAGACGAAAATATGAACGGTCTTCAAGAGTAAGTAAGTTATTATCCTTGATCGTATCAATAGCGATATCGAGATCCTTATATCCATTCATCGGATGTCCCGAGACATAGAAACCAAGCAGTTCTTTTTCATACTTAAGTTTTTCGAACAAAGGCATAACGGTGTTTGTTCTTAATCTTCCATTACCATGGTGTCCGTTACTCCCATTGGAGCCGTCAGGGGGCTCTGTTGCCGAATCCAATAAATCAAAAAATGACTCCTGCCCGCGCTCGCGATCACGTTGGAGCTCAACCATCTCATTCAAAATACCATCGATGTCTTCGAGCAAGGCTCCCCGATCATCACCTGAATAATCAAAGGCACCTGATTTTATAAGGCATTCCAAAACACGCCTATTCACTGATCGTGAATCTATTCGGGAAATAAATTCATGAAAGTCATGATAGTCTCCATTGCTTTCTCGCTCTTCTATAATTTTGCTTGCGGCCGCATCACCCACCCCCCGCATCGCGGCGAGGCCAAACCGGATGCTTCCCTTTCCTGTAGCTTCATCATAAACAGGAGTAAAATTCTGCCGGGATAAGTTGGTATCAGGCCCAAGCACGGGAATGTTTAAAGCGCCACATTCATCGATAATGAAGGCAACCTTATCGGCATTACCGAGCTCACTGGAGAGAAGCGCGGCCATGAACTGTACCGAATAATTTGCTTTCAGGTAAGCGGTCCGATAGCTGAGGATCGCATAGGCAGCGGAATGTGATTTATTAAACCCGTAGCCGGCAAATTTTTCGAGAATAGAGAAAATTTCTAAAGCTTTTTTCTTTTCAATGCCGTGAGTTTTAAAGGCGCCCTCCACGAACACAACGCGCTGCTTTTTCATCTCACTGACTTTCTTCTTACCCATGGCATGGCGCAGAATATCGGCAGCCCCGAGGGTATAGCCCGCGATAACTTTAGCTGATTCAATTACCTGTTCCTGGTAAACCATGACTCCGTAAGTCTCCTTACAAATCTCTTCGAGAAGGGGATGGGGGAATTTTATCGTCGAGGGGTCCTGTTTGCCGCGGATGTAATCCGGGATCCATTCCATTGGCCCGGGTCGATAAAGAGCAATAAGGGCAACGATTTCATCGATGCTGGAGATCTTAATCTGCCGACAAAGGTTGCGCATTCCGCCAGACTCTAACTGAAATACTCCAGTTGTTAATCCATCATCGATAAGTTGAAATGTCTTTTCATCATTAAAAGGGATATTATTGATGTCAAAATTTTCATCAGCTGTTAGACGTATGTTTTCCTCTGCATCGGCAATTACGGTCAGCGTTTTAAGTCCGAGAAAGTCCATCTTAAGCAACCCGAGGTTTTCCACGGGAAGCTGGGGGTATTGAGTAGTTAACGCGCCTTCTTGAAGAGTGAGTGGTATATACTCCGTAAGCGGCCGATCACTGATAATAACACCGGCAGCATGCGTACCAGTATTTCGCACCATTCCTTCTATGATTTTACCATGCTCGATTATTTTCCGGGCCAGTTCATTGTTCTCAACTTCCTTCTGTAACTCAGAACTCCTTAAGACAGATTCATCGAGAGTGATTTTAAGATCGTCCGGCACCATTTTCGCAATGCGATCCGCTTCTCCGTATGGAATATCGAGAACACGCGCAACATCGCGTACAACCATCTTCGCTCCAAAGGTTCCAAAGGTAATAATATTAGCAAAGCAATCATTGCCGTATTTATTGCGGACATATTCAATAACTTCACCTCGCCGACGCATACAAAAATCAATATCGAAGTCAGGTGGAGAGATACGATCTTCATTTAAAAAGCGTTCGAAAAGTAGCTTGAAGCGTATCGGGTCAATGTCGGTAATATGCGTGAGATAAGCGACAAGACTGCCGGCACCCGAACCGCGGCCCGGCCCTACGGGTATGCTTTGATTCAAGGCCCAATTGATGAAATCTTGAACGATCAGGAAATAATCGACGTAGCCTGTATTATCGATGACTTCCAGTTCGTGGTTTATTCGCTCGATCAGCGTGTTCGCTAAATCGGCATCTTCATTCGCTTTGGGTTTGTACTTATTCGGGTTATGGTAATCGACTTCGTACCGTTTTTGCAGTCCATTAATGCAAAGTTCTTTCAAATAGCCGGCGTTGGTTTTGCTACGCGCCTGAATTTCAGGTGCCATTTTAAAAACCGGATAGTGATTTTCACCAAGAGGTAGCTTCACATCGCACATTTCAGCCACCGCCCTCGTATTTTCAAGAGATTCGGGAAGTTCGCTAAATAAATGCGCCATTTCTTCGCCCGTCTTGAGATAAAAGTTATCATTGGCGAATCGCATGCGTTTTTCATCTTCAACTTTCGAACCCGTCTGGATACAAAGCAGCACGTCATGTGAAGCAGAATCACTTTCTTTGACGAAATGCACATCATTAGTGCAAACAACTTTAAGTTTAAATTCCTCGGCAAGCTTAAGCAGCAAGGGTATAATCTTTTTCTGCTCAGGTATGTGGTGATCCTGTATTTCAACTATGTAATTTTCTCTTCCAAAAATATCAATGAAGCGTCCGATCCATTCACGCGCTTCCTCAAATTGATCGTGAAGGAGCATCTGGGGAACGACTCCTTGTAAACAACCGGTAAACCCGATAAGTCCTTCGGCATGGGCGGCAAGTTGTTCGATGTCCGTCCTCGGTTTATAGTAAAATCCCCTGATGTGAGCATCGGATACCAATTTTGTAAGATTTTTATATCCAGTATAGTTACGTGCCAAAAGCCCCATGTGATAATAAATGTGGTGACCTCTTTCAGGCCGCTCCAGACGGCTTCCGCTCACTAAATAAATTTCGCAACCGAGGAGAGGATTTATTTCAAATTTTTTCGCTGTCTGATAGAAATCGACGAGTCCGAAAAGATTACCATGATCGGTAATGGCGAGAGACTTCATGCCGAAGTCAGCCGCTTGACCCATCAGTCGGTCGATACGGCAGGCCCCATCGAGAAGACTATAATCAGTATGGAGATGAAGATGTACGAATTCCGTATCAGCGCCAGGCATGTACCTAAAGTTCAATCCTTACTTGTGATTTTTCAAGTGGAAAATAAATAAAATTATCACAGGACCGAAAAGTCGTCGTCCAGGTGATGTGACTAAAGATTTACATTCAATCGACACCCGAGACTCGCCTTTTCATGAGCGATATTTCCCATCGGCTTCCTAGAGCAAAGCTCGACAACCCTCATCCAAGAATCGAAACTTGAAAAGTGCGCGTTTTACTAAACTCCGCAGGATCGACAGGTGATATCTATCCGGTAATCGCTTTGGGTAGAGCGCTGAGCGAAGCTGGACATACCGTTCGCTTAGCTGCCGCTCCACTTTTTCAGGGTGAGATAGAGCGCGCCGAGTTGGAATACATATACATACCTCCGGATTGGGATCAGGAAATTTTCGCCTCGTGCATGCTGAAGCTGGTTCGCACGCGGCATCCGTTAAAACAATTGGAAATCATTTATCGCAGCGGAATGCCATTTCTCGATGAAACTTTAGAACGTCTGAAAATCGCTTTGAAGGATGCAGACCTCTTTGTCTGTTCCTATCTTTTCCCCCATTTTAAAGTGACAGCTGATCGATACAATGTCCCTTTTTCCGTTGTCTGTTTTAGTCATTTGATCGTACCTTCACCTGACTATCCACCTCATGATATTCCTTCTCTCATAATTTTTCCAAAAAAGCTGCAGCAATTTTGGAATACCACCTTATGGAAAGTATCAAACGCGCTGATTAGCAGAACGTTAAATAAAATTCTGGCCACGCGTATCAAGGAGGGTAAAACACCCTCCATCAAACAGTTTATATTCGCTCCGGCTGATCTCGCGCTTGTAGCAGTAAGTAAAAATCTACTTCCCACGAATGCCCGGATCAATCCGCGATATCAATTCATCGGCCATCTCCGTTGGCAGTCCGCTCAAGATCCACAATTAGAAAAGGAGCTCCAGGATTTCTGCGCGGGCAATGAAGTGCCCGTAATTACATTTGGCAGTGTCACTTTCGATGATCGAGAAAAGAAGATGCATCGATTTCTCAGTCGCTGGCCGAAAAATAAAAAAATTATCATTCAACGCGGTTGGGCAAAACTATCTCCTGAAGAGGATCTGCCTAATATCAAATGCATTGACCATGTATCTCATGATCAGCTTTTTCGCCATGCCTCGGTGGTAATTCACCATGGTGGTGCTGGAACAACGGCTTCAGTTTGGCATTCTGGAAAACCGGGTATTATCATCCCCCATATAGCCGATCAATTTTTATGGGCTAAAGAGACCAGTCGCATGGAGGTTGGACTTAAGATAAGTAAAAGACAATGGCCGGAATTGCTGACTGAGTACGTCCTTAGGGTTGAAAACGATCAAAAGCTTCGTCAAAACGCCGAATATTTCGCACGCGAACTCGCCAGGGAAGATGCAGGAAAAGAAGCCGTAAAACTTTTAGAAGATTTTGTGAATAACTATAAAGGCCGTGACAATTTCCGATTTCCGATTGCCGAATGACGAATGTCGAACTTTCCTCTCGGTAGTCGAATGATATTATGAATACTGTTATTTCTAAATGAGGGATGCGCGTCATCACGTGCTATATTACCTGAGGTAGTGGGACTACAGCCGACAAGCAGCGAATCCTAATTCAACAATCGACAATCGACAATCGGCGATCGAAAATCGACAATCATACCTATGCCTTATTTAATCGGGATTGATATCGGCACATCGAGTGCCAAAGCGGTGCTTATTAATGAATCGGGTGAAGTAAAAAGCAAAGTAGCACCGGAGTACGATTTTTCTACTCCTAAGCCATTATGGGCGGAATCTGAACCTGATGATTGGTGGCAGGCCACGATTCAGGCGATTAAACATCTATTAGAGGAACAGAATATTCATTCAGCTGATATCGCCGGTCTTGGTCTTACTGGTCAAATGCACGGCTTGGTGCTTCTCGATAAGCGTGGAAAGGTACTTCGCCCTTGCATCATGTGGAATGATCAGCGATCGGCGTCACAGTGTGATTCAATTACGAAAAGAATAGGAGCGGCCAAAGTGCTCGAGCTCACAGGAAATCCTGTCCTTGCGGGTTTCACCGCGCCAAAAATATTATGGGTGAGAGAAAACGAGCCTGAAGTCTATGCTGAGGTCGCCAAGGTTCTGTTACCTAAGGATTATATTCGCTACCTGCTCTCAGGGGAGTTCTATACCGATGTCTCCGATGCATCCGGAATGTCGCTCCTCGATGTATCCAAGCGTCAGTGGTCGGATGAGATGTTGTCCGGCTGTGAAATTTCTCGGGACTGGCTGCCTGAAGTTACGGAATCTCCCGTTGCTTCGAGCCGAATAAATACAGAAGCCGCAAAGATAACCGGTTTGTTGGAGGGCACGCCGATAATTGCCGGCGGCGGTGATCAGGCAGCTGGAGCAATCGGCTGCGGTATCGTAAAGGATGGGGTTGTCTCAGCTACGCTTGGGACCTCGGGAGTCATCTTTGCCCATTCGGACAAATATTTGGTCGAGCCCGAAGGTCGATTGCATGCATTTTGCCACGCAGTACCCGGTAAGTGGCACCTCATGGGTGTGATGCTATCAGCAGCAGGAAGTTTTCAATGGTTTCGCAATACATTGGGAAGTGAAGAGAAGACACTTGAAGAGGAAACCGGAGTTGACGCCTATGACATGCTTACGGAAAGAGCTTCGGAAGTCGCAGCAGGATCAGAGGGGCTTCTCTTTTTACCTTATCTTACTGGTGAACGCACACCTTATCCAGACCCGGATGCCAAAGGTGCTTTCGTCGGTCTCACGCTCCGTCACAGTAAAGCCCATATGACCCGTGCGGTGCTCGAGGGGGTTACTTATGGTCTCCGGGACGGATTTGAACTCATGCGTAATTTAGGGATAAAACCGAGTCAGGTACGCGCCGCTGGCGGTGGAGCCAAAAGTAAATTTTGGCTGCAGCTCCTGGCGGATAATTTTGATTCACAGATCGTCACGGTCAACGCTACGGAAGGGGCAGCCTATGGGGCAGCATTGTTGGCGGGAGTAGGGACCGGAGTTTATAACTCGGTGGAAGACGCCTGCGAAAAGACAATAAAGATAACAGGCGAATCTCAACCCGGACCTGATAAAAAAGTATACGATGATTTTTATCCGCACTATCGCAGCTTGTACCCCGCATTAAAAGATGAATTCAGTTCGTTAACCCAAACGGTGGAAAAACACCTTTGACAATGTTGGAATATCCTTCATTCAAACCGAAATTTTCATAGAAGCAGAAATCATCATGAAAAATATACTCAGTGGAAGCATAGCCATCATTTTATTAATCTCAGCATTAAATCTTTCAGGTGCTAACGGCACAACGATTGATGGGATAATCCAGGGATCACAACAACTGATGATGAACGGCCAGCACAATGAGGCAGTGGGGCTCCTGGAACATGAAATTGCCGTTCGGTCATCCTCCAGTGCAACACCTGAAGTAGAGGTAGAAATAATGCGGTTGCGGGGATTATTAGGAGACATCTATATGGGAATCTACCAATACGAGAAAGCGATAGAACAATTTGATGAAATCATCAAACTCAATCCGAGTTTCGCATTTGCCTTTCTAATGAAGGGGAACGCGTTAGCCAGGATACCGGGCCGAACGATTGAAACGCTCAATGCCTATGGTGAAAGTGAACGTCTTGGAAATACAGCGCCAGAACTCTATTCAGGTCTCGCCTGGTGTTATAAAAATCTATCGGAGCAGGGAAACCTGAATGAACAACTAACTAAAAAGTACATCGATAATGCACTTTATTATTACGAAAAAGCCATCGCTGGAAACCCGGAAAATCTTACTGCGATCGGAAATGTGGCAGATCTGCATTTTAATTCAGGGAATTTTGAGGAGGCGATTAAATACTATGAGAGATATATTAATCAAACTTCGGGCAATCCGCCAATATTGGCACGCATGGGAGATGCCTATGTGAGGGTTGGTAAATTATCGGAAGCAATAGAGATATTGAATGAAGCCAGAGCCGCCCTACCCAACATAAATGAACTTAACAATATAATAGATAAAAACGCGGTAATCGACGCGACCATTCGTATTCAGATGCATCTTGGCCAGGCGTTGACCTTGCAGAAAAAATATCACGAAGCGAAAAGAGAACTGGAAGTCCTTCTTGAATTGACAGAATCGGGGGATTTAAAAGTGATGACAAATGAGATAAGGATGTTTAAGAAAAAAGCACAATCGACGCTTGATTTTTTTACTCATGAACCCGGTTTTAATACCTTTAATAGTCAGGGACATAAGAAAGCAGGTGAATTGAATTTTACCCTCGACTACCCGAATGGATGGGTAGCTAAAGAATCGACAAGAGCAAATACTTTACAGGTATTCTGGGAGTATCCTTCTACTTACTGCGACAGTATCGCGATAATGGTACCCCCAGGTCAGGATCGTGATAAGAAAGCTGTCACCCATGAAAGATTTAAAATGCTTTTCGAGAATCCGAAATTTACCGGTACCCCCTCGGGAACGTTTTCCATTCATAAGAATTTCTTAAAAGACTATAAATACCCAGCCGGATACGTAGATTATTTTAAACAGTCATCGGGAAAAGATAAAAAAGGTCAGTACTCAGTGAGAAAATATATGATATATCTTGGCAACCAGATGATTTGGGTGGTCTTTAATTTTTACCCGGATGAAGGAATTGATAAATTTAAAGAATCAGCATCCTGGATGGAAGAGATTATCGACAGCCTGAAATTCAAAAATATCGATTGAATCGGCAATCGAATCAGTTCTCTTTAGACTCCGGGGTAGAAACCGAGGGCACGGTACCACCGGTTACTTTTTGCGGAATTTCTTCATCAGAGCGACTGCGTAATTTCCGGGTCAGTTCACCGAAGAGAGAGTAGACTACGGGAACGACGAGGAGCGTGAATATTGTGCTTGTTATGAGACCTCCTACGGCAACTACACCGAGGGGTCGACGGCTTTCCGCGCCCGCTCCAAATCCAATGGCAATCGGAAGAATACCGGCAATCGTAGAAAAAGTAGTCATGAGGATCGGCCGAAAGCGGATTTTGCCGGATATCTTTATCGCTTCCATTGCGTCCTTACCCTTGGCCATCTGCTGATTGGCAAACTCGACGAGAAGAATAGAGTTCTTTGTCGCGAGAGCGATGAGGAGGAGAAACCCGATCTGACTGAAGAGATTTATATTCATCGCGGGGATTCTCGGAATTATATTCGTCATTATTTTCGCGAAACCGGGTGGATCGGGTGCGTAATTGGCCCAGCCAAAAAACATCTCTCCAAAATGATTTACCCAGCCAAGCAGGTAGAGAGCACCAAAAGCGCCAAAGGCGGCAAGTGGAACGGCCACTATAACCGTAAGCGGGTGGAGAATACTTTCAAACTGCGCTGCGAGTACCATGAAGACAACAATTAGCGCAAGTACCATGATCCAATAGATATTAGCCGTCGATTCCTTCATGTTTTTCGCGTCACCCGCCCAGGTGTAACGAAACCCGTCAGGCATCGTTTCATCCGCAATGGCCATCGCACGGTCTATGGCGGTGCCGAGAGGTATGCCCATCGGGGTGCCTTCTACCGTAGCAGACCGACTGCGATTGTAGTGATAGATGGTATTGGGTCCACCACCAGGTTGGAGATTAACAACATTGCTCAGTTGAATAAGCTCTCCTTCAGTATTGCGAATGTAAAGGCGCTCGATGTCGGACGGAGTGAGTCTCGATTCGCGGTCCAGCTGAACGATAACATCGTATTCCTTACCCCCACGCTGCACCTGGCTGAGATCTTGCCCACCAAAGAGAATTTGCAGCGTGCGCGAAAGATCCCTGATCGAGACACCGAGTACACCGGCGCGGTTACGGTCGATATTTATTCGCAACTCAGGCTTATCGAGCTGGAACTGAGACCGCACATTGGCTAGAAATCCTTCTTTTCGCAGTCGGTTAGCTAATTCAAAAGAGTAATTGCTGAGCACATTAAGATCATCGTGTTGCAAGACTAACTGAAAGGATTGTCCCCACCCTCCCCCGATAGCCTTCGGCAAGATGGGGATCGAGATTGCCCCCTCAACTTCGTTGAAGAAACGCGCTCCCACACCGTTCGGACCTTCGACAATATCCTGGACCGAAAGATCGCGGTCTTTTCGGTCCAGGAAACGGACAAACATTAAACCCTGTGACGCCTTGCCTGGTCCACCCCGACCGAGGGCGACTGCTGAAAAGAATCCCCCTACCCCGGGCGTTTCATGCATGATGACTTCCATCTGCCGCACCATACGGTCAGTGTATTCACTGGTTGAGCCCTCGGGAGCAATAGCGAGACAGAATAATCTTCCCTTATCTTCCTGCGGGAGAAAGTCCCGTTCCAGTTGTTGGAAAATTAAACCGCTCAAACCTACCACGATTAAACTTGCCACTATGATAGTCGGTCGATGGTTAAGCGACCATGCGAGAGCACGCTCATAATACCTTGATAGCTTGTTTATCCAACGTTCGAACAATTTAAATAACACCCCGTGCTTTTCATTATTCACCGGCCGAAGCACACGCGCAGAGATCATGGGGGTTAAAGTGAGCGCAACGAAAGAGGAAATGATAACTGCACCCGCAAGGGCAATTGCAAATTCAATAAAAAGCCGCCCGGTGAGACTAGTCTGAAATGCCATCGGTAAAAATACTGCCACCAATGCAACTGTGGTGGCGATTACCGCGAAAACAATTTCCTTCATACCTTCGATTGCCGCCTGCATGGGCTTTTGCCCTTCTTCGACATGACGATAAATGTTTTCCAGGACGACGATAGAATCATCGACGACAACACCAATCGTCAAAACCATTGCCATCATAGTCACAATGTTAATAGAGTAACCAAGGAGGTAGAGGACGGCAAAGACGCCCGTTACAGCCACGGGAATGGCGACACTTGGGATAATCGTGGAACGCACATTCCGCAGAAAGATAAATATAGTGATGACGACGAGAATGAAAGCGATGAAAAGCGTTCTCCATACTTCCTCGATCGCTTTCTCCACAAAGGTACTTTCGTCGTAAGCGATAAAAAATTCCACGCCATCGGGGATCCAAGGCTTAAGTCGTTCCAGCTCTGCTTTAATCCCCTTAGCCACATCGATGGTATTAGCTTTGGACTGCTTGACGACACCCAAGCCAACCGCGGGCTTAGAATTGTAACGGGCGACAGAGCGCTCATCTTCCACTCCCACTTGGGCGTATCCGATGTCTTGCAAGCGAATAAGGTTATCGCCGTCTTCACGGATAACAAGGCGGTTAAATTCATCGACCGTTTTTAACTCACCCAGCGTCTGAATGGCCAATTCACGCTCGCGGTTTTCAACGCGACCACTGGGCAATTCCAGATTCTGACTTCGGAGCGCGGCTTCGACATCCAGGACCGTAATGCCATGGGCGGTCATTTTATTGGAGTCGAGCCAGAATCGAATGGCGAAGCGTTTTTCTCCTCCGAGAATGACATTACTGACCCCGCGAATAGTTTGCAGGGGATCCTTGAGGATCTCTTCACCAATATCGGAGAGTTTCAAGGTAGAATAACGTTCACCGTATAAGGCTATCCATAAGAATGGCCGGGCATCACCATCCTGCTTGGCGACTATGGGTTCATTAATTTCCTCGGGGAGATCTTCGCGCGCGCGCGCAACGCGATCCCGAACATCCTGAGCGGCAAGGTCAATATCACGCGCAAGGACAAATTGAACTGTAATACTGCTCACCTGCTCGCGACTTTCACTCGTGAGCGTTTTGATCCCTTCAATCGTATTGATTACTTCTTCCAGTCTTTCCGTGATCTCCGTCTCCACCACTTCCGCACTTGCACCGGGATAAATAGTGTTAACATTGACAATAGGTGGATCGATGTCAGGCAATTCGCGTACCGGCAATCGGCTGATTCCAATCAACCCAAAAAGGATGAGCCCAAGGCTCATCATCGATGCAAGCACAGGCCGCCTAATGCATATTTCAGGTAGCTTCATTTATATACCAAGTTAGCCACCAGTCGCTGGCTCGCAATCGAGGAACTATGCCTGCAGGTAGTCGCGAGGTAATACAATATGGATCATGAATCCTGCATCGTGCATCCTGTATCCTATCAATTGACAATCGCATTTCGACAATCGCAAATTATTTTATTATCCATCAATGTAGGCAGACAAAGAAGGCCGGCCGGCTTCCACAGATAAGGGATTTACCTTGGACCCGGACTCAACTTTCTGATGCCCCTCGGTGATAACTCTTTCACCGATATTTAATCCGTCCGTAATCTCTACTTCACCTTCAAGTCGCAAACCAGTAGTAACATAATTTACCTGCACCGTATTGTCGCTACCTACGACCATTACCTGTATCTTATTACCCTGTGTAATCAACGCTGACTCCGGTATGACAAGTGCTTTTTCTTTTACCTGCAGGACAAGCTCAAGATTGCCAAACATCCCTGGTTTAAGACGCTCACTTGTATTATCGATAGTGGCGCGAACAAAGACGGTGCGCGTTTCTTGCGCCACCTCAGGAGCTATAAAATAGACATTTCCAGAAAATTTTTCCATAGGGTAAGCGGGAACGGTGATATTTATCTCCTGATTTATCCTTAATTCGCCCAGGAAACGTTCTGGCACTTGAAAATCAGCCTTGATAGGATTGGTATCGACAAGAGTAGTTATCGTCTCACCTTGCTGGATAAACTGACCTGGACTCACCCGCCGATAGCCAACTACTCCCGAAAATGGAGCGCGTAATATGCTGTCATCCAGTTGACGACGGCGTAGTGCGAGCGTCGCGCTTAAAACAGAATATCTGGACATCGCCTGATCAAATTCCTGTTGAGATACTGTATTGCTCTCGAGAAGTTTGATGTATCGCTCACGATTTATTTCAGCGAGTTCAAAAGTACCTTCTGCTTCAGCTACCCGAGCCCGCAACTTTTGGGTATCCAATTCAAAAATCAAATCACCTGCTTCAACTCTTTCACCCTCTTTAAAATGTATAACTGTAACCACCCCACTGATTAAGTTCTGTATTTCTACCCGCTCATTGGGCGCAAGCGTAGCGACAAGATTGATCTTATCGGAAACTGGTTTTAACTTGGATTCTACAACTATAACATTTACTGCGAATTCCGGGGGCTGATCTTCCCCTTCACTATTCCCGCAGCCAGATAAAGAAACCAAAAACCCTATTGAGCATAGCGCCGCAAATAACCACCTACGAGCTAATACAAAAAGTTCCATGATGATATAATTTAGAACGCTATAAATTGGGAATGTTTCCAATAACAAAGTGCAATTGTCGATTGTCGATTGAAAAGAATGCCACTTTAGAATCCCGACTGAAGGACAACATCTTACAAAAGCATAAAATATAAACGACATTTTTCACGGCCACGACGACGCGTGGCCCTCCATAGGAATTAATTTAAATACTATTATAACCGTATTTAATATTAATGGATTATCAGGAATTCCCAAAACGTAAATATCCTGCTCATCTACCAGTTTTAGAAATTCCTAATCGTTCCAATATTGTATTTGTTACTGTTTGCTCGAAAGGTAAAAAAACATATATGCCAACAACGAAACATTTTTCCTAATTCAACAAGTTTGGGATGCAGCCTAATCCTGGAAAGTAGGTAATTTTGTAATTTTACCAGATCATATTCACTTATTTTGTGCTCCTTCAACGGTTATGGTGGAACCTCTGACGCAATGGATCCAATATTGGAAATCTTATGTTTCCTTTAGGTGGGCAAAGCCCGAGGTACAGCCCATATGGCAAAAAAGTTATTGGGATCGACAACTCCGGAGTGCTGAGAGCTATTCAGAAAAGTGGGAGTATGTGCAGAATAATCCAATGCGTCATGGATTAGTAAATAACTTCAATGATTGGCAATATAAAGGAGAAATGAATATATTTCACTGGCATGATGAATAAAAAAACGGACGTATCGTGCGAGCGTGCAATAGTGCTGATCTCTATGTTTTACCCTCTTGAAAAAGCTTGTTTGCTATGCCTTCAATAATGAAAATAGGGTTATATTTAAATGCAGGCGGCAATAAACAGAAATGCGATTAAAACTGATTCGAGCTGGAACATCTTCAGCTCGTTGGGAAGATTTTATCGTTATCGGGATCTTTTGCGCCAGTTAATTTTACGCAATATCAGGTCACGACATAAAGGAAGTTATCTCGGCAGTATCTGGCAAGTGCTAAACCCACTACTCATGATGATGCTCTATACCTTTGTTTTTGGCTTCATTTTTAAAGGAAGTTACCATTCCAGCCCAGAGGAAACGAAATTAGATTATGGGTTGGGTATTTTTTTAAGCATAACGATATACCAGTTTCTCGCGGAAATTCTCATGGTCTCACCGACACTTATTGTTAGCCATTCAAATTATGTAAAAAAGGTAGTTTTTCCTTTGGATGTTCTTCCCGTTGCCGTCGTGGGCACAGCCCTATACCATTTTTGTCTTACACTTACCATTGTCGTCATGGGAATAGTTTTTTTAGGACCAGGTCTAAGTATTAACGCCCTATGGATGCCTGTCATCCTTTTTCCTTTTTTCCTCACCGCACTCGGGCTGGCATGGATTTTTTCTGCGCTCGGTGTATTCTTCCGCGATATTAATCAACTGACAACTTTTCTAAGTCTTGCCCTGCTTTACGCGAGTGCGGTTTTCTATTCTTCCAAGCAGATCCCCGCCGCCATCTGGCAGTTTATAAAATTCAATCCGCTAATTCATTCTATTGAGTTATCCCGTCAGACTTTATTATGGCAACAGAGCCCTGACATTCCATCGCTCGTCTATTTGTATGGATTCAGCATTGTTTTTGTTTGGATCGGATTTATTGCCTTTAATAAGATGAAACCTGCTTTTGCCGATGTGATATGACCCCTGTTCGATTGTCAATTTGCGATGGCTGATTGACGATTGTTGAGATAGCGCATGAATCACATAATTAAAAGCTGTTATCGTTACTGGTAAAAAGACACAATAAGTTTAATTTTAATAATTTTATATAAATAATGAAGCGTGCGTTAATCACAGGTATAACCGGCCAGGATGGTTCTTATCTGGCAGAATTACTTCTCGAAAAAGGGTATGAAGTACATGGACTCGTTCGACGAACGAGCAGTATGGAACGCAGCCGTATCGACCCACTACGTCAGCGCGACGGGAATGACGGGGAGTTGCTTAACCTGCATTACGGCGATTTGTCGGATTACAGTTCGCTGCTTGATCTATTGAATAATATTCAACCCGATGAGATTTACAATCTTGCGGCGCAAAGCCATGTGCGCATCAGTTTTGATACTCCTGAAAGTACCACCGATATAACAGCAACCGGAGCAGTACGGTTACTCGAAGCGGTGCGCCGTTCCGGGTTAATCGATAAAACGCGTTTTTATCAGGCTTCTTCTTCAGAAATGTTTGGGAAAGTTACGGAAATACCGCAGACGGAATTAACCCCCTTTCATCCGCGATCACCATACGCTTGCGCCAAAGCTCACGCTCATTGGATTACCATAAATTACCGTGAAGCTTATGGACTGTTTGCCTGTTGCGGAATCCTGTTTAACCACGAATCGCCACGTCGAGGAGAAAATTTTGTCACCCGTAAAATAACGCAAGCGGCTGCACGCATTAAGGTGGGCCTTCAGGATAAGCTTACAATGGGTTCACTGGACGCCAAGAAAGATTGGGGGTATGCCAAAGAATACGTTGAGGGTATGTGGCAGATGCTACAACAAGACGAAGCTGATGATTATATACTGGCAACCGGTGAACCACATAGCGTCGAAGAGTTTCTAGAAGCATCTTTCCTATCATTAGATCTCGATTGGCGCGATTATTACGAAAAGAATACACGCTTTCTACGTCCATCTGAAGTAGAGATCCTCGCGGGTGACTATAGTAAAGCGAAGAATAAATTCGGATGGGAACCTGAAACACGGATGAAAGAACTAGCTGAATTAATGACTGCTCACGATTATGAACTGGCGAAAAAAGAAGCGCGTTCCGGCACAGATTCTAAATCAGTAGATTAAAAGTGGAAATTTTGATCTCTCTAAGGAATCTTCGGGCTGATTCCAAGGGTGAGGTTATTTGTAGTGTTGTTATCTAAAATGAAAATTTCCGTAATCATCCCTACCTACAACCAAGATGCATTTATCGAGGATACGATAAAAAGTGTCCTCAATCAGGAAGGCACCGAGATTGAACTATTAGTTTATGACAGTAATTCTACTGATCGTACCCCTGAAATAATTGAAAAGTATAAGAATCAGCTGATGTGGATCCGAGAGTCTGACCACGGCATGGTAGATGCCATTAATCGGGGATTTCGCGAGTGCAGCGGCGATATTGTAGCTTGGATTAACTCTGACGACTCTTATTTGCCAGGGATATTTAAAAGTGTTGCGGAGGCGTTTTCCTCTGATCCTGAACTTCATTTTTTATACGGTGATGCACTCGACATGGATACCTTAGGTAATATCCTAGGTCCTAATTTATTTACGGAAAACCCTGTCTCCAACCGTTATCTCTATTCGCATAATTTCATTGTCCAACCGACATTTTTTTTCCGCCGTTCAGTTCTCAACTCAATAGCACCGATACGCGATGATTTATTTTGGACAATGGACTACGAATGGTTTGGCAGAATATTTCTCAGTGGGATGAAAGGACAACGTTTCCCTGCGTTTATCGCTTTAAACCGGGACTACTCAAACACTAAAACGAATACCGGTGGACTCGCGCGTTATCGGGAAATGATTCATGTCCTTGCATCACGACCAGGACCGTTTTTTTTATCTCGGCGATCGTTGAGAATTTATACACTCGAATATTTCATTAAGGGATTGCGTCAAAAACATTTTCCCCTCTCGGGTCTGGAAAAAATGCGCCTGCGACTGATAAATTGGCTTGATATAAAATTTCTCAAATGGGTCGCGCCCCACAGGCAGGCGGAAATTATTAAAAGTTTTCGGGAAGAAATAGTCCCAAAAGGTCTGTCCCTGAAAGAACAATGGGGAAATTATAGCAAAAAGCCCGTGTAACTCGATTGCGAAATACCAATCTTGGATTGCGGATTGATACTAACGATTATTTCAAAGTTTATCTTGTATCCATCAATCCGCAATTGTATCAGTCCCAGGCGACGCGTGCGCGCAGATCTGCAGCCCCAAAAAATGGGGCTTGAAGACCGGGTTTGCCAATACGTATCGCGGTAATGCCTCCAACCCTATGAAGTTGGTGTGAAGGAGCACCGTCACCACGGTCTCCTAATCCAAGTGCGACATCAACCAGATATTCGCCTTCACCGAGACGCCCGTCTAGCCAAACAGCACATCGGTAAACGCGATTGGGTTCCAGATCCTTGACTACCTGATCAATCTGACGCGAACTGATGCCGTAAACTACGCGTTGATGCCGATCGACAATCTGCAGGCCAAGATGCATCCCGGTTATCGCTTCTCTCGCTTGCAAATATAAATAAAGTGAAATCGCCTCACCCACGACAAAATCTGTCCGTGTTTTACCTTCAGCATCGAGCACATTACAGTATACAAACTCTGCCTCTCGAGTCCCAATTTCATCACCTCCACTCCAATTGCGTGGTTTTGCACCATCCGGTAGACAAATGCCGTTTTCCGAAGTTGCCGGTGTTAGCGGTTTATAAGCGCTCGCGGAGGTAAGTGTCTCCTGGTTGATCTCATGATAAAGACTGACCGCACGCGAACTCTTACCGAGGAATTTAGCCCGCCCGTTTTGCAGCACAAGTGTTCGGTCACAGAGTGCTTTTATTGTAACCAGGTCGTGACTGACGAGAAGGAGAGTCATACCTTTCTCCCGTCTCTCGCGGAAGAAACGAATACATTTTGCCTGGAAAAAAATGTCCCCTACCGATAATGCTTCATCGACAATAAATATTTCGGGCTCGACCAGGGTTTGGGTAGCAAATGCGAGTCGAATCATCATCCCGCTGGAATAGGTCTTAACCGGATGTTCAATAAACTCCCCGATTTCCGCAAACTCTGCAACTTCGTCAAAACGCGCTTCAATTTCTTTTGGGCTCAGTCCGAAAAGCGCGCCTAACATGAATACATTTTCGCGTCCGGTAAATTCAGAATCAAACCCGGATCCAAGTTCGAGAAGGGCTGCTATTCTACCTTTTACAATTGAACTTCCGCTGGATAAGTTGAGAGTTCCTGCCAGTATTTGCAAGAGCGTGCTTTTGCCGGATCCATTGCGTCCAATAATACCTAAACTTTCTCCGCGATTTACATGGAGAGAGATATCTTGAAGCGCATAAAATGGTTTTCCTAATTGTTCAGCGCGGTTGCGCAGTTTAAAAGATAATCTTTTGGGTGCAAGTGGCATAGAGGACATATACCGTAGCACAGGAGCTTTAATCCTCGCTGACGGACTTTCCCACAGGGTATAATACTTAGTCACCCCTTCCAATTCTATTACTGGCCCATTCATTTCCATAAATGCCCTCAAGTTTTACAATAATACAAGTAATTGTCGACTGTTACGATTGCCGGCCGGAGGGATCTCGGATTACGTCCTCGGTAGTCGATAGTATTCATTTTAAATTAATAAGATCTCTCTTCCCGCATTACCGCTTTTACGCATATTCACATAAGCACTTATGTCATTCATTTAAGCAGACTGGCGGCGATTCGTTTTTCTCTAGAGGTTAAAGTGGTCCGTGTTTTTTTATCATTTCGGCGATGCAGCCAGAGGCGATAGGAATGGAGCCATGGCTTATAGGCACGGCAAGCTCTTTCAAAAGTCAACCGGTGGGCCTGTACAAGATTTTTAGGTGTAAAACGATGCCGTTGATCGTGTCCTTTTTGTATCAATCTCTCTCGCAAAGACTCATCTTCCCATAACCTTTCAATATTTGCGGCAATGGATTCAGGGTCATTGGGGTTGAAAAACAAAGCGGCATCCGCGGCAACTTCTGGTAAACTCGTGCGGCCGGCACATGCAATAGGTAAACCACTTTCCATCGCTTCGACAATTGGTATTCCGAATCCATCAAATAAAGAAGGGAATACTAGAATGCGAGCGTGGTGATAGAGCCATGAAAGTTCGGCACGACTCAAGCGACCGAGGTGATACAAATTGTCCGTATTCCCTTTCAATTTAACGACACGTTCCCAGTCTTCTCTCCCGTTTAATAGACTACCGGTAAAAACACAGGGAATGTTCTTTCCTCGTTGATCAAGAATATTTAGAGCGGCGATAAGTGATTTATGATTTTTGTGCGGCCAGTTATTAGCGGGATAAATTATAAATGCTTCATTTTCAGTGAGAGGCCATTCTATGGGTTGCACTCCCTCGGGCATTTCGTCAGCGCATAGGTATATGCGATCAATCTTACGCTTTGATATTCCTACGATACGGACAAATGTTTTCTTCGAAAACTCTGATATGGTGATTATGCGATCTGCAAGTTTCAGAGAAACATCATAATGGTGTAGACGGCTTTCCAAGTCCTCTCGCTTAAAAAATTCTGGATAAAAACGCTCTTGAATATCAACCAATGTTACAACACAGGGCTTAGGCAATGGACGGGGATATAACGAGCCAATGGGACAGAAATAGAGATCAAACTGATTGAGGTAATTGGAGATTTCTTCCTGGGCATGAAGCCGAATTTCATTCTTCCGACATGGTGATGGCAGGGTATTGAGTAATGCCTCATTCTGGGGAAAGCTGAAGATGACAAGCGTATCATCTGGGAAATACTGATTCCAGTGGCGCAAGAGTGTAAGAACGTAATTGCATACTCCGCCCCCTTCTTCGACTAAGAGCCAAAGATTAATACCGATTTTCATAAAATGCTATTTATTGATCTGGAGATAAGAGATTAAAATCAATCAGCTGATTTTAATTGTGCACACACATAAAAACTTTGCATCGCGTCGGGCCCATCATCCCTGGCGATCAGTTCACAGTTAAAGTTTATTAGTGCCTCTTGGAGAATATCCGGGGTCGGAATCCATTTATGTCCGTCGTTAATAAAGGGTGATCCTGGATGCCAGATAGCGCAATCCGGGTGAGGGAGATAGAGAAATATACTTCCACCGAGTTTAAGTCTGACAACCCAGGTGGCAAGTGCTTCCCGCCAATTTTCGATATGCTCCAGGCAATGTGAACTGAAAATAAAATCGAGCGAATGCTCGGGATAATTATCGAGGCTGTTATCTGCGCCTGGTCCACGCCAGATATCAACCGGTTCAGCTTTGGGCAATGGCCAGTAACCCGCACCGATATCAATTCCATGCCCGATACAGTGCTTGAGCGCTTCGCGATGAATAGCAAACGATGCCCCACCCACTGTTAAGTAATCAGGGTAGTAATTATCCTTGTAAATCCACCCACCGCAAGCGCGAGTTAATTCAGGATGATCCACCAAGTGCCTGAAGACATGGAACAAATCAGGTGCGTTGAGCATTTGCTCTAAGGGAATTTCTTTTTTCTCAGTCAATGATCTTAAATTATGATTTTATTTCTTAATGCGGAAAATGAATTCCACGGAAAAATCGATTAACCCTGGGTCCATGAAAATATTTCTTTTGCTGTTCGTTTTAGCAAATATTTCTGGAAATAATCATCACTAAAATCATCCGCAATTTTACCAGCAGTACGTTTCCCTAATTCCAAAGCGAAAGCTTTACTTTTATAGGAGATAACTTGAGGAATAAATTCCATTATATTTCGAACGAAAGTTTCAGAGCTGTGATTTTCTTCAAGGTATTTTCTCCCCGCTAAACCCATCGTTCGATAATGGCCAGGATCGGCAAGACAGGCATTGAGGTGGCGGTGAATATCTTCCTCTTCCGCATCCGGACGAACGAAAGCGACACATGATTCCGGCAGCTGTTTAAACCATCCAGCTTTAGTAACGAGACTGGGCAAGGCGTGGTTCCAAGTGCGGAGTAGAGATCCCGATGCTTCCCCGCGAGTAGGATAACGAAGATTAATCGCGAGGTCCGCGGAATCCAAGGCCGCATTCAATTTATTCTCTGGGGCAAAACCATGGAAGGTAACACTCTTTTTTAACTTTAGTGACTCAATGAGTGAAACTATTTCATCGAGAAATTGAATCTCACCATAAATATTAAGATTAAGCTTATCCTTTTTCGGATATGATGCCAAGGACTTCAGGATGGGAATCAGTCTACGATTTTTCCCACCGAAATATCCAAAGCAAATTAAAGAGAGTCTCGATCTTTTTTCCGTTGAACTAATTCTGGAATTCAAAGGCCTGAGATTATTTTCGTTAGCATAGGGCAACGGAGTATAGAAAACTGGCGCAGGGTTATTATCCGACGCGTATTCTAAATTATCAAAATTATGAATTACAGCTCCGAGAGAATTGTTTAATGCAAGCTCGTAAAATGGGAACATTGTAATCATCGCGTCCTTAGATGTCTCACCGTTGATATACTTTATTCCCTCTTCCAATCCTTTCGAACCATAAATACGGCGAAGCATTTCCAGGTACTTGTAATCGCTTTGAGAACGGTAAATGCCTTCAAACAGTTCATGCAGATTAAAGTCATGAAGCAAAATAATACCTGAATGCTGTTGGCTGAATGAAAAAATATCTCTGTGATAGATCCCATCATTTCCTATATTGTAGAGTGTCGCATCCGCTCTATTCAATTTCGACCAATCCAGTTTATCCTCTTTGAAAGAAAGAACAGGTGCATAGTGTTCAAGACCTTTATCCCACTCTTGCTGGTAAGTCCAAAGCGTTAAGTCACTAACCTGTGAAAGGACAGGAATTATTCTCGCCGTATAATGGGCTATATCGGTACGTGCAGGAGGAAGAGGAGAAAACCAATTGATTTTCATTGTGTTAATGTCTGAACGACGTGTTTCCAGGATAAATTCAACGAGTGATATTTTTCATTACCGAGTCGCCCTGCTTTTATCGCAAACCCGGGATCGCCCCAAATCTCGTCCAAACGCTCCCCCAGAGACTCAGGTGTGGGTTCGGCAACCAACCCGTTAACTTCATGATTAATAAATTCGAGAGGTCCACCTGAATCACTGCATGTTACGACCGCCTTAGAGGAAAGCATAGCTTCGAGGGTAACGTATCCGTAATCTTCATCGAGTGGAGTAAATAATACTGCTCTCGACCGTGCGTACTTTTTCTGTTTTTCTTCATCGCTAATCCAATCAAACCAGGAAATACGATCACTAACTTTTAATTCTTCTGCTAAACTTTTCAAATCGTTCAGGAATTCTGGTTTGATCGGTCGGCCGGAAAAATAAATTTTAACTGGCTTTTTGGTGCAAGCTAGTGCGCGAATAACTAAATCATGACGTTTGAGAACTTCTAATCGACTGGGATAATAAATATAATCCTCTGCATCCTCACAATAGAAACTTTCCGCCTGGGGAGGTGGAGGATAAAGAGGGGGTGCAGAGATTCGGCTATATTTTTCAAGTCGACGGGATACATTAGAAGATAGTGTATGAATGCGTTTAGCCTCCAAAAGCAATTGCATTTCGAGATGTCCTATACCCTGTTTTATTTTATCCCCGTTGGGAAAAGCAGCCATATCATTGCCGGTATTTTCCCACAAATCAAAAGCCGAGCGGTGTTGATGGAGAATCCAGAGAACTTTATTAGGATGTTTAATGTGATAGGCGGGAAATTTAAGACCTACGACCAGGTCAATGGGAACACCATTGCTTTCTCTAATATCGAGCATCCGGCAGGCTAAAAGATGATCGAGGATTTCTTCCGGTGGGTACCAGCGAAAAGGTATGGCGACAATTTCCGCTTCATGCCCTTCTTCCAAGAATGCATTTTTCAATGTTTCAGCAAGCATTTCAGCGCCCCCATAACAAAATGGCACTTGTGTCGTTGTGATAAGAATCCTCATATTAAGATACGAGGGGATAACTCCCGCTCGTTCGAAACTTAAACCTCGTTAACAGGCGACGTCTCTGATGATGGACGCGATTTTTCAATTTTATTAATTTCTTCTTCTAATAAATTTAATTTATGGCGCATATCTTTTAAATCAGATTTTAATTCATCAGTAGCTCGCAATTCGTTTTCGGATTGCATAGCTGATTCGTCATGATGGCGATAATTATTTAAAGGTATAATCTCAACTTTATGCAGCCGCTTATCGATACTTTTGATCAACTCTAAAAATCTGGATAGAACCAGTATTATCATTCGATTTACTTTCCCCTGTTTTCGTCGAAATCGTCGATAGAGGGCGGGCCCTTTCACTTTCGGATGATTACCGTCAACGGCCTGAGAAATAAAACTTTCTATTTCTTCCCATTGTTGATGTTTTATCATTGTTAACTCACGATCATCGCTTTCAGAAAACATGCGGTCAAGAAGTTGAGACTTGGTTTTCCAGTCCAGTTCTTTTTGCATTACAGAGTGAATTGCTGATAAATCAATTTTGCCCTGCTTTACTTCTTTATTCATGGTGATTTATCTGGGTTTATTATTTTCATTTTTCTTCCCATTTTCACCCAAAAGTTGCCTCTTAAAGCGGTAAGCTGGCGTGAAAGATCCTCTATTCGCAGCCCTGACAGTTCAATTTCTTTACGATGTTTATTATCTAAATTCTCGATATTCGATTGAAACTCTTTGTTTGATGCGTGAGCGGACCTGAGAGATTCATGAGCGGCTTCGACTTCTTTCTGTGCGCGTTCGGCATTTCCCTTCCACGCATTGCGGTCTTTATCCAGCATTTCAATAAACTTTCCCAGTTCCTCCGGGGTTCTATCCCATAAATCCTGCGGTGGACTGGAGAGCACATCCGTAATTTCCATTCCGCTTAATTTGAAATCCAAATTTTGTTCAACTCCGGTATAAATCATTTGCGCGATTGTATCATTTTTTGATGAAAAAAGGCTCATCCAATCTTTCGTTTTATGACGCGCCAATCCTATTCTCCACTTGTCTGACCATTTACCGGTATGGCGACGAGAAACAAAAAGCGCTTCCGCATCACTTCGTGTTTTCATCCTCAATGTCTTCGCATCTCCGTAAAGCCGTGAACAGGCCAGAGGTTCTTTTAAATAATGCAGTTCCTGGCTTTTCCCAATTCGGAGCCAGTATTCGTAATCGATGGCAAGATCCAGTGATTCATCTAAAAGACCGTGTTTCTCAATCAAAGTTGCGCGGAAAAATGTTGCTGGTTGGCAGATGAAACAAATATCCGCCAACTGTGCATAGTTCCATTCCTCTGTCGGATAAGGGTAAAGCTTATTCCCGTTTTCGTTTACAATATCAGCATCGCCGTAAAGAATATCCACCTCGGGATGTTTATTAAAAAAGTCGAGGACCTTTTTGATCGCACCAGGCAAATAGTAGTCATCTGAGTTAATCCAGGCAATCACTTTACCTTTTGCCTCTTGCAACCCGCGATTGACAGCGCTCGCTTGCCCATGGTCAGGTTGACTGACCCAGGTTGGATGGAGCGAATGCTTTTTTAACAATTCGATAGTATCATCCTCGCTTCCCCCGTCGTAAACAAGTAATTCATATTGTTCCCTCGACAGACCTTGTTCGGCAATACTGTCGAGGCATTTTTTTAAATGTACACCCTGCTGATAAGAGGGGATAATAAAAGAAATTATAAAGTCAGCAGACATGACTTTCCCGGTGAAAGTACTGATTTAATTAATAAGATTGTTGAGATCAGGTTAACCCGGATCTTCTATTACTCAATCGTAATCTCGTCGACGGGTTTGGTGATTTCCACTCCATCCTCATTGACAAAAGTGGCCGCGTTGTTCTGCGTTGGCTGAGGTGTATTGTCAGACTTGAAGTTGTTCTGAAAGATCAAAGTCTCAAATCCGGGAGTCGTCGATCCGCTTTCCGCGATCACGATCGATGCATTATTCGTTTGATCCAAGTCTCCTCCAGTGATACGCAAACCGGGGTTGCCGGCAGGCACCGTGAAGGACCCCGACCCAAAAAGCAGGTGTGGTATCGCACTGCCCGATGCATCAATATCGCCTACAGTCAGGCGTACTGCAATCGGCACTCCTCGCGCATCCAAGCCAACCTTACCTGAACTACCACTAAATACAGTGTTTGAAAGCTGCATCCCGCCCATCCCCGTGGAATTGGTCACTTCTACCAGGGTCACGTCCGCTTCAGCGTCATAGACCTGACCCGCGGGGAACAAAGCCTGGTTCACCGCATTGATCATCCCCACGGTAAAGATACTGAAGAAAGTATTGGAATCCGCACCATCGATAACCACGCTCGGTTTCCCCGTTACATACTCTACTGCCTGGTTGTAGCGCGGGGGAATGGCTGGTGGCAGGAAGGTGGCTGGATCCAGGGTCACAGTAAAAGTTCCGTTTCCAGAGAACTCTACCTGAACGATATCCTCGTCTTCGTCCATGAAAGAGACGCGCGTAATCTGCCCCGTCTTGGCTTGAAGCTGAATGCTTTGTCCGGTGAGCAGGACCTGGTCGAAGACATTCCCATTCGGGTGCATGATGTCCTCTCCCGCGATATCCCCCGTACCTCCAATAATCAGCGCATTAGGTTCAGGCTCACTTCCATTTCCACCATTACTGCCTGCTGCTTGTGGCGTATAATCGAGCTTTTTATTTTCAGAATTGGATATGACAACCTGGGTTGTCTGATCGGTTATTGATGGACTGGAAAATGTCACCGAATAATTGCCGTTTCCCGGCACGGGAACAGAGTAGCCACCCGTTGTCACAGTCACGGCAAAAAAATCAGAGCCATTGACGTCAACATTAATGCCACCCAATCCTTCACCTAAATCATAAAAGGCGTTTCCATTTTGATCGTCGTAGGTAACACCTGTAATAAAAGGGGTAGCTCCGATTAACTGAACACCGAAATCATGGGTGATTAGTATAGGCCCCACCGAGTCATCCCCTGAACTATTTGTTCCAAGAACGATACCAATCCCAGCCTCCCGAAATGCAGACCCGTGAATGTTGGTTCGATGTCCGGGTGGATCTTGAATGCCAGTCGGAGTAAAACCCCAATCAATTTCAAATGCCGCATGCGATTCAAAAACTGATCGAGCAAATGAAAAAACATTTTCCCCTAAATTCATGAAAGTGTATCCTTGATGTCTCGCGCGGTCCCCACTGCTATCTCCCGGCTCATTCGGTGATACCGGATCATCTGAACTAAAATGTCCTTGAAATACATTATTGAACATGTCCTGGCTGTGCAATCTCGCGGCGGTTGTGAGTTGCGCATTCATGGAGAGCGGCGGAAGCGTTTGCGTGAGAGTCGCAAACTGGTTGACCACGACACCGAGATCGACTCCGAAAAAATCTATCGCGCTTAATACATCTTCATCTGTCGTCGTAACTAACCTCTGTGCCTCCGCGTTGGCATCAGCGCGCGCGCGATTTATAAATTCTAAAACAAGCTGCTCTTCAGCCGTTGGGTCACCAATCGAATATTGAGTTGCCGCCGCTTGAATTTCACCCTTCGGATTAACAGCTATAGATTGATCATTTATTATAACCGGGGGCGCAGTGGGGGGCGCTTTTGGTTGTGCGAATCCCGGTAGTTCCGAGATAAAAAACAAAGCAGAGATTAAAATGAAAACGCGTATTATTTTATTTTTAATAAATTTCATACCCTGTATATTCAAAAGATTACTTATATCAAAGTGATAAAATGTGGCAAGCCATCTTTAAACTAACAAAAAAAGACTCCTTTAATAATCTACATTTAATTTCAAAAGCAGAAATTAACACGTTTTAAAGTCAGGGCGTAATAATTCTAAGTTTGCTTCGTTGGAGACAGCGGCTACACTCTTTAGTTTCTTAAAATTCGATGGACAAAGATAAATACTTTTTTGGCACTCGTTTGGCACGCAAGTTGGACTACTACGCGTTCTTACGCACGGGCAGCCATTTTCTGTGGAATTGTTTCACGGGGCTCTTCGATCTCGTATTTTTTGAAAACGAATTTGTTAACGATGAGGAGGCAATACAGCGCCAGGAAGAGCTGGAACCGATGGCTCTCTATGCATTGAAACTCAGATCGGATACGGTACCCTATCAACCGGTATTTATTAATGCGGCTCCTAATGGCTTGCACGGACAACCACAAGACGGACCTAACCCGACCATAATTCTCATCCGCAATCCCTATGCCAGCGTCTACAGTTTATATCTTACTGCTTGCGAACGCTGGGGATTAAAGATTGATGACACTGTTGTCTGGATAAAGGAAAATTTTAATCTCTATCGAGAGTTCTACGATAAGGCGTTTCGATTATATGAAGATAATCCGGAGAAAGTATTAATCGTTCGCTTTGAAGCACTCAAAGCTGGGCACGAAGAGTTACAGAAAATCGTAGATTTCATTGGTGTTACACCAAAACTAAAATCTGAATATGTCTTTTGGTGGACACATTTCGATCGAATAACAAAAGACGGCGAGCGCACTTTCTATCGGTCTGGAAATAACGAGTTGTGGAAAGAAGACGAAGCCTGGAAGGTTGCATTGGAAAAAACTGAGGTCGGGGAATTTTCAAAATTTGGTTACTCTATTAATGAATAACGAAATAAATACTGAAAACGGGCACGTTGATTTTGATACCGATGCCCGTTTTGAAGTTTCCGACAGGTGTTGGTGCGGTTGGAAAAGTAATTCCGTAAGCAGATTTTCTCCCGACTATCTTGAATGTGAACGCTGTGCTACCCACTATGCCCGTCGACGAATTAAATCCGAAGCAGTATCGTCATTTTACTCCTATCGTGGCTATTGGCAGAAACGGCAGATGCATAAGGAACACCCCGTTTTAGAAGAGCGCCAGGCAATTTTTGTGGAAGATGGTAGAGTGAACAAATGGCTAACGAGCATTAAAAAACACATCTCTACCCCCGGACGTGTGATTGAGGTCGGCTGTGCTGAGGGATCCCTTTTAATTGCGTTGAAGGGGTTGGGTTGGAAAACGATCGGCATTGAACCTGATCCACATACCGCATCTGAGGTAAATAAAATAGCTGATCTCGATGTAAGATCCGGGGTATTCCCCGACGTCGATAATCTACCAAAAGCTGAACTGATTGTGGCTTGCGATGTTCTGGAACACTCGCGCGATCCGGTTGCGTTTCTTAAGGCCGCTCACCGTCAACTTCATCCCAAGGGTATTCTCTATCTGCAATTACCTTTGATTAATGAAAACACAGATGTCGAATCACTTAACACCAATGTATTCGATCCCGAAGAACACGCGTTTATTTTTACCCGCTCATCAATTGCAACAATTCTTAATACCTGTGATTTTGAAGTCCTGGAAAACGATGATTGTTGGCAAACTTCTCATGAAATTACAATTGCCAGGAAGCGAGAGCGCACTGTCAACAGCCCACGCTATTTAGCTAATTTAGAAGAGACTTTTAGCCCTGATTATTGCGCGTTCATAGATACCCTTAATGAACTAGCTGAACCGCTCGGCTTGCGCACCTTTTGTAACTGGGCAAAAAACTGGGAGTATCCACGGCTATGGTTTCAAGGTTTAAATCGATTAAACTGGAAAGATGTACATCTACTCGACATAGGCAGTGAACAATCGCCTTGGCCCTGGATGATTGCTTTGAAAGGAGCTCACGTCACCATTGTAGAGACCCAAACCAATTGGGTAAATCAGTGGGAGGCTGTGCGTAATAAACTGGAAGTGGATGTTAACTGGGTAATCACTGATTCCTGTCAACTTCCCATTGATACCGCGACTATAGATGTTGTAACTAGCTTATCAGTGATCGAGCATCAGGAGGATAAAAATACGGCCGTTGATGAAACAGTACGAGTCCTTAAGCCCGGAGGTTATCTCGGTATCAGCTTTGATGTTTGTGAACCAGGTTATGACATGTCTTATCCGGAATGGGGCGGAACACCGCTGACACTCTCCTCATTCGAAAAGCTGATCTGGTTTCATCCTGCTTTTAATAATCAACACTCTCCTCAATGGAATCGCGAAGACATTAAAAGCTTTCTCACTTGGCATCGCCTTTCTGCGGCTCATCACAATTATACTACCGGAGCAGCCCTACTACGCAAAAGCGAGAATGCGAAATAAAACTGCATCTTCATTCATCGTTGCATAATTCCCCTTTGAGTTGACGCGATTACCAAGATGTGAGAATATTATAATCGGTTATGCGAAGCATTAAACCAGTATTCATAAAAAAATTTCTGTTGGTGGCCCTGATACCAGTAACCTTTCTGCATGGGCAGGTTTATGCATTGGAATACGTCAAAGCCGAAGAAATTCAAAATTTGACCACGAATTCACCATTTATTCCAACTGGTTTTGATCAAAATAAAGTAGGTTCGACTAAAAGTAATAGCAATCAGCCTGGTATTCCTCTCAGCAACCTGGATCTGCGAGGGATTGTAAAGTTGGACGGAGAATATATTTTTTGTCTCCAAGATAAAAATAGCAACGATGCTTTTTGGGTGGGCATGAACGAAAGTTATGAGGACATGACAATAGTCGATTACGATCCACTCAATTATACAGTTGTTGTTACGAAAGACGGGTTTCAGCAGAAGATTTCTTTAGCTAAAACCATTCACCCGACGAACATGACCAATATTAATCAACTCCCTGATACTGAGAGAAGAAGAAGAAAGGATCTGTTCCAGCAACTATCACAAATTTCAAAAAATGATTTGGAAGCGATCAAGAAAAAGAAAAGACCACAGGTCCCCACGAGAAGAACTCGTGTTCGCAAGAAATTATAATTTGACCTCAGTCCAAATTATTTTAGATGAGCCCCCACTATCGCCTTTCCGAAGTGGGTTTTTTATTTCACATACTTTTACTTAATTATTAATGGGGTAATACGAAGATAATGTTTGTCTTCGTCCCTTCGTCTTCGTTTCTGCGGATTTACGGAGCGTGCCTTTCTATTTTTTCTTTTTCTAGAGGTCTATGTACTATGATGCTCCATCCTCATTATATATTTTCTGGAGGGCCACGCTCCGTCGTGGCCGTAAACAACATTTTAAAGTATACGCAATGGAGTGTGTCCCTCCATTGCGTATAGAATAACCGAAGCTCTATTACAGACGAAGAGGCAGACGAAGACGAAGCTTGTAATTTAACCCATAGCTTACTCCCTAGACTCCGACACCCAACACCTGAACCCCGTCTTCCTTGACGAAGACGAAGATCATTGGAACCAACTTTTATCTAAGATAACATTCAATCTTGACCACCCCCGGGAATAATTGCGAAATATGAACACTTGGTCCAAGCGGGTGTAGTTTAGTGGTAAAACTCCAGCCTTCCAAGCTGGCTACGGGAGTTCGATTCTCCCCACCCGCACCAGTCGAACAGTGATCGCAGAGCATCAATAGCCGAAGGGCTCACAACCACCTTTGGATAGTCCGACAGAGCCTCGCTACTGCTAGACTATAGTTGATCCCCAAACGAGTACCAGATAATCGAACGCCTATCCACTTTATTCGATCGTTATCTCATCCACTGTCACGTTGATCGCGGCATTATCCTCATTAATAAATGATGCCCCGTTGCTCTGAGTTGGTTGAGGGGTGCTATCCGACTTAACATTATTCTGCATGATAAGGGTCTCAAATCCTGGTGTCGTCGATCCACTCTCTGCAACAACGATCGAGGCACCGTTTGCCTGAACCAAGTCGCCCCCCGTTATTCGCAATCCCGAATTACCAGCGGGCAAGGTGAAAGATCCTGAACCAAACATTAAATAAGGAACAGCGCCGCCACTGGCACTGATGTCTCCAATCGTTATACGCACAGCAACAGGTACCCCTCGGGCATCAACACCAATCTTCCCCGTGCTACCCGAAAATACGGTATTCGACATTTGCATTCCCCCGATTCCCACTGAGTTGATCACTTCTACCCGGGTCACGTCGGCTTCGGCATCATAAACTTGACCGACCGGAAACAATGCCTGGTTCACCGCGTTGATCCTACCAACGGTGAAAATACTGAAGAAAGTAGTAGCGTCGGCGCCTTCGATTAGGATGCTCGGCTTACCTCTAACATATTCGACCTGTTGGTTATAACGCGCTGGCAAAGCAGAAGGTAAATAGCTAACTGGATCCAGGGTTACGGTAAAGTTTCCGCTTCCTGAGAACTCTACCTGCACAATGTCCTCATCTTCATCCATGAAGGATACCCTTGTAATCTGTTCCGGCTTGGCTTGAAGCTGAATAAACTCTCCGGTGAGCAGGACCTGATCAAAGATATTTCCGTTGGAATGCTGGATATCCTGTCCTGCGATTATCCCCGAGCCATCGAGTATAATACTCTCAGCAACAGCAGCAGACTCAAACAAGGCAATATTATGCCGACCCCCGGCAGCAATATTTTCTACTCCTGTAAGTGCTTCAGGAACCGTCGCCTGGCTGAATGTATTATCTCCCCAGGCAACGACGTTTCCTTCAGCATCCAGGGCCAGGTTGTGATTAAATCCTGCGGCAATGGAAACAACGCTAGAGGCATTAAACTGCGCAGAAATACCTTGCTTGGAGGGACTGTTAAATACTCCAGGGAAATCAAGTTGTCCGCGGTTATTGCTGCCCCAGGAAACGATCGTGCTGTCAGCTTTTAATGCTAAACTGTGTGATTTACCAGCAGCAACTGCTACTACATCGCGTAGTCCGAACGGCACCGTTGCCTGACCATCTGCATTATTTCCCCATGCTACAACCGTGCCATCTTCTTTCAAGGCGAGCGCGTGCGATCCCCCCGCTGACACCTGTTTTACATCGGCAAGCCCTTTCGGCACTTCGGTCTGATGTGCGAAATTATTACCCCAAGCTCTCACCGTCCCATCACCAATTAAAGCAAGACTGAAATCACCACCACCGGATACCTGTTTGACATCTTCCAAATTCGTGGGCACATTCGTCTGACCGTTAGTATTCCAACCCCAGGCGACCACCCTACCGTCTTCCTTCAAAGCTAAATTATGAAAATAACCGGCGGCGACGGCGATTACTCATGTGAGATTTCCAGGAATGTCCAATTGATCAAGGCTGTTATCTCCAAAGACTTCGACCGTGCCGTTAGACTGTAATGCTATACTATGCGCGGATCCGGCATCAACCTGGATCACTTCAGTCAGCTCTTCGGGTATTGTAGACTGACCTTTATCATCATCACCCCATGCGCCAATGCCGACAAGCGCTTGTGCTCGATAGCCACTATCCGTATTGGATATACTGATCGTTTCCCCGTTGATCTTAATCGCTAACCAATAATAGTAAGTGACTCCTGATTGAGGTGTAATATCATCGTAAACAGTTACGTTGAGATTGGCTTGTAATAAAATAGCTCCTTTGGTGTCAGGCGTGGTATTACGGAAAAGATCGTAAGTCGCACCTTCAACACTTTGCCATGTAATCTGAATTTTATCTGTGAAGGTCCCTTTGCTTACCTGCAAAAATAGCACATCCGTATTTTGCGTTTGGAAAAAAACGACTGTGGAATAATTAGAAATAAGATTTTCGATTATATCCAGTGCTTCGGAATTCTCGCTTATGTCTAATAGGTTTTCCTCGAGATCAAGGTAGGTGAGACTGCTTAATCCGGCCAGGGAGTCGATTGCACTTATATTGTTATCGGTAAGTAATAATTCACTCAACTGAGATAAACCGGCCAGTGGGCTGGTATCACTGATTGCGTTCGAGGTAAGATATAATCCTGTAAGTTGCGTTAGACCGGCTAAGGGGTTGAGATCGTTTATTTGGTTCGTGGAAAGATTGAGAGTTTCCAGTTGGGTTAAACTTGCCAGGGGACTGATATCGCTGATTTGATTATCAACCAGGGTCAGGGTATCCAATTGAGTCAACCCAGACAACGGGCTGATATCGCTGATCTGGCTACCGTCAATATACAGGAGTGTCAGTTGCGTTAAGCTAGCCAGGGGGTTTAGATTACTGATCTGGTTGTTGTCCAGACCCAGTAATGACATTTGGGTTAAGCCCGATAAGGGTCCGAGGTCACTGATCAGGTTGTCGCCTAGGCTCAGAAATGTGAGTTGAGTTAAACCTGCCAGGGGACTGATATCGCTGATTTGATTATCAAACAGGGTCAGAGACTCCAGCTTAGTTAAGCCAGACAACGGACTGATATCACTGATCTGGCTACTGTCAATAAACAGGATCCTCAAATTCGTTAAGCCAGCGAGGGAGGTAAGATTACTAATCTGATTATTGTCTAGATACAGGAAGTCCAATTGGGTTAAACCTGCCAGGGGACTGATATCACTGATTTGATTATTCAACAGGGTCAGGGACTCCATCTGAGTCAACCCAGACAGCGGGCTGATATCGTTGATCTGGCTATTGTCAATAAACAGGACGGTCAGCTGCGTTAAACCAGTGAGGGGATTAAGATTACTGATCTCGTTGTTGTCTAGACTCAGAAAGTCCAATTGGATTAAACCCGCTAATGGACCGAGTTCACTTATCTGGTTGTTGTCTAGATCAAGAAAAGTCAGCTGCGTTAAACCAGCCAAGGGATTAAGATTACTGATCTCGTTGTTGTCCAGATTCAGGAATGTCAATTCGATTAAACCTGTCAACGGACTGAGGTCACTGATAAAGTTAAACTCAAGATCGAGGGATGTCAGTTGAGTTAACCCAGCCAATGGACTGAAATCGCTGATTAGATTATCAAACAAATATAGCGTTTCAAGCTGAGCCAACCCCGATAATGGGCTGGTATCTATGACGAGGTTATTAGAAAGATCCAAGTAGCCCAAGTTAACTGCATATTCCAGCCCAGTTAGATTAAGTATACTTCTTTCATTGATAGTAAGCGATTCTATCAGGGCCATGTCCGTGTCTGTTATTGGCCCGTCAGGTTTCTCCAGCACCTCTCGAATTGCTATTTCCAGGTCTATATCCAGAAAGATGACATCTACCGCCAGCAATTCCGTGCAGGCACAGGCTGAAAAAACCAATAATCCGAAAAGGGATTTAATTTTCTGCATATAAAACTATTTTATGTAATCGTCTTAAAATAGTGCAGACAAATATTCTAATGACACTATGGGGATAAGCGATAGAGATCAAAGCTTTGACCGTTTCAGATTTAACGAATAATTAAATAATAATGATTGAAAGACATTATCTGACTTTGAATCTATTTTATATAGACTTGCAGCAAGGTCAAGATATCAAAAAAAATGAGGAATTAATTGATCCTACTTGGATAGATTGTATACGTCTATAGGTCGACCTGCAAACGCTGTTCAGTCAATCCGACATCGACAATCGGCAAAGGGCAATCGACAATAACCGTTATGAAAGTAGGGATAACAGGCGCAAATGGTTTTATAGGAAATCATTTGACCCGCTACGTCACCTCTTTGGGTCACGAGGTCATCGCCTTTCTTCTTCAAGGCACGTCGGATACGCTTCTAGAAAACTTGCCCCATCAAGTTTTCTGGGGTGACGTACTTGATACAGAGAGTTTATATCCCTTTCTCAATAGCTGCGATGTTCTCATTCATCTCGCCGGTTTTAACCGTTACTGGTCGAGAGATCCCAATGTCTTTCACAAGCTGAATGTCCTCGGTCCAATAAATATAGCCGCTGCCAGTCTGGCCACGGGTATAGAAAAAATGGTCCACGTAAGCAGTTGCATTACACTTGGAGTATCTGAACAGCCAGTAACGCGTAATGAAAAATCGGAATTCAATATGTCTGGTAAGCGATTTTTATATGCGGAGACAAAGAAAGCTGGGGAAGATGAAATAAAACGATGGGCAAAAGAAAAAGATTTACCCGTAGTTATCGTAAATCCCGCTTCCGCTATTGGTGAAATGGATTACGGACCAACTCCAATCGGTGAACCGATCATTGATATCTGTAAAGGATGGTGGCCCGTTTGGGTAGATGGCGGCGCCTGTTTTGTCGATGTCCATGACCTCGTTCAGGGATTATGGTTAGCCCTAGAAAAAGGTCGAGCGGGTGAACAGTATCTTCTTGCTGGTGATAATCTTTCTAACAAAGAGTTTATGTCGAAGATCGCGAAGCTTGCAGGAAAAGGACGACCGAAAGTGCGTATCCCAAAATCTCTACTTAGCCTTGTCGCGCATTGTCAAGAGGGCATAGCTGATCACTTTACTCACAGAGCGCCAAAATTAACTGTGGGTATGCAGGGACTGATTGGAAAATATTTATACTATGAAAGCGCAAAAGCCAAAGATGAACTGGGATATAATCCAATATCCTGCGACGGAGCAATGGAAAGATCTATCCAATGGTTTAGAAGCAACGGGTATATTTAACTATGCATGCTGATCTAATAACCGGTGCTACCGGATTCATCGGCCGTCATCTGAGCGAACGCTTGTTGAGAGAAGGGCGTAAGGTAAAACTGTTCTGCAGACCTGAGAGTGAACATAAACTGCCACCCATTTCCAAAGAGTCGGCAGAAATAGTGATCGGGGATTTAGGTAACCGCGATTCAATTGATAAAGCCGTGCATGGCGTTGAACGGGTTTTTCATTGTGCGGGTCATGTTTTGGATTGGGGCACAGAAGAAACTTTTCATTCAACGAATGTACAAGGCACAGAATGGCTATTAGAAGCAGCTGTTGAAAGAAAGATAATACGATTTATTCACCTCAGTTCCATCGCAGTATTCGGTGTTCCCTCACCGGCTTACTTTGACGACAAAACACCATACAATCCCGGAAAAGACTTTTATTCTCAATCGAAAATTGAAGGTGAAGTCCTCGTCTTTAAATATCATAGCGATCACGGATTACCAGTCGTGGTATTACGACCATCCGTCGTTTATGGCCTCGGTAGCGGTTGGGTTGAAGAACCTCTCCGCTTAATCCGCCAAAACAGAATGTTTCTCATCGCCGGCGGTAAAGGCACCTGCCATCCCTGTTACATCGATAACTTGATCGACGCGATACTACTTGCTTCGGAACACCCGAATGCGATTGGGCAAGGATACATTGTAGGGGATAACGAGCCTATTTCATTTAATGAATTCTTCAACCATCTGGCTAAAATAGTCGGTTCTAAACCGGTTAAAAAATCCATTCCACTTCCCGTAGCACGCATCATGGCTTCCATATTTGAATGTACACACAAACGGTTAAAACCAGGTGACCGTCCCTTCTTGACACATACGGCCATAAATATGCTAACGACACAAAGTACTCTGTGTATGGATAAAATTCGTCATGAACTTAACTTTGAACCTGAGATTTCTGTCGAAGAGGGAATGGATCAATTAAAGCGTGAGATTGAAAATCCGCGCGCTTGCGCACCGAGAGAAAAGCAAGGTAGTAATTGAATATTTCATCGATTTAATAAACACCTACCGCCGCTCTAATTCGGCCTTCGTTCCAATTTCTTGATGATAAAAATCCTCTACTTGGCAATGCACCTGGCGTAAAGTGAATAAAGGGCAAAGACATTGGCTCCGATTGCCGCGAGCCAGATGAATATTTCTGTTCTATCAATAAGCGCGAGTAAAAACAGGATGAAAATAAAATCCCGATTGGCTATTTTATCCTGAATCATACGACGCTTATCCATTGAAATACTGTCATGTCGTTCAGGTGATTTGCTCTCTGAGATTAAAGAACTCATAAAGACAAAAGAAATAATACTGCCAATAACCGCGACTAAACCAAGAATAGCATAAAGGTTGTCCCCGGATGAACGGGTTAATCCCACGCCAATCGAAAAGAAAACGATGTAATTTACAAAACAATCCAAGGTGATATCCAATTTAGCTCCCATTTTAGATTCCCTGAAAGTCAATCTAGCCAGTTCACCATCGACACCATCTATCCAAGTAGAAATCACCAGGATGACCGCTCCTACCAGGCTCATCCCATAAACGCCTTGGAAAAAAAACCAGGTCGATATTAATCCAAGGAAAAAACTTAACAAAGTGACCTGATTAGGGCTTACCGGCGTATGAATGGCCAGTCGTGTTAAGAATCGTGATACGCTACGAGAAAATAACCTGTTTATCATGCTGTCGGTTTCCAGGCCACCAGACTTCATGATACGCATATGCTCTTTATGAAAATCATTTTCGGTTGTTATTTTCGTAATCTTACTGCCGGACAAATATTGAATCCGTATACTTTCGTTTGAAGGGGATACCGGTTTATCACCAACGCTTATCGCAGTAATCTTTTCAGACCATTGAACATTGAAATCTTCATGCTTATCGAATTGAGAGAGTAAGTTATCGATACTAACTCTTTCTTTTTTTTCATCTCTATCTGTAACGGTATATTGAGTGAATAATGAAAGAGCGTTCTGGATTTCTAATCTGTGATGAAGGACTGAGCCATTCAGGATAAGGATGTTTTTCATGCTCCGAAGCACGCGTTCTAAATCCTCGGGCACTGATATACACTCTGTTTTGTTTAGCACTCTTGGATCGTCATTAACAAGACGGCATAATTCTTTAAGAGGTGCGAATTGCTCACTATGATACAAATATGTTTTATTACCCCCACCACGTTGGATATTGATGATGTTTCTTAAAAGGTAGGGTACACCGGCAATACGAGTCCAATACCATTTCACCATCTCACCCTTTGACGGGATGAATGAGAAAACAATGAGCACAAGCGTATCCTTATACACGGCGGATTCGCACTCTATAGCAGACTCTTCAGGCACAAGGAACGCTCAGGTCTGGAGAAGATAAGCAGTGGTCGGTCAGGCTATTTTCCAGGTTTTCTCCTAATGACAATTAACTCAATATCGTAAGGCTCACAGCGTTCTTTCTCAATATACGCGAGTAGTTGTCTGCTCTTTTCCAGATGTGGAACGATAAGTACTAATACCCCTTGTTTTTTTAATACATCCCTGGCATGTAATACTTGCCCAAAACCCTCATGCCACGTTTCAATAAAATTAACTTCATAAGCGCGATTATTAGTAACGAAATCGGGCACTAAATAGGGAATCTTACGCGTCATATCTCCCTCTCCGATCTCCCGGGCAAGCATCTTTGTCCAAGTCGACTCACGTGCTCCAGAAAACACCTGGACCGTATAAATATCATAAGCACTGAGTGACGATATTCCAAAAACGAAAAATAGTAATACCGCAAACTTATATCGCATAGATAAACCCTCCTGAATTTAATTGTTGATCTTAGTATGTACTCTTCTCTTCAATTAATGCGTGTCAACATCAGATTGCTGAGCGCGAATGAGAACTTAATAGTATCGATATACTATTTACGAGCTACGATATTCGATGTAAGAAGGATGGACATCGACATCCTGCCCAGTGGTCATTGCTCAGTAGATAGAAGAAATAAACAGCAGACAGGTGTGTAATGACAGAATAGGTGGAACGCGCTGTCCCTAGCGCGTTGAAGAATGTAGTAATTAAAGAAGCGTGCCAGGGAACCAGCCGTCGCTAAAGCTATGGCGGTCAGGCAGCCCGATCCACCTTAACACCTAAAACTTAAAACTGATCGATAGATCACTCCTCACTCAATCGTAATCTCTTCGACCGTCACCGTGATCGCATCGCCATCTTCGTTGGCGAAGGTGGCATCGATACTCAGTGTCGGCTGAGGCGTTTCGTCAGATTTGAAGTTGTTCTGCGTGATCAGGGTATCAAACCCGGTCGTTGTCGATCCACTCACCGCTACCACGACTGCGGCACCGTTTGTCTGCAAGAGGTCACCACCCGTAATTCGCAAGCCGGGATTGCCGGCCGGTACCGTGAAGGATCCGGATCCGAATAACAGGTGTGGGACTGCGTCGCCATCAGCATCAATGTCGCCGACGGTTAAGCGTACCGCGATCGGTACCCCGCGCGCATCGACACCGACCTTGCCCGTGCTTCCACTGAAGACGGTGTTCGATAACTGCACCCCTCCAAGTCCCGTGGAGTTGGTTACTTCCACGAGGGCCACGTCCGCTTGTGCGTCATAGACCTGTCCCTCGGGGAAGAGGGCCTGGTTAAACGCGTTGATCCTCCCCACGGTGAAGATACTGAAGAAGGTATTGGCGTCCGCTCCATCGATAACCACGCTGGGCTTGCCCGTCACGTACTCAACCTGCTGGTTGTAGCGCGGGGGTATGGCCGGGGGCAGGAAGGTGGACGGATCCAGGGTTACGGTAAAGGTCCCATTACCTGAAAATTCTACCTGCACAATATCCTCGTTTTCGTCCATGAAGGAGACGCGGGTGATCTGTCCCGGCTTGGCCTGGAGTTGGACGAACTCCCCGGTGAGTAAAATCTGATCGAAGACATTACCGTTGGCATGCTGGATGTTTTCACCGGCGATATCGCCCGAGCCGTCGAGAACGAGAGGCACCGGTGGAGCGGTTACGGTAATGGAGGCGGTATCGCTGTCAGCGCTTCCACCTGCGTTGCTTACCTGCGTCCAGAAGTTGGTACTCACCGTTAGGGCACCGGTCGTTAAGGTGCTGCCGGTAGCCCCAGCAACGGGACTCGCAGTGTCACCACTATTACCTGTATACCACTGATAATTAAGATCGTCACCGCTCGCTGCTACCGATAAAACAACAGCCGTGCCGGACTGTACTTCCTGGCTCACGGGCTGGGTGGTAATGGTGGGACCGGCTACGGGAGGCGGTCCCTCGGAACCACTACCGGGGGCACCGACCGGGGTAAATCCAATATCATCAATAACATTGTGCAGCACATTCCCTTGAAAAGATACTTTATCCAAATTGAGATAATGAATCTTCCCAATTCCTTCAGGCGCCCCCAACTCCGCCGCATTAAAGGATAAATAATCAAAGGGTGCTTCAAATAAGTGACTTATATTAAGGGGTATATCTTTGGTTGAAGTGAGTAGATTATCATTAGCATCAAAAATCTGGAGTTCTCCATCTTCCTCAAGGAACACAGCGGCATAAAATTCTACTTTGGCGACAGGGGTTTCGAAAGTAATAACACCTAAACCACTTCCTCCAAAAGATAAGTCCTCAACTCTCCATGCACCGGGGACGAGGGGAAAATCTCCTCCCCCCTGTGTTTCACCATCAGGAATAGTATGATTAAAGAAACCTCCGCCTGAGACAGCCGCAATGCCACCGGTAAACGTTGCGGTGTAAGGGGACTCACCGATGGTGAAAATTAATCTCGAATTGGCACTGGTACTACCCGGTGTTCTAAAATAAGGACTGTTAGCTATATTCGCAAAATCTTCATAAACAGTATTGTTGGGGGGACCCACAACATAAGAAAAACCAAGATCGTCGATGGCCGCCCGTCCATTTACGTTGATTATTTTTATTTCCAGGACACCGTTCGTATAGTTAAGGTCTGCAGCATCATTAATATCTCCTGAGAAACCGATGAAACTCTGAAGCGGGGGGTTGGCGCCGGGACTGATGTTTGTCGGCAATCCCTCGATCGTCCCACCTTCCCTTAAAAAAAATCGGTTTCTATCTCTAAGCTCCAATCGGCCGCCACCGGTTGATTCAGCAGCATAAAACTGGAGTAAATTGGCGCCTCTTTCTAAAATAATTTTCCCTTCCTGACCCGCTTCAAGGACCAAAGCTTTGGTCCCCGAATGAGCGAGGGCTGGATCATCCACCGTTTCGAGGGTAAATCCAATAACCCGGATGGTAAACGGGGCAACGCCCAAAGTAAAATCTGTCCCTGTGGCAGTTTCATTTTCGAAATCGAAAAAGGTTTCAAGCGATTGCGGCTGAGCGGATAACCATACGGTGAAAACCAGTGATATCAACAAGGTGGAGAGATTTTTTTTCGAGCACATAATATAATTTCCTTTCATAGAGATAGCTTATCGGGCCGAAAGAGCACGATTAAATAACTACTTTAATCAGATTAATGTCAACGATGGTAAACGTGTTGTAGTTATAGTTTAAATGAATCTATTAACCCTCTTAAGTCAAGCGATCGAAATTTATTTAACCCATTTATATCTAGCATCTTGCACAATTATAGATGTATTATTATGACCGTTTCTTCAAAGAGAGAAAAACATTATTGTTCCCCTCTGTTTATTGCTGAATTCTAAAGAAGAAATCCCTATCCACGAAATCCAAAAATATGTAATATAAGAAATAATTACTCTTATGCCATGAATCTCATTCTCTTCTGTGAGAAGTACACCCACTTAAATATTCCGTTTGATGATCCACGCGCGGAACATGTCCGGAAGGTACTTAAAATGGGCATTGGTCAGGAATTTGACGTCGGTGTAACCAACGGCCCGCGGGGAAAAGCGCGCATTATTTCGGATGATTCTGATGGCATGAACTTGACTATGGAATGGGGTGATGTACCGCCGGTGCCCTACCCCATTACTTTAATAGCAGGGCTGCCTCGACCCCAAACTGCGCGAAAAATCCTGCAGGATATGACGAGTTTAGGCGTTGACGCCATTTGGTTTTTCCAAGCTGACAAAGGGGAGCCCTCTTACAGCCGCAGCCGCCTCTGGAGTACCGGCGAATGGCGACGCCATCTACACCTCGGTGCTGAACAGGCTTTTACTACGCATATACCTGAAGTTTGCAATTTTGATTCGCTTGCCGAATGTATATTGAAGTTGAGTACGCAGAGTGACCGTATCGCACTTGATAATTACGAAGCCACGTTACAATTGGGTTCTTATAAAATACACCATCCTGCCAGTGTCATCGCAATCGGTTCAGAACGTGGGTGGTCAACAGAAGAGAGGGATCTGCTGCACGGTGCTGAATTTGCATTCTATAATCTTGGTCAGCGCGTCCTTCGGACAGAAACTGCCGGGGTTGCCGCAATTTCAATCCTGGTTTCAAAAATTGAGACCCATAGCCCTCACTAGTTATAGTCTCAGTTTTGTTTATTAACTAAAGGCGTCGAAAAAGAGACACCGTGGATTCATGGCGCCCTTTCCCCAATTTCTTCATTTGTTCCCAACCTTGCCCCTTTAAGACTAACTCTCCCGGCGCTTCAAATATTAAGCGCGAGGATGCTTTATTACTAAGACAAGATTGTGCGAGCGCGAAAATTAATTCCATACATTTATTGATGATGTCATAAGGCGGATCGACGAATATAAAATCAAATCTTTGTTTATTTATCGGTATCCATTTAAAAACATCCATCTCGATAACATCGCAAGGTGACTGTTTCAATCCGAGTGATTTGCACACGGCAGAGATATTTTCATGTAAATAACCAATTGTTCGATGATCTTTTTCAATAAATACCCCACCTGAAGCCCCCCTGCTAAGCGCCTCTAATCCATAGGCACCACTTCCGGCATAGAGATCCAGGAACTCGCTCTCGGTAATCCCGGGACCAAGACTGGAAAATACCGCCTCCCGCATGCGACCCATCGCTGGCCGAATGGAATCGGCCTTTCTAATCTTGAGTCGAATCCCGCGAGCTGCACCACCTGTAATTATCAAAGCACTCCCCTTCTTGTTAAATTATTTTTCAAATACAAAAAAGGTGTAACGAAAATTGTCATTACGACTTGCACATTGAGAAATAGTTTTAGGAAAAAAGGAATCCCATGCGGGGAAAAAAGCATCTCCTTCAACCTCAGCATGAATAAGTGTAAGGTAAAGTTTGTCTGCCATTGGCATAGCCTGTTCATAAACATGCCGACCTCCACTAATCCATATTTCACCCTCGAGTTTCTGTGCCGTGTCCAAACCTTCTTGCAGGGAAGTTGCAACGATTATATCTTTACTTGTCCATTCTCTATTTCGGGTCAGCACGATAGTTTGACGATCCGGGAAGGGGTGGCCAAATTCCTCAAAAGCTTTGCGACCAAAGATGAGGGTGCCCCCCTTAGTCTGGTTAAGAAAGTAATTCCAGTCCTCTGTTATTTTCCAAGGCAACTTTCCTGCTCGTCCGATAACTCGATTCTCCGAACAGGCAGCGATAATATTCAACGGTTTCATTGGCATAATCCATTAAACACCTGTCGCTGAACGGCACTTGGCACAATACCCTGAGCATTAATTAATAATGCTTAATTTGCCCGTCCAGTCCCGATGTAATTTGCACGCTCATCCATGAGTTGATTCAAATCTTTCATCAACTGATCACGGTCGCGCTTATCACCGGTAACCTTCTGCAAATGCTCCAGCCATTTATGACCATTCCCGACGTGGCGTGTTTCGTCGCAAATATCGTAGGCCAAATAATCCGAACTCTCTTCATCTTCCATAGCTTTAAGTAGTTCCCGACTCCTGCGCTTATAGGGAAACGCACTGACTTCATCGAGGAAAACAATCATGCCCAAACGTTCGACTAGCGGCAGGCGATCGCGAAATTCATAAACTCCGGTGCCTATGGGTAATTTTGTTGTATCCAGACCTACCTCGGTAAGGCGTTGTTTCCCCATCATTGCATGGCGGTATTCGTCCCAACAATGCCGCGCCATATCATAAAGAAATTCCCATTCGACATGTTCAGGTGCATCGAAAACTATGCTTGCCACATTATCCCCTGCTCCGATCTCATTAAAGTAGTTGCGAAGGACATATTCCCGCCAGGGTTCACCGGCTTCTTCTACTGGCGCTTCATCACGACCGCGTTGGGTAATTATGTCGTCTAAATGTTGTTCGTGCGGGCGCTCAAAAGGTTCGCGAGGTGGGATAATTGCCGCAGAAGTGGCTGCTTTTGCTTCACGCCCATCAATCCCCCCCTGTGAAATCAACATGGAAGAGACTACATTCTGCCATTTTTCACAGGCTTCTTTATCGTATGTCGTTCGCGAGTCGAATTCGGTTAATCCCTCAGCCCATCGACATTGTTCTTCGAGAGTGGCAATATTGGCATTTAACAAATCGACTGTGGCATCATCTAAAGCGATATTCGTAGTTTTATAGTGATGATGATAAGCTTCAAGAAGGTCAGCTTTTACAACTTTATACATTCCGGCTATATACTCGGAAATGTTTTCAGCACTAGCGGCATAATTGACTACCTTGTCTAAACCCGAATTATTGTCGTTGGCAAGAGGACCGGAGCGGAGTTCTTTAAGCCTGCATCGAAGGCGGTCTGCTCTTTGTGCGTCCTGCCACATATGCCTTCCCAGGGTTACTTTGATGTCCCATGAAGAGGTAACCATCGCCCATCCCGCTGAATAACGCATCGCGGTTCGCTCCAGCACTTCATATCTTTGCATTAACCGTGAATTTTCACCTATCATTATCATTTTAGACCTCTTTTATGATTAGTCTTCGCAATAAAATATTTAATCTGCCTTAATCCTTCTTATCTTCATTATATTAGAATTCCAATCTAAAACAACAGGTTTTATAATAAGTATCACGGCTATAAGAATTAGTTCGCATCTATAATTAAGACGCTAATGTTAAACTACTTAAATTCCAAAGAATAAAACACTGCTGCTATTTTAACTTTTTAGTGGCTTTGTAATGACTCGTTTATTAATTTGAAGGCTGGATGTAAACAAATTATGGCTGATACACCAAATATTTTAGCTGAACGCTATGCATCAGAGAATCTAAAGGATGTTTGGTCGACACGCGGCAAGATCATTCTGGAACGGGAATTCTGGATCGCGGTAATGAAGGCGCAACGTGCCCTTGGGCTGGCCATCCCCGATGAGGCGATCAACGCCTATGAGTTGGTCAAGGAGCAGGTAGATATCAACTTAATACGCATCCGTGAAGAAACGACAAAGCACGACGTAAAAGCACGTATCGAGGTGTTTAACGATCTCGCCGGGCAGGAGCATATCCACAAGGGCCTGACAAGTCGCGATCTCACTGAAAACGTCGAACAACTTCAAATATTGAGATCACTGGAAATCATACGTCAAAAAGCCGTGTCCGCACTTATTAATTTAGCGCAACGAGCAGACGAATTTCGCGACCTTGTCATTACTGGACGCACACATAATGTGGCCGCACAACCGACGACTTTAGGCAAACGATTCGCGATGTTCGGAGAAGAATTACTTTTCGCTCTGCAGCGATTGGATAATCTCATTGAACATTACCCCATTCGCGGACTCAAGGGACCGGTTGGTACTCAAATCGATCTCCTTACTCTTTTTGATGGGGATGCGTCCAAAGTGGTCGACCTTGAAGAAAAAATTCTCGATTACCTGGGAAGCAACAAGTTGATGTCCATTACCGGACAAGTATATCCCCGCAGCATCGATTTCTCTGTCGTGAGCGCTCTCTTTTTGCTCTCCAGCGCGCCATCCAGTATGGCAAAATCCATACGATTAATGGCTGGACACGAATTAGTGAGCGAGGGGTTTGGCGAAAACCAGGTGGGTTCCTCCGCAATGCCGCACAAGATGAACAGCCGCAGTTGCGAACGTATTAATGGATTCAATATAATCCTCAAGGGGCATCTTTCGATGATCGCGGGCTTGACAGGTGATCAGTGGAACGAAGGCGATGTTTCCTGTTCAGTCGTTCGGCGGGTCGTAATGCCCGACAGTTTTTTCACCATTGATGGTCTGCTTGAAACTTTTCTCAATGTGATTCAACAGATGGAAATATTTCCCGCTAATATTGAAAAAGAAAACAACCAATATTTACCTTATCTCACGACAACGACGATCATGATGGAAGCAGTTAAAAATGGCGCCGGTCGAGAGTCCGCCCATGCGGCGATAAAGGAAAAAGCGGTAACGGTAACCAAGGATATAAGAGCGGGTAAGATTAAGGAAAATGATCTTGTTGATCGGCTGGCAGATGACCCTCGTTTAGGTCTAAAACGAAATCAAATCCAGGACATCCTGGCCCAGAGTGAAAAACTGGTTGGTTCAGCTGCCAGTCAGGTGGACGCTTTTATTAGTGAATCGAGCGTCTGGAAAAAGCGATTCCCAGAGGCCGCAGATTATAAGCCTATAAAAATACTCTAATCATTAGCGATTAGCGGGGTTGGTGATTTATCACCCAATTGTTCAGCGGGTGGTTCCCGCCTGCGTTCCATCTTGCCAGGCACAGTCCCGCGATTGCGGGACGAGGTCTTAAGCCTCGTGTGACGGATGGACATACCCCAATCGTGATTAGTTTAAGATTGCTTTGTTTATAACGGCCATGCAATGTGTCCTTTTTTTTCAAGAAATAGAACTTATGGCAGATGATTTAGAAGGTAATTGTTTAGTAGCGCAATCGGGAGGACCGACCTCCGTTATAAACGCCAGCTTGGCCGGCGTCATTACGGAAGCGCTTAATCACGAATGCATTGAGGAAGTGTATGGCGGACTGAATGGAATTCAGGGGATCCTTCAAGAGGAGATCGTTGACCTCGCTGAGGAATCCCAGCAAACGATTCGTGGGTTGCGCTCTACACCTGCATCCGCTCTCAGTACCTGCAGATTCAAGCTCAAAAAACTGCAGGATTGTGAAAGAGCTATCGAGGTTTTTCAGGCGCATAATATTCGCTTTTTTTTCTACATTGGCGGTAACGATTCCCAAGACACGGCGAACAGGCTGTCAAAGTTGTCAAAGGAAAAGGGCCATGAAATGCGAATCATTGGTATCCCGAAAACGATCGACAATGATCTTGTCGGCACCGACCACTGCCCGGGTTATGGTAGCGTCATTAAGTATGTGGCGACGACGGTCAAAGAAATTGCCCAGGATAACGAGGCAATGGGGCGCGGTAATTTAGTAATGATCCTCGAAGTTATGGGCCGTAGCGCAGGCTGGATTGCCGCCGGTGCTTCGCTGGCAAAAAGACGGGACCACCCTCACGATCCACCTCACTTAATTTATCTACCTGAAGTGGCATTTTCCCCGCAAAAATATATCGAGGACGTTAAGCGTATTCTTAAAACCGCGAATTCCTGTTTTGTCGTTGTGGGGGAAGGATTAATAGATAGCGACGGTAATTACGTTACTACTTCAGCAACGCAGACAGATGCATTCGGGCACAGTCTACTTGGCGGTATCGGCGAATATCTTGGTACCATGGTCGAGCAGCATTTAGGTGTGGATGCGCGCATTACAAAACTCGGTTATGCTCAACGCGCAGCTATTCACTTGTCCTCACAGGTAGATAGCGATGAATCTTTCGCAATCGGACAGGCCGCGGTGCGAGCTGCGGTAAATGGGGAAACTGATAAAATGGTTACGCTTGTTCGCAGTGACTCTGATCAGTATGGTTGCGATACCGGACTTTGTGATCTCGAAGAAGTGGCTAATAACGTTAAGAACATTCCACAAAATTGGATTAATGAAGATGGTGTAAGTCTTAATTTCCAGTATTTCAAATACGCTTTACCACTTGTTCAGGGTGAATTACCGATTACCTACGAAAATGGTGTCCCAAAATTTGTTCACCTCGACAAATACCGGGTGGATAAGAAACTGGCTCCTTATACTATAGATTGATTTCCTTGCAAAATCGTCCTGTCGATCAGAAGAAGTTGTCACACTTTCTACCCGGGCAATAGAATAACAAGCAATAAGGAGAGGCTATGAACGATAAGAAAGTCGGTGGTGTTCACTGGAGTTTCTGGATAATCGGCGCTGTCGCACTGATCTGGAATCTTATGGGCGTCATGAATTTATTCATGCAAATGAATGCAGACGCGCTCACTGCTATGCCCGAGGCGCAGCGTGCGATAATTGAAGGCCGACCCACATGGGCCACCGGAGCTTTTGCGATAGCTGTTTTCGGTGGCGCGCTTGGCTCCCTTCTCCTTCTGCTCAGGAAGTCTGCTGCGTTCTATTTATTTATTGCGTCACTCCTTGGCATGCTTGTGCACATGATCCCATACCTTGGCATGGCCGGTTCAACCATCGACTTCGGTCCCTTTGAGATCTCGATGTACATTCTGATGCCCCTGGTGGTGGCCGCGTTTTTGATCTGGTATTCGAAGCACGCCAAGAACAAAAGTTGGATAAGCTAGGAAGAATTGGAAGTCATTAATCGTGACACCCAAAAATAGAATTCTGCTTGTCTGCCGTATTTACCGAGCGTAGCGACAGCTTCCAATCCAGGGGGTTAACGGTCACGTGTTGACATTCCCCTGGTTTGCCACTTCACGTTGCTCCTTCAGCCGTCGCCAAGGCTAAGCCGACAGGCGCAATGACAAGTGGGATTCAATATCTAATAACCGATTATAATTTCTCCCCAATCGGCTACATGTTATATGATGTAAATATTGTCCGAATTTTGTTAGCAAAAAGACGAATCTTCACTGTTCACTGTTCACTGTTCACTGTTCACTCACTACGGATCACTCTCCCTCAAAAAAGAATTGTTCGGGGCGGGCAATACCCGGTGATTGCAATGTTGCGCTATTGGGAGCGACATCGGGAACATTGCGAAAATTGTTTTTTCACCACGACAACCCCGTTCATGGCGGGAGATTGCCACCGTTCCAATTACATACAGGTTGTCTGAATGAATTCTCCATAATTCTTTTCCCAGTTCCGTGCGCATTTTTTTGGGTAAACTATTACCCTCCTCATAGATTTCCACTAAACGTTTTAGACCGCCGGAAGGTGCTTTACCCTTTTTACCTTCGGATATATACCATGAGCCAACGCGCGGGGCAAAAGCACCGGTACTAACGGGTATGGTCATAACTGGGTAAGTCCACGGGTTTTCAGAACCCCCAGCAACCCCCATGCTAAGTTGGTGTTCGTTGTTTGTAGCACGTACGCCATATAAAGTTTCCGCTTCAATATTTAATTTTATGTTTAGGCCGACATCTTTCCAGTGATTCACGAGGAGTTCAGCTATATCATCAAAATTTACAAACGTCTGACCAGCCACTGAGATTCTAATATTGAGACGACCCCTGTTATCCGTACGCAAGCGGTAGCCTTCACTGTCCCTCTTATCCAAACCGAGTGCGTCGAGGATCGTATTGGATTGCTCCAGGTCTCGAACCGCATTCTTTCTCTCATATTCTGGACCGGGATAATACGGGTTATTGGGTAATGGGAGGAAAGCTCTTGGCTTCCCGATGCCCAGAAAAATTAATTCGTTTATCTCCTCCCGATCAATAGCAAGCGAGAGGGCCTTTCGGAAATCTCGGCTTCTCAGCCACTTTACTATTTCGGGATCTCCCACCCAGGTCTGGTTAACATAGATGATGGCGTCAGAACCGCCCAGATTAGGCCATAAGAGTAGGCGGTGGTCACCCTTGTCTGACTCACGCTTGATCAGAGGGACTTTGTCTAGCAGGATATGGCGATGTTGCATATCCACCTCACCGGCAATGGCACGTGCATTGAACACCTCCACGTCTTCAAACAGAAGCATTTCAATCTTATCGATATAGGGAAGCTGATTCCCTTCGGGATCGATGGCGTAGTAGTAGGGATTGCGTTCCAAAGAGTAGATTTCACTCGTCAGCGGAGTAACCATCTTCCATGGACCGACAACCGGCAAGCCGCGGTTCTTGTGGGGTGAAGCTATGCGTAGGAAGTATGTCTTCCAACTTTCATCCCCCGCCGCCTTCGCCCTGTTTTTTAGTTCTTCCAAAGGAGTATACTTCGGGAGAAACTGCTTTAAATAATGCCGGGGTGCGTAGAGAGGTGCGCCCCCTCCGCGAGTGAACTGGCCGCCGATAAATAAACCAGCAACTTTCTCGATGAACACATAATTAGATTTATGAAAGGTATAGCGAATCGTCGTCTCATCTATCTTTTCACATTTGCAGAGCTGCCCATCCACTATCGCGTGGCTGGGTTTTACCGGATTTAAATCTTTATTCAATGTCACATCTTCAAAGGCGAAAACGAAGTCATCGGCTGTGAACGGAGCGCCATCGGACCACTTCATGCCCTTCCGCAGATAGAAAGTGAATGTTCTCCCGTCTTCGCTGATGTCCCATCCTTTCGCGATGTGTGGCATCAGGGTGTAGCCGTCGAAGTCAAAGTAAATGACGTGATCATGGATTATCCGGTCCATGTTGTTAGTATCAAGCCCCGTAAAACCGCGGCGCCAGGTACCCCCGTATTGGCCAATGCGTTCTATGGGCGGTATTATCAAGGGCTCGTCGGGTAAGCGATCTTCGACCGGAGGGAGTTCACCCGTGGCAACGCGCTGCGCTAGAACTGGCGCTTCACTGAAATGTGCAACTGGCGGACCTTGATAAATAAAACTGAATCCTTCTAAATTGACCGCGGCCCGTTCAGGTTTGTCCGCTCCTTCTTTTGATTGGGTTTCTCTGTTCCCGCCGCAGCCCCATACCGCAGTAATGAAAGCCATAACTAATAACGTGATCGCTATCCGAAAGCTGCGAAAAATGTTTATCTTCATAAGGCTTAATAGGTCGAAGCGTGTAGACCTGATGTGACGGGTAGAATAAAATACTTAACCATGGTTAGTTATCAGTATGACCAGGATAAGCAATAATCATCGTCCATTCAGTTTTTAATAATGCTATCAAGGTGGAACGCGGTGTCCCTACCGCGTTTGAGAATGAATAAAATGAAGAAGCGTGCTAGGGACAGCTCGCTCCACCATGGGTTGCATAATATATGATGTATCTCTTGTCTAAATTTTGTTAAGAGAAAGCGAAGTTTCACTGTTCACTGTTGAAGGACTGCGCCCTCGGTACGATAGGCGAATGTCGATTGTTACTCGCATTAGTTTTCTTTTGAGTAATCATGGCATTTCCCTTGGCATTACCGATAGAGTGTTTCAATTTATCTGCTTTCAACAATAATTAAAATAAAATCTATGAAGTTTATTTAATCGAGGATAACCTATCATGCAAATAACTCATCCCTACGAAAACTTAAAGGGCGGGACCTGGCTTCGCGGGAATTTGCACACGCACACAACCAACAGTGACGGCACTTACTCTATGCAGGAGGTAATAAATACCTACGCAGACCACGGTTACGATTTTCTTTCAATATCCGACCATGACATATTCACCGGCCGCACCGAATATGAAAAGATAGACAACAAGGGCCTCGTGCTCATACCGGGAAATGAAATATCAAAGGATGGTCCACATTTATTGCATGTAAATGGAGACCGTTTAATCGAACCCCATGTCAACCGACAGCTAGTCTTCGATGAAGCAAAAGCCACCCAGGGTTTCGTCGTTGTTGCCCATCCTAACCTCACGCCTGGTTTTAATTTTTGTCCCATCGAACTTTTGCATGAATGGACAGATTACGTGGGCATTGAAATTTTTAATACGATTGTAAGGAGGTTAGCGGGCAGCCCTTACGCGACAAACAAATGGGATATGCTCCTCTCTGAAGGACGTCGCCTTTGGGGCTTTGCGAATGATGATGCTCATTTCTGGTGTGCGGGGAACCGCAAGCCAGGTATTTCTGATACAGGTGTTGGATGGAATGTTGTTTATGCTGACTCACGTAGTTCTGAAAATATTTTGGAATCATTAGAAAATGGACGCTTTTATTGTTCTACCGGTGTCGTCATAAAAACCATTCACGTGGAAGGATCCGAAATCGTAATAGAATGTGAAAATGCGAGCAGAATCGTAGGAATATCCCGACATGGGCAACGCATTGCCTCAAGTGATAGTGGTATGATAAAAGTGGATGTATCCAAAGATGAAAATTGGCCGCCTATGTCTGGTTACCTGCGTTTCGAGTGTTGGGGTGAGGGAGAGAGAAATGCCTGGACCCAACCGTTTTTTCTTGAGGAGTAATGCCCTACCTAAGATTTAGGGCCATAAATATTATGTCCCGTATATTTCAATGCACTTTAGATATATCGTAGCTGTATTATTGATTTCACTTTTATTTCCGACTCTTCTTCGCGCTCTTCCGCAGGACCTCGAAGTATTCACGGATTTTGAGGACATCAGCGGGGAAGGTGAAATTTTTATCGGTGTAGAGCCAAACCGGATCAAGTTAGTTGGCTTTAAGGTGGAAACTTTAGATGATCCATCACTCTTACATTCGGGAACCAAAGCTATAACCCTGGGTCCCGGTGAAGAAGGGAAGATCTTCACTGAAAAGGGAATTGCTGAAATCGAATTTTACGTGGCTGAGAACACGGGCGCGGGCAAAATTGAAGCCGGGGGTCCTGGGAATGTCGGTGAAATTAGCTTAGAAAAGAGATATGTTGAATTAATCTTAATACCACTACCGCAATATACAATAACTGGCTTACCGACCAGTATCAGCCCCGATAGCAATCCTCCTGTGCAACGGTTCGTCAATGTGCCTGAAGGCATTTCAAATTTTGTTGATATCGACTACTACTTTGACGGTATCACTGAAGTTAAATTATTTAATGTCACGGGAAAATTAGTCATCGATGATCTTGGTTTTACCCATTCAGAAGTGCCAAGAAATAATACCGTGCATACCCGATTTGAAGAATTCACCACAGGAATTGATAATTTTACGGTTGGCTCATCTCCTTTTACCGCAACGTTTACTAATGGCCTTACAGCATTGCATTCAGGTTTCAGCCGCTCATGTTGCGACTACTGGAGAGTTTTTGAAGGTGAAACCGGAACGATCACTTTCGAAACGCCGGCAGCACGGGTTCAATTCTATGCCGCAGCCATCTTTGATCAAGCGGTTGGCGAAGATGACGGTACGATTGAGGTATTTGACACGGAAGATAATTTGCTCGTTACGATCGAAGATCTGCCGGCATTCCTCAGCCCCAATACCCTTCCTTTTCAGGTTATATTAATAGCCAGTGAATTGGGTGCGGTGGGCGGCATTGCCAAAATAACCTATACTGATAATATACGTGCAAATCTTAATATCAGCTCGACGAGCATCGACGATTTCGGTTTTACCCCGATCGGTGCGCCGGGTTTCGAAGATACGCCTACTGCACAAGGTCCATCCATCACTACTCAGCCCGCGAGCCAGGCAGTGCAGTCCGGCACTTCGGTGAGTTTGTCCGTTACCGCCAGTGGAGAAGACTTGAGCTATCAATGGTATACCGGTAACAGCGGTGACACCGCTGCTCCTGTAGGCGGCGCGACCGGTAGCACTTTAGACACCGGCGCGCTCACCGCGAGCACAAGCTTCTGGGTATGGATTTCCAATGCTGGAGGAAATACCGACAGTGATACTGCAGTCATCACCGTGGCTGCTCCATCTGTCCCCCTTGTCCTCAATGGGTCAGGTGATATCGCCGGTGAAAATATTCAGCATCCGAATGGTAATGTCTTTGACCAGATCCTGCTCACGGGTGAATCCATTCAGCTTCAAGCGAGACCGAATCAAATTACTCGGGTATCGTTTATGGACGAAGACGAAGACATCGTGCAGGTTGAATTTTCCGGGAGCGGCACCTTTACCGTTACCCTGGACCCGGCCACCTTCCTCCCCCCTGCCCTGCCACCGCGTTACAACCAAGTTGTAGAGTATGTCACCGGCAAACCCAGCGTGGTCATCGAGGGCGCTGACGCTAATACCTTTTTCAGTATCTTCACTGTAGGATCAATTAACGCGGTGAACCAGGCCCTCTTTCCCGAGGGACAAATCTACGACGCGCAAGCTGACGTGACCCTGGTCGAAGTAGTTAACTCCACGGGAATGGGTGGGATGCAATTATCAAACACTGTCTTCAGTGGTAACACGGGTAAGGTCGGCGTCGATGCGCGCGGGGTACCGATTGCGGTACGCTTAACTATTGGTGACATAGATGCCAGTGGCGAAGCAGTCCCGCACCTCTTGTTCGGTGAAGGATCGTTCACCGTAGCCGCAGGTAATCCCGGTTTACGAATTACCGGAGGAGACTTAGTGCAAACGAACGGCGCTTCAATCGTAGTGGCAGAAAGTGATTCAACGACACGTGGCTTCGATCGATTGATCACCCAAAACAATTTTAAATCCGACAATACCCCTCAGCCTACGCGAAGTATAAATGCCACCTTCGCAAATGAAGAGGGTGATGATGTCACCGTCGAGATTGATGAGGTAACGATCGAATGATCTATCGATCAGTTTTAGGTGTTAAGTGTTAGGTAATAAGGTGGAACGCGCTGTCCCTAGCGCGTTGTATTCGATTATTCATGACTAAGAAGCGCGCTAGGGACAGCCCGCTCCACCAATTTGTAATTTCGAGTATTTTATAATTACAGAAAACGAATACAAAGACACGTCACGCGACCTTTAAGGTAACAATTAGACTATCGACATTAGACCTTTGACTTTCGACTCACCCCAATCGCCTACCCGAGGGCGAAGCTCGACATCCCACCATCAAATGGCACCCCGTAGGGGATTTGAACCCCTGTTTCAGGGATGAGAACCCTGCGTCCTTGGCCCGGCTAGACGAACGGGGCATTAGCTGATATAAATTATATTAGGATTAAAATCCCTCAATCAGCAATCATCAATCTGCTACTGAGGGCGAAGCCCGCCTGTCATCCATAGCCTCGTGCGAAGGATGGACATCCATCATCGCCAATCGGCTACCGAGAGCGAAGCTCGACATCCACCATCGAATGGCCTCCCGTAGGGGATTTGAACCCCTGTTGCAGGGATGAAAACCCTGTGTCCTGGACCGAGCTAGACGAACGGGAGCTAATTGAGAAAGGCCAGAAATTTAGATTCTCGCAGTGAGGGTGCAAGCATTTTCGATTTATACTTTAAATTCCTATGACTTTATGCGGTAAATAATCAACGCTTGGAATAAAAATAAAAAATACCCATATTTAAAAACAGTTATGGATTTCGCTACTTTTAAAAAGTCACTCCCTCCTGAACCCATCGTCGAGGTGGATAATTTACCCTGGCCTAAAATCGGTTCAGGTAAAGTGCGTGAGATCTTCGATTTGGGTGATAATCTGCTGATTATCGCCACCGATCGAATATCCGCATTCGATGTCGTTCTCCCTGAAGGAATCCCCGCTAAGGGAATCATTCTTACTCAACTAAGTCTATACTGGTTCAGGGAATCGCAACAGATCATAGAAAATCACCTGGTAGAAAATCATGAGGAATCGCTCAAGGAATTACTCGCTGACTACCCCCATCTAATTGCGCGCAGTATGCTCGTTAAAAAACTGGATCCGCTTCCCGTAGAGGCCGTTGTTCGCGGCTTTCTCTCCGGTAGCGGCTGGAAATCATACCAGGAGGATGGTTCGCTCTTTGGCCAGGCACTGCCTGAAGGCTTAGAGGAAAGTGCTCGCCTACCCAACCTCTTCTTTACGCCCACGACGAAAGCTACGAGTGGACATGACGAGGCAATTTCTCTCGCTCAATGCGAAGAAATATTGGGGGAAGAAAATTATAGTGAAGTACTAAACACGAGCATAGCGATATATCAACTGGGTGTTAATCACGCAAAGAACGCGAATATTATTCTCGCCGACACAAAGTTCGAATTTGGTCTCGATGGGCAAGGTAAATTATTCCTCATCGACGAGATGCTTACACCCGATTCCTCACGCTACTGGCCAGAGTCGGAATATAAAACAGGGCAAAGCCAGTCAAGCTATGATAAGCAATATGTTCGCGACTACCTGGAAACACTCGATTGGGATAAAAAGCCGCCAGCCCCCCATCTCCCGGAATCAGTCGTCGCGGGCACGCAAAAACGATATTTAACTGCTCTTGAACTATTGATAAGTTAGAGAATAGCAGATCCTGTCGCCTGTACGCTTGACACTGCTGTGTGGAGTCTATTTGTTTTCAGGCTTTTCTATTACGTTTATGAAGCCTACTTATCGACCATCGAAAATCAGACGGAAGCGAAAACTCGGATTTCGCGCACGTAAAAGTACGCGTGGCGGCCGTAAAGTGCTAGCTGCAAGGCGAGCCAAAGGCCGTAAACGTCTCGCTCTTTAATCTTTAAGCCTCGTAATAGCGTAATGCGACTGCGCAACATCCGGCACCGCTTGAGGCGGACGGCAGAGTTCACTTCGGTTCGCAATCATGGTAAATACATCAATGGTGGAGCTTTTCTCCTACAAGTATTAATAGGTTCAAAACAGGAAGGTGAAGCACCCCCCCCGCGACTCGGTATAATCGCCAGTAGAAAAATTGGTCAAGCGGTTTGCCGCAATCGAGCCAAACGGGTATTCCGTGAAATTTTTCGTCGTAACCTGCATTTAATAAGTGATAACGCTAATATTGTGATCGTAGTCCGCAAAAGTTATAAACAGTATAGTTATAAGCAATTAGAGGATATATTCCTCGATCTTTGCCACAAAGCCGGTATTAAAAGTCAGGTTTTCCAATGAAAGATACTGAATTAAAAAACCATGCACGAAACATACCGGTGCAGATTAGCCTTTTTTTCATACATGTATATCGGCTTATATTTTCCCCCCTGAAAAACATCCTTTTAGGTCCACAGTTTGGCTGTCGCTTTCATCCAACTTGCTCCACATACGCTATCGAATGTCTGCGCAGTCACGGCTTTATTTACGGAAGCTATTACATCTTGCGGCGAATCCTATGCTGTAATCCATTTCATCGTGGTGGACATGATCCCGTTCCAGAAAAACGGAATTGATACGGGATCACTAGCCGCGACAATGCTCTAATCCAGATGGATAAAAATTACCTATTAATTGGCATATCGATGTTAATCGCGGCCTTTGCCTTAATGCTTTGGCAGGGACAAAAGTCGCAAAAACAGGCCTGGGAGAAAGCCCAGCAAGCGGCGGAACGTACGGGACAGGAAACTCAGCTCGAGGAGAACGAAAATGGATCCATTAGTCCGATGGGAAGTTTATCCAATAATAAAGAACCACCCCATTTACAATCGCAGAATTCAATGGCTGAAACTATTTCAAGTTCAGACAACGCTTCGGCGATCAGCCCATCCGACGACAGAAGATTCTCTGTTGAGCAGCAATTACAGGAAGAAATATATACCCTTGAAAACAGTTTTATTCGTGTCGATTTTACGAGTCACGGAGGAGCGATTAAAGAAGTTGGGTTGAAAAAATACCCCGCGATAAAAGGCGAATCAGCACCCTACATTTTTAACGCTAACAGTGAAGTCCCGGCTTTGAGTATTAACATTATTGGCGTAGGGGGCCGAGTTGAAGAATACGCGCCCGCGTATAAACTTTTAAGTCGAGACAGTGAAAGTATAACCTTTAGCCTCGCTTTGATTCCGGGAATAGACCTCATCCGCAATTATACGATCACCGGTGCTTTGGACGGGACAGATCCCTACATCATAAAGCATTCGACGACTTTTAAAAACAGTACGCCAAGTGTCTTTAACATTGATAAACTTTTTATCAATGTAGGGACTGCTGCCCCGGCCGAAGCTGATCCACGCGGCTTTTATTTGAACTTCGGCTACTTCGATAGTGAAGATGCCAAATTTATTAATGTAAAAAAATTCAAGGGCAGTGGTTTCCTCGGATTTTTTAAACGTGATCCAGTGTCTGAAATCGTGATTAAACAAAATACATCCTGGGCCGCGGTAAAGAATCAGTTTTTTACAGGTATCCTTACACCCGCACAGGCTGGCGTAGGGATACAAACGAAGCCGGTCGAATTTCCTCAATTTGACGATGCTGAAAAAGCTCCGGAAGGAATAACCGGGAGTATTGAATTTGATTTAAAACAAGTAGCCCCCGGTTCCGAACGTATGATTGAAATGAGTTATTACGTAGGCCCGAAAGAATACAAGAGAATCACCCAACTTGAACAACGAGAAGACCTCGTAATGCAATTTGGGTTCTTTGGGATTTTAAGTAAATTCATGCTCATCGTCCTTATCGCGATCGAAAAAATGGTGGGGAATTACGGGGTGGCGATAATCTTAATGACGATTGTTATCCGTTCAATATTGTGGCCACTCACTGCCAAGTCCGCTCAGTCGTCAAAAAAGATGCAGCAAATTTCTGAGCCGCTACAGGCCCTTAAGGATAAATATAAAGATAATCCTAAAAAACTACAGCGGGAAACGCTCAAATTATTTAAAGAAAACAAGGTGAACCCAGCGGCTGGGTGTTTACCTGTATTAATACAGATACCCATATTCATCTCTTTTTTCTACATGCTTCGTACTTCCTCTGAACTTCGATTCGCGGGATTTCTATGGATCGATGATCTCTCAAGAGCAGATACGATAGCGACAATTGCTGGATTTCCGCTGAACATTCTTCCGCTCATCATGGGGGCAACGATGTTTTATCAGATGAAGATCATGCCAACCCCCTCCATCGACAGTGCACAGCAGAAAATTATTAAATTGATGCCTTTTATCTTTCTCATCTTTTGTTATACTTTTTCTTCCGGTCTTGTTCTCTATTGGACGATGTCGAACCTTATGTCTATTTTACAGCAGTTTATTACCAACCGACAAAAAGATCCATTACCGATCACCACGGCTCCCACCCAAACCAAAAGTAAAGGTAAGCCTCGAGGGAAGAACCGACCCAAACGAAAATAGCTATTCTTCAACGCTTTAATTCTCTTCACTGCAATGTCTGGTCATAGCAAATGGGCAACGACGAAACGGCACAAAGCCGCGATCGATGCCAAGCGAGGCAAGCTATTCAGCATTATCAGTAAAGAACTCTCCATCGCTGCTCGTGAAAACGGAAGTGATCCAGAATTCAACCCACGGTTGCGCACCGTAATGAGTAAGGCCAAGGCCGCCAATATGCCGGCAGACAATGTCGATCGAGCGATAAAAAAAGGCACCGGTGAACTACCGGGCTTAAGTTACGAACAGCTGACTTATGAAGGATACGCGCCAGGAGGAGTGGGGGTTATCGTAGAGGTCACGACCGACAACAAAAACCGAAGCGCATCTGATGTCAGGAGTACGTTCACTAAAGCGGGCGGCAACCTCGCGGGTGCCGGGGCTTTATCATTTAATTTTCAGCGGCAGGGACAATTCCTAATCGATAGCGAAAAAACGAGCGAGGATGCACTTATCGAAACCGTGCTTGATGCGGGAGCGGATGACATCAAAACAGAATCGGACCACTTTGAAGTCCTCTGTGCGATAGGTAAATTTGATAACGTGTCACAATCGCTCTTAAAGGCAGGTATTGAGCCTGACTCTGCCGAGATCGCCTGGATTCCATCAACTCTCGTACCCGTTGATGACGCGGAAATCGCGAAAAAGGTTTTGCGCCTTGTTGATACCTTGGAAGACCTGGAAGATGTTCAGCATGTCTATGCCAACTATGATATCGAGGACGACGTGGAATAAAACGGGGCCATTTTCAGGATCGTAAATAGATAAGAATAAAGCTTCGTCTTCGTCTTCGTCCCTGCAGTTATTAACTACAATTTCATGGTGGAACGCACTGTCCCTAGCGCGTTTGATTTATAAGTAATTGAAGAAGCGTGCTAGGGACAGCCCGCTCCACCTTGGGATGCAAGACTAATCACACTATATTGTCTAATAATAGTTGAGACGAAGACGATGAGGCAGACGAAGACGAAGATACTTTTACTAATCCCCTCACCTCAGTACCATTCAGCCCAATCTCTTTTAACATTACGGGGCCATTTTATAACCTCCGATAACATAGATCGGCCCATTCTCCAAGGTCGCGGCTATCGACATCAAATTTCATCGATTCCTTTTTCATTAGGTCTTCAAAGATTTTTTTTACTTCCTCCACCTCTGTAGTAAGAATTCCACTCATCGCGAGCATACCGTTTACCTTTAATGTCCATAGGAAATTCTGAGCGTAAATACAAAGCAGGTTCGACTGTAAATTAGCTAATATCAGATCGGCGCGAGGCTTTAGATCCAGTCCTTCTTCAATTCCGGCAAGGGAATATTCGACGCGGTCATCCACCCCATTGATTGTGCTATTTTCTATACTCACTCTTACTGCTTCAGGATCGCTATCAAAGCCAAAGACGTTTTTAAAACCTAGAGCAGCCGCAGAAATAGACAATATCCCCGACCCGCAGCCGGCATCGATTACGGCGGCTGATTGCCATGTGTCAGCATAGCGTTCACGAAAATCGAGAAGGCGATTTGCACAAAGCCTCGTCGATTCATGGCTCCCCGTACCGAAAGCCATGCCTGAATCAAGGTAAACGACATATTCATCCGTTGGTATTATAACCTTTGCTTTTTCCCATGCAGGGACCCAGTGAAGATCGCGTAACTTTCTATATTTGAGGTGTTGTTTATACGCATCTTTCCAATCGCGATCATGCAGGACTTGAAAATCAACTTCCCTCGGCAGCTCGATAAATTGAGCGCGCAATTGATGCCAGTTTTCATTCGCTTCTTTCTCGCTGAAAAAGTAACCGTAAAGTAGGTAATTTCGTTCTGTCGGTTTTCTTACCAAGCTCCATGGTGAACGTACCCATTCACAAAAATAATCCTCAAGTTGATCGGTAAGTTCAGGATCTATTGCACAATGAATTGTGTACATGACTCGAAATTAAAATCCAATCCCCCGTCTCATCACTTATTCAATCACTATGATGATTTATTTTTTTTATCAGTTCCGTCGTGCTGTGACCTTCAAGGTAGGGAATGAAAACTATCTTAGTCCCTGCCGCTTCTAAGGCGCGGCGCTCCTCTTTATTTATTGTCTCCAATGAATAATCACCTGCCTTAGCGTATATGTCGGGTTCAAGCGCTTGTATTTCCACATTCAGACGCTTGGAATTGAAAGTTATGATACCGCCTATACACTCCAGGGCTGCAAGATTGTAAGCGCGTAGTTTTTCATTCTGTATTGGGCGGGACGATCCTTTTAAATCGCGAACACTTTCATCACTATTAAGGGCAATCCAGAGAACGTCACCCAGAGCCGCGGTATTAATTAAAAAATAAATATGTCCTGAATGTAAAAGATCAAAACAGCCGTTAGTAAGGACGAGTGAGGTACCTTCCTCGCGAAGGCGCGCGCGCCGTTTTACAGCTTCATCCAAAGACAACCATTTAGGATTGGGAAGTTGATTTGTGACGGTCACAAGAATCAATATATTGAGAAAATAATCTATTCAAAAAACTGTTTAGCTTTTTTCAAAAACGTCTTACTCACCGGATTATCTGCATCACCGCAGGCGATCGCAAAATCTTCCAATAGCTTTCGCTGATCAGCTTTTAATTTAGCGGGTACTTCAATTTGCATACGCACCAACTGGTCGCCCTTGCGCCCACTTCGCAAGTTGGGAACTCCATGGCCACGAAGACGGAAGGTGGTGCCAGACTGGGTCCCGGGAGGAATTTTGAGGGACGCTTTCCCCGTGAGTGTTGGAAGATCAATGGTGCCGCCAAGTGCGGCTAGAGTGAATTTAATGGGAATCTCACAAAACAGATTGTCCCCTTGGCGCTCAAAAATGTCATGTTCTTTTAAATGGATAACGACATAAAGATCACCAGACGCACCTCCTAAATTACCCGCTTCGCCATTTCCGGCAGATCGCAATTTGGACCCGGTTTCCACACCGGGGGGGATGTGTAATTTCACTTTGCTCGTCTCCATTACTCTTCCTTCGCCCTGGCATTTTTTACAGGGATTTTCCATCACTACCCCCGAACCATGACATCCCGGGCATGACTGGCGGACACTGAAAAATCCGCGGGATGATGTAACCTGTCCGCTCCCCCCGCAAGTGGAGCAGCGTATGGTACGCGAATCTGGTTCGGAACCCGATCCCTCACAACGATTACACGCTACGGCGCGGCGATAAGAGATTTCCTTCGTTACCCCTTTAGCTGCTTCTTCCAAACTGATCTCCAGATCATATCTAAGATCGGAACCACGCTGAGCACCGCCTTGCGAAGATCTGCCGCCACCGAAAAATTCCTCGAATATCCCCCCTCCGCCACTGCCGAATACTTCCTTGAAAATATCGAAAGGGTCATGAAATCCTCCGGCCCCACCACCGCGGGCAGACTGCTTAAATGCCGCGTGTCCAAATCGATCGTAAGCGGCTTTTTTTTCAGAATCCTTGAGCACTTCATAAGCTTCAGAAATTTTTTTAAATTTTTCTTCGGCTGAAGAGTCATCCGGATTTTTATCAGGATGATACTGTATCGCTTTATTACGATAAGCTTTTTTAATTTCGTCGGCAGAAGCTTCGCGCGATATACCGAGCAACTCATAATAATCTTGTTCGGACATACTCAGGTATCTTGATTTATTTTTTTACCACCTTTTCCGCTCGATACTATAACCGAAGCGGGACGAACAAGCCTTTCGTGCAAAAGATAACCTTTTCGTATTACGGAAATAACTTTACCTTCCTTATACTTTTTACTGGGCTCATGTGCAACACATTCATGTAAGTCTGCCTGAAATTTCTCATTAACTGGATTAATTTCTTTAATCCCATGTTGCTGAAGAATGCTTTCAAATTGTGTCAGGACCATCGAAAATCCCTCTGTTACCGGTTTGGCTTCTGGGTGCTGTTTTGCAGCTTCAAGACCGAGAACCAGGTTATCGAGTGCAGGTAGCATATCTTCAATCAACGCTTCAGTTGCTAATCTTCTCGACTCTTCTTTATCGCGAACGGCACGACGTCGAAAATTCTCGAGGTCGGCGATAGCCCGCAAATAAAGATTTTTATTATCTTCTGCTTCACCCTGAACCTCATCGAGCCTTTTTATTAAGTCATCGACTGTGTTCTCAGTACCGGCTGTAGTCTCGGAATTTTTATCAGCTTCGCTATCTTTATCCGTCGATTCAGTATCCGTATTACTTTCGTCTTCCACCGCAGACTTGAGATCTTGATTATTGGAATCCAACTCCTTTTCCGACTGAGTATTTATCTCAGAATCAGAAGGTGACGATTCTTCATTAGATTTATTCATGGCTAATTGTGATTAGAATAATCAAATAAAATGTAGTCACATATAAATTATAAATGTGCAAAGAATTAAAATAAAACCGTGCAGGATTTTGATCTTTCTTCAAGTTTTCAAACACTTTTTTAAAATCCAGTCATTTATTCCGAACATTTATAATTAATAATATAAAAATAGTAAGATAATCTTACTAAAAGCGTGTAACGCCTGATGATGCGGGAAATTACCCAATAAAGTTTTCAGTCACAAGCAACACCGCATTATCGACAGCTTCAAAAATAAATGAAGCGGAAAATGGTAAGAGGACATTGTCTCCATTATTCAGGAAAGCTCCAGATTTCTTTTCAACAATGCGGCCGGATATAATATGGAGAAGGCGCGGTTGATCCTCAGCTTCAAACTCCAATGGACCCGATTCTGAATTTAAGCTTATTTTTCTAATACAAAATTCCGGACAGTCAGCGATAATCTGCGCATCGCTATTGGTTTGCAGTGGATTGGGTTTAACATCATTAAAATTAATACACTGTAATGACTCTTCAACATGTAGTTGTCTCGACTCCCCATTGATTCCCTTTCGGTCCCAATCGTAAATACGGTAGGTTGTATCAGAGTTCTGTTGGATTTCGAGCACTAAGACACCACCTTCTATCGCATGAATTCTCCCGCTAGGCACAAACATAGAATCACCCGGCTCGACCGTAACGCGATGGATAAGGGACTCGAATGTATCGGTTCTTAATGATTCTTTAAATATTTCGCGGGTTATCTCTTGTTCAAAACCAACAACGATGGTGGCATCGGGCTGCGCCGTAGCGACGTACCAGTTTTCTGTTTTAGGTTCGCCCTTTAATGCGTTAGCCACGGTAGCTGGTGGGTGCACTTGTAAGCTCAAACGCTTTTGACAATCCAGCCATTTAACGAGGAGTGGAAAAGGTTGTTTCAAAGGATAGTCGGGCCCGAGAAGTTGCGCTCCATGCTGTTCAATAGCCTGGCGTAGTGTAAGCCCCGACATTGCGCCGCAGGCAATAACCGACTGGGCCTCAGGACGGTCGACAAGCTCCCAGCTTTCACCGATATATTTACTCTCCGGTAATGACCGGGCAAATTGTGATTTCAGGCCATTGCCTCCCCATATCCTTTCTTGATATAGGGGCTTAAATTTTACAAAATTCATTAATTAATAATCGCTAAGAGTGAAGTATTGGCGATCCAAATTAACAATATGATCTTGTATTTCAATCATTTCCCAATACTTTAAAGTACATTGGTATGGCGAATAGAAAAAAGAAAAGTTCAAAAAAGAAGCCGACCTTTAACCCGAAAACGGCTAAACCCAACTTTATCCTGGGTTCGATATTTTTGTTCTTGGCGGTTCTCGTTTTGGTTTCGCTATGGGATTATCATCCCTCCCAGAGTCCACAGATCACAACAGGTGCTGGCGACTATGAAGATTGGGAAGAGGATGAATCACCCGATTTATCACCGGAGCCAGTCGAGGATGAGGAATTAGAAGATTACGAAGACGAGGTTGTGGCTGAGGAAAATGCCGTTGGTAAAATAGGCGCCCAAATCGGATTCTATTCGTTTTTCTTTCTTGGATTTTCCGCCTGGCTGATTCCTCTCTACCTAATGTGGGCGAGTTACATGAATTTTTATAAAATGGGACAGCTCATTTCTAAATGGAGGTGGGGCGCAGTATTGCTCGGTTTAATAAGCTTTGCCGCTTTTTCCAATATGCTGGAAATTATAACTTTTGGTAAGGAGTCCGTAGATTTGCAAAAGTTCCCCAATGGCTGGGGTGGGCTCACGGGCAATATTTTATTTGAACGCTTACTCTTCAGGAGCTTAGGGACGGTGGGGAGTAATCTTATTATCCTGATCCTCTTTCTCGGCTCATCGGGTTTTCTATTTTACGACAACATCGCACGCGTAGGGGCGATGAAGAAAAAATGGCAAGATTGGAAATTGGCAAAAGCAGGACGTAAGGAAGCAAAAAGATTAGCGGCTGAAGCAGAATTAAAAGCCAAAGCTGATGCGAAGAGGACACCTCCCTTTCCTCGTCCCGGGTCTAAGCGTGCGGCTGAAAAAGCAGCAGAGGATGGGGATGCGATATTAGAGGAACCCTCGATAGACTCAAGCATCGGTCTAATGGGGGCAGAACCGCTTATGGACGATGATGAGGAACCCCCTCTCGATGAGACACAGCCCTCAGGACCTGGCAGCGTGCCACAAACTGCAAGTGCCGCACCTGTCGCGAAAAAAGGAGGCTCGCTCAAATTGGATAGCGTACCCACTCCAACGAAACAGAGCGCTACTTCAGGACTCAAAATTATTGCCAGTGAACCGACAAAGAAAGCTGAAACTCCTCTTCCTCAGAAACGTGGTGATTACAACTTTCCTCCATTGGACCTTCTCGAATCACAGGATGCAGCGTCTCTTGGAAGCTTCAATGAAGAAGACCATCTTGCAACAGCCGAGGCTCTTGTCCGCACCCTCTCAGAATTTGGCGTCAATGTCTCCATGGGCGAAGTACACACGGGCCCGGTAGTGACACGATTCGATGTTTACCCGGCAGCCGGCGTGCGCGTTGAAAAAATTCTTAATTTAGATAAAAATATCGCTCTCGGGCTTAAAGCAACATCGGTACGCATCCTGGCCCCGGTTCCCGGAAAAGGCTGTGTGGGGATCGAGGTTCCCAACCGAAATCCCTCTGAGGTCAGAATTCGCGATATCATTGAATCCGCCGATTGGACTGATAGTAATGCGATAATACCTATTGCTTTGGGAAAGGAAGTCAGTGGCAAGCCACTCGTAACCGACCTTACAAAGATGCCCCATCTCCTTATCGCCGGTGCAACGGGTTCTGGCAAAACTGTATGTATCAATTCCATAATCACCTCTCTTATTTACCATGCCAGCCCCGAAGATGTTCGTTTTATCATGGTAGATCCGAAAATTGTCGAATTACAGGTTTACAATGATTTACCCCATATGATGATCCCGGTTGTTACTGACCCCAAAAAAGTACCCGCCGCTTTGAAATACCTGCTCAAAGAGATGGAAGATCGTTATAAAACCTTTGCCAAAATCAGCGTTCGCAATATCGCAGGATTTAATGCCAAGCGCGCCCAGGATGCAGATGCGGAAAAGGAGCAAAACGCATTAGAAGCCGAATTGACTCCTGAAGAGCGTGCGGCTGTTAATACCGTCGAAGTCCCTCGAGATGACGAAATAGAAATCCCCAAGAGGCTACCCTACATTGTTTGTATTGTCGATGAGCTCGCAGACCTGATGATGGTTGCCCCTGCTGATATAGAAACTTGCGTTTCACGGCTTGCGCAACTCTCACGTGCGGCGGGAATCCATCTCATCATATCCACCCAGCGCCCTTCGGTAAACGTCATTACTGGCGTGATAAAAGCTAACTTAACGAGCCGCATTGCTTTCAAAGTTGCGGCAAAAGTAGATAGCCGTACTATTCTTGACCAGATGGGGGCAGATCATTTAATCGGGCGCGGTGACATGCTTTTTCTACCTCCCGGTGCACATAGCCTTTTACGAGCACAAGGAGCTTTTGTCTCCGACGAAGAAATAAATACGATCGTCGATTATCTTAAACAAAACGGTCCACCTGAAATTGATGAAACTTTCCAGAAACATGTGGAAACTGCCGGGGAGGAAAATTTAGCGGGGGGTGATGGCGATGATGATGAACTCCTCCCAGATGCGATGAAAGTACTACAAACGACTAAACGTGCCTCTACATCCATGCTTCAACGCCGATTGCGAATCGGCTATAACCGTGCCGCTCGGATCATGGAAATACTGGAAGCCCGCGGTATTGTTGGTCCTGAGAATGGAGCACAGCCACGTGAAATTCTTACTGACTTGGACTCGATGTAAAAACAATCATTAATCAGCATTTATGACTATCGGAGAAAGATTAGAAGAAGCTCGCAAACGCAAAGGGATATCATTGCGTGAAGCAGCGGAGATTACAAAGATTCGTGGTGATATACTTCACGGGATGGAGAATAATGAGACTGAGTATATTCTACCGGATGTCTACATACGCGGGTTTTTACGAAATTATTCATCATTTTTAAATCTTGATGCAGATAATATCTTAACCGATTTCACCGCGATGCAATTGCGAAATACGCAGCAAGTAAGACCCGAATCGCGCGAGTATCTTGGGCAAATGAATTTATCGGATAAGGTCGCCGTTGAGCCACAACGATCACCTGACGAGGATGATCTACCGAAACCGGACGACCGCCAGATCAACACGACAAGCGTTTATAAAAGTTCTATTGACCGGGATCTTTACTATAAAGTTGCGATGGTATTCGGCGGTACATTTCTTCTCGTTTTTATCATTATCGTGCTCGTAAACCTTATTATCTCAGATGATGTACCGGAAATAAACCCTGAATTAAGAGAGGGCTCAATAACCGAGGGCACGAATGAAACTTTCGATGAAGTCGCCCCTATGGATGAAGAGCAAATCAAGATTATCGCTTTAGATGATGTAACTGTTATCGTCGAACAGCGAATTGATCGAAAGCGGCTCTATAGCGGAACGTTAGCAGAAGGGGAATCCGTGTCACTTACCAAGATCGGTCCGATAAAAATCAGTTTTACCGAAGGCGAAAACGTTGTTGTTGAGAAAGACGGGAAGAATTTCAAGATGGGCGTTACGGGGATAAACAGCCGAATCCTGGATTAAAATCACGTTCCCTTATCCAGAGAAACCGTATTATACATCTTCGCCTTGTGTTAAAGTGCGAATGATTATTGATCAATAAGAGGAGCAAAGACGCTCTGTTTACGTTGACCCATGGGCACACCGAAAATCTCCGAATAGAGAAACGCCTTTTTTGCACTCTGCGCATCATTAAGCATCGAGGTGATTTCATTGCGAAAATGGCTCCGATTACCGCGTTTCGTCGCTATCGCAAAATCGTCTTTTTTCGCCACCCGGCGTATCGATTGACTTAAAGAATCCGATTTTTTGTTTGCATCACGCAAACGCTCCATCTGTTCAGCCAATTGCTGCTGCATATCCAGAACAGCGGGGTCTGGCATTTTCTGCTGGGCAACTTGAGGCACATCAAGCTCTGGCTCTCTAAAAGGTGCTCGCGGTGGGGCTGGGCGGTCAATTTTCGGGGGCTCGGGTTTCAACGTTTGGGTCGATTGAGCAGGTGTAGCCTCTGCTCGACGTTCCGCTATTCTTCGCCGAATCTCCTCCTGTATTCTCCTTTGTTGTTCACCAATATCAACCGGAGGAGATGCGGGAGCATCAACTTCTTGCTTATCACCTTTGCCAAATATCTTACTTATTCCGTATAAAACGAAGAAAATAATCGGCAGTAAATATTCAATCCAATTAGTATCCATAATCGACTCCGTAGGACGCCGGAAATAATCAGCTTTTAGGTTGTTTCATCTCCGCCATCTCCGCCATCTCCGCCTTCACCTTCCTGGCCGATGGAAGAGCGCATCTCGGTATCTGACTGGATATTCATCATACGGTAATAATCCATTACACCCAAATTACCGCTGCGAAGGGCTTCAGCCATGGCCATTGGCACCTGTGCTTGCGCTTCGACGAGCTTAGCCTGCATTTCTTCAACTCTGGCACTCATCTCCTGTTCAACGGCAACCGCGGCCGCGCGGCGGATTTCAGCCTGAGCCTGAGCTACTTTTTTATTCGCCTCAGCCTGGGCTTCCTGCAGTTGTGCCCCAATATTCTGCCCGACGTCTATATCCGCAATGTCGATGGATAGAATTTCAAAAGCTGTCCCGGTATCCAAACCACGCTGAAGGACGTTTTTCGAAATCGAATCGGGGTTTTCCAGGACGTATTTATAAGTATCAGCCGACCCAATCGTCGTAACAATACCTTCGCCAACCCGGGCAATTATTGTCTCTTCCTGTGCGCTGCCAACATAATGATCGAGGTCACTTCGCACCGTTACCCGCGCTCGCGCTTTTACCTGGATGCCATCTTTGGCTACGCCATCAATTGTAGCACGTCCGGATTCGGGAGCGGGGCAGTCAATAACCTTAGGATTAATTGAAGTGCGCACCGCTTCCATGACTGACTTACCGCTTCCTTTCGTGGCGAGATCAATAGCACAAGCACGATTCCAGTCTATGGTAATACCGGCTTTCATTGAATTTATAAGCGCTTGGGTTGTTTGAATGACGTCGCCGCCGGCAAGATAGTGCTGTTCAAATTCGTCACTCGGTATATCAACACCCGCTTTGGCTGCGGTGATGCGCGCATCGACAATTAAAGAGTAAGGGACTCCGCGCAAACGCATGGCGATCAGGGTGGCAATGCTGACTGGCGCGCCCGATAACCACGCCTTCAACCACACGTTAAAGAAGGATATGATTAGAATAAATACAACCAGCAGAAAGATTCCCGCGACAACGAGAACGATCTGTGGGAAGGTAATGGCGAGAGGAATTTGCATAGTATTAATTGTGTATCGTGTTAAAAAATCAGCAGCATGCTGAGCGACAATATCGCGTTAAATCATAAAACTAAAATAATTTCTAAAATTTGACTGGTCTGAGTCATAATATTGTCAAGTTTTACACCTCTTGAAAAGCGATAATTGAAAAAGAACGAATCGAATACACATATCTAGTCAACTACTGCCTTTTTTACAATCACTTTATAGTTATCATAATTGACGACTTCGATTGGTGTACCTGCATCGAACAAACCGCTATTCGTGGTAGCCTCATATTCCTTACCTTCAATCAGTATTTTACCCGTAGGTGCCATCGTGGTTAGTGATTCACCTTTTTTACCGATAATATTCTCTTCGGTTTGAGGTATATTACTGCTTCCCTCAACGGCGGTCTTTAAAAAAAATTTTTTGCCCAGAGAAGTCTTGGGCAAAATTTTAATTTCCAGAATTAACATTCCGATTGAAATTCCTAGGGCAACAAAGAAAGTGATTAATGCACTAAGCGGCCCTAATTCAGTGTATGCAATTACACAGGCGATCAACATGAGAATGCCCCCAATGACCGCAAGGATACCTCCAGGCACAATTATTTCAAAAAAGAAGAGGACCAGGGCAATTGCCATCAAAGTAATAATTAAACTCATACGTCTATCTTTTTCACTTTGAGAGCAAAATTCTGGTGTCCGGTAACCTGAATGCCCTCGCCACGATCCAATGTTCCAAATCCCAATGTGGCCTCAAATCGTCTGCCGTCAATATCAACCTGACCGGTAGGGTGTAAGTCGGTAATCGCCACACCATGCGAACCCACGGAAGGCATCTCTACCTCGCTGTCAAAGCTACTGCCCCCGCCCGACGTCAGCGGATTGGGTGCGGCGACACCACCCGCAAGCATAAGTTTATCCCAAACCCACGATTTAGGGAGAAACCGCCAGATAAGCAGTGCACCGAAAATGGCTATAGAGAGGGATAGAGCGAGTTGATAAACAGGCGGCCAGAAAATTTCAGGATTTAGATCAAATGATTTGCCCGGCCAGATATCCGCCAGGGACCAAATGAGTGAACCAAAAACCAGAGCTAGTCCAACCAGCGCAGGAATCACCATCCCTGGAAAAACAAACAATTCAACGCCGATAAGTATAATCCCTAAGATAAATAAAAGAACTGCCTCTTGTCCGGCAAGCCCGGCCACGTAATTACTGATGAAAACGATAAGCAGCATACCGATACCAATACCGCCTATAATCCCGAAATTGGGTGTTTTAAATTCAATGAATAGGCAGATCAGTCCGAGTCCCATGAGTACGGGTTTTATCATGTCAAGATACTGTGCGAGGGATTCGGACCAGGTAATTTCAAAAGTTTTAATAGCGTGATTACCCACTCCATATTTCGTGTTGAGCATGTCTTCTAAAGAATCCGCAATACCCGCACCGAGTAGTGGGCTTGGAGGATCGCCATATTCCTCGATCGCTTCGCGCGCGGTTAAAGAGAGCAGCTCGCCCTCGGGCTTGATAACTTTTTCATCTATTTCAAGAACGAAAGTCTCGTCCATCATCGCACGTACCACCTCGGCACGATAGGGGTACTCTCCCGTATAAGCGCGTATTTTGGCTCTTAAATGACTCATGACTTTTAGTTTGGCGGTCTCGGGAATTTCCTGCCCGCCCGCCATGATCGGTGCCGCCGCCCCAATCTGTCCTTTGGGGGCAAAATATATATCCTTCGTGGACGCGGCAATAAATGCTCCCGCTGAAGTGGCGTCAACATTCACATAAGTAATCGTGTCGCCTTCGAAACGATCGAGCATATCCATTATCTCCAGGGTAATGTCGACTCTTCCACCGGGTGTGTTCATATCGAGAACAAAGACATCGATGTCATTATCAATGGCCTCTTTCAGACTTCGTCGGAGAATGAAATGAATGGGTTTTGAAATCGGACCTTCAATAGGTATAACATAAACATTGTGAAATGAATCCTCGGTTGATGTCGCCAATTCAATCTCATCTTTTGATTCAATTTCTTGATCGTTCCCGTCAATCGAAGGGGAAACCGCGTTTGTTTCATCAACTGTCTTGTCGGATGTGTTGTCCGATAACCCGTTAGCTATTTCAGTCTTGTGCTCAATGTTAACTGATTCAGCTGAATCAACCACCGGTTCTATAGTCATGTTATTTTTATCATCGGTGCTCGAATCCGTTACAGCCTGATCATTACTACCACTACTCTCCTCGTTCTCAGCAAATACAGAGGCATTAAATACAATCAACCCCAGCGTGAAAACGATTGCCGCTATCGCTTGGATATAACCTTTCATTCTTAAATTATGCCTTTTTTGTAATGCCATCTTATTCTTTTATAATGAAGCAGTTAGTTGCTTAAAGCAAGTCCGAGAAAGAAGAAGCATTCTACCCTCATTCTAATACTTTTGACTCGGAATACCAAAACTTGTTTCCCCCACGACAATACATAGAGACAGGAGCAAGGCAATGTGACACGAATTGTGTTTAAGTATCTTGATTGCGATCTATAAAGCTTACCAATCGCCAACGGCACCGTCTGCGTAGAAAGAACGCTGAAGTAATTCCTGCTTATAAGGATGTTTAGCTACTTCATCTTCATCGATCTCAACTCCGAGCCCGGGCTTGGTGTTCGGCCTCGCGATCCGGCCCTCTTTTTCAATTTCAAATCCCCAAGTAACAATATCCTCGCGCCAGGGCACATCCTGATGAACAGCTTCACAAATAATATAACTTGGAGTAGCAAAACCCAGCTCAAGGGAAGCCGCAGTGCTGACGGGCCCCTGTGGATTATGGGGTGCCATAGCCACGCGGTAAGCTTCAGCCAGGCTCGCGATTCGACGCGCTTCACTCAGACCTCCACAGTGGGTGATATCCGGTTGAATAATGCTGCAGGCGCGAGCTTCCAATAAATCGCGAAAAGCGTGTAATCCAATCATCCGTTCACCCGTAGCGATTGGGGTTGAAACAGCTCTTTGGATCGCGCCAATGTCCTCGTAGACTTCAGGCCAACAGGGTTCCTCAAAAAAATACAGCCCGTAAGGTTCCAGGGCCTTGGCAAAGAGCATACCCATGCGTGGTGAAGGTCGGGCGTGGCAGTCAACCATGATGTCAATGTTCTCGCCCACCGCCTCGCGCATGGCCCCTACACAAGCCTCTGCATAACGAATGGGCTTGAGACCTTCAATGGGCATCGTTTCCGGAACCGCCATTGATTTAAAAGCGGTAAAACCCGCCTCTACGACTTCTTGCGCCATCTCGGCGAAACGTTTCGCGTCATGGGGTTTTGTCTCATAAAAGTCTTCCATTTTTCCGCCCCCCAGATGGCAATAAAGGCGGACATAGTCGCGCACGGGTCCACCCCACAACTGGTGACAAGGGGTATCTTTAAGTTTTCCTAAGATATCCCATAACGCGAGATCGATCCCGCTGATTGCTGTGCCTCGAACAGCGCCATTTCCATGCCAGAAATGCTGACGGTATATCATTTGCCAGAGATGTTCGATTCGTCGGGGATCTTCTCCGATAAGCAGAGTTGAAAGATCTTTAATCGCGCCGATGACGCCATGCGTGTGCCATTCCAAGGTGGCTTCACCCCAACCGAAAAGGCCGGGTTGATCGGTCAAAACCTTAACGAAAATCCAGTTACGCATACGCGCATTGCAAACGATTGATTCAATTTTTGTTATTTTCATCCTAACTGAATCGATTAACAATAAATCTCAAATACAGGAAGCTTAATTTACATGAGGCTTAAAAGAGTGGCATGGGACGGGCAGTATATCTTCGTCTTCGTCTTCGTCCCTGTGGATATTTTCGAAATAATGAAAAAGTAATAATTTATAAATAGTCATTCGTTTACAGAAAGATGGTGGGGAAAAGGTAAAAGAGGACGCAGACGAAGACGAAGCTTAATTTAATAGGGGGCGGATTTTTAAATTGTCTTAGAACGGGCTTACAATCATTCTAAACTTACCGTATTTACCCTTAAGATTGACAATTCAGCAATTTCGATGGTAATTCCGATCGTTTTTCGCGACCCATGCCTGGTAGCTCAGCGGTAGAGCAGGTGGCTGTTAACCACTTTGTCGCAGGTTCGAATCCTGCCCGGGCAGCCAAGTGTTGGGGGGTATTGTTTATCTTGTGGAGTATTTCGTTTACATATTGAAAAACGAAAAGGGACGCTTCTACATCGGTCATACTGATAATCTTATACGACGCTATTATGAACACTCCGATTCGTCCGGGAGGAGTCACTTAGGCAAGTATACCCATAAGAACGGTCCATGGACTCTTGTCTGGTGGGAAATTCAGTCTGACAGATCTTCAGCCATGAGACGGGAAAAACAAATTAAGAATTGGAAATCTGCAAAAGCCATTCGAAAGTTGATCGAAATATAATTCAGCGGTAGAGTCCCGACATATATATGTCGGGATTAACCACTTTGTCGCAGGTTCGTTCCGAGGAGCGACAGCGACGACACAAGCGCAGCGTCCATCCTGCCCGGGCAGCCAATTGTTGGGGGGTATTGTTTATCTTGTGGAGTATTTCGTTTACATATTGAAAAACGAAAAGGGACGCTTCTACATCGGTCATACTGATAATCTTATACGACGCTATTATGAACACTCCGATTCGTCCGGGAGGAGTCACTTAGGCAAGTATACCCATAAGAACGGTCCATGGACTCTTGTCTGGTGGGAAATTCAGTCTGACAGATCTTCAGCCATGAGACGGGAAAAACAAATTAAGAATTGGAAATCTGCAAAAGCCATTCGAAAGTTGTTTGAAATATAATTCAGCGGTGGAGTCCCGACATATATATGTCGGGATTAACCACTTTGTCGCAGGTTCGTTCCGAGGAGCGACAGCGACGACACAAGCGCAGCGTCCATCCTGCCCGGGCAGCCATTCGGCCCCGGCTTAATCGGGCCTATCCGCTCATGACAGGCCTGCAGGTGCCGTAACAGAACGTAAATTCAATCGACATTCGGCTACCGAGAGCAAAGCTCGACATCCTTCATTCGGCAATCGAAAATCGATAGATGTCGCTCAATCTAACACTCCTTGGCACCGGCACACCAACACCGCTGATCCAAAGAGCCGGTTCCAGTTATTTAGTCACCCTTGACGACGAGATGCTGCTCTTTGATTGTGGTCCGGGTTGCGTGCGACGATTGATTAAGAAAGGCATCAGTCCTACTCGTATTACCAGTCTTTTCCTGACCCATTTGCATTATGATCACTGCGTAGACTACAGCTATCTTGTTTTAAATCGCTGGGATCAGGGAGCCGGCCAGATTCCTGAATTAGACGTCATCGGTCCGGCAAACACGCAACAGATAACAAGCGCGCTTTTTAACAAGGGTGGAGCTTTTGATCCCGACCTGACTGCTCGAACGCAACATCCAACCAGTCACTTCATCTATGAGCAGCGTGGAGGCGAATTACCGCGCGTTCGGCCCTCCCCCGTCGTGACCGAGGTAGCTTCAGGGACTTTACTTGAACGCGATAACTGGAGTCTCGAAGTTGCTGAAGTTATTCACGTCCAACCTTACTTGACCTGTTTAGCCTATCGATTAAACACCTCATCCCACGCCATCGTCTTTGGAGGTGATACAGCGCCCATTGACAGCCTGACTAAACTGGCTGAAAACGCTGATGTGCTGCTGCACATGTGTCATTTCTTCAACAGCGCTAACAACGATTCTCGACTGACCGACTTCTGTTCCGGTCATTTGGATGCGGCCCGCACTGCTCAAGAAGCGGGGGTCAAAATTTTAGTTCTGGTGCATATTTCAGAACAATTAGATCAGCCTGGTGCCCGTGAGCTCGTTTTGTCTGAAGCTGGGAAGATATTTAACGGCACGATCATTTTTGGGGTGGACCTGCTCGATATACCGATCAACCCCATTGAACCCTCTCCTTCCATTGAAAAGAGCGGCTGACAACAGACAATTGGCAAGTAAGACCGCCGAAGTCTTGACGTATGAAATCCGAAAATCAAAAATTCATTTATGAATAAATTTCAAAGTTCCATAGAAAATATACGCACCTGGTTGGATGCTCACTTCGATGAGGAGGGAATAAGCACCGACGACGCTGACGATTCGCGGTATTATTACAAGACACCCTACCTCCTTACGATGGTGGGATCGCGATCCAAAGGCGCACGAGTGGCTAAACAGGTTATAGATCGATTTATCGACTCAGAAGGCAATCTCATGGGACGACCGGAATTTTCGCTTGAAAATCGCGTCTATGCCATGGGCTGGTTGGGTTTTGGTGCGATGATTGTGGAACGGTTTGATTTGGCGGAAATTTTAGCTAACCGAATAATTCAAATGCAGGATACGAATTCCGGAGGCATTCATTTACCCGATGAAGACGCGGGTGAAGAGGTCGCTGAAGTATGTTTTTCCGCCGGTGCTGGAATGGCATTGGCGGCCACAGGGAAAATCGACAATGCAAAACTCATGGCTGATCGCTTTGTGGCATTGCTCGATGAGCAACCCAAGAAAGATATTTATTACAATCGTTTTCGTCGCGATGGCTCCGTATTTGCACGGTCGGCGAAAGGTTGGGAAAAATCATATGATCTTAAATTGGAAGAACAACGTCCCGCAAATTATGCAACCGTGGTCATGGCTCTCGTCTGGACCGGTCGCGCGGCAAGAGAAAAGTCCTATTTTACCGCTGCCCAACGCTATGTTGAATGGGTCTATAGACATGAAATGGACCCGGCTCATTTCGGACGGGCTACTAAATTCGGCTGGGCCATGCTCACCTTGTATGAAGAGACTGGCAACCCGACCCTCTTGGAACACGCGAAACACTTAGGCGATGTTTTATTAAGCCATCAATGTGATGACGGATTCTGGTATTCAAGACCAGGGCACAATACAGATGAGCCAGCATGGATGCGCCTTGCCTATTCAGCTGACTGCGCGATGACAGTATGTTCGCTCGCAAACATGCTCAAATAAACACGTCACATCAGTCTATTTTTAAAATGCTTTCCGCTCGATACTGACCGTCTTGTACGATATCGGTAACAGACCTATCCGTATCAATCGCTTCTCTCATCATATCATCAATGATTGTTGCCAGCTTAGTCCATTCAGGGTGACGCGGCATATCATACGCATCCTTTTGCAACGCCTCTAACTCACGGTAAAAAGGTATAAGTTTGTTTAGTCGCTCATCCTGCCAAGTTGAAAGTCTGCTGCCATTTCCCCCTTCCAGGGTTAGCAACCTATCCATTTTTTTACTAACGCAGTGGCGGATAAACCGGTAGGCCAGATCCTTTTTATCACTACCTTCAGCAATTCCCAAGACCCAGTATACATTAAGGGTAAATCCATGCGCCAATTTTTCCTTCGGTAAATGACTTACCCCAACCTTACCTTTTACTTTTGAATCGTGCAGGATCTCGCACTGTGCCGCACAGCTGAACCAATTTATCATCATTGCCGCTTCACCTTTTGCGAACATCATTCCAGATTCTACGGCATCAAGCATCCGTGTATTCGCATTCATTACGGTGGAATCATTAAGAATATTGCGGTAAAAATTTAAGGTCTCTTCCACCTGTGGGTGATCCAGTCTAATATTTTCATTCGCGTCAAAAAGCTTTCCCCGCGAGACCACAAATAAAGGCAAAAGTCGCAGATTGTATTGTACCCATCCTGGCTCGCGAGAAAAACGACTCCCGTCAAGGCATCTTCCGGATGATTAAAAAACCGGGCCACCTGTCTAAATGCATTCCAAGTCTGCGGAACGCTTAGTGCTTTACCAAATCTATTTTTAAAATCGGCCTGTTCTTTTGGGTCATTGAAAAGATCTTTACGATAAATTAGGCATTTCTGTCCATTATGATAGGGCAGGCCATACACTTTATTTTCATAAGATTGATAGTGCAATAAGGAGTCATCCCAACCCTGGGGATAATCATCCGGTGGCGATATTTTTAGAAAAGGTTTTAAATCTACCACATGCTGCCCGGCAACAGCTTCCGCGACCCAATCAGACACGATAAAGGCGATGTCGAATTCACCTCGCTTTAGTCCCTCTTTTTCAAACAGCACGGTGTGTAAATCCGGAATATTTAAAGGTATAATCTCCAGATTGAGCGCGATCTTCTCTATTCTACAAAATTCAACCGATTGTTTTTTTAATGCCTTTTCAAAAGCATCCAACTTCCTAACGGCTATCCTCAATTTATTAGGATCTGACATTTATAAGCTGTAAAATGTTATAACCTGTAATGAACTCCCTTAATTAATACAACCTACATCAAAACACTGAGGGTGTTTTTTTGAACCTGCCATTACGCCTCAGATACACACAATAAATAATCAATCCACACGTAAATGTGGAAAAAGAGAAGGCAGATGGAATACCTGAAATAGACTAACGCCAGCAGGAAAGAACAGCACCCATAAATGTGGCTGACAACACGCGGTAGCCGGCATTGATAAATAACAGCTTCATTGGTCGGCTTTCCCAAAGGTAGTCAGAAAATACGTTGAATGCGTATAATGCCAAGCCCAGTCCGAAGCCAAGCAGCAACCCGTTTGGCCAGTAAATAATATCAAACCCTTCAACTGCGAGGGAAATGACGATGGCGGTACCAAAGGCCAGGATAAAAGTGAAAACCATGGGCTTAGTAGCACTACCCATTTTATCTTCGGTGATCCCGGTAGCATTCATCCACGCTTTTCCAAAGATGGGCCCATACCAGAGCCATCCAAGAAAGAAGGTGACAACTGACACTACAATTATAGCGAGCCAATTGACTTCGCTTATCAGATAAGTGAGCGGATTAAACATAATAATCTCCTGAATTTTGATGATTTAGAATACTCGAATAGAAGGCTAAGTCTGTGTTAAGCACGGGCGTTATGATGACCGTTATCTTTGCATGGGGTCAATATATTTAGCGTTGAATTTTTTCTTTAATCATGACAAACCGTGGATAAGCTAATAGTCTTAAATTGATTAATACATAATGTTAAAATTAAAGAAATAACTTCACCTATGAAACACCTCCTGATTTTTTTATCCCCGATCGCGCTATTACTTTTCTACGGCTGCAGTGCCAGCCCTGAAAAATCAGCAGAGATACTGGGCACCGCAGAGAAAATAGCCATTCAAGCACACCTAAAAAGTATCTCTGTAGCTGGTAGAACTGTACTTTTGGAAAATGGTAAATCACAGGTGACTTTCAAGGAGTTGAAGAGCGCCGGAATGGTTAATTCCGTTCGTTCGATAAAAGGTGAAAGTTACGATAACCTCGTAGTGAAAAACACCGGGGGTACCCTTACCGTTACCACGAGGACCGGAGATAAAATAACCGAGAGTTATTAAGACCCCAGTCAACCCGAGAGATTGCAGTAATTAGTTTTTAGGTGGAGCGGGCTGTCCCTAGCACGCTTCTTAACACTATGTAACTATTAAACGCGCTAGGGACAGCGCGTTCCACCTTTCTTATATAATAATTTTTGTTTCTTACTTTATGCATCAATCCGCATTCGCTAATTTCCATTTTCACTCTCCTACTCCATACACAAGGGTGTTGGGGAAAAAAGCGTACCAGCCAAACCAGTAGGCTAGATGGCCATTGATTCGTGGCACTTTTATCCCCTCTTCACTGGTCAATGCTTCTTCAGTTATGCTCCAAACCTGACCTTCGGAATCAATAACGCTGCCCGCATTCAATCCTGGGTTAAAATTAAGTTCACCCCTGTTGTAAGCGCGCACTTCCGCACCCGCTGAATAGGTCAACGGAAATGGAGTTTCAACGAAGTCAACTGTAGCAATACCGCTTTGTGCGACTAGAACAACAGGAGTATCTCCGATGATATCGTTGACCACTTGTTCCTCGGTAAGGGTTTCGATGGGATACGCCTTTGGAATCCCCTCAATTTCAAGGGCGTAAATTTGATCCTTGGTGTCTAACAGATCTCTTCTTTGCGCAACTGGAAATAATGTATCAGGCGAGCCAAAGTATGATCCGTAAGCTCTTCCATTGGCATAGGGTCGACTATAACCCGTGTCGATATCGAGAACCGTTGTATGCGGGTGCTGTTCCTGCCATGAGGCCCAGTCGGTGAGAACAAGAGGTAAAATACTAAGCCGCAGATCCGTTCCCGCAAGCGTGCCCAGTACAGGTTTCCCCGTGAACTGGTTCCAGAGTGTTCGTGTTTGGCGATCGTACATCAGCTTATTGCTGCGAAAGAGAAACCCGGAGGTCCCAAAGTTATAAGTGATCCCTTCAGCTACACGGCCATCATACGCGATAGCGGCTCCACAGAGCGTGCAGTAAGCAAGAGAAACGGGCACGCCGCCAATGACTTCATTGGCCATTTCGTGCCAGTCCATAATACGTAATGGATAAGCGCGGGCGTCACCGTTAATAGAGATCCCAAAAACGAGGTCCGTGGGTTCCAGGTAAGTTGCTGCTTCAGCCAACAACCTTTTCGGATTATCAAGAGGAGGGATGCCATCAACGAGCACACCCCCCCATAAAATCTCCTCGGAGCGTATGCGCGAGGGAAAATCATCACTGAGAAAATCACCAAATTCAGGATCGATATTGGATAATAATCGACCTTTCCAACTCGTAAATCCGGAAGGTGGCGCGAGGTCAGTTAGTCCATACCACTCTACCCAGGCGGCCCAATTGCTGCCAAAATTCTCACCACTTAACGCTTCCAATGTATCAATTATTAATGTGCGGTCTATGGCCACTTGGATGAAAACTTCCTGTGCACGCATCAACTCGATAAATACGGCAATATAACGGATGTCTTTATGTCTTACTATTTCATCAATTAATGCTCTAGCTGAATCACTGTTTTCGCTTACCAGTGTGTCTAGAGTTTTCGCCGTTTCTTCCTTCTCCGTTAGCCGTACATCACCCAGGTCTGTTACCCATGCCGACGTCTCGGAAATAAATAGATAGGGATAGGATTCATCACTAGTCCAAATCCAACCAATATTTTGATCCCACAACCATACACTTTCTGAACTTACACTCTCGCTGTAGAGCCAACCCTGTGTCTCGTGATATATCCAGGGAAAGGATTCGTCATAAAAATAGCCAAACCATGACGAATGCTTCCAACCCGATCCTACATCCATTGTGTCATCGCCACGCCAGTCTTGATAAACAACGGTTTGGGCGCAAACACGGGTTTCAAATATAATTATGATTAGCAACGGCGCCCACCAACGCCAGCTCAGACAAGGGGGATGTAACATAAGTATTATAGTGAAATGTCTACAATCGAAACAACTTAGTTAAAATACAATACTCTCTAGGACAAATCAAACTTCAGAAGCTGTCTAAACACAGCTGATTCACCTATTCTTCATAATAGTGCGAAATAGTATTAGTTTGCCTAGCTCTGGTTTAAATTCTTCCATGCCTGTATTAATTGTTAATTTCATTTCTTTTTTTGAACAAAAATGTCTTATACAGATAGCGGCTTGGTCTGGCTCGATTGGGTGATGATCGCGGGCTATGTCGTCGGTGTGCTCGGCCTAGGGTGGTACTACTCAAAGAAACAGAAAAACACGAATGAGTATTTCGTTGGCACTGGTAAAATGAATCCGATCCTCATCGGGATCTCACTTTTCGCTACCCTTATCAGTACCGCATCCTATCTCTCCAAACCGGGCGAAGTCATTAAACATGGCCCCATTCTTTTCACCGGCTTGATCTTTTCTATCCCACTTTCCTATTTCATCGTCGGTCATTTACTGGTCCCCTTTCTGATGAAACAGCGCATCACGAGCGCTTATGAACTCCTTGAAGCTCGCCTCGGTATTGGCATCCGTTTGTTAGGCGCATTGATGTTTATCCTGCTTCGCATTGTTTGGATGTCACTCCTCGTTTATTTTTGCGCGGTAGCATTGACCGTGATCGTTGGTCTCGACGACAGTTGGACTCCGCTTATGGTCGTAATAATTGGCATTATTGCCATTACCTACACTTCGTTAGGCGGCTTGTTCGCGGTTGTCTATACCGACCTCGCGCAGTTTTGTCTGCTCACTGGCGGTGCGGTCATAACGGTATTGATTATCACTATTGAAAGCGGTGGATTTTCCTGGTGGCCCACATCCTGGGTGTCAACCTGGGACACACAACCTCTATTCAGTTTTGATCCCCATATGCGCGTCTCGCTTATAGGCGCCATCATCTCGGGAGTCGTCTGGAAAGTTTGCATGGCTGGAGGCGACCAATTGCCAATCCAACGCTTCATGGCTACGAGGGATGCTCGTGACGCTCGCCGTTCCTATGGTGTGAATTCTCTCGTCACCTTTATCGTTGTCTTCGTCTTAGTTGTACTCGGGTTTGCCTTGTTGGGTTATTTCAGCGCGAACCCGCAGCTGCTGCCACAAGACATGGATTTAATAAGAGACGCTGATAAAATTTTCCCCTACTATATTGCCAACCACTTGCCTATGGGGATTGCCGGTCTAGTCGTCGCCGCCATGCTGGCTGCCGGGATGTCCAGCCTCGACTCAGGAATAAACTCCATCACAGCGGTGGTGATGACTGATTTCATCGATCGTTTCGGACTAAAACCGGAGTCTGAAATGAAACATGTGCTCTGTGCAAAAGGGATTACATTCGGAGCCGGATTCGTAGTGATCATTGCCAGCATGTATATGAAGTATATGCCGGGCAATTTTGTTGAGATGACGATGCGTTTGGCCAATCTACTGTTGCCGCAAAACTTTGGACTCTTTTTCCTCGTATTCTTTGTCCCCTTTGCAACACCTTTAGGCGCACTCATGGGTGTGATCTATGGGTTTACTGCCAGCCTCATGTTTTCCTTCTGGCATATTTTCACCGGTCTAACGCCCCTAAGCCCCCAATATGTGGGCGCCACCGGCTTGGTGATGAATATTATCGTCGGCTGCCTCGTGAGTTATTTCGGGCCGCGAAGAGAAAGTAAAAAAGCGAGTACACTCGTTGCATTCTTCTTGATTGGAATACTTATACTCCTCGTGGGTGTTTCGATAGCAAGCGCGTCATAGAATTTAGATTGAAGAAGCTCTGCCAAGCCGAGTTATAGTTTCGTATTGCCGAGCGATGACAGGTTGACATATATATGCAGTAGAAATGCCCAAACCCATCCAAGAGTCTCCTACCGATCGCAGTCATGAATTATACGACTTCGCGAAGCTATACCTGCCCGGAGGCGTGTCGGCATCCGCCCGCGCGAATGGGGCGCTGGGACACCCGCTCTATATATCTCGCGGTGATGGAGCAAAAGTATACGACATAAACGGCCGCGAGTATATAGACATGTGTATGTCCCATGGCGCATCACTGATTGGTCACAATCATCCATTAATAAAAGCTGCCGTTACACGCGCGTTAGAACTTGGAATTATTTGTGCCTACGAAACCGAGCATCATTCCGCGTTAGCAAAGCGCATCACTGAAATGGTACCCTGTGCCGAGATGGTGCGCTTCGCGGGATCCGGTACTGAAACCATAATGCACGCCTTACGTTTGGCGCGTACTGCTACAGGGCGAGAAAAGATCATCAAATTCGAAGGCCATTTCCACGGTTATTCTGATGATCTCAACTACAGTGTCGCACCGCCGTTGAATGAAGCCGGGCCCAATGCGAACCCCCTTCCCTATCCACAGTCAGCCGGGATGGCGAAAACCCTGGCAGATAAATTGATCATTGTTCCCTTCAATGACTTTGACGCACTGGAAAAAGTATTTACTGAACAGGGACAGGATATCGCGACCCTCATAATGGAACCCATCAACTATGATGCAGGTTGTATACTACCCAAGCCAGGGTTTGTTCAACATTGCCGCGACCTCTGCGATCATCATAATGCTTTGCTGTTCTTCGACGAAGTTTTAACTGCCTTTCGCCTGTCTACCGGTGGAGCGCAGAGCTATCTCAATGTAATACCCGACTTATGTGTTCTGGGCAAAGCATTCGGCGGCGGGATGCCGATTAGTGCCATTGCCGGCAAGCGGGATGTTATGATGCATTTTCGCCCAGAGGGGGAAAGTGAACACAGCGGTACTTATCTATCGCATTTGACAACAGTGCTTGCCGCACAGGCAGCCTTGGAGATATTTGCTGAACCCGATTTTTACGATAACTTAAATAGTATCGGAAATGTATTTTACACCGGGTTCCAGAAGATAATTGATAGCAGTGGTCTGCCGGTAAAATTACAATATGCGGGCCCCCGTTTCGGTATTTATTTTGGTGTCACACATGAAGTGACAAACTACCGTGAAGCAGCCGGCCAAAACCATGAGATGCTTCTAAAGTTTATCGCGGGCTGTATCAATCGAGGAGTATATTTTCACGTCTCTCCCCATCACGGATTTTCGTCAGCGCATACTGAAGAGGACATCGAACGCGCACTGGAAGGAATTGATGGTGCGATGGCCGAGGTAAAAGACGCATTTCCCAACGGACAATAAGTAAATAAAAGTAAATATTATGGAAAAGATAAATGTTCTCTTTGCGGTAAGTGGACAGGAGTCATACGTTGAAAGAATACAAGCGCTGTCTCCCGGTTTGTCTATACAAGCGGTTCAGAATTTGGATGAATTGAATAATACCCTGACCGGGGTTGAAGTGCTGGTCACAGAATTCCCCGATTTCGATTTAGAAAAGGGGCCCCAGTTAAAGTGGGTGCATTGGTGGGGCACGGGAATCGAGTGCTTCAGTGATAAACCTATAATGCACAGCGATGTTGTTCTCACGAATGCCAGTGGCGTATCATCTAAACCCATTGCCGAGTATGTGCTCAGTCAGATGGTGAGTTTATCCCGCGACTTTCCCCGTATGGTGCGCGACCATAAAGAACATTTATGGAACAAGGATCACTTTCTGGAACACAGGCGTTCAGAATTGAGAGACAAGACGTTGGGAATTATCGGTTACGGCAGTATCGGCCGTGAAATTGCGCGCCTCGCCCAGTGCTTTGGCATGTCCATAATGGCTACGCGACGGTCATCGACCAGCCGGAAGATTGAAGAAGGGGTCGAAGTATTGCCAAAAAATGAACTCGACCCACTGCTGGCCGCAAGCGATTTCATCGCCTTGAGTGTTCCCCTCACATCCGAAACAGAAGATCTTATCGGCGAGGTGGAATTCAGGAAGATGAAACCAACCGCCTTTTTAATTAATGTCACGCGGGGAAAAGTAATCAATGATACGGCCCTGATAAAAGCTATGCGGGAAAATTGGATTGCGGGTGCGGCACTCGACTGCTTTGCGGAAGAACCCCTTTCCTCGAGCAGTGAACTCTGGGACTTACCGAATACCTTGATTACGCCTCATATCTCTGGAGATACCGATCGGCATAACGATCGCAACGCGGATATATTAATTGAAAACCTGCAGCGCTACCTTAACGGAGATGAGTGCATAAATATTGTGGACATCGCCAGGGGTTACTAGGATTGTTGTGAGTTTTGATTTATAATACTTCATAAGATGCGGCTTTTTGACTATGCGCGCGCATCAATATTGATGCAGGAAGCAGGTCTGGATTTAGTCCTGTCAAATTCAATATCCAATGTAAGCTACTTGCTCGACTACTATTGTCACTGTATCTATAATTCTAGCTGGTTACTGGATGATGGAAGCATGTTTTACCAGTCCTTCGTCGGACTGCCTCTGGATGAAAAGCTGGCACCGTTTTTTACTCCCTGGGTAGGCGAAGGGGGATTTTTTTCGGAAAATGAACCCTGGGTTAAAGAGCGTTACTTCTATGGCCGTAAATTGCCGATTCCCGGTGTGGGTATAAGCGCTGATAGACAAGCAGCTGATCCAGTAGAAGCAGCGGTATCAGCGATAAAAGACCGAAACCTCGCTTCAGCAAGTATTGGTGTGGAGATGGCCTCCCTTCCAGTAGCCTCCTACAAAAGATTGTGCAGCAAATTACCCCAAGTTCGCTTTACTGATGCCGGCCCTCTCCTCTCTCGTCTGCGGTCTATTAAATCTGCTGAAGAGATCAGGCGAATGAAAATCGCGGGGAAGACAACAGAGCAAGCGATTAATACCGCATACGACGCTGTGCGGGATGGGACGACTGAACTGGAGTTCGAACATAATTTAAAGGTTTCCCTTGCTGAGAAAGGAGCAAAGTTTCTTTGGGCACACGTCGCCTTTGGACCCAAGGGTGCTTCAGATATTGTACCGCGCGATGTGCCCGCCCTGCCAGGGGAAGCACTGCGTGTCGATACAGGTGGCAGCTATGGCGGTTATGTATGTGACATGTCTCGAGTGGGCGTGTTGGGCGATCCCAATCCAGAGCTATTAAGAGCGATGAACGCAACTTTTGAAACATATAAAGCCGTAAGGGGTGACGTTAAAGCAGGGGCACGCGGGGGCGATCTGCACGAACTGGGATCGCAGGTGATGAAAAGTAACGGTTATCAGCTATTCTCCTTTATGGTTGGTCATGGCATTGGTCGGGATGCGCACGAATGGCCGTTTTTAGTTAAAGGAAGTGATATAATCCTGGAAGCCGGGATGACACTATGTGTTGAAATCCCTCTACGCATCGAGGGACTCGGTTCGATCAACATCGAGGATATGGTGCAGGTAACAGAAAATGGATGTGAATCAATCACCACTTCCAGTCCTGAACTTTACCGTATTCAATAAAAGTGATTCCTTTGCGGGGATGCGCTGTTGTCCCCATACAGACTGAAACTATCGTTCTTACTTTCCAATTGGCTATTGCAAACCGGCACTTGGAATTCGACAATTGAAAGCCATGAATGATTCCAGCTGGAAACCCCTCGAAGGGGATGTAGATGAATTGCTTAAGGTGAATAACAATCCCATGGGAGCGTTAGCGGCCGGGGAAATACCCGCGATTATTTTGCGCAATGCTTATCCCTCAGAAATGTGTTCACAACTCGTCGCGCGTTTCTATGAGCAGAATTTGGTCCCCGGCCTGCCAAAGCCCGGCGAACCCATCACCGGGAAGTGTGACTTTGAACGCATTGATATCGGCACCAGTCTCTCCAATATTGGTGATGATCAAAATCATTTTTTCGCTGATGCTGAAAAGACTACCCAACTTTATGAAACACTCTTTGCAGGGATGCAAAATCCCATTCATCAACTATACGAAACCATCACCCGTTTATCACCGGGGAAGCAGGCAGTGACAGCCTACGAGCCTGATGGACGTCACTATGGGGCTGCAATTTTTCGTTGTCACATGCCCTACTGGGGCTATCCACCGCATATCGACTCGGTAAGTATTCGTGACGGCCGAACGAATTACGCTGTTCACCGGTTTCATACCCAATTGGGGGGTATATTACTGGTGCAAGCACCGGAAAATAAACCAACCGGTTTTGACTCCATCATACATCGCAGTGAATGGAATAAAAATCTGGAACAGGAACATTATAGCGCAGGGGGTATAGGCATTCTAACAAAATCTTTTTATGAATACGCTGAAAAAAATCGGATCGAAAGTTGCGGCGTGTCGCTAGCTGAAGGAGATATTTATTTTTTTAACTCCCACCGACTTCATGAGGCGCCGCGTTTTACGGGCAATCGTCCACGGATTGTCTTGGCTACCTTTTTTGGTTACACGGACAATGACCCCGAAATATTTGTCTGGTCATAAGGATATTAGTAAAGGGCCAAACAAGGTATTCACCATGCGACTCAATGAATAAATAAATAGTAGGATGAAACTATTCGACGAAGAAAAAGCATCACAATTTATGAAGTCTCAGGGTGTGGATATTATACTCGCCCACAGCTTAATCAATGGCGGTTATCTCGCAGATCACTGGAAACATGAAATTGTTTCAAGTTTTGGTTCCTATATGACCGACGATGATGGAGTCCCCTACCAGTTAATCGTCGGTCTACCAAGTGACCGAAAAATGGATCCTTTTATTACCTGCAGAACCGGGGGTGAAGAAGGTGACATGTTTTATACCGAGGTCTGGATTGAAGATAAACGCTTTTGGGGGCCCGGCACCGCGAACCGGGAATCGAATTCACCCTTTGGACCCTATAACAAAATTTATAGTGATCCGCTTGAAGCTACCATAGATGCCTTGCGTGACCGCAACCTCGATCGCGGGACGATCGGTATTGAAATGCGTTTCCTCGGTGTAGATCCCTACCATCGATTAAAAAGCCTTTTACCGGAAGCGACTTTTGTCGATGCGAACCCCTTACTAAACGAATTGCGCATCGTTAAAACCGAAGAAGAAGTTCGGCGCATGCGCATCGCCGCCAAGGCAACAGAAAAAGCGATTGAAGCTGCATTTAAAACAATTGAGGAGGGGACAACCGGTCTGGACATGGAACGTATCGTCGGTGCTACCCACTATGAAGAGGGAGTGCGGCATGAGTGGCTGCATACTAATGTAGGCCCCAGTGGCGCGCAAGTTATCTGTCCTAATAGCACACCGGTAAAGCGCGGTGAAATCTTAAGGTTGGATGTGGGTGCCAGCTACAAACATTATCAGAGTGATATATCGCGGGTCAGTGTATTAGGTGAGCCATCAACCGAGCTCCTGAAAACGCACCGTGGGATGCGAAAGGCATTGGAAGCCGTGGTTGAAGCCGCGCGACCGGGCGTTACTGCTGGTCATCTTTTTACAGTCGGAAATACTGTCATTGAAAATGAAGGGCTTGAAAACTTTTTAACAATTGTCGGGCATGGCGTGGGGCGCGACATTCATGAATTGCCTTTCCTGAAAGATGGTAATCCGATAACAATGGAACCGGGCATGACTTTAGCTATCGAATTGGCGACGATGATAAATAATATGGGTTGTGTCGCTCTCGAAGATGACATCGTCATTACAAAAGAGGGTTGTGAAGCGTTGAGCACAACAGGACGTGAACTCTACATAATCGAATAAAATCTTTAAACCCAATTTAGAAGTTAGCGCGATAGTACCGAACTTTAACGTGATCAAGTTGGATAATAAAAAGCTTACCTTTTTATCATCCATAATACTCAGCATAATTATAACCGGCTGTTTAGCGCCTGACCCCGATCTCGAACCCCTGGTTGAAGTCGAGAGGGAAGAGCAGTCTTCTTACCGCGAAGTAAAAACAACCGCGCCCGCAAGCATCGACCCGATGATCCTTGCCACTCGCGCGTTTCATGAGGCACCGATGCTGGCCGCGAAAGTTAAAGCTGGTGATTTGCCTCCGGTTAGTGAACGACTTCCTGATAATCCGCTTGTTGTCGTCCCGCTCGAAGAAATTGGTACTTACGGCGGCACCATTCGCCGCGCGCTCACAGGTGATGTTATACAGACGCAAGGACCAGTGAAAGCCTTCAATGATAATCTTATGGGCTATGAACGCCCCTACCCTCCAAAAAGTATTCAACTTAACTTGGCAGAAAGCTTTGATCTCTCCGTTGACGGAAAAACCGCAATCGCGAGAATACGAAAAGGGGTCAAGTGGTCGGACGGTGTCCCCTTCACCGTCGACGACATACTCTTCTGGTATTATGACATGGAATTTAACGATGACGCGCGTCGTGCGACACGCCCCATACCGCCCGCTCACTGGCGAGTCGATGGCAAACCTATTAAATTTGAAAAGATCGATGATCACACGCTAAAGATATCCTCTCCAAAACCGTTAGGGAGGGTGCGACAAGCCCTCAGCCACGAAGAGATTGCTTACCCCAAACACATCCTCGCCAAACATCACCCCAAATATAACCCGGAGGCCAACTACAAAGACTTTCGTGATCTCACGACCGACTCACAACTTATCATGGAACCCGACTTACCCCGGCTTTCGGCCTGGGTTCCCGTGGAGTGGATTCGCGGCCAGCGCATCGTATATGAACGTAATCCTTATTACTGGAAAGTTGATAGCGCGGGAAACCAGCTGCCCTATGCAGACCGCTACACTTTTGATATCATTCAAGATCCAAAAGTCATACTTCTGAAATTCATCAATAGAGAATTTGACCTCTTTGGAAGGTATTTTCAAATGGACATGTATCCCACGCTTAAATCGGAAGAGATAAAAGGGAGATTTAAACTTCGCGTATCCGGTCCTATAGGCGCCCAGGCCTACTATCTCAACTGGGATGCGCACAATCCCATGCTTCGCGAGGCATTCCGGAATAAAAATGTGCGAATGGGACTTTCTCACGCTATCAACCGTGAAGAAATTAAAGAAATTATTTATTTTGGTCTCCTTCTACCATCCGGTTATTCATTCGGACCCCTTGATCCTTATTTTTCCGAGAAAGTTTATAAAAAATATTCTGAATATAATCCAGAATTGGCACGCGAACTACTGGACAGGGAGGGTTATCGTGATACTGACGGTGATGGGTTTCGCGAGCTGAAAGATGGATCTCGCTTTGAGCTTAATATTGATGTGACTTCATCGCAAAAGATTGCCGTCGATGTCTGCGAACTGGTTTCGGAACATTGGAAAGCAATCGGAATTAAGGCTAATTTGAATCCTGCTCTAAGGGACATCAATATTCCCCGCCGTTTAAACGGCGAATTTGACGTTCACACCTGGGTTCAAGAAGGACACACTGACATTCTCGGCCGCATGTTTGACTATGGAATAACGGGCTCGATTTTCCCCTTCTGGCACCGAAATGCCCAACAAGAGGGCCCGGAATGGTTACACGAGGCTACGCGTTATATCAATTTAGCTATAACCACCGTCGATGCAGCCAAGCTCCGCGGATATATGAATCACATTCGCGACCTGCATACAGATAACATTCCCGTTATTGTTGTCGGCTCGGCTTATTTTGTTTGGGGTGCCAGTTCCCGCCTCGGTAATGTGCCCTGGACAAGCACCAATGCTTATGTTTACCGGGGGTGGGGTCGCTCACTTTATAACGAGCAGATTTACATCAGACAATAAACACTATTTCGGACGAGAATGGATACTATGTATCGACGAATTTTACCTGCGATCCTGTCTCTGGTTCTCGCCCTAATGCTGTTCGGTTGTTTAGCGTCTGACCCCGATCTTGAACCCCTTACCGAAACCGAGAAGGAAGAGAAGATTACTCATCGCGAAATAATAACCAGTGCTCCATTAAAAATTGACCCCGCGATAATCGCCAACCGCAGCTTTAAAGAGGCGCCGATGTTGGCCGCGAAAGTTAAAGCCGGTGAACTGCCACCGGTCAGTGAACGATTGCCGGACAATCCGCTGGTCGTCGTACCCCTGGAAGAAATTGGTCAATACGGGGGCACCATTCGCCGTGCTCTTACCAGTGACATCGCCCAAACACAAGGCCCAGTCAAGGCCTTCAATGATAACCTGATGGGCTATGAACGTCCCTACCCTCCTAAAAGCATCCAGCTTAATCTCGCTGATCATTTCGAAATCTCCGACGACGGAAAAACAGCGATCGTCAGTATACGAAAAGGTGTCAAGTGGTCGGACGGTGTCCCTTTCACCGTCGACGACATTCTTTTCTGGTACTACGATATGGAATTTAACAATAGCGCGCGGCGAGAAACGCGCCCCATCCCGCCAACCCACTGGCAAGTCGATGGCAATCCAATAAAATTAGAAAAGATCAATGACCATACACTCAAGATATTCTCTCCTAAACCGTTGGGAAGGGTTCGCCAGGCCCTCAGCCACGAAGAGATCGCTTACCCCAAACACATCCTCGCCAAACATCACCCCAAATATAATCCGGACGCCAACTACAAAGACTTTCGTGATCTTACGACCGACTCACAACTTATCATGGAACCGAAATTGCCCCGGCTTTCAGCATGGGTTCCCGTGGAGTGGGTGCGCGGCCAGCGTATCGTCTATGAACGCAACCCTTATTACTGGAAAGTTGATAGTGAGGGAAACCAGTTGCCCTATGCAGACCGCTACACATTTGATATCATTCAGGATCCCAAAGTCATTCTTCTGAAATTCATCAATAGTGAATATGAACTTTTCGGAAGATATTTTCAGATGGACATGTATCCCACGCTTAAATCGGAAGAACAAAAAGGGAGGTTTAATCTTCGCGTATCTGGCCCTATTGGTGGCCCCGCTTTCTACCTCAACTGGGATGCGCATAATCCCATGCTTCGAGAGGCTTTCCGGAATAAGAACGTGCGGATGGCCTTATCGCATGCAATCAACCGGGAAGAAATTAAAGAAATTGTTTATTTTGGTCTCCTTGAACCATCCGTTTATTCATTTGGACCCCCTGATCCTTATTTTTCCGAGGAAGTCTACAAGAAATATTCCGAATATAATCCGGATTTAGCACGTGAACTACTGGATAGGGAAGGGTATGGTGATACGGACAGTGATGGATTTCGCGAGCTGAAAGATAGATCTCGCTTTGAGTTTACTATCGATGTGACATCTTCACAAAAAATTGGGGTCGATGTCTGCGAGCTTGTTACGGAACATTGGAAAAAAATCGGAATTAATGCTAATTTAAATCCTGTTCTAAGGGACATCATTTGGCCCCGCCGTTTAAATGGCGAGTTTGACATTCACCACTGGGAACAAGAAGGACACACCGACATCCTTGGCCGCATGTTTGACTGGGCAATAATGGGCCCAACGGTCCCCTTCTGGCACCGGAATGCCCAAAAAGAGGGGCCGGAATGGTTAGATGATGTTACGCGTTATATCAAGTTAGCTGTCACCACCGTCGATGCGGCCGAACTCCGTGGATATATGAACCTCATTCGCGATCTGCATACTGATAACATTCCGGTTATTGTCGTAGGTTCAGAATATTTTGTGTGGGGAGCTAACTCCCGCCTGGGTAATGTGCCCTGGACAAGCACCAATGCTTATGTTTACCGGGGATGGGATCGCTCACTTTTTAACGAGCAGATTTACATTAAACCATAAGCTATAATAGGCGCAAGAAACGATCATATGCAGCGACGAATTATAGATGCGATCCTGTCTCTGGTTCTCGCCCTAATGATGTTCGGTTGTTTAGCGTCTGACCCCGATCTTGAACCCCTTACCGAAACCGAGAAGGAAGAGAAGATTACTCATCGCGAAATAATAACCAGTGCTCCATTAAAAATTGACCCCGAGATAATCGCTGAGCGCAGCTTTAAAGAGGCGCCGATGTCAGCCGCGAAAGTTAAAGCCGGTGAACTGCCACCGGTCAGTGAACGATTGCCGGATAATCCCCTGGTCGTCGTACCCCTGGAAGAAATTGGTCAATACGGGGGAACTATTCGCCGTGCTCTTGTCAGTGACATCGCCCAAACACAAGGCCCAGTCAAGGCCTTCAATGATAACTTGATGGGCTATGAACGCCCCTACCCTCCAAAAAGTATTCAACTCAATCTCGCAGATCACTTCGAATTATCAGACGATGGAAAAACGGCCATTGTAAATATACGAAAAGGTGTAAAGTGGTCGGACGGTGTCCCCTTCACCATCGACGATATTCTTTTTTGGTACTATGACATGGTCTTTAATGACAGCGCGCGTAGCACTCCCCCGATTCCGCCACCCTATTGGCAAGTGGATGGTAAACCGATTAAATTAGAAAAGATCGATGATCACACGCTAAAGATTTCCTCACCAAAACCGTTAGGGAGGGTTCGCCAGGCCCTCAGCCACGAAGACATTGCCTACCCCAAACACATCCTCGCCAAGCACCACCCGAAATATAATCCCGATGCCAATTACAAAGATTTTCGCGATCTCACGACGAGCGCCCAACTCGTCATGCGGCCGGGTTTGCCCCGGCTCTCGGCGTGGGTTCCGGTGGAATGGGTGCGCGGTCAACGCATCGTTTATGAGCGAAATCCTTATTACTGGAAGATTGACAGTGCGGGGAACCAGCTACCCTACGCTGATAGGTACACCTTTGAAATCATTCAGAACCCTAAAGTTCTGCTCCTGAATTTTATTAATAGTGAACTCGATCTTTTCGGAAGATATTTTCAGATGGACATGTATCCCACGCTTAAATCGGAAGAACAAAAAGGACGTTTTAAACTTCGTGTATCTGGTCCTATATCTGGCCCTGCTTTCTACCTTAATTGGGACGCACCTAATCCCTCGCTGCGGGAAGCATTTCGAAACATAAATGTGCGCATCGCTTTATCGCATGCGATCAACCGGGAAGAAATCAAAGAGATTATATATTTCGGTATATTCGACCCGTCTGGTTACTCTTTCGGTCCACCCAATCCTTATTATTCAAAGGAAGCCCACATGAAATATTCCGAATACGATCCTGATAAATCACGCGCTTTACTGGAAAAGTCAGGGTATCGCGATACGGATGGGGACGGGTTTCGCGAGTTCAAAGATGGATCCCGGTTTGAAATGAATATTAATGTAACTTCAACCCAAAAAATTGGTGTCGATGTCTGCGAGCTTGTTTCTGAACATTGGGAAAATATAGGAATTAAGGCCAACCTCAATCCAATGCTGAGAGAATTAATCTCACCTCGTTATTTAAGCGGCGAATTTGATATCCATCACTGGGGACAAGGAGGCCATACCGATCCTCTCGACCAATTATTTAATTGGGCGATTACCTGACCAACGGCGCCCTATTGGCATCGTAATGCACATAAAGAGGGGCCGGAATGGTTACACGAAGCAACCCGTTATATCGAATTAGTCCTCACCACCGTCGATCCGGCCAAAGTCCGCGAGTATATGATCCGAATTCGAGACCTTCATACGGATAACATTCCGGTTATCGTTACTGGCTCGACTTACTTTGTGTGGGGGGCGCACATACGCCTTGGCAATGTCCCCTGGACAAGTACCTACGCCTATATCTACCGGGGGTGGGGTCGCTCACTTTATAACGAGCAGATTTACATCAGACAATAAACACTATTTCGGACGAGAATGGATACTATGTATCGACGAATTTTACCTGCGATCCTGTCTCTGGTTCTCGCCCTAATGCTGTTCGGTTGTTTAGCGTCTGACCCCGATCTTGAACCCCTTACCGAAACCGAGAAGGAAGAGAAGATTACTCATCGCGAAATAATAACCAGTGCTCCATTAAAAATTGACCCCGCGATAATCGCCAACCGCAGCTTTAAAGAGGCGCCGATGTTGGCCGCGAAAGTTAAAGCCGGTGAACTGCCACCGGTCAGTGAACGATTGCCGGACAATCCGCTGGTCGTCGTACCCCTGGAAGAAATTGGTCAATACGGGGGCACCATTCGCCGTGCTCTTACCAGTGACATCGCCCAAACACAAGGCCCAGTCAAGGCCTTCAATGATAACCTGATGGGCTATGAACGTCCCTACCCTCCAAAAAGTATCCAACTCAATCTCGCAGATCACTTCGAATTATCAGACGATGGAAAAACGGCCATTGTGAATATACGAAAAGGGGCTAAGTGGTCGGACGGTGTCCCTTTCACGGTCGACGATATTCTCTTCTGGTATTACGACATGGCCTTTAATGACAGCGCGCGAAGCACGCCACCAATACCGCCACCCTATTGGCAAGTGGATGGCGAACCGATAAAATTAGAAAAGATTGATGATCTCACCCTGAAAATTTCCTCTCCCAAACCACTCGGACGAGTCCGCAGGGCGCTCAGTCACGAAGACATTGCCTACCCCAAACACATTCTCGCCAGACATCACCCGAAATACAACCCCGAAGCCAATTACAAGGACTTTCGCGATCTCACGACGAGCGCTCAGCTGGTCATGCGGCCGGGTCTACCCCGGCTCTCGGCGTGGGTACCGGTGGAATGGGTGCGCGGTCAGCGCATCGTTTATGAACGAAACCCTTATTACTGGAAGATTGACAGTGAGGGAAACCAGCTGCCCTACGCTGACCGGTACACTTTTGAAATCATTCAGGATCCTAAAGTTCTGCTTCTGAACTTTATCAATAGTGAACTCGATCTTTTCGGAAGATATTTTCAGATGGACATGTATCCCACGCTTAAATCGGAAGAACAAAAAGGGAGGTTTAATCTTCGCGTATCTGGCCCTATTGGTGGCCCCGCTTTCTACCTCAACTGGGATGCGCATAATCCCATGCTTCGAGAGGCTTTCCGGAATAAGAACGTGCGGATGGCCTTATCGCACGCTATCAACCGGGAAGAAATTAAAGAAATTATATATTTCGGTATATTCGACCCGTCTGGATATTCTTTCGGCCCACCCAATCCTTATTATTCAAAGGAAGCCCACATGAAATATTCCGAATACGATCCTGCTAAATCTCGCTCCTTACTGGAAGAGGCAGGGTATCGTGATTCGGATGGTGACGGGATTCGCGAATTCAAAGATGGAACCCGGTTTGAGATGAATATTAATGTAACTTCTACACAAAAAATAGGTGTCGATGTCTGCGAACTTGTTTCTGAACATTGGGGAAAAATTGGCATTAAGGCCAACCTTAATCCAATGCTCAGAGAACTCATCTCAGCTCGCTGGTTGAGCGGCGAATTTGATATCCATCACTGGGGACAATCTGGCCATACCGATCCTCTCGGCCAAATGTTTATGTGGGCAATTTCGAGCCCAATGACTCCCTATTGGCATCGTAATGCGCATAAAGAGGGCCCTGATTGGTTACATGAAGCAACCCGTAATGTCGAACGCGTACTCACCACTGTCGATCCGGCCGCCGTCAGCGAGTATATGATCCGCCTTCGCGACCTTCATACCGATAACATTCCCGTTATCGTTGCTGGCTCTACGTACTTTGTGTGGGGCGCACACACACGCCTCGGTAATGTCCCCTGGACAAGCACACACGCCTATGTCTATCGAGGATGGGGCCGCTCGCTCTACAACGAACAGATATATATTAAACAATGAGGGTTCCGCTATTGATACAAAAGTCAAATTCCCGATGCAATTAATTGTCTTATCAGTTCTTATTGGGTACAAATTTTTAAAAACCCGGGTTGATCTTATAAGAACGGCATGTCTCAATGTACATTCGCAACCGAATAAGCACTGACGATGATAAATTATATTCTGCGCCGTATACTTAATATGATTCCGACGTTGATTCTAATTTCAATGTTCAGTTTTTTCATTATTCAGGCTCCCCCTGGAGATATGCTAACTTCAAAGCTAGCCCAATGGGCGGAGCAGGGTGAAATGGGATCGGGTGGAGCAGTAGAACAGATGGAAGCACTACGCGAACGCTATGGTTTGAATGATCCGGTATACGTTCAATATTTAAGATGGATAGGAAATATTATTTTTTACTTAGATTTCGGCGAATCATTCACCTATGAATTGGACGTTATTATACTGCTGAAGGATCGACTGGGGCTTACCCTGATCCTTACTCTCACGACGCTTTTCTTCACCTGGTTGATCGCCATCCCAATAGGAATTTATTCCGCCACCCGACCCTACACTTTCGGCGATTACAGTTTTACTCTTTTGGGTTTCATTGGTCTCGCAACGCCCAGTTTTCTTTTCGCGCTCATCATTATGTTTATGCAAATCGTCGTCTTCGACACCGAGTCAGTGGGCGGATTGCTTTCACCGGAGTTTATTGGCGCGCCCTGGTCGATTGAAAAGTTCGGTGACCTGCTTGCACACATCTGGGTACCCATCATCGTCATCGGAGCCGCGGGAACCGCAACCGTTATGCGCATCATGAGAGGAAATTTAATGGACACGCTTAATCAGCAACATATACAAACCGGGCGGGCAAAAGGTTTAAAAGAACGCGTGGTGATTTATAAATACGCGGTGCGTATTGCCATCAACCCGCTGATCAGTCGAGTGGGAATTGAAATGCCTAATCTTTTATCAGGGACTGTGGTTACTGGAATTGTCCTTGGGCTGCCCACCGCGGGCCCCCTATTTCTCACCGCATTAATATCCCAGGATATGCACCTCGCCGGTGCCTTCCTTCTTCTCTCGGCCACTTTTCTTCTTATCGGCAATCTTATGGCAGACATTGCGCTGGCATGGCTTGACCCAAGGATTCGCTATGATTAAAGTGTCAGACAAAAATCATTCGCAGCCGCAACCCTCTCTCGATTCTACAGTAGTAGGTAAAACGGAGACAACGGTCACCTATTCTCATCGCAAACTGATTTGGAGACGATTCAAAAAGCATAAGATCGGAATTGCAGGTGGGTATGTCGTAATATTTCTATGCCTCTGCTTTCTCTTCGCCGAATTCTTAAGTCCGCATAATATCAGTACACGCTATTTTAATTACACCTACTTACCGCCACAGGGCATTCATTTCTTTTCTCCGGATGGTTTTCAGATCCGCCCCTTTGTCTATGGGATAAAAAGTAGTTTAGAGAGCCAGACGGGCATAAAAAAATACACCGAAGATGCGACCAAAAAATATCCCCTTCATTTTTTTGTGCGTGGGGACACCTATTCTTTTTATGGATTGTTTAAATCCGATCTTCACCTATTCGGAACCGGTTTTGGAAATCCATTCTTCCTCATGGGAACAGACCGATTTGGTCGTGACCTCTTTTCAAGACTACTGGTCGGGGGAAGAGTATCCTTTACCGTGGGCTTACTCGCTGTTTTTATCAGTATCGCCATTGGGTCCAGTTTAGGTGTGATCTCTGGCTATTATGGAGGAAGAATTGACAATATTATTCAGCGTATCATTGAGCTCATATACACCTTTCCACAAATTCCCATTCTCATGGCGCTCAGCGCAATATTACCACCTGAGTGGCCCTCCTATCTAACATTCATGGGAATTGTTACTGTCCTTTCCTTTATTGGCTGGGGGAGTTTAGCCCGGGAGATACGCGGCAAATCACTCTCTATCCGTGATTCTGATTTTATTCTCGCTGCGCGTGTGTCCGGAGCTAAAGACCGACGCATTATTTTTAATCACCTTTTACCTTCGATGTTCAGCCACATTATTGTCATTTCTACCCTGGCCATTCCCGGTTTCATTCTCGCTGAGAGCACATTGAGTTTTCTTGGCCTGGGAATTAAGGCCCCGATGACGAGCTGGGGTTTGCTCCTCTCGGAAGCGATGAATCTTCACTCCCTCAGTCTTTATCCGTGGCTTCTTGCCCCGGGAGCGTGCATCATTATCGCCGTGCTTGCTTTCAACTTTCTCGGCGATGGGCTCCGCGACGCTACCGCCCCTTTCAGCGACAGTTAAGATTGTGTATATTTGAAACCCGATAATTTATCCATGGCGCCAACAGATAATAGTTCTTCACCGCTACTCAGGATTCAAAACCTGAAGACTTACTTCTATACCGATGACGGAATTGTTAAGGCGGTCGATGGCGTCTCGCTCACGATTGGAAGCCGGCAGACACTCGGCCTAGTCGGGGAAAGTGGTTGTGGGAAAAGTATAACCGCGTTTTCCATCATACAGCTCATATCAAGCCCACCGGGTAAAATTGAGAATGGGGAAATTCTTCTTTATCAGAACGGCAATCAATCGACACCGATTGACCTTATCCAACTCGATCCCAAAGGAGATGCAATACGGGACATTCGAGGGAATGACATCGCGATGATTTTTCAGGAGCCGATGACCTCACTGAGTCCTGTTCACACCGTTGGTAATCAAATAGGTGAAGCCATTATTCTCCACCAGCATGTAGATAAAAATGAAGCGCGCGTCAGGACGATCGAAGTTCTTCGGAAAGTGCGCCTACCCGATCCGGAAAGTATAGTGGATTCCTACCCCCACGAATTAAGCGGGGGGATGCGGCAACGCGCAATGATCGCGATGGCCCTTTCGTGTAATCCCAGACTCCTAATTGCGGACGAACCTACGACTGCACTCGACGTTACGGTCCAGGCTCAAATATTAGATTTAATGCAGCAATTGAAAGAGGAAGGCGAGATGTCGATCATGCTCATTACTCATGATCTTGGCGTCGTCGCGAGAATGGCAGATTATGTCGCGGTGATGTACCTTGGAAAAATTGTTGAATATGGTGATGTCAGGACCATTTTAAAAAATCCCAAACATCCCTACACTCAAGGGCTCTTAAAATCGATACCACAATTAGGACGAAAGGAACGGCTGATCCCAATCGAAGGGACGATACCCGATCCTTATGAATCTATTCTTGGCTGTTCTTTCGCACCCCGTTGCCCTCACGCAATGGAGAAATGTCACCAACCTCCATCTTTAGAGGAAATTAAACCGGGCCATTTAGTAAGCTGTTGGTTAGAGAATAGTGATGGATAATAAGCCTGATAGTGAAACCGTAAAAAGTGATAATCTTTTACTTGAGGTAACAGATCTTAAAACTTATTTCCCCATCAAAAAGGGTATTTGGCGAAGCATAGTCGGTCAGGTAAAAGCCGTGGATGGTGTCAGCTTGACTCTAGGAAAAGGAGAAACTCTCGGACTAGTGGGAGAAAGTGGATGTGGTAAAACAACGCTGGGGCGCTCTCTCATCCGGCTGATAGAACCTACAGAGGGAAAAATAATTTTTCATCACGATGAAGAGATTGTCGATCTGCGAGAACTTGACAAAGAGTCGATGCGAAATTTTCGGCGGCATCTCCAATATATCTTTCAGGATCCTTTTTCATCGCTTAATCCTCTCATGACGGTATTCGACATCGTAGCAGAACCCCTGATTATAAACAAAGTAGCTTCGGGGCCGGAACTTGAAGACAGAGTAGAACAGCTTTTATTGCATGTTGGACTGAACGCTGAGCATCAACGTCGTTATCCCCACGCGTTCAGCGGCGGTCAGCGCCAACGCATAGGCATAGCTCGAGCCCTGGCTCTCACTCCCAGCCTCATCATCGCTGACGAACCCGTCTCCGCACTGGATGTCTCGATCCAGGCACAGGTAATTAATTTAATGGACGATCTACAGGATGAGTTCAATCTTACCTACCTATTCGTAGCCCATGACCTGAGCGTTGTCGAACACATCAGTGACCGCATCGCCGTTATGTATCTGGGTGAAATAGTTGAAATTGCCACGGCTGATCGCCTTTATCAACGGCCGCTGCACCCCTATACCGCGACCCTCTTATCGGCGGTTCCATCCGTTGATCCTGATCATCAACCTCCTCGTCAGCCCGTCGAAGGTGATGTCCCCAATCCCGCTAACGCCCCCAACGGTTGTAAATTTCACCCTCGTTGTCCTTACGCCCAGGCTATCTGCCGACTTGAAAATCCCCCTTTACGTGAGATCGAATCTAATCACAAGGTAGGTTGTCACTTTGCCGGTGAACTCAACTTAGAATAAGACTAAGCTTCGACGAAATAATACTTCAACCTATTTTCGCTTGAGAGAAAAGATAGTAAGTCGATCGAGGGATTTACTTTTCACCGGGATTAATAAACTGGCAATATATCCCAGGCAAAAACAGAGCATGAATCCAATCGCCGAATAGAGGAAAATATTTACTTCGGTCTTTGTCTTGATTAAAAAAAGAACAATCGCGCTGCCAAGCGCACCCACGATCGCACCGGGCCCATTAGACCGTCGCGTAAAGATGCCTAAAGCAAAAAGACCTCCGAGACCACTTCCGATTAGGCCAAGGAGGGAAACGAAGAACAGGGTTACCGATTTAATGTCCATGGTGGCAAACATTATCGCGACAACGGTGGCAAAAGCTCCAACCGCTAAGGTAACTAAACGAGCCAGTTTCAAGGATCTGATTTCCGAACTGGAGGGGAATAAACGTTGGTAAAAATCTGTTACAACCGCGGTGGCAATCGAGTTCATACCACTGTCGAGCGTGGACATCGAGACGGCAAAGATTGCGGCTATAACTAATCCCGCCAATCCAATGGGAATTTTCTGGGTGATGAACAACGGATAAATAGCATCATTTTGCATGCCAAGGTCGAGAGCGGCGGGGTTGCTTTTATAGTAGACATAAAGAGCCGAACCCACGGCATATAAAATAAAGGTTATAGGAATCATCACGATCGCATTCATCCATAAACTTTTAGCCGCAGTTTTTTCATCAGGCGTCGTAAAGTAACGTTGGACTATTGCCTGGTCGGAAGAATAAGCGACAAGCGCTCCGAAAGTAGAACCGATTAACATTACCCAAGTATTTCTTGTGTCTGAAATGTCACCATCAAGATAAAGCATCCTAAGTTTATCGTCGGCGATACAGGTCTTGATAAAACCGCTTATTCCGCCATCGATGTAAAAGGGGATGATGATCAGGGTAATGATCGCGCCCAGAATGAGGACGATAGCTTGAATGACATCAGTCCATATCACGGCTTCAACACCCCCCAACACGGTGTAAAAGGTACACAACACTCCCATAGAGAGAATGCATACATATATATTTAAACCGGTTATCGTGGAAAGCGCGATCGATGGTAAATACAGCACCATGCTGGATCGCACTAATTGATAGAGGATAAACTGCGCGCTACCGTATAAGCGCACGAAATAATTAAACCGGTATTCGAGGTACTCATAAGCGGTCGTTAAATTTAATCGGCGAAAAAACGGGAGGTAGAAATAAATAACAAATATAGGGATGAAGACATAACAGAGCTTTTGCGGATACATAAACCAGTCCACGGAGTAAACTAGCGCCGGTTGTGAGAAAAAAGTATCCCCACTGAATATCGTAGCCACAATGCTAAATCCCGCGGCCCACCAGGGTATACGATGCCCTGCTAGAAAGTAGTCTTCTGTTTTCTTTTCCCGCTTAACGAAATAGAAGCCCATGTAAACAAGTACTATCATGTAGAGACCTAAAAAAGCGTAATTTACAAAACCGAAGTCCGCATTGGCCCCTGCTTCATGGATCATAAACTGAATCGCAGCCGTGCTTTTTCCAGGACTTATCTCACCGTTAGGAATGACTACACCACCATTCCATGCAACAGCATTTGTCATTACTACACCCTGTGGCATTTCTCCTTCTTTAATCCAGGTGTCAGTAATGGTGTGATAGACTAACAGGTCTTTAGAGAAGGCTGAATCTAATTTATTTTCACTTGCTCCGCCGAAGACGATGAGGTGAGATTGGCCAAATGCAATGTGGGGTGCAGCAGATACCGAGTGTGGCGCATCGCTTATCGGGACCCATTGTTTGTTGAAGGGGAAATAGCGGTAGCCGTCTGTCACCGCATTCATTTCAACTTCGCCCTTGTCTCCTGACTTCAGCTCCTCGCCTCCGATGAGATAAAAGTAATGATCTCGACTAATGTTTTGCCTTACAGCGACTGCATTTTTTCGAGCTGAACCCGGCCACGGCTCCAGTTCCATCCACCCGGCCTCAAGATCTTTTAAGTTCAAAGCCCAAAAAATTTTCAACAACGCTAACGGATTCGTCAAATCCTGACCACCAACAATGTAGAGAGTATCGCCAATAATGTCCGCCGCAGTATAGGCCACAGGCGCAGGTAAAGGGGGTAACGATTCCTGTTCAATTTTTTGCGTAGTTGAATTCCATCGAAGACGAATAACATCTTTATAACTTCTCTCCGCATCGCGCCCTCCTATGAGTATCAAGCTGTCATCGCTAGTAACCGATCCGCCGTAGGCAAGAGATCGGGGCAACTTGAATCCGCTTATCCAATCTTCATTTTCTTTACTTGAATTCGTGAGCACATAAATTGCATCGTGCCAAGTTTGACCGCCTTTAACTCTAAGCGAATTTTCAGAAAAGCCCACTCCACCTGCGACAATTAGTGCGCCATCGCTCACACCGGCGTAAGTTCCCGATAAGCCAGCTGGGGCAGGTAGTTCGGTAAGTTTTTCCCAGTGAATAACCTCTTTCGGTGGTGTATTGTTTACACTACACCCCGCTAATACGCTCAAAGATAAAACAATTAATATATGCTTCTGCAGATTGATTCTTATTAAGCTTTGAGGTTGAGAAGAGGTTTTGATTTAAACGCACATTAAGACTGATAAATCGCTTCAAATAGGCTATTTCTTTTTAATAAATAGCATTATACCGATAATTCCAAGCGTAAGTCTAACGCCGAGGTATAGGGACCGATTCTATAAAATAACATTTGAGATCGATCGCCACTACTCCTCATTTTCATGCGTCTGGGTCTCGCTCGTATTCTCTTTTTCAGCGTTCCCCTCCATCTCATATTCTTCTCCCTCAATTAACTCATCGTCATCGAAATATAGATCGTCTTCAAGCATGGATTCAAGCGGTGGGTTTCCATCATAAATATTAAAAGTCCTGTTATTACGGAAAGCTTCGCGCACGAATATATAACGATCGATTGCAGATTCATCGACGTTCTTTACATTATCTATGTTATTTGCCCTCGTGTTAAGCATTCCGAGCGAGCCGATTGTAAATCTAATCGCGTCATCATTAATATAAACAATTGGGTTTGTAAATGAGCTTAGAAAACTGCCAGGTAAGTCCCGTAAAGTAGTCGGCCCAGTCAAGGGTAAAACGAGATAGGGGCCCTCCCCAAAACCCCATACGGCAAAGGTCTGGCCATAGTCTTCATGATGTTTTACGAGTCCCATCTGGGTTCCCGGATCGAGTATGCCACCAAGACCAATTGTTGAGTTAACAATAAACCGCATCGTGTCACTCATTGCTATATTCAACTTACCCTGGAGTATATCATTAATGATCACATTAGGTTCACCTAAATTACTGAAAACATTTGAAACTCCTGATCTAATTGGTTTGGGCAAAACTTTTACGTAGACTTCGACCACAGGGCTTAAAAAGGCTGTATCAAGAGCATGATTTAAATTATGTATGGGACGATTGATCTTCTCCAGGGGATCACGATTACCATTCGTCTGCGCGGTTGTCGCGCAACCGCTAAATAGAACAAGAGAATAGAATAGAAACAAGGAATGAAGGCACGTTCGAAAACGAAGCCGGAAATCCTCAGCATAAACATGATTACCTTCCTTCTGCATGGGATAAAAAAATTTTCAGTGCCAATTCAACAGCAACATTGATGATGTTGATACTGAAATTATGTTCCTTGTTCTTCATGTTTAAGCCGAATTTCATCCGTATTATTGGTTATTCTCTCTAAGAGTTTTTCCAACCCTTCGTTTTCAATAACACTGGTAAACTCCGCCCGCTTCAGTGCCAGATCGCTAACTCCTTTAACAATAATGTTCACGATCTTCCATTTGCCATCGAATTGGCGCAAGATGTAGTTGAATCGAGTAGAATCTATACCGTTGGCCCAATACAGATCAAATATCAATACAATCATCCCACGTTTCATGGATTCTTCTGACACAAACTTGAAATATTCACCTTTATGATTATTAAATCTGGAAGCATAGTTCGAGACCACCATTTTACCGAAAGTACTTTGAAATAAATCCTTATCATCGTCGCTCATTTCTCCCCAATATTTACCGACCGTAAGACGAGCGATATAGGGGATCTGATGGGTGTTGTTAATGATTGGCTCGAGCCGTTCATATCGCCCCGAATATAGAATTTCAGGACCTTTTTTCATTACTTCTATCAAAGTCGACTGCAGTTCGCCAACAACAGCGCCAGGTTCTGTATTCGACTGCGCGTGAAGGAAAGTATGGAATAGTAAACTTGTAAAGAGACAGATTAGCAGTAAAAAAACAGGCCAGAGAGTCGAAAGATTATGGTCACAATATGACCTGTCTTTTAAATATTTTAAAATTTTTCGCACCTTCTAGTTTCTTTATTAAAAACAATACTATCTATAGGAGTATTAATTAAAGCAAATATTCGATCATATAATTACACATGACAATTTTGTAATGAATATTTTATAATTAAACCATAAATGGAATAATTCATTTCATTTAATAACGGTGGATTTATAGACTCTACTTTTCCATTGAGATCGTACCCCCTTCCAATAGCGTAAAGCTGAGTGCCAAGTCATCGCCAAGTATAAGAGTCCAATTAAGGGCAATGAAAATGCCCAGATCTTTGATCTATGATAAAAATTAAGGGTTGGTAAATATGTTAAAAGCATGCCCAGCAAAGCACCGACAGCGAGATACCGGGCAAGCCCTGAAGAAGTAACGAGGATAACGATGGGAACGAAATAGACTAAAACCATGATTGCGGATGTCAGGAGTAATAAAACGACCGAATAGCGCAATTGGGTAAAAGCAGTACGTGCTACCATATCCCAAATATCCTGTAAGTTCCGGTATGGTCGAACACTACGAACCGATTGAGTTAATCCTATCCATGTTCTATAACCTGATGATTTTACTCGAGAAGCAAGGGAGCAATCGTCGATCAATTCTCCTTTAATCGATTTAAAACCATCAATCTTTTCGAATATTTCAGTATGCATAAGTATACACCCACCTGCGGCGGCGGCCACCTTAGATTTAGGGGTATTCGCCAACCGAAAGGGATAGAGAAGTTTGAAGAAATAGACAAAGGCGGGCATTAATAGTTTCTCCCAATAGCTTAACATCGATGGTGTTACCATCAAGGACATGAAATGTATGTCCTTATTAATCAAGGTCTCCCGCATTTTATTAACAACTCCCGGGCCCAATTCAATGTCGGCATCCAGCAATACCGTATAATCCGTATTTATTTCTTTACGCCCTTGTTCCATGGCCCAGAGTTTACCCACCCACCCTTCAGGTAGTGGCTGACCGCTAATGATTAGCATGCTTTCTCTGTCTTCATTTCGAGCGATGTCAGCTGTCCCATCCGTTGATTCATCATCAACGAGTATAATATTTATCCCGCTCCCTTGATTGATGACAGATTGGAGCGTACGTTTAATTACAGCTGCTTCATTGCGAGCGGGGATAAGTACAGTAACGTCCCCCAGTTCCGGATCAATTTCTGATTTATGTGCATTAAATATCTCGCCTGTTTTCCATGGTTGCCAAGGTAATAATAAAATAACGAACCAAATAAGCAGGGCACTTCCCGCGAGAATAATTGTAAAAGTCTCCATCTTGAAAAATAGGATTGATCATTGAACGATCCCTTAAGGTTAGACAAGGATTTGTAGATAAAATCCTAAACTACCTGAGATGAGAATGAGATACTATACTTATTTATACAAGGGACCGTTAGCATTCCTATGCAGTGTCACCCTCACCTTGTTTTCCCTGGGAAAACTTTTGTCCCCTTTACTTTATGGCTATTGTAATATGGCCTGGAACGACTAATTAGACTCCACCCCATATTGGATCGGAAGTTCCGGGGCCATCGGGCCCTCTGTCCTTGGACCCTGAATAAATTTTCTTAATGCTTTAATTGGATGGGCAAAGGTGTCGTTAACAGCAGTGGGCTCATAACCACAATGGGCCATACAATTAGCACAGCTGGGGTTTTTCCCGGTACCGTATTTATCCCAATTGGTATCTTCCATTAACGACTTGAAATCAGGAGCGTAACCCTCATCTACCAATAAGTAACAGGGGCGTTGCCACCCAAAAACATTGCGCGTTGGATTTCCCCATGGAGTACAATGATAGGTTTCATTACCTGCGAGAAATTCAAGAAACAGTGTGGAATGATTAAGTCGCCATTTCCTACCCACACCATTTTTAAATATATCTCTAAAAAGTTGCTTACTCGCATTGCGCTGCATGAAAACTTCCTGTTGCGGTGCGTGATCATAACTGAATCCGGGTGACATCGTCACGCCTTCGATACCCAGGGTCATAACATAATCGAGGAACTCAGCTACTTCAGCTCCCGTTTCCCCCTGAAATAGGGTACAGTTAATATTGACACGAAAACCTTTACCAACCGCCAGTTTTATCGCGTCTACCGCCTGGTCAAAGACGCCCGTCTTGCAAACGGAGGTGTCATGCCGTGCTCGGTTACCATCGAGATGGATAGAAAAAGTCAAATAAGGCGAGGGTGTGTAATCCTCTATGCGCTTTTTAAGTAGCACCGCATTGGTACATAAATAAACAAATTTCTTCTTCTTAATAAAACCACTCACAATATCGGGTAATTCTTTATGTACGAGAGGTTCTCCTCCGGCAATTGAGATGATGGGGGCTCCGCATTCGTCGATCGCTTCCATACATTCTTTAACCGACATGCGACGGTTGAGAATTTCGTCGGGATAATCGATTTTACCGCACCCGGCACATGCAAGATTGCAACGAAAGAGCGGTTCGAGCATTAGAACCAGCGGATACCGTTTCTCACGACGGAGTTTCTTACTTATAATATAACGTGCTACGCTATATTGTTGACGCAGTGGTACACCCATTTTTTTACTTTATTTTGCCATGAACTTAGCTGTCATTTTTTACTAAGCCATTTTTTCTAAGAGACAAAGGCAAGGGAAAAGTGACTCCCTCGGGTTCGCTTTCCATGTCAATTATATTAGAAACACCAAATTGCTGTAGTTTATCGAGAACTTCCTGAACAAGCACTTCCGGCGCCGAGGCACCCGCAGTTAAACCCACACGAGGGCTTTTATTAAACCATGATTTATCCAGATCCTCAGCATCTTGTACTAGATAGGCTTCGAGTCCATTTTTCTCACCGACTTCTCGCAAACGAGTGGAATTGGAACTGTTTCGCGCGCCGACGACTATAAGTAAATCGATATCGTCCATCATTTGTTTTACTGCCGTCTGCCGATTCTGAGTTGCGTAACAGATATCATCTTTACGCGGACCGCCGATAGCGGGAAATCGCTTTCTCAATGCATTAATTATCTGTCTCGTATCATCTATTGAAAGCGTAGTCTGTGTTTCATAAGCTAATTCTGAAGGATTTTTAACCTGGAGTTTTGCCACATCATCAACCGATTCTACAAGGTATATGTTTCCTCCCCATTTCTTGTCATAATGCCCCATCGTTCCATTTACTTCAACATGTCTTTCATGTCCGATGAGAATCACTTCCCGCGCGCGCTTGGCGTGTTGCTCGACCTGCCGATGAACCTTTGTCACCAATGGGCAAGTGGCATCAATAATATTGAGATTACGCTCACGCGCTTGTTTTGATTTTTCGGTCGCGACTCCATGCGCGCTGAATATCAGGTTTGAACCGTGGGGAACATCGTTCAAATCCTCGGTAAATATCGCCCCCCGTGATTTCAGATCTTCAACTACACGTTGATTATGAACAATCTCATGCAAGACGTATACCGGAGGCCCATAAATTTCGAGAGCTCTTTCAACGATTTCAATCGCTCGGTAGACACCTGCGCAGAATCCACGCGGCTGTGCTAATACAACATCCATATTCGCTTAGTATAATACTTTATAAAAATTCAATATTCAATGTAAGTGACTAATACCTCCACGGTCAATGTTGGAATTCCATAAATATATTGAAAGATAATGACTTGACATAAATTATCAGCGAAATGTTATTGAAAATACTATTCGAGGTATATAGCAGCTCTGTGCAGAGCGATTCAATATAAGTTTTAAGCTTTTGGCGTCTTTGTCCTACCTTAATTCAACAAGGATTATCCAAAATTGACTGATACCGCATTAAATTCTGATCTTCGCTATCGTGAGGTTTCAGCTTTAAAACCTGATTTTTCACAATTAAGCGACCGTGAACTTCAAGCTTATTTGCTCCAGGGTGTTTCTCGAACCTTTGCTTTAACAATTCCATTATTACCCTCTGATTTATTATATATCATAGCGAACGCCTATCTTTTGTGTCGCATAGTCGACACGATAGAAGATGAACCCGCTTTAACCGGTGAGGAGAAACAGCTCTTTTGCAAACAATTTGAAAATGTTATAGCGGGAAAAGCAGAAGCAATAGATTTTGCGCATGAGCTTTCTAAACGGCTATCGAGCGCAACGATCCCGGAAGAACACGAACTGATAAATCAGACCCCTCGAGTAATTAAGATTACACAGAGTTTTGATAAAAAAAACAAGGATGCACTTGAACAATGCGTTCATATCATGGCGGAAGGTATGGTCCATTTCCAAATTGATAAACGATCCTATGGATTACAAAATATTAAGGAACTCGATAGTTATTGTTATTGTGTTGCGGGCGTCGTCGGTGAAATGTTGACAAAGATATTTTGTCATTATTCATCCGCTATCGCGCTGAATCGAGATCGAATGTTAACGCTCTCTGTTTCTTTTGGTCAGGGATTACAGATGACGAACATTCTTAAAGATATCTGGGAAGATAACAGTCGATCAACCTGCTGGTTACCTCAAGATATTTTTGCGAAAGAAGGGGTAGATCTTAAAAACCTGACGACTATTCACACAGATGAAAATTTTTCAAAAGGATTAGGCCACTTGATCGGTATTGCCCATATGCATTTAGAAAACGCACTCCAATACGTAATGCTTATTCCTAAAACTGAAAAGGGGATCCGAAAATTCTGTTTGTGGAATATCGGTATGGCTATTTTAACTTTACGGAAAATAAATTATAACCGGCAATTTACTAGTGGAGTAGATGTTAAAATTTCACGCTTAAGCGTAAAGGGGACCATTCTCGCGACCCATCTTACGGTGAGAAGCAATCAAATGCTTAAATTACTCTTTTATTTGGCGGGAATGCGCCTGCCCTACGTAGCAAGCGAAAAGTAATTTTTGGAAATCGCCTATTATTTGAAACAGGACTGCACTTAAATTTTTTTTATACTACGAATAGATGCCCACCCCATTCACGAGTGAAACTGCTCGAAACACAACCGATGCAGGAGGTAACATTGTCACTTCAAAATCCAGGTATGATTTAATATCAAAATCCATTGATCACGGCCTTCAAGCATTACTTGGTCTCCAACATCACGATGGGTACTGGTGTTTCGAATTGGAAGCCGACGCTACAATTCCCGCTGAGTATGTAATAATGATGCATTACATGGATGAAGTAGATGTAGAATTGCAAAACAAGATTGGTGTTTACCTTCGCGACCATCAGTTGCCAGAGGGAGGCTGGCCGCTATATCTAGGCGGTGTAGGAAACATCAGTTGTACCGTAAAAGTCTACTATGCCTTAAAACTAATAGGTGACAAACCGGAAGAATCACACATGAAAAAGGCGCGAGATGCGATTCATTCCTGGGGTGGCGCTGCTCGTAGCAATGTATTTACGCGGATAACCTTAGCTTTATTTGAGCAAATACCATGGAGAGGTGTTCCCTGCTTACCGGTAGAGTGCATGCTTTTACCGCGCTGGTTTCCTTTTCATCTATTGAAGATATCCTACTGGTCCAGAACCGTTATGGTCCCTCTTCTCATCCTTTATCATTATAAGCCAAAAGCTAAAAACCCACGCAATATTTCTATCTCTGAACTTTTTCTTACCCCACCCTATGAAGAGAAAAATTATTTCCCCGTTCGCTCACCGCTAAATTACGTTTTTCTGCTCCTCGATAGTATGGTGCGATTGTTCGGTCCCTTTATCCCCAGGGCGATACACAATCGTGCCCTTAAAAAAGCGGAAGCCTGGATGATCGAACGTTTGAATGGTACCGGAGGGTTGGGAGCAATTTTTCCCGCCATGGTTAATGCTTATGAGGCGTTGGTATCTCTAGGTTACCCGAAGGATCATTCCTATTGTGTCACCGCTCGTGACGCAGTGAATAGACTGCTCGTTGTAGGGGATGAAATAGCTTACTGCCAACCCTGTGTTTCTCCAGTTTGGGATACGGGTCTCGCCTGTCTCACCCTCCTCGAATGCCAGGGTGAGGAAAATATAAATGCGGTAAATAAGGCGCTGGATTGGTTAACAGAAAAGCAGCTCTTGGAAGACCCCGGTGATTGGCAGGAATACCGACCTTCATTGCCAGGTGGTGGTTGGGGGTTTCAGTTTTATAATAGCCATTATCCGGACCTCGACGATACTGCTGTAGTTGCTTATGCGATGTTAAAAAATGGGGATGACCGGTTTCGGGAATCTGCACAGCGCGCGATGGATTGGATAGCGGGAATGCAATCACGTAATGGCGGATTTGCATCCTTTGACGCAGATAATGACCATTATTACCTTAATGAAATTCCATTCGCTGACCACGGTGCATTATTGGACCCGCCAACAAGTGACGTGAGCGCCCGCTGTCTCATGTTGCTGTCTCGATCTCCATCTAAGGATAGCAATTATCAGAAGGTATTACAGGCCTGTCTGACATTTTTAAAGGACGAACAGGAGGAAGATGGATCCTGGTTTGGAAGATGGGGCACGAATTATATTTATGGGACATGGTCTGTTCTCATCGCTTTGGAAGAAGCAGGGATTGGCGGCGACGATCCGCTCATGCGGAAGGCCGCCAGCTGGCTAAAATCCAAACAGCGCGATGACGGCGGATGGGGTGAAAGTAATGATTCTTATGCAGACATCAGCTCTCGCGGACAAGCGTCGAGAAGTAATTCTTTCCAGACCGCATGGGCACTTCTCGGACTAATGGCGGCCGGAGAAGGTAATACCCTTGAGACGGAACGGGGCATAGATTTCTTGCTGAGCACGCAAACTCCATCCGGACTTTGGGATGATGAGGAATTCACGGCACCGGGGTTTTCCCGCGTATTTTATTTAAAGTACCATGGTTACGATAAGTACTTTCCGCTATGGGCCCTCGCACGTTACAAAACTCTTCTCTCAGCGGGAAGCTTGTGAAACTGGGAATTATCGTAGCACTGTCTGAAGAACTAAAGAGTCTTAGCAACCAGACAATTGAAAGCGGCAGTTCTTTAAATTTAAAAGATGACGTCACTCTCTTTCTTTCTGGAGCTGGTCCTGAACGCGCTGGTGAAGCGGCGACACAATTAGTTGAGCAAGGTGTAAGTGCCCTGCTTAGCTGGGGCTGCGCAGCAGGGTTAACGAGTGAACTTGAAGCGGGGAGTCTCCTTCTTCCTGAGCAAATTCAATGTGAAAGTGGAATTGTATTACCAGTAGACAGAGATTGGCATAATCGTCTATACCCTCTATTATCGGATAAATTACATACCCGTAAGGATTGTTTATTGGAACGTAGTCAAATTATAGCTGATCCTGATGAGAAAAATTTGCTGTATGAAAAATCGCGCGCGATAGCAGTCGATATGGAGAGCGCGGCTATTGCCAAAGTTGCGCACAAACATAAATTAATTTTTCTCACGGTTAGAGCAATCGCAGATACCAGTAATCGACGAATTCCACAAAGTATTTTAAATTCGCTGGATACCGGTGGACAAGTAAGAAGACTTTCTCTTATCAAACAGGCAATGCTACACCCACTCGATTGGATCGCTTTAGCACAATTAGGACATCAATTCTCAGCGGCCAAAAAAACATTAAAGGAAGTTGCAAAAATTTCTCCCAACAATTTTCTTTGTCAGTAAGCTCTTACTTGATTGAAGGGTAAGTTATAAGTGACGAATAACAGCTCCAAAGCACATGATGTTATTTAACACCGGGCCTATTGAGAAACTCTCTTGATCGAAATCGCAACTGTCCTCACTTTGACTCCAAAAAGTATTTTTTAACAGACTGAAAATCGAAATGGAAACTTATCGATGACAACTTTAATTACAGGTTCTACCGGCTTTTTAGGCTCTGCCGTTCTCAGGCAGCTGCTTAAAGAAGGCCAAAAGGTACGTGCCCTCATCCGTCAAAACAGCGATCAACGTAATCTCGATGGGTTGGACGTTGAGATCGTAATCGGAGATTTAACTGATCGAGACTCTCTCCTCAGGGCCTTAAAGGATTGCGATTCTTTATTCCACGTAGCTGCGGACTATCGTTTGTGGGTACCGAATCCTTCGGAAATTTACCACCACAATGTCGACGGTACTCGTAATCTGATGACCGCGGCTGCGCAATGCGGTACTCAGCGTATCGTCTACACGAGCAGCGTTGCAACTCTCGGTATAAATAAAGATGAAACCCCTGCTGATGAAACGACTCCCGTATCTCTCAATGATATGATCGGCCATTACAAACGTTCAAAATTTCTGGCTGAACAAGAAGTAGATGCTTTAATTAAGAATGAAAATTTACCCGTCATTATTGTTAACCCTTCGACACCCGTGGGTCCACGAGACATAAAACCGACACCTACGGGACGTATGATTCTCGATGCGATTAACGGAAAGATTCCTGTTTATGTGAATACGGGTTTAAATATTGTTCATGTCGATGACGTTGCACAAGGTCACCTGCTTGCTTTTGACAAGGGAAAGATCGGTGAACGTTACATTTTAGGTGGTGAAGATATGAGTTTACATAAAATACTTTTAGAAATTTCAAAAGTTACTGGAAATGCTCCACCACTATTCCAGATCCCCCACAACTTCGTATTGCCTATTGCCTATATTGTTGAGTGTCTGGCGCGGTTGACGCACGCTAAAGAACCATTAGTAACCGTGGATGGTGTTCGTTTAGCAAAAAAGAAGATGTATTTTTCCACGGCCAAAGCCAAACGGGAATTAGGATATAAACCAAGACCTGCAAACGAAGCGCTAAAAGATGCAGTGGCATGGTTTTTAGAGCGGGATTAAGTTCTCTGATTCTACTTCGTTGCACAACATTACGTTGTTGTCATTATCTTGACAATACGTGATTTATGAAAATTAATATGCGATGAGAAAAATTAAAATTGCCCTGGTCGGGCTAGGTAATTGCGCCAGCTCATTGATCCAGGGAATTCACTTTTATCAGGATGAAAATCTGGAGCGTGCGATTGGTCTAATGCACAGTGAGATTGGCGATTATAAACCTAATGATATCGAAGTAGTCGCTGCCTTTGATATCGATAAACGAAAAGTAGGCAAAGATGTAAACGAAGCGATTTTTGCCGAACCGAATTGCACGCAAATTTTTTGTGGAGATTTACCACCATCGGGTGTGAGGGTGAAAATGGGAAAACTGCTCGATGGGTTTGCCCCCCATATGCAGGATTTCAAGGATAAACAGACTTTCATTAAATCCGAAGAAACTGAACCATCAGATAAGGAAGTTGTCGATGTAATCAGAGATTCCGGCGCTGACATTCTTGTCAATTATCTGCCCGTCGGGTCGGAGGAAGCGACGCGATTTTATGCCCAATGCGCATTGGATGCCGAAGTAGCATTTATCAATAATATACCCGTATTTATTGCCAGCGATCCTGAGTGGGCTAAGAAATTCGCTCAAAAAAATCTACCCATAATCGGTGATGATATTAAAGCTCAACTGGGGGCGACAATCACTCATCGAGCGTTGACTGATTTATTTAAAAAACGCGGTGTTAAATTGGAAAAAACTTACCAGCTTAATACCGGAGGCAATACGGATTTTCTTAACATGCTCAGTCGCAGTCGTCTCGCTTCTAAAAAGATTTCAAAAACTGAAGCCGTTCAGTCAGTCACCGCCTGTCGAATGGATGAAGACAGCATCCACATCGGTCCGAGTGATTACGTGCCCTGGCAGAATGACAATAAAGTTTGTTTTATCCGCATGGAAGGTCTGCTTTTTGGAAATGTGCCGATGAATCTTGAACTTCGGCTTTCGGTAGAAGATTCTCCAAATTCGGCTGGTGTCGCTATCGATGCTATCCGCTGCGCAAAACTAGCTTTAAACCGCGGGCAAGGTGGCATTCTTTACGCACCTGCAGCATATTTCTGTAAACATCCACCTCGCCAGTTTACTGATGATGAGGCTTTTCATATGATGGAAAAGTTTATCGTTGAGATGACAGAAGGTGATCCGGACCATGAAATGCCTGATCATAGCAGCCGGAAAAGGCAGTCGGCTTCAGTTACGGGGTAACAGCAAGCCGCTTATACCCGTTTTTGGTGTTCCTTTAATTGAACGGGTCATCCGTTCCGCCATGGTTGCGGATGTTGATGAGTTCTTTGTCGTCACAGGTTATCAAAATGAAAATGTCACTTCATTTTTGAAGGATTTATCCGCGCGACTAAAGATTCCCATTCGAGCTATCTTCAATGAAGATTGGCAACAGGAAAATGGCCTATCGGTGTTGAAAGCGAGAGACTATATACAGGAACCTTTTCTTCTTCTTATGTCAGATCATATCTTCGACCCGAATACGCTCCACGAATTAATGGAAGTTCCTTTACCGCACGACGAAATAAATTTGGCCGTAGATAGAGCAATCGACAATCCCTCGGTAAATCTCGACGACGTAACTCGCGTTAAAATAGAAAAAGGGAAAGTTTTGGAAATAGGGAAGGGACTGGCAAATTATAATGGTTTTGACACCGGTATCTTCCTGTGCACACCCGCTATTTTTGAAGCATTAGAACAAAGCGCTGAGCAGCACGACAATACTACCCTCAGCGGAGGGGTATGTATCTTAGCCTCGCAGGGTCGTGTGAATGCGGCTGAATTCTCGGGTAAATTTTGGATCGACGTGGACGATCCTGAGGCAATGAGGCAGGCAGAGAACATCCTTCTTAATTATTTACCGGAAAGTTTTTAGAAAGATACGTATTTATTGATATAAGAATGATACCTTCAAATTCAACTTTCTATTCCAGGGTGACTCAGAAAAAGAGTGAGAAATGCTGAAAACTGAGAAATTGTACGCTATATCTATTTTTATATTGTTGGAAATTGAAAGATGAAGAGGTAAACCGCGTAGCTTCACTTGGTCGTTGTTTCTAACTGGAAAATTACAAAATGGTAATATTTACAAAATTTGTTGCAATAGAATGAATAGAACCTTTAACCTCCCAATTATGCTCTAAATAACTTACCATGATGAGATTAAATAATTAGAGTGAGGTTTGTTATTATAGCGTTTTAAAATTGTGTCATTGTTATAAAAGAATAATAATAATTTACTTAATTTCTAACGATTTTTTCCCTGAAAATTAAGATGTCTCTTCTCGATCGTATTAAAGAACCAGCTGACATAAAAGCTCTAACCTTTGACGAACTCTCTTCACTTGCAGAAGAAATCAGAGCAAAGATTATTGCGGTCACATCGGAAAATGGTGGTCATATCGGACCTAATCTCGGAGTGGTTGAACTCACCATTGCCCTGCATCGGGTTTTTGATTCTCCCCAGGACAAGTTTACTTTTGATGTCTCACATCAGGGTTATGTTCACAAATTAATCACCGGTCGCCAGGGCGAGCTTTTTAAAAAATTGCGCAAGACGGGTGGAACGAGTGGTTTTCTCAGTCGCGCTGAAAGTCCTCATGATAGCTACGGTGCGGGTCATGCGGGAACAGGTTTGTCAGCAGCTTTGGGGATGGCCGCGGCGAGAGACCTACGTGGAAGTGATGAACATGTAGTAGCGGTTCTAGGTGATGCCGGACTCACTTGCGGCATCACGATGGAAGCCTTGAATAACGTTACCGCTCATACGAAAAGGTTGATTGTGGTACTGAACGATAATAAGTGGTCGATATCTAAAAATGTTGGTGCCACCGCCAAATACCTCAATGAACTCATCACAAATCCGATCTACAATCGGCTTGATCAGGATGTAAAAGCTTTCCTGAAAAAGATCCCCGGGGGTGAATCCATTATAAAAATTGGAAGAAAGGCTAAAAAGGACGCCAAAGACTTTATTGTCTCCTCCTCTATTTTTGAAAAATATGGGTTGCGTTATCTCGGTCCCATTGATGGCAATGACCTCGAAAGAATCAGTCATTATCTCGAGTTCTGCAAAAACTACGAGAAACCAATTGTTCTGCATATTCTCACCACAAAGGGAAAAGGATATGAACCCGCCATTGCAGATCCTGAAACATTCCACGGTCCTGGTCCATTTGAAATTGCGACGGGCAAAAGCAAACCCAGTAAACCCGGTACACCACCAAAATTTCAGGATGTATTTGGTCGAGCCATGGTTCGCTTTGCTAAGCGCGATCCCAAAATCGTTGGCATCACTGCTGCGATGTCCACGGGAACAAGCTTGAAACTACTGCACGATGAATTACCTAAACAATTTTTTGATGTGGGGATGGCAGAAGAACATGCAGTTTTATTTGCCGCTGGTTTGTCGACTCAAGACTTTAAGCCCGTTTGCGCAATATATTCGACCATGCTGCAGCGAGCTTACGACCCGATCATTCACGATGTAGGTGTCCAAAATCTTCCCGTTACCTTCTGCATGGATAGAGCGGGGTTATCCCCCCAGGACGGACCAACACACCACGGTTTATTCGATATTGCTTATTTGCGTTGCATCCCGAATTCAATCGTCATGCAACCTAAAGATGAAGACGAATTGGTCGACATGCTTTGGACCAGCCTTCAGACCCAACAGCCCACTTTTATTCGTTATCCCCGTGGCAATGGAACAGGTGTTCAAATTAAAAAGAAACCCGCAATTTTAAATATCGGGGAAGCGGAGATCATAAAAGAAGGTAATAATATCAATATATGGGCGTTAGGACCCTGGATAGTTGAAGCGATAAAACTGGCGGAAAAACTGAAAGTAGAAGAGGGAATTTCGGTTGGTGTAGTGAATGCACGTTATGCTAAGCCAATCGATACGAACCTCCTCATCTCACAGGCAAATTCCAGCCAATTGATTGTAACGATTGAAGATCATGTCCTGACGGGTGGTTTTGGAAGTGGGGTCCTCGAAACGCTTAATGAATCCAATTGTCGAACACCTGTAAATCGGATTGGCTGGCCTGATCGATTTATTGACCACGGATCTTCGGTAGATGATTTACGGACACTCAATGGGCTAGACTTCGAATCAATTTATAACCAGATTTTAACTCGCTATAATGCATTGGAAACAAGAACTGCGAAAGCAGTTTTGTTCCGATAGTCTATCAGAAGTATTAGTCATCAACTGCTTTAACGTTACGGATTTCCCACGCTTCACACCAGCTCATTTGAGAGCAGAGTAATCAGGTGTGGTGAAAAACAATTCCTCAACATAAAGGATGGCGTACGATTCGCACGGACCCCATTAGCTGTAATCGCTTATTGAGCTGTTATGGTGATAGATTGAGTCTCAGAATCGAGAATGAATTTAGCCCTTTCGAAGTCCGGCTGACTAAACAACGGTCTGGCATCATTAGAAAATCCGTACCGTTCTCTAAAAATAATATAAAGCAAGCCCATCTTAAATTTATCGTCGTTGTTTTCGTCATGATAAAGGGCAATCGCAAATTCACCATAGGGGATTTCAGTAAATTGTGTTATTGCTTTTTTCTCATTCGGTTTAATCACTGCACTTCGAAATTCTTTACCCTTTATGCAAAATGTATCACTGGATGCGTAAAGCGCTATTCTTACGGAACCATTATCATTTCGAAGATTCTGGACGTTAATTTCAATTGTTCCCTTTTTTAATTCCAGATTGGTCAATTCTTCGCCCAAAAGAATAGACGTTAAACTTAAAAAAAATATCAAAATTGTGATTATGACTTTTAGCATACGAGATGAAAACAATTGAAATTTTAAATATAAATCCATGACAAAAGCGTTATGCAATAGAAAGTTTATGGTGAGTATTGCAAGTTGTATATCCTTAAGCTAAGATAGTAGACCATAAGAATTATAAAGAAGAGACAGCAGCTACAGCTAACTGTTTCCATTAAAGCAAGCTATCGACAATTGACATTATATATACATGCACAAACGATTTTACCCGCTGTGAACAGCCGACAATTATTATAAAATGTGGACACAAGAGCAGTTGAATGAATACGCTGAAACCGGATTCCTTTTTATACCTGGATTGTTAACGAGCGAAGAAACGTCGGAGCTAAATAATGCGGTTGCTCAATTAATGGATGGAAAAGATGAGGAAGACCTCATGCACCGTGAAAGGGAAAAAACCGGTGCCGTCCGCCAGGTATTTCTGGCGCATCGCTATAACCCCGCTTTTAAAAAATTAATTAAGCATCCTAAAATCCACGAACCTGTAAAACAGATAATAAATAATGATGTCTATATTTGGCATAGTAAGCTTAATGCTAAGGAAGCTTTTGAGGGAGCAGTCTGGTTGTGGCACCAGGACTATGGTTACTGGATGTGGGATGGAGTAGATCCAAAACTGGTTTCCGTAATGGTATTTCTCGATGAGGCGACCGTCAACAACGGCTGTCTCATGGTCATTTCAGGATCTCATCATTGGGGACGACAGGAACATTATGCGGATACTGTAACCACCAGCTACAAACAGTGGTGTATCGACAGGGAAACGCTCATGCAAAAAGTAAAGGAAGATAATATTCGTCAGATCACAGGCGTCCCCGGTGACGTGCTCTTCTTTGATTGTAATATTGCACACGGCTCCAGTCACAATATGTCCCCCCTGCCCCGTAAATCATTTATCATCTCCTATAATAGTATTGATAATAAGCCGCGACCTGTGGACAACCCGCGACCCGATTGGGTGGTAGCACGCCAGTTCGATATTGTAAAATGATGGGGCCGTTGTTATTTTACAAAATACTACACTTTAAAGTAATGTTTTAATTTGAAACTCTTATGGAAAAGAAAGTCCTCACACCTGAAGAGATGGCATTTATTGAAAATTTTGGCTATCTCACTTTTCCCGGTTTATTTAAAAATGATATCAATAAGATAACTGCCGAGTTCGAAGGGGTGTGGACCAATCACGGTGGAGGGCATGATGGTAAACCCCATGAAGGTACTGCGCGATCATGCATCACCCCTTTTATTGATCAGAGTGAATACCTTTCTGCACTTATTGATGATCCCCGAATAGACGGTATTATGACCAGTCTTCTCGGCGAAGACTACAACTATAATGGAAGCGATGGAAATTATTATGTGGGCAATACTGCCTGGCACTCCGATGGTGGATTCTTCGAATTTAAACGAGTTGTCAAATGGTACAAAGTGGCATTTTATCTCGATCCATTGACACGCGAAACAGGCGCATTGCGGGTGATTCCGGGAAGCCATAAACTAAATGATAGTTATGCGGAAGCCCTGGAACAGGAAGTAAAAAATTCAGTGCGAACGGACGAGCAGAAACTCTTTGGCCTGAAGGGGAAAGATATTCCCGCCGTCGCTCTAGAGACAAACCCGGGTGATGTCGGAATATTCAATCACAGCACCAAACACAGCAGTTGGGGTGGTGGAAAAAGAAGGCGGATGTTTACGATCAATTGTTCGAGCAGGTATAAAACTGAACATCTACAGCATCTTCGGGATAATATCAGTGGACATGCCCGATTCTGGAATGATTCAACCTATGGTGAGGCGATGCTGCGAACAGCGGGACCCGAAAGGATGCGACACCTCGAACAGGTTCTCGCCAATCAAGACCATCTTCCCGAAGAAGTTCGCAAGGCCAAGGAGAAGATGACCGAACCCGCTCGTGGTTGATTAATTGGGATTAAAAAACTGAGATGAATCTATCGGGTTTTAAATAGATAGATTTTAATACAAGCTGGAGAGATCAACGAGGCATATATGCCAACCGCCCAAACTGGCGACAAAGAGCTCATGATCATTGCGTAAGGCAATGTTGGTCGGGTGATTGAGCTTAGAATAAAGCTTATCTTCAACCAGAAGTTCTGCCTCTCCCTTATCGTTAACAAGAAAAATACGGTTAGGGTCGAAACAGGTGATAAAGAGCTGTCCCTTAGTATTAACGGCGAGTCCATCAGGAACATGACCCTCAGTCATGCTGACATGAAGTCGCTTCGGACCTGCGCTACCGTCTTCATTTATAGGCACGGCAGTGACTCCGGGTAAATAGCTTTCCACCACATACAGGGTATTCCCATCCAGGGACAACGCTATTCCATTAGCAACTAAGCAATCTTCGTTCATCCATAGCTGACTTGCACCGGTTGCCAGATCAAATCGCCATACCCCCGGACCGTTTTCCAGGCTGTTGGACACATAAAGTGCGTTACGCTTTTCATCTACCACCACGTAATTGGGAACGGTCAGTTTATCATCACCGTCACTGCCAACAAGACGATCTAGCTCTTTCCCCTTCTCATCAAACACCGTTACGCACTTATGACCTGTGTCGCAAACATAGATGCGCCGTTGAGAATCCATGGCTAACCCGAGATGATAACCATCGGTCTTTGCTAAGATCTCGATTTCTGTACCATCATTACTGATACGGTATAATTCACCATGTTCGCCACCACACCATATATTTCCATCCGGATCTACCATTATGCCTTCCGGGTGGTTAAGACGGATTTTGGAGTAGCGGGCAAAATGAAAGATACTGACAGAATCTAAATTGAGAAGAGGTTCCATGTGCTTTAAAATATATGAGTGAGTTATTGTTCGTCAAATCCCGGATTGATCGTAAGCCCCCCGTCAACCATGAGCTCCGCGCCGGTAACGAAACTCGAATCATCGGAAGCGAGGAAAAGAGCGGCACCAGCCACTTCATCGGGCTCCCCTATTCTATTCATCGGATGCATACTTACCCAGGACGCCATAAGATTTTCACCCCCGGGCTCCGCCATTAACTTGGCATTCATCGGTGTATTAATAGTACCCGGGGATATACTGTTTACGCGAATATTTTGAGGGGCAAATTCTTTCGCCAGCTGTCGGGTCATAGCTATGATCGCGCCCTTTGCCGCTGTATAAGCAGTGAAAGTATCAAGCCCAACGTGTGCTGCAGCCGACGCAATATTAATAATCGATCCACCATTCCCTTTTTTCATGTGCGGGATGACAAACTTACAACCTCGATAGACGCTCGATAGGTTTATATTAATTACTTTATTCCAATCTTCCTCAGACATCTCGGTGATTGTCACACCTAAAGCAATAGCTGCATTATTGCACATAATGTCAACTTTACCGAAATGCTCTAACGTCTCTTCGACCGCTGCGGAAACGCTTTCAGAATTTCCGACGTCGCAAGAAATGGGTCTCACCTCACCTCCCAGAGATTCAATAGCTCTTGCTTCCTCTACACATTTTTTTTCCTGGATGTCGACCATCGCCACCTTTGCCCCTTCCGAAGCAAATCGTTTAGCAATGGCCAACCCAATGCCGTCAGCGGCACCCGTAACAAGTGCAATCTTTTCTTTTATCTTCGCCATTGCTGATCCTGAATATTAATTATTTAGTGTGTCAAGAATTATGCATGACTGCGATCATCCCATGCATCAGATTGGGAATAAAATACCTTACGAAATTCTTCATTTGTTATGGTCTTAAATTACACTTTTAGCTAACATTAAACTCCTGCTATGCTATTAATACAATGGTACAAGTCGTCGTAATTCGTCACTCCAAAGAGCGTAAAAGTAAATGTACTCTGGCTCCACTCCATAAGCAGACCGGCATTACTTTTTTTAATGCTCACGAAAGTTTCCGTTTTGATGCAACCGATTATATTCTCCTCACTCTCGACGCACCCCTTTTAACTGCACAAGATTCCGGACACCCGATTCTCATTCTTGACAGCACATGGCGTCTTATTCCTAAGCTCGAATCCTGTATTGTTGGAAATCCCTTACGCCGCACTCTACCTGGAAATATAATAACTGCTTATCCGCGAATAAGTAAAATTTTTAAAGACCCTGAAGGTGGACTCGCCTCAATTGAAGCGCTCTATGTCGCCATGAAGATTTTGGGAGAAGATAACCCATCGCTGCTCAATGCGTATCATTGGAAAGAACAGTTTCTCAGTGGTCTGCTCCACACACAGAGCGCCAAATAAAATATTTTTTCATATGAAGCTATACTTGCTAAGACACGCGGAAGCCCAATCAACTTATCCCGACGAAGAGCGCATATTGAGTGAGAGAGGGAGAAATACAGTAATTGCTTTGGCGAAATTATTAAAAGCAACGGACGTCATCGCCATCGATGAAATCCGTCATAGCACCCTTGTTCGAACAGGCGAAACAGCCCAGTTATTGAACTCTGAGATGAATCTCGATATACCTTTGAAAGAAATCAAGGGACTCGCACCCTCGGATAATGTGCGAACACTCTTCGATCAATTACAAGAGGAAGAAAAAAATATTATGCTTGTAGGACATTTACCACAGCTCGCAATCCTTGCTTCATCCCTTCTTACAAGGGAAGAAAGCCCCATCTTATTTAACTTGGATACCTGCGGACTTATCGCATTCGAGGGCTACTCCATAGATGAAGATGACAATCTGCTCTGGGTTGTCCAATGGATGCTCGACTCCCAATTATACGCTGGGTAAACCGGATCAGCAACGAACTTATCTAAAAAGTTCGGCCGTCTTATTTAAACGGCAGCAGGCAAGAGATCCGTGTTCAGACCTCGATTCATTATATCATGGCCCCGAACAAGGTAATATATTCGACGGAAATCACTGTTATCACGGTAATCTTGATAGTCCTTTTCTACCATTTCATCTTCCGCGCCCATATAGCGCAAAACGAGCACGCGGCGCCATCGGTCTGAATTATTGGGTACTGAGTTATGGGGAGTCATCGTATCGTGAACACACAATTGCCCCGCGCGTACATTGTATTGCACCTTCACTTCATCTATATTTTCCGGTAAAACAGCTGGATCAATTTCCTCTGAAAAGAATTTTTCGTCAACGTAAAGTCTTTTTAGAGTACCTCTATTATGCCACCCGGGAATGATGGACATCGCTCCATTTTCTTCATCGATATCATCAAATGGTATCCACACTCCACCGGAAAGATTCTTTGATACATTCCAGTAGGGAGCATCCTGATGCCAGGGAATAGCCTCCCCCGTATGGGGTTGTTTGCATAATAAATGAGAGGACCAGAGGACAATGTTGGGTCCGACTTGTTTTTCCAGGAGGTCTAACAATTTCGGCTCAGTAGCCAGGTCTATCATCCACTGTGCTCCCAGTTGATGGGCGGAGACAATCATATGTGTCGGGAGTTCATCACAGACTTGCGCTGTCATCGGATCGATTTTGGCCCGACAATAAGCAAGCGCTTCATCTGTCAAAAATTTATCACAGATGTGATACCCTTCATTAAGGTAATGTGCATTTTCTTCATCTCCATAATGGAAATCCTCGTGAACCATGGTAGAAGGTTTATTGGCCATCTTATTATCCTTATTTATTATTCTGATTACTTATCGATTTAACGAATGAGACTACAATGCTTTTAAAGGCATAAAAAGTCAATAATGTGCATTAACTGTTACGATGAGATTAATAAATTATCTCGTTGTAGTCGCAATTCAATTACGCCCACGACGGAGCGTGGCCCTCTAGAAAAAATAAAAAAATAGAAATATATTTTATTAAATTCGTAATACTGTTACAGAGGTGAAACCAAAATCATCAATGGTGTTATAATTAAAAAAGAGAACCAGTGAATTTTGTGGTTTATTAATGTATTCAATTTTACCGATCCCATCGGGCGCTCCTAAATCTATGGCATTAATATCATAAAATGGGATGGGATCTGTGCTTACCTCAATAGAAATATCATTCGGGATTTTAGTCGTTATACCAATTAGGTTATCATGAGAATCAAAGACCCTGATCTCGCCATCATCTTTATCATAAACAGATGCGTAAAATTGAACCTGAGCGGCGGGGGTTTCGAATGTTATTGTCCCGGTAGTGCCGTTATAGACGCCCCACGCCGCCTCGGAGAGGAGATTATCCCCAAAAGGAAAGGTATGATTATATGTCCTTGATACGCCAATTTCTCGAGCCAGACCCCCGGTGAAGGTAGCAGTAATGGGTGATTCACCCAAAGTGAAATTTTCTGGATCTTCAAACTGCGGATCGGAAAATATATTTTCAAAATCTTCATACAGGGTATTGTTGGGCGGGCCATCGACATAGGAAAAACCCAGATCATCGAGAGCAATTTGACCTGATACATTCTTTAATGATATTGTTTTAATACCATTGGTATAATTAAGATCGTTACCATCGTTTAAATTCCCGCTGAAAGCGATAAAACTGTGTAAGACAGGATTAACCTGGGGACTAATACTCGTAGGCAAGCTTACTGCGACCCCATTTTTATGCAGGATAAAGGCATTTTTGTCTCTGAGTTCAATCCGCCCCTCCCCGTTCGTCTCAGCAGCATAGAATTGAAGTAAATTTACTCCTCTCTCAAATATTATTTTACCTTCTTCGCCCGTTTCAATGATCAATGATTTCGTCCCCGAGTGCGAGAGGTCAGGATCATTCGTTGACTGCAATGTAAAACCAATAAAACGAACACTGTTCGGTGATTGACCGATAACAAAGTCATCATCTCCCGTGGTATTTTCAAAATCAATGAACACGTCGAGGTCTTCAGGTGCGCTCCACAACACACCCAGTAACCAGAAAGTTAATAATAACATAACGATATTTTTCATTTTCACCCTTAGCTCGAATTCCGATTAATATATAAATACCTAAGAAGCGTGTCAAACGGTGCAGGTGGATATATATAAAAATACTATCATTGTTAAGCGGTCTACAGTTATCAGTGTACATTTATAAGTCTACAACCCTCTTCAATCCATAACCGCAGACCTATTGCCGGCCAAGTTTGAAGGTGAACGATTACGTTTAAGTAGTTTATAAGTGATAACCGTTAGATATAACCCACATTCGGCAACCTGTCGGCCATAGCCCCGCTACTGCGCGGGCGACGGCTGATCGTCTTACTCAATCGTGATCTCATCGACTGTCACCATAATCTCATCCCCATCTTCGTTGGCGAAAGTGGCATCGATGCTAAGGGTCGGCTGAGGAGTGTTGTCGGACTTGAAATTGTTCTGTGTGATCAGAGTGTCAAACCCGGTCGTCGTCGATCCACTCTCCGCCACCACAACTGCGGCCCCGTTTGTCTGTAATAAGTCACCTCCCGTGATCCGCAACCCTGGGTTGCCGGCTGCTACGGTGAAGGAACCTGATCCAAATAACAGGTGTGGTACCGCGTCACCATCAGCATCGATGTCGCCTACCGTTAAGCGCACCGCGATCGGTACCCCGCGCGCATCGACACCCACCTTGCCCGTGCTTCCACTAAACGCGGCGTTCGACAGCTGCATGCCGCCCATGCCCGTAGAATTGACAACTTCCACCAGGGTCACGTCCGCCTGCGCGTCGTAGACCTGTCCCTCGGGGAAGAGCGCCTGGTTCACTGCGTTAATCGATCCTACGGTGAAAATACTGAAGAAGGTATTGGCGTCCGCTCCATCGATGACCACGCCCGGCTTACCGGTCACGTACTCTACGGCCTGGTTGTAGCGTGGGGGAATAGCCGGTGGCAGGAAGGTTGCCGGGTCGAGGGTAACGGTAAAATTACCGACGCCTGAGAACTCGACCTGTACAATGTCCTCGGTTTCGTCCATGAAGGAGACACGGGTGATTTGCCCGGGTCTGGCCTGTAGCTGGATCGTTTCACCCGTAAGCAGAATCTGGTCGAAGACGTTTCCATTAGGATGTTGGATGTTCTCTCCGGCGATGTCTCCCGAGCCATCAAGCACGAGCGGGACGGACGGTGCCAATACGGTGATGACCGCGGTAACGCTGTCAGCACTGCCTCCAGCGTTTATGATCTGCACCCAGAAATTTGTGTTCGCGGTGAGAGCGCCCGTATCCAGGGTACCTCCCGTCGCACCGGCGACAGGACTGGTGGTGTCACCGCTGTTGCCGGTAAACCACTGGTAGATAAGATCGTCACCGCTAGCGGTGACGGCCAAGCTCACTGAGGCACCGGATGCGATCTCCTGGCTTACCGGCTGGGTAGTGATCGAAGGAGCAGTTGCGGGAGGTGGTCCGCCATCAGTCCCCGGGGCTCCGAGGGGGGTAAAACCAAAATCATCAATACTGCTATCACCAAAGTCAGCACCGGGAGCAAACAAAGGGGTATTAAGGTAGGTTATTTTTCCTATTCCTCCAGGGGCTCCTAACGCTTCAGCATTTAAATCAAAGAAAGTAAAATCCAAGCCGGATTCGAATCTAATATTTAACGGTAAATCTGTAATTGTAGTGAGAAGGTTGTCTTCCGTGTCAAAAACACTGATGACACCGTCTCCTTCAACAAAAACCGCCGCGTAAAATTGAACCTTGGCCGCGGGGGTTTCAAAGGTGATCGTTCCCAGGGTATCATCTTGAATATTCCAGATTCCCGGTGCTTGCCTGCCGAATGCATCGGTGGCTGGAATGGGAAAGGTAGAATTTAAGGGTGAATTAACGTCATCGGTGCCGAAAGCGATTTGTGCAATGCCTCCGGTAAAAGTTGCTGTAAAGGGTGATTGACCAAGAGTAAAATTTACCCGATCCGCAGGATTCGAGAAGAGGATATGATTATTCAAATCCTCAAAATCTTCAAAGACGGTGTTATTAGGAGGACCATCAACGTAAGTAAACCCGATATCATCGAGAGAAAATTGACCCGTTACATTGATCACCTTTAGTTCTTTTATACCATTTGTAAAGTTGAGATCAGATGTATCCTGTATATCGCCACCAAAGGCGACGAAACTTCTCAAGGGAGGATTAGCACCCGGGCTAATATCAGTCGTAAAGCCATTAATAATCCCTTCTTGAGATATGGTTTGAAAGTTTTCATCTCTTAGTTCTATTCGCCCAGCGCCGTTAGTTTCGGCCGCATAGAACTGAAGCTCATTGACTCCTCGTTCGAATAAAACTTTCCCTTCCTGAGCACCGGGAACAAGAACCAGGGCCTTCGTCCCCGAACGCGCTAGACTTGGGTTCTCTACAGTTTCCAAAGTAAAGTTTATCACCCGAATAGTGAACGGAGGATTGCCAAGGGTAAAATCTGTGCCTTCGGCCGAAAAATTTTCAAAGTCTATGAATGTTTCGAGATTCTCAGGAAGAGCATTAAGAATACTGGATATCCCCAGACCCAGTGTAATAAATAGGGACGATAGAATTTTCAATTTACTCATATTAATTCCTCATTTAATTAAAATTATCCCAACTTTACCGTGATAAAAGTTAAATAGCTGTATTTATTATATAATATATCACCGATTACTCTATCATCAAACCAAATCCTTTTTATCCAATTGGACGCATTCAATTACCTTTATTATTAGATGTCCATTGAACGAATATTAAACAAAGGTCTTAATTTTTACCCGTCACTAATTGTCAATGAATAAATCCATAGATAAGAATTCCAGCCTATGGACAAGCAGTGACGGCGAAAGTTTCAACTATACCTATTGGTTAGATAATAAGGAGGGGGCAGACCAACCAAACGTGGTCCTGATTGCGGTCCACGGTTTGGGTGGATCGGCAAATGATTTCGACCCTTTGGGTACTCACTTAGCACAAAAAAATATTGTAACCTATGCCTTTGAAATGCGTACCCAGGGAAACGACCCCAAGTTAAAACGTCGGGGAGATCTTATCGATTGGCATATTCTGACAAGTGACCTGAAAGAATTTTGCGATTATGTTTATACCTTAAATCCCGATGCCATACATATACTTGCCGGTGAAAGCATGGGGGCTGTAGTTGCGATCAATGCTTGCGCTAGTGAAAATAATCTACCCGGTATCGATGGCCTGATTTTATTTACCCCGGTAACTGAATTAGACATTCATTTGCAGCGATGGCAGATTTGCTTATGGCGATTATTGACGAAAACCTTACCCCGGATAAAAATTCCACCCGAGTGGTTCAATAAAGATAAGGACCGGTCAACCCGCGTCAGTAGTGACGATGAATACGAAATATATCTCGAAGAGGCGCCTCACAGACTAAAATGTTTTACCCTGAGATTTTATTATAATCTATTGAAAATGATTGAAAATTGCAGCAAGGCAGCCAGTAAAGTAAATTTGCCAGTATTACTTCTATATGCCGGAAAGGACATTTTTATCAAAGCAGACAGAGTTGAATCATTTTATGCACGCCTAAATAGCACAGACAAACAAAAGCATTTTTATCCCGAAGCCTTTCATCTATTGCTGCATGATACAAATACTCCCAATGTATTAAGCGTGGTTGAAAACTGGATTGATCGCTTACAGAACTCTACTAAAATAACTGAATAAGATGAGATTAAGACTACTTAAATTAGGAGATTTATTTATTATTTCTAAAGCATTGCTCCAATTAATTTCTTAGTATAGAATATCTTTTTATCGTGGAAACAAAACAATCCGTACCCCCTTTTAGTCGACGGTTAAATATATGGAGGACTATCCGAAGAGGGTTTACCGCACTTGCCGAGAACAATCAGTTAGATTTCTTTCCCCTTGGGCGTGTTTTAAAAGATTATAATAAGGGAAAACTAAATAGTGATTTGAAGGCCGGGCTGAACGTAGCACTGCTCACTTTTCCACAGGGTATGGCCTACGCATTAATCGCCGGGATTCCCATACAGTACGGCGTTTTCGGGGCAGCGGTGGCTTCGATCATAGGACCGATATTCTCTGGATCTCGGTTTATCACTTTGGGCCCGACAAACGCGACCGCGGTATTATTCTTCAGTTCATTTCTTGCAATAGGAGGGACGACACTAGCAAAAGTGGTAATGATGCCACTTCTCCTCTTCATGGTCGGGATCATCATGATTCTCGGCGCATACCTTCGTGTAGCAAATCTTATTCAGTATGTTTCACGTAGTGTCGTCACTGGTTATATCACAGGTGCAGCGATATTAATTATTGCGAACCAGGTAAAAAGTGTGCTCGGTTTTGAAATACCGGGGGCATCTACCTTTTATCATGTTTGTCGACAGACACTATTTTCTTTGCACCTTACGCACTGGCCTTCGGTTGTAATAAGTATAATTACAGTCATTATATATTTCTTTCTCTTGAGGAAATTTAAAACGCTACCCAACGTCGTCATCACTTTACTCCTAATGGCTGCAGTCGCAATGGGTATAAATTATTTACTTCAAACTCCCACATTTGCTCATATGGATTTGGCCCCTCTCTCCATGCTCAATTCAATCAACGCCCATCACTGGGCTTTTACCCTTCCTAACTTTAATTTCCAATGGATAAGTGAATTGGCGAGTTTGGCGTTGGCGATTTCCTTTCTCGCCATATTAGAGGGATCATCTATCGGTAAATCATTGGCTGCCCGTTCAGGCGATCGCCTCGACACCAATCAAGAGATGTTAAGTATGGGAGTCGCTAATCTTTGCTGTGGCTTCCTTTCGGGGATGCCTGCTTCTGGATCGCTGACCCGATCATCACTCAACATTATGAGTGGTGCTGCAACAGCGTGCTCAAGTATTATTACCGGCATTTTTTGTATTGTCGGTGTCTTTGCCCTTGGCCCGTTTATCAGTTACATCCCTAAAGCATCTCTTGCGATACTCGTAATCAGTATAGGAATTTCGCTTATCAATCGGCATACGATACAAGTTGTTATGAAAGCTACTCGGTCAGATGCCATTGTTTTTGTTACCACCTTTATTGGGACATTGCTGTTCCGTTTAGATACTGCGATCTATTTTGGTGCAGGAATATCCATTCTCCTTTTCTTACGTAAAGCGGCGATGCCAGAGTTAGTAGAGTATACATTTACCGATGAAGGACAATTAACCCAACTTGAAGACAATAAAAGAACGCACCCTGAGATTTCAATCGTCCACGTCGAAGGTGAATTATTTTTTGGCGCGGTTGAACTTTTTCGGGACCAGATGAGAAGAATCGTTGAAGACCCTAACCTGAAAATTGTTGTGTTGAAAATGCGCAATGCGCACCATTTAGACGCGACCAGCGTTTTATCATTGGAAGAACTTATTGTATACATGAAAGACCTGGATCGCTACCTACTGGTGAGCGAAGCAAGGAAAGATGTCATTCGCGTCTTAAAGAATTCAGGTTTATTAGAAATCATTGGGCGTGAAAACATTTTCCCTGACGTCACACAAAATCCTACCTTATCCACTGCTCGAGCGCTTAAGCGGGCTCAGGAACTACTGGGTGATGAGAAAGCTGAAATAAGCATCTACGTTGATCAAGCAAAGACTGCGAAGAAAGATCCCGCTTGATCGATACGGAACTATCATAGAGCAGATATGAAAGACAAACCTCGTAACGGGTTCCCGGACCCGCGGTGTGGTCCGGCCAGTCTTCCTCTTGCCCAAGGCGGCGCACTGACGGTAGATCGATTACTAACTGCCTATGAGATGGGGATATTCCCATGGTATAGTGAGGGCGAACCTGTTTATTGGTGGTGTCCTGATCCGCGTTTTATATTATTGCTTTCTGAATTTCATTATCCGCATAGCCTTCGAAGGGAATTAAAAAATCCAGTCTGGAAAACAACGATTGATACTGCATTTGAGGAAGTCATTCGCGCATGCGCGGTAAGCCCCCGACCCGGTCAAAAGGGGACATGGATAACTGATGAAATGATCGCAGCATATACTCAACTTCACCGTGCAGGATTCGCGCACAGCGTTGAATGTTGGCGAGAAGGGAAATTAGCGGGGGGGCTTTACGGGGTGTCACTGGGAAACATGTTTTTTGGGGAATCAATGTTTCACCGTATTACTAATGCCTCCAAAGTGGCCCTCGCTCGTCTCGTCAATCAGTTAAAACACTGGGGGTTTCATGCAATAGACTGCCAGATGCCTACTGTTCATCTTGAAGTATTCGGGGCAAAGGCGATATCTCGCAATTATTTCCTCGATTTACTTAAAGTAGCATTGAAACAACCCACTCGCCAAGGTTCTTGGGAAAGCATAGGATAGTAGCAGGTTATTACCCTAATTACCTGGAACAAGTATTGTTAAAGTGGGTTCCCATTTTTTATATTATACTCAAAAAATGTTCATATTTTTTGCTTAATGCTGTTTTAAATTATTTTTTGTTATTACTCTACAATTTAGAATTTGATAAAAAATGATTAAGTTTTTCACTTCTAATTTTTCGATGGCGACGTGCGCAATTACTATTATTGGTTTCGCGTTTTTTCCGCATCGCACTATAGCAAGTGATAGAGATGACATCTCGCATGATAGTGATGTGCAAATGGTGACCACACAAAGCAATCGCCTTATCAATGAAAAATCACCTTATCTTTTGCAGCATGCGCATAATCCGGTGGATTGGTATCCCTGGGGAGAAGAGGCATTTGAAAAAGCCCGGGCTGAAGATAAGCCTATTTTTCTGTCGATCGGCTATTCTACCTGCCATTGGTGCCATGTCATGGAACGTGAATCATTTTCCAATCCGGAAATTGCGCAGTTGATGAATAAATATTTCGTCAGCATAAAAGTCGACCGAGAAGAGCGTCCGGATGTAGATCAGGTATATATGCGTTTTGTCCAAGCGACTACAGGTAGTGGTGGATGGCCATTAAATGTATGGCTCACTTCCGATCTTAAACCCTTTGTCGGAGGCACTTATTTCCCTCCAAAGCCTAACTATGGACGTCCAGATTTTCCTTCTATTCTGAACTCAATAGCTGAAATGTGGAATACTGATCGTGAAAAGATATTGAAAATAAGTAACGAAATCCTGTCCCATCTTATTCCATCAAGCGCAGACTCATACAATCCTGAGAATTTAAAATTAATCAGACTGAAAAATGCATACACCATTTATAAGGATACATACGATGAGCGCAGTGGTGGATTTGGCTCTGCACCCAAGTTTCCACGGCCAGTATCATTAAATTTTCTTTTACGCTATTCGATTGGTAAAGAAATTGAAGACACCGATAAGCAATTAGCCAGGGACATGGTTCTCTTCACTCTCCGTAATATCGCACAGGGTGGAATCCATGACCACTTGGGCGGTGGATTTCACCGCTATTCGGTGGATGGCAAATGGCGCGTGCCCCATTTTGAAAAAATGCTCTATAACCAGGCGCAACTCTCCGACGCATACCTAAATGCTTATCAACAGACAAGCGACTCCTGGTACGGTGATATTGCGAAGGATATCCTGCGCTACGTTGACAATCAGCTGACCGATCCCACAGGGGGCTTTTACTCGGCGGAAGATGCCGACAGTCTTCCGACTCCAGATGCCGAAGAAAAAGAGGAGGGTGCATTCTATATATGGACGAAGGCAGAAATCATCGAAATTCTGGGTGAAGAGAACGGCAGCATCCTCGCCTACCGTTACGGCATAGAGGATGAGGGGAATGCGCCTCCTGAAAGTGATCCCCGGGGAGAGTTTACCGGTAATAACATTCTTTACGAAAAACATTCACTCAATGACACCGCCTCACAATTTAACCAGAGTGAAGAACAGCTAAAATCTCTTATCAATCTGTGTAAGGATCGCTTACTCCAAGCACGCAACAAACGTAAGAGACCACAGCTGGACGATAAGATTATTACCGCGTGGAATGGATTAATGATCTCATCCTATGCCCGCGCATCGATTATTCTTCAGGACCCGGTTTATTTAGAAAAAGCGTCGGCAGCCGCAACCTTTATTCGCAATAATCTATATCAGGAAAGTAACGCTCGCCTGCTCCGTGCCTACCGCAACGGATCCTCGCAAGTGGAAGGTTTCCTACAAGATTATGCTTATCTCATACAAGGTTTGCTCGACCTTTATGAAGCCTCTTTCGACATCCAATGGTTGCAGTGGGCGCTACAACTTCAGGGAAAACAGGACATTCTTTTCTGGGACGATACCGCGGGGGGTTATTTCACCGTTACTGGAGAAGACGCTAGTATTCTTCTACGCATGAAAGATAATTTTGACGGAGCCATTCCCTCACCAAACTCGATTGCCGCTATGAATCTCTTACGCCTGTCCCAAATGATAGATAGCGCAAGCCATCGAAGCCGCGCGGAAAAAACACTTCAAGCTTTTAGTTCAAACTTTATTCGATCCCCTCAATCCATGCCACATATGCTCGCTGCTTTAAGCTTCTATCTCGATACCCCTAAACAAATTATTCTAAGTGGGAACAGGTTTGCATCCACGACAAAAGCAATGCTCAATGAAATTTACCGACACTATTTACCTAATAAAGTAATTCTTTTAGCTGACGGCGCAGAAGGGCAGGATTTCCTTAATGAGAAACTCGAAATTTTTAAAGCGATAAATCCGGTAGATGGCGAAACGACGGCCTTTGTCTGTGAAAACTACACATGCGATATACCAACAACCGAGTTGGCAACATTGACCCGTTTATTAAAAAGATCGCGATAAGACAGGTAATGAATAGAGGAACATTAAAATAAAATACTATTTTTCGGCAAATCCAATTAAAGATTTACGAAGTGATGGCACCATATCTTTAAGCATCGTCCCCAGCGATCTGACGCGTGATAAACCCGTCCGGTAACGTCGCGACTTTAAAAAAGAGCAACGAATATTTTTAAATTCGCCCGCTCCCAATAATATCTTCAACTCCTTTATCGTAAACTCCCTGTTATGCCTATCGGGGTAAAATGCAAGGTTCTTATATAAAATGGGGTCAGCATGTAAATAATGTGCTTCGTAGTCATAAGTAATATTTTTCCCCCTGAGAATACGGGATCTATTTCTAAAGCTAACCACATTAGGCACATCCAATTCAATGATGCCCCCCGGCTTTAAGACACGGTGCATTTCCCTTATCGCATATAGGTGTGAATGGGAAAAATGCTCAAGGACCTGACAGCATACTACTCCATCAAAATAATTATCGGGAAAAGGGATCGGATCCACCTCAACATTACACTGTTGGAATGAAATATCTTTTTTCAAAAAAATACCTGGAAATTTCTCTCTGTTGTCGACGATATCGATCGCGAAACACTCGTGACCCAGTTCGTGTAACAATGAGAGGAGTAAACCGGGCCCGGGTCCTACATCCAGAATTTTTTCCTGGTTCCTGAATTCATAAGCTATCCAACTAAAGCGGTCAATACTGCCTCGGAAATTGCTTTCCTGATCTGTATTATTCAGATCATAAAGGGCGCCACTTTCTCTTATTTTTAAAGCAAGTTGATAAATTTCTCGTCTATCTAAGCTTTGCGATTCCCTTAATTTCATATTACTTAGATAAGTAACAAATACCTAAGCTGAATTTAATCTACTCGTCTTAATCGGCAACTCACTTCCTGGCGGGACGATATATGGCGGCTAGAATAACCCCGGCTAATATTAATTCCAGTACGCCTCCCACTAACCAGGAGACAAGGAGATTTGTAGGCAGGGGTTGAACTGCAAACTGAATAAATATGGGAGCAGTCATTAATAGACCTATTAACAAACCATAACGTGCACCCTCTCCCAACCCCTTGTTTTCATATCCGTGCAGAAAGATTAAGCAAAAAAATACGGCCAACATGAGCTGTCCAAATACGCGCCAAAATAAGAAATACATAATCTCTTCATCGTGCCTCCATAAAGATGAAGTATCGTCATAGAGGTTTTTAATGACATAATCATGCATAACCCAATCAAATAGGAAAATAAATGCGAATACACTTACACATGATAAAATAAATTTTTCTTTGTTCATGAGATTTATCCTTTCTATGTTTCTATAATAAATTAATTAGAAAAACCATAAATTTAGAGCTTAAGCATGATTTGTCACCAAAAATTGATCCCAAAAATTAATTAAACCAGGGCCTGAATTCGATAGTATCTATGTCAAAGAGGGGCAAGAGCTTGGACTTATGAGGAGCAGGAATTATTCATCTTTTTAATGTGTAATCCAAGATGATCTTTTTTACCTCGTAAAATATAATTGTTTCCCCGCAGGTTTAGGATCCACCTGCCCCTTTTGATAAGCGATATGACCTGAGACAATAGTGGTATCAATTGAGGATTTGAAGGTAAAACCGGTAAACGGCGACCACCCACATTTGTAGAGAACATTTTCTTCGCTAACGGTATATGTTTTATTCACATCAATCAGTACTAAATCGGCCCAATACCCTTCGCGAATAAATCCTCTATCTTCCAGTTGAAACAGCCTCGCTACCGCATGGCTGGTTTTCTCGACAATCAGCTCGAGGGAAAAAAGCCCCGCGTGATAGTGTTCAAGTAGAGAGATCAGTGCATGCTGTCCTAACGGCATGCCTGAGGGTGCATTAAAATATGAATTCTTTTTTTCTTCTAGTGCGTGGGGCGCATGATCAGTGGCAATAACATCAATCTTGTTATCAATGACCGCCTGGCGTATGGCATCCCGATCATTTTGAGTTTTAATCGCGGGATTACATTTTATAAGTGAACCCTTTTTTTCATAGTAAGAATCGTCAAAGAATAAATGATGGACACAAGCTTCAGCAGTAATCTGTTTTTCTTCAAGTTGAAGATCAGAAAACAACGCAAGCTCATCCGCCGTTGTAATATGCAATACATGTAACTTCGTCCCGTGTCGACGTGCCAGTTCGATCGCAAAAGATGATGATTTAAAGCAGGCCTCGACATTTCGAATCAAAGGATGATAGCTAAATGGAATATCCTCGCCATATTTCTGGCGATAGATTTTTTCGTTATCTTTTATCAAGGAATTATCTTCACAATGAGTAGCAATTATAATCGGTGCATGGGCAAAGATTCTCTCCAGAGATTCGGGGTCATCGACAAGTAGGCTCCCCGTTGAAGATCCCATAAAGATTTTTATACCGCAAGTTTCTCGTCCATTTACGTTTTGTATTTCTTCAAGATTATCATCAGTCGCGCCCAGGTAGAAGGCATAGTTAGCGAAAGAATGCTGGGACGCTATTTTAAGTTTTTCGACAATACGCTTACGGTCTACCGTTGGTGGATGCGTATTCGGCATTTCCATGTAACTCGTAATTCCACCCGCGACAACTGCACGTGATTCGGAAAATATATTAGCAATATGAGGGGAACCGGGTTCGCGAAAATGTACTTGGTCGTCAATCATACCAGGTAAAAGGAATCGTCCCTCAGCATTAATAACCTGGTCCGCAGGTAGAGATGCCAAGTCCGTCCCCACCCTTTCGATACGACCTTCTTTTATATAAATATCCCTGTTTTGAATTGTCCCCTCGTTAACGCAATTTGCATTTAATATTAAAATGCTTTTCATCAACTCTCTCCGATCAGCTTGGATAGATAATCACGTGAATGTATCACTTCCTCGGACGCAAGGCGCGGACTCAATTCAATGACTAAAACATGTTCTGGTCGAAAATATTTTTTCACCATTGCAAAATCAACTGTGCCTGTACCCAATGCCTGATTGTCCCAACCTTTCGCGGTGACATCTTTCAGATGAAAGCCGAGCAGATGTTGGTGAGTCTGTTCCAGAAATTGGGCATGATCGATGATTCCCATCTGCTCTTTAAGCTTGGCGTGCCCAGTGTCATGCCATGTCCCAATCGCACCACTATCGATAAAACTTTCCACTAAATTCATGTTATCTTCGTCGAGTGGTGTTTCCATAAAACCTTCCCGATTTTCAACTCCGAACCGGATACCTTTTTCCTTTGCTAAAGGGATCACTTCTTCCAGGCATTGACGGACACGGTCCATGACAACAACAGATTTTCGGCGCGCTTTAACGAGGTATTTCTCCACTAAACGACGATAGCGTTCATCACTGTTTATGGTTATAGAATCTCTTCCAGCGCGCAGTCGGTGGATCGTTCTTTCCGGATCCGTCCAAAAAAAAGAGATACTGCCAAAATGAGCAACGATACGATCGGCACCGACGCGTGAAGCAAAATCAATGGTTCGTGAAGTTTGGCGCACCCACAGTTGCCTCTCTTTACGTTCAGGGGAAGAAGGTTGATATAAATTAGGCGCGGCATGGCTAATACCTGTAGGAAGAGGGCAGAAATTATGGACGGAAGAAACTTTCATTAATTTTTCATCCACCGCGCGCAGCAAACCGGGAATTAGAGAAATACGCACTCCATGGCTTAAATCGACATATTCGAATCCGAGGTCGACCATTTCCTTTATCATCTCATAGCCGTCGATATGACGCTGTGAACACCAACAGGTGGAGAGTGCTATCTTGGGTTTTGACATATTCCTATAAATTAAAAACTAGCAATAAAAAAATCACCTAAGAAAAGTTTTTCCACATCATGGATTCAACGGGGAATGAAGTTTTTACGGTGTACTTTGATGAAGCTTTGGAATGGTACGGGGTCTCTACCTCTCCTTTGATCTCGAAGTATATAAGTTGTCCCACCGGCATACCCCTATAGATCTTTACCGGCTGATGGACGGATATTTCTAAAGTCCAGTGATTGCAATAACCGACATCGCCTTTGCCTGCGGTGGCATGAATATCGATACCAAGCCTGCCAATACTGGATTTACCCTCCAAAAATGGGACAAAGTTATGAGTTTCTGTGTATTCAGCTGTAGCCCCAAGATAAATTCGGTTCGGCTCAAGAATTATACCCTCCTGAGAAATAACAATACGGTTCACCTTATTATGCTTTTTCGCATCGAGCACCTTATCCTCATAAACAGCGAGGGTGTTTCCTAGATGTACATCATAACTGTTGGTTCCAAGATTAACGCGGTCAAAAGGATCAATAACAATGTCACCATTTTCTATTGCTTTGAGAATTTCACTATCCGTTAATATCATAATTGTTAATTAGAATCATTCTGTATTGTGGATAGAAGAATCATCGAACAAATAATCTAAGGTTATTATTTTAAAATTGGACACTATTAATTTCGAACCGATGAGTAATAGTTTTTAAAAGCAGACCTTAATATTTCAATGAAAACTAATCATTTTTTTAATATATGTCTACTGAGCTTATCGTTCATAACCCTCAGATGTCCGTTTCTACCTTTTTACCCACGACCCTTAGGAAAAGAAAAGCCGTGATCGGAAAAAGAATAAAAAAAGTCCAGCTGGAAACGCCAAGCGCTACAAAGATATACCCAAGAATTGAGGCGAATATCATCGTCGTTAAAGCGTAAGGGAGTTGGGTTGCTACATGGTCGAGGTGGTCACATGCTGATGAAAATGAAGAGAGGACCGTGGTATCACTAATTGGGCTACAATGATCGCCAAAAATAGCCCCGTCAAGAACAGCGGCGGCGGCGAGAAAAAATAGCACATTGCTACCATTGTCAGAAGTTTCCATCGAATACATCAAGGGCAAGATTACAGGGATAAGGATACCCATTGTCGCCCAGCTGGAACCCGTGGAAAATGAAATAACTCCGGCAAGGACGAAAGTGAATAGCGGGAGTAACCATAGAGGTAACCGGTCATCCAGTAGTGAAACAAGGTAAGTATCCGTACCGAGTGTCTGACTAATAGTACTCATCGCCCAAGCCATAACGATTATAAATATTGCCAACCGCAGAGTTTTAATTGACTGGAAAAATGCCTGGAAAGATTCCTTAACGGAAAGAATGTTTTGCCCCCACGCGAGAGCAATTGCGATAACTCCCCCAGCAACGGATGACCAGAAGAGGACGCTCATCGTTCCCTCACTTGATTGAGCAGCCGTAGCAATAAATCGGTCCCACTCACTTAATGAAAAAATGGAATAAGTCTCACCCCTGGCGAGTAATTGCTTATATCCGACAACAATGACGCCAATTAAGATACCTCCTATGACTACAAGCAGCGGGAGGGCGGCATTAATCCAACGGCGGGGGACTTCAGGCGCCGGTTCATTATCACCTCCGTCACGGGTTAAAAGATGTGCATCATCGTCCAGTAGCTTGCCTTCGACCGCTGCTCTTTTTTCAGCTCGGTACATGGAACCAAAATCACGCTCTGTAAGCGAACTTAGCAAAATAAAGATTAGAGTTCCCCAGCAATAGAATCTTAAAGGGATGAGCTTGAGAAAAATGGAATAGCCGCCAATGTCCATCCCAAGACCACGCGCGGTCTCTCCCAACAGCCAAACTTCAAAGCCAATCCAGGTTGAAATGAGCGCTAATCCTGCGACCGGAGCAGTAGTAGAGTCTACGATATAAGCGAGTTTTTCGCGAGATATTCTCCATTTATCGGTCAACTTACGCATCGTTGAACCGACGACTATAGTGTTTGAGTAATCGTCAAAAAAAATGGCCAAGCCGGCCAGCATTGTCGTTATCTTAGTCGAACGCCTGCTTTTTGCGAAACGTGAAAAAATCGCAACCAGACCATCGATACCGCCGCTTTTATAGGTTACATGAATCAATCCGACGAGAGCGAAGAGGAAGCCGAATATATAAATATTAAACTGCGTCGTAAGATTGGCCCAGATGAACTGGTTCACCGCTGAAGAAATAGCCACCCAAGGTGACGGCCCAAAGGCCAGAAAAGCTCCAAGTAAAAAAGCGCTCGTCAATGCCCAAACCAAGGTCCGAAAAAAAATTGCCACACTTACTGCGAGCAGAGGGGGCAAAATAGACGTCCAGTGCCCGACAAACTTACCATCGAGTGACTCGGGCGCATTCGTCGGTAAATTTGCAAATACTGCACATGTAATAATACCGATTAATGCAAAGTATACCCAGTGCTTAAGATTTCGCCAGTAGGGCTCTGATTCTTTCATAGAAAACGGTGGCTACACATATAAGAAATCTGAGACGTCAAAATACAACCAATACCAAATTAATAAGATAACGCATCTTATCTATAAATTATATATTAAATTGTATATTAAACATGCAGATTAATCATCCCTATTTAAACCAGTGATTATACGCGCGCCTCGTTTATAATTAATGTAGGAATAAAACCACTGTAATAAAACAGCCAATTTATTGCGAAATCCGATGAGAAAAATTAGATGGACAAATAACCAGGATAGCCAGGCGAGCAGGCCACTGATCTCTAAGCGGCCAATCTTCGCTACTGCAGCTGAACGCCCTATCGTTGCCATTGAACCTTTATCCCAATAGATAAATGGCGGCCGTGGAGGGCTATGACCTGCCGGCGCTTTCAGTTCAAGCTTCAACACCATTGCTACATAGGTGGCCATTTGCATCGCAGCGGGGGAAACTCCCGGAACAGACCTGCCATTGGCATCTACCAATGCCGCAATATCTCCCACTGCAAAAACATTGGAAAATCCAGGCAGACTCAAATCAGCACTTACCTTTATCCGTCCGGATTTATCCTTCTCCACATTAAGTTCGCGCGTGATCGGATTGGCACAAACACCCGCGCTCCAGATTATATTCTCAGCCTCAATGATTTCATTTTCCAGTACTACCTCTCCCTTCTTAATTTCATTTACTTTAGCTCCAGTCCGAATTTCCACACCAAGTTTTTCAAGTTGTTCTCTACCTCTCCTTGCGAGTCTCTCGGGAAAACTTAATAAAATTCGTGGCGCCGCTTCGATAAGAATGATCCTCGCCTTCGAGGGATCGATATGTCGAAAGTCTCTTTTGAAAACATGGCGCACGAGTTCCGCAAACGCACCCGCTAACTCCACCCCTGTCGGCCCTCCGCCAATGACGACAATCGTCATTAGGCGTTCTCGGATAGAATCATTGCCCGCGTATTCTGCTTTCTCAAATGCAAGAAGCACGCGATGACGAATGCGTGTTGCATCATCAAGCGTCTTCAATCCATGCGAATATACTGACCAGCTGTCGTTCCCAAAATAATTCGTCTGTGCGCCAAGCGCGATAATGAGATAATCATAAGTGAGCTCGGTATCGCTCTCCCGCAGTCGAACCTTCCTCTCATTTAAGTCAATTGCTAGAACTTCATCTAAAACTATAGATATGTCCGTTCTACCCGAAAAGATCTGACGAATGGGCTGTGCAATTTCAGGGGCAGACAATCCTGCAGATGCAACTTGATAAAGCAGCGGTTGAAAGAGGTGATGATTTTGCCGGTCGATAACAATGATCTCAGCTTCTTCAATAGAAAATTTTTTGCAGAATTCCAATCCGCCAAATCCGGCTCCTAATACAATCACATGCCTCCTTTTTTTCGGCCCCACTTTTTCCTTCATCTCTTATTAATTTAATACAGACCTAATCTAAAAACAGCATTCATTTTCTTAAATGAATCTTAGATAGATCTCACCTTTACCTATGCGTTTATAAAAAAACAGGGGCATTGTTTTTCAACAATGCCCCTGTTAGGTTTAATTAAAACTGCAAACTATAGGTTAGAAGCCAATTCTTACACCACCTTTAAAGGTGCGAGCCTCAAGAAATGACTGATTTCTTTCTACTGCATCAATATCAAACAAGTTATGTATATTGAACAAAAGAGTGAGGTCGTAGTCTTTATAGTCGATGTTATAGCGAACGAACATATTGGTAACATACATTTCATCGGAGTAACGACCCCGTGGTACGTCCGGCAGATTCGTGAATCCGCTACGGTCTACCTCTTGCATATATGTAACACCCATTCCAACGGCGACACCCTCCAGAGGACCTTCATTAAAGCTGTATCTTGAGATCACGCTCAATTGGGTTCCTGGTGCACCGCCTAATTGACCACCTTCACGAGCAGGATTGGTCTCGTCACTGACGAGTTCTGTATCGAGGAAGGAGAAGGAGAAGAAGTTCTGCCAGTTATCCCATGGCGAATAAACAATGTCTCCATCAAAACCACTCGAATTTTCAATCCCGGAAAGGAAGGTGCGCTCACCTGCACGATTACCGGTTATAGGATCAAAGATCGTCACCTGACGTGGAATATTCGACCGGTCAATATCAAAGTATGACATCGAACCAGAGAGTCTTCCGTCCCAGATATCGAACTTTACACCAAACTCAGTACCACTACCAATCTGTGGATCTAGAGCATTAGCATCCTGTCCTGTGCCATTATCAGCGAGAGATTCACTCCAGCTAAAGAAGACACCGAATCCGGGCCATATGTCATAGACCGCACCAGCTTGGAAAGTTTCATCCTGTACTTCAGGGTTTTGGATCTTGTCTGTGCGAGCACCGAAGAGTACGTGTAATCTACCGTCCAAAGCAGTAATCTGGTCAGTAAAAAACCAAGCATCAAAACCAAATCCACCGCCTACATTATGCAAACGATCGATGGTTTGTGACTTGCTAGGCGCGTCACCTTTCGGCCATCCAATAACTCTTTCCTCATCTCCGTCTGGACCTGCATCATTAAGAAACGGGTTGGCGGGATCGTAAGGAACTACGTTATCGGTAAGATAACCAAACTGCGATACAAATTTCGAAGTTCTGCGTCTGGAGTCAAAACCGATCACAATGTTGTGATCCATATTCCAGAAATTCGTTTTGAATTGCAGGTCATGACGATGATGGGTGTGGTCTTCTTCCTCAATCGTGAAACGAGTTCCAATTTCCTGGAAACCATCGAATTCACCACCGCGTATAAGACCGCGAGGCTGCCTTAAGAAAACATCTCTTTCGCGCTGTCTGTTCATCACAACATAGCGATAGTTGATATTTTCGCTGAAGGAGTAGTCGAACTTTATGACGTTGAAGTCATGGGTATTGTCAAACCAGTCATCCGGACCTCTCCAGGCAGTGTTCTCTCTTCCACCACTATATTGACGCCAAGGGTACTGATTGCCGAACTCGTCGGATACCCAGAAGGGTAATCCCTGACTGGGAGTCCAATCACGGTCATGGCGTTCCCATTCGAACTGGATAGTAGCTCTATCGGTCAATCTCCATTGGACTGCACCATAGGTGAATACAATTTCGAGTTGTTCGAACAGCTCATCCGAATGGTTGTAGGTGAAGGCGCCCGTAAACCGATAGGCAATTCTATCACCAATAGCATCGAGGGGACCAGTCACATCAAGAACCGCACGACGATAGGAATAGTTACCGATTATACCGGTAAAAGATCCCGACCTTGTCCATTGTGGTTGCTTGGTGATCAGATTGATCGAACCACCAGGTGTCATTGATCCATAAGTCACAGACCTCGGCCCTTTAATAATTTCTACACGGGCGAGGTTAGCGGCTTCGTGGTATCCCGAGATCGTCACACCATTACGGTAGATCTGATCAGTTGGGAATCCGCGGATGTTGTACCATCCTTGGTCACGTTCTGCATACTCGACCCTGACATTGGCGGCATACTCTACGATGTCATCCAAATCGGCTGACAGAGTATCCTCAATAAGGTCCTCGGTTATGGCTTGAATCGGAATGGCTATGTCCGTCAACGCAACAGCAGTTCTTGAACCACTGATAACATCGATAGCTTTATAGCCAACGTCTTTGGAGGTGTCTACCTCGTACTCAGACAAGGTATAAATTTCCTCCTCGTCTTGCGCGGATAACTGCGTTGGTGCAATTATCGCAAGACTAAGTACTGCTGCTGTGCCAAAGAGAAAAATTCTTCTGGCAAAGCAAGATAATACGTCATTCATGTTTTTCCTATTTTGGGTTGGGGTTTGTTTGTAGGTTTGGTCCTCGACTCCCGCTAAGCAGGGCCGAGTTATATACGCGATAAACTTCGTCTCTGAACCGTCCACTGTCAACTTTTTTATGATTTTTTTTACAAACGTTTGCAAGGGGGAGAATATAACAGTACTTGCGAGATTTTTAAACGGTGATAGAACAGGATTATAAATGATATAAGTATTTATTTAACAGCTACTTGTGTATTTTTAATAAGGCTTAAAAAAAAAGGCCTAAACCCTTGAAATGGCCAGAGCAAAAAATCGGTGAAAATAGGCGAATTCTCAGGGAAATTCTGCCCTGAAAAAGTACCTGTTTTTGAAGGGCTATTGCCCATTCTCAAACCAACCAAATTAATCCCTTCGTCGTTCTAAAATTTAATCGCCCAATTGAAAAAATTGTCTCGTATTAAGCGTAATTTGATGGGCGCATTCTGGAGCTGCTTTCTCAAAAAGCTGCCCCACGCGCTGTGCCGTGTGGAGCAGATATGACGGCTCATTCTGCCTCCCGCGAAAAGGTTCGGGGGAAAGGTAGGGGGAATCCGTTTCGATCATCGCGGTGTCGAGACCCTGCATCAGGGCTGCCTCGCGCACCGATTCAGCATTTTTGTAGGTGATTATCCCCGTAAATGAACCCCGACCGCCCCTTTCCATCAGCATTCTCATTTCTGCCGTCCCATGGCTAAAACAATGAAAAACCACTTTCCCCCAATCGATACCTGCTTCATCGATGAATTTCACACACTCATGAAAAGTATCGCGCGTATGCACGACAAGGGGACACCTGAGCTCCATAGCCAACATAAGCTGGCGCTTGAATGCTGCTTCCTGGCGCATTTTAACCGATGCTGCTGCTTCTATACTCTCAGGTAAGCGAAAAAAATCTAACCCGATCTCCCCCAAGGCTACTGGACAGGGGTTTTCATTAAAATATTGGGACAATTGGCGTATTTGGTCTTCCCAGTCCTCACCCACATAGGAGGGATGTAATCCGACAGTATAATATATAACACCACGATAACGGTCGGCTAATTGCCGATAAAGCTCCCAATCCCCCTCTTGCGTCCCGATTGTAATGACCTGCTTAATCCCGTCTCTTCTCGCGTTTTCAAGAATCTCGTCGAGAGTTCCCTTTTTATGGAAACGCTCGAGGTGACAATGACTATCAATCAGATCCATATCTTCCCTATTCAGAGCCTACCTTGACGTTCTTTCAATCATTTAGCGTGAATTCTAAATAATAGCGCTTATTTAACCTTATCATTTTTACTGCTTACCGGTACCCTAAATTAAATTGTGTGGATATTCATAGCCTTTATAGCCAATGACTAATGACATTAAAAGGGCAGAATTTGACCCGCTTGCTTATTAATTTTGCTTCAATAACTAATAATGATTATAAGTCTCAATTAATAATGATATTAAATCTCATTTGCATTTGATTTTAAGAATCATTCCAATTACCTTATTTTCCCTTCATCTTTATTTTAATAAAAAACAATGAAACTCAGCACCGAATCTAGAGTAACACTCAACCAGGCACTCAGTCAGTATGGGCTCCGTTCAACCCGGCAGCGCGAGCAAGTTTACAGTACTTTGTTGAGCAAACATGACCATCCAACCGCGGATGATATTTACAACCGTGCGAAAGAAGAGATGCCGACGATTTCTTTAGCGACGGTTTATAACTGCCTGGACACACTCGTTGATTGCGGACTGGCCCGCCAGGTAAATTTCGAGCGTGAATCGACACGCTATTGCCCGATGGAAGCGAAGAACGTGCACTATGCCCACTTTCACTGCAAGCATACGGGAAAAGTGCACGACATACACATTTCCGCACCGGTAATAGCGATGCTGCAAAAAATTATGCCCGAAGGCTTCAATGCGGAAAAAGTAGAGTTGTGTTTCCGTGGAACCGCCCCTTGTGAAATTGAATCCTCTGAGGACTGATTATGCCCATCACCTTTAATGAATTAAACTGAACACAAGCATGGATTCCCTTGAAATTAAAAACCTGAGTATCGCCATTGAGGGCAAAAAAATTCTCGATGATTTTTCACTGACCGTACCTAAAGGTGAAGTGCACGCCCTGATGGGCCCTAACGGTTCAGGGAAGAGCACCCTGGCAAAAGCGCTAGCCGGACACCCGGATTACACCGTGCTAGAGGGCGAGTCGCTGGTCGACGGTAAAAACGTCATTGGCTTAAGCCCCGATGAAATTGCCCGCAGCGGAATGTTTATGGCTTTCCAGTATCCGAGCGAAATTTCCGGGGTGAGTATTGCCAACTTTATCCGCGCGGCGATAACGGCCCGTCTAGAAGAGGATGAGGAACTTCAGGCTACGCAGTATTACAAACATCTCTATGAAAAAATGGACCTCTTAAAAATCGATCGTAAATTTACTTCCCGGTCGATAAATGCCGGGTTTTCGGGAGGTGAGAAAAAGCGCTGCGAAATTTTGCAAATGATGATGCTCGAACCCAAATACGCAGTCTTGGACGAAACTGACAGTGGCCTCGACATCGACGCGCTAAGGATCGTCGCTGACGGTGTAAACAGTATGCGCGGTCCAGATATCGGGATACTCGTAATCACCCATTACCAACGGCTCCTCAGCTACATTGTTCCCGATCGGGTGCATGTGCTCTACAATGGGCACATTGTCCGCAGCGGCGATAAAGGACTCGCATTAGAGCTGGATGAAAAAGGGTATGACTGGGTAAAAAACGAACTCGTCGCAACCGCATAAAAAGAGAACACGCAAGCTAAACAGTAAACATTTATAGTAACACTTAACAATCATCAAAATGGCAGCAACATCAACCATAGACATCGATCGAGAAAAAGGAAATTTTCACTACGACACCCATTACAATTATGATGCCGGCACTGGGCTTAATGAGGATACCATTCGTTATATTTCTGATGTCAAAGGTGAGGACAAATGGCTGCTCGATTTTCGTTTAAAGGCCCTCAAGATATTTGAGAGCAAAGCCTTGCCAACCCACTGGGCAACAAAGGATCTGGAGAATATCGACTTTGATAAGATTCGCTATTACCTGGCCAAAGGGCAGAAACCCAGCCGATCCTGGGATGAAGTTCCCGACGATGTGAAAGAAACCTTTGAACGTTTGGGCATTCCCGAACAGGAACGTAAGTTTCTCGCTGGCGTGGAAGCGCAATTTGACAGCGAAGCCGCCTACTCAAATACTAAGGAGGAACTGGCAAAAGAGGGTGTCATTTTTATTGGATCCACGGAAGGATTAAAAGAACATCCGGAAATTTTCCGGAAATGGTTCGGTAAGGTTATACCGACTGGGGACAACAAGTTCAGCGCCCTCAACAGTGCGGTATTCAGCGGGGGTAGTTTTATTTATGTACCACCCGGGGTGAAAGTTCGCCAACCTTTACAGGTTTATTTCCGCATCAATGCCGAAAACTTCGGTCAGTTCGAACGCACCCTGATCATTGCTGACGAGGGTGCCGAAGTTACCTACATGGAGGGCTGCACGGCACCAAAATTCGAGACGACCACTCTACACAGCGCGGTGGTAGAGCTTATCGCGTTAAAAGGTGCGAAAATACAGTATATTACGGTGCAGAACTGGTCCAATAATGTTTTCAACCTTGTCACCAAGCGCGGCATGGCGATGGAAGAAGCTGAAATCAAATGGATCGATTGCAACATAGGCAGCCGTCTCACTATGAAGTACCCCGCGGTTATCCTCAAAGGGGAAAAGAGCCGGGGCGAAGTGCTTTCAATTGCCTTAGCCAACGACAGCCAACATCAGGATACCGGCGCAAAAATGATTCATGCTGCAGACGAAACCACCTCGAACATTATAGCCAAGAGTATTAGCGTGGGAACCGGCCGCTCTTCCTACCGTGGATTGGTCTCCATACCCAAGCACCTGAAGAATTGTAAGAACAACACGGAGTGTGACGCCCTGCTCATTAACAGCAATAGCCGCACCGATACTTATCCCGCGATTTCGGTTCGAGGTGACGGTAATTCGGTGCAGCATGAGGCGAGCGTCTCCAAGGTGAGTGCTGAGCAGATTTTTTATATGATGCAGCGCGGCTTGTCTGAAGGTGAAGCGATGAGCCTCAGTGTTAACGGCTTTGTCAACGATCTAATCAGCCAGTTTCCGATGGAATACAGCGTGGAACTCAAGCGCCTCATTGACATGGAAATGGAAGGGTCTGTCGGATAAACCTGTCAGAGACAAGAGAGTAACGGCAGAATTTATAAAGTTAAAATATAGAGGCAGGAATACATGATTGAGGCTAGAACAGCTGATCTCACAAGACTTAAAGATAGTTCCATCGAGATGACGACCGAAGAAACTTTCGCCAATCATCTGGATCGAATTAACGGCGTACCTGCATGGCTTCTGGATCTCAAGCGCACAGCGTGGAACAATTTTATCACAACGCCCATGCCTAAACGCAGCGAGGATACTTGGCGTTTTTCTAATACCCAAAATCTGAATCTGGATAACTATCACCAGGTAAGTGACATTAAATCGATTGAAGAAGAAGTACTGAAGGAGCAATCCGATCAGCTCAACTCGATTGCCGGTAAGATCACTTTCGCTGACGACCGTCAGTGTGGGGGCGTAGAATTCAGCACAGAATTAGACGAAAAAGGTGTTATCTGGACAACATTAGAAGATGCCATCCTCAATCACAGTGATCTTGTCAAAAAATATTTCACGGGTTCATTGCCAAACCTGGGTGCGGAAAAATTCGGTTCCCTACATCATGCGCTTTCGGCAAACGGCACCTTTCTCTATATACCTCGGGGTGTCGAAATCGAATTCCCATTTGCTACCTATAATTGGACATCAACAGAGGGTATGGCCGTGTTCCCGCACACGATAATCATCGCAGATGATAATGCTAAAGTAAGTTTCGTGAACTTTTTTAAAAGCATGAACCTGGATATAAGTAACCTGGCTATTTCCTGTACGAATATTTATAGCGGAACGGGAAGTCAGATTTCTTACGCCGCCGTTCAGGATTGGAACCTGGAGACCCAAAGCTTCCATCTCAATACCGCAAATGCGGAACGGGACGCTTATATTAAAAGTATTAATATTAATGTCGGTTCTTCCTATATGCGCCACGAGCATCACACCCGGATGCTTGGATCTGGGAGTAAAGTTGATACTTATTCTCTGAGTGTTACGGACGGCGACCAGGAGTTTGATCAGCGCAGTTTGCAAACGCATTCTGCTCCCCACACTGTTTCCGATCTTCTTTTTAAAAACACGCTCCTGGATCAATCACGCACCATCTTTTCCGGACTTATTCGTGTCGACGAAAATGCACAAAAAACTGACGCTTATCAGACTAATCGCAACCTGCTCCTCAGCGATATCGCAGAAGCTAACTCCCTGCCCGGTCTTGAAATCCTGGCAGATGATGTCAAGTGCAGTCACGGTGCGACATCGGGTCGGCTTGATCAGAACCAGCTCTTCTACATGCTCTCGCGTGGAATACCAAAATGGACTGCACAACAACTTATGGTTTTTGGTTTTTTTGAAGAAATTATTGATAAGTTCGATAACCAGGAATTGGCGAACAACGTACGAAGTATCATACGCGGTAAACTTCACAATCAATAAGGTCTTTTCGAATCGATAATCTTCATGGCTATGGAAGAAGAACGAATCATTTCCCGCGACTGTCCTGCTACAGTTGTTCCCTCGGGAGAAGCTGTAACCCTTGCCGAGGGGAGCAAGGTCAAAATTACTCATCGGCTCGGTGGTAACTTTACCGTCGTTTGGGACTACGGTATGGCCCGAATAGAACGTGAAAATGCCGATGCGCTGGGAGAAGAGGTGCAAGCGACACCTGCTCAAGCCAACCGAAGCGTAGAGCACCAGGGCCCGCCTGATGAGTTGGCTATCTGGGAACAGTTAAAAACCGTGTTCGATCCTGAAATACCGGTTAATATCGTCGATCTCGGTCTGGTATATTCTTTGAATGTTAAGGAAGAAGAAAACGACAATTATAATGTCAATGTAACGATGACCCTCACTGCCCCCGGTTGCGGGATGGGACCGGTGATTGCAGAGGATGCTAAAAGTAAAATGTGCGATGTCCCCGGTGTGGGTGAAGCGAATGTTGAACTGGTATGGGATCCGCCCTGGAACCAGGACATGATCAGCGAAGAGGGCAAAATGCAACTTGGTCTGATTTGAATTAAATCGGTTTCCGCATACCGTTAAAACTTAACTGCGGTTATCGACTTTCTCGCGCGTATCCCAGGGATGGGGAGGATGTTTTTCCCGCTGCTTATTCAAATCCCTTTCATAAGGTTCTGCAATGATCGCCCCAATCGGCGACGGGACCTCTCCTTTAAGTAAAGGATCATCCGTCTTATGCATCCATTGATCGAGGCGCTCCCTCATCTCCTCAAGCACCTCGGCATAGACTTGATCACCTGCCAGATTATTCACTTCATTAGGATCGATAACGAGATCATATATTTCTTCTTTCGGTTCTGAGCGATCCTCCCATCCGTGTTGAAGTAAGAAGTCTCTGGACAAACTGGAATCTACATTAATGACAATTTTTTTTGCGTAATCGCTGAAATGGCGGATGTATTTCCACCGCGTGGTCCTCATAGATCGCATCGGCTGATAGCCGGCGTGGTAATTGATTTCGGCAAAAATCTCGCTATTAATTTCATCTTTTTCATTCCGAATGAGTGGCATTAACGAATGCCCTTCCAGCCAGGATGGAGCTTCGATCGCAAGCAACTCGCAAAGGGTCGGATAAATGTCGATCTGCGAGACGAGAGCATCACAGACTTTTCCTCCCTGAAATCCCCCGGGGCCCCGCACAATTAGCATAACCCCGGTACCCTGATCATTGAGATTACACTTCATGTTTGGAAATGCCAATCCGTGGTCAGTGGTACAGATAACCAATGTGTTCTCTGCCAATCCGCAATCATCGAGGGTTTTTAGGATCGCACCTATGTTTTTGTCGAGGATTCTCGCGCTCGCTTTATAAGCGGCCATGTCTTCCCGGATCTCAGGGGTGTCTGGAAGGGGTGCTGGAGGCATACAGTAGTGCGGATTTTCCTCGATACCGGGTGAAGGAAACACGCGGTGCGTTTCGGAAAATCCCGCGGTCAGAAAAAACGGTTTTGACGGTATATTTTTTAGAAAGTCCTGAACATTATTTACTGTATCCGAAGATATATCCAGGTTTGGTAATGATGCAGTCCGCTTAGCCTCGACAATCCGATCGTACCCGAGCAATTCGGGTTTGATGTGTAGATGTTGAACCCCATATAAAGCGGTATAATAATTGTGTGCGTGTAGCGTATGGGCGAGGTGTTTATCCGTATCGCGCAAATAAAAACCGAGATTGGCTAAACCTAATTGGCCACAACTGTGTGGACATTGGCCTGTGAGAAGCGCCGCTCGACTCGGTGAACAGGTCGGGGCGGCGCAATGGGCTTGTCGGAAGACAACAGCTCCTTCTGCAAGTCGTTGAATATTTGGCGTGGGAACCGCGTGTCCGTACGGTTGCACATAGCGCCCCGTATCATGCGAGTGTATATATAATATGTTAGGGCGATTCATCCACTACTATTACCCCGCGTCACGATACATGTTGAAGCGTAACCGCGACACCCATACCTCCACCTACACAGAGTGAGGCCAGACCCTTCTGCGTATTTCCCGATTGAATACGATGAGCAAGGTGGGTGGCGAGGCGGGCACCACTCGCTCCGACAGGATGGCCGAGCGCGATAGCCCCTCCCTCCTGATTCACTTTTTCCGCGTCCAGGTTTAATTCTTTCATACAGGCCAGGGTCTGAACGGCAAAAGCTTCATTTATTTCGATCGTATCAAATTGATCTACTGCGTCACCGTTTTGCGCACACAATTTTCGCGTGGCATGCACCGGGCCTAGTCCCATGTATTTAGGATCGCAGCCAACCGAAGCCCAGGCGCCAACTTCAGCGAGCGGAACCCAGTTATGTTTACTTAACGCCTCCTCACTACAAACGATTAAGATAGCTGCCCCATCATTAATTCCCGATGCGTTACCGGCGGTAACACTTCCTTTTTCATCGAAGACCGGCTTCAAAGACGCGAGGTGCTCCAGCGTCGTGTCCGGACGCGGATGTTCGTCGCTGTCCAGCTCATTCATAGCGATCATTTCCGCATCAAAGTGACCTTCGCTCGCCGCTTCGGCATAACGCCTTTGACTGACTTCGGCAAAAGTATCCTGCTCTGCGCGGCTTATATTATATTCTTTCGCGAGACGTTCTGCGTTCATGCCCATGTGCTGATGATCGAAACTGTCGACCAGCCCGTCGCGCAAGATAGAGTCAACGACAGCCCCATCCCCTAATTTATAACCCTGGCGCGCGCGCTCAAGCAGGTACGGAGCATTAGACATTGATTCAGTTCCGCCGCAAAGAACAACAGAAGCTTCACCTGTTTTAATCGCCTGCGCCGCAAGAATTATAGACCAAAGTCCGGAAGCACACATCATGTTTACGGTAAAAGCTGTGCTGTCCACCGGCACACCCAACTTGACACCGATCTGACGGGCAATATTCATCCCCTGCCCCGCGCTCAGGATATTACCGACAATGACTAAATCGATAACTGAAGGGTCGATTCCCGAAAGCGTCTTTTCTCCAGCCGCAACAGCAAGATCAACCGCTGAATACCGTGAAAGTTTTCCTAGAAAACGCCCCTGCGGTGTACGTTTTCCTGCAACAATGAAAAAGCGGCTCATCCCTGGATTTTAAGCAATAATTATTAAAGCTGTTCTCATAATCCCGTAATTATACTCTCAGAGTTCCAGCCATTTGTTCCTCAAGAAAATTCTTGTAAGTTCTCACCAGCCCTTCCTCGAGCGAGATCTGCGGCTGCCAGCCGGTGGTAAAAATTCGTTTGCTATCGAGCAACTTGCGTGGTGTGCCGTCAGGCTTTGAAGGGTCGAAATTAATTTCCCCATTATAATCCACTATTTTTTTTATGAGCTCCGCAACTTCGATTATCGTTACGTCTCCACCGAAACCGATGTTTATCCAGTCAGGTGGATCATCAAGCTGTAAAAGGTGTAAGACGCCACCCGCAAGATCGTCGACATGAAGAAACTCCCGACGCGCCTGCCCCGTTCCCCAAATCGTAACTGACGGTTGTCCCTCTTCTTTTGCCTCGTGAAACCGCCGGATAAGGGCGGGCAATACGTGGCTGTTTTCGGGATGATAATTATCACCAGGACCATAGAGATTGGTCGGCATCGCTGAATGAAATAAAACCCCGTATTGCTTGCGGTAATATTGACAGAGTTTGAGACTCGCGATTTTAGCAATAGCGTAAGCTTCATTAGTAGATTCTAAGGCGCTCGATAGAAGACTTTCTTCAGCCATCGGTTGCAGTGCCTCACGAGGATAAATACAGGAACTCCCAAGGAAAAGCAGTCGGCTCACTCCACTATTATAAGCGGCGTGAATCGTATTTAAGGCGATGGCAAGATTCTCATAGATAAAGTCCGCAGGATAAGTACTATTCGCGTGAATACCGCCTACTTTTGCCGCTGAAACAATAACGGTAGTGGGTTTTTCTTTACGGAAAAAATCATCGACTGCGGAATTGTCACACAGATCGAGCTCATCACGTGTGCGTAATATCAGGTTGTCTAATCCCCGATCGCGCATCTCTCTCACGATGGCTGATCCCACCATGCCCCGATGCCCCGAGACATATATTTTATCGCTCATTTTAACTGGTCACGGCTTCTTGATAGGCCTTTTCATTTTTAGCCATCTCCACATCGGCATCAACCATGATTCCGACAAGCTCCTTGAACTTGACCTTGGGTTCCCAATCGAGCTGTCTTTTAGCTTTAGCCGGATTGCCCTTCAATAGATTCACTTCGGCCGGTCGCTCATAACGTTTGTCATATTCAACGTATTTTTCCCAATCGAGGTCGACGCGTGAAAAAGCTTCCACGCAAAAATCTTTTACGCTGTGCGTCTCATTCGTGGCGATAACGTAATCGTCAGGTTTCTCCTGTTGAAGCATCATCCACATGGCTTCGACAAACTCAGGTGCGTAACCCCAGTCGCGCTGGGCATCAAGATTGCCGAGGTAAAGTTTATCCTGCAAACCCACTTTTATACGCGCCGCAGCTTGCGTAATCTTTCGCGTGACAAAAGTTTCCCCTCGGCGGGGAGATTCATGATTAAAGAGGATTCCGTTGTTAGCATGCAGATTGTAAGATTCGCGGTAATTGACGGTAAGCCAATAAGCAAAAACTTTCGCACACCCGTAAGGTGAACGCGGGTGGAAGGGTGTTGTTTCTGTCTGCGGTATCTCCGCAACTTCACCAAACATTTCGGAAGAAGAGGCTTGGTAATAGCGCACACGACGAGCAAGGCCAGCTTCTCGCACAGCCTCAAGAATTCGCACTGCGCTTAATCCGGTAACATTCCCCGTATACTCTGGAATATCAAAAGATACGCGGACATGACTTTGCGCACCGAGATTATAAATCTCTTCGGGTTCCAGATCGTAAAGGAGTTTAATCATTTGTACCGAATCCGATAAATCTCCGTAATGGAGAAACAAATGCGTTCCCATTAGATGCGGATCTCGGTAGAGATGATCGATACGGGAGGTATTGAAAGTCGATGATCGGCGGATGACACCATGGACTTCATAACCTTTTTTCAGAAGCAATTCAGCCAAATAGGAACCGTCTTGACCGGTAATTCCAGTGATCAGGGCACGTGACATAGTTAATGTGATTATCCAGGCGTTAAGGAAATAATAGAATCTCAGACTGTGTAATATCTGCTACCTCCTGACAACTTATTTGTTACATAAGGCGCTACATTACTCATTACATCACACCGAGGTGCTCGCGCGCTTCATCATGAATAATTAAAATTCTAAGTTTCAAACGGGTCGAGAAGCGTCTCTTGCCAATGATTCTGTAATTCGACCCTATCCCAATCAAGAATGTATGAATTTTGATGTCCTTCTATATCCCTCATCAATTTGCTGCGCTTAGATGCACGCGTGTCTTTAGGCGGCTCTATTTTGGAATTGACTGCTTCGTCCGGTTCCCAGATTCCATTGCGGTTGGCCAACGCCAGACCGAGGCTTTCCGACGGGTCCACATTATGATATTCTATATCTTGTGCTTTCAGCCAGGGATCATCCCAATTAAGATTTTCATTGGCCATGAACTGTTCCAGAAGGTACTGTTTCGTTACCCAATCCAGATCGCCAATCAGTTCCGTGCAGTCACTCGCCAGACCGTCCAGTACTTTTTTCCAAATATTGAGAATGGCATCGGACTCCGGATCCCGGTTCCGATAGTTTTGATCTGCTTTTTCCCAATATTCATAGAGCAATTCGACCGCGTCCACCTCGCCGCCGTTACGGGTAAATACATTCCACGGCGGCTCCAACCTACGGTTTAATAAGTGGAGTGAACCGACCGCGTCATCTAATTCGATCTCCGGCATCGCATCATCTTCGAGAAGATCAAGAACGAGTGATGAGGCGCCCACCTTGAGAAATTGATTCGCGGGTAAAACGTTGGTGTCGCTGTGCAGTAGATGAAGCCGTCGATATTTCCTCGGATCAGCGAGTGGTTCATCTCGGGTGTTGATAATGGCACGGTTGTGCTGCACCCATTGAAAGAAATCGTTATGAATGTAATCCGCGCGCTGACTGAGTTGATAGGGGGCATTATCATATATTCCACTGACAGTTTCGTAAATGCTCCCCTCACCGGCAGAACCCACGCGACCTGACCCCGCGAAGAGCACACGCATGGACTGAAAGGCGAGCAGCGAGAGCACGTTTTTTTCTGACAGAGGAGCATGGCGATCCATACTGTAATTCTCATGACACCCAAAAGTCGCCCCGGTGTAATGATCTATATTATTGCGGAAAAATTTAACTTTACCGTTATAGCCAAGATCTTCTACGGCATCGACAAGAAGTAGATCACCTGCCCGGTCATAAAGAACGGTATCGACAGCACTCGCGCATTCCGGCGTGCAATACTCAATATGACCCATATCGACATAGATACGGCCACCGTTAAATAAAAATCCCCCGTTCCCCACCGGCTCATCCCAATCCCGATCATGGGTGTCTATGAGGCCATACCGGTTATTATTGAAAAACCAGTCCCGGATTTCAGGAATTACTCTCTCGGGTATTAGCGGCGGCTCGATAAGACAGCCGTACTCTGTCTCCAAACCAATGATCCGGCGCAACATGCGATTGGGTTATAGATCTGATGTATCCAAAGATCGATAGTGGACATTACCCTTGGGCTTGCGGTCCAGAAGGACAGCTTCAACAGTTTTTCCGGGTATGTTCAGAACCTTTTTCTTTGGCACTTTTAATCCATCATTAAGATTGTCGTCATTTAACGCTTTCCATGCAGTCAGACAGAGAGAAATTACATCCCCTAATTTATCACCTTTATTTATCGTCTCCCGCAACCACTCCGCGGCAATAGACTCGGTTCCCCAGACGGGACTGGCAACGGCGATACCGGATGAGGAATATTCATGATTACCGTCAAATCGCAAACGTACGATCGCGTCTTTGCTCGGCGTTGGTCCCACTTCAGCAAGAATGGATTCGACCATATTGGGGGGTGAAAATATCTGCTCAAAACTGTTTTTCAGTGCCGGGCTTAGAGAAAAGCTTACGAGGCGGCGCAAGGTTACATCATCTGAAGAGCGGTTAAACCCCTCGGTATGTGCCGCCTCAATCGCCGTCTGCCTGAGCTTTTCAATATCGACTGGATTGCCGAGCGCTGCTAAACCATGCCGGTCAAAAATTTCAAAAATTTTAGACTGTCCACTCCCAACGCCTAATAAAAGTACCCCTTCCGGTCGAGAAAGAGCAAATACCGGCGTGCCCTCCTTGATTTGATCGACGATATATTCACGACGATTCTGAATCGCTTCGAGCCAGCGATAGGGTTCTTCATGCATGATCAGTTCGCCTTCCAGTATTTCATCTGTTCGTTCGCATCGAGAGAGCGCACACCGTTTTTGGAAAGCAGTTTAATCGTCGCAAATGATTTAGTCTCGGGCTTCACTCCACCGGTCGCTGCGTCAAATTCAGCGGCGGTCATCAGCAATCGATTGGCCAGATTGACGGATACCGGCAGATCCATATCCGCGGGTTTAGGGTTTCCCCAATTTTCCAGATAGCTGAGCACACTCTTGATATGACCGGAGCCAGATCCTGAAGCGGCATAGTTAGCCGCTTCAAAATTCGCACCCAGCGGATCGTAAAAGTAAATAGTCGGAATTGCTTTATCTCCCGTACTGTCCTGTCCGGCAAAGAGGGGCGCAACCGCTCCCACACCTTGAAGGGTTACCGGAAGATTATCACGCAGAAGACGGGAAAGCGCGCGCACTTTAGCGGCCAGGCTCATCGGTTGCAACTGGCTGCGGCGGTAAAATTCAAATGCCGTGCGCAAGGTTCTAGCCATTTCTATGGCGATCGCCGGTGATCCCGCGATTGCCATGATCGATCGCTCATCAAGTTCAAGAATTTTCTCCGTGCTGTCAGAAAAAATGACATTCCCACTTGTCGCGCGATGATCCCCCGCGAAAAGAACACCCTCCTTGCAGTGAAAAGCAAATACGGTGGTCGCTTCAAGGGTCGACGTCTGATTACTCAACTGTTCGAGATGAGGAAATGGATGCTTGGGCAACAAAGATAAAAAGTCACCGTTCATTGCGCGGGGATCACTCATTATCAGCAATGACTATTGACCGGTACGCTGGCGGTAGCGTTTTGCCTGGTCAGGATCAACCTTTTTCATTCGTTTCAGCAGGTCATCGGTGTTCGGTTTTTTGACCTTCGGTTCCTTGGGCCCCTCGCCATCGCCGCCCCCGCCAGGTGCTGGATTCATCGGTTTAACTTTTCTCGTGGGATCTGGCATAATATAAGTCTTGTCGCTTAAATAACACTCGCAAACGGCAGCTGCTCCAAATCTTCAGCTTTGCTTGCTAATTTAATTAGCTTTATTCCTTGATTAATAATACCTACATCAAATAGATCACGCAAATTAAGTTCAATCTTTTTTACATCCCCTTCGATCCGGACACAGTCCCATTGTGCACTTATTATGCGTGAACCGAACTTTTCAATACAGGCGCCTCTTATCGCCGCACGGGTGTCTCGGGGTGAAATTATCGTATCAACCATAAATTCTTCGGCCGCATAAGGCAACGAGAGGGTGCCTTGCTCGAGTAAGGCGTAATAAAGTCCTTCATTTTGATCGAGCCGATGGTATTCGAGATCCAAACTTCGCAGCCACGCAGAATCATCACTGATTTTTTCCGTTTCGCGAAAAGATTCGATAAGTTTATATTTTGCCGCCCAATCGAGCCGATCCGCAGTAGAGATCGGATTATTCTCTAAATCATCGAGGATTTTCTCCCAGGCCTCAAAGATCAGCTGCCATTCCCCCTGCATATTATCACCATATCGACGCGCCAGTTCCAGATAACGGCGTTGGACCTCAATCGCATTACTCGTTCTTCCATCGGCTGTTCGTACGATCCATTTCCAATAAGGATCGCGCGATATAGACTTTAACGCATGAAGAGGATCATCGAGTTGCGGGATCTCATCAGATTTGACCCCGTTTATTAAACAATTGATAACTAAGGCAGTCGTGCCGACTTTTAACCAGGTCGCATAAGGCGATAGATTGGCATCACCGATAATCACGTGAAAGCGGCGCCATTTATCTTCATCTGCATGGGGCTCATCTCGCGTGTTAACAATCGGCCGCCGCTGCATCGTATCCACGCTTTGCAGTTCGGAAAAAAAGTCGCTGCGCTGACTGATTTGAAAGCCTGACTGCAGGTACTTATCCTCGCTTTCCCAACCGTATTTACCGGCCCCGCAAAATAGCTGCCGCGTGACAAAAAATGCCTGGATCCCCTGGGCGAGTGTTTCCCAGGGTAATTCGCGCGGGATTAAATAATTCTCATGACAACCATAGCTATGGCCCTGAAAATCGGTATTATTTTTATAGAGCATAACGGGATTGTCCGTTTTTTTATTTATCGCCTTTGCACAGTTCATGAGCAATTGATCGCCGATGTAATCCTGCTGGACCAGTTGTAACAGCGAGCGGCACTCAGGCGTACAATATTCCGGGTGAGCGTGATCATTATAAAACCGCGCGCCGTTGATTAAGACCAAATCGCTCTTAATTTCTCCTAAGGTTAAGGTTCGCGCGGCATCCTGGGCGAAGTAGTTTGCTTCATCAAAATCCTGCTTTAGTTCTTTTACCCGAAATCCTCGCGCGTCTTGATGGGGATCTTCATAATGGTAATCCCATCGCAATCGGATACCGGATGCCTTCGCGCTTTTAACGAGAGCGATCGACTCGGCAACGACATCGATTCCCTCAGCGTTCTGACGCGTTATGCCGAATTCTGTTTCCAGACCGAAGTGTATATCCGCCATATACGTTCAGCGCCAATTCTATACTGACGAGCCGTGACTTTCTCGCGTTTTTTTCCGATACGGATTGAGACTGACAATATTAGAAGGGTCAAAATCCGTTAATTTAAGCCAGTCTTCCGTCATATCAGTGGGAGGAAATAATTCATTTTCCTGATATTCTTTATCGAAGGCTTGTTGAAGGTCCTCGGATGTAATTGGCGAAGGCGTGTCTTTTCCTTCTTTTATCGTTCTTTTAATCGCAATGCCCTTGGCCCGTTCGACGATGGCTGCTATCACCGCGCCGCTTGAAAGATCACCGCGATAAAGATGCTCTCGTTTGCCGCTGCGATAGGTAACTTCAAGAAATCGGTTGGATTCGCTCTTCGCATAATGTGTGCTTACAATTCCATCGATAAGCTTGTCACGCGGCTCGGCCAGAGGCAGCGCTTCATTGAGATAAATTCCATAAATATCACGTGCCGCCTCGCTGTTAGGACGCTTAACCCCAATCTTTCGATCAATACGTCCGGGCCGCAATATCGCGGGATCGATAAGATCGGCACGATTCGATGCCAGGATGACTACCACATTTTTCAATGCCTCAATCCCATCCATTTCCGCGCAAAACATCGGAACAAGTGTGGATACAATACTGTTACCTGACCGAAATGCACCGCGCGTGCCTAAAATCGATTCTGCCTCATCGATAAACAGAAAAGCGAGCTGACCTTCAGAAGCTTTTTCACGACACTGTGCAAAGAGATCGCGGACCTGACGTTCTGATTCACCAAGCCACATATTAAGAATCTCCGGGCCTTTGACTTGTAAAAAAAATTCCGCTCGGTTTTCACCACTGTGCGCCAGTACCTGCTGTCTCAAATTGTGGGCGGTCGCTTTACCCATCAACGTCTTCCCGCATCCGGGCGGACCATGAAGAAGGAACCCCTTGGGAGCCGGGTGGTTATATTGCTTATAGAGATGAGCGTGTAAAAAAGGTAATTCAATAGAGTCGCGTATGGCCTCAATCGCTTCCTCCTGGCCACCGACAGCTTCCCAGGGCACCGGTTCTACGGTGGCGAGACTGCGTTCGATTCTATTCGCCTGCCCAATAATTTCCACCACCACCTTTTGATTCGGATCGAGTCTCACATCCATACCGATTTTTAATTTCTCTTTATTGAGCAGGCTGGATCGGATGGCCGTGGTATCCGACAGACCATGTTCTGAACCCACGCGGATACGTCCGTCACTCATCAATTCCTGAATGCGGACAATGGGACCACTTTTGTCCAGACCGAAAGAATCAGTTATCGCAAAAGCTTCATTAAGGAGGACTCTCATACCAGTTTCAAGAACCGCGTCAGGCAGTGAAGGATCTACATTACACAAGTAATCGGTCCCATTTGCGCAGACCATGGCGCGGTCATGCCCAACTCGTTGAATAAGGGTCCCAAGGCGTAGTGCCGGTGCGCGCAGTTTATCGACGGCTTCACTTAATTGCTCGACCGCGTTGCGCGCCTGGTCCTGGATCTCCTCCATCTCTTCAATGCGATCGCGAAGTAACTTAAATTCAATCCAGTCACTTGATTGAAGAAGTGGACTTTTTGCGATACGGTCGAAAAGTTGTAACGCAGAGAGACTGAAGGGATTCTCCTCTTCAATTGAATCCTCATCGAATTCCTCGTCTTGACCTAAGTGAGCATCATCCTCAGGCAAGGATTCATCTGCATCATTATTTTTTTTCACGCGAGTTCCAATACTATGTTTTTAAATAAAAAACTCAAGTGCAACGGCAAGGAGAATACAATAATGCATTTATAGTGCAGATTTAATCATAATTTCTCTATCTCAGGAACCGCAGGTTTAAAATGAAATAATCGCGCTATTCTATTCTGTCGCTAATTTAACCTTGAATAAGCGCTTAATTACTTAGCTGTACTTTCGCTCCTTTGTATTCATAAAAGTCCGTCATTCCAGAAGCTACACTCTGTTCGAGCAATGGAATTGATCCGCTTCTATCACCACGCAACTGGCGAAGTTGTGCGGCATAAAAATAGGCTTCACAACGCTGGCCTGCTATTTTCTCTTCGTCGTCTCCCTCATTTGCTTTTGCGAGCAGAGAATCTTCGTCAATATCACCGAGAAAAAAATGTACTAAAGCTTTATACCAGGGATCAAAGTCTTCCTCATTACTTGATCGGTGATGAAAATAATTTTTCAATTCCGTTTCTGCTAAGCTCGGCTGCCCTAATTGTGTTTCCGCTAACCAGAGCCATAGTTGCGTATAATTTCGCGCTTCTTGTTTAAGCTCCGTCTTCTGACTCACGCGCATGTCATTCAGCGCTTTTTTTGATTTCCCCTGAGCATAGGAGATAAACCCTCGCATTAGCAGCGCTCCATTCGATCCGTTCGATGCTTTTACCGCCTTGTCAAATTCTTTCATCGCTTTCGTCAGTTCGTCCATTTCAATAAAGAGAGTTCCACGCAGGTAATAGGCGCGTGCGTAACCGGGAAACCGCTCGACCGCTAAAGAATAATCTATCAAGGCTTCATCTAACTCCCCTTGTTTCATCTTCGCTTTTCCTCGCTCACAGAGGTAATTAGGGTTATCCGGATTCAAAGTGATCGTCGCTGTGTAATCTGCGATTGCCCCGGCATAATCCTTTTCATCGAATTTTGTCTGTGCCCTCAAAGCGTAGGCCTTAGAATTTTCAGGGTCGACCCGTATGGCCTCAGAAAAGTCGGCGATAGCTCCTTCGGAATCACTCTTATCCACGCTCACAAGCCCCCGCCGAATATAGGCGTCTGACAATGTGGGATCAATTTTAATGGCGATCGTATAATCATCGCTTGCCGTATCGAGCTGCTTCATCTTCTGCCGTGTAATGCCGCGATTGAGGAACGCTTCTGCATTTAAAGCATCCAGGCGGATCGCTTCGTTGTAATCTAATAATGCCCCTTGGATATCACCCATATCCCGCAACTCGTTCGCGCGTTGCACGTGGCGCGCTGATCGTTCTTCTTCAGAGGCTGCATTTAAGCTTAGTCCACTTACTATTTGAATGCTGAGCAGACAGGCAGAGAGAATAAATGATGGGAGCGATGATCGCATTTTTTTTGAAAATATTTTCACATTAATTTTTTTGGTGAAACTCATAGTCAAAATCCGATCCCAAGTTCAAAGATTTTTTTTCAGATAATCAATACATGAGATCCTGGCCTGAACCCAGGGCACTATTATCGGTTCGTCATAACTGCGCTTATTTCCACTCGTTCCCGGGCTCAAAAAAATTCTGCGATCGCGAATATTAATAATCGCTGTTATAGCATTGAAAGCCCAGGCTGTTTTTATTCAAATCTATTCATGGTTAAAATTACTGCAGAATACGAGGGTCAATTGCATTGTCAGGTGATTCATGGACCATCGGGATCCCAGCTCAATACCGATGCCCCGGTTGATAATAATGGGCGTGGTGAAAGCTTTTCCCCAACTGATCTCTGCGCCACCGCATTCGCAACCTGCATGGCGACAATTATGGGGATTCAGGCTGAAAAAATTGGGGTCGACCTGAAAGGGATGAAGGTTGAAGTGACTAAAGAGATGACCAGCGATAAACCGAGACGCATCATGCGTCTGCCGGTCGAGTTCTGGGTCCCCGGTAAGCTGACGGAGGAACATAAAGCTGCTTTAATTCATGCTGCTGAGACTTGCCCCGTCCATTACAGCCTGAACCCCGATATCGATAAACCCATCTGTTTTCATTGGGTAGACGAAGACTGACCCATCTTTATATAATGCCGACCAACATCCGCCTCTACTCGGCTTCAAGCTTTGAACAAGCCTGGGAGGAGGTGATCGCACCCTGGTTTCAAAGTGAACTGCAAATAGCCTGTCATAACCCGCTGCCCTGTGCTGCTGTCGTTCCGTCACACGGGCTTACCAGTCTCCTTAAAACACGTCTCATTCAAGCCCGACTCCCTCTCTTCGCGATCCATCTCTGGACACCGGAAGATCTGGGAAAGTATCTGCGCAACAGTTGTCTTCCCGACAATAGAATTGCCCTGCGTGAGGACCTGCGTCTACTCATGGCGGCGGCGGCTGACGATTTCTCCGAGTTTCCTGTCGCCGCGGCGATTGCTGCAGATCCGGATCAGCTCCTTATTGCTTATGATACCTTGCAGCATGCTGCGCAACCCACTATGTCACTTAAAGGTGACTTAGTGGGTAGGATCATTGCCCGATTTGAGGAATTACTTCTTTTATCCGGCCTCTTAAGTGAACCGCAAGCGAATCGTAAAATCGCAGAAACGCGAGCCAGGGATACCTCGAACCTTTCATCCCTCCTTCTCTATGGTTTTGGAGCTCGCGAATGGCGCCATCGTTTTCTTTTACAGGGCGCAATTAATTCCGCGAACAAAGTTTCGTTCTGCCTGCCGGAAAGTCGGTGTGAGAGTGATCGCTTATGGCAGGCGACGTGGGAAGAAGACTACGGGGAAGCAGAGCTCATCTCGGGTAGTGAACAGCCTGAAAACCCCTATCAAACGAGGGCTCAAAATCTTGAGATGGATCGGCTCGATGAAGACACTTCAAGTAACAGTGCCATTCATTATCAAATCGCTGCGAATGTTAAGCTGGAAGCTATCGCGGTGGTAACTCAGGGCGTAAATTATTTGCTGCAGCCCTCCTGTAATCGCCTCGGAATCGTCGTCCCCAGGGAATCGGCATTGGCCCGTGAAGTAGCCGCTTGTTTAATACGATTTGAAATTCCGCATCACGATACGATCGGATTTTATCCGGTTCAGCCCGTAAAACAGGCACTCCTCAATCGTTGGGTAGAATTTCAAATGGATGCTCGATTACCGCAGATCATAAGCTTTCTTCACCTTCGACGAGAACAACAATTGATTAGCGCGAACGACGCTGCTAAAATCGAGCGCTCGCTAAAAAAAGCATTGGATACGGTAATTACTGATGACCTCACGGTCATACGGGAATGGTTAATTGAGAGTGAGCCCATGGGTGCCGGTTTAATATTTCTCGAAGACTGGCCACAGATACCCGCCAAAGCACCCTTCACCGAGTTTCTATCTTTGGCCACTAAAGCCTTGAATTTTCTCGACTGGGATGAAAGAGCAGAATTCCTGACTCAGCATGCCAGCGGCTTGATTAAGGCGCTCGATTACTCAATAGACCGCCGACATTTTCTTCAATGGTTAGTTGAAATAAATCGAACACCGGGGCGGACGCGCCACTCCCTCGGCCGACAACTGCTCGCCCCGCTTCAACTTCTCGCCTATGAACAAATTCAGGATCAGTCTTTTACTCACCTCATTATCGCAGGTTTAAACCACGGGGCGTGGCCTCCAGAGATGCACCCGAACGCGTTTCTTCCTGAACCTAAAATTGATGATATCAATCGTTCAGTGATTCTCCAGGGTTCACAGGGTGAAGGACACCAGGTTCTTAAAAAGGGGGTTGGCCTCATCCTCACCGCGGAGGAGAAAAGGTCACAGGCACTCGCACAGTTTATTAATCTTCTTGAATGCGTGAAGGTGGGACTAACGGTTTCAGCAAGTTTATCCACGGAGGAAGATTATAATCGATCGGTTATTATCAGCGATTTTCTCCTGCGTCTTTACTGGGTGGACAAGGGTATTTTTCTCAACGAAATCCACCTGCAAGCCTTGAGTAAAAAGACCGCGGCATGGTGCGAGCGTTTGCAAACCGAGGACCCGGATCCCGTATCAGATATCGATCGCATGCTCCATGCATTTAAAATACGGCGCGATCCTAGTGAAGGTTACGGTGAATATGAATTCAGCTTTCAATCACCTCCCCCGGGCGGTCTGCATTTATCCTGCAAAAGCTGGGAAGATATTCTCTCAAGACCGGCCTCCGTGTGGTTCGAGAAAGTGTTGGGTGTCTCTAAGTCACCTGATTTTAACCATGCTGTTTCTCGACCTTTATTCGTCGGTAATTGGGTGCATCATTGGATGCGACTGTCGACGAGTCAGGGATTTTTCCCCCTTCCCGCGAAAGGGGAATGGACCGCACAGGTAAGAGATTCCGCGACTAATACTTTTGATAAAGTATCGCGCGCCTATGATCGGGCTAATCGTAGTTTACCCGATTGGTGGCACTCCTTATGGGCAGAAGCTTTTCAATACAGTAGGCATTTAGCAGATGCCGTGACGGCAATTAAAGACTGGCCTTTTGTCGCCTCGGAATTGGATCTGAAAAGTACCCTCGCTTCCCTGAACGCCGATCTGAAATTCCCCCTCAGTGGGCGTATTGACCTCGTCTTTTCTACCGAGGATATTTCCGCGATTAATGATGAGACGCCATTACCTGATTCAGCGGATTTTTGGGTCATCGATTTCAAAACAGGTCGCGATAAAGCGCTTAGTCCTGCTACGCTTAAAAAAGGAGCGGGAGTGCAAATTGCGCTTTATATGCTCGCACTTCGTGAGCGTGGCGGTCGGCGAATAGTGGCGAGTATGTTGCGACCGGACAGTGAACTAAGCCCGCAAATCGATCTGGATTCCATTCTCGATCTCAATGAATTATGGCGTGGCCTCAGCGCTATCCAGGAGAGCGGTGTAATCGGTATGTCAGGGCCCATCTATTCTCGCTACGCCTACGTCGGAGATTACCCAATCGCCACCCTTCCTATCAGTAGTGACATTCTCAACGAAAAATGGAGACAATCTCACCCGCTCCTCCCTCTACCCCATTAAATTTACGCTCTTTACACGTGGATACTGTTTTATCAGATAATGTTAATCGTCAAAGATTTGTGCATGAGCATGAACAGAATTTTTCCGTTATTGCCCCCGCTGGTGTCGGCAAAACCAAAGCCATTGTTGACCGAATAGTCAATATTGCATTGATTGATGGGGAAAAAGAACATTCACGCTTACAGCGACTGGTTGTAGTCACCTACACGAAGAAAGCTGCCGATGAGATGCATCTTCGCACCCGAAATGCAATCATGGAAAAGAGGGTGAACCCCGAAGTTATCAGGCGGCTGAATCGAGCCTATTTTGGCACTATTCATAGTTACTGTCTGGAATTACTGCGCCAGCACGGGACCTTACTGGGATTACCGACGACCGTCGATGTAACAGAAAACGATGAACTGCTTTGGTCGCGATTTCTTTATCATACAGATCAACTGTCGAATATTCTGCCGAAAAAAGTAGATCGTCATTTTTTTCGCCATACTCAATTAGAACCGCTCTATCTCCTGGCCCGAAGAAGCAGGATAAAAAGTGGGTATACACCATTAGATGCGATCGGCCCCTACCCCAATCTCAATTTAACCCCACTTCTCGAATTCCCACCTAATAACCGGGCAAAGGGTAAAGTTGAAATGGGCCAGAAACAATTGCAAAGATGGTTGAAGGCCGTAGAGGAGGATGAGGGATTCATTCCCCCACCGATTTTTGAAATGGGAGGCAAAGAATTCCAGGAACTCTGGAGATCCAGTTTTCAACCCCTGCGCGACTGGATGAGTGAAGTTGCCTTTATTTTAATCGCGCATGTATCTAACAGCTACCGAAATTTCCGGGTATCTCAAGGTGTCTTAACCTATGATGACCTTGTAGATCTGACGGCTGAAATTTTAAAAGACAAGCATGTGGGAGCAGAAATCCGTACCGAGGGAAAGCATGTTATTCTCGATGAAGCGCAGGACACTGACCCGGCCCAATTTGAAGTATTAACTGAAATTGCGAGACCCGCGTCAGCTCAAGGAACCTGGTTGAAAAAAGGCGGGACGCCACCGGGCGCAGGTCGTTTTTGTATGGTTGGTGATCCTCAGCAATCTATTTATGGAAGCCGGGCTGATCTCAACTTCTATCAATACGCACACAAGAAGTTGTTAAAAAACGCAGAAGCAGAGGAACTTTTTTTTGAAGTAACCTTTCGCTGCGATGAAAAAATTGTTGAAGGAGTTAATCTTTTTTTCCCTTCAATTTTAGATGGCAGGGGGAAAGTGGGTGAACAAGTAAAATTCGTCCCGCTGAAAGCTCGCCCAGATGCTGGAAGTGGTCAGATATATCGAACAAATTTAGAACTACCTCAGGAGATGAAGGGCGAACGGAACCAACAGGCTGTCACCCTCGCCTATGTGCAAGCTTTTGTCGGGTGGTTAAAAAATCTTGAGCCCAGCGATTTGCGGGCGAGAGACTGGTCCGAAGTAGCCATCCTCTGTCCCCGTAATGAATGGCTGGAAGCACTCGATCGAGAGTTAAAATTTTCAGCATTCAACACTCAAGTTTTATCGCGAACAGAACAGCTGCGCACGCTGCCGGCCTATGCATGGTTCACTGCACTCATGCTTGTTATCAGTGAACCTGAGAATGCTTTTGAGATTGCAGGATTGCTGCGGGAAGTCTTTGGCCTATCTGACCACGATCTTGTAACCTATCATCAATACTGGAAAAAGAATCCTGAACGTTTTCCAACTACCGCACACGCCTTGCAAATTCTATATCCAATAGAGAGTAATGGCGTTGTCGTTGAAAAATTAAACTTATTGGCCCAAGCCCGTCAGCAAGCGCTGACATTACCTTTACGTGATGCCGTAACGTATCTAGTGGACGCAATCCGCTTACGCGAAAGGCTTAACGCTCTCCCCCTTGGCCATTCAAGTGAGTCGCAAATCCTCCTCGACAATTTCATCACTCAATCGGGAATAGCTGAAGCAGAGCGCATGTCATTGTCGGAGTGGACCCATTCATTAATTGAGAAAATGAATGACCAGGTTAAAAGTGAAGCGTCTAACTCCGACCATATACAATTACTCTCCTGTCATAAAGCGAAGGGATTAGAATGGGACGCCGTTTTACTTCCCTTCTTTTCCCGACCAATCGGTTTTGCTCTCAATAATTATCCACAGTTTTTTTATTCCAAGGGGAAAGGGGGGCCGTTATTAGCAATCGATAAGCACCACGAGCACGAAGATTATAAAATTCAAGCTGACAGGGAAAAAGAAAAGGAATTAGACCGCTTGCTCTATGTAGCTATGACGCGTGCCCGAAAAACACTTGTGCTCTTTAACGATGAAGTTTTTTTCTCTTCGAACAAATCTTCTTTCGCTGAACGGCTGAAGATTTCCACTGGCGCATCAAACAATAAAATCTGGAGCAGTCTACCAACCACTAATCAACCAGAAACCGGAATTGAAAAAGAGGTTGAAAGCGAACCCACGGGTGAAACAAATGATGAAGAAAAGGAGGCCACCTTTAACATTGCTTCTTTAGACACAGCACGCGATCGCGCTCAGGGAAAATTTAATCGGGTAACACCTCACACCTTAGTAAAACCCGTTGCAGAAATACTCAACGACCGGGATGAACCGGAATTAATATTAGGTCATGAGTTTTCCGAGGAATCGATAGTAACTTCAGCAATTGAATACGGAAACTGGTGGCATACGATGATGGAAGTGAATCGCTGGGATCAAGATATTGTAAGCTGGAAAAATCATTGCGCCCTAAGTGTGGAATCTACCGCCTGTCCGTCATCCGAGAGAGGGAAGAAAGAGATTGATTTGTTTTTTAAATCCGTTCTGGTTGAACGATTGCTGGCCTCTGATTATGAAGTTTCTACCGAAGCCCCACTGCTTTGGGGTCGTGATGATATCGTCTATGAAGGGCTTATCGACTTTGTCGCTTATGATCTCGAAAGAAAACAATGGATTATCATCGATTGGAAAACACACCAAATTTCAAATCCGGATTTGGCCACTAACTTGCGCGAGCAATACGAACCACAGATTGATGCCTATGCCACCGCTCTCAGGGATATTTTTGGTCAGCCAGTAAACGCCTATCTCTACGCAACGGCACTTGGTCAGTTAATAGAAATCATTAAAAACTGAAATCGGGTAAAGGTGGATAAAGACCTTTACCGTATCTGAATAAACAGAAAAAGTATTAACCGTGAATATAATTTCATATTTAAATGCTCACCTTCGATGCGCGCCTGTTATTATTGCCGCAGCCTCGCAGATCTTAATGCTGACTGGTTGTTCGCGGATCGATGAATCCGATAAATACCCCAATACTTTTGTCTTTGCCAGAGGCAGCGATGCACAAAAGCTCGACCCAGCTGATATTGATGACGGTGAATCAGTCAACACCCTGGCTCAGATATGCGAAGGTCTTGTTCGCTTTAAAAGCGGCACGCTTGATATTCAGCCCTGGTTAGCTCGATCCTATATAATTGCGAAGGATGGGCTGACCTATACCTTTGAGTTGCGCGAAGGGGTGAGATTCCACGACGGAACACCCCTCAATGCGGAGACCGCGCTTTTTACTTTTGAGCGACAATTGGATGCCACCCATCCAGCTCATTTTCTTAAAGCCAGTTTTCAGTATTGGAAAAATCTTTTTCAGGAAATTAAGACTGTGCGCGCAACCGGTCCCATGACGATTGAATTTAAACTAGACGAACCCAATGCTTCCATTCTTTATTCCCTCGCGACATTTCCCGCCTGGCTTATCAGTCCTCTGGCCTTTGAATCCCATGGTGAAGCTATTGTCCGTCGCCCGGTCGGGACCGGTCCCTATCGATTCGTAGACTGGAAACCCAATCAGGCGATAATCCTCGAGAAAAATCAGGATTACTGGGGCTCACAAGCAAATTTCGAACGCCTTGTTTTGCGCACCATCCCCGATAACACGGTGCGCCTCCTGGAGCTTAAAACGGGTAAGATTCATGCCCTTGACGGATTGCAACCCGCAGAGTTAGCGGAATTGTTCGACAATAATAAGTATACTATCCACGCCCAACCCGGAATGAATGTAGGGTATATGGCTATCAGTAATCACGCCACGCGTCTTCGCACTCCAGCTATCAGACATGCAATCGCTATGGCCATCGATCGTAAAGCAATTGTAGATCTTGCGCTGGATGGTTTCGCGATCGTTGCCGAATATCCAATCCCGCCAGAATTTCTCGGGGAACCTGATAATGGTCAGCCGCCCATTATGCACGACCCCGAAGCCGCACGTAAAATATTAATTGAATACCCGGACTTACTTAAGCGCCCGATCGAGCTTCATACCTTTACCGCACCACGCCCCTATTTTCCCGATCCGTTAAAGATTGCATCTCTTATTCGCAACGACCTCGAGAACGTAAATTTGAAGGTCGAGATTATCACTCGGGATTTTAAAAGTCATCTCGTCGCCGCACGACGAGGAAACTTCGAACTCGCGCTCCTCGGTTGGTCCGGGGATAACGGTGATCCGGATAACTTTCTCGCAACTTTTTTTGCGAGCTGGGCCGCAGTAGAAGATTCGGCGACAAACATTTCTTTTTATAAAAACAGAGCGATGGATAAACTACTTATCGCAGGCCGCCAACAGACAGATTTAAAGCAACGTCAGAAAACCTATGAACAGGCGCTGGTGATTTGGGCAAGAGATCTTCCACTCATCCCGCTCATCCATACTGAGCAAATTGTTGTTACAAGATCCGAGGTGACCGGGTTTCAACTTCAAAAAACAGCCAACTTGTTTTTTGGTCCCGTCGGTTGGCAATCATTTTAATTATTAAAGTATAAATAGGCTGCAGTTCTATCCCTAACCCTAGCCATGATTGCAGCCAAACAGGAACATAAGTTAAAAGCGTTTTTAATCGAACTCTTGCATAAGGGGTGGGTGCTGCTACTCGTATTCTTTATTGCGAGTGCGGTGATCTTTACTGCTGTCAATCTTGTCCCTGGGGATCCAGTCTCCCTCCGCCTGAAGAATCCTGATCCAGAAAGAGTGGCGGCAATTCGTGCAGAATTGGGACTGGATGAACCTTTAATTAATCAATACCTTCATTATATTACCAGCTTTGTGCGTGGCAATTGGGGCGATAGTTTAATCACTGGACAAACTGTTCGAGAGGAGATCAGCGAGTATTTTCCCGCTACTTTAGAATTGGCATTCGTCGCTTTATTTCTGGGTGTTATTTTGGGTCTCGGCGCGGCGTTCAGCGCTCAATGGTTCAAGTCCGGTCTATTGCGCAATACCGCGCTTGGGTTGGGTGCATTAGGCCTCACAGTACCCATTTTCTGGTTGGGCTTTTTATTCATCGTCGTAGGTAGTTTATGGTTGGGCTGGTTTCCCAGCGGAGGGCGCTTCGATTTCACTCTCCCAATTCCCCAGGGCAGCGGATTTTTAATTTTTGATTCCCTGGCTGCCGGGCGTTTAGATATGTTAGGCGCTACTTTCCAGTATCTCGCCCTGCCGGTCTGCTGCCTTTCACTTTACCCAGCGGCATTGGTTTGCGGCGTTTTACAAGCTCGATTTGCCGATCCGCGCTTGCACACTTTAGTCCGCGCTTTAAGGGCTAAAGGGCTAAGCGAATCGCGCATCTGGCTAATCCATGTTCTTCGCTTACTGGGCGCTGCAGTCATCACTGTCGTCGGTACAAATTTCGGCGCTCTCCTCGGCGGAGCGGTACTCACAGAATCGGTGTTTTCCTGGCCGGGTATGGGACGTTACCTCGTAGAAGCTGTGTTGAATCGCGATCTCTTTGTCGTCGAGAACGGCCTGCTCTTGATCATCCTCCTGGCCTATTTGATAATCAGCACAGCAGATTTACTCGCCTTTCTTTCTAACCCAACTGTGAGGAGACATTCCGATTCAACAAGTTGAATTAAAATAGCATGAATCGTTTTTCTACCATTTTTGAATACGCCACCTGGAGTGCTCTGGGCCTGTCACTTATAGGTTTATTCTACACCCCTTATAATCCAATGGAGCAGGATTTTCGAAACCTTGCTTTTTCCAGTGCCAGTTTTTCTCACTGGTTTGGAATCGATGGGCTCGGTCGTGACTTCGGCAGTCGCCTTTGGCGCGGTGCAGGCAATACCGTCGCGATGGCTTTGATCGCTTTATCTTTAAACTTTATTGTCGCATCGGTTCTCCTCTTCATCGAACAAAGCGGGCCCCGATTATTGCGACGCGTCATTCCGCTGGGGATTGGTATATGGGTAGCAGTCCCTGTGATTCTCATCGGGTTAGTGATAATGGTCTTTCTTAAACCTTCTGTTGGTACGCTCATTATTGCTGTTTCACTGGGAAATGTGCCCTTAGCCTTTCGACAACTGCGTATTCTGTGGATCGAACAACGCAATGCGCTCTATGTTCTCGCCACTGAAATTCTCGGCGCGGGGCGACGCCATCTTTTGGCCTATACATTATGGCCTAATTTGCGACCGGACCTTCTCGGACTGGCTAAACTTATTTTAGCAATCTGCGTCCTCGAACTTAGCGGATTAGCTTTTCTCGGTCTTATCGGTGATCCCGATTTTCCAGAACTTGGCTCTATCCTCAAGCAAAATCAGGCTTATCTCTTCCGCAACCCAATGCTTGTAGCATGGCCTGGATTAATCCTCAGCACTCTGCTCCTCTTTGTCCATCTATCCAAATCGCGATCCTATTAATTAATCCGTTTGAATGTGTGAAGAGTAAGGAAGCCTGGCACAATTTTCGTTTTCGTTCTGGGAGAAAGATATACGATATCCGATATACGAAGTAATTTAATCACTTCAAAAATCGAATATCGGATATCAAACGTCGAATATCAGGTAGAATGATATACGAATGAAGGGGTTCAGGGTTCACGTTCAATTTAGCGAATGCCATCTTCGTCTTCGTTTTCGTCTGCCTTCTTCACACTGTTGTCATTGCGAGGAGTGAAACGACGAAGCTACCGCGGTCGCCATATAGTCTCCCTCGCAATGACAAAACTAACGTGGTCGAAAACAAAGCATTAATCATTTTCAAGTAATTCTATTTCGTACCCATCAGGGTCGTCGACAAAAGCCATTTTCAATCCCGTGGGAAACTGTTCGCGCCATCCGTCAGGCCAGATTTCAATTCCCGCCTTTTCCAGTTTATCACAATAGGCAATGAGATCGGGAACCCCGAGTGCAAAATGCATCAGATCGTCGGGAACTTTTACCTCGTAGTCAGAAGAATAAGTTAATTCCAGAGTATGGGCATTCCCGGGAAGTTCCAGGTGTACGATTTGATTACCGGCCGGTGACTTCTCAGATCGGCTCTTCACCTGAAAATCAAAATTATCACAATAAAATTTAATTGATTTTTCTAAATCGCTTACGCGAACTCGAGTATGCAAAAATAATGTCATGAGTTGTGCCTTTCTTAGTTAATTTTAAATTATGCACTGGAGTTTATAGAAATTAAGTCCAGTCTTTGAAAGCAATAAATAAATAATTAAAATGGCGAGTGATAACCACAAGCATATTGACGCGAAGTCACATCTCTTTCGCCAGCTGTCCTGGGATGATCTTGATCCGGTCTACTTACGACAACTTATCCTTATAGCCAAAGAGGAAGATTTTGAAGGATCTGGATTAGTGGCATTACCGAAGGTGGTTGGCGATGTATCCACAAATAGCCTTAAATTAGATGAAAGCTTTGAAAGTGAAGCATCAATCGTCGCGCGTTCTGAATTTGTAATCGCCGGCCTGCCTCTGGTTCCTATCGTCCTTAATGCTTATGGTGAAGGCTGTGTCTATAAACAAGAGGTTGAAGAAGGATTTCGCGTTCATGAAAATGAAATCCTCGCTTCAATAAGCGGCCCCGCCAATACCTTGCTGCAGGCCGAACGCGTGTTATTGAATTTTCTCCAGCACCTGTCGGGAATCGCAACGCTCACTTCAGCTTATGTTTCTGCTCTGGGAAATAGCCAAACTCGACTCCTGGACACGAGGAAAACGACACCCGGTCTTCGCGTCCTGGAAAAATATGCCGTCGCTCGTGGTGGAGCATGGAATCATCGAATGGGCTTATTCAACTGGGTCTTACTTAAAGACAATCATTTAGCTGTCTCTGGCGTAAACGCCGGCCATGCATTGACGGAGCTGATATGCCGGGCGCGTGAAAATTCACCCGGTCTCGTAATCGAAGTCGAAGTCGATAACCTCGAACAAATCGATCCCGTACTAGAGGCGGGTACAGATATCATTCTATTCGATAATTTCAGTGTCAATGAACTGAATGAAGCTGTTAAAATCGTCGGTAATCGAGCGATAAAAGAAGCGAGTGGCGGCATTTCTATTGAGTTGTTACCTCAAATGGCCGATCTCGGACTCGATTTCATTTCCCTGGGTGCGCTCATCCATCAAAGCAAATGGATGGATATTGGTCTGGATTGGAAACTGATTTAAGATTGCCGAGAACGTGTTTTCGTTAAACAATTTAATTTAATTTCTCGTCTATATCAGCTTTCTCTTACGCGGTATAGCGACCCTCATTTTAACACATGGATGATCCTGACGTCATTATTCTTAAATCCCTGCTTGCAGTGCGGGGTAAGTATATTTCCGGTAATATTCTGGCAAAAAAAGTGGGGATCTCACGAGTCGGCATTTGGGCTCGGCTGGAAAAGTTACGAGAACAGGGTTTTACCTTTGATGCGGTGCGTCATCGCGGTTATCGTATCAGTTGTGAACCCGGGGAATTAAATGCCTCTCTCATACGCGCCTACCTCGCGTTGGAAAGTTCTTCTACAAAAATTGTTTTTTTCCCCGAGATTGACAGTACCAACTCCGAAGCTGAACGCCAGTTGGCCGATGGAAGAGAAGTGCCATTTATTATTATGGCCTCTAAACAGCAAGTGGGACGCGGGCGGTTAGGTCGAAAATGGCATAGCCCGGAAGAAGGTAATATTTATATGAGTTATGTCTTTCGTCCACAACTTCCCCCCGCGCGGATGCAGCCTTTTACCTTGTGGATGGGACTTAACATTTGTGAATTGTTAAATAGAATCTGCGAATTGCCAGTAGAATTAAAATGGCCAAATGATATAGTGCTTAAGAAGAAAAAAGTTGCGGGTATTTTGACCGAGGCAAGAGTCGACGCCGATCAAATGCGTGATCTTGTTTTTGGGCTCGGCCTGAATGTGAACAGCGACTGCAAGCAATGGCCTTCTGAAATTGCGGCCAACGCTACCTCGCTGGCTTCTGAAATTGGAAAACCTCTGCAGATCAACCATTTTGCCGCAAACCTTGTTATCGCCGGAGTGAAGGCATACGAACAATTTAGCGCTGGTAATTATAGTGCGGATTTTTTCGAACTATGGGACCGTTACAACGCATTAAAATCAAAACGTGTAACTGTAAAGACTCAGACTTCATCTCTAAGCGGGAAGGTAGAAGGTATTGATGAGGAAGGTTCATTGCTTCTGAAAGATGAACATGATAAAATGCACGTGCTGCGAGCGGGAGAAGTCAGTTTGGGCAGCGCTGAAACTTTATCTTGTCTATCCCCATGAAGATTTTTTCTATCGATATAGGCAATACTACTACCCGGTTCGGGTTAGTTATTGAGAACCAGACAAAACACACTGCGAGTGTTTTAACTCCTTCTCTCGAAGAAGCGGACAATGAGTTATCGACGGCGTTAACAGACGCACATTTGCGTGGAGATTTACTTGATGGTATTGCTTTTAGCTCTGTCGTTCCACCCGCCACTAAGTGGTTGGAAAAGATATTATCAACGACACAATCTCAAGTTCCTTTCCTTCATTTGACTTGTGAGAATTGTCCTATTCCTATTAATTACCCGAATCCACAAGAAATCGGACAGGATAGGTTAGCCAATTCCATTGGGGCCAAGATACTCTACGGTGTCCCTACAGTTGTTATCGATATGGGAACGACGGTTAATTTTGATATTGTTACAAAAGATGGATACGAAGGAGGGATCATCGCTCCCGGGTTGACCGTAATCACTCGCTATCTTCATGAACAAACGGCATTGCTCCCCGAACTCAACCCGCAAGAATTAATCGTCTCCGCCGGAATTGGAAAGACCACCGTGGAGGCAATGAAAATAGGTTGCGTGGTAGGCTTCGAGGGCATGATTCAATCACTATTGGATTGTGTGCGTGCTGAATTAATTCAACTTGGGCATTCAGAACCCACGATCATCGCAACCGGAGGAAGTGCAGGTATTTTACCGCAAAAGTGGCTTAAAGATATAGAATTTAATCCTGACATTACGTTGCAAGGCCTCGCTGCAGCTTTTATAGAGTGTAAAAAAGATTGAAAGTCGTCCTCAGCTCTGTGTGTCTTATTAGTTGATTCCTATAGTCATCACCGAATTTTATCATTATGCATTAATTTATGCTCAACCAAGAACATAGCATAGAAGTAACAAACCTGACAAAATATTATGGCCCGGTGATGGCCATTCATGAAGTCTCTTTCAATGTTGAAAAAGGAGAAATTGTAGGATTTCTCGGCCCAAATGGCGCAGGGAAAAGTACGACCATGCGTATCCTCTGCGGGTTGATCACCGCGAAATCAGGTTCCGCTAAAATATGTGGTATCCCCATTGCCAGCAACCCCGACGAAATAAAAAGGCGCATCGGGTACATGGCAGAAAATAATCCGCTGCCTGAAGATATGCGGGTCGTTGAGTACTTATATTATCGAGGTCGTCTTAAAGAGATCCCACGCAAACAATTAAAAGACCGCGTCGAAGAAACACTTGAATTGTGTGATTTAAACCGAACAGCGCGGCGTAAAGTTATTGCCACCCTTTCGAAAGGGTATCGACAACGCGTTGGTATCGCCGATGCCATTCTATCTGAACCGGAAGTTATCATCATGGACGAACCTACGATCGGCCTCGATCCACATCAGGTCCTCATGATTCGCGACCTCATAAAAAATCTGCGCGGTAAAATGACGGTCATAATATCGAGCCATATACTTTCAGAAGTGGAACTGTGCTGTGATCGAGTAATCATTATTAACCAGGGACACATTGTGGCTTGTGGGACATCGGAGAGCTTGCGCAATGAATTTATCAATACTACAACCTATACCCTGAATTTGAAGGGAAATACTTCAGCCCTCGATTCTCTGCTCAGAGAAATTGACCCCGATCTTGAGATCAGCTCATCGCTCCCCGTTGTAAATGATGATTATTACGACCTTGAACTGACAACACCTCATACGCGTGACTTGAGTGAGGAAATTTTAACACGACTGTATGAGCATCCACAGTTCAGATTGCGGGAGCTCAGGCGCAAGGTGCCCAACCTTGAAGATATTTTTCTCGCCGCCACACGGCGCAGCTGGGACGAGGATATTCCCTTATCTAATAACAAGGTCGATCGCGGTAAAAAGAATAATCAAGAAACGGCCGCAGTGGAATGAACCATTTTACCTGCTTATTAAAACATGAGTTGCGAGCGCTATTTATCGCTCCATCAACTTACGTGACCGGTGTCATTTTTCTCCTTCTCATGGGATTCATTTATATCCTTATCCTTGCCGATTTTACCTTACAACCCCACGACAATCTTCCCTCTGAATACTTTTTTCAACTCTATTGGATTCCCGTTTTTTTTATTGTCCCACTCTTGACGATGAAGAGTATAGCTGAAGAGCGGCGAATGGGTACTTTAGAGACGCTCATGACCACACCCGTTACGGCTACGGAGATTATTTTTAGTAAGTTTCTCGCCGCTTATTTATTCTACTGTTTACTTTGGTTACTCACTCTCGGTTTCCCTCTTCTCGTAAATCTGACGATTGGATCATCGGCGATGACGGTGAGGCTGCTTGATCCAGCAACCTTATTAGGTGGATACATCTTTGTGGCGATTAGCGGACTGTTGTTTATTTCGGTGGGAATTTTTTCCAGCAGCCTGACGCGTAGCCAGCTTGTAGCAGGAATGTTATGTTTTAGTATTCTTTTTATTATTATATTAGGTGTGCCCGCGGTTAAAACCCAGAGCATCGGTTGGTTTGAATGGTTAGAAGGAGCATTGGAGTATTTTAACAATTTTAAACATCTTGAAGATTTCAGCCGCGGGGTAATTGACACCAGGCATATAGTTTTCTATTTCAGCTACACGACTTTGGTTCTCGGAATATCCGTGCTCATCACTGAATCCAAAGTCTGACTCCACTTTCCTAATGGCCGCTGTTGAAAATTTTAAATATGTTAACTGGATAAAGAGCATTAACCAGTTAGTGCAAATTTGCCTCTGCATCAGCTTTATCATAGGTCTAAACTATTTCGCCAATAATCTCTACTGGCGTTCTGATCTCACCCGCGACCATATTTATTCTCTTTCACCGGAATCGCTTGCTTATATCCGTCAAATCGACAAACCGATTAAGATTATCGTTACCCTATCGCCCGACGCCATCGATGGTGAAATGAAGCAAGTCTTTAAACATGTGCGAAACTTGCTTAAAGAATATGAATACGCGGGCAACATTGGCGGTAAGAAAAAAATTGAAATTGAAGTCGTCGACGTCCTTAAGGAAAGAAAACGAGCCGAATACCTCGCCCGCACCTATGGTATAGATCAACAAGATGTGGTGTTAATGGTTTGTGAAGATCGTCAACACCGACTCATTTACTCCGATATTATCGAAATGAAAAATGGCAAGATGTCCGCTTTCAAAGGCGAACGCGCCTTTACCTCAGCATTGATCGATGTTTCCAATACCGACCAGCAAAAAGTATACTTCATCTCCGGGTATGGCGAAATGCATTTGGATAGTGTCGATCCTCTGCGCGGTTTATCGAATATCGCTGAGAAACTTAAGTGGGGAAATATTTTACTCGAGACTTTAAATATTACACGCGCGGAAGAAATCCCTGAGGATGCAGACCTCTTGATCTTAGCTTCTCCACAAGGTCCATACCGTCCCCAGGATGTAGAAAAGTTGCGCAATTACCTGGCCGAAACTGCCGGCAAACTCATTGTTTTAATTGAACCGGCAATAGAACATGGCTTAAGTGATTTATTTTACGAATGGGGAATAATTTCCGATGACATGGTGGTCCTTGATATGGGGGAAGATTTTCAAGCCGCAAGCGGCGATCTTCTCATTCGCCGCTTCGCTGGACACCCCATCACTGATATCCTTCGCGATAATCCTATTCCCGTGATCGCGGGCTTGAGTCGACCCGTAAGACGCAACCTCGACCGCCCCGTCGACGATAGACTTATCATAACCCCGCTCATTAGCAGTTCTCCAGAAAGTTGGGCTGAACGCTCATATCGCGATAACCAGAATCTTAAATATAATCCCGAGGTGGACTTGAAAGGACAAGTAAGTCTGGCCGCTATATCAGAAAAAAGAGTATCCTCAAGTTTGGGTATCGATGTTAAAGGTGGACGCTTGGTGGTCTTCGGCAATACCGATATTATTTCCAATCATCGGATTGGATCGATTGGAAATATTATGCTTATCCTCAATACTATCAACTGGTGCCTGGATCGTGAACAATTGCTCGCCATTCAACCAAGACCTATTGAAGAATTCCATCTCCTGCTCAGCAGACAAGAATTAACTCAGCTCAGCCTCGTGCTTTTGAGTTTACCGGGCGCGGTCGCCATCTGTGGATTAATGATTTACTGGATTCGAAAAAATTAATTCAGAACCTGGATCGTTAATTGAAGTCCTATTTGTTTTATGCGGTATAAATTTACGATATTATTAGTCATTCTCAATCTCGGCTTATTTAGCTTGATATTTTATCTTGAAAAGCAAGCTGCGACGATTGGGGCATTTGAACGTGCTAAGCGATTAGTATATCCACCCGGATTTGTAGAAGATAGCGATCGCCTCGAGATTGAAGGGCGGGAGCTGACACAAAATTGGGTCTTGGTACGCAAAATGGATCAATGGTTCCTCGACAGTCCGATAAACTGGCCGGCAAACATTTATGCCGTGAGCCGGATGGTAAATCAGCTTAAATTTCTCGAATGGGAGACTCGTTTTTCTGTTAGTGAAATCAAAAAAGCGGGGAGGAGCCTGGCAGATTATGGTTTAGAGGACCCAAAAGCTATCCTCTCACTCAGTCACGGCGACAAGAAAAAGGAACTGAAAATTGGTGAATCGACGGAAATTGGTAAACGCCTCTACATTCTCTCCCCGGCTGAGGAAGAGGTCTATGTTGTAAATCGCGAGTTACTTCAAAGTATCACCGTCGACCTTCAGAATCTGCGCAGTCAAAACATATTCGATATTCCCCTCTTTGAAGTACGCTCGATCAGTATACAGATTACGGATCCGAGTAACCTCAAGGTTCGCCTCACCCGCAATGACAAAAATTGGATTTTTGAATCGCCCATTCAAACCGAAGCCGATTCCCAGCGCGTTATGAACACGATCAACCGTCTGACCGGACTTAAGGTAATCGATTTTCAAGAAACCGACCGCGCTCAGGAGATTTCAGCTAATCCTTCCCTGCGTATTACGCTGGAAGGTAATAATCGAAGACAGACACTTCTCGTTGGTGAAGAGCTGACAGAAGATGAGCGAAAAATTTATTTCGCAAGAATGGAAGGCAACCCGACTGTCTTTACTCTCGCTGCCGCACCCATTAATGACCTGCGTGATGTTCAAGAAAGTCTAAGGAATAAAAGTTTTGTCGATATCAATCCTTCGGCGCTCACCTCGATTGAAATAGTGATGTCCAATACTTCCGTCGAACTGCAAAAACTTGAAACCGGAACCTGGCAGGTCCTGCAGTCAAACAATACAGGTGATCTCTCAACCTGGACCGCGGACCCTCAATTGCTGAACGAAGTTATCAGCGCACTTCATGAAATGGAAGCTGTTCAGTTCATTAGTGATGCACCCTCCGCCGCGGATCTCGAAAAATATGGTTTTAATGATCCACAGCGCCGAGTCGTACTCCAGACTCAAGATAAAACAACTCTTCTCATAGGCGATCTGGATCCGGAATCAGAATTACTCTTCGCCAAGATGACTGATTCTCCCACTATTTATAAGATTAAAAAAGACATCCTCCACCTGCTTAAAACGCGGGCGTTATACTATCGCTTAAGGGTCCTTGAAGAGTTGCCGCAAGGGGCGCGCGTGCAAAGAATTTCCCTTACTGATTCAGTAAATGAAACCATGATCTTCGATAAAGAAATCGATCTTTCTAATGAATCCTGGTCGTCAGTGCTCAAAGAATACCCGGAGAAAAAACAGAAAGCTATATTAGCGTTAATAGATACGGTGAGAAAATTTGAAGTTAAGGAATATATACGCAACGAATTCAGTAGTCGATTTGAACTGGGAGATAAGGAATTTCCATGGATATTTCGTTTGGATGTCGAAATCCATTTACCGGGCGGCAACGAAGATCGGATGCAGAACCGCACTTTTTCTTTCAGTGAGCGTTTAGGTGGAACAACACAAATTGGTGGATCACCCGATGCTGATGTAGTTTTTTCTATCAATCAAAATCTGATTGATTCACTATTTGAACTGACCTTTGAACAAAAATCCCCGGATGATAAAGGTTTAGCCGAAGAGCCACTTCCTCCTTCAACTGAGCAGGGCGAGAGTGAAACCGCACCTATGGAATCATCCGATTCGTCAATTATTGTTCCTCCACAACCGGCCTTGGAGGAGCAAAAACAATAACCGGTATTTAGCTGAACCCGTTGAAAATGATTGGCGAAAAAGCCGAATCCCGGATGAAGGGCGGGCTCACGGGCGCTTGGAAGGTCTGTCAGTCTTGTATTACGTATCTACTAATCATCATTGCTCTCATTCAGTGTGCAATTCTGGTCTTCTCATATTTTAACCGTGAGTTACCCGTTCCTCGTTTTCTATTTAAGAAAATTGAAAGTGAGTTTGCTGAAATCGGTGTTTATTCCCAAACCGGCGAGTTTTATGTCGACCTCACGGGTAAAGTCTTTGTTCGCAATTTGAAAATAGCCCTGATCGAAAATGATGAACTTTTAGTCAGCAGCGAAGCTGCGCATTTCAGCTTTCAATTATCTTCGCTCATGCTTGGTCAGCTTCACATTAATACGCTACGACTAAGCCATACTACCTTGTATTTACCGGCATTGTATTCAGCCAGCGGAGTGAATGAACCCGTCATCGAGAGACTGAATTGCAACCTGCAACTGAAGGGATCTCGCTGGCAAATGAATCAATTAAATTATCATCTGCACAATCTTCAAGTGGAAGCGGAAGGCAGCTGGAAACCGCCACCAAAAAGATGGGATTCAACTGAACCTCTGCCGCTATTTGAAGAGAATACTGTACTACCTGAATTAATCTTGGACCGCTATTATTTTCTGTGCAGTAAAATCATCATGTTGAACTCTATTTTTCGAGAATTTAAATCGCCAACTTTAAACGTTACCCTGCACACTGATGACAAGGGTATGCCTAGCGCTGATCTCGAATTAATCGCGCGCCATGCTAACTTTAACGATATTATCCAACTGGGACAGATTCGGTTAAAAATAACCGATGTCGATTACTTCCAGTTGGATCCTCGTGGACTGGTTACTGTCGAAACAGATTCAATTTCCTGGTTGAATATGACGCGGGCAGAGAATTTGAAAGCAAAGTTTAATCTCAATTCACTTCATCCCAAGCAGATTAAAATTCCTAACGAAATACTCCTGGCAGCAGATAAAGTTTGGCACGATGATCTTCTCACTGAAAATCTCGTGGCAGACATTTATCCTCAACAATTTCCCCTCGTCAGCGGTAATGTTCTAACCCACCTGAACGGAGCCCCGTTAAAGGTTAGCGGAACCGTTGATATCGAGAAAAAGACTTCAAACTTAGATATCAACTCTTGGATCAATATAGATGACCTTACACTTCACCCCCTGTTAAATGAATCATCACTGATAAAAGATCTATCTTTTAATGAACCTCCTCGTATTGGGATCAAGGCTGTACTGAATGAAGGGTTTAAGCTCGATCATCTGGATTACACCCTGGATGCCTCCCAGCTCACTTTTAGAGACATAGCGATTGATCGAATAACTGCCGATGGATCATTTTTTCCCCCTTACCTTTTCATCGACAATGCTGTTCTTGAAAACAATGAGTATCGAATCTCGGGGTCCTATAAACAAAATCTTATCGAGAGCGATTTTCGGATGCTCCTCAACGGGACCATTCTCCCCTCTGATTTTAACAGCGTGATGCAGCCCTGGTGGCCCGAGATGTGGATTAAATACAAATTTCACGAAGAGTATATGTACACAGACATGGACTATCGTGGTTATTGGAATGATAAATTGAAACGTCAGTTCTACGGTGAGCTAAAAGCTGAAAATTTAGAATACAAAGGACTTCTATTGCAGAGCGGTAGCGCCAATATCTGGGCATACCCCGGCTACGTGCGAATGTTTAATATAGAATCCAAACGCAATGAAGGGAACGCCGCTGGATCCATAGATATGTTTTTTGCCCTCGATCTCTTAAAAACAAGAACTTATCATTTCGACATTGAGACGCACTTCTCAATTCCTGAACTGAGCCCTCTTCTCGGGAAAGATGTCGCTGCGATTATGGACAATTTCAGCTTTAGCTCGGCGCCTAGAATACACTATTTCGGTATGCGTCACCTTCAGGGTAAGAATGAACTGCTTAAACGTGACATCACTTTCGACGCTGTAGCAACGCAACCTCATTCCATTTATGGATATCCTTTTGACGATATGACATTTCAGGGGCATCTAACTGATGATTTCCTCGATATCAATAACATGGATTTCGGCATTGGAGGAGGTCGAGGTTCTGGAAATATGCATTTCCGAAAAACAAAAGAGGGGCCGAGAATTGAATTCGATCTCCTCCTAAAAGATGCACTCTATTTGCCTTTCCTGGAAACGACTGGTTATAAAGAGAAGTATTTAAAGTCTCAAATAAATGGTAATAAAAATTACCTCAGCGATTTAGTCACGGGCAAACTCGATGTCTATCTTAACGCGGTAGGAGTTCCGGGAGATCTACTCAGTTTCGAAGGTGAGGGTTGGTTCAGTATTACTAAAGCTGAACTGGGGAAATTTAAAATTGTTGGACTTCTCTCCCGTCTATTTGGAAGCACTATTTTGGGATTTACCCCGCTTGGTCTTGAAACAGCCGGCGGTGATTTTATCCTCGATCGAAAACTAATTCATTTCCCAAAAATAACCTTTACCGGACCTTATAGCATCGTCCGTGCAGACGGCAATATCATTTTGCCAAATAAAGATCTCGATTTTCGCGTTTTTGTTTCTTATCTGGAAAATAAAGAAAATCCTTTCATTAATATCATCGGTATCCCTTTTTTCCCCCTCGGCCAGGCTCTACAATTACGATTACGAGGCACCCTCGCAGAACCTCAATGGCGATTTGCACTTGATCCACGAAAAGCGCTTGAAGAACCCACACCGCTCTACCAGCTTGATGGGGTAGAATTACCTCAGTGAAGGATCTGAATATTTATTACACTTCTCAGCACGGGCAGCAACACTACTGGTTTAAGCAATAGCTTTTGAGTTTGTGTTTCGATTTTTTATATAGTTTGCACACTAAAACTGATTAAAAATTAAGTGATTGCCTCAAAAGGCTAAATTCTTTCTAATCCCCAACTTTTTAAATCTATCCATCGATTAAATTAAACGAACACAAGCCTTGGACTTTAAACTTATAAAACAAATTGTAGAATTAATGAAAAGATCTGATCTCACTGAATTTGAGGTCGAAGAAGAGGGATTGAAGATTCGTATTCGCCGCAAGAATGGCGACACCCCTCAGATCTTTACTACCGCTACTCACTCGCCTTTCCCCGCGACCTTCCCTCCGTGGGGACAAGAAGCAGTCGATCCTCGGCACCCTCAAGAAATTTCAGAACCTCAAGAAGATAAAACCCTTGCCTCTATAAATTCACCGATGGTGGGAACATTCTATCGTTCACCCACTCCAGATAGTCCACCCTTTATCGAGGTAGGAGCTGAAGTGAATACTGAAACAGTAGTGTGTATTGTCGAAACGATGAAGGTGATGAATGAAATTCAGGCGGAGATGGAGGGAAAGATTGTTGAGATACTCGTGGAAAATGGAGCGACTGTTGATTACGGACAGCCAATTTTTAAATTAAAAAAAGCCTGAGTATTAAATCATGTTTGAAAAAATTCTCATCGCTAATCGCGGCGAGATTGCACTGCGAATTATTCGTGCGTGCAAAGAGCTCGGCATTAAAACGGTTGCAGTTTATTCTGAGGCTGATGAACAATCTTTACATGTACAGTTGGCAGATGGTGCCATTTGTATCGGGCCCGCTAAAAGTGCGGAGAGTTATCTTAAATCTGACCGTATAATCAGCGCGGCAGAAATTGCCGATGTAGACGCTATTCACCCGGGTTATGGTTTCCTTGCGGAAAAAGCGGAATTTGCGGAACAATGTGAAAGCTGTAATATTAATTTTATCGGACCCCCATCCGATGTCATACGTAAGATGGGTGATAAATCTATTGCCCGCTATACGATCAGAAAGTCTCGTATTCCAGTAATCCCTGGAAGTGAAGGGACTCTCGAATCCAAAGCGGAGGCTCTTAAGGTTGCCCAAAAAATTGGTTTTCCCGTAATTATAAAAGCTGTCGCTGGCGGTGGCGGAAAAGGTATGCGCTTAGCGCATAACGCTATGACTTTCTCCAAGGAATTTGATACTGCCCAGTTAGAAGCCGAGAAAGCCTTTGATAATGGTGCTGTTTACGTCGAAAAGTATATATCTAATCCAAGACATATCGAGTTTCAGGTCATTGCCGATAAACAAGGAAAGACCTTACATCTGGGAGAACGTGACTGCTCGGTTCAAAGGAGGTATCAAAAACTGATTGAGGAAGCACCCTCTCCTTTTCTCACACCCGATCTGCGTAAAAAGATGGGCCGTTATGCTGTCCGCGCGGCTGAAGCCTGCGATTATGTAAACGCGGGGACGATCGAATTTCTTGTCGATAAAGACGGTAATTATTACTTTATCGAAATGAATACTCGCATCCAGGTTGAACATGGGGTCACGGAAGAAGTCACGGGAATAGACTTGATAAAAGAGCAAATCCTGATTGCCGCAGGCGAACCCCTGGCATTTGATCAACGGGACATTAAAATCAATCGACATGCCATCGAAAGCAGAATTTGTGCAGAAGATCCGGATCGCAATTTTGCGCCCAGTCCCGGTGAAATTACCCTTTATTACCAACCTGGCGGTCACGGAGTGCGAGTTGACACTCACATCTATGGCGGTTATTTTATCCCTCCTGATTATGACAGTATGATTGGTAAACTTATCACCACTGGGCGAACACGCGATCTAGCTCTCGACCGGATGCATCGCGCGCTTAGCGAATATATTATTCGCGGTGTAAAAACTACCATCCCTTTCAATATGGCAGTAGTTAATGATCCCGTATTTCGTCGAGTGGGTGCTACTACCAATTTCATCGATGAGTTCCTCAACGGTAAACCCAAAGACTTTTTTAACAATAAAACCCATTAGGACCAATGAGTAAGAAAAAAATTAAGAATAATAATGAATTGGAAAAACCGGTAGAGATTCGTGATATTCCCACAATTAATGAAGAGTCGTCCTCGATGGGTGAAATTAAAATAAACCATACCGTGATTGCAAGTATCGTAAAACTTGCCGCTCTTGAAGTTCCGGGTGTCGTCATGGTTGCCGGTGGCTTTGTCGATGAACTCGCGGGAATGTTCTCAAAAAAAGATTCGGGAGCTGGGATTCGGGTCGATGAAAATGAAAATGGTCACTACGAAATCATGATTCGTGTCATTCTCTCTTTTGGAATCGAGCTCGCCAGGACCGCTTATGAAATTCAAACTTCAGTGCGCGACCAAGTCAGTAAAATGACAAATAAAGATGTCGCTAAAGTTGATGTCATCATTGATGGTGTAAAGACACCTGTATCGACCTCGGAAGATGAGAAAAAAAATTGGGTTGAACCTGAACATACTGACTGATAAATTCATTTAAGATAAAAACCGGATAAATACCTTTGGAATACATTAATAAAGTCCTCGAATCCCTGCCCGATATACCTTACCTTTGGGTCGGAGTAGCCGTTTTCTTCCTCCTTCTTATTTTGTGGCTCTTGACGCGGCGACAGCCGCGATCTTTCACTGCTTTTAAAAGTACATCCGGTAAGATCATGATCACACGATCGGCGATCAGTGAATTGGCCCAGCGAATATGTGATCAAACAGATACAGTTGGAAAATGTTCAACCCGCATAAAAACCCGCGGCGGGACATTGAAAATTGAAGTTCGCATTCAAATGATGGCCGGTTCTAAACTTGGTGATGTAACTTCAGATTTGCAGGACAGGCTCAACCATGCTTTAGGTGAAATTCTGGGGATCGAAAATTTGGGAGAAATTAATGTCATTGTCACCGGATTTATAGGCAATGCTGAATCTTCCACCCCTCCTCCAGACACTGAATCAATCGAAAGCGAGTATTCACAGGAGCTTTCAGATCTCGGGACTAAATCGGAAAATTAATATTGTTTCTGTTTTCGAAGAAGCGTCTCTTTTTCTTCATTGAGATTTTTAAGCGAATTAAATCGCTATACACGAATCTTAATTTGCGTTGGATTTGGTAAACGAAGATTGTATCTGAAAATAATTACCCTCATGTCCTATGATCCACAACACGCTCGGTTTTATGGTATTCTCGATACCGCCTATGTAAAATCCGATCAATGGGTAGAAAAATGCCAGGCACTACTTGATGGTGGAGCGGACATTGTACAGCTACGCGCGAAAAAAGAATCCCACGATGAACGCATTCAACTTCTGGAAAATATTCTGCCTCTCTTTAAGAATAAATTGGAAAGACTGGTCATTAACGACGATCTTGAACTTGCTTTGAAATACCCAAATTTAGGATTACATATTGGGCCAGAGGATACATCCCCCCTGGAAGCGCGAAAGCGAATGGGAACTGATCGTCTCCTTGGGCTCTCTTCACACTCCTTAGAGCAAGCCGAAAATGCAATCTCCCACCGTAATATTCTCAACTACTTCTGTATTGGACCTGTCTTCGCTACAATGACTAAACCAGAATATAACCCCGTTGGATTGAACCTGCTACGGACGGTATCGCGGCTGAAAACAGATCTTCCCTTATTTAGTATTGGCGGCATCACCCGCGATAATCTCGGAGAAATAAAGGATGCAGGGGCAGTACGCGTTGTTGTCGTCTCCGATGTGCTATGCGCTCAGGATACCGCGGCGGCAGTTCGCGATATTCGTGCTGCCTTTGCCAATTAATATCTCCTTATAACCCGAGGTGCTTTCGAATATAAGATTCGAGATTTCGGGAATAAAGGCGATCGGAAATAATGACCCCATTCTGGTCAATTAGTACCATCGTAGGTATCGTCTCAACTCCCCATTTTTTACTTATCATTTTGAACTTGTCCTGTGCCATGGGCCAGGTCATTCCGTACTGGTCCTTGAACTTTTTAAGGGCGCTGTAATTTTTATCCAGGCTTACACCGATAATTTCAAAACCTTTGTTTTTATAGCGATTATAAATTTGTACTACTTGAGGCATGTCTTTTTGACAGGGGGGACACCAGGTAGCCCAGAAATCGACCAGCACAAGCTTACCCCGAAGTTGTGATAAAGTGATTGAATCCGGAGTGCCATAGATCACTCCACCGACATTAGGCGCGATATCTCCTGGTTTGTAATTGAGCAGTCTTGAAGGTATCGGATTCTCTTTTGGAAGCTGGGTTTTTCTCACCGGGGTTGTGACCTTCGGTTTGACCGGTTGGGGATTTAACGGTTTACGAGAAACTGTCGGTTTCTTGTCTCCGTCAGGAAATTTTGCACGTACGTAAGCCTGGTCTTCAGGCGACAACTGTTTTATCGAATAGAGAACTTTTCCCCCTTCATCTTTTTTCAGGATGAGTATACCCCCCTTGTAACTGACGATTTCCGCGTCCAGCGTTTTACCGTCAGCCGTTGTCCAATTACGAGCGAACACCTCCAGTGGACTAAACCCAAGGAGCGTTCCGAAAAAAAGAGTGCCAAATAATCTCCACATCATGATTCAAAAAATGAGCTATAACTTTATATCCTAAAGGTTCTCTTATAATACCTCCGGTCGCTAAACTGCGCAAGACCAATGTTCATTTCTAAAAGAATGAAGCCACTTCGTTTAGCGGATGCGCAAACTGACAAAGTAAATTACAGTGCCGAAAATTAATAAAAATCCACTTACAATCCCGAATGTTGTAGATAGACCAAATTGATCGGTTAACGGTTGAGCGATAAACGGTGAAAAAAATCTTCCTAAAAAATGACAGGTCGTGAGACCTCCAATCGCTCTGCCGCGATAAGCTTCCGGTGATACCGTATTCACCCAGAGGTTAATGTTTGGTAAAAATAGCGCCATTCCAATCGACATAAAAAGCAATCCTAAGATCGCCAGTGTAAAATTTGTCGATAAGTAGAGGACAATAAATCCGAGAGAAGTTAAGTAAATAGAAGCGGTTATGATTCCGATAAAGCTGAATCTGCTTTTAATCATTCCATAACGTGAAGCAACTATTGTAATACAAAGCGTAGACAAAGCCATTGACAGTCCTAATTGCGTACTACTCGTCACTGATAACTCCTCGGCAAAGAAGGGAAATAAAATCCCTGTGAGGAATGAAGCCGCTGTTATTATAAAAGTCAGGCCATAGATAGAAATGATCTTTATATAGGGGAATAACTCGTTAACAGGTATACTTTCACTGACTTCATGAGTTTTTCCCCGACGGGGTTCGGTAATGAAATAATAGCTCACCGGTAAGAAAAAAAACGCGATGCCATATAAGTAAAATGAATATCGCCAGCTGAAATCAGCCAGTGCTCCACCCAAAACTAAAAATATCATCGTGAAAAAGCTCATACAGGAAACCTGCATACCTATGATTTTTTGACGTTTTTCGCTTTCATAGTAATCCGCGATCAAGGCTATGCACGCAGTACTGATCCCCCCCACGGCCAATCCAAGAATTGCTCTTCCCGCAATCAGCATGTAAAGTGAATCCAGATAACAACCTGTAGTACCGCTCAATCCAAAAAGTAAAACGGATCCGATAAGTAATCGCTTACGCCCAAATCGGTCGATGATAAATCCCGCAAGCGGTGCACCAATCGCCGTAAAAAGGTAAGGCATGGTTAAAAATAATCTGACTAACAATTCGGCATGCGCTTCACCCTCAAAAGAATTCAGGATTTTTGGCAAAGCAGGAATCACAAGCGCCCCCGTAATAGGGGGCAAACAACTCATCAATAATAATACGACTAAACGCAGCGTATTGTCTTTCATGATGAATTAATCCCTCTTCCCTTTTCAATACGGTCTGAACGAAGCGTATACAAATGACGAATGATCAGGTTCCTGGCATACATTACAACTCCGCTCCCATTCGCACTACCCCCGAATGCCGTGACAGCACCTAATGACGGCAATTTAATGTTTATGGATTTCACCATATATTTCGGGGTATCGGGGTAGCTATTAGTTTATCGGGATAAGCTATATTTTTAGTTCTAAGCAGCAAGGATGTAACTGATGAAAAGGTGAGTGACTGCTTAATGTTCACGAACTTAAACACTATTGACTCAAAATCAGGTAGCGATCCAATTATTTCTGCGCGAAGACAATAAATTATCAGGTTTCGGAAATAATAACTTTCGCCCTGAGACTTAAAGTGCTATCACTTGTCATCCAATGAAGCGCCTAATAGACAAAGTTGCCATTATTACCGGGGCCGGGATGGGGTTAGGTGAATCGTTGGCCATTCTCTTCGCTTCAGAAGGGGCGAAGATCATTGTTGCTGATATAAATCAAAAAGCAGGAGAGGAAACGGCCGCGAAAATTCATGAAACTACAGGTGAAGCAACATTTATCCATTCAGACGTGCAAAAAGAAGTGGATGCAGAAAATATGGTTCACGTGGCCAGGAAGCAGTTCGGAAGACTGGATATCCTTGTCAATAACGTCGGTGTTCAAGTCAATAAGAACATTGTCGAGACAACCGAAGATGAGTGGGACTTTGTCCTCGACACAAATTTAAAGAGCATGTTTTTCTGCTCAAAATATGCGATCCCCCAGATGAAAAAAAACGGCGGCGGTAATATTATTTGTGTATCATCTCTTTCGGGATTAGTAGGCAATGGCATGCAGGCATCTTATAACGCGAGTAAACACGGTGTCATCGGGCTGGTGCGATCCATGGCCATCGACCACGCCCCCGACAATATTCGCGTTAATGCCATTTGCCCGGGATCGATGAATACCCCTTTAATCCAGGGCATTCCCAAAGAAAAACTTGAGCCCTATTACAACTTAAATGTGCAAAAGCGTTTCGCGGAACCAATCGAGGTGGCACGCGCCGTGCTTTTCCTCGCCAGCGATGAAGCATCCTTTGTTACCGGATCAGTGATGGTTGCTGATGGTGGATATACCACAATGTAGTTCATTTTAAATTTCGATAAGCACCATCATGGTTTTAAAAGCAGGAATAATTGGCACTGGGACTATCGCCCTGGATCATGCCGTAACTTGCCAGAATAATGCAAAAGTTGAATTAACTGCGGTCTGTGATCTTTCGCCTGATGCCCTGGCTGTATTTGGCGACCGATTCAATATTTCAAATCGCTATACCGATCTGGATGCTTTTCTCAAAAAAGAGCAGCTCGATATTGTTATTGTAGCCACCTGGGGGCCGTCGCACGCGGAAGTTAGTGTGGCCGCTGCAGTTTCGGGAAATGTCCGAGCCATCCTCTGTGAAAAACCCATCTCCAGTAATGCCCCTGAGTGCGAAGCGATGATTGCCGCCGCACGCGGAAATAATGTCTTGTTAGCGGAGGGATTCAAATGGAGACATGATCCACAACATGTAAGTATAAAAGAGATCATCGACTCCGGCCGCATTGGCAATGTTATGTCGGTTCAAAGCACTTTTTCATCTCCCCTCGTTCGCTTTGCCGAGCCCGACAACTGGCGATATGAACGCCAACGCGGCGGGGGATCCGTTTATGACACCGCCTCCTACATCATACATTTCTCGCGACTTATCATTGGGGAGGAGCCCCATCGGGTTTATGCAGTAGGAAATTATATTGAAGCATCCGATGCCGATATGTCGGCGGCGATCATGCTTGAGTTTCCCGGGGGCGCGACCGCAAAATTAACCTCCAGCTACCAGTACGGTTACTGCCAGGCAACAGAGGTGCTCGGCATGAACGGTTGGATACGCGCTGATTTGCCCTTTGATCAACGCAGTGTAAGAGAACAGGAATTTGTCGAGAAGGAAGATTTACCAGCTACTCTCGAGATATTTTATGACAACTTCGAAAAGGAAATTCTCAGCTTCACTCCCATTGACCAGTTTGCCATGCAGCTCGACCACTTGGTTGAGTGCCTCGAGACGAACATCCCGCATCGTATACCGCCTGAATTCAGTCTTGGTAATATGCGGGTCATCGATGCCGTTTATGAATCAATGAAAACCGGAAATCCAGCAGAGGTGAATTCTGCTTAACCTGAATCCGTCAGATGCCGTTTAAATATTCTGCCATTTCTGACACCGTAAGAAGACTCGGATATAGTATAATTGAGACTCCGCAAATGGTTCTTGAGGCTATCAAGGGCGCGGGGTTTGACGCAGTCGATATTCCCGGTGATCCGCAGAAAATCAATGTCCGTGAACTCATGCAGTTTATCGGCACTACCGGGCTCGAGGTGGCTGAAGTGCAGGGAGCCTGGGCTTTTCATCACGCGGGAGAAAGCAGAGACCTTGCGGGTGATGATGCGAAAGCAAGAAGGAGAGGAATCGAATATGGTAAAACCTGTATCGACCTCGCTTCTACCCTCGGTGCGCGGTATTTTGAAATTTGCTCCGCGCAAACTCCTATCCCGCAAATTCCCTTTCCCAAGTTGCCGCTTCATACTTTGAGAAGTAACTTTCTCGAATCCTCAAGGGAAATCTGCGAATATGCAGCCAGGCAAAATATTACTGTCCTCTTCGAGCCATTGAATCGCTATGAAGCTTATCCCGGGGTCCTAACTTCGGTCTACGATGCAATCAACCTGATAAATGATCTGGGACTGCCCAATCTGGGCATTCAACCCGATATTTATCACATGAATATCGCCGAGGCTTCCATCCCCGATGCCCTCATCGCGGCAGGTAAGCGAATCAAAGTCATGCACATGAATGAAACCAATCATTATTATTTGGGCGAGGGTCACGCTGACTATTACACGATTATAAAGATTCTTAAGGAAATTAATTTTGATGGTTACCTCTCTATCTATATGCCCTTGATCCCTCGAGAATTGTCTTATCGGGAAAGCAGTGATGATTCTACATCAAAGCCGGATTTACAGGAAGTTTTAGAGAAGCAGTTAAATTTTCTGAAAGCAATTGAAAGGTCCGTCGACAAACAACGATCTATATATAGCACGAGTGCTTCCTACATTACTGATGAAGAAACCAAGGAACCAGGAGAGACCGATAAAGTTTATTGAAGACACCGCGGATTCGCTTGTTGTAATCAACTTATTTAATCCAAGGGCATATTTACCTATAATATGAATCCTATTGAAAAAAACCCCCATTAATTTTTCACTTTATGGAATAATTTAATTAGAGGTATTTATTAATTAATCTAAATATTAAAGAAAGGGATCATAAAATGAGTATGGTAATTACAATGGACCATGTAGCTGTCATGGTAAAAGATATTGAAAAGTCGCTCCACTTCTATCGTGACTTGCTGGGGCTTGAAGTCGTATCCCCGGAAGAACACAACGACGGGCCAATATCGGTAATGGTAAACATGCCCAAGGTGCACATGCGTGAGTACCGCCTGCGTCCCAAAGGCGGGGTCCATGGTCACAATAGAAATAAAGGACCCGGCTTTACCTTTGATATTATACAATGGATAAATCCCGAAAGTCCAGTCGATCGCTATCCTCTTCACCATGTGCCCAGCGCCCATTTCTGTTTTGGGGTAGAAAATGTGCCGGCCACTTACGAAAGGCTCAAAGCAGAAGGGGTTGAGTTTGTCTCGCCCCCCGTAAGTTTCTCCGGAGAGGGAGACTGGCATGTATTGTTTTTCTATGATCCGGATGGCAATCTGCTCGAATTGAACGAAATGGGAACCGGGGCACAGGCGCCGCATCATTATGAATGGGCGACGGCAAAAGCGTTGGAAGATTATTAAATAAAACGTTAATTCTATTAAAACTTATGCAGACAAACAGGACACGAGAAAAATTAAATGCGGGTCAAGCGGCTCTCGGCACTTTCATGGGTTTAGGCAGCCCCAACCTTGCTGAACTTTTATCCAATGTCGGCCTCGACTATCTGGTCATTGAGACCGAACACAACGGTCTGGATTCAGCTGAAATTGAACACATGCTAATGGCCATAAAGGGCACGGAGACTATACCTATTGTCCGCGTCCCTTCACATGACTACGTCTTTATTCAGCGAGCCTTGGATATGGGCGCAATGGGAATTCTTGTTCCCATGCTAAAAACCGCAGCTGAAGTAGAAAAAATTGTGGCCGCTACTCGCTACCCTCCGCACGGTACGCGTGGATGGGGTCCGATGCGTGCCAGCAAGTATACCCTCGACGAAGATGATTATATTAAACGGGCCAATGACAATATTCTCGTCACTGGACTCCTCGAGACAAAAGAAGCCGTAGAGAATCTGGAAGAGATTACTTCTGTCCCTGGTCTTGACGCCCTTTACCTGGGAATGTGGGATTTGTGTTTCTCCATGGGGTTTAACCCTATGGAAATGCCATTCCCGGAAACAGACGCAGTAATAGAACGTGCGCTGGAAATCGGTAAAAAGAATGGAGTCGCGATTGGAATCGGATCTAACTCTCCCGAGGATTTAAAACAACGTCAGGCACAGGGTATGACCTTTTTAGGTTACGGTCCCGACTATTATTTAGTTAGAAATGCTATCAAAGCCGCGGTAGATGCATTCAATCGACCATAGGGTGAAGTGTTGAGACATCGATGAGCGGCTATCTTCAGTTGAAAGATTCAACGGAACACATGGGCGATAGTAAGCGCCTTGTGGAGATTCTCAATGAAGAGGGTTATCTCTTGCTGCGGCGCCTCGTCGATCCCGATCGCGCCTTACAGGTAAAAAGAGAGATCATGGCGATTCTGAAAGAGCATAATATTATTGAAGACGACAGCACGAATGACCCCCTGTGGAGCGGAGGGCCCCACCCCACGGAAGAGGAATATATGCAGTACTATGATAAAGTCGTAAGACTCGACTCTTTTAATAGTTTCGCTCAATCACTGGAAATTGTTTCCCTCATGGAAAGTGTTTTCGGAGCACCGGTTCAAGTATGGGAACAGCGTCTCATCCGTGTCATGTGCCCCGACCCGGACGCTTCTGATGATATCGGCGTTGGCGCGCACCAGGACGGCGCAAAGAATCTTGGGTATGGGGCAGATAGATTTTATACCTGCTGGTTACCACTCATGGACATTGACGAGAAATTAGGAGGTCTCGCTATTGTTCCAGGTTCTCACAAAATGGGATTTATGGAACATGCGGGTTCCAATCCCAGCTCTTCTGATGAATCACGGTCCAAGGGGTTTGGACTGGACATGGATAAGTTCACCTGGGCAACAAGCGATTACCATCCCGGTGATGCCATCTTCTTCAGTCATGTTACCGCTCATCGTGGACTCATCAATCGTTCCGACCGGATCAGGCTTTCGTGCGATTTTCGGTATCAAGCGATAAATGACACCGTAAATTGGCTAGCGCACACCCTGGGGCCCGATGTCCGGCGCGTTGCCCAGCAGATTGATGCGATCATCAACAGTCGTGCGCTCTACGTAACGACCCACGCGGACAAGGAAACCCTCGTTGAAGTTCGGCGACGCATGCTGGAGGAAAAATCGACGAGTTTGCAACGTGCACAAGAACTGGTTGCCGAGGTCTGCAATAACCAGTAATCTTCGTCCTCGTCCCGTTCCGCGGACGCGACGGAGCACGTCCCTCCATTATTTCATTTCCTTCTACACGCATCCACACCTGCATCGAACTACAATTGCTTTCTTACCCGATCTCAGCCTCCACGCATTTGATATACTCCATTGTTTCAGTGAGAACGGCCTCCAAATTGGCTTTCACGGGCGTCGCGCCTTCGTCGACAATACCGCGAAAGGCCATGTTGAAAAGTTCCCTCGTCATTAATGGCATGTATATCGTCATGTAACCGGAAAATTCTATCTCTTTCAATGCTTGCATAATTGCCTTTACATTGGCATGGCCGCTCCCGAACTTGAAGTGATTGGTTTCGTTCATGTGAAATGTCACGATGTGGTCTTTAAATGTTTTAATTGCATCGGTAATCGATTTTTCTCCGACATTCATATGAAATACGTCCGGTTGAAGACCGATGTTATCGCAATCCAGCTCCCTGATTACATGCATCGTTTCATTAAGCGTATTCATTAAACAGGGATAGCTTTCATAGCAATTCAATGGTTCAACGGCGACAGTTACCTTTCGTTCGGCAGCGTAAGCACATATTTCATTGAGTCCGTCGACAAGATTGCTTTTCAGAGTTTCGACGGACATTACTGAAATGGGCGCCTCGGTTACACCGGGCTGGGGAAGACAAAACCCAAAAAATGGAGAATTCAAATCGACACAGTAATCAATAGCTTCCTTTGCATACTCAACTGCTTTTTTTCTCGTGTCATCATCACCTCCTGCCAGGTCTCTGCCATCACCACCCCAATTGCCCAAAACTTCTGGGACCTCCAGGTTGAGAGAATCTGCAACTCGTCGTATCTGTTCCGTGTTGCGATTTTTCGGATTGTCAAAAACATCGATGCCATCAAAACCCGCATGCTTGATTGCCTTCAAAATAAATTCCGGTTCTTCCGAAAAATCATACCCCAAAAAGCCGAGTGTAAGTCCGGATACTGAATATTTAAAAGCCATAATACCTGTTCGTTGTGCGCTACTTAACCATTAGCTTCCAACTCTTTAAATAACTTCAGCGGTCTTTCAAGATACGCTTTTAAATCAGGCCGCTTGGACTCCCTTTCATCTCCACTTGATTGACCATAACCTTCTCCTGCCATATTAAAGATTTCCTGTGTAGTGAACGGCATATAAAATGCTATATAGCCGTTGTAGTTAATATCCTTCAGCGCTTTGATTATCGCCGGGTAATCAGCATGGCCTGTTCCATGCTCCCGGTGATTAGTTTCATTCATGTGAAAGTGTTTGACCTTCTCACCCGCCGCCCGGATGGCATCGGGTATAGACCCCTCACCGACATTCATATGAAATATATCGGGTTGGATGCCCAGATTTTTCATACCGGACTCCTCGATAATGTTTAAGGCTTCATCAATCGTCGTCAAAACACCGGGATAGGCTTCGTAGCAGTTCAAAGGTTCAAGGAGTATCGCTATTCCCCGCTCTTCTGCGTAAGGGCAAATCTCCTGTAAGGCGTCGATAAAATTCTTTTTTAAAGTATCAATGGGTAGCTTCGGAAAGGGAACTTGGTAAACAGGGGGCTGCGCCGCACATATTTCGAAGAAGCTAGCACCCAGTTCGGCGGAATAGTCTATCGCCTTCTTGGCATACTTAATTCCTCTTTGACGGGCTTCCCCGTTGTCGCCAGCCAGATCCCTGTCCTCGCCGCCATGGAAATAAGCCCATGCCCCAAGGACTTCCGGAACTTCCAACTCAAGTGTATCCATAATTCCACGCAATTGTTTTGTATCCGCCCTGTCCGGTGCGCCCGGTAAATCCGCCCCGTCATAACCTGCATCTTTTATCGTCTTAAGTATCTCCTCGGGTTGCTCCAGAACGTCATAACCTAAAAAACCCAAGGTATCGCAAACAACCGTATATTTATATGCCATTATATTATATCCTGAATTACCTGCTCGATCTGATTAAGAAATTTATATTTTACTCCATTATTTCATTCCCGTATTTCCGCATTTTCGCTTACACCCATTCACCCTTACACGCTTTCCCGCATCTCCCATTTGGGAACGACGCCTTTGTTTGCGATCCATTTAGGAAGATGCATTTTTGACATCTCGATAATGACCTCGACGCTGGTGGTATAGATCGCATCCGGATAGTCATGGTGATAACCACCTAAATGTGGAGTAAAATTCATATTTTCAAAAGTGAGATATTCATCGTCGGCTTTAAGGGGGTGATTTTCCAGGACATCAAATGCCGCTGCAATAATTCTTCCTTCGCGAAGGGTTTTTTTCAAAGCTTCTTCATTTACAATACCCGCGCGCGCGCCGTTGACGAGGACTGCGTCCCGTCTCATCAATTGAAGTTCCTCCTCCCCTATGATGCCACGGGTTTCTTTATTCAGGGGGCATACGGTCAAGACATACTGTGAAACTTTCAACAGCTCGTTCAATTCTACCTTCGTGCACCCCAGTGATTTTATCGTCTCCTCATCCAGATAGGGATCGAAAACACGAATATTCATCGCAAATCCCGAGAGCTTTCTCGTGATCGCCTTGCCGATTCGCCCGAAACCGATAAGGCCCAGATCAGCTCCCGTAAATTGCCCGAGGGGTAAAGCTTCCTGGGCACTCCATATACCACGACGAATTAACCGATCTTGTCGGGCCGTTTGCCGCACCGCGGTAAAGAGCAAAGAAATGATGTGGTCGCTCGTCGGTTCCGTTGGATCATCCGGGGTATGCGCGACAATAATTCCTCTTTTCGTACAGGCGTCGTGGTCGATGTTGTCGGTACCACTCCCGCATTTAATGACCGACCCCATCTTTTTGAAGATATCCATATTTTCTTCTACCACCAACCCTTTACGAGAGGATGTTAAAAATAGAACATCGGCATCGCCGGCATATTTTTCCAAGTCCTCGCGTGTGTGGCAATCGTGGAACACATAATCAATGCCAGCCTTTTCAAACTTTTCTCTCACCCAGTCCGGCAATGGGTGGTTGTCGTTCGCGATATGGGCAACTTTAAACATTTACTGGTCGATGCGGTAAAGCGGATCCAGACCTTCAGCTATGCGATCGCAGTTTGTAGCGGCGCAGACGGCACGATTCCTGGCCGTGCCATCAGTGCCACCCGCGGTATGCGGCAAGGCAAAAACATTAGGCAGTGCTAATACCGGCTCTGTCGGATCAACAGGTTCTTGGGCGAAGACATCAAGCCCCGCACCGCCGATTTTATTAGAGAGTAAAGCTTCGAATAAAGCGTCCTGATCGACCAGCCCTCCGCGGGCGATATTAATGAGCCATGCGTCCGTTTTCATTAAAGAGATCCGGTGGGCGTTAATTATTTTTTCGGTCTCCTTATTGAGATGAAGGTGGAGTGAAAGGTAATCACAATCGGCGCAGAGCTGATCGAGATCGTCCGGTGTGCCGAGAAAATCAAGTTGAATTTCATCCAGCACTTCCTGCTCGATAGGACGAACATCAATGGCCTTTATAATCATCCCGAACGGTTTAGCTCGGCGCGCCAGTGCCTGGGCGCTGGCGCCAAATCCGACAAGCGCCAAGGTTCGCCCAACGAGGTCGTATCCCTTGATCATCCCGACCACACTCTCTCTGATATGCTCCTGAGCTTCATTAAATTTATGGGCTGACATAAGAATAAACATCATTGCCGTTTGCGCGAGCGCTACGCTGCTGAAAATACCCGGGCAATTGGACACGGGGATTCCTTTGCTTTTCATGTATTCCAAATCGAAGTGCTCAAACCCGACACTTTGCAACTGCCAGAATTTTACTCCGGCCTCACTCGCGGCATCCATCATTTCCTGTGTGCTGTAGTTCAGTTGTACCACGACATCGATTCCCTCAAATTGTGGTTTTACGGGTTCGTCATAATTGAAGTAGCGCAAATCATGACGTTTGCCTATTTCTTCAATAGCTTCATTTCCCCATATGCCGGCTCTATCAGGTCTGTGTAAAAGGAGGACGTGAACTTTATTCATATTTGATTAAGTCAGGTTTTCTTAAACAATGAATAATTAAGTTTTTCCGCAATAAAGAAAGTCAATTTATCGATTCCTTGCATTTTCCTACCCTTTAATGGCGAATATAACTATTCTTGAAAATTGGAGTTATGTTTTTCCGTGATTTACTTTTAAATCAAAGGATATACGATTTATAGGGTAAAAATATTCCTTTTTGTTACTGAAATTAAGATTAATTAATAGCCGTGGATAATTCTTTAAATTATGCTTTCGATCCCGTGGAAGAGGCAATTCAAGACATTGCCGATGGTAAGCTCGTAATCGTAACCGATGATGAGACTCGTGAAAACGAGGGTGACCTCATCATGGCTGCTTCTAAAGTTACTCCGGAAGCCATTAATCTTATGATTCGTTATTGTAGCGGTATCATTTGCGCCCCAACCACGAGTCACCAGCTTAAGCATTTAGGAATTAACCAAATGGTTCCCGATAACCGTGAATCCCATCGCACCGATTTTACAATATCGGTCGACGCGGCGGAAGGTATCAGTACCGGTATCAGTGCCTTTGATCGCGCGACGACAATTAAAATTCTCTCCAATCCAGAGAGTCATCCTGAAAATCTTGTCCAACCAGGTCATGTTTTTCCCTTGCGCGCAAAACCGGGAGGTGTCCTCCAGCGCGCCGGTCACACCGAGGCAGCCGTTGATCTGGCTGTCCTGGCTGGGCTGCACCCGAGTGGGGTCCTTTGTGAACTCCTTAACGACGATGGTACCTGCGCACGATTACCCGCGTTGATCAAATTTAAAGAAAAATTAGGGCTTAAGCTGATCTCCATCGCCGACCTTATCCAATATCGACACAAACGTGAAAAGCTCGTCGAAAAGCTGACTGAACAACCTTTCGCCTCCGCTTATGGTAAGTTTGATTTGCATGTCTATCGTAATAAAATTGATGGCCGCCACCATATAGCACTTAGCATTGGCAATCTCAGTCCCGATCCAACGCTTGTGCGCGTCCACAGTGAAAACCTGCTGAGTGATATTTTTCAAGCGCGCGATATGAATAGTCATCAATCCCTCGTTTCCTCTCTCGAATGGATCGCGAAAGAAAAGAACGGGGTCATACTCTACCTCGAACAACCTCATAGTGGATTTAATGTCGAGAAAACAGGTAAGGAAAAAAATGGTAAAATAGCTCCCGCGCGTATGGACTTTCGCGACTATGGTATTGGTGCCCAGATATTATCTGAACTCGGCCTGAAAAAAATCAGACTGCTATCCAGTACCCACCGCAAGGTCATCGCTCTCGATGGCTATGATTTGGAAATCGTTGAGCAAATTCCATTAACTTGACGACGTCGGTTTAACTTTATTCAGCATTCATGAGTCTCGAAATACCAGAATCTTTAAGCACTGATGCGCGCAACCGCAGCTTTGCGATCGTCGCCTCTCGCTACAATCAAGAGCTGGTGGACCTTTTACTCGACAATGTGCTGAAAAATCTCACGCAAGCGGGCGTAGAGGAAGACGCCATTGAATTGATCCGCGTCCCCGGTTCACATGAGATACCATATACCATCAGTATGCTTGCCGAGCCGATGCACTTTGATTGTCTCATCGCGCTGGGTGTTATTATTGCTGGGGAAACTGATCATCACGAGATCATCGCCCAAAGTTCCAGTTTGGCAATTCAGCAAATAGCGATCGATACAAACACGCCTATTATTAATGGCATAATTACCGCAACGCGTGAACAGGCTGAGGTTCGTTGTGGTAGTGATATTAACCGTGGTAAAGAGTTTGCGCTCGCCGCACTCGAGATGGCAGAGGTAAACAATCGGCTCTTAAAATGGTGGTCAGCTCAAGGGGTTTTAGAGCATAATGAATTGCCCGCTCAGCATGAAGAGGAAACGCGGGACAGTATTACGGAAAGAGAATCGAATACAAAGAATGGGGATTCATGAGTACTCGACGTGACAACCGCATCGCCGCCTTTCAATTTCTCTATATGTGGGATATCAACCCCACCGATGATCTGGAAATTGAACTGAAGCAATTTTTTGATGATCAGGAAAATCCACGTGAATTCTATAATTTTGCCGATGAACTTATCCGTGGAACGTTAGAAAATCGTGATGAAATCGACAATGAGATAAATTCATACGCACAAAACTGGTCCTTTCGGAGAATCGCTAAAGTCGACCTGGCCATACTTCGACTGGCAATATATGAACTTCTCTTCCGAACAGATATCCCCCCCGTAGTTTCTATCAATGAAGCCATCGACTTAACTAAAGTATTTTCCATCCCCGACGCCAGGCGCTTTATCAATGGTATCCTCGACCAGTTGAAAGCGAAGCTTAACCGCCCCTTTCGGGAACCAGTAATCGATTGAGTTTTCAATCTATGTAATTCACTAGATTGAATCTCCCTCTATTATATATTTTACCCAATGTCGGGAATTTTCCAGAAATTTAAAGACGGGCTCAAGAAAACCGCACCGACATTTTACTCTGTCTTCGGTTCAGTCGACGGTTTAATCTCCGGCAAAGAAATTGAGCCCGGGACGATCGATCGCATTGAAGAAGCTCTCTATGGTGCTGATATCGGTGTTGATGGCACAATGAAAATTATCGATGAAATTAAAACAGCCTACGAAAAGGATCGAACACTACGCCATCAAGAGGTCACGACCATTGCATCCGCGGTATTAAAGCAGTTGCTCGCCGGTGCCGATCGCAAACTGGATTCAGATGGGACCAAACCAATAGTAATCTGCCTCGTGGGAATTAACGGCTCAGGTAAGACAACTACCGCCGCCAAACTTGGTTACCACTTCAATCAAAACGGATGGTCGACACTTCTTGGTGCCTGTGATACTTTTCGAGCAGCCGCAAATGAACAGATACAAAGCTGGGCAGAGACGCTCGACCTCGATCTGGTTGCGAGCCAGGAGGGAGCGGATGCCGCTGCCGTCGCTTATGATGCCTATCAAGCCGCTCTCAATCGCAAGCGCGACATTCTCATTCTCGATACGGCTGGACGTCTCCACACCAAAGGTAAACTTATGGAAGAGTTGAAAAAAATCCGGCGCGTCCTTCAGAAGAATGATCCCGCTCTACCTCACCACAGTTGGCTGGTGATCGATGGAAGTATTGGCTCAAATTCTATCGAACAGGCACGACAGTTCAACGAGCAGTTTGGTCTAACCGGCCTGATCATTACAAAGTTAGATGGCACGAGTCGTGGCGGTTCAATAATCAGTATTTATCAGGAATTAAAACTACCTGTTTATTTCGTCGGTCTTGGAGAAAAAGCGGAGGACTTACTGCCCTTTACGGTGGACAATTATGTGGATGCTCTATTGGGTTTGGAGAAAGCATGACTGCCACACATTCAGTGGAACTGGGTAACAGAAGCTATAGGATTTTCTTTACTCAGAATGATTGGAGTGAATTAAAAGCAAACTTGGAGCAGAACTTTTCTGCAGATCTTCGATACGCGATTGTCACGGACCAGGTTATTGAAGAAACCTTAGAGAGAAATTTCAGTGGTTTCGATTTTCTTCCCCACCCGCCCGCGGTCAGAATAACCCTCAAGGCAGGTGAACAGTCTAAATCCATTAGCGGACTCGAAGATATTTATCGTGATTTAGCGAATAGTCGAATCGACCGAAGCGGAGCAATTATAGCGATCGGTGGTGGAGTGATTGGAGACTTGGCTGGTTATGCTGCTGCCTCTTACATGCGTGGTATAACATTATACCAGATACCTACCACCCTACTGGCAATGGTTGATAGTTCTGTTGGTGGTAAAACAGGAATTAACCTGACCGCGGGGAAGAATTTGGTCGGTGCTTTCTATCAACCTAAAGCCGTATTTATCCACAGTGGTTTTCTACAAACACTGCCTCAAAATGAGTTCAGCGCCGGAATGGCAGAAGTAATAAAATATGGCCTGCTTGCCGACGCCGATCTTTTCTCACAATTACAGGAGAGCGGGAAACTCTCACCCGACCACAAGGATTTGCCGAGCATTATTCGAAATTGTTGTATGATTAAAGCATCTATTGTCGGAAAGGACGAAAAAGAGACCGACGCATCGGGAGGGAGGGCTTTGCTTAATCTTGGCCATACTTTTGCTCACGCCATTGAAGCTGCTACAGGTTATGATCAATACTTGCACGGTGAAGCAGTCGCGGTCGGTCTAGTCCTGGCAGGCAAGTTATCACAGCGGTTGGGTCATCTCTCTCAGAATGATTTGGATGTGATTATTAATCTAATCAAAGCATACGAATTACCGATCAGCTTGCGGAATCCTTTACCTATAGCTACACTCACTGATGCGATGAAAAGAGATAAAAAGATATTACACGGGAAGCTTAACTTTATTGCCCTCGAGCGCATCGGTAAGGCCGTCATCGTGGATAATATAAAAGAAGATTGGATAGACGATTTATGGCTCGAAGCCGGCGCTACCGAAAAATGAATTAGAATGACTGAATTTTAATTCCCAATTCCTAATTTATAATTCCTAATTCCTAATTCCTATTTTAATTAATGGCCGGCTTCGACGAAAATATAGTACGCGAGTATTTTGAGCTGCATGGATTTCTCGTGCGTCAATTGCGAAAATACCAGGTCCAGTCACGAAGGAAAATGGCCGAGGAAGAAATCGATCTCATTGTTTATAATCCCACCTACCTCAGAACCGATCGCGCGCCTGACTTTTTTCTTTTTTCAAGTGAATTGCAATATATCCATCGTGCAATTGTCGTTGTCAAAGCCTGGCATACCACCTTGCACTTCACACCGAACATGCTGCGAAGCAGTTCAGATATATTTAATTTTCTGCAAAAAAATGTTCTTAAAAAAGCGGAAGAGATATTTAAATTCGAGGATGAAGATGTTGATGACAGCTCGATGACGTTGAAAATACTTGTCCTGCCCGGATTGCCTACGGCAGACCCCCATCGCTCGGAAAGCATTAAATTGTTACGTGAACACGGGATTGATGGCATCATTTCTTTTCGTTCCATGCTTCTGGATATACTTGCTAAAGTGCAGACCAATCACAATTACCAGAAGTCCGAAATTCTTCAAATCATGCGCATTTTAAAAAATTACGATCTCATAAAGGAACCGCAGATGGATTTGTTTACAGAATAGCAGAAATCTGCGAGCGCAATATATACCGGCTTATGAATAAGATCGCGATCACCTCTGGAGACCCCGCTGGCGTGGGCCCTGAAATAATCGAAAACTGGGTTAAAGAAGAGAACCCACTTCTTGAATCCGTCTGCCTGATTGGCCCCACAACCTGGCTCGAACGCATCGTTGAAAAATATCCAGTTGCCACCCAATCGGTGGGGCCAAAATCATTTCAGATAATGGCCGGTGAACCGAGTCTCACAGGTGCCGAAATTGCGCTGGAAGCTCTGGAAACTGCCGCTTCCGGCTGCATAGATAAACGCTTTTCCGCGGTCGTCAGTGGACCGGTAAGTAAAATTTGGATGAAACGCGTGGGTTTTGATTATCCAGGACAAACAGAATTTTTTGCTCATCGCTGGGGTGGGACACCGGTCATGGCATTTGCCGGGGGCCGCATGCGCGTTGTACTTGTCACATGGCATATACCTTTAATATCCGTAGCTGAACATTTAAACACGGATAACTTAGCCAATGCCATAGAGAGCGCTAATCAATTAGCAATTGTTCATGGCGCAAAGCAACCACGCATTGGGGTATGCGGACTTAACCCCCACGCCGGGGAAGAAGGGATCTTAGGCGAAGAGGAAGTGTTAACTATTAATCCTATTCTAAAGAAATTAGGGGAAAAGTATCCTCGCCTTTCTCTATGCCAGGCAGCGGACACCTTATTCTGGCGCCACCTTCAAGGTGAATTCGATATCGTCGTGGCCCTCTATCACGACCAAGGTCTGGGCCCACTTAAAACTATTGATTTCGACACTGCGGTGAATATTACACTGGGTCTTCCATGGATCCGCACCAGCCCAGATCATGGAACAGGTTTTAATATCGCGGGGAAAGGCATCGCCCGACACCAAAGCTTGAACCAGGCTATTGAGCTAGCACATAAGTTAAGCTCATTCGTCTTAAGTGCATAAGCATCCCCTCTCAAGGGAATGGGCTTGATACTTGATTTTAAGTGGAATTCCTATACTATAATAAGGCTAAAATAAGAAGCTGGCATCTGAATCCATAATAAAGATCCCTGCCCAGGCTTAATTATTTTCCGCTAACGCACTTTTTTACTGTTCATCCTCCTCTCATACAATGTCAGATTCCACTACTACCAGCCTGCCTCAAGGTGTCCGCTTGGGTAATGAAAATTTGATCAAACTGACGAAAGTCGCGGGAGAAAAAATTTTTTCTCTCATCGAGCGAGAGCAAAAAGGCAACTACCTGCGCGTGGCCATCACCGGTGGAGGCTGTAATGGTCTCAGCTACAAGATGGTGTTCGCGGAAAGCCCTAAAGGTGGTGACATCATGGTCCAGACGTCCGGTGCTAATATCATCGTCGACAGTAAAAGCGCTCTCTACCTTAAGGGAACACAACTTGACTACTCTTCGCAGTTGATAGCCGGAGGTTTCAAGTTTGAAAACCCCAATGCAAAATCCAGTTGTTCTTGTGGAGAAAGCTTCAGTCTATAACCATAAGTCTATCGCTTGATAGCATGCTCCCTGGATAAAGGTATTCCTCCTTTCATAGAGGCATAGATGTTAGGCCGCAAAAAAAGTTTACTGGAAAATCTCAGCTTCATTCTGGATGTCCTCGCTGGACTCATCCTGATGGTCGCCGTTTATTTCTCCCTCTCTTATTTTAGAGGTCCGTGGGAAAGTTTTCTGCGCGCGATAACTGGTTATCCATTTAACATCCAGGATGTCGCTCATCTTAAAGAACAAGGCTGGGTATTTCTTGTCATTCTTTTAAGTCTTTTCATTTCGCTCAAACTTAACCGCATATATCAACTCGATCTTTTTATTAAATGGTACCAGATCACCTATCATTCCCTTAAAAGCGTCGGTATCGGGTTAGGAATCGCCGCCATATTTTTTTATTTTTTCTCAGTTTTTAATGTTAACCGATCATTGTTCTTTGGCTTCGGCGGTTTATTTGTTCTTTATCAAATAAGTAAAGAGATAATCTTCCGTCAGTACCTCGTAGATAAATACTATCGTAAGAATCCTTTAGCAGCTTTACTTGTATGTGGTGCCTCTGATACACAACGTTGGCTCGATGACTTTAACCTGCGACCTTTTTCAAGTGTCATCTTAAAAGGTATTCTGCTCACTGAGGGTGATAAAGATTCGGTCCCTGAAATACTCCATGATAAAATTATTGGACAGATAAATTCATTGGCCCCTCATTTAACTCAAGAAACCTATGATCTTGTCGTTCTGGCTGAATCGCGTGAGCGCACAATTACCTCACAGAAGGTCTTAAGCATTTGCGAAGAACAGGGAATCGAAGTATGGTATTTCGATGATTTCCTCTTACCTTTAGTGTCACGACCAATTGTCGATGAGTATGGAGGTAAACCCGTCGTCGTCTTCAAAATGGCTCAGCATTATGAAGGTCAATTTATCGTTAAACGTTTTTTCGATTTAGGTTTATCTTTATTTTTAATTATCCTTCTCAGCCCGCTATATCTAATAATTTCATTCGCAATAAAACTCAGCTCACAGGGGCCGATTTTCTTCGTGCAGTCGCGCACTGGCTATCGGGGTAAGCCATTCGCGATGATAAAATTCCGCACCATGACGATAGATGCGGAGGATCAATTGCCTGAAGTGCGTCCGCAGAATGAAATAAAGGGCCCGGTTTTTAAGTCTGGAAACGATCCAAGAATTACTCCCTTGGGAAAATTTATGCGCCGATTCAGTCTCGATGAATTGCCTCAGGTTTTCAACGTGTTAAAAGGTGAAATGAGTATGGTCGGTCCCCGGCCGCTGCCGGTATACGAAACAGAAAACTTCGAAGCCCTTAAGGACCATCGGCGCTATAGCGTATTACCTGGTGTTACCGGGCTTTGGCAAGTTTCAGGGCGCAATAAAATTGATGATTTTACAGAATGGGTTCGTCTCGACCTCGAATATATCGATCATTGGAGCTTATGGTTGGATATCTCAATATTGCTTCGCACTATTCCCACTGTTCTATCGGGAGATGGTGCGACTTAAGTTGCAAAAAAAAAGCCTCAAAACTATAGCGGAAAAAGGTTGAAAATGCTACATTAACGTCCACTATTACCCAAATTCCATAAGACAATAACACTATTAGTTCTATCAACACACTTTCAAAAATAACCACCCCCATTGCTCGTCGCAGAAACGTTTGCCACGCATCGCTCTGCTAGTTCTGTAGGAAGATTTTATGGCGAGACAATTCAGCTCACCCGGCCAATACCGGGGAAAAGGCAAGAAGTATCAAGGGAAAACGTATATACGCAAAAACGAGCGTATACGAGCGCGCGAAGTCCGTCTTATAGGTCCTGATTCAAAACAGATTGGAGTCTTGCCGACTAATGAAGCCCTCAATCTAGCCAAAACACACGGTTTGGATTTAGTTGAAGTTTCCGCCAGTGCCAGGCCCCCGGTCTGCCGCATTCTCGATTTCGGTAAATACAAATATGAGCTATCTAAAAAAAGCAAAGACTCTAAACAACAATCCGCAAAGATTAAAGAGGTCAAGTTACGTGTGCGTATTGAGCAACACGATTATATGACCAAACTGCGTCATGCTGAAGACTTCCTTTACAAAGGCCATAAATTAAAAATATCCCTTATCTTTAGAGGTCGTGAAAATGAGCATAAAGAATTGGGCTTTGAGATTGTAAAAAGGGCGCTAAATGATCTTCTTCACGTGGGGCACAAAGACTCTGATCCAAAACTCGCTGGCAGAAATGTTCTTGTTACTCTATCCCCTCTCCCCGCAAATAAACGTGTCCTCAAGTATAATGAGGCGCCGGAAGAATCGTAGGGCTATCGCCTCATTCTGTATGAGCCCTCGCTTCCTAGCTCAAATAAAAGTTCGCCCTCTGAACTCGTTTTCTGCGATTTTTATTTTCCTTTTCTTCTTCGGAATTACTTCGTTGACTTCCGATGCCTGGGGCAGCGTCAAATTTAATGGCGTCGATTATCTCAGCCTCAAACACGTTGCCGCCAACTTAGGCATGAAACGCTCTTGGGTGAAAAACAAGGAGACAATGACCCTTACAAGCAAATGGTCCCGGCTGGATTTTGAGGTTGATAAAAGAGATATTAAACTCAATGGGATCAGAGTTTTTCTCGGCTATCCTGTAGCCTTGAACGGCCTGGATCTTTATATCAGCGAATTGGATTATAAGCATAATGTCATACCCATCCTGACACCGCAAAAAATCCCGAACGTCCCTAAATTATATCATATTGTCATTGATCCCGGACATGGTGGTAAAGACCCTGGGTCGGTTAATAATACTTTAAAAATAAAGGAAAAGACGCTCGCTTTCGATATTGCGATCCGTCTTAAAAAAATACTCGAATCACAAAACTACCGCGTCACGCTCACGCGAAAAAGTGACAAATTCATAGAATTGGATAAACGACCCGCTATTGCTAACGCTCTTAAAGCTGATCTATTTATCAGTATTCATCTTAATTCGCATAAATCTAATAAAGTTCAAGGCCTCGAAACTTACGTTATTACCCCACACAATCAGCCCTCCACCGGCCGTAAAACCTTACAATCCTCCGACCGCAGATTTTATCCTGGCAACCGCCAAAATGCCTGGAATACGCTTGTGGGTTATTACGTCCAACGAGAATTAATAAGAGGACTTCCCACTCCCGACCGTGGTTTGAAACGAGCCCGATTCATCTTTCTAAAGGAACTTAACTGTCCCGGTCTCTTAGTGGAAGGTGGATTTATCTCCAATGCCATTGAGTCGAGAAATCTTGGCGCGGCCAATTACCGGCAGCGTATCGCACAGGCGGTCGCCGATGGTTTGATGCGGTATCAGAAAACACTTAATCGCCTTCGCCAGAATGTTGGGTAATCGGTTTGCCCAGTCTTAGGATGGTTCACAGCCGATAATAACTTCGATTTCCATTTTACTTTTTCACGCCCACTTTTATCTCTCTTCATGCGCTATTTTCTAATCTCACTGCTTTTAGTAAACAGTAGCCTCTCGGCGATCTCCTGTGAACCCGCGGTTGATTCAGTGGTGGTTATAGCCAATATGAATCAATCTGAATCCGTAAAGCTTGCATTACATTACCTTGAGCAAAGAAAGATTCCTGAAAAAAATCTCATTCTTCTCGAAGCGCCAGATTCCGAGGAAATTACCTGGTCACAGTTTATCGAGACCATTTATAATCCACTCACCAACACCTTGATAGAACAAGGCTGGATAGAGGCGCTGACCTCTGAATTGTACGATTCTCACGGCCGCAACCGTTTTGCGGTACTGAAGCATAATATAAGTTACCTCGTGATCTGTCGGGGCATACCTCTAAAAATCTCTAATGATAAAAAACGCCTGGCGAACGAATCGTCGCGACATCTTACACCCGAATTTAAAACCAATCATTGTTCTCTCGAGGCTGAACTTTCGCTTTTAGCAGCCCCCACACACTCGATAACCGGATGGATACCAAATCCTCTTTTTAAAAGAACAAACCCCACTCATTTGGAAAAACAGCTTGTGATAAAAGTGTCTCGGCTCGATGGACCTGATTTGAGCTCGGCTATGGGGCTCGTTGATAACGCTATTCTTGCAGAAATACAGGGACTCGCCGGGCGGGCCTATATCGATAGGGGGGGAAAGCACGAGACCGGTGAAAAGTGGTTGAAGAATATTGAAGTAAAAATTTCTTCAATGGGATATGCTCTTACCTTGGAGAGTTCTAAGAAAACCTTTCAATACAATGCTGATTTCAAAGACCCAGCACTTTATTTTGGTTGGTACTCAAATCGTGTAAACGGGCCTTTTCTCAGGGATGATTTTCAATTCCCCCCCGGTGCAATTGCCGTCCATATTCACAGTTATTCCGCTGCAACTTTGCGCAATGCTAATAAAAATTGGTGTGCTCCATTAATTGCCAAAGGGGTCACCGCCACCCTGGGTAATGTTTATGAACCTTATCTGGAATACACGCATCATCTGGACGCTTTCTTCGACACCCTCTCACAAGACTGGACTTTAGGAGACGCCGCCTATTACGCCTTACCCACTCTCAGTTGGCAGGCGGTACTAATTGGTGATCCGCTTTACCGTCCCTTTAAGATCACCCCAAACGGGAAAAACTGATAGCCCTAGGCTTTGTCCACTATTCTGTCTGCCAGTCCGTAGTCGATTGTCTCCTGGGCATTCATATAAAAGTCGCGATCGGTATCTTTCTGTACTTTTTCCAAGGGCTGGCCCGACGATTTTGACAAAATGCGATTTATTTCCTCGCGCGTTTTTTCCATTTCCTGAGCATAGATGTTTATATCGACCGCTGCACCCATCATCTGACCACCGATCAGTGGCTGATGAATCATAACTCGCGCGTGTGGGTAGAGCAGCCGCTGTCCTTCCGAAGCGGCACAGAGAAGTATCGATCCCATGCTTGCAGCCATCGCGGTAACGACGACCGTAATCGGTGAACTGATCAGTTTCATCGTATCGAAAACGGCCATCCCGGCATCAACAGATCCCCCGGGTGAGTTAAGATAGAGAATGATTTCCTTTCCCGGATCCGTGGTTTCGAGATAGAGCAAGCGCTCTGTCACGTCGCGACATGATTTATCATTCACCTCGCCCCAGAGGAATATTTTCCTCTCATCGAGAAACTTTTTTTGCACCACCTGGTTGATGCTTTTAATATCTTCTGAATCGGATTTTTCTTCCATTATCGTTTTCACCGCTTGATTCATAATTCTAAATTCTAAATTTTTATTTCTTAATTTATACCTACCCCGGGATTTATAACAAGATTAAGTCTCTGACCAAGAAAAATATTCGATCACAAATATACATTATAATCGACTTAAAAAAAAGCATCCGGTTCCCATTAAACACCGGCGAGTTAATATTACGCAATCAGCTGCTCCCATGCCCTTCAGTTTCTCTCCCTTCTTATATGACGAAAAATGGGTGCTCTGAATGGTTAATTCCTTTTCGGTTGATGTGTTTCTAAATTATTTTATCTAATGCGTCGATTGGCATGATAGAAATTAATTGGCACTTCTAATGATCTCCCATCCTGAACAGATACTCGAGACCTGCATTTACGTCGATGATTTAGATAAGGCGGAAAAATTTTATTGTGATATACTTGGGTTGGAATTAATTCGCAAAGCCGAGGGTCTACATCTTTTCTTTTGCCTGGGGAGAAGTGTCTTTTTGATTTTCAATCCAATAGTTACGAGCGATCCTAATATCGAACACGATGTCCCTACCCATGGTGCGATCGGTCCATGTCACTCCGCTTTCGCCGTTAAAGAAAATGAAATTGACGAATGGCGGGATCATCTCGGTTTAAAAGGTGTGGCCATAGAAAAAGAGATTCCTGGAAATAGCGGCGGTATTTCACTCTATTTTCGTGACCCGGCGGGAAACAGTATAGAACTTGGAACCCCCGCATTATGGGGAAATAAAGAAAAAACTGTTTTTGAATAGGTTTATTTCACCACTTCAAATAACGGACTAATAGCAATACATTCACCCTCTGATAAATTTCGTTGATGATTAGTAAACAACGGATCGATCTTATTGAACAATATATTCGCGAGCATCAGTATGCTGATCTGCATACCCTGGCGAAAGAGTTTGATATCAGTCTGTCAACAGTCAGGCGTGCGCTCAACGAACTGGAAGCCAGGGAAGTGGTGCGGCGGCACCACGGCGGCGCTAGCTTAATCGATAACGAAGTAAACGCTATTGGTTATGACTTCATCACCCAGGATGATCGGTACGTCGACGAAAAACATGCTATCGCTCAATATATAGCTGACCTTGTCGAACCAAGTATGACCGTTATTCTTGATGGGGGTACGACAACTTACACCGTTGCACGCTTGTTAGTCTCCAAACGTATTATCGTGATTACTAATTCCCTTCCTATTGCAGTCCTTTTTAATGAAATTAGCTCGATGGAGACCATTGTCACGGGTGGTACTGTTTACCACCGTCTCGGCGTTCTCCTCGGCCCGACATGCGAGAACTCTCTTTCGCAAATGCATGCTGATTTAGCGATCCTCGGCGGTGCGGGCATCACGGAGGAAGGCATTTGGAATAGTAACAGTTTTATCGTCTCTGCACAAAAAAAGATACTGAAGGCAGCCGATAAAAGCATATTTGCCATCGATAATAGTAAATTCGGGAAACGCGCCCTCGAACTGACTACTTCATTTAAATCTGATTTTATCGTTGTCACGAACGAAAAACCTGAACCGCGGCTCAGTCGTGCCATGCGGTCCGCGGGAACCGAACTTAAGATAACAACCTGATAATGTTTTTGCGTATAAGCGAGAATGCGAAGATGCGTGAAAGCGTGAATGAGACAATGCGGGAAGGCTTTTCAAATGTATACCTGTAGGGCCACGCGCGTCCCTCCAAATTCTCATTCACTCATATCCGCCTCTTCGCATAACCGCTTATACGCATTTTCGCATCAACGCATCCACCCATACCCGCTTTCACGCATCTTCGCATCAACGCTTATACACATAACTTCATCAGTTGAATGAAACCCGCTCTTCCAACTGATCGATGATCGCGAATTTAATTAAATCGGGACGCGTCCAAGGTATGTAATGATTGAGCTCGGGCATGCGATAAACCTTAAGTTCCGCATTGACTAGCATCCGTTCAGCAAATTCCGCATTCTCCGGTGAGACCAAACGATCGCGTTCACCGTGAATCAAGTATACCGGGACATGGATCTCGTTCCAATGGGTAACCATTTTTTCAAGTTCCCCTTTTAGTGGAAGAATTTCCTGATTAGCCGTGGTAAGGTTTTTCGGTATCAATATTTGGAGAAGTGGTACTTTAACAAGATGCTGATACCAGAATGTGTTCTCAAGTTCAGGATCAATGGTCGGTGATACCATAATCAGCGCGCCGATTTGATCACTATAATCCATCGCCATGCGCGAGATAACCGGCCCACCGAATGAGTGCCCGACTAGGATCGCACCTGATCCGGAGCGATTGCGATCGAGAATCGGTTTCAGCAAGGCAGCTTGACGTTTAAGCGATTTAACTTCACGGCCAGATTCCGATTGACCAAAACCGGGTCGGTCAACAGCTATCATACGAACCTTACCCTGGAGATAGGGATCGGCCATGAAGCCGGCAAAAGTTTTCCACGATCCGGGTGAGCCGTGAACAAAGACTACCAAGGGCAAACTGGCATCACCGATATCAGCATAATGAATAGTGCGGCCATCGATGCGATAAGTATGAAATGCAGGCATTATACCTGACGCAAATTTCTCACTTACATATAATGTCTTATCCGGCATCGATCGACACCCACAGAGAACAATCACTATCATGAAAAATGTGGGTATCCAGGTAAACTGTGTGCGTTCGAGCATCGCTCTCAATATTGCTAGAAAAGCTGATATCAGCTCTCACCCTTAAAATAACCGGTGCTCAATCTAACGCAAATAATTTATTAATTTCTTCGAATGCGGGCCATTCTCAGCCAGCTTTTCACATTATATGAGCTGCAATATCAGGGTGGAACCCAATCTACCTTGGGTTGTAAGATTCACGACACCCTTATTAAATGGCAATGAGAGATGAACTCAACCGGGAGCAATCTATCCTTTAGATCATCTTAGCGATTCATCGCACTGTATACCGAATTTCGCAGTGCAGCTACAGCCTTGGCGTGAATCTGGCAAACGCGCGCTTCAGTCACACTGAATACCTCGGCGATCTCACCTAATCGCATGTCCTCAAAATAATACATCGACAATATTTTTTTCTGGCGGTCGGGGAGTTGTTTTAAACATTCAGTCATGAGCTCTCGCATTTCATCCCTTTGCATCATTTCCCAACTGGGTATTTGCTGATTGTCTGCGAGTGCCTCGTGTAAGTCTGGCTCCTTGAATTCACTTACATGATACGAACGATCGAGGGATACAAAGTTTACCGGTATGACTTGCTTCATCATCCGTTTGAATTCTTTCGTGCTCTGACCCATTTCCTCCCGTATCTCTTCATCTTCTGGTGTTCGGCCGAACCGCTGTTCTAAAATCTCTACCGTTTTTTGTAGCTGACGGTATTTGGCGCGTGCCGTTCTTGGCATATTGTCAAGACGCCTCAACTCATCGAGAATAGCGCCGCGCACGCGCATCGCTGCGTAAGCTTCAAAAGTATGTCCCTGAAGCGGGTCATATTTTTGCGTTGCTGCTATTAAACCTAATACACCCACACTGTGCAGATCGTCGGAATCAATATGAGAAGGTAGATTTTTCATAATCTTCTTTACCACGCGCTTTACTAAAGGGAGATAGCTTTCAACTATATCCATATTTTTTGTCTCTTCCTCCCTCTTCGCGGTCATCTCGTTTTGCGCCTGGGGTTGGCCATTAAATTTTATGATCACTGTTTTCATGATAGATTCTGTTCTTTCTCTGTGTTGTTCGGTTACAGGTGTAGTTTCTCCTGCTGAATTTTATATTGACGTGTCGTTCTTTAAGCAGACCCTGTGCCAGCTTTCACTTAGTTTGGCATGATATTGACATCCAATAATATATGAGATTACGGGAACGAATTATTGATAGGATTACACACTTACTAGGTAATTACTTCCTAGTAGAGAATTAAGTAATTAGTTACCAATTACTTAATTAACTGAATAACCTCAGATCCTCGGGAACGACCGAAAGAGAAGCGAAATCTTAATAGGAAATATATTCCTATCTGATTCGGATCCCACAAGATAGGAATATAATTCCTACCAGAAATTACACGTTGTGGTCTTTATGAGGCGGCCTACTCCTCGGCGCGATTTTCCTGATATTTATCGACGACCGAAGCCCCGGATGAAAATGCCTCTATTCCCGACTTCGTTAAAAACAATCCGGCAAAGGTAATCCCATAAGTCAGGATGATTGCCGCCAGGCTCTTGCCCCACTCAATAGAGAATAAAAGCTTAGCTAGATAAACACCAATGAACAAAAAAAGAGTTGTGCCGGTGCTGATTTTTACCACTAGTTGCCAAGTTTCACTTTTAATATGATGAACAAGATAAAGGTCAGCCAAAGTTAATCCCGCCACGATCAAGATCAGGGGGATCAACATACCGAGAAAAACCAGTAAAAATCCTTTTTCGCTGCCAACCAGATAAGCAGCAATCAGTTTTCCAAATATGAGAAAACTGCCTGTTGCGACTCCGGAGAGTATATAAAAATGGACGCCCGTTGGCTCGATCATTAATATATAACCCAAGTTAACCAACACTGTTTCAATCCAAGCCTGCATTAGGGCTAAGATTACTGATTAGTCTTTAGAAATCAATTTTAATAATTTAGGTGGAGCGGGCTGGTTCCCAGCACGCTTCTTTATTAATTACTTTCAATTAACGCGGTAGGGACACCGCGTTCCACCTTATTGCATTATTCATTGTTACAGGGTAGAGCAAGTGACCTTGTCGATCAAGTCGACACCAGGTGCAAATAAAATTCAATCGACAATCGACGACCGAGGATTATACCCATGACCTAAACCTTGCTGTCCTCTTATCATCCTCACAAGCTCCTGTATAACCTATGAATGAACCTCTGCGTTACCCCCCTTTAACTGAAGGACTGAAATCACTAAGCTTTCTCACTTTGCTCCGATTTTTTGGTCCGGGTGCAATCATAGCCTCCGTCACTATTGGTAGTGGTGAAACTGTATTTGCTTCGCGCGGCGGGGCTCTTTTTGGCTATACTCTCCTATGGTGTTTTATTGGCGGCGGGTTAATGAAATTTGTCCAGGTATACACCGCGTCACGTTATATTACCCTGACCGGTGAGCATCCCATTGAGCGCTGGAAGTATTTACCGGGGCCGCATGGGTGGGCGGTCTGGACGCTGACGATTATAAGCATTCTCTGTTTCCCCCTTTGGTTATCCGGACTTCCTAAAATGCTCGGATCACTGATGGTATGGATATTCGATATGGATAGTGGTACCCTTTGGGGAGATCCAAGGGTGTGGGGGACCATGATTGTCTTTGTCGCGGTCACGTTGACCTTTATTCAAAGTTATAAAGCTCTGGAGATCACACAGACATTTGTCGTCTCCATACTACTGGCCTGCATTTTAGTTGCGGTCTTTGCGATTAAACCTGACTGGCTGGCCGCGTTTCTTGGTGCGGTAATTCCGAGCAAGCCGACTTACGAAGCCTGGGTTCACGCCAGCCTATCCGGCGATCAGCTCAAGGTCAGCCTGGATCGAACTGGGCACTTATTTAGGCGCGATAGGGGGCGGCACGCAGGATTACTTTGGTTACTTGGGAATGCTGCGTGAAAAAGGCTGGGGACTCCTTAACCGCAAAAATGATGTCGGTCCTGAAGGGGTGAGTCTGGCCGTCGATGAAGATAATGTAAAAGTGGGCCGAAGGTGGCTGATCGCGCCTCTCACCGATGCCGTCGTTTCCTTTTCTTGTGTTGTCCTCTTCACGATTGCTTTTATGGTCCTCGGGGCGGCCATCCTTCACCCTCAACACATTGTTCCTGACGGCCTCCAACTGCTCTCCGTTCAGGCTGAGTTCCTGACCTTACTTCATCCTAAATTAATCTATCTTTATCAAATTGGTGTCTTCATGGCATTCTTTGGGACCATCTTCGCCGCTTATGAACTCTATACTCGGACAACTTATGAATGCCTGCGTCCGATCGTCCCCCGCATACGCAATGTCCCAATCGCTAAGCTCAGACCTTGGGTGGTCGCCTATTGTGGGCTGGGAGGATTGGCAATTATGTGGCTGGGTGGAAATCCTGTTCAAATTGTAACCCCCGCGGCTATTTTCGGTGGAGTTTTAACCTGCGGATTATGGTGTTTTCTGATGATCTGGACCGATCGCAAATATTTGCCTAAACCCCTGCAAATGGGAAAAACATTGCTCATTCTCAATGTGATCAGCGGGTCATTTCTCACTATTTGGGGCATCCGTGGTATTTATGATTATATACAAAACATATTAATTAGCTGACCATGTCCGAACATAAAGTAAGCGTAAACTGGAGTCGCGAAAGTGATGACTTCCAATATAAAAATTACAATCGGGAGCACACCTGGAATTTCGAAAACGGAATCGTAGTTCAGGCCTCAGCCGCGCCTGGCTATTTAGGTAAAGCCGAATGCGTTAATCCCGAAGATGCCTATGTAGCCTCCTTATCCAGCTGTCATATGCTTACATTTTTAGCCATAGCTTCCTACCAGGGATTTACGATCGACAGTTATGTCGACGAGGCTGTCGGAATATTAGGTAAAAATGAATCCGGTAGAATGGCCGTCACTCAAGTCACGCTAAAGCCAACCATCCAATTTAGTGGAGAAAAAATACCCTCGGAAGAGGAGCTGAATGCCCTGCACGATAAAGCCCATCGCGAGTGCTTTATCGCTAATTCCGTAACCACCGAAGTGACGGTGGATACGCGGGTCGCGTGAATGCGGAGAAGCGTATATGCGGTAAGGTGGAACGCGCTGTCCCTAGCGCGTTAGATCAAGTCGAAATTAAAGAAGCGTGCTGAGAACCAGCCGTTGCTTGAAGCTATGGCGGTCAGGCAGCCCGCTCCACCTTATATAAAATAAATTCGGATATCCCGCTTCCACGCATCCCCGCTTATCCGCTTATACGCTTCCCCACATTCACGCATCTCCGCTTCCAATCATCCACACATCCATTCTTCCAATATTCCACGCATCCCTCAATCGCTTTTCCGCATATACGTATTTTCCGGTTCAGCGTTTTTCTCGGGATGATCTAATACATAGTGGAGCCCCCGGCTCTCTTTTCGCTGAAGAGCGCATTTAACAATAAGCTCAGCGACCTGGATTAGATTGCGTAGTTCAAGGAGGCGTGGTTCCACTTTAAAATTCCAATAGTAATCAGCTATCTCTTTAGCGAGGTTTTGAATACGCGTTTGCGCTCGTTCCAGGCGTTTAGTCGTGCGGACTATAGCAACATAGTCCCACATCGCTCGTTTTAATTCCTCTGAATTATGAGAAAGGATCACGCGTTCATCACTGTCTTGCACATCACCATCAATCCAGTCGGGTAGATCAAAAGTCTCCTCCTTATTCCGCTCCAAATAATTCAATACTTTTTCAGCTCCATTGTGAGCGAGAACAACCGCTTCTAAGAGTGAATTACTCGCAAGGCGATTGGCGCCGTGTAACCCCGTACAGGCAACTTCGCCACAGGCAAAAAGTCCGTTTAAACTGGTTACGGCGTGCGTATTTGTCTTAATCCCACCGCACAGGTAATGGGCCGCGGGCACGACGGGAATAAAATCTTGTGCCATATTGATCCCGTGCTGGATACAGGTATTATAGATCGTGGGAAAACGGTCTTCGAGAACTTCAGCTGAATGATGGGTAATATCCAACCAGAGATGGTGGGCGCCCGATTGCTTCATTTCACTATCGATCGCACGCGCAACGATGTCGCGTGGCGCGAGATCAGCTTGGTGATGAAAATTTTTCATAAACGCCCGCTCATCTGTATTGCGTAAGATTGCCCCCTCTCCACGAACGGCCTCACTGATGAGGAACCTTTCATCGGAGTTGGTATAGAGCGTCGTCGGGTGAAACTGAATAAATTCCATGTTCTCAATCTCAACCCCCGCGCGAAAAGCCATTGCAATTCCATCACCCGTAGCGATATCGGGATTCGTCGTATATTGATAGGCTTGGCCCGCTCCACCTGTAGCCATTAACACCACTCTCGATCGGAACGATTCGACCACACCTGTACGAACATCGAGCGCATAGAGACCGACCGCTTTATCGTCACTACCGGGAGTAGAATCAACACCCTCGACGAGAGTGCTGCGTTTTATCAAATCAATGGCAAAAAAATGCTCGAGCGTCGTAATGTTTTTCATCCGCGCGACCGCTCCCAGTAACGCTGACTCGATTGCTTTGCCTGTAATGTCCTGGACGTGGAGTATGCGTCGTTTAGAATGCCCCCCCTCTTTTCCCAGCGAGGGGCGCCCATCATTGAGTTGGGAAAAATGCACCCCGAGATCAATTAATTCCTGGATGCGGGCCGGACCGTCATTGACAATCTCGCGCACCACCGACTCATCACAAAGACCGTCACCCGCTTCAAGTGTATCGCGCACATGAAATTCAAAATCATCTCCCTCTGAAGTAACACAGGCAATACCTCCCTGGGCGTAATTGGTATTGGATTCAGCCCGGGTTTTTTTAGTAATAATCGCAACCGTGTAATCTTTTTCCGCTACCCTGAGCGCAAAACTGAGGCCGGCTATTCCACTGCCTACTACAATGACGTCGTAATCATGTTCCATGAACGGATTGTGATTTTATTTTTAGATGACAATGTTATCGATAATTCGTATATCGTCGCACCAGGCGGCAATAGCAACCAGAGACTGCTCGGGAGCTATCTCTCCAAGCGGTTCCAGCGAGTCGCGATGCACGACCGATGCATAGATTAAACGCAGGTGCGAAAATGCTGATAGGTAATTAGTAATTTCTTCAATTATACGATTCACACTTTTCTCACCTCCACGAATCATTTTTTCAACCTTTTGAAGCGATTGATAGAGCGCACAGGCCTCTCTGCGTTGGACATCATCCATGTAGGCATTTCGCGAACTCATCGCCAGGCCATCCTTTTCACGAACCGTCGGGCACACGTCGATTTCAATCGGAAATCGCAAGTCGCGTACAAATTTTTTAATGACCGCGCATTGCTGGGCATCTTTTTGACCAAATACCGCGAAATCCGGACGCACGATATTAAAGAGGATCGCTACAACAGTGGCCACGCCGCGGAAATAAACGGGTCTTGATATCCCGCATAACCCAGCACTCAATTTTTCCTCCACCAAATAAGTTGAATGATCGTCCGGATAGATGCTTTTTGTATCGGGGATAAATACAAAATCCACTTTACGTTCTTCGAGCTGACTTAAGTCATTCTCCATCGTTCGCGGGTAGCGATCAAAATCCTCATTCGGCCCAAATTGTTCGGGATTTAAATATATCGAAGCCACCACGACATCAGCTTTTTTTTTCGCATAGTCGACAAGACTCAGATGCCCTTCATGTAATCCCCCCAAAGTTGGGACGAAACCGATGAGCTTCTTTTCGCTTCGCAAGTTAATTGCTAACGATTGCATCTCGTTTATAGATTCAATTGTTTGCATTTGCCAGGATCCTCCGTACAGTTCTTAGCTTCAAAATATGAGGAGATCAAAATTTCATTAAAACGACAAGATTAAGCGATTGATACCGACTATGATTATCATCAATGAACACTACCTCAAGCTGAAGGCGTCTTATCTCTTTTTAGAAATTGCTAATCGCGTTTCAGCTCATCAGAAAAATAATCCGGATCAGGAAATCATCAGACTGGGTATTGGCGATGTCACCGAGCCCCTGCCCCAAGCCTGTCTCGATGCTTTTCATGCCGCCGTCGATGAAATGGGGCAACGGGATACTTTTCGTGGTTATGGACCCGAACAGGGTTACGATTTTTTAAGAGAGGCGATCGCGAAAAATGAATTTCAGTCACGCGGTGCGGACATCTCGGCGAATGAAATATTTGTCAGTGACGGATCCAAGTGTGACTCCGCGAATATCCAGGAAATATTTGCCATCGATACGAAAGTTGCGATTACCGATCCAGTCTATCCGGTTTACCTCGATACTAATGTCATGGCAGGTCGTACCGGAACTGAGCACAATGGACGTTTTGAAAATGTGGTCTATCTCGATTCCACTCCGCAAAATCATTATATTCCAGAGATTCCAAATGAGACGATGGATTTAATTTATCTCTGTTTTCCCAATAACCCTACGGGGGCGATGGTAACAAAGGATCAGCTGAAAAAGTGGGTTGATTACGCGAGGGAGAATAAAGCGATCATCCTTTATGATGCCGCCTATGTCAGTTATGTCCGCGATGAGGCACTGCCGCAGTCTATTTATGAAATCGAGGGCGCCAAAGATGTAGCGATCGAACTCAGGAGCTTTTCTAAAACAGCGGGCTTCACAGGCGTTCGTTGTGCATTTACGGTCATCCCTGAAAATTTAAAAGCAAGTGACAGCCAAGGGGGAGAACAGCTGATTCACCCTTTGTGGAACCGCCGACAAAGCACAAAAATGAACGGGGTGTCCTATCCCGTGCAGCAAGCCGCGGCTTCAGTTTACACTGCCGAGGGGCAAAAACAAGTAAGAGATCTCACCGATTATTACCTCGGAAACGCCCGTGTTATTCGCGAGGCGATTACCAAGTTAGGTTATGACTGTGTCGGCGGTGATAACTCACCCTATATCTGGATGTACACCGGAAAAGATTCATGGGAATCATTCGATCTACTCCTCGAAAAAGCGGGTGTCGTCACTACTCCCGGCTCCGGCTTCGGATCCTGCGGAGAAGGTCATATCCGCCTCAGCGCTTTTAACAATCGCGAAAACGTGACCCTCGCGATGGAACGCATCAGCGAAGTTCTGCGGTAACGCGTTACCACGTTTCCGCGATTATGCGTAGAAGCGTGTAAGAGGAAAAGCGGAGAATTTTCCCTGTTCACCGTTCACTACAACAGGTCTCTCCCCCCTTTTTGACCTTTTGACCTTTTGACTTCAATCATATCCGCATCAACGCTTACACGCGTTCTCGCGCGTCCCTCCAGTTATATCATTCACTCTTTCCCGCATTTACGCGTACACGCTTTCCCGCGTTCACGCTTGAGATCCAGACGCTAACTTATTATAGAGCCAGGCGAATATGAGCCCGCCGATAAGCCCGTCGAAAAATCCCCAGACCAGACCGATGACGCTGCCGAGAGGGCTGATTGAAAACCCCTTGTAGACACGCCCGAGAGCAGTGGGATCACCAGAAGATCCTTCTAGGATGATCAGCCACCACGCCAGTAAAAACACACCTACTCCCCAGAGAATACCTGAGGCCAGTCCAAACGCTTTAACATTAAGTTTCATAGATTACCTCCTTGATTGGGTTGAAGAATCAAGGTTAAATCGTTCATTGTAAATTGTAAAACCCGAAAACAAAATTCCCATGAGTACTAGCACTTCCTCACAAGAGAGAACTTTAACACGCTCGCGCCAATATTTTGAAAGGGCAAAAAAAGTTGTCCCGTCAACAACCAATACCCTGAGCCGTGGACCACAAAACTGGATTCAAGGTGTCACCCCTAACTTTATTCAGCGTGGTGAAGGTGCTTATGTTTACGATGTCGACGGTAACCGGTATATTGACTACGCTTCAGGCCTGGGGCCTTATATCTTAGGATACGGTCATCCCGCGGTTAACGACGCGGTCAAAAAGCAATTGGAAGACGGCCACGTGTTTGGTCTCTGTCATCCGCTTGAAGTCGAGCTCAGTGAATTGCTCTGCGAGTTGATACCCTGTGCCGAGATGGTGAGAATGGGGCGCAACGGAAGCGATGTCACGAGCATTGCGGTACGCTTATCGCGAGCCCATACCGGACGTGATGTCGTACTCTGCGGTGGCTATCACGGCTTTCAGGACTGGTACATTGGATCGACCGAACGCAATGCCGGGATACCCCAGGCGGTACGCGATTTAACCAAATCCTTTTCCTATAATGATCTCGATGGCCTGAGGACGCTCCTCGCTGAAAATGAAGGTAATGTCGCCTGCGTGATTATGGAGCCCGTCTATGTTGAAGAACCTCACCCGGGTTATTTGGAAACAGTAAAGGAGTTGGTCCACAAAGCGGGCGCCGTCCTTGTCTTCGATGAAATTATTACTGGATTTCGGTGGTCAATGGGTGGCGCGCAGGAATACTTCGGGGTAACACCTGATCTCGCTTGCTTTGGTAAGGCGATGGCAAATGGCAGTCCGATCTCAGCACTCGTCGGAAAACGTGAGGTGATGAAAGATTTTGATGATAAGAATGTTTTTTATTCCTGTACCTTCAGCGGTGAGACGACCGGGATGGCCGCATCCATAGCGTGTATCAATTATATGCGCGACAACGATGTGATCGGAAAAATCTGGGAAAGCGGTAAACATTTACAAGAGCGTTTCAAAGCACTAACCGAGAAATTGGGTATTTCCTATATTTCCCTTGAAGGTTATCCGCCAAAAACCACAGTCACATTTAAAGCTGCGGGGGGCTACGATTACAGTGAAATAAAAAGTCTTTTTCAGCAGGAGTGTATCCGGCACGGGCTGCTCTTCATTGGTTACCATTTTATGAACTTGGCGCACACCCAGGAGATAATCGATGACACGATGCCTATTTACGAACGCGTGTTACAATTGGTTGATAAAGCGATCGAGGATGGAAATGTTGTTGAATTATTGGAAGGCCCGGCTTTAAAATCAATCTTCGCTAACGTCGGCGACCGCAGCGGCGGCCCCAGCTTAGGTGACACTGACGCGTGAAAGCGGAGATGCGAGGATGCGTGAATGCGGAGATGCGAATAAGCGAAGATGCGTGAAAGCGGAGGAATGAATTAATCGTCCAGTATTTTGCAAAATATTGAATAGATGTATGCACTCGGAAAATCCACTATTCACTGTTCACTGTTCACTCGTCATTCCCCCATTTTGACTTTTTGACCTTTTGACTTTTTGACTAACAACCGTTCATCGCACGATGCAGGTTGTAACTTTCGACTAAGTTTCTAAAAAAAATTACCCCTGACTAACCAGTGAACGAAAATCGATCAATAATTTCCAAGATATACCAGCTTTGGGCAAATCTCGTCGCGCGCGGCGCCTGGGCAATTGTCGTTTTCGCATTTGTCTCTGCGTGGTTCGCGTTTACCTACGCAAGGAACAACCTCGGGATTAACACAGACACCGCGGAGATGATATCACCGGAACTTTCGTTCCGTAAAACTTTCGCTGATTATGAGCAGGCATTTCCAAATCACGCCGGTAATGTAGTTATTGTCGTTGAAGCGGATACACCGGAATTTGCGGATCAGGCCGCGCGCGACCTGGTAGAGCTCCTCAAAGGTGAACATGATATTTTCGAGGACGCTTACCTCCCTGCCGGCGGGCCCTTTATCGAGCTTAATGGTCTTCTATTTCTCGATTACGAAAAGCTCCAGGATCTCGCGGATAATCTCGCCAAGGCGCAACCTTTTCTCGCCGCGCTATTTCAGGATCAGAGCCTCAGAGGGTTATTCGAGTTGCTGGATATTGCGGTGCGGGTATTGGAAGATGATGAGAATCTAAACCTCGACTCGTTCTTTTTGCGAATCGATAAGGCGTTCCGCAAGACTCTCGATGGCGAACCCTATTACCTTTCCTGGCAGGATATCTTAAGCGACAAAGATTCTGAGATCAAAGATCGCAGACGTTTCATAATGGCCAAGCTCAGGTTCGATTACAACAAGCTCTTACCCGCCGAACGCGCGCTCGAAGCTATACACACCTGGGGGACAGCTCTCGCCGGCGACGGTACACGGGGAATTCGTATAAGAGTTACCGGCGCGCCAGCTCTCGGACATGAAGAGATCTTAAGTCTAATGAAAGGTTCAACCATCGCTGGTATCGTTTCTTTAATTCTCGTATTTCTTTCCCTCTTAATCGGATTCCGTTCCCTTCCGATGGTTTTCGCCACCATCGTGTCCCTTGTCGCAGGAATCCTCTACACCGCAGCTTTCGCGACCTGGGCCATCGGTCACCTCAATTTAATTTCAATCGCATTTGCCGTCCTTTATATCGGACTGGGAGTCGATTACGGTATCCACTTTTGCCTCCGTTATCACGTCTTCTCCACTTATTGCGAAAATCGCCTGGAGGCACTTCACAATACTATCAGGTACATGGCACCCGCGCTTGGCATTTGTACCCTTTCTACGGCCATCGGATTTTACGCTTTTGTTCCCACCGCCTATCTCGGTGTATCGGAACTTGGTCTTATTTCAGGAACCGGTATGTTCATCAGTTTTATCATTAGCATGACTCTATTACCAGCCATGCTGCATCTCCTTCCTAAATCCCAGAAGATGATGAGCGCGGTGGATACTGAAATGGCGGACCCCAATTTCCTGCAGCGTTTGCCCATTCGTTACAGCAGGCCCGTTAGTATATTCTCCGCTCTTATAATCGCGGGTACTCTATTTCTACTGCCCAAGGCTTATTTCGATTACGACCCGATTAAGCTTCGTGATCCCCATACTGAATCCGTCCAAATCTTAATGGATATGATAAATGACACGGGAAAACATCCTTCGACGATTATCGCCCTCGCTTCGAGCGCAGAGGAGACTAAAGCTCTCAGCGAGCAACTGGAGGTTCTCCCGGAAGTTGATCGCGTTGTTTCCATTCTAACTTACCTTCCCGATGATCAGGCGAAAAAACTGATTCTGATTGGGGAGATCGATCTCATTCTCGGTCTTCATATTCTCGATTCCTCTCTCGTGATTCCACCCACGGCCATTGAACAGAGAAAGAAGCTGAATGATTTTCTTATTACTGTCGGGAACAGCTCCATGAAAGAGCGAAGCGAACAACTCCGCAAACTGGAAGCGACACTCATTGAATTTAATCAGCGGTTGGATTCATCTAAACCCGAAACTGTTCAATCGATTATGAGCGATACTGAATCTAGTCTCCTTGCAACCCTACCATTTGCCGTTCAACAATTGCGTACCGCACTGTCAACCACTGAAAGCTTTTCCTTGAACGCTATACCCGCCTCGATCAAAGACCTTTGGGTCAGCCGTGACGAACGTTACCGTATGCAGGTTTTCCCGGCCACGGATATTAGTGATAATCTCGAACTCGAGCGCTTTGTCACAGCAGTCCGGTCGGTCATTCCAAATGCCACCGCCGGACCTGTTTTTATCTATGAGTCGGGCCGCGCAATTGTTGCCTCATTCAAACAGGCATTCGCGAGCGCGTTTGTCTTGGTCTTAATCCTTCTCTTCTTAATTTTTCGCAATGCGATTGATCCCTTCCTCGTTTTAGTGCCGTTGATCGTAGCGGGAATCATTACCGGTGCGGCTACTGTGGCTTTTAATATTCCCTTTAACTTCGCCAATATTATCGCGATTCCCCTCTTGCTTGGCCTCGGCGTAGACAATGGTGTTCATTTAGTCCACAGGCTTCACGATCCCCAACTCGATAAGACCCGCCTCTTGGCCACAAGCACCGCGCGGGGTATCTTTTTCAGCGCCTTGACGACGATTTTCAGTTTCGGAACTTTGGCCTTCCTCTCCCACCGCGGTACTTCAAGTATGGGTCAGTTGCTCACAATTGGCGTTTTTCTTACGATGGCTGTCACTTTGATCGTCTTACCCGCATTCCTTTTTTTACCCCGGCGGTTGCCGAAGTGGTTGAATAACGAGGATAAAAATAAAAAGGATAGTGATTGAAAAAAAGTGAAATGATTTCGCAATTGATTAAGTATCTTTCCACTTAACTTAAGGAATCATTAGAATTTCCTGTATCCGCACTTGCTTTCGCACCCTTGTTGAGCCAGGCGATGAGTCGACGGCTCTCTACGAGTTGCCAGTAAATTAAAGCGGGGATGCCGATAACGATGCTTCGGGCACGGATTAGAAGAGAGAGCGCGAGGGCGGTATCGGGTCCGATACCGACTATCATCCCAACGAGAACGAGCCCCCCTTCCTGTACCCCAATCGCCGCCGGTACCATGAAAGCGGCGTTTCTTACTGCGTGCACCATGCTCTCAAGGATAAGCGCCTCGATCACACCGACTGGATGTCCAAGAAAATGTAATCCGATCATTATTTGACCTGATCCGACAATAACCCCGAAGGTGCGCCAGAAGGCGGCGATTATTAATTCCCTATGACTTCGATAAATAGATTGTATCCCCTCATCCAAGGCCCGCGCGCCTCCGGTTATAGCGGTCCAGTCACCCACCTTAACAGTCTTCTCAATTATTTTTGTGAGTTTATAAAACAGACCGGCCCGCTGAGCGATAGTGAATCCCGTAATTAATATTCCGAGTATGACTACACCGATTCCCACCGCGAATGTGGTGTTATCTAATTTATCATACTGAGTCAGCATGAGGATCCCACCACACGCAAAAATTATTTGCGCTCCAACCGCGATCGTGAGATCAACGATGACACTTGCGCCCGCTATGGAACTGGGGACACCCCTGAGGGTTAGCAGTCTTGCGCGCACGAAATCCCCTCCCACCTGGGCAACCGGCAGAAGCGAGTTCACTGAACCCCCTACCCATTGCAGCGTGAACGCTGTCCAAAATGAAGGGCGGGTTGTCCCTGGAATGAGTCGGCGCCAGCAGTTCGCCGCCGCTATCATGGGAAGCAGATGAAATAAACAGATCGCAAAAAGACCCCATCCCGAGGAAGTCAAGGCATCCACTACCCGCTCGAGTCCATAGAATGCAATCAAGCCGATGAGTAAGCCAAAGCCGGCAAACAAAAAGATAACTACCACCGTTTTCATTTTACATAAGCAGACGCAATAATTCGATTTCTTTATTTTTCATTTTTGCCCATAACCTCACGGTAAACCTCAAGAGTCTCACGGGCGCAAGCTTCCCAGGTAAAGCTTTGTGCTCGAAGCAGACCGCGTTGAGCAAGTTTCGTCCGCAGAGATTCATCCTCATTCAATTTAATGAGCGCCTCCGCGATCTCTGTCGTCGATAGGGGATCGACATGCAAGGCCGCATCCCCCGATACCTCGGGAAGTGAACTCACATTTGAGGTTATAACGGGAGTGCCGCAGGCCATCGCCTCAAGCACCGGGAGTCCGAAACCCTCGCAAAGCGATGGATAAAGGAAGATCCGCGCACGGTTGTAGAGTCCCCTGAGTTGAGCATCTGATACATGGGGAAGTATAATGACCTGCTTTTGTCCATCTGGCCGTTTAAGTATACGCTTCATTTCCCAATCACCCCAACGGGAGAATCGTCGTACTAGGACACACTGGTATTCAGTGCGATCGGAAAATGCTTGAAGAACAGCCTCAACGGCACGGCCGTGGTTCTTGTAGGGCGAACCCTGTCCGACAGAAAGAATGAAGGGGGTACCGGGGGAGATTAGTTCGGCCGTATCTCGCTCCGCTTCTTCCGGTGATATAGGTTTGAAGTACGGATCAAGACCGAGATGCGTGACATGGGTGTTTTGGCCGGCTTCCGGATCAAAGGCTGTAATAGCTTCGCGCGAGGCGTGAGAAATGGTTAATAGCGACGTCGCGTGGTGCAGCGCATGCTTCATACCAAAGCGGTAGAAAGTACCGCCGGCGACGCGAAGAAGAAAGGATGGAGTACAGTAATCAGGTCGACTTAACCACATGACATCGAGAATGGTCACTATCGATCGGCAGGACAATCCGCGCGGCAGGATGTTGAACGGACTATGAAAGATGTCCACCCCCTCAAGATTTATACTGCGGGTAAGCCAAAACAAAGTGCGCGTTGAATGTGCGGGCGCGTTGAAACGAATTTCCCTCACTCTGCTTCCATTCAGGTCGTCAACAATAGGACGTCGATTGCCCGACGGGACAATGAGGATCAATTCTAACTCGGGATCGAGCTTAACGAAATGTTTAATGAGATGGTAGGTGTAACGGCCGACCCCTCCTGAAGGATAGACCTCCGTCTCAGTCGTTCGGATGTAACGCGCGTCGAGTGCTACTTTCACTATTCGTTTTAATTATATAAATGCACCTGAAATTCCGCAATGAATGAACGCCGCACGCAAATTCTCTTTACCGCATATACGCATCCTACATTTTGACCTTTCCTGGCACGCCGTAGTCTCGACGTAGGCGGCTGACCTTTTGAACAAATCATCCTTCGACCTTCGACTTTAGACTTTTGACTTCCACAATCTCCGCATCCTTCCACAACGATTCGAGACTATAATATTTCCGCTGTTCAGGGAGGAAGATATGAACCATAAAATCGAAGGCATCGACGACCACCCAGCCACTGTTCGGATCCGAGTCGATTAGAAGCGGCTCGACTTCACGTTTATCGAGAATTTCATCCACCGCGCGACTCAACGCTTTGAGGTGGGGCTTCGCCATACCGGAGGCAATGATATAATAATCCGTAATCGATGACTTTTCACCTAAGTAAAGAACGAGGATATCATCGGCTTTACTATCATCCAGCGCCTGGCAGCAGGCTTCAATATCTTGCAGGGTTTCGTACTTCTGATCCTTTTCAGTCATTCAAATGTGATAAACTTATCGGTAGAGCTTATTAGTTTGTATATAATTAAATACTTTTGGCGGTAAAAATAAATCGATATTATTTCCTGCTTTCATGCGATCACGAATTTCGCTTGAACTGATTTCGATCGGGTGCCCTTCTACAAATCGAAGGTTCAAACCCGGTATTTTCGTTAATGTCTTAGCGCTGTACCCGGGCCTTGCCACGCAGATGAACTCTACTATTTCCACCAGCTCATTAATGCGATGCCAGCGTGACAGATCGTCAATATTGTCCGAACCGATAATCCACAATACGGGCTGATCATTATTCTGCTTATACAGCTGCTCTGCGGTATCGATCGTGTAGCTTATCCCGCCAGTCTCCAGCTCGAGATCCAGTCGTTCAAACCGTGAGTCCTCTTCCAGGGCGAGGTCCACCATTTTTAGACGATCTTCATTTAAACAAGTCGGCGGCTCATCTTTTAAGGGGTTTTGCGCGGCGGGGACGAAATAGACACGCTCAAGATTTAATTTTTCATAGACATCCTGGGCAATGATCAGGTGGCCCAAGTGTATAGGATCAAAAGTTCCGCCCAGATATCCTGATTTGATTCCCTCAATATTCACGAGGTCTTCGATTTATTGCAGTAGTGTAATTAATACTCTGGGCATACAAAGTTATTCCATTAACGATAATTCAGTGTGAGCACGAATATAACACCGAGCAATTAAAAAAATTGATTTCACCCTAGACCCTTGAAATTTCATCGCCAATAGCTATTCAATAACTGATGCCCGACGATCGTGAAAGTCTATCCCACTGTCTTAATCGTCTACTCTCATCCCTGGACGATGCGGATGGCATCACCTTGAATAATGTATTTTCACAAGTCGGCGATAAGGGATTTGGGGTGCTCCTCGTAGTATTGGCCATACCCAGCGCCCTCCCCGTGCCGGCCGCCGGGTACAGCACACCTTTCGGTATTTTGATTGCCATCCTCAGTCTGCAAATGATTTTCGGTCGCAGTACCCCCTGGCTGCCAGGCCGGGCAAAGAAAATGAAATTAAAGCGGGAGCTCTTCAGAAAAATGGTCCGTGCCGCCAATCTTTTCTTTTCGCGTTTCGAACACCTGATTAAACCCCGTTTGCGTTGGATCGGCAGCCGCTTGGGTCTGCCCCTCTTGGGGCTTCTCGTCCTCATCATGGCCTGCCTCATGATCCTCCCTATTCCGCTGACCAACACCGCACCGGCAATGGTCATCTTTGTCGTCGGCGTCGGCTTAAGTGAAGACGATGGAATATTCGCCGGTGTCGCCGGTGTCCTCGGTATTCTCGCCGTCCTACTTTACGTCTATGTCATTTATCTCGTACTCACCGTCGGCGTTGAAGGAGTTAACCAAGTGTTAGGTTTTAAGTGTTAAGTGTTATGTAAAAGTCGAAAGTCAAAGGTCGAATGTCGAAGGTGGATAGTCTAAAAATCGACAATGGCGAATAGCTGTTATCGCATACACGCGTTGTCTTTTACTATAAATAACTAATACTGAAGCATCCTTCGACTTTGGACCTTCGACTTTGGACTCAAACACATTTTTGATTGCCTTCAGCCAACCCCTGTACATAGCTTAAAAAACTCGAAACGTTTGAGGAGTCAGTATAAGCCCGGGTGGCGGAATGGTAGACGCTGCGGACTTAAAATCCGTTGTCCGAGAGGACGTGAGGGTTCGAGTCCCTCCCTGGGCACCATTATATATCGACATTTTGTCAATATTTGCTAATTATAATTAGCAATTTTTAATTTCGATGGCAAAACAGAGATTTAAGATCACTAGGTTTATCAACCCTAGTGGGTCAGAAGCCTGGCGCTTGTCCGGCACCCTGAATGGTAAGCAGATCCGCAAGAATTTCAAGTCCCGCAACGATGCCGTCGCCGAGCGTCAGCGGTTATCGATCCGCTATTTAAACGAACAATCCGAAGGGCAGACGGTTTGGACAACGCTGACCCACGGGCAGAATAAAGAGTCCATTTCAGCTATTAATCTTCTTAACCAAGCCAAGTCCAATAAATCTCTTACTTTCGCTGTTAATTATTTTTTAGGGCATTATAAAGAAGCTGCTGAGACAATGACCGTCGAAGAGGCCGTTCGAGAGTATTGTGATCATAAGTCCAAGGAAATGGAGCGCGGGATCATCTCATTATGCCAGAAGCAGGGCATCACTCGTGAGATGAAAAAATTAAAGGGTATTTTTTGGGGACGGATCGTTAACGAAATTCAACCTGCTGAGCTTAATACTTACCTCGATACACGACACCATCGCTCAAAAGAAGTGCTCTCCCTTAAAACCTGGAATAACCGCCGAGGATACCTAAGCACTTTCTTCAAATACTGCGTGTCGAAAAAATATGTGGGAGAAAACCCGATACTGGAAGTTCCCCAGTATAAAATAAAGCAACGCAGGGGTAGTGCAGAGATTCTCTCTGCTAATGAAGCAGCCGAACTGATGGAATGGCTGGAAACTTATCGTGGAAAACAGAACATGGATAGGTCCTGGTGGGGTGAATCCGGGTGCATGGTACCCTACTTTGCATTAGCCCTGTTTGCAGGAATCAGACCCGACTGGGAGCACGGTGAAATGGGCAAACTCAAAACCAAGCACATCCGCATGGATACCGGGGTTATCCTTATCGAACCGGAGGTCTCGAAAGTAAAGGAAAAGCGAGCCATTAAAATCCAACCCAACCTTAGTCTGTGGCTGGAGAAGTATCCTCTTGCCAGCTATCCTATCATCCCCAAAAGGAGATTCAGTGACATGTGGGCTCATGTCCGAAAAGAGCACAAACTTTCTCAGAATGTCCTTCGTCATACCTATATATCGATGACGGTGGGGTCCTTCCGCTCGGTAGGAGACGCTGCGCTTCAAGCGGGTAACTCTGAATCAGTGATCCGCAAATATTATCTCGACCTGGTTACTACGGAGGAAGCGGACCGCTTCTGGCAGATAGTCCCTCGGAGGGATCAATTAGTTCGATCATCTTAATAAAATAGAGGAACTGTGACCTGTCCGCGTAAAACTGGACATAATAACGCTTGTGTGGTCCACAAACTTTTACCCTCAACCCCTTATTCAGTAACAGAAGCATCGCGGATTTAACTTTTCCCCAAGCAACCCCTCTTTTGTCAACCGCACCCTGCCGCTGATCGCGTTGTTATACAAAGAAGGCACTCTGTCAATTCGACGACAAACACATTACCTATTTGTGTAGCATCGTGATCCTTTTTGACTATCTATTTGTATCCTATTTTCTTGCCAAGGGCTCGAAGTCATCTCCGCGCAGACCGATAAGCACACTAGCGCCGGATTCGTCGACTTTCAGCTCGCCATAGCGTGCATTCGAGTACAGATCGGCATCGCCTTCCTGAAACATAAATGACTCCGCACCGAGCCGTAGGCCACCCCGATTACGATAAAAGAGAAGATGCTCGTCCACATGCAGGCTATCGCCCTCGTGGACTCTTACAAAGTTAGCGACCTCGTTTTCATCAAGCGAGACGACAATGTGGCCCTTGCCTTGTAATTCCTTTCTTTGAACTTCTCTGGCAATGGCGTAGCGCAAGACCATATAGTCGCCCTGCATGAGTGAACGAGGATCAACGGGGGCAAGACGCAGAAGCATGGTACGACCATTGGCAAGGGTGTCTTCCTTCTTTACAATGAGGAGGTTGACGACGACTAGGACGAGCAGACCCGTGCCCCAGTAAATAATATTCTTCACGCGGCCTCCTCCTCAGGCTGGCAGCGCCCCGTAATCCAGCGGACGGCAAGAAGAAGCACTCCACTTCCTGCAATAACCCAGGACTTATAAGCAAGATCGACATTGAGGGCGTAGTAAAAGACAACGAGGAAACAAGGCAGAAAAAGAAAAGACAGCGCAGTAAGAATTCGGTCGCCAAACGCATAACCCACAATAAGCAAACCAATCGCTACGAGGATGCCAGGGGTGGTAAAGATTCCCAACAAGAGTGTAGATATGAACGCAAGGATAAGCCAAGGATCACGAAACCCCTTCGTACCGCCCGCTAAGTGAAAAAAAAGATATAATAGTCCCCCCGCAAGCAGTAAACTCGACGGCCACATCGGTTCATTAAAGTCGATCCTCATCCATGTATTTGTCTGCATGAGGTTCATGAAAAGGAGTGTTGCAGGTAACATGGTTGCCGCGGAGTATGCTAAAGGTGTGAGAAATGGTGGGCGTTTCTTGAGTAAGAGCAATATCCCTGTGAGAAGTGCTTCTGCGGCAATAAGAACGTGCATGAGAACGAATATCTTCTCCTCGATAATCCACACCGTCGCGAGTACCGCTAGCGCCATCGGGGCAATAAAACGATAAATGCTATTGGCATATATAGGGTAAATAACGATGCATATAACCGTGTGGGTGGTGAGAACATTTGATAAATCGCCCCATGCAAACTCATCAGCTGCTCCAACAAGGATCAGGATATTTCCCGCAAATGCCAGGGCAAGGGTGAGTTGATTCAGGAAGGTAACCTTGCTTGCTCTGTCAATGAAGATGGTTCCAACAAGAAAGATAATACCGTAAATGATCGCTCCCGTACCGCTTTGGAGTATATCGGATATATAAAGAAATAAGATTAGAAATATAGCGGAAAACCACGCCCCAATACCTAAAAGTAATCGTATATAGATTGGGTCTTTCAATGCCTGCTCAGAATTGCCCAGACTCTCAGCGATTTTCTCCGCGTCATCTGGGCTCACCAATCCTTGGACTTTCGGGTGCGTTAGCAGTTCTCTGATGGTAGTGCTGTTGTCATTCATATCCCAGAGTCCTTCATTTCGTTCGCCATGGTCGCCGCTGTCTTTCGCAGCCAGAATGCAGCGCCACTCACCACGCCCAATATTATCAGGGCAAAAAACAAGGAGGCCCCAGCTTCGTCAAAACCTTTATTGTCTAACAGGGCTTCCGCGATGAATGTCAACAAGATGATGCACGCGTTCATAACAATGAGAGCAAGGGGAATCATGTCACGAAGTTTGAAGCGATATAAAGCATACCCGCCAACAGCGGCAAAGGGCCATATGAAAGCGACGATGAGGTCTACTGTTTTCGGTTGGTGAAAATCAACAATCCAATTGATGGTAGGCAGAGACAGTGCGACAAGCGAAGCGATAAGCAAGATACCTCGAAGCCACCTGCCACTCAGCCACTCAAGGCCTCGAAGTACGCCCACTTCACGAAAAGCCAAAGCAGCGCCATTGAGAATCGCTAGCCCTAAACAGAGATATTCAAAGCTAATCTGACGAGAGGGATACCCTACTTGTTGCCAGTAGAGTATCGCTCCAGTATTCAAAAGGATAAGCCAGACCAACCAGAGTGCGTCGAATTCTGAAACGATTACCCACCCTAATATCAGCATTGCCCAAATTATAAACAACCCAAAGGCATCAGCACCTGTCTGATAAGTCTGCCCATAGACGGCCAGGAAGACGCCGACCAACACAGCACCGCCCAAAAGTAGAACTTTACCTACGAGCTGCGTTCTCTCTCGCAGGTGCGAGCCAACGATACAGACTATTATCCCCGCTTCAATCAATCCAAACTTGATAAATTTTCCCAACGCCGCCCAGTTGTAGGCAAAGAAAAAGATGATTCCCGCCAACACCAGTGCACTGCCAAAGAAAAGAAGCATCTGCCTCGCCCATGAGAACCAACTGGAAACAGGTCGCAGTAACCCACTTGCAGCTTTGAAGGCATCATCGCTCAACAGTCCATCCCGGTAAAACTTACGGATGATACCAATGTCGGCCGGTTTGTCTAACTCGAGGCTGTTGTCCAATGGATAAATCCCTTCAAAAGGGATTCACTATCAAATCGATTAGTTCAACGCAAGATCAAACTAGTAACATGGTCGTGACCAGCTCATCTTTAGTATCTGGTAACTCATTGGTTCCTTGTGAATCAGTTCCATCACGGAGCAAGACTACTCAGTAGTTGGCCTGAAATAAACTTACCAGGGTATGCAAAAGCATGACTTGAAACGGGGAAAGGCCAATAAAACGAGTTAAAAGTTGGCTAGCATTGTATAACATTCACTAATAATAGTATTGACGCCATAGTCTTTCAGGGACTGCTCAAGGTTGGATCTGATAAAGCCGCTCTACCTTCACCTCATCCATGACAAGATCTCCTGAGTAAGACTTGATGCTTTTAGTCTGGCGTGGCCCAAAAAAATGGCAACATATACCGAGAGAGGTTATCGGGATAAACCGATAACCTCAATGAAAAGAAAAAGATATACAACAGAACAGATAATAGCAATACTTCGGCAAGCCGATACCGGTAAAACCGTGCAGGAAGTCTGCCGTGGCAACAACCTAAGCGAACAGACCTTTTATCGCTGGGGTAAAAAATATGGCAACTTGGAGCTGGCCGATGCAAAGCGATTTGAAGAGTTGGAAAAGAAAATACCGAGCTAAAGAAACTGCTCGCTGAGCAAATGCTCAAGAATCAGGTTTTGGAGGAAACGTTGTCAAAAAAGTGATGAGCCCAAAGCAGAAGAAGCGAGCAGTAAAGGAGGTGGCTGAGAAAGGGCTGTGCTCGTTTTAGAGGGCTTGTTCCTATCTCAGCCTCAGCTGGTCAACATACAACTACCGGCCCAAGCAGGCCGGTAGGAAAGCTCAGCGGTTGGCCGAGCGGATTGTAACCCTGTCCTGGGAACATCCCCGCTACGGTTACCGGCGCATTCGTGCCTTGCTGGTTAAGGAAGGCTGGACAACAAGCAGGAAGTTTGTTCAGGCAGTACGACGTTCAGAAGGGCTGCAGGTAAAGCCACCGAAAAAGCGCAGACCTCGTCAAGGGATCTCCACAGGGTTTCCCACTAAAGCCACCGATCGCAATCACGTCTGGTCGTGGGACTTTGTCCATGATCGCACCGATAATGGTGGTCCCCTCAAGATCATGAGCTTTATCGTTGAATATACGCGAAAATGTTTGCGCCTTCGGGTAGCTCGTCAACTCACCTCAACCGATGTCCTCTCGGTTCTCAGCGAAGCTATCGATGAAGAGGGAATCCCCCGCTATATCCGTAGCGATAATGGCAGTGTTCCGAGGAGCGAAGCGACGACATGCGAAACCATTCATCGCTCATCAAGTGCAGCAGTGGTTGTCCGACAAGAGCATCAAGACGATCTATATCGATCCGGGTAGTCCCTGGCTACCGAGCGAAGCGACACCTCAACGAGCGATAGCGAGAATAACAAACGGTCTCATCGAATCGTTTCACAACCGCTTACGCGATGTACCGAGGAACGTTGTGACGACATAGCGAAGCGCTCATGTTTGAACCGTGAAGTGTTGCTCAGCGTGGCTGAAGCACAAGTGGTAAACGATCAATGGCGTCGCAACTACAACCAAAAACATCCCCACAGTTGATTAGGCTTTAAAAGCCCGCAAGAGTTTGTCAGATTTCTTTCCGCTCTTGGCCGCGTTCGGGCTACGCCCTCACTTCGCCAAGAGCTCTCCTATCCATCACTCCTAAAACCATTAACACCCGGTAACTCTCTCTTAAAAATTGGTACCAATAACGGGGTCCAATCAGAATTATGAATCCAAAAATGTGAAAGGTAACCCCCCACCCTTATAAAACTGCTAAACAATTAGTAGCACGAAACAATAAGTAAAAGGGTCTTCCCGTAACAGTCTATCCCAGACATTAGTATTCTCGAAAGCCGAAGAGTGATGAAAGTTGATAATTCCAGATTTATGGGTAGTGCGCAATTCGGACCAGCCTATCAAAAGATGCTAGACAATGATACCCATGCACCGGGGTCAGTAGACAGGGTATTGACTGAGCAAATGATTCGGTTGTGTTCTGAAACGGCAACTTATCTGTATACCGACTACACACCTGCTGACATCAGGTATAAAAAGGGGACTCGAGTGGAATTAGAAGACTGCACTGAACAGATAACAGCTGATTGCCAATTCTACGACGAGCGTATCGAAAGAATCGTTCAGTTCACTGCAAGGTTAGCGGATAAAACTACTGGCCAGACTTTGGAAACCATGCTATTTGGCGGCAGTGAAGAAGAAATCATTCACCGTGGTTCAGATTGGTGTACCGATATTGCGAGGGTTGCCTGTTTCCTTTGCCAGGTTGCTGGCATTGCGAGCCGAATAATGAACTTGTATAATACCGATCAAGCATACAGCGGCCATGTAATTATCGAAGCGTATCGTAATAGAAAATGGGGTGCAGTGGACTCCTCGACGGCGGAAGTCTACAGGTATCCTGATGGAACACCGGCATCAACGTGGGATCTCATGAATCAACCTTCCTTGACTGAGTTGCACCAAAGTCCCTCAGCTTATTACACCAAGGTGAATCAATTTTCAGGTGCGGCCATTGTCAATTACTTTGTCTGGAAAAGTAACGATTATGACTACACGTCGAGTGGTATTAATGAATATACCCGACCAATCCTTGGGATGAGCAGTCAAGGATGGCCCGGTGGGCTTCGATGGCTACATGGTGAAGATTCAATTTAGGAGCAAAACAATCAGTTTTTTAAAATGTGAGAATCTTGCAACTCGTTCCACAGAAGGTTGGCAAGAAACAAATTACTAATGACTTTAGGTCTCACTGAATTGCTTTTGGTTTTTGTCGTGGTGGCCATCGGAGCTGCGGTTCAAGGATCAGTGGGGTTAGGCTTTCCCTTGATTGCTGCACCATTTCTCATTATTATAGATCCGCTATTGGTCCCCGGGCCCGTCCTAATAAACACGTTAGCGCTGGTTATTCTCATTACCATCCGGGATAGACGATCACTAGACATATTGGGGCTCCGCTGGGTATTGGCCGGAAGAGTAGTTGGCACGGTAATCGCGGTTTCCGTGATTGCAGTGATTTCTCAAGAGAAATTCACGATTTTATTCGCAGTGCTCGTCCTGTTGGCAGTAATAATCAGCGCACTCGGTTTCCATATACGCGCTACGACACCGAATGTCCTCTTAGCAGGAACCCTATCAGGTTTCATGGGCACTACTTCGGCGATGGGAGCTCCCCCCCTGGCCTTGGTTTATCAGGATGAACCGGGAGCGCGACTGCGCAGTACTCTCTCGGGTGTCTTCATCGTGGGTATTACCATCTCCCTGAGTGCACTTTATTTTATCGGGCGTTTGGGAATTACGGAACTTCTACTATCAATAACCCTGGTCCCTGGAGTGCTTCTGGGATATGTAATATCGATTAGAACGGCATCCATAGTTGACCGACAGTCAGTCCGGCCCCTGGTTTTACTGCTTTCCAGCGCCGCCGCAATTGCCGTTCTTATTCGCTCATTTATAGGATAGTATATTTATTCAGGCTACTTTGAGTGAATAGGTGGTCCAATTTCAAAATATACTGGATACCATTTATCAAGTTTCCTCACAAAGTATATCCCTTTTGCATAATCTAAATTTTGTCCTTTATTCTTTTCATATCCTACAACCGCGATCCCATGATTTGCCCCAATGGGGAACCAGCTGTCATACGGTACTCCTGAAGGCATATTGTGTACTCTCTTTACATTTTTATTGGCGGCCGTAAAAACGAATGCGCTGGCGAGTATTAAGAGAAGAACGGTTATTTTTTTCATATTATTCCTGGTGTTTGAGTGATCGATTTGACAGATAATTTAAGGAGATCCCATCTCAAGAATTGATCCAGCATTATTGCGCGTGATCACGATTCAATCTCGTATTGTGCAGGTGAGTCGGTAACCATATATTCGACTATTAAATATGATTCCCTCTCGAGAAGAAGCCCCTATCAAATGTTTTTCCATCGCTGCTTATGTATGCCGGGGCACGGATAGCGGTATGGACGTGCTCCTGATAAGGCGAAACACCGGTTACCTTGGCGACACCTGGCAGATAATCTCTGGAAAGATCGAAAAAGGAGAGACAGCTTGGCAAGCTGCATTGCGAGAAATCCATGAGGAGACAGGAATTAGTCCTGATAGGTTCTACTCCGCTGATAGGCTTGAGAGTTTTTATGAAGTGAGCCAAAACTGCATCAACATAGCTCCCATCTTTGTAGGATTTATAGATTCTGAGCAGCCCGTAGTCCTCTCATCCGAACATCGCGAATTCAAGTGGGTTCCATACACTGATGTTTCCAATTATGTGAGTTTTAACCACCAGGCTGAAACGTGCCAATGGATTTCTGAGAGATTTATTGCTCATGAACCATTTGATTTTCTAAGGATCAAAACTGAACCAGACGTGTGAGGCAGCGACTTACTGGTTAACTCAAAATTCAACAACAGAAGAAAAATGACGATCTCCTCGTTGTTATTTTTTGCTACCACTGAAGCTTCCATTCGGGGTAAAATTGCTAATGCCTGAAATAAAACCCGCCCATAACCAACCCGACGATCGTTTCGGATATTCCTGCTATTCGCTGGTATTAATCGCTCCAGAAGACACCATAGCTAAGGTTAATGCCATTAAGCGTGATTCAGGAATGACTATCGCGCATATACCTGCGCATATCACTATCAAAGGTACCTTTTACGGAATTGAGAGTTTGGATAACTTGAAACAAACCATACGCTCAATAACCAGTACCACAAAATCTTTTTATGTAGGTTTAAAGGGATCCAGATTGAACTGGGGCAGTAAAGGTGGAGGATTATCGATACCGGTAACTCCTAAGATGCAAGAGTTCCATGACGCATTGGTCGAGGCAGTTTCACCATTGGGAATCGCAGCTTATCAAGATGATCCTTATCACGCACATATGACTTTCGTTTATGAATCAACCACCGAAGGTCTCGAGAAATCTAAAGAGCAAACAGCAAAATCAGCTTTCGGTGACGGTTTCTTGGCGAAGTCCGTAGAACTGGTGGGAAGACAAGGAAAGGCGTATGGAGGTGAATGGAAATTAATTGAAAGCTTTCCACTGGCTAAAAAAGATATATAAGTCTCACTTAAACCCGTTCAATGGTGTGTCTTTCGATTCATTAGTTTCCGAAGCGCTGAATCACAAAATTTCCGGCTGGGACTTTTCCTATATAGAAGAAAGATCCCTGGTGGAAGATATCAGCTGGAATTACCGGGAGATTGTATCCAGCAGATTTAAGCCTGACATAACTTTACTGGACATGGGAACGGGCGGTGGTGAGCTTTTGTCATCATTCAGTGGCTTACCCGAGAATACGTTTGCCACAGAGGGCTACCCTCCCAATATCTCTGTCGCCCGTAAAAGACTGGAGTCACTGGGTATTCAGGTCGTCGAGGTATCAGAGGATCTCACCTTACCTTTTGATGACAAGCTCTTTGACTTAGTCATCAATCGTCATGAAGCCCATTCATCCGACGAAGTTTATCGCATTCTGAAAGATGACGGCCAGTTCATTACTCAGCAGGTAGGCGGATCAAATAATTTCAGGTTAAACGAGCTCTTACAGGATATCCCGACTAAAAACTTCGAACATTGGGATTTAGACTTCGTTTTAAAGGAGGTTGAAAATGCAGGGTTTAAAATAGGTGAAAAAAGGGAGGCGTTTTCAAAAACACAATTTCTCGATGTTGGTGCCATTGTATTTTACATTAGGATGACTACCTACCAGTTTCCCGATTTTTCTATAGATAAATACCACGACGGATTAATTAAAATTCATCAGCATATCCAGGAAAATGGATGCCTTGAGGTTCAGAGCCATCGTTTCTATTTTGAAGCATATAAACCTTCTCTCAGCTGATGATAAAAATTCGATACAGTCGGTATTATAGTACATTCATTTAACCGTTACATATTCAGATGAACGAATATAGAATGTTATGTACCGAGATGTATGATCTCGATAAACCAAGTGCTCCGGAGGATGCTTTATCTTTTTATATTTACTACGCAGAAAAAGCTAAAGGACCCGTGTTAGCACCGATGTGTGGCACGGGCCGATTTCTGATTCCGCTATCGGAGAGAGGTTTTTCCATAGATGGATTCGACAACTCTGTATATATGTTAGAAACCTGTAAAAGAAAGTGTGAGACTAAGCAACTTAATGCAAATTTATGGAACGCGAATTTAGAAAATTTTGATGCTGGCAGGAAGTATTCTCTGATTCTTATCCCATCGGGTTCGTATGGGTTAATAATCTGTGACGATGCTGTAGCAAAAAGTTTAAAAAATCTGAAAGACCATCTTTTGCCGGGTGGCACCCTTGTCCTGGAAATCGAGACCCCTTCAATTAAACCCGATAACTCTGTTGAATGGACCGAATCTAAGAGAAGAAAAAGAAAAAATGGGGACATCATAGTCGAAAATGTTAAAACGAGCTATGATACAGAAAAAAGATTGGCGATTTTTCATCTCCGGTATGAATTATTGACTGGGAATAAAATTGTTGAAACCGAGTGCATGGATTTAGTCACACGTTTATATTACCTCGAAGAATTTAAAGACATTCTTAAAGCTAATGGTTTTAAAAAAATTAAATCATTAAAAGCATACGATCACACTACACCGAGCATAGAAGATGGGACAGTCGCTTTCGAATGCAAATTACCATTCTTGAGAAAATGATTGGGTGTTGATCATCATGGCCGAATATATGATCAATCTACAGGGAATCTGTATGGGGCGGACAAGCCGGATTCATATATCCATACTTGGAACGGATCAGAAAATTGATCGGACTCCGTTTTTCGTACCAATTATTAAGAGAGAGTTACCGGGTGTTAATGGTTTTAGGAGTGATGGATAGGAGAGATCTTGGCAAAGTGAGAGCGTAGCCCGAACGCGGCCAAGAGCGGAAAGGAATCTGACAAACTCTTGCGGGTTTTTAAAGCCTAATCAACTGTGGGGACGTTTTTGGTTGTAGTTGCGACGCCATTGCTCGTTTACCACTTGTGCTTCAGCCACGCTAAGCAACACTTCACGGTCCAAACATTGAGCGCTTCGCTATGTCGTCACTACGTTCCTCGGTACATCGCGTAAGCGGTTGTGAAACGATTCGATGTAACCGACTATGAACGGGACTCAATAATGATTTATAAGCTACTTATTAACAATTATTTACACTTAAATAACGATCCAATAGTAATTTATATTTTCCTCTAATTTCCTGACCTTGCCTCAAAATGTTTGGCAGGAATGGGCAGGAATCATATTTTTTGATGATATTCGACCAGGAATCGGCCAAGAATTTTCGAGTGGATTTAACGGGGGTAACCCCCAAAAATCGAATCATTTAAAGAGAGAGGTTATCGGGATATGACCTGCTTTCGGTTACTGTATCAGAGTCAGTGTTAGTTCCGGCAGAGTGGTAAGAGTTTTGATTTGCTAAGAAATGGCTCTCTATGCGTATTCGGCTGGAGGCCGATAGCTCAGAGAGCTGTGTGATCCTTGAGTATTATAATCAAGTCGCCAAGCTTCAAGTTTTTCTTTCGCTTCAGCCAGCGTATAAAATAGCGCCGTGTTAAGAAGTTCATCGCGTAAGCGTCCATTGAAGCTCTCAATATAACCATTCTCTACGGGATTGCCTGGGCGAATAAAATCCAGCTCGATGCCGTGGCCATAAGCTCACTGATCCAGTACTTTGCCGATAAACTCGGGCCCATTATCGACGGTAATGGTTTGGGGAAGACCGATTCCTGCAGCGGCTTTCATAAGTGCTGCAGCGACTTTGTGCCCACCGATGGACGTATCGGCCAGAAGCAGTGGGCAAGCTCGAGTGTATTGATCGACAATGGTGAGAATGTTGTTTAACGACAAGTACACTAATGCAAATAACTTGCATTATCAGGTTTACTTTACATACATAGCTTGCTTCGATTCTCAAGAACGATTTAGAGGGTTAATTTTTTCCTATGAACGTGCTAAAAAGAGTTATACTCACAGGTTTAATACCTGCCTTAGTAATTTCTCAGCTTCACGTTCAAGCTGAAGACAGCGATGAAAGAGTCGTTGAACTCAAACAGTATATCGTTTCAGCAGGTCCACTCGTAGATGATATAAAAGATATAGCCCTTCCGGCAACCGTCCTTGATAAAAGTACCCTAAAGCGTAGTGCTCAGTCTACCCTGGGAGAGACATTAAGCAACCAGCCAGGGATCAATTCGAGTTACTTTGGGCCGGGTGCGAGTCGACCCATCATCCGCGGTTTCGATGGCGAACGCGTGCGCGTATTGACCAGTGATATCGACAGTTTCGACGTCTCCAACGCCAGTCCCGACCACGCTGTGGGTATTGAACCCCTATTGACCGAACGGGTGGAAATCGTACGCGGAGCAGCGACTTTGCTTTACGGAAATTCGGCCATCGGGGGAATCGTCAATGTGATAGGTAAGGATATTCCCCGTGAGAAGCCCGAAGCACCCTTAAGTGGGAATGGAGAATTCCGCTATGGTACGGCAGCGGATGAGGTCAGTGGCGTTGTTTCGATTGAAGGAGCGACAGGCAATTTCGCCTGGCATGTCGGCGGCGCTATCCGAGAGTCTGAAGATGTGGAGATACCCGGTATTGCCGAGTCGGCCCGGTTTCGCGCGGTGGAAGAAGATGAAAGGGAAGTAGAAGATGAAGTTTCTGGTGTGCTGGAAAACAGCGCAGTTGAAACTGAGAGCGGAACTGCGGGTTTTGCCTGGTTTTGGGACAAAGGAACCTTCGGCGCCTCGGTCTCCACCTATAACAGCCTGTATGGTGTGCCCGGAAGCCATGGACATGAAGAAGAGGAATTGGTTTCCATCGACCTCGAGCAATATCGTTTTGATTTGAGAGCTGAAGTCCGTGAACCGGTACTATTTTTGGAAAGCACTGAATTTCGTCTCGGGGTAGTGGATTACATGCATACCGAGCTGGAAGGCGACACAGTCGGCACCCAGTTTGATCGAGATGGAATCGAAGCGCGTATTCTCGCAGTGCACCAGCCCATGGTGGGATTTAATGGTGTTCTAGGATTTAACTTCAAGCATGATGACTTCGCTGCCTTCGGTGATGAGGCTTTCATCCCCTCAAATGAGACTTTGAATTGGGCACTATTCATTGTTGAGCGTGCGGAGTTTGACTGGGGATCCTGGGAGTTCGGTTTTCGCTATGAGAATCAGGAAATCGACCCTGGCGAGACTGTTTTTCGTAAGGGCGATGAATCCACTCTTAACGTTTCAACTGGACTGGTTTATAATCCCGCCGACGAATGGGCTGTGGCGTCCTCAATCACCTCCTCCAAACGCGCCCCGAGCGCCACGGAATTGCTGGCTTTTGGATCCCACATCGCGACACAGTCCTTTGAGATAGGGAATACGACGTTGAACCTTGAGGAAGCATTTGGTCTTGATCTCTCTCTAAGGAAAATGACGGGATATATAACTGGATCAGTCAATTTTTATTACAACGCTTTCGACAACTTCATCTTTCTAAACGAACTCGAACTTGAGGAAGCAGAAACCCGCTTCGGAGAGCTAGAGGCAGAAGGTTTCGGGATATTCGAATACACGGAAAGCGAAGCCACGTTTTACGGTCTGGAAGCGGAAGCGACAATCCACTTTATCGATACCGAAAGCAAACGCCTTCACCTCATCATGACCTCTGATTTTGTGCGCGCGACGAATGAGTCTATTGATACTCCGCTTCCGCGTATACCGCCTTGGCGTTTCGGCACGCGACTGGAGCAGGAAACGCCAACCTGGACAGCAGGTATTGCCGTTAGCCACCACGGAGAGCAGGACCGTGTGGCACCCGGAGAATTTCTCACCGACAGTTACACTTTCCTCAATGCCGACTTTGCCTACCGCTTGCAATTCAGAAGTGTCGAATGGGAAGTCTTCGTCATCGGCAAAAATTTAACAGATGCAGAAGGCCGCGTACACTCCTCAGTTTTGAAAGATGTTGCTCCGCTGCCGGGGTGGAATATTACTACCGGTATACGTTTAAGTTTTTGACCTAAATAACCTGATTGGACCCCGTTATTCGAATCAATTATTAAGAGAGAGAGTTACGGGGTGTTAATGGTTTAAGGAGTGATGTATATGAGAGATCTTGGCGCAATGAGGGCGTAGCCCGAATGCAGCCCGAGCCTTGACTTCCTCTACCAACTTAACTTCACCTTGATCCTTGAACTACTTCGAGATGCTCTGATTTTACTAACTCAAGTTACTAAATCCCAAAATTTAATGAAAAAATAAGAGATGGCAGAGTATTATCCGATTAAGACTAAACCAAAATATGACAACTTGGAAAAATTTAATCTTATTGTTTACAGTATATATCCAAGTTTAATACCGAAAGGTAAAAATTTTCATATCTATTTTGCTGAAATCCCCAAAAATGGACAACAAAAAAGCAAGATAAAGTTTCTCAAATTAGCGGAGAAGGCTCTCACGCAATTATCTAAAATGCAAGGGCCTGTAGAAACTTTTTCAGAGATCTTACGCTCAATTGTGGAAGATAAAGAAATTTATGAGTATCAGTATGGCGTATTTTTTATGCTGTATGCTCAATTCCAGCAGAAATATGAAATAGAAGACGACCGAGAACATAAACAAACGGCTAAAAAGATGGAAGAACTTCTTGAAGATGACCAGGGTATGTTAAAGATTTACAAAAGAGGTAGCACAATGAGAAAAGACCCCCTCCCGATTTATATTAGAAATGCCATCGCCCACTACGGAACAAATAAAGAAAATACATTTACATCACAGGAACTCAAAGCATCTATTGATTTCTTAAGAAAATCAGTAAACAAAGATAAGACAGAAATCAAAGATGAGATATCTAAGTGACTCTTAGCTCATGTTAACAGTTGTGAAACGACTCGATGAAACCGACTATGAACGGGACTCAATAATGCCTTATAAACTGCTTATTAACAATTAGTTACACTTAAATAACGGTACAATAATAATTTATATTTTCCTCTAATTTCCTGACCTTGCCTCAAAATGTTTGGCAGGAATGGGCAGGAATCATACTTTTTTGGTGATCTTCAGCCAGGAAACGGGCAAGAATTTTAGTGTGGATTTAATAATATCGATTAAGTGACCCTTGTGTTGGAAACAATGAATTTATGCGCCCAGTAGAGGCAAGTTTAATCACAACTGGACCTGTGGTGACACCTGACAATGCTGTCTGACCCGCCTTTGTCCGCGATAACGAGGTGTTTTAGGTTGTATTGCCGGGCTTGCTATAAAGCTGCTGTACAGACACCCATCACGACGTCGAACCATCATATAGAGGATCGCTTGGAGGTTTCCTTCAGCTTTCTACTGGACATGGGCTCCTTTATTGCGCAAGTGTGTTGTAGAGTCTAGAGTCATATTGAAATCAATCAATTGTCCGTGTTTACTATACGTTATCGTTGTGTATCACATGTGCCAAGCCAGGAATACATTACGCAAACCCTTTTCAAGGATTACCATGATTTTACCAACATTGCTGTTCATACCACTTTCTCTTACCCTTTCAATATTTTGCCAGCTTTGTGCTGTGGTCAGATAGTAGGACCGAATCATTTTGAGGCCAATTAATGCGTAGGCAACTCCTACATCGCTTGCCTAGGGGGTCGGTTATGAGGAAAGCAAGCTACGGGATGAACCGTTGAATCGTGAAATCTTCTATCATCTTCGCAAAGCAAGAACCCTGATCGAACAATGGCGTCATTTTGGCAACACGGTCAGGTTAACCCCTCGGCACCGAAAACCCGATTGCCCTTGCGGACGTGGTCATTGTGAACTCGTTCCTTTATGCAAGTATTAACCATAAATAAGATAGGCTGCCGCAGCTGTTTCCTCTTTGCCTCCATCGCTGCCCTACTCGTTATTAGCAGCGGTGTCAGCCATGCTCGTAAAGTGGATACGGGTGAGCCGATGGTCCATTATCCGGACAGCGTGATCGAATTCTCCCGTCATTGCGCAGATGAAAACCCCTATACTGTCCAAGCATATGCGCTGTTTAGATCGGCAGATGGACACACGCGTGCACTGGTTGCACCCTGGGCTGGATATAGGGGAATTGATGGCAAAATCTGGATGGGGGGTACGTCTCCAATCGTTCGCACTTGATGCCGGACCGCAGTGGGGTGCGGGGGGGGTATTCGTTACGGCTCGAGGCCCATGTGGAGAAGGGACAAAAGGTCACCGGGGCAGAGATCACCACCTATCACGCCAGCGAACCGGGCGGTCCACCAATACGGCAAGCCTTCGAGACGACGGCTGCTGGGCAGGCCCGGTGGCTCAGCTTCGCGGAGCCCGACGAAGCCATGCGTGAGACCGACCACGGCTACCGTTTTGCGCCCTCGCTAGAGATAAAGGTCAGTGCTCTCGATATGGATGATCACGATGCAGCGATCCTGCTTACGGTCATCGTACGGGATCTCGAAGGCTCGGAAGAAATCCGCATGACGGGGCCTTCCTTGAGAATTCCGGACCGGGTGTGGTCCATGAAACCACCTGCCCACGGCGTGCTGAACCTGACACAGGCGCTGAATCCATTCCAGGAGGGCGGCGTATTCAAAACAATTGGCAGGGCATGGAAATACCGAAAATGCATTGACGAGAGGAGGACGGCAAAAAAAGAGTTCAGATCGTTTTCAGTGACGACACCTCATGTACGGACCGGAGGCCAGACGGGAATGACAGGTTCTGAGGTCAGTCGGCACCATTGAGCGTTTTACCGAGGCGACAGCGATGGTCAGTTGTTGCGTGCTCGGATGATGCCCCTGTTCTTTCATAGTTCAGCATAACCTATACTTTCGACTATGAACGGGACTTAGAACTGTATCATAAGTTAATCATTAATAAATATATCCACCTAAATAGCTATTCAATAATAATTTATATTTTCTTTGATTTCCTGACTTTTCCTAAAAATGTTTGGCAGGAATCATACTTTTATGCTGATCTTTAGTTAAGCCTTTTGTAGTGAATTGAACCTGCCCTTCTGTAATCCCTTATTAATTAACGCTATATACTAATATGTAGGCACTTATGAATCAATTTATCGCTTATGTCCAGAGAAACTAAATAGTAGTATATAGCGTGCAATAGCGAAAAGTGGGGAGCATTAGGGGAGCGGATGTCGCTCAATCTCAATATGTGTTATTAACTGTTCTAATTATATTATACTAAATATGTTGTTTATAAATTAGTTACATATTTTTTAAGCTGTAAGTTACAATTATTATTACAATAGAAACGCCGATAACGTGGAATCATTTTTTCTCATAATAATAACTTTTGAACCACTGCCTTTGGCCTGAACGCCGAACACAATACATATGCAAGTCGATCTCTGAGGGATAAGCCATCCATAAGAAATAGCCCATCTTTTGAATTGGTTTTACAATACGATTATCAAAAAATCCTATTCCAAGAGTTTAGTAAAGCTAGGTGTATAGCCATTGATGAGAATTATTTGATATTGGCTGATAATCCTCCCTTTCATCTCTTGTATGGCCTTGGGGCTTTTTAACTCTCTTTTATAATCAAAACCTCCATTTTCTGGCTCTTTCCTGCGGGTAGCTTCAGTGTCAAGTAGCACGATGATCGGCTCGACCAGTGAGGGGAAAATGTCGTTCTTCAAAGTCTCCCTGATATCATTAAACTCCGAGGGGTTTTGACAAAAAAGTTTACCTTTTTCGTCTCCTTCCAACGCTTCTCTAACAAGGTAGACTAAAAAAAATATTGTAATCCTATACGACCCAAAGAGTTGATTAGTCATTTTTTTTACGCCATTCACAATGGACTCGTATAAGTCGTGGAGAAGCACAATCCGATCAGCATTCACTACTGGTCTGCCGAATATATCAGAGTGAAACGCGTCGAATAATTTGTATTTTTGGTGTGAACTTGATGGATTCTTCAAATCAAAAGCCAACAAAATAAGTCCGGCCAGCTCATTCTCAATGACTTTATCACTTGCCCATTCCGGATGTTCACCTCGCTTTATCCTGTAGAAACGGTCTCCCTTATATTTTTCATGCACTTCCGTCTGAAGTCTTGTCTGGATAAGTGTATTAGATTGAAGGTCTCGGGGAGTGGTTCCGTTTTGGTTGTTTGTATGATCGGTAATCTTCAGGGCAAGATCGCTGTCTGGACGAATCTCAATAAATTTGGTTAGTATTTTCAGATCATCTGTTAGATGGTTGCGGTTTTCATAAAGTCCAGTCATGCTCTGGCAGCCATTAACAACCGCATATCCCTTAATCTTCACCCTTGCCTCATCGATATCTAGCCGTTCACACAACACAGTCAGTCCGTTGTGGAACGCAGGAAAATACACGTGCTCTGTTTTATCTTTAACGCTTTTCTCAATGTCCTTGTTAACACCTGTTCCTCTTCCCAACCATTGCCGCACATTCCACGCAAACAATTCTCCATTTTCAATTCCATCAATTTTGACCAGTTCTTGCGCCGAAATAGGTGCGATAACCATTTTTAAGTCGGTTCCCATTGCATGCTCAAGGTGATTAACGCTTGCTATGCTGAACGACATTTCTGTTTGTATTGGACCTGTTTTCTCTATTGGAATATACGATCGGTCCAACTCAAACCGATCGTATAGAACAATGTGGGGGGATATTTTCAAGAAACGTGCTGCGTTGTGATCCCTCTTCATATTTGTTAGAAATATTCCACGGACTTTATAACCTCTTGCAATTTTGGACTCGATATCCTTGTCTTTGAGAATCCCTATTAACTCAGTGTTCTGGCTGCTTTCACGGATATATTTTATTGAGGCAGGATCTTGAAATTGAGAGAGTGATCCAGAGAACTCTTTCAAATTAACATCCCCTAAATCTTTTTCTCCCTGCGCAATGGTCGCTTGGAAAATGTCTACTTGATCCAATTGATCGTTGACGTAAATTCCATCAACTCCTTGGTCGTTTTTACCGTCACATATACAATCGTAGACCTCGGTTTCATCAAGCCGATAAAAGTGTTGAAGGAACCATGCCAAGAAAGCACGCGATTCAGTACTCTCGATAATGACGTGATCTCCGATTGTCTGAAGAATATTTGGATATGTGAGGTCAAGAGACATAGAAATATCCTACATACTAATTGAAAATAGAAGGGTTTCATATTGTCAAAGGGATATTCACTTTCTCACTTTAGTGCGATGGGTGCTTTTAATTAGGAATTTGTGACTTTTGTATATAATTCCCAAAAATAACGTAAGAGGAGAAAATGTCAGTCGCCGAAAACGGATGAGCGATCTTATTGAATTCGTTGGCTGCCGTCTAGACTATACCGTCGGTGACGAGCCGCTAAAAGCGGTCATTGTCGAGCATTCGGTGTCTCTACTACCACCGGATCAGCAGGATACTCAATTGTCTATGGAAACGTCGTTACTGTAACTAGCTATGGACAATTTCAAGCTTGCTCTTCAGCAAGATGGATTCGTCGTCACAGACGGTGATCTGAGGCCGGGGCTCCCTGCTGATATCAGACTGCCAAGCATTAAGACGGAACTGGAGAGGCTATTGCAAAAGCATGAATTTGCAACAGTCAAGGGCCATCTTGAGCAAGCTTTAGATTACCTATGTACAAGGCATATGCTCTGCGGCCAATGGACAGTTACGTGCCTTCTTCGAGGCACTTCTTAATGGGACAGCTGAGAAGCTCTATCCGAGTAACGACTCCTTAAATAACAGGCAAGCCCTACTAGCAAAGCTGGTGAAGCATGATATTCTCCGCTCCGAGCTGCACGAATGGGATGATGACGGAACGGGTTTCATCAACGGTCTGGTTAAGCGATTGCATCCACATGGGCCGCATCCAGGGCTTTCGGATGCAGATGACTATAATTTTCGATTGCACGTCGTTTTGCTAACGGCAGCATTATTGTTACGACGGTACGATCAGACGTTGCAAGAATAAGTTGATTGGACGTAGTTGACTGATTCAGATGTGTGATGGTTATGATGATTCTACTGAGTTACTTGATTTAATAGGGGCACTATTCGAGGTGATGTCACTTTTAAGAAAATAATATTAAAATTTTGGGAAGTGGATAGAGGCATCTCAGTGCCTTCAGGTAGGGGAATTTAGGTGATAAGCGTTCTAGGGCAAATTAAGAGGTCTTCGTTTTTAATTATTTTGCTGCTAAACGTTCCCTTTTGTAATAATATTTTTCGTGTCGAAGACCGATAGATCAGGGTCGACAGCCTTCTGCGGCGGCACTCCCCCCGCCCCCTTTGCTTTACGTTACGGGGTTGTGCTTGTGCTTTAATCGGCTCCGGCTCGGTTGACTCGGCGACCTTCAAAGACGAACGGGCAATGTGGAACGAACCCCAGGTGGATGGGTCGTTATGATGCTCGGCCCCGGACGTCGTGCTGGACTGAACTTGCACGTAAGCATGGGACAGTTTTCTTGATTCCTGATTACCTGAATACAATATAATTGAAAAAGATTAGGGGCTACCTCGAGTATTTGCGTTGTGTTTGCCATTTTCTCCCTCCGATTTTCACAAACAGATTGGATAAAGATTATTCATGGAATCACTTGTCAATTGATAGTACAGGAGCGTCTATTGAGGAGAAAGTGGGTGGTCCCATAGGGGGATGATAGGGATGAAAGGGAAGAAAGAAGACCTTTTATTTGGGGGAGGGGATTTATATACAAAGTCACAATTTTCTTATTATTTACTATCCTTAATTTCTTCCACTGTAACCTTAAGTAAGACGATCCATGCAAGTTCCGTTGGCGTTGTAGGAATGTTCATATCAACTTCTAATTCAGCTTTTATGCAGTTTACAAATTTAACTATACATCCTGCAATAGGGAATGAATTCGAAATCGCTGTGGCTAAAGCCATTTATTGTGCTGTCTAGTATACTGACCGGTTTAAGCGCATTTGTTGGGCTGTTAGTGAATTTTCAGGAGGCTACAACCCAAATGAGTAAAGCTCTACCTATCCTTGTGGGTTTCCTGCCCATTATAGCCTTAGCTGGCACTACATTCTTCGCCATATTGCTCATCTTATTTATCATATGGGGGCTTATACAATTAGCTCCAAAGGTAAAAAGAATGTTGCCCAGCGAAAAATTCAAAGCATGTTACCCTGAAATCTCCGATTGCTTTAAAGTAATAGAAGAAGCAGTTAACGTAGATATGCAATGCACAAATGACGCTTCAATCTATGGTAAAAGAAATGAAGCAGTAGATGAAGCACTTAATCGAGATATGCACCTCAGGCCCGACGATTACTTTAAGATCACTGCTCTCCGGGCCACACTTAGAAAGTTCGGTATCGATTTTCCCAGTTTGGAACAATTCGACCCTGATCACCCCGATATGCGAAAAATCTGGCTCCGATATTTTAAAAAATTGTCCACATACTCTCAAATAGGTGACCTGAAAACTGCAAGGAATATTATGCAGTCAATTGATGATGGAGGAAGTTCCGAGTAATGCTACTGCTCCAATTTTCTTACAGAATATCACGCGACTTTGCCAGTCACTGATAATGTGAGCTTGCCCGTATTCATGATCCGACACAACGTCTCGGGGAAGATGTGGGGATTGTCGCGGTTGTTGTTTTGACATTCAAGCTCTTGAAGGTGCCTGAGCGCCTCGAGAAAGGTCGTTGCATGTCCAGGGTAGGTTTTTTTAGGTGATTAGCGTTCTAGGGTAAATTAAGAGGTTTTCGGTTTATTATTTTGCTGCTAAACGTGTCCTTTTGTAAAAATATTTTTCGCGTCGCAGACCGATAGATAGGGGTTGGCGGCCTTCGGCGGCGACCCCCCCCATTGCCTTACTTACGTTTCGGGATTATGCTTATGCTGTAAACCGCTCCGGCTCGGTTGACTCGGTTGACTCGGTGGACTCGTTTGACTGGTTGACTCGGCGACCTTCAAAGATGGACGGGCAATGCGGAACGAATCTTGATCGGATGAATCGATATGATGTAGACCCGGATATCGTGCAGGAGTGAACTTGCACAACACCCTCTATCGGGACAGCTTTTTATTCTCACAATGAGGGTATGATCTCGACTGAAACTAAGGGATAAAATTAAGGGTTACTCCTTAGTTCATGTTGTTTTAAGACCGTTAGGGATTTAGTTGTTAAAATTGATATGTTGATAATCATGTACTTACAAAACTACTAGACATAATAAACCTTGTGCGGTTCAGTTCCAGTAACACTCTCGCCACTGAGTCAACTGAGTCTCCAAGTCACCAAGTCCCCAGTCAACCGAGTCTCCCAGTCAACCGAGTCCGACTTCCCCATCGGGCACCCTCTTTTTGTGCTTTTCGTTCGGCAGAAAATAGAAATACATAACCGAGAAATACCATGAATCTAAAATCAATAGCCATGAGGGGTAGAGCGTTTAGGCGCGGATGGACATTCTTTATGAACATTACCAGAATCGTCGTATCACAGAAGATAGCAGGCATCGAAAAAGAAAAAGGCTGCATGTTTAACCGGCTGCTCAATCAGAGAGCCATTAAGCATTTGAGCGAGTTGCCAAACCAGATAGATTAGGCAATAGAAGAACCGGTCAAATTCATGAACCCAAAACGAAAGCGTTGTAACGCTGGCCGGAATCAAGATGCAAGGACGCGGTGACATCCCATGTGTCAGACAGGTATCTCCCTAACCTTGCCCGCGCCCTCACACAAGCTTAAACCTTGGTGCCTCGCCCTGGAATTGTCAGGGCTTCTCTAGCCGCGTCTCTTGTTTGTGGCGTGTTTGGCAATCCGGATCCGCATAATGACAAACAAAATAGAAGTGAAAATTTGACTTCCACGTGACTTTACCCGCCTCGATGCCCTTACTGATCTGGCTATGGTTTCACCGGAACGGCGAAGTATTGATCTTTTTGAAAACAAGCAATCTGAGCGATTAAAAAACTCCGCAGGATGCACCAGGATTCAGGATTAGGGGTTAAGCCTATCCACCCCCCCTCCTTTTGCAAGGAACGCAATGATTTAACCCGATTATCAATCGTTATCAGGTATTATTGAAACGAACGAAGCGGCTTTAGTAACCTTCTTGAAACGGGATGCGGACAAACAACGGCGGTCACACACAACCGCACTCGAATTGGTGTGCTTCTCGGTCCCCCGATCACCACCGGATTAAATCGCCAAGAGCGAGGAAAAATTTCCTTCCCCACGAGGTTTCTCCTTTAACCCCTCCAAGGTTCGCAAACTTGTGTGCTGAATCATACTTGCGGTGTAATTTTTCCAGATCGCCCTTTTTAAAGATCAGGGCACACTTGCGTTTCGCTCTCACTTTCATTGGCCAAGGGTATGGGCACAAATCGGCTCGGTGTAAACTCAATATTTTCAATAGAATCCCGATGAAACGCAGCTGCGTTAATCAGGGTCGATCTTATTCTATTGTTAAATTATCCACCCTCTTTTTATATTTTACATTCACGGGCAGATAACGGTCCTGGTTCCTTTTATATGTTACCAGTCAAATCGTGATTCGAGTCAACCGAGTCAACCGAGTCTCCGAGTTCCCGAGTTCCCGAGTCAACAATCGAGTCCTGTCGTCACCCAGCTTGTCAAACAACCCTGTCAAACGAGAACCGAGTCAACTGGTTACGAACCTGAATGGTTGACAACATTACGATCATACGGGCACAAATACCGTATCGTGCGGTTTATGGGGACGGCAAAGCGAAAGACAAATGCAATATTGAGGGTCTTCAATCTGACGCAAAAATATGTCCTCCCCCGCGCTGGCTGCCCCAAGCTTCAATTCATTGGAACACCTATTTCGCACCTTTGCTATGCGTATTAATTAGTGGATTGTTTATCTATTTTGGAGAAGGGTCGGATGTATATAAAAGCTACTTGGTTCCAGCACTAATTGTTGTTAGCTTTGTTGTATTGTGTAAGAGAGATATCGACAGTACGTACTCGGAATTCGTAGTGACGAATAAAAGATTATTTCATAAAACAGGGTTTATGAGAGTCAGGACAAAGGAAATACAATTATCCAGCGTTGAAGGAGTAAATATTGATTTGTTCTTCAATTCAGAAACGTTGAAAGTTATGGGCACTGGGGGAAAAGTAAGCGTGTTCAAAAACATAGCCGATCCCATTGAATTCAGAAACCGGATTCAATCGCAGCGGGTGCAATAAAAAGTGCCCTTGACACTGAGTCGGGAACGTTCAGGTGGTTGTATTAGAACTGCGGCGTTTTCATTTTGGCAGTAATTGACAATCGCTTCCCCCAACGTAAAATAACCAAATAATCATAGCTGAAATAAAAGATAAGGCAGAAGTGCACTAAACCCCTGATACCTTCCCTATAGATCGCACCATCAAAACGAATCCTTGAGCCATTCTGCACACGTTTAATACTTGAACACAACCGCCTTTTTTAACAGCCGATATACTGCAGTTGCACAGTGCCTGGGGGTTAATCCCCTGCATCAATCACATCCATTTTACAACTGCTCGAACGTCCCCTGATAGGTTTCGGTAGAACCGTCGGTAAGAGTAGTAACATCAGAAAAAGAACCTCTGCCAGGAGATATAAAAAGCATTTCAATTCTTACTGATTTGGCTAATATTATCTCGTATTCGGAATATAGCTCTTCGATACTTCCGGATAAATTAACCTCACCATCTACACTGATGGTTATGATTTGCCCAACTAGGGTCAGATGCGCCATATTTTGGGAGGTTGAATCATTTCTGAGATTAAATGTCCCCGTCACTGAACCCAGGATAGAAGACCCCTCGAATGTAGTGGTTCTATTATCCCTAAAGGTCCCCGAAGTATGGCCGGAAAAGGTAATATCGGGAACAGGTAATTCATCAAAACCATAGTCGAATCGATAGGTCTTTCCATCCAAGCTCTTTGGAATAAAGTTCGAGATCGGTTGGTCAATAAAATCAAAAGAACCCCGCATCGTCTGAGCACGCAGTTCTCTTCCATCCGACATAACATTAGCTTGGAAGACCAAGTTTTCAGCTTCAGAGATTGCAACTATTTGGGCACGATTGCTTTGGTAAAGGTCTCCTCCGGTAATATGTAACCCTGAATTAGCAGCCAGCGTCGTAAAGGAACCTTCTCCAAATAGTAAGTAAGGAGTGGCATCACCACTGGCACTAATGTCACCTATAATCAGCCGCACAGCTATGGGGACATCTCTAGCATCCACACCAACTTTACCAGTGCTTCCACTGAACACCGCGTTTGATAATTGCATTCCTCCGAATCCAGTTGAGTTAATCACCTCCACCAGTTTTATGTCCGCTTGTGCGTCATACCTCTGTCCTCGTGGAAACAAGGCTTGGTTGACAGCATTAATCCTTCCCACCGTAAATATGCTAAAGAAGGTCGAAGAGTCAGCTCCCTCGATCACAATGCTGGCCTTACCTGTAACGTACCTTACTGTTTGATTATAACGTGGTGGCAAAGCTGGAGATAGATAGGTGGCCGGGTCGAGATTGATGGTAAAGGTTCCATTACCTGAGAATTCGACTTGCACAATATCCTCGTTTTCATCCATAAAGGATATTCTGGTGATCTGACCTGGTCTTGCTTTAAGTTTAATATACTGGCCTGTGAGTAATACCTGGTTAAAGATGTTCCCGTTGGGATGCTGGATGTTTTGACCGATAATGTCTCCTGAGCCATTAAGCACTAAGTCTGGGGCAGGTTTTACTACCGTAATTACAGTATAGCCGGTGTTATTAGTTTCACTTGTCTCTTCAATCCTTCTACCAGCATCAAGAATATATCCTATATAATAGGTACCCGGAGCTACATTCTTTTGAGTAATTAGTAATAAATGGCTTGACTGATTAAATATAAACTCATTTATAAGTAGGATTAATGAGTGAATTTGAGAGAAAAGCGTTAATTCGGATTTTATCATTACGGATTATGCTCAGGCACGAAATAACTGTAAGGCTAAAAATGTTTTCTCCAAAGGATCAAGCCTTAGAGGAATATCGAATGTTTAAAGAGGATGTTTCTCTTGTTTTAGAAGATTTTCAAGATATTCCAGTCGACGATGTATACGACGAAATTGAGTCGCTATGGGCTGGTGCAATTGAGGATGCTTATTCATCGCACGATTAACACGCTTTGAGACCTTATCGACAATTTCGTCGTATACATCGTTAATATCAGTATAATCGTTTTTTTTCATTATTAAGTATTGTTAGTTACCATTGTTGAATTAAGAAACGCACTGAATCCGTCAGAACGCTCCCTGTGGTTATACTTCCAGCATGCCTCGGCAATGTATAATGGCATGTAAGACTTTGAATAGTGCTGGTGCTGGCCAAACCAGGCCCGCTTTAAATGTGACCAAAAGCCTTCAATTGTGTTAGTATAGACATCTCCTTCAACATACTTTTCGCCGTGGTTGATGCTTACACGCGCCATAAGGTGATCGAGTATTTTATAAGATGGGGACTCATCGGTAATCAGAAGAGTCTCGTCTATATCGGTTGTCCCATGAACAAATCGCAGAATACCAAACCTGCTCAAGTCATCTACAACGCGGGCAATAACCTTCCCGCCACGTTCCACTGCCCCGACGACCGGAATCTTCTTTGTCCCACGTCCCCGCTTTGGCGGATCATCATCATCTTTATTACGGCGGGGCTTGCCTCCGACATAGGTTTCATCCATTTCCACCACGCCTTTAAGGAAGTGTTTTTCTCTGCTTGCCATACCAGCGCGAATACGCTGTTGCATGGACCAGCTTGATTTCTGGTTTAATTCCAGATCACGGGACAGCTGACAGCTTGACAGGCTTTTTTTTGCATTGACCATCAAGGCAATGCCCAGGAACCACTTTTGCAGTGGAATTTGAGTCCCCTGAAAAATAGTGCCTTTCAAGACATTGAAACTGTTATTGCAATCGTGACAGTTCCAACGACCGATTTTATCATTTTCCTTTTTCCGGGCAACATGATTGCTTTCACAATAAGGACAGCTAGGGTTGTCCTCCCACCTGATAGCTTCCAGGTGGTCGATACAGGATTGTTGATCAGGATACTTTCTGAATACGGATATTAGGTTCATTTTTATGGCTTTGTTTTCCATAAGTATATCCTGATCAACCTGTTTTGTCAAGCCTGTTATTACTAATTGTGTTATTTATTTATTTTGAACTTAACGATAACATGATTCATAAGTTTTTAGAAATTAATATAAAGTGTTTATATATAAGTGGTTACAAGAGGTAGATTTGAACTCCATATCATAGGCTTCATGAACCTTTGATGATCCTTGCATTCGTATCTACACTTTTGTTGGGAATCTTTACCGCCCCTAGCATCCTCGTTGCGATTGGTTTACTTATTGTGGGTTATGCGCTTGGCGACCGAATTCTTACGGCGTTGTCTTTTCTTTTTCTACCTTGTTTCCTCGTTGTCTTTTATTACGCCTTCAATGTCTATCTTGATTACAAGACCTGGGTTATTGCGGGGAGTGGAGTGCTTCTTCTCGTTGTTCGCTGGATTGCGAGGCACTGCCAGCCTGAGGAGGTGGCCGCGTGAAGAATATTATTTACTGAGGCACAGCTCTGCTCGTCCTAATCGTCGTCAACATCCTCATTGTAAAGAAGGAAGACACCCTTGCCAATGGTCGTACCATGCTTCTACGTCTCCCCCCGAGGATCCCCGTTCACTCATGCAGAGCGATTATATGGTCTTGCGCTACGCCATTGCCAGAGGAGTTCCAAGAAGGAAATTACAAGGTAAGGGCCACATTGTCGTCTCGCTTGATGAAAACGAGATTGCTAACCTTGTAAGAGTCCACCAGGGCGATAGCCTGAATGCGAGCGAGTAACTTATCTTTTATCGTAATCGGGGCGGAGTCCTTTATGTTTCAGGAAAGCGATGTCGATCTGTACTCGAATGCACGCTATGGCGAGCTGAAAGTTGACGAATCCGGCGCTAGTATGCTTATCGGTCTGCGGGGAGATGACTTCAAGCTTTTGGCAAGAAAATAGGATACAAATCAATACTCAAAAGGGGTCATGCGCTACTTACGATTACAGAACGAAGAGACCTACCCAATTGATTTTAACCCATCGATTTCTTGAATTGTTTTGAAAGCAGTGTCGGGTTCCAGATGTTTAGGTCTACTATAACGGGTCGCATAGAAGTCTATGATCGGCCTCAAAAGCTGGGAGGAGACAGAACGGGGTGAGAAATTGATTTGCCGACCTGTTTTTCGACCGATTAGCGTGAATGGAGCCATGTGACCTCGTTAACGGGGGGCTGGCGATACAGGAAAAGTAGGATCCGGTTCGGATGCCGGAAATGTCAGTGGATCGGCTCTAAGGCTGGCGGAGAGAATATGAAAGACCGGGAGGAAAAGGTGTTTCCCAGGCGGAGGTTCCCTATCGCGCTTTAACCAAGATTCAAACGCAAGTTTGCTCTCGAAAACACCACAGTTTCGTCTGACCGAATTACCTAAACTACTCCGTATAGGTCGTTAGTCTGGGAGCAGGTCATAAACATCGAAAGTCTAACTGTTCCAGTGAACCAGTTTGGGTAGTTCGACCACCTGTAATTTTTTGGCCCCAAGCAAAGCTGAGCTCGACTGCTCAACGGCGGGTAATAAGTATAAAGCTCGTTGCCGAGCGACACCGTTTATCGATTTTAAGCTTAACACCAGGGTCCCTTCAGTGTGGCTTTAGGTTTCTCGACCACATATCCTGCTTCAGCGGAGAGTAATTCCAGCCAGGGGTAGCAATTGCGCAAGCCCTTTAGCATCATATCCGCACGGTTCGATGTTTTCGGTCGTTTGGACTGACTGGGTGTCGATCGCGTGTCCCGTGTCTGCATGACAAGGGTGTGGTGTAAGCTGATCTATGTCCTCTCAACGCGCCAGAGGACGATACAGTAGTAGACTATGTTACGCGAAAGGAAGCTCTCAAGAAGCATGTACCCCTGCCCTACACGCAGTCCGTAGAAGATCTCATCGACGATCTTAAGCAATGGGCACTTTTATAGGTGGCTTTGCAGAAGCGAGGCGATAAGCGTAGACTCCTCATCCGTCAAATCGGGTGAATCACAAACCACTGAAATCACTTTACCCGATATCGGACGGGCTTTCAGCAACGCCGAACCCTTTTATGCCTGGGAGAGAGCCTCGAACAAGAATGAAGTACATTTCAAAATCCTTTTTATTTTGATAACGATCTGTTCTCCGAACCACACGTGTCTTGTCGATAACTAAAGCGAAATCCCTGTCGGAATTGATCAAATTTATGACGCGGTTAAAGTCACTTGAAATGCTTCGTTCGAGAAGAGTTTTAGCTATCTCATTGAACCTCTTTTTGGCCAAAGTAGGGTCAAAGTCATCACGGAAATTACCTTTAAGCTTTAGTGTAGTCACCATCTCTTGGAGTCCATTGACATAGAAAACGACCTTGTTTGGAAGGACATGGCTATCAAGATCTAAATAGTTTGAGCTCGCCGACCATTCTGCGCCTTTGTGAGTGGAGTAATAATCGCTTGTTCGCAATCCTTCTGCTTTGAGGAAGTCGCGTGCCAAGTATGGACTCCAGCCATAGTTCTCGTCAACTTCAGGGGGGGAGTCACTCTGCCGTTCATAAATAAGAATGTCTTCGATGATCTGATCGACGTCACTATTCGTGTTGGCGGGCATGTTATGAAATTGTCTGGTCGCGCGCCGCAAGAGCCAAGGTCGGGCCATGAAGGTAAGGAAGAAACGCTTTCTTGCATAGCGTTTGAGTTCGTCCGATTGGAAGGTCTTGAAGTCGATTTTAATGTGTGCAATTTCGATGTGGCAGTAACAGTACCAAATGTAGAAGAATGGAATCGACCCAATGGTCAGTAGGGCTGGAAGCAGAAAAGTACGTCCTGTCTGCGTTGTGAAAAAGGCGTCAGGTTGTTTCCAGATACTTCCAACTGACTTCCAGAGGAGCATCACCACTACGGCAATGGCGATCCACTCGAAGATTATCTTGACCGAAGCATATTTTTCCGCGATGCCAGTGAAAACGATCATGAGACCGACGAATGTCATAAAAGGAACTAACACAAGTTCGACTGGTAGTCTAAATGAATAGGCCACAACCAGAAACTCAAATATCCCTGCAACCTTAAAGTTATCAAAGAAGAGATTCTTGAAGTAGCCCTCGTCTTCGACCGAGATTGATCGGCCAGTCAGAGCGATTCCAGAGAGAAAGAACCACAAGACGGTCGAAATTATTTGATCGATGGTCCAAAATCCAAGCCACAAGTAAAGCCAACACAACCCCGTAACATTCACGGCCAATGATCCAAACAGGATAAGTAATTTAATCTGCAAGAATGCTTTGGGAATTCCCCACATGCTGCTGCGGACATCCTTGAGCAAGAGGCAGAGAATAAACGCAAACAGGAGCCAGATTCCCGTTGCTATTTCTCGATTGTTGAAGGTTACCCGGCCCCAAAACAACCAATCGTTCATAGCTTAATTCTACCGAGGCTATTAAAGGCGCGAAGAGGGGTGCTTCTTCCCATGACGGAATTTCCTAGTTTAAGATTTTTAGTAACTTTAATGCTAGCAACATAATAAATAACAATTTTATAAAAATATGATAAATATTGAAATAAAATAACCCTATCTTTTAATGAATATAAAGAAATGATAGAAGATTATAAACCGACGCTCAAGAATTCTTGAGCCTATTGCAAAAGACAGTGCTGATTTTTCAGCCACTCCTAAGGTTAATGGAGTTGTGTAAAATTTTTCCTAATATAGTAAATTCCAGAATATCATATCATATTATTTGTGCGGCTGAAAAAGAATTGATATGGGTGACCTGATCCCGTTTACTGTACCAGTGACAATGTTAGATTTGGCAGGTTGGTATTGGTTTTCATTTGCGTAAGCATCCATTTAAGCTTTCGATATGATATGGACTTTTTCTACGGGTTTGCATGATTGGATAAAAATCCAGATGGATGACGTGGTCGAAAATCCACTCATCAACAACGGTGAAAATGTACTATGGAACAGCCTTTAGCCAGCCGATCGTTCAAAAACTCCATCGACCAGCGTTATCAGGGCACTGAAGCCGTGAGCAATAAGATCTGCTTTTAAGTAGCACGTTTCTTAACTTTCTCCTTACGCATTTCCTGCCTTTAACCTTTGTATATTCGATAACCGCGTTACTTTCCTTCCGACCAAACTTCCCGCTGCATTAACACCGTGATACGTCTATACCCGTAGAGCACACAGACGGCGACGAGGTCACCGATACGCACGATCAAGGTACGTTCATCTTTTTTCACACGGCGGTAGTAATAACTCGACCAACCCAACGGCCTCAACCAGCACGCCTGGCATTGGCTCACCGAATGGGTTTCTACTAACCTCTCAGCAATCACCTTCTTACGCTCAAGCTTTTAACTTTTTTGAGATAATCTCCTGAAGCATATGTTTGTCCTGGTCCAGATCAGCTACCAGCTTCTATAATTTAGCATTTTCTAAGTCGTGTTGCTTCAGGCATCTTAATTCGCTCATTCTCATGCCCACGTATTTTCACTACCAACGGAGGTAAGATCTGTTCTCTTACACCTAACTCTCGGCTCAAGTTCGCCAATCCTTCATCTGATTACTATTTACCTTAGGGCATAGATCATTTTTTCTTAAGGTTTTGCTATGCCCCCCAAGGGGGGCTTCCTCTTGTTTTTTAATTGCTTTTCCACCCATCCCAGCCTAAATCTTTACAGGTCCAATTTTATGTGAACAGGTCACAGTCACTCTATTTTATTAAGCTTGTTGCACAAATTGATTCTCAGAGGGACTATTTACCAGAAGCGATCTGCTTTCTCCATAGTTACCAGGTCGAGATAGTATTTAAAAGCCCACTAGAATTTGTCAGTTTCCTTTCAGATCTTGGCCACGTTCGGGCTACGCCCTCACTTCGCCAGAATCTCTCTTATACATCAATTCTAAAATCATTAACACCCGATAACCCTCTCACTTAAACTGCTACGAATAACGGGTTACGATCAGGGATTTTATCCTGAACGCTCGGTAAGCGGCTAATGCTGGTGCAATGTGTGATTCGACAACAGAATTACTATAAGGGCCGCAATCGCAGCCACAATCAATAAGCAAAAATGCTATATTCTCTGAATTTAGTGTCAGAGTTGAGAAAGCAAAATCCTAAACTTGATAACCTTTGAATCGCGCTAGTAGTCGCATCTTCATAATGTTAAGGACTAACATTATAGATGTTGTTAGATGTTGTCGCTTGTTACAGTTAATAACATTCAATGAGATCGAGTGATTTCCGCTCCCCAAATACACCCCACTTTTCGCTATTTAACGCTATATGCGACTATTTAGTTTCTCTGGGATTAAGTGAAATGATGATTCATAAGTACTTCATAAATAGCATAAAAAATTAATTTATTAGCAGTTTAAGAGAGAGGAGTTGGATTCACGATCAAAGGCTGTGGAAGCTTTTATCGGGCGAAACTATGCAGTAAAGCTAAGATGCTTCATGTTAATCTGGTATGGGACTTGAAGTGTTTATTGTTTCTGCGCTTCGCTTATGAAGATAATTGTAAGTACGGCAATGATGATCAGTCCGAAAAAGACGTAGAGACGGTTGTTGATCAGTTTCTTACCATCCATTATCTTGTTGTCGAAGAGGGACTGGCGTTTCCGCAGCGGTTGTTGCTGTGATGTTTGCATGACTGTCTTAGCTCACCCGATCAGAGCAGTTGCTAGATCGGATTCTATGATTAGGCGATCGCAATGATCTCGACAAGGATTCGATGGAGCGCATCTCCCTAGATGCGAACCCCGATTTTCGCGACTTTCAATTGTGAGGGTACTAGTCTTGATGGAAAGAAACTTTGACCCTCCTGGTCCGATGCTCTCTAGCACTGCAAATCCATACGATACATCGTCGAGTGATATTTATCATATAATTTTGAATATATTGGTAATTTCAACATCCGGTCGCCGTTTATTATAGTTACGTTCTTTCATTGTGTGACTCTACCAATCTATTCACAAATTTTTCGAATTGATCCTTCAGCCCGGAAATAAAAATCATGTTTGCCTCGGTAACGATTACCATGATTGGCAAAATGTCTGGCCATCCGTTCGATATAGGTGATCAGCAATCAGTCCATCTCCATAAGCAAAATCGTATAGGACGTCGAAAGATTTAATCGTTGCAATCAGGTGATTCTATCTCTTACGTGTTATGAGATTTTCCATCCTACTTAGACTAATTCTTTTGGGGTACAGTTTTACGCCGACAGGTCACAGTTAATCTATATTATTAAGCTTATCCAACTAATTAATCCCTCAGTGGGACTATCTGCCAGAAGCGATCTGCTTCCTCCGTAGTTACCAGGTCGAGATAGTATTTACGGATCACTGATTCAGAGTTACCCGCCTGCAGGGCGGCGTCTCCCACCGAGCGAAAGGACCCCACCGTCATCGATATATAGGTATGCCGAAGGACATTATGAGATAGTTTGCGCTCTTTTCGGACATGGACCCACATGTCTCTGAACCTTCTTGTTGGGATGATGGGGTTGCGGGCAGGAAGATACTTCTCAAGCCAGAGGCTTAAGTTGGGTTGGATTTTAATGGCACGTTTATCATTAACTTTAGAAACATCCGGTTCGATAAGAATAACCCCGGTGTCCGTATGGATGTGCTTTGGTTTGAGTTTGCTCATTTCACCGTGCTTCCAGTCGGGTCTGATTCCTGCAAACAGGGCTAATGAGAAATAGGGGACCATGCAGCCGGGTTCTCCCCACCAGGATCCGTCCCTGTTCTGCTTGCCTCGATAAGTTTCCAGCCATTCCATCAGATCGGCTGCTTCATTTGCAGAGAGAATCTCCGCTGTACCCCTGCGTTGCTTTATTTTATACTGGGGAACTTCCAGGATCGGATTTTCTCCAACATATTTTTTCGATACGCAGTACTTAAAAAAGGTACTTAAGTATCCACGGTAGTTATTCCAGCTTTTAAGGGAGAGCGTTGCTTTTGATCGACCGTGTCGTGTGTCGAGGTAAGCATTAAGCTCTTCAGCTTGAATTTCATTCACGATCCGTCCCGGGAAATAGCGTTTTAATTTTTTCATCTCCAAGGTAATAGCGTGCTCCTGGCGATAGGATATGATTCCGCGCTCTAATTCTTTCGATTTATGATCGCAATACTCCCGGACGGCCTCTTCGACAGTCATTGTCTCAGCAGCTTCTTTATAATGTGCTAAAAAGTAGTTAACAGCGAAGGTGAGAGGTTTATTGACCTTGGCTTGGTTGAGGAGATTAATAGCTGAAATGGCCTCTTTGTTCTGTCCGTGGGTCAGTGTTGTCCAAACGGTCTGCCCTTCGGACTGTTCATTTAGATAGCGTATTGATAACTTTTGACGCTCGGCGACAGCATCGTTTCGGGACTTGAAATTTTTTCGGATTTGCTTACCGTTTAGGGTACCTGATAACCGCCACACTTCTGACCCGCTAGGGTTGATAAACCCGGTGATTTTAAATCTCTGTTTCGCCATCTAAATTAAAATTTGCTAAATAGTATTAGCAAATTTAGAAAAATGTCGATAGATAATGGTCGGGGCGACTGGATTCGAACCAGCGACCTCCTGCTCCCAAAGCAGGCGCACTAACCAGGCTGTGCTACGCCCCGTTATTCAAACACAAATCAAAGGAAAATAATCGCTACTCTTGTCAACGGTTTTAGTAGGGATGATGAGGTAATCAAAGCAACATGCGAGATCAGGATGAGCGATACAGTCGCAAGCATGCGAACGATCGATTCTAAAGAAGAGTATAAAGAAATGTGAAGCTTACACCCGACCTCTACTCGTGCAAAGTAGGCAGATTGAAATGTGATGAATATAATCGCACTCTTTTACGGACATGCGCTGAACCGGGTTTAAATTTTCGTTGATAGGAACACCCCACTATTTACCTGCGATTAGTCTCATCAGGTGATTCCTGATAATCCCCGTAATATATAATTTGATAGCGCTTTAAGACAAAGCCGTCAGGTAGATCCGGATGGAAGCCATCAATTTCCTTATTAATCGTGAATACGGAATCATCTTTTTCGCAAATAAGAAGCTGCTGATTCTCATCGGCAGGGGGCTGGTAGCGTGCTGCCTGACCTGGGAGTTCTACAGTTTCCAATTCCCCTTCATCGATCATCACTTTGATATTGCGATAGACAGTGGCAATTCCCAGATTCGGGACCGATCTTCCAGCGATTTGCAAAATTTCTTTCGGCCCTAGCGGACGGTTTGTCGCGTCAAATGCTTTCCTAATGGCGTGACGTTGTTTTGTTGCGCGTAAAGTCTTATTAGGCATTCTGAAGGTGAATTGAAATATTAGGAGTAATTAGTTTCTGTATATAATATAAATTTTCGACATTTATGATATTTATTTAGTAAAAATAATCAAGAGTTGTAATGTTAAAAAAAAGTTAAAAGAAATTGCAGTGGATTTGTCGCTGGCAGGATAATGCAATGAGATCGTTATAAGTAATTGAATTTACATCAGGAGAAATTAAGAAGATAAGAATTTTTGTTAGATTGAGCACATGACCAGAGAATATGAGAGAGATTTTCTTTTAAAATTATACCGTCAGATGATGACGGTGCGAGGGTTTGAAGAGCAGGTATTACGGTTATTTGAAAAAGCGCAGATCCCGGGTATCGCGCATGTTTCAGTCGGACAGGAAGCCGTGCCGGTTGGAGTTTGTGCAGCTTTAAATACCGATGACTATATAACGAGCACACACCGGGGGCATGGACACTGCCTGGCGAAGGGGGCAGAAGTGAGCCGGATGTTCGCAGAATTATTCGGCAAAGTGGATGGATACTGCCAGGGAAAAGGGGGCTCCATGCACATCGCCAACCAGAAAAGCGGAAATCTTGGAGCTAATGGCATCGTTGGAGGAGGAATCTCAATTGCCACGGGCGCGGCACTCAGCGCTAAATTACAAAAAAATAATCGAGTGAGTGTCAGTTTTTTTGGTGATGGTGCATTAAACCAGGGAATCCTTGCTGAGTCCATGAACATGGCATCGATTTGGAATTTACCTATAATATTCGCCTGTGAAAATAACCAGTACGGTGAATACACACCCATGAGGCAGGTAACCGCGGGGACGATAAAAATGCGTGGCGAGGCCTATAGTATTCCATCGGTAACTGTAGATGGGATGAATGTTTTGGCAGTCTACGAAGCGACCTCCTCAGCGGTTGAACTCGCGCGAAAAGGAGAGGGCCCGAGTTTTCTCGTCTTCAGTACTTACCGCTATTACGGTCATGGAATGGGTGATCGAAACCGCGCCTACCGCACCCGTGAAGAAGAAAGTGAATGGCGGGAAAAACGCGATCCCATCGACAACTATAAACAACATCTTTCGACGGTGGAGGACATAACCGAGAGTGATTGTGATAACATTCAAGGGGAAGTTGCTCAAGAAATTGAGAAGGGAATAGAAATTGCCCAACAAGCCGCCTACCCAAACCCTGAAGCCGTAACAGATCATGTCTACGCAGAATAATACACGCGAGATCACGATTATTCAGGCGATTAATGAAGCCATCTGCGAAGAGATGCAGCGCGATGAAAAGGTAATTCTCATCGGTGAAGATGTGGCAAATGCCCAAGGTGTTTTTAAAGTAACCGACGGTGTTCTCAGCAAATTTGGTCCTGAACGGATACTGGATACACCGATATCAGAGGCGGGAATAACCGGAGTTGGAGTCGGCATGGCGATGACCGGGTTGCGGCCGATTGTTGAAATCATGTTTTGCGATTTCCTCACGCTTGTTATGGACGCCTTGGTTAATCAGGCGGCCAAAACGCATTATATGTCAGGTGGTAATTACCAGGTTCCTCTGGTCATTCGGACCCTCATGGGAGCGGGTAAGCGAGCGGCAGCACAGCATTCACAGAGCCTACAGGCTTGGGTCGCTCATATCCCCGGGCTTAAAGTCATGCTGCCATCTACTCCTTACGATGCGAAAGGTATGCTTAAGACGGCCATTCGCGATAACAACCCTGTTATATTCTTTGAAGACAAAATGAACTATCAAATTAAAGGTCTCGTCCCCGAGCCTGAGGAGGATTACACGATCCCCTTTGGAAAAGCTGATCTCAAGCGTGAAGGGGATGATATTACCTTAATTGCGACTTCGAGCATGGTTTTAGTCGCTCTTGAAGCGGCGTTAAAACTTGGCGAAGAGGGGGTGTCAGCTGAAGTTATCGATTTGAGAAGTTTAACTCCTATCGACGAGGATATGCTTGTGGAATCGGCGATGAAGACCTCACGATGTATCGTTATAGACGAGGGCTATCAAAGTTTTGGGGTAACAGCGGAGGTCGCTTCGGTGATCAATGAGAAAGCATTTTATCATCTCGATTCTCCAGTGTATAGAATGGGCGCGATGGATGTTCCCGTTCCCTTTTCTCCGATTTTAGAAGATCAGACGATACCCAATGTGGAGGGGATAGTCAGAGTAACAAACCAGTTACTAGATAATTAGGGAATTTCGTTGTGGCGATAGAAATAGTGATGCCCGCGTTAGAGATGGCTCAGGATGTGGGTGTTCTGATAAGCTGGTTAAAATCCGATGGAGAGAGCGTTAGCAAGGGAGACCTGTTGTTTGAAGTCGAGACCGACAAGGCAGTAATTGAAATAGAGTCACCAGGATCAGGAATATTATCCAATGTTTCAGCCAGCCCCGGCGATAAAGTGCCGATTGGCCAGGTAATAGCGTATCTTTTGGAGGAAGGAGAAGAAATTCCGAAAGAGACAATCTTATCGAGCGCTGAGGTTAGCGAAACACAAGGTGTATCAAAGCTCCGCGTTTTAGGATCAGTAACGACAACCAGCACGCGTAGAAAAAAGTCGAAATTGGTAGCCGCTTCGCCTAAAGCGAGGCGTTTAGCTATTGAGTTGGACATAGATTTATCGGCCCTTTCGGCTTCGCTTGCTGATCGTGCAATCCAGGCCAAAGACGTTTTGGATGTCGGAAGCATTAAGATCGATGATCTTATAAAGAAAAATGCCTACGATGTTATTGAGATGAAAGGCATGCGCCGAGCTATTGTACAGCGTGTGATACAAAGTCATCTAAACGCACCGCCTATATCCTTGACCCTTTCAATCGATATGAGCGAAGCGATAAGTCGAATTGATGATTGGAATAAAAAACAGGCAAAAGGTGAAAGCAAAATTAAGCTGTCTTCGCTCTTGTGTCTTGGGGTTGCCAAGACACTAACCCAACACCGCGAGCTCAATGGACATATAATTGACGATGAAATTCATCGCTATAATGCGGTCCATCTCGGAGTAGCGGTTGCTCTGGATGATGGATTGATGATTCCGGTTATTCGCAATGCACAAAGTCTGACGATGGAGAAGATCCATTTAAAGTTGAATGAGCTAGCGGATCGTGCACGTAAGCAACGCCTGAAAAAAGAGGAGATGAGCGGAAGCACTTTTACTCTATCTAATCTTGGTATGTATGGTGTCGAACAGTTCACCTCCATATTAAATCCGCCCGAAGTGGGGATTCTATCTGTTGGAACAGTGAAGGACACACCAGTCGGGGTTGAGGGAAAAATCGAAATTCGACCGATAATGCAAGTTACAATAAACGCCGATCATCGAGCCGTGGATGGCGTTGCAGCCGCAAAATTTTTAAAAACTTTAGAAAATACCTTTGAATCGCCGGCCTCGTTATTTGAATAATTAAATTATATAAAGGAAACATTATGGGAATTGTAAAAAACTTAGATCATGTGGCTGTAACCGTGAGTGATTTGGAAAAATCATTACCCTTCTATAAAGAAGTCCTGGGTTTAGAAGAAGTTGAACGACATCTACTCGATGGAGAGACAATATCTGAGATGGCGGGCAAACCCGGTGTTGTCATGCAGGTTGTACGGCTCGCCTGTCCCGACACCCCTGATATCCTCATCGATTTACAGCAGTATATTGAACCCAAAGGAGACGTTTCTAATGCGGCATTGGGTATGGCCAATCATTCACACTTTTGTTTTGGCGTAGACAACTTACCGGCAACTTGTGATGAATTAGAAAAAAAAGGGGTAGAATTTATCTCCGTACCCGTAAGTTTTGATTTGGGAGAGGATTGGGACTACGGTGTCGTCAAAGTTGTGTTCTTCAAAGACCCGGATGGATTCATTCTCGAATTGATGGAAATGGATCTGAAGAAATCCTGAGTGAGGATAAAGTGAATTGATAAGATTTAATATTAACAGCTTATATTAGAAGGAGTATACCATGCCAAAGTATGAGGAACTTCAGGGGAAAGCCGGAATTGTAACCGGCGCTGGTCGAGGAATCGGCAAAGCCATTGCTCAACGCTTAGCAAGTGAGGGTGTCGCTGTAGTTATTACCGATATTGATGGTGATACTGCAGAAGCTGCAGCGGCTGAAATTAATGGTACCAACGGGAAGGCGATCGGATTAAAAGTCGATGTTACCAAAAAAGAGGACATTGAGAAGATGATCGACGAAACGATCAATGCGTTCAGTCAGCTTGACATTCTTGTCAACAACGCGGGGATCGGTGCGGTAGTCCCATTAATAGATACAGAAGACGAGACTTGGGACCGGCTCATGGAAGTGAACGCTAAAGGCACATTTCTATGCAGTAAAGCAGCCGCAAAACAAATGATTAAGCAGGGCAAAGGGGGGCGGATCATTATTAATGCTTCAGGAGCCGGGAAAATGGCCCCGGGTAAAGCGGTGCCGCTTGGAGCATATGCAGCGAGCAAGCATGCAGTTGTAGGTTTTGGAAGACAACTCGGGCTTGAACTTTCAGAACACCAGATTCTTGTAAACTGTGTTTGTGCCGGCATTGTCGACACACCGATGTGGGAACTTATCGACCGTGAAATAGCAGATTTGGAAGGAGTCCCCCGCGGTTCTGTACTTGAGAAAATAGTTGCCGGTATTCCTTTAGGGCGAATTCAGAAACCAGAGGATGTGGCCAATGTTGTTGCCTTTCTGGCCTCTGACGACGCCAATTACATGACTTCCGATACAATCAATGTGGCCGGCGGTATCATACCCTATTAAATTTTAAATGTAATGATAGGATTATGATTTAGAATCGATTGCAGGGTATGGTCATTGACGCACATCTTCATGTCTGGCGAGCGGTACGCAATCATCCCGCCCCGGCGGTAACTATTGTCAGTCCCTGTTCCGATGTCCCGGTCGAATTATTAAAGCAATACATGGGGGAGCACGGAGTGAATAAAGCGGTGCTTGTTCAACCGCTCTTCCCAAGTGAAGATAATTCCTATGTCGCGGACAGTGCGGCTGCTGACCCCGAACACCTGGCCGCGGTCTGTTATGTCGATCCACGTGAAGCGGATGCGGCTGAACGTTTAAAATACTGGGTCACGGAGCGGGGTTGTAAAGGATTGCGGATGCGCCCGAGCGTGGACGGGGAAGAGAAAATTTTCGGTAAATCGGCATCCTATGTGGTTTGGGAAGCTGCGCAGGAGCTGGGAATTGCGGTAAACCTGCTCATGAATAGCGAGCACCTCCCGGCACTCTCAGCAATTGCAGAACGCTATCCACAAGTCCCACTTCTCATTGATCACATGGCAAACCCGGATATCGCTGCTGGCAGGGCCGCGCCAGCATTTAAATCGCTTTTAGCGATGAGTAAATTCCCTCAAGTCTCAGTGAAAGTTACCGGCTATTATTATCATTCAAAAGAATCCTGGCCCTACACCGACTGCCATGACATTTTTAAAGCACTATTTGAAACATATGGTCCAAAGCGTTTAATTTGGGGTAGTGATTTCCCCCATGTTATTCTCAATAGCAGTTATGCCAGTGTACTCGCGCTCCAAGAGCGCTATTATACTTATTTAAGTGAACCAGATTTAGCAGCCATTATGGGTGACAACGCCGATGCAATATATTGGAGTAAGTAGTTCCAAGGATAGTTTTTTTACGACAGAAAGTTTTTAATGAGTAAGAATATTAAAGTATTGTTTTTACCACATCCAGTCATAGAGATCGCAAATCCCTGGGAGTTGGATGTGGTGATGGCGATCGACGACCGTCATGAATTAAGCGTCTGCGATTATGATAAGCCACTAGCTCCACAGTTTGAAGGTGTTGATGTCGTCATTGACCACGGCGGGGCGGCAGGGACAAGAGAAATGGCTGATATCGCGTCGGAAAAAGTTAAACTATGGCAGGTTCTTGGGACCGGACTCGATCATTTCGATTTGGATTACTGGCGTGAAAAAAAGATTCCCGTTGCCAACTGTCCGGGACCATTCAGTGCGGTCGCCTTGGCGGAATGCGCGATGATGTTTATGCTGATGCTTGCAAGGCAATACAATGAAACGCAGGGAAATTTGAAGGCGGGAAAATTTTATCGACCAGTAGGAAAAGAGCTCGATGGTTTGAAATTGGGTTTGGTGGGTTTTGGAGCGAGTGCGATCGAACTGGCGCGAAGAGCTTTACCTTTTGGGATGAAAATATCCGCTATCGATATTCGCGAAGTGAGTGACGATGAAATTAGAGAATTCGGTCTCGAGTTTATCGGAAAACCCGACGCGCTCGATAAAATCGTAGCGGAGTCCGATGTACTATCCGTCCATTTGCATTTGAATAAAGAAACGCGCCATATCATTGACGCGCGCAGATTCGGCCTGATGAAGCCGACCGCTTTTTTTATCAATGTTGCGCGGGGCGCACTGGCAGATGAGGAAGCTTTAGCTGAAGCATTATCGAAGGGTAAATTAGGTGGAGCCGGGCTTGATGCCTATGGCCAGGAGCCCCCAGACCTCAGTTCTCCCCTTTTTAATCTACCCAATGTCATCGCGACGAATCATATATCAGGCGTAACGGACGGGACTTCACGGAAGCGGGCTGCTGCGGCCGCGCGCAATATAGAACAAATTGCGGCAGGTAAAGAACCGCTCTACCGCGTGGACCAATAAAGGATGAATATTTGCATGGCAGGTCACGGTATGATGGGAGTGTGGCACTCTGATGCCCTGAAAGACAGGGATTGTTGTCTTCATACGATTGTCGGGAGGCGACCCGACCCGACGAAGGCCTTTGCCGAGCTATATGGTTACCGCAAGTGGACAGTGGATCTTTCCGAAGCGCTCGCGGACGATGAAATTGATATTGTCATACTTGCTACACCCAGTGAGATACACGCAGAAAATGCATTGGCGTCATTAGCTGCGGGCAAGCATACGCTCGTCGAAATTCCTATCGCGATGAACCTGAAAGATTCGGAGCGCGTCGTTGAGGCCAGCCATAAAAGCGGATTAACGCTGGGAGTTGTGCATCCCTTGCGCTTCAGACGTTCGACAATAGCTTTACGGAATAGAGTGGTAGGGGGTGAGGAAAATATAAGGCAAGTAGTTACCCGGTTTTATATTCATCGATTGGAAAACGTGGGCGGGACAGGGTATAGGCGTAGTTGGACAGATAATCTACTTTGGCATCACATTACTCATTCACTGGATATGGGCTTATGGTTATTAAATGAACCGGTACGAGAGGTTCACAGTTTCATGCCCACACCCGACCCAAAAACGGGCATACCGATGGAAGTTTTTCTCGGCATTGAGACAGTAAAAGATCAGTCGTTGGTTTGCAATGGATCCTATTACAGTCGAGAGAATATGTGGGATGCCCTGATCATTACGGATTGCGATACTTACCGAATTGATATCAATCAAAATAAGTTTACCACGAGTGAGGGTGAGGAAGCAATGGAGCTGGAACCTGAAAATTGCGCGCTTGTAACGCGTGATTTTGTTCAAGCGGTAAAAGACGGCCATCCACCGGCGGTCACTGGCGAATCGGTATTGCCTGCAATGCGTGTGTTACAGACTGCGCAGGATAACTGGGATAAAAAACACGGGGCGCAAATTTTACCCGGACGGCCTTTGTGATTGGTGGCATATTTTAGTAGTAATGTATGATGATACAAGTGTAATAATAAAGTGGGTTCGCGTTATAATCCGCCACTTAAGGATTACAGACAGTAGTTTTAAGTAATTAACTTCCTCTATTAAAAAAATGACACGGCCAAACGTACTATTCCTTTTCAGTGATCAACATAATGCTCGTTGCCTTTCATCCTACGACCACCCAGATGTAAAGACACCTCATCTTGATCGACTCGCCTCTGAAGGTATACGGTTCACAAATGCTTATAGCAATTGTCCGATTTGCACTCCTAGCCGTATCAGCTATCTCTCTTCTCTTTATCCATCAACGCACGGATACTACGGACTATATGGACCAGAACCGCAGCAGCGAATGACCAGTATTTTCAAATGGTATCGAGAGCATGGATACCGTACGGGTGCTCTTGGAAAATTACATACCCCACGCTATTGGATTGAGCGAGATTGCCAGTTTGTTTACGACGAATTTATTGAACACCCCAAATATCTGGAAGGTGCTGGTTTATATGATCGTAATGACAACCGAAGATTTACAGGCAAACAAAATATCAATGCCGGTCTATCTGAATTGCCTTATGAACACTCAGTCGAAGCTGCTCTTGTAAAACAAACATTACGATTTATCGACAATCATGGTGAACCAGGAGATCGCGGTGATAGTGCTGCTCCGTGGATGGGATGGGTGAGCTTTGCTCGACCGCACGCCCCTTACACACCAAGCGAACCTTTTGCTTCTCATGTTGCACCAGAAAATGTAACATTACCGCCGGTGAGCAACGACGAGAGTCCTCACATAAAAAAGCGACGCTCAAAAATTGACGAAGGGATACTACGGCAAATATTAAGTGCTTACCTGGGTCTAGTCGCACAAATCGATCATGCCATCGGTACATTAATTGATGGGTTAGAACAAAGAGGGCAACTCGACAATACAGTCATTATCTATACATCCGATCACGGGGACTACGCGGGTGAGCATGGTTTATATGGGAAAAGTAATGGAATAAGCTATCGATCTATTTGCCGTGTTCCTATGATATTAAGATATCCTTCCAAGGTGAGTAGTGGTGTGGAGCGTGATGACTTGGTAGAGTCTGTGGATGTGTTTCCTACTTTGTGTGATCTTAGCGAATTACCTATGCCCAATACGGCTCAAGGTAGGAGCATGTTACCTATACTTGGTGATGAACCAAAGCCAATTAGGGGCACCGCGATCACTGAGAATTGTTATCGCAAAGCGATTACCGATAAACGCTATCGATTCGTTGCGAATCTCGTCAAAGAGACTGATGAACTTTTTGACATCAAATCAGACCCCTGGGAATTAAATAACTTAATTAATGATTCCGATTACCATGATATTACCTATCAATTACAACGGAAATTAATCAATCGTCTTTCCATCGCTAGACGACCGATCACAGTCCTGGAAAGAGGAGCGAAAAATTGGTATAATCATAAACTCGATGTCGATGGACGAATTGATTTTTACGGATTAAGTGGCGATATCGACGCACGTTTTGTTTAAACTGCATTATCTTCCGATATCCTTAAGTAAGGATAAACAGGTCCTCTGTGTTGAATAGTCCAATCCAAACTGTATAAATGATAGAAAAATATGCATTTAAATGGCGGGTAATTGAAACCTGGCAATCACCACATGGGATCACAGTCTTTACGCATTCGGGTAATCTTTTTAACTGGGAAGAGATGACCGACCCGAGTCCGTCCACTCCCCTGGGACGGTACATCGATCAAGTGTGCGAATGGGGGTTCAACGCGATGGTTGTTTTAGGTAACCCCGAATATAAGCCTGAAGCGATGCGAAATTTCGCGACTTATTTAAAGATGAAAGGGATTGGCATGTTTATTCGCCGCGAGTGGTGTGAAATAGTAGTCGACTATGTCTGGCCGGTTTTTAAAGCGCACGGTCCCCCGCTCCCCGCGGATAAACTGTGTCCTTACAATGATGAAGTACGCGCCTTCTGGGAGAAAAGAATTGAGCGCGATTATGAATTAATTCCCGACCTGGCTGGTCATCGATTCAGCTGTGGAGAGTTTGAGTATACCTATGGCGCGCCCTGGTTAGGTGAGTGCGCGCAAAGCAAAAGCAGGAACGGACGTGAACGCACGCTCGAAGCCATACACTATATAGCCAGCTTGCTCAAGTCGCGCGGGAAAACACTATTCTGGGAGACCTGCCAGGACGACCCCTGGGGGCAACGTCACGAAGCGTATTACTATAATAATTTTACGGGTGAAATTCCCGATAACACTTACATTTTTTTTAAACGAAATTACTGGGACTTCCACTCACATTGGCCTTTGCATCCGCTATTTGATACAATAACTGTTGATGCCAAGGGACAGTCGCCTTACCACACTTGTTTTCAACAAGCTGGCGAATATCGAGGATCGCATGATTTTCCCTGGTGTATGGTCAATGAATGGAGTGATACTGTTAGAGAAATGGTGAAGACCGGTCAGCAGGGTATCTGGCTGATGGCTGTTCCACAACCTGAAGTCTGGGACCATCCCTTGAATCTAGTCAATTGGTATGCCTTCTCGCGTTTGATGCGTGATCCCCAAGCGAAACCCGAATCCATCAAGCTCAACTGGGCTGAAGAGATGTTTAGTAAAGCGTCGGCACCGGTCGTCGTTGAAGTGCTGAACAAAGTGACGGAAGCGGCCAGGGGAATGTTCGAATTTGACGGATTGTGGTCAGCCTGTCACAGCCGGTTTTCCAACTTAGAATATTTGGATTCCCGAATGTGTGGCCCTTACCGTCAACATAAGCGAATGAGTGGTATGATGGGTCTGGCTTTACCACTTGATATGTATGAGCCCAAAAAAGCAGCGGAAATTATGTCTAATCCAAAAATACGCATGGTCTTTAGCCAGGTGCCGATAACTGCTGAATTAAAGGCAGAAGCTATGGCACAGAAAGAGGGAGCTATTCAGTTTATGGAGGAAGCAATCGCTTTATGGAAAGAATTGGAGGGAAAAATTGGCGAGGATAAATTTCAGCAGATATTATCAGGACTGAAAGGGAATCGCGATGACACGATAATCTTTAGTTGCGGATTTGATCTCTACATGGACTGGAAACTGGGCGTATTGACCGAGGAGAAAATAGATACATCGCTTAATGCCTGCCGCGATTTACAGGGAATCATTGTTCCCGCTCCGTTGGACGAAAACCCGGAGCAAGTGTTTTCAACGGTTGAACCGGCTTCACTTAAGACTTTTGCCGAGCAATTGAGAAAAGATCTGAGAGAACCCTGGGTTGAGAAATACTGGCGGGAATCCGGATACACAGCATAATATAAAAGATCGTTATTGCCATCAAAAGTTCTTTTGGACCATGGTGAAAGAATACTATTAATACAAATTAGGTCTTTAACTGAAGGGGCAGAATTAAATCGGCGCGGTTATTTATCTGGGAAGTAATTAAATCAATGAAACATATGAAAAAAACACTGTTTTTATCGGTACTAATCATTTCATGCGCGGGTGTAAATGCGTTCGGCCAATCGTGGGTAGAAGATAGTTTCGAGGACTTTGTCGACGGGACACTCGATGCATCGGGCAATAATATTTATGTTTCTCATGATGGGAAGATCCGAACCATAAATCGTTTCGATTTAAATGATGACGGCTGGATTGATTTACTTTTCCCGCACACTCACGATCGACAGAATATTATTCAACCCACCCTGGCGGAGATTTCTTCAGATAGAACAATACAAACCTCGCGCTTAGAGATAGACGGGAGCAAGCAGGTTGAAACAGCCGACCTCAATAAAGATGGATGGCTGGACCTGGTTTTTTGTCCCAGCAGTAGCGGCCTACAGTACCCCCGACGCTTTGTATCGATTATCTATGGCGGTGAAGATGGATGGCCTGCTTCCCGCAGTAATGGATTGTTACCAGTGCAAGGTGTAGATGCCATTGCGCTCGCCGATCTTAATGATGACAGTTGGGTAGATATCGTAACACTGAATGCTGAGGGTTGGTTGCACGGGCAACCAGAAGGTAAAATTGTTCGCGTTTTTTGGGGTGGAGAAAGAGGTTATATTCTTACACGCTATCAGGATGTGGGAGTGGAGAATGCCATTGCCCTGGATTCCGGTGATTTTGATGGGGACGGCGCTAACGATGTAGCCCTTCTCAGATCAGATAATAACATTGAAATATTCTGGTCGACGGCGACGAATAAAAATGAAGTCAATGCCAAGTCTTCCAAGGTAGTGATACCGGGGAGTTTTCACCAAAGTATAAACGTTGCAGACAGCAATAATGATGACCTGCCGGATCTCATTATTGGAAGTGGTAGCGACGAAATAATAATTGTTCCTGGCAAACGCGGGCGCACCTGGAAATCACCGCTTGAGATTGCGGGGTTCAGCGCATCGCACGTTGCGGTAGAGGATTTAGATGGGGACAACTACGTGGACCTGGTCCTATCGTATTTTAAATTAAAATTTGCTGGAGGTGGTGAAGATGCGGGGGCTGCGAAGGAGTCGGTTGATGTGACTCATATACTTTGGGGAGATAAAAAGGGTTTCTCTGCTTCACGATCAACCAGTCTCGATGCGCCAAAACAGAAATCCTCGGCGATTGGTGATTTCGATCGCGATGGCATTCCCGATATAGCATTAGCTATCCACCAGGGTGCATCAGACTATCTGACCGAGTCGATCATATACTACGGTAAAGGGGACAGGGAATTTGAATTAGGGGACAACAGAATATCCACCGAAGGAACGTATGGCGTATTAAGTGTTCCTCACACCGAGGGGAGCCCATCGTCCCTGATATTCAGCAATAGTGTTGGGGGATCAGTAAAAGAAGAAGTGCCTGCATTCCTCTATTGGGGCGGACCGCACGGGTTCAGCACGGAGCGCCTTTTTAAATTACCGTTGAGAAGCGGATACGAAGCATCCGCCGCAGATTTAAATGCCGATGGGCACACCGATGTAATTTTATTGGATGAATTGCATGCCGGCGGTGAGGCCAGTGATGATCCCTATGCAGGAGTAAATATCTACTGGGGTAGTTCTGCAGGTATCGAGCTGGAAGGGAGGACAAATTTGACAGAGTCTTATTTAGCATCGAGCACGGTCGCTGATATAAATAAAGACGGGTATCTCGATATGGTATTGGGTCAGTTTACCGAAAGTAAAGAAATCACTGATTCACAGGTCATTATTTATTATGGCGGGAAAGATGGATTTGATCGCAGTCGCCGTGTTACCATTCCCTGTAATTATCGTTCGCTCTCCATTCAACTGGCCGATTACGACAAGGATGGTTGGCTCGATATTGCAGCAAATTCATATCAGGACGGAGGGGTAAAAATATTTTATGGCAGCGCTGATGGATATGACGTCAATCGGTCCATAAAAATAGATGCTCCCTCGGTAGTAGATTTGGATACCGCTGACCTCAATAACGATGGCTGGCTTGATATTGTGGCCTGCTGTTATCGAGATTTTGTAAACATTCACAATGATGTAGGATCACTTATATTTTGGGGTGGTGAGAAAGGTTTTAAGCAATGGAACAGTCAATGGCTTCCCGGTTTTACCCCGCTCGGGCCGGTCATTGCCGATTGGGATAGCGATGGATTTCTCGACCTGTTTTTCCCCTTCTATCATGGAGATATCTCGCGTGAAGAACAACCGTGTTATCTTTTTTGGGGCAGCGCGGAAGGTTACAGCAAGCGAGGGCGAACCCATCTTTTTAACGATTCGGGATCGGATGGCTTAGCGGCCGATTTCAATAAAGACGGTCTGCTCGACCTGGCAGTGGCGAATCACACCATAGACGGTAATCACAATACGGCATCAAAGATTTTTTTAAATGACGGCAATCGATTTGCAAAACCGCATATAGATACGGTTCCGACACATGGTCCGCATTGGATGTATAACTCGGATATGGGGCATATCTATGATCGTTCATGGCGGCAGATCTATAAATCCTCGATCTTCAGTTATGATGAACAAGCAACGAAGGGCATGCTGAGTTACGCGGCCGATATTCCGGAGGGAACCCAATTGAAATTTGTTATTCGTTCCGGAGCGGTAAAAGATAAATTGAAAGAAAGTCCCTGGCAGGTTGTAGAATCGGGTGAATTTAAACTTTCGGAAACGGATCGTTTCTTTCAATATAAAGCGATGTTCATCTCCGATAATGGCGATCGTTTCCCGATGCTCGACCGAGTTAACATCAAGGTAATGTAATTTTCTATAACACACCTTAGGGATTACAGAGATGTCAAAAAAGCGCATTGCGATATGCAGATTTGAACATGAAGCGAACACCTTTTCCGCGCTTGATGCAGGACTGGAACAATTTCAGAATACGGTTGGTGGTATTCTTATCGGTGAAGAACTACTTAACCAAGCGGATCGAAGCGATGAGATAACGGGGTTCCTTAATGTCCTGGTATCGTCAGAAGAGCAGATTGAGATTTTTCCTTTAATAAGTGCGTCAGGATTTGCCGGAGGCAATGTCACTGCTGATGTTGTTTCTTATCTCGAAGATAATTTACGACGCATGCTTCGAGAAACCGGGGAGCTCGACGGGTTCTTATTTGCCCTGCATGGAGCCATGGCGTCAAAAGAAATACCTGATCTGGAAGGGTATTTTCTGGAAATTGTTCGTGAGGAGTTAGGTGATGAAATTCCCCTGGTCTGTACTCTCGATCATCATGCCATATTAACACAAAAAATGGTGAATCTTACCGATGTAATTGTAGCTTATCGCACGCATCCCCATATCGATGTTGTGGAAACAGGAGAAAGAGGGGCGTCTTTATTATTGCGCATCCTTGCAGGTGAAATCAATCCGGTGATGGATATGATAAAAATTCCTCTTATTATGCCACCGCCTGATGATGGAACTAATTCAGGGACGCTTAAAGAGTTATTCGATCAACTGGCAGTGTATGAGGCGCAACCAGGGGTGATTACCTGTTCATTATGTGTTAGTTTTGGTTGGGCGGATGTTCCCGAGTTCGGTTGGGCATCGGTTGCCGTGACCGACAATGATAAAAACCTGGCCGCTGAAATTGTTCGGGATCATGCCACCCGGGTTTGGGAATCGCGTGAGGGTGTAATGCCGGACCCCATGCTTCCGCCCGATGACGCCGTTGAGGCAGCAGCGCAGGCAGAGGGGTGTCCCGTTCTCATTACCGATGCAGCGGACACGATCGGAGGGGGCGCACCCGGCGATACCACAGCACTGCTCAATTCCTTAGTTGAACAACGCCATAAAGTGGAGGGCTTGATACTTTCTCATCTGCCGGATCGTGAAGCGGTACAGAATATCAATGAAGATGACATTGGTTCGACCCTTACCCTAGATGTAGGGGGGAAGCGTGACACCCGTTTCAGTGAACCCTTATCTGTGACAGGAGAGGTATTATGTGTTACGGATGGGATTATTGAAGATGTGGGAAAATTTACACCCACACCGACGGTCGATGCGGGGAAAACTGTTTGCCTGGGTATTGATAACATCCGACTGGTCCTCACGGAACGCATTATCATCGGGCCTCAACCTTCTATTTTTCGAAAGGTGGGAATCGAACCCTTTGAGGCAAAGATTGTGGCCCTGAAAACAGGTGTTGGTTTTATCCCTACCTACGGGCACGTGGCCAAAGCTGTCATTCGTGCCGACTGTCCGGGGTCGACATCATACAATATGAAAAACTATGATTTCGTTCATATTCCCCGGCCTATTTATCCCCTCGATTCAGAGATGGAGTGGAGTGTGGATGGGGGAGGGAAGAAAGTGAACAGTGAACAGTGAACAGTCGCCGACGCACCACAGACGTATATCCATTTTTTTAATATCATCTTATATAAAGAGATGAATCCGCATTGGATGACCTGAGCGGAGACTGGTACTCGTAAATACAATGACTATCCCCCTGGATTGCCGCGTCACGTTGCTCCTCGCAATGACAATAGGAATGTAAAATGAAAGAGGATATTCAAAACATACTGTATGTTCATTTAATTGTCATTGCGAACGAAGCGAAGCAATCCAGGGGAAATGTCGGTTGCATGAACTCAGTCCCTGGATACTTAGAGTTCACTCAGTAGAACGATAACCGGGAAGAATATTATTGATTCAACCGGGTGTTTTCAGCTGGATAATCAGCATGGAAGAGACTTCAGCCTTCGGCGCGCTTAATTATACGATCTTTTTTATCTACCTGGCGGCCATATTTGGCATCGGACTATGGCTTGCTGGCAAACAGAAAACAACCGAGGACTACTTCCTTGCGGGACGCAAGATGCCCTGGTTTATCGTCGCGATGAGCATGTTCGCGTCGCTTACGAGTGCGACCTCTTACATGGGAATTCCGGGAACTGCTTACAAGGAGAATATCTCCCTTATTATCGTAGGTATCATGAGCGTGATAGGAGCGCCGGTGATGATTTTTCTCTTTTATCCCTTTTATCGGCGGTTAAATGTGACCACTTCCTATGAATATATTAACCGGCGTTATGGGAGAAACGCGCGGTTCGCTACATCTGGTTTATTTGTTCTCGCACGCTTGGGGTGGCTGGGGGTAGTGATCTATTCTCCGGCCCTGGCGCTATCGGTAGTGACCGGGATCAATCTCTTTTTTGCGATTTTTATCATGGGAGTACTCGCTACGTCTTACACCGTATTGGGGGGGCTGTCCGCGGTCTTATGGACGGATGCACTGCAATTTATTATCCTTGTAGGCGGTGCTATCTGGGTAGCCGTTTCTTTAATTATGAATGTTCCCGATGGTATCTCCGGCATCATGACAGTCGCCAGGGAGAGCGGACATCTGGATGTATTCAATCTTAATCTCAATATTTATGAAATGGGTGCGCTGGCGGTCGCAATATCCTATTTTTTACAGGTATTGCAGGATTATGGGACCGACCAGGTTACGGTCCAAAGGCTGATGGCGACGAAAACATTTGGAGGTATGGCCAAGGCCACGCTCGTAAATTCATTAAACGATCTGTTTATTGTCAGCCTTCTCCTCTTTCTGGGAATTGGTATGTATGCTTACTATCAGGTAAACCCTGAACAGATACTTTCCACGATTGAAGGGGATAAAGTGCTCCCATTTTACATCATCAATAATCTCCCCAATGGTGTATCTGGGTTATTAATTACCGCCATTTTTGCCGCGGCGATGTCGAGTATGGATTCGGGAATTAACTCGCTCTCTACGGTCATCGTTAATGATTTTATTAAACCACTGAGACGAAAAACTGCGACTGAACACCACGATGTAAATTTGGCTCGTACCCTTACCTTTACCCTCGGTGCTTTTGCGATAGGTGTCGCCTGCTTTGTTTCGAAGATTGAGCAGATTCTCAAAGCGGCGAGCGGGTTTCTGGGGCTTTTTGCCGCGCCCATCCTCGTGCTCTTTATTCTGGGTATCCTTACCCGTCGTGCGAATTTCAAGGGGTGGTTAGTAGGAACGGTGGTTGCGGTCGCCGCCACGCTGTGGGTACAAAAAGATACTGATGTGCACTTTATTTATTACTTCCCCTTTTGTTTTATTATTAGTTTTGTCCTCGGCTATTTGATGAGCGTGATTTTACGATCGCCCCTCGCCCCGACGGAGATCACTATCTGGGGGAGAAGTGAATTAAAACAAGAAGGTGAACAAGCTTGAGGTTTTAGGTGAAAATAACAAAGATTGAAACGATCTGGATCGATGAGCAACCGCATAATATGTGGGTCAGGGTTCACACCGATGACGGACTCGTCGGACTCGGTGAAACCTTCTATGTGCCGCGTGCAGTGAGTGCGGTAATCCACGATGTATTCGCCGATCTCCTGCTTGACAACGATCCCAGTGACATTGAGAAGCACTGGAACAATATGTTTTCGACCGTTAATTTTTTTGGCTATGCGGGCGCTGAATCGCGTGCGATCAGCGCGGTAGATGTGGCGTTGTGGGATATCGTCGGCCAGCATACGGGTGAACCTATTTATAATTTACTGGGTGGTCGCAGCCGCGACCGGATTCAGGTTTATAATACCTGTGTCACTTATGGGGATTGTCGGGATTACGATCTCTGGCGTGACGGGCGCAGCGGTGAACTTGCGGAAGATCTTTTAAAACACGGGATCAAAGCGATGAAGATATGGCCATTCGATCAATTTGGCGTAATGATCCGTGACCCTAATGGACCACGCTATGCGAATGAAGGGGTTGGTCCAACCGGGCATTTCCTCAGCAATGATGATCTATTAAAGGGCATTTCGCACGTGGAGGATATTCGCAAAACGGTCGGCGATAAAATCGAGATTGCGGTCGAAGGTCACTCACGCTGGGACCTGACGGTCGCGACTAAAATCGCGCATGCATTAGAACCCTATAATGTAATGTGGCTGGAGGAAATTATTCTTCCCGATAACGCAGAAGCCTATGCGCGCTTAAAGGCGAATACGAATATCCCGCTTTGCGTTAGTGAAAGAATATTCGCCCGCTACGGTTTTCGCGAGTTAGTGGAAAAAAATGCGGCGGACATCATTATGCCGGATTTAGTGTGGACGGGAGGAATTACCGAGACACGTAAAATCTGTTCCCTGGCCGATACTTACTATTTACCTGTCACTTGTCACGATTGTGTAGGGCCGGTGGCATTATGGGCAGCGACTCATATGATGCTGCACATTCCGAATGCGATGATCATGGAAACCGTGAGAGCGTATTACAATGGTTGGTACAAGGAGGTTGTAACGGAAGAAATACCAATCTCGGACGGGACGCTTTCGCTTCCGCATTCTCCAGGTCTCGGAACAGCCTTGCGTGAGGAAGTATTAAAACGACCGGATGTTCATTGTGAAATATCAGACCTCGAGCATCGTAAAACATAAATTTTTTAAAAATAAAAATACAGGAGGGAATGAGTGAAAGAATATAAAGAGGAACCGGAAGTCGTGGTTGAGAAGCGAGCGCTTGTCGGGGAAGGATCTATTTGGGATGCGAAAACGCAAAGACTTTACTGGGTAGATATCCTGAGCAATCATGTTTATATCTATGATCCAAAGTCCAAAGAAAATCGAACGATTGATGTATGCCAGTTTGTCGGGACGATAGTTCTGCGCGCCAGCGGAGGGGCGATGCTCGCACTGCATAATGGCTTTGCCAGTCTCAACCTCGATACAGAAAAAGTAACTGCCTTCGGTGATCCTGAAAGATTTATCCCCGCGAACCGTTTTAACGACGGGAAGTGTGATCCCGCCGGTAGATTCTGGGCGGGAACGATGGATTTTTTTGCGGAAAAAGATAAGGGCGCACTCTACTGCTTGGATACTGATCATTCCATTTCTAAAAAGGTTTCGCCCGTTTCCATTTCCAACGGAATCGTCTGGAGCTTGGATCATAAAACGATGTACTACATCGACACTCCTGTGGACAATGTGCGTGCATGGGACTACGATATTGATACGGGGGACATAAAAAATGAACGCGTTGTGATTGAAAATTCTGGGGAAGGTCATTTCGATGGGATGACGATCGACGAAGAGGGGATGCTTTGGATCGCGGTCTTTGGAGGTTGGGGTGTCAAACGCTACAATCCGCAAACCGGCGAGTTGATTGCCAATGTTCCAGTTCCCGCGAACAGTATTACTTCATGTGCCTTTGGCGGAGAAAATCTCGATGAGCTTTATGTAACCTCGGCTACCTATAAATTAGAAGATAAAGACCTTGCAGAACAGCCCCTCGCGGGTTCTCTGCTGAAATATAATTTAAATGTGCGCGGAGTGCCAGCCTACGAGTATGCAGGGTAGGTAATACTAAAAGAGTTATATTGAGATTATCCTACTCGTAGCAGAACCTGCTGCTGGTCACGCCGTAGGCTTGCCACTGCGGGGTGAAGGTGGATCCTAGCACGCTTCTTAATATTACTACTTTTTAACGCGGTAGGGACACGATTCGACTGAGCTCGTCGCAGGCCGCGTTCCACCTTTATTGCATTATACAACGATGATAGGTGGAGCGGGCTGTCCCTAGCGCGCTTCTTACAACAATTAATATTGTTAACTTAATATTTGTCTTACAATTCCGCTTTCACTGAATAGAGTGAAGCGGTATCCGAGACGACTTTATCATGAGACACCATCTTGGGTTAGATCTGGTTCAGTCTTTCATATTCGCATTCGCTGTCATCAGAAAAATAAGCCTCCCTTGACTGATTATTCTCTCGGTATTCAAATACTCGATTCAGTTATCTACTATGAGGAAAAGGGTAATTGGTATTGTCGACTCTTCGTGTTAATGCCCGATCATCTTCATGCCTTATTGTCTTTCAATCCAGAGAAGAACATGAGCGATTTGATAGGTATTTGGAAGAAATATCACCATCGTAATAATTATATAAAATGGCAGGAAAACTATTTTGATCACCGCATTAGAAATGACAAAGAACTTGAATTAAAAAGCACCTATATTCGTCATAATCCAGTTGTGAAAGGATTATGCACAAAACCAGAGTTATGGCCTTGGACTTTGGAGTATTAAGGGTAAGGGTAATTCCAGTATTTTTAAATACTTCAATCTTATAAAAAACGCGGTAGGGACACCGCGTTCCACCTTTATTGCATTATTCAAAGATTATAGGTGGAGCGGGCTGTCCCAGCACACTTTTTCTCAACGGTAATAAATTATCTGCGTGATCTGTGTCATCCGCGGTAGGATTAAACTTTTGGAATGGAGCTGTGCTTAATTAAAATTGCATCAAATAGCATTAACGGCAAACAATTGATTTCTTACCTCCAATGGCTTGGGATCCGTGTAGTGTACAGTGGGGTGGCTTGCCCCCTTGTGAATGACCGGTAATTGCATAACATATTCGGCGTAATCCCATCGATTATAAACGAGGAAGGCTTGCCGGAATACTGAGACCTCCAGCTTTTCTTTAATCATAAAATCGGGAAGTATTACTGGATCCGTATCCACCTGCCACATTTTATGCTCATGTCGCACGTTGATTACCGATACCGGGTATTCGGATACAACCTCGATATGATCATCGTTTCGATGATCGATATAACGCGTTCTCCCGAGAATAGGTTTATTATTTATTACCGCATGATAGACTTCTTCATAGGTTGTCATTTCTAACACCTCGGTAAAATACCGCATGCCGTATTCAAATTTAGTCACCACCGCACCTGTCCCGTCGTGGGTTGGCATCTTTTCACCCAATCGATGAGCGACCTGTATTATTCCGGGCGGCTCAGCAAAATACTTAATCAACATATGCTCATCGTTGAGCGAGAATATCTTATTTACTTCCGCAGTCGGTAGTTGGATCAGATTTTTCTCAACATACATTTGTTCTCCCGCGCAGGAAGAACCCAAAAAGTATTCCCTGAAGGCTTCATCTCTACCACGTATTTTGGAACTGGCTTGAAGTGCGGATCGTGGCGTATGGTCCTTCGCCGTGATTGACCAGAGCAAGAATGAATTATTGTAGTCACATTTTAAAGGCGTGTCGTAGCTTGAATCGAAATCATCCATTGTTACATCGGTTGGAATTCTTATTTATCTATTTTCATCAAGGGGTTGACCCTCGCAGCTGCGAATTACCTGAGCCTATGCATTATTTCATAGCTTAATTGTATTAATAATTTAAGTTAAATCGCATTGTTCATGAATAAAGAACAATTACGCCTGGGAACATTATTAATTGCGAGCACCATGCCAGCGATGATGGGGGCAACGGTGATGCCGTCATTGCCTAAAATTCAAGCCCATTTTGCGGGAGAACCCAACGCGGAATTTTTAATCCGGCTCTTTTTAGCTATTCCCTTTATTTTTACTTCCGTGTGTGCTCCTTTTGCCGGTTTCATTGTCGACCGCTACGGGCGCAAGCGCATTCTCCTTTTTTCTCTTTTTGTATTCGGAATTTCCGGCACTACAGGATGCTATGCTGAATCATTGCTTTCTCTTATCATGGGTAGAGCCTTGCTCGGGTTCGCCCTGGCTGGTGTGACTACACCTTGCATGACACTTATTGCCGATTATTACCCGGGTGAAAAACGAAAAAAAGCCATGGGGTTCCAGGCCTTCTTCATTCAGTTCGGATCCATGTTTTATTTGACGACCAGTGGAATACTGGGAGACATCAATTGGCGGGGGCCATTTTACCTCTTCACGATTGCGTTTTTTGCTCTTTTTGTCGGACACTTTTTTCTCACCGAACCCGAGCACAGACCAAATGATGGAGCAATCAATGAGGAGAGAGGAGATGAAAAATTTCCCTTTTTAATCGTCGGTCTGATTTACTCGATCACTTTAATAACGATGGGTACATACTACATGGTGGGCGTGCTCTTTCCCCTCTATTCCGTGGAATTGGGAGTCACGAGAAGCACGATAGTGGGATTGGTTATGGCGATATCGACATGCATATCCGCTTTAGTTTCCCTGCGCTATAGCACTGTGAGCAGGTACTTAAATTTTAGCACGATTACACTTATCGGTACTATTGTAATCGGGATTGGGTGCTGCATTCTTTATTTTTCGACCAATTTTACCGTTGCGATGGGCGCGGTATTTTTTTCCGCTCTGGGTTTTGGATTATTTATGCCTAATGTCAATGTCTGGATAAATATGGTTGCCCCTTTGGCCTATCGTGGAAGAGCCGTCGGCGGTTTAATGACTTCCTTTTTTCTCGGGATGTTTATTGCACCGCTCGTTTCTCATCCTCTCACCACACATTTTGGCATATCTTTTACCTTTGCGATAGCCGGCTGCTTTATCATCATCTTTGGCTCTATCCTTTCGATCACCAGCTTTAGATTACAAGGGAAATAAGATTTCACAGCTTAAGATTTTAGCCCAGAGAATTTAACACAAGATCGCTATTCATCATCATCAGCCCTATTGACGGTGATGAAAAAAGGGTTACAGTATTAATATGATTCAAGATAAATATCGCTTAACCGATAGCCAGATTGAACATTTCAAAACCTTCGGCTTTATCCTTCGCCGCAAGGTGTTTGCCCTCAATGAAATTGAGATCATGAATGAGGAATTTGAAAGAGGGTTAAATATCGCGAGGCAGCATCATGCGGAATCCGTGGGTGTTCGCGGGCAGTACAACTGGTCTAACCTCAGTGAGGAGACCCCTACCCTGGCAGCATTGCCTGAAGATCCCCGCATCTCCTGTGCTGCGGAACAGTTGCTGGGTGAAGACGCAATTGCTGTATTTTCTAATGGGAACCACTTTTCCGGTGATCGCACGGAGTGGCATCCCGACATCTCGAATATGAATATGTGGGGAATAAAATTTGCTCTTTACCTGCAACCACTCGATGGCAACACGGGCGCACTCCGGGTCATTCCCGGTTCGCATCGGAACCCGTATCACGATAAACTAATAAATATGGGAATGAAAGGGGCCAACATTGGTGAAGGGGATTCTTATCTGAAGAAGGCTGGACTAGAAACTAAGGACATACCTGCGCACGTGTGTAAAACTGAACCGGGTGATGTGGTGACCTTTGACTTTCGTCTCTGGCATGCGACCTGGGGCGGGTCAAAGGACCGGCGTATGTGCAGTGTAAATTGGCATAAAAATCCTCATACGCCCGGAGAGGTAGAAGCAGAAAAGAGTATGCTCGAATCCAGTCGCCACACGAGAAAAGCGCTAAAATTTCCCGGACCGCAGTACCCCGAAAGCTGGTTGTCCAACCCGGAAGGTAATACGAAGCGTGCACGCTGGATAAAGTTTCTCGACGGATGGGGTTTTCTCGAATCCGATCGAGAGTTAAATAAGATGTAGTTGATAAAGTAGAGGTGGAACGTGCTGCCTGACCGCCATAGCCTTGGCGACGGCTGTTCCCCAGCGCGCTACTGTAATAAAATACATAAAATTAAACGCGCTAGAGACAGCGCGTTCCACCTTAATATACGATTCTTAAGTTTTGAACACTATTATCACTTCTCGAGCCCGGGGACGTAACCTTGCCCCCATTGCTCTTTTCGTTCTTCTCGAAAATCACCGGTCAAGGGCATGATGGATAATTGTCCCCCATCGATAACAAAAGTCTGACCGACGATGTAACGCGCGTCGTCGGAGGCGAGGAAAAGGGCCAGTTTACCGATGTCAGTCGGTGCTCCAATAATGCCCGCGGGGATGCTGGCGGCAGCGGCATCACGATCAAAATCATCCAGTACTTTAAGGTGATTTTCGACGAGGATCCAACCCGGGGCGATAGCATTAACTCTTATCCCTTTATGCGAAAGTTCCAATGCAAGGACGCGCGTGAAAGCGACGATCGCCCCTTTAGTTCCAGCGTAAACCGTATGTTCGCTCATACCGGCATAAGTGTGTACCGAGGTTAAATTGATGACCGCGCCCTTGCCACGATCAATCATGTGAGGTGCGGTAAATTGAGTGAGAAAAAACATTCCCCTTATATTTACATTGTAGAGCGTATCGAACTGTTCCGGCGTTACCTCGAGAAAAGGTTTGTTCATTGTAATACCTGAATTATTCACGAGCACATCGATCCCGCCGAGAAAATCAGCAGCCTTTGATGCAAGATCCCGACAGGCATCAATGTTTCCGAGATCGGCTTTGAATGCTTCCGCTTTTCCCCCCTCACTCTGTATTTCTTCAACCGCGCTGATACATCCCTCTTCGCTATGGGCGTAATGCAGCACAACGGCGGCGCCCGCTTTAGCGAATTCTAATGCGACCCCCCGGCCGATTCCGGTGCCCGATCCAGTTACCAGCACTCGTTGCCCTTTCATCTTTTTAGATTCACTCATGTCATAATAGTAACCGATGAGGCGCTGAGTTCGCCGAGAGTTTTGAATAAAAAATAGAAATTGATATTATATTCATTAACTTGGCGTTCTTTGCGGTGAATTTGGAATTATATTAGTTTATAATAATCGGCCTCACTGCTTCCCATTGTTTTGAATCCCAGGAGCGAATGATGGCGTCATGCACTTCAGCAACTTTCAATGCGGCACTAAAGCCGGGTTCGGCCTGCTTATTTTCATGGATAGAGCGAAGAAAATTATAGGACTCAATTATCTTAAGATCTTCGTAGCTCAAACTGTTGGCTGGACCAGGATTAAAATTGGCGTGATAGGGGTGCTCGGATCCAGTATAGAGAGTTACGAAGCCATCGTGGTTATTTTTCTCGTCGGGTAGAAAGACATTCATCTCATTCATCTTCTCGAAATTCCAGTTAATGGCGCCTTTTGTCCCATGCACTTCAAAAGCCATCTGGCATTTCATGCCGCTAATTATCCGGCACACTTCGAAAGAACCCTGAGCGCCATTGGAAAATTTTACGAGCGCGCCGGCGTAATCTTCGTTCGTGACATCGCCTTTCTCACTGCCGCCGCGCGCAGTAAAATGCGTCTCCCCTTCTTTCACAATCGGCCGTTGGGGGATGAACGTTTTCTCGTTGCCAATGACCTCTTTGATCGGTCCGGCAAGAAAATGCGCCATATTGGTGACATGCGACATTAAATCACCCAGTGCCCCCAAGCCAGCCAGCTCCTTTATAAATCTCCAGGAGAGCCCACCCTCGGGATTGCTCGCGTAGCCGACTAAAAATCGACCGCGATAATGTGTCAACTCACCCAATTTTCCCTCATTTATCAATTGATGGGCATACTGAACAAGCGGTGCCCAGCGGTAGTTAAACCCGACGAGGGAGAGGATACCGGCCTCACGGGCAAGTAATTCGATTTCAGCGGTTTCCCTCGTGCTCATTCCGACTGGCTTTTCACAATAAACATGCTTTCCGGCCTCGGCAGCAGCGCGAACGATTTCAAGATGAAGATGGTTGGGCGTTGTGATATTGGTCGGGTTACACAAACTGGTCCACTGAGAGAGTTAGTCTGGAGAGGTTAATGTTGAAGTTAAGTTGGTAGAGGAAGTCAAGGCTTGGGCGCAATGAGGGCGTAGCCCGAATGGAGCCCGAGCCTTCGGTATTGAGGTTTTGAGCGAAACGTTGTGGAGTAATATTGCCGAGGCTGCGGTGGGGTCGAACATGATTGTAAAGCCAGCGCCAATCTTCGATCACCACGCGGGCTTCGGTCAAAGTCCACAGCTGTTCACGATTTAGACACTCCTCGCGAAAACGGGCATGGAACGATTCGATGTATCCGTTCTGCCAAGGGCTTCCTGGTTCGATATAGAGGGTATTGATTTTCATCGCAGTTAGCCAAGTTCGCAATTCCTTTTCAATAAACTCGGAACCGTTATCGCTGCGAATATATTTTGGCGGCCCATGAGGGTCGAGCAGTTTTTGCATGACCCCGCGCACCTTCTGTGCATTGATATGGCGATCGACATGGATCACCCGGCACTCGCGGGTGTACTCGTCAAGGACGGTGAGCATTTTGAGATTCCCACCGCGGACCGTCTTATCGTGGATAAAGTCCCAGGTCCAAACATGGTCGGGATGTTCGGCCTTCGTCGGCAGCCCGGTGGAGACACCCCTGCGCCGGCGTCTTGGCTTGCGTGGGGGAATCGCCAGGCCCAGTTCACGTCGCAGACCTTGCACGAGCCGTTTACCCACCTGCCAGCCTTCGTCCTTCAACAGCTTCGTGATCTTCGGATAGCCCCACCTCGCGTATTGCCGTGATAACCGCCTTACTGCCGCCTTCAGTTTCGTTAGCCAGGCATCAGGATACTTCGCCCGATACGCATAGGTGGAGCGGTGCAGGTGAAAGTATCGGCACGCTCCACGTATCGAACACTGGCCCCGGGCCACAAGTCTCTCTGCCACTTGCCGCTTGTGCCCAGGGCTTACAGTTTTTTTTCGAGCGTCTCCTGCACAATCTCTATCCCCAGCAGCTTGTCCGCCAGCATCCGCTTTAACCGCGCGTTCTCCTTCAAAGAGTTCCTTCATCCGCTTGGCCTGGTTGACATCAATCATCCCAAGTTCACGTTTCCAGCGGTGGAAGGTCTGTTCGCTTATGTTGTTCTCGCGGCATACTTCCAGGATCGTTTTCCCTTTGTCTGCCTGCCGCAGCATCCGTATCTTCTCTTCGGTTGTATATCTTTTGCCTTTCATTGTCTGAGTCCTTTCTAGGTGTCCCAGACTAACTTTTCTAGTGGACCAGTTTTCGTGGTCACGACCAATATTGATAGTTTTACTTATGATGGTCGTGCTCTTCATAACTATTGGTAATGTTATTGTGATAGAATATTAGGGTATGCATTATAATATGTCTAGGTAATAAGCCCTATTAATTGTTGAAAACAAGCTTTTTACGGGGTTTTTACGAAAACACGCTGAAATTTAGCAGTTCAGCATACTTTGGCTAAGAACAAACATTCCTCGTTATAATGAAAGCGCGGTATTCACACTTCTGGCTTCCCATTCCCTCTTATGCAGAATCTGCGTGTAAAATTCCCAGCGAATCAATAGATAGTGTATCTATGACAGATCGATTACCCCAAAAGTGAAGAAAGATTCCTTACGCCTGGCTACCTTGTTAATGACAAGCAGCATGACCGTGATGTCGGGTACCACGGTAGTTGCAGCGATGCCGAAAGTCTCCGACTATTTTCAAGGAGTACCAAATGCTGAATTGTTAGTACGGCTTTTTCTCACTACCCCATTTTTATTCACCGCGATCACGGCTCCGCTTGCCGGGTATGTCGTCGACCGATTAGGACGAAAGTTAATACTCCTATCTTCGCTCATCCTCTTTGCCATAGCGGGTACTTCTGGTTTATATCTCAACTCGCTTTTTACCCTGATTATCGGGCGTGCACTGCTGGGAATATCAATTGGCGGCATCCTAACCACCTGTATTGCCTTAACTGCAGATTATTACGAAAGGGAAGAAAGGCAGAGGATGATGGGGTTACAGACGTCCTTCATGGGCTTTGGAGCAGTTGTCTTTCTGAGTTTAGGAGGGGTCCTGGGGGATATACATTGGCGGGCTACATTTATCGCCTACGCAATTGCGGTCATTATATTGCCTGCCTGTATTTTTTTTATTTCAGAGCCGCAACGTATAAAAAAACAAGAGGCTCAAGCGGCGAAACTTGAGGAGGGGAAACTCCCCTATTTGATCATCGCATCAATCTATACCCTTATCTTCATTCATATTTCATTCTTTTATCTTGTCCCCGTTCTGATGCCCTTTTTTTTGCAGGGTTTATCGTATACCAGCAGTACTCACATTGGTCTTATTCTCGCGGGAATGAATTTGTTGTCCGCATTTATTTCTTTGACTTATGGAAAAATAAAAACCCACTTAACCTTTTTAGAAATTGCATACAGTTCATTTTTATTTCTCGGGTTGGGCTTTATAGTATTATTTTTTTCAGCGGGAATTAAAGTTACATTATTCGGGCTCATCATCACATCCCTGGGCTTAGGTTGGTTCTGGCCTAATGCCAATCTTTGGGTAAATACGGTGACTCCCTTCCAATATCGCGGTCGAGCAATAGGTGGTTTGGCGACCTGCACTTATATTGGAATGTTTTTTTCGCCGATTATCGCTCAACCGTTTACATCCCGTTATGGCATTGCCGCCACCTTTGGTATCATCGGTGCCCTTAGTGTAGGATTGGGTATTATCCTCTTTCTTTTTAGTATCAAGAAACGATCAGTGCGGGTTGATAAATAAATTGAGTGCCTCGCTCGACTCGGTGTGCCATCGATAAATAGGTGTAAACGTGGGCGCGATTATCCTCCAGGTCGGGACGAAAAAAGGAATTGTCAGCCATTCACTGCGCCCAGCTGAATCCCTTCAATAAAGTAGCGCTGACCGATAATGAATACAAGGAGCATGGGGGCGATCATAATTATCGAGCCAGCCATCAAAAGCGTCCATTCAATTTCGTAAAAGGATTGGAAGAGGGATAAGGCAACGGGCAGTGTATACATATTATCGCTGTGAGATACAATCAATGGCCACATGAAACTGCGCCAGGAACCAATAAAGGTCAGTATGGCCAAAGCGGATAAACCCGGTTTGGAAAGCGGTAAAATAACATGCCAGTAAACTCTGAAGGCATTACACCCGTCGAGGATGGCTGCTTCTTCCACCGCGCGGGGTAGGGACAGAAAGAACTGGCGAAGCATAAACGTGCCGTAAGCGCTGAATAATGGCGGAATGATGAGGGCGTAATAGGTATTAATCCACCCGAGTTCACGTAAGATAATAAACACGGGTATCATGGTAACTGTGCCGGGAACCATTAGCGTTGCCAGGTACCCGAGAAAAATGTGGTCGCGAGCAAAAAAATTAAGGCGGGCAAAAGCGTAGGCAGCGAGTGAACTGGTAAATACCTGGCCTACCGTAATCATAATAGTGACAAAGAAACTGTTTAATATTGCGCGATAGAAATTAATTTCCACAAACACTGTTCGATAATTTCGCCAATGGTAGCGGTGCGCTTTATGTATTTCTTCGGGAAAGAGCGCATCGATAATCATACGGTTTATTTTAATTCTATTTTCTTTTGCCAGTGGACTATTATTGGTGATAACGGCTCTTTCCCCTGGCCTGAGGACCGCCGCTACCTCTTCATTTTTCCATAGTTCCTCGTTGAGCAGTATTTGATTCAATCCAGTAACTAACATTTTTTTATCCTCTTCCCCGTATTTTCCTCGCGTTACCACACTGCCGATCTTGCGTTGTTCATTGGGTTCCATCGCAGTCCAGAGTGTTTTTAGCGCAGAAGAATCCATCAATCTGTCTGCCCGATTGAGTTTATTGAAGAGTTCTGTCCAGTTGCGGATATCACTGGCGGAAATTTGCCAGACTGTTTCCGGGAGCAGTTTGTTTAAATCCAGTGGATCTGCATAGCGGGACTTTACCGAAGTAATGAGCATCCAGAAAAAAGGAAATATCATCGTTACACCAACGGTAATTAAAAAAGCATAGCTGATCGCGTGTCCTATCCGCCGTCGTCGCGAACGGGTTATTACAATCTTACCCATAATGAACTTTCCTCCCTCCAAATCGCCAATTTATCATTGTGACGCAGAAGACGATAAAGAATAAAACAACCGCGATCGTTGCCGCGTAACCCATATTGAAATAGACAAAAGCGTGATTATATATGTAATAATCAAGGGTCGTTGTAGCGCCTGCCGGTCCTCCTTGAGTCAATATATAAGCGGCATCAAAACCGCTTTGAAAACCGGCGATTATCGATGTAACGAAAATGAAGAAAGTAGTCGGGGCCAACATCGGCCAGGTGATATGGCAAAATTGATTCCAGCCGTTAGCGCCGTCAAGTTCCGCGGCTTCATAGAGTTCGCGAGGGATGTTCTGGAGACCGGCGAGGTAGATGACCATGGCAACTCCTCCCATACTGCCCCAGATCATCATCATCATTATCGAAGGTTTCGCCCAGTGATAATCGGTAAGCCAGCCCGGGCCGTCGATACCGATTTTGGATAAAAGGAAGTTGAATAGGCCATAATCACCGTTGTAAAGATACTTCCAAAGAATCAACAAACCTACACTCGCTGAGATAGTGGGAAGAAAGAACACGGTGCGAAAGAAAATCCGACACCGAAGTTTTTGATTTAGAGTTATCGCAAGGAATAAAGATGCCGCCATGCTTAAGGGTATCGCCAATAGATAAAATACCGTATTGCCGAGATATTTCCAAAAGTCGGGATCGATCCATTGGAAAGATTTATCCTCAAAAACCCAGCCCAGAAGATCGAAATAATTTTGAAGATCTATAAATTTAGGAGCGTGAAAAATATCCCAGCGAAATAAACTCAAGGCAAATGCGGCTAGGACTGGGAAAAGGGTAAATACCAGGAATCCAAATATATTGGGTGAGAGAAAAACGAACGCTGTAATATCTTGTTCTTTTTTCATCGGTTTCTCTCGTTTAATTTCTTGATCGCGAGGGTCATCTTTCTTTGTGCATCGTCCAACGCGTCTCTGGGTGTCGCCATACGCAACATTATTTTTTCTTCCGCATCGACATATATCGCTTCCAGCTCCTTTAAATTGGGAACGCGCGGAGTAGGGTAGAGGAAATCGTATGCTTTTAGTACTGCTTTTAGATTTGAGGGCGTACCCCGGTGTTCGGCAATGACTTCTTCCGCTGCATTAATATTTGTCGGCATTCCGGAAAGGGACATTGATTTCTGGAATTTATCACCGATGAATACTTTACAAAGTTCCCATGATTCATCGGGATGTCGCGTATCGGCAGAAATAACTATCGCCGCGCTTGATGACCACTGAGCGTGCCGTTTTACTTTGGGACAGAGGACGTAATCCCAGTCTATATCGGCACATTTTTCCAGCATGACGACACGATCCCCATTTCCTGCATCGATTATCGCGTATCTTCCCTGGGCAAAAGGGGCATACCTTTCAATGGATGAATTTCTTCCTTCCTGATTTCTCAGTTCCATTGTGGGTTGAACTTTATATTTAAAGGCCAAGTCCAGTCTTGTCTGAAAAAAGTTAAGCATTTCAGGTGTATTACAAAGCGCCAACTGTCCATCATCAGAAAATATTTCCGCGCCAAACGTTGCACGGTGTAAACCGCCACGGAACCCATATTGATCTATTTGCCCATCGCCATCCCTATCCAACGTCAATTTTTTAGTTATTTCCAAAAAATCATCGAAGTCCCAGTCATCAGAGGGGTAGGGAATACCGGCTTCATCAAAAAGTTTTTTATTATAAGCGAAGATGCGCATATGAATGGCATAGGGCACCCCGTACTGCCGTCCATTCATGCGATACCAGCTCAGGGCCTGGGGTAAAAACTCATCGGTCGGAATATCTTTCAGACGATCAGTGATGTCGAGAAACGCCCCTTTATAAGCAAATTCTGCAAAGCTCTGTCCCATCCACATTAAATCGGGCGCCACTTTACCCGCCATCATGATGAGTATTTTTTGATAATACCTGACCCCGGCTATGTTCCGAATTTCCACCTCAATGTTTGGGTGTTCTTTCATAAATGCATCGACCGTCTCTACAAAGAATGGCCGTTCTCTATGACTAACATTAATTGCAAGGACTAGACGGACTTTTTCATCTTCGCTCTGGCTTTGCTTTCCCTTGGAGTGGTAGTACCCCCAACCTATAATTAACACGACAAGCAGTGCTAAACCAAAGAAAATCGGGGTTAGTGTAATTCCGAGCTTAGCGTTTAAGTATCTCACTTATTAATGCCTCTTCCGTGAATTCAGTCAGGTTGAATAATAGCTTTACCGTCAATTCTAACAAACAATTGGGCGCTTCATTATATACAGTTTTCAGGCGCACGCCTATTCCCGCGGCTAAGATGACAGCTGTGTTTAGGGATGGGGGAACTTGAGTTGATACTGTCGGTGAGGTCATTAGGGGGAGAGAGTTTAACCCAGTTCTAAAATTCAAAAGTCAGTGAAGATGTATGATGGGAGTGGAATCCAACGAGATGTATTGAGTAGCACATCGTTTATGAGTAAAAGCATTTTGCCACATTATTTCATTTCATCGGTGTATTAAATATTATTAAGTAGGGGCGTGGATAATACAGCATGGAGTATATTTGTCGACATTGGCTTGGTCGCGATTCTTCTTCTCTTTGGACAATGGCTGCGCAGCAGGATAGTCATTCTACAAAAGTTGTTTTTACCCGCGAGTATAATCGCGGGATTTTTGGGGCTCATCCTGGGGCCTAACGGTTTTGAGTGGCTGCCATTTTCTGATTTCATTGTGAATTTCCCCGGTATCTTGATCGCGTTTATTTTTGCTTCACTTCCATTCACTTCTAAAGATTTTATCCTGAAAACCGGTGGCCCGAGGGCAGGTGAAATAGGCGCATACTCTAGCATTGCTGTACTTTGTCAGTGGGGACTGGGAACGCTCTTTGCTTTAGCTGTATTAGGTTTTATCTGGCCTGAGCTACACCCCGGGTTTGGAACCCTATTAGCGGCTGGATTTGTGGGTGGCCACGGCACTGCCGCGGCAATAGGCAGTACTTTTATTGAACGCGGGTGGGATGAGGCGCAATCCCTCGCTATGATTTCCGCTACCGCTGGAATTTTATGTTCAATTGTTGGTGGTCTGCTATGGATCGGGTGGGGATCGCAAAAAGGAGTCACTAATTTTATTTCGCCATTTAAAGATTTACCCGTTGAGTTGCGCACCGGCCTGGTTCCAGAAAATAAACGGGAATCACTGGGGAGTGAGACAGTGTCCCCCCTCACGATTGATCCTATAATATTTCATTTCGCGATCATCGCTTCAGCCGCGGTGATCGGTTATTATATTGGAATATGGAGTTTCGATATAATGAGCGGCTACCGCATTCCAACTTTTTCTTTAGCCTTCTTAGTCGCAATTTTACTTAAGTGGGGATTGAAAACGTTTCGCGGGTATCAATACATTGATCAGAAAATTTCTCTACGTCTTTGCGGATCATTTACCGATTTACTTGTCGTATTTGGTATTACCTCCATTCAAATACCTGTACTTATTAAATATGCGTTTCCTCTGATTGGCCTTTTTATTGTCGGGATCCTTTTCTGTTGGGCGCTTTTTCGTTATCTTGGGCCGATTATTTTTCGGGAATACTGGTTTGAAAAATCTCTATACACCTGGGGGTGGATCACGGGAATTATGGCGATAGCCATTGCGCTTTTGCGAATCGTCGACGCAAAAAATAAAGCCAATGTTCTCAGTGACTTTGCCATCGCCTACTTTGCTATTGGTCCGCTCGAAGTATTACTTGTTACCCTCGCTCCCGTCCTGATAATCAATGGATTCCAATGGAGCTTTTCGATTATCACCCTCGGAGCGGGAATTCTCTTATTACTTACAACTTTATTATTAAAAATGCGGATGGCCGCTGAGTGTAAGCCCTAACACCCAAAGCCTGTATTTAGCATCTTCCACTCCAGGCGAATATTCATTGTGTTTACGAATACCAGCCTCATTCGCTCATACACGCATTTTCGCTTTATCTCTTTAATTCGGCGCAAATGCTTTTATGCGTTCTTTAATGTAACGGCAAGTTGCGTGCTTCTGCGCTACCTGTTCAGGCGTGAGGGTCTTAATTGGGCTTAGAGGATTTTCAACCGTGGCTATTGGATAGTCTGGAATTTCAAAATTAACCGTCGACTTCCAAGTCCCCTGTTCTCCTCCCAGGGCGACAACATTCCATAACAGAAGCGTCATAAATTCAGTATTAAGACAATTTTGAATTTCGAAAACTATATCCCAACTTCCTTTTTTGATATAATGTTTCATGTAGCCGGTTAAAATTGCCAGGTCCTTTATATTAGATGAACCGGAAATATTAGTCGGTTCATAGTTATAAAGCCCCTGATCTCTTAATACGCTCTGTTCTTCCCACACCGGGGCCAAGAGCTTATCCATACCCTGGGCTATAATGATCGGCAGCACGGCACTACTGCCTTCCCTTCTTACCAGTTTGGAATAATCGCGAGTCATGACATCGGTGTTTTGTGTGTCTTTAATTCCCAGCAGGTTCTTTCCGATACGTTTGTATGCCGCTTGCACGGTACTTAATCGGCAGGTAAAGATTGCCTGTTGTGTGTTGTATAACAAAATGGGCAGTCCGGTAATTTGAAATCCCTTCTCCACGATATCTGCCATCTTTTCATCAGTGAGATCGGGGTCATTCATCGGGGGCGCAATCACGAGGGCGGTAAAATTTTTGCTATCCAGGGTCTTGAAGTCTTCGTCCAGCTCCTCCTCGGTAGCTCTGAGTGTGGCGACCATTAAGTTAATATCGGGATCCTCTTCCCGGTATTCTCCCGTATACTGAATCAGTTGTTCCCGCTGCTTTTGATTGAGGAATTTGGCTTCACCGTTTAAAGCGGCGGTTACAATTCCATCGATGATCGGTTCTCCATCAAATCCCTTCTCCCTCAAATTTCTAATATGAGCTTTAAATTGTTCTTCCGAAACATTTCCGTCCGGGAGAATCGGCGTGGTCACTGCAATATTTAATTTATTAACGATTTGATCTGCCATAGGTTTTAGATAGCCACAAGATGCATAAGAATCACAAGATCTTTTTTTTGGAAAAATATATTATTGAGTAGGATTATAGAAGGGTAGTGGGTGATCAAAGTTTTTCTTCTCCCGGGATCCAATCGGTGCCCGCGAGGGGCAATTTAGCCATTGCGGCCGCTTCGATTGTGAGTGCGACAAGGTCCTCCCGTTCGAGATGGTGAACATTGGAGTTTCCGCAAGCGCGTGCCAGGGTCGTCATTTCCATCGTAACGGTCCGCAGATAATTTGTTAAACGGCGGGCACCCCATTCCGGTTGCATGCGTTTCTCAAGGTCGGGTAGCTGTGTCGTCACACCTACCGGGCAGCGACCGGTGTGACAGTGATGACAATATCCGGGACTTGTACCCAGTGCTTGGTACTCGCTGGTGACGTCTACATTCTCATCTCCGATTACGTAGTGAGGGCTGTTGCAACCCAGCGCCATGAGGACTGCCTGTCCTAGAGAAACAGCATCTGCACCGAGGGCTAAAGCCTTGGCTGCATCTGCACCGGTGCGTATACCTCCCGAAAGTATGAGCTGCACTTTGCCATACATATCGATTTCCTGGAGTGCCTCAACCGCGAGGCGAATGGCGGGTAAGGTGGGTATGCCCGCGTGTTCGATAAATGTTTCCTGGGTGGCCGCTGTCCCCCCCTGCATACCGTCAATGACGACGACATCAGCGCCCGATTTCACCGCCAGTTTGACGTCATCTTTAACGCGTGTGGCACCGATCTTGACATAGATGGGTATTTCCCAGTCTGTAATTTCGCGCAGCTCAAGAATTTTAATTGCGAGATCATCGGGGCCCGTCCAGTCGGGATGCCGGCAAGCCGAACGCTGATCAATTCCCTCGGGCAGGGTTCTCATTTCTGCGACTCTCTCCCCGACTTTCAATCCGAGTAACATTCCCCCGCCACCGGGTTTAGCCCCTTGACCAACCACGATTTCAATCGCATCGGCCTTGCGCAAATCGTCGGGATTAAATCCATATCTTGATGGTAAGACCTGATAAACGAGGGTCTTGGAAGATTGACGCTCCTCCTGCGTCATTCCACCGTCCCCGGTAGTTGTTGAGGTTCCCATCGCAGTCGCCGCGCGCCCAATGGCTTCCTTAACATTGGCGGACAAGGCGCCAAAACTCATTCCGGCAATGGTAATGGGAATATCCAGTCTGATCGGCTTCTTTGCATGACGTGTTCCCAGTACCGTTTTGGTTTCACATTTTTCTCGATAACCTTCCAAGGGGTATCTCGACATCGAGGCGGTGAGAAAAACGAGATCATCGAATGTCGGTAAATGACGTTTCGCCCCCAACCCACGTATATCGTAGACGCCTGTTTCGGCTGCCTGATAGATATAATTCAATATCTTCTGGTTGTAGGAAAAACTTTCTTCTCGGCTTTGATTGGAATTCATAGGACAGCAAACTGTTTGGAATTAGGAGACCAGTGATAAAGAGCCTTCGCCGAGGCTATTCGTTTAAATTCTTTAGGATCATGGTTGAACTTCGCCATTTCTAAAAGTTCATTTACTTTGGTGTAATCGGATTCTTCCATCGGTTCTTCCCTCGCATCCGCCCCAAGGCCGTGGATTTTACCTCTCACATAGATGACCGCTTCATAGAGGGAATCGCCTAATCCGTGATCTGCATCCCCGCATATGAGCAAATACCCGGCCTGAGCCATGAAGGCGGACATATGGCCTACATTTCCGCCGACTACGATAGAGGAGCCTTTCATCGAAATGCCACAACGGGATGAGGCATCGCCGTCAATGATCAGGTGTCCGCCATGCCCGGATGAACCTGCGCATTCAGAAGCAAATCCATTTACTCTGACCACGCCTGACATCATATTTTCTCCAACGCTCCAACCCACGTTACCGTGAATGGTGACTTCAGCTTGCTTGTTCATGCCGGCGATAAAATAACCGGCATGACCGCGGATGTGGACCTTGACCGGAGCATCGAGTCCGACAGCGATATTGTGTGCGCCGTTTGGGTGGTGAATCTCACATTCACGCGTGTCCGAGGAATTGAGGTCGTGAAAAAACTGGTTGATCTCTCGCACGCTTTGAGCGGCTAAATCTAAACTTTCCATGAGTAAATCTTTTCGGGTTTGGGCTCGTATAACTGTGCGTTTTCAATCTCGGGAAGATGCGCCATCGTTCTGAATTCTGAACCGATAGCCACATAATCGTCCGTTTCCGCTATTAATGCCGGCTTACAGGCAAATGCATCGCGGACAAGAACTATCCTGTCAGCAGTGCCGATAAGGAGCGTGTAAAATCCATCCACATCCTCGAAGGTCTTTTGCAGTGCTTCTTCAATTGAATCGCCTTCCTGCAGACGCCATTGGATGTAGCGACAGACCGCTTCGGTGTCATTGTCGGTCTCAAAAGGAATACCCCGCTTTTCAAGCATACGGCGTAAATTGTGGTGATTGGAAAGCGACCCGTTATGCACGAGACATAAATCTTCACCCGCAATAAAGGGATGAGAGTGATAGGGCGTAACGGCAGATTCCGTTGCCATCCGGGTATGGCCCACACAGTGCGTCCCCTTTAATTCGTTAAACCGATATTTATCTGCAATCTCCCGCGGGTGACCGGTGTCTTTATAAACGTCGATCACTTGTCCAATCGAGAGAACGAAAAGTTCTGAATAATGTTCACTCAGCCATTTGATGACAGGTTGTGGGTCCTCCGATGCAATGACCACGGCGTGGTTATCAATTGCATTGATATCACATTTCAACTCCTGGGATAGTTTCTCCGATAATGTGTCCCAGGGAAAAGTATCATCCTTGGAGAATAAATTAATGCGACGACTATTTTTTGAATTTTGCTCGGAGAACACGGCGAGACCCGCTGAATCCTGACCGCGATCACCCATACATACGATCATCGGTACGACATAGCTGCCCAGAGATGCTCTCATCTCTGAATTTTTGGCAAAAAGTCCTACGATGCCGCACATGTAATGGGTTCCAACAGATTAATAATATTCAAGATAGCGATCGATTTCCCAATCGGAAACATGGCGTGAGTACTCTACCCATTCCATATCTTTTACCATTATAAATTCCTTTATGAAATCGCTCCCCAGCTGCTCGCTGAACAAGGTATCTTTTTCGAGTGCGTCTAGTGCATCTTTCAATGTCTGGGGTAGAACCTTGATCCCCATCGCCTGAATTTCTTCAAGTGAGTAGTTGTAATGATTAATGTTATGCGGATCACCTGGATCGAGTTTGCGTTCAATCCCGTCCAGTCCCGCGACAATAATTGCCGCCGTCGAGAGATAAGGATTACAGCTGGAATCACTGAGCCTTAGTTCCAGTCGCCCGTGTGGCACGCGAACCATACTGGTTCGGTTATTATCGCCATAGGAAATATAAGCAGGTGCCCAGGTTGCTCCGGAGAGCGCCCGCCCGACGACTAATCGTTTATAGGAATTGACTGATGGCGCGACTAACGCGGCAAGCGCGGGAGCGTGTTCAAAAAGACCACCCATGAAATGATAAGCCAGTTGAGAGAGGCCGAGATTATTTTTGTCCGACTCGTCCTCAAATAACTGATTTCCCTCTTTGTCACTAATCGAGATATGGGTGTGCATCCCACTTCCCGTACGCGTTGACATGGGTTTAGGCATGAACGAACAGATGACGCCAAATTCACGGGCTATTTCTCCCGCCGCCATGCGGAAAAAGATATAGCGATCGGCCGTCGTCAACGCGTCAGTGTAAGTGAAATTAATTTCAAATTGTCCGTTCGAATCTTCGTGGTCGATCTGATAGACATCAAAGCCGACCGTCATTAGAGAATCGACAAGCTTTTCGATAAATCCCCGGCTCCTCGACAATCCTTTATAATCATAGCAGGGTTTATCGAGTCGATCGCTTGAATCCGCCGGCCTCACAGTACCGTCATCGTTTTTTAATAGAAGCATGAACTCCGGTTCCAGCCCGGTGTTTAATGTCCACCCGCGTTCCTCAAAACGTTTTAATTGTTGGGAGAGGATATAGCGCGTATCAAAGTGCCAAGGTTCATTATTTACCATGCCAGTACAAACCATCCGCGCGAACCCCTCCTGCCAGGGGACAAGCGTTAATGTAGAAGGATCGCCCACGGCCATGAAATCAGGATCATGCGGTTCCTGCCCCATGCCCCAAACGGCAAAGCCTGCGAAACCTGCGCCATCGGTAAGAATATCATCAAAATGACCAACCGGCACCGCCTTAGTTTTCGCTACACCATGAATATCCACAAACTGCGCCAAAATATATTTAACCTTGTTCTCTTTTAAAAACGATTTGGCTTCTTCTGCATTCATTAGCTCTACTCCTGTTAATATATTATACTATTTAATATTTTAATTTCTATGTTATGAGAAAAAATCTTATCAATGTGTAGCGGACGCGACGGAGCGCGTCCCTCCATAATAATTTTTGTCTGAACGCTATTTATAATACAATCTAATGGCTTTATCATCATTCTGAAATTGATTGATTCCAAGAGTGCCATCACCTGTGCAAAAATTTGGAGGGACGCGCTCCGTCGCGTCCACCAGAATTGATGTTTAGAATATTAATCAAAATAATTATCTCACATTAAATTAGCCACTCCGACAGTCTTTCCCCCGAGGTCCTCTACAATTTCGGCCAGTGATTGCCAAAGGTAGATTCCGTATGTCGAACTGAACCATAAGCGAAATGTTTGCACTTCATTTAGTATCAGGGGAAGAATGGAACAGGAGACCAGGGCCACTCGAGTCATCACGACTTTTTCTTCATTACCCTCAAAAGGATAGGAACAGGTTTGGGCCAGCACTTCATGCGCGCGCCTTCCACTGATGAGCAGACCGGTATCCTGGCGTTCCACCCGGTAGACGCCGTCCAACCCCCGTCCCAGGCGGCTGGATAGGTTGGCGACCGCTTCACCTTCCAGGCTGTCTTCGAGAAAAAATTCATCCGTTGCGAGCCGGATGATCATGGAGCCATTATCGAGAGGCATCCGTTCGTAAGTTCCGTTAGGAATGGGAATTCCCTCTCCGCTTAACCATGCGGCAGCGCCTTTTCCTTTAACGCCAAGCTTGGGTAAAGCACTTACATCGCAAATGGCTAATTCACGCATGGAGGCCGATTCTGACTGTTGGGAATCAAAATGCAAGGGAACTTCCATCGCTTGAAATTTTCCCCATTCGGGTCGTTGTTTTTCAAATTGGTTCTTAAGAGAACTGTGTCTTTTATACATTTAATGTCTCTCCGGTAATTATTCGCTAATTTTTTTGTCTTAAATTTTCTGCATCATAAAAAGGCGTTTTTACGACATCCGCTTCAACGGTGGAACCATCATCCAGTTTAATTCTCAGTAGGGATCCCACGTCACTGTCCTCCGGATCAGTATAGGCTAATCCAATTAATCTACCCAGAGTAGGGCTGAAACCGATACTCGTAATGCGTCCTTTCATCTCACCATTCTTAATGACGAGATTACATTCTTTCGGCTCAGGGGACTGGTAATTTTCCGGGAGAGCAAATCCAACAAGCACCCGTTCGCGTTTCTTCTTTTCGATAATGCTTAGGCTTCTTTGTCCGATAAAAAACGGTTTATTCATTTTAACTGCCCATTTCATTCCCGCTTCGAAAGGTTGCGTCAACCCGTCGGTATCCTGGCTTACAATGATGTGTCCTTTTTCCAATCTTAGCATCCGCTGCGCTTCCACCCCGAAGGGACATATACCATAATCCTGGCCCGCTTTCATTATCGCGTCCCATGCTGCTATCGCGCCATCAGCAGGTAAATGGATTTCATAACCCAGTTCACCGACAAATCCGACCCGCGATAACCTGGCTGGAACCTCGGCAACGCTACCTTCGCGAATGCCTAAATAAGGAAATGCGTCCCCATCCAGGTTTACATCTGTGAGCGGCTGTAGGACCTTGCGCGCGTGAGGCCCCGCCAGATTCATCGCACAATAAGTGCTGGTCGCGTTGACAAGAGTCACCTCCAGTCCCCATTCAATAACCAGTCGCTGCAATGTTTGATAAATCGGGTCGGATCCAGAACTGGTCGTACTTATATAGTAGCGATCTTCAGCAAGGCGGGAAATGACCCCGTCATCAATGATTACCCCGCTTTCATCGCACATTAATCCATAACGTGTCATGCCAATTTTCAGTTTGGCGAATCGTCCGGTATAAACTTGCTCCAATAAAGTGACGACATCAGGACCGCTTATTTCTATTTTGCCGAGCGTGCCTTGATCGACAATTCCAATGCGTTCGCGCACGTTTTGCACTTCCGCTTCGATACATTGACTGCGGGATAGCCCATCGATCGTGTAATATTCCGGACGCAACCAATTACCTGCATACATGAGCTTTGCCCTCAGTGCTTCGTGGCGATCATGCAGTGCGGTTCGCCGCTGAGGCGTAAATATCCGGCCCGCCAGGTGTCCCATACTGATGGGTGAGGTAAATGGACGAGCGGTAGTAATCTGTTTTCCCATCATCGTCTCACCGCGCATGCGGGCAATCATTCTCAGGGCGAGCAAATTAGAATGCTTGCCCTGGCTGGGTCCCATGCCAAGCGTTGAATAACGTTTTAAAAGTTCAGCGCTGTCATAGCCTTCTTTAATTGAATTAACGATGTCTTTGAGCTGCACGTCCTCATCGAGATCAATAAAGTTTTTCCCCTTGGGATGATCTGAAATAGGGTGGGGGTGGCTTTGGGGACATTCTTCACTTTGTGGTCGTTCACTCTTACTTGGCTTTGTGAGTCCGATAAAAGCGGATGCTTCAGATCCTGCGCAGCGTCCATCCTCCAGTTGATCTTCTAAAGCGTAAATGCCGTTGACCCGTCCCGCGGCAAACATCCCCTTCGCGCATTCAACGGGGAGGAACTGTTCCAGACTAGTATTATATTCCATCCGTGTATTCCCCTGGCGCAGAATTCCATCCGCTGGAGTCCAGCCGACGCTCATCGCGATACCATCACAGGAAAGCTTTATTTCCGCCCCCAGGTTTGCGTTAATGTCGGCATCGAATTCGCGTAGCACGACACCTTGAACTGAATCTTTCATCCGATCGGCGATTGCTTCGTAGATGTAATGATTGCGGTAAACAGTGACCCCTAAACCTTTGACCTGTCTGTCGAGCTCCGATTGTTCACCTTCACTACGGAGATCGACGAGTGACACAACATGGACTCCCACCTCGCGAAAATCCAAAGCGCAACGGTATCCATCGGCGTTCGCCGCGAGAATGACGACATTGCGAAATGGTTTAACCGCGTAGTGGTTTATTAAGCGTAGTGCGGCACTGGCCATCATCACGCCGGGTAAATCATTATTATGAAAAACCGCGGGTTGTTCGTAACAGCCCGATGCCACAATCACTGCTCGCGCGCGCAGTTTTGTCATGCGTTCTTTGTTTGTCAGACAGACCCAGTGATCGGCGTAATAGCCGGAGGCTAGTGTTGATGTTTGTAATTGAATGTTTTTACACGCATCGACCTTTTCCAGCAGTTGATTTAATAATTCTATTTCCGGACCTTGATTTTTATAGCGATAGTTAAGCGTTCCTCCCGGGTGAGGATTTTCATCGATGATGAGTACCTTCGCCCCCGAGGCCGCAGCTTCAATGGCTGCGGACAAGCCGGCAGGTCCAGCTCCGATGATCAGAATATCACAAAAGCCGTAGTCTTTGATCACTGTTTTCATCGGCTTCTGTGTGTCGACTTTTCCCAGTCCCGCTAATTTTCTGATCTGGTTTTCATAAAAAGGAAATAATCGCTTTGGTGTATGAAATGCCTTGTAATAAAACCCGACCGGCGTAAACGCCCCGAAGTAATCCAGAAAACGCAAGCGGTCTTTTTTAAGATTACCCATTGTATTGACCGCCCTAACCGACATGCTCTCTTCTATGGGTGTGAGATCAGCGCGCGTATTAGTTGAGGAATCTGATTCCACCATCGCGTTACAGTCGATATCAGCGAATCCAAAAATTCCGCGCGGGCGATGATATTTAAAGCTGCGCCCCAATACGTGTACTCCATTCGCCCAGAGCGCGGAGCTGATTGTATCACCGTAAAACCCTGTGTAAGACTCCCCTTCAAATTGAAAATGTATGGGTCTTGAGCGATCGATCCACTCACCGTGTCGTTTTTCTAAGCGTTCACTCATCTTCCTTCATATCCTGGTGCAGGTAAGTTTTAATAAAAATATCTTTCACCGTATCATGTTCCGCGATAAACCAAGTCCCACTGGAAAGGTGATACCACCATTCACGCTTGATTCCTGGTTCACCGGCTCGATTAAACACATAGTCAGCCCACACTTCATCAGAGACTTTATCCGGATCGGGCATCGGGCGGTACTCGCCTCCAAAGATAAATTCCTGGATCGGTCTCGGGCCGTTAATCGGGCATTCGAGTATTTTCATCTTTAATGACCGACTGAGGCGGCGCCTTTTTCGCCTACCAGTTCATATTGTCCGAAACGTGAAAGATTAAAGGGTTTAATTGTTTCGTCATCCCGGTCATTGGCCACGGTGGAGGCCATGGTCTTACCGCTGGCTGGTGTCGCTTTAAAACCCCAAGTGCCCCAACCCGCATCGATATAAAATCCTTCAACACGGGTCTTCCCCATGATCGGTGAAAAATCGGGGGTCATATCCGATAGACCAGCCCACTGGCGCAGAACTTTGATCTCTGAGAGAAAGGGAAATAGCTCGAGTGTATGTCCCGACAGCCCTTCCGCAAAGTCGAGCGTGGATCGCGTGGAGTGAAGTTCATAAGGATCGAGTGAAGCGCCCATTACCAGCTCACCGCGTGATGATTGACTGACGTATAGATGAAAACTCGCGGAGACGACTATCGCGTTCAGCCAGGGTTTCATCGGCTCCGTCACACAAGCCTGTAAGGGGTGGACGACAATCGGAGTGCGCAGCCCGACCATCTGCGTGATGTGCGGGGTGTACCCTGCGACCGCGGAGAGAACTTTATTCGTTTCAATCGTCCCTTTGTTTGTTTTCACACCCACGACTTTATCATTTTTCACATCAATACCGGTGACGGTCGTATTTTGGTGAATTTCCGCGCCGCGCATATTTGCCCCACGGCCATATCCCCAAGCGACTGCATCATGTCGCGCAATTGCGCCCGGAGGGTGGTAGAGTGCGCCCATGATCGGCATGTTGTGCTTGCAATCGAGATCAATTTCCGGAATTTTTTCCTTAATGAATGTACGGTCGACGAGGATACTTTCCACGCCCATGTGTTTATTGACTTCTGCGCGCCAACGCATGGTGCGGAGAGCGGAATCGGTGTGAGCCATGGTGAAATGACCGCGTTCAGAGTAAAAGAGGTTCAGGTTGAATTCAGCGGAAAGGTCCTGAAACAGTTTAACGCTCTTATCATAAAATTTTACACCTTCCGCAGTAAGGTAATTTGAACGGACAATGGCGGTGTTTCTCCCGGTGCCTCCACTTCCTATATAGTTTTTTTCCAGGACCGCCACGTTGGTAATACCGTAGTCGCGTGCCAGGTAGTAAGCTGCCGCTAATCCATGACCGCCGCCGCCGATGATGACTACATCGTAGTGCTTCTTGAGCTTATCAGGCTCCGTAAACATCCGGGGCTCAGGATATTTTTTGCTCAGCGCGAAGCGTAAAAGACGATAGGGCATAGATGATGCGTAGTAGTGTATTTATAATTCAATATGATTAGGCCTGAATTTCTAAGACAGACCATAAATATTTCCATCGTCGTCGATCCCAATTTTTTCTACCGCCGCATGTTTTGGCATTCCCGGCATAAGCAGCATCTTTCCGGTAATAGCAACGAGGTAACCGGCGGCGTTACTTATTTTGACGTCACGGACCGTTAAACGCCAATCGGTCGGTGCGCCCAGTTTTTTTGGGTCATCGGAAATTGAAAACTGCGTTTTCGCCATGCATACCGGTAAATTATTCAGCCCCTGGCGCTCCAACCGTTTTATATTCTCCTCCGCTAAAGGATGATAGTCTACTCCGTCCGCACGGTATATCTCACGCGCGATCGTTTCGATTTTTTCTTTGATCGGTAAGTTTACGTCATAGAGCGTGTGTAATGGCGAGTCCGCATTGTCGTCGTTATCAATGAGTGAAAGAACTTTTTCTGCTAATTCCAATCCTCCTTCCCCGCCCAATGCTGTCACTTCCGATAGCGCGGCGGGAGTTTCCATCGCTTCGCAAAATTCAAAAACCGCGTCCAGTTCAGCTGGTGTGTCGCTGGGAAATCGGTTAACGGCGACAACAACGGGAAGATGAAATTTTTTTAAGTTTTCTATGTGGACGCGCAAATTGGCCAGTCCCGCTTCGAGCGCACTCCGGTTTTCTTCGTCGATCTGTTCTTTGGGCATCCCACCATGCATTTTCAACGCGCGGCAAGTTGCCACCAGGACCGCAACCGTGGGCTTCAGTCCGGACAACCGGCATTTGATATTAATAAATTTTTCAGCTCCTAAATCCGCGGCAAATCCCGCTTCCGTCACAACGTAATCAGCCAGTTTTAAAGCGAGATGAGTGGCGCGAACACTGTTGCAGCCGTGAGCGATATTGCCAAATGGCCCACAGTGAATAAGGGCCGGAGTATTTTCAGTTGTCTGGACGAGGTTCGGGTTAATCGCGTCTTTGAGCAATACCATCATCGCGCCGACGACGTTCAGCTGACCGGCGTAAATCGGCTCATCGGTTTCATTATAAGCGACGACGATCCGTTCCAAACGGCTCTTCAAATCCTTCAGATCCGTTGCCAGGGACAGGGTTGCCATAATTTCGGAGGAGGCCGTGATTTCAAAACCTGTGCGGTGGGGAAATCCGTCAAACTTGGAACCCAACCCGATATCGCACTGTCTTAACTGGCGGTCGCATAGATCGACAACGCGTCGCCAGACAATTTTTTCGGGATCGATCATCAACGCGTTACCATGGAATACATGGTTGTCGACAACGGCGGCCAGTAAATTATGGGCTGTCGTTACCGCGTGCATATCCCCCGTAAAATGCATGTTGATATCTTCCATCGGCAAAACCTGGGCATGTCCCCCCCCAGCGGCACCTCCCTTAAGTCCAAAAGTCGGACCGAGCGAGGGTTCGCGCAATGCCAGCATTTGGCGGTGTTTCAATTTTTCGATCGCTTGAGAGAGGCCAATACTGGTGACAGTTTTTCCTTCACCCGCTGGCGTCGGCGTCATTGCCGTTACCAATATTAATTTTCCCTCCGGATGCTTTTCTAATCGCTTATAGGCCCGAGCATTTATTTTCGCTTTGTGCGAGCCATAGGGCTCAACCTCATCGGCGTTAAGTCCCGACCGCATTGCGATTGTTTCTACAGGTTCCAGCTTAGCACGGCGCGCTATCTCTATATCCGAATTTAAGGGTGATAGTTTACTATAGGAGCGAGCGCCTCCCTCGTGTGGTGCTTTATGGAGCATGCTTAATAAGGGTTGCTGTTATAATTGCCTGTCCGCTGTAGCCTCAAAGGTCTTAGTGAGGAATTGACGTGAGTCTTTCATCAAGCTTGCGATTTTATCGAAAAGCAGGGTGATCACGAATTCAACGGCGACCTTTGAAGCGATTTCTGCTTCTAAAGGATCACTTTCGATTCCCGTGACAAGGGAGATGTTCGCGATCTCGGAAACGGGCGATTCGATATAATTGCTTAAGCTTATTATGGTTGCCTTAGACGCTTTCGCGATTTTGCCCGTCGCCAGTATTTCTTTTGTACTTCCTGAAAACGAAATTAAAAATACCACATCTTCCTTTCCCAGCGTCGCCGCCTGGTGGCGTTGTATGTGATTATCTATAATACAGGTCGCGCGTATGCCATAGCGATTCAAGCGGTATTCAATCCCTCTTGCCGTGCCCGCTGAACTGCTTAAACCCGCAATCATTACATAGCGCGCACACATGATCGCTTGGGCCGCTTCCTCGATCATCGCTTCTGATGACAGTTGCAAAGTGTTCTTTATATCTTCGATCGCGCGCGCGGCAGTCCTTCCTGAAAAGTTCTCGGATCGATCACTCTCTCGGTCCGCTTTACGCAGTGCCAGGTCTTCCGCTAAATGTATTTTAAAATCCTGAAAACCCGAGTAGCCCATCTTCTTGCAAAATCGGTCCACGCTTCCGTAGCTGGCCCCGCTCGCATTTACCAGCTGGGTTATGGTTTGATGTATAATGTCTTCATGTGTGAGGACATGGTCGGCAACCAACTTTTCCTTTCCCGTAAATTGGGGATAGAGCGCTTTTAATCTGACCAGGGACCCGTTGACTTCTTCAACTTGCATGAATGGAAATAATTTCCAATTTTTTTTCAAAGTCAAAAAATAATTTCCAATAGATTGGTTTAATCAGTCATAATATCAGGTCATATACCTTATTTCACCATTAGTAGCTTGGAAAAAGAGGGCTTATACATACTGATTGGTGCAGCAAAATGGCTCACACACTCTAAGTTAAATATGAATAAGCTTAGATTCCCGCTTTTAATTAAGCTGTTGCTGGCGATGCCTATTATAGCACTGGGAGCGAATAGCTTGAATGCCGTCGATCCCTGTATGCTTGAGCATTATACTGCGCCGAAGATAAGTATTCACGATGATTTTATAATAATGATCAATGGCACATGGCAGGGAAAAGCCATCCGTACGCCCGTTGGACCGGTGAACTATGATATCACTTACCGTCAGACGACTGAGGGTATGGTTCAAGGGAGTGCCGACCTCATCGCCTCCGTGCACCATTGGACATTTATTCCCGAGGCAGAAAATCTTAAGCTTTGCTTTTTATCTACCTTTGCTGGAAACACGGAACCCCTGTTGCTTGAGCTGGTCGAGGTGGATGAAAACGAATACTTTTTTAAAGCCCATGACCCGAGTTACCTCGAGGTACGTATAACAATCACCGATCTTTCCTTAACCAAACATATCTTCCTGCGCGGAAACCCCCATGTCGAAATCGAACTCGCACGTGAATAGAAAGCAAAAAGGTGGAACGCGGTGCATCCAAAAAAAATCACTCTTACGGCCACGACAACGCGTGGCCCTCCAGAAAAAATATTCAACCGGAGGGCCACGCGTTGTCGTGGCCGCATTTAAATTAATCGTAATTTGAGAAGCATGCTGTGAACCAGCCGTCGTCCTGCGGCGGCAGTCAGGCGGCCCGCTCCATTAAAACTGCATTAGCGGCTACAATCAGCCGTCGCCCGAAGGGCTATGGCCGATCATCCTTCGTCCCGACCCGCAGTCGCGGGAGTACTACGAACGACAGGCAGGCAAACGTGTGGCCCTCCAGTTTGGATTTAGAGAGGATGGATGATTAAGAAACCTATTATCGCATTCCCGCTTATTCGCGTTTTCGCTTAAACGCATTCCCGCATATGCTCTTTTTCGCGTATCCGCATTCACGCATTTCCGCATTCACACATTATCATTTAACAGCCTAAGAATATTTCCTCCAAGTATCAATTCCAGTTCCTCGTCACGAAAATCGGATGATCGGATTTCACGGAGAGCTCTTTCAAACGAGGGTTTAACATCTTTGTCGGGGTAAATAAGAAGCGGATAGTCAGTTGCCCAGACAACTTTTTCCGGGCCGACAATGTCGACGACCGCGCGATAAATGCTGAGGTCGTAGAGCAGGGGGGAGGCCGCGCAATCGTAATATACGTTTTTCATTACCTCGCGTATCCTTGGATTTAACTCATAGAAAGGCAAAAGCCCGCCCCAGTGAGCGAGAATGAACTTTGCATCCGGGTATTTTTTCGCCAGCCAAGTATAATCGGCGAGCGGTGTCTCAACACGACCCGTGTAGGTATGGCCCACCGGTTCGGTGACATGAATATTAATCGGCAGTTTTAATTCTATCGATAACTCTACAACCTTGAGCCAGGCGGGATCGCGTAAATCGAATCCTTGCGCCTGGGGGTGAAATTCACCCAGCCCGACAAGCCCCTGCTCGACGCATTTACGAATTTCATCCAATGCCTGCTTTCCTGCAGCGGGGTGAACATTTGCGAATCCGATCAGTCTGTCGGGATATTTTTTTATCCACTCGCTATACCAGCGGTTTTGCTCTTCGCAGGTTTCTTCGTTTTGCCAGTACCAACCGAGTAGTACCACTTTATCAATTCCTGCACTATCCATATCGCACAAGAGTTGGTCGATGCCGGCCCAGCCCTGCAGGGATTTTTTCCCCTCTGGATCTACACAGTTTGCCCAGTGAGGCTCACCCCACTTCTGTGCCCAGGCTCGTGGCTTATTAAAAACCGACGGTGGATACAGGTAAATATGCGCATCAATAATCGGTGCCATAAAAGGATTATCTACCGATAATTGTGAATGTCTAAATAAAATACTCTCAATTAATTACATCAGCGAATATATTCTTTTATGGTGGAACGCGCTGCCTGCCAGCCATAGCTTTAGCGAAGGTTGGTCCCTAGCGCGCTTCTTATATGTGTAGATTATAATCTATAAAATATGCCAGGATTAAACCTTCGTCCCGGAATGACGGGACTATAGCGGCAGGAACTACGATTCACATAAAGTACTCCATAAACCACAAAATACATATTTATACTTGCGGGAATCAATCACACTCTCTTTGATGGCGCCTCTAACAACTGAAAGGGATGGGACAATTAATATTTCCCCATTAGATTAACTATTCAGCTTTTGAATTTATAAAGATATGAAAATCATCCGCTACGAGGACCAAAATGGAATAATCGGCCATGCCGCACAAAAAGATGACGCCTATTATGAGATTAGTGGCGATATTTTCGGTGAGCATATGGTAAGCGAGAATAAAGTCGAAGTCGTAAAACAATTGGCTCCTGTTAAACCGAGAATTTATCTCTGTATTGGCTTGAACTACCGTAAACATGCCGAGGAGGGGGGCGCGCAAATTCCGGATCATCCTATTCTATTTATCAAGGGAGCAAACGCCCTTCTCAATCCTGGAGAACCTATCGAGCTCCCGACCAAGCTTAAAAGTAATGAAGTGGACTACGAATGTGAGCTCGCAGTTATTATTGGTAAACCCTGCAAAAATGTGTCTCGCGACAAAGCTCTCGACTACGTCCTGGGTTATACCTGCGCTAATGATGTCAGCGCCCGGGATTGGCAGTTGAAAGCGGGTGGGGGACAGTGGTGTCGGGGTAAAACATTTGACACCTTTGGTCCATTGGGGCCCTGCCTTGTCACAACCGACGAAATTACCAATCCCAATACACTCAAGATAAAGACTGTTCTCAATGGAGAAACAGTTCAGGATTGGAGTACCGAAGATATGATTTTTGATGTTCCCACGCTAATCGAATTTCTCAGCGGAAGTACCACCTTGCTGCCCGGAACGGTTATTCTTACCGGTACGCCTCATGGTGTCGGGATGGCGAGAAAACCTCCCCTCTGGCTTAAAGCGGGTGATTCGGTTTCTATCGAAATTGAGAAGATCGGGACCCTGACTAATCCCATCATTGATGAACCTTCAGCGTAGCGCGGGTTGATTGGGTTACATTTCACTCTTAGATGAGATAAACTTTAAACTATAACACTTCGTGGCAGCCAATATCCTCTACGCATTTACCTATCAAAACGAAGAACAACTAAATCAGATAAAAGATGTCGCTTCCGGTTGGGCTGAATTGACGATAATAAATCAAAAAACCCCCGAAGCGGACTATCGCCCGCACCTCGAGCGCGCTGACTTTGTCATTGGCTATCCGAAAGCAGATTGGCTGGAAGGCACACCTGTCCGTGTAGCGCAAATCGGCAGTGCCGGGTTTGATCCCTTCATCGGGTACGGATTAGAGTCACGTCCCAACTTTTCCCTCTGTAACGCTAGAGGTGTATTTTCTATCGGTATCGCTGAAAACACCCTCGCGATGATGCTCGGATTCAGTCGTAGAATACCCCAGCATACTCTGGAAAAACAAAACCATCAATTCGTCAACCCCATCTACGACAGCGACAACAATTGCTATGGCGAATTGAATGGCTCGACCGTTTGTGTCGTCGGTGTTGGCCATTCAGGGACCGCAGTTGCACAAGTGTGTGCAGGCATTCAAATGCGAGTCATCGGTGTCGATTTTAAAGGGGTAAAAAAGCCTGATTGCGTCGAAAAGCTGTATACGACGGATGAGCTTCACACTGCCCTCGGTGAGGCGGACCATGTCGTTATCGCAACTGTCGGTGGACCGGATACGGATGGGCTTGTCGATAAGCAATTTCTCGATGCGATGAAACCGGGATCCTATCTCTACAATGCGGCGCGAGGAACCTGTGTTAATGAACCGGACTTAATAAATGCCTTAAAAAGTGGTCACCTCGCGGGCGCGGGCTTAGACGTCTTTCGTGAAGAACCGATGTCGGCGGATAATCCGATCTGGGATCTTGATAATGTTATCACCACCCCCCATATCGCCGGCTTTGCTAAGAACTTTGGAGCGCGTATGGGTGAGATCATTATTAAAAACCTGAATAATTACCGTGACGGCTTACCTCTTTTCAATGTGGTAACCGAACTTTCAACCACGGACGTCCACCCGAGGGCGGGGTGAGCCAATTTGCAATTGCAGATTGTGGATAGCCAAAATTAGATTAAAAGAATGGAGGGACGCGCTCCGTCGCGTCCGCGGGGAGATAGCTGATCGTGGCCGCTTACACCATTCCAGGAGATCCCTTTGTCTTTCCTATTTAGAGAGCCATGTTCAGGTGTTGCCCTCAGAAGCGACTTCACGGACCTTGCGTCTTATTTCCTTACTGGCTTTTTCTTTTGCGACGACGTTGCGTGCGGCCTCGGTAACATTAAACAGTTCCAGGTTCTCATCCACTTCGTTTTCCACCGGCATGATCGCGATATCGGAGTATCCCTTTATCATCGGGTTGCGCTGAACTCGCCACCAAAGGAACATCAATTTCAAAAAGAAAAATATCGCTGGGATATAGGTAGACAGCACTTCCCAAACCCGGAAGGGGTAAAACATATAGGCCGGTTCACGGGGCAAGCCAAAGCGTCTTTCGGTTCGTACCTTAATCCGGAACAGTCCGCATTGAAGCGGGTGCAGTTTTTCAAACCGGTAGCTGCCATAAAACTCGAAGATGAATGAGATTAACCGTGGCACTCGGATACCTGTCGCGAAAGCACGTTTTATCAAGGTTTCGATATGTTCCCAGGAATAATAAAGATGCCAGGCTCGGTCGTATATACCCTGCCACTCCTCTTTGCTCATCAGAGGGTGTGCGACCGTGACATGCTCGGCATCGTACTTGTTAAGATCGGGATCCATCCATACGCCTTTAAGATAGAGTTCCTTGTGGTCTTGTGAACCGGGCAGCGGGGTTAAAATGAAATACTCAATGAGGTCGACCGAAAGTTCCCGTTGAATAATCTTGATGTCCCGCTCAATGCTCTCAGGGGTGTCGGCGGGAAAGCCGAGGATATAGCCGCAATAAGTAATAACCCGGACGTTGCGCCACGCCTGTAGCATCGTTCGATACTCCGTTATGCGGTTATGGCCTTTCAAGGCCATTTTCAGACTTTGGGGATTTATGTTTTCCAAGCCAATAAAAACGAACCGACAGCCGGCTCGCTGGGCCTTTTCCACGAAGTTCGAAATTTTGTGGCACAGGGTATCAACCTGCATCACAAAGTAGATGTCGATTCCTTCTTTTTCCCGAAGGTGAGCGAGTCGATCGAAAATCGGCTCCCAGTTTTTGTTCCGTGCAAAGTTGTCATCGGTGATGAAAAAGCTGTCAATGCCTTGACTGGCGAGGACGCGGACAATCTGCTCTATGTCGTCGGCATCACGAAATCGCGACTTCCGACCCTGCACATTGATGATTGTACAAAAACTACAAGCAAACGGACAACCTCGACCGGCATCGAAACAGCCGATTGCCCGGACATAACGTCGGATATGTCGTTCAGGCAGATATGGTATCGGTTCATGTTGCAAGTTAGGTAGATCGTTCAGGAAATTATAAATGGGTTTCATTTGCCGCTTGTAAGCCGCTTCGAGAAGTAGATCTAAGCGCCCTTCCACCTCCCCCGCGAACAGCGTGATGCCCAAGTTCACAGCCTCTTTCAGGTCTCTTGTCATGTCCGGCAACATCGAAAGGCACCCGCTGACGTGGAACCCTCCAATTACGACCTGAATTCCTGCTGCCCTGAACTTCCGGCTTATGTCTATCGCGCGTGGAAACTGATTACTCTGCACGCCGACCAGGCAGATCAGACCACTGTTTCCATTTTTCTTGAAGCGGCGAATAATTTGTTTAATCGGGATGCGGGTATTATACTCATCATAGGCCGAAACCGCGATACCCACGTCCTCGCCGAGTAGACATCTTTTGGAAACGTCCAGGGTCAGCCCATAGAGCACCGACAGCGAGTTTGAGGGCACCCAGGATTTCCACCACTGAACAACATAGCCGTCGTCGTCGTAGTGGGAGGGCTTGATGAGTTCAACGAAAAACGTAGATTTTTCAGTTTTTTTTCTTTGCCGAACAGTCATGCATTCACCTTCCGTCGCTAATCCATAAAAATTGTTCAACGATTTCAAAAGAAATTTCTCATATATTCCCTTAAACTTATTTATTTACCAGTCAACGCATGAATTTACATCATTTCTTTTCTGGAGGGCCACGCCTTTGCCTGTCGGACATAGTCCCGCGTCCGCGGGACGACGGCTGATCGTGGCCGCTATTGCTTTTTATTGGGATAGTTCAGGTAAAACTCTTTCCTCTCCTTATAGCGTGCATTGGGCGCCTCGAGAATCTCCCGTTGCCGTTCCGTCAAATCGGTATAATCATCAGCATCATAATATTGTGCTGCCCATGAGAGGGTGTGTGGACTGTATTTATAAAATATTGTCCGCCGGTCATCTTTCCCGAGCCAGGGTAATGTCCCGTGAGTGAGCGCTTCAGTGAAAATGATCGCAGTCCCTGCCTGCCCCGTGATCTTTTCGATAATTGAAGGAGCTTTATTAATATCGCGCCAATCCTCCGGAAACGAAAGATTGCTTTTATGGCTTCCGGGTACACAACCAAATCCACCGTCACCGGGGTGTATATCTTTTAAATTAAAAGCGACGACAGTCAGTCCATTATACATGCTCCCCGAATGATAGTTATAATACATAACGGGGTTGAAGGGATGGGCACCGCCATGAAACGTTCTCGGGAGATTCCCTGAACCTGTTCTGATTATCTCCGCGTAATCATGGTCGAGGCGAAACTGTTCGCCCAGCAGCTCGACTAAATACGGGACGATAACCGGGTTGTCGATCAGGCTGCGACAAGCTTGTCCCCAGTGCAAAAGGTGAACAAAGCGGTGCAATCTCTCATCCGGCTCACATTCTTTTTCAACCTGTTCGTCCATAAGAGCGTTCAGATCTGTAATCTGTTCAGGGGTTAATGCGTCGGGGATAACAATATAGCCGCGTAAATCAAAGAGATACCGTTCGTGTTCAGTCATGACAGGATGTTTATGGAGTCAATTAATGTGGTGTCGTATCAGGTATGGTATTACCGATTTTGATGATGTCGAGGTTCGCCCTTGGTAAGGATTATCGATTGAGGAGATTATGATGCACGATGCAGGATACAAGTGCATGTTGGAGGGCCACGCGTCGTCGTGGCCAAGTAATAACTTGCCTAGCTCTATAGAGCGAAAATGACCTGCCGGCAGAGGCGGCTATGGCATCGCCCGGCGGTATTCGTTCGAGTCCCAACCCGGGTACTGTTCTTCCAATAGCGCCAGGGTCTGTTCCGTATAGTAGGAGTGTCCCGCCGGGGGGAAGCGCCAGAGCTGGCGCTGGGCGGCGGTCAGGCCACCGATAAACTCCTGGAATACCGCCGCGCCCTTGCCCAGGTGGGTATAGTGCCTGAAGCCCTCCCAGTAGTGGTCGGCGCGGCCGAAGCCATAACCCCAGGTGAAACGCTGGCCGTCTTGGCCGGTGTAGGCGCTGGCGCTGTGCCAGCTGTAGTTGGTGAAGACGCACAGGGTGCCGCTCTTGCACACGAGCGGGAAGCATTTTGTCATGTCCCTGCCGTGCTGCTTGGGGACTAGCCGCAGCGGCGCCTGGTCTTCCTCCACCTCCTCGAGGTGAACCCAGAAACCGATCTGACCGAATTCGCGCCGGTCTTCGCTTTTGGGCAAAAGCGAGTTGTTGCCATTGTCGATGTGCAAGCCCGAATCGTCGAAACCCGTGCCGCCGCTGGTGTGGCCGGGATAGCGGGCGATCAGGCAGCCCACCCGCATGTGAATGTCGTCCGTCTTGAGCCATTTGCGGGCGAAGGCGATGCTCTCCTCGTCCATCGTTGCTCGGTAGAGCTCGATCTCCTCGTACGGAAAACACTTCAGCAGGCTATGGCCGGCCTGGTCCTGCGGGGGGTCGTCCTTGACCTGCTCGTAGGTCGGCAGGGCTCGCCGCTGTGCCGCCTGCAGGGTTGTGAGTTGGTCACCGCTGATAAAGTCCGGGACGATAAAAAAGCCCTCGCGGTCGAGCTCCTCGATATGTGCGTCGGTCAGTCTACTCATCGTCTTCTCCAGGTTGCGCTGAGTTTAGCTGCCCAGCTTTCGTTCTTCCTCTGCGAGCCATTCCTTGTCGATCATCGGCATCGGCTCTGGGGACAATGCATTGGGGATAACAATATAGTCACGTAAATCAAAGAGATAGTGTTCGTGTTCCGTCATGGTAGGATGCATAAGTAATCAATAATAAATGACCTGCCATGAGTGAAGCAAGCAAAGCCGATTCGAAAATTGACCTGTCATGAATGAGGCCAAGATGGCCGAATCGAATTGCCTGCCATGAGCGACGGCCAGCAGGTCGGAGTCGAATTGCCTGCCATGAGCGAAGCCGAATGGTACCCCCCCGGGGACTCGAACCCCGAACCAATTGATTAAGAGTCAACTGCTCTGCCAAATTGAGCTAGGAGGGCGCTATTAAAAGATGAATGAAGAATGATGAATGATGAATTGTGACACCATTATAAATTCTCACCGGTGCATTCAAAACATTCTCATAAATTAGTTAAAGATTAAAATTTATGTTCAATATCGAGTTCAGCATATAAAGGAGAGCGGATTTTGTTTAGCAAAACGAACCGGTACTTTCACGGTAAATACGGCATTCGGTTTTAATTATGTTTTGTAGTAATTTAATCAGTTGATGTATAATCTACAGCGATTTCTTATCTGAATGATGAACATTGACTTTCACTCTCTCGCTGAAGCCATCCCCGAGTGGATGGCGCGCGAGACGGTGCCCGGTCTCTGTGTTTGCGTTGTGGTAGACGGTGAAATCGCCTGGAACCAGGGCTTTGGCGTGCTGTGCACCGACACGAATGAACCGGTGACATCGACGTCGGTCTTCGAAGCGGCTTCGCTCAGTAAGCAGGTGTTCGCGTATGCCGTCCTGAAGCTCTGCGAAGAGGAACTTCTGAACCTTGATCGACCCCTTTGCGCATATCTCGACAACGACTACGTGGAGGACGAGCGCGTCAACGCGATCACCACCCGCCATGTGCTGAGCCACACGTCGGGATTTCCGAACATGCGAGGTGAAGACGTGCTGCGCACGCACTTTGACCCCGGCCGCCAATTCTCCTATTCGGGCGAAGGCTTCCTTTACCTGCAGCATGTTGTGGATGCGCTAGTCGACGAACCGGTGCACGCCTATATCGCGCGGGAGGTGATGACACCCCTTGAGATGCAAGGTGCTACGTTCGTGTGGACAGGGAACGAGGACCTGTCCGTTGCGCATCCGCACGATGCGGAAGGTAAAGCCAAGCCGAAGGCAACTCTGCCCGAGATGAATGCCGCTGCTAGTCTTCACTGCAGCGCGCTGGATTATGCCCGCTTCCTGCGCTTCGTGCTGACACAGCCTCGCGACCATCCGCTTCGACTTTCGGATGATCTGCATCGCGCGATGTTCACGCCGCAGATCCAGGTCAACGACACGATCCATTGGGGTTTGGGCTGGGGCATCCATCGCGACGACGACCAGCTCGCTGTGTGGCAGTGGGGCGCAAGACCTTGCACACGATCGTTCGTTATCGGTTTTCCCGATTCCCGTACCGGCGCGGTCTTCATGGGCAACAGCGACAACGCAGAACGACTTTGGGGCGAGTTGATGCAAGCACTTTTCGGGGAACCGTTCCAACCGATGGAGTGGGTAGAGAAGTGCTTCGGGGCTTGACGACCCGAGCGGCTAAGAATCCGAAAATTTGGCAGATAATCCGAGTTCATGGCATCGCGTGAATGAAAAGGAAAAGATGACAATCCCTATGTTTTCTTTTGCTCTCTCTTGATGTTTTGATAGGGTTGGCTGCACTCAGGTAGTTCATTATCTATCTATGCTATTCATTACAATTGCAAATACACAATCTGTAACCGAAATTCTCCGCTATGAAATTATTATCAACAGTATTTATTTTAATATCAATAGTACTCCTTCTCGCTTGTGCTGACATTTCCAACCATTCTCAGGAGCCGATCGACATTGGTTCGCGTTGGGAGCTTTTTGTCGATGATTATCTGATCGACGAGTTGTCCGGCGGGGCCCGGCAGACTTTACACCATCCCACTCCGCAGGATGTGGCAATTGTCCATGATGAACCCTGGGAAGGCAATGCCACTAACTATCACAGTATCTTTAAAGATGGCGATCTCTTTCGTTTGTATTACAAGGCGAGCCAGTATACTACCACCGAAGGTAATCTCGACTGGACGCACCCGCTATACTACTGTTACGCCGAAAGTGACGACGGTATTCACTGGCGAAAACCCGAACTGGGACTCATTGATTTCAACGGATCAAAGAAAAATAATATCATGTGGGCCGACAACCAGACTGACAGGGAAGTGCAGTCCGGTACCGCGGTAGTTATTTCCATTGAAGTAAAAGGTGACGATCTGAAATATCAATGGTATATCGGCAAACCTGGTGACACTTCTAAGCCCATCGCAGGTGCAACCAGCAACACCTTGAATACCGGCCCTCTAAATGAGAGCACAAACTTCTGGGTCCAGATAACAACAAAAGCTGGAGTTTATATTAACAGTGATACTTCGATCATCACTGTTACAGCTCCCCCCGTCACTCCGGTTATTGAAGATTTGGACGGTACTGCCGTAAAAGAGATGCAAGGTCCTAACGGGAAGGTGTTAGGTCCGATTTTACTCAATGCTGTCGACGCCGTACATTCCGCGGTGTTTAAAGACACAAACCCTGAAGCACCACCGGATGCACGTTACAAAGCTATTCGTGTGTCCGGTGATTTTGAAGGATTAAGGGTATTCAAGTCGGCTGACGGCATTCATTGGACAGCAATGAGTGACAAAAAGATCATTTCAGAAAGCGAAATGAAGATCTTTGAACCAACCGTAAAAAGTATTTATTTCGATTCGCAAAACCTGGCATTTTGGGATTCTGCCAATGGACTTTACCGCCTCTACTTTCGTTCCTGGCCGGATGATCGCCGCGATATTATGACAATGACCTCGAGTGACTTTGTGAACTGGGTCGATCCCATCCGTCTAAAATACCCTGGCGCGCGGCCCGATCATTTATACACCAACCAAATCAAACCGTATTACCGAGCGCCGCATATTCTCATTGGCTTTCCTACCCGCTATATCAACCGTGGATGGTCGGATTCAACACGTGCGCTGCCGGAATTATCCGAGCGCCTTCAACGAGCCGGCTCTGATCCAGAGCTTGTTGTTTACGAAGGTCACGATAAGTTGGAACCCCGTTTCGGCACTGCGGTCACCGAAGCCTTGTTCATGACCAGCCGAGACGGACATACTTTCAAACGATGGGATGATGCGTTTCTGCGACCGGGTATCGAGCGAAAGCACAGTTGGGCCTATGGTAACCAGTTCATTGCCTGGCAACTGGTCGAAACAAAATCTAAATATGAAGACGCTCCGAACGAGTTGTCGCTCTATGCAACCGAAGGTTACTGGACTGGCACCAGCAGTCAACTCCGCCGCTACACGATGCGCATCGATGGATTCGTTTCGGTCAACGCTCCTCTCAGCGGCGGTGAACTGGTTACCAAGCCGCTTGTTTTCGATGGCGACGAGATGGTCATCAATTTCTCGAGCTCCGCAGCGGGTGGCGTTCAGGTCGAAATACAGAATGAATCGGGTAAACCGATAGAAGGATTTACTTTGGCGGATTGTCACGCTGTATTCGGCGACTCCATCGAGCGCAAGGTAAACTGGTTGGATTCTTCCAGTCTTGGCAAACTGTCAGGACAACCCGTCCGTTTACGTTTTGTTTGCAAAGACGCGGACCTCTATTCTTTTCGCTTTCGTCCTACGCCATAAGTTATTAAGTTGGCGCTACAGCTGAAGCGCAAATAGTAATCGAACAATGGAGTCATACCTATAACAATAAACATCCCCACAGTCTATTAGGCTTTAAAAGCCTACAAAAGTTTGTCAGATTCCTTCAGAACTTGGCCGTGGTTGTGCTATGCCCTCACTTCGCCAAGATCTCTCATAGTCATCAATCCTAAAACCATTAACACCCGGTAACTTACTCACTTAAAAATTGGTACGAAAAACGGTATCTCAATAAGTGCGGATACAACAATTTTGACAGAGGCACTCTTTAGTGAAATAACTCAGCATCTCAAATTTACCAAAACCTAATATCTAAACCAAACTGACGAGGTATTGCGATGACCATGAATACGGACACTTTATTGTCGGCTGTTGAGCCACTAACAGTAGCTTATGATCGTGAACGATTAGAGGACATCGGTTACATGACTTGTATGACGATGGTGCTTTTTTGTAATTATTCTCAGACGGGCCATTTTGGCGGGCCGTTAGCGTACACGCCTTACAATGTGGCGATCCATTTAGCCGGTCCCCAGCTCGGAGGTCTACGTTACGACTACCGCAGGCCTAAGCATCCGTTTTGCGACAAATTCATGCTTGCCGGTGGGCACAACATTCCTACCGCCTATGCCCTGTGGATGATTATGGGCGAGACCCTGGCGCGCAAGCATTTGGCTACAGGTGATTCGCGTTACCATGTTGCACCGGAAGTTACCTTTTTACCTATCGACGCGTTGGGCTTTCGACGCGGTGCAGGCCCTCTAAAAACCTTGTTGAAAGAGCACGGCCTGGAAGACCATCCACTCTTTGCACAAGCAAAATTGCGCGGTATCCGTTCTTTAGCAGGTCATGCTGAATCAACCGATATGACTAACGATGTCAACGGCGGGCCATCGGGCCTTGGTATTGCTTCCTCCGCGGGAAAAGCGACATTCTGGAATATTTTAGGTGCCCCCGATTCACTTAAAGTGCTCGCTCTGGAAGGTGAATTTGCTATGACCGAGGGACATGCCCAGGAGTTAAAAACCCAGGCTATGGCGACCCAGGTAGGCAAACGCCTGCGTCTTCTGCTTTCTTATAATAATGCGGGCATCGATGATACACTGATAGGTGGCGTGGTCGATACAAAGTTTGACCGTTACAAGATTGAGGATCAATGGACTTCCTATGGATGGAATGTCTTTGCTCTGGAGAATGGCAATGATTATGATCAGGTTATTGCCGCCCTCAAAACCATGGAGGACTGGGATCCAAACGACCGCCGCCCGATGATCGTGATCGGCAACACGGTAAAGGGCTATTGGCCCACCGCCGTCGATGGAAAAATTCCTGGCTACGGAGATCAGGTGATCAGCTACCCAAGTCATCCCTATGCATTTAAAATGAACTCGGAGTATTTTGTCGCCCTCGCAGAGACATTTGAGAAGCATTATGGAATAGAATTCGAAGGTATTCGTGAGGGAGTGGTGACTGATACACGTGAACGTCTAATACAGTTTAAAACCAACATCGACATCGTCATGTCGCTTCTCGAACGAAACGGACTTGGGGATTGGCTGGCTGGCCGTCTTTTGGAAATCGGCGATTCTGTCCAGGACGATCCACCGTTGAAGATGGACGTAACGCGCGATCCCTTTCTGGATGACCGCCTTCTGGTGAAGAATCTCCCGATCGAACCGCAAACGCCTACTATAAAGAATCCAATATCTGACGAAGAAAAGGAAGTTAACATCACCCTTTTCAAGAAGGCGGGAGCAATGGCCGGGACACGCCAGTGTATTTCAGAAATTATAAAATGGATGAATTATGTGACTGACAACAGGTTTTTTACCCTTGCGGCTGATCTTTCGGGTTCCATTAACGTTGAAAAAGGCAGCTTGTGGGGCCATTATAATCCGGTCAACAATCCGGCCGGTACGCGGGTCAAAGCGGCTATCCAGGAAGCAGGGAACGTATCGAGCGCCATTGGACTAATAAGTCAGAGCGCGTCGCTAGATTCAGAAAAATTCGCCGGGGTTTGGGCTTTGAGTGGTACTTATGGCTCTTTTACCCCACTAATGTACACGCCTGCCCGGGTTTGGGCTCAGCAGAGCCAGGACAGTTGTTTCCGGATGGGCGTGCTGCATATTCTGGCTGGCCATTCGGGGCCGGAGACCGCGGCCGATGCCCGTACTCATTTTGGTATTTTTGCGCCCCAGGTATGGAAACTTTTTCCGCGCGGTCAAACGATTCATCTCAGTTTCTGGGATTACAACGATGTTGCACCCGGCTATTTCGCTGCTGCAGAAGTCGCTGCAAGAGATCCCAAGGTTAACATAATTATTATCGAAGTGGCACGTCCTGATTTTCCGGTGGCGGATCGCAGCACATTTGCCCATCCTGATCTCAAAGCCGCAGCTAAAGGGTTCTATGTCATTCGTGATTTTGATCAGGGCAAACCCAAACACGGCTATGTGGTCGTGCAGGGGTCAAACTCCACAGTTAACCTTGTTAGCGTTTTGCAGCGCCTGGAGAACGAAGGGCTCAACTTGAAAATCATTGCTGCCATAAGTGAGGAACTTTTCGATTTGCAATCCAGTGACTACCGCAGCGCAGTGTTTCCGCCTGAAGCGCGATACGACATGATGGTGGTGAGCACAGGAACGCGACGGATGTGGCCGGTGCGTGACGTCGGGCCGTTAACGGACGAATATTCGCTGACCTCGGACTGGGACAACCAGTGGCTTACTGGTGGCACCGAAGCAGATGTGATCGCCGAGGCCCATCTGGATGCCGATTCGATCTTTACCGGGATTAAACATTTCGCCAAAGATCGCGACAACCGTCTGGCACGCCAGCGCGATATCCTGGCGGTTTAGGCCTGTTGCTGATTTCATAAGCCCGCGATCGCCCTGACATCAAACAAATAATCTGAACCCAGTTAGGAGACGACTATGAAAACAGCGATCATATTTCTAATATTCTCAATGACGGTGACGAGCGTGTTATTCGGGCACGGTCGCGCGAGTATCCCGCCCGAGGACGAAGCCCGAAGGATCACTTTTCCCGACACGTCCCAGTACTTGACAATTATTTTTGATCCTCATACGCACTCGGTCTTCTCCGACGGTCATGTCTGGCCCCGCATACGGGTGGCTGAAGCTCTGCGAGACGGACTGGATGCGATGGCTATCACCGAGCATCTGGAATACCAGCCGCACCTCGAAGACATTCCTCATCCTGACCGCAATCGATCTTTTGAAGATGCCGTCAGTGCGGCGGAGAAATCCGATCTTATTGTCGTACCCGGAGTGGAGATCACACGCAGGGCGCCAGCGAGCCATATGAACGCTATCTTTATTGAGGATGCGAACGCGTTAGTCAGCGTTCCGGATCCAAACGAACAGCAGGATCCAAAAACTTTCAGCGCCAAGGCGCATGAGTGGCCTGCCCAGGAAGCAGTCGAAGCCGCCAACGCACAAGGTGCTTTCGTATTCTGGAACCACAGCTGGTGGAGCCCCCATTTTCCGAACGGGATAACCATCATGCCCGACTTTCATAGAAAGAACGCGAAAGCGGAGCTGCTTCATGGGATCGAAATAGCAAATGGGGGCAGTTATTCAGAGGAGTCATTTCAGATCGCGCTTAAATACGATCTGACACTCGTCGGCACGTCCGACATTCACGGCCTGATCGACTGGGATTACGAGCCACACAAGGGCGGCCACCGCCCGGTGACCCTGGTTTTTGCCGAGGAAAGGACGATGGAATCTATCAGGGAAGCCATGTTTAAGCGACGCACCGTGGTCTGGTTCGGAGATATGCTGATAGGGCGGGTCGAACATCTGGGTCCTCTACTCGAAGCTTGTCTATCGCTGCATGGCGCCAGCTACGGAGACGGGGAAATCCTGAGCGTCAACCTTACAAACTTCTCAGACGCAGACTTTCACTTAAGGAACAAAAGCGATTACAGCTTTAACGATCATACGAACATTATCGTAGTTCCGCAACATTCAACAGAACGACTCCGGGTCAGGACCGGCAATAAGGTCGAAAAGATCGAGCTTGAGTTCGAGGTTCTGAATTCCCTCACCAAGCCCAAGCGGACCGCGTCCATCACGCTGGAAGCAAAAGTCGAGTAATCATGGTAGCGTGCCACGCGACGCCGTTTAAGGTTACAAGTGCAGGTGATCGTGGTTGGTTCTGTTATGTTCCTAGGTGAATTATTAGCCTATCCACGTCCAGAAAGTTCCGAATAGCACTTTCAAGAAGACGTCTGACGAATCCTTTCACATATTAGATCGATCGTCGGCTGATGGGCGACAATTTCATCAAGCTTGTTGTTCAGACCTATTCTCGCGTTTGTATCAAGTTCGATGATCCGACGGAGTTCTGCTCGAGCCAACAGTTGGTCGAAATCAGGTAGCGGCGGAATCTTCTCAAAAATCGAATCATCCGCTCCACCCCAAACCAATGCATCTGCAACCACGATACCCAGGGCGAAGCCGGCCGGTCGCCAATACGGTGAGAAATCGATGACCACCGGTGGATGATTCTCTGAGAAAAGGACATTTTCTGAAAAATCTCCATGGATTAACTGACTTGGCTGATCTATCGCCCTTAGAATGGACTGTAGTTTCTCCACGGATGACGCAATCTTCGGATCTGGTGTATAGGGCTGCTCATCCCAAACAACGTGATCCGCTATCGTCCATGGATTCTCGTTATCGTCCAGAAAAGCCGGTCGAAGGAAGCCGAATACGGCATCATGAAAGGTGATACACAGGTCAATCACATCCTCCGATCTACCACGTTCGAACTTCCCATCGAGATATTCAAAGGCGGTCCATCCCTCGTAGACGTAGGTGCCTTCACAAGATTGAATCGGACGCGGCATACGAAATTCATCGCTTGAAATTTGAACCTGCAGAATAGCGGTGCCTTCAGATTCCACATAACTGTCTATTCGTTTGAGGACGCTTTCGCCGCAACGAAAAACTCGGTTTGCGTTAATGTCTAAAGGTATGGGATCACAATCACACTCGAACGCACTGAGAACAGATAAAGGAGGTGTATTCATCGTGGAGTTATCCGAAGCTCATAATTCCAGATTTACCGTAGGGATCATCCCAAACGTTAAAGTCTATTTTATACGCGTCGTTAACATACTCAAACCCTGATTTGAAATTATGAATTATAAATTCTACCCGTGAATATCTGGAGCATTTTAAAAATTCTGAAATGCTAGATAAAGAATAAAAATAACGTTCTAATTATTATTCCTTAAATAGTTCGTTAGAGTGGAGTCGTTAAATTTATACGGTGATTCAAAATATATTAATCGGGTTAGCTGCTTTTTGAATTATCAAAATTATAATTATACTACCCTGTTAAAAAAATATAAATCTATAGCTGATATTACCATTAGTTTTGTCTTTTAAAAGTGAGACGTTATTATTGGTTTTTCGTTTACTGCTATGTTTTGCTAACTTGGGTTTATCAATAATCACGACTGTGTCGTACTCTTATAATTTTTAAAATTATAAGAGCCAAGGATTAGAATAGTAGAGCTAATTAACATACTTCTACCTGGAGATATATAAAAAATGAAAGCTTTAAATAATCAAAAATCTGAAATTAATTCACGCCGGTATCTTACTAACTTCGTTCTTTGGCAGTCATTTGCTGAATCGCTGTTTGTTCGCCAATTGTTATTAACATTATCGTGTTTAGTAACTCCCTTGCTTGTAAAAGGGGATCTTTTTCAAGAATTCACAATTACAAGAGCTGTAATTATTTTTGAATCATTCCCTGTCGTTAATGATGCCTTTGAGTTCAGGGGCGAATTTTCAGTTAATATAACAAGTGAAGGAATTGACCCGGTTAATGAAGATCTGAGATTATCAGTCGGTGCCTTTGTTATAGAACTTCCACCGGGCTCGTTTACAGAGGTGGAACCTGGATATTATGTGGTTGAGGAAGAAATAAATGGTGGTGGAATTATTTTTGAACTAATAGAACGAGATGATGAAATCTATGTAGCTGAAGTAAGAGCCGAGGGAGTTGATCTGACAGGTACGCTCAATCCTATAACAATTGCGATCAGGATAGGCAATGATGAGGGAGAAGCAATGATTCGTATAGATGATGAGCTGCATTTTGAGTTAAGCGACAACGATGATGGCTTTACAGGAGACAACGACATTGATGAAGAGGGCGACTTCGCGTGGGAGGACGAGGAGTACTTTCACGAAGAGGAAAATGAATTTGAAGAAGATGGCCATGACTTTGATGAATTTGACGACGAAGTTCACGAGAATGAGGATGATAATTTTCCAGTATCGATATTTACAATCAATGACCTGGAGATTAGATATGAATCTTTCCCATCTATTGTTGATGGATACGCGGTCAGTGGTAAAATTCTCCAAGGCGCGACAAATGACGGAATTGATCCGATTAATGATGGAGTGAGGGTTGCATTCGGGACCTCGGTTATTGAGATTCCCGCGGGTGCATTTACGGAGGTGGAACCTGGATATTTCGCTTTTGAAGGAGAATTAAATGGTGCCGGGATATTTTTTGAATTATTAGAGCGAGATGATGAGTCGTTCAAATTTATTGTCGAGGCTTGGGGAATCGATCTGTCTGAGACGGCCAATCCTATACGCTTCAATCTCATCATTGGTGATAACGAATATGCAGCTTTAATTGGGCTGGACGGGGAGTTTGCATTTGTGGTTTCAGACAGCGATGAAATACTCGATAAAGAAGACAACATAGATGACAATGATAATAGAGACGAGAATGAAAGCGAAATAAGCGATATCCGTGTGAAAGACACAGATGGCGATGGAGTTGTCGATTCCGATGATCCAGACTCCGACGAAAATGTTCTATTGCAGGGAAACGGATCACAAGTCGGGTCAAATATAGAGCATCCCAATGGCAATGTGATTGACCAGGTATTATTAACTGGACCAAGCGTTGAATTAATAGCAGACCCAGAGCAAATATCCAGGGTGTCTTTTATCGACGAAGACGATGATATTGTACAAGTAGAATTTTTTGGAGCGGGGAAGCTAACGATCATTATAGATCCGAGTTCTTATGAGCTTCCCAACCGGCCAAAGAAATACAATCAGGATATCAATTATGTAAAGGGGAGTGCCAGAATTAAAGTAGAGGAGGCTGACGCTAGTACTTTCTTGAGTATATTTACCGTGGGTAGAGCTAATGCAATAAATCAAGCTTTGTTCCCCGGTGGTGAGACTTACGACGCGATAGCGGACATAGCGCTATTAGAAATTACTAATTCATCAGAATTTGGGGGAATTCTCTGCGCGAATACACACTTTAGTGCATCCTCAGGTGACGTGGGTTTAAAAGCACCGGGAGTTTCAATTTCTGTTCGCGTATTGATTGGAGATATCAATGCCCGTGGTGATGCGGTACCACATCTATTGTTTGGAGATAATTCTTTCACGGTGGATGCGCCAATCCCCGGCTTAAGAATTACTGGAGGTGATCTTCTGCAGAGTAATGGTGCCTCTATTGTTATTGCCCAGGGTGAGTCTTCAAACCCTGGATTTGAAATGTTAACTTCTCAGAACAATGTTAAGTCGGATGGGGAACTTCAGCCAACACAAAGCATAATTGCCACTTTTGCCAACGAAGACGGTGATGACGTCAACGTGGCGACTGATGAGATCACGATTGAATGATCTAACGATCAGTTTTAGGTGTTAAGTGTTAGGTTTTAGATAAAATTGCTTAACACCTAAAACTTAAAACATAACACGCGCGTAAGCGCCCGCAATCTTCATCAACGAGGATGATGCAGAGGTAACAGTGCTGACTGAAGAAGTGACGATCGAGTAAGTGATTTTCCTTAAGCACAGTTTACGACCTCATTCGGGATATAACGTGGTCAAAGGAACTTTCTTCTATCACTAACCGATTGAAGTTAACGTCATATCGCATTTGCGACCAATCCGCGGTTTAAAAGTCATCTGCTCTTCCAAATTGGGATAGGTGGGGGAGGATCGTCATTGTTCCCCTATGGTATTGCCCTGTCGGTTTTAGCGGAGGTTACGTTTATTCCATGAGAGTTTAGCAATGCAAACTTGAACTCTGTTATCATCTATTATATTCCTTGTGACATTCGCTCTTACTAATGGTTAAGAACATAAGATAAATTAATCTCAACAGTGAGACATTGACTTTAAAATATCACGGTTCACTTGCTCTTTAGCACTTTATGCGGAACATTGAATGACCAATTATCAGATTTAAAAACAAATATTGAGAGAGTAATGCTGATGTCCAACTGTGTTATCAGATAGGTTTTATTTCAGATGGATGAAAAGATACCCAGTAACCTGATACCAGCAATCGTAGATGTTTTTAGAGATGGTAAGAATATTTATGGCAGTGTATATAAAACACCTCTGTCCTGGCTGAGTAAAAAATTTTCGAATAGCGGTATTCCGGAAGAGTACGCTGAAAAAGTGGTAGAAATTATATTTATGACAGATAATTTGAATCCATCGCTGGAAGAAATTACCGAGGAAATAAATAAGATCAGCGAATGATGTTTGTAGGACAGGGGGTGCAATTCATAATAACGATGCCACACTGTGATAATCGCAGATCTGGGGCGAAGGTAGCATATTTAAAAGCTATAACACTATAATAATAATTTATGAGTGAATTTCGGGTGCATTCAACTTTTCTGAAAACCAGCTAAAGAATAATCTATATATCCGACTCCAGTTATTTACACGAGGGAGGCAACATACCCGATCTATAGTGACATCATATCAGTTTAGCCGGATACCGCATTTGACTACCACGTTACTCTGCGTACAGATTGTCAAATAAGCGGACCAATTCGGCATTGTTACCGCGCACGAACACGGGGATTTTTTCAATTGGTGCGTCCGCTTCGATTTTCTGACCACCTTTTTGCGTCTCACCTGTCCAGGCATCGGTCCACTCGGACCCGGTCGGGAGATACACTTCACGGCTGCGTAGCTCATACTGGGTAACGGGCGCCACGAGGAGATCGGGACCAAAGAGAAACTGGTCTTCAATCTCTACAGCCACGGAATCCTTTTCAAAGTCAAAGAACAGTGGACGCATCGGTGGGATTCCCCGCTCCGATGCCAACTTCATTTGTTCCATCACGTAGGGGCGCAGTCGTTCTCTGAGAAATATTGCCGCCCGGATGTGCCGATAAGTGTCGCCTCCTACAGTCCAGGCTTCGTTGTTAGGACGCACACTATGCGTACGAAAGATGGGTGTGAAAACGCCGTACTGATACCAGCGGACCATCAGTTCATGGAATTTGTCGCTCGTATTGTCGAGGCTGACAAATCCTCCGATTTCCGCCGCTCCCCAGGGAATACCGCTCATCGATAAATTAAGCCCCGCCAACATGTACTCGTGAAGATGTTCGAAAGATGCCATGATATCATGTGCCGCCGGCGAGGCGCCATAGCGTTGCGAACCCGCCCAGGAACTGCGGCAGATCGTGACGACTTCAGGTTCCCCAGCTGCATGCAATCCCTCGCAGATGTTTTTCTGATGGGCAATGGGAAAGTAGCAGTGTGATTCAACTGCTGGTCCTATATGATAGAGCACTTGATCGTAGTCTTCTATGGCGTGAAAATCATCAGAGGGATCAAGCCAGAATGTTTTGATTCCGATATCGAAATAGTTTTCTTTCCACTTGCTCCAGAGATAAGCCGCCGCTGCCGGATTTGTCGGATCGTAGGTGTACTTCTCAGGATCTTCACCTGGTATACCGCCGAACCTGACGGTGTCCTTTTCCCCGTCGATGGAGCCGGTGAACAGTCCCTGCTTTTTCATCGGCTCGAAATTTTCACTCGTTTTGTCTACGACGATCCAGGGTGATATCATTATTCGAACACCCATCTCATCGAGCTCTCGAACCATTGCTTCCGGATCCGGCCATAATTCCGGATCGAGTCTCCAATCGCCCGTCGTTTTCCAGTGGCAAAAGTCGATGACAAGAACAGAGAGGGGAAGGTTGAGTCGCTTAAATTCCCGCGCAATCCCCAGAAACTCCTCCTGGGTTTTGTAGCGGTTCTTGCACTGCCAGAATCCCGATGCCCAGTAGGGTAATACCGGAGCGTGACCCGTTGCGTCGGCATAGTGCTCCATGATCTCGGCGTTAGAATCACCGGTCGTTATGTAGTAATCGATCTGCTTGCAGCCGCGAGCGACCCAGCGGGTTCTGTTATTTCCAAATTCAGCGCGCCCGAGCGAGGGGTTGTTCCAGAGAAATCCGTAGCCTTCACTTGAAACGAGAAAAGGCACAACGTGTTTCACGTGGCGTTGGTAAAGATCGATAACGCTGCCTTTCAGATTCACTCGTCCCGTCGCATTCAACCCCATGCCGTAAAGCCGTTCCCCATCCCTCGCCGTAAAATCTGTTTCGGCATGAAAAAGCCCGTCATCACGAGCCTGGAAAGTGCGTGTGCCCGGGTTGTGCGCGTGGACGACATAGTCGTGCTCACTCAGGATGCAGGTTTTCTGACCCTCTCCCGTGTGGCGGAAAAACTGGAGATAGCCAGGTTGCGTATATATATCGCTTATCGATGCGGAGATCTTTCCGTTTCGGATAACCGCTTCGTCATCATTGATCGTAATCGTCGAATCCGCTGGTTGGGTAACCGGTTCGGTCAACGCCCAGGCGTTGTCGGCGACCTCAGAGTTAGGGGTTACACGGACCCTTAATCCATCATGCCCCCATGGCTCGATAATGAGCAGTTCACTATCCGATTTGTATACGAGCTTACCATCAATGTTGCTGGTCATGTTATTCTGTTTCTCTAATTAGGTGGAAGTTGAGGAAGTTATCTTCGAACCGGAACTTCGACCGTAGCTGACTTCCTGTCCAGTTAAAATCACTTGGCATTAAGAATGCCATTTAATCTGTTTAATAAATTCAAGATTTATTTTATTTGGGTGATGCGCTGCAAACTTGCACTTTCATAGTCACCTATTTAACACCTTAAGCTGAGCAAGCTAAATGATGCCTGAAAAAATAGCTAAATTATTTACAGGGGTGAAATATTGGCGCTCAATAATTGCGTTCTTAATTCTGCCCTCTGCTGTAGTCGGTGTAGAGAATGAACGATTAGCAGATATCATAACGCGCGCAGAAACGGGTGAAGCTAAAGCGCAATATTACCTCGGGGGGAGGTATTACGCTGGCGAGGGGGTAACTCAGGATTTTGGCGAAGCTTTAAAATGGATTCGCCAAGCCGCAGAACAAGGTTACATCAAAGCCCAATACGTCCTTGGGGTGATGTATGAAAAGGGTCTAGGGGCAGAGCAGGATTACAACGCGGCTGTCACATGGACACGCAAGGCAGCAGAACAGGGATCGATGCGAGCTCAAAACAGACTGGGAGCGATGTATGAAAAAGGACAAGGGGTCGAGCAGGATTACACCGAAGCCACCACATGGTATCGCAAGGCTGCAGACCAGGGAGATGCCAAAGCCCAAACTGCCCTCGGCGTAATCTACGCAGCGGGCCAGGGGATAACCCAGGATTATGATGAAGCCTTAACCTGGATTCGCAAAGCGGCGGACCAGGGAAATGCCAAAGGCCAAACTGCTCTCGGGGAGATCTACAGAGAGGGCTTGGGGGTTACTCAGTCTTATGATGAGGCTTTCAAGTGGTATCGCAAAGCGGCCGAACAGGGAGACGCAGGAGCTCAATCCAACCTTGGGTGGATGTATCATAATGTTCAAGGGGTAACCCAGGATTACAGCGAGGCGGTGACATGGTATCGCAAAGCGGCCGAACAGGGCCACGCCGATAGCCAATACAACCTTGGGACGATGTATTACACGGGCGAGGAAGTCACTCAGGATTATACCGAAGCCTTAACTTGGTATCGCAAAGCGGCCGCACAAGGTATGACAGAGGCCCAATACAATCTTGGGGTAATGTATCGCGATGGTGAGGGAGTAACTCAGGATTATGGAGAGGCCGTCAAGTGGTTTCGCGAAGCAGCGGAACGGGGAGTCGCCGGAGCCCAACACAACCTTGGAGTGATGTATGCTGACGGCCAGGGGGTGGAGCGCGATTTTATTGAAGCTTACAAATGGATAAGCCTCGCTATCGCGGGAGGTATGACAGAATTTAAAGAAATCTTAAACTTGCTGCAGGAGAATATGTCTGAAGCGCAAGTTGCTGAATCCGTACGCGGGGCTGAGCTTTGGCTGAGCCAGCAACAAGAGAATAAGCCTTAGTCCCGGTCGCTTACTCAGGCTCAAGTAGAATATATAAGGTTCTCCTGAAACCTGGCCTCTCGCTTATTATCGAAAATGGCATAGCCTGAATCATATGAACATTGACAGCTTAGGCTGTCTTAGGTTATCATATTTCTACTACCTAATCTTGTTTATTTGCTACTAGTATAATTTTTAACCTGTTTTGAAATCAGATTCTCAATGAATGTATTTCACTGTTTCGCCATGTCTTTAAATAAGCTAAAAAAAATTGGATGCGGACTATTAATAAGCACATTGGCATGGAGTGGAGTGCAAGCTGTTACCTTGGTTCATTTATTTGAATTTGATAACAATCTTAGTGACAGTTTAAGCAGTACGGTATTAACCGATAATGGGGGGACGATAAATAGTAACAGCTACTCATTTGGCGCAAACCAAGGCGTGTTTCTTGATACCGCATTAAGCCTGGCAGATAATTATTCGATTGGGATTCAGTTTAGTTTTGAGGAAGTAAGCGATTGGGAAAAAATTGTTGATTTCAAAAACCGCATCCCAGATTCAGGTCAATATATAAGGAGCAATAATATACGTTTTTTCGCACCCACTAATGGTGGATCGGGCATTATTCAAGCTGATGAATTTATAAATGTGGTGTTCACTCGCTCCTCACTTGATAATATTTATACCGCTTACCTGAACGGTTCCTCCACACCGGAGTACTCCTTTGTTGATTCAACCAGCCAAGCCATAGCCTTCGACAACAGTGGATTCGCGCAATTTGCATTTTTTATGGACGATTCTGCAACGGGTTTTGGAGAAGCTTCTGCGGGTATCGTTAACGAAATCCGGATTTGGGATGGACCGCTTCTAGCGAGCGAAATTTCAACCGCGCTGACCGATATTCCCTTTTTGTGGGCTAGTCCAGCCCCTGGAAATTTTGGCGATGGAACTAAATGGGTCGACGGTGTCGCCCCCGGTTCAGGTGATATTGCCCATTTTAATCAGACCGGTAGCAATTATCTCGTTTCCTTCGTTACTAGTCAGACTGTCGACGGGCTAAATATTCCCAACGATTCTCTAACCTTTGGAATGGCTGGCAATACACTGGACGTAAACAACGCTATTCAACTTAGCTTGGGAGCTTCGGATAATGCAAATTTAACGGTTAATGGGGGCGGGACAATCAATGCATCCAATTTAGCTATAGCCAATCTGGGGACGGGGCAATTGAGTATCGATGGGGGTAGTCAAGTGATCGTTACTAACGATGTAACGGTAGGATTAAATGGTACTTTAAATCTTTCAGGTAGTGGATCACTGATCAGTGAATTAGAAGCGTTCACCCTGACTAATCTGGGTCTGGTTCAAGGAAACGGGATTCTTGATATCGATAGTATTGAAAACTTTGGAACGATCGCACCCGATCCTGTTTTCCCTTTAGACATTGAAGGGGACCTGACATTTAAAGCGGGGAGTAAGTTAGAAATCAGTATCGTGGACGGAATTGACTTTGGCCAATTGAATATAATGGGAGACCTGACTTTTGGCAGTGGCGACCTGGACATCCTATTGCTTGGGAAAACATTCCCCACACTAGGTCAGAGCTTTGAGGTACTCACGTGGACGGGGTTGAAGTCTGGCGAATTTGGTTCTATTGACGACGAATTCGGATTTTCCGGAAACCTGTTTTTTCATCCCCATTATGCCGCTAATTCCCTTAGTCTGGAGGTAGTTCCCGAACCCTCTACCTGGGCGCTGATGGGATTGGGTTGTCTCTTCCTCTTTATGCGTTTCAGGCGCGTAAGCTGATTACATGGAGATCAGTTTCCTTATCACTTTTCGGCAACGCCATGGGCCATGGGTTTATGTTGTCGAGAGCCTTGACCTGAATAACTCATTCACCTTATGTAAGGGATGCCGGGATGGGCTTATTGTAGCAATAAACTCGGTTAACCGCGCGCAGTCGGCTATTAAGATAATCACCTTAAAAATGTAGTTAATTCATTCCCGATTATGAAAATTAAACGCATACCGCTCTCTCATATCTTTGCTCTTATAATTACCATACTGTTTTTATTTGAAGCGAATCTTAAAGCTGCGGATGCAGAATTGTACGTAATATTCAAAGATGCACGAGCCGCTGATAAATACAGTTTCGAAGTTTCAGTATTTGGAACTACCCCTGATTCCATTATCAGCGCTACGGTAACGCCTCCGGGCGGCAGTCCTCAGTCATTGGTCCAAGAATCTGAAGGTGAGTGGGAATCTGTGCAAATCTTTGATTCGATCATTGATCTCGATTCTAATTACCCCGATGGCGCATACATCATGAATATAATTGCCACTAACGATGGCAGCATATCCGCTACTTTAAATTTAAATGCCGATCCGGTTAACGGCGTAAGGTTTCCGAACGATCCTCGAATTACTAATTTGGCGGAGACGCAAGCAGTAGATCCCAGCCAGGATTTTACTCTTACTTGGGATGCCTTTGCCAATGGAAATGCAGGGGATTTTATCCTCATGGAAATCGAAACTTATATGGATGGAGATATAGTTTTTGAGACTCCGCTTCCACCTGAATCCGGAAGTTTAGATTATACAGCGACCTCGGTCACCATTCCTGCGGGCACCTTGCAACCGGGAACGGATTACATAGTGGTTTTGAATTTTATCAATATCGTCGACATCAATGATACAGATTACACCGTTGGCAACCCGGTCGAAATCGTTACCGGTCTTGCGGGATTCAACGCAACGACCGATCTTGTATTTCGTACTACTGGTGAGAGCGCACCCGATACCTCTATCAGTATGATTTTTCAATCCGGTGGTGATTTCACAGCACGCACTGGAAGTTTAGTAGGTGTGGATCTAGGTTTTCCTGCCAATTTAAATTATTTTCTTAACTTTAGCGTGGTGGACACCGAACTTCCCGATCCGAACCAGGTGTTCTTCAGCGGACCCAACGGCTCCCAATACAACAATAGTCCAGCTGTTTTTTTTAGTCCGGGTGAAGATGTTAACTTTTATGGTATACCCAGTGTAAGTATTCCTCCTTACCCACCAAGTGGCACTTATAGCGTAAGTTATAAAGGCATGGATGTTACAACTGATTTTGATACTTCCATGGCTGAAGATTATCACTTGGTTATCCTTCCTACCGTGATGCTCGACAGTAACAATAATATCCAGAGTGTTTCCTGGACCTATAGAGATCCTTCAACCGGTGATGAAATTTCCCCTACCTTTCCCGTTAACGGATTCCAATTCCGGATAACGCGGCAAAGCGGTCCTACTTTTTCGCGAGTACTAAACGATCAACTCAGCAATATCACAAATCTTGACCTTAGCAGTGAGAGCATTCCCTGGGCTGACGTAACAAACCTGGATCTGCAATACCATGACCTTCAAAATCTCACTTACAACAGCTTCTACTTTAAGGAACCTGGCGGGCAAACAGGAAATGGTGATCCCCCTGTGGAGGAGGAAATTGAAACGAGGGTAACGGCAGCCGGCTATGGTGCTGATGATTTTGATCAAGGTGGCGTGCCGGGAGCTATTCGCGGAGAGGGCGCGCCCGAACTGATCGAGGTGTCGGCCGGGCTGGACCATAATATCGGTTTGAGAAATGACGGCAGCGTAGTCGGATGGGGCAGGGACCAAGCGGGACAATCGACTATACCCGATGAAGTGGTAAATGTTACCGATGTGGATGCGGGGTATGATCATAATTTAGCCGTGATAGCGGATGGCACCGTAGTCGCCTGGGGTAACAATGATAACGGCCAGACGGATGTACCTGCAGGATTAAGCGATGTGATCGAAGTGTCTGCCGGAAGAAGTCATAGCCTCGCTCTATTGTCGAATGGTACTGTTATCGGCTGGGGTAATAATGACCATGGCCAGGCAACACCCCCTGGAGACCTGACCGATGTCTTTGCATTGGCGGCCGGTGGGTTTCATAACCTGGCCTTAAAAAATGATGGCTCTGTCGTCGCTTGGGGTCTGAATGACTCCGGCCAGACGGATGTACCTGCCGATCTGTCGAATGTGACAGCAATCTCAGCAGGAGATAACCACAGCCTGGCGCTGACCGAGGATAGTGTTACGGTAGCCTGGGGTGATAATACATTTGGGCAATTGGATATTCCATTTAACGCAGCCCAGCCCCAGGCAAGCCTGAGCGCGAAAAACGAAATAACGGTGGCCTTCAATGCGAGTGCGGTAACCTCCATCGCGGCTGGATTAAACCACAATCTGGCGCTCGATGCTGCGGGGGAAGTGATCGGGTGGGGGCTCAATGATTCCGGGCAGGCCGAAGCACCCGCGGGGGTTGTAAACGTTACATCCATAACTGCTGGTGGACGGCATAATGTTATATTATCATCGGTCGCCAAATTAATTCTCGATGGCTCGGGTGATGTGGCGGGAGAAAACATTGCGCACCCTAACGGGAACGTGTTTGATCAGGTCCTGCTCACCGGTGAATTCATTCAGTTTCAGGCAAAGGAAGAACAGATCACACGAGTCTCCTTCATGGATGAAACCGAGGACATAGTACAGGTAGAGTTTTCAGGCACAGGGACTTTTACCATAACCTTGGACCCAGCCACTTTCCTGCCTCCGGCTATACCTCCGCGCTACAATCAGGCAGTGGAGTACGTCACCGGTAAACCAAGTGTGGTCATCGATGGAGCTAATTCGAATACCTTTTTCAGTATCTTCACCGTCGGATCGATCAACGCGGTGAACCAGGCGCTCTTCCCCGAGGGACAGGTCTATGATGCGCAAGCGGACGTGTCATTGGTAGAAGTGATTAACTCTTCAGGCATAGGAGGGATGCAGTTATCGAACACTGTATTCGGCGGGAGCACAGGCAAGGTTGGCGTTGACGCGCGCGGAGTGCCGATCGCGGTACGCTTAACTGTAGGCGACATCGATGCCAGCGGCGATGCGGTACCACACTTATTGTTTGGCACAGGATCATTCACCGTGCCGGCGGGCAACCCCGGGTTGCGGATAACAGGTGGAGACCTGGCACAGTCAAACGTCGCATCGATCGTCGTAGCGGAGAGTGGATCGACGACCCCCGGGTTCGAGACCCTGATCACCCAGAACAATTTCAAGTCCGATAACACCCCTCAACCGACACAGAGCATCAATGCAACGTTCGCAAATGAGGATGGAGAGGATATCACCGTGACAATCGATGAGATCACGATTGAATGATACGATTGCGGATTGGGGGATGTCGGATTGTAGATTGTTCCTAACGGATATCGAATATAATTCTCATCTTCGTAATCCTCTATTGTCATTGCGAGGGAGGCTATCAGTCGACCGCGGCAATCCAGGGGAAAGCCGGTCACGTATTGACATTCCACTGGATTGCCGCGTCGCGCTGCTCCTCGCAATGACAATAAGGAGGTGAAGCGGGCTGCCTGCCTGTCGTCCGAAGCTAAAAGCGAAGGATGGACCGCCGTAGCTTAACAATACACAGCGAAGGTTGTTCCCCAGTGCGTTTGATTTAGTCGTAATTGAAGAAGCGTGCTGAGACAGCCCGCTCCACCTTATAGTCATTGCGTGCACGCGCTTGCGCTCTCCGCTTTCGACTTTGGACCTTCGACTCTCTTTTAGATTTGCCAATTGCCTTTCTCCCAGCAATAGCGGAGACTGGTCGAAAGCCTGTTGTCTAATCTAATGTTAGCCTGCATTACTTCGGAGGCATGAACAATGTCATTTGGCACGCGTTGTCATGGCATAAACTAGAACGGGAACAAATGAGTCAAGAACCGATAGATCGCGGCCCACAACCCGCTAACAACATAGTCCTGGAAAACTGCCTGTCGGGCGATCCCGCAACCGAGTGGGATATTAACGGCTGGGGTGATCCGACGATCCAAGGCTTCGGCCACGACATCAGCATCAATCAAGGTGAGACGATCTTCTTCAAGATCAAAACGGACTCGACCGACTATCGGATCGACATTTATCGAATGGGTTTCTATGGTGGGCTGGGCGCACGTCGTGTCGACACCATCAAGCCGTCGATCTCTCTCCCCCAACTTCAGCCGGAATGTATGACGGACCCGGCCACTCACCTCTACGATTGCGGCAACTGGGCTGTCTCGGCCTCCTGGCAAGCGCCGTCAGACACCACATCGGGAATCTATTTCGCGCGCCTGGTACGACAGGATTCCGACCCTGCGGGCTGGCGTGCGGACAATAGTCGAGAAAGCCCGGCGGAGAGGCCACCTGCCTCGCAACACGCCTACGGAGCGTTGGGACATGGACGTCTTGCCAATGCGCTGCGCGAACCGCGAGCAAGCCATATCTATTTTGTTGTGCGGGACGACAACGGCGGCTCTGACATTCTCTTCCAAACTTCGGATACCACCTGGCAGGCCTACAACCGCTATGGCGGCCACTGTACCTACGGCCGACTTAACCTCGACAATCCACGCGCACACGGCGGGCCGCCCCGCGCTTACAAGGTGAGCTACAACCGCCCGATCGAGACCCGCCATTACCGGGCCGTCAACATGGTTTTCAATGCCGAGTATCCTTTCATCCGATGGCTTGAGGCCAATGGCTACGACGTCAGCTACTTCACTGGTCTCGACAGCGATCGGCGCGGCGAAGAGATCCTCAAGCACCGCCTGTTTCTGTCGGTCGGTCACGACGAATACTGGTCTCTTGAGCAAAGGCGACATGTCGAAGCGGCACGTGATGCGGGCGTTCACCTCGCCTTTTTCAGCGGCAACGAAGTTTTTTGGAAAACCCGCTGGGAGCCAAGCATTGACTCCTCCGGCAGCGCTCATCGAACATTGGTCACCTACAAGGAAACGCGAGATAACGCCAAGACTGACCCCGTCGCCGACGTTTGGACCGGGACGTGGCGTGACTCGCGACCTTATAATCCGGAGGGCCCGCAGCCGGAAAACGCCCTAACCGGCACCATTTTCACGGTGAACGCATGGCGCAACGACCCACTCATCGTGCCCGCCGAATACGCCGCCTTGCGGTTCTGGCGCAACACGGAGGTTGCCAATCTCGAGCCGGGCGAAAGAGCCGTCTTGCTCAAGGGCCTGCTCGGTCATGAGTGGGACGAGGACCTCGACAACGGGTTTCGCCCACCCGGTTTGTTTCGCCTGTCCGAGACAACCATCGACAACGTTCCCTACATTCAGGACCACGGCGTGGTTTATGACTCGGGCACCGCGACCCACCATCTGACGCTTTATCGTCACAATAGCGGTGCCTTGGTCTTCGGCGCGGGCACCGTGCAGTGGGGTTGGGGTTTGGATGCCCACCACGATACCGAGACCGGGGTACCGCCGGAGCGTGCTAATCCCGACTCGACCCGGGTGGGTGTCGATCCAAACGGTCCCGATAGGAACATCCAACAAGCGACCATCAATCTGTTTGCAGACATGGGTGTGCAACCAGCGACGCTACAAGAAGATCTTGCGCTGGCTATCGCGTCCACCGACGAGGAACCTCCAACTTCGACCGTGCATGTTCCCGGCTCAGGCGCGACACTGCCTCGTAGCACCTTGATGATCAGTGGCACCGCTCAGGACACAGGCGGCGGACAAGTCGCCGCAGTCGAAGTATCTCTCGATAACAATGTCACTTGGCATCCGGCAAGTGGACGCGAGACCTGGAACTATCAGTGGCTGCCGCCACGGGCGGGAACCTTCACGATCTTGAGCCGAGCCGTCGACGACAGCGGTAACCTGGAACGACCGGGCCGAAGCGTGACGATTACGATCAACTGAATATTATGTCGAAAACTCTGGAGGCTAACCAGCGGATCGAGCAGAAGCTGCGCGCACCGCTGATTTGAAGCGTTGGGCTACAAGGCAATGGACGACAGGTGGGCTTCGCCCTCTGTACGATTGCCGGTTTGTGAGATGTCGGGCTTTGCCCTCGTTACGATTGCGGATTGTTCCTAACGGTTATCAAATATAGTCCTCAACCTTGTAATCTTCCTCTGGCCATCGTGGGTCGGGATTGAAGGGAGCCACTTGCCCGCGCTTGCATTGCCGGCTATTATTCATATACATCTATAATGCTAGCCAACACATCTCTCGGAACACAAAACGATTCATTGCGATTTGCATTTTGACTTTCTCCCTCGATAGCGGAGACTAACTCAATAGCTTGTTGGTTAATCTAATGTTAGGCGGAAAGCTATTCTAATTTCGAGGTTCTATTGAAGAAATTTATTGAACAAATCGATATTCATATTGCCGTGGTCGGTTTGCTTACGGTTCTCCTTGCAACTATTTTGGGTCCCAGAATCGCTCAAATGGCTAAGGTCAATGCTGATAAGGTTTATATCGTTGTCGGCTTCATTATCTTCATATTTACAAATCCCATGCTTCTTACCAAATGTTTATCGCCACACATGAAGGGTTTCCGGATAGCTTATTTTATATCTAATGAATTCCTTGTTTTTATGCTTATTCTCATTTCAGCCGGCGTGATACGATTTTTTGGAGGTTGAAAAATGGTCTCCCTTTTTCCGCCTAACAAATCTTTGCACCGGACGGTACCGCGCCGATGGCGTGGCACCGCCAGTGAATTCTATCCGTTAGCGTAACTTGAATGAGGGGTGTTTTTTATTTTTCGTACTGTCAGCTTCCAACAAAAGAAATATTGATTGCAAATCAGCTCGAATATCTAAGATGAAGGGAGTCACAGAACAAGGCGCTGCAGTTGACGCAATATATCGATTCACGACGCAAGTTCCAAGATACATGATGCAAGAAGGCTAATTAGTGATCAGGCGCTGTCGTTCCACATTGGTTTAGTTAAAGCTGATCGCGTATACTCTCTCTCTCTTGTCATTGAGAAGGAGGCGTAGCCGACTGTGGCTACCGAGGACAAAGTCCGACATATTCCATTCCAGGGGGATGCCGGTCACGTATTGACAGCCCCCTGGATCGCCACGGCTGACAAGCAGCCTCGCGATGACAATGGGAATCAATCGGCAATCTAAAATCCGAAATCAGCAATTGTATAATTCCCTTGACTCACCATTTATCCGTCGAAAAAAAGTTCTATGATGAAAGAGAAAGAAAATAAACAGACGCGCGATAATATCGTCAGCGATATAAAGATGAGCGGCTTTTGTGTGGCGAAAGACGTAATCCCCGAGGAGAAGGTCAAAGCGATTCGCGAGGAAGTTTTAAATGTAAGTGAAGAAGCATTCGCGGAGATAGAAAAAGAAAAAGCAAAGACCCGGGCACAAGGTCATAAAATGAGCATCCAAGGGGAACATCAGGCCAAGGGTTTAATTAATAACACCCAGGTTTTCGCCCCCTATCTCTCACACGAAAAAGTACTCGGTGTCGCGGAAGCATTACTGGGACCGTATGCGCGAATTGTATTTACCTCCGTTCTTATAAAAGATCCGGAAACCCAACGTTTTTATTGGCATGATGCTTGGCCTTATAATCAATCCAATGCGATGCATATTACCGCACCCTATCCGGACGTTATGATGGGGATGACAACGATTTGGATGATGACGCCATTCAATGATGTAACGGGCGGCACTTATTTTATTCCGGGAAGTCACCGTATAGGCAACGGCCCCTCGGTCGAGGGTGCTAATGGCATCGATATTCACGCTCCCCATAAAACTGAAGTGCAAATCAGTGGCGAACCAGGAGATGTCCTTCTATTTGATCCCCGTGTCTGGCACGCGGGTGGAGTAAATAACAGCGATGAACCACGTATTGCATTAATCATTCGCTATGTTCCCTGGTGGTTTAATCTAAATCCCGCGATGATAGGCACACCGGATCATACGCGTATGATTGTGGAGACAAATGGGAAAAATTTTGATAGTCCGCCCGTGAAACACGAGGTTTATGAAAAACTACCCGACGATGTGAAACCTCTCTTTCATCATTGGGTAGCGGATTAAGGTTAATCCCTAACGTGTTCTTTCTTTTAATCAAAAATTGAAGAAGCGTGCTGGGAACCAGCCGTCGCTAATGCTATGGCGGTCAAGCAGCCCGCTCCACCTAAATATTTTAATTAATGTAATATGGAGAGACGCGCTCCGTCGCGTCCGCAATGCGATCAACCGTCGCTCCTGTAGCTGAATAGTTAAAATTATATTAAATCAGAATCTATCCATATTTCTTCTCTAACCCCGCGAAGATCCATTTCAAATGCCAATCCTTCAATCGGTGGATGACTGAATTGCCAATGAACACCATGGATCGCGGCTTTATCCATCCGGGCAAGCAAGGTGTCGGCGAGATACGGTTGTAAAGCGTAAACGGTATAGACATCAATCGCTGTCGCCGCGGCCCAGTTAACCTGAAGTCCGTCGAGCCGTGTCTGCATGACCTGCATAACGTTCGCGGCTTTTTCACGCAGGGCTTCGTCGGATGTTTCGTTCGGCCGCACAATCGCGTTGGGTGATAGATTGCCTTGATCTTGAAGATCTCCTGCGCCGGCGACAATAAAGGTGGGGCGTGTGTTTTCATTTGTAGAGGGTACTGAGTAGGCAAAAGCATAGAGCGATGGTTCTTCAGGTGCCTGTACCGCAGGAGCGATATTAGTGCGCGCGATCGGGGTGCGACCGTCGAGCATGAGATCCCTGTCAGCGAGCACCCGCTGGTATTCATCGTTGAATGTTGCAAAACCTTCAAAGCTGAGGGGAGCGGGCAGACGCAGTTCAATACTGCAAAGGGCATGTAAAGGTCGGTCGGCCGCAGTCAGAAGATAGGCAATCCGCTCAAAACCCTCGAGGTAAGCTATAGGCTGCTGAAGATTGACATGGACAATTTCAAAACCTGGCATCGCCACAACACCACTCGAATAGGGTGCAATCCCCGTTAGAAAGCGGTAGTTGCCCCGGGGGTTATCGATTAGCATCATAGAATGATATAGAATGATAGCAGTTGGTGGCTATTTTAAATACCCATTCACCCGGTTCAACTTTCGTTTTCCAACGCTTGAATCAGCGCGATGATATAACCGAACTGGAATGCCCAACCCTGAGTCATGCGCTTGGAGTATCCTTTGGGCGCGACATCGTCCGGATGATGCGGAGCGTGATCGGGCATCAGCATATAGGGATACCCGGCTTTGTGCAGGATCTTGGCGATCTGGTACATATTTACGTCCCCTTCGTCGGGCCAGGTTTCGTAGAAGTCATGTAGACCACCTCGGATATTCCTGAAGTGAACATTGAAGATCTTTTTGCGCTCTGCAAAGTACTGTACGATGCCAGGCAATTCCTCGGCTGGATTTTCCAATCCTTCGGCGGCTACCCCGCAGCAGAAATTAAATCCGTGGTAGGGGCTGTCAACCAGCTCGCTAAAGCGTTTGAGCCCCTCGAAGACAGGCCAGTTCCACTTTTCCACGCCGTTCATTACTGGGGCTGGTGGATCATTAAAGTGGCAGGCCATCTGGACATTGTATTTATCGGCTACGGGCATTATACGTTCGAGAAAAAAGGCCGCCCGCTCAAACACCTCATCGCGGCTGACAATCCCAGCTTCGGTCAACGTCTCGTTGTCGTAATCCGATAGTACGAATGAGCTGTAGGTCGACCCACCCCGACCTGGCTTACGTTCAGTACGCTGGACAAGACCACCACCTCCCTCGGTCCGCAAAACGCAGAAGTTATAATTGAGTCCGCGGAGACCCGCTCGGCCAGCATTCTCAATGTACTTGCACACCTTCTCAATATCCCTTTCGCGCTGAGGGTCCTTCGCCATGGGTATGCTGTCCAATGGTGCGATGTGGACCATCTCCAATTCAACACCATAGGTGGCTGCTTCTTCGCGATGGCGCATGAGCGTATCCACATCCATCCCATCGACTGCGGCGTCGAAATGCGTCACCCCATGGCGGACCAGAAATTCCATTTCTTTTTTCGCTGTTCCGAAGTACTGTGTGCCTACGTACATTTCATCTATGCTTTCTAAAAATCTTCCTTTCTTCGTTCGATTTTATATTCCTCACATCTTATTGCGTGACATTGATAACTTCATCGGCCCCTCCAGGGCTGCCTGCCCTAACTGGATGATTAAGTAGATTAAATGAAGACCCAACTAATGGTGACCATGAATTAATCCTTACCCGATTTAATTCAGACATAGCACTTAATAATGGATAATTATTTTTAAAATTACTACTCAGCCGTGATTAAAAGATCACGCGCACTCATTAGGGGATGAGCTTTTGCGAGGAAGGTCTGAACGAGTTGATCAGGACTCAAGTCAGAAGTATCGATCTCTATTTTTTTCATCAACCAGGAATTGTTGACTTCTTCTTTGAACCGATCGAGCAGCATCGGAATATCCTCTTTTTTTATCAAATTAAATTCGTGAGGTTGGGATTCCATGCGCGATTCAATGACCTCAGGGCGCGCTGTTAAATGCACAACCATGCTCTCTTCAGGCATCTCCGATTCAAATTGCCGTGAGCCGCTCACTTTTTTTCCCGGGTAATAGTAAAGGGGACCATAAACTTCTTCTTCAATGTGAAATCCTCCTAAAAGAATATGATCTAGTATATTTATGAGGCGAACGTGGTAGACATTTTGCATTTGCTGCCACCTCTGCTTAAGGGCTGGAGAGAAGTTTGTAACAGCTACCTGATCTTCAGGAGCCAGGTGTTGTTTGTCAGGGATGGTAAAATGATCATCGAGATGAAATTTAATTCCGCGTTTATTTCCCCAGTCCATGAGACCATCACATAAGCTCGTCACTCCCGTGTACTCACATCCGACTGCAATAATTTTCATAATATTTTCTTCTCCTCTTTTTCTTTTTAACGGTTATCTACCAGAATTCTATTTTCCCAGGATTTTAAAGTATTGTAGAGGTACTTTCCCAAACCGAGCAAATCCTTGTCCTCGGGATTAACCGCTATGGAGTCCAAGGGTATGGGTATGCTTCCCTGAAGCAAGGGGTCTTCAGTTTCATTCATCCAGTGATTTAGGCGGTCCTGCATTTCTTTAAGGGTGTTCCCCATGGAAGGTTCATTGGCGATGTTGTGCCTCTCGTTAGGATCCAAGATCAAATCATATAGCATCTCTTGAACAATATTCGACTGTTGATCGTAAATGCGTATATAATTCCAGCGCCGGGTGCGCACCGCGCGTTGTGGCGTGTAGTCGATTCCCTGGTAGTTTGCTTCATAAAATACTTCCTCATTTATTTCTTCCTTTTCGTTGCGAATAATCGGGAGCATGGATCTACCTTCCAGCCATTCAGGAGGATCGATTTCTAGTAACTCGCACAGGGTAGGATAGATATCAACCTGTGAAATCAGGGAATCTGACACTCGCCCTCCCGAATATCCTCCTGGTCCGCGCATAATCAACATCACACCCGTGCCGTGACCAGTCAGACTCCTTTTCATCCCGGGAAAAGGAATGCCATGATCGGTCGTGCAAATTACCAGGGTGTTGTCTTTCAAACCGTTTGTCTCGAGTGCGTCGATCACAGCCCCCATATTATCGTCGAATATTTTTGCGCTGGCCTTGAAACCAGCCATCTCTTTTCTCGTCCCCGGGGTATCGGGGAGGGGTGCCGGGACGGGGCTATAGCGCGGATCGTCTTTGGGGCCGAGTTTTGGAAAGTCCAGGTGGGTTTCAAAATAACCCACGGTTAGAAAAAAGGGTTCTTGGGATTTATCATTTAAAAATTCAATCGCCGCTTGGGTCGTCGGTCCGGCATCGTATTTATAAAGGACTCCATCAATAATTCTGGCATTTTTCTGAGCTTCGACAATGCGGTCATAACCGAGGACCGTTGGATCATAATGCAAATGTTGTAACCCGTATAATGCCGTGGTGTAGCCATTTATTTTAAGGGTGTGGGCAAGATGCTTTTCGGTATCGCGTAGTGGAAAACCACAGTTTACGAGGCCAAATTGACCGCAACTGTGTGGGCTTTGTCCTGTAAGTAGAGCGGCTCGACTGGGTGAACACATGGGAGATGCACAGTAGGCCTGTCGAAATAATATTCCCTCTTCCGCCAGCTTTTGAATATTGGGAGTTGGTATGGCGTACCCATAGGGTTGAACATAACGCCCCGTGTCATGGGAATGAATATATAGTATATTAGGACGGGTCATACTCAGAACGAACTGCAATATTAAAATGCGAAATCCCATCAATGAATCATGCGATTTACATTTGCAACCGCAAAGCCCATTCTTTACTCTCTCCATACCTATCATTAATTGGGTCGTTTGGCTAAAAAATTAATTTATAGATCATAAAGTGACTATTCCCCTCGATAAGATCGCTAATATGCCGGCCTACTCGCCGTATTATCCGATGCCCCCGGCCGCTTACCGGAACACACGTTTTCAGTTTGTTTATTTTCGCGCCCATGTCGCGGCTATTGATCGGGTGCTGCCCGCGTGTTTCGAAGCAGCGGAAGATGGTTACTGTATAGCGACCGGGCTCACTGTTCCCTGGTCGGCTAATTACGGAAAGTTTGAGGAGAGCATTTTGACGGTAAAGTGTACTTATAAAGGACAAGTAGGGTACTTTTCTCCTGTCGTCTTTCTGAATTCCCGCGGCAGTATTCCAGCGGGACGAGAAATTTATGGTACCCCAAAAGTTTTTGCCGACGTCAAAGTTGAGATGGATGAAAGAGTGATGCACACGGATACTCTATTAGCGGGGACATCAATCATGAGTGTGCGATCGACGATGGAGCAGCCAGCTGCGCCTGAAGACTTGCCCAATTTACTGCCATCATGGCGACTGAAAGTGATCCCCCGTGCGGACGGGAAAGGGGCTGACGTTATGCAGATCATCGAACTCTCAAAAACGACAACCGATGTTAAAGTGCATCAGTGTCGGGCCGGGAATGGGGTTGTGCAGTTTAATCCCCTGCCAACTTATGATCTCTCGGACTTTACCCCGCTCGAGTACTACGGCGCCCATTACCTGGAGATGGACTATACAGAGGGTTACGCTGAGATAGTGCACGACTTCTTGCGCCAGAATTAAGTCAATTGACACTTTTCTCACATCATTAATTTTTAATTCATAATTCTAAATTCTTAATTTAATTAAAAGAGGAGATGCAATATTCATGGATGCAAATTCAGTAAAAGAGTGGCGGGTTTATGTTGGAACCTATACCACGGGTAAGAGTGAGGGCTTATACGTCTATCGTATGGATGCATCAACCGGGGAGTTGAAATTTTCCAGCCAGGTTAAGGGTGTAGATAATCCAACCTTTCTGACTATTAATAAGCAACATCACACCCTCTATGCTATTTATGAAATACACGAATACGAGGGGAAAGAATGTGGGGTGGTAGGCGCTTATTCCATCGACTCGACAACGGGAGAGCTGACATTAATAAATGAAAAATCTTCCGTTGGGACTGGGCCCTGTCATCTTATTCTGGATAGGACGGAAAAATTTGTCCTCGTCGCAAATTACGGGGGAGGAAGCGTCTCGGTTCTTCCGATACTGGAAGGTGGACAGCTCGGTGAAGCCACCGAATTCATTCAACACGAAGGTTCGAGTGTAAATCCTGAACGGCAAATGGAAGCCCATGCACATTCGATTTATGTAGACCGCAATAATATTTTTGCTGTCGTACCAGATCTTGGACTGGATAAAGTTTTAATTTACTCTTTCGATTCGACAAAGGGAAAATTGAAACTGAATGAGGAGTTGTGCTTCTCAAGCAAAGCCGGGGCGGGGCCGCGCCACTTTACCTTTCATCCCAATGGTAAATATGCCTATTTGATTAATGAACTCGATTCCACGATGGTCGCTTTCAATTATGATGAGAGTAGTGGCAAACTGAGTGAAGTGCAGACGCTGTCCACACTTCCAGATGATTTTAATGGCACCAATCATTGCGCTGATCTCCATATCGATCCCTCGTGTAAATTTCTCTATGGATCCAATCGTGGTCACGACAGCCTTGTCATCTATGAAATCGATGAGGATACGGGGAGTCTAAAGCTAGTAGGTCACGAGCCGACACAAGGTAAGTTCCCCCGTAACTTTGCGATCGATCAAACCGGCAACTGGTTATTGGCCGCCAATCAGGACACCGATACGATTGTAACTTTTCGTCGGGATCAACAAACAGGTATCCTCACTCCGACCAGCCATGTCGTCGATGCTCCTGCGCCTGTCTGCTTGGAATTGATACCAGGCTGATTAGTAAAAGTAAGCCGGGCAGGTAAGGAGTAATGATAGGAAATCAATCTTCGTCTTCCTGTTCGTCATCGTCCCTATTGTCATTGCGAGGGAGGCTATCAGCCGACCGCGGCAATCCAGGCGGAGTCCATCTATTCGGCAATGCGATAAGGTGGAACGCGCTGTCCCTAGCGCGTTTGAGAATGTCGCAATTAAAGAAGCGTGCTAGGGACAGCCCGCTCCACCTAAAAAAACATAGGGACGCAGACGAAGATTACTTTAATCTAATCTCGGAATTGATCCTTCTTCATTTAAGGCATTTTCCTTCGCTCGGGATGCTCAAACTGATAATCTTCAGAGTGGACCATCTCGAGCGTTTGCTCAATCGTGGGCCGATCGCCCCAGAAGGTACCGTAGTAGGCAAAACGTACGATGCCGCTTTTATCCACGATGACTGTCGATGGACGATTAATCCATTCCGAATGGACGACAAATTCCATGGGATCGACGCCGTAGGTTGCGCCCACCGCGCCCGCGAGATCAACTAGATGCGGCCACCAGATTTTTTCGGGATACTGATCTATGAATGGTTTTTTCTTAAACCAGTAGTGGGGCTTTTTTTCCTGACCCGTCATCACCCGGCAACGAAAACGGTCGTGGCATTCCAAGGTAAAAACCTGGATATCCGCGCGGGCATATTCTTTTTCCAGTTCGATTAATTCATGAAATTCATTATGACAGACCGGGCACCAGTCAGCGAATACCCAGATCAGGACGACAGTTTTTTCTCCTTTAAAATCGGAAAGGCGCCAGGATTTTCCGTTCGTGTCTTTTAATTCAAAATCAACCGCGGGTTGATTTACTTGAACGCTGTTAAATTTTGATTCGTCGAGTGAACGATAAGAGGCCGCAAGGTTTGGGGCGGATTTAATATTATTTTCAATCTGGGTGATCGACATTTCACATTGAGGTATTACGTCCCGACTGGAATCAGTTTTCATTGTTTCTTCTAACACCGTTAAAGACTCATACAACCCAATCTGACCGAGTGCGGAAGCAGCCTGGGTGCGAACAACGGAATCCGGGTCCTCCTGCAGCCTTTTAATAAGTGCTTGATTGGCATCTGATGCCTCGAGAATACCCAGCACCATCGCGCACAACTCGCGAACATGGGAATTATTATCTTCCAGGCGGGCTATCAGTTGAGGAATGGCGGATTCACCTAAACGAACAAGTTCGCGAACCACTAATAATCGAACGCGCCAGGAGGTGTCACTAAGGTCGGCAACGCCATGCTCATCGCTCCCGTTATCAAAAGAGAAGCCGTCTTCTATCCTTTGAAATGAGTAATCGCTTACGCGTTGGAGGATGGTATCCACTTGGTTTGCTCCCTTGCTTTTAATGATGGATTTATTCCTGGGTGAATTTTCAATAAGAGAAGCATTGTTTTTCCGGGGTGATGATGTTTCCAGAACACCCATTAACGCTAACGAAGGGAATAAAGTGCAGGTAATACAGATTAGAAAACGCAGCGCCATCTTGATTGATTAAAATCTCTCCGATTATTCGTAAACAATAAGGTTGGTGCGATTAGCATTAATCCAGTCCCAGTTAATGTCGACCCCGATTCCGGGCCCTTTGGGAACAGGGATATGGCCGTTTTCATCGACCGCTTCGAGTGAGTCGTCATAGTCTAAATATAATTCTGGGGCATGGCTGATGGGTGCGTTTGGATGGACTAGGCCCATTTCGTAGTAGTTTGTATTGCGAACAGAAGCCATGCATTGCCTTATTGTCGGATTTGCCCCGTGAAATTCGATATCTATTCCCAGGGACTCGGCGGCGTGCGCGAGTTTCATTACTCCGGTTATTCCGTCGTAGCCTACATCTCCACGGACAAAGTCAGTGGCCTCGGCGATCACGAAATCCATATGCGGCTCGAGACTGCGCACATGCTCCGTCAGAAGAAGGGGCGTTTTTATTAATTGGCGAAGTTTTCGGTGCGCAAACTGAGAGATGCCTCCATCTCTAAAGGGATCTTCGTACCAGAAAAATTTAGCCTCGTCACACGCCCAGCCAACCTTCAGCGCATCGCCGAAAGTGGTAAGCTCACAGGCAGGATCTATCATTAAATCCATATCAGCCCCCACCGCTTCGCGAACGGAGAGAACATTGGCAATTTCCTTTTTTACCGGTGCATTCCCCCAACCGTGAATTTTAAATGCGGGGTAGCCGATCTCTTTGCACCTGATAGCGAATTCCGCAAAGGCTTCGGGGCAGTCCAGGCCACCGTTTTCATCACCGTGATAGGTGCTGGCATAGCAGGGTAAGCTTGTTTTATAGCCACCTAATAGTTCATGGACCGGGGCGTTATAGTATTTCCCCGCGATGTCCCACAGCGCATTGTCAACCTGGGCGAGGCCGATTCTAGCCATTTGACGTAAAGCCCTTTTGACATCGTCATAAATACGCTCGCGCTGGAGCGCAGGTTTTCCTTTCAAGTAGTGCCAGAACATGGGTATTGTCGAAAGGTCCGCCAGGTTACCCGTAGCATATTCACCCGTAATATCTTTGTCGGTGAGAATCCGGATGATACATCCACCCATTTTCTGAGAATTCCCGGGGGTGTAAACGAGGTTAAAGCCATTGTAATCTTTACCTAAATCTTTCAGCGAGTATTCATATTGATGAATCTCCAAGCTCGTTATAATTGGGTCAGCCATAAGTTATTTTTGCTTGAAACGGTTTTGTTACGGTTGCGGATTGGCCCTTTTGAAAGATGCGTGAAAAGCGATGTCGAGATATTCGAACCATTGCGTTTACTTTAGCTGATTGACTCGGTTTTCTACATCCGCTAGATCGACCTCACTTCCATCTTCGGGATAGGGATAGGGCAGCAGCCACCAGGTTTCGGTAAAAGAAGCGGAAGTACCGGGAGCTATAATTTCTCTAGGACCTATTGGTTCAAGTTCACATTTCTCATCTTTGTAGTACCAGATGGAGAGGGTCAGGCCCGCTACTTCATTGTAAACCCGATTAGGGTAGGTGGGGTATTGTTTAACGAAGATAAGATTGTTTTTCATAATATAACCTAACCATCCCGCATAGGAATCCATTCCCAGTTTGGGGAATGCAGGTGTGCCAATAATCTCGAGCATACCATCTCGTATCCTGATATTGGGATCTTCCGGGCGGTGATTAATACCCGGGCCGGGCCCATACATTACATATTTATGCGGAAAACGGCTGTCGGGTGTTAAGGGGATTATACAAATGCCTCCGCCCTTGGCAAAGGTCCTGCTCCAGTGGTACCAGGATACGGTATCTTCGGATACATTTTTAATAGTCTGCTTGCAGCTCAATCGCGAGGTAGTTTCATCGAGAGTAAATTTTCTTATCAGCTGAACGCCGGTTGCTTTATCTTTTTTACTCGTCAAACGCGATGACCGCGGGCCGGTAATGACCGCTTTCCACTCGCCCGCCCAGAGTACAGGGTGTCGGGGAATGATTTGCTCGGGGCCAATGTCGAACCTGCCCGCACTTATATCACGAATGGGTTTACCGGACTCATAGTGATACCCTTCATCATCCGGATCTAAGTATAAGGCGTTCTCCCCCTTCCACGAATATTCAAGGACACGACCGCCGCTTTGATGACCGAGTATGACGCGGGTGTTATCATTTTCCAGTTTTACACAGTCTGTATAACCGAAAAAGTCAATTTTATCGGTGCCCTCAAACTTAGGTTTTGCTCCAAAAGAATAATTAATATTCAGCAAAAATATTGCTGAGCTCAACAAGCAACTGTATCGATACCAACGCATTTATTTCCTTTCTTTGAATATGCCTAAAACTATCTCAATTAATAATCAAATAATAATAACGCGCATCCCTCTTCTATAAGACAGTGTTATTCAGATATACGATTTGTTGGACAAGAGAGTGTTTAATTGATAATATATCCAATCCTCCTACACGGGTTGAGTAAGTCATATGAAACTAATTTTTTTGGTAACTGGAATTAGCGTGATTATTGCCTTCTTGCTTACTGAATGGCTCCTCAATGAAGGATTAGAGGACAAGCCGGTATTATATTGGGTGACTGATCCTAATCCCGTACGTGTAAAGCAAGTTGAACTCTTTCACCAGTGGCTTAAGAGAAATAATCATCCGGATATGGAGCTGCGCCTGGATACCTCAGAGGGCAGTGGACAAAAAAAATTAATACATGGAGTATCAGGAGTCGCCTCCGATATCATGGACATGGGCGGTTCATCAACTTTGCCCTTTTATAAACAGATTGGAATTTTGAGAGATCTGGATGCTGCTGCTGCTAAATGGGGATTTGATCCTTCACAAACATATCCTGCAGTGAGTCCTCTTATCGTGAATGATAATATCCAGTACGCCTTCCCTTGTAATGTATCAAGTTTATTTTACTGGGTTAATAAAAGAACCTTCGCCCGTTATGGACAGGATCCCCCGCCTGAACGGTGGGATTTCGATACCTTTGAAAAACTGGGACGAAAATTCGTCGAGGCGGCAAATCCGCCCGGGAAGCGACGGGAAGTTTTTTTCGTCAACCGAAACGAAGGTATGCTGGAAAACAGCATCTTCCGAAGAAGCCTCGGATTATCCGTTTTTAATGAAACACTGACTGCGTGTATCCTTTCCGATAAACGTAATATTAAGGTTTATAACAAAATATATCAGTGGATTTACGAAGATCATTTATTTCCAACCGCTGCAGACGAAGCCTCTTTTGTCACGGGACACGGTTATGGGGGATTCCTCTTCCAGCTGTTCGGTGAGGGGAATTATGGGATGCTATTTAGTGGGCGATGGGCACTGATTCAGTTAAGAGAATTTGAGACTATGTCACTCGACGTCGTCGAGTTACCTCATGGAGGATTTCCCAACGGAATTATTCTTACCCGCTGCGCAGGGGTTTATGCCGGAACTAAACATCCGCAACTGGCAGAGTTGTTTTTGGCTTTCCTTGCGAGCGAGGACTATAATATGCAAATTGTGGAAAATGCTGATGCGCTTCCACCCAATCCACGTTATACGCTGACCGAGGCTTATTTACGGCCGCAAAAATATCCGAACGAGTGGGGGGTTCACGAAAAATTCAGTGAGAAAGCTCTGACCCTTTCCATTGCCCCGTCTTTGAGTCCTTTCATCCTTGAAACAACGGTGCGGCGATTTGAAAAATTAATGTTCGATGGATTTATAAACGACTTTTATTCGGCGGAAGAAGCGAGTCGACTGTTGGAGGAAAGAATAAATGAGAGGATTCAGATAAATCTGGAATCGCACCCGGAATGGCAAGCGGAATATGAGCGCCGTAATTCGATCCAGGATAAAATAGACAAACATCGCGCCAGTGATCTGCCCGTGCCTTTGAGTTGGATCGAGAATCCATTTTATCGCCGCTACTATGATGAACAGGGCTGGCTACAGCATTAATTGAAAAAATTATAAAATAAACAATGTACAACCATTCACATCCCTATGAAATAACACAGCCTGATGCAGGGGCTCGATTTTTAGACAGGGAAGTATTAAATTGATGCGATGCTAATAATTTAGCTCAGGGTACTGGCAATTCATGAAACTCATTTTTACGGTCTCTGGAATCTGTGTAATCATTGCGTTTTTAATTACTGAGTGGTTCCTCAATGAAGGGTTAGAGGACAAACCGGTATTATATTGGGTGACCGACCCCAATCCCGTTCGCGAAGAGCAAGTCGATCTATTTCACAAGTGGCTGAAAAAAAATAATCTTCCAGAAATGGAGATGCGACTGGATACCGCGCAAGGCAGTGGACAAAAAAGATTAATCCATGGAGTATCCGGCGTCGCCTCTGATATCATATCCGTTGGCGGCTCATCAGATGTACCCTTTTTTAAACAGATCGGTCTTTTAAGGAATCTTGATCAGGCTGCCGCGAGTATGGGATTTGATCCCTCCCGCACTTATTCCGCGGTCAGGCCATTAATCGTAAATGATGAGGAGCAGTATGCGTTTCCCTTCAGTGCTTCTAATTATTATTACTGGGTTAACAAAAAAACCTTTGCCCGCTATGGGTTGGACCCCCCGCCTGAACGGTGGGATTTCGATACTTTTGAAAAACTGGGAAAAAAATTTGTCGAAGCGGCAAATCCGCCCGGGAAAAGGCGGGAAGTTTTTTTTGCCAACCGGACCTCTTATATGAGAGAAAACACCATATTTCGCAGAAGTCTCGGATTATCCATTTTCAATGAAACGCTGACAACCTGCATCCTGGACGATAGACGTAATGTTGAGGTTTATAACAAAATATATAAGTGGATGTACGTAGATCATTTATTTCCCTCCGCGGCAGACGAAGCTTCTTTTACCTCGGGGCATGGTTATGGAGGATTTCTCTTTCAATTATTCAATCAGGGAAATTACGGGATGGTCATTGCCGGGCGATGGGCGCTCATTCAGTTTAGAGAATTTGAATCCATGTCGCTCGACACCGTGGAGTTTCCTCATGGTGGATTTCCCAATGGAATTATTACTTCGCGCTGTGCGAGTATATATGCCGGATCGAAACATCCACAACTAGCTGAATTGTTTTTAGCTTATCTAGCCAGTGAGGATTATAATATGCAAATTGTAGATTGTGCTGATGGCCTGCCTTCCAATCCCCGTTATATCCAGACGGAGGCGTTTTTACGACCGCAAAAATATCCGCGCGAGTGGGGGATTCACGAAAAATTCAGTAACAGAGCTTTAACCATTTCCATCGCCCGGTCCGTGAGCCCTTTCGTCTTTGTCCCAACGGTGCAACGCTTGGAGAAATTAATGTTTGAAGGTTTTCTTAACGACTTCTATACGGCGGTAGAAGCGAGTCGACTTTTAGAGGAAAAAATAAATGCTCGGATCCAATTAAACCTGAAGTCACACCCGGAACTGCGAACTGAATATGAGCGCCGTATGGTGGTCCAGAAAAAAATAGAAGAACGACGTGCCCGTGACCTACCGGTGCCCATCAGCTGGATCGATAATACATTTCACCGCCGCTACTACGAATCACAAGGTTGGCTGGAGCAATAAATCAATGGCGTCCGCAACTACTCAAAAACATCGACTCGCCGTGGGGCTGGGCTTTCTCACCCCGAATATTCTGGGGTTCTTTATTTTCGTTTTCTTTCCACTGATATTCAGCTTCGTATTAGCTTTTTCGAATTGGGATCTTCGTCTGCACAATATGTTTCGAAATGAGCCGATTCAATTTGTCGGGGTCGATAATTTTATCCGTATATTCATGGACAGGGATTTCTGGCGATACCTGGGGAATACCCTTTTCTTCATGATTGCCATTCCCTTTTCGATCATCGGTAGTCTGATTGCTGCGATTCTTTTGAATCAGAATATGGATGGGAGCAGTTCGCGTAACTTCAATTTTTTATTAATCGGTGCGGTTCTTGTCGCCAGTATAAGTTTTCTTACCATTTGTGGCTTAACCGGCGTAAGTTTAACCACCGTTCTTACCGGTATAGCAGGATTAATATTGATTGGCGGTGTGTTGGGAGGGACGACGGTTTATCGCACCTTATTCTATGCCCCGCATTTTGCGGCCGGCGTTGCGACCTTTATCCTATGGAAGAAACTTTACAATCCAAACGCTGGACCGATAAACCAGTTCCTGGAACCTATTCTCGATCGGCTGACTTTAATTGTCAGGGCTTTACCGCAAGGTAGTGGAACCGCTGGCACTGTCCTACTGGCACTTTTATCCTGGGGCTTATTGTTAATCGGCCTGCGCTACTTGCGACAGTTATGGCTCGAAAAAGAAATTGGCGCCTTGGGAGCGTTCGTGGTCCTGTTTTTTGTTCTCTTGCCCGTAGCGGTTACTTATTCCTGGCTCGAATATCGTCCCGTTGCCATTGCCCTGATCGTTGGGACGGTTGGCCTTTTAATCGCGAATGGCTATACGGTGCTAATGCAATGGCGGGAACGTGATCAATACCAACATGGTAATGCCTTAGGCAGTGCGCTGATGGTCTCAATTGGGTTAATGACTCTTCAGTTCTGCCTTCTCGGCCTGGCGCAGGTTTCCTACTACTTGCCATCCATGGCCGAGGATATTCTTAACCCGCCAGTGTGGCTTGCTGATTACTATTGGGCTAAACCTTCCCTCATGATTATGGGTCTGTGGGCGGCGATTGGTTCAAATAATATGATTCTTTATCTTGCCGGACTGAAAAATGTACCGGTTGAACTCTATGAGGCAGCTGATATTGACGGGGCGGGGAAGTTTCAGAAATTCTGGCATATAACCTGGCCACAATTAACACCCGTTACTTTTTTTATCGTAATAATCAGTGTTATTGGCGGATTACAAGGTGGGTTTGAGATGGCCCGAACCATGACTAAAGGAGGTCCTGCAGGATCCACGACGACATTGAGTTACATAATCTATAACGAAGGTTTTGAAAGCGGGGGTTTGGGGTATGCCTCGGCAATAGCCTGGATACTTTTTCTCCTCATTTTTCTCGTCACTATCTTCAACTGGAAATTTGCGAGCCGTTATGTCAATAACTGAAGAAGAAAATAATCGAAAGTCACTTGCGAGGAAAGCGGAACGTCGCGCCTTTTTTTCCACTGCATGTCTGCATGTAATTTTGACTCTCCTCAGCCTTCTGCTCTTTCTTCCCTTTATATGGATGATCCTGACAAGTATAAAACCGCTCGCCGAGATCGGCACGAAGGATTGGTTACCGATAACCCCGCATTGGGACAACTACCTCGAAGTTTTTAAACAAATCCCATTTGCGCGCTTCTATTGGAACAGTATTCTAATCGCTACATCGATAACACTCTTACAGGTATTTACCAGTTCGATGGCGGCTTACAGCTTTTCCCGGTTGCAGTGGCCGGGTCGCGATAAAGTGTTTTTCCTTTACCTCGCGACGATGATGGTTCCCGGTCTCGTGATGATTATCCCCAATTTTCAGATCATGATACAGCTGAGTCTGGTTAATACATTTTTAGGTTTGGTCCTGCCCGCTTCATTCAATGCCTATGGGACTTTCCTGCTGAGACAATTTATGCTCACCATACCAACCTCGCTTGATGAAGCGGCCGAAATCGACGGTGCCAGCAAATGGCAAATATTCTGGGATGTTATCATGCCTTTGAGTCGCCCCGGACTCATTGCCCTCACCATATTTTCCTTTATTGGTCAGTATCACAGTTTTTTCTGGCCGCTGGTCATGCTGAAATCGGTCGAACGCTATACCTTACCCATCGGGCTTCTCTACTTTGATTCAACCTACAAGCAGTCGACCCATTTACTCATGGCAGCCGTCACAATGTCAGTTATTCCGATGATCATTGTTTTTGTTGTTATGCAAAAACATCTCGTTCGTGGAATCCAACTGGGGGGAGTTAAAGGTTAGCTAAAAAGCAACCGGCTCTTATTGACTATGTTGAGACATTCATTCCCGATTCATGGAAGATAGATTATATTCTTCCTTCATCGGCATCATGAAAATCAAAATTTGTTTGTATATCGTCACGATCGGAGAAACCGCCTAAGCGTTTTCTTTCGACCAGCTTCTCCGAGTTATCGTCCCGCCATCCGACTTTTGTCATGAATCCATTCCATACTTCGATTTCTTCTTCAGTCGGAGTACGTCCTTTTTCAAAACACCACGCGAGTATGTCCTCATCACTTCCGCCTTGCAGGACTCTTTTAGTGACTTCATCGTATTTGACATTAAGAAATTTAAGGCAGCGTTCGTCAAAACCGACACCGAGATTATAATCATCGGGCAGCGTGCCCTGATCGTGGAGGCGGATCTTGTCCAGCATTCTTCCAAAAAAAACAATGCCCCCAACTTTATCGTACGAACTTCGTGGGTATGTATTACTCATAGTCTTTATAGTTTTGCATATTAAACGTAGGTGTCATGTGAATTCCAGAATATTCATTTCACCGTATTTAAGAGGAAAACCAGGATCAAACTTAATAGTGGAGCTGTTCCAATACAGAAAAAAATAAGCTTCGTCTTCGTCCCCGTCTGCCTCTTCGTCCCAAAAGCTATTCATTGCAATTTTATGGAGGGACGCACTCCGTTGCGTCCGTAATCTTTATTGTAATTAATATAAGAGGACGCAGACGATGAGGCAGACGAAGACGAAGCTTTACAGTTTATCCATCCAATTCACCTTGTAAGCGAGGCGTATTGTCACCTGCTAAGTACGAGGGGGCAATAGCTGCGGCTATCTCTCGATGCCGGGAAGAATCACTGGAGTACATGTATGTGAATAGACTGGAGTGGGTTATGAAGGGCATGGAGATAATTATTTTAGGTATTATATAGGATAGATAAATGAGTTCAAACTGACCTATATATTTACCTACAGCTATTCCGATACACCTTTAATGCTTGCTGAGTTATTGAAATTCTTATATCATTAAATTTTCTAACAGTTTGGGCAGGATATGAAGTTTCATTTAAAATTATTTTCGACATTACCTGTTCTTATCTGCCTGGTCTGGATTTCAGCATCAGCATCAGTACCAATCGGGCTGTGGACCAATGCCAATGGTGGTGATTATAACACCGGCAATAATTGGGATTTTGGGACCGTTCCCGACAATTCCCAAAATGCAATATTTGATGGTCCTCCTGCAACCTCACCTACTATTACATTTTCTTCATTTGCGAACGTGGACCGAGTGGAGATCCATAATTCCAATGCGTCAGGTAACACTATCATCTTCGATATGGGTTTCAATTTCTGGAATATTAACAGTACAGGGCCTTCAGCAAGCTTTGTTCTCGGACCAGATTTCGGTGACGATGCTAATGCGACTGTAAAGCAAGGCTCAATAAACGTTGACTTCCTTACCGAAATCGGAAGCTCCGGTATGGGTCATCTAAATGTTATAGATTCGATTTTTTTCAATACCCTCGACTTGAATGTTGGAAGGACCAGTACGGGAGTTGGTTTGCTCGAAATTTTTGAAGTAGCAACTTTTAATGTTAACAATGATGTAAGTGGCAACGATGCAATCATCGGCGTTGACTCAGGCAGCATAGGTGAAATTCGTGTTGATGCCTTAAATGAGTCGGGAAATGCTAATTTTAATGTCGATGGTAATTTATTTGTTGGCGATGGCGGCAGCGGTAAACTTGTATTAACAGGATATCCTGACACTGCGAATGCCACTGTCGATATGGATTTACGTGTCGGCGTTAGTTCAGGCGGGAGCGGAACAATTGAAATATATGATAATTCAAACCTGCAAATTGCAGGCGATTTGCAAGTGGGCTTAGCTGGTCAGGGCACGGTAGATATATTTGGTGGCGGGTCTTCCGGCGGTTTAATAACGGCAGATAATGTCATGGTTGGCACAATTGGTCCAACCAGCCCCACTAATCAGATTAAGATTCATTACGATGGTACCCTTGAAGCTAACACGGTTACGGTTGGAACGAATGGTATTATTGAAATGTTTACGGCGGGCGGAACTCAATCAGAACTTATCGTCAATGATATATTTAATCATGGAATTTTTAAAGGGGCGGGAGATGTACATCCTTCAGGGGGTTCCACATTCCATAACTTTGGCACAATTGCGCCTGATACGACATGGCCGCTTGATATTGATCTTGATTTCAATTTTGAGTCCGGCAGTACATTTGAGGTTTCCATTTTAGACGCGATTGACTGGAGTATATTAAATGTCACGGGTGACTTGTCTTTTTCAAGTGGTTCTTTGGAAATAGAACTATTAGGAGGAACATTGCCACAATTAGGGGATATCTTTACGGTTCTCACCTGGACCGGGTCGATAACAGGTCAGTTCGGTTCGGTTGACAATGAGTTTGGGTTTGATGACGGTAATCTGTTTTTTACCCCCATTTATAACGCCAATTCTCTCGATCTCGTAGTCGTCCCAGAACCCTCCACCTGGGCATTGATGGGTGTTGGTTGTATCTTTCTCTTTTGGCGGTTCAGGCGGAGGTGTTGAAGAATGGGAAAAAGGGTCTAAAGGAGCGCGGCCCTATTGTCATTGCGAGGGATGCTATCAGCCGAGCGCGGCTACCGAACGGAGCGACATCTTCCATTCCAGGCGTATAGTCATTGTGGTTACGGAAAACAATCACCGCTAAGAAACATGAGTAGCTTGATATACACTTTAGTTTGGCAATCGAACTTCTGAATGAAGTTTTACGTCCAGGGACTGTGATTACTCAACAGACATTCCCCTGGATTGCTTCGTCGCTTCACTCCTCGCAATGACAATAGAGACGCAGACGATGAGGCAAACCCATCTTCACCACTAGTCTACGACGTGGCAAGCGAGACGAAGCTTTACGGAACAATAAAATTAACCCAAATCCATCACACCCTGGAGGGGTGAAGGCTACCGAGGGTATGCCCGACATCCCTCAATAGCCAGGGGTGTTAACCCCTGGTATAGGGGAGGTGTAGTACGCGCCCTGAAGGGGCGCAGGTTTGCAGCTATAATTGAAGAAGCGTGCTAGGGATCAGCCGTCGCCAAGGCTATGTCGGACAGGCAGCCCGCTCCACCATGATATTGTAATTAATAAAAGAAGACGCAGACGATGAGGCAGACCCGTCTTCACCATTAGTCTACGACGTGGCAAGCGAAGACGAAGCTTTATAATTTATCCATCCAAATCACCTTGTAAGAGAGGCGGGGATCACTATGGGTACGTTCTGATCGGCCATTTATCGTAAAGCCCAAACCCGTCAAGTGATCTTCATTGAGCTTTAACTCCTTTTCTTCGTTATAGGTCCCGATAATCAACCGCCCTCCCGGCAGCACGGCATTTTTCAGCAGGTGCTGAATAAAATCCTTATATCGCCGTTGTGGAACATAATCCAAACCGGTTCGAACGTATGTATATTGAACTGTGGGCTTCCAGTAGAGAGCGTTAGCGGTATGGATTCGATCTGCCCAATGGGGCAATCGCTCCCTCGCGAGGACCGCGAGTTCAGGTGAGATATCGACCCCGTAGGGTTCGATCTCATAACCCCTCTCCAGGCTCCATCGCTGTATCGATTCCATGAGGTAACCATTCGCGCATCCCACATCTAAAAAAGTCCCATTTTTATAAAATGCATCGCCGATCAACCCTCTGGCCTGCTTCCACCGTGCTTCGTCACCACTGTGCCCAGACTGGCGACGTGGGTTGTCACCGGCCAGGTACGAAGGCGTGATAACTGCGGATATCTCTTTATACCAGGTCTCTTCGTCTATGGCACCAGATTCAAGCCGGTCTTCACGTCCCTGCATGAGGTCGTGTGCTCGGTCCTTTAGGTAGGCAAGTGGTTTCATCTTGTATCAATTTAACTGCATAAAATATCTCAGAAATATTACTAACAGGAATTTTAAATGGGGTCAGTCCTTGAATATCGGAATTTATATTTAAACTAGCTAATGGACTCATAGGCTCTATAATAAAAATCGTTATGAATGATCGCCGTAGATTTCTTAAACAATTAATATACGCCGCCGCATCCACTATCCTGATAAACTGTTTTGATATTTTAGCTTCTAGTCCTGGTGAATCAATAGTAAGACAACCAAATATCATTTTTATTTTAGCTGATGACTTAGGTTATGGGAATTTAGGTTCTTATGGTCAAAAACTAATTAAAACACCACATTTGGATCAGCTTGCCAGGGAGGGAACACGTTTTACTCAATGCTACGCGGGCTCACCTATCTGTGCTCCATCCCGCAACGTTTTAATGACCGGTCAGCACCTCGGTCATACTCGACTTCGCGGCAATCATGCTAAAATTGGTGGTATTGGACCTGAAGGGCGTGTCGCTATTGAATTGGAAAACATAACGGTAGCTGAAGTCCTTAAAAAGGCGGGTTATGTGACAGGTATCTCAGGGAAATGGGGTTTGGGGGAACCTCAAACGACGGGCCTTCCTACGAAACAGGGCTTCGACGAATGGTTAGGTTATCTCAATCAGGATCATGCCCTGGAGTTTTTCCCTGAATTTCTTTGGCGTAATGATGACATATTTTACCTCGAAGGTAATAAGGGCTTAAATAAAAAAACTTATTCGCAGGATGTCTTTACTGATTTTGCGATAAATTTTATTCGACGGCATAAAGATATTCCATTTTTCCTCTATCTTCCTCTAACGATACCTCATGGACCTCACGACGAATTATCTGTCCCAGATACTGACCCTTATTCAAATAAACCTTGGGGAATGAAAGAGAAAATATTTGCGGCAATGATTTCATACATGGATGCAGATGTGGGACGTATCCTCAGTTTGCTTCAAGAACTGAAACTCGATGAGGACACTATTGTCTTCTTCAGTTCTGATAATGGGGCTCTCAAATCATTCGAAGATCGTTTCGATAATAATGGGCCCTTGCGTGGTCACAAAGGCGATTTATTAGAAGGTGGTATTCGAGTTCCCATGATTGTAAAATGGAAGGGGAAGGTAAAAGAGGGAGAAGTAAGTAATGCCGTGTGGTACTTTGCTGATTTTCTTCCCACGGCGGCTGAACTGGCTGGAATCACATCTCCCTCAGGCATTGACGGTAATAGTGCGTTGCCGTTACTTCTTGGGAAATCACCAAATGACCCCAATCGATTTCTTTACTGGGAAAATCACTGGAAGGTTGATCAGGTATTTCAAGAGCGAGGTTTTCAACAAGCTGTGCGTTGGCAAAATTGGAAAGCATTTAGTCAAGACCCTGATGCCCCTTTAGAATTATATGATTTATCAAATGATCTATCCGAAAATCATAATCTTGCCTCTCAATATCCTAAAGTAGTGCGAATAATAGAGAACTATCTGAAGACGGCCCGAGATAATTCACTTAATTGGCCCTTACCCTCCAGTTAAGTTTTAGCTCTATGCATATCTCCAAGAATTATAAAATCCTTTTCGGTGCTTTGGTGCCGAGGAGGTTTATAGCTTCTAGCTAACATTTCCTCATGTAGGTGATTAGGTGATAATTGTCACTAATATTTCTACAGATATAGCTGTTCTTTAACTGAATCCCGATCATACGCATTATGACATTGGCGATGCCCATTTTCCCCTTGATTTTGAAATTGAAATAGAAAGGATGGTGCTATCATGAATAAAGATGAAAATTTATGGGGTGATCTGCCAACTGGTGATGACATAACACCGCCATTTACAATACTCAAAAAGCAAGCAGAAATTTTAGGAACACAGACAAATGGAACTCTTAGAGGACAAGTTTGGCCCATCATATCTGCAAATACAATCTCTATCAGACTTGATATCTTAGCACAAAATTTAGACGACTATAGTGTAACCGTGCTCCGTATAGAACAGCCACTTTTTCTTTATCCTCTAAAAATTTTTAACGAAATATCAAATGAAAAATTTAAAGTCGAAAATGAAGAAGAATTTATTAGAACTCTTCATTCCATTCTATCATCGAATGATGTTAAACAAGTAATCAAAGTAATTCTTTCCCAAAGCAAAAATATAAATTAACATTTTAATCTCAGAACCTATCGCGAGTAGTTGAAAATTCACAATAGTTGCCAAATATTCTGTTATCTGGCAACTGCCCTTGAAACCCGCATAGGTAAAAGGGAAACTCAGCGTCCCGAAAGCAGTGGTAATTAAAGCTAGGATTACTCAATTACCATCTCTTCCACTGTAATACTGATGTCAATGCCATCCTCATTAGCGAAAGTGGCATCAAAACTCTCTCACGTCTAGCTGGCGCTCGAAGAATGCTAAGTTTGAGATAGGGCATCATCAAGGATGCAATTGGTTTGTGGATTATCAAGCATCTGGTATCATTGTTTGCAAAACACCTAAGAAGCTAGTAGACTTTATTAATGGAGGATAAAGCGAAGCAGCAACTATTGACGTTACAGTCGGGCAAAGACTTTGCATGGAATACTCACAGGCCCGATAAGAATACGAATTCCCCTTACATGGTCATTATACCACCGAAAAATCATAGCGGATATGTTGTAATTCAAGATGGTAAAGTTAACGGGCCACGTTATAAGTATTATCAGACGGCATGGGAAAATGAGGGCACCGGTATTGTCACCAGCTTTGACATCGCTGTAAGAAATATGTGGGTGTAATGCGCCTTAGTGAGCGAACTTAATTAATATTCGCTAGTAATCTGAACGGTTAATTCGTTCAGGGGGTATCCAAAGTATACACCCCAGCCCATCAAAACGCTCTCATCGCTAGCTGACGCTCGAGAATACTAAACTGTAGGTGGGGCTGGTGAGATTTTTTTGGGCCACTCCAGTTGACGCGAGTTATTCATGATGAGACGAAGAGCGAGAGCGAGATCAAGATAATCACGACCTGTACGACCCAGCCGATTATGCAGACGCCGAACGCACGCCACGTGCTCTGGTAATCCAGCGCCTGACGGACGGCAATCACCATCGCGACCAGCATCCAGATGCCTGCAACAGAAAAGACGAGATTCGTGAAGCCTGGAATGACTCCCAAGACACGAATCAACCCGGGTGCACTCGAGAAACCGATGGTTCGCAGCAGCTCTCCGAGATCCGCTTTGGTTTGAGGCTCTGGTAGAAATCTTGTTCCAATGAAATAGGTTAGAAGGGCCCAGACGTACCATGCAATGAGGGCTCCAATCGTGCCGATGATGGTTCCCGAAAGACCCCCGTTTGCGGAGTTTCCTATCCCAGCTGCGACTCCAGATAAGACAACTACGGCAATGGCCTGACCCATCGCACCTTGATCGGCCTCGACCTCCTCATAGAGCTTGGCGTCCAACTTCGCAGCACGAATTATTCTATCCTGAATACTAGACACGTTTTACGTTTTCCCCATTGGATTCGGGTTTTCGAGCAGTCTTCTACGATTATTCTGCCGTCTAACATATTGGTTAGCGATAGTCTTGCCACATTGCAAGTTAGTTAAATATACCACAAGTTAAGCTAGTAATCTGAACAGTTAAATTGTTCAGGGTATATCCCAAAGTATACCCCAGCCCATCAAAACTCTCTCATCATTAGCTGCCGCTCGAGTATGGTTAGCTGTAGGTGCGCTTGCACCAAGCATGAGTAGCATTCTTATAAGGTTTGCGGGTGTGATAAGAATAAATATAAGCTGATCAACTTTTGGCAAACGAAGCTCAAGTTCAATCGCATTCTATTAAAGTATTTTTTGTCCTTTTTTCTGGTCAGACTGTCTCATCACTAGGCAGTCAAATTGTTCAATTTGCTTTAGTTTGGTGGTTAGTTCAGGAAACTAATTCAGCGACAGTTTTAAGTATGGCTGCTCTATTCGGATTTTTCCACAAGTAGTAATAGGTCCAATTATTGGCACTTTAGTCGACCGTTGGAATCGTAAACAAATAATGCTGCTGTCGGACAGCATCATTGCTCTGGCAACCTTGTTTTTAGCATACTTCTTCTATATCGATAAGGTTTAAATTTGGATGGTATACCTCATCATGTTTATTCGTGCAGTAGGTGGAGGGTTCCATAGTCCAGCTATGATGGCAACAATGCCACTCATGATTCCCGATAAATATCTTTCAAATATTCATGGTATAAGAGCGGTGATTTTTGGAGGACTGAACATAATTTCTGCACCATTTGCGGCATTCTTATTAGGTCTTATGTCCACTGTAGGTGTTCTTCTGATTGATGTATTTACAGCCCTTTTTGCTATTATCCCACTATTATTTATTGCAATTCCACAACCTATCAAAAAGAAAGGCGTCACCGGGCTCGGTCTCACAGATATAAGTGGGCTGTCTCTTGTTATCCGAACGGTCTATATAGTCTACATCATGGTGTAAGGGGGGTCTATGGGAAGCAGCGATGAATCGCAGCGCGCCGTCCCTAGCGCGTTTAGATTTTTTTTATATATGAAATAAGAAACGTGCTAGGGACAGCCCGCTCCACCTCGTTACTTAACACTTAAAACATAAAACCTAAAACGCGCGTTCGCACCTACCGCGCACCAGCTTCAAAACGGATGCGGGGGTCGAGCCAGATGAGGAGGAGATCGCTGACGAGGGTTCCGAGCACACCGAGCAAGCTGAGGACCATGAGCATCGAACCGGCGAGGTACATATCCTGGGTCATGAGGGCTTCGAGCATCAAGGGGCCCACGGTGGGTAGGCTTAAGACCATGGCGACAATCGCTCCGCCCGAAACCAATTGCGGAAACAAGGTACCGATCCCGGAGATAAAGGGATTGAGCGCGATGCGCACGGGATATTTCACGAGCAGTTTAAGCGGTCTTACGCCTTTAGCCAATGCGGTAACGACATAGGGTTTTTTCAATTCATCGAGCAGGTTACCGCGCATCACCCGGATCATACTCGCGGTGCCGGATACCCCAAGCACGACGACGGGGACCCAGATGTGTTGCATAAGGTCAGCGATCTTGCCCCAGGACCACTCGGGCTGACCCGCGAATTCCGGAGAAAATATCCCGGTCATGCTTATGCCGAAATAAACATTGCTCCAGTACATAATGAGCAGGGCGAGAAGGAAGCTGGGGACGCACATCCCGATAAAGCCGAGGAAGGAGAATAGGTAATCGCCGATCGAATACTGACGGACGGCAGAGTAGACACCGATGGGCAAAGCGATCGCCCAGGTAAAGAGTATAGATCCTAACGATATTAAAAAGGTGAGGAGGATGCGATCACCCACGACATCGTTTACTGGCGTTCGGCTTTGCATGGAAAAACCCAGGTGACCTTGGAGCAGTCCCTGGTCCTCGGACTTGAAGGAGAGAAACCAGGTAAGGCCAAGCCAATGTGCGTACTGGGTAAGGACCGGTTCATCGAGGGGAAAGATCTCGCGCAGCTGCTCCGCCTCAATTTTAGCTTGATTATCGTTCGCTAATTCAGCCTGTAAAATTTTTAAATCGATATAATTTGAAGGAGGTAACTGGATGATAGTAAAAGAAATGATCGAGATAATAAGTAAAGTAGGCGCCATAATGAGGAAGCGGCGTCCCACATAGGGATGTTTAAATCCAACGAGAATCATCCCCATCGCGAGGATTCCAAGGATCAGATGGCGGACTAATCGGCCGAGAGACCCGCCCCTTCTGATTTCAAGGGTGACCTCATCGAGGGCACTTGGCTTGGGAGTGATTTCCGTCATTTCGCGTTTAATCTGGGCGATTGATCCCGGTGAATCTTCAGGTTTCTCAAAATAGTAAGCTTCATGTCCGCCATTGGAAATGCTATGATAAATAGCCCCGTAAATCGAATTGGGCGGCACGCTTTTAAAACCCTTCTTCACGATCACCACCCAGGGTTGGCCAATGGTGATGTTTATATTCCATAGATTATCGGCGGCGATATCCTGAATTTCTCGGTAAAGGTCTCTCTGTTCTTCCAGGGTAGATAGGCTGAAAGCGGCGTCGAGCAGCTCCATCGATCGTCTCAGGGGGTGATCGACTGGAGGCTCAACACTACCCGGTATATTGGCCTCGGGATTGCCATATAATCCGCCCAGTTGATACCATAATGTAAATCCGGCGGCGGCGACAGAACCGGGAGAATAACGGTCATGTGATACAAAAGGATTAAATTCCGCTTCATTTCCAGAGATGGTAAAATCATAGATGCGAGCAGCATTTTCGACGGAGTATAGGTTAGCGGAACGGAATCTCTGAATCGTATTAAGGCCAACCTTTTGCCAATCTTCAGCGACAAAAGGTCCGGGACCTTCAGCATAGTTCGGAATTATATCCAAATACCAAACCATGCGGGCACCATCTTTAAAGGTGCGATAACCCTTGGCATCGCGACCCGTGAGTCCCAGTTCATCGAGCAGCTCGTTAGCGCGATCAGGGTCGTACTCGACGTAGCTGGACCTGAGTTTTTCATGGTAAAAAATGGATTCTTTGCCCGGAGAACTTTGTGCAGGTTCTCCTACTCCGTAGTAGACGGCATCGATAATCTGTTGTCGATCGATAGCGTGAGACAGCGCCTGCCGAAAGCGCTTATTGTTAAGCAATTCCCATTTCTTTTGGGAGCTTGGGTCAAGAGGATCGACATAACGATTGAGGTTCGGGTAGAGACCCCACTCCGTAATCCCTGACGGGTACCAATGATAAACATCATATCCCCCTGCTTCGCGTTGCGACATGAATAAAGTGTAGTGTAAAAAATAGATATTAAAGGTTTGCATCGTAATGGCGCCATTTGCGGCAGCGATTGGAACAAGCTTTTCCGTTTTTACATCGATCATAAAACGGTCGACATAGGGCAGTTGACGACCCTCGGTATCGACGGCCCAGTAATAGGGATTGCGGACAAAAGCGTGGGGTGGGTTGGGCTTGTAGGTTCGATAGATCCAAGGCCATAAGCGGGGGTGGTCGGGGTTGTTGGTAAGCTTTAGCGTAGCGTAAAGGGCAAGTCCGGTGGGAATTTTATCGGCCTTCATCGCAGCTTTGATAAGCGCATCATTGCCAAGCTCGGGATGATATTTTTCAAGGTAGTGTCGGGGCGCAAAAACATCGATTGTCGAAGCCAACCGTTCCAGGAGAAACCCATGAGGATGCGGGAAAACAAATTTCACGGTATGAGAGTCGATTTTTAGTATCTCCCCCCATTCTCCCTTCACTTTCATCCAGGCAGGGATAGCAATGGCTTCCCGTTTCACTTCATCGTTCCACCAGTAAAGGATATCGTCTGCGGTGAATGGGTGGCCGTCCGACCACTTTATACCCTTGCGCAGGAAGAAAGTCCATTCTCTTTTATCGGGTGAAACTTCCCACCTTTTGGCGATGTGGGGAACGATGGGATAGCCCAATGGTGACCAGCGCACGAGTGTCGTGCCTGACATCCATGCTTTAATATCCAATACGGTTTGGGGATTATTTGTGACCAGATACCAGGTGCCACCGTAATTACCAAGACCGTCTATTCCCTGAATGACAACCGGTTCAGGTCCCACGCGCTCGGCGACAGTTGGCAGTTTTCCCTCTTCTACCAGTTCAGCAAGGATGGGCGACTCCCCTTTAGGGTACCAACGGCCAGATTCACCCTCGTTGTAGTCGACATTGTGCTGCACCTGGTATAAATCTTCTTCACCGAAACTGATGTCTCTCAATTCCTCCGTTTCTTTGATCAACTCCGGACTGTAGACAATGGGTTCGCGTTCCAGTTCAGGCTTCAACAGAGCCCCCCAGAAATAAGTAATGAAGAAGATGCAGCAGCCAGTGAGGAGAAAAAGCCCGCAATATTTAAAAATTTTAATCATCTAAGTGAATAATCTAATTGCGGGCTGTCAAAAGGTCAAAATGTCTAAAGGGGATATGCGATGATGCGCATAAGCGTGTATGCGTAAAAGTGGAAACCTCTAGGATTACTTTGTATCCTATATCATGCAACTTCTCATGTCATTGAGAAGGAAGCGTAATCGACTGGTAATCCAGGCGATGTCGGTCGTGTGTTGACAACCCCCTAGATCGCCACATCCAGCGCTTGCGGGACTCGCGATGACAAGAGGGAGTTGAATATGCACGGACGCGACAGAGCGGTCCCTTTTTCCTCTGGGTCGATTTTTTTGATCCTCACGAACCCTGGGATCCGCCGGAATATCTGGTAAAACGCTATGACCCGGATTACACCGGAACGCCGATGTTGCACCCGAATTATGGTCCGGCTTCTGCGTACACAACGGAAGAGTTGCACAATCTATGGGCCCATTACGCTGCCGAGTCAGAGCTCACCGACCGGTATATCGGCCGTGTTCTCCAAAAAATCGATGACCTCCAGCTGTGGGAAGACTCAACGTTTGTGAGGAAAATGGGGGTTGAGGAGTGAGTGAGTTTATAAGAATAAAGAAAGCATCGATTGATTGAGGAAATATTTGAGAGGGGTGTCTAATGTATACCTAAGCCCATCAAAATGCTCTCATCAATCGTCAGCGTTCGTGAATGGTTAGCTGTAGGAGAGAAAGGGTAAAACTAAGTCATAGCACCTCGACTTTAATATTGCTTAGCGAAAACTCTGAGAATACAACGTTTCTATAAAATTAATTGCCGGTCGGATCGTGTGAAGTACATCAATTTGCAAGGGGGAAATGTCTCATGGAAGCAACGGTAACAGGTGTCCAATCAGTCTTTAGCTTCATCGAGCGTACTGCGGAAAAAGTTCCCACTGGCATTCGTTGGCGAACCATCGACTACGAGAATAACCCTCACTACAGCTACAACCTATTTAATGGCTCAGGGGGCATCAGTCTGTTTTTAACAGAGTACCACCGTCAGACCGAAACAGCTATTGCTCTCGACCTCGCTATCGGTTGCTGTCGATGGTGTATGTACACAGATCACGAGAAGAGCTTCTCCCGGGGGCTCCTAACAGGAAAAACTGGTATTGCCATGGCTGCTCTCGACCTATGGCGTTTGATTCAAGATGATGAATATCTCGAATATTGCGATGAATGCGCTCGGATTATCATGACAGAAGACCCTGGACCTTTTACGGACTTAATGGGTGGCGCAGCATCAAACGGGTTTTTCCTCATACGGTTATGGGAAGCCACGAACCAACGAAAGTATTTAAATGGGGCGATCCGTTGCGCTGATTGGATTGATCAAAACTTGATACGTGATGAACAGGGTTGCCACTGCCTGGCACGTCCCGATGGAGAATTCGGTCCCGTTCCGTATACCGGGGTTGCACACGGTATCGCGGGTATAGCTTATTTCTTCCTTCTACTCTACAAGGCTACAGGGGATGAAAAGTGGTCAAGTAATGCGCGTGAAATCCTGGCAACCTTGGTTCAGCACGCACGTCCAGACAGAGGTGGCTTTAACTGGTACCCCGTTATTGTTATTGGAAAGAGGGAACTCGATCGCTGCCAGTGGAGCCATGGTTCTGCAGGGATTGGCCTAGTATTTCTACTCGCCTATGAGATATTTGAGGATACTTCTTACTATGAAATTGCGCTGCAATGTGGTACCACTACCTTCGCCTATGGCGACTTCCGTAACAACATAACCCAATGCATTGGTCTTTCAGGGTGCGGGGAATTATTCGTCGAACTTTACCGCGTCACTGAGGAAAAATCCTGGTTGCAGAATGCCATTGTCTTTGCAGAGATGGCCTTCGGATACAGAGAAGAGTTACCCGAAGGAGACGCTTGGCCTACAGACGAACCGGGACAGTACTCAGCCGACTATATGTATGGGGCATCTGGCTTAGGACACTACTTTCTGAGACTTTGGAAGCCCGGAGAAATCCGCATGCCCCTCATGTAAACAAATACATAAGCTTAGGTGTCTTGAGTTCTGAGAGTATTATATTGCGAGGAGTTGTTGATTCATAATCAATATTGACCCTTATCACCGACAGCGAGTTACCACGGTGTTTTGGCGCTTAATTATATAGCCCCTCTATACCCCAGCCCATCAAAACGCTCTCATCAGTAGCTGACGCTCGAGAATGGCTAGTTGGCAAGGTGATGGTTAGCTGTCTGCTCTTGATTCTTTCTTTGGAAGAATGAGTTCCATGTACAGAAACGGCCCGTCTTCATTCTGTTTTGTAAATCCGAGTCTTTCGTACAAGCGGATAACGTCGTGATTGATTTTAAAAACTCTGAGGCGCAACGGAACATCACGCAACTTTACGTGATTGATCACTACCTGAAGCACAGATGTCCCGATTCCCTTTCCCTGAAACTCGGGGAGCACATACAACTCATCAATCTTGGTGTGATCCTCATGATCGAACACAGAAATCCATCCAGCTATAGTATCGTTCTGCACAATAAGGTAAGTGTTCTCTGGAGAGAACTGCTTTTCGTGAAAGCCGAGCTGGACTTGTTCATCCCACCCGAACACATCTCGTATGTACTGACCACCGGCTGACTTTTTGATCGAAAAGGTTAAGTCAAAATCAGAAACAGACGCTTGTCTCAACAGAATGTCTTCATGACCAGATATGCTCTTTTTCAACATGGATCGCATCCGAGTAGAATTGTCTAACCGCTAACATATCATAGGTAGCCTCTACACATCTGCCAATTAGGCATCCTATTCTATGAAGCGATAGGATCAAGAGTATTTGCTAACGCATATTCTGAACTCACCTTTGGCAATGGCTCCACCCTGAATTGACACACAGAGTGCAGCAGTAATAGTCTGATCTGTTCTGAATTGTGCAGAGTGCACACTAAGAGGAACCTATCAGTCATGGAACGCAAGCTAACGGCCATTCTCAGCGCTGACGTAGAGGGTTACAGCCGCCTCATGGGTGAGGATGAAGAGGCGACGGTAAGGACTTTGTCTGAATATCGCGACGTGATGAGTTGCAATTTGCTTTGGAATTAAACCAAGGCTGGTTTCATAAAAATGATATTACCCGTGGGGCCAAGATAGATATGGAGTTGCTTAAAAAAGCAATACGACTCAGAGGGTATGATCCCTCTCAATTTAATCTTCCTTAGGTTGAGGATCAAATTCAAAGTAAGAAATACCATTCTAACTTGACTACCCTATCAACAAAGGACGAACTTTAAGCGGAGGTTAAGTATAATTATCAATCGAATCTCTGAGATCATTGATAAATTGATTTAAAATAAACCAGAAAGTTGCATCTACGGATTACAATATATGAAACTGAAATTATTTTTAATAATTTTTTTATCATTGGCAATATATACCATAGAGTATGGAGCTGGTTTTCTGGAGGCATACTCATTAGCCCAAGGGCAAATGGCTGGTGAAGTTTCGGATCACAGTGTTATTCTTCAGACACGAATAACTTCATCGAATCCTCTCTTCGATAAATCGTGGTCGGGGATTCCTGGTTTAACCGGATGGGCTTGTTTTGAAATTTCGACCACTCCAGACTTTAAAGAATCTTTCCGAACGCCATGGATAAAAGCAGTCCCAGATTACGATTATATTGTTAAGACAAAAATAACTGACTTGGATCCGGGTAGGCGTTACTACTACCGTGTTATCTACGGTTCGGATACCATAAACACAGGAAAGGGAATGACTTCTAATTTTAAGACCCATGGGGGGGGTAAATCTCATGATGAAATTAATTTTGCCGTCGTTACTGGAATGCACTACTCAAGGTTTCACCACACAGGTCGGGAAAAACAAAGATTCCCCCCCGCAGCGGTGAAAAAAAAGATTCCCCCAAGCAGCGGTGAAGATAAACTGCTGGGATATCCAGCTCTCGTCTCTATCTTAAAGCTCAAACCTGATTACTTTGTGGGAACGGGCGATAATGTTTATTATGATGGTCCCTTTGTAGGGCGCGCCGAGACGCAGCAGCAGATAAGGAGAAAATATCAGGAACAGTTCTCACAGCCGAGATTTGTTGATCTCTTTCAGCAAGTGGCAACTTACTGGATGAAAGACGACCACGATTTTCGTTTCAACGATTCCGATCCCATAAACCCCTACCTTGTGGAGCGCAATTATAACTTAGACTATTACCCTAAAACCAACATTTATGAGCATGTATCAGGTTCTGGATCACTCCCCTCAGCGAAGCTGGGTATAAGAATGTTTCAAGAACAACTCCCGGTGGTTGATCCCGAAGAAAGTAATCCAGTAACTTATAGAACATTCAGGGTTAATGATTGGCTTCAGATCTGGTTTGTCGAAGGTAGAGATTATCGCGATGCTAACGACAGGCCGGATGGCCCAAATAAAAGCATTTGGGGATTAAAACAAAAGAATTGGCTTAAAGAAACACTGTTACAAAGCGATACCGTATTTAAATTCCTCCTCTCTGCCACGCCAATGATCGGTCCCGGTGCCGGCGATGAGAAACGCGATAGCCATGTTAATCCCGGTGGATTTCGCTATGAGGGAGAAGCTTTTTTCCGATGGCTTACCGAGAACGGCTTTCGCGATAAAAACTTTTACCTTATCTGTGGAGATCGGCACTGGCAATATCACGCCATCCATCCTTCAGGGTTTGAAGAATTCTCCTGTGGCGCATTGGTTGGCGCCAATGCGACCATGGGTTATCTCCCTGGCGATCCAAATTCCTCCGATCCCGAAGGTAAAATCAAACAACCCTATCACAATGAAGAACCCACGGGTGGTTTCTTAATCTTAACGGTGAAATCGGGAAAAGGGAAGCAGCAGCCCTTAGCGCGTATCACTTTTTACGATGAAAAGGGAATAGTTTTATATAAAACAGAAAAGGTCGCTGCAAACAACTGAAGAGCGAAAATTAAATTGATTAGAAAAGGGGTCAGGCCCTGCGTTCTGACATTAATATGATATAAGGTAAGCCGTATATTTATATGATGGCACGACTCCCACGCTACGAGTTTGAAGGAGCGATATATCATATCATAAACCGCGGTAACTATCGTCAGGATATTTTTAAAAGTGCGGGAGCTGCACAGACATTTCTTAACTGTCTATATTTAGGAGCAGAAAAAAGCCACTGGGTTTTACATGCCTACTGCCTTATGAGAAACCACTTTCATCTGGCTATAGAAACGCCCAACGCAAATCTAATCTTCGGCATGCACTGGCTCCAATCCACATTTGCTAATAAGTTTAATCGTTATCGTAAAGTTAGTGGTCATCTCTTTCAGGGTCGTTATTATGCTCTGCTTGTTGAGCCAGGGCCAGGTTTAGCTGCACTGGTTAACTATATTCACTTAAATCCGGTACGTGCTGGCATCGTGTCTGTCGATGAACTAAGAATGTATCGTTGGTCAAGTTATCCCTTATTGTTCAGGAAGAGAAAGCGACCACCCTTTTGTCAATTTGAAAGCTGGTTGTCAGAGATAGGAGGCTTAAAAGACACCCCTTCAGGGCACAAAAGTTATGAGCAATATCTCCTATGGCTGTCAATGAATGAACAGGCCCAAAAGGAGTTACAGTTTTCCAAAATGTGTAAAGGTTGGGTTATCGGTAGCAGGTCTTTCAAAAAACAGCTCTTTAAACAATTTAATAAAGAATTAAAATATAAAATACCGGGAGCCAAAGCGGTTGGTGATATTAATGGTCTATCTGCAGAAGTATTACTTAAAAATTACCTCAACAGACTTGCTAAGGGAACTAAGGAGATTGCCAATGATAAAAAATCTGCACCGTGGAAAGTTGTCATTGCCATGATTTTAAAACGCAAAAGCAATGCCTCCAATCCATGGATTAGTAAACAACTGAACATGGGTCACCCCGATAGCATCTCTCGCTCCATTAAGACTCTTAAAATGGGAGATATAAGAAAAGATAAGGTTCTTATCTCTATACTGTCAGAATGCAGAGCCTGACCCCTTTTGCCATGGTTCTGTCGTTTCTTTTTTAAGAAGATTCAGTTCCATGTACAGAAACGGCCCGTCTTCATGCTGTTTTGCAAATCCGAGTCTTTCGTACAAGCGGATGCCGTCACGATTGATACCTAAAACCCTAAGGCGCAACGGAACATTGAGTAGCTTGACGTGATTGATCACCTCCTGAAGCACAGCTGTTCCGATTCCCTTGCGTTGAAACTCGGGGAGCACGTACAACTCGTCAATCTTGGTGTGATCCCCGTGATCTAACACGGAAATCCATCCAACTACAGTATCGTTTTGCACAATGAGGTTCGTGTTCTCTTGGGAGAAACGGTCTTTGTGACGCCCGAGCTGGAGCTGTTCATCCCACCCGAATAAGTCTTGTATGTACTGACCACCGGCTGACTTCTTAATCGCGAAGGTCAAGTCAATGTCAGAAACTGACGCCTGCCTCAGCGAGATGTCGCGATATTCTTGTTATCTTAGTCGGTCATGTAGCTAGTCTGACAGTCGGCGTTAGCGCCCTCTGCCACAATGGCCCAGCATTGTGGCGAAAGCCACTTCCCCACGCAAAGCCGTTCGTACTCACAGTCAGTGGTGAGTGTTGGCGAGTGCAGTGGCCAGACTCTTCATTATAGAAAGTACTCGACTAAGAAGGCACCTATTTCTAACTTATCTATTGATGATAAAGGAAAAGAAAATTTTGACAGAGCAACAGATAGAACATTTTAAAACCTTTGGATTTCTTCTTCTACGAGGTGCGTTCGGCTCTGATGAACTTAATATAATTAACGATGAATATGAAATAGGCCTTAAGATTAAATTAGAAAAAGATAACAAACCACGAGGCGCACGCGGACAATTAAATTGGTCTAACCTGGGTCCTGAAACTCCTTACCTCGCAAAATTACCAGAAGATCCACGAATATGCGATACAGCTGAGCAACTCCTGGCCGAGGATGCAGTCGCTTTGTTTTCAACGGCCAATCACTTCTCGGGTGACCGCACTCCCTGGCATCCAGATACCGATGATCCTAATTGTCGATCAGCTAAATTTCATTTATATTTGCAGCCACTAGATGAAAACAGCGGAGCGCTGCGTGTTATCCCCGGTTCTCACTTAAGCCCTTTTCACGATGAACTCCACAGGATCGGGTTGAAAGGATCCAATGAAGGACCGGAGTCGGATAATTCCTATTTGAAAAAATCCGGTCTGGGATTAAATGATATTCCCGCCCATGTGTGTAAATCAGAACCGGGCGATGTCATTCTCTTTCACGGAAGACTTTGGCATGCCACATGGAAAGGATCAAAAGACCGCCGGGTTGTCGGCTGCACCTTCCAAGGAAATCCCAGGACTACGGAAGAAAAAAAGTCGATGCAAAAGATGCTGGAAGCGAATAGAAATATAAGAATCAGAAACGAACCTGACGATCCGCAGTATCACCCTCACTGGTTAGCAAATCCTGAGAAAAGCCCGAAACGACAACAGTGGATTAACTGGCTTCAGGAAAAAGGGGCCATCGATCTACCATCGAATTAGCTGTGGAGTGACCCCTCCATGATTATAATTCAGTGAACACCCTGGTCGGCAGTTTCTGACTCTTGGGACTTGCGATGGGCTTCCAGAATTTTCTGCGTATCAGTCTTAGCCGGTGTGGCTTTAAATTGAAATTCGTTGCAATATTATTGGGAGTTATTAGCCTTATGGTTTTGATATGGGGAATATCAATTAATAGACTTTCCCTTTATAAATTGCGAAATATGGTATAATTAACAGTGAATTAAAGTAAAAAATGCTTACCGCGCATCAACTCACGTACTTCAATACTTTCGGTTTCCTTCCCCTGCGAGGATTATTCAGCCCGGGTGAAATTGAAACCTTCAAGGAGGAATTCAAGTCTAAGCTGGAAACCACCCGGCGCTACACAGAACCTGAAGACACGCCTCCCCATGTTATAAGCTGGACCAACTTGGGTGCGCAGACGCCCCTTCTCGCCACCTTGATCGAAGACCCGCGCATTGTAAGCATCGCAGAACAGATAATGGGGGAAGACTGCGTTGGAATATCCTGCAACTCGATCAGCTACGTCAATGATACTGCCTGGCATGCCGATGATTATAATTTTCATATGCACGATCTAAAATTCCTCTTCTACCTCCAACCGGTTGATGGGGATAGCGGCGCTTTGAGGGTGATTCCCGGATCCCATAAGAAAGCTTTTCATAAAGAAATAGCAAAGTATGACGGTCTCACGGGTTATGATGATGCAGAGAACCGCCTTGGAACAGAACGTATTAAAGAAGGACCAGCCTATATTTGCGACGTAGAACCGGGTGATGGATTTATCTTTAATTCCCATGTATGGCATGCCAGTTGTGGCGGATCGACGGATCGGCGCACGTTTTCCATCGTTTATTCTGGAAATCCAAAGAACGCAGAAGAAGGAAGGGCTCTAACGGAATATTTGCATATCACTAATGAAATCAGGACATCGATAGCCGAAAAAACTTTTGATTCTCCGTCTCCGGAATACCCGCTTGAATGGCTGGATAATCCTGAGCAGAATCCCAGGCGGCAGCGGTGGATAGATTGGCTGCATAAGTGGAGATTTACAGAGATCGCCCAGGGCACGCTAATCCCGGACGATTCGACCTTACAAACCGTAAAAGCATTTTCTGATCCCTTTCGAGATACCCCGGCTGACGAATAGAGTCTGGTCGTGACCATTTATACCAACGATCCTAAAACCATTAACACCCGGTAACCTTGGATTAAGGATCACTGGAGGCGACCTGGAGCAGACGAATGGGTCCTCGATAGTAGTGGCTGAGAGTGGATCAACAACTCGTGGCTTCGATCGACTGATCACCCAGAACAACTTTAAATCCGGCAATACCCCTCAGCCCACAAGGAGCATCAATGCTACCTTCGCAAACGAAGATGGTGATGACATTACGGTCGAGGTTGATGAGGTAACGATTGAGTAATCTCGACAAGATATCAAAAGCTCACAACCAGATAATTAGCTTACTTTCTCGGCACTAAAGTAAGTGCCACCTGCTTCAATTGCCTTTATCGCTTAGCAATTTCCTCCAGGCCATAATTCTTCACAATGTAACCATCTGCTTTACCGCACTTGGCGTTATTTATGGACTGCTGATCTACTAGTCCTGAATATATCAGTATCTTTATCTGAGGGTATTTCTCTTTTATAAGATACAATATTTCTAATCCACCTAATTCAGGTAAGCTAATGTCTAAGATGATTAGGTCTGGTATGAGTTCTGTGAACTCTGATAATGCTACCTGGCTGTTATCGTTGGCCCCGACGACTTCCAGTCCTGGGCAGAATCCCGTTAAGTGCGAGATAGCATCTCACGCAAAATATCATCATCTTCGGCTACGTATACTTTCATGATATAGACTAAGCTATATTATATCTAACGGCATAAATAATATCGCCTATCGCCCTCGTCTATTGCCAATTTCTAGATTAAATTATTATCAACCAACATGGCAAAGAAATGCTCCTGAAACGCATACAACTCGCTGCAATATTTAGTATCACTTAAATCGTTATAACAGTCTGAAAAGAAAACCTATAAATATAATTCCGATTCTGATTCTCTTGTTCTATTTATCGGCGCACCTGTCAGCCCTACCACAAGACCTGGAGGTATTCACCGACTTTGAGGACATAAGCGGCGAAGGTGAATTTTTCATTGGGGAAGAACCCAACCGGGTCAAGTTAGTCGGATTCACGGTAGAAACTCTCGATGATCCTGCGCTCTTACACTCCGGAACGAAAGCGTTAACACTTGGGCCTGGTCAGGAGGGAAAAATAATAAGCCCCCGCGGGATTCATACCTTAGAATTTTACGCGGCCGAATCAACAGGGGGTGGCAAAATCGAGGTCAAAGGAGATAAAAACAGCGAGGGAGAAGCCGCCGGCGGATTTGGTGAAGTTATAACCGTGATAGGAGATCATGGCGAAGTTACCGGACTACCGGCTAACACCAACTCGGCCTTACAAAGCTTTATTGCTGACAGTGGCAATTTTCTTGATGGAACTGATCTGGAATTCATTGAAGGTATAAAAGAAGTAAAGATTTTCAATGTTACAGGTAAATTGTCCATTGATGATCTTGGCTACACACCCACCGATAAGCCTGTCAATAATACGGTCTATACCCGCTTTGAGTCGGATGAAGGATTTGGGGTAGGTGATGGTAGACTGGAACCTTTTTCTATTGGGACTTCTCCCTACACCGCTACTTTTACCAGTACTGGTGGTACTGGAGGTGGTATTAGGTCTAGTGGCGGCGGCCCACATAGTGCCCAATTAGCTCAAGCATCCGGCCCATCAAACCATTCTTTTAACCAATCTTTTATTGTAGAGGCTGGAGGGGGGGAATTCACAATCACCTTTGAAACTCCGGCTTACGAGGTGGATTTTTATGCAAATTGTCAACCTATAAGGGATCAGACAGATATCGATTGCACAGTTGAAGTCTTCGATACTAATGATAACCTGCTCGTGACAGTAACAAATTTAGAGTCGACTGTTGATCCACTATATAAACCTGCTTTTCTTACCTTTAACGCAGATGAATTGGGAGCACCCGGAGGCATTGGGAAGATTATTTATAGTGATGAAGAAGATGTGAACGCTAATATTTATACCCGTAACGGTATCGATGATTTTGGTTTCACCCCGATTGGAGCACCTGGTACGGGGTCGACTGCGACTCCAACGACCCCGGCAGTCCCAGCCCCTGAGATCACGACGCAACCGGTAAGTCAGTCAGTAGCAACGGGTCACCCGGTAACATTAAGCGTCGAGTCGAGTGGAGATGATCTAACCTACCAGTGGTATACCGGCAACAGCGGTGACACCGCCAACCCCGTCGCCGGGGCTATCGGCACGACCCTTACTACTGGTGCTCTCACCGCGAGCACCAACTTCTGGGTACAGATTACAAACGCCGGTGGGACAGCGGACAGTGAAACCGCGGTTGTCACCGTGGCTGCTCCATCTGTCCCCCTTGTCCTCAATGGCACGGGTGATATCGCCGGAGAGAACATCCAGCATCCCAACGGAAACGTCTTCGACCAGATTCTGCTCACCGGAGAGAGCATCAAGCTTCAGGCCAAGCCGGGACAAATCACAAGAGTTTCCTTCATGGACGAAGACGAGGACATCGTGCAAGTAGAAATCTCAGGTGCAGGGACCTTAACCGTGACTCTGGACCCGGCTACCTTCCAGCCCGCAGCATTACCCCCGCGCTACAACCAGCAGGTTGAGTACGTGACCGGCAAACCGAGCATGGTCATCGACGGAGCGGATTCGAGTACCTTCTTAAGTATCTTCACGGTGGGAAGGATCAACGCGGTAAACCAGGCGCTCTTTCCCGAAGGGCAGGTCTATGATGCTGAAGCGGACGTAAAACTTATGGAGGTAATCAACTCAACAGGTTTTGGAGGGATGCAATTATCAAACGCAGTTTTTTCGGGAAGTGTAGGTAAAGTTGGAATTGATGCCCGAGGGATACCCATCGCAGTGCGTTTAACAGTTGGTGATATTGATGCTAGTGGACTTGCAGTTCCTTATTTATTGTTCGGGCAAGGATCATTCACTGTGCCAGCAGCGAATCCAGGTTTACGCATAACTGGAGGAGACTTAGCGCAAACAAATTTTACCTCAATCGTAGTCGCGGAGAGCGGATCGACAACGAGTGGATTCGATCAGCTGATCACGCAGAATAATTTTAAATCGGACAATACCCCTCAGCCCACGCGCAGTATTAATGCGACATTCGTTAATGAAGATGGTGATGACATTACGGTCGAGGTTGATGAGGTAACGATTGAGTAATTACTAAGTATACCCCAGCCCATCAAAACGCTCTCAGCACTCGTCAGTGCTCGAGAATGGTTAGGTGAGAAAGGGCACTCACCCAGTCTATTGCTTCATCCTTTACAGTTAATTGCAAAAACTTCAGGCTGAAGGCCTTGTTTCCTAACAAGCATTCGCCGTGTCCAGCTTATCCACGAGATTCATCGACGTTCACTTTGGCAGGTGATAGGGATCTACATTATTGGTGGTTGGATTGTATTGCAGGTCGTCTATTTGTTAACCGACATTCTCGGTTTACCCGAGTGGATTCCAGTATTGGCGTTAGTAATGCTCTTAGTAGGTTTCCCCATAGTTGTAGCAACAGCTTTCGTCCAGGAAGGGGTGATACCTAAACAAACTGATCCTGATGACACAGCGGATAAATCCCGTCGGCATAAGATATTAACATGGAAGAACACAGCCATTGGAGGCCTATTCGCTTTGGTCCTCTTATCCACATCTGTCATCGGGTATTTTATATTAAGAGATGCACCTGAGCCTGATCTGGAACCTGAGTCTGCGATAAAGTCTATCGCTGTGTTGCCATTTCACGACATGAGTCCCGCAAAAGATCAGGAATACTTCTGTGAGGGGATGGCGGAAGAACTCATAAATTCATTTACCCAAGTTAAGGGACTGCGTGTTGCCGCGAGAACCTCATCCTTCAGGTTCAAGGGAGAAGGATTAGATATTTCCACGATAGGTGAGCAGCTGAACGTTGCTACGGTGCTTGAGGGTAGCGTGCGTAAAGCAGGTAACGATCTTCGTATTACTGCACAGCTAATAAATGTTGCTGATGGTTTCCATATATGGTCACAAACTTACAACAGGGAATTTAAAAACGTCTTTGCTATCCAGGATGAAATCTCAAAGGCAATAGCAGGCGCGCTTCATATTGAACTCATGGGTGAAGAGGGTGCTCCTTTAGTCCAGACCTATACGGAGAACATCGAAGCCTACAACGAATACCTTTTAGGTCGTTATCATTGGAACAAACGGCGGGGGTTCTCTCCAGGAGAGCAGAGCAAAAAAGATTTAATGGCTGCGATGAAACACTTCAAGGTGGCCATTTCCTTGGATCCTAATTACGCGCTCGCATACTCTGGCCTCGCGGACGTAAACCTTGTTCTCCCTGCTTACCTCTATGATATCAGAATAGTTGATACATTAGCACGTGCGGAAGAGGCGGCAAAAAAAGCACTGGCGATAGATCCGAACCTTGCAGAAGCTCAAACTTCTATGGGGTTTGTTAGGCAGAATGCCTACTTAGACTTTACTGGTGCTGAACGGTATTTTCGGCACGCTATAAAACTCGATCCAAAGTATGCACCAGCACGTTACAGATATTCATTCTTGTTAATGTTTACTGGACGCACGGAAGAGGCAATCGCTGAAGGAATAAAGTTGCTTGAGCTGGAGCCCTTTTCACTCTTCTAAAACTTGCATCTTGGGATAGCATATTATTTTGCACGACAGTATGACAAAGCAATTCAACAGTATGAAAGAACGTTGGCGCTAAACTCGAACTACGCTAGTGCATGGGTTCAGCTGGGAAATGCGTATTTCTATTTGGGGAAGTATGAGGATGCTACACGAGCATATGGTCGTTCGGCTGAACTTACAGATATCGATAAAGAATTGTTTATACTATGGTCATCACTCGCAGAAAAGTATGCTCGGACAGGTGAATCTGTAACTCCTCCACCAGAATTGGAAAAATTTGCTGAAAAACACCGTTGGGCTGTTTTTCTTTACGCCCAATTAGGGCAGAAGGAAAAGACTTTAGCATTAATCGAACAGGTTTACAAAGAGAAGCAATATACACATATAGGATATTTGAAGGTCGCTCCCAGATTTGACTTCCTTCGATCAGAGCCGCGATTCATTGCGCTTCTGCAAAAGATGGGGTTAGAGGAGTGAGTGAGTTTATAAGAATAAAGAAAGCATCGATTGATTGAGGAAATATTTAAAAGGGGTAATGTTTGCCTAATATAACCATGGTACTAAGAGCATCCTATCATTTCACGACAGTATTTATTCTCCTATTGATACCTCAAACGCTACAGGCACAAGCGAGAGTTGAGTCGAACGTTGTGTATGGCATGTACTCTGGCTTGGCACTCCTGATGGATGTTCACTATCCCTCTGAACCGAACGGTTACGGCATAATCTTCATTACAGGAAGCGGTTGGCACGCACCACTAAGTCTTGATGCAAAACCATTGAAGCAAGGCGTCGAGCGATCTCAGCTGGGGGCTAAAGCTTTCTTAGATGCCGGCTATACACTGTTCTCAATCAATCATCGAGCTGCGCCAAGGTTCCGCTATCCTGCTGCTGTTGAGGATGCGCAACGTGCCCTTCGTTTCATTCGATATCATGCTGCCCGTTTCAAAATTGTTCCGGATAAGATTGGAGCAACTGGGGGCTCATCGGGTGAGCATGTTAGGTGTCCTCGATGGTGAAGGAAATCCGAAAGATCCCAGCCCGATTGAACACCAGAGTTCAAAGGTTCAAGCTGTCGTCGCTCTATATCCACCAACTGATTTCGTATACAGAGCCAGAACGAATCAACGTATAGCGACGGGATCGTTTCTTGGAACTAGGCTGTATCCAGGGGAAGATTCAGAAGAGTTCGCCTTGTACCGTGAGGCTTCACCAAAGTCCCACGTATCGCAGGACGATCCTCCATTCCTCTTAATACATGGAGATGCAGACAAGGTTGTTCTATTCCGTCAAAGTGAGCTTTTTCAAGAGGAGCTTAAAAAGGCTGGCGTGACCGTTGAACTGATTAGGATCCATGGTGGAAACCACGGCTTCTCCGTTTCGGATGGTCCGAGTATTCCAGACTATTTTACGCCTTCAGTGAAGTGGTTTGACCACCACCTGCGGAACCTGCCGTAGCTTGCTTATAGTATATATGCTATTGTTGACGCATGGCCGAGACTTTGATCCGTTTGTGGACAAGCGAACTACAAGGAAAGCAAATACCGATGAATACCAAAAACACCGACGCATATCCCTTCGACATCACTCCGCCGAACCCACCAAACGACGGCATACTTTTCATGGATCACTCTCAGACGGGGCGCAGTGGACATTTGGGGCATGCGCTTGTCGAATATGCACCAGGGAAGATACTGGCCTTCTACCCGAACTGTTCGGATGCGAACGACGGCCATACCGGAGACGGGTGGATGGAATACAAGCGCTCCGAGGACGGCGGTCGTACTTGGAGCAAACCCGCTCCGCTTGAGTACTCCAAGCGGGTGTACGAAGCCGGCACGGGCCGCTCCGTAATGTGTGAGAAGGCGGTATGCACGGACGATGGCGACATTCTTCTGTTTAGCCTGGAGTGCGCGAACATCGCGGAGAAGAACTTCACCTGGCAGCCGCTCGCGATACCGACCGTCTTGCGCAGCTCCGACGGCGGTAGCACCTGGGAGGACGCAAAACCCATGGGCGACGAACCCGGGCGTATCTGGGATGTCCTGTATCACGAAGCCGTCATCTACGTACTCGAGCTATGTAACGACAGCAGCATAGCCTGGTACGGCAATCTTCCTGAGCACCATTATTCGCTCTACGTCAGCGAAGACCAGGGCCGTACTTTCACCCGTCGTAGCGTGCTGCCGTTCGAGTTTATGCAACGCGGATATGGCGCACTGGTGTTTCTGCCGGTCACCGGACTGAGCGCCTATGTCTATCACCAGACAGATGAAAAGCACCTCGACTATGTGATCAGCCGTGATGCCGGACAGACTTGGGGTGAGCCGCAAACGGCGTTTTTCGCCAAACAGATCCGTAATCCGCAGATGGTCGCGTTCAAGGATGGCTTCGTGATGCACGGGCGCAGCGGCAGCAAGGGAGATGATGAAATTCAGGGGCACTTCGTTCTCTACACCTCTCGCGACGGCATCCACTGGGATGAAGGGAAGTACCTGCAGATGCGGACCGCGGGCGCCGGAGCGTACTCAAACAACTTGCTTGTCCACGCCCCGGACGGAAGGACGGGCGAGCGACTATTGGTTCAGGCATCTCACGCATACGAGAAGCACAAGACCAACATTCACCACTGGTGGCTAACGTGAAGCGCCCCAATGGCCAACAAGGGCATGCAGGTGGACGGCTAATCGCCGCCGCTGATACCCGGCGTTCTAACTGGCACATAAAATATAACATATATACCACACACTCTATTCAAAAGAGGTGATACTTCTAAAAAAGGGCATACTTATTTCGACCTGATATATTATACCTTTGAAGACAACTGGTTGTCTTTATCCACCCCCTCCCCCATTAGGGCTGGGGATGGGATGGTGCAGGTCATCGACTACTTATTAGCAGTTAAGTGCATTAAATTGCAGGAAATGCCCTTTTACGTAACTCACAATACGCTTTATGTCCAGAAAGGTGTAAAGATCCTGCTGAATAGCAGTTTTGGGGGTATTGACGACGAGGAGTAGCAGAATATATCCCCAGGCTATTTTATCTCCTTAATAGTTTTGGGTGTTTTGACGGTTTTGTCGGTGGGGGTGTAAGAATGATAAAAAGTCAAATTTATGCATTAATAGAGGATTAATGGCCAAGTAATGGCCAAGCATAAATATTTAAGAAATATTAAATATATCTAAGCCGTTGATCTATAATGGTGGCGAGACCCAGAATCGAACTGGGGACACAAGGATTTTCAGTCCTTTAGTTATAGTGCTTGCAATTGTTGCGAAGTGTTGTATAATGTGTTTGTTATACAATTACTTATATTACATTTATGCAATTTATAAGAGATGATTTTAGAACAGTTAACAACAGTTAAGCACAAAAATAGTAGATCAGAAATAGATCAGCAATCAGGACAATCCAAAGCTCATATTGGATTTTGGAAACGTAGACTAGTTAAACGATATTACATCAGGCAAGGCCAAAAGCTGGAAATACCGGATTGGCAGATGAGAGTATCTCATGCAGGTAAACAACGATTCATTAATTTACGTACAACGAACAAAGCTGCGGCAGCAAATAAGGCCCGCGATATTTATTTTTATTTAATAGCTAACGGTTGGGATGCAACAAACGATAAATTTAAACCTCAAGATGATTTTAAATCGAAAAAGATCGATTGCACTGTAGGAGATTTATTAGCCGAGATTAAGGCAAAAGCTGGTATCAAGGATAAGACATTAAAAGAATACGCTAAATATTTAAGGCAAATCGTTGCGGAAATTCACGGTATTAAAGGCGAAAAAGAAAAACATGATTATGTAAAAGGAGGGAGACAAAAATGGCTAAGTAAAATTGAATCGGTCAAGATATCAAAAATTACTCCTGAGAAAGTCCAGCAATGGAAGGTCGCGTATATTGCGAAAGCTGGAAAAGATCCTATGAAACAGGAGTCTGCCAAGGCAACTGTCAATAAAATCATTCGCAATGCGAAATCACTATTTTCTAAAAAGGTTCTTCGCTTTATAGAATTAGAATTACCAAGACCATTCCCCTTCGACGATATCGAATTTGAAAAAGAAGGCTCCCATCGTTTTCACTCTGAGATTGATCCAGAATTACTTTTGGTCATGGCACGTAATGAATTGTCAGAAACTAAACCCGACCAATTCAAAACCCTTTTGCTCGCTCTCCTAGCTGGATTGAGACGAAACGAAATTGATAAACTCGAATGGAGCGCTATAGATTTTGACAACAAAGTAATTACCATTAAGACGACCCGTTATTTTCAACCAAAAAGTGAGGATTCGGTTGGAGAGGTAGAAGTAGATCCTGAATTGATGGATATATTAAGAGGATATTATCCGCATTCAAATGTTAGTTTTGTAATCAATTCCGAAGTCGAGCCAAATATAGATTCGGATTACTCGCACTACCGATGTGACAAGAATTTCAAAGCCTTGAACCAATGGCTTCGCTCTAAAGGTATAACTGCTAGAAATCCTCTACACAGCTTGCGGAAAGAATTCGGTTCATTAATCAACGCCCAAGCTGGTATATTTGAAGCAAGCCGTGCTCTCCGACATTCCAGTACCCAAGTTACAGAAAGACATTATCTTGATAGCAAAAGACGTGTAACAGCAGGATTAGGATTTTTGTTAAAAAAGGAGCCAATAGAATTGGTAAAGACCAGTAAAAAGAGAAGCAGCTAAAATTCATAAGCATCATTCTAAGGTAAAAACTTTACCAATAAGCTAGTTTTTAAGGTTAATTAAATTTGTTATTTCCGGTCCCTAAAAAATCCATTAAAGATTATTCTTATGGAAAATAAGGGGGACAGTGATCTAATAAACGAAATTGAAAATGATTTTAATGCACTTAAAAGCTATTATGATATATGTCTCGATCATCTAAAGACGCACAATCACAAGAAGCCGTTAGTAGGCTTCTAGTATTCACTGAATCAACAATAGATATTCTAAATAGTTATGTAAAAAATCCTCCCCTTTTCAAAGAGCTTGTTCAATTTAAGACAAATTGGCTAGGAATGGGTTCTACAATAAAAACTTTTTAAGAAAAGTATGATGACATAGCAGCTAAAATTGGTGTTGGAAGCTTTATAAATATTAAAGAATCTAAAGGAGACCTAGTTCCAAAAGCTTGAGCGATCATGCTATATTATAAAATTTAGAACATTAGTAGCGGGTATTATGAATATTCCCTCAGATAAAAGAAACCACGATTATAAAAACGGAGGTTATCAAAATTGGCTAACTAAGGTGGAATCCGTTAAGTTAGATAAAATTAAACCGGAGAAAGTTCAGGCATGGAAAATCCATTATATCAGAGAAAATGGTACTGGAGTGACCCCCAAAAATCGTATCATTTACAGAGAGAGGTTATCGGGATAAACAGATAACCTCAATGAAAAGAAAAAGATACACAACAGAACAGATTATAACAATATTGCGGCAAGCCGATACCGGTAAAACGGTACAGGAAATCTGCCGTGGAAACAACCTGAGCGAACAGACTTTCTATCGCTGGCGTAAAAATATGGCAATTTAGAACTTGCCGATGCGAAGCGATTTAAAGAGCTGGAAAAAGAATTCACGAGCGCAAGCGAGAAGGCCTGACATACCGAGCTGAAGAAGCTGCTCGCAGATCAAATGCTCAAGAATCAGGTAATGGAGGAAACGCTGTCAAAAAAATGGTGAGCCCAAAGCAGAAGAAACGAGTAGTAAAAGCTGCGGCTGAGAAAGGGTTGTGCTCGTTGCGGAGGGCTTGTGCTTATCTCAGCCTGAGTTGGTCAACGTTCAGTTACCGGCCCAAACAGGCCAGTGAGAAAGCTCAGCGGTTGGTCGAGCGGATTGTGAGCTTGTCCTGGAAACATCCCCGCTACGGTTACCGGCGCATCCGTGCCTTGCTGGTAAAGGAAGGCTGGACAACAAGCAGGAAGTTTGTCCAGGCGGTACGACGTTCAGAAGGGCTGCAGGTAAAGCCCCCGAAAAAGGGCAGACACCGTCAAGGAGTCTCTACGGGGTCACCTACTAAAGCAAAGGGTCGCAATCACGTTTGGTCCTGGGACTTTGTCCATGATCGTACAGACAACGGCGGTCCATTAAAGATGATGACTCTAATCGATGTACCGAGGAGCTGAAAGCGACGACACTCAAGCGAAGCGAAGACATATACGCGTAAATGCCTGGATATCCGGGTCGCTCGTCAACTCACCTCAACCGATGTCCTCTCTGTGCTTAGCGAGGCCATTGAAGAGGAGGGACCTCCCAGCTATATCCGTAGTGACAACGGCAGTGAGTTCATTGCTCATCAAGTGCAGCAGTGGTTGTCCGGTAATAACATAAAGGCGATCTATATCGATCCGGGCAGTCCCTGGCAAAACGGTTTCATCGAGTCGTTTCACAACCGCTTACGCGATGAGTGTTTGAACCGTGAAGTGTTGCTCAGCGTGGCTGAAGCGCAAGTGGTAATCGAACAATGGCGTCAGACCTATAACCATGAACATCCCCACAGTCGTTTAGGCTTCAAAAGCCCACAAGAGTTTGTCAGATTCCTTTCCGATCTTGGCCGCGTTCGGGCTACGCCCTCACTTCGCCAAGATCTCTCATATACATCAATCCTAAAACCATTAACACCCGGTAACTCTCTCACTTAAATTGGTACGAAAAACGGGGTCCGATCACCCCGTAGAGACTCCTTGACGGTGTCTGCCCTTTTTCGGGGGCTTTACCTGCAGCCCTTCTGAACGTCGTACCGCCTGGACAAACTTCCTGCTTGTTGTCCAGCCTTCCTTTACCAGCAAGGCACGGATGCGCCGGTAACCGTAGCGGGGATGTTTCCAGGACAAGCTCACAATCCGCTCGACCAACCGCTGAGCTTTCTCACTGGCCTGTTTGGGCCGGTAACTGAACGTTGACCAACTCAGGCTGAGATAAGCACAAGCCCTCCGCAACGAGCACAACCCTTTCTCAGCCGCAGCTTTTACTACTCGTTTCTTCTGCTTTGGGCTCACCATTTTTTTGACAGCGTTTCCTCCATTACCTGATTCTTGAGCATTTGATCTGCGAGCAGCTTCTTCAGCTCGGTATGTCAGGCCTTCTCGCTTGCGCTCGTGAATTCTTTTTCCAGCTCTTTAAATCGCTTCGCATCGGCAAGTTCTAAATTGCCATATTTTTTACGCCAGCGATAGAAAGTCTGTTCGCTCAGGTTGTTTCCACGGCAGATTTCCTGTACCGTTTTACCGGTATCGGCTTGCCGCAATATTGTTATAATCTGTTCTGTTGTGTATCTTTTTCTTTTCATTGAGGTTATCTGTTTATCCCGATAACCTCTCTCTGTAAATGATACGATTTTTGGGGGTCACTCCAGTTTTCCCGGTATCGGCTTGCCGCAGTATTGCGATTATCTGTTCTGTTGGGTATCGTTTTCTTTTCATTGAGGTTATCTGTTTATCCCGATAACCTCTCTCTGTAAATGATACCATTTGGGGGAGCACTCCATAGTCACTTCATGAGATTATTCTTCTTAAAGACCTTTACCCCAAAGTTTATTAGTTTTCATTCCATCAACCTCATATATAGCAATTTTAGATATCTTAAACTGTTCCTTTGGGAAGATGATCCTATTGATCTCATCTTCTAATCCTTTGGGGAGTGGAGTAAAACCGCGTAAACTACAATGGGGATCGTATGGATGTGGATTCGTTTCAAACCTGATATTAGTACTTTTTATCAAATCATGTAATTTTTTAAACGGTGACTTGTCATTAGGGACAAGGTAGAAAATATCTGTTTCAGGAAATCGTTCTATAGTCAGAAAAGATATCTCGAACGATTGAAATGAAACTAGAATTATTTCTAATTCAGAAATTACAAAATCCAATTCTTGTCCAGAAGAGATGGGGCCTACTCCTGATGAACCCGCTACAGTAATCTCAACGGGGAAATGAGCTATTTGAGGTTCATATTTTTCACGAATTTTTGTGATTGTCGTAGAAATTGGATCTGGAATTTCAAGAACTACATAAGATGGGTTAGAAATTATCATTAAAGACATTTAATGATATTAGATGAATTAATACAATACTCACTATGGTTTTAATATTATATCGATTTACTGATTGAAACTTAATCCATTAATTCCGCGTATACCTCATTTGATTGATAGATCCATATAGTGTCATACATCGAGTCGTTTCACAACCGATTACGCGATGCGTGTCTGAACCCTGATGTATTGCTCAGCGTAGCTGAAGCGCAAGGGGTAATCTAACAATGGCGTCAGACCTACAATAATGAACATCCTCATAGTCATTTAGGCTTTAAAAGTCCACTGGAGTTTATCAGTATCCTTTCAGATCTTGGCCGCGTTCGGGCTACGCCCTCACTGCGCCAAGATCTCTCATATACATCAATCCTAAAACCATTAACACCCGGTAACTCTCTCACTTAAAAATTGGTACGAAAAACGGGGTCCGATCACTCTCACTATTCACTTCTAATTATCGTCCTTTTCCTGAACTTTCTTCACCGACATCAGCCACAGATGGTTGTTGACAAGATTTGGGGATCGGTAACGAACGCCATCCAGGAAATGATTCGGGCGTCGGCTACAGATCCAATCCGATACCAAATATGAACTGGAAATCGTTTTCCTCCGGTTCCTTACCGGTGGCGTCGGGAATAGGATTCGCTGTCCAGTCCCATACAAAGGAAACATTAAGGTTGAGCCTGTTTGTAATCTCGAACTCGATGCTTGTTATGGAATGTGAAATAACTCCCCCGGAAGCTTCGTCGGCATAGCGTAACTCATAGATTCCGTTCAGATCCAGCCATTCTGTGATCTCCGTTACGAAATGGGATCCGACTGAGAACGAGAGCGCCTCATCGCTTGCCTGTTCTCCGACCTGCACGGTGGAGAACCGTGTCAATTGATAACTGATTTCTGTCGTGGTATCCCATTCCGTTTTTGAGTTTCTCTTAATGTTGTAGCCGACCCCTGCGCCAAGAGAATAGCGGTTATCTATGTTTTGAAAGGGATTCGCGAAAGACTCAATGGCGAAGGGGCGAACGAAAAATTTCTTTGTAAAAGAAATATCGAAATATGAATTAGTGCGATGACTATTGGCCGTTTCTATTCCCTCGGTTTTACTGAAAGTTCCGATGTAATCGAAGTAGAAGCGGTTATTCGCGGTTCGATGCTGGATCGTCACCAAGGTATTCCAGTCGGCTTGTTCGGTGTTTCCGCTCCCAATGTTCGCGCCGACGGTGGCTTTTGCGGACCACAAGTCCAGTTTCTTGGGGCTCCCAGCAGCGATTGAAAAAACGTCTGAGCGATTTATTACTAGGTCTTTCTCCGACTCCGTAACCACGAGTTCATCTCCTTTCATAAAGAGTTTGCCAGTTGCAGTTTGTCGATCTCCATAACGGACCATTTGCGATCGTGCCGAGTGCATCTGCGCTACATCGTCCCAATCGATGTCGAGGAGGCCGAGTTTGTCGCTGTCAAACTCGACGGTGTAATCATACATCTCTTTAATTTCACCCTTTAGCCACTCTCCCGAGGTCAACTGGATCCAGTCGAACTCATCGGGTGGTGGTGGTAGTGGACTCCATGCGGCGTAGTTCCCCATTGGAACGCCGAGAGAAAGGAGAGAAATGGAACCGACGAGTCGAATAAGGTACATTTTCTGTCCGAGACTTCTCATATGATTTGTTAGAAAGGTTGGATTTATCGATTTTTCGATATGTTACGTGACCTGCACCCTTATGCTGTACCAGAGTCAGTTTTAAATCCAGCAGGGTGGCAAGGGTTTTGATTTGCTTAGATATGGCGCTCTGGGCGTATTCGGCCGAAGGCCGATAGCCCAGAGAACAGTGTGGTCTTTGAATATTATAATCAAACCTCCAGGATTCAAGTTGCTCTTTCACTTCAGCTAGCGTACAAAATATCTTGGGGTTAAGAAGTTCATCTTGTAAGCGTCCATTGAAGCTCTCAATATAACCATTTTCTACGGGTCTGCCTGGGCGGATAAAATCCAGCTTGATGCCATGGCCATAAGCCCATTCATCGAGTACTTTGCCGGCAAACTCGGGACCATTATCGACGGTAATGGTTTTGGGAAGACCGATTCCTGCAGCGGCTTTCATAAGTGCTGCAGCGACTTTGCGCCCACCGATGGACGTATCGACCAAAAGCAGTGGGCAAGCTCGGGTGTATTGATCGACAACGGTGAGTATGCGGAAGGGGCGGCCGTTGGTCAGCCGATCGCTCATAAAGTCCATCGACCAGCGCTCCTGGGCTGCTGTAGCCGCGGGCAGTGCGACCCGCCTTTGCGCGGCACGCTTCTTTCGTTTCTTCGTGCGCACTTCCAGCCCTTCGGCCTTGTAGAGCCGATAAACGCGTTTCTTTCCTACCGACCAGCCTTCCCGTTTTAATAACACCGTGATTCGCCGATACCCGTAGCGCACCCGCGCTGCGGCGAGGTCACGTATGCGCATGATAAGCGCGCGTTCGTCCCTCTTCACAGGCTGGTAGTTATAACTCGACCAAGACAACTGCATCAGCCTGTACGCCCGGCGTTTGCTAACTTCATAAGCTTCCACTAACCAGTCAGCAATCACCTTCTTGTCCACTGGCTTTATAACTTTTTTGCGATTACTTCCTGCAGCATGTGCTTGTCCAGGCTCAGATCAGCTACCAGTTTCTTCAAACTGCTGTTCTCTTCGTCAAGTTGCTTCAGCCGTCTTAATTCGCTTATTCCCAGGCCCGCGTATTTACCCTTCCATCGGTGGTAGGTCTGTTCGCTTACGCCTAACTCTCGGCACACTTCGGCAATCCTTCGACCGCCTTCTACCTGCCTTAGGGCATAGATGATTTGTTCTTTATTATAGCGTTTGCCTTTGCTTTTCATGGGTCGTTCTTTCTCCTATTATTTATTAGTTTTTCACCCATGCCAGACTAAATCTTTGCTGGTCCAGTTTTACGGGGACAGGTCAGTTTATCCCGATAACCTCTCTCTGTTAATGATACGATTTGGGGGCACGTCATTTCGCTTGGATCACTCAGCAGGGAAGGCTTCAAGTTAATAAAGAATCGAAAGTCTGCTCATTCGAAACGATGATTCACATAGAATGTCCAGACTCATGATTAAAAGACTTGCTAAATAGAATTATTGGATAGTCTCTTAGAAAAATGAGAAGTAAACACGTTAGTGATTTTAACCACGATGACTCTGCCGAAGGCTACGATGATGATGTAAAGGACGAGAGTTTCCCGATACGCACGGGCTATGCGGAAACTTTGCAATGGGTTTTTAGTAACGCGGAAGTAGTCAAAGATAAGCGGGTTTTGGAGCTGGGTTCGGGTTCAGGCAATTTGACTGAGAAGATCCATCAATGTTCCGAAATCGTGTGTGTAGATGTCTCTGAGGAGATGGAAAAATTGGCTCGAGAAAAGTTGGAACATCTCAAAACCAGAAAGTTTATAGCTGATGACATATTGGGTGTCTTTGATGGTGAGTTGGGATCATTTCATGTGGTTATGAGTACGTACACAGTACATCATCTTTTAGAGGAAGAAAAGAAGATGCTATTTAATAAAATATGGAAAGTCCTTGAGCCGGGAGGGGTTGCCGTCTTTGGGGATCTAATGCTTGAATCGAAAGATTTGAAGAAGTCGCAAATTGAAAAGTATAGAAAGCAAGGGGAGGATGTTACGGCAGAGGCGATAGAGGAAGAATTTTTCTGGTATGTTGATGAATCCTTGTTGGCTCTTGAGAAATTATGTTTTCAGTCGATTCGTGTTAAAAGGTTTTCTGACTTATCTTTTGGTATTAAGGCTGTGAAGCCGGTTTAGTAGTTTGGAAGCTGTATAATGGTTGTGGTGGCTGATGGTTGAATCAATCACAGTCCTTTGCCTGGGCATGAGCTAGTTATTGGTAATGTTCTGCCAGTAGGGTTCGTGATGGTTTCATATGTTTCCGTTTTCCTGCAGTGCAAATGCCTTTGCTCACCTTCTTGTTGGGTTTAGGTTGCACCCAACTATTCATTGGGGGTCACTCCACTCTGTCGCTTGGCATCAGTGGTTTTTTCATTTTTTCAAAACCATTTTTTGTATAACGCCACGCATCACTGGCAGGTAACAGCAGAGCGAGGAACGAACAGCGTTATGCATCGCTTTAAACTACATGGAAGTCAACACCGTATCTAGCCAAGTCTAAACGCACTGCAACACTTTGAGATGCGACATTCTCTATCGAAGTACTATAGAGCGGTAAAGCACCCATTTCTTCAACTGCCTTAGCCCAGGTTGATACGGTTAAAACAGCGTACCCCTTTCGTCGGTATTTCTCTAAAGTCTCAACTCCTGCCTCATGAGCGGCTGGTGTTATCCTTACGCTAGCACAAACCGAGACTGCTCTTCTGTTTTCAATCATTACTGCAAAGGGTTGGTGGTGGGGTACATCTGGTAGCCAGGCCTCAAGTCCACATTGAAGGAAATGTGAATTCTCTTCATTCATCAAAACCGGTCCTGCAGTCGGCGCTGCTCCACGAGGAAACCAATACGCTGGGCCAAACCATGTTCGCTCTACGGGGGACAGTGCTGAGAGTATTTGGATATAAGTGGACTCATATTTAGGTCGACCAATCAAAGTCAGCGGCTCATCTTCGCCAAGTGACGCAAGTTCCTCACACGTTGCCTCAGGCAAATGCACGCCGAAGCGCCATAGATTCCCTTCATCAGTTCGACCAAGGAAGAGACGTGGCACACTCCCTCCATGCCTATTGGTCATATCCACGAAAACTGGTACACTTGAAAAGTTAGTCTGGGTAACCTAGAAAGGACCAGACAATGAAGGGCAAAAAATATACAACCGAAGAGAAGATACGTATATTGCGGCAAGCAGACAAGGGCAAATCGATCCAGGAAGTGTGCCGGGATAACAACGTCAGCGAACAGACCTTCCACTGTTGGCAGCGGGAGATTGAATGATTGATGTGAATCGGGCCAAGAGGAAGGAGTTGAATAAAGAATACAAACGGTTAAAGCGGATACTCGCGGACAAGCTGTTAGCCATAGAGATTCTCAAGGAAGCGCTGAGAAAAAACGGTAAGTGCTAGGCACAAACGTCAGGTGTCGGAAAACTATGTGGCTCGGGGTCAGTGTTCGATGCGTGGAGCGTGCCGATACTTTCACCTGCACCGCTCCACCTATGCATATCGGGCGAAGTATCCGGATGCCTGGCTAACGAAACTAAAAGCGGCAGTAAGGCGGTTATCACGGCAATACGCGAGGTGGGGCTATGCGAAGATCACGAAGCTGTTGAAGGACGAAGGCTGGCAGGTGGGTAAACGGCTCGTGCAAGGTCTGCGACGTGAACTGGGCCTGACGATCCCCCCACGCAAACCAAGGCGTCGGCGTGTCTCCACCGGGCTCCCGTCCCTGTTTAGACCTGGGATTTTATCCACGATAAGACGGTCCGCGGTGGGAATCTCAAAATGCTGACCGTCCTTGACGAGTACACCCGCGAGTGCCGGGTGATCCATGTCGATCGCCATATCAATGCGGAGAAGGTGCGCGGGGTCATGCAAAAACTGCTCGACCGTCATGGGCCGCCAAAATATATTCGCAGCGACAATGGATCGGTTCCGAGGAGCGAAGCGACGACATGCGAAGCCATTTATTGGAAGTGAATTGAGAGCCTGGCTAACTGCGATGAAAATCAATACCCTCTATATCGAACCAGGAAGCCCTTGGCAGAACGGATACATTGATCGGACCCCGTTTTTCGTACCAATTTAAGTGAGAGAGTTACCGGGTGTTAATGGTTTTAGGATTGATGTATATGAGAGATCTTGGCGAAGTGAGGGCGTAGCCCGAACGCGGCCAAGATCGGAAAGGAATCTGACAAACTCTTGTGGGCTTTTGAAGCCTAAACGACTGTGGGGATGTTCATGGTTATAGGTCTGACGCCATTGTTCGATTACCACTTGCGCTTCAGCCACGCTGAGCAACACTTCACGGTTCAAACACTCATCGCGTAAGCGGTTGTGAAACGACTCGATGAAACCGTTTTGCCAGGGACTGCCCGGATCGATATAGATCGCCTTTATGTTATTACCGGACAACCACTGCTGCACTTGATGAGCAATGAACTCACTGCCGTTGTCACTACGGATATAGCTGGGAGGTCCCTCCTCTTCAATGGCCTCGCTAAGCACAGAGAGGACATCGGTTGAGGTGAGTTGACGAGCGACCCGGATATCCAGGCATTTACGCGTATATGTCTTCGCTTCGCTTGAGTGTCGTCGCTTTCAGCTCCTCGGTACATCGATTAGAGTCATCATCTTTAATGGACCGCCGTTGTCTGTACGATCATGGACAAAGTCCCAGGACCAAACGTGATTGCGACCCTTTGCTTTAGTAGGTGACCCCGTAGAGACTCCTTGACGGTGTCTGCCCTTTTTCGGGGGCTTTACCTGCAGCCCTTCTGAACGTCGTACCGCCTGGACAAACTTCCTGCTTGTTGTCCAGCCTTCCTTTACCAGCAAGGCACGGATGCGCCGGTAACCGTAGCGGGGATGTTTCCAGGACAAGCTCACAATCCGCTCGACCAACCGCTGAGCTTTCTCACTGGCCTGTTTGGGCCGGTAACTGAACGTTGACCAACTCAGGCTGAGATAAGCACAAGCCCTCCGCAACGAGCACAACCCTTTCTCAGCCGCAGCTTTTACTACTCGTTTCTTCTGCTTTGGGCTCACCATTTTTTTGACAGCGTTTCCTCCATTACCTGATTCTTGAGCATTTGATCTGCGAGCAGCTTCTTCAGCTCGGTATGTCAGGCCTTCTCGCTTGCGCTCGTGAATTCTTTTTCCAGCTCTTTAAATCGCTTCGCATCGGCAAGTTCTAAATTGCCATATTTTTTACGCCAGCGATAGAAAGTCTGTTCGCTCAGGTTGTTTCCACGGCAGATTTCCTGTACCGTTTTACCGGTATCGGCTTGCCGCAATATTGTTATAATCTGTTCTGTTGTGTATCTTTTTCTTTTCATTGAGGTTATCTGTTTATCCCGATAACCTCTCTCTGTAAATGATACGATTTTTGGGGGTCACTCCAACGTCTGATTACTGATAACTGTAATTCAATTGTTTTTCTTTGACTCATAACACTTAACTCTCAACTTTGCTTACCCTTTTCCGTTAGGTTTCATAGTCAGACATTTTGAAATATAATCCTTATTCTTATTTTACTTTTGGGTTTTTAACTTTGCTGCTTTCTGTACTGCATACTGGAGGTGAGGATATAAAAAAATCTTCAGCTAAAACGGTCGACCATCCGCAAAACATTCAAAGCCCTGCAGGTATGTTATGGATTCCAGGTGGCGCTTTTATGATGGGAGATGACACAGGGAATAAGGTAATGCCGCATGGCGGCTATAACAATGAGAGCCCTGTTCATGAGGTGAAGCTCGATGGATTCTGGATAGATATGACTCCCGTGATAAACGAACAATACGCGAAGTTTGTGGAAGAGACAGGTTACATTACCTATTCAGAACAAAAGCCCAAAGCGGAAGATTGGCCGGGTGCACTACCTGAGATGCTTATTCCCGCATCGATTGTTTTTAAACAACCCACCGGCAAAGTTGACATGAGAAATTTATATAACTGGTGGGAATATAAACCAGGTGCAAATTGGCGACATCCCGAAGGACTGGAAAGCAGTATCGAAGAGAGAATGAATCATCCCGTGGTACATGTGACCTATGATGACGCAATGGCTTATTGCAAATGGGCAGGTAAGGAGATGCCTACCGAAGCACAATGGGAGTACGCAGCACGTGGTCGCTTGGATAATAAGGTATACACATGGGGAGATCAACCCGAGCATCTTGAGAATAAAGTGATGAATTATTGGGAAGGGAATTTTCCTTACGAAAACAGTGGCAACGATGGCCATAGTATTACATCACCTGTTGGCAGTTATCCACCCAACGGATACGGTCTTTATGACATGGCCGGCAATGTCTGGGAATGGGTATCAGATTGGTATCATCCCCGGTATTATGAAGTCAGCTCTAAAGAAAACCCTACAGGAGTTATTAAAGAACATAGCCTTGATCCTAATGAACCCGGTATTCCAAAACGCATTGTTAAAGGCGGATCATTCTTATGCAGCGAAAATTATTGTACCGGATTCAGGCCGAGTGCCCGTATGGCTACAGACCCACGATCCAGTTCTAATCACACGGGTTTCCGTTGTGTCGTGACACAGAAGATGCGGGGAAATATAAATTTCCCAAAATACAAATGACAAAATACAAATATATTCTAATGATTGAGAAACCAAAACGACAAAAAGGATAAAAGAATATCTGATTCCTTATTATTTAATACCGTTTGGTAATTTAGATTTTGTAATTTAAATATTATTTGAGATTTGTGATTTGTCTTTTTGTCATTTGAATTTCATGATTTTTCTTTTGACAATTTACCGATCAATCCGGTCCCACCATGAGCCAATTTATCGACATACGACACGACGAAGAGCGTAATTTTCTTCGTGCCCTTAGATCTTACGACGAAGAACTGGTTAGCGCCGGTCGGGTTTTCATTGAGACGCTTCACGCAGCTGCCGAGCTTAAGGATTTAGGAAAATGTGTGACAGTATTCGGATCTGCCCGTTTTTCAGACGATCATCCTAGCTATGTACTGGCTCGCGAGATGGGAAGGCTGTTGGCGATCGATGGCTATACCGTGGTGACCGGAGGAGGTCCAGGAATCATGGAAGCAGCCAATCGCGGAGCTAAAGATAAGGGAGGCAGATCAATCGGTTGCAATATCAGTCTACCCAGGGAGCAAAAACCAAACCCCTATGTGGATCAGTTTGTTGAATTTGAACATTTCTTTGTACGCAAGATGATGCTGGTGAAACTCTCCTCCGCTTTTGTCGTTCTGCCTGGTGGATTTGGTACGCTTGATGAAGTTTTCGAGACGCTTACACTCATACAGAACGGGAAGATCGAATCCTTTCCTCTCGTCGTCCTGGGTGGCAAGTTCTGGGACGCAATGAGCGAATTTATCACGAATACAATGATTCGTGAAGGAACGATCGGTGAAGAAGATCTCAATCTTATTTCCTTCGCAGAGACTCCGCAGGAAGCGGTGCCATTCATCAAAGGCGATAAGAAATCAGAGTAAGGTGAAATGAATTTAAGCACAAAATAACAAGTTACAAACCACAAATAAATTCCAGTAGCCAAAAAACCAATTTACACAAAATAATAATCGAAAACAGTTTGGTTATTTAGAAATTGTAGTTTGGCTATTATTCGAAATTTGTATTTTGATAAATTGAGATTTATTTAATAATATTTTGATTAATCATTCAGAAATTCATAAAAACTCGGCAAGTCGGATCATTGCGATTACGCTAATCTTTTCGATTGGATATACGATACTTCGCTACCACATCGTCGGTCCGGTACCGTGGAAAGATTTCCCCTTTTTTATTTTAAATAAAGGGGTCTCACTAAGTGCATTTATATTGCTGACTTTTAATTTCAGTTTGGGACCGTTGAAAAACCTGGGATTAAAAGTTCCTGAAAGCTGGCTCAATGCCCGCAATGCTTTAGGTATGAGCGGATTCTTGCTAGTGCTCATCCATGCATTAATGAGCTTCATGCTGTTTAATCCAAAAATATACGGAAAGTTTTTTGATCAAGACGGTTCGCTTACACTATTGGCAGGCATAAGTATGCTCGGTGGTGTTTTAGCCTTTGTCATTCTCTGGGGTTACAACCTGAGTTTTCTAACCCATCTGAGAGAAGACAAGGCATTCATCCAATTTATTACCTCACGGAAATTCCTCCTAGTAGCGATGATACTCGGTGCAGTTCACTTGTTTTTTATGGGCTACAAAGGTTGGCTCAACCCATCCAGCTGGCATGGCGGGCTGCCACCGATCAGTCTGGTGGCGTTTGCATTTTTTGTGAGCGGGTACATGATTAATTTGTTTGGGAGAAAGTAAATTCTGAAGGACGATTCATCTCATTCGCTGAGCTATAAATAAATATTAAAATATTCCGTTTATAGTACCAAAGATGAAATAAGAAATAGTCGAGTGTCGAGGGGCAGGTGTCGAGGGAGGAGTGAAGATATATGAAAAGTGGATTAAAAGTTTTTGGAGCTTATCATAAATCTATGGAGTTATTTGATCTTGTTGCACAAGATATGAAAACACTTGGAGTGACCCCCAAAAATCGTATCATTTACAGAGAGAGGTTATCGGGATAAACAGATAACCTCAATGAAAAGAAAAAGATACACAACAGAACAGATTATAACAATATTGCGGCAAGCCGATACCGGTAAAACGGTACAGGAAATCTGCCGTGGAAACAACCTGAGCGAACAGACTTTCTATCGCTGGCGTAAAAAATATGGCAATTTAGAACTTGCCGATGCGAAGCGATTTAAAGAGCTGGAAAAAGAATTCACGAGCGCAAGCGAGAAGGCCTGACATACCGAGCTGAAGAAGCTGCTCGCAGATCAAATGCTCAAGAATCAGGTAATGGAGGAAACGCTGTCAAAAAAATGGTGCGCCCAAAGCAGAAGAAACGAGTAGTAAAAGCTGCGGCTGAGAAAGGGTTGTGCTCGTTGCGGAGGGCTTGTGCTTATCTCAGCCTGAGTTGGTCAACGTTCAGTTACCGGCCCAAACAGGCCAGTGAGAAAGCTCAGCGGTTGGTCGAGCGGATTGTGAGCTTGTCCTGGAAACATCCCCGCTACGGTTACCGGCGCATCCGTGCCTTGCTGGTAAAGGAAGGCTGGACAACAAGCAGGAAGTTTGTCCAGGCGGTACGACGTTCAGAAGGGCTGCAGGTAAAGCCCCCGAAAAAGGGCAGACACCGTCAAGGAGTCTCTACGGGGTCACCTACTAAAGCAAAGGGTCGCAATCACGTTTGGTCCTGGGACTTTGTCCATGATCGTACAGACAACGGCGGTCCATTAAAGATGATGACTCTAATCGATGTACCGAGGAGCTGAAAGCGACGACACTCAAGCGAAGCGAAGACATATACGCGTAAATGCCTGGATATCCGGGTCGCTCGTCAACTCACCTCAACCGATGTCCTCTCTGTGCTTAGCGAGGCCATTGAAGAGGAGGGACCTCCCAGCTATATCCGTAGTGACAACGGCAGTGAGTTCATTGCTCATCAAGTGCAGCAGTGGTTGTCCGGTAATAACATAAAGGCGATCTATATCGATCCGGGCAGTCCCTGGCAAAACGGTTTCATCGAGTCGTTTCACAACCGCTTACGCGATGAGTGTTTGAACCGTGAAGTGTTGCTCAGCGTGGCTGAAGCGCAAGTGGTAATCGAACAATGGCGTCAGACCTATAACCATGAACATCCCCACAGTCGTTTAGGCTTCAAAAGCCCACAAGAGTTTGTCAGATTCCTTTCCGATCTTGGCCGCGTTCGGGCTACGCCCTCACTTCGCCAAGATCTCTCATATACATCAATCCTAAAACCATTAACACCCGGTAACTCTCTCACTTAAATTGGTACGAAAAACGGGGTCCGATCAATGCCAACATCAACTTGTGCGACTTCCTTGAACCTATGCACATGCGAATCATTCAGTAATTCATCAAGGAGGTTTATTGTAGAAGTACCTAAGAGGGCTGTCGTCCACTTTCCTGCGATGGTTTTACCGTTAATAGCGGGCGCTGAGTGAAAAAGCGTGTTTGCATCTTTGGTCACAAATTCTCTATCTCGAACTGAAAGGATTCCTAATCCTTCTTGTCGTTGCTGCGTATCCGCACATACCTCGGCAAGTAGAATAACTGCCCCCTGCAAGGTTTCCTCAAACCACAACTGTTGTGGATCAATAATAACAATCTTCTTGCACTTCTCTCCAAGATACGACCGCAACGATTGCGCGTGCATGACGTTAATAATTTCGGCGGGGACGACCATCCCAAGTCGCCCCCCTGGTCGCAACAATGCAATCGAAGCAAGTACAAAAGGAACCCAAGCGTTTGTATGTTTTGTGAACTTACATCCCAACAACTGAAAGATTTGTTCAGCGAGCTTTTGAAAATTCTCAGGAAGGTATTGATAGCGAATGAAGGGAGGATTGCCCACTACTGCATCAAACCGTTCCCCCTCTTCACAAAGATGGTTCACCACCCAACCAAGAAAATCGGTCGGTCTTACCGTGGCTTTTAATCTGAGTTCCGCTGCATGTAATTGAGCCTTTTCCGCCTCCAGTGTGTCCAATTCAAAAGCCGTAACCTCAGATGTACCGGAACCTGTATAGGTGGCAAGTGGACGAAAAAATCTACCATCCCCACAACTCGGTTCCAGTATTCGCTTCGGAGTAGCGGTTGCTACCCACCGTGATATAAAATGGGCTAAATCGTTTGGCGTGTAGTATCCGCCACGCAATTTCTGAACTGATTCGTTTTCCTTAAAATTCATTGACCCTGCCCTGATTTTATCGGTAGTCCCTCTTACGTCACCAACTCACTATACCGGAGCCGTTTTCCCACAATACCCTCCGTCACGATCTTCATTTGTTCCAGGGTGTCAAGAGGCCGGACGTTATGCCGACCGGCAAACTCGTTGATGTAGCGCCCCAAATGCTTTTCACTCATGTGATGATAGGTGCAGTTGTATCCACGCTTCAACATGGCCCAGAAGGACTCTATCCCGTTGGTGTGGGCCATAACCGTTGACATACTCACTTACGGCTATGTTTAACGGCCTCATGGTTCTCTAGGCCGATATAACTGCGGTGATCGTCCGTGTAGACTTTGGCTCCTACTTCCGTGCGCTCGGTCACAAAGCCCTGTAACGTCAGGGCAACCGTGCGTTCAACTACGGTAGCTTCTACGGTATTGGTGTCTCGGTCCTTCATCCCAACCACGGCGGCTTTTCCAACCGGCCCGCGCCCCGCCTTCGTCTTCTTGCTGGCATGCTTGTTCTTCTCTTTGCCGCCCACATACGTCTCGTCTACTTCTATTGGCCCTGAGAAGAGACCATTCCCTTTTTCCCATGCCTCTCGAATCCGGTGTGACAGGTACCAGGCTGCCGTATAACTGATATCCAAGTCGCGGTGCAGCTTCATGCTGGATGTACCCTTAATGCCGGTCGAAAGTAAATAAGTGGCGAGCACCCACGTTTGAGGCCCGAGCTTGGAGCCTTCCATTAGGGTCTTGGTGCGGTGCGAGAAGAATTTGTAGCAGCGTTTTCCGTTTCCGCCTCGGCACCGGAACCGCATGGTCGGATGCTTGGCCCCGTCTTGCACCTTGGTAGAATCACAGTAAGGGCAGGTCACTCCGTCCGGCCACCGCACCTTGATAACCCACGCTTCCGCCGTTGCATCATCTGGGAACATTTGAAAGACTTTGCGAAGAGAAATGCCGGTCCGAAATGCTTTGCCTGGTGCTTTTTGTGACATGATTTGCACTCCTTAATTTCGGACTTATAGTAACAAAAAATGGGCGGGGAAGTCAAGTGAAATTGTTACTTTGCACTATAATTCCCAATTTTTAAGTAAGAGAGTTACCGGGTGTTAATGGTTTTAGAATTGATTTATATGAGAGATCTTGGCGAAGTGAGGGCGAGTGCTGTGGAGGTGTGACGAGGAATTGATGAGTGGGGGTATACCTGGGATACTCCTTAAAGAGTTATTCAATTGTTATCTCATCAACCTCGACGGTAATCACCTCGTCATCTTCATTTACGAAGGTGGCATTGATGCTCCGCGTAGGTTGAGGGGTATTATCGGATTTAAAATTGTTCTGCGTAATTAATCGATCAAATCCACGTGTTGTCGATCCACTTTCCGCAACTACGATTGAAGCTCCATTTGTCTGCGCAAGGTCTCCTCCAGTGATCCTCAATCCGGGGTTGCCGGCTGCTACCGTGAAGGAGCCTTCTCCAAATAAGAGGTGCGGTACTGCATCGCCACTGGCATCGATGTCGCCTAAGGTTAAGCGCACCGCGATCGGCACTCCTCTCGCATCCACGCCTATCCTTCCAGTGCTTCCACTGAACACCGTGTTCGACAGCTGCATGCCTCCTATCCCCGTAGAGTTAATTACCTCTACTAACGTCACGTCGGCCTCGGCATCATAGACCTGCCCCTCGGGGAACAAGGCCTGGTTCACGGCGTTGATTGATCCCACGGTGAAGATACTGAAGAAGGTGCTGGAATCCGCTCCTTCAATGACCACACTCGGTTTGCCCGTCACGTAATCTACTGACTGGTTATAACGCGGGGGCAACGCCGCGGGCAGGAAGGTGGCCGGGTCCAGAGTAACGGTAAAGGTACCTGCGCCTGAGAACTCTACCTGCACAATGTCCTCGTCTTCGTCCATGAACGATACCCGGGTGATCTGATTCGGTCTTGCTTGTAGTTGGATGGACTCTCCAGTTAATAAGACCTGGTCGAAGATGTTGCCGTTGGAGTGTTGGATGTTTTCACCGGCGATATCTCCTGTTCCTTCGAGAACCAGGGGCACGGTCGGTGCTGCGATGGTGATAACAGCGGTATCACTGTCAGAGGTACCTCCCGCATTAGTTACCTGCACCCAGAAACTCGTGCTCGCGGTGAGTGCACCCGTGGTTAAAGTACTTCCGGTAGCACCCGCGATAGCACTGGAAGTGTCACCGCTGTTGCCGGTATACCACTGGTAAGTAAGATCGTCACCGCTGGCTGCGACGGACAATACAACTGCGGTACCAGACTGCACTTCCTGGCTCGCAGGTTGGGTAGTGATAGAGGGACCGGTTACAGGGGGTGGTCCCTCGGAACCACTTCCGGGAGCACCGACCGGGGTATACCCGATGTCGTCCAAACTGATACCATCGACATCTCCCGTTGTCGAGGTGATCGTCCGGTTCGTATAGTGGACACTGCCAATCCCACCCGGGGCGCCTAATTCCACCGCATTGAAGTCGAAATAAGTAAAAGGTAGACTAAAGTTAATACTTATATTCAATCCGACGTCGTCGGTCGAGGTGAGCAAGTTACCTTCAGGATCGAAGATTTCGATAAAGCCATCTTTTTCGAAAAATACGGCGGCATAGAACTGTACTTGAGCAACCGGGGTTTCAAATTCGATCACTCCGGTAACCTCTTTAACTGGTTGGCCTGAGAGCTCTGAAGCTATAATTCCCCAATGCGCACCCCCACCAGGTATCGAGTGATTAAAAGGCCCAAAATTGGGCGTCCCAGGGACAACACCACCGGTAAAGGTGGCGGTGTAAGGCGGAAAACCTATGGTAAAATTAGTTCGACTGCCATCAGGGGGTAAAAAGATAGCACGCTCTGTATAATAACTAAATTCTTCAAACACCGTATTATTCGCCGGCCCCTCGACATAAGTAAATCCCAGGTCATCGATGGCGACTTGTCCTCCCGGATTGACGATCTTAATTTCCTTTATCCCATTCGTAAAATTAAGATCCGTTAAATCCTGGATATCTCCACTGAAAGAGACGAAACTTTGTAGACCGGGAGTAGTCGGTAAACCGTTGACGACGCCTTGATCAGACAATACTATAAAATTAAGATCCCTGAGCTCGATTCTACTACCGCCCAAGGTGTCGACGGCGTAAAACTGAAGCAAGTTGACGCCCCGTTCAAATAAGATTTTATGATCCGGGGCATTCTGGTCGAGAACCAGGGCCCGAGTGCCTGAGTGTGTGAGGGAGGGGTTTTCTACATCTTGCAATATGAAGCCAATAACCCGGATCGTAAAAGGCGCTTTCCCGATTATGAACTCTCCCTCTTCACCTATGACATTTTCGAAATCGAAAAAAGTATCGAGGTCTTGAGGCAAGGCTGACAGGCGCACCGGGAAATAGAGCAAGAGAATCAGAATCGGAATTATTTTTATAGGTTTTCTTTTCATGCTGTTATAACGATTATAGCGATGTCAAAGATGTGGTGAGGAATTTGTGCTTATGAAGCCTTTGTTATGTAATTCAACTCTCCAATATATAACTACCTATTAGCTAACACTATATATTAATTATTAAGTACTTATGAATCAGTATTTCTCATAATCCTCGAGAAATTAAATAGTCGCATATAGCGTGCAATAGCGTAAATGGGGGAACATTGGGGGAGCGGGTATCACCATATCTTATTGTTTATTTTTAACTACACCTATCTCTTACACTCATAAGTTTGCTCTTAAAATTAAGAAGATGCAACTACCAGTTCAATTCATAGATGATCGAATCTAAGATTTTACAAACACAATTCTGACTCTAAATCCAGAAACCCATAAATTTAGCTCATTGATTGTGACAACGATTGCTGCCCCTATTTTAATCCTATCGTCGAATCACTCATTGCACCGTCATTAACCGACTGCCGAACGGATCTCAAAACATGGCTTGCGAAATTCACGAGGCAAACCAATCAGTTCCATCGTTTCGGATCCCCAATCGCCGGGTTGGGCTAAAATCATCAGACTTCACCCAAGAGGTCTTGTCATGGGCGAATCGAGGACTGAGCGGCTTCATCGGGTCTGATCTTGACAAGTCCCTGAAGGACTGTGGAGCCAATACTCTTCTGTACCGTGGGTTTCAACACAACCACGGGGGTAGTCTTCCTCCTTGATGAAACTTATCCACAAGGAACAAATGAGTTTCCAGATACCAAAGATGAGGTACGAATTGTCATGACTCGGTTGATTGGGGACTACTTAAGCTATAGTTCAAACTGTAACGGAGCAAGTAGTTAAGTCGAACGAAAAGGTTAATGTTCTGCAGCAATAATGTGTTCCCCAGGATTGGAGGGCTAAGATGATGCTGACTTGCTATGAACTCATAATCCTTTGGTCGTAGGTTCGAATCCTACAGGACCCACCATTAATAATCAATGATTTATGGAAATAAAGGGATAATCCATTAAACTTATGGTTGGACCCCGCGTTTTAGTCCACTTTCAATGAGACAATCTCCGTGATTGTGGTTTCAGTAAAGGTACCGGCGGAGGGAGTCCGGAGGACGACCGGAGCCGGAACCTTGGGTCTGTAATTTTCTTGGCATATTGGGCCGCAGTTAGCAAGCCCAAGGAGCGATGGGGACGAATCTTATTATAATATTCCAGCCAGTCTCCTATCACCACGCGGGATTCAGTGAGGGTGTAGAGCAGCTCGCGATCAAGGCATTGCGCTCGTAAAGGACTGTTGAAGCTTTCGATATATCCATTCTGCCAGGGACAGCCAGGATCGATGTAAATCGATTCGATCTGGTTCTCGCGCAACCAGCGCTGTATAGCTTGCGCGATAAATTCTGGACCATTGTCAGAACGAATAAACAGGGGTGCGCCATGCCGGGAAATCATCCGCTGCAACAGAACCAGTACCTCGGCTGCTTTGATCGCGCGGTGAGCATGAAGAACGTGGCACTCCCGCGTATAGTCATCGATGATGCTCAAAACACGCAGTTTGCCGCCACGCTGGGTGTAGTCCGAAACGAAATCCCACGCCCACACGTGGTTCTTGTGTTTGGCCTCTTGAGGCAAACCCGTGGACAGGCCGCGGCGGCGTTTTCGAGGTTTGGGCGGCGGTACTTGCAGTCCCTCTTTGCGGCGTATGCGCTGCACCTGTTTCTTGTTTACCCGGTAGCCCATTTCACCCCGCATTTGATTGATTTTTTTGTAGCCAAAAGTCGGGTGCTTCCGCGACAGGCGAACGATCGCAGTCTCCAGCAACTGCTTCTTTTCAGGCACAGCCTTGGAGCCGTAGCGCAGGGTCGAGCGGTTGAATCCCAGCCATCGGCATATGGCCCGCCCGGAACACGACAAAGCTCGCTGAACTTTTTTGGCGATGCCACGCTGTCGCTCCGGGCTCAGATGTTTTTTCCCAAGGTTAGCTCCAGGGCCTTTATATTCAGAAGCTGGTCAGCGAGCAGTTTTTTAAGTTCAGTGTTCTCTTTCCCCAGTTCCTTCAACCTTCGTGCTTCCTTTACGTTCGTGCCGCCATACTTGCTCCTCCACCGGTAGTAAGTCTGCCGGCTGATGTTGCGCCGGCGGCAGACCTCATCGGTCGTCAGCCCGGCGGCCTCCGATTCTCGCAGTATACGAATGATATTTTCGGTCGTGTGTCGCGTTTGCTTCATGATCATTTTCCTTCCTTTTGTTGGAAAATCGTCTCATTAGCAATGGACCAGTTTATTGGGACCCAACCACTGGGGCCACTAAATTTGCTTACATGAAATAATACTATCTACATAGTGTAACACGTTGAATATAAATCTAGCGTAAATAATTGTTATTAAAGTTTAAGCCCCTTTCTTTTTCCATTTCATTACGCCAATTCATGACCGTTGTATGACTCACTCCTAAAATATTTGCTGTGTTCTTTAGTGGTGCTAAACACCACGCGTGGTAATCGAACAATGGCATCAGACCTACAATCGTTTAGGCTTTAAAAGCCCACTAGAGTTTGTCAGATTCCTTTCTGATCTTGGCTACGCTCGAACACGTCTTATCATGTCCAGACCAGCCTAGGATTGATTTTGATTTGAAATGAGTAGGAGTAAATTAGGCCAGTTCAAGAAATGAGTTCTATCAAAACAATTTCAGTGACAGGGTCATTGAAAGTTACCTAATGTCAATAGGTATTCTAGTAGCATTTTCATTAATGAACACGGCATTAATCTTTTGTTTTGGTTGATAAGAACCGTCTGATTTAAAGTTGTCCTTCGTGATCAAGGTATCAAAACCGGGAGTCAGCGATCCGCTCTCCGCGACGACGATTAGGGTACCGCTGTATTGCCCTAAGACTCCGCCCGTGATCCGCACCCCCGAGTTAGCGGCTGGCACAGTGAAGGAACCCGACCCAAAAAGGATATGCGCGACCCCACCATTACGAGGGTTAATATCTCCTATCGTTAACCTTACTGCAATCGGTATCCGTCTTGCAATCACTCCATATCTTGGTGAGTTACCACCGCGACTGAATACCGTGTTAGATAATTGCATTCCCCCAAAGCCTTTTGAGTGTTTCACTTCCACTAACGTCACGTCGGCCATGGCGTCATAGACCTGACCTTCAGGAAATAAAGTCTGGTTCACCGCGTTGATCCTTCCCACAGTGAAGATACTGAGAAAGGAAGTGGAGTCTGCTCCCTCGATGAGCACGCTTGGTTTACCAGTGACGTACTTAACCTGCTGGTTGTAACGCGATGGCCGGGAAGGGGGTAGATAGGTGGCCGGGTCTAAAATCACAGTAACACGTCCTGCACCAGAAAATTCGACCTGCACAATGTCCCCGTCTTCATCCATGAACGACGCCCTTGTAATCTGCCTCGGATTGGCCTTAAACGTGATGTGTGGACCCGTGAGCAGTACCTGGTTGAAGACGTTTCCATTGGGGTGCTGAATATTCTCTCCAACAATATCGCCTGAACCACCAAGTATTAAGGTTCCATCAGCGTATGTAGTGGCTTCCGCTTCTTTTAATAACTCATAAACATCCTCGTCAAAGTTTACCGCGATGGTTGATGAAGCCTCATATCCACCCACAACAATCCCCACTACACCCCAATCAAAGGTTCCATCTGTAAATGGTATTAACCCGAATACAGGTCCACCACTGCCACCCGGACCTGTAGACAAATCATGAGTCTCAAAAACCCGGGTTGTAGCACCCAATCTGTCCTTGTCTGCATAGGGGATAAGGGTAAATTTGGCAGGACTTCCCTCTAGACTGGTAGAATGCATCGTGTCCATTCTAGGATCATTATCGCTATAGGAATAGAGTCCTGAAGGGTAGCCGACGATCATTTTGTCAATGTTAGTGTCAATTCGATTGACGCCCCGCCCCGCCCATCCCCCATCGGCTACATCTTCATAAAATATAAGAACAATTACATCGCGATTTTGTTGTTCCTGTGAAGGTGACCCCCCGAAGTAAAAACGGCGTGTGGCTTCTGCATAGTCGCTAAAATATAGGTAAGATCGCGCACTCATATCGTAATATGGATCTGATGGAGAATGGCGTAAGTTCCATCTATAGGGTTCCGGGCGCCAATCCAGAATCTCATCATTGAAAAACGTGTGCGCAGCGGAGAGAACGACCTTTTGCGATATTGCCACGCCTGAACTGGAGCTTATTGACACGCCTAAATCTGTTATTGTTTCTCCTGACTGAACTTTGCCCGCCATGTTAAAAGGGTATTCATTGATCTTATCACTGGGTAAAGGAAAGGACGCATTAAGGGCGTAAAGACACTGGAAACTGCTTAACATTAAAGCAGCAACCGCAAAAAATATGAGCTTTCGAAGCATTACTTGTTAGTTAGGGTGGAGTTCCAACCTAACCATCATCAAATTACAGGCGAGAACTATAGTTGGAATTATTCATGCCGATTCAATACCATAAAATACTTAAACTCCCTCTCCTATTTTGTGTTGCTGCTTTTCACCGTAAAATCCGTTTCTTACAAACCAGCGAGAGAGGTTACAGCAAGCCGAAGAAAAAGGTGATGTGACCTCCAAAAATCATATCATTAACAGGGACAGGTTATCGGGATAAACAGATAACCTCACTGAAAAGAAAAATACATACAACAGAACAGATCATATTAATATTACGGCAGGCTGATACTGGCAAGACGGTGCAGGAAATCTGCCGTGGCAACAACCTAAGCGAACAGACCTTCTATCGCTGGGGTAAGAAATATGGCAACTTGGAACTGGCCGATGCGAAGCGATTTAAAGAGCTGGAAACAGAAAACACCGAGCTAAAAAAGCAGCGCGCAGATCAAAAGCTCAAGCATCGGGTGTTGGAGGAAACGCTCTCAAAAAAAAATGGTGAGCCCAAAGCAGAAGAAGCGAGCAGTAAAAGATGCGGCTGAGAGAGGGCTGTGCTCGTTTTAGAGGGCTTGTGCTTATCTCAGCCTCAGTTGGTCAACGTACAGCTACCGGCCCAAGCAAGCCAGTAAGAAAGCTCAGAGGTTGGCCGAGCGGATTGTAACCCTGTCCTGGGAACATCCCTGCTACGGTTACCGGCGCATCCGTGCCTTGCTGGTAAAGGAAGGCACGGCAACAAGCAGGAAGTTTGTCCAGACGGTACGACGTTCAGAAGGGCTGCAGGTAAAATAAAGGTAAAGCGCAGCCACCGTCAAGGGGCCTCTACAGGGTCTCCTACTAAAGCAAAAGGACGCAATCACGTTTGGTCCTGGGACTTTGTCCATGATCGCACAGACAATGGCGGTCCATTAAAAATGATGACTCTGATCGATGTACCGAGGAGCTGAAAGCGACGACACTCAAGCGAAGCGAAGACATATACGCGTGAATGTCTGGATATCCGGGTAGCTCGTCAACTCCCCTCATCGGATGTCCTCTCTGTGCTTAGCGAGGCCATTGAAAAGGAGGGAGTTCCCAGCTATATCCGCAGTGATAATGGCAGTGTTCCGAGGAGCAAAGCGACGACATGCGAAGCCCTTTATCGCTCATCAAGTACAGCGGTGGTTGCGCGAAAAAAAGATCAAGGCGATATATATCGATCCGGGTAGTCCCTGGCTACCGAGCGAAGCGACACCTCAACGAGCCAAAGCGAGAATAACAAACGGATACATCGAATCGTTCCATGCCCGTTTCCGCGAGGAGTGTTTAAACCGTGAACAGCTATGGACTTTGACCGAAGCCCGCGTGGTGATCGAGGACTGGCGCTGGCTTTACAATAATGTCCGACCCCACCGCAGCCACGGCAATATCACCCCACGGTGCTTCGCTGAAGACATTAATACCGAAGGCTTGGGCTCCATTCGGGCTACGCCCTCATTGCGCCCAAGCCTTGACTTCCTCTACCCACTTAACTTCAACATTAACCTCTCCAGACTAACTCTCCCGGTGGACCAGTTTGCGTAACCTGACCACGGCGAAAACTAGACTCTCGATATCTATATGATAAATCATTAATTATCAGTATATTATATATCATAAGCTGATAAAACCAAGCGGAAAATCGCAATAATTATCGATTAATTGATCGATCGCTCTAATCATTTTCCGAGACTTCGTATGGGGCTTATATCATAAATCTAAAGGTTAAGAGGGCGAAAAAGACCCCTCTCTCCTAAAAATCACCAATTGAGATTATTCGGGAGGGATCCTAATAGTATTCCAATGCGCCTGGCACATTAGATGTGTTAAGAACTGCGAGTTAAAAATAGATCATTAATAGATCAGTTAATATAATTGATATTTGTCATACTTCCATAACTAATTGATTATCAATGGTGGCGAGACCCAGAATCGAACTGGGGACACAAGGATTTTCAGTCCTCTGCTCTACCGACTGAGCTATCTCGCCTTGAATTCCGACTGGAAATGCGTGGATATAGACAAAATCTCTTTATTCCGTCAATTATTGATTTGAGATAGCCACTACCGAGCCCTACAGCTGTGGGGCGACATCTTCCAAAGGCACTTCCGAGCCCCACTGTTGCTGGACGATATCTTCCGAACACACAAGAAACACAAAGAATAATTTCATTATGTCATTGCGAGGAGCAACGCGACGAAGCAATCCAGGGGGATAACGGTCACGTATTGGCAGGCCCCTGGATCGCCACGGCTGACAAGCAACCTCGCGGTGACAAGAGGAGAATTACTAAATAAGGGAATAATTTTGGGTGACCGCTAGGTTCAATCGGATATCGACAATCGCAAATCGACAATTGAATCATGCTTTTCCGTGGAAAAGAATTTTTCCGAAGCGGGGCTTTGCTGCGTGTTCGAGGGCCTCTTTGAACGCGGATAAGGAATACCATTTTTCTACGATTGTGGAAAACGTTTCCTCTTTGATGAGGGCATAGATCTCCTCGAACATGAAGTCGACTTCCTCCTTGGAATGGGAGCGCAGCCAGCCGTCCACCCAGAAACCGGTGAGTTTTATTTCATCGAAAATTAACTGGCGCGTAGGAAAACGAATGGAGTCAAAACTCATCGCGCCAAAAGTGACATGTGTTCCACCCGGAGACAGTGCTTTAAGAAGATTGATCGCGCTTTCACCGCCGACAGAATTCAGCGCGAGCTTAATTCCTTTCCCGTCGGTAATATCTTTTATCAATTTCCAGTAATCATCCTCTTCGGTAAATACTTCATCAGCCCCCTGCTCTTTGAGTTCACTCTCAAGCTCTTTTCGGCGCACGATGTTCAGCGTTTTAACCCCTAATTTTTTCGCGAGCTGAATGACAAAGATGCCCACCGCGGAGTTAGCTGCGTTTTGAATTATCCAATCGCCACTTTTTAATTCGACAAAACCGTGTAGTAACCGCCATGCGGTCGGCGGATTGATAAATAACGTTGCCGCCATTTCGAGAGGAAGACCTTCGGGTAAAACTTTCAAACCCACAGCATCGGCTATACAGGTTTCCTGCCAGGTGCCGAGAGCATCAGGGAATTGCACCCAATGGCCGGGTTTTAGGTGATTCACATTTTTTCCGACCTCCATGATTTCACCGACGCCTTCACGACCGGCTACAGCGGGAAGTTCCTTCTTTCGGCCGTAGCTACCCATTATCATACCGAAATCCGATGGGTTGATTGACGCTGCCAACAGATTAATGAGCACTTGGTCCGGCCCCACTTCGGGCAGCGATACTTCCTCCGCAACCAGACACTCTGCGGGATTACCGTACTGATGATAGCGAATGGCTAAGGAAGACATATTCGATTTGCGATTGCCGATTGTCGATTTGCGATTTGCGAGTGAAGGGATAGCCACCAGCCGTCGCCAAGGCTATGGCCGGCAGGTAAGAGGCACATAAAACATAAGAGTGAATAGCGAAATATATTATATTAATCATAGGTGGAGCGGGCTGTCCCAGCACGCTTTTTATTTAACTTTAATAATAGATAAAACGTGCTAGGGACAGCCCGTTCCACCCAAACGCCTTAATCATATAAATAATACTTAATCACATAAATTTTAACACCAAATCGACAATCGAAAATTGTCAAATCGTCATTGAGGAAAACCCGCCGTCGACGACAATTTCGCTGCCGGTGATGAATGACCCCGCTTGATTGCTGGCAAGAAGTAAGGTTGCGCCAATAAGTTCACTGGCATCGCCAAACCGATTCATGGGTGTGTGCCGCATTATATTTTCGAGCCGTTCGCCGACGAGGTATTTACGGTTTAAATCGGTGGGAAAGAATCCAGGGACGATTGTATTTACGCGGATGTTCTGTGCAGCCCATTCGCGGGCGAGATTTTTTGATATATTATGGACGGCAGCTTTAGTTGCTGAGTAGGCAAAAACGCGTGAAAGGGGTACGAGTCCTGACATCGAGCCGATATTAATCATGCTCCCTTTAATATTATTTTCGATCATGTAGCTTCCAAATACCTGGCTCGCGAAAAAAATCGATTTCAAGTTAATGTTGAGAATATTATCCAGCTCATCTTCTTTAATATCTACAATAGGAGTGGGTGCAGTCGTTCCTGCCCCATTTACGAGAATGTCCGCTTTCCCCGATTTCTTAATTACACGTGTGAGCAAATCTTCGATTTCCTCTTTATGTGTCACGTCAGCGCGTTCAAAGTAGGCTTTCTCCTGGTATTCATGAATGGCGCTGAGACGCGTATTAGCTTTATCTTCGTCACGTCCGACGAGCACCACTTCGGCACCGGCCCCAGCCAACCCCTCAGCCATCGCCCCGCAGAGCACACCCGTCCCCCCGACAATGACCGCAGTTTTACCCTCAAGCCCAAAAAGTTTGTTTAAATATGCCATGTTTCAATTGTTGATTGGACCTAGCGGTTATTAAAAGCTTAATCAGCCACGACGGAGCGTGGCCCTCCATTCTCTAAATCTATCTTGTGTTTTTTGTGCCTTTTGTGGCTATCCCAATTTGGCAATCGATTTATCTTTTGATCCGGGCGCTGCCGCCTTGGGCGACGTGTTCGACTTCTTCGAGGGTAATTTGTGAAGTATCTCCACCGGTGGATTGCAAGAGTGCACCGTGGGCGGCGCTGAAGTTCGCGATTTCCTGCGGGTCCATATTATTGAGAAATCCATAAGCGACACCGCTGGAAAATCCGTCACCTCCTCCGACTCGGTCCTCAATTTCAAGATCTTCGAATCGGTTCGATTCATAAAAACTGCCTTCGTGCCAGAGAATACCGCTCCAATTATTGATCAGGCCACTTTTAACTTCGCGCAGTGTTGTGCAGACGACTTTGATATTAGGGTAGGTTTCGACGACCCGTTCTACCATCCTTTTAAAACTTTCAATCGGGAGTTCCTTTAAATCTTCATCCACGCCTTCGACTTCAAATCCCAGCGCTTTTTGAAAATCCTCTTCATTACCGATGAGGACATCTACATGGGGCGCGATTTTTGTGTTCGCGGCGATGGCATCTTCAGAACTCCATAACTTTGAGCGGAAATTGAGGTCGTAACTGACTATGGTGCCGTTTGCGTGTGCCGCCGCCGCCGCTTCATTGACTATTTTCGCGCACTGGGGACTGAGCGCGCTCATTATGCCACCCGTATGTAACCAACGCGTTTTCTGTTTTTCGAAGATATCTTTATAATCAAATTCTAATGCATCGGCGAGGGATATCGCGCTTTGTCCACGGTCATACATCGTCACTGAAGCCCGCACTCCTGTGCCTACTTCGGTAAAATTAAGACCGACGCGACCTGCGCGTCCGATACCGTCGTATTCTTCCATGATGATGTTGGAAGTATCCAAGCCCACCGCGCGTGCGTGGTTAATTAAGATTCTGGCTACAGGGTTGTCGGGCAACTTACTGACAAATCCTCCTCGCAGTCCCAGGCGCGTAACAGCATAGGCAACATTATATTCACCGCCGCCAGCCCATACCTCCAGATTTTGAGCATATTCAAGGCGTCCGTGACCACCGGGCGACAGGCGGATCATGCACTCGCCGAGGGAGAGTAGATCATATTTTGTTTGTGAGGAGTCGAGTGTTTGAATGGCCATAATTTTATATATCTACAATAAATGTTTATTCAGCCACTTTAAAATTATCAATCTTCCAGGGTGGCTGATCGCATTCGTTAGCAATTTCATTAAAAGCCTGGATCTCATTTTCACTAAAGAGAAGGCCGCCGTGCTTCTCCGACCGCTGAGCCGCTTCGGCCTCGAGTTGACCGGGGAACATACAGTCTTCATTGCCGTGACCGAATATGTCGTCAAAGACGGCTTTTACATTTTCTGTTTGCGTCCGACCCCGGGCAAAGGCACCGGCGTTGAGCGCATCGGGGTGAATAACTTGAAAGAAAAAGCAGGGAGTATGTTTTTCGTCATCATCGGTCCATCGACCGCGCAGTGTGGGGAGGCTCCCTCCGATTAAAGCAGCGATGAGCTCATCCATGAGGCACAATGCATAACCCTTGTGCTCCCCGAAGGGAAGCATGGCCGCGACTTGCGACGGGTCAGTGGTAACGTTGCCATCACTATCGACCGCAGCATTGGGAGGAAGGGGCAACCCCTCACGACTGAGTTGCTGCACTTTACCGGTGGATATGACCGAGGTTGCCCAATCGATAACGAGGGGAAAACCAATCACCTCGGTGGTGGGGAATCCCCAACTATGTGGATTAGTTCCGAGGGTAGCGGTCACACCTTTGAAAGGAACGACCTCAGCTAAAGCGGCGGTACAATTTGTATAAGCGATATAACCTTTTTTCGCGGCTTCCATGACATAACCGCCGCCCCACAGATAATGAAAAGCGTTATCGACGCTGATTAACCCCACACCGTATTTTTCCGCCATTTCGATACATTTTTCCATCGCTTCAGAAGCAACGGCTTGCCCCAGTTTTTGATTGCAGTTCCAAATTTCTGCCGCAGCAAAACGCGAGGGCTTTTTTTCAATAACTGCGCCTGGCAGGCATCCGCCTGCCCCGCTTCCGTAGTGGAGATCGAGATGTAATGCCTTAATCGCATTGTGAGTGCGAATACCATGGCGTGATGCATTGGCCGCAACACGGACGGCGTGTATTACCTCGTCCCTGGTGTAACCACGCTTGAGATAAGCGGCCTCTACCAGTGTGTTATGTGTGCTTTCCGGAACGGCGTAAAATTTTTCAAGCATGAGCGATTGTCGAATTAGATAGCCACAAAAAGCACAAAAAACACAAGATGAAAAGAGTGAATTAAATTACTTTGCTCATAAGTGGAGCGGGCTGCCTGTCGGCCATAGCCCAACGGGCGACGGTTGATCGCGTCCGTGATATAATCTAAATTGTCATCGCGAAGGAGGCGAAGCCGACTGCGGTGATCCAGGGAGCTGTCAATGCGTGTCCGGTATCCCCCTGGATTGCTTCGTCACGTTGCTCCTCGCAATGACAAATTGATTTCAATCCGCAATCCGCATTCCCAAATCAGCAATCATTGGCCTGCGCGAGGGGTGGTTTTCCCTCTAAGAAATTGATGAGATTACGGGTAGCCATACCGGCCTGTCGCTCTACGCTTTGGTAGGTGCGCGAACCGATGTGGGGGGTGATAATACAGTTTTTTGCCGTTAACAGCGGGTGATCGGGTGGGGGTGGTTCCTGATCGAGAACATCGGCGCCATAACCCCCGACATGATCACTTTCTAATGCCTGGAGCAGTGCGGCAGTATCGATGAGTTCACCGCGCGCGGTATTTAAAATAATCACACCCGGCTTCATTAAATCGATGCACTCCGCATCAATCATGTGACGGGTTTTATCATTCAGTTTAGTGTGAAGACTTATTATATCCGCGTTTTTAATAAGGTCTTTTAATGATTCACAACGCTCAATTTTAAAATCACTGGCAAAGCTTTCATCCCAGTAATTACCATAAGCGATGACATTCAGACCGAATGCTTTTGCGCGTATGGCTACTTCCTGACCAATTCTTCCGAGTCCGACAATGCCTATCGTCTTCCCCATAATTTCGTTACCGGTGAGTCGTTTCCAATCTCCCCCGCGGGTAAAATTTGCCTCGGTAACTATTTTACGTTCCAGGCCCAAGAGAAGGCCGAATGTATGTTCTGCTACCGTCGTATGGTTAACTCCCGGAGTGAAAAGGACGGGAATTTTTTTCTCTGTGGCGTAGTTTACATCGATCTTGTCGAGACCGATACCGTATTTACTGATGACTTTAAGCCGGGGGAGAGATTTATCAATTACCGCGCGCGTGATCGCATCATCGCTGCAGAGGAAGCCATCGATATCACCGACACATTCCAGAATCTGCTCTTCGCTGAGCGGTCCGCGTTCACGCACAATGTCAAAGTTAGCGTCTTCCAGCAATTGGTGATGTTCACCCGGAGTATCCTGGTACGATGTCGTCGTGAGTAAGATGCGAAACATTGTCGATTGTCGAATGTATTCAAATTGTCATTGCGAGGAGCAACGCGACGAAGCAATCCAGGGGGACTAAATTACGCAATAGACATTCCCCTAGATTGCCGTGGTAGGCAATCGCCTCCCTCGCAATGACAATAGGAGGAGTGCAATGTCCGTGTCTACAAATATCCAATCATTTATAATTATAAACTCGGTATTATCCTGATTTCTAAATTTCAACCAGCAGCCGCTTTATCGCATCATCGCATTTACGCGTATTCGCATCATGACCGTGACAGTTGCCGGGGAAGTGAAATGTCGGTCTGCATAATCTTATCCAACAGTTGAATGCGTAATTCATCGCGCAATTTCTGGTGTTCCGGTTTGTCCCAGAGGTTAAAATACTCATCGGGATCTTCATGGAGGTCAAAAAGTTCTCCGTAATCCTGACCGGAGTAACAGGTTAATCGGTAGCGTTCGGTTACAAGAGTACGCATTTTAAATCCGAGGTAATCTTCATCCATTTCGACTAAAGCGCATGTGTCCGTCGATTTATCCTCTCCCGTAAGCACCGGTAGGAGGCTGCGACCGGGCCAGGGGGATGGTGCGCCGGGAGCTTCAGTTGATCCGGGGAGATCACCTTCAGGAATCGGGACTCCCGCGATATCCAATACCGTTGGTGCAAAATCGAGCAGGCTGCAAACGCCAGCGTGAACCGTTCCCGGTTCGATTTTACCCGGCCAGTTTATGAGAAAAGGGACCCGTATGACACTGTCGTAATGATAGGGGCCCTTACCCCACAAACCGTGATCACCAAGCGCTTCGCCATGATCAGCGAGAAAAATCACTACCGTGTTTTCATCCAGTTCATTTTTTCGTAACGCATCCATGACGCGACCGACCTGTTCATCTACGAGGCTGATGACACCATAATAATGCGCGGCGCATTCTGCGTAGTAAGGCGCAGTAGCATTCATCGCCTGAGATTTATTCCCGCTTGTCATAACATCTTGTTCTACCATCGCACGGAAGTGTGGGGGTAAATCATCCAACTCACCCTCTCTCGATAGAGGAGGTGGAACATCAGCCGGGTCGTAGTCATAACAATAAGGAGCGGGCGGAGCAAAGGGAGAATGGGGATCACCAAAGCTGCACATCGCGCAAAAGGGTTGATTGCCCCTTTTCTCTTTAGTGTTATTTAGAAAATTGACAGTCCGATCGGCGATATAAGTTGTGGGGTGAAGTTCCGCTGGCAGCGCCCATTTGTAGGATTGACGATTGAAAAGAACTTTGGCCGGACTTGATTTTTCACATTCTACGTGATCGTAAAATAGGTGCGCTTTGTCAGGGTGCTCGGATTTAAGCCAGGTTTCATAATGACCAACAGAGCCATGACCATGGCCGTTGCAGAGGTCTATCTCTTGGAGGCCGTAATACGGGAGTGGGAGGTCTTTAATTATTCCCTCTCTCCAAAGCCTTGAGCTCTCCGGATATTTATTTGGATCGAGGCTTTCTAAAGGAATGTCATTAGGAGTGTTGCTTGAATTTAAATGTATTTTTCCCGAGCAGTAAGTTGTGTACCCGCTTTGTCGCAGCGCGTCAGTAAAGGTAGGGATGGATGGGTTCAGCGGAATACCGTTCATACGTACGCCATGACCACGTGGAGTGAGTCCTGTAAACAGGGATGCGCGTGTTGGCATACAAAGTGGTTGCGGACTGTAGACACGAGAAAAATAGATACCTCCTGAGGCAAGGCTATCGATATTAGGCGTGCGAACGATGGGATGACCCGCATAACCGAAGCAACGCGGGTGCCATTGATCAGTGATGATGATCAGGAAATTAGGACGCATTTTTACCATTTACGAATTACGATTTGCGAATGAGGATTGAAGAGATAGCCACAAGAGGCACAAAAAACACAAGATGATTTTTATAGATGAATGTCACGATTAAGTCACACCGATGCGGGATGACTTCTTTCAAAGGGATTAGATTGATATTGGTGGAGCGGGCTGTCCCAGCACGCTTATTAAAAGTAATAAGAAGAACGCGCTTGGGACAGCCCGTTCCACCCATTTGCTATTATCATGTACCTAACCTTATTTATTTTGCTTTCTGGATTGCTCCTCGCAATGACAATCGAAAATCGGCAATCGAAAATCGTTTCTTGCTTTAATTTTCATGTTCTTCTCAGTACTACTTTATTAGATCATGATTAAATTTCATAAATGGCGATGCGCGTATCTCGTTTGTGCGATCTTAGTGATGGGATGCGGACGAAAAAATGCCCAGGACGATGTTGAGGGCACATTGGCCATGGTTCAGCGTCTTGAGGAAATTGCCGAGCACCCGGACAATCGCTTAAACGCTTATTATAATGATGCGAGGGTAGATTACCTTCATCAACTCCTTCAAGAAGCGGAAGCTAATGGGACCCCGCCGCGAGGATCTAAAGACTACATCATTTTAAAATATGAGTATGGTCGGCAATTACTCCAATCCGGTCAGAGTGAAGTGGCGATTGAAGTAATTGAAGAAGTGTTAAATGAAATCGATGAGCATATCATCGTCCTTCAGGAAACAGAAGAGAGTGCTATACATCTCACGCTCGCAGTGAGCTATCTTCGGCTCGGAGAACAGGAAAACTGTATATCGCTTCACAATCCGGATTCCTGTCTTTTCCCGATTACAAAAGCAGGTATCCATAAGCAGCAACGGGGTTCGCGCGGAGCAATTGCGATTTTAAACGATTACCTTTTGCTCCATCCCAACGATTTAGAAGCCATTTGGCTGCTTAATATCGCTTCAATGACGGTGGGGGAGTATCCGAAAAAACTTTATTCGCGCTGGACCCTGCCACCTGAATTATTTGTCTCCGACTATGAGATGAATCGGTTTTATGATCGGGCGCCGGATCTAGGTCTTGATGTCAACGCACTAGCAGGGGGCAGCGTAATGGAGGACTTCGATGGGGATAATTTTCTCGATCTTATCGTCTCATCGATGGGCGTTAAGGATCAGGTCAGGTATTTCAGAAATAATGGCGACGGCACTTTTGATGAAAAAACAATCGAGGCCGGACTAGAGGGACTGGTAGGCGGATTAAATATGGTGCACGCTGATTACAATAACGACGGGCATACGGATATTTTTATTTTGCGCGGCGGGTGGTTTTCAGAATTTGGTGAACTAGGTAATATCCCCAACTCGCTTTTGCGCAATAATGGTAACGGTACTTTTTCCGATCTAACAGAAGCGGCGGGATTGCTGAGTTCTCATCCAACGCAAACCGCGGTATGGTGGGATTATAACAATGACGGTTGGCTGGATCTCTTTATCGGAAACGAAACCCTAAACGATAATGAAAAAAATCCCTGCGAATTGTACCGTAATAATCGTGATGGAACATTTACCGAATGCGCAAAGTCTGTCGGGATTGATGTGAGTAAATTTGTGAAGGGCGTTACCAGTGGGGACTATAACAATGACGGGCGGCCTGATCTTTTTTTATCCATTTTTGGCGATGCAAATTTGCTCTTCCGCAATGATGGTCCGATTAAAGATTCTGCCGATGATCCCAGCGCCTGGAATTTTACCGAACTCGGTAAAACAGCCGGCCTGTCTGAACCGAAGTACAGTTTTCCCACCTGGTTTTGGGATTTTAACAATGACGGTTGGGAAGACCTTTTTGTCTGTGGGTATCGGACAGACGGGGGAGGATACATAAATAATGGTGTGGGCGGTATCGTAGCGGACTATTTAGATCAACCCCATAACGCGGAAACGATGCGCCTCTATCGCAACAAGGGTGATGGTACTTTCGCTGAGGTTTCAGAATCGATGAACCTGGACAAGGTCGTACTGGGTATGGGTTGTAATTATGGTGATCTGGATAACGATGGATGGTTGGATTTTTATGTTGGAACGGGGAACCCTAGTTTTGCCATGCTTGTCCCCAACCGTATGTTTCGTAATGAAAAAGGGATGCTTTTTCAGGATGTTACAACATCCGGTGGGTTTGGGCATTTACAAAAAGGGCACGGTGTTTCTTTTGGTGATATAGATCACGATGGCGATCAAGATATATATTCAGTCATCGGTGGTGCTTTTACCGGCGATAATTATATGAACGTACTCTTCGAAAATCCCGGTAATGAAAACAAGTGGCTGACGCTGAAACTTGTCGGTGAGTCCTCTAATCGTTCGGCTTTGGGATCGCGAATTAAAGTTCTCCTGACCGCCGAGGATGGCAGTAAGCGCGAAATTCATCGCACCGTAAGTGCGGGCGGGAGTTTTGGCGCGTCACCCTTTCGACAGGAGATCGGTTTAGGTAAGGTGAGATCAATTGAGGCGGTTGAAATTATCTGGCCACACTCGAGGAAAAAGCAAATCTATCACGATCTGGACACCAACTCTTGTTACGAGATCGTAGAAAATAAAAAACAACCCCGGAAGCTAGCGCTTCATTCTTTTGATTTTCATAAAACTGAGAGCGGGCATCACCACGAGGGGGATGGGTGAATGTCAGAACCGCGTGGATATTAGATTTCGGTCTATCGATTGACAGTTAGCAGCGTCACTATAAAGTTTAGCCTTTATTTATGAACCTGACAGGAACCCAACGCATTAAGTTTTACCTTATACTCGGTGCAATTTATGCCCAGCTCCTGTTTGGGGCAGGTACCTCTGATATAGAAAGTACGGTCAGGCAACTGGAGAATGAGCGCAAACAATTAAATGAAACTATTTGGGCGAATGAAAAATTGGCGCAGCAGTATGAAAAATACTTCATAAAACTTTGGGATAGCATACGTGTCAGCGATGAAAAGCTTTCGGCTTTGAGTGAATTTAAATTCGGGAAGTTAAGCCTGGGAGAAGAATTCACAAAAGAGGAATTGAAGTGGGGAATTTTGAAATATCAATTCAAGGATGAGGGAAAAGTATACAAGCAGAAGGATTGGGTTTCCTGGGTGGAAGAATTGAAGCTTCGCTATCGATTGATACAATCCGAATGGCACCATGTAAAATTCGAAACCGTTGAAACGGGAAATCAATCGGAAGTGAAAGCAACCTTGCATGTCACGACACTCGATGAAAAAGAGCGATACATCCTGAACGTCCGTTTAAATATTTTCTGGAGTGATGATAAGGACAGACACGGAAACTATTATCCCCTTACAATCGACGCCACTGATTTTAATATCCTGCGAAGAAGTGCGGGTCCGGTATTTCACGAGCGTCTCAGGGCGAGAAGCACGCTAAGTGACAATGCTTTTCGCAATGTTATCATCTATGATTTAAATGAAGACGGACTTTCTGAAATTATTCTGCCCGAAGGAAATGTAGTCTATTGGAACAAAGGGGACTTTAATTTTGAAAGAGATACCTTTTGCGATTATCCGACAAGGCGGATTGGTGTCAGTTTGATCGCAGACCTGACTGGTGACGGCCGCCCGGATTTCCTGACTATCGCCGATGAGTATCCGGTCCTCTATGAAATGGATGCAGAGGGACGTTACAGCTCCGTGGGAAAATCAATATTGGCAACCGTCGAGCCATTTAGAAATTCATGGGCGATAACCGCTGGGGATATTAATAATGACGGGTTACTTGATATTTGGGTAGGACAATATAAGCCGCCATATTTTTCCGGGCAGATGCCTACACCTTTTTATGACGCCAATGACGGCTACCCATCCTATCTCTTGGTGAACCAGGGAGGCGGAAGATTTAAAGACCAAACGGAAAGTGCAGGACTTGCAGCCAAACGCCATCGGCGAACCTATAGCAGTTCATTTCTCGATCTCAACAGCGATAACACGCTTGATTTACTTGTCGTCAGTGATTTTTCCGGGGCCGATGTTTATTATAACCGGGGTAATGGTACTTTTACCGATGTGACTTCCTCGGCGATAGATGAGCGCAGTGCCTTTGGCATGTCCCATTCATTCGGGGATTACAATCGTGATGGTCGTCTGGACTTTTACATGGCCGGCATGGGTTCCACGACGGCCCGAAGACTTGATAGTATGGGTGTAGGTCGTGAGGATAGGGAAGAGATCACAAATATGCGGATGCCAATGGGCTACGGTAACCGGATGTATCTTGCCTCAGCTGAGGGGACCTACCGGCAACCGGTTTTCATTGAACAGGTGAATCGCACAGGCTGGAGTTGGGGGATGAGCACATTTGATTTCGATTCGGATGGAACGCAGGATATTTATATAGCCAATGGAAATTATTCCATGGAAACATGTGAAGACTACTGCAGTGTATTTTGGACGCAGGACATCTATTCGGGTAATTCCGAAAATAATCCGGCGCTCGAGAATTTATTCAGCAATACACGACTGAATTTTGGAACTGAAGCTAAAGGTGGGTGGAACCCCTATGAAAAAAACGTGCTTTATATGAACCTCGATGGGAATGGTTTTATTAATGTTTCATTTCTCATGGGTGCTGCTTTTGCTTACGATTCACGCACTGTAGTGACGGATGATTTAGACAACGATGGACGACCCGATCTCATTGTCACTTCGGTTGATTGGATGAAACAAACGCGAGATCTACACGTCTATCAAAATTTATGGCCAACGAACAGTAACTGGGTGGGCGTTCGTTTACCCGAGGGAAAAGGGTTCTCACCTTTCGGGGCTAAAATCACGGTTGTTAGTGATAGCGGTGCACAAATTCAATCCGTGGTTACCGGTGATTCCCATCTCGCCCAGCATTCCCTGCAAAAACATTTTGGTATAGGTGAGGATGAATCGGTTGCATACTTTGAAGTCCGCTGGCCCGATGGCCGGACAACACGCGTAAACAATCCCGCCATCAATCAATATTATACAGTCACGCCATAGCAATTTACGATTGCCGATTGCCGATTGTCGATTTGGGGAAAGAGCCTAACGCTTATCGGTCATAGTGTTTATATAAGCTTTTAGTATCCGCTAGGTTCAATCGAAAATCGCAAATCGGAAATCGACAATCGCTAGAACCACTTCTTGCGGTCTACGACATTCTGGAGCGGTTCCCCCGAGATATAGCGTCGCAGGTTTTCTTTTAACGTAGCGACGCGCCGTCGCTGAATGTAGGCACTGGCCCCAGCGATGTGAGGAGTAATGATTACGTTTTCCATTTCCCAAAGGGGATGATCTGAGGGCAGCGGTTCAGTCTCAAAGACATCGAGGCCAGCGCCGGCAATCGTTTTTGTTTCCAGGGCTCGCGTTAATGCGGCTAAATCCACGACGACCCCACGTGAAATATTGATAAAATAAGCGGTCTTCTTCATTCGCTGTAGTTGCTCCTCACCGATTAGCTTAACCGTTTCAGGGCTATGGGGGACGCAACTGACGACGAAATCAGATTCCTCGAGAAGATCATTGAGCTTATCGTTCTCCCACAATGCGTTGACGAAGTCGGGTTTTTCCCGCTGCTTTGCATCCGTTGCGATAACCCGCATCCCGCAGGCAGAGCCGCGACTGGCAATTCCCATCCCGATCCCGCCGAGCCCGATAATTCCCAATGTTTGATCGGCGAGATGAATGACAGGAACACCGGGATCCCAGTTTCTCGCGAGTTGTTTGCGCATATAGACGTGAAACCCGCGGGCGAACATTAAAATGTAAGCCAATGTGTGGTCGGCAATCACATCGCTGAAGATACCGGCCATGTTAGTGATTTTGATATCACTCTTGATTAAGGCGGGGAACATATAATTTTCCAGGCCAATGATCGGTGTCTGAATCCATTTCAACTTCCTCGATCTCTCCAATAAAGCGGGAGTAATTGAGCCGTAAATAGCATCGATGGCTTCGATTTCTTGAAGCGCTTCCTCTTCGGAGTTGATATTTAGAATTTCTACCTCGTCGGATACCGAAGCAATTTCTTCCACCTCATTTTTGTCTAATGCCGGATAGATTAATAATTTCATTAACTGTCTTTTTTCGCGCGATGCGGCGCATAATTTTCATCTGTGATGAGATCCTCAAGATATATACGCGTACCATCCATAGAATCTGAAACATTGGCAGCGATCACTGCAGTCAAACTATTCATCGCGTCTGAAAATGGAGAACGAATATTTTTTGGAGATTGTGCGATAATAGCCTCTATAAAATTACGACTTATTCCCAAGGTTGAATAATCTAAAAGTGTATCGTTTACCGGGTCGACACTAAGTGAATGACGAATTTGGGAGTCATCGGGAAGTATTTCCGGTGGATAGACGCCCTCGTAATGATAAGATACAAATTCATCCGGATTAAGCACAAGCCGCCCTTCGTTCCAAAGAATTTGATGATCGAGATAGGTGTTGTAGACGCGGCGCAGACGTGAAAGTGCCATGTTCGCAACTACGCCATTCTCAAATCCAAAAAAGATATTATAAGAATGAGGATTATCGGCTCCCTCGATAATCTCGTTCGGCAGACGATTGACATAATTCGCCTGTACCCAATTTACATCACCCAACCAGTAACGCCATAGATCGAGCGTGTGAATCCCGTTTTCAACCGCTGTTGTTCCCGTCCAGGCACGGCTTGCAGTCCATATCCGATTGGTGGGTCCACCAACGGTTTCTGTGGGCATGTGTTTAACATTGTGAAATTCTATAGGCGTGTGAAAAGTGTAATTTGCCTGAATCACGCGTTTGTCGGATAGAAATTCCTTTACCATTTCATGGCGGGGTTCAAATCTTTGCTGGAAACCAACCGCGGAATAAACACCGGCTTCTTTGATCGCCGTTTCCATTTCGATTGCCTCGTCGAGGTAGAGGCTCATGGGTTTCTCAACAAAAAGATGTATGCCTGCCTGTGCTGCGCTAATTACTTCCCCGCGGTGGAGATTGGGTGGTATTGCCAGGTATAGCACATCGGGTTTGTTCTCGGCGATCAGTTCGTCGAAAGTGGTCGTCAACTTTATATTATCCTCACGGTAGTCGGGAACGAAACTTCTTATCTTATCACCATCGAGATTGGCCGCGAACGAATCCGTCAACGCCGTTATTTCGACCAGCCCCTCGGACTGCAACTGCCACAGCGCTTTCAAGTGTTGAAGACCACGCTGCCCCACACCGAGTATCCCTACTTTTAATGGTTTATTCATTATACGATTGAAGATAGTCGATAAAAGATAGCCACAACCGATTGTGGATTTCCGATTGTCGATAAGAGATAGCCACTTCCGAGCCGATGGCGACATCTTTCATTCCAGGGGGATGTCTATTGCTAAATGTAAGTCCCCCTGGATTGCCACGTCGCGTTGCTCCTCGCAATGACAAAAAAAAATCGACAATTTGCAATCCGCAATCGAATCAAGGGAGAAGCTCAACATCCTCCAAATCCGCAATCGAAAAATCTCCGCGAACGCTGCGACTCGGCGGTGAGTTTACTATAAACTATAGACAATGGAATTTAATCGCATTTTCGAGAAAGGCACTGAGACGTTGGGTATCGAGGGTTCGGGTGACACGGAATATTCCTGAGGGTCCGAGAGGTGAGCCAATATAGACAAAAATATGTTGCACTCCGTTTTTTTCATCAACAATCGCGGCCCCGGGATGCATCCCGTCAATTTCAGATCGACTCATGTAACCATTTCTATGAAGCAGTGTCCCCTCAAATCGCCATTCATTGCTTCCATTTTTCAATGCCTCGGGATCGATACTCCAGAGGTTGAGCGTTTGACCATCCCGTGTATTCTCTGCCCCTTGACCCACGTCGCCGTTGCGGTCCGTAGCGACGCATTCTATGCGTTCGCTTACCGGATTATAGCACAAGTCAACGGTGTCCTGTGTCCATGCACCGTGATGAGGATTTTCGCTAATGTCACGGACATCGGTGGCGCGGATGCTTGAGAGCATAGGTTTGAAAGGAAACCACCCGCTCTTCGCATAAAGCTGAACGTATCTCCAGGTTTTATATTGGGGTTCGAAACTCTCATATCCGTGGCAACGTGCGACAACCAATAGAGCGCCATCGTGTAGTAACAATGTGGGTTCAATAGGAGTGGCAAAGTCCGGGAAATCCTGTTTTTTCTCGTTCCAGGTATAGCCCCCGTCTTTTGAAAAGCGCACCCAGATTTCGGGAGAAATATACGGTGTTCTATCAGGATTTCGTTTTTCAGCCAGCGCGTTGCTATGGCTGGCAACAATGAGACCATGGGTCGGATGATCGAGAAGGCGCGGGCCGTTATTCCCTGCAGGTCCGGAAAGTTGTTCCTCTCCATAGGCACCGGAAAGGTGTTCCCAGTTTTCTCCCTCATCTACTGAGCGAAATACTCCGTAATTGGTCACGACGACAACCGTGCCATCCTTAGTAGTTCCGATAGAATTTCCAAAGTCCAATCGACACCCAACGGTTTCCTTTTTGATGAAAGACTTGAGATCGACTGGATGTGACCATGATTTTCCACCGTCCGTAGAGCGTGTCATCATTGTATAGGTGCTAAATTCATCACGTGGTTCATTGCCGCCCCAATGAAAAGGTAGTCGATAGAAAACAACGACTATGGTTTCACCGGTCAAGGTAGCCACGGGCCAGCCGAAAAGATCATTATGTGTTTTTAGGTTATCACCTTCCGGCAAAACGACCGGCACGAGTTCGAGCATACCCGCTGATTTTTTTAGTAGCGTTTTTGAACGCTCATTCAATTGTAATAGTTCCATAATATAGTCTTCAGAGGAGTGCCTATCACCATAAGAGAGTCCGGTAAAAAAACCCAGCACTAACAAAATCATTATAGTTCTCTGGATATTTAATGAATTCATTTATGGTTTTTATATTTTCGTTCAAAACACTGCGGCCACGACGGAGCGTGGCCCTCCATAAACTTACTGTCAATGCTGGTTTACCTATTTTGGTCGCATGAGATACAAGAAAATTATTCGGGTTTAGAAACTAAGAAAAGGTGGAACGCGGTGTCCCTACCGCGTTAATCGTAAATAATTAATAAAGAAGCGTGCTGGGACAGCCCGCTCCACCCTGTAACAATGAATAATGCAATAAGGTGGAACGCGGTGTCCCTACCGCGTTTAAAGATATGTCGTAATAAAAGGCATTGAGTACAGCCTTCCCTACCTAATCTCATACACACATTAACACATTCACCTTATTGTCATTGCGAGGGAGTTGGTAGCCGCGTCGCCTTGCTCCTCGCAATGACTAAAGGGAACAATCGAAATCGTTGATGGATATATCTGCGTATCCGCATCATCGCATACACAGGTTAACTCATTCACGCATTTTCAACCAAAGTTTTGCGGAGGCGGTGAGCGCGCTCCCAGAGGGGAAGTTGGAAGTTGGGGACGGGTTCATTGGCTTGATCAACTTTCCAGACGAACACGAGGGGGCCCTTCCCTTCAAAGAGAAGGTCGAGCTTATGGTCAAAGTCACTGTCATCAGTAACAGTGTAAACCGCTTCAATTCCAGCACCGCGAGCAATTGTTTTATAATTTATTTTGCCGGCGCCCGGCACGAATTGATTACCGGTAATTTCATAAGTGCCGTTTTCAATAATCACGAGGGCATAATTATCAACCGGTCGTTGAGCGATGGTAACGAGCGTTCCTAAACACATGAGCATACTGCCATCCCCGTTGAGCGTGATGACACGGCGATCGGGTTGGGCGATAGCCAGACCGTGCGCCAGATCGGCGGCGTGTCCCATGCCACTGTCTACGGAGGCAAAATCAAAGGGGCCGTCGGATAAATTTTCCCAGGGTTTGGCGATCCCCATGTTGGTGATAATTATTTCGTCCTTGCGACGAGCGGCCAACTTTTCAAGGCAGGTATATTTATTAAGCATCGTTAAGTTGTCTCCTCGGCTATTAAAACCGCTGTGGGGCGTGAAGTATCACAGGCTTTTTTCACACCACTTGAGATCTGATCAGCCTCCTTATCATCAGTGAGAATGGAGTAGGGGATATCCCAGGCTTTCAGGGTCGGTTCGAGAAATGTGGCCACGGAATCCACACGCGTGGCACCCGGGGTTAACGTTTTGTATCCACGGTAACCGATAAATAGGAGAACAGGGATTCTCATATTATAAACGGTGCCACGAAAGGCATCTCCCGATTCTAAAAATCCGGTATTTTGAATAAGTACGGCCGGATTTTTTCCTCCCAGGTAAAGACCGGAAGCTATCGCAAATGCCTCCCCCTCGCGGCTGACTTGAATGACTTCAATTTCAGGTGTAACCCACAACAACTCAAAGAGCACCCGTGATCCGTTATCAGGAAGACCGACGATATGTGTAATACCCTGCTTCTTTAATTCTTCAAGTATGACTTTAGCACTTAGCACAGTGTTGGGGATAAAACATCAATATTAATTGTCATTGCCGCAGTCGGCTACCGCCTTCTTCTCAATGACAATAGAATAACAATTACTCAATCGACAATTTATTTCTCCACCAAATCATGTAGATACATACCCGCGTATCCGCTTTATCGCATTTCCACATTACCGCGTAGCGCTTATCTTTCGTCATCGCGTCTTTTTATCACTTCCTGCACCGGCCAGGCGGCGGGGGAGAGGCGCATGAGGTAGAGCACCGTTTCCGCCACATCTTCGGGCTGAATAAAATCAGCACCTTTTTTGCCCGTCATCGGTGTAGCCACGGTTGAGGGGCATATCGCGGTAACTTTAATTAACGCCTTCTTCCCCTCATCAGCAAGCGCTCGTGTGAGCGCCATCAGTCCAAACTTGGAAATACTGTAAGCTCCGGACCCACTCCATGAGTCCAGTCCCGCTACAGAGGATATATTAATGATATAACCACGAATCTCATCCGGTGGGTCAGGTTTATTGTAGCGCATCGCGTTAAAAGCAGCGCGGGCGCACCAGAACGATCCGTAAAGATTGGTTTTAAGCACCTGATCAAAATCCTCGGTCGATAGATCCGTGATCGTGCTACCAGTATAGATACCTGCGTTATTGATGCAGATGTCGATTCGTCCAAAAAGTTCTACCGTTCGGCTGATCAGCATTTCACAGTCCTCTTCGCGACTGACATCAGCGGCCACTGACGCCACGCGAGACTGGGTTTTTTTATTAATTTCCAGCGCGGCTTGCCGGTTCAGATTTTCACGGCGACTACCTATTAATACTTCTGCCCCCTGGCTGGCCAGACCGAGCGCAATTGCCTTACCAATTCCACTGTTGCCGCCCGTGACTAATGCTGCTTTCCCTTTTAAATCCATGTATAATAGTTGCTGCTTTTATTGTTAAAAATACCTGAAAAGTGGTCGAACAATAAAATATATTATCAGCTGAAGAGGAGGTGTCTCGTGCGGATATCGAATATGCAACCAGTTTAATATTAAATATTTATAGAAATTTAAGACTACTAATCGATCCTGTTTCTCAATAATAACTCTCCTGATTTAGTATTAAAAAAAGTGAAAAGCGGCCGATATCAGAGGCATTCACTAATTGGATAAGATTATGAGGAAAGTATACATCGTTGAAGAGAATGGGATAATGGATAATGCAGTAGACACCGTGGGTGATCTATTGTCGGAGATCTTTCCCAAGCTTGATGTATTTGAGTCTGAAAGTGACCAGCCAGATATAATTGAAGAGTGTATAGAGCAAAGACCCGACCTCGCGATTATCGATTTTCGAATGCCTCGACAGAATGGCTTGAGAATATTACACCTTCTAAAGAGCAATCTCCCTCGCGTTAAGACCATTGTCTATTCCGGACTGTCTCACCGCGCAACGGTGGATGTTGCGATTCAAGGGGGCGCTGATGGCTTCGTGAATAAAAAAGCAGGCGTCAAAGAATTGGCTAAAGCGGTAAACGCCGTATCGACCGGGGGCACCTATTTCTCCCCTCTGTGCGTATAAACAATCTTCGTCTTCGCTTGCCACGGCGTAGTCCTCAGTAGAGGGACGAAGATGGGTCAGTCTCTACGTCTTCCTCTCAGACTTAAAATTACCGCAAATGTTGTTAATTTTTGAGCGACGCAGATGAATATCTGACTACATTTGGAATTTAACTACATCACATTTGTAGTTCACCTATAGGATTGTATATTCTTTCAGGCTACTGTGAGTCCATAGGTGGTCCAATTTCAAAATATAAGGGGTACCATTTGTCATTTTTTTTCACAAAGTATATCCCTTTTGCGTAATCCAGATTTTGAAATCCAGATTTTTCATAACCTACAACCGCAAGCCCATGATTTTCTCCAACGGGGAACCAATTGTCATGCGGTAAGCCTGAAGGGATGTCGTGCACAACTGTAGCTTTATTTTTTGCGGCCGTAAAAACGATTGCGGAAGAGAATATTAAGAGAAGAACAACTATTTTTTTCATAAAATATACGGACATCACACTCCTGGAATTGTTCAGAATTCCCACAAATATTTACGATTCAATCTCGAATCGTAAATTAGTTTTGCAAAACGACTCCAATAAAGGTCATACCTTACATGGATGTTGTCCCGTAGCCGCCCTGTCCTGAGCTTAGGCGATTGGGGTTCTCGGATCTGACATTTTTAATACAAGGTAAATATGCAGGATCTGAATCCTTCCAATTCATAAGATTAAATAATGGGAGAGAAAGTATTCTATATTTCCGACTTGGACGGCACATTGCTTCGAAGTGACGCGAGTCTTTCTACTTATAGTAAAAGTTGTCTTAACGAAATGATTGCCGATGGGCTGCAATTCACAGTAGCCAGCGCCAGAAGCGTAGTCTCAATGCGTCATATACTAGACGGGTTAGAAATTAGTTTACCGATTATTGAATTTAATGGGGCCTTCATTTCAGATCTCAAAACAGGTCATCATGAAGTTATCAATCAAATGAACCGGGATTTGGTTGATGCTATTTACCGGCTTATAAATAACGAGGGATACTCTCCTTTTATTTCTACCTATAATGGTGAAGAGGATTGCCTTTATTTTTCAGAGATTACCAATGAGGGAATGGATTGGTATTACAATAATCGTGTCGCACACAAAGATCCGCGATTGAGAAAAATCGGCAACATTACTGAATCTTTCGTCGATGATGTGGTTTGTATTACGACGATTGGTAAAAAAGAAGAGTTGTTAGAATTAACTCGTGCGATCGAAGAAAATTTTAATCCCATGGTCGAGATTCATTGTTTTGAAAATGCCTATTCCCCGGGATGGTATTGGTTGACCGTTCATGATCGGGAGGCCTCTAAGGATAAGGGGATACAGACTGTCTTAAGAAACGGGGAGCATGATGTTCAGGAGCTCGTTACCTTCGGCGACAACATGAATGATATTAAAATGTTTAAGTTATCGGACCGTGCAATTGCGGTGGCAAACAGCGCTGACGAGTTAAAATCCCATGCGGACCATATCATTGGAACAAATGATGAAGACAGTGTGGTTAAATTTATTACCGAGGATTGGACCAAATAAGCTCAGCGCATGAACCAAAAACATATTGCAGAAGAAATTGTTCAACTCCTACAGGTATCCGGACATTTTGATTCTGTATCCCTCGATGGCAGTCTGACTTTGGATTCATGGGATGAACTCTCTGATATCAATATCGTCGTAGAGGGAAAGAGTAGGAGCCCTTTAGAGAATGTTATGATTGCCCTGGATGCGATCGGGAATTGTAAGAAAGTCATCTTCTACGATTGGGCTAGATCACTTTTACCTGAAAAGCATTTGATATCCATTTATTTGAAGGGGGTGTCCGTTTTTTGGTACGTGGACATCTCCTGTTATCGAGATCCGAATTTTAGAGCTATAAATAAGGAAGAATTACCGCAGGACTATGCGGAACACCTTTTGAAATTATGGATTTGTAACATCAAACAAGAAATTCGAAATGATCAGGAAAGAAACAAAATAGACATTGTTTATCATAGGCTTTTCCAATTACCCGGAGACGGAGTTCCTGCGAGAGAAAAGTTCACAAAAATCTGGGAGCGGATCCCAAAAGAATCTCTGGATAACTCAATGTTATCAGAGTGCGAAAAAATAATGAGCAGGATTGCTTGAAAGGGTTCAATAAAAGCTGACCACCTTTTTTGATTCTAATCTAACTAATGAGAACAACAGCAGGTGGTGCCCTTATTGTGAATAAGAAGATTCTTCTTGGTCTGCGCAGTTCCGAACTCGTGTATCACCCCTGTGTTTGGGACATATTCGGTGGACATTGCAAAGAGGGTGAATCCATTGAGCAAACGTTAAAGCGAGAATGTGAGGAGGAATTAGGTATACAAACATTTCAATACGATCGAGTGGGTATAATCGATGAACCCAATCCTAATCGGTATGGGCAGGCACGACACTACGTTTACGCCATCCTTGCGTGGAAAGGTAAACCAGACAATGCATCTAAAGAGCATTCCGAGATCAGATGGTTCAGTTCCGGAGAGCTCTCTTGCGTTAATCTGGTGTCCGATCAATATCTAAATCTTTTCGAGAGCTATTTATGAAAGCAATAGTATATATAAGCTTTAACTTGCTGGCCGTTATTGGAATTCCTTTCAGTGCATCACTGGGAAATGATTCGTCATCTTTTGAAAACGAAGTGAAAAATTACTGGGAAAAAATCCATTATGATTACTTCAAAACGGGGAATGTTGAAGAAGCAATGAAGGGGTATGATGAGAATGCAACCTTCTGGAACAATAATAAATCGCTGGCGAATGGAAAAGAGGAACTCTTGGCATATTATAAAGAACTCTATTATGAGTACCAGATTCGTGAGGTAAAAATTTTGGCTTACAAAGAAATAAAACAGTTCAAAAAAACCGGGTATGTGATTCTTGACTACAGAAAAAGATATGAATCAGAAGATCGTGGTACAGTTTTTGTCGAAAAAGGCGCGACTATAATTTATAAAAAAGTAGATGGAAAATGGTTGATCCAATCCGTTGTAATCTATGGGCCAGAACCTTAATACCGGTGATAGGGTATTAAGCTTCATAGGATACATTCCATGGACAAATACCTTATCGAACCCTCTAATGTAGAGGTGAATGTAAATGAAGATCGCCCTTCTTAGTGACATACACGGAAACTCCGTTGCGCTGGATGCTGTGCTTGAAGACATCAAGTCACAGGGTGATGTTGACGCCTATTGGATTTTGGGGGATCTTGTCGCGATCGGTCCCGATCCCGTGGGTGTGCTGCAACGTCTGTCAATTCTGCCAAACGCCCGATTCATCCGGGGAAATACAGATCGCTATGTTGTAACTGGGGACCGCCCCCCACCAACACGCGCCGAGGTGGAATCTGATTCGAGCCTCATGTCTCAATATGTAGAAGTAAAAGAGACTTTTGCCTGGACTCAGGGCGCGTTAGCGGTAACGGGGTGGTTGAAATGGTTACAGGATTTACCACTCGAAATCACTGAGAGTCTACCTGACGGCACGAAATTTCTGGGGGTCCATGCGTCTCCTGGAGAAGATAATGGTCCGGGTTTTTCGCCTGATGATACCGATGGTGAGATGCGAAAATTGCTTCATGGTTGTGAGGCTGACCTAATATGTGTGGGCCATACGCACCGACCCATGACACGAAAAATTGATGCGTGGCAAGTGGTGAATCTGGGTAGTGTCAGCATGTCGCCGACGGAAGACAAAAGGGCCAGTTATGTTTTACTCAATGCGTCAAGTGAAGGTCACGAAATTCGTCATCGCTTAGTGTACTACAATATTGATGCGGTATTTGAAATGCTGGAGGAGCTATCGCACCCGGGAAGACAACACATTATAAAATTTTTAACTTCCAAGAATAGCATATAAAGAATCTTATGAAATTCTAAGTAGCTAATTTTATTTGCTCCCTTAAGATTACCCTTTCACATTAGATTCAGTGAAATGGTTGAGATAAGGCAAATCCAAGCTGATGAATGGCACCTGTTGAAGGAGGTGCGACTCGCTGCGCTCGAAGATTCACCCGACGCGTTTGCCACAAAATTGGAACAGGCTGTAGAGAACCCGGATGAATATTGGAAAACGCGTTCCCGTGATGGTGCGGAGGGTGAAAAAGAATTTTGTGTGCTCGCGATAGATGACAATGAACCCATTGGCATGGCAATCGGTTGGCCCGATAAAGAAGACCCGCTGATTATGTATCTTATCTCCATGTGGGTAGCCCCTTCTCATCGCGGGAGCCAGGTGGCTGCTTCACTTTTAAATAAAATATTTGAATGGGCAGCGGGTCGCGGAGCGGCATCAATCCTTGCGGGTGTCATGCCAGCAAATTCCCGTGCCTTGGCCTTCTACACTAAATTGGGTTTCACTCAGGTAAGCGAACCTAACTCAGACCATCCAGCCGTAACCGGGTGTGAACTGATATTAGAGAAGAAGCTGGAAGATAAGATGTAATACAGTTTCTTAATTGGAATGCATGATGTGTAAAATCCGCAATATCGAGGAGAAGGATATACGCAGAGTTGCTGAAATCCATGTGAAATCCTGGCAAGTTGCCTATAAGGGTATTCTTCCACAGAAGATGCTCGATAATTTAAGTATTGAACAACGTGAAGAAACGTGGAGAAAGAATTTCCTCTCGAAGGGAGCCCGGTCGAATTATGTGTTGGAAGTCGCCGGCGATGTTCGAGGCTGGGTCTCTGTTGGCCCTTCAAGAGATGAAGATGCCAATGAAAAAAATATCGGCGAACTGTATGGTATTTATCTTGATCCGCGATTTTACGGCATCGGCTATGGGACCAGACTGTGGCATGAAGCAAGGCGACATTTACTTGCAGAAGATTTTCACGAAATTACATTGTGGGTTTTGGATGCCAATGAGCGGGCGAGAAATTTTTATGAGAAGATTGGATTTTCGTTGGATGAGGGCGTGGAAATTGAAATGGATTGGATGGACGGCGCTCGGGAGCTAAGGTACCGCTATAGAATAGATCCAGGCGAATGAAGTTATGAGGCAACGGAACCTATTTCGATCTTCATGACAACACCGATTCTGATGCTGGTTCTAATGAGTGGTCCTTATGCGGTCGCACGTGTGTTGTCGGTTGTGTTGCATCGTGAATTTGATCTACAGCGAGCCGCGTGTATCGGACTGACAATCCTGTTCGTTTTCACAGGGATTGGTCATTTTATTTGGACAACGTCCATGGCTGCGATGCTGCCCCCGTGGCTTCCCCTGCGAGAGATTCAAGTTTACCTCACGGGATTACTGGAGTTCGCCATTGCAGCGGGCTTCCTGGTGAAAAAAACGAGACGCGTGATAGGATGGATAGCCGCTTTCATGCTCATCTTATTTTTTCCGGTCAATGTCTACGCCGCGATCAATCATATACCGCTGGGTGGCCACGCATGGGGCCCCATCTATCTTTTAATACGCGCACCTCTTCAGTTAATCATCCTGTTCTGGATATACTGGTTCTCTATCAGGCAGTCTGAATCCATATAAGGCCCTCTCTTGTAATAAAGAGAATCCAGCAGGCGCATGTGATTGTGGTGTAACTTACAGTTAAAGAATTTCGCAACTTATTTATAAATAAATTGTTAAAGTTCCAGTTAAGGGCTTCAAACACTTGCTAATAAGGCGTAATCATACTATAAGTATATGTAATGATTTATGATCCATACTGTATTCAACCAGGTAATGCAAATACTTCGATGAATTGCTAGAATGATAAGACCGATGAGTGAACAAAAGGAAACAACGATAATTTGGCCCTTCGGATATCGAACGGAATATACCTCACGCATCGCTGTCGCCGGTAAAGGCGTAGTGAAGGGCCCCAATAAAGGTGATAACATCAATTCACACGAAATTCCCTATCAAAATAGAAGCGAAAACTGGTCTGAACACTATATAGACAATCTGAGAGATTTGGCATTATCCTACTGGTTGGGGTCTGAATATGACATTGTATTAGTTAAGGTAGAACAATTAACCTCAACGCCTAACCCGGTTACCAGTGTCTACCATGTTTTTGACGCGCTCACGCATACTGCTTTAAATCTGAAATATGGCTTCGAATGGAACGATGCCAGGTTTTGTCATTATTCATTAGATGCAGTCGATTACTCGATACTCATTCCCTTTCTCTTAACTTATTACAACGGTGTCTTTATCGATGACACGCTTATGGGTGAAAGTTGGGTGAATTATCACCGAACAATTGCTGAAAATATCCCACCAAAAATAAAAATACATCGAAAAGGGATGGATGCTTCAAGGTATCTACAAGAAAACTCGCGTAAACACGTTCTTGAGGATAGTTAGACAGACTAACCGTTAAAAGAAGACTGTAATACCGGAAAGTTGGAAGGGATCAGGCCTCGCTTGCTAGCATGCGAGGCCTGACCCTTTTATATATAGCTTCAATTAGGTTTATAGACTAATAACCTCGCACCTGCGTAGCGCAGATTATTACAATTGAAAAATGAGAAAGGGAGATAAAGTATCTATAAGACGTATAGTACCTGCTGATTTTGAACAGGTATCTGCACATCATTATACGCTTTCAGCTACTGAACCGCTTACCGACATCGAGCGGATTAAGGAAGTTTATACGGAAACGGGTTTTTGGACTGATCACTCAGGTACCATCGCCGTCATCGAAAACAAAGAATCGAGGTTGGTTGGAACGATTATCTTTTATAAGCCCGGATGGCGTATCGACGGCTTCGAGTTGGGCTATATTACACATGCAGAGGGGGACAGGGGCAAAGGATTCATGACCGAAGCGGTGTCGCTTCTGACCGCGCAACTATTTGAAGAGAGGAAAGACTTGAATCGTTTGCAGATCGAAACGCATACCGGCAATCCTGCATCCTGGCGCATTGCGGAAAAATGCGGGTATCGCAGGGATGGTGAATTGAGAGAATCTGATCGTGTGAATGGAAAACTTGAGAATAAACTCATTTACTCAATGCTACGAAGCGATTACGAAAAAGCAGGTATTTAATCTATTTGAGGGATTTTCACGTGCCTGTAGTATTGCAAGAAGCGGCTCTAAAGCAGAAGAAAGTGTTGTGGCGATTGTTGCAGCTCCACAGCCATGACTATTCGGATTATGATCTGAATGAAATGAGTTCCGAAGGTGAATATGCATACCGTTGGTTCAATGCCTATTGGGAGGAACCTACCCGGCATCCATTTCTGATTCTTGTTGAGGGTAAAATTTCTGGGTTTGTATTCATACGAGAAAGAGACGGGACTGAAGACTGGGAATATCAAATCGCCGAGTTTTTTATACTACGTGGGCATCGGAGGAAAAAAATTGGTCGCGATGCGGCGAATAAAGCTTTAAGCCTGTTTCCCGGTATTTGGGAGATTGGATTCGACGACAACAATATTCCAGCAGTTAACTTCTGGAAATCGGTAGCGAGCGAATATAGTATGGCAAGATTAGAACCTGAACCGGGACGAGAAAACCGAAGCAGGTATTTGCTCACTGTTGATAAAAAACCGGTTGGTTAATCCAAAGTTGGGTAGGGGAACACTACAAATGAATGACGTCATTCCATTTTATGGGGCAAATAATCAAAAAATGTTTGCGATCGAGCGGTCGAGCATGGATCGGCAGGGTAAGGTTATTGAATTTCTAAACAGTCATCTACCTGGGGGCATAATTCTGGATATTGGTGCCGGAGATGGTTATACGGCCAAACGAATCACGGGTGCCGATGTCATCTGCCTGGAGCCTTCGGCCGAAATGATGAACTTTAACAACAATAGGTTATGGGCAAAAGGATCTGCTGAGAACATCCCCTTTCATGATAATTACTTCGATGCCGCTTATTCAACCTGGGCTTATTTTCTTCCGAGTGTTGATAAAACAAAGGGCCTGAGTGAAGCCGAGCGCGTGGTTAAAGATGGAGGAACGATAATCGTCATTGATAATGCAGGTGATGATGAATTTTGCAGCTGGGCCTCTCGTCCCATTGCAGAAGGGCCGGAGTTCTACTTGGAAAATGGATTTTCTACCTCATTGATTGAAACCGCCTTTGAGTTTGAATCTATTGACGACGCTCTTGCTTTGATGACGCTGTATTTTGGCGATCGAATTACCAAGGAAAATATCAAGCTTGTGTATGAATACAAAGTGGTGGCCTATATTAAAAAAGTACTAAACAATTCACTGTAAGAAGTCACCCATGATGCGCGATGTTAGCGCGATGCCAACAGAGACTTGAATTTAATTGCTTAACTTAAAGCTATAGAATGAGAGGAGAAAAGACATGACAGTTACACTTATTACAGGAACCAGTACCGGTATTGGTCAGGCTACAGCACTCCATCTAGCCCGCCAGGGACATCACGTCTTCGCCAGTATGCGTAATCCGGATACGGGTTCAGATGTGCTAAATGAAGCGGCCCGAGCGGAAGAACTGAAACTTGAGGTAATACAACTCGATGTGAACGACCCTAAGTCCTCGGAGCAGGCGGTGGATAAAGTACTGGGACAGGCCGGACAGCTCAATGTGTTGGTCAACAACGCCGGCATCGGCGGGGGCGGACCAATTGAAGAAATGCCAGAAGAAGTGCTGAGGGCTGTTTTTGAGACCAACTTCTTCGGCGCGATGCGCATTATGCGATTAGTGCTGCCAACGATGCGCCAGGCCCGAAGCGGTGCGATTGTCAATATCTCCTCGATCGCGGGACGGTTGGCAAACGCTCGGGGCAGCGCTTACTCCGGATCGAAGTTCGCGCTTGAGGCGGCGAGTGAAAGCCTGGCACAGGAAGTTCGGCGCTTTAACATCCGGGTGGTAATCATCGAGCCAGGTTTTATTCGAACACCGATCTTTGAAAAGGGACGGCAGAATCCAGATCCCAATTCTCCCTACCACGCGTTTAATCTGCGTAGTGAACGGCTGTCCGCGAAAATGTTGCCCAATGCGTCTCCACCCGAGTTGGTGGCAGAAACGATACAGCACTCACTGGAAACCGATCAGCCAAAGCTCCGCTATCTGGTGGGTGAGGATGCTAAAAGTTGGGGCGCTGGTCGTCGGGCGATGACCGATGAAGACTTGGTTAATTTGGGCCGAGAGATGACTTTAGATAAATACGCGAAGCTCTTCCACGACCACTACGGTATGGAGATTTAGGGCCAGAGCTTTCCAACCTTAAGCCTCAAAGAGCACCGACGATGTATTGATGAAAGTGAATTATTCCAGATTCATGGGTAGTGCCCAATTTGGACCAGCTTATCAAATGATGCTTGATAATGATACCCACGCGCCCGGTTCAGTTGACCGAGTATTGACGGAGCAAATGGTCCGCTTGTGTTCTGAAACAGAAACTTATCTGTATACTGAGTATACACCGATCGAGGTCAGCTATATAAAGGGGTCTCGAGTAAAATTGGAAGCGTGCATTGAAGAAATAACAGCTGATAGTGTTTCTTCTGACAAGTGCATAGAATGCATTGTTCAGTTCACCGCAAAGTTTGCGGATAGATTCACTGGCGAAACACTAGACACCATGATATTTGGTGGCACGGAAGAAGAAATCATCGATCGTGGTTCGGACTGGTGTACCGATATTGCGCGGGTTGCTTGTTCTTTTTGTCAGATTGTGGGCGTACCGAGTCGAATAATAAACTTATATAATACCAATGAAGCATACAACGGTCATGTAATTATCGAGGCGTATCGTAACGGAAAGTGGGGTGCGGTAGACTCTTCAACGGCTCTAGTCTATAGACATCCCGATGGATCACCGGCATCAACGTGGGATCTCATGAATCAGCCCTCCTTGATTGAGTTGCACCAGGGTCCGACAGCTTATTGTACCAACGTTGGCCAATTTACAGGTGTGGCTATTGTAAATTATTTTGTCTTGCAGAGTAATGATTTTGACTACACCACGAGCGGTATCAATGACTATTGCCGTTCAATTTTAGAGATGAGTAATCGAGAATGGCCCGGGGGATTTCGATGGCTGCATGGTGAAGATACGTTTTAATACTTATTACCAACTACTAAAAATCCAATTATGCCAGCGCCTCAACACATTATCCCTGAGACGGGAGCGTGGGATATTGCAAAGCGCTTCGCTGATGAAGCGGCAGAGCTGCTTGATGTCAATTTTGTGGCGGCGGTGGTTGTCGGGTCCCTGGCAGCTGGAAGCTATACACCGGGTCGAAGTGACATCGACCTGGTTGTAATCTCGCGCGATCGCTGCGATGAAGTTACGCTAGGAGCGGTTTCCACGATGGCTAAACGGTACTGGGCTGAAACTGGCCTTCGCAAGGGTTTCGGGGGGTATGCCGTCCGCGAGCGTGACCTCTTACCCCCCTACGGTGCCTTGGGGGATGAAGCCTTCGAGATCCTGCAGTTGAAGCGACAGGGCCGCGTGATTATTGGTGAACTCAATCTAAATGATATACCTGAGCCTTCGCACAAGGACATGCATCGCTCGCTTGTTGCACTCATTCCGGATATTTTAGGTGGATGGGGCCGCTCCTATCCACCACCGATCGACGAACGGGACGCGCGGACCAATAATATCATCTATTGGCTCCGGATTCTTATCTGGGACCGCACCGGCGAGTACCTGCTCGGCAAGAAGAATGCTCTTGCCGCCGCACAGGCTCACCAGGACTGCAGTGAAATCCTTAAGCGCCTGGAACCCGTGGCAACCTATATAAACCTAGAGCTTGCCCAGCCACCAAACGATGTGGCGGAAATCTGTCATGAAGTCGAAGATTTCGTGCTAAGCAAAGTCGAATGGGCAAGCGAGGTCGCGCAAGATTAATCGACTTGCTGATCTGGAACTGCTAGTGGAGTGTAAAATCGATTATAATTGCTCATCTGAACCAATCTCAGTTAATTAAATAAGCGGAGGAAATAGTATTCTATGAAATATCTAATGATTATTTTAAGCTTTATTGCCATAGTATTAATTACGCCCAGCAGCAGCTATGCTAAAACAGTAAAAGGGTCTGGAAATATTATAAAGGACTCCCGATCAGTCGCTGGGTTCGACAAAGTTTCTATCAGTGGGAGTGGATTTTTACTTATCACCCAGGGTGATGAGGAGTCACTCGCTATTGAATGTGATGATAACATAGCGTCCTACATTCGATCATCAGTAAAGGATGGGACTTTAAATATTGGCTGACCTGCTCCCGTTAACTGTACCATAGCCAGTGTTAGATCCGGCAGGGTGATAAGGGTTTTGATTTGCTTAGACATGGCTCACTGGGCGTATTCGGCAGGAGGCCGAATGAAACCAGCACCCTCTGAACCAACAACAGATAACTCACGGAATGGTTCTCACTTAAAAATTGGTACGAATAACGGGGTCCGATCAGTGTTGGTTTCAAAAGGTTGTTTGAGGAAATCCTGGAACGCATCCATCAGTTAAAACCTGCGGGCATTGGGTATGGTTAATGCCAAGAATTGCTGTAAAACTTGGATTTCAGATGTGGACACTGGTTGAGTTACGTCAAAGAAACGATAATCAGTGGCCAAATTCGTGTTTTTGCTATTATTGTGGCTGAAATATTTTCAAAATAAAGCTGGAAACATTGAATTTTGAGATCAATTTGATTTTCTATTGTAAAAGAGGTTCAGTGACGTAGCTGAGCTAAAATATATAATTGTATATGGGAAATCCCAGCTCAGAGATAATTCGCATGCGTGTGACGTCACATTGTGCAGTCGGTTGGATGCTAGCTTCAATTTTTTTGGGTGCAATTCTCAATGCCCATCCCGCTGATGACAGTAGCAGTGAAGAGACAAATTTTTTCGAATCAGAAATTGGTCCCAATCCATGGACCGATGTTAATCTGCTGAACGACCCCGATAATTTTCAATTTGTTATTATTTCCGATCGCACGGGAGGAATGCGAGATGGAATTTTTGAGGAAGCAATACGAAAAATAAATCTCTTACAACCTGAATTCGTTATGAGTATCGGCGATCTCATCTCAGGTTCCTACGATAACGAAGAACAGATTAACCGGGAGTGGGATGATTTTAATAAAATAGTTAACGCCCTTGAAATGAAGTTTTTCTACGTAGCGGGCAATCATGATACTTGGAGCCCATATTCAAACGAGATATGGGAAACGCATTTCGGTCCCAGGTATTACCATTTTATTTATCATGATGTACTTTTTCTTATTCTTCATAGCGAGGACGGTTCACTAACTTCAATTGGTGATGAACAAATACAATACGTTTCGAAAACGCTTTCTGAAAATAGAGACGTCCGCTGGACATTTATTTTTATTCACAAACCCCTTTGGGCTTACGAAGATAGTGGTCGTGGAACCGGTTGGGGGAAAATAGATACCTTAATCAGAGATCGGAAACATACCGTGTTTGCCGGCCATTTCCATCATTACACAAAATATGAACGCAATAATTACCAGTATTATCATTTCGCAACTACTGGTGGCGGAAGCGAATTAAGAGGTCCTTTGCATGGCCAGTTCGATCACATCGTGTGGGTAACGATGATGGATGCAGGTCCACGACTTGTCAACCTGACACTCGATGGTATTTACGATGATGATATTCGGACTGAAGAAATGGATGAATTAACCTATAAATTGAAGCAGTCCTTCGAGTTGGATATACATCCTGTCTTCGGGAAAATGAAGGATGAGAATGAAAGCGTAGAAACAGCGCTACATATAAAAAACAGTGCAGAAATCCCAATGCAGGTAAATGGGTATTTCAAACCGCACGCCATTCTCCAACCAGACCCATACGCAATAAATACCCAGCTGGCACCTCTATCAGAAAAAGATATTAAATTAAAGTTCACCTTCTTAAACAGATTCGAAGATAGGGATGTCATTTTGCTGCCGATGAATCTGAATATAAGTTTCAATCCTGATGGATTTCCAGGTAATCTTATTTTTGAGGAGACCGTTATGGCCGCGATCGACACTTGGCCGATCATCCCGGTAGCGAATAACGCTGTATTCGTAGACGGCGACCTGAGTGAATGGGATCGGTTGCCGTTTATGATGAAAAATCCCAGCCAAATGAGAGGAGATCTCAGATCATGGACAGGCCCGGATGATGCTTCTTTGAAATTCGGTCTCTCACACGATAAAGACTTTCTCTACCTGGCATTCGATGTCCGTGACGATTCATGGATCAGTAAACCGGGTAAATATGATACGACAAGATCACAGGATCATTTGAGAATAATAATTGATTCGAGACCGACAACTGAACGCGAAGTAAAGATCACCTCTTATAATGATATAGATAAAGATACCATTATACTTTATATTGATCCTAAACCATTTGAGGAGACTATTTCTCATCAACGAAGCCAATTACCTGAAAGTTTGTATTTTACCGGGGTGCCAACAGAGAATGGTTACACAGTTGAAGTAGCAATCCCCCATTCAGTGCTCAATGCTCATTATGGTAAGGAGTGGGAGAGCTTACGTTTCAATCTCGCACAATTTGATATCGATAAATTAACTGGATCTATTGTTCATTTATGGTGGCGTCCATCATGGACAACCCATCGCTCATATAAGAATTCGGGTACATTTCTCCGTAATCCCACCGATGATGATTAGCCTGACGGCTGTCAGTAGAATGGGATCAAGCTGCAGGTTGTAGGCCATAGGAAATAAATCACCTTAATCAATTTTACCCTGAGAGTTCGCAGTGACCATTCCTTTACTCTATTTGGTAAAGCCAAAGGTCTCAGGAAATTGCTGAGCTTATAAGCCAAGGTAAATAGTTGGAGTCGAACCTGATTATCAACACTAAGATTCTATCACTGTAATTTTAAGAGCAGAATTTATACAACTTACTGCCTCAATTGCACAATACACTTACAAGATAGCACGGTGGCTAAATAGAAAAAGCAATCTTTAGTAATTGCTATGCTGTAGCATGTGGTCGTGACCAGCCGCCATTGTCTGCGCGTGTTCGACGGATGTCGCGAATATGAGCATGGGGCCAATCTGAATCTGATCTGACTTCCACCTCAAGTGGATTCTCTCTCTTTCCACTTGGTACAAAGAGCGCCGGTCAGGTCAGTCTCGTATCCCGGATCGGCGTAGACGAAGACAGTCCGGTCCTGTCCCACTGCGATCGGCAGCTTGAGCCGGACATGGTGCCGGTCCTCCCCCACCGCTCCCTGATATACCAGCAAGGGAGGATGGCGTCGTTCGATCCCGAATGCCTCGAAGGTTCGGTCGGAAACCATGGCAGGTCGGGATGCACCAGCACGTAGTCGAGCGTGAGCAGGTGCCGGAGAAGAATTTCCTTAGGGGCCACCCGGCGGGCGGTAACAACCAAATATGCGTCATATATTATTAATATAGAATAGACTGTAATCAAAAAGATAACAAAGCTGCCCCAATATTTGCCCCGGATATCTAATCTTCAGGTGGTGTGGATTCTTTTTCAAGGATTGGATGTATTTTCTCCCATCATCATTTTATAGTGAGTGATTTGACCGGTCTTTTCAAATATCCGCTCGAACACGATTAGATAGCTGTCAACCACCGAGCTATCAATAGATACATAAAGAGAATCATGAGCGGAGTGAGAGCCATCGTTAACCCATGAGAATAGTGATTTGCAGATCAGTCTTTCTTCCCCATCAAATTTATTACAGATATCGTCCAGATCGACGTTTCCGAGAATCGTGTAGTAGTACTCCAGAATCCTGCGTAGCGTGTTCTGAATCGCTAAATCGTCTCTACACCGATTCTTGATCTCGTTCCAAAGGAGCTCATAGGAAGTCTTTATTGGATTGGTCTCGTGGCTTTGGATCTTCGACCGCTGATTGGCCTTTCTGACAGTCCAGAACGTTTCGTCATCCAGCTTTTTATTTGCAGACCTTTTGTTATTGTACGAAACCTCCTTATGAAAATACACGTTATGGGTGAGAACGAAAATCTGCTTGATCGTTCCGCGCTGGCTTTTTACTTCAACAAAGAGGCCTTTAATTAAGCTGCTTACGATGAATAGGATGTTGCTATCAAGACTGGAAACTGGATCATCGAATACGACGACTCGGTCTGAAGTCATACCAGTTTCCGATTCACTCCCTTTGAGCAAGTGGTAGAAATACAGGAACGCTATAAAGCTACTCTCGCCTTCACTAAGGGTCTCCTTGGCATCGGATCCGTCAGGGCGCTTGATCTTATAGAACCGATCTCGTTCAGACTTTGCAAGTTTAAACCCCGTGAATCCACAGGATGTCAAGAGATTATTAATCCCGTCGATCGTTGGTTGAATACTGGTTACATCCTTTTCTAAAGCTTGGATTTCTTGCTCTTTCCTTTTTTTTCCCTGATTCGCGGTACTTATTTTATCTTTGAGATTAGTTATCGCCTTATTGAGCTTCGACTTCGAGTTCTTGTATGTGGTCAAAACACTCTTGATCTCATGATCGAGAAGATATCGCCACACCTGGCTCGTCAGTTCAGCCTTTTCGTTAGCGAGGTTCGAGACCATCGCGTTGTGATTATCAATCTTAGTGTTTGCGTCATCAATGAGAGTCTTGATGTTGTCCAACACATTCTTCAGAGACTCAAGTTCCACCAATTTACTTGGTTCGCGCTGCTTTTCTTCAACGTTTCGGATGTTGTTTCCAATCTTTGAGGCGAGTAGTTCGACACCAGCCTGAAGCTTCTCTATATCAATGTGCTCAGAGGGGTTGTCAAGGAGCGCCTGTAAACTTTGCTGAAGGCACTCAGAGTATGACTTGTAATCTGCGACTAGCGTGTTGATCCCAGCAGAATCTTTCTCGAATGCTTCGTCAAAATATTCCTCAAGGCTCTTTTCTAAAGATTCTTCAGTGTCTTGTTGGCAAAATGGGCAAACACGTGTTTCCGGATCGTAGAACTCCCGTCCTTTTTTAATCCAATCGCTGTTGCCGAGTTTCTGAATCAGAGCGGCAATGTCCACGTCTGATTTCCCAATGATCTTTTTTCTTAGAATTGGATTATTTTCATGGTCGATTAGAATCTTCCAGTTAGGAACAGTAATGATTTGCTCAGTCGTAGGTGCTTTGAGGAAAACTGTTCTAGCCCTTTGCTCCAAGTCAACAAGTGGGACCGATGTCGCGGTGTTGTTAGTTGACTCCTCAAGAAGCTTCGCTTTGAATAGTTCCTTACTACCGCGATATCTAGAGAATGCGTCCTCGAGTTTAGCGTCGTGCTCCTGTTTCAGCTCCCAGCATCTTTCCTTAAAGTCGGATTCAAGTTTTTCCAGTTCTCCAATCTTTCCGCCAGAGCCATCTTCACCTTTAAAGGTGTTATTCAACGCCGTGATGGATTCCGTTATCGAATCCAGTTCTTTCTTCGCTGAATCGATCTTGTCGAGGGTTTCCTTGTCTTTCTCTCCGAGCGTGAAAATCCCTTTGAGCTCGTCAGATTGGTTGAAGTTATTTTCGATGAAGTCACGATTGTAAACCATTGTATCGAGAGGTCCTTCCCCACACCATTTCACCGTGCAACAGGGATAATCTTCTTCATTCGCAATGAGGCGGGCAATCGTGGTTTTTCCCGATCCATTTGAGCCATACACAAAGTTGACTTTTTTCAGATCAGATAGTTTTTCTGAAGTTGGCCCGTCGTAGGTTGCGACACTTTTAATTTCAATTTCTTCAATCATATCTATCCCCTGTTACTCCCCCTGGTCGGGGTACGCAAACTAACTTTTCAAGTGGCTCAGTTTACGTGGTCTGGACCACGATCAGAAGCGCTTCGCCGTACTGACCCCAAATCATACAAACTGGAAAGGAAAGCTAAATACATTGTGAATCTTGAGTAGACAGTCCCTCAGTTGTCAGCGTCAACACGCAAATCGCTGCAATGTCCGTGAACGAAATGTTGGCTCGCATACATCCTTATCGCTTAGACGGAAATTCGGAGTTTGCTGAGATCGGCTATAGCTTCATGCAGGTTGAGTTTTATACAGAGCCCGATGGTCCTCCTTGTACGTTATTCAGTTCCCTGACAGGCAGAGGCGTTATGAATCCTCTCTTAAATATACCAGCAATCAACAGTAACCATTTAAACGTAACATGAGATTGTTTAAACGACTTGTCGCCTGGGTAAAGACGGTTTGCACAGCGCTTTTTATTAAGCACTATCACGCCGTCTCAGTTAGCGATTTGCCGGTCAACGTTGAGAAAGGTCATCTCTACCTAATAGGTGAAGACGGAGAGCACTGGTTTGCAGCCTTGATCTGTCCTTGTGGATGCAGCGAACTAATCCAGATTAGCTTACTTCAAAACGAAAAACCACACTAAAATGTGAATGTCTCATCTAGACAAATCCCTTCTCTTTATCCATCCATCTGGTGCAAGAACGGGTGCCAGAGTCATTTTGTTCTTCAAAATGGGCGAATACTCTGGACAGGATCTTCTTCCCCGACAACCACTCAGGAAAAATTGAAATATTGGTAATTATTCCATAAACATAATGAGGTGCCCACTAGCCTCACCATAATAAATTGACTATTATATAAACAATAACTAAACCATGAAAAAGTGTCAAATGTGTGTATAGCTGCTTGTGTTGTTCTAGTTATCTGCGCTGGTGGTTGTACGACACTTGAGCGACAGACAGTGCGTGATGCCTTTCTGGACCACAACCCCTACACAGACTATGTATGGGATGAAGAAAAGGGGATGGGGGTCTGGAAGGTTGATGAGGCTGCGCTTCTGCAGGCGATTAGAGATTCAAATAGGAGACAAAAATGAAGAACGAAGGCAAAGTTACTTTATTAAAATCTGGGTTTCACTACCAGACTAAGCTCGGTGATTTTTTCATTCGGCGGTGCTCCAGCCACGACCCTAGGTGGGGGGCTGTATTTTTATGAGACACACGATAGCTTTAAATTGATAGGACAGTATCGTCAGATTAGTGAGGCGGCTAAAGATGCTGGGGATAAACAGACAGACTATCCTCCTTGGGGCGACTGTGATGAGTGGCCAGCTGGAATGAATGATATCAAAAATTGGGAACAGCAGCTCAAGTGGCCTTTAGACTGACCGTCTTGCTTGTTATTGACTGAACAGCTCGTAAGCTTCCGAAAATAAATTATCTGAGTAAAACAATAATAAAAAAGGGAAATATGACCCATGTTTATGATAATATTGAAGTCAGTAGCAAAGCCTGTGAAATAAGAAATATATTAGACAAGATGATAATAAAGTTTGGAGATTTGCCAGTGATCGGTCCCCGTTATTCGTACCAATTTTAAAGTGAGAGAGTTTCGGGATGTTAATGGTTTTAGGATAGATGTATTGGAGAGATTCTGGGGAAGTGAGGGCGTAGCCCGAACGCGGCCAGGATCTGAAAGGAATCTGACAAACTCTTGTGGGCTTTTAAAGCCTAAACGACTATGGGGATGTACATGGTTGTAGATCTGAGGCCATGGTTCGATTCCCCCTTGGGCTTCAGCCACGTTGAGCTACACTTCACGGTTCAAACACTCATCGCGTAAGCGGTTGTGAAATGACTCGATGAAACCGTTTGTTATTCTCGATATCTCTCGTTGAGGTGTCGCTTCGCTGAAGACATCAATACCTAAGGCTCGGGCTCCATTCGGTGGGGTCGAAGATGATTGTAAAGCCAGGGCCAATTTTCGATCACCACGTGGGCTTCCGGTCAACGTCCATAATTGCTCGCGATTTAAGCACTCCTCGTGAAACCGTGTGTTTTCCTTTTCCCATTCCTTCATCCGCTTGGCTTGGTTCCCATCGATCATCCCAACTCACGCTTCCACCTATGGAAGGTCTGTTCGCTGACGTTATTCTCCCGGCACACTTCCTGGATCGATTTGCCCCTGTCTGCTTGCCGCAATATCCGCATCTTCTCTTCGGTTGTATATCTTTTGCCTTTCATTGGCTGAGTCCTTTCGAGGTTACCCAGACTAACTTTTCAAGTGGCTCAGTTTCCGTAGTCTCGACCAGCTCAGATTAACTTTTCTAGTGTCCCACTTTCCGAGCATGGCCAAGAGTATTAACGCCATAGTCCTACAGGGACTTGCGAAGATCGGATTCAATGGAAGCGCTTACCCTCGCTTACCAATGACAAGTTCATCAAGGTGGAGTTTGATTCTTTTAGCCCAATTAGGAGAAACGGGATCCGAAACGCTAGGTTATATTAGTTGGCCCTATCGTGTCTAATGAATTTCGCAAGCCATATCTTGATGTCCGTTCGGCCAAAACTCGTTGTACAGGTAAACGGGCCTTACCTCGATTGCACGGTAGGCGAACAATGCCGGTGCAATGTGTGATTCGATGACAAGAATAAAGGGCGTGGACCGCAATCGATATCACAATCGATAAGTGAGAATACTGTCTTCTCAGAATTCATCTTCAGAGTTATCATATGCAAATTCTTGAACTCAAGCACCAGTGAATCAAATTGGTAATTGAATCTTCATTATATTCAGGACTTACATCTAGAAGTTGTCGGTTGTTACAGTAATAACACATATTGAGATTAAGCGACATCTGCTCCCCTAATACTCCCCACTTTTCGCTATTGCACGCTATATACTACTATTTAGTTTCTCTGGACATAAGCGATAAGCTGATTCATAAGTGCTTATTATTTAATATAAAACGTTGATTAATAAGGGGTACTAAGGAGGAGGGTTGAACTCCTTATCGAAGGCCTGTGTGGTCTTAGAGAATTATAATCAAGCCGCCAGACTTCAAGTTTACTTTCACTTCAGTCAGCGCAAAAAATATCTCGGTGTTAGAAAATTCATCACATAAGCTTCCATTGAAACCCTCAATATAGCCATTTTCTGCAGGTTTGACTGGCCGGATAAAATCCAGCTTGATACCTTGCCCATAAGCCCATTGATCGATTACTTTACGGGCAAACTTGGGGCTATTTTCTACGGTCATGTTTTGGGCAAAACCGATTCCTTCAGAGGCCTTCGCCAGTGCGGTAGCGACTTTACTCCCACCGATGCAGGTGTCAACCAGCGCTTCTGGGGTGCTACGTCACCGATAGTGAAACTCGCCTTTACCCGGCACGCTTCGGCAATCCTTCGTCCGCCTTAAACCGGCCTTAAGGCATAAATCATGGGTTCTTTATTATATCGTTATGTCTTGCTGTTCATGGGGTTTTCTTTCGACTATTATTTATTAGGTTACCCACACCCCTTCCAAACTAAATCTCTGATACTCCGGTTTTACGGGATCAGGGCACATCCTTAGCTGTTTTATGTATATAATTCTCTTAATAATTACTCCCCTGGCGATGGCCTTAGTTAGATGGTTAATTTAATTTCTGGAATGAAGTCATGGGGAGCGTTGATCGTTTTCTTATTTTTAGTCAGCTTTGCATGGGGAACAGAGGATGGCCAGCTATCAGCATTAAAAGCGCGGGCTGAAAATGGAGATGCTGAAGCGCAATTTGATCTAGGACTGGCTTATGAAAGGGGAGGTCACGTGCGGGACTATGCCGAGGCGCGCAAGTGGTATCAAAAAGCAGCCGAACAGGGACATACCCAAGCCCTATACAACATAGGTGTCATGTATGAAAGAGGTAGAGGGGTTAAGCATGATGTGACTGAGGCGCGCAAGTGGTATCAAAGAGCAGCTTCAAAAGGTCACCGCCAAGCAAGAATCCACCTTCGTCAGCTTAGTATGACGATATATCATAGAGAAAAGGAGGTGCAGCATGATACCGGGGTATTAAAGTCTGTTAACAAGGCAGCTGAACAAGCGCAGACCGAAACGCTCAATTTATATCGTAAAGCAGCTGGAAGAGGAGAGGTCAATGCCCAATACAATCTTGGGTTGATGTATTACAATGGGCAGGGAACCGAAAAAGATACTATACAGGCTTTCGATTGGTTTCGTAAGGCTGCTGATCGAGAACACACAAAAGCGCAATACAGACTTGCTATGCTGTATAATAAGGGGGAGGGGGTAAAACAGAATAATTCTGAAGCATTAAAGTGGTATCGCAAGGCGGCTGAACAGGGGCACATAGGAGCTCAATATTACCTTGGGGCATTGTACTCTGAAGGCCGTGGAGTAGAGCGAGATTACACCGTGGCATTCAAATGGATTAACCAAGCTGCTGGGCTAGAACACCAGGAAGCTCAATTTGCTCTTGGGAGGATGTATGAACGCGGGCAGGGTGTAATGCAGGATCGTGAAGAAGCAATAAAGTGGTATTCCAGAGCGGGCGAACAGGGTCATACGGGCGCATTAAAATGGGTTCAAAAGGAAGCCGAGCAAGGATTAGCTGATGCTCAATACCAGCTGGGATTGATGTTAGAATATGGACGTGGAGTCAGACAAAACGTAAAAAAAGCTTTCAATTGGTATAAAAAAGCAGCTGAACAGGGATTCGTTGAGGCCCAGTTTGATCTTGGGAGGATATATGAAAGAGGCGCAGGAATAAAGTCTTATCGCCCGTATGGCCAACAACCGTCTACCTTGATAGGAACATCCAGACTACGAAGGAGGATTAATTCCTACTATATGCGCATCCCTCAATCAATTAGGTTTATAAACAACCAACTCTTCGTGTCTCCATTCCCCAGTCGTAATTTAGAGAATACAAGCAGAGGATATAAACACTCAGTGATCAAACAGGATATAAAAAAGGCGCAAAAATGGTATGAGAAAGCAGCTGAGCAGAGACACACACAAGCTCAAGTCAATCTAGGTGCAATGTATTATAATAGCCAAAGTGTAAAGCAGGATTACGCAAAGGCATTCGAGTGGACGCATAAAGCCGCTGAGCAGGGAGATTGGCTTGCCCAGTTGAACCTTGGTGTGATGTATTTCAACGGTGATGGGGTATCGCAGGATTATGTGTGGGCTTATACGTGGATTAGCCTCGCCGCAATCACAGGCGACCCCACAAACAAAAATCATTTAGACAAACTCAAAAAAGCTATGACTGAAGAGCAAATCACTGAAGCCGAACACAGGGCAGAGACCTGGCTGGCTAAGCATCAAATGAAGTAACCACTATGAGAAGAGGCAAATCGTAGAATTTAAATGAAATAGCAACGACTTGATCTTGCAGATTATCCTGTGGGGAAGTATAAAGTGTAAGCTAGCAATTAGTTTGATTGTCGCCCCGAGAACTGAGACCCATGAGAAGATATTCTGGGTGAGGTTTGATGATTTTAGCCCAATTAGGAAACGGAATCCGATAAGCTGGGTTTTACTAGTTTGCCTTTTCTTGTGTGATGAATTTCGTAGAGCATGTCTCGAAGTCAGTTCGGCCAAGACTCGTTGTACAGGTAAACTGGCCTTACCCCGATCGCACCGCAGGTGAACAAAGTCAGTGCTAAACGTGATGCGCACCATAAGATTACAGAGCGGTCCGCGATGATAGCCGTCACAAACAATTAAAATAAGAATGCTGTCTTTTCAGAATTCAGACTAAGAGTTATATATGCAAATTCTTGAACTCGGGCACCGGTGAATTAAACTTGAAATTGAATCTTCATTGTATTTAGGACTAACATCCAGAAGTTACCGATTGTTACAGTTAATAACACATATTGAGATTGAGCGACATCCGCTCCCCTAATGCTCCCCACTTTTCGCTATTGCACGCTATATACTACTATTTAGTTTCTCTGGACATAAGCGATAAATTGATTCATAAGTGCCTACATATTAGTATATAGCGTTAATTAATAAGGGATTACAGAAGGGCAGGTTCAATTCACTACAAAAGGCTTAACTAAAGATCAGCATAAAAGTATGATTCCTGCCAAACATTTTTAGGAAAAGTCAGGAAATCAAAGAAAATATAAATTATTATTGAATAGCTATTTAGGTGGATATATTTATTAATGATTAACTTATGATACAGTTCTAAGTCCCGTTCATAGTCGAAAGTATAGGTTATGCTGAACTATGAAAGAACAGGGGCATCATCCGAGCACGCAACAACTGACCATCGCTGTCGCCTCGGTAAAACGCTCAATGGTGCCGACTGACCTCAGAACCTGTCATTCCCGTCTGGCCTCCGGTCCGTACATGAGGTGTCGTCACTGAAAACGATCTGAACTCTTTTTTTGCCGTCCTCCTCTCGTCAATGCATTTTCGGTATTTCCATGCCCTGCCAATTGTTTTGAATACGCCGCCCTCCTGGAATGGATTCAGCGCCTGTGTCAGGTTCAGCACGCCGTGGGCAGGTGGTTTCATGGACCACACCCGGTCCGGAATTCTCAAGGAAGGCCCCGTCATGCGGATTTCTTCCGAGCCTTCGAGATCCCGTACGATGACCGTAAGCAGGATCGCTGCATCGTGATCATCCATATCGAGAGCACTGACCTTTATCTCTAGCGAGGGCGCAAAACGGTAGCCGTGGTCGGTCTCACGCATGGCTTCGTCGGGCTCCGCGAAGCTGAGCCACCGGGCCTGCCCAGCAGCCGTCGTCTCGAAGGCTTGCCGTATTGGTGGACCGCCCGGTTCGCTGGCGTGATAGGTGGTGATCTCTGCCCCGGTGACCTTTTGTCCCTTCTCCACATGGGCCTCGAGCCGTAACGAATACCCCCCCCGCACCCCACTGCGGTCCGGCATCAAGTGCGAACGATTGGAGACGTACCCCCCATCCAGATTTTGCCATCAATTCCCCTATATCCAGCCCAGGGTGCAACCAGTGCACGCGTGTGTCCATCTGCCGATCTAAACAGCGCATATGCTTGGACAGTATAGGGGTTTTCATCTGCGCAATGACGGGAGAATTCGATCACGCTGTCCGGATAATGGACCATCGGCTCACCCGTATCCACTTTACGAGCATGGCTGACACCGCTGCTAATAACGAGTAGGGCAGCGATGGAGGCAAAGAGGAAACAGCTGCGGCAGCCTATCTTATTTATGGTTAATACTTGCATAAAGGAACGAGTTCACAATGACCACGTCCGCAAGGGCAATCGGGTTTTCGGTGCCGAGGGGTTAACCTGACCGTGTTGCCAAAATGACGCCATTGTTCGATCAGGGTTCTTGCTTTGCGAAGATGATAGAAGATTTCACGATTCAACGGTTCATCCCGTAGCTTGCTTTCCTCATAACCGACCCCCTAGGCAAGCGATGTAGGAGTTGCCTACGCATTAATTGGCCTCAAAATGATTCGGTCCTACTATCTGACCACAGCACAAAGCTGGCAAAATATTGAAAGGGTAAGAGAAAGTGGTATGAACAGCAATGTTGGTAAAATCATGGTAATCCTTGAAAAGGGTTTGCGTAATGTATTCCTGGCTTGGCACATGTGATACACAACGATAACGTATAGTAAACACGGACAATTGATTGATTTCAATATGACTCTAGACTCTACAACACACTTGCGCAATAAAGGAGCCCATGTCCAGTAGAAAGCTGAAGGAAACCTCCAAGCGATCCTCTATATGATGGTTCGACGTCGTGATGGGTGTCTGTACAGCAGCTTTATAGCAAGCCCGGCAATACAACCTAAAACACCTCGTTATCGCGGACAAAGGCGGGTCAGACAGCATTGTCAGGTGTCACCACAGGTCCAGTTGTGATTAAACTTGCCTCTACTGGGCGCATAAATTCATTGTTTCCAACACAAGGGTCACTTAATCGATATTATTAAATCCACACTAAAATTCTTGCCCGTTTCCTGGCTGAAGATCACCAAAAAAGTATGATTCCTGCCCATTCCTGCCAAACATTTTGAGGCAAGGTCAGGAAATTAGAGGAAAATATAAATTATTATTGTACCGTTATTTAAGTGTAACTAATTGTTAATAAGCAGTTTATAAGGCATTATTGAGTCCCGTTCATAGTCGGTTTCATCGAGTCGTTTCACAACTGTTAACATGAGCTAAGAGTCACTTAGATATCTCATCTTTGATTTCTGTCTTATCTTTGTTTACTGATTTTCTTAAGAAATCAATAGATGCTTTGAGTTCCTGTGATGTAAATGTATTTTCTTTATTTGTTCCGTAGTGGGCGATGGCATTTCTAATATAAATCGGGAGGGGGTCTTTTCTCATTGTGCTACCTCTTTTGTAAATCTTTAACATACCCTGGTCATCTTCAAGAAGTTCTTCCATCTTTTTAGCCGTTTGTTTATGTTCTCGGTCGTCTTCTATTTCATATTTCTGCTGGAATTGAGCATACAGCATAAAAAATACGCCATACTGATACTCATAAATTTCTTTATCTTCCACAATTGAGCGTAAGATCTCTGAAAAAGTTTCTACAGGCCCTTGCATTTTAGATAATTGCGTGAGAGCCTTCTCCGCTAATTTGAGAAACTTTATCTTGCTTTTTTGTTGTCCATTTTTGGGGATTTCAGCAAAATAGATATGAAAATTTTTACCTTTCGGTATTAAACTTGGATATATACTGTAAACAATAAGATTAAATTTTTCCAAGTTGTCATATTTTGGTTTAGTCTTAATCGGATAATACTCTGCCATCTCTTATTTTTTCATTAAATTTTGGGATTTAGTAACTTGAGTTAGTAAAATCAGAGCATCTCGAAGTAGTTCAAGGATCAAGGTGAAGTTAAGTTGGTAGAGGAAGTCAAGGCTCGGGCTGCATTCGGGCTACGCCCTCATTGCGCCAAGATCTCTCATATACATCACTCCTTAAACCATTAACACCCCGTAACTCTCTCTCTTAATAATTGATTCGAATAACGGGGTCCAATCAGGTTATTTAGGTCAAAAACTTAAACGTATACCGGTAGTAATATTCCACCCCGGCAGCGGAGCAACATCTTTCAAAACTGAGGAGTGTACGCGGCCTTCTGCATCTGTTAAATTTTTGCCGATGACGAAGACTTCCCATTCGACACTTCTGAATTGCAAGCGGTAGGCAAAGTCGGCATTGAGGAAAGTGTAACTGTCGGTGAGAAATTCTCCGGGTGCCACACGGTCCTGCTCTCCGTGGTGGCTAACGGCAATACCTGCTGTCCAGGTTGGCGTTTCCTGCTCCAGTCGCGTGCCGAAACGCCAAGGCGGTATACGCGGAAGCGGAGTATCAATAGACTCATTCGTCGCGCGCACAAAATCAGAGGTCATGATGAGGTGAAGGCGTTTGCTTTCGGTATCGATAAAGTGGATTGTCGCTTCCGCTTCCAGACCGTAAAACGTGGCTTCGCTTTCCGTGTATTCGAATATCCCGAAACCTTCTGCCTCTAGCTCTCCGAAGCGGGTTTCTGCTTCCTCAAGTTCGAGTTCGTTTAGAAAGATGAAGTTGTCGAAAGCGTTGTAATAAAAATTGACTGATCCAGTTATATATCCCGTCATTTTCCTTAGAGAGAGATCAAGACCAAATGCTTCCTCAAGGTTCAACGTCGTATTCCCTATCTCAAAGGACTGTGTCGCGATGTGGGATCCAAAAGCCAGCAATTCCGTGGCGCTCGGGGCGCGTTTGGAGGAGGTGATTGAGGACGCCACAGCCCATTCGTCGGCGGGATTATAAACCAGTCCAGTTGAAACGTTAAGAGTGGATTCATCGCCCTTACGAAAAACAGTCTCGCCAGGGTCGATTTCCTGATTCTCATAGCGAAAACCGAACTCCCAGGATCCCCAGTCAAACTCCGCACGCTCAACAATGAATAGTGCCCAATTCAAAGTCTCATTTGAGGGGATGAAAGCCTCATCACCGAAGGCAGCGAAGTCATCATGCTTGAAGTTAAATCCTAGAACACCATTAAATCCCACCATGGGCTGGTGCACTGCGAGAATACGCGCTTCGATTCCATCTCGATCAAACTGGGTGCCGACTGTGTCGCCTTCCAGCTCGGTATGCATGTAATCCACTACCCCGAGACGAAATTCAGTGCTTTCCAAAAATAGTACCGGTTCACGGACTTCAGCTCTCAAATCAAAACGATATTGCTCGAGGTCGATGGAAACCAATTCCTCTTCTTCATGTCCATGGCTTCCGGGCACACCATACAGGCTGTTATAGGTGGAGACCGAGGCGCCGAAGGTTCCTTTGTCCCAAAACCAGGCAAAACCCGCAGTTCCGCTCTCAGTTTCAACTGCGCTGTTTTCCAGCACACCAGAAACTTCATCTTCTACTTCCCTTTCATCTTCTTCCACCGCGCGAAACCGGGCCGACTCGGCAATACCGGGTATCTCCACATCTTCAGACTCTCGGATAGCGCCGCCGACATGCCAGGCGAAATTGCCTGTCGCTCCTTCAATCGAAACAACGCCACTGACCTCATCCGCTGCCGTACCATAGCGGAATTCTCCATTCCCACTTAAGGGTGCTTCGGGCTTCTCACGGGGAATATCCTTACCTATCACATTGACGATTCCCCCGATGGCCGAATTTCCGTAAAGCAAAGTCGCTGCTCCGCGTACGATTTCCACCCGTTCGGTCAATAGGGGTTCAATACCCACAGCGTGGTCGGGACTGGCGTTGGAGACGTCGAAACTGTCGATATCACTGGTCAATACGCGCACGCGTTCGCCATCGAAACCGCGGATGATGGGTCGACTCGCACCCGGCCCAAAGTAACTCGAATTGATCCCTGGCTGGTTGCTTAATGTCTCTCCCAGGGTAGACTGAGCACTACGCTTTAGGGTACTTTTATCAAGGACGGTTGCCGGAAGGGCTATATCTTTTATATCATCTACGAGTGGACCTGCTGAAACGATATACTGTTTGAGTTCAACGACTCTTTCATCGCTGTCTTCAGCTTGAACGTGAAGCTGAGAAATTACTAAGGCAGGTATTAAACCTGTGAGTATAACTCTTTTTAGCACGTTCATAGGAAAAAATTAACCCTCTAAATCGTTCTTGAGAATCGAAGCAAGCTATGTATGTAAAGTAAACCTGATAATGCAAGTTATTTGCATTAGTGTACTTGTCGTTAAACAACATTCTCACCATTGTCGATCAATACACTCGAGCTTGCCCACTGCTTCTGGCCGATACGTCCATCGGTGGGCACAAAGTCGCTGCAGCACTTATGAAAGCCGCTGCAGGAATCGGTCTTCCCCAAACCATTACCGTCGATAATGGGCCCGAGTTTATCGGCAAAGTACTGGATCAGTGAGCTTATGGCCACGGCATCGAGCTGGATTTTATTCGCCCAGGCAATCCCGTAGAGAATGGTTATATTGAGAGCTTCAATGGACGCTTACGCGATGAACTTCTTAACACGGCGCTATTTTATACGCTGGCTGAAGCGAAAGAAAAACTTGAAGCTTGGCGACTTGATTATAATACTCAAGGATCACACAGCTCTCTGAGCTATCGGCCTCCAGCCGAATACGCATAGAGAGCCATTTCTTAGCAAATCAAAACTCTTACCACTCTGCCGGAACTAACACTGACTCTGATACAGTAACCGAAAGCAGGTCATATCCCGATAACCTCTCTCTTTAAATGATTCGATTTTTGGGGGTTACCCCCGTTAAATCCACTCGAAAATTCTTGGCCGATTCCTGGTCGAATATCATCAAAAAATATGATTCCTGCCCATTCCTGCCAAACATTTTGAGGCAAGGTCAGGAAATTAGAGGAAAATATAAATTACTATTGGATCGTTATTTAAGTGTAAATAATTGTTAATAAGTAGCTTATAAATCATTATTGAGTCCCGTTCATAGTCGGTTACATCGAATCGTTTCACAACCGCTTACGCGATGTACCGAGGAACGTAGTGACGACATAGCGAAGCGCTCAATGTTTGGACCGTGAAGTGTTGCTTAGCGTGGCTGAAGCACAAGTGGTAAACGAGCAATGGCGTCGCAACTACAACCAAAAACGTCCCCACAGTTGATTAGGCTTTAAAAACCCGCAAGAGTTTGTCAGATTCCTTTCCGCTCTTGGCCGCGTTCGGGCTACGCTCTCACTTTGCCAAGATCTCTCCTATCCATCACTCCTAAAACCATTAACACCCGGTAACTCTCTCTTAATAATTGGTACGAAAAACGGAGTCCGATCAATTTTCTGATCCGTTCCAAGTATGGATATATGAATCCGGCTTGTCCGCCCCATACAGATTCCCTGTAGATTGATCATATATTCGGCCATGATGATCAACACCCAATCATTTTCTCAAGAATGGTAATTTGCATTCGAAAGCGACTGTCCCATCTTCTATGCTCGGTGTAGTGTGATCGTATGCTTTTAATGATTTAATTTTTTTAAAACCATTAGCTTTAAGAATGTCTTTAAATTCTTCGAGGTAATATAAACGTGTGACTAAATCCATGCACTCGGTTTCAACAATTTTATTCCCAGTCAATAATTCATACCGGAGATGAAAAATCGCCAATCTTTTTTCTGTATCATAGCTCGTTTTAACATTTTCGACTATGATGTCCCCATTTTTTCTTTTTCTTCTCTTAGATTCGGTCCATTCAACAGAGTTATCGGGTTTAATTGAAGGGGTCTCGATTTCCAGGACAAGGGTGCCACCCGGCAAAAGATGGTCTTTCAGATTTTTTAAACTTTTTGCTACAGCATCGTCACAGATTATTAACCCATACGAACCCGATGGGATAAGAATCAGAGAATACTTCCTGCCAGCATCAAAATTTTCTAAATTCGCGTTCCATAAATTTGCATTAAGTTGCTTAGTCTCACACTTTCTTTTACAGGTTTCTAACATATATACAGAGTTGTCGAATCCATCTATGGAAAAACCTCTCTCCGATAGCGGAATCAGAAATCGGCCCGTGCCACACATCGGTGCTAACACGGGTCCTTTAGCTTTTTCTGCGTAGTAAATATAAAAAGATAAAGCATCCTCCGGAGCACTTGGTTTATCGAGATCATACATCTCGGTACATAACATTCTATATTCGTTCATCTGAATATGTAACGGTTAAATGAATGTACTATAATACCGACTGTATCGAATTTTTATCATCAGCTGAGAGAAGGTTTATATGCTTCAAAATAGAAACGATGGCTCTGAACCTCAAGGCATCCATTTTCCTGGATATGCTGATGAATTTTAATTAATCCGTCGTGGTATTTATCTATAGAAAAATCGGGAAACTGGTAGGTAGTCATCCTAATGTAAAATACAATGGCACCAACATCGAGAAATTGTGTTTTTGAAAACGCCTCCCTTTTTTCACCTATTTTAAACCCTGCATTTTCAACCTCCTTTAAAACGAAGTCTAAATCCCAATGTTCGAAGTTTTTAGTCGGGATATCCTGTAAGAGCTCGTTTAACCTGAAATTATTTGATCCGCCTACCTGCTGAGTAATGAACTGGCCGTCATCTTTCAGAATGCGATAAACTTCGTCGGATGAATGGGCTTCATGACGATTGATGACTAAGTCAAAGAGCTTGTCATCAAAAGGTAAGGTGAGATCCTCTGATACCTCGACGACCTGAATACCCAGTGACTCCAGTCTTTTACGGGCGACAGAGATATTGGGAGGGTAGCCCTCTGTGGCAAACGTATTCTCGGGTAAGCCACTGAATGATGACAAAAGCTCACCACCGCCCGTTCCCATGTCCAGTAAAGTTATGTCAGGCTTAAATCTGCTGGATACAATCTCCCGGTAATTCCAGCTGATATCTTCCACCAGGGATCTTTCTTCTATATAGGAAAAGTCCCAGCCGGAAATTTTGTGATTCAGCGCTTCGGAAACTAATGAATCGAAAGACACACCATTGAACGGGTTTAAGTGAGACTTATATATCTTTTTTAGCCAGTGGAAAGCTTTCAATTAATTTCCATTCACCTCCATACGCCTTTCCTTGTCTTCCCACCAGTTCTACGGACTTCGCCAAGAAACCGTCACCGAAAGCTGATTTTGCTGTTTGCTCTTTAGATTTCTCGAGACCTTCGGTGGTTGATTCATAAACGAAAGTCATATGTGCGTGATAAGGATCATCTTGATAAGCTGCGATTCCCAATGGTGAAACTGCCTCGACCAATGCGTCATGGAACTCTTGCATCTTAGGAGTTACCGGTATCGATAATCCTCCACCTTTACTGCCCCAGTTCAATCTGGATCCCTTTAAACCTACATAAAAAGATTTTGTGGTACTGGTTATTGAGCGTATGGTTTGTTTCAAGTTATCCAAACTCTCAATTCCGTAAAAGGTACCTTTGATAGTGATATGCGCAGGTATATGCGCGATAGTCATTCCTGAATCACGCTTAATGGCATTAACCTTAGCTATGGTGTCTTCTGGAGCGATTAATACCAGCGAATAGCAGGAATATCCGAAACGATCGTCGGGTTGGTTATGGGCGGGTTTTATTTCAGGCATTAGCAATTTTACCCCGAATGGAAGCTTCAGTGGTAGCAAAAAATAACAACGAGGAGATCGTCATTTTTCTTCTGTTGTTGAATTTTGAGTTAACCAGTAAGTCGCTGCCTCACACGTCTGGTTCAGTTTTGATCCTTAGAAAATCAAATGGTTCATGAGCAATAAATCTCTCAGAAATCCATTGGCACGTTTCAGCCTGGTGGTTAAAACTCACATAATTGGAAACATCAGTGTATGGAACCCACTTGAATTCGCGATGTTCGGATGAGAGGACTACGGGCTGCTCAGAATCTATAAATCCTACAAAGATGGGAGCTATGTTGATGCAGTTTTGGCTCACTTCATAAAAACTCTCAAGCCTATCAGCGGAGTAGAACCTATCAGGACTAATTCCTGTCTCCTCATGGATTTCTCGCAATGCAGCTTGCCAAGCTGTCTCTCCTTTTTCGATCTTTCCAGAGATTATCTGCCAGGTGTCGCCAAGGTAACCGGTGTTTCGCCTTATCAGGAGCACGTCCATACCGCTATCCGTGCCCCGGCATACATAAGCAGCGATGGAAAAACATTTGATAGGGGCTTCTTCTCGAGAGGGAATCATATTTAATAGTCGAATATATGGTTACCGACTCACCTGCACAATACGAGATTGAATCGTGATCACGCGCAATAATGCTGGATCAATTCTTGAGATGGGATCTCCTTAAATTATCTGTCAAATCGATCACTCAAACACCAGGAATAATATGAAAAAAATAACCGTTCTTCTCTTAATACTCGCCAGCGCATTCGTTTTTACGGCCGCCAATAAAAATGTAAAGAGAGTACACAATATGCCTTCAGGAGTACCGTATGACAGCTGGTTCCCCATTGGGGCAAATCATGGGATCGCGGTTGTAGGATATGAAAAGAATAAAGGACAAAATTTAGATTATGCAAAAGGGATATACTTTGTGAGGAAACTTGATAAATGGTATCCAGTATATTTTGAAATTGGACCACCTATTCACTCAAAGTAGCCTGAATAAATATACTATCCTATAAATGAGCGAATAAGAACGGCAATTGCGGCGGCGCTGGAAAGCAGTAAAACCAGGGGCCGGACTGACTGTCGGTCAACTATGGATGCCGTTCTAATCGATATTACATATCCCAGAAGCACTCCAGGGACCAGGGTTATTGATAGTAGAAGTTCCGTAATTCCCAAACGCCCGATAAAATAAAGTGCACTCAGGGAGATGGTAATACCCACGATGAAGACACCCGAGAGAGTACTGCGCAGTCGCGCTCCCGGTTCATCCTGATAAACCAAGGCCAGGGGGGGAGCTCCCATCGCCGAAGTAGTGCCCATGAAACCTGATAGGGTTCCTGCTAAGAGGACATTCGGTGTCGTAGCGCGTATATGGAAACCGAGTGCGCTGATTATTACTGCCAACAGGACGAGCACTGCGAATAAAATCGTGAATTTCTCTTGAGAAATCACTGCAATCACGGAAACCGCGATTACCGTGCCAACTACTCTTCCGGCCAATACCCAGCGGAGCCCCAATATGTCTAGTGATCGTCTATCCCGGA